>CAVZAA010000003.1:1155000-1632246 GCA_963773105.1 uncultured Actinomycetota bacterium
GAGCGGGCTGAACGCGGCGCGCTTGTCCCAGTCGCGCATCCGGTCCACATCCCGCGCGAAGGCCTGCACGTGCGCCAGCAACTGGTGGGCGAAGAGCACCGGCTGCGCGTGCTGCAGGTGTGTCATGCCCGGAGCCGGGGTGTCGCCGCAGACGTCGGCCTGGTTGATGAGCGCGGTCTGCAGCTCGGCCAGCCTGCTGACGACCAGCCGCGCGTGATCGCGCAGGTACAGCCGCAGGTCGGTGGCCACCTGATCATTGCGGCTGCGGCCAGCCCGCAGCCTGCCGCCGAGCGAGCCGAGCCGCTCGAGCAGCCCGCGCTCAAGCGCGGTGTGCACATCCTCGTCGGCGATCGTCGGCCGGAAGGAGCCGTCTTCGACCGCCTGGTCCAGGTCGTCGAGCGCGCCAAGCATCGAATCGGCCTCAGCGTCGGTCAGCAGCCCGGCCCGGTGCAGCATCCGCGCGTGCGCCCGGGATGCCAGCAGGTCGTAGCGGGCGAGCCGCCAGTCAAACTGGACGCTCAGCGACAGCCGCGCCAGGGCGTCCGCGGGGCCGCCCTCGAACCGCCCGCCCCACAACCGGGTCGGCGTGCCGCCCGGTGCCTGCTCGCCGGATCCCATTTGTCCCACCTATCTCGCTTCCAACATGTATCGGCCCCGGTACTCCACCCTATTCGAGGTGCGGGTCGCCGGTGGTGCCGTCTTCAGGGGTATCGAACGGACCGTTGCTCCGCCTCAACGGCCGCACTTGAGCGCCTCCCGAGGGAAAGCGCAAGCGCTTCTTGCTGTTATCCGGATCGTTTATCCTGTCGGCTACGCCAGCGACAGGTTCCAGGCCCGGTCAGCTACGCCATCGACCGCGCCTATCGGTGTCGCTGGCGTAGGTGACAGATCACGGGTGGGTCGTTGGCGGCGGCAAAGCCCGGGCGAGCCGCTGGCGGCGGCGACAGAACCTGGGTGAGCCGCTGGCGTAGGTGACAGATCCCGGTGGTCGCTGACTGCTGCTAGTTCCAGTGGTCGCTGACTGCTGCTAGCGGAATCGACGATGTCTCCCGGTTGGCAGCCTCATCGGCGGCCCTCGGCGAGCTGGCGGAACTCCGCCGCCAGGGCCTCGCCGCCGGTCGGGTCGCGGGCGATGACCAGCACGGTGTCGTCGCCGGCGACGGTGCCGAGGATGGCGGGCCAGGCGGCGTGGTCGATGGTGGAGGCGAGGAACTGGGCCGCGCCCGCCGGGGTGCGCAGCACGACGATGTTGGCGCTCCCCTCGGCCGAGGTCAGCAGTTCCTTGAGGTAGCGCGTGAACCGGGCGGAGACGGCACCGACGGGGCCGCCGCCCGGTCGCGGTGGCTGGTCGGCGCGGTCAGCCGAGGTCACGGCGTCGACGGTTGCGGCGTCGGCGCGAGCCGAGCCAGGTGCCTTCTCCGCCAGCGGGGCGGTGGCAGCGGGGGTGCCGCCTCCGCCGTGAGGGTGAGGTGAGGTGCCGCTATCGACGCCGGAGCCCGCTGAGCTGCCGTGGTCGACGGCGGAGCCGGGGGGAATCGCGGTGGCGGGCGCGCTCGGGGCCGGGTCGCCTGGGGTGGCGTCGGGAACGGACGGAGGACGAGCGGTCACGGTCCGTTCGGGATAATTCGGCTCTAGACCGGTACCCGGGCGCGAGCCTGGACCACCGGGATCGCCGGGGAGCGCGTAGACCAGGGTGCCGTCGGCCGCGCGGAGCCGCACCACCCCGAGTTCGTCCAGGTCGCGGGAGAGCGTGGCCTGGGCCACGTGCAGGCCGGCGTACTGGGCGAGCAGTCCGGCGAGCTGCTCCTGGGAGTGCACCTGCTCGCGGGAGAGGATCGCGACGATCCGCGCCTGCCTGGCGGTCTTGGTCGCCGGGGCGGCGGGACGGCCCGGGGCCGTCATCGCTGCTCCAGGAGCCAGGCGAGGAGGGCCTTCTGGGCGTGCAGGCGGTTCTCGGCCTGGTCCCAGGCCACGCTGGCGGGGCCGTCGATCACCTCGGCGGTGATCTCCTCGCCCCGGTGCGCGGGCAGGCAGTGCAGCACGATCGCGTCTGCCCCGGCCGCGGCGAGCAGGTCGTCGTTGACCTGGTAGGGGGCGAGGGCCGAGGTTCGCTCAGGACCGTCCGCCTGGCCCATCGAGACCCAGACGTCGGTCGCCAGGACGTCGGCGCCCTTGCCGGCGGCGGCCGGGTCCTCGAAGACGGTCGCGGAGCCCCCGGTGGTCGCGGCGATCTTCTGCGCCCGGGCGACGATGGCCGGGTCCGGCTGGTAGCCGGCCGGGGCCGCGACCCTGACGTGCAGCCCGGCCGTGACGCCGCCGAGCAGATAGGAATGCGCCATGTTGTTCGCGCCGTCGCCCAGGTAGGTCAGGGTGCGGCCGCTGAGGCTGCCCAGGCGCTCGGCGACCGCCTGCAGGTCGGCCAGGATCTGGCAGGGGTGGAACTGGTCGGTCAGCGCGTTGATCACCGGGACGGTGGATGCCGCCGCCAGCTCCTCGATCCGTTCCTGGCCGAAGGTGCGCCAGACGATCGCGGCGGTCTGTCTGGTGAGGACCCGGGCGATGTCGGCGATCGTCTCGCCGCGGCCGATGTGCGTGGCCTGGGTGTCGATGACCATCGGGAAGCCGCCGAGCTCGGCGATTCCGACCGTGAACGAGACCCGGGTGCGCAGCGACGGCTTGTCGAACAGGACGGCGACCACCCGCGGGCCCTCCAGGGGGCGGCGGGCCAGCCGTTCCTGCTTCATCGCCGCCGCCAGCTCGAGTACCTGGGCCTGCTCGGCCGGGGTGAGGTCGTCGTCGCGGAGGAAGTGCCTTGGCATTGGGTTAGCTCTCTTGTGCCTGGGTCAGGATGGCGGGCAGCGCGGCGGTGAACTCCTCCGCCTCGGCCTCGGTGAGGATCAGCGGCGGTGCCAGCCGCACCGCGTCGGGCTGGACGGCGTTGACGAGGAAGCCCGCCTGCCGGGCGGCGGTGGTGACGTCGGCCGCCTGGTTCCCGTTGAGCACGGCGGCCAGCCACAGGCCGCTGCCGCGGACGCCCTTCAGCACCGGGTGGTCGATGGACTCGATGCCGTGGGCGAGTATCTCGCCCACGTGCTTGACGTTCTTGAGCAGGTCGGCGCTCTCGATCGTGTCGAGGACGGCGAGGGCGGCGGCGCAGGCGATCGGGTTGCCGCCGAAGGTCGAGCCGTGGTCGCCCGCTTGGAGCGCGGTGGCGCTGCGGCCGAAGCCGACGCAGGCGCCGATCGGCAGGCCGCCGCCAAGACCCTTGGCCAGGGTCAGCACGTCGGGGGTGACGCCCTCGGCCTGGTGGGCGAACCACGCGCCGGTGCGGCCGATTCCCGACTGAATCTCGTCCAGGACAAGCAGCGCCCCGGCGCCGTCGCAGGCCGCGCGGGCGGCGGCCAGGTAGCCGGCCGGGGCCGGGATGACGCCGCCCTCCCCCTGGGTCGGCTCGAGGACGACGGCGGCGGTCCGCTCGTCGACCGCCTGGCCGAGGGCGTCCGCGTCGCCATACTCCACCCAGCGGACGTCGAAGCCGAACGGGGCGAACGGGGCACGGATCGACTCCTTGCCGGTGATCGCGAGCGCGCCCATGGTGCGGCCGTGGAAGCTGTGGTCGGCGGCCACGATCACCGGCCGGCCGGCGCCCTGCTGGCGGCGGACCAGCTTGAGCGCCGCCTCGTTCGCCTCGGTGCCGGAATTGCAGAAGAAGACCCGTGCCCCGCCGTGCGCGTCGGCGTGCAGCAGCGCGAGCAGCTTCTCCGCCAGCTTGACTTCCGGCTCGTGCAGGAAGAGGTTGCTGGTGTGCGCGATCTGGCCGACCTGGCTGGTCACCGCGCTGACGATGGCCGGGTGGGCGTGGCCGAGGGCGGAGACGGCGATGCCCGCGATCAGGTCGAGATAGCGGTTGCCGTCGGCGTCCCAGACGCGGCTGCCCTCGCCGCGGGCCAGGGCGAGCGGCGGCGTGCCGTAGTTCACCATCATCGCGGCCTCGAACCGCTGCCTGAGGGCTTCGCTCTCACTCATCGCGCGTCTCCTTCCGATGTTCCCGGGATGACCATGGTGCCGATGCCGGAGTCGGTGAAGATCTCCAGCAGGATGGCGTGGCTGAGGCGGCCGTCGAGGACGTGGGCCCTCGGCACGCCGCCCTCGACGGCGGTCAGGCAGGCCTCCATCTTCGGGATCATCCCGGCCGACAACGAGGGCAGCAGCTTCGCCAGGTCGTCGGCGTCGAGCTGGCTGATCACCTCGTCGGAGGCGGGCCAGTCCCGGTAGAGGCCCTCGACGTCGGTGAGCACGACCAGCTTGGCCGCGCCGAGCGCGACCGCCAGGGCGGCGGCGGCGGTGTCGGCGTTGACGTTGTAGACCGCGCCGTCGCCGTCGCCGCGGGCGACGCTGGAGACGACCGGGATGCGGCCGTCGTCGAGCAGCGCCTCCACCATCGACGGGTCGGTCTCGACGATCTCGCCGACCAGGCCGATGTCGACCAGCTCGCCGTCCACCAGGGCGTGCTTGCGGGCTGCGGTGAACAGGTTGGCGTCCTCGCCGGAGAGGCCGACCGCGTACGGGCCGTACCGGTTGACGAGGCCGACGATGTCCTTGTTGACCTTGCCGTTGAGCACCATCCGGACCACGTCGATGGTCTCCTCGGTGGTGACCCGCAGGCCCGCGGTGAACACGGACTCGATCCCGAGCCGGTCGAGATGGTCGGTGACCTGCGGGCCGCCGCCGTGCACGACGACCGGGCGGAGCCCGGCGTGCCGCAGGAACACCAGGTCCTGGGCGAACCCGGCCCGCAGTTCTGGCGCCGTCATCGCGTGCCCGCCGTACTTGATCACCACGGTCTCGCCGTGGAACCGGTCCAGCCACGGCAGCGCCTCGATCAGCGTGGTCGCCTTGGCGGTGGCGGACGCTCGGCGGGCGGCGTCCTTGCCGCCGGAAATCACGATCGTCATGTGGAGTACGCGGAATTCTCGTGCACGTAGGCCTCGGTCAGGTCGGTGGTGAGGATCACCGCGGAGTGCGGCCCGGCCGACAGGTCGACGGTGATGGTGACGTCCTTGCCGCGCAGGTCGACCTTGGACCGGTCGTCGCCCGGCGCGCCCGCCCGGCACACCCAGATGCCGTTCATCGCGACGTTGAGCCGGTCCGGTTCGAAGGCGGCGTCGGTGGTGCCGACCGCCGACAGCACCCGGCCCCAGTTCGGGTCGGCCCCGGCCAGGGCGCACTTGAGCAGGTTGTTCCGCGCCACCGCGCGGCCCACCGTCAGCGCGTCGGACTCGCTGGCCGCGCCGACCACTTCGATCGTGACGTACTTGGACGCGCCCTCGGCGTTGCGCTGGAGCTGGCGGGCCAGGTCGGCGCAGACCTCGGTCAGCGCGCGGGTGAAGTCCTTGTGGTCGGGCTTGACGCCGGCCGCGCCGCTGGCCATCAGCAGCACGGTGTCGTTGGTGGACATGCAGCCGTCGGAGTCGAGCCGGTCGAAGGTGACCGCGGTGGCCGAGCGGAGGGCGGAGTCGAGCTCGGCCGCGGTGAGGTCGGCGTCGGTGGTGAGGACGACGAGCATGGTGGCGAGGGAGGGGGCGAGCATGCCCGCGCCCTTGGCCATGCCGCCGATGGCCCACACGCCTTCATCCGGGGGGGTCTGGGGGGGCCGCCCCCCCGAGGGGGCAGAGCGGCGGAAGGCGATCTTAATGATCGTGTCGGTGGTGCGGATGGCGTCGGCGGCGTGCACGCCGCCCGACCGGTCGGCCTCGGCCACGGCCGCGTCCACCCCAGGCAGTAGCTTGTCCAACGGCAGCCGCTCGCCGATCAGACCGGTCGAGCAGACCGCGATCTCACCCGCCGAGTCGTCCAGCGCGAGCGCCAGGCGCTCGGCGGTCGCGTGCGTGTCCTGGAAGCCGAGCGGCCCGGTGCAGGCGTTGGCGCCGCCGGAGTTGAGCACCACCGCGCGGACCCGGCCGCCGCTGACCACCTGGCGGGACCAGGTGACCGGGGCGGCCTGCACCCGGTTGCTGGTGAAGACGGCGGCGGCGGCGCGCGACGGCCCGTCGTTGATCACGACGGCGACGTCGCGCTCGCCGGAGCTCTTCAGGCCGGCTGCCACGCCTGCGGCGCGGAAGCCCAGCGGTGCCGTCACACTCAAGGCGCTACTCCATCGGTGGTCGGGCCTGCCGTCTCTTCGAGGCCGAGCAGCAGGAAGGCGGGGTGGGCAACGGACGGCGCGGTCGGGCTCACGGCGCTACTCCATGGGTTGTCAGGCCGGCCGTCTCCGGGAGGCCGAGCATCAGGTTGGCGATCTGCACGGCCTGGCCTGCCGCGCCCTTGCCGAGGTTGTCGGTGGTGGCGATCACGACCGCCCGGCCCGCGTGCAGGTCGGGCGCGACCTGCAGGTGCGCGCCGTTGGAGCCTGCCACCGCGCCGGTCACCGGCCACTGGCCCTCCGGCAGCAGGTGGACGAACGGGCCGCCCGCGTAGGCGTCGGCGAACGCCGCGCGCAGCCGGGCGGTCACGTCCGCGCCGTCGGCCACCCCCGGCGCCAGCTTCGCGGTGGCGGTGGCGAGGATGCCGCGCGGCATCGGGGCCAGCGTGGGGGTGAAGGAGAGGGTGACCGGACGGGGCGGAGCAACGGTCCGTTCGGACGAAAGGTTTTCATGGTTTTGAACTTCGCTCAGCGCCTGCTCGATCTCCGGCGTGTGACGGTGGGCGCCGCCGACCTTGTACGCGGACATGGAGCCCATCACCTCGCTGGCGAGGAGGTCGGCCCGGGGCGAGCGGCCAGCCCCGGTGGTGCCGGAGGCGGCCACGATCACGATGTCGTCGGGCTCGACCAGCCCCGCGTGCAGCAGCGGCGCCAGCGCGAGGATGGACGTGGTGGCGTAGCAGCCGGGGGCGGCGACGGTGCGGGCGGCCCTGATCTGCTCCTTCGCCCCGGGGAGCTCGGGCAGGCCGTAGGCCCAGCGGCCGGCGTAGGCGACGTCCTGGCCGTAGAACTGGTGCCAGGCTTCCTCGTCGCCGAGCCGGAAGTCGGCCGATAGGTCGACGATCTTCGCGTTGGGGATTTCATTCGCGAGCTTGGCCGACTCGCCGTGCGGGAGGGCCATGAAGATGAGCTCGGCGTCCTTGAGCGCGCCGGCGTCGGTCGCGTCGAAGTTCTTGCCGTCGTACCGTTGGTGACCGATGAGGTTAGGGTGAAACGAGGTGATCGGCTTGCCCGCGCTGCTGCCCGCCGAGACGGCCGCGATCTCCAGGTCGGGGTGGCCGGCCAGCAGGCGGAGCAGTTCGCCGCCCGCGTAGCCGCTGGCCCCGGCGACAGCGACCCGTATGCCCATATTGCCTCCTTGCTTCCTGAAGAAGTATGCACTCCATTGCATGAATATGCAAGATGGCGTGCTGGCGGCGGGCGGGTCGGGCGTCAGGGTTAGGCGGCGGCCAGATCGTCAGCTCTCGCGATTACTTCGACCACCTCGCCGCGGCCCTAGCCCGGGGGCGGCTGGCGAGCTCTTCGCCGCCCTCGGCGCCCAGGCGCAGGCGGCGGGCTGAGGCAGGCCGCGAAGGGCGCGGCCGTTATAACGTTCTGCGCCGTTTCGGGTCTCATCGTCGTCCGCCACGTAGCATGGCGTGCGATGAGCGCTACGGCAGACGGCCAGTCGGCGGCGGGCCCACAGGACAGCGGCTTGGACGACGTGGACGTCTTCGGAGATACGGCCGGCTCAGGCACCGCCGACCGTATCGCCGCCCTGCGGGCCCGGCTGATCACCCCGATGCCGGACGACCGACTCCTGGGCTGGATCGGCCCGCTGCTGGTGACGCTGTTCTGCGGCTGGCTCCGGTTCTACCGGCTGTCGGTTCCCAACGCGGTCATCTTCGACGAGACGTACTACGCCAAGGACGCGTGGTCGATCCTGAAGCACGGGGTCGAGTGGAACTGGATCGGCAAGCCCACCGTTTCCGACACCTACGTCAACAACCAGATCATCGCCGGACACTTCAGCGAGCAGCTGTTCAAGGCGTGCTCGGGCACCGGCTGCGGCGAGTACGTGGTCCAGCCCGAGGTCGGCAAGCTGCTCATCGCCGTCGGCGAGTGGATGTACGGCCTCACCACGCTGGGCTGGCGATTCGCCTCGGCGGTGTTCGGTACGCTGGCCATCCTGCTGATGTGCCGGGTCGCGCGGCGCCTGACCCGGTCCACCCTCCTGGGCTGCACCGCCGGGCTGCTGCTGTCGCTCGACGGCCTCGAGTTCGTGCTCAGCCGGACCGGCATCCTCGATATCTTCCTGATGTTCTTCGTGCTGGCCTCGTTCGGCGCGCTAGTTGTCGACCGCGACGTCTCGCGGGCGCGACTGGCCGAGGCGGTGGTGCTGCGCCCGGGCGACGAGGCGGGCCCGGGGCTCGGGATCAGAAAGTGGCGGGTGCTCGCGGGCATCATGCTCGGCCTCGCCTGCGCCTCCAAGCAGTACGCGGTCTGGTACCTCTTCGCCTTCGCGGCGCTGTGCGTCGCCTGGGACCTGGGCGCGCGCCGCACCGCCGGCCTGCGCCGCCCCTGGCGCGGCGCGCTGGTCAGGGACGGCAAATGGCTGCTGGTCACGCTCGGCCTGATCCCGCTCGTCACCTACGTGCTCACCTGGCTGAACTGGTTCATCACGAACACCGGGTACGACCGGGACTACGCCCAGCAGAACGGGTCTAACATCCCGGTCATCTCCCAGCTGTACTCGCTCTACGAGTACCACAAGGAGATGGCGCAGTTCGGGGTCGGGCTGAGCACCCCCCACCCGTACGAGTCCCAGCCCTGGGACTGGTTCGTCATCTCCCGGCCAGTGGCCTTCTTCTGGCAGACCTACACCGACCCGGCCGGCCTCCACCTGGAGACGAAGAACAACGTCACCGGACCGTACGTGCGGGAAGTGCTGGCGATCGGGAACCCCGCCATCTGGTGGGTGTCCCTCCCGGTGCTGGCGGTCTGCCTGGTCTGGTGGGCGGCCCGCCGCGACTGGCGGGCGGGGGCGGCCCTGCTGGGCGTCTTGGCGGGCTGGGCGAGCTGGCTGCCGTTCGTCTCGCGGACCAAGTTCGACTACTACTCGCTCGAATTCGAGCCGTTCATCATCATCGGCATCGTGCTGTGCCTCGGGCTGATGATCGGCCCGGTGACCGCGACCAGGCAACGCAGAGCGATCGGGGCGGGGCTGGCCGGCGTGTACGTCCTGGCCGTGCTCGTGGTGTTCTGGTACTTCTACCCGATCCTGACCGGCCAGCCCATCCCGTATCAGGAGTGGCTGTCACACATGTGGTACCAGGGCCTGTTCGGCCCCGCACGCGGCTGGATCTGAGCGTTTCGCCGCTTGTCGCCGCTCAGCCGGCCCGGGCGGAGGCTGTCGGCTACGCCATCGACCCGAAGCCGGTCCTGTCGGCTACGCCATCGACCGCGTTTATTGGTGTCGGTGGCGTCGGCGACAGGTCGCGGGCCATGTCGGTGGGGCCGGCGACAGGTCGCGGGCCGCGTCGGTGGGGCCGGCGACAGGTCGCGGGCCGCGTCGGTGGGGCCGGCGACAGGTAGCGATCGGGCATCGAGGGGGGCGCTGGCGGGGCGGCCGGATTAGGGTTGGGCCGGGCGGGGTCGAGCGCTGGGCTGACGGGACGAGGTGCGGGAGTTGACGGCGAACGGCCGGACGGCGAAGCGGGCGGCTAGGCGGGCGCGGTGGCGGTCGGCGGCGGTCGGCGGCGCGGTGACCTTGGCGATCGCGGTGGTGCTGGCCGGGTGCGCATCCGGCGGGTCGGGCGGCTCCGGCGCGGCCTCAGGGCCGTCCTGCGGGAACATGAGGACGGCGGTCAACGTGCCGGTGGTCATCCATGTTGCCAAGGGGACAGTGGCCTGCGCGGCCGCGCTCCGGGTGGAGCAGGGGTACGCGGCCATGATCAAGGACGGCGACGTCCGCGGCAACGGCGGCGGCGCGCCGGTGACGGTGGACGGCTGGACCTGCCAGGGGTACTCGACCACGCAGGCGCTGCAGACTGGTGACACCTCGGAGTGTCACAAGGCGAACGCCGAGGTGGTGGCGGTACTCGCGGTGCCCTCCTCCGGCAGCTGAAACTCGTCGTCGTCGAATTCCTCGTCGAACTCGTCGTTCTCGAACTCGTCGTCAAGGCCGAGCTGGCCGGCATCGCCCTCGGCCTCGGGCGAGAGCGCACCCGGGCCGCGGAAGGCGCCGCCCGCCACCGCGACCGGCTCGTCGTCGACCGGCGAGCGGACCGCGCTCAGCCCCCGGCTCGTGCTGATCATCTGCACCTGGTTGCGGCCGGAAGCCTTGGCCCGGTAGAGCGCGGCGTCGGCCGCCGCCAGCAGCTCCGTCAGTTCCCTGCTCGACCCGGCGTCCAGCGCGGCGACGCCGATGGAGACCGTCACCGCGACCCGCTCGCCCCCGCTGGTGGTGACCGGCAGCCCGGCGATGTGCGAGCGCACCCGGTCAGCGATCTTGAAGGCGTCCGGTGCCCGGGTCTGCGGGAGGAGCATGACGTACTCCTCGCCGCCGAACCGGCCCGCAAGGTCGTAGTCGCGCAGCAGCGAGGACATCGTGTCCGCCACGTGGCGCAGCACCTCGTCGCCCACCAGGTGCCCGTGGGTGTCGTTGATCTGCTTGAACCGGTCGAGGTCGAGCAGCGCCACCGCCAGCGGCGAGGAGGTCCGAACCGCCCGGGCGACCTCCGCTGCCGCCTCGCGCTCCCACGTCGCGGCGTTGAGTAGGCCGGTCTTGGAGTCCTCGCGGGCCTCGCTGAGCAGCCGCGCGTGCCGGAAGGAGCGCTGCAGCAGCGTGGTCAGCGGCAGCGCGACGATCAGGGTCAGCGAGCTGATCGTCATGCCGACGGCGACCAGCAGGGCCGCGCAGAGCTCGGTGGCGTCGTTGTGCAGCGACTCCCGCCCGAACAGCTCGTCGCGGATCCGCGCGTGCGGGTTGGCCAGCTTGAACGCGGACCCGATGAGCGCCTGGTTGATCGCCCACTGGGCGAGGGCGCCCGCGCCCGCCGCCACCAGCCACATCGTGGTGTCGCTCCACAGGTAGGCCCGGGGCTGGCAGCCGGCGGGCAGCACCGACTTGTAGATGAGGCGCGCGCTGCCGTAGCCGATGCCGATCGTCGCCGCGGTGTAGACCCGGCGGTAGACCGGCACCTTCCTGACCCGCCATTGGGTCAGGGTCAGCCTGATGGCCGGGACGATCAGCGCGTATAGCCCTGGCAGCAGGAACACCATCGGGAGTTCCCAGACGGCGTACACGTCCTTTACCACGCCGTCCGGCTCGCTGGCGCGGCGGGACATCTCGACCGAGAAGGCAACGCAGGCCAGCAGCGCCGCGAACAGGGCGATGTTGTCGAGATGAAGGTGGAAGTGGGCCGCGTAGAGGGCCATCCAGCCCAGATAGCCGCAGGCCACGGCCAAGAACAGCGCGATCAGGGGTTTGGACTGCGACCAGAGCGGCCAGTCTCGGACCCGCGGCCATCCGTGGTGGAACACGGTGCTGGGCGCGCGAACCATCTGGCCTCCTTGACCTACGCAATGATTTCCGTCGCTGTCCACGCTGACCACGCCGGATAGCGCAACGTACGGCGCTAACACCACATTGTCACAGTTTTCACGTGCGCACTGTCAAAACATGGCTACCGACTGACAGGAAGGGCCATCAGCGGACTTGTCGGGAAGGCCTGCCGGCAACGGGAAAAGCCTGTCCTGCAAGCGTTTGCAGCCGCGCCGCGAGCGACTCCGTCGCCACCGGCCGTTACCAAAATGTAATCCTCTCTCGAGCGCTCACCAGCCACAGGAGATTGACGCTATGTCCCAGCGAAGGGCGAGAAAACATGACATATCGGTATGAATACCTACATGCGACCGTCTGCGATCAACGCCAAAATGGGTGCACCCGGCGGCGCCTGAGCGCCGCCGGGTGCACCCACCGGTGGGAGTCGCCGCCGCTAGCCCCGCAGCACCGCGCCGGTACGCCGGGCGGCCTCGGCCACGGCGGCATCGCGGGCGGCCGTCGCCTCGGCGGCGGTGAGGGTGCGGTCGGGCGCGCGCAGGCGCAGCTTGTACGCCAGCGACTTGTTGCCCGGGCCGAGCTGGGCGCCGGTGTAGACGTCGAACAGCCGGACGTCCTCAAGCAGCTCGCCCGCGCCGGCCGTGAGCGCCGCCGCCACGTCGGCGGCCGGCACGTCCTGCGCCACCACCAGCGCGATGTCCTGGGTGGCGAGCGGGTAGGCCGACAACGCCGGACCGGTGACCGGGCCTGCCGCCTCGGCGGCGGCCCCGAGCACGTCCAGGTCGAGCTCGAAGGCGCAGGTCCGCTCGGGCAGGCCGAACGCGGCGACCACCCTCGGGTGCAGCTCGCCCGCGTGGCCCGCCAGCCACTCGGCCGGGCTCCCGTCGGGGAGGAGCCTGCCCGCGGGCACGTAGAGCGCCGCGCATCGCCCCGGGTGGAACGGCGGCTCGGCCGCCGCCCGCACGTCCAGCGCCAGGTGCTCCACGGCGGCCAGCGAGCGGGCCGCCTCAATCGCGTCCGCCCAGGTCGCGGCCCGTCCGGGACCCCACGGGCCGGGCAGCTCGCGGTACCCCGCGAGCACCCCGGCGACCCGTGGTGGCTGCTCGGGCAGCGCCGCGTCGATCGTCGCCAGCTCCGCCGGGGTCGGCCCCCGGTCGGTGGCGAGAATCGGCGCGACCTCGGGCGCGCCCGGCCGACGGAGGAAGACCAGGCCGGTCTCGAACAGCGCGATGTCGCCGAAGCCGCGCCCGACGTTCTGCCCGAGGACCCGGAAGAGCCCGGGCAGCAGGGTCGTGCGCAGCAGCGGCTGGTCATCGCTGAGCGGGTTGGCGACAGCGACGGCGGCGCGACGCGGGTCGTCGGGCGGGAGCATCAGCCGGTCGGCGTCGCTCGCCGAGCCGAACGGCTCGGAGTGGACCTCGACGAACCCGTCGTCGGCGAGGGTGCGGGAGATGGCGCGCAGCGCCTGCTGACGGCGGGTGAGCCCCTGGCCCGCCGCGGCCCGGGGCTGGCGGACGGGGACGTTGCCGTAGCCCTCCAGCCGGATGACCTCCTCGGCCAGGTCGGCCGGGTCGGTGAGGTCGGGCCGCCAGGACGGCGGGGTCACCAGCAGGACCGTGTGCTGACGGTCGTGCTTGGCGTGGTCGTCGGTGCCGTCGGGCGTTTGCGCGCGCCACGGAGCGATGGTCGGCTCGTGGGACGCCGGGGTGGAGCGGACGGTACAGCCGACCTCCTGCAGCCGGGCCACGACGGTGTCCAGGCCGTAGACCACGCCGGCCACCCGGTCCGGGTAGTCCGCCGCCAGCTCGATCGTCACCGGCGTGACCGGCGCCTCCGCCATGGTGAGGCCGGGCACGATCGTCGCGCCGCCAAGGCTGGCGAGCAGCGCGGCCGCGCGCGCGGTGGCGCGCGGCGGCAGCTCGCGATCGACGCCGCGCTCGAACCGGTAGGACGCCTCGGAGTGCAGCCGGTGACGGCGGGCCATCTTCGCGGTCCCGGTGTCGCTGAAGTGGGCGCCCTCGATGACGATGTCGGTCGAGGCGCCGTCGATCTCCGTCGCCAGCCCGCCCATCGTGCCCGCCAGCGAGATCGGCCCGCTGTCGTCGGTGATGAGGATGTCGTCTGGGTACAGCGTCCGGGTGACGTGGTCGAGCGTGGTCAGCTTCTCGCCCGGCCGCGCCCGCCGGACCACGATCGGCCCGCTCAGCTTGGCCCGGTCGAACGCGTGCAGCGGCTGGCCGAGCTCGATCATCAGGTAGTTGGTGATGTCGACGGCGAGGGAGACCGAGCGCACGCCGCAGCGGGCGAGGCGGACCAGCATCCACAGCGGGGTCGGGGCGCCGGGGTCGAAGCCGCGGACCTCGCGCAGCACGAAGCGGTCGCACGCGGTCGGGTCGTCGATCGCGGCGGGCCAGGGCGCCTGGTCGGGTCCGGCGCTGTCGGCGCCGCCCGCTTCCGGCAGACCGGAGGCGTCCTCGCCGGGGACGAAGGTGTTGGCCGGGTCCGTGTACGGCACCTGGTAGGCCGTGGCGAGCTCGCGGGCGACGCCGCGGATGGAGACCGCGTAGCCGCGGTCCGGGGTCACGGTGATGTCGAGCACGTCATCGCGCAGCCCGGCGTACTCGACGAAGTCGACGCCGAGCGGGGTGTCCGGCGGCAGAATCAGGATGCCGCTGTGGTCCTCGCCGATGCCGAGCTCGTCGACCGCGCAGATCATGCCCTGGGAGATCCGGCCGTACTTCTTCGCCTCGGTGATCTCGAAGCCGCCGGGCAAGGTCGCCCCCGGCGCGGCGAACGCGACCCGGTCCCCGACCTTGAAGTTGGTGGCGCCGCAGATCACGCCGGTCACCGTGGCCGGGTCGGCGGTCAGCTCGGCGTCGCTGACGGCGACCCGGCAGTACCTGATCGGCTTCTTGAACTCGGTCAGCTCCTCGATCGTGAGCACCTGGGCGACGATGACGCCGTGCACGTCGTGGCCGACCTGCTCGACCGCCTCGACCTCAAGGCCGGCCGCGGTGAGCCGCCGGCCGACCTCCTGCGCGTCGACCGGCGCGGGGATCGGCGCGTACTCGCGCAGCCAGGAAATGGGTACTCGCATCGCTGTTAGATCTCCGTCCCGAATGCCCGGCTGAACCGCACGTCGCCGTCGTAGGTGTCCCTGATCTCGTTGATGCCGTGCGACAGCATCAGCGCCCGCTCGATGCCGAGCCCGAACGCGAACCCGCTGTACCGGTCGGGGTCGATGCCGCAGGCGACGAGCACTCGCGGGTTGACCATGCCGCAGCCGGCGATCTCGATCCAGCCGCTTGACCGGCAGACCCGGCACGGGTCGGCCGACGGCTTGGCGGACTCGCCCCGGCAGATGTGGCACTCCATCGAGACGTCGCCGGACGGCTCGGTGAACGGGAAGTAGTCCGGCCGCATGCGCGTCTTCAGCCCGGCCCCGAACAGCGCGTCGACGAACGCCTGGATCGCCCCGCGCAGGTCGGCCATGGTCAGCCCCTCGTCGACCGCGAGTCCCTCGATCTGGTAGAAGACCGGCAGGTGGGTCGCGTCGAGCGCCTCGTTCCTGTACACCCGGCCGGGGCTGACGACGTAGAGCGGCAGCGGGCGGGTGAGCAGCGAGCGGATCTGCACCGGCGAGGTATGGGTGCGCAGCACCATGCCGGACCGCTCCTCCCCCTCCGGGGGAGCGACGAAGAGCGTGTCCTGCATCTCGCGGGCCGGGTGGTCGGGCGGGATGTTGAGCGCGTCGAAGTTGTACCACTCGGCCTCGACCTCGGGCCCCTCGGCGACCTCGTAGCCCATGGCGACGAACACGTCGGCGAGCTTGTCGGCCAGCATCGTGACCGGGTGCCTGGCGCCCCTGGGGGTCCGGTCGGTCGGCAGCGTCACGTCGACCTTCTCGGTGACCAGGACCTGCTCGTCGCGCTCGCGCTCGAGCTGCTCCTGGCGCTCCTTGATCGCGCTTGCGACCCGCCCCACGGCGGCGCCGACCCGGCGGCCGGCGTCGGCCCGGGCCTGCGGCGGGAGCGCGCCGATCTCGGCCCGCGCCAGCGACAGCGGCGCCTTGTCGCCCGCGTGGGCGATGCGCGCCTCCTTGAGCTGGTCGAGGTTCTTCGCCCCGTCGATGGCGGCGAGCGCCTCGGCGACCGCGCGGTCAACCTCATCTGCCGTCAAGGCCGTCACCTCAACCGGGTCGTAGTTCTTATTTGGTGCGGACATCATTCGCTTCCTCGTGGCTCTGGGCGGCTGGAAGGTCCGCGGTGGCGCGGGATTAAAAGGCAGTCATCCCGAACGGACGGTGGCGACTCTCGTCCAGCACACCGAACCCTATCGGTTGGCGGCGAAAAGCGTCGTCGCGCCCGCAGGGCTCTGCTACCGCTCCCGGCCTCGGACCGACGGAAAGCCCGCGGCTGCGCGTCGTCCCGTCGCGGCGGCCTCGCGGCCGCTCAGGCGATGGGCGCGCCCGCGGGCACGGTAAATCGAAACTCGGCGCCGCCGCCGGGGGCGCGGCCCACGGTGATGTCGCCGTCGAGCGCCTCGACCAGGCCCTTGACGATGTAGAGGCCGAGGCCGGTGCCGCCTCGGCGCTTGCCCCGCCAGAACTGGCGGAAGACCCGCGGCGCTATCTCCGGGGGGATGCCCTCCCCCTGGTCGCGCACGGACACGACGATCGCGCCGGGCTGATCGCCGGCGCTCGCGTGCGCGCTGTCCACCATGACGGTCACGATACCAGCCCCGTGCCTGACCGCGTTTTCCACCAGGTTGCCGAGGATCTGGTCGATCTTGTCGGCGTCCAGCCAGGTCTCGGGCAGGTCCGGGGCGGCCGCGAGGCGGAACCTGTCCTCGGGCTCGCCTGCCGCCACCCGGCCGGCGATGATCTTCCTCGCCCGGTCGGGCACGTCGACCAGCTGGCGGTGGACCTCCATCCGGCCGGACTCGATCCTGCGACACGTCGAGCAGCTCGGTGATCAGCCGGGTCACCCGGTCCGCGTCGGCGTTGACCGTCTCCAGCATGACCCGCTTCTGGTCGTCGGTGAACCGGCCCCACTTGGCCAGCAGCGTCGCGGTGAATCCCTTGACCGAGGTCAGCGGCGAACGGAGCTCGTGCGCCACGGTGGAGACGAGCTCGGCCCGGCTGCGCTCGAGCCGGGCCCGCTGCTGCGCGCCGCGCAGCGTGATGACGAGCCTGCGGACCGGGCCCGAGCGGCCGTCGCGGACGTAGCCGACGGAGACGAGCAGCTCGGTGCCGTCGGTCAGGTAGAGGGACCGCTCCGGGTGGCGGGCGCGGGTGGACAGGCCGTGGTACGGGTCGACGCACACCCACCAGTCGCGGCTGTCCTCATCGCGGAAGGGCAGCACGTCGAAGACGTACTTGCCGATCGCATCGGCGGCGGCGATGGAGGTGAGCCGGACGGCGGCCCGGTTGAAGACGACCAGGCGGCCGGTGTCGTCGGCGACCGCGAGGCCGTCGGGCAGCTCGTCCGCCATCTGCGCCTGGGCGTCGGCCACGGCGCCGGGCGCAAATGGGGTGGCCACGGTCGCGCCGGGGGCACGTGTGGGGTGGCCCGGTTGGTTGTCCTCCACGACTGCGACGCCTCCGTCCAGAGGGGGCCGCACCGGGCGGGCCGTTGCCGGCTCGCTCCGTGGTGCGGGTGACGGAATGTGATCAGACTCTAGCGCGTAAACGTACCTTACCGACAGTACTCCGCTGCGGGATTTCGCTACGTTAGAGCGCAAATACCCAATGCCACGGGGATATGGCGGCCGCCTAAAGGGGCGCAACGCGATGTAATCATAATAGCTCGCGATGTGTTCCCGCGCGTCGGCGCCCAGGGTGGATAAGCCAGACTTGGCCCGCTGGGCGGAGGCCGAGGCATACAGGCACACCGCCGCCGCCGAGGCGAGGTTCAGCGACTCCGCCCGGCCGTAGATCGGGACCGCCACCGACGCGTCCGCGAGCGCCAGCAGGTCGTCGGGCAGTCCCCAGGCCTCGTTGCCGAACAGCCACGCGGTCGGCGCCGACAGGGCCTCGCGGGTGGCCGGATCGTCCAGGGTGGCGCCCGCGCGGCCGTCAGCCGCCAGGACCCGCAGGCCGGCCCGGCGCAGGGCGGCGATCGTCTCCGGCAGCCGGCCGCCTGCCACTACCGGCAGGTGGAACAGGCTGCCCGCGGACGCGCGCACGCACTTGCCGTTGTAAAGGTCAACCGACGCGTCGGCGAAGATCACCGCGTCCGCGCCCGCCGCGTCGGCGGTGCGCAGCACGGTGCCCGCGTTGCCGGGGTCCCTGACGTTGGCGAGCACGGCCACCAGCCGCATGACGGCGGTGTCGAGGCGGTCAAGCGGGACGTCCACGAAGTCGCAGACGGCCAGCAGGCCCTGCGGGGTGATGGTCTGCGCCAGCTCGCCCATCACCTCGCCGCTGACCAGCTGCACCTCGACGCCCGCGTCCTGCGCGGCGTCGACAAGATCGGCGTGCTTGGCCTGGGCGGGCGCGGTGACGAAGAGCCCGCTCATCCGCGCGCCGGTTGCCAGCGCCTCGGAGACGGCCTGCGGTCCCTCCGCTAGGAAGGACCGCTCGCGCTCGCGGAGCGCCCGCTTCGTCAGCCGCCTGGCGGCCTTTATCCGCGTGGCGCTAGCGGTCGCGTACATGGCAATGGCCTCGTTAGCTGGTGGTGAAAAGACTTCTTCTCGCACGCAAGAAAAGCACGCGTATAGCGTGCTTTTCTCACGTGCTCAGGGTTTCCCAACGCGGGGGCGGCGAGTTACGCTGCGGCGCCGACGGTCTCGGGGAGCGCCTGGCGCGCCACCTCCACCAGGGCGGCGAAGGCCACCGCGTCGGTCACCGCGAGGTCGGCCAGCACCTTGCGGTCGACCTCGACGCCGGCCGCCTTGAGGCCCTGCACGAAGCGGTTGTAGGTCAGCCCGTTCGCGCGCGAAGCGGCGTTGATGCGCTGGATCCACAGGCGGCGGAAGTTGCCCTTGCGATCCTTGCGATCGCGGTAGGCGTAGGTCATCGAGTGGAGCAGCTGCTCCTTGGCCTTGCGGTACAGCCGGGACCGCTGGCCCCGGTAGCCCTTCGCGCGCTCGAGGACAACCCTGCGCTTCTTCTTGGCGTTTAGCGAGCGCTTGACGCGTGCCATCGTTCAATCTCCCTCTGGGCTGCGGTTACTAGGGGACCGGCTACTTGCCGAGCAGTCGCTTGATCGCGCGCACGTTGGACGGTGCGAGCTCAATACGGCCGTAGAGCCGTCGGGTGACGCGAGAGGACTTGTGCTCGTTGTAGTGCGCCCGGTCGGCGCGCTGCCGCATCACCTTGCCGCTGCCGGTTACCTTGAACCGCTTGCCGGCGCCGCTGTGCGTCTTCATCTTCGGCATGGTCGCCGTCTCCTATGCAACTCTGCGCTGCCCGCAGGCAGCGTCATCTTGCGGTCCGGCCGTGGCACGCGCCCGACCGGACCGCCCTCTCCCCGTTAGCCGGGGTAAACCTCTACGCGTCCGTCGACGCGGGGGCCTGCGTCTCGACCGCGGCCGGGGCCGGGGTCTCGGACGAAGCCTGGCTGCGCGGGCTCGGCACCGGGCTCGGCTGGGTATCCGGCTCCGCTTCCGAGTGCGCGGGCCGCTCGGGCTTGCGCTCGGGCGCGCGCCGGTGCGGGCCGATCACCATGATCATGTTCCGGCCGTCCTGCTTGGCCTGCGACTCGACGAAGCCGAGCTCCTGCACGTCGTCGGCCAGCTTCTGCAGTAGCCGGAAGCCGAGCTCCGGCCGGGACTGCTCGCGACCGCGGAACATGATCGTCACCTTGACCTTGTCCCCTGCCTTGAGGAACCGCTCGACGTGGCCCTTCTTGGTGCCGTAGTCGTGCGGGTCGATCTTCGGGCGGAGCTTGATCTCCTTGACGATGGTCTGCGTCTGGTTCTTGCGCGACTCCCGCGCCTTCAGCGCGGCCTCGTACTTGAACTTTCCGTAGTCCATGAGCTTGCAGACCGGGGGCCGCGCGGTCGGGGCGACCTCGACTAGGTCGAGGTCCGCCTCCTGAGCGAGACGGAGCGCCTCGGTGATCGAGACGATCCCGATCTGCTCGCCCTTGGCGCCGACGAGTCGGACCTCAGGGGTGCGGATGCGGTCGTTGATGCGCGTTTCGACGCTGATGTGACCTCCAGAGCCTCATCTGTTGTGCTGCCGGCACCGACGTCCGGTGCCAGCTTGTCCCCTTGACCTGCGGCCAAACAGGAAAAGCCCCGCTCGGCGCTGTGCGCTGCGGGGCTACCACGTCTACGGCTTCGCCGGCCAGCTACGCTGGCGACCGTGCCGTGCCGCCCGCCTGGCTAGCCAGGGAGCAGCCGAACCCGCCGACCCGAGGGTTGGCCAGGTGGGAGGTGGTCCTCCGCTTGCACGCCCGGCGCAGATTACGCACCGGACTGGTCAATGACTACAGATTATCAGCACTGGCGGGCGCTCGTGTATTCCCCGACCATCACGGTTGGCTTACCTCATGACGTCCACGCGCCGCGCTTCTTGCTGTTATCTTACCATCGCGCGGATCGTGGACCGTTGTGTACATCGCGGTGTACACAACGGTCCATTATCCCTGGATCGCCGCGGGCGGGGGCCACTCGGGGGCGAGGATGGACAGCACGGTCGTGTCGATCCACCGGTCGCCGTAGCGGAGCGACTCGCGCAGCACGCCCTCGGCGGGGAAGCCCGCCTTCTCTTAGCACGGCTGAGCGCCCATGCCCGTGTCCGTTGAAGCTGTCGATAAGGCTGAGGCTCAGCTGGCGGAAGTGACTGCGGGTGCAAGGACTATCCGAGCGGCACTCTCGATGACAGGAGCGAGTTGGCACTCGCGCTGCGAGAGTGCCAACATAGGTAACGCTTCCGAATGTGTTACAGCGTTGTGATTAGTTCGCGCTGGACTTCCTGCCTCACCTTCGGAGCTGGGCAGCATCTGGCGATTCGCATCACAACGTCCTGCTGCGGGCCGGGTGTCACAAAATCCGTGCGCCAACAGAACCAACTTTGCAGTGCCCCCAGGTATGTGCTTCACCGAAGGTTTACGTTCTAGCAAGGACTGGAGCCAAGGCAGTGCCTGAGCTTGATTACATGGTCCTGGCCGACTACGTCCGCCAAGACAACGGCGTCATCCACATCATGGGCGCGGGGGTTGACACTGTCGCTACACCTGCCGTCCCCACGGCCCAGCCGCTCGGGGTCGCCCTGAGAATGTCGTTCGACACAACAGAACAACCTGGCGAGAGTCATAGCCTGAAGGTATCGTTCATCGGCCCGGACAAGCCGATTCTCGATGTCTCCGCAACATTCTTCACTCCCCCCAGGCCACCAGATGTTCCTGAACACTGGAAGACCGGACTTGGCGTGGCCCTCCAACTCACCGTGCCACTTCCCCAGTACGGCGACTACTCCTGCGAGCTGGCCATCGACGGCGGCGCGATCACCAAGGCGTATGAGTTCCGCGTCATCAGGCGTGAGGCTTAGGCGCAAGACATGCCGACCTTCTCGCGACATGCGCGCAAGCGGATGGAAGAGCGGAAAATTACAGAAGATGAGGTCCTCACGGCGCTGAAGCGCAGGAGCGGCCCACCGCGTCCGGGTGACAACGGCAGACTCGTTGTGTTTGGATATGGGCGCGGGTCGCGCATACTGAAGATAGTGCTCACTGCCGACGAGCAAGAGATCGTCAGCGTCATGGCACAGGGCGAGTGAGAGCGAGGGGTGTCCATGAAACTGGAATACGACCTCAACGCCGGTGCTCTCTACATCCGACTGAGCGAGGCTGAGGTCGCCCGCACAGTGGAGGCCGGGGACAACGCTGCTGTGGACTTGGATGCCAGTGGCGGCGTCGTGGGTATCGAGGTGATCTCTGTGGGCTATCCCTGGCCGCTGACCGATATCCTTGCCACCTACAGCGTCCCTCCTGCGGAAGCTGCAGAGATCCGATCGTACTTCTGTATCCGGCAGTCCCCGGCCCAGCCGGAGCCGAAGATGAGCACCGGCAGTCCCGCGCCTGCCATGGCCGCAGGGTAGACGGCCGCCCCGCTCCTTTCCATCGCAGGCACAAACGATCCGATTAGATTGCCTGGCTGGACGGCCACTCGGGGGCGAGGATGGACATCACGGTCGCGTCGATCCGCTGGTCGCCGTAGCGGAGCGACTCGCGAAGGACGCCTTCGGCGCGGAAGCCGGCCTTCTCGTAGGCGCGGCGGGCGCGCGGGTTGAAGGCGTAGACCTCCAGCGAGATCCGGTGCAGGCCGAGGCGCTCGAAGCCGTAGCCGACGATCAGGCGGGTCGCCTCGGTGCCGAGGCCGCGGTTCTGGCCGGCCGGGCCGATCAGGATGCGGAAGTTGCAGCTCCGGCTGCCCGGGTCCCACTGGTTCAGCACCGCCTCGCCGACGCAGGCGCCGCTCGCCTTGTCGACGACCGCGAGGTCGAGCCGGTCGTCGGTGTCGTTGCGGGTGGCGTACCACTCGGCCGCCAGCTTCTCCTCGTCCGGGCTGGCGGGCGCGCGGGCCGCCGCCTCGTCGTGCACGCTGCCGGTGAGGATGCGCACGTCCGGGTCGCCCAGCACGGCCAGCACGGCCAGCAGGGCCGGAACGTCCCCGTCGGCGAACGGGCGCAGGACCGCGCGGTCGCCCGTGAGTGTGGGCTTGGTGGCGAAGTCAGGATCTTGCGTCACTGTCGCCACCCTAGGTGAGCAGCCATCAGGGCGCCAACCGAGTGAGCGGAGGACGCCGTCGGAATCGGGGCGTTGGCGGCCGCGTTATGGTTGACATGTCATTCAATAGGAGGCGGTAGGCATGGCGGCTGAGGGCGGGGCGGCTGACGGTGGCGCGGTTGAGGGCCGGGCGGCTGAAGGCGGTGCGGGCGGGTTTCCGCTGACGTTCGGGCTGAACACGTTCGGCGATACGACGAACGACGATAGCGGGCACCGGGTCTCGCACGCGCAGGCGATCAGGGACGTCGTCGAGGAGGGCGTGTTCGCGGAGCAGGCCGGGGTCGACTTCTTCGGGATCGGCGAGCATCACACGGACGACATGCCGCTGTCGGCGGCCGACGTCGCGCTGGCCGCGATCGCCGCCAGGACCAGCAGGATCAGGCTCGGGTCGTCGGTCACGGTGCTCAGCTCGGATGACCCGGTGCGGGTCTTCCAGCGGTTCTCCACGCTGAACGCGATCTCGAGCGGGCGGGCCGAGGTCATCCTCGGGCGCGGATCGTCGATCGACTCGTTCCCGCTCTTCGGCTACGACCTGAACGACTACGAGGTCCTGTTCGAGGAGAAGACCGAGCTCTTCGCCGAGCTGCTGCAGGGCGGCCCGGTGACCTGGGAGGGCACCACCCGCGCGGCGCTGGTCAAGCAGGACGTGGTGCCCCATCTGGAGAACGGGAAGCTCACCACCTGGATCGGGGTCGGCGGCTCGCCCGAGTCGGTAGTCCGGGCCGCCCGGCATGGCTTCTCGCTGATGCTCGCGATCATCGGCGGCTCGCCGGTCCGGTTCGCGGAGTTCTCCGCGCTCTACGGCCGGGCGCTTGAGCACTTCGGGCGGGAGCCGCTGCCGGTCGGCATCCACATCCCGGGGCACGTCGCGGCCACCGACCAGGAGGCCTACGAGCTGTTCTGGCCCCGGTACCGTGACATGTTCGGCAAGCGGGCGATCGAGCGCGGGTACGCGCCGCCGACCGAGGCGTCCTTCCGGCGGGAGATCGGGCCGGCCGGGTCGCTCGTCGTCGGCTCGCCCGAGACCGTCGCGCAGAAGATCGCGTCGATCATGCGGACGCTCGGCGCCAGCCGGTTCGACCTTAAGTACGGCATGGGAACGCTGTCCCACTCCGCCCTGATGACCAATATCGAGCTCTACGGGACCGAGGTCGTCCCCCGGGTCCGCGAGCTGCTGGCGGGCTGAGCGCAGCTCGCAGACCGGGCCGAGGACGCGGAGCGGGCGGGCTAGTCGCCGACCGTCTTTGACCGCGCCGGCGTGCGGAAGTCGGGGAGGCGGGACCAGTCGAGCGAGTCCACCGGGACGCCGAAGTCCCAGAACTCGACCGTTTCCGTCCTGGTCGCCTGCACGGACCGGCCAGACCCCCGCTCCACCGTCCGGAACCGGCGGATGCGCTGGTCATCGACCCAGACCGTGAACTCGTCGGGGCCCGCCGTGGTCACCGCGACGCGGCAAGTCGTCCAGCGCACCCGCTCCTCGCCGGTCCAGCTCGCCGCCTTCGCGCCCTGCAGCTTGCGCAGCGCGTCCAGCGGGTCGTCGCGCCGGAACCGATGCGGCCGGAGCTCAAAGCGGGGGCCGAGCGGCTCGCCGGACAGGCCGCCGAAGCGGCGGCCGTCGACCAGCACCTGGGCATAGCCACCGAAGTCGACCAGGTAGCGCCTGGCGGCCGGCTCGATGAAGCCCGCCCCGAACTGGTGCAGGAACGCCTCGCGGACCTCGGCCGCGTCCATCTCCGGCGCGACCCGCCCCAGGACCCCCTCCGCGAGTCTGCCCAGGAGCCCGCGACGACGGCGGCGCGGGACGCGCTCACCCGGGTCGCGGCCGAGATCGGTGTCGGTCCGGATCTCGATCCTGGCGCTCGGCGCCGTCAGCGTTCTGCTCGCGCAGGCGATGACCTCGGCCAGCGCGCCGGCCGGGTCGGCGGCGGCCTCTGCGGCACGGTCGTCGGGCGGATCTGCCGCGACCGGCTCGGCGGCGAGGCGTTCGCCGTCAGCCGGGCCGCTGGTGCCAGATTTGCCCGGGCCGGGTTCCTGAGTGCCAGGCTCGGCCGGGCCGGGTTGCTGAGCGTCGGGTTCGGCCGGGCCGGGTTCCTGAGTGCCACGTTCGGCCGGGCCGGGTTCCTGAGTGCCGGGTTCGGCCGGGCCGGGTTGCTGAGCGGCGGGTTCGGCGGTCGGTTCGGGCGCGTCGATGGCGCGGGCGGCGACGTTGTATGGCTCGCCGGTGGCGGCCATCCGCGCTCTGATGGCCTTCTTGCGAGCATGCTCGGAGGTCACTGGGTGTCCCTTCGGCCAGGCCCCACGCACCTCGCCAGGACGCGCGAGCTGAGCTCCCAGGGAGAACGCGCGAGTCGGTGACCCTTGTCCTCATCACCGGATCCAGCGTGGGTGGCGCTCCGGTTCAGAGCGGGCGGGCGCGGCCGCCGCTTCCCATGGTAAACGACTGGCGGCCGCTCAGCGGCTCGCCCGGGTGACCGAAATCAGGTGAGCTCGGGCGCGAAGCCACGCTACCGTTCGGGAGACCGAATTTGATCTTTGATTTCCTACGCGAGGCGGGTGACCTCGACCGTGACCTGCATGTCGCTGTCGGGCGGCCCGTGGTAGATGCCCTTGAGCGGCGGGACGTCGCCGTAGTCGCGGCCGCGGGCGACGGCGACGTGGCGCTCCCCGACCGGGGCGCCGCTGGTGGGGTCGAGCGCCGTCCACGAGCCGGCCCAGTACTCCACCCACGCGTGCGACTGGCCGATCGACGTGCTGCCGGGCTCGGCCTTCGGATCGGGGTGCAGGTAGCCGGAGACGTACCTGGCCGGCAGGCCGGCCGCGCGCATCAGGGAGACCGCGATCTGGGCCATGTCCTGGCACACCCCCTGGCCCTTGTCCCACGCCTCCTGGGCGTTGGTCCGCACCCCGGTGGCGCCGGGCAGGTAGGTGACGTGGTCGTGGACGCGGGCGGAGATCACGGCGGCGGCCTGGTCAGGGCCGAGGGCGGCGCCTGAGATCTCCGCCATCGCCGCCGCCGAGATCTCCTCCGTCACAGTGGTCAGCGTGGTCGGCAGCAGGAACTCAAGCAGCCTTCCTTCTCTGGTGTGCTGGCGGAGCTCCGGCCAGGCGGGCCGGGTGTCGGCGGCGGGTATCCCCGCGAACGGCTCGGTCTCCACCGTCGAGATCGCCCGGATCACCAGGTCGTCGTGTGCCTCGGTCAGGTCGAAGACGGAGACGTAGGTGCCCCAGTAGTCGCTGTAGGTCCACACGGGAACGCCGCCGCCGACCGTCACCCGTGACTCCAGGGTCGTCTGCGTCGGCAGCGTCAGCGGGGTCATCCGCGCCTCGTTGAACGAGGTCCGCACCGGGCCGGTGTACATGACCTTGGTGGTGTGCTCGATCCTCAGTCGCCAGCTCACGACTCAGCCACCTCGTTCCCAGGCGACCGGGGCCTCGTATTGGAAGTACCGGCGGGCGATCGCCTCGCTCGCCTCGACGCAGGTCTCCTGCAAGGTGGAGATCAGCTCCGGCAGCTGGGCGGTGAGCTGCTTCGGGTCCGCGTACTCGAGCCGGTTCCGCAGCCGCCCCACCGGGCGCCGGGCCGGGTCGTCGACCCCGGCCCTGACCGCGCCCGGGTTCAGGGCCGCCAGGCACTCCTCGGCGGCGGTCAGCGCGAACACCACGCTGCGGGGGAAGAGCCGGTCGAGCAGCAGGAACTCGGCCACCCGGTCGGAGTCGGCCGCCCACCCGTGGGTCCTGATGAACGACTCGTGCGCGCCGCAGGCGCGCAGCAGCACCGTCCAGCCGAGGTCGTCCGGGGCCGACATCCGGGCCAGCAGCAGCCGCGCGGTCATGTCCGCGCGTTCCAGCGACCGGCCGAGGACGAGGAACCGCCAGGCGTCGTCATGGCTCATGGTCGAGTCGGCCAGGCCGAAGAAGAGCGCCGCCCGTTCCCTGATGTAGCGCAGGTAGACGTGCGGGCCGAGGCGCTCGGCGGCGCGCTTCTGGCCCGACAGCCCGTGCGCGGTGACGTTCAGGCACTCCCACATCTCGCTGGAGATGACCTCCCGGATGCCGCGCGCGCCGGCCCGCGCGCCGAGCATCGAGCCTGCGATCGCGCTCGGCGTCTGCGCCTCGAAGACCAGCCGGAACAGCACCGTGTCGACGTCGAGCTGCTCGGCCTCGGGCTCGACCGGCACGCCCAGGATGCCGAACAGGGCGCGGCAGGCGGCGTCGGAGTCGGCCCCGGTCTCGCCCAGCATCCGGTGCACGTACACGTCGATCAGGCGGGCGGTGTCGTCGGCCCGCTCCACGTACCGCCCGGTCCAGTAGAGGGTCTCCGCGATGCGGCTGAGGAGCTCGCTGTTCACTGCGCGCTGCTCACTGTTCCGGGCCGCTCTGCCGGGTGACGACGGCCAGCTCGGGTCCGCTGGCCGGGGCGGTCAGCGGGCTTGCGGGTTCGCTTCGGCTTTTAGGGGTTTCGTCCGAACGGACCGTGGCGTCGAGTACCCAGGTGTCCTTGGAGCCTCCGCCCTGGCTGGAGTTCACCTTGAGCTCGCCCTCGGGAAGCGCCACGCGCGTCAGGCCGCCCGGCAGCACCCAGACGTCGTTCCCGTCGTTGACCGCGAACGGCCGCAGGTCGATGTGGCGGGGGCTGAGCTTCTCGCCGATCAGCACCGGGGAGGTGGACAGCGCGACCGGGCGCTGCGCCATCCAGCCGCGCGGGTTGGCTTTGACCTGGGCCTTGACCGCGGCTATCTCCTCGCCGGTGGCGGCCGGGCCGATGACGATGCCGGCCCCGCCCGCCCCGTCGACCGGCTTCAGCACCAGGGTTTCCGCGTTGGAGAGGACCCAGTCGAGGACGTCGGGGTTGTCCAGCCGGTAGGACTCCACGTTCTCGAGGATCGGCTCCTCGGCCAGGTAGTAGCGGATCAGGTCCGGCATATAGGTATAAATCAGCTTGTCGTCGGCCACGCCGTTGCCGACGCCGTTGGCGACCGTCACGGTGCCGTGCCTGACCGCGTTGAGCAGGCCGGGGCAGCCGAGGACGGAGTTGGGGCGGAAGTGCAGCGGGTCAAGCCAGTCGTCGTCGACCCGCCGGTAGATGACGTCGACCGGCCGCCGGCCGTGGGTGGTGTGCACGTACACCCGGTTGCGCCAGCAGAACAGGTCCCGCCCCTCGACCAGCTCGATCCCCATCAGCCGGGCGAGCAGGGTGTGCTCGAAGTAGGCGGCGTTGTGCACGCCGGGGGTGAGCACGACCACGAACGGGTCGACCACGCCTTCGGGGGCGGCCGCCCGCAGCGCGTTGAGCAGCCTGCTCGGGTACTCCTCGACGTGGTGGATGCGCTGGTCGGCGAAGAGGGCGGGGAACGTCCTGGTCATCGCCAGCCGGTTCTCGATGACGTAGCTGACGCCGCTTGGCACCCGCACGTTGTCCTCCAGCACCCGGAACTTGCCCTGCTCGTCGCGGATCAGGTCGATCCCGGCCACGTGCACCCGGACGCCGTTGGGCGGCGTGATGCCGGCCACCTCGCGGCGGAACTTCTCGCTGGTGAAGACCAGGCTCCATGGGACCACGCCGTCGTCGAACGCCCGGCCCGCGCCGTAGACGTCCTCCAGGAACGCCTCGAGGGCCTTGACCCGCTGGCGGACGCCCCGGCTGACCAGGTCCCACTCGATCGCGTCGATGACCCGCGGTATCAGGTCGAGCGGGAACGGGCGCTCCTCCCCCGCGTAGTCGTACGTGACCCCGCGGTCGGTGAACACCCGAGCGAGCTGGTCGGCGCGGTACCTCAGCTCGCCCGGATCCATCGGCTGGAGCACCGAGACCAGCGCGTCGTAGGCCGCGCGGGGCTTGCCGGGAGCCGCGAACATCTCGTCCCAGGCCTCCGCGAGCCGGTAACCATCGAAAATGTCCGCCACATCCTCCAGCGTAGGCATCAGCTGTTCCACGTCTATTTCAACAGGTGACGGCTATGTTTCCGACTGTTTCACTGTATGAATCGCCGCGGCGACCGGCCGCTTACCGGCTGTTAACCGGCGGCGCGGTCGACGCCGAATGTTCACCGCCCGGCGCGCCAGAACCGGGCGGCTAAGCTGGTCTGGATCGGAGGGCCGCATGTACATACCTGCCCATTTTTCGCCCGATGAGGCGCTAGTCGACGAATTGCTCCGGAACCACGGGGCGGCAGATCTGGTGACGGTGACGTCCCAGGGGCTGGTGGCGAGCACGCTGCCGTTCGTGTGGGTGCCGTTGGCCGGGGAGCACGGGTCGCTGCACGGGCACCTGGCGCGCAACAACGACCAGTGGAAGCTCGACTCCGCGGGCGAGGCGCTGGCGATCGTGCGCGGGCCGGGTGACGCCTACATCACCCCGGGCTGGTACGCCTCCAAGGCGGAGCACGGGCGGGTGGTGCCGACCTGGAATTACGTCACCGCGCAGGTGTACGGCCAGCTGGTGGTGCACGACGACCCGGGGTGGACCGAGGACCTGGTGCGCCGGCTGACCGGCAAGCACGAGGCCTACCGCGACCATCCGTGGTCGGTTGACGACGCGCCCCGGGCGTTCATCGAGGGGCAGTTGCGCGCGATCGTCGGGGTCGAGCTGGTGGTCAGCCGGATCGAGGCGAAGGCCAAGCTCAGCCAGAACCGGCCGCCCGCCGACGTGGACGGCGTGATCGCCGGGCTGCGCGAGCGGGGCGATAAGGAGGCCGCGGACGCGGTCGAGCGGGCGAACGGCTAGCGCCTGACCTGCCGGCTACGCCACCGACACCACTCGCCAGCAGGTCAATTGCGCAATCGACCAGGCCAGAACGTGGTCGATTGCGCAATTGACACGCTGCCGGGCGGTTAGCTGGCGGGCGGTTAGCTGGCGGGAGTGGTTAGCGGGCAGCGCGGGCTGCCAGCTCGGACTCGCCGGCTTGGCGCATCGCCTCGAGCGGGGCGGGCTTGCCCGTCATCAGCTCGACCTGGGCAGCGGCCTGATGCAGGAGCAGGTCGAAGCCGCTGGCCACGATCGCGCCGGCCGCCGCGGCGGCCTGGGCGAGCGGAGTCGGCCAGGGGTGGTAGACCACGTCCATGACGGCCATCGGCGGGGTGCGTGAAAACAGGGTCCGTTCGGAGAAAAGATTGGCCGCGCCGGCCGGAACGGTCGAGATAAGCAGGTCCGGCACCACCGCATCGCCCTGCTGTTGATCGTCGAACGGGCGCAGCCGGACCTTCAGGCCCAGCTTCTCGGCGGTCGCGAGCACGGCCCCGGCCCGGGCCGGGTCGCGGAGCACGACGTCGGCCCCGGGCGCCCCGAGTTCGCCCACGGCGGCCAGCGCCGAGCAGGCGGTCGCGCCCGCGCCGATGATCGTCACGGCCCCCGGCGCGGGCACCCCCGCCTCGGTCAGCGCGTCGACGATGCCCTGCACGTCGGTGTTGTAGCCGTAGCGGCCCTCGGGGCGGAACACCACCGTGTTGGCGCCGCCGGTGGCCGCCGCCATGTGGTCGACGTGGCCCAGCAGCGGCAGCACGGTCCGCTTGAGCGGCATGGTCAGGCTCAGTCCGGCCCACTCCAAGTCCCGGCTCTCAATGAATCCGGGCAGCCCCGCCTCGTCGCACTCGACCAGGTCGTAGGTCCAGTGCTGGAGGCCGAGCTCCTGGTAGGCCGCTCGGTGCAGCGCGGGTGAGAGCGAGTGGGCGATGGGCTTGCCCAGCACGGCTGCCTTCATGGAGTGGAGGCTACCGTGACTTACTGGCCGGCTAGCGGGGTGTGGGAGAACTCGGACTTGCCGCCGGTCACCGTGAGGAAGTACAGGTAGTCGCCAACCGCCGGGTGCAGGACGGCTTGGATCGCCGCGTCGCCCGGGTTAGAGATCGGGCCCGGCGGACGGCCGGTGTGCTCGAAGTCGTTGTACGGGCCCTTCGTGGCGATCTGCTTGTCGGTGACGTTGATCGCGTACGCGTTGAGCCCGTAGAGCAGCACGCTGTCGAACTGCAGGGCCATGCCGATCTTGAGCCGGTTGTTGATTACCTCGGCGATCTTCGGATAGTCGGAGGTGGAGCCGCCCTCGGCCTGCGCCATGCTGGCGTCGATGATCACCTCGCTGGGCGTGAGGTGGACCCGGGCGGCGGCGGCGGGCAGGTCGATCGCCTGCGCCTCCTGGTTGAACCGGGTCACCATCGCCTGCAGGATCTGCAGCGCGGTCTCGTGCGGCTGGATCGTGTAGGTGGCGGGGAACAGGTAGCCCTCGACCTTGCCGTTGGCGTAGGCCGGCAGGCCGAGCTGGGCCGGGTGGGCGATCACCTGCTGGAAGTCCTTGAGTGGGATCTTGGTCTGCTTGGCCACGATCGCGAGGACCTGGGAGGCGCGCTTGCCCTCGGGGATCGTCAGCACGGACTCATCCCGGTTCTTCGGGTTCAGCAGCGCGGCCCAGGCCAGGCTGGCCTGCATGTGGCTGTTGAGCAGGAAGAACCCGGGCTCCAGGCCGGTCGGGTTGGAGCTGTTCTCGGCCGCGACCACGAACGCGCGGGTGCTCGCGATCACGCCGTCCTTGAGCAGCGCCGGGGCGAGCCCCTCGGCGTTCTCGCCGCTGGTCACCTGGACGGTCACCTTCGGGCTGGTGCCGGCCCCGGTGTAGTCGGCCGGGTGGACCTTGGCCTGGTAGATGCCCCACACGTGCCAGCCGCCGATGGCCAGCGGCACCACGATCACCAGCAGCGCGATCCAGGGCGCGAGGCGGCGGATGGGGCTGCGGCGGCGCTTCTCGCCGCGATAGTTCGACCACGCCTCGCGGTCCAGGTCGTTGCCGTCGTTCCCGTTGCCGTAGCCGTCACGGCGGGCGGGGCCACGAGGATCGCGGTCGTCGTCGCGGGGGCGGCGGCGGTCGCCGCGGCCGCGCGGGTCCTGCCCGGCGAACTCTGGTCCCCGGCCTTCGGCCCCTCGGCCATCGGGCCTGCGGGGGTCAGCCGCGCGCCCGTCGGCGCGCCCGTCGCGGACGCGGCGGCCCCGCCGGGGATCGCGGTCGTACTGCCCGGCGCCGTCGAAGTCATCGCGGGGCCCGAAGCCGGGCAGGAAGGAATCATCGCGCTGGCCGGACTCCCGGCCGTCGTACCCGCCCGGGCCGTAGCCGCCGTCGCCGCGCTGGGCGTAGCTGCCGGTCGGGTAGTCCCCGCCCGCCGCCGCCCGCCGCGGGCCGGTGCCGCGCCGGTCATAGCCCGGCGGGACCTGCTGCATCGCACCGGAACCGCGCTGCACGGGCTGCCCGCCGGTGCCGGGCTGGACCGGCTGACCGCCGGCACCCCGCTGGACCTGCTGCGGGCCGGTGCGCGGATACTGCTGCGGACCGGTCCCTGGCCCCTGCGGCCGGAAAGACGGCCCGGTGCGCTGATCCGGCTGGCCGTAGCCGCGGCCGTCCTGGCCGGCATAGCCGTGGCCCTGGTCGTAGTCCTGGCCGCCGTAGCCGCGGCCGTCGTAGCCCGGCTGGTTGTAGCCCTGCTGGTCGTAACCCGGCTGGACGCTCTCCTGGCCGGTCCACGCGCTCGGCTGGTCCTGCTGCCACACCGAGTCGTCCCACTGCGGCTCGTGGCCGGACGGCGGCCACTGGCCGCCGCCACCTGAACCGTAGTTGCCGCTCATCGGGCAACCCCGGGCTGCCGCGGTGCCACCAGGTCGCCGGGGGCAGCCCCGGTGCGGCGCTCGGACTCGAGCGCCGCCTCAAGCAGCACCGCCGCGGCGGCCGCGTCCACCGTCTCCCGCCTGGCCCGCGAGTCATGACCCGCGGCCGCGAGCGCGCCGTGCGCGGTCGACGTGGTGAAGCGCTCATCGACCAGTCGCACCGGCAGCGGTGCCACCCGGTCGGCTAGGTCCGCCGCGAACTGCCTGGCGGTTACAGCGGCCGGACCTTCACGGCCAGACAGCGAGCGGGGAAGACCCACCAAGATCTCCATTGCCTCTTCGGCCGCAGCCAGCGAGGCAAGGGCGTTCAGATCGCCCTTGCCCCGCCGCACGACAGTCAGCGGGGTGGCGAGCACGCCATTCGGATCACTGCGTGCCACGCCAATGCGGACACTACCCGGATCCACGGCTAGACGCACGCCTGACCTCACCGGATTACCGGCCCGTATGAACATTGCATCACGTTACCCGGCGGTACGACCGCTGTCCTGCAATGCGTCGCGAATGCTCCCAAAAGCCGCATTTACCGCAGACGGCCCGGCGCCGGGTGCACCGCCGCCCTGGGCGATGTCCGACTTGCCGCCGCCACCGCCGCCCAGTGCCTTGGCCGCGCCGCCGACCAGCGTGCCAGCCGACAGGCCGAATCCACGGCCCGCCTCGTTCACCGTGATGACCACCACCGGCCGGTCCGCGGGGGTGCCGATGAGCGCGACGACGGCCGGCTGCAGCACCGGGATCTTCGCGCGGATGTCGAGCGCGAGCGAGCGGATCGCGTCCGCGTCGGTCCCGTCGGGAACCTGGTGCGCGACGAAGGCGACGCCGCCGACGTTCTCGGCGGCCTCCGCGATCTGCGCCGAGGCCCCCAGCAGCTGGGCGGACTTGAGCCTGCCGAGCTCGCGCTCGGCGTCGCGGAGCCGGGTCACCACCCCCGAGATCCGCTCCGGCAGCTCCTCCGGACGGGCCTTGAGCTGCTCGCTGAGCTGATTGACGAGCACCGACTCCCTGGCCAGGAACCGGAACGCGTCGATGCCAACCAGCGCCTCGACCCGGCGCACGCCCGAGCCGATGGACGCCTCGCCGAGCAGCTTCACCAGGCCGAGCTGACCCGACCTGGCCACGTGGGTGCCGCCGCACAGCTCGCGGGAGTACTCGCCGACCTCCACGATCCGCACCTCGGTGCCGTACTTCTCGCCGAACAGCGCGAGCGCGCCCATCGCCCTGGCCTCGTCGATGGAGGTGTGGTAGGCGCGCACGGTCAGGTCGTCGATGAGCACCCGGTTGACCTCGTCCTCGACCTCGCGCAGGACCGTCACCGGGACCGCGCCGGACGCGGTGAAGTCGAATCGGAGCCGGCCGGGCGCGTTCTCCGAGCCCGCCTGCGCCGCCGACTCGCCCAGCGCGCCGCGCAGCGCGCGGTGCACCAGGTGGGTCGCGGTGTGGCTGCGGGACGTCGCCCGCCTGCGCTCGACGTCGATCTCCGCGTAGGCCGGGGACCCGGTGGTGATCTCGCCGTAGCGGACCGTGCCGCGGTGCACCACCAGGCCGGGCAGCGGGGTCTGCACGTCGGTCACCTGGACCTCGGCCGGGCCGCCGGCGCCGTTGGTCTTGATCACGCCGTGGTCGCTGAGCTGGCCGCCGCCCTCGGCGTAGAACGGGGTCCGGTCGAGGACGACCGCGACCTCCATGCCGGGGGTGGCCCCGTTGACCGGGACGCCGTCGGCGAGCAGCCCGACCACGGTCGCCTCCCCCTCGGCCATGTCGTAGCCGGTGAAGGTGACCTTGCCCGCCGCCTCGAGGAGCGAGGCGTAGACGGAGATGTCGGCGTTGCCGGTCTTCTTCTCCCGCGCGTCCTTCTTGGCCCGGTCCCGCTGCTCGCCCATCAACCGGCGGAAGCCTTCCTCGTCCACCTGCAGTCCCTGCTCGGCCGCCATTTCCAGGGTGAGGTCGATCGGGAAGCCGTAGGTGTCGTGGAGCTGGAACGCCTGCGCGCCGGTCAGCACGCTGGCGTGCTTGCGCTTGGTCTCCTCCACCGCCACGTCGAAGATCGCGGTGCCGGTGCGGAGGGTGTCGGCGAAGGCCGCGTCCTCGGCGTCGATGACCCGATGGATGATGGCCGCGTCGTGGCGCAGCTCGGGGAACTGCTCCCCCATCGCGTCGATGGTGGTCTCGGTCAGCTCGTGCATGAACCCGGCGCCGGACGACGCGCCGCCGCCCCGCTGCGCGCCCGACAGCAGCCGAAGGTTGCGGATGCTGCGGCGCAGTAGCCGGCGCAGCACGTAACTGCCGCCCTCGTTGCCTGGCCGCACCCCGTCCTCGATCAGCATCACGGCGCTGCGCACATGATCGGCGACGACCCGCAGCGCCACATCGCTGCGGTGGTCGGTGCCGTAGTCCTGCTCGGTGAGCTCGGCCGCCTTGCTGAGGATCTTGTAGGTGGTGTCGATCTCGTAGATGTTGTCGACGCCCTGCAGGAGCGCCGCCATCCGCTCGAGGCCCATGCCGGTGTCGACGTTCTTCATCGGCAGCGGGCCGTCGACGTCGAAGTCGTCCTTCTTTCTGACCTCGCTCAGCTGGTCCTGCATGAAAACGAGGTTCCAGAACTCCAGGTACCGGTCCTCGTCGACCTCCGGGCCGCCCTCGCGGCCGTACTCGGGGCCGCGGTCATAGTAGATCTCCGAGCAGGGGCCGCCGGGACCGGGCACGCCCATGTGCCAGTAGTTGTCGGCCAGGCCGCGGCGCTGGATGCGGCTCTCGGAGACGCCGATCTCGTCCCGCCAGATCCCGTACGCCTCGTCGTCGCCGTGCAGCACGGTCGCCCAGAGCTTCTCCTCGGGGAAGCCGAACCCGCCGTCCCGCTTGGACCGGGTCAGCAGCTCCCAGGCGAACCTGATCGCGCCTTCCTTGAAGTAATCGCCGAACGACCAGTTGCCGAGCATCTGGAAGAACGTGCCGTGCCGGGTGGTCTTGCCGACCTCTTCGATGTCCAGCGTTCGCACGCACTTCTGCACGTCCGCGACCCGCTTGTACGGCGGGGTCTGCTGGCCCAGCAGGTAGGGCTTGAACGGCTGCATGCCGGCGACCACGAACAGCAGCGTGGGATCGTCGGCGACGAGGCTGGCCGAGGGGACGATGGCATGCCCCTGCGCCTCGAAGTACGCCAGGAAGCGGCGGGCGATCTCTGCCGACTGCATCAGCGGTCATCCTTTACACGTTCATGGTTGGCTGTGTCCGCGCCAGGCACCTCGATGAAGGGCGGCGCCGGTGAGCGCCGCGACCGGGCGCCTGGGCCAAGCGTAGGGCTTCCCTGGGCCGGATGCCGAACCAAATACAGGTCCATGCCTTCCCTGACGTCCCTGCTAAACATCCGCGCGTCCCGAGTAAACCGAATTGTCCCGCGCACCAGGCCGCGCCCGGCCCGGCCGCTGAGGACAATGCCGCTGCGGGCAGCGCCGCCGAGCGCTGACCGGCTGCGCGTCCTGGCGCCGGCCGACTGCTCGGCCCCGCCGCGCGGCTCGCTCGGCCCACTCAGCCCGCTCGGTGACAGCGTCGCCGACAGCTGACGGCCGATCGAGGAGACCCGCCGGTAGCCCATGATCCCCCCGGCCGCGCCGACCGCCAGCCAGAACCCGCGGCGGATCATCGCGCCGCTCCGGCCCGACGCCGCGACCGTGACCGCGCCTGCGACCGTGACCGCGCCTGCGACGCGGCAAGCCCGTCATGCCCTGACTGCCCGTCCGGCCGTGACGGCGCGGGCGGCAGCTCCGGGCCCGCGACGACCTGCCCGGCGAGCGCCCGGCGCTGGCGGGCGCCGGTGCGCACGCCCACCGCGTGGCGGACGCCGTAGGCGACCGCGGCCGCCCGGCCCAGCGGTCCGCCGACGACCGCGCCGGCCACCGTGCGGCCGATGCCGGCCAGCGCCGACGCCTGCCCCGCGAGCTCGGTCATGGCCGTGCCGAGCTCGCCCACGCTCGCGGTGGCGGCCTCGGTCAGGTCAAGCTGCGCGTTGGCCCGGTCGACGGCGCTGTTCGCGCGGGCGAACAGCGCCTGCTGGTCGGACCTGGTGTCGCGGACCAGCGTGGCCGCGTCGCCCAGCACCCGGGTGAACCGCACCGCCAGGTACACGCCGGCGCAGGCGAGCACCGCGAAGCTAACCGCCGCGATCAGCGCGGCGACTCCGGTGAGGCTCATCTGGTGCCCTCCCGCTCATCCCACTCGTCGCAAGACCTGGGACCGCTCACTTCTGTTGTCCCCCACGGCCGGGCTGGCCGGTCCCGGCTTCCCCGCTGGCTTCCCCGCCGTCGACGCCCCCGTCCGGCCCACCGCCCTTCTCAGGATGCAGGATCTCGCGTATGAGCCGTGCCCGTTCGGAGAAACGGGCCTCCATGCCGTGGCTTGACGGCTCATAGTACGCCCGGCCGTTCACCGCGTCCGGGGCGTACTGCTGGCCGACGATGCCCTCGGGGCGGTCGTGCGGGTAGACGTAGCCCTGGCCGTGGCCGAGCCGCTTGGCGCCGGCGTAGTGCGCGTCGCGCAGGTGGTTGGGTACCGCGCCGATCAGGCCGGCCTGCACGTCCGCCTGGGCCGCGCCGATCGCCTTGACCACCGCGTTGGACTTGGGCGCGAGCGCGATGTGGATCACCGCCTGGGCGAGGTTGATCCGCGCCTCGGGCAGGCCGACGAACTCGACCGCCTGCGCGGCGGCGACCGCGGTCTGCAGCGCGGTCGGGTCGGCCATCCCCACGTCCTCGCTGGCGTGCACGATCAGCCGCCGCGCGATGAACCTGGGGTCCTCCCCGGCCTCGATCATCCGGGCCAGGTAGTGCAGCGCCGCGTCGGCGTCGCTGCCACGCATCGACTTGATGAAGGCGCTGATCACGTCGTAGTGCTGGTCGCCGTCGCGGTCGTAGCGGACGGCCGCCCGGTCGACCGCGCGCTCCAGGGTCGCGGTGTCGATCACGGTCGTGCCCAGCGCCGCCGCCTCGAGGTAGGTGAGGGCGCGCCGCCCGTCCCCGCCCGCCAGCCGGACCAGGTGCCCGAGGGCGTCGTCGTCCATCGCGACCTGGGCGCCCAGCCCGCGCTCGTCGGCCAGGGCGCGGGTGATCAGCTGCCTGATGTCCTCGTCGTCCAGCGGCTGCAGCGTCAGCAGCAGCGACCGCGACAGCAGCGGCGAGACCACCGAGAAGGACGGGTTCTCGGTCGTCGCGCCGATGAAGGAGACCCAGCGGTTCTCCACCGCCGGCAGCAGCGCGTCCTGCTGGGTCTTGGAGAAGCGGTGCACCTCGTCCACGAACAGCAGGGTCTGCCGCCCGCTGAACGAGAGCGCCTGCTTCGCCTGCTCGATCGCGGCCCGGACGTCCTTCACGCCGGCCGTCACTGCCGAGATCTCGATGAAGCGCCGCTTGGTCACCTGGCTGACCACCGAGGCGAGCGTCGTCTTGCCGGTACCCGGCGGCCCCCACAGCACCAGCGACATCGGCGCGTCGTTCTCGATGAGCTTACGGAACGGCGTGCCCGCCGCGGTCAGGTGCCGCTGCCCGATCACTTCGTCGAGCGTCCTCGGCCGCATCCGCACGGCAAGCGGCGCGGCCTCGGCGGCGGCCCGCTCCCCCGCCTCATCGAACAAACTCTCCACGGGTTGAGCCTATGTGAGACGCAAACCACACCACGCGCGCCCGCGGCCTCGCATCTTGCTGTTATCCAGAAATTGAGAGGCGCCGTGCGCCGCCGCGGGAGACAATCGCAAGATCGTGGATCGTTATGTACATCCCGGTGTACACAACGATCCATTATCTTGCCGTTTCGTGTCGCCGCCCGACGAAGGGAAGCCAGATGACAACGGACCACGTGGCGATCGTGACCGGGGCCAATCACGGGATCGGGGCGGCGACTGCGCGGGCGCTGGCGCGGCAGGGGTGCGCGGTGGTCTGCGCCTACTTCCGCGTCATCGACCCGAACGAGCCCGGATTCCCGCAGGCGTACCGGGACAGCCGCAAGAGCAACGCCGGCTCAATCCTCGGGGAGGTCATCTCGGCGGGCGGCCGGGCCATCGCCATCGAAGCCGACCTGGCCGATCCGGCCACCCCGGCCTGGCTCTTCGACGTGGCCGAGCAGCAACTCGGCCCGGTCGACATCCTGGTCAACAACGCGACCGGCTGGCTGGCGGACTCGTTCGCGGCGGCCGAGACCGACCGGCTCGGCCGGTCGCTCGAGCCGGTGACCGCGGTCGGCTGGACCCGGCAGTTCTCGGTTGACGCGATGGCCCCGGCGCTGCTGATCGCGGAGTTCGCGCGGCGGCACATCGCCCGCGGGGCGGACTGGGGCCGCATCATCGGCCTCACGTCAGGCGGCGACCTCGGCTTCCCCGAGGAGGTCTCCTACGGAGCCGCCAAGGCCGCCCAGGTCAACTACACGATGTCCGCCGCGCTTGAGCTGGCCCCGTACGGCGTCACCGCCAACATGGTCCACCCCCCGGTCACCGACACCGGCTGGGTCACCGACGCGGTCCGCGACATGGTCGCCGCAACCTCCCTGGTCCACATCGCCACCCCCGACCAGGTAGCCGAGTTCATCGCCTACCTCGCCTCCGACGCCGCCGCCCTAATAACCGCGAACACCATCGCCCTGCGCTGACGTGAGGTGGGGTTCAATCGGAGCCGACAGCGCGGGAAGCACCTCCGCGGCCTGCTGACCCGCGACGGATTAGGCAGTCTTGGGAGGAGCCGGCACCGCGTCGACGCCGGCCTCCTTGCGCTGGGCGGCCGTGATCGGGGTGGGCGCGCCGGTCAGCGGGTCGGCGCCGCTGGCGGCCTTGGGGAACGCGATGACGTCGCGGATCGACTCCGCTCCGGCCAGCAGCATGATCACCCGGTCCCAGCCGAAGGCCATGCCGCCGTGCGGCGGCGGGCCGTACTTGAACGCGTCGAGCAGGAAGCCGAATTGCGACCTGGCCTCCTCCTGGGTCAGCCCGATCACGTCGAAGACCGCCTGCTGCATTGCCTGGTTGTGGATACGGATCGAACCGCCGCCGATCTCGAACCCGTTGCAGACCATGTCGTAGGCGTCCGCGATCGCGCCGCCGGGCTCGGCCGCGAACTTGTCCGCCCACTCAGGCAGCGGGGACGTGAACGGGTGGTGCACCGCGGTCCAGCCGCCGTCGTCGGTCTCCTCGAACATCGGCGCGTCGACCACCCACAGGAACGACCAGGCCGAGGTGTCGATGAGCCCGCCCCGGTTGCCGATCTCCAGCCGGGCCGCGCCGAGCAGCTCCTGCGAGGCGTGCGCCTGTCCCGCCGCGAAGAACACGGCGTCGCCGGGGGCCGCGCCGACGGCGGCCGCGAGCCCTGCGCGCTCGGCCTCTGACAGGTTCTTGGCGACCGGGCCGGAGATGGACCCATCCTCGTCCACCAGCACGTAGGCCAGACCGCGGGCGCCGCGCGACTTGGCCCACTCCTGCCAGCCGTCGAACTCACGGCGGCTCTGGGACGCACCGCCCGGCATCACCACCGCGCCCACGTAGGGCGCCTGGAATACCCGGAACGAGGTTCCGGCGAAGTACGCGGACAGGTCGGTCAGCTCAAGCCCGAAGCGCAGGTCCGGCTTGTCCGAGCCGTACCGGGCGAGCGCGTCGGCGTAGGTCATCCTCGGCAGCGGCATCGGGATCTCGTAGCCGACGATCTCGCGCCAGAGGGTCGAGACGATCGCCTCGCCCACCGCGATCACGTCCTCGCGGGTCACGAACGACATCTCGAGGTCAATTTGGGTGAACTCCGGCTGCCGGTCCTTGCGGGAGTCCTCGTCGCGGAAGCAGCGGGCGAGCTGGTAGTAGCGCTCGAGGCCGCCCACCATGAGCAGCTGCTTGAACAGCTGGGGCGACTGCGGCAGGGCGTACCAGTTGCCCGGGCGGAGCCGGACCGGGACGACGAAGTCGCGCGCGCCCTCGGGGGTGGACCTGGTCAGGTACGGCGTCTCCACGTTGACGAACCCGTGGTCGCGCATCACGTCGGAGAGCAGATAAGAGGCCGTGGACCGGACCCGCAGCGCCCGCGACATCTCGTCCCGGCGGATGTCCAGGTACCGGTACTTGATCCGGACGTCCTCGCTGATCTCCGCGGTCCCCTCGACCGGGAACGGCAGCGGGTCGGCCTCGCTGAGCACGTCGAGCGTGTCCGCGACGACCTCGATGGCGCCGGTCGGGAGCTCCAGGTTCTCGTTCCCGGCCGGACGCTCGCGGACCACGCCGGACACCTTCACGCAGTACTCGGCCCGCAGCTCGTGCACGGCCGCTTCCTCGCTGCGCCACACCACCTGCACGGTGCCGCTGGCGTCGCGCAGGTCGATGAAGACCACGCCGCCGTGGTCGCGCCGCCGCGCCACCCAGCCGGCCAGCACGACCGTCTCCCCCGCGTGCTGCGCCCGCAGCGTCCCAGCCTGGTGGGTCCGTATCATCGCGCTCCGCCTTCCCGCTCACCTGCGGTGTTGTCCCGCTCGCCTGGAGACCAAGGCTCGCTCGAGCTCCAAGGCTCGCTCATCGCCTCAGCCTCCCCATCCGTCGCCAGTCTCTCGATCAGCCAGTCGGTGGCCGCGGTCGCCGCCACGTCCAGCTGGTCGCCGCTTCTAAGATCTTTTATCCGAACGGTCCCGTTGCTTCTCTCCTCGGTCCCGATCAGCGCCGCGTAGTCGGCACCGGACCGGTCGGCCGCCTTCATCGCGCCCTTGAGCCCCCGCGCGCCGAAGACCATGTCCGCCCGGACCCCCGCCCGGCGCAGGCGGGTGATCAGCGTGAGGACATCCGCGTGGGCCTCTTCCCCGAGCGGCACGCCGAAGACCTGGCACGCGGCGGCGGACGGCCGGACCGCCCCGGCGCGCTCGGCCTCCACCGCCAGCACTATACGGTCAAGGCCGACCGCGAAGCCGATCCCGGGCAGCGGGGGACCGCCGATGTCCTCGGAAAGCCCGTCGTAGCGGCCGCCGCCGCCGATGCCCGACTGCGCGCCAAGCAGCGCATGGTCGAACTCGTAGGTGGTCCGCGTGTAGTAGTCGAGGCCGCGGACCAGACGGGGCGCGTCGACGAAGGGGATGCCCAGGTCGGCCAGCAGGGTGCGCACCGTGTCGTGGTGGGCCTTGCACTCGGCGCAGAGGTAGTCGGTCATCACCGGCGCGTCCTGCGTCTGCGCGCGGACCTCCGGACGTTTGTCGTCCAGCACCCGGAGCGGGTTGATCTCGATCCGCTGGCGGGTGTCTTCGTCCAGGTCAAGTCCGCGCAGGAACCTCTGCAGCGCCTCGCGGTAGACCGGGCGGCAGACCTTGTCGCCGAGGCTGTTCAACAGCAGGGTGTACTGCCTGAGGCCGAGGGACTGGTAGGCGTCCCAGGCCACGGCGATGGTCTCGGCGTCGACCACCGGGTCCTCGGTGCCGATCGCCTCCAAGTCGAACTGGTAGAACTGCCGGTACCGCCCGGACTGGGGGCGCTCGTAGCGGAACGCGGGGCCGCTGGTGCAGACCTTCACCGGGAGTGCGCCCTTGTGCAGGTTGTGCTCCAAGACTGCGCGCAGGACGCCCGCGGTGAACTCGGGGCGGAGCGTGATCTCCCGGCCGCCCCGGTCTTGGAAGGAGTACATCTCCTTGCGCACCACGTCGGATGACTCGCCCACGCCGCGGACGAACAGCGAGGTGTCCTCGAACACCGCCGTCTCGACGTGGCCGTAGCAGGCACGGCGGGCGGACTCGGCGAACGCCCCGCGCACCTCCTCGAAGAGCGCGCCCCGGGGCGGCAGGTACTCGGAGACGCCCTTGGGCGCCTGGAATGTCATGGTGTCTTACAGCCCCTTCTGGGCTGGCCTGGATAGACCGGTCAGGAACGGATTGGATGCCCGCTCAGTGCCGATCGTGGTCTGCGGGCCGTGGCCGGGCAGCACGAGCGTGGCATCGGGCAGGGTCAGGGTCTTGGCGAGGCTGCGCAGCATCTGCGCATGGTCGCCGCCGGGCAGGTCGGTCCGCCCGATCGAGCCGGCGAAGAGCAGGTCCCCGGTGAAGAGCGTGGCGTCGGTCTCCTCGACGGCCGGCTCGGTGCCGAACGTCACCGAGCCCTCGGTATGGCCGGGGACATGGCCGACCGTGAACTCAAGGCCTGCCATCGTGATGACCTCGCCGTCGGCCAGTTCCCTGACGTCGTCCGGCTCGCTGAACGTCATACCGCCGAGGAACTGCTGCTTGGCCATCAGCGAGAGCCCCTTGGCGGGGTCGCTCAGCAGCGCGCGGTCATCGGGATGAATGTAGGCGGGGATGCCCTTGGCGTCGCAGACCGGGGCGACCGACCACATGTGGTCAATGTGACCGTGCGTGAGCAGCACCGCGATAGGCTTCAGCCGGTACTTGGCGAGGAGCTCCTCGATCCCGGGCTCGGCGTCCTGTCCCGGGTCGATGATGACGCATTCCTCGCCGGGGGCCGGCGCCGCCAGATAGCAGTTGGCGGCGAAGGAACCTGCGGGAAACCCAGCGACTAGCACATAGACAGGCTACCGACTCGGGCGCCGGCGTAGCGAACCGGTTTCGAGCGGAGCCCGTGCAGCGAACCGATAACGACAGTACCGTTCCGGTGCGGTCGGCGGGTACGATGCGCGAACGATCGTGCGCTAACGCCCTAACCCGGGCGTCACCGATTTTATCGTGATATAGGGAGGTCGGAACCCTTGGCGGGGAGCAGAGAGCGCGAACGCAGGCGTGCCCGAGACCGCTTCGAGCAGGAGCGGGCCGCGCATCGCGAGCGGCAGCGCAGGAACCGGAAGCGGGCTGGCATCGGGCTGGCCGTACTCTGCGTTCTCGGCCTCGTCGCGGGCGTGACGACCGCGCTGGTCAGCGGGGGCGGGACGCCGACGGCGGCGAAGACGCCCGCCGCGAAGGTCTCCGCGACCGCCACCGCGTCTCCCTCTGCCACCGCGTCTCCCTCCGCCACCGCTTCCGCCTCGGCCGCCGCGGTCACCGAGCCCGCGCAGCACTGCAGCTACGCGTCCGCGTCGGCCGGCTCGGTGGTGAAGGCGAGCCTCCCGACCGCGTCCCCGGATTACAAGGCCGCGTACACGGCGTCGATCAATACGAACCTCGGCCCGATCAAGATCGACCTGCTGAACTCGAAGGCGACGTGCACGGTCAACTCGTTCGTCCACCTGGCCTCAGCCGATTTCTGGAACAACACCCAGTGCCATCGGGTGTCCAACAGCGGCAGCCTCTACATGCTCCAGTGCGGCGACCCCACCGCCAAGGCGAGTCTGAAGCTGTCCTGCACGTCGGCCACGATCGGTACCGGCGGCCCCGGATACGAATTCGCGAGCGAGAACCTCACGGGGGCCACCTACCCAGCGGGAACCGTTGCGATGGCCAACACTGGTTCAGCGGACAGCAACGGAAGCCAGTTCTTTCTGGTCTTTAAGCAGACGGCCCTGCCGGCTGACTACACGCCGTTCGGGAAGATTACCTCCGGGCTGGGTATTCTCCAGAATGTAGCCAAAGCCGGTACTACATGTACTTATTCGTCCGGCGGTGGCGTCCCGAAGGAGAAGGTCATCATCGACAGCGTGAGTATCAAGAAGACGTGACCAACAAGAAGAGCTGAGCTACATTTCGCGCCCTGGCACACACCAGGGCGGCTGGAGAACCAGGAGGTTCGCCGTGACCACCGCCAACGATCCCTGGGGTCGGGTAGACGCCGACGGGACGGTCTACGTGCGCACCGCCGATGGCGAGCGGGTGATCGGCTCGTGGGCGGCGGGGAGCCCGGAAGAGGCACTCGTGTTCTTCCGGCGCAAGTTCGCCTCGCTCGAGACCGAGGTCGCGCTGCTCGAGCAGCGCATGAAGACGACCGAGGTCGCACCCGCCCAGGCCCAGGCAACCGTTAGGCGGCTGCTCACCGCGGTGGCCGACGCGAACGCGATCGGCGATCTGGACGCGCTCAAGACCCGGCTGGAGTCGCTGACCGGTGTCGTCGACCAGCGCCGGGAGGAAGTCAAGGCCGCCCGCGAGCAGGCCCGCAGCGAGGCCCGCGGGGTCAAGGAGCGGATCGTCGACGAGGCGGAGCGCATCTCGGCCGAGGCCACCCACTGGAAGCAGAGCGGCGAGCGGATGGCCGAGCTGCTGGAGGAGTGGAAGGCCGCCCCGCACGCCGACCGGACCGTGGAGGCGGTGCTGTGGAAGCGGCTGTCGGCCGCGCGGAACTCGTTCACCAAGCGCCGCAAGGCCTACTTCGCCTCCCTCGAGTCCGAGCGGGATGCCGTCAGGACCCAGAAGGAGAAGCTGGTCGAGCAGGCCGAGGCGCTGGCCGACTCCACCGACTGGGCGGGGACGTCCAGTGCCTACCGCGAGCTGATGCGACAGTGGAAGGAAGCCGGCCGGGCCGGCCGGGACGACGAGGCCGAGCTGTGGAAGCGGTTCCGCGGCGCCCAGGACAAGTTCTTCGCCGCCCGCTCGGAGGTGTTCGCGGCCAAGGAGACCGAGCTGCGCGTCAACGCCACCGCCAAGGAGCAGCTGCTGGTCGAGGCCCAGGCGCTGCTGCCGGTGACCGACTGGCGCCCGGCCAAGTCCGCCCTCCGTTCCATCCAGGAGCGCTGGGAGCAGGCGGGCCCGGTCCCGCGTGAATCCAGGGACCAGCTCGAGCAGGGCCTGCGCAAGGTGGAGGACGCGGTTAAGCGGGCCGAGGAGGCCCAGTGGAAGCGGTCCAACCCCGAGGCCCTCGCCCGCGCCGAGGCCACCGTGAGCCAGCTTCGCACCGCCATCGAGTCCCTCGAAGGGCAGCTCGCCAAGGCCCAGGCCCGCGGCGACGCGGCCGGCATCCGCAAGGCCGAGGAGGCTATCGCCGCCCGCCGCTCCTGGCTGGTCGAGGCCGAGCGCACCCTGGCCGAGTTCTCCAGCTAGTCAGTTGTCCTGGCCGAGGGTCTTCTTGAAGTCCCGCAGCAGGCGATCGGGATCGGTCGGGCGCGGCGCGGGGGCGGGCGATGGCCGCGTGGGCGGCGGCCCAAGGCTGGGATCGGCGCTCGCGTCGGCCGAGCCGGCCTTGGCGTAGGTGAGGAACAGCAGCGCGCTGCCCACCACCACGGCGATCCAGGCGGAGTGCCCGTTGATGACGCTCCAGTCGTTGAGCCCGTGCAGGACGCTCGCCATCGCCAGGCCGATCCAGCCGACCCGGTACCACTTGTACTCGCCGGAGAACGCCAGCCCGATGAAGTAGCCGGTCAGCCCGGCCCAGCACGCGTGCGAGATCGGATCGGTGGGAAACCGCCAGATGTACTGGAGCGTCGTCACCAGGTCCAGCGACGGGTTGGATCCCAGGCCGACCCCGTTGGCCAGGTAGTGCTGGGCCTCGCTCGCCCCGAACACCAGGCCGCTGACCGCGCCCAGGAACAGGTAGTCGGGCGGCGCCAGCCGCCGACGGCACACCAGGGCGATGGCGAGCACCGGGATGGCCTTGGCGAGCTCCTCCGGCAGGCCGATCGTGAAGATGCTCGCGAACAGGTTGGAGTTGCTGCTGTGCAGCGCGTCCTCGAGGGCGATGGCCAGCGGGACCTGGGTGACCAGGGCGATCACGGTCACCGCGGCGAACAGCAGCCAGGTGAGCCGGTTCGACCGAACGATCATGCCGATCAGCAGCAGCCAGGCGAGCGCGAAGTACGCCGCCAGAATCCAGGCCGCCTCGTCAAAGGTGGACTGCGACGGGTTATCGACGAAGACGACCAGCGCCACCGGCGGGACCGCCACCAGCGAGATGAACAGCAGCACGGGCCAGCTGCGCAGCGCCGGATTCCGCACCCACTCCCCCAAAGGCAGCAACGACCCCATAGACGTCCCTCCGAGGATGATCCAAGCAAACCGCGTACCGGCCCATCGTAAGGATCGCCGCCGCTAACCGCATGACCGGCCCGCAGGGAACCCGAACCGGAAAACGCGGAGCAACGGTCCGTTCGATATGACGGTTTTGCTGGTTTTGAACTTGGGGTTTTTAGTTGGTGACCCGGTAGACGTCGTAGACGCCGTCGATGTTGCGAACGGCCCGCAGCACGTCGCCCAGGTGCTTCGGGTCGCCCATCTCGAACGTGAAGCGGCTCAGGGCCACCCGGTCCCTGGTCGTCTGGACGCTGGCCGACAGGATGTTGACGTGCTGGTCGGACAGCACCCGGGTGACGTCGGAGAGCAGGCGGGTACGGTCGAGGGCCTCGACCTGGATCGCGACCAGGAAGACGGACGCGTCCGACGGGGCCCAGTGGACGCTCACCATCCGCTCGAGCTGGGTGTCGGTCAGGTGCGCGAGGTTCACGCAGTTCGCCCGGTGCACCGAGACGCCGTGGCCGTGGGTGACGAAGCCCTGGATCTCATCGCCCGGCACCGGGGTACAGCACTTGGACAGGCGCACCCAGACGTCGGCCGCGCCCTCGACCTCGATGCCCGAGTCGGTGGCGGAGCTCGTCCGGGAGGCGCGGGAGACCTTCGGCGGGATGGGGGTGAGCTCGGCCAGGTCCTCCTGCGCGCCGACCTCGCCGCTGACCGCGCGGACCAGCTTCTCGACCACCGACTGGGCGCTGATCCGGCCCTCGCCGACCGCCGCGTAGAGGCCGGACAGGTCCGGGTAGCGCAGGTCGCCCGCGATCGTGCGGAGCGTCGCGGCCGACATCAGGCGCTGCAGCGGTAGGTTCTGCTTGCGCATCACCCGGGCGATCTGGTCCTTGCCCGCCTCGACCGCCGCCTCGCGGCGCTCCTTGGAGAACCACTGGCGGATCTTGTTGCGGGCGCGGGCCGACTTGACGAAGTTCAGCCAGTCCCGGTTCGGACCCGACTCCTGCGACTTGGAGGTGAAGATCTCCACCGTGTCGCCGTTATCGAGGGTGGACTCGAGCGCGACCAGGCGGCCGTTGACGCGGGCGCCGGTGGTGCGGTGGCCGACGTCGGTGTGGATCGCGTAGGCGAAGTCGACCGGGGTGGCGCCCTGCGGCAGGGCGATGACCTCGCCCCGCGGGGTGAAGACGTAGACCTCGGCCCCGGCCAGGTCAAACCGGAGCGAGTCGAGGAACTCGGCCGGGTCCTCGGTCTCGCGCTGCCAGTCGACCAACTGGCGGAGCCAGGCCATCTCGGCCGCCTCGTCGCCCTTCTTGGCCTTGTCCTTATCGGTGGTCAGGCCGCCGGGGAGGACCGGGCCGTGCGCCACCATGTCTTCCTTGTACTTCCAGTGCGCGGCGACCCCGTACTCGGCCCGCTTGTGCATGCCCCAGGTGCGGATCTGCAGCTCGACCGGCTTGCCGCCGGGGCCGATGACCGTGGTGTGCAGCGACTGGTACATGTTGAACTTCGGCATCGCGATGTAGTCCTTGAACCGGCCGGGGACCGGATTCCACCGCGCGTGGACGGTGCCGAGGGCCGCGTAGCAGTCCCGGACCGAGTCGACCAGGACCCTGATGCCCACCAGGTCGTAGATGTCGTCGAACTCGACGTTGCGGGCGATCATCTTCTGGTAGATCGAGTAGTAGTGCTTGGGCCTGCCGCTGACCGTGCCCTTGATCCGCGCCTCGTGCATGTCCGCCGACAGGTCGGTGATGACCTCCTGCAGCAGTTGGTCGCGGCGGGGCGATCGCTGGGAGACGAGGCGCGCGATCTCGTCGTAGCGCTTGGGGTAGAGGGTCGCGAAGGCGAGGTCCTCGAGCTCCCACTTGACCGTGTTCATGCCCAGCCGGTGCGCCAGCGGGGCGTAGATCTCAAGGGTCTCCCGCGACTTGCGCTCCTGCTTGTCCCGGGGCATGTAGCGCAGGGTGCGCATGTTGTGCAGCCGGTCGGCCAGCTTGATCACCAGCACGCGGATGTCGCGGGACATCGCCACGACCATCTTGCGGACGGTCTCGGCCTCGGCCGAGTCGCCGTACTTGACCTTGTCCAGCTTGGTAACGCCGTCGACCAGCGCCGCCACGTCCTCGCCGAAGTCGCTGCGGAGCTCCGTCAGCGTGTAGGCGGTGTCCTCGACGGTGTCGTGGAGCAGGGCGGCGCAGATCGTCTCGGTGTTCATGCCGAGCTCGGCCAGGATCGTGGCGACCGCGAGGGGATGGGTGATGTACGGGTCGCCCGACTTGCGCTTCTGATCCTTGTGCCAGTGGGCCGCGACCTCGTAGGCGCGCTCCACCTGGCGGACGTCCGCCTTCGGGTGGTGAGCGCGGATCGTCTTCATCAGCGGTTCGAGTACAGGGTTCATGCCGGACCCCCGCTGGGCTCCGAGCCTCGCCAGGCGACGGCGGACGCCGACACCGGGCCGTGGCGGCAGGCTGTGCTGGCGACGCTGACTCTTGACGGGCTTCCTGGCGGTCCTGGCGTGCCTGGCGCGCGGGCACGCGACGCTGCGGCCGGGTCGCGGGCGTCTGGTCCGTCTCGGTTGGAGTCTGCGGTGCCTGCTCGGCTGATGCCGCAGTCTCCGCATTCTCCTCGATCCGGGCAGCCCCCTCGGCGTCGGCCGTGGCGGTCGTCAGTACCTCACCGGCCACAAGCGCTCCTCGCATCTGCCAAGTCCTCAGTCTACTTACGGTTGTTAACTCCCGGGTAGACACTGAGATTCCTGTGCACGCATGCTCGACCGGTTATGCGTCGGTTTGGCGCTTGGCCTTACCGCCCGTCGCGGTCAGCTCAGACCGTGAGCAGAGCGCGGACCTCCAAGTCGCCGACGTTGAGGCGGCCCTTGAGGAAGGACAGCTCCATCAGGACGGCGACGCCGACCACCTCCGCCCCGGCCTGGCGGACCAGGGTGGCGGTGGCGCGGGCGGTGCCGCCGGTGGCGAGCACGTCGTCCACGATCAGCACCCGCTCCCCGGGCTGGAAGGCGTCCTGGTGGACCTCGAGGGTGGCGCTGCCGTACTCCAGGTCGTACTCCTGGGCGAAGGTCGCCGACGGGAGCTTGCCCTGCTTGCGTACCGGCACGAACCCGGCCCTGATCTCGAAGGCGACCGGGGCGGCGAGGATGAACCCGCGCGCCTCGATCCCGACAACCTTGTCCACCGGGCCGAAGGCGGCCGCCATGGCCTCCACCACGTCCCCGAACGCGTCCGCGTCACCGAGCAGCGGCGTGATGTCCTTGAACAGCACGCCGGGCTTCGGGTAGTCGGGTACGTCGCGGACGTGGGCCGTGATGAGGTCGGCGATGTCCGTCACCGCTTGGCTACCGCCTCTTCTTCCTGGCGCCGGGGCGGCGCTGGGCGCTGCCGCCGGTTCGCGGCTGCGGCCGGGCTGGGCCGGCTCGGCGGAGTGGCGCCGGCGGCGCGGGCCGGGGCGGACGGGACGGTCACGCCGTCGTTGTCGTTGTCGACGTTGACGTCGTTGTTGACGTCTGGTTCGGTCGGCTGGTCGAGCCGCGGTTGCCTGGCCGGGGTGGCGGGGCTGGCCTCGGCTACCGCCGACGGGGCGGCCGTGCTGGCGGCGTCGGCGGCGCGACGGCCACCCGCAAGGCGGCGCTTGACCTTGACCGCCAGGTCCTTGTACTCCGGCTGGCGCTCCTTCAGGTCGGCCAGCACCGGGGTGGCGATGCAGATCGACGAGTAGGTGCCCGACAGCATGCCGACGAACAGCACCAGCGCCAGGTCCTTGAGCGTGCCCGCCCCGAGCAGGCCCGCGCCGACGAACAGGATGCTCGCGACTGGGATCAGCGCGGTGAGCGAGGTGTTGATGGATCTGACCAGGGTCTGGTTGAGCGCCAGGTTGGCCGCGTCGCTGTAGGTGGAGCGCTGGCTGGTGAGCAGGCCGGCGGTATTCTCCCGGACCTTGTCGAAGACCACCACCGTGTCGTAGAGCGAGTAGCCGAGGATCGTCAGCAGGCCGATCACGGTGGTCGGGGAAACCTCGAACCCGGTCAGCGCGTACACGCCGATCGTGATCACGATGTCGTGCAGCAGGGCGACGAACGCGGCGATCGCCATCCGCCACTCGAACGCGATCGACAGGTAGATGACGATCACGACGAGGAAGATGATCAGCGCCTCGACCGCCTTGGTCGTGATCTGGCTGCCCCAGGTCGGACCGACGAACGTGATCTGCATCTGACTCGGCGTGAGGTGGAAGGTGTGCTCGAGCGCGACCGCCACGTTCTGCTGCACGGTCTGCGACAGCGCCTTCGTCGTCACGCTCCACTGCGAGAGCAGCCGCGACGAGAGGTGCTGCACGGTCGCGTCGCCGGCGCCCGCGGCGCTCACGATCCGGTCGATCTGGTTCTGGGTAGTGGTGCCCTGGCCCGGGGAAGCCGGGAACTGGAAGACCGAGCCGCCCTTGAAGTCGACCGAGAAGTTCAGCTTGCGCACCGCCACGGCGATCACGCTGACCAGCAGGATGATGCCGGAGATGGTGTACCACATCCGCTGACGGCGAACGAAGTTGACCGAGACCTCGCCCCGGTACAGCCGCCCGGCGATCCCGCCGAAGCCAGCCATCATGCCTCCTTGGAGGTGGTCGAGGAGCCGCTGCCAAAGGTCCGTCCGGTGCCCGTTCGATGCGAGCGGACCGCGCGCCTGGTGCTGGAGCGCCACGGCGTCTTGGCCCCGAGCCGTTCTGGGTCGAGCCCGGACCACTTGTTCCCGCTGCTGAAGAACTTCGTCCCGGCCAGCAGTGTCACCATCGGCTTGGTGAACAGGAAGACCACCACGACGTCGATGATCGTGGTCAGCCCGAGGGTGTAGGCGAAGCCCTGCACGTCGCTGGTGGCGAAGTGGTACAGCAGCACCGCCGCCAGGAACGACACCGTGTCGGAGACCAGGATCGTGCGCCGGGCCCGCTTCCACCCGGCTTCGGCCGCCGGGCGCAGCGCCTTGCCGTCCCGCACCTCGTCCCTGAGCCGCTCGAAGTAGACGATGAACGAGTCGGCGGTGATGCCGATCGCCACCACCAGGCCGGCGATCGCCGACAGGGACATGGTGAAGTTCTGGTACTTGGACAGCAGCACTACCGAGAGGTAGGCCAGCAGCCCCGCGATCAGCAGGCTGGACACCGACACGATGCCGAGCCCTCGGTAGTAGTAGAACAGGTAGATCACGACTAGGAACAGGCCGAGGATGCCCGCCAGCAGTCCCGCGTCAAGCGAGGCGTGGCCGACCTGCGGGGAGATCGAGGTGACGCTCTGCTGGGTGAAGGTCAGCGGCAGCGCGCCGAACTTCAGTACGTTCGCGAGCTGGGTCGCGTCTGGCTTCGGAGAAGCCGTTCGGCTGCGGTCCGGTGATCTCGAACGAGCCCGAGGTGAGCGCCCCGTTGGTCTGCGGCGCCGACGTCACGTCGCCGTCAAGCACGATCCCGTTCTCGTCGAGGGCGCTGTCGTTGGAGTAGATGCCCTCGTTGTCCGCCGTCGTCGCGCCAGGGAAGTACTTCTGGTACTGGTTGGTGGTCAGCGCACCGAACGCCCCGGAGGCCTGCGCCATTCAGCCCGATGTTGACGATCCACTGATCGTTGCTGGTATCCAGGACGGCATTGACCGAGGTGAGCTCGGTGCCCGACAGCGTGGCCGGGCCAAGCACATACTTCGTGCCGCTGGGGTCGCAGGAGACGGTCTGGATCTTGTTGTCGTTCCAGGGGGAATCCGCCTCGGTGTACCCGGGTACGGTGCTCTTCCAGTTGTCGTCCACCGTGTTCTCGTTCGGGCCGGGCTTGCAGACCAGCGCGTCGAACTTCTTCATCGTGGCCGCGTTGACCGCAGACGGGTCGCCGTAGGTGGTGGGGGCGGTCGCGGTGGACGACGCGCTCGGGGTGGCGGTTGCCGTGGGCGTAGCGCTGGCGGTGGCGGACGTGGACGCTTTCGCCGTCGTGCTCGCCTTCGCCGATGCCGTGCCGGTGGCGCTGGCGGTCGGGCTGGCCAGCTGCGCGGAGACGTCGGAGGTCGAGGCCTTGGCGCTCGGTGGTCGCGCTGACGGACGGGGTCGGCGACGTGGTTGGCGTGGCGCTGGTGCTCGCCGTCCCGCTGGGCGTTGCCGACGGCGTGCCGCTGGTCTTGGTGTTAGGCGACTTGACGGTGGGCGGCCGGAGCGCCGGTGTACGGCTGTATCAGCAGCACCGGCCGGAAGGTCAGGTAGGCGGTCGTGCTGATCAGGTCGACGACGCTGGTGGCGGCCTTGCCGGGCACCGTGACGGTGATCTGGTCGTTGCCTTGGGTCGCGACCTGCGCGCCGGAGTTGCCGGTGCCGTTCACCCGGTTCTCCAGGACCCCGACGGCTGCCTGCATTTCGGCGGCCGACGGCGCCTGGCCCTTCTGGGTCGCCGCCTTGAGCACCACCTCGGTGCCGCTCGACAGGTCGAGCCCGAGGCCGACCTTGAACTGGTTGTGCCAGTTGGCCGGGTTGAACGTCTGGCCGCCGAGGATCGAGAACAACATGATCAAGATCAGCGCAGCCAGACCGGCCAGCGCGCGGCCGGGGCGGGAGCCGCTTCTGCTTGGGGGTGCCACTTATCGCCTGCCTGGTTGAAGTCGCCTGGGCGGGTGCCGTTAGTCCTTGGTCTTACTGCCGGTCTTGGGGGTGTCGTCGCTCGCGAACGTCTCCCAGTCGGCGTCGGTGTGCTCTTCGTCGGAGTCGGCGTCGTGTCGGTGTCCTCGTCGACGTCCGTCTCGTCCGAGTCCGTCACCGTCTCGTCGGCCTCATCGGCGGGCTCGCCGGGGCTGACGACCTCCATGATCGCGCGCTTCATGTAGCGCACCTCGACGCCCGGCGCGACCTCGAGGATCACGTCGTCGCCGTCGACGTCGACGACCGTGGCGTACATTCCCGCCGTGGTCCGCACGCGGGCGCCCGGCTCCACGCTGTTCGACTGCTGCGCGGCCGCCTGCTTACGGCGCTGCTGCGGCCTGATCATCAGGAAGTAGAACGCCACGACGACGATCAGGATGAGGATCAGCGTGGACGGGTTGAAGCCGCTGCTCTTAGCCGCAGCGGCCGCAAGAATCATAATTCCCCACCATCGGGGCATCCTTCCGGTTGACTTTCCGCTCAGCTGGCTGGCCCCGGTCATTACGGTGACAGGCACTGCCAACCTGCGCAGTGTAGCGGCGCTATGAATAACGCATAACCACCCTACGGGGTTTCCGTCCGTGATCGTTACGTCCAGATGAGTTCGCGGACGGTCCGGTGACGCTGAGTGCCGGCGGTTGCTAGGCGATTCCGTGCGGCCGCTCAGTCGAAAAGTGTCGGAAGATCGGCCGCCGGTGGCGGGGTAAGCCCCAGGTGCGCCCAGCCCGCGGGGGTCGCCACCCGGCCGCGCGGGGTCCTCGCCAGCAGGCCGTGCCTGCACCAGGAAAGGCTCGGCTACCACCTCGACCGTCTCCGCCTCCTCGGCCACCGCGACGGCGAGGGTGGACAGTCCGACCGGGCCGCCGCCGAACCTTCTGATCAGCGCGTCCAGGACGGCGCGGTCGAGGCGGTCGAGCCCAAGCTCGTCCACCTCGTAGAGCTCGAGCGCGGTCCTGGTGAGCTCCCTGGTGACCAGGCCGTCGGCGCGGACCTCGGCGTAGTCGCGGACCCGGCGGAGCAGCCGGTTGGCGATCCGCGGCGTGCCCCGTGACCGCAGCGAGAGCTCCTCGATGCCGCCGTCCTCGATCCGCACGCCGAGCAGCCCGGCCGACCGGGCGACGATGTCCCGAGCTCCTCGGGCTGGTAGAAGTCCAGGTGCCCGGTGAAGCCGAACCGGTCACGCAGCGGCGCGGGCAGCAGGCCGGCCCTGGTGGTGGCCCCGACCAGGGTGAACGGGGCGATGTCGAGCGGGATCGCGGTCGCGCCGGGGCCCTTGCCGACCACGATGTCGACCCGGAAGTCCTCCATCGCGAGGTACAGCATCTCCTCGGCCGGGCGGGCGAGGCGGTGGATCTCGTCGATGAAGACGACCTCGCCCTCCTGCAGCGTGGACAGCACCGCCGCGAGGTCGCCCGACCGCTCGATCGCCGGGCCGCTGGTGATCCGCAGCGGCGCGCCGAGCTCGGCCGCGATGATCATCGCGATCGTGGTCTTGCCGAGGCCGGGCGGCCCGGAGAGCAGCACGTGGTCTGGCGGCCGGCCGCGCCGCATGGCGCTGTGGAGCAGCAGCGTGAGCTGCTCGCGGACCCGGTGCCTGGCCGACGAAGTCGTCGAGCCGCTTGGGCCGCAGCGCGCCCTCGATCATCCGCTCGTCGCCGTCGGCCAGCGGCGAGACAACGCTGACATCCCCGTGACATCCCACGCTTCGCGACGGCGCTCCAGCTCGGCTTCCTCGGCCCTGGTGAGGGCGTCGCCTCCGTCCGTCACCGCGTCGTCCGTCACTGCCGCGACAGCTTCCGCAGCGCGGCCCGGAGCGCGGTGGCAACGTCGGGCGTCTGGTCACCGGAGTCGGCCTCGACCGCGTCGACGGCCGCCTCGGCGTCGCGAGGCGACCACCCGAGGTTGACCAGCCCCGACTGCACCTGGTCGCGCCAGGACGGCTCGCGCCTGCGCGCAGGCCCGGCCCCGTTGCCTGCCAGGTCGCCGGGGGCGCCGAGGCGGTCCTTGAGCTCGAGGATGATCCGCTGGGCGCCCTTGTTGCCGACGCCAGGGACCATGGTGAGGGCCTTGACGTCCTCGGCCGCGACGGCCCGGCGGAGCGCGTCGGGCGAGTGCACCGCCAGCATCGCCAGCGCCAGCCGGGGGCCGATGCCGCTGGCGGTCTGGAGGAGCTCGAACACGTTCCGCTCGTCGTCGGTCCCGAAGCCGAACAGGGTGAGCGAGTCCTCCCGCACGACCAGCGAGGTCGCCACCCGGGCCGGCTCGCCCAGCCGGAGCGATGCGAGCGTGCCGGGGGTGCACTGCACCCGCAGCCCGAAGCCGCCGACGTCGATCACGGCGCCGTCCGGGCTGACCCCGGCCACGCTGCCGCTCAGGTGCGCGATCATCTTGTACCTCCAGCTACGGGGCGGCCGGCCACCGGGCCTGCGCCCGCGCTCGACTGCCTGGCCTTGAGCGCCGGCGCGCGCCACAGATGGCAGATCGCGAGGGCGAGAGCGTCCGCCGCGTCGGCCGGGCGGGGCCGGTCGGTCATCCGCAGCAGCCGCATCACCATCGCCGTGACCTGGTCCTTGTCGGCGCGGCCGTTGCCGGTCACCGCCGCCTTGACCTCGCTCGGCGTGTGCAGCGTGACCGGCAGGCCGCGCCGCGCGGCGCAGACGATCGCCACCGCCCCGGCCTGCGCGGTGCCCATCACCGTGCGCACGTTGTGCTGGCTGAACACCCGTTCCACGGCCACTGTGTCGGGCCGGTACTCGGTTAGCCAGCGCTCGATCTCTTCCTCGATCGCCAGCAGCCGGGCGGCGATGTGCTCGTCGGCGTCGGTGCGGACCACTCCGACGGCGACCAGGGTTGGCGGCCGGCCGGGCACCCCGTCCACCACGCCGAGCCCACACCTGGTCAGGCCTGGGTCGATGCCGAATACCCGGGCCGACGGCCGCGGCGCGTACGGCATCACCACGCCCACCCGGTCATCGCGCTCCCGTCCGCCAGCGAACATCTGTTCGCTAGGAACCCTACCGCGTCATAGCGCCGGAATCCCGTAGAAAGCCTCGTGTCGGCGCGCCTCGGTCGATCGGCGGGCCCCCGGCTCAGTCCTTGCGGGCCGCGCCGGCCCGGCCCTGTCGGCGGACCTTCGGTTTAGCTGCGGCTGGTGTGTTGGGATAAGGGTTTGTCCGCGCTTGAACTCGAGCCTGTTGGCGCGGTGACCTGCTGGCTTGGCAGCTGTCTGGGAACCACTCCGACGAAAGGCGGGGAGGTGTCCGGTGTGCAGACCGGCAGCTTGTCGGTGCGCAGCACCGAGGGATCCTGCCAGGCGATGGCGTCGCCGTCCGAGGACCGCCAGGCCGGGATGAGCAGCGCGGAACCCGCGGGCAGCGCCGCCGGGTCAATGGTCCACGTCCAGTTAGCGAGATTGGACAGCGCTCCCATGACCGTGTTGTTCCCTTCCGTGACAACGGCGCTCTCGACCGACTGCGGCGCGTAGTCCAGGTTGAGGTAATCGCATTCGTTGTAGGAACCCAGCCTGGCGTGCACGTAACGGAGGATCTCACCGCCGTGCCGGTTGCGTTTTCGCGGCGGCGGGCGGCGGGTGACTAGAAGTCGTCCACCATGTAGGGGGTGGCGGCGAAGGCCGCGTCAAGCGCGGCGGCGTCGTCCGGGGAGCACCCGGATGCCAGGCCGGACAGCCGCAGCGTGCCAACGGGGGTGCCCGCGTACAGGGCCGCTAGGCCGCGGGCGCCCACCGTGAGCGAGGCCGCGGCTCCGTCTGAGCACAGCCGGCCCTTGCCGTCGGCGACCGTCAGCCGCCAGCGGCCCGAGTTGGCTGGGCGCGAATCATCGTGGATCTCAAGCGGCACGTCGATGGAGACGCCCGGCGGGAAGCCCCGGGCGGCGATCGCAGCGGGCGCGTCGAGCACGCGCAGCATCCACATCGAGCGCTTGCTGATCGTGGCGTCGCGCTCGCTGGTGAGCCACCAGAACGGGTCGTTCGGCGCGGTCAGCGCGGTGACCGTGCGGGCTACCGAGGAATGCGAGGCGATCACCGACCAGAGGGCCAGGAGCGATTCCGGTGTGGCGGCGTGCACCCGCTCGACCAGCACGTTGTGGTGGCCGTCAGCCCCCCAGCGGTAAGCCGCGTAGCCGTCGTCGCCGGCCAGGTAGGAGTACAGGTCGGGACGGCTGAGCCACTGCCTGGTCGGGCCCTCGTCCCAGGTGAGCGGGCCGGCGTCGCGGGCGGCCTGATGGGCGCGGCCGATGACGTCGATGACCTCGGCGGCGTCGTCCGGGCCGGCCCGGCGGATCGCGGGCAGCGCCGCCTTGGGGCGGCCGGGGAGGGCTGCGTCCGGGGCGACCAGCGTCCTGAGCGAGCGGACCGGGATCGTCGCCTGGTACTTGCCGCCCGCCAGCTCCCAGCCGAGCGACCGGTAGATCGGCATCGTCGCCGGATACAGCGCCGACAGCGGGTACCCGCGGTCCGCCACCGCGTCCAGCAGGGCGGTCATCAGGCGGCGGCCGATGCCGCCGCCCCGGTACTCGGGTGCGACCTTGACCGAGGCGACGCCCGCGCAGGGGACGGCCCGCCCCAGCCACCACTGCCGCATGTCGTGGATCATCGCCGCGCCGGCCGGCACGCCGCCGACGAACGCGCCGAGGAACAGCCCCTGGCCGGCCCGCAGCCCGGCCACGTAGGACCACCCCGCCCGCTGCCCGGCCGTGTAGATCCCGAACGCCCGCTGCCCCAGATCGAGCTGGGCCTCCATGTCGTCGTCGCCCGTAATCGGCCGAATCACCACGTCATCCACGACCCACCACCCTACGGGCAGCCCGACGTCCGCCGCCGGCCCGGCGCGCACGGGGCAAAACCGTCAGCCGAGCTTCTCCATGATCTCGTCGGACACGTTGTAGTTCGCGTACACGTCCTGCACGTCGTCCGAGTCCTCGAGCACGTCGATCAGCTTGAAGACCTTGCGCGCCTGCTCCTCGTCCAGGTCGATCTCCACGCTGGGCAGGAACGCCAGGTCGGCCGACTCGTAGTCGATGCCGGCCGCCTGCAGAGCGGTGCGGACCGCGACCATGTCGGTGGGCTCGGAGATGACCTCGAAGGTGTCGCCGAGGTCGTTGACCTCCTCGGCGCCCGCGTCGAGGACCGCGAGCAGCACGTCGTCCTCGGCCATGTCCTTGGTCTTGTTGACGATGACCAGGCCCTTGCGGTTGAACAGGTACGACACCGAGCCGGGGTCGGCCATCGAACCGCCGTTGCGGGTGAACGCGACCCGGACGTCGGATGCGGCGCGGTTGCGGTTGTCGGTCAGGCACTCCACCAGAACCGCCACCCCGCCGGGACCGTAGCCCTCGTAGGTGATGTTCTCGTACTGGGCGCCGCCGCCCTCCTTGCCGGATCCCCGGCGAACCGCGCGGTCGATGTTGTCGTTCGGTACCGAGGACTTCTTGGCCTTCTGGATCGCGTCGAACAGCGTCGGGTTGCCCGCCGGGTCGCCGCCGCCGGTCCTGGCCGCCACCTCGACGTTCTTGATCAGCTTGGCGAAAAGCTTGCCTCGCTTAGCGTCGACCACCGCCTTCTTGTGCTTGGTGGTGGCCCACTTGGAGTGGCCGCTCATGACGTCCCCTTCACCATTGAAACGAAAAGCTTGTGAATGCGCAGGTCCGGGGTCAGCTCCGGGTGGAACGCGGTGGCGAGCAGCACACCATGCCGGACGGCGATGATCCTACCGTTATCTTCCCCTAGCACAGTGACTTGAGGACCGGCCCGGGTGACCGAGGGGGCGCGGATAAACACCGCGTGGAACGGCGCATCATCCATTTTATCGCCCAGCCGGAGGGCCAAATCGCGCTCGAACGAATCCACCTGGCGGCCGAACGCGTTGCGGCGCGCGGTCATGTCGATGCCGCCGAACGTCTGCTGGCCGGCCACGCCGCCCTCGAGCCGGTCGGCCAGCATGATCAGGCCCGCGCAGGAACCGAAGACCGGCAGGCCGTCGGCGATGAGCTTGGAGACCGGGTCGAGCAGCTCGAACGCGGTCGCCAGGCGCCACAGCGTGGTCGATTCCCCGCCCGGGATGACGAGCCCGTCTACCGCCTCGATCTCCGCCAGCCGTCGCACCGGCCTCGCGGTCGCGCCCGCCGCCTCAAGCGCCCGCACGTGCTCGCGGACGTCACCCTGGAGCGCCAGAACTCCGATAACCGGCAAATCGGTTGCCTCCGAAGATCACTGAACGGAAATCCATGGCGTTTCCGGCGTCATAACCCCGGAAACGCCATGGATTTGGTTGGTCGAGCGCTACCAGCCGCGCGAGGCGTAGTGCTGGTCGGCCGGCAATGTGTCGATGTTGATGCCGACCATCGGCTCGCCCAGGCCACGGGAGACCTTCGCGATCATGTCGGGGTCGTCGTAGAAGGTGGTCGCCTTGACAATCGCCGCCGCGCGCTTGGCCGGATCGCCCGACTTGAAGATGCCCGAGCCGACGAACACGCCCTCCGCGCCCAGCTGCATCATCATCGCCGCGTCGGCCGGGGTCGCGATGCCGCCCGCGGTGAACAGCACGACCGGCAGCCTGCCGGCCCGGGCGACGTCGGCGACCAGCTCGTACGGGGCCTGCAGCTCCTTGGCGGCGGTGAACAGCTCCTCGGCCGGCAGGCCGGCCAGCTTACGGATGCCCGGCTGACAGGGAGCGCATGTGCCGCGTTGCCTCGACCACGTTGCCGGTGCCCGCCTCGCCCTTGGAGCGGATCATCGCAGCGCCCTCGGCGATCCGGCGCAGCGCCTCCCCCAGGTTGGTCGCGCCGCAGACGAACGGCACGGTGAACTTCCACTTGTCGATGTGATGGGCCTCGTCGGCCGGGGTGAGCACCTCGGATTCGTCGATGTAGTCCACGCCGATCGCCTGCAGCACCTGGGCCTCGGCGAAGTGGCCGATCCGGGCCTTGGCCATGACCGGAATGGAGACGGCGCCGATGATGCCGTCGATCATGTCCGGGTCGCTCATCCGGGCGATGCCGCCCTGCACGCGGATGTCGGCCGGCACCCGCTCGAGCGCCATCACCGCGACCGCGCCCGCGTCCTCCGCGATCTTGGCCTGCTCGGGCGTCACCACGTCCATGATGACGCCGCCCTTGAGCATCTCCGCCATGCCCCGTTTCACCCGTGCAGTGCCCGTCTCGGGAAAATTCACATTCGATGATTCCGAACGGACCGGGGCGCCTGTCTGGGCCCCAGACGTCGCGTCTTCGGTGGACACTGAAAACCTCCTGGTGCGGGGTGTGGTTATCTACATCGTATGTGGCCACCCTGCGTGACGCTCGCCACACGAGAGCCGCCACCCGCCGGTGAAATCAGCTGCTGCGGTCGCCGTCCACCAGGACGTCGTCGATGTCGAAGAACTCGGGCGCCTTGGCCGTGCCGGACAGGTGCAGCACGCGCGCCAGCGGGCGCCGGCGGTCGTCGAGCGTCCGGCCGGCCAGGTCGTTGTAGAACTTGCGGGCGAGGTAGACCTGGTGCGAGGCGGCCTCCACCTCGTCGACGAGCTCGGTGGCGCCCTCGTTCTCGGTCAGCTCGGTGCGGAATCCCGGCTCGCCCAGGGTGGCGCGGAGCGCCCGGGTCAGGTCGGACTCGGCCAGGTCGCGCTCGGACGGGTCGGCCTGCCTGGCCCGGCGGACGGCGTCGGCGAGCAGCAGGCTGGTGGCCGGGTCGATCATCCCGGAGGACGCCAGATCGGACGCCGCCGAGGAACGCCGGACCAGGGCCAGGTCGAGCGCGGTCCGACCGGACTCGACCCGGTTGTGCAGCCGGTCGAGGCGACTGGCCCGCCAGGAAACCCAGAACCCGAACAGCACCAGGACCAGGACGGCCAGCACCACGATGGTCCAGATCACAACCGCCTCACTTCTTGCTGTTATCCATTGGGGAAGGTTTCCCGGGAATTGGCCGGGCTCCCGGAAATTAACGTGTGTCGTTAGGCATCGGCTTTCCGAGTCGAACGTCACACGATGATTTCCTGCGGCACGCTTCTTGCTGTTATTAGTGGGCTAGAGAGACAGTGGAGCGGCCGAGGACGACCGTTTCGTAGACGCTGACGACGCTCCTGGCGACGACGTCCCAGTCGTAGTCGGCCACGGCGTCGAGCGCGGCGACTGAGAACTCGGCGCGGCGGGCGGGGTCGTCGAGCAGCCGGGCGGTCACTCGGGCCAGGTCAGCGGGGTCGCCGACGCCGAAAAGCTCGCCCGCCCGGCCGTCCCGCAGTACCTGACGGAACGCGGGGATGTCGCTGGCGACGATGGGCAGGCCGGCCGCCATCGCCTCGGCGGTGACGATGCCGAAAGACTCGCCGCCGGTGTTGGGCGAGCAGAAGACGTCGACCGAGTGCAGGACCCGGACCTTGTCCTCTTCCGACACCTCGCCCAGGAACACAGCGCGGTCGCGCAGGTTCGCGGGGAGCCTGTGCCGCTGCTCGTCGGCGTCGCCCGGGCCGGCGATGAGCAGCCGCAGTCCAGGCCGCCCGGGTGCCAGCAGCTCGAATGCCTTGAGCAGCACCGCCAGGCCCTTGCGGGGCTCGTCGATCCGGCCCAGGAAGCCGATCACGCCGCCGGTTCCCGGCCAGCCGGGAAGCGGGTTCCCGTGCTGGTAGCGATGGGTGGCGACGCCGTTCGGTATCAGCACGGCGTCGCCGCCCAGGTGCTCGACGAACGTGGTCCTGGCGGCCTCGGAGACCGCGATCCGCGCGTCGATCTTCTCCAGCGCGGTGCGGAGCACCGGCTGGGTGGCGAGCAGCACCCTGGACCTGGGCATCGCGGTGTGCACCGTCGCCACGATCGGCCCCGACGCCACCCAGCAGGCGAGCAGCGGCAGCGAGGGGACGGTGGGCTCGTGCACGTGGAGCACGTCGAAGTCACCGTCGCGGAGCCAGCGGCGGACCCGGTTGGCCGAAAGCGGCCCGAACGAGAGCCGGGCGACCGACCCGTTGTACGGCACCGGCATGGCCTTGCCGGTGGGGACGACGTAGTGCGGCAGCGGCCGGTCCTCATCGGCCGGGGCGATCACCGAGACCTGATGGCGCATGCCGATCAGCGCCTCGGCCAGGTCCCTGATGTGCTGCTGCACGCCACCCGGCACGTCCCACGAGTACGGGCACGCAATGCCTATCCGCATGACTGGCTCCCGGTGAAGCTGCCTGTTCTCGCGCCGGGTGACAGGCCCGGTCTGGGCGGCGCCGTCATCGGATCGCCGCGTTCCCGCCGTCGGCGCCGTCCGCAGCGCCGTTGCCATTGGTGCGGGTGGGGTTGGGCGTGGTGGGGTTGGTGGGGGTGGTGATGGAGTCAGTGGTGGCGGCGCCACTGGATGCGGTAGCGACGGGGATGGTGGCGGTGGGGGCACCGGGAGTGGGGTTGCTGGTGGAGGCTGTGCCGTTGCCGTTGCCGTTGCCGTTGCCGACGGCGCGGTTGCGGCTGCGGGCCAGGCGCTCGGGGTCGAGGTCGTTGACGAAGACCCGCTGGAGCATGTGCCAGTCTTCGGGGTGCTCGCGGATCGCGCCCTCGAAGGCGGTGGCCATCGCCTGGGTCATCGCGGCCGCCTTCTCCTTGCGGGTGCCCTCGGCCGGGACCGGGATCTCGTCGTAAATGTGGGCGCCCCACTCGTCCTCGCCCTCGAACCAGCAGGCGACTGGCATCAGCGCGGCCCCGGTCTGGATCGCCAGGGACGCCGGGCCGGCCGGGAGGAGCGCCTTCTCGCCGAAGAAGTCCACCTCGACCCCGGTGTCCGACAGGTCCCTGTCCGCGACCAGGCAGACCAGATGGCCGGTCCGCAGCCGCTGCGCCATCACGCCGAACGGGTGCGGGCCGCCGGTGGTCGGCAGCACCTCCATGCCGAGTCCCTGCCGGAAGTCGAGCCACTGCTGGAAGACCGCCTCGGGCTCGAGGCGCTCGGCCACGGTGGTGAACGAGCCCGCGCCGTAGCCGTTGATCCACAGGCCGGCCTGCTCGAAGTCGCCCATGTGGGGGAGCGCGAATATCACGCCGCGGCCGTTCTTCATGTACTCGAGGGCCAGGTCCGCCTGGTCGGTGTTGACGTGCATCCCGGCCGCGATCCGCTCGACCCCGATCACCTGCATGCGGAACGTCTCCAGGTAATACCGCGCGTACGAGCGCATCACCTCGCGGGAGAGCGTGCGCAACTCCTTGCCTTCGTCCACGTAGGTGCCGTCTGGCTGGACGCCGGGCGAGAAAGCGGGGTCCGTTCGGAAAATTCTCAGTAGGTTTCCCTCGAGAACCTGCACCCCGCCGCCCTGCCTGCGCCAGGCGATGTCGGCGCCGAAGTTGAAGAGGGCGCCCGCCACTGACTCGGGGAGGCGGCAGACCAGACCCCAGCCCGCGCCGAACGCCGCGCTGCTCAGTCTCTCGCGTAGGGTCGCCATCACTCTTCCTCGGTCGGTGCCGCACGCGGCGCGGTGGCCGGCGCGGGCGGTGCTGCCGGCGCGGGCGGTGCTGCCGGCGCGGGCGGTGCTGCCGGCGCGGGCGGTGCTGCAGGCGCGGGCGGTGCTGCAGGCGCGGTGGCCGGCGCTGCGTCCCCCTGCGCCGTGGCCGCCGCCGGCTGCGGCGCCGTTGGCGCTGCGGACTGGGCTCCCGACGCCGCGGCCTGCGCCGCGGTTGGCGCGGCGGCCTGGGCGGCCTGGGACTTGGCGTCCACGTAGACGGCCCGCATCCGCTGGTACAGCGTGAGCGCGGTGCCAGCGGCCAGCCCCCACATGCCGATCGGCAGCACGTACGGTATGCCCAGGCCGGACAGGCCGATCGAGGTCAGGCCGATGATCAGGCGTTCCGGGCGCTCGATCAAGCCTACGTTGGCATTCAGGCCGAGTCCCTCCGCCCGGGCTTTGACGTAGGAGACGGAGAGCCCGGCGGCCAGGCAGAACAGGCTGACCACGGCGAGCACGTGGTTGGTGCGCATAAACCAGATGGTGATGCCGCCGAAGACGGCCGCGTCGCCGAACCGGTCCATCGTCGAGTCGAGGAACGCGCCGTATTTGCCGGAGTTGCCCTTGATCCTGGCCAGCTGGCCGTCGAGCATGTCGGTGAACACGAACACGGTGGCGGTGAAGGCACCGGGGAACAGCTCGCCGATCGGGAACATCGACAAGGCCGCGGCGGATACGCCGAGGGTGCCGGCGACCGTGATCATGTTTGGGGTCACCGGGGTGCGCGCGAGCCCCCGCACAACCGGGTTAAACAGGCGCGCGAAGGCGGGACGGAGGAAGTTCAGCATGGCCGGTCAAGATCTTACTTGGGTCTTGTTTCCGCTCGCTGCGCTTGCATGTCCCGCTTTGGCTTCATTACCTTCCGCGATCGTCGCGTATCGCCGCCCGTCACCCGCTCGCTACCTAATCGATTCCCGCCGGGGGTCTTGTGGTAACTCGCCCGACGGGTTCACTCTGTGAACACGGCAGCTCATCGAGCGCGAGGAAGCGCGAGGAGGCGACGAGAGTGACTGGAACATCAGGCTCAGGAGGCGCGGGAGCGGTAGGCGCGGGCAGGGATTCGGGGGCCGGCGGCGCCGGCGGCGGAGCGGCTAATACCCGCAACGTCGTGCTTGTCGGCCATTCCGGGAGCGGGAAGACCACGCTGGCGGAGGCGCTGCTATCCCATACGGGCGCGATCCCGAGGGCGGGGCGGGTCGAGGACGGCAGCACGGCAAGCGACTTCGACGAGGTAGAACTGCGGCAGAAGCGGTCGGTGAACCTGACCCTCCTGCCGTTTGTCGTTGACGGGGTAACCGTCAACCTGCTCGACACGCCGGGATACGCGGATTTCACCGGGGACCTGCGGGCCGGGCTCCGAGCGGCGGACTGCGCGCTGTTCGTGGTGTCGGCCTGCGACGGCATCGACGGGGTGACGCGGCTGCTGTGGGAGGAGTGCGCGGCCGTGGGGATGCCGCGGGCGGTCGTCATCACCAAGATCGACCACGGCCGGGCGGACTTCGGGACGGTGCTGGCGGAATGCCAGGACGCCTTCGGCGAAGGGGTGGCGCCGCTGTACCTGCCGACGGACGGCGGCGCTCCCGGCGTCAGCGGGCTGATCGGGCTGCTGTCGGAGACGCTGTTCGAGTACTCGTCGGGCAAGCGTTCCGCGCGGCCGGTGACCCGCGGCAGCGACAAGGAGGCCATGGCGGAGGCCAGGGACGCGCTGATCGAGGGGATCATCACCGAGAGCGAGGACGAGACGCTCATGGAGCGCTACCTGTCCGGCGAGGCGGTGGCGACCTCGGTGCTGATCGAGGATCTGGAGAAAGCGGTCGCGCGGGGCTCGTTCTACCCGGTGCTCGCGGTCGCCTCCCCGCTCGGGATCGGGCTGGCGGAGCTGCTTGAGGTGGTCACCCAGGCGCTGCCTTCGCCGCTCGAGCATCCGCTTCCGCCGGTGACGTCGGCCGTGGACGGCACGCCGGTCTCCGGGCTCTCGTGCGACCCCGACGGGCCGCTGCTGGCCGAGGTCGTGAAGACCACCTCCGACCCCTACGTGGGGCGCATCTCGCTGGTGCGGGTGTTCTCAGGCACGCTCAGGCCGGACGCCGTGGTGCACGTGTCCGGGCACGGGCGGGTCACCAGCGGGCACCCCGACCACGATGACGACGAGAAGATCGGCGCGCTGACCTCGCCCCTGGGCAAGGTGCAACGACCGCTGACCTCGTGTCAGGCGGGCTCGGTGTGCGCGGTGGCGAAGCTGTCGACGGCGGAGACCGGGGACACGCTCTCGTCCAAGGAGCAGCCGCTGCTGATGGAGCCGTGGTCGATGCCGGAGCCGCTGCTGCCGGTCGCGTTCGTGGCCAGGTCGAAGGCGGACGAGGACAAGCTCGCGACCGCGCTCGCCCGGCTGGTGGCCGAGGACCCGACCATGCGGCTGGAGATGAACGCGGAGACCCACCAGCTCGTGCTCTGGTCAATGGGCGAGGCCCACTCCGACGTGCTGCTCGACCGGCTGTCGTCCCGCTACGGGGTCGCGGTGGACACGGTGTCGCTGCGGGTGCCGCTGCGCGAGACGGTGGGCTGCTCGGCCCGCGGGCTTGGGCGGAACGTCAAGCAGACCGGCGGGCACGGCGAGTACGGCATCTGCCATATCGAGGTGGAGCCGCTGCCGTCGGGCGCGCCCGGGTTCGAGTTCGTGGACAAGATCGTCGGCGGGGTGGTGCCGCGGCAGTTCATCCCGTCGGTCGAGAAGGGCGTCCGCGCCCAGCTCGAGGCGGGCGTGCTGGCCGGGTACCCGATGACCGGGGTCCGGGTGACGTTGTTCGACGGGAAGGCACACCCGGTCGACTCTTCCGACATGGCGTTCCAGAAGGCGGGCCGCGCGGCCCTGCGGGACGCCGCCGAGAAGGCGTCGCCGATGCTGCTCGAGCCGGTGGACGAGGTGTCGATCCTGGTACCCGACGATTACGTCGGCGCGGTCATGTCCGATTTGTCGGGCAGGCGCGGCCGGGTGCTCGGCACCGCGGCGGTGGGGATCGGCCGGACGCAGATCCGGGCCGAGGTCCCCGAGCTCGAGATCATGCGGTACTCGATCGACCTGCGGTCCGTTTCACACGGCACCGGGTCGTTCACCCGCGGCTACCTGCGGCACGAGCCGCTCCCGTCGCACCTGTCGGCCAAGGTCGCGGCCGACTCCCGGCCCGACTAGCGGCAGCCTGCCCCTGATGGCCCCGCACCCCCGCAGTGTTGCAGCTGCGGGGGTGCGGGCGTTAATTAAGTATTTCCCTGCGTTTTTCAGCCGGCCTCGAGGTCTCCTGGTCGGGCGGGCATGGCTCCGTCGAGGAAGCGCTCCATCGGGAGCGTGGCGGCGCCGAGTGCCACCGTGTCCGGGCCCAGCCTGCCGAGCTCGATCGAAGTCTGGGCGAACCGGTGCGTCAGGGAGTTCTCCCTGGCCGCCTGGCGGATGGCCGGCAGCAGGCGCTCGCCAAGCAGCAGCCCGGCCCAGCCGCCGAGGACGATGCGCTCGGGCCCGAACAGGTTCACCAGGTTGGCGATCCCGGCCCCGAGATAGAGCGCGGTCTCCTCCAGGATCTCGGTGGCCCGCTGATCGCCCGCCGCGACCAGCGCCGCCAGCGCCGACTCCTCGTCCTTGGCCGGCAGCGAGAGCCCGTACCGGTCCAGGATCGCCCCGGCCCCCACGTACGCTTCCAGGCAGCCACGGGAACCGCAGCGGCACGTTCGCCCGCCCATCTCCACCGTGGTGTGACCCCACTCGACCGCGGCCGAGGTCCCGCCCCGGCCGGGGGCGCCGGTGACGATGCTGGCGCCCAGGCCGGACCCCATCAGGCACACCACGACCTGGCGGGCGCCGCGCCCGCCGCCGAACCACAATTCGGCCTGCCCCATCGTCTTCGCCCCGTTGTCGATGTACAGGGGGAAGTCGCCCTCCGGGCGGAGCAGCCGGCCGAGCGGTACCGCGTCCCAGCCGTAGGTCTGCGCGTAGACCAGGGTCTCATCGCCCTCGTGCTCGACCACCCCGGGAACGCCGATGCCCGCGCCGAGCACCGCCGACGGAGCGCACGCGCTGTCCGCGAGCACCTTCGCGAGTCCGGCGTTGACCCGATCGACCACCACGTCGATCCCCTGCTGCTGGGCGTCGAGGTGGTAGTCGGCGCTGGCCCGCATCGCCATCGTCATGTCGAACATCTCGACCCGGATGCGGGTCTCGCCGACATCTACGCCGATGACCCGCCCGTAGTCGGGATCCATCTGCAGCAGTGCCCGAGGCCGCCCGCCGTCAGAGTCCACCAAGCCGGCCTCGGTGACGATGCCCTCGGCGATGAACTCCCTGACCACATTGCTGACAGAGGCGGTGCTGAGGCCGGTGGCCCAGCTCAGGTCCTGCCGACTGCAGGGCTGTCCGATGAACAGCGACCACAGCAGGACCGAGCGATTGTCCCTGCGCAAATCTCGGACGGTTGACCGTTTACGTTCCGCCACGGTCCCGTCACCCCCCGTTTTATTTTTCTTTTTCTTAGAACAAGTACGCAGTGTAACCAGGTTCCGGGAGCGCAGATTCCGGCAGGGCCTTGCCAGAAGCCGCTAACGGAGTAAAGATCCGAGTTAGTTCAAGACTTATACGAAGCCGAGGAGGGTTCCATGGCCGATCTGGAGCATGCTAGTAGCGGCCGGAGGCACGCGTCCCGATTGCGGGCGGCCTTCACCGCGCTGCTGCTGGCGGCGGGCTGCCTGACCGCCATCGTCGCGTCCACGTTCGCCGTCGCGCCCGCGGCCCTGGCCGGGACCGCGCCGGCCCCGCCCGCGGGCTGGTCGACGGTGTTCAGCGACAACTTCCCCGGAGCGGCCGGGTCCGCGCCGTCGTCGGCGAACTGGTTCTACGACATCGGCAGCGGTTACGGAACCGGCGAGACCGAGAACACCACCAACTCGACCAGCAACGTCTACCTGAACGGCAACGGCGACGTGGTGCTCAAGGCCATCGACAACGGCGGCACGTGGACGTCCGGACGGATCGAGAGCACGCGGGACGACTTCCAGGCCCCGGCGGGCGGCGAACTCGAGATGACCGCGTCGATCGAGCAGCCCAACCCGGCCAGCGGGCTCGGATACTGGCCGGCGTTCTGGGCGCTGGGCTCGCCGATGCGGGCGGGCGGCGGCTGGCCGCAGTCGGGCGAGATCGACATGATGGAGGACGTCAACGGGCTCAACGAGGCCTCGCAGACCTTGCACGACTCGGCCAACAGCCCCGGTCACGCGCTGATGGCCTGCCCCACCACTGGCTGCCAGACCGGCTATAACACCTACTCGGTGATCATCAACCGCGTCAACACGAGCGCCGAATACCTCGAGTTCCTCATGGACGGGACCGTGGAGTCCACGATCACCGAGGCATCGGTCGGCACCACGGCCTGGCAGAACGCCATCGACCACGGTTTCTACATCATCTTCGACCTGGCGATGGGCGGCAATTACCCGAACGGCGAGTGCAACTGCACGACCCCCACGTCCGCTACCTCGTCCGGCGCGTCCATGAGCGTGCAGTACGTGGCCGTGTACGAGGAGGGCGGCAACTCCACGCCGACCGGGACCGCCACCGCGACCGGGCAGGCGACCGGCAACGGCGGGCTGTGCCTGGCGAACAAGAACGCGCTGAACACCGAGGGCAACCCGATTATCGCGGACAGCTGTGACGGCGACGCCGGCCAGCAGTGGTCGCCGTACACGGACGGCTCCTTGCGGACGCAGGGCGGATGCCTGGACGTGGTGTCGGCGGGCACGACCAGCGGCACCCCCATCGACTGGTACGCCTGTAACGGCACCAACGCTCAGAACTGGACCCACGAGTCCAACGGGGAGCTGCTCAATCCGAACTCGGGGCTGTGCCTGACCGATCCCGGAGGTAATCCAAGCGGGCAGCTCGAACTCGAGGCCTGCACCGACTCGGCGGCGCAGGTGTGGAACCTGCCGACCGGCGGCGGCACCGGCACCAACACGGTCACGGTCGGCAACCCGGGTAACCAGACGTCCACCGTCGGCACGGCGGCCAGCCTGCAGGTCGGCGCGACCGACTCGGCCTCCGGCCAGACCCTGACCTACACCGCCAGCGGGCTCCCGGCCGGGCTGTCGATCAACTCCTCGACCGGGCTGATCTCCGGCACTCCGACCACCGCGGGCACGTCCAGCGTCACGGTAACCGCCACCGACGGCACCGGAGCGCACGGCAGCGCCTCGTTCAGCTGGACCGTGAGTTCCGGTACCGGCAGCGGTTCCGGCGGGGTGGACATCTCGGCCGGCGGCCCGGCCGCGGCGCCGTTCGTGGCCGACCAGGACTTCACCGGCGGCGCCACCGCCGCCACCACCAACGCCATCACCACCACCGGCATCACCAACCCCGCGCCGCAATCGGTCTACCAGCACAACCGCTACGGCAACTTCACCTACACCATCCCCGGCCTCACCCCCGGCGCCAGCTACACCGTCCGCCTCGACTTCGCCGAGGAATACTGGACCACCGCCGGATCCCGCACCTTCAACGCCCTCATCAACGGCAACCAGGTCCTGACCAACTTCGACATCTTCGCCACCGCAGGCGGCGAGTTCAAGGCCGTCGCCGAATCCTTCACCGCCACCGCCAGCAGCGCCGGGGCGGTCACCATCCAATTCGTCACCGTCAAGGACAACGCCCAAGTCAACGGCATCGAGATCACGCCGGTGAGTGGCGGAGGCGGCGGCACCGGGAGCGGCGGGGTGGATATCTCGGCCGGCGGCCCGGCCGCGGCGCCGTTCGTGGCCGACCAGGACTTCACCGGCGGCGCCACCGCCGCCACCACCAACGCCATCACCACCACCGGCATCACCAACCCCGCGCCGCAATCGGTCTACCAGCACAACCGCTACGGCAACTTCACCTACACCATCCCCGGCCTCACCCCCGGCGCCAGCTACACCGTCCGCCTCGACTTCGCCGAGGAATACTGGACCACCGCCGGATCCCGCACCTTCAACGCCCTCATCAACGGCAACCAGGTCCTGACCAACTTCGACATCTTCGCCACCGCAGGCGGCGAGTTCAAGGCCGTCGCCGAATCCTTCACCGCCACCGCCAGCAGCGCCGGGGCGGTCACCATCCAATTCGTCACCGTCAAGGACAACGCCCAAGTCAACGGCATCGAGATCACCCCAGCATGAGCTAGATAACCGGCTAAGCCGCGGATAGCGGCAGGCAGCCGGTCTCTCCGGTGGGCAACGCTGCGGCGTTGTCCACCGGAGGGCCGTTGGTCGACGGTAGCCGCTCCCGCCTTCGGCCTGAAAATTACTGCAAATGCCCCTAACCCGGGGCGGTGCGCGCGCGTCTCCATAGCCGTAGGAAGCGATCTAAGTCGGTAGGGGATCTCATGAGCACATCGTTGGGGGCGTCACGGGCCGCACTGGCGTCCGGCGCCTTGCTGGCCGCGGTTGCGCTGTCCGCGTGCGGAACGGCGAGCTCGGGCGGGGCAGGCGGCGGGGCTGCGGGCAGCACATCAACCGCGTCGTCGGCGTCCGCTGCATCGTCGGCGTCGGGCGGGGAGAGTTCCGCTTCTCCGTCAGGCCCCACCGGGTCGCCCAGCCCCACGGCTGCCACACCGACGACCGCGCCGAGCGGCGGCCCGGTGCCGAGCCGGTTCGCGGCGACGTCGGTCACGTTCGTCTCCCCCGAGGAGGCGTTCGTGCTCGGCACCGCGCCGTGCGCGAAGGCGCCGTGCACGTCGATCCTGCGCACGCTGGACCGGGGCGCCAGCTGGCGCGGGCTGCCGACGCCGGTGGTGCCGCTGGCGGCGCAGTCGGAGGTGGCCGGGCCGGCCGTGTGGGGGATCCGGTTCGCGAATCCGTCGGACGGGTTCGTGTTCGGCAACGGCCTGTGGGAGACGACCGACGGGGGCGAGCACTGGTCCTCGGCGGTCTCCCCCGGCAGCTCGATCGAGTCGCTCGAGGTGATAGACGGGCAGGTCCTGGCGGTCACCGGCACCTGCACGCCCAATGGCGGGTGCGCGCAGACCGGCACCCTGGAGCGGCGGCCGCTGGCCGGCGGCGCCTGGCAGGTGGTCGCGCCGGTGTCCGATCGCGGCGTGATCGCCACCCAGGCGCGGGTGGCGGCGGTGCTCGACGGCAGCCGCGTCATCGTCACCACGGACGGCGGGAGCAGCACCGTCACCCACGCCCTGCCGTGCACCCAGGACGGGATTGACGCGGCCACCTCGGTCGCGGTCACCGGTCCGACCGGCCTCGCGCTGCTGTGCGCGGGCAATGCCGGCATGGGGAGCGTGACCAAGACGGTCTACGTCAGCGATGACCTGGGTGCGCACTGGACCAAGGCCGGATCCCCCGCGCGCGGCGGCGATCCGGAGGGGCTCTCGGCGGCATCGGCTTCGCAGCTGGTCACGTCCGCGGCCAGCGGGGCGAGCATGCTCTACAACTCCGCCGACGGCGGCGCACAGTGGACCACCGCCTACTCTCAGGGCGACGGCGGCCTCGGCTTCAACGACCTCGGCTTCACCACCCCCGCCGACGGTGTGGTCGTGTACGGGCCGGTGATGTCCGACAGCAACGCCGAGGGCCGGCCAGGCCGGCTGCTGCTCACCAGCAACGGCGGCGCCAGCTGGCAGGCGGTTTCCTTCTAGCCGCGGCTCGGCCACGCGTCGGCGATCAGCTTGCGGGCGTCGGACACCAGCTGGGGCAGCACTCGGGTGCGGCCGATGACCGGCATGAAGTTGGTATCGCCGCCCCACCTGGGCACCACGTGCTGGTGCAGGTGGGCGGCGATCCCGGCGCCGGCCACGGTCCCGAGGTTCATGCCCAGGTTGAACCCGTGCGGGCCGGACGCCGCCCGCAGGGCGGCGATCGTCCGCTTCGTGTAGTCGCTGAACTCGGCCGTCTCGGCGGTGGTCAGCTCCGTGTAGTCCGCCAGGTGCCGGTACGGGCAGATGAGCACGTGACCGCTGTTATAGGGGTACAGGTTCATCACCGCGTAGACCAGGTCGCCGCGGGCGACGATCAGCCCCTCCTCGTCTGTCAGGGTCGGCGCGATGCAGAACGGGCAGCCCTCGTGGTCGTCTGGACCGGTCGGCTTGCCCCCGCTCTGAATGTACGCGAGCCGGTGCGGCGTCCACAGGCGGCCGAACGCGTCAGGCACGCCCGCGCCGGGCAGCCCCGCATCGGGCAGCTGCGCCTCGGCGGGCATATCCGGACTGGGCTGGGCCGGCGGGGCGGGCTCAGCCGACGACGGCGGCTCGGATGACGGAACGGACGACACGATCCCGATGGTATCGGCACCCCTGAGAGGAGCGCGCGCGAGCGTCCTGGGGTTTAGCATTGTCGTGGTCAAATGACTTTATGTGAGGACATGCCGATGCCATCATCGGGACGGGAATGCCCACGAGCAGATGGGACCGACATGGCAGAGTCGCAGGATCACCACGAGAGCTGGAAAGCGCTCGGCCTCCGCACCGACATCCCGCACCCGGCTCGCGTTTACGACTACATGCTCGGCGGCAAGGACAACTTCGCGGCCGACCGGGAGATGGCCGAGCGAGGGCTGGAGCTCGTCCCTGAGATGCGGGATTCCTCACGCGGCAACCGCGATTTCCTCATCCGCGCCGTCGCCTTTGCCCGCGACGCGGGGATCCGCCAGTTCCTTGACATCGGCACCGGGCTGCCGATCAGCCCCAATACGCACGAGATCGCCGGGTCCGCTCACCCGGATGCCCGCGTCGTATACGTCGACAACGACCCGGTGGTGTTCATGCGGGCCGAGGCGCTGCTGGCCGACGAGGAGACCGTGGGGGTGGTCCGGGCTGACCTGCGCGACGTCGACCAGGTCCTAGCCGACGCCGGCCGGCTGCTCGACTTCACGAAGCCGGTGGCACTCATGTTCGTGGCTGTCTTGCACTGCATCGAGGACGTCGACGACGCGGTCGACATCGCCGCGAGGTACCTGGCCGCGCTCGCGCCAGGCAGCTACCTCATCCTCTCGCACTCCACCGACGAGTTCGCAGCTGAGCGAATGCACGCGGCCTCGGCCGAGGCCGCAAGGCGGGGGGCAACCTGGGTCCCCCGCGGAAAGGACGACATTCTGCGCATGTTCAATGGCCGGGACCTAGTCGACCCCGGTCTCGTGCTCGTTTCACGCTGGCGCCCCGACCGTGACATCCCGACCCGCATCGCGGACCGGGCCTGGTCCTACGGTGGCGTGGCCCGCGTATAGCCCCGGAGCCGGCCGGCCAGGCCGAGCAGGTCGTCGAGGATGCGGTCGATCGCGGTGACGGTCATCGTGAGGTGGCCGGCACCCGGTTCCAGGTGGGCGTGGGCGCCGGGGATGTGCGCGGCGAGCCACTGGCCGTGCGCGAACGGGACCATCATGTCCTGGTCGCCCTGCCAGATCGCCACCGGCGCGGCGAAGGAGTCGAGGCTGAATCCCCAGTCGGCGGCGAACGCGAGGTCGTCGTCGCGCCAGCCGGCGATCCCCTCCCTGATGGCACCGCGCAGGCTGCGCGCGAGATCGTCGGCGAACTGGCCGTTGATCACGCTGGCGTCGGCCCCGGAGATCAGTCCGCCGAGGGACGCGATGATCTGCTCGCCCTCGATCGAGCCGAGCGCCGCGGCCTCCTTCTCCAGGTACGGCGTGAGCGCGTCGGCGCCGCGCACCGCCAGGGTGAACTCCTCCACGTTCTCCGGTCCCATCCCGGCTAGGAAGTCCAGGCCCTCGACGCCGTAGGGGCCGACGCCGGCCACGGAGGCGGCGGCCAGGCAGCGGCCGGGCAGCAGCGCGGCGCAGGCGAGCGAGTGCGGTCCGCCGCCGGAGAAGCCAATCGACACGAACTCGCCCGCCCCGAGCGCGTCGAGAACCCGGGACAAGTCGCCGGTGACGTCGGCGACCCGGCGGCCGGGCCTGGGGGTGGAGCCCTCGTAGCCGGGTCTGGCGGTCATCACGACCCGCAGCCCGCGCGCGTGCGCCGCTCCGACGATCTTCGCGTTGGGAACGAGCCCGCCCGGCGTCCCCTCGTGCACCACGAGCGGGAATCCGTCTTCAGGGCCAACCGTCAGCACGTCGATGTCACGGCCGTCGGCGAGGGGAACCAACCGTCGTTGAGTCTGCATGCCCCAACCCTAGCCGGGCCCGGGCCGGGGCTGGCGGTACCGGCTTACTGGCCGGGGTTGGCGTAGACGCGGGCGGGGTGGACGAAGAGGGCGGTGCGGCTCTCGTCCCGCATGACCCGGTCGTAGGTGGCGAAGTCGTCGTGGGTGCCGCCGGCCGCGGTGAAGATCTCGCGCAGCAGCAGGCGCAGCCGTTCGGCGTCGACGGTCGGCTCGGGGTCGTCAGGTCCGATCAGGTCGACCGCGCCCTCGGCCGCCGCCCACTGCCAGCCGGAGCGGATCACCACGTTGGCGTAGGGGCGCTCGCGCACATAGGCGAGCTTGCGGGTGCCGCCCCTGATGACCATGCCGACGACTAGCTCGCCGGTGACGGGGTGCGGCAGCACCCCGGCGTTGACGACGGACGACGAGATCGTCCCGTCCGTCCGGGTGACGGAGACCACGACAAGTCCGTGGTCCCCCGCGACTAGCCGCCTGAAGTCCTCGATGTTCGCCATGACCCCATTCAACCGTGCCTGCGGGCCCCGCGCGCTAAGGGCGTCCGGAGCGGCGGTCGGCGGGGGCCTCGTTGGCCGGCTTGCCTGCGTCGTTGAGCAGGCCGGCTCGGCGGAGGGCCTCGGCCATCGCCGGGTTGGTCGGGGGCGGCGGGGTGCGGCGGTCGCCTGAGCCCCGTCGGTCAGCGCCTGCGCCCGGGGCGCCGCCGCGCCGGTCATTGCCCGGGCCGGAGCCGCTGCCCCGGCGGTCATGGCCGGCGCCTGCGCCGTGGCGGTTGCCGTTGGAACCGGGCGCGCCGCGCCGCTCGTCGGAGCCGCCGGCTCGGCCGTCGGCGGCCGCACCCGTGCCGCCGTCGCGACGGTCGGCGCCCGCACCGGACGAGCCGCCGCGCTGGCCGGCGCCCGGACGGCCCGGACGGTCGGAGCCCGGACCGTTGCGGCGGCCGGAGCCGCCGGGGCCGCTGCGGCCGGCCCGCCGGTCATTGCCGGGTCCGCTGCGGCGGCCGGTCGGGCCGGCCGCGACCGCGCCGTCAGCGCCGCTGGCAGCGTCTGCGCTGGCGGGGTCGGCGGTGGCGTCGCCCTCGGGGCCGGCCGCGGCGGTGGGAGTCGTTGCCGCAGAGGCGGAGCCAGGGTCCGTTCGGGACGATGATTGTGACTTTGATCTTGAGTTCTGGCGGGGGCCGCGGCGCGGGCCTTGGTTTGGCTGGGCGCCGTCGGCCGGGTCGTCGGTCCGCATGGTGAGTGAGATTCGGTGCCGCGGAATGTCGACCGACAGGACCTTGACCTGCACGACGTCGCCGGACTTGACGACGTCGTGGGGGTCGGCGACGAAGTTCTTGGACAGCGCGGAGACGTGCACCAGGCCGTCCTGGTGGACGCCGATGTCGACGAACGCGCCGAACGCGGCGACGTTGGTGACGACGCCCTCCAGGACCATGCCCGGTTCCAGGTCGCCCAGGGTGTGCACGCCGTCGGCGAAGGTGGCGGTCTGGAACTCGGGCCGCGGGTCGCGGCCGGGTTTCTCCAGCTCCTTGAGTATGTCGTTGACGGTGGGGAGGCCGAAGGCCTCGTCGGTGAACTCGGTCGGGTTGAGCCCGCGCAGCGTCTTGGTGTCGCCGATCAGTGCGCCGACGTCTTCGCTGGTCTTCTCCAGGATGCGGCGGACCACCGGGTAAGCCTCGGGGTGTACGCCGGAGGCGTCGAGCGGGTTGTCGCCGCCGCGGATCCGGAGGAAGCCGGCGCACTGCTCGAACGCCTTGGGGCCGAGCCGGGGGACGTCGCGCAGGTGCTCGCGGGTGGCGAACGCGCCCGCGGCGTCGCGGTGCGCGACGATCGCGCCGGCCAGGCCGTCGGTGATGCCGGAGACCCGGGCCAGCAGCGGCTTGCTGGCGGTGTTGACGTCCACCCCGACGGCGTTCACCGCGTCCTCGACCACGGCGTCGAGGGAGCGTTCGAGCTTGGTGCCGGTGACATCGTGCTGGTACTGGCCCACGCCGATGGACTTCGGATCGATCTTGACCAGCTCGGCGAGGGGGTCCTGGAGCCTGCGGGCGATCGAGACCGCGCCGCGCAGCGAGACGTCCATGTCCGGGAGCTCGGCGCTGGCGTAGGCGCTGGCGGAGTAGACCGAGGCGCCGGCCTCGGACACGACGATCTTGGTCAGGTTGAGCTCGGGGTTGGCCTTGATCAGATCGATGGCGAGCTTGTCGGTCTCGCGCGAGGCGGTGCCGTTGCCGATCGCGATGAGCTCGACGTGGTGCTGCTCGGCCAGGTTCTTGAGGATCGCCAGCGACTCGTCCCACTTGTTCTGCGGAACGTGCGGGTAGATCGTGTGGGTCGCGACCGGCTTGCCGGTCTGGTCGATGACGGCGACCTTGACGCCGGTGCGGAAGCCCGGGTCAAGGCCCATGGTTGCGCGCTGGCCGGCCGGGGCGGCCAGCAGCAGGTCCCTGAGGTTGGCGGCGAACACGTCGACCGCCTCCGCCTCGGCGCTCTGCCACAGTCGCATCCGCAGGTCGATGCCGAGATGGACCAGGATGCGGGTGCGCCAGGCCCAGCGCACGGTGTCGGTCAGCCACTTGTCGGCGGGCCAGCCGTGGTCCATGATGCCGAAGCGGTCGGCGATGGGCTGCTCGTAGGAGGCCGACAGAGTGGCACCGGCGATGGCGTCGAAGCCCTCGTCGTTCGGGTTGAGCGTGAGGTCGAGGATCTCTTCCTTCTCGGCCCTGAACATCGCCAGCACCCGGTGCGCCTTGAGCCGGCCGAAGGGCTCGGCGAAGTCGAAGTAGTCGCTGTACTTCTTGCCCTCCTCCGCCTTTCCCTCGCGGACCTTGGCGACCAGGCTGCCCTGGGCCCACATGCGCTCGCGGAGCTGGCCGATCAGGTCGGCGTCCTCGGCGAAGCGCTCGACCAGGATCGCGCGGGCGCCGTCGAGGGCGGCCGCCGCGTCGGGCACGTTCTCGCTGAGGTAGCCCTCGGCCGCCTCCCTGGGGTCGGTCGCCGGGGTCTCGAGCAGCAGGTTGGCGAGGGGCTCGAGGCCGTTCTCGCGGGCGATCTGGGCCTTGGTCCTGCGCTTGGGCTTGTAGGGGAGGTAGAGGTCCTCGAGCCTGGCCTTGGTGTCGGCGCCGTCGATCTGCGCGCGCAGTTCGTCGGTGAGCTTGCCCTGCTCCTCGATCGAGGCCAGGATCGCGGTCCGCCGCTCCTCCAGCTCGCGCAGGTAGCGGAGGCGCTCGTCGAGCGTGCGCAGCTGGGCGTCGTCGAGCGTGCCGGTGGCCTCCTTGCGGTACCGGGCGATGAACGGGACGGTGGCCCCGCCGTCGAGCAGGTCGACGGCGGCCGTGACCTGGTGGTCGCGCACGCCGAGCTCCGCGGCGATCCGCTTGACGATGCCGAGCGTGGTCGCTTTCGCGGTCGGGCTTTCCGCGGTGGTCTGCGCGGTGGTCTGCGTGGTCACGATCGAGTGGGGCCTTCCTGGCTGGCGAGGTACACCGGTGAGCCTAGTGGGCGTCGGCGGGCGGTCAGGGCCGGTCCGCGCTAGCGGCGGTAATTCCGTGGGTCCCGACCGGGCCGCTTAGTAGAGTTTGCCCATGACCGATGCCGACCAGAACTCGCGCCCCGCTACCGTTCCCGACAAGCCCGTCCTTGACGGTCTGGAGGCGGCATGGAGCGTACGCTGGGAGGCCGACCAGGTATACGCGTTCGACCGGTCGCGGCCGCGGGCCGAGGTCTTCTCGATCGACACCCCGCCGCCCACCGTCTCCGGATCGCTGCACGTCGGGCACGCCTTTTCCTACACTCACACGGACATTATCGCCCGCTTTCGCCGGATGACCGGTATGTCGGTGTTCTATCCCATCGGCTGGGACGACAACGGGCTGCCGACCGAGCGGCGGGTGCAGAACGTGTACGGGGTGCGGGGTGACTCTTCGCTCCCGTATGACCCTTTCTTCGTCCCGCCCGAGAATCCGGGCAAGTCCGAGGTGCCGGTCTCGCGGCGGAACTTCATCGAGTTGTGCGAGCGGCTCACCGCCCTCGACGAGCGCGCGTTCGAGGAGATGTGGCGGCGGATCGGGCTCTCGGTCGACTGGTCGCTGCTCTACACCACGATCAGCGACTCGGCTAGGCGGGTCTCCCAGCGGGCGTTCCTGCGCAATCTGGCGCGGGGTGAGGCGTACCGGGCCGAGGCGCCCACACTGTGGGACGTCACCTTCCAGACGGCGGTCGCCCAGGCCGAGCTCGAGGACCGCGAGCAGGCGGGCGCGTTCTACCGGATCTCGTTCCATTCGCAGGCCGGGCCGGTGTGGGTCGAGACCACCCGGCCGGAGCTGCTGCCCGCCTGCGTGGCGCTGGTGGCACACCCGGACGACACGAGGTACCAGGGGCTGTTCGGGACCTCGGTGCGGACGCCGGTGTTCGACGTCGCGGTGCCGGTGCTCGCCCACCCGCTGGCGGAGCCGGACAAGGGGTCGGGAATCGCGATGGTGTGCACCTTCGGCGACCTGACCGACGTGACCTGGTGGCGGGAGCTCGACCTGCCGCTGCGGTCGATCATCGGGCGCAACGGGCGGCTGCTGGCCGAGCCGCCGGCCGACGTGCCCGCCGAGCCGTACAAGGAACTGGCGGGGAAGACCGTGTTCTCGGCCCGCGCCCGGATGGTCGAGCTGCTGCGGGAGAGCGGCGATCTGGATGGCGAGCCGCGGCCGGTCACCCGGCCGGTGAAGTTCTACGAGCGCGGTGACCGGCCGCTCGAGGTCGTCACCTCGGGACAGTGGTACATCAGGAACGGCGGGCGCGACGCGGCCGTCCGCGCCCGGCTGATCGCCGCCGGGCAGCGGCTGACCTGGCATCCGGCCCACATGCGGGTGCGCTACGAGAACTGGGTGTCCGGGCTCGCGGGCGACTGGCTGATCTCGCGGCAGCGGTTCTTCGGGGTGCCGTTCCCGGTCTGGTACCCGGTGGACGATTCGGGGTCGCCGGTGTACTCGACGCCGATCGTGCCCGAGGAGTCGGCGCTGCCGGTGGACCCGTCGTCCGAGCCGCCCCCCGGGTACGCGGAGGCGCAGCGCGGCGAGCCGGACGGGTTCGTGGCCGATCCCGATGTGATGGACACGTGGGCCACGTCGTCGCTGACGCCGCTGATCACCGGGCGCTGGGGAACCGATGACGACCTGTTCGCGCGGGTGTTCCCGATGGACCTGCGGGCGCAGTCGCACGAGATCATCAGGACCTGGCTGTTCTCCACGGTGGTGCGGTCGCAGCTGGAGTTCGGGGTGCTGCCGTGGTCGGACGCCGCGATCTCGGGCTGGATCCTGGACCCGGACAGGAAGAAGATGTCCAAGTCCAAGGGGAACGTGGTCACGCCGATCGACCTGCTCGAGCAGTACGGCTCGGACGCGGTCCGGTACTGGTCGGCCAGCGGCCGGTACGGGGTGGACACCGTGTTCGACCTGGGACAGCTCAAGGTCGGGCGGCGGCTCGCGGTGAAGATACTCAACGCGTCGAAGTTCGTGCTGTCGCTTGACGGGTCGATCGGGCCGGTCACGGCGGCGGTCGACCGGTCGCTGCTGGCCGCGCTCGACGGCGTGGTCCGCTCGGCGACGTCGGCGCTGGCGGAGTACGACCACAGCGGGGCGCTGGAGGCGATCGAGCGGTTCTTCTGGATGTTCTGCGACGACTACCTGGAGCTGGTGAAGTCCCGCGCCTACGGTTCCGGCGCGGGGGCGTCGTCGGCGCGGGGGACGCTGCGGCGGGCGCTGTCGGTGCTGCTGCGGCTGTTCGCGCCGTTCCTGCCGTTCGCGACCGAGGAGGTGTGGTCCTGGTGGCAGGAGGGGTCGGTGCACCGTGTGTCGTGGCCGTCGGCTGACCTGGACGCCCCGGATGGCGCGGGCGAGCCCGGCGGCGATCCGGCGGTGCTCGCGACCGCGGCGGCCGTGCTCGGCCAGGTCCGCAAGGCGAAGTCGGAGGCGAAGGTCTCCATGCGGGCCGAGGCGGCCCGGGTCGTCGTGCGGGGGCCGTCCGCCGCCGCCGACGCCGTCCGGGCCAGCGAGGACGACCTGCGGGCGGCCGGGAACATCGCCGACTTCTCGTTCGTGGCGGTGCCCGCGCCCGGGGGCGGCGAGCTGGTGACTGAGGTCACGCTGGCGGACCCGGTTACCTCCTGATCCGGTTACCGCCTCAGGCGGGGCAGCGGGCCAGTGGGCAGCCGCGGCATCGGGCGGGTGGTCGACTGGAGCTTCGGCAGCGAGCCGGTCGACGGCCCGAAGCGGAGCACCGCGCGCTCGCTGACCAGCTGGTAGCCGAGCCGCGCGGCCCGGCGGTCCGACCTGGTTCCCTCGGCGATCATCACGACCTCCGCCGCGGCCTCGGTCGCGCTGGCCGGCACCGTGCCGGCCAGCACGGCCCGGCTGACCTCATGCGTCACCGCGGCCGCGTGCCCGCTCCGGCGGCGGTCGGGGAGGGTGTAGACCATGTTGATCCGCACCGCCCCTGCGACCGGGCGGGCGACGGCCGCCATCGCCACCGGCTGATACGCGGGCTCCGCCTGCTGCTGCACGGCGTCCCGGTGCTGCGGGCTCACCAGGTACTGCGCGGCCTCCTTGATCCTGGAGGTGCGCTGCGGTGCCTCCCACAGCACGGCGCCACCGTAGCTGATCAGGTCATCCGCCAGGGCCGGAGGCGAGCCGATCCGCTCCGCCGCCTCGATCCCGTACGCGACGATCAGGTCGATGAGCAGCCCGCGATCGGCGGCCGTCACCAGCCGAAGGCGGCCGGCCGACCCGGCCGACCCGGGCGACTGCGGCGACGGCCAGCCGCCGGGACCGCCGTCGCCGCTCGCGCTGACGCCCGCGGCGGCGGCGCCGGCCGCCGCCGCGGCGGCGGTGAGTCGGTAGACGCGATAGTGCCGGTGCACTCGGATCGCCGCCCGCGCCCGCTGGCTCCAGGCGGCCGCGAACGCGTCCGCCGCCTCGACCGGCGCGTCGACCCCGCAGACGTGCCGCCCCAGCTTCGCCAGCGTCCCGGCCAGCGCGGCGGCCATCTCCGGGGTCCGCCCGGCGATGAGCAGCGGTACCGCCGGGTCATGGAGGAAGGCGTCGCGTGGCCCGCTGCCATCCGGCGGCTCCCACCAGCCGTACAGGACCTCGGTGGCGGACACGGCCGTACCGCCCGCCGAGCGGGGCCCCGACGGCTGCCCCACGACCTGCGTTTGCCGGCCGGACCCGACGGTGGCGACGGCCGAGAGCAGCATCGTGTTCTCGGCCGCCCGCGATCTCAGGTAGCCGCCCGCCGCCGCCGCGAACCGGTCAGGGTCAGAGGTGGTGCACCAGCCCATGGAGTCATGCTTCCCAACGTGCGCTCATGCCGGGACCAACCCGGTTCTCCGGTGCCTGGCGGTGTCTGGCAGTAGGGGCAAGGGGTCGCGGTATGTCACGGAAAAGCGTCCCGGCAAGTAACATAATGCCTTCAAGTATGCCGCCCGGGCGGGGGAACGCAAGATTACCGATCGGTAGCTAATCGGCCGAAAACGCCAGCACCACTCGGTCTTCGACCGGCCGGTAGCCGATCCGCTGGTAGATCGAATTGGACACCGGATTGGCCAGGTCGGTGTAGAGGAGGACCTCCTCGGCCCCCGCCTCGAGCAGGCGCCGCGAGAGCGCCGCGGTCGCCGCGCTGGCGTAGCCGTGGCCCCGCCGCTCCGGCGGCGTGTAGACCGGACCGATCCGGACCATGCCCGCGACCTGCACGGTGTTGCAGGCGATGGCGGCCGGCCGGCCCGCCGCCTCCCAGACCGTGACCCCGTCATGGCTGATCTTCTCGCGCGCGGCGGCGGTCTGGTCTTCGCCCCGGCCCATGTCGTCGACCTCGTCCATGAAGGCGGCGAACCAGTCCGCCGTCAGCGCCAGGTCGGAGCCTGAGGCGATCCTGGCCGCCCCGTCCGGCGCCGGGTTCGGCCAGACGAGCTCCCCGAGCCGGTAGAGCCGCTGGCGGCGGTAGACGTCGACCCGGCCGACCGGGTTCGCCGCCCGCCAGCCGTCGGCGAACGCCTCCGCCACCTCGGGGTGGCCGTTCACCCCGCCCAGCGGCCGGGCGGCCAGCGTCACCGCCGCCAGTTCGGCCGCGGCTTCAAGGGCGACCGGGGCGAGCACCACGGGAAAGGGCGGCGTGTGCATGAACGCCCCCGCCACCGCGCCCGCCGGGTCGGACCACCAGCCAAGCAGCGGCCGGGCGGCTGAGTCGGCTGTGTCGGCCGATCCAGCCGCGTCGGCCGCGCTCACCCGCATCGTCTCGGTTACGCTGAGGATCACGGTGTTCCGCGCGCGCTCCCGGCGCAGGTACGGCCCCGCCGCGGCGAGGAACTCGGTCACGTCACCGGTTGTCTGCCATGCCATGGCGGTCATGCTCCCACGCGGGCTATGGCGCGGACACCTGAATTATCCCCGGTAGATTGTCAACAATCACGAAGACAGATTGTTGACAATCTGGTCCGACATACGTAGCGTTCGGGGCATGCCAGCAGCTACGCCCGGTGGCCCGCGGGCCGGGGAGGCCGCGCGGACCCACGCCTTCGCCGCCATCCGGCAGGCGATCCTCAACGGCGATCTCGCCCCCGGCCGGCGGCTGGTCGAGGAGGACCTCGCGAGCGCGCTCGGGGTCACCAGGCAGTCGCTGCGCGCGGCGCTGCTCGATCTCACCGCCGAAGGGCTGGTCGAGCGGGTACCCAACCGAGGCGCACGCGTTCGCGTGGTCACCGCGGAAGAGGCGGTGGCGATCACCGAGTGCCGGATGGCGCTGGAGGCGCTGTGCGCGGTCAAGGCGGCCCAGCGGATCACTGACGCCGAGGCCGCGCAGCTACGCGAGCTCGGGGAGAACCTCAAGCGCGCGGTCGCCGACGGCAACCCGCTCAGGTACTCCGAGCTCAATCGGGAACTGCACCGCCGGGTCGGCGCGATCTCCGGTCAGCAGGTCGCCATCGGCCTCCTCGACCGGCTGCACGGCCAGCTGGTGCGGCACCAGTTCCAGCTCGCGCTCCGCCCTGGCCGCCCCGAGGTCTCGCTGGCCGAGCACCTGGCCATCCTGGAGGCGGTGGCTGACCGCCGGCCGCACGACGCCAACCTCGCCGTCCGCGCCCACCTGGCCAGCGTCATTGAGGCGCTGCAGGCCAGCGACCAGCCGGACCGGCAAGCCGGGCTCACCGCAGATCATGAAATATCCCGTTATGTCGAGGCGCGACCGCAGCCCGACGGCACGGCAAAGCGCCAGACCACCGAGTAAGGGAAACAGCCGCCCATGCTGAACGTCATCGTCACCGACCCGCCCCGGGCCGATCTTCAAGCGGTCGACGCGCTCGCCTCCTTCGGCGTCGCCACCGTCCACGAGGCGATCGGCCGTGACGGCTACCTCGGGCCCGCCATCCGGCCGAACCAGCAGGGCGCCAGGATCGCGGGCATCGCGCTCACCGTGGTCTGCTGGCCGGGCGACAACCTGATGATCCACGCCGCCGTCGAGCAGGCCCGGCCAGGCGACATCATCGTGATCACCACCACGTCACCCTCCTCCGACGGCGCGTTCGGCGAGCTGCTCGCCACCTCGCTCGCCGCCCGCGGCGTCCGCGGCCTGGTCATGGGGGCCGGGCTGCGGGACACGCAGGAACTGCGGGACATGGGCTTCCCCGCCTGGACCGCGCACGTCTCCGCCCAGGGCACCGTCAAGGAGACCCCCGGCGCGGTCAACGTCCCGGTCACCCTGGGCGGCCAGACGATCCGGCCCGGAGACGCGATCGTGGCCGACGACGACGGCGTCTGCGTGGTCCCCCGCCTGCAGGTGGCGGCGGCGGTCACCGCGTCCGCCGCCCGCGTCGCCAAGGAGGACGCGAACCGCGCGGAGCTGGCCAACGGGGTGCTCGGCCTCGACCTGTACGACCTCCGCCCCAAGCTGGCCAAGGTCGAGTACATCTCCTACGCCGAATACGCCGAGCGGGCGGGCGAGGGAGTCTAGGAATGGACGGCATCCGGGCCATGCAGATGCGCGGCGGTACGTCCAAGGGGCTGTACTTCCTCGCCGCGGACCTGCCCGCCGACCCGGCCGAGCGCGACGACCTGCTGCTGCGGGTCATGGGGTCGCCCGACCCGACCCAGATCGACGGGGTCGGCGGGGCACACCCGCTGACCTCCAAGGTCGCGGTGGTGTCGCCCTCGACGGCGGAGGGCATCGACGTCGACTACCTGTTCCTTCAGGTGATGGTCGACCAGCCGGTCGTCACCGACAAGCAGAACTGCGGGAACATCCTGGCCGGGGTCGGCCCGTTCGCGCTCGAGCGCGGTCTGGTGCCGGCCGGCGGCGACCAGACCAGGGTGCGCATCCGGATGGTGAACAGCGACGGGATCGTCACCGCGACGTTCCCCAGCCCGGGTGGCCGGCCGCGCTACGACGGGCCGACCGCGATCGACGGGGTACCGGGCACGGCGGCGGCGATCGTCCTCGACTTCGAAGACTCGGGGGCCGGCGCGAGCGTGTTCCCGACCGGCAGCGTCACCGACACGTTCGGCGGCATCCCGGTGACCTGCGTGGACAACGGGATGCCGGTCGTCGTGGCGGCCGCCGCCAGCTTCGGCCGAACCGGGCGGGAGTCGGTCGTCGAACTGGAGGCCGATCCGGAGCTGAACCGGCGGATCCAGGAACTGCGGCTGGCGGCGGGCAAGGCGATGGGCCTGGGCGACGTCAGCGCCACCACCGTTCCGAAGGTCTCGCTGGTGGCGCCGCCGGCCCACGGCGGGACGATCTCCACCCGCACGTTCATCCCGGTCCGGGTGCACCAGTCGATCGGGGTGCTCGGCGCGGTCAGCGTCGGCACCGCGATCCTGGTCCCCGGCGCGGTCGGCAGCGACCTGGCCGTCCTCACCCCGGGCAGCCCGCGGCTGGCGATCGAGCACCCGAGCGGCGCCCTCGGCGTCGAGGTCGAGCTCGACGCGGGCACGACGCCGCCGACGGTGATCCGCTCCGGCGTGGTCCGCACGGCGCGCAAGCTCTTCGACGGCACCGTCTTCCCGCGCTAGCCGGTCGTCCTCCCGCGCTAGCCGGTCGCGGGCTGCCCGGTGAGCGGTTACTCGTCCGTGGGGGTCGAGATGAGGCTGAAGACGGCGCCCTCGGCGTCGGCCACGACCGCCATCCGGCCGTAGGGGCTGTCGGCGGCGGGGCGGATCACCCGGCCGCCGTTGGCGGTCGCGGTGCTGACGGCCTTGTCGGTGTCCGAGGTGCCGAAGTACACCGACCAGGCTGCCGGGTGGTCCTCGGCCTGTCCGGGCGGGTACGCGCCGACGCCGCCGACGACCTGCTGGCCGTTGATGAGCATGGTGGCGTAGCTGAACCCGTCGCTGGACATGTCGCCGTACTCGTAGCCGAAGACGGCCGCGTAAAACGCCTTCGCCCCCTCGAAGTCACGGCTCATGTGCTCGCTCCAGGTGAACGCGCCGGGCACGTTGGCGACCTCGGTGCCGGTGTGCTTCCTGCCCTGCCAGACGCCGAAGACCGCCCCGCTGACGTCGGCGGCGATCACCAGGCGGCCCTGCTCCATGACGTCCATCGGGGCGCTGAGGATCTGCCCGCCGGCGCTGGCGATCCTGGCCGCGGTCGCGTCCGCGTCGGCCGACGCGAAGTAAGTGGTCCAGCTGGACGGCGTCCCTGGCGGGCCCATGACCGGGCCGATGCCGGCGACGTTCCTGCCGCCGAGCTTGGCGATCGAGTAGCCGCCCATCTCGGGTCCGCCCTGCTCCACGTCCCAGCCGAACTGGCGCGAGTAGAAGTCGATCGCCTTCGGGATGTCGCTGGTGCCCAGGTCGACCCAGCTGGGGGTCCCGTCGGGCCAAGGGGTGTCACGGGTAACCACTCTTGTCACCTCCGTGTTGGTGGCAGCACGCTCCGTTGCGGGCCACGCTACCGCAGACGGTAACACCTGTGCATCAGGCACTCCAAGGATCTGCGCCGGAGCCGGATGCTCTTACAATGGGGCGATCATGAGCGATCCGGCCCCTAGCTACAGCAAGACCCGCCTCGGCGCTGACCAGGCGGCGGGCGCGATCTCACTCACGCCGCGCGGCAGGCGGATCGTGTACCTGGTGGTCGCCGTCCTGGTGGCGGCGGGCGTCGCGATCGGCGTGTGGAGCGCCGTCAGCCACGACCAGTACGGCCCCTCGGGGAACGGCTGTGTGACCCTGACCTTCGCCAGTTCGACCGGCGGTTCGACCAGCCACTACTGCGGGGCGGCGGCGAAGTCGTTCTGCAAGGCCGCCTTCGCCAACTCCGACCGGATCTCGCTGCTCGCCCGGCCGCAGTGCGATCTCGCGGGCTGGACCAAGTCCAAGGTCGCGGCGGGCTGAGCCATGCGGGCGGTCGCACAGCGGGTGAGCGAGGCGAGCGTGTCGGTCGACGGCGCCGTCATCGGCGCGATCGACGGGCCGGGCCTGCTGGTTCTGGTCGGCGTCACCCATGACGACACCGCCGACAAGGCCAGGAAGCTGGCGGCCAAGCTCTGGGGGCTGCGGGTGCTGGAGGGCGAGAAGTCGTGCTCCGACCTGGACGCGCCGCTGCTGGTCGTGAGCCAGTTCACGCTCTACGCCGACACCGCCAAGGGACGCCGCCCGACCTGGAACAACGCCGCCCCCGGGCCGGTCGCGGAGCCGCTGGTGGACGCGGTGGTGGCCGAGTTGCGCGCCCTCGGCGCACGGGTCGAGACCGGTAAATTCGGCGCCGACATGAAGGTCGCCCTCGTCAACGACGGGCCCATCACCATCATTCTCGAGCTCTAGCCGGCGCCCACGCGCCCCGCCCCCGCCTCGCCCGGGTCTGGCGACGGCAGCGAGTCGGACGGGCGGGGACTTATCGGCCCAATATGGGCAGGTGAGGGCAGCGGAGCGGCCATAATGTGCGGGTGACACCCTTGGAGCAGTTGTCCGTGGGCGACGTGGCCGCCAACCCCGTGCTGGCCGAGGTGATCCGGTCCGGGTTCGTCGAGTCCCGGCACCGCGGCACCGTCGTCGCGCTGGCCGCCGATGGCACGTTCGCGTTCACCGCGGGCATCGCCAACGCGCCCGTCTTCCCGCGCTCGTCCAACAAGCCGCTGCAGGCAGCGGCGATGATCCGGGCCGGGCTGCCGCTTGACGGCGAACTGCTCGCGCTCGCGGCCGCCAGCCACTCCGGCGAGGACTTCCACGTACAGGGCGTGCATGACATCCTCGACTTCGCCGGGCTGACCGAGGACGACCTGCGCTGCCCGCCGTCGCTGCCCGGTGACGAGCCCACCGCGCGACGGCTGATCAGGGAGTCGGAGGAACCCGAGTCGCGGGTACGCTACAACTGCTCGGGCAAGCACGCGGCCATGCTCGCGACCTGCATCGCCAACGACTGGCCGACCGAGACCTACCTGGAGGCGGACCACCCGTTGCAGCTGCACATCCGGCGGACGATCGAGGACCTGGCCAGGGAGCCGGTCGCCGCGGTCGGGGTGGACGGCTGCGGCGCGCCGGTGTTCGCGCTGACCCTGGGCGGCGTCGCCCGGGCGTTCCGCGCCCTGGTGCTGGCCGAGCCGGGCACCGCGGAGCGGAAGGTAGCCGACGCGATGCGCAAGTTCCCGTCCTGGACGTCCGGCACCACCAGGGAGGAGAACCGGCTGATGACCGAGATCCCCGGGCTGCTGCTCAAGGCGGGGGCGGAAGGCGTCGACGCGTTCGCGCTGCCGGACGGAACGGCCGCCGCGGTGAAGATCGAGGACGGCAACGCCCGCGCCCGCACCCCGGTCACGGTCGCCATCCTGGCCATGCTGGGCGCGCAGCCGCCGGTCGCGCTGGCCACCACCGACGTCCTCGGCGGCGGCGCGCCGGTCGGCGTGATCCGCGCCACCAGGCTGGTCTAGCGCGCCGCCGACGGCGCGAGCAGCCGGGTGGCTACCGGCGATCGGGTGTGCTCCGCGCGACCGGGCTCGCGCAGCGAGCTGTCGCGGACGGGGTGAAACCAGGGTCCGTTCGATATCCGGGTGACTTTGATTCTGACTTTTAATGCCTGCGGGCGAGGTGGGCGGCGAGGGTGAAGCGCGGGTCGGGGGCCGGGCGGCCGGCTGCCAGGTCGGCGATGATCTCGCCAAGCAGCGGCGCGAACTTCGCCCCGTGGCCCGAGCAGGCCGACGCGATCACGAACGGGCCGCCGCCGGGCCGGTCGAGGATGAAGTCCTCGTTCGCGGTCCAGGTGTAGAGGCAGCTCGCCTCGTTGAACGGGGCCGGGTCGAGGCCGGGCAGGCGGGCGGCCACGAACGCGCTGACCCGCTCCCGAGCGGCCGGGTCGATGCGGAAGTCGCGGCCCGCGGCGGTGGTGACCTGGCCGGGATCGTGCTCGCCGATCTTGACCACGCCCGGCGCCCCGCCGTCGCGGCCGGCGGGCAGCCCGTAGCGGTAGCCGGTCCCGTCGTAGTGGATGAAGACCGGCCACGGCGCGGCCGCCCTCCCCGCCGCCGGGGCGAAGTGGAAGACCTGCTGCTGGGTGACCGTCAGGGGCGGAAGCTCGACCAGGCCCGCGAGCAGCGGCGCGGTCCAGGCTCCGGCCGCGACGACGACCACCGGGGCGGCGAACTCGCCGCGGTCGGTGGTGACCACGGCGCCGCCCCCGGGGGCCGCCGCCAGCGCGCTGACCGGGGTCTCGAAGCGCACGTCGGCGCCGTGGGCGGCCGCCAGCCGGAGCATCGCGGCGATGGCGCGGTCGGGGTCGACCACGCCCGCGTCGGGGTGGAACATCACCGGGCCGACGCCGCGGAAGTCGATGTACGGCCACCGCTCCGCCGCCGCCTCCTCGGCTAGCAGCTCGACCGGCACGCCGCACTCGGTCAGCACCGCATGCAGCCGCTCCGGTTCCCGGTCGGCGCCGAAGTCGATGCCGCCGGTCAGCGTGAGCAGGACCTCCCCGGCGTCGGCTTCCAGCGCGCGCCAGCGCCTTTCCGCCTGCCCGGTCAGCCGCACGTAGAACGGGTCCGGGTAGGCCCGCCGGAAGATCCTGGCGCTGCCGTGCGAGCTGCCGTTCCGGTGCGCGGGGCCGAACGCCTCGAGCACGACGACGTTCAGGCCGCGCCCGGCGGCGACGTAGGCGGCGGCCGCGCCGGCCAGCCCGCCGCCGACGACGACCAGGTCCGCACGCACCGTCACATGAGCCTCCCGATGTCGGTTGACGCCTCGTCCGTTCTGGAACGGGGAGAAAAGGCGAAGTCAAGACCATTATTCCGAACGGACCCTGAGTGACTCGGTCAGGTCGACCGCGCGCCTTGCTTTGGGGGCTGGCGTGGCGGGACGTGAGAGGGTAGACGGCGGGAGGTTATCGACTATGAAGATCGGCTTGCAGATTCCTGACTTCAGCACGCCGCGCGGCCCGGAGCGGCTCGGGGCGGAGCTGGCAACGGTGGCGCGGACGGCCGACGACGCCGGGTTCGAGTACATCGCCGTGATGGACCACTTCTTCCAGATCGGGGCGATCGGGCCGAGCGAGCGGGAGATGCTTGAGGGGTACACGACGCTCGGGTACCTGGCCGCCTGCACCCGGCGGGCGGCGCTGCTGACGGTCGTCACCGGCGTGATCTACCGGGAGCCGGGCATCCTGGCCAAGATCGTGACTACGCTTGACGTGCTGTCGTCGGGCCGCGCGTGGCTCGGCATCGGCGCGGCCTGGAACGAGGAGGAATCCCGCGGCCTCGGCGTCCCCTTCCCGCCGGTGGCCGAGCGGTTCGAGCGGCTCGAGGAGACGCTGCAGATCTGCCTGCAGATGTGGCACGGCGACGAGCGGCCCTACCAGGGCAAGCACTACACGCTCGAGCGCCCGCTCAACTCGCCGCAATCGATCACGCGGCCGCACCCGCCGATCATGGTCGGCGGCGGCGGGGAGCGGAAGACGCTGCGGATGGTGGCGCAGTACGCCGACGCGTGCAACCTGTTCGCGGGCCGGGACGAGGCGCGCAAGCTCGATATCCTGCGCCAGCACTGCGAGGCGGTCGGCCGGGACTACGACACCATCTACAAGACGGCGTACTACTACTTCGACCCGTCCAGGGGCAGCCAGCGAATCATCGACGAGCTCGGCGCGCTGGCCGCGCTCGGCTTCGACGCCGCGATCGGCGCGGTGGCCGGAGTGTGGGACGTGGCGCCGCTGGAGGTGATCGGGGACGAGGTCATCCCCGTGGTGGCGGACTTCTAGCCGCGGGCGAGGAATTCCTCGATCGAGGCGGCGAGGGCGACCGGGGTCTCGAACATCGGGTAGTGGCCGGCCCCGCGCAGGACCTCTAGCTCGGAGTTCGGGTAGGGCTGCAGCCAGGCCTGCTCCATGAACTCGGCGGGCTGGGTGGGGTCGTACTCGCCGGTGATCACCTTGACCGGGACCTCGTTGCCCTTGACCTTGGCGAGGATGTCGGCCCGGGCCCAGGACTCGAGGTAGCCGCCGAACGCGGCCTGGTCGGAGTTCTCAAGCGAGTGCTGGACCACCTGGTCGACGAACGCCGGGGTGAGGCGGCTGCCGGTCGCGTGGTTGACGATCATCGCGCGGCTGGCGGGGCTGACGGCGGCGGAGGTGAACAGGGACCATTCCGACTCGCCCAGCGGCAGACCGCTGGCCGGCACCGGAGCCACCCCGACCAGGCGGCGGACCCGGTACGGGGCCTGGAGCAGGACGTGCTGGATCGCGACGCCGCTCATCGAGTGCCCGACCAGGCTGAACCGGTCCCAGCCGAGGGAGTCGGCCAGCCCGATCGCGTCGGCGGCGGCCTCCGCCATCGTGAACTCGCCCGCCTCGTCGCGGCGGGAGCCATAGCCGCGCAGGTCGGGGAAGACGTAGCTGAACTGCGCGGTGTTCAGGTAGTCGGTCAGGGTTCCCCAGCCCAGGGCGGAGCCGAACCAGCCGTGCAGCGCGATGACGTGATGGTCCCCGCGCCCGACCTTGACATATGAGCCAGCCATGGCACGTAACTTAGCGGAAACTATGTGGCGAATGTACTGTCTGCCCAGGTCATAACGCCAAAACCGTACCGATGACGACCGTTCCTGTCAATGAAGGGTCGTTGACAAACGCCGGATGGGGACGCCCGGCAGGCATAGACGCACGTCAGCCGGGGGGCTCATCCACCCGGGCGGGAGGCTCGAGGACAGAAATCATCACTATCTCGTGACGACGGCCCATCCACCCGGGCGGGAGGCTAGCAGATAGAAACGCACGGATCCTGCGGCACCACTGGCCGCGGGACCGGCCAAGAGGTCGAAGGGGGAGTGCTGATGGACGGGGGGCGTCACGGTCACCGTCATCGGAACCCGGTGAGAACCATGGCTTGGTTTTCTGGGGTCAGCCGGAGAGTGGTCGCCGTGGTCGCGGCGGGCGTTCTCGTGCTCGTGGCGCTGGGGTTTCTGCTCCTCCGCCTGCAGGCGCCTGGGCTCGAACCCGACGAGCAGGCGTACGAGACGTGGGTCAACGGGATCGCGACCGGCCTCGGTGACCGGCACGCAGTGGTGATCCTGGAGCCTGACGCACTCGCTCAGCTGAACAGCTGCCTGGACAACGCCCAGCAGCAAGCCCGGCTGCAGATGCTGTCGTACGCCGTCAAGACCCTCCAGACGAAGAGCGACCAGGTGTACCTGGACGCGGGCCACTCGAACTGGGTGCCGGCTGCCCAGATGGCGGCCCGCCTCCGGGCCGCTGATGTCGCTCAGGCCTATGGGTTCGCGCTGAACGTGTCCAACTTCGATCCAACCCATCGGGAGATCGGCTACGCGGCCGCGTTGGATCGGGATCTGGGAATGGCCAAGCGGTTCGTCGTCGACACCAGCCGCAACGGGAACGCCGGCGCTGGTGGACCGGTTCATCTGGATGCTGGCGGGGGCGAACTGGCGAGGCAGCTCTTCACTGACCCTGACACGCAAGCGGCGATCTGGGTTCGGGCCCATCCCGGCGACCCCCGGGCGCAAGAGATCGAACAGCACATCGCGAACCAGCCGACAGCATTGTGGCTCGGCGCATGGAGCGGTGACATCACCGCTGCCGTGTCGGGCTACACTATCGCCGCCTCTCGAGAGCACAAGGTGCCGGTTCTGGTCACGTACGACATCCCACATCTCAACTGCGGCGGCAGCATGGCCGGGGCGAGCCAGTGGTGCAACCCCCCCGGCCGACAGCTTGGTTGGGTCCCGCAAGTGCTCGATGACCGCGGCGACATGGGCCTTTGGATCAAGGCACCCGGTGAATCCGATGGCGACTGCGGCACGGGCGCGGGGACCCAGGCGGGCGAGTTCTCACCCGCCCTCGCCACGGACCTGATCACCGGTAGGTCGTAAGTAGCCGGAGGGTTGAAGATGATCGCTTCCAGCGCGTTCGACTAGCGGAAATTACGGGACAATCCGCCCCATACTTCGTCGTAATCGCGTTGCCTGATCGGGGTCTCCATCGCTTGTCTGGTCGGCAGGATCGTCCAGCGGGATTCGAACATGAACGCTAGGGTTCCGTCTAGCTTCTGCGGGGCCAGCTCCGCCGTGCTTGCCTTGGCGTAGGTGTCTGCGTCGGGGCCGTGGCTGGCGAAGGTGTTGTGCAGCGAGCCGCCGCCGGGGGTGAACCCCGTCGCCTTGGCGTCGTAGCTGCCGGAGACCAGCCCCATGTACTCCGACATCACGTTGCGGTGGAACCACGGCGGGCGGAAGGTGTCCTCGCCCACCAGCCAGCGCGGCGCGAAGATCACGAAGTCCACGTTGGCCAGGCCGTCTGTGTCCGTGGGGCTGGTCAGGACGGTGAAGATGGACGGGTCGGGGTGGTCGTAGCTGATCGTCCCGATCACCATGAAGTCCTTGGTGTCGTACTTGTAGGGCGCGTAGTTGCCGTGCCAGGCGACCACGTCGAGCGGCGAGTGGTCGTACTCGGCCGCCCACAGGTTGCCGCCGAACTTGTTCACCACGCTGACGGCGCGTTCGCGCTCCTCGAAGGCGGCGTGCGGGTACTTGAAGTCCCGCTCGTTGGCCAGGCCGTTGGCGCCGATCGGCCCGCGCTCGGGGAGGGTGAAGCTGGCGCCGAAGTTCTCGCACAGGTAGCCGCGGGCGAACTCGTCCGGCAGCTCCACCCGGAAGCGGATGCCGCGCGGCACCACCGCGATCTCGCCCGGGCTGACCCGCAGCGGGCCGAGCTCGGTGTGCAGGATGACCGCGTTCAGCTCGGGGACGAAGAGCAGCTCGCCGTCGGAGTCGACGAAGTAGCGGTCCACCATGGACGTGTTCGCGGCGTAGAGGTGGACCGCCATCCCGGCGCGAGTTCTGCTGTCGCCGTTGCCACCCAGGGTGAAAATGCCGTCGACGAAGTCCGTCTCCCTGTCGCTGACCGGCAGCGGGAGCGGATCCCAGCGGAGGCGGTTCGGGTTCGGCTCAAGCTCGTCGAACGGGGTGGATTTTAGATTCTTGTTGTCGATCCGGTGAAAGGCCGGGTGCCTGGCCGACGGCAGGATCCGGTAGACCCAGGTTCGCTGGTTGACCGCGCGCGGCTGGGTGAACGCGGTGCCGCTGAGCTGCTCGGCGTACAGCCCGAGGGGCGCTCGCTGGGGTGAGTTCCGGCCGACCGGAATGGCGCCTTTGACCGCCTCTGTAACGAACTCGTTCCCAAAACCGCTTTCGTACTGGAAGTCGTCATCGGCCACAGTGCCGCCTCCTCGCTGCTCGTGCCTAGTCACGATCATGCATCCAAGCGAGGACGGCTGTCAGGCCGGGGCGGATCCGATGCTTGGCAGACAGGAACGGATGGGCGCACAGTTCGGCGGATTCGCTGTGAATCCGCCACTCAAACACAGTTAGCAACAGTTACTGTGGGAAAGCAGCGCCTACTCCGGAGATTTGGGTCAAAAGGAACTCGGGAGGTTGGATGGCCGCCACCAGATGGCTCACCTTCGACTGCTATGGCACGCTCGCGGACTGGAATTCGTGCATGCTGTCGGCGCTTGAACCGGTGGCCGGCGCGCAGGCGGCCGGGTTGCTCGCCGCCTATCACCGCTCCGAGTCCATCCTCGAGGCCGGGCCGCAGTGGCGCCCGTACCGGGAGATCCTGACCGAGGGGCTGGCTCTGGCCGCGCAGCGGACCGGGGTGCCGCTCGCGCCCGGGGCCGTGGGCGCGCTCGTCGCCGCGTGGCCGGGGATGTCGATCTTCGACGACGTGGCCGAGGCGCTGGCGGACCTGACCGCCACCGGGTGGCGTCTGGCGGTGCTCACCAACTGCGACGACGACCTGTTCGAGAGCACGGCGGCGAAGCTGCCGGCGCCGTTCGAGCTCGTGGTGACGGCCGAGCAGGTGCGGTCCTACAAGCCGGATCTGGCGCACTTCAGGAAGTTCGCGGAACTGACCGGCGCGACGCCCGCCAGCTGGATCCACGTAGCCAACAGCTGGGTGCACGACATCCTGCCGGCCTCCCGGATGGGGCTGCGCTCGGTCTGGGTCGACCGCGACCGCACCGGGCACCCGGCCAAGTTCGCCGAGCGGCGGATCACCGCGATGCGCCGCCTGCCCGAGACCGTGCTCGACGTGTACGCGCTGCCCGCCTGGTCCCTGCCCGGGAGATAATTTGACCATGACCACCAGCGCTGACTTGCTCATCGACGGATTCGGCCGGATCAGGGAGAACGTCGCCGACGTGCTCTCAGGCCTGACTCCCGCCCAGCTCGCCCACCAGGTCGCCCCCGGCGCCAACTCGATCAGCTGGCTCGTCTGGCACCTGACCCGGGTGCAGGACGACCACGTCGCGGCGGCGTTCGGGGTGACCCAGGTATGGACGGCCGGGGGCTGGGCGGCGCGGTTCGGGCTGCCGGCTGAGATGCTCGACCACGGCTACGGGCACACGGACTCGCAGGCGGCCGAGGTCGGGGCCGCCACCGCGTCGGCCGAACTGCTGGCTGAGTACCACGAGGCGACGCACGCGCAGACGGTGAAGCTGGTGTCCGAGGTCACCGACGCCGATCTGCCGCGGATCGTGGACACCCGCTGGACGCCGCCGGTCACGCTGGCCGTGCGCCTGGTGTCGGTGCTCGACGACGACATGCAGCACGCGGGGCAGGCCGCGTACGTTCGGGGCCTGCTGCTGCGGGCCGGGATCTAACCGACGCTGGCGTTCGGCGTGGGCGAGCGCCTCCGATGCCAGGTCCGACCAGCTCAGAGTTGAGTCGGCGGCCACGGCGAACCACTCGCGCATCGGGGTGCCCTTGTTGGCGTCGAAGTGCGCGCCGTGGCCGGCCGCGACCAGGCCCGCCACCCGGTCCGGGGGCAGCTTGACCACCAGGGCGCCGCGCACCAGCATCGCGAAGATCTTGCCCCGGTAGCGCAGCGCGGAGCGGCCGAAGCCGCTGCCGCCGCTCGGCGGGGTCACGCCCTCGACGTCGTTGAACTCGGTCACGAGGTCGTCGAAACGCGCCGTGGACGGCGAGTCCGGGTGCATGGCGCTAGTGTACGTTCCCCGTCCCCGCCTTCACCGGGGCGTGGGCACTCGCCGGGGCCTCGGCGTGTCGGGGCGCCGGGGGCGCCGGCGCGTGCGTCGGGGCGGCGACCAGGGCTCAGGGATCCGTGCAGATGAGGCCCCAGGGCCTGTCGTTCACGCGGGTGATGACGATCGTGGCGCGGTGGGGGCCCGCCAGCTTGAGACGGCGGTGGATCTGGTCGACGTCGCCCGCCAGGCCGCGGCGGCGGATGTCGGCCGCGCCGATGCCAAGCTCGCGCAGTCGCCGGGCGAAGCGCTTCTCGTTCCAGGGGGCGGAGTCCTGCACCTGCAGCGTGCGCGCGAACGGGGTCCGCACCAGGCGATTCACCGTCAGGAAGGCGATCTGCGAGTCGATCTTGGCCACGTCGGCGGCCCGCTCGCCGTCGCCGCCGCTGCCGCAACTCCCGCCGCTGCCGCCGCTGAGGGATCGGGCGAGATCCTCGACTAGGCCCGCCCGGGTGACGGCCGGGTTCGGGTCGAGCAGGTACTCCGCCGGCTCGGTGACCGGCACCGGGTCACCGGGGCAGGCGACGAGGGCGTGCGCGGCCGAGCCGGACAGCACCAGCGCGCGGCGCGGGCCGCCCGACCCAGCCACGGGGGCCGTCGCCAGCGCTGGGGACCAGAGGACGGCCTCCTTGAGGTCGCGGCCGTCGGCAATGAACTCCGCCTCCCAGCCGGCCGGTATCAGGTCGGCCGGCAGCCCGGGCGCGGCCTTGACGCAGACGGCGGGGACCTGGCCGGCGAGCGCAAAGCACCAGTCAAGCGGCGGCTCCGACAGCCCGGACCTGAACCGGTGCGGCGCGGCCGAGGCGACCGTGCCCGGTCTGCCCGCTGCGGCGCGGCCGGTCCTGGCCGAGGCGGCGGGCGTCCTGGCCCGGCCGCCAGCCGGGGCCGGGGCGGTGCCCGGTCCGGAGCGGCGGGCCGGGTCGATGAACACCGCGTCGAGGCCGTTGAGTCGGAAGTCGCGCACGTCGGCGACGACCGCGCGCACGTTCGCCGCCTCCTCGTACACGCCGGCGTTGTACAGGGCCAGCCGTGCGTGGACCTCGTCCCGGTCGACGGCGAGCGCTTCCCGGCCGGATGCGAGCGCGAGCAGGTCGCCGCCGATCCCGCAGCACAGGTCGGCCACCCGACGGGCGGCGCCGAATCGTCCCGCCCGGTACCGCGCGATCGGCTCCGCAGACGACTGCTCGTATCCGGCCCTGGTGAACAGCATGTCCGCTGCCCGGCTGAACTTCGCCCGGGCGGCCAGGCGAAGCTCATGCTGCGCGGTCGCGGCGGCGACGAGGTCCGCCGGGTACTCCCGCCGCAGGCTGGTGGCGAGCGCCAGGCCGGACCGGCCGTCGGCGACGGCGAGCCGCGCCAGCAGCTCCCGGCCCTGCGGCGTCAGCAGCACAGTGGGGTCGTCGTTCATCGCCTAGAGGCTAGTGCAGCCGAGTCCGCCTTCCGGGTGTCGATACGCTGCCTGCATGAGCGACGGCGCCCGGGCATGACCGGTGCAGCGGACGGCGCCAGCTGGGACGTCATCGACCTGCTGGCCGAGATCGAGGGCATCGGGGTGGACCCGGTCCGAGGCGGTTACTCGCGGTTTGTGTTCGAGCCCGCCGAACTGGAGCTGCGCGCGTGGTTCACGCGTCGCGCGGCGGCGCTCGGGCTGACGGTCGAGCCCGATCGGAACGGCAACATCTGGGCGTACTGGGGCGCCCGCGGCGGCGGCACGATCGCCGTCGGCAGCCACCTAGACTCGGTGCCGGGCGGCGGCGCGCTCGACGGCCCGCTCGGGGTGGCGTCGGCGCTGTCGGCCGTCGCCCGGCTCCAGGCGGACGGGCTGACGCCGTCGCGGCCGGTCGCGGTGGTCGCGTTCGCCGAGGAGGAGGGGTCCAGGTTCGGCATCGCCTGCCTGGGGTCGAAGCTGACGGCGGGCGCGATCGCACCGGAATCGGCAGGCCTGCTGGCCGACGCGGCCGGCACCACGTTCGCCGACGCCGCGGGGTCGGCCGGGGTCGATCCGGCCGGGATCGGCCGTGACGACGCGCGGCTGGCCGAGTTGGCCGCCTTCGTCGAACTGCACGTCGAGCAGGGTCGCGCGCTGGCCGACCTGGGCGCGCCGGTCGCGGTCGCGTCCGGCATCCTCGCGCACGGGCGGTGGCGGCTGCGGTTCACCGGGGAGGGCAACCACGCCGGGGCCACGCCGATGGCGGGCCGCCGCGATCCGCTGGCGGCCGCGGCGGCGGCCATCCTCGCGGCCCGTGCGATCGCCATCAGCCACGACCACCCGCGCGAGGGCGGGAACGCTCGCGCGACGGTCGGCCGGCTGGTCCCGGTGCCGGGCGGCACCAACGTCATCGCGTCCCGGGTCGACGCCTGGCTGGACCTCCGCAGTGACGCCGACGCCTCGACCCGGGCGCTGCTGGCCGAGGTCGTGGTGGCGGCCGAGGAGGCCGCCGCCGAGCACGGCTGCGTGCTCGAGGTGACCGAGGAGTCCTACGTGGACACCGTCGTCTTCGACCCGGCCCTGCGTGACCGGGTCGGCCGGCCTCCTGGGCGGCCCCCCGGTCCTGGCCACCGGGGCCGGCCACGACGCCGGCGTCCTCGCGGCCAAGCTGCCGACCGCGATGCTGTTCGTCCGCAATCCGACCGGGGTATCGCACTCTCCGTTCGAGACCGCGAGCGACGAGGACTGCCGGGCCGGCGTCGGGGCGCTGACGGCCGTGCTGCGCGACCTGACCGGCTAGCTTGCGCCGAACCAGCCGGGGACATCCAGCCGGAAGGTCTCCCCTGGGGTCATGGTCCGCAGGCTGGCCTCCAGGTCGTCGACCCGGTCGGGGCCGAGCGCCTGCGCCCAGCGGGCGCGGATGTCGGTGAAGATCTCGGCCGAGAGGGTCAGCGCCTCGATGCCGCGCGGGGTCAGGCGGACCAGCTTCCTACGCCGGTCCTGGCCGTCGCCTGCCCGCTGCACGTAGCCGAGCGCCTCCAGGCGCTCGACGGTCTTGCCCGCCGCCTGCTTGGAGATGCCAAGCCGCCTGCCGACCTCGGTCGCGGTCGCGCCGCTGAACCCGATGGCCTGCATCGCGAACCCGTGGGCGGGACGCATGTCCTGGTGACCGCGGCGGGCGAGTTCGACGTGCAGCTCGTCGATGATCGACCGGAACCCGCCGAACAGCAGCAGCGGCAGCTCGTATCCGGCGCTTGACATAATTAGACAACCTCGTTTACCGTTTTAGACAACCAAGTTGTCTTTACTGCTAGGAGCATACCGCGATGTTCACCGAGCACACCATCGAGTCCGCCCCGGCCGCCGCCCGCCGTTCCATGACCGCCTCCATGAACCACAACGGCTACCTTCCGACCGCGGTCGCGTTGATGGCCACCTCTCCGGAGTTGCTCGACGGGTTCCTGAAGATGAGCGCGGCGTTCGACGGGACCACCCTCGATCCGATCGCGCGCGAGGTGGTCATCATGACCATGGCCACCAGGAACGGCTGTCACCTGTGCGTGGCCATGCACACCGCCCGGCTGACGAAGCTAGGCGCCGACGCCGGGCTGATCGCGGCGCTGCGCGCCGGTTCGGCATCGGCGGAGCCACGCCTGGAGGCGATCCGGGCGTTCACCCTGCAGGTGCTCGACACGGCGGGCGACGTGGGCGATCCCGCGCTGAAGGCGTTCCTCGCCCACGGCTACACCGAGCAGAACGCGCTCGAGGTCGTGCTCGGCATCGGCGCCTACACCATGTCCACCCTGGCCAACCGCCTCACCGGCGCCCCGATCGACGAACCCCTGCACCAGTACGCCTGACCGTCCGCAGGTCGCCCGACCGTCCGCAGATCGCACAGCCGTCCGCGGTTCGCCCGGCGCCCGCGGGCCAATTTCCTGACGGAGTCGGCCGGGTCCGTTCGATAGAAGGATTTCGATCTTGACTTTCCCGGCGGCGCTAGCGGCCCGCGAGGTCGCTCAGCACGAGCTCGAGGGTGGCCTCGTCGGCGGTGACGCCGCTTTCCGGGCGGCCGAGTCCATTGAGGACCACGAAGCGGCTGCCGTGCCGGTACTTCTTGTCCCGGAGCCAGGCCTGCTGCAGGTCCTGGAGTTTGAACTCGCCGCTGACGGGCAGTCCGAGTCCGGCGATGAGCTGCCGGTGCTGGTCGACCACGGACTCCGGGATGCGGCCCTGGCGGAAGGACAGGTAGGCGGCGGCCATCAGGCCGAGCGCGACCGCCTCGCCCTGGTCGTCGGCGGTGGCGTCCCGCACGAGCTCGATGGCGTGGGCGAACGTGTGACCGTAGTTCAGGAACAGGCGGTCGCCCTGCTCCCGTTCGTCGCGGCTGACGATGTCGGCCTTGATCTCCACGCTCCGGGTCGCGGCCGCGCAGACGGCGTCCGGATCGCGGTCGACGATCGGCGCGCGGGCGCCCTGCAGGTAGCCGAGCAGGTCCGAGGGGCTGATGAGGGCGTGCTTGGCGATCTCGGCCAGGCCCGCCTTGAACCCCCGGCCGGCGTTAGCGCAGGCCACCTCGATGTCGCTGATCACCACGACCGGCTGGTGAATGGTGCCCACCAGGTTGCGGCCGAGGCCCAGGTTGATCGCGTTCTTGCCGCCGACGGCGGAGTCGGCCTGGGCGGCCAGCGTCGTCGGGACCAGGCACAGCCGCATCCCGCGGTTAAACGTCGCGGCCACGAACCCGGCGATGTCGCAGGTCGCCTCGCCGCCGACGGCGATCACGAGGTCGTCCCGGTGCAGGGCGTGCTCGGCGAACGCGTTGGCGAGGCACTCGGCCGAGGCGAACGTCTTCGACGCCTGGGTGTCGGGCAGGGCCACCCGGTGGACGGGCAGGCCAGCGGCGGCGAAGCCCTCGGCGACCCGCGCCGCGACCCCCTCGTCCTCGGCCGACTCGATGATCATCCCGCGCTCGACCTCGGGCAGGGCGGGCAGCAGCGAGCCCACCCGGCCGGTCAGCCCGCGCCCTACGTGGGCGTAGTAGGCGCCGCCGACGGGGGTGACGAACACGCTCGAGCTGTTGGGCGGCAGAGTGGGCAGCCGGTTGAGCTCGGCCAGCACCTCGCGCGCGATCGCCTCCGGCCGACGGCCGTCGGTGTCGATGGTGAGGGCCGCCAGGTTCTCGTAGACCGGCAGCCGCTTGCGGTAGAGCTCGTCGAGGTCGGGGCGGTGCAGCATGGGCCGGTACTCGTCGCCCCCGACCCGGGACATGGCCTCTTTGTAGTCGACCCGGAGGTAGATGACGCGGGCGTTGCGCAGCACCGCGCGGGTCCTCGGGTCCTCGACCGCGCCGCCGCCGAGCGCGATCACCGCTTCCTGGCCGCGAACCAGATCGGCGACCGTGGTGTGCTCGAGCTCGCGGAAGTAGGTCTCGCCCTCGGTGGCGAAGATGTCGCGGATATTGCGGCCGAGGCGCTGCTCGATCAGCACGTCGCTGTCCACGAACGGCTGCCCGAGCCGCTCCGCGACGATGTGGCCGACCGTGGTCTTGCCGGCCCCCATGAAGCCGACGAGCACCGCCACCATGAGCCCTCCCGCTGACGTCGCGCTTAACGCCGATGCTATCGGTCAGGCCAGGGCGGGCGGTGCGACACCGGATCGGGGTCTCCCTCCGGGGGAGACTCTGCCCGCGATGACGGCCTTGACCCTCCGGCCAGGGCAGCCGCCAGGCTGGAGCCATCAGATCGAACGACCAGGAAGGACGCTCATCATGGCCACTGCAACGAAGCTCACCGGGGTTGTCGCCGAGCACATCCGCGCCGTCAACGACTTCGACGCCGACGCGATCGTCGCCACCTTCGCCGATGACGCGTACGTGAACGACGCCCGCCGCGAGATCCGCGGCGTCGAGGCGATCCGCCGCTGGGTGAATAAGGAGATGGTCGGCGACAGTGTCACCATCGAGCCGGTCGAGGTGCTCGACCACTACGGCGACACGATTGTCGTCGGCCGCTACGACGGCACCTACGACAAGACGAACCTGCCCGGCGAGCTCCTCATGAGCAACTATTTCTCCGTCCGGGACGGCAAAATCGTCTCGTTGGCCGTCATCCGCAATCAGCCGTCAGAATATGACGAATCGGCCGATTGACGGGTCCCGAGCCCGAGGATGCCCGCGCCCCCGATCCCCCGGCACGGCCGGCGATCGGGGACGCTTGCCCGCAGTGTGGCCCGCTGCCGCCGGCGGCGTCGAACCGTCCGGCCTGGCGGTGCTCACAAAGCTCTTACGCACTTATACGATTCGGAATTTACGTCAGGATAAAAGGCTTCGTGATCATGGGCCTCAGCGGCGTTAGTCGTGTGACATTGGACGATATGAGCGGCTGATGGGACTGAAATTCAAAGCTCTTGGGAACACGCTGGATTTCTGTTGTCAGAGGCCGGCGTTCCGTCAGTGGGGGGCATTATCGCGTCGCGGTTTCGATCACTGTACGTAATCGTTCGACCCGCTTCCGCATCCGCCGTCCGCGGGGCGGCCGGCAGGCGGACCGACCCCGCGGACAGCCGCGGCTGCCGGCCCAGGTTCCGGGGCGGCGGGGTCGAGGTGGCCCAGCCCGGGAGCGTCGGTCACGAGCGCGCTTCGGCCGGCACCTGCTTGTAATCAGATGGCTACTGAAAGACAGAAGGCGGCGGCTTCGGTAAGGAAGCCGCCGCCTGCAGGCTGGTGGGCGATACTGGGATCGAACCAGTGACCTCTTCGGTGTGAACGAAGCGCGCTCCCGCTGCGCCAATCGCCCGCTGCCCCAATAGGTTAGCGCATCTCGCGCTGTGCCGGGGGCATCGGGCGGCGGTGGGCGGGTTGCGCGTCGGTGGCCGAGGGGTTGCAGAACGGTTGCAAGCGGTCCGGCCGGCAAGAAATCATGATCGATCTACTGGCAAGTAAGCCGGAGTTCGACTACTCTCAGCTATGCAATCGATAGCAACGGATGACGCGCAAGTGGCATTTAGTTACCGACTGCTTACCTTGCGTAAAGCATTGCAAACAAGGGGATGCGAGCTAGCTCACACCCCATGCAATCGATACGCAGGAACAATAGACTGGAGGAGAGCCGTTAATGACTTACGGCGTCCGGACAGGACGGAAGCCGTGACGAATCCTCCCGCGATCGCAGTGCGGGCAAGGGCGCAAACGGAAGCAAACGGGCATAACGCTCCGTATTCGCGCTAATCGCCCATAGGTCGTGTCAATAAACAGAGCCCGGCTCCCCTCCGGGACCCCAGTAGATTGAGGTAGACCTGACGATGAACACCAGCAGCACGGTCTCGGCAGAACTCGGACTACGGCTCGTCGTTCCCCAGCAGACGATCGTCCCACTCGTCGCGAGCCTGTTCTACTCCAAGGAAGACCCCTACGCGATCCGCATCGCGTTCCACGTCGGGCTCGACGAGCCGGTCGAGTGGATCTTCGCGCGGGACCTGCTGTCCCTGGGCGTCGAGGGCCGCGAGGGCCTCGGCGACGTCGTGGTCTGGCCGTCCTCCGGCTCCGCCGACGGCGCACCGGGCCGCGTGCTGAACATCGAGCTGTCGTCCCCGTTCGGCCAGGCCCACTTCGAGGCGCCGATCAAGGAGATCTCTGACTTCCTGGCGCGGACCTACGCGATCGTGCCCGAGGGCCAGGAGAGCGACTTCGTCGACGTCGGGGCCGAACTGACCGACCTGCTCAAGCAGGCGTAGCAGCCGCCACCAGCTTCCCGGCCCGTGCCCCCGTAACGGGCCGGGGATACCCCCTCCACCCAGGGGGCCATTCCCCCTGGCCCCCGGTTCCCAGGGGGACTTTCCCCCGCCCCCGTTCGCCGCGGCCATTCCCCCTGGCCGTTCCCCCGCGATGGGGGGCCGTCCCCCTTCCCCCACCTGGGCCACTCCCCCTGGCCCTCGGCCGTTCCCCCTGGGTGCCCCCGCCCCATTCCCCCCGGCCGCGCGCACAAGCCCTCGTCGCCGGCGACGAGATCGGAGCCCCCGCCCGATATCCGTCCCGGCCGCCGAGGGCTTTCGCGTCTCCTCTGAGTTGAGCCCATGTCGGCTACGCCATCGACCCCAAACGCCGCCTGTCATCTACGCCAGCGACACCAATAGGGGCGGTCGCTGGCGTAGGTGACAGGAGCCGGGATCTGTCGCTGGCGTAGGTGACAGGAGCCGGGATCTGTCGACGGCGTACGTGACAGACATCTCTAGCCGGTGAGTGGGCAGGCAGCAGGATCTCGAGCCGGTGAGTGGGCAGGCAGCAGGATCTCGAGTCGGTCGATGGCGTAGGTGACACGCCGTCCGACGCTCGCGCGCGGCCTGAGCCCGCGCGGGCGGCTACCCGGGCATGACGCGGGTCACGCGGCGCTTCTAGGGGCCTGTGGGGCCGTGGTCACGCGGCTGACCTGGGGTGATGGAGGGGAGGGAGTAAGCGGGGTCCGTTCGAGAGACAGATTTTTTGCCTTACGCTCGGTTCCGAGTTGGTGGTTGCGCCAGGATCGGATACAGTTCTGACGCAACGCCGGAGAGATCCGGCGGACCGGCCCGGGGTTACCCGGGACTGGCATGCGGACGTGGCTCAGCTGGTAGAGCATCACCTTGCCAAGGTGAGGGTCGCGGGTTCGAATCCCGTCGTCCGCTCGGAGGCGCGGCTATGCGGCAGATTAGCCGCCGGCCAAACACGCTCCTATGGCGGAGTGGCCGAGTGGCTTAGGCAAGGGCCTGCAAAGCCCTGTACACGGGTTCGATTCCCGTCTCCGCCTCCCCTATCGCTTCTGATCAGCGGAGACATCCCTTCAGGGCTCGCGCGGACCCCTTGGCGGTCCTAGCATCCCGGTCTTGTGTACGTAGCCTTGGGGCTCAAGGCATTACACAAGGCTCCCCCAGAAGGGACCTGACCATGTCTCGATCTTCTGCCTCGCCCGCCTCCGGCGGCAGACCTCGCAAGTCTCCGCTCCGCCTCGCCGCTGGTCTTCCCTCCGCGCCAGAGCGGGCGCCTGTCGCCCGGGCAGCTGCGGACGATGATGATCAGCGAGATCGAGCAGTGGCTGCGGTCGCGCACCAACCAGGAGAAGCGGCCGTTCCAGGAGGAGACGGTCGTCGCCTACGCGAAGGCCGCCCGCGCGCGCCGCTACCACCGTCTGGCGGACTCGCCGTTCGTCTGGCTGGGGCTGCGGAACGGCGGGCCTCTCGACGGGATGAGCCTCTACCGGATGCTCCGGAGGCGGGCCGATCAGGCGGGCTACGACCCCGCGGTGCACCCCCACATGTTCCGGCACACCTTCGCCAGCGCCTGGCTGTCCAACGGCGGCCGCATGGGCGGCATGTACTGAGCGCCGGGCAGATGGCGGTGCCGGGCCCTGCGCCCCGCGCCGCCATCGCTGCAGGGTTTGGCCCGGGCAGTGCTCGGCAGCGGCTGTCACCGCTCCTGGAGGCGGTGTGGCGGCGGAGGAAGGTCGCTTGCACTCAGAACATGCGGTTCTGGGAGTGTGCCGTACGTGACCGCCGGTCCCGCGGCTCCGGTTTAGGCGGGCTGTACGACGGTGGCCATGGTGCCGATCAGCTGCCGGAATCGCTGGACGGGCCCGGTTTCGCCGGTGATGTCGATGCTGGCGTCCGACCCGGCGAAGATGAGGGCGGTCAGGGCCTGGGTGGTCCCGGTGATCGTGACGTCGGCCCGGGCGGGCGGGGCCCCCGCGGTGAGCGACCACTGGCGGCCGTCGTTTTCGACCAGGTAGTCCCCGCCGTCGAGCCGGAAGTGCCAGCGGGCCGGTTCGTGGTCGTCGGCGGCGAGGTCGATGGCCCGGGTAACGGACCGGAGCAGATGCTCGGCGTGCAGCGGCTCGCCGGCCTGTGGCCGGCGCCAGGCATGCTGTAGCCCCCACTGGCCGAGCGCGTCGACGACGGGCCCGAGGTCGGCCCCGGCCGGTGTCAGGCGGTACCAGACCTCCCGCCGCCGCGGCTCGCGGTCGACGGCGACGATCCCGGCGTCCTCGAGCTCGCGCAGGCGCCGGCTGAGCGTCTTGGGGGTGATCCCGCCGAGGCGGTCCATCAGGTCGGTGAACCTCTTGGCGCCGGAGAGCAGGTCGCGGAACACCAGCAGGCTCCAGCGGTCGCCGACGCGCTCCAGGGCGCGCGCGGTCAGGCAGAAGTGGTCGTAGGTGCGAACGTTCCTTGTCACGCCCCTCATAATACTAGTTGACAGATACTATCTACAACCTCCTATCTTGTAGATAGTGAAGTTGATCAGAGGAGGACGTCATGTACGACCCGCCTAGCTATCTGTGGGCGATCATCATCGCCGGAGTCACCGCGATCCCGGCCGCGACCTGCGTCGTGCTCTACCGCGGGGCGGCGCGCGCCGGCCTCGGCCGGACGCGGGCGGCGCTGCTCGCCGGCGGCGCCGCCGTCGTGCTCGGCGGCTGGTTCACCGCCAGCGCGGTCATCGCGGGTCACGGCTGGTACCACGCGCGGCTCGGCCACGGGGTGCCGTGGATGCCGGTCGCGGTGATCGGCTTCTTCGGCCTGCTGCTCGCGCTGCGCCGGATCCCCATAGTTGCGCGCGCCCTGGCGGCGCCGGGCACGGACAGCCGCCTAGAGCTCCCGCATTCGTTCCGGGCGATCGAAGGGACGGCCTTCGTGATCCTCAGGGCCTCGCGGACACCGCGGCCGACCACCTCCCCGCTCGCCGCCGCCGCGGGCTAGCAGGAGACAGGAGAAGAGAATGACGACGCACAGGACGGGAGCCCCGTCACCCTGGCAGCTGCGCGGGCCGAGGTTCCCGGGACGGCGAAGGCAAGGAGATGCCATGGAACGAGCTGACTGGCTGGACGAGCGCGTCAGCTCGGCCGACGCGCGGTTCCTGATGACGACCGCGATCACCCACCACAGGTTCAGCTCGCCCATCTGGGGAGCGCGCGAGGTCCGCAAGCTCCAGGCCGAGCTAGCCGAGATCACCGAGCACGCGGCGGAGATCCTGCACGAGCACCAGGCCGCCGTCAGGAAGCCCCGCCCGGCACCGCAATGGCGAGGCATCATGGCGGCCCCTGCTCGGTAAGTCACCGTGGTTGTCGGCGACTAGATGATCAATTCCAAGGGATGCCTGCGGAGGGTGTGGGGTGGGCGGCGGCCGAAGCCACGGCGAGATGGTCAGGCGGCGGGCTGCCGGCCCTGGTTGTCGAGGTGGCAGCGGGCGGTCAGGCGTCAGGGTCGACTTCGGGGTGCGTGAACCGCACGGGCTTGCCCAGCGACCGGGCGTAGGCGATTTCGGCTCGGGTGCTGTCTCCGATGTAGTCGCCGACTACGAGCACCTCATCAGCGAGCCGGATCTTCGCCCGGTGCAGATCGTCGAGTCGAGCCTTCAGCGCCTCGGCCTCGACAGGATCGGACCATAGCTCGTGCGGCGACTTGATGTCACAGCCCGGTTTGACGACGATCTTTCCGGCTTTGGTCTCCCGCAGATCGGCCTCGTTCATCTCGGTCATGAAGCGGGTGGAGCCGCAGACCACGACGATACGCGGGAGGCTCAGCAGCTTCTTCGCGTCGGCGAGCTTCTCCTCGGGGGCGGGCAGTTGCGGGTACGACACTGGTTCCTCCTGGTGGTGTGGTCCAAGGGGTGCCTGCGAAGACGAGAACGAGGGGGCCCAAGATCGTTTTGTGACGAACGACGTGGACACCCTCGCGACAGCACTGTAGGCGAGGGCCGACGGCATGGTGAAGGAATATCCCGGCCCGGCGCCGTGGCGCCCGCCGGTCGGCATTACGCCCCGCCTGGGCGATGCCGAACTGGTCACCCTCGCCACGATGCAGGCCATGCTCGGCTACGCCTCCGAGGCCAAACGGCTCCGCCATGCCCGTGCCCACCTGCGCCACCTCTTCCGCTACCCGCCCCAGCAGCCCGGCTGCAACAAGCGGCTGCGCAAGGCCCGCCGGCCTGATGCGAAGCGTCAGCCGGATCCTGGCCGCCACCACCTCGGTGTGGAGCGACGACGTATGGGTCGTGGACTCCACCCCGGTGGAATGCGGCCGCTCCCGCGAGACCGTCAAACGCTGCGACCTGGCAGGCTGGGCCGAATACGGCTACTGCGCCAGCCACGGCCGCTTCTTGTGGGGCCTGCGCCTGCACCTGGTCTGCGCCCTTCAGGGCCTGCCCATCGCCTTCGCCCCGACCGGGGCCAAGGCCGACGAACGCGAGACCCTCCTCGACCTCCTGGAAGCCGAATGCGAGCTTCTGCGAGAGCGCCCCCGACAGGCTCTCATCGGCGACGAGAACTACTTCGGCCGTGGTTTCGAAGGCGAACTGTCCGAGCATGGAGTCCAGTTGCTGCGGCCTGCCCGTAAAGGTGAACGGGAACGGCCTGGCGCAGCCCTGTTCAAGCCGCTGCGACAGGTCATCGAATCGATCAACGAGACCTTCAAGGGACAGCTTGACCTCGAACCGCACCCAGGGCGCACACCCGGAGGCGTCATAGCCCGCGTCATGCAACGCATCCTCGCGCTGACCGCCGCGATCTGGCACAACGACGCCACCGGACAAACCGTCCTACGATCACTGATCGCCTACGATCACTGACCCCTTGAACTAGATCATCTAGCCGCGGACGGGCGGGTCGCCGATCTGGATGCCGGCGCCTACCGCGTGAGCACCGCGATGATGACAAGCCCGGCCGGGACGCCGGCGATCGCGGACAGGAACAGCCACGCGGCCGGGTTCGCGAGGTTGAAGGTCCAGCCGACGCCGAACCGCGCGCCGACCATGAGCGCCGGGTCGTCCCGGTTGATGTAGATCAGGCCGCCCTTCCAGAACCGGTCGTCGTCCCTGTCGGCCAGGCCCGCCCGCTTGCCCGGATCCGTGGGCCCGCCGCTGTCGATGCCGTCGGCGGCCAGCCGGAATCCGCCCTGCCCCGAGCGCAGCAGGACGGCCATGACGACGAGCAGGCCGGCCGCGTAGGGCAGCAGCGGTAGCGCGGCGCCGACGCCGGCGAGCCGGTAGACCTGCCAGTTCCGCAGCGCGGCGAGCAGCAGGCTGAGGTCGATGAGCGTGACGAGCGCCAGCATGCCCGTGGTGCACCTGACCAGGAACCGGCGGTAACGGCGGACGGAGGCGGCCGGGTCAACCGCGTCGATATCGGGCCGGGAGCGGTAGATGATCAGCATCATCCCGGTCCACAGGGCGGTGACCCAGAGCTGAGCGAACACGATGGCGAAGGCGGTCACGGGGGTTTTGGGCACGCGGTGGCCGGGAGCGGCCCACGCGCCGAACCCGTCGGTTAGCCGTCCGGGCAGCTCCGGGTAGCGGGCCACGCCGATGACGATCGTCGCCGCCACGACGGCCAGCGCGGGGGTCAGCCAGCGCACCGGGAACCGGGGCGGGTCGGCGCGCCACCTCGTGTCGGCGACCACCGTCTGCCGCAGGCCGGCGAACCAGCGCTCGGCGCGCTTGACCGCGGTGATCCTCCGCCGCGCGATCAGCAGGCAGCCGATGTCGGCGGCCACCTCGATCGGCACGACGAGCATGGGCAGCCAGCCCGGCCCGCGCCGGGCAAGCACTATCGCGATGACGGTGCAGCAGACGCCGATCATGGCGGTCCGCAGGAAGTACGCGCGTCGCTGGTCGCCGATGACAGTCGCCCCGGTCCGTTCGGGCGGAATCCTCACGCCGAACTGGACGGTCGGCTTGGTGACCGCCGGGGCGACGCAGAGCAGCGCCCCGTAGAACGGCACGGCGAACTCGGCGACGACGGCGCCCGCGCTCATGGCCGGCCCCCCGTCGCGGTGCCGTGCGCCGATGCGTCACCCTCGGCCTCGGCGGGGAAGGCGAAGTCGGCGACGGCGGCCCGGCAGTGCGTGATGATGGCCTCGGCGGGCATCCCCTGGGCGGCGGCCTCGGCCAGCAGCGTGCCGAGCCTGGCCGCCCAGTCCCCGGCCCAGTCCTGGCTCGGCGGCCCGCTGCCGGCGTCGCGCTGCACGACCGCGCCCGACTTGCGGTTGAGCCGGAGCAGGCCCTCGCGGCGGAGCAGGTCGTAGCTCTTGTTCACCGTGTGGAAGTTGACGCCGAGATCGACCGCGAGCTGCCTGGTCGAGGGCAGGCCGGAGGCCGGCTGGCGGCCGACAGCGATCGCCTCGACGATCCGGTCGCGTATCTGCTGGTAGATCGGGACCGGGCCGTCGGGCTCGATGCTGAGGAACATGCGCTCTTGTCTACTCCTGCCGGAGGCTGATCCACAGATCGGGCTTGACGAGCGCGGCCAGGAACTGCGGCCACAGCATCGCGCACCGGCAGTGGAAGCGGGTGTCGGTGCCGTCGGCGGCCTCGAAGGAGCGCTCCGGGCTCAGGAACCGGCGGGACTTCTCGAGCAGGAGCGTGTGGTGTCCCGGCTCGACGGGCACCTCGACGGTCTCCTGCATGGTGATCGACCCGGCCACCGTGCCATCGACGATGACCTGCCATTCTCCGGCCATTTTGTCGATCCAGGGGCCGATGCCGATGCCGAACCGGGTGCGGGTCAGCGTGAGTGTCGCGCTCATGATGTTCCTCCCGCTTGTCCTACTGGCGTCTGCCCGACCGGCGGCAGCCGCCGCACGGCGCCGCCGGCGACGGCGCGCTGGGTCGGCCTGTTCCCGGTGACGAGGCGCTCGCGGTCGAACAGCCGGGCCACGACGAAGCAGCCGCCGCCGTTGATCGCCAGCAGGGCGAGCGCGAGCACGCCGGCCAGCCAGAAGCTCGGGGTGATGATCTGGAACGACATCAGCGCGATGAGCGCCATCGGCGGCAGGCTGCCGAGGACGGAGAGCTGCTGCGCGACCCGGGTATCGGACACCAGGGATGAGACCGACAGGCCGACCCAGATCGCCCAGCCGGCGAGCAGCGGCATGAAGACCGCCTCGGCCGGGAGCTGAGGCGCGTTCCACATCTCGGTGGCGACCGCCGGCCTGGCGAAGAGCGCGACGACCGCGAGGAACACGCCGAGCACCAGGTACGAGAGGCCGACCGCGGGCATGAAGATCGCCGCCGCCTTGCCGAAGATTAGCTCCACCCGGGTGACCGGCGTGGTCAGCACCGGCTCGAGGGTGCCCTGCTCGCGCTCGCCGACCACGGAGAACGCGCTCATCGTGGCAGGGATGAGGACGGGGACCAGCAGCGGCAGGAACAGCGACGTATCGACGCGGGCGGCCAGCGTCGCGCTCGTAGCCGACGCCTTGATCAAGAGAATTTCCACGGTGGGCTCGACGAGGAAGATGATCGGCAGGATGCACGCGGTGACGAGGATCAGCCTGTTGCGCCGGATCTCCGCGAGTTCCTTGCGGATGACCGCTCCGACGCGGGTCGCGCTGATCATGACCGGTCCTCCTTGTCCTCGACCAGTTCCAGGTAGACGTCCTCGAGCGAGTGCCGCGTCTCGGTGATCGACAGCACGTCGGCCCCGTCGGCGACCAGGGCCCTGGTCACGCCCGGCGCGGCCGCGGCCGGGTCGGTCACGGTGAGCAGATAGCCCACGGGGCCGTTGCCGCCCGCCGGGTCGCTGGCGTGCCAGCCCTTGACGGCGGGCAGGCCGCCGAAGACCTCGTCGGGCTTGTCGAGCGGCGCGGCGGTGGTGATCGCGAGCGACCTGGTGAACAGCGTCCGCCGCAGCTCATCGGGGGTGCCGATGGTGCGCAGCCTGGTGTTCAGGATGGCGACCCGGTCGCAGAGCCACTCCGCCTCGTCCAGCCGGTGGGTGGTGAGGAAGACGGTCACCCCGCGCTTGCGCAGCCCGTTGACCAGATCGAGCACTTCGCGCGCCGCCACCGGGTCGAGCCCGGCCGTCGGCTCGTCGAGGAACATCACCTCGGGCTCGTTGAGCAGTGAGCGGGCCAGCGAGGCGCGCTGCTTGAGCCCCTTGGACAGCGACCCGCACAGGTCGTCCGCCCGATCGGCGAGCCCGACCGCGGAGAGGGCCTCGAAGATTCGCGCCTGCCGCCCCGGCAGGCCGTACAGCCGGGCGAAGAAGTCCAGGTTCTCCGCGACGGTCAGCCGCTTGTACAGGCCCGGCGCCTCCGTTGTGATCGAGATGCGCTGCCGTATCTGCGCCTCGCCGGCCGGGCCGAGCGGGACGCCGGCCACCGAGGCGGACCCGAACGTCGGCGCGATCAGCGTGCCGAGCATCCGCACCGTCGTGGTCTTGCCCGCCCCGTTCGGCCCGAGGAACCCGAACACCTCGCCCTGGCCGACGCTGAACGAGACGTCTTCGACGGCGGTCCTGCCGCCGAAGACCTTGCTCAGGTGGCTGACCTCGATCGCGGCCGCACCGCTCATCGCCGCCCTCTTCCCTGGTCCATCTGTTCTATGTCTTATAGAACAGATGCTACAAGCTACCAGGGGTCGACCACAATGGAGCCATGCGCAAGGCTTGCCGCGGCGAATGTCAGCACGTCATCGTCGATGATCCTCGAGCGGCCGCCTCGACCGCTTGCCAGGTTCTTGGGCGATGGCGGCTGGACGACGATCAGGCGGCACGTCGTCCGCAGCGGCGTCCTCACTGCCCTCATGGCCTGCCTGTTCCTGGGGATGTGGGTGTGGTCTCGACACCTCGCGCAGCATCAGCGCGACGGCGGGTACCTGCCCTACGGGCTGCTCGCGGTCGCGCTCGGGCTCGCCGACGCCGCCACTGTGTTCTCCTGGACGGCGGCGGCGACCGTCATCGTGCGCCGGATCGATCCGGCGGGCGCGGTAGTGCGCCTAGCCGGAAGGCTCGCGATCGTGCTGGCCGTGCTCATGGTCGTGCTCGCCGCGGGAACGGCCGTCTGGTGGGCGGCGGTCGCGTCTCGGGCACCGTGGTTCTTTGACGGCACGCCCCGCGGGACCAACAGCGGGGTCACGCCGCCGCTGCTCATCCTGGCTGACTTGGTGATTGCGCTCGCCGCAGCGGCGGCGGTTGCCGGAGCCCGCCGAGTCGCGGCCTGCCTCCCCCGCCAAAGCTGAAGCCCGGGCACCGACTCCCCTCGGCTGCCCGCCCAGAGGAGGAGAGCAGCCGCGGATTCCATTCGAACGCCATCAGGGAGGCGTCTTCGTGCCAGACTGGCTCCATGACCTGACCGCCCTTCTCCCTGTCTCACGGGCACGCGATGCACCGACGGGACCATGCGGCACCAAGGCCCAGCGGCCATCGGATACCCTCAGTCCTCAAACGCACGCTAACGGTGACAGGTTGTCCTCCCGCGCCCGGGTTCCCCGTTACCTCGCTGATCGTCACCGGAAGTCCCGGCCAGGGATCGCGGTGACGCGGCGGTCATGGTCAGCGTCAGACCACGGCACCCGAATGCGTGGGACAGGGCTACCACAGGCCGAGCAGGGACCCGGCGGCGCGGGCGGCGGAGCCGCCCGCCTCCTCGGCAATGCGCAGCGCGCCGGGAACGTCCAGGTCGTCGGCGAGCGCGGCCCGGACGGCCGCCGCCGCGCTGTCCCCATGCCCGGCGGCGGCGCGGTCAGGCCGGCCGGCGGCCGCCTGCAGCCGTTCCAACCGCGCGGCGGCCGTCTCCAGCCCGGCGGGGCGGTAATCCCAGTCCTCGTTCCAGCGGCGGTCCAGGATCAGCAGCCGCACAGCCGCCGCCGGGTACCCGGCCAGGAGCTCCCTGACGAGTACCAGGTTGCCGGCCGACTTGGCCATCTTCGCGCCGGCCACCCGGACGACGCCCGCATTCATCCTGGCCCGGGCGAACGGCTTCACGCCGGTGAACGCCTCGGCCATGGCCGCCTGGTACGCGTGGTGCGGGAACCGCAGGTCGCCGCCGCCGGCCTGCACGTCGAGCGCCGGGCCGAACGTGTGCAGCGCCATCGCCGCGCACTCGGCATGCCAGCCCGGGCGCCCCGGTCCCCACGGGCTCTCCCAGGCCGGCTCACCCGGCTGGACGGACTGCCAGACCGCGACATCGAACGGGTCGTCCTTGCGCGGGTCATCCGGGTGATCCCCGTACTCGCCAACCAGCCGCAGCGCCGCCGCCTCGTCCGGCACGGCCCGATGCGCGGCCTCCGCACCGCGGAAGTAAACGCGGCCGTCCCGCTCATAAGCGGCGCCCTGGGCCAGCAGCCCCGCCGCCAGCGCGATGAACTGCCCGATGTACGCGTGCGCCCGCGGCACCACCGACGGGGGGCCCACACCGAGGGCGGCCATGTCCTGCTCGAAGTAGAACTGCTGGATCGCGGCGAAGCGGTCGTACGGCTCCCCCGCACGGCCGGCGGCGGCCAGCAGCACGTCGTCGACATCAGTCACGTTGCGGGACAGGATCACTTCGGCACCGCCCGCGCGCAGCACCCGGCACAGCGTGTCCGTCCACACGAACGTCGCGGCGTGCCCCAGGTGCGTCACATCGTAGGGGGTGATGCCGCACGTGTACACCCGGGCGCGCCCGACGAGCGGGAGCAGGACGCCGCCCAGCCGCATGGCGGGCGCAAGACCGGTCACCGGCTGGCGACGGGCTGCTGCCCGTCCAGCTGAGCGGCGCGCTCGGCGTAGAACTCCTGGAATGCGTCAAACGCCCGCGCGCCGTACACGGTGGCCGGGCCGCCGTTCATCACGAACGTGACGCCGATCGCCTCGGCCGCCTCGGCCGGGGTCGCACCGTGCAGCACCGCCGCGTGGGCGTGCGCGACAATGCATCCATCGCACTCCTTGCTGACCGCGATCGCCAGGGCGATGAGCTCCTTGGTGCGCACGTCCAGCGCGCCCGCGGCCAGAGCGGAGTCATAGAGCTGCTTGTAGCCCGCGAACACCTGCGGGATCGCGTGCCGCAGCTCGCGGGACGGCACCCGCAGCTCCTCCCGGACATCCTTCCCGTAACCCATCGCCTGCTCCTTCCGGTGACAGCCACATGATCACAGCATCGACCCGTCCGCCCGGGCCGCGCGACCGCTGCAGGTCACCCATTGCGCGCCAAAGGTCCCACGCGCCCGACTGACGTCCCGTTGGGAATCCCGGAATCGCCGGCCGGGTCAGGTGAAGATGATCTCGCCGCCGGCGGCCAGGTCGTAGAACTCCCCGACGGTGATGATGTCCTTGACCTGTTCGATGAGGTCGCTCTTGGCCAGCCCGAATAGGTCGGCGGACGCCTTGCAGGCGTACAGCCCGGCGCCGGTGTCGGCGATCATCTCGACGAACTCGGGGATGGACGGGATGTCGAGTGCGTCCATCTTCTGGGCCATGTAGTGGGTCATGACCGAGGAGACGCCGGGCAGCCCGCCGGCCCAGGTGGCCAGGTGCAGGCCGGGGTTGCCGACGGTGGCGAGCTTGATGTGCTCGTGCCTGGCCTTGTGGATGGCGTCGAGGCCGAAGAAGGTGAAGAAGAGGTTGGCCTCCATTCCCTCCGCCCGGGCCCCGTTGGCCATGATCAGCCCCGGGTAGATGCCCTCGAGCGATCCCTTGGAGATGATGATGGAGACCTTTTCGATCTTGGCGGTCATCTGACCGCCCTCCTTTCCGTTGGTACCAGTCCGGCCGGCTGCTCAGATGCAGCCGCGCGGCTTCGGGATCCCGGCGATCTTCGCCGCGACCTTGGCCGGTCCCTTGGGGAACAGCTGGTACAGCTCCTTGACGCTCACGCCCGAGGTCTTGCCGAGCACCCGGACGGTCGGCCCGGTGCCCTTGGCGTCGTATTCGTGCCGCATGAACTTGATGACCTGCCAGTGCCGCTCGGTGAGCTCGGGGATGCCTTCGGCCGCGGCGATCTGCGGGGCCATCTCCTCCCGCCACTGCGCCGGGTCGGTGAGGAATCCCTGGTCGTTGACGGCGACTTCGGTGCCTGCGTAGGTCGCGGTGGGCATAAGCGTGCCTTTCTCTATCGCGGTGACGCTGCCGCGCGGTCGCCGCGGGGCAGGTCCTTCCCGGCGGCCGGCATCCGGCTGTGCACGGCGGGGATCTCCCGGCCAGGCAGCAGCAGGTGCCAGTACAGCCACCTGAAGCCCAGCTTGCCGAGGTGGTTGAGCCGCGACTGGCGCAGCAGCGGCAGCCCCACCCGGCCGGGGAAGCGGCCTGTCAGCGGCTCGGTGTCATAGTTGAAATCGATCAGCAGGGCCTTGCCGGACCCGCTCTCGATGAAGCAGTTGGTGTGCCCGTCGTAGTGGGCGTCCGCCGGCTTGCCCGCCAGGTACCTGGCGATGTTCCTGGCGACCACGTCGCCCTCGAAGTGGGCGACCGAGCCCGCCTTGGAGGCGGGGACGTCGGCGGCGTCCCCGATCACGAACACGTTCGGCGTCGCCTTGGACTGCAGGGTCTGCTGGTCGGTGGGCACGAACCCAAGCTCGTCGCCGAGGCCCGGCGAGCGGCCGATATACGCCTGGCCGCCGTGCAGCGGGATCACCACCGCCAAGTCGAACGGGACCTCGCGTCCGTCGAAGGAGACAAGGCGGCCGCCCGGGCCGTCCACCTCGCCGGTGTTGAACTCGGTGACGAGGCTGACGCCCTTGTCCTTCAGCAGGCCGCTAAGCTCCCGGTTGCACACGGGCTTGGTGAACGCGCCGTCCAGAGGGGTGACGAACGTGAGATCGACATCCTTCCTGATCCCGCGCCGGGCGAAGTACGTGTCGGCGAGGAAGCAGAACTCCAGCGGCGCGACCGGGCACTTGATCGGCATGTCCATCACGGCGACGACAAGCCGGCCGCCGGCGAACCCCGCCAGGGCCTTCTCCAGGGCAACCGCGCCGTCCAGGGTGTAGAAGGTGAAGACCTTCTCCATCCAGCCGGGCCCGGTGAGCCCCTCGGTTTCCTCAGGGACGAGCGCTGCCCCGGTCGCTATCACCAGGACGTCGTAGCCGACCTGCGCGCCGTCGCTCATGCGCACCTCGTTCTTGCCCAGATCGACGCGATCCACGGCAGCCTGCCGGAAGGTCACGCCCGGCCGGAGCTGACGGTGCCGCGGGCGGACCAGGCTTGCGGGGTTGGCCAGCCCGAACGGCACGAACAGCAGGCCCGGCTGGTACAGGTGCTCGTCGTCGGAATCGATGACGACGATCTCCGCGGCGTCACGATCCAGCAGCCGCCGCAGCCGGTTAGCCACCAGCGTCCCGCCGGTGCCGCCGCCCAGAACTACGATTCGCTTCACAATTCAATATTGCCCCGATGATCGCGCCACCCCCAGAGGCGATCGTCCCTCCCGCCAAGGCCGATGGGCCCCACGATCCGCGCTGTGATCCGCGACTGCCGCAGTTGGGGCAGTCCAGGCAGCTCCGCAACGGGGTCGCCCGGTCTACCGTGAACAGTGCCGCCGCTCGTGCGCGCCCTGGCTCCTGCGCGACGGCAGAGGGGCATGATCCGCTCATGAGCACGAAAGATGGATCCTGATATGGCGGCCCCGGCCGGTTACCGGGTGTCGGCGCTCGACATCCGGCGGCTGAGCCTGTTTCTCGCCGTGGTGGAGCACGACGGGTTCACTCGCGCCGCGCAGGCGGTGCACATCTCCCAGCCCGCTCTGTCCCAGGCAATCGCCGAGCTCGAGGCCGAGCTCGGCGGCCCGCTGTTCCACCGGCTCGGCCGGACGGTGACGCTGACGGACGCGGGGGCCGCGCTTGTCGGCCCGGCCCGGGCGGTGCTGCGCGAGATCGACGCGGCCCGCCAGGTCACCGCCGAGTTCAACCAGCTGAGCCGGGGACGCCTTGACCTGTCAGCGCTGCCCACCCTGTCCACTGACCCGCTGCCCGCGCTGCTCGGCGCCTACCGTCAGGCCCACCCGGCGGTCACGGTGCGCATCGCCTCGCCGGGCGATCCCGACGAACTGGCCGAGCAGGTACGGACCGGCGTCGCGGAGGTCGGCGTCACTGATGCCAGCCGGGCCGCCGACGGTCTGGAGACCGTGCGATTCCGCCGGCAGCAGCTCGTCGCCGTGTTCCCGCCGGGCTCATCCCGCCCTCCCGGGCCGCTGCGGCCCGGGACACTTGCGGATGTCCCGCTGATCGTGACCCCGCCCGGCAGCTCCGGGCGCGCCCTGCTTGAGGCGGCCCTCGGCCGGGAAGGATTGCGTCCCCTGGTGGCGATCGAGACGAGCCAGCGGGAGGCGGTCCTTCCGCTGGTGCTGGCGGGCGCCGGGGCGGCGGTGATGCCCGAGGCGATCGCCCGGCTGGCCGCCGCGCAGGGCGCGGTCACCGTCCCCCTCGATCCGCCGCTGATGCGGGACCTGGTCATCGTGCGCCGGCCGGGCGCGCCGACCCCGGCGGCGGCCGCGTTCCTCTCGGTGGCCGCCCGCCTTGCCGTTCGTCCGCATGAGTGACCAGAGGTTAGACCAGCGCGGGAAGGCTGCGGGCCCCGGTGTAGAGGGCGACCGCGATCATAAGGAAGGCGAAGGCGACGGCCAGGCGCTCAGGGCGGACCTTGGAGGCGATCCGGCTGCCGACGACGGCTCCGATGACGGCGGCGGCGGTGAACGTTATCAGCAGGGTGTGGTCGATGCTCGCGTGGGTGCCAAGCCGGGACAGCAGCGCCGAGGCCGAGTTGATGGCGATCACGAGCAGGGACGTGCCGACCGCAGTCGGCATGTCGAAGCCGAGCGCGAGCACGAGGGCGGGGACGACCACGAAACCGCCGCCCACGCCGAAGAATCCCGTCACCAGCCCGACGATCGTCGCCGCGATCACCACGCGCACCGGCGACACCGGAGCGCTGGTCCGCGCCGGGGAAACGGTTCGCGGCGGCGAGGGACGCACCGCGACACCGCCGGAGCCGCCGTGATCAACGTACCCGCCTGAGCCAGCGGAAGCGGGCACGGGAGCCGACGGCCCGGCCGGGACCGGCTCCGGCGCCGCGGCGCCGGAGCGCTGTCGGTACAGCATCGTGGCCGCCGCGCCCGCCATGAGCACGGAGAAGGCGGCGAGCAGGGCGTTGGGGTCGATGCTGGCCGACAGGCGGCTGCCCGCGAAGGCGCCCCCCGCGCCGAGGACGCCGAACACCATCCCCGAGCGCACCCGGACCCGCCCGGCGCGCAGATGGAGAGTCATGCCCACGATCGAGGTGACGCCGACAATGATCAGGGACGCGGTCGTCGCGTCGTGCGGGCTCTCGCCGAGCAGGTAGACAAGCGCGGGCACGGTCAGGATCGACCCGCCGCCGCCGAGCGCGCCGAGACTGAGGCCGATCAGGATCCCGATAGGCAGCGCGAGCAGCACAATTTCCTCCGTAGAAAAACGACGCCAGCGACGGCACCGACACGGCGAACTCCTGCTAAATTCTGTGCACCCGGAACCCACGATGTCTAATAGTAAATTCCGATCCACCGATAAGCTGGCACCTATATATGCAGCTCAGAGGTACTTAGATGTGCCGGGAGTCCAATTACTTCGGATGACGGCCAAGATGACAGTTTGACGAATTAGCAGAATGCGGATAAAGAAGAAGGACGACATTTCATCGCCCGCCTGGAGGGCAGCAGGAAATGAGTTCCGCGAATTCACCGGACGGCCGTCAGGGCCTCGTCTAACCCGAACATCCCTGGAGATCACCGTGTACTTTGCGCAGTACTACCTCGAGTGCCTGTCCCAGGCGTCCTACCTCATCGGCGACGAGAGCACCGGCCGGGCCGTGGTCGTCGACCCCCGCCGCGACGTGTCCGAGTACCTCGCCGACGCGCGAGACCGCGGTTTCGCCATCGAAGCGGTGATCAACACGCACTTCCACGCCGATTTCGCCGCCGGGCACCTGGAGCTCGCGGCCGCGACCGGGGCCTGGATCGGCTACGGCCGGCGCGCGGCCGAGGTGGAGTACCCGATCAGGAGGCTCGACGACCGCGAGCGGATCAGCCTGGGCGACGTGACCCTCGAGATCCGCGAGACACCGGGCCACACGCCCGAGTCGGTCAGCATCCTCGTCTACGAGCACGCTGCGGACGCGGTTCCATACGGGGTGCTGACCGGCGACGCCCTGTTCATCGGCGACGTCGGGCGGCCCGACCTGCTGTCCTCACTCGGCCTGGAGGCCGACGAACTCGGCCGCATGCTCTACGACAGCGTGCAGCACACCCTGATGGCCCTGCCGGACGAGGTCCGGGTGTTCCCCGCGCACGGGGCAGGCTCGGCGTGCGGCAAGAACCTGTCCACCGAGCGGCAGTCCACCATCGGCGCGCAGCGGCAGACCAACTACGCCTGCGCCCCGATGGGCGAGGACGAGTTCGTGGCCCTCGTCACCGAGGGGCAGCCCCCGGCGCCGGGCTACTTCGCCTTCGACGCCGTTCTCAACCGCAGGCAGCATGACCTCCTTGACGTCGAGTCGAGCGCCAGGCCGCTTCCGATCGCGGCGTTCCTGGACCGCCGCGCCCGCGGCGCGGTCGTCGTCGACGCGCGCGACCCGCGTGAGTTCGCCGCCGCTCACCTGCGCGGCTCGCTCAACGTGCCCGCCGACGGCCGGTTCGCCGAACGCGCCGGGATGGTGACCGAGCCCGGCAGCGAGATTCTCGTGATCGCGCCGCCCGGCGGCGAGCAGGAGGTCATCACCCGGCTCGGCCGGATCGGCCTTGACACCGTGTCCGGGTACCTGAGCGAGCCCGAGGCCGCGTTCCTCGCCACCCCCGGCGAGGTAGACCAGGCCAGCCGCCTGACCGCCAGCGAGCTGCGCGAAGCACTCGCCCGCGATAACCCGCCGACCGTCCTCGACGTGCGCAACGCCAGCGAGCGCGCCGCCGGGGCCATCAACGGCTCCCTGCATATACCGCTCGCCGAACTGCCGGCGCGCCTGTCCGAGGTGCCGGCCGGCATTCCGGTCGTGGTGTACTGCGCGGCCGGCACCCGCTCGTCGATCGCGGCCAGCCTGCTGCGCCGCTCCGGACATCGCGACGTCTCCGACCTGATCGGCGGCGAGGCAGCCTGGCGCCTGTCCCCAACTGCGGCTCAGTGAGCCCTAGGCCAGCCGCGGCCTGTCGTTCGTCGGGACCATGGGGCTTACGAGGGTTTGACCGCGTGGATGCGCTCGACGGTGCCGGCGCTGAGCCGGTCCGTCTCCACGATCTGGAATCCGGCCGCCTTGACCAAGGGGAGCTGGCGGCGGGTGAAGTGCTCCCCGGCCGCGGGGATCGTGACGCGCTCCAGCAGCCACTGGGCGGCGTAGACCGGCGGCCAGGTGCGGCCGATGTGGTCGAGCAGCAGCAGGCGCCCGCCGGGGCGCAGAACGCGGAGCATCTCGCCGACCGCCGCGACCGGGCTGGGGATAGTGCACAGCGACAGCGCGCACACCACGGTGTCAAACGACGCATCGTCGAACGTCAGGTGCTGGGCATCGCCTTCGCGCAGGTCCACGTCGCGGCCGAGGCGCGCGGCGCGCTGCCTGGCGACCGACAGCATCGCAGGGCTGATCTCGACGCCGACAACAGGGACATCGGCCGGGTAGTAAAGCAGGTTGCGGCCGGTGCCGATGGCGACTTCGAGAACCCGTCCGCGAGCACGCTCGCCGAGCCATTCCCGGCCGCCGGAGAACCAGGTTCTCTCGAAGAATGCGATCTTCTTGTCATAGCCGGGCGCGGCTCTGTCCCAGACCCGCCTCTGCCGCGCCGCAGAAGTCCGGTCCGTTCCCGGATTCTCGGCCCTTGTCATGATGCTGATCATCCCATGTTCGCCAGCGGACCTTCAGCGGGCGGAGCTGAGGGAGAAACCACGGACCGTTCGGGCTAATGCCTTGGCTTCTTTTGAACGGACCGCGGTGACCGCCTCACCGCCCGCTGGAACCCGAAGGGCCGCCGGACCCCTCTCCCAGGTGCGGTCAGGACCCTCGACTCCTTTGATCGCCCGGCGTCGTCAAGGGAGTGACCGGGGGGAACTTAGCTGTGGCCGAAGAGCTTGCGAAGCCAGCCGCCGCTGGCGGCCGGGTCACTGGAGTGCCCCGGGCAGCGCCGGGAGGCCGGGACGCCGGCCATCACCTGGTCGACGTGCTGGCCGCAGCCGGCCCACGTGGTCTTGCCGCATTTCCTGCAGGTGACTGCTCGGCACATGATGCTTCTCCCCTGGTCGATCGCGGGCGCACCTGCGGACTCGCGGGTCTTCCTTGGCGGCGCCCAAAATGCAGAATACCCTATGGGGTATTTCTGCTCACTTTAACACCCCACGGGGTATCCAGGGAACAGGCGCTTCGATGGGGGTTTGCCATGCCGCCTGGCGATCAGTGCCCGGTGAGGAAGATCTCCCGTACTTCCCGCGCGGCGTAATAGACCAGCACGTACCCGGCGGCGGGGTCGGCCCACCACCAGCCGGCCGCCGCGTTCAGCACCAGGCCGGCCAGCACCGCAGTGGCCAGGATGCCGTCGACGAGGGTCACGCGGCCTTCGGTGAGCAGCACCGGGTTGCCCAGCGCCCGCCCGGTCCGGGCCTTCCCGGCCGCAAGCGCGAACATCACCACCGCGGTCATCGCCGTCCACACGATCCCCACCAGGGAGTGACGGGGGTGGTACCCGGCTGCCAGCGCGACGGTCGACTGCGCCCGCCGGAGGGTCGTGAGGTACCCGCAGGCCAGGGCGTCGACCACGTGCAGGGAATGTGTCTCACCCAAGAGCGTTATACCCAGGGGGGTATCTTAGGTATCAGCGAGCGGAAGGAGCGAAAATGAGTACCGTAGCAGTCACCGAGGAGACGTTCGAAGACACGGTCGCCGGGCCGGGGATCACGCTCGTCGACTGGTGGGCATCGTGGTGCGGCCCGTGCCGGATGTTCGCGCCGGTCTTCCAGGCCGCCAGCGAGAAGCACCCGGACATCACGTTCGGCAAGGTCGACACCGAGGACCAGAGCGCGCTGTCCGCCGCCGCCCAGATCACCTCAATCCCGACCCTGATGGCGTTCCGGGACGGCGTCCTGGTGTTCTCCCAGCCCGGCGCGCTGCCCGCGGCATCGCTGGAGAAGGTCATCCAGGCGGTGCGGGAACTGGACATGGACGAGATCCGCGGCAAGATCGCCGCGCGGGAAGGGGCGGGCCGGTGAGCTACGGCACTAGCGTCACGGTCCGCACGCCGTTCGCGGAGACGGTCACCCGGGTCCGCGAGGTCCTCGCCGGGCAGGGATTCGGCGTGCTCACCGAGATCGACGTCACCGCCACCCTGCAGGCGAAACTTGGCGAGCAGATGGAGGACTACGTGATCCTCGGCGCCTGCAGCCCGCCGTTCGCGCACCAGGCACTCGGCGTCGACCGCAGCATCGGGCTGCTGCTGCCCTGCAACGTCGTCGTCCGCGCCGCCGCGGGCGGCACGGCCGTGGAGGCGCTCGACCCGCAGGTCATGGTCACCCTGACCGGCCGACCGGAGCTGAAGCCGGTGGCCGACGAGGTCGCGCGCAGGCTCGCGAGCGCCCTCGCCGAGCTCACATCGGGAGACGTCGCGCCCTGACCGCGCGGAACATCACCGTCACCGTCCCCGGCACGCCCTGGCGCGGGCAGACCTGCCGCCTGTCATCGGTCGGTCCGTCTCGGAAGGTGATACCCCGGCGGGTATAGTGAAGCGGTACGGAGAACGTGCGGCACCCGGACTCGCGCGCCGGGTGCGCGACCCCGAGGGAGCCGGCATGGACGTGGACAGCGAGACGATGGCCAGCGTGCTCAGGCGGCTTAAGCGCGCGCAGGGCCAGATCGGCGGTGTCATCAAGATGATCGAGGACGGACGCGACTGCGCGGACGTGGTGACGCAGCTGGCCGCCGCGTCCCGGGCGCTCGACCGCGCCGGCTTTAAGATCATCGCGACCGGCTTGCAGCAGTGCGCTCTTAACAGTGACGAGGCGAGCGACGCCGACCGGGCGCAACTCGAGCGGCTGTTCCTGTCGCTCGCCTGAGACATGGGCACATGGGAGGAACAGTGGAAACCACGGAGCAGGCAGCCTGGGACGAGCGCTATTCCGGCCCCGACCTGGTCTGGGGGCCGGCCCGAACCGTTTTGTCACCGAGGAAGTGACCCCACTGCCACCCGGGCGGGCGATCGACCTGGGAACCGGCGAGGGACGCAACGCGATCTGGCTCGCCGAGCGCGGCTGGCAGGTCACCGCGGTGGACTTCTCCGCCGTCGGCCTCGCCCGGGCAGCCCGGCTGGCCGCCGAGCGCGCGGTGAGCGTGGACTGGGTGCAGGCCGACCTGCAGGACTACCAGCCCGCGCCCGACAGCTGCGACCTCGTCCTCGTCGCCTACATTCACCTGCCGACCGACAGTCTCGCGCGTATCTTCCGCGCCGCCGCCGCGACGGTCGCGCCAGGCGGCACGCTGCTGGTGATCGGCCACGACCGCGACAACATCACCCGCGGGCACGGCGGCCCGCAAGACCCCGACCGGCTCTACACCCCCGCAGTGGTCGCCGCGGAACTGGACGGGCTGACCGTCCGGCGCGCGGAGCAGGTCACGCGGACCGTGACGACGCCCGAGGGCGAGCGGACCGCAATCGACACCCTGGTCCGGGCCGAGCGCCCGGCATAGCATCGCGCGAACGGGCGGTTCCGGGTGCCGGGGATAATCCCGCGCTCATAAACCGTCGTGGTCGGTCACCCCGCCCCACGAACCGTCCATAGCGCGCGAGGGTGGGCCGGGGGCGCCCAGTGGGTAGACCCATGAGATAACAGATGCGACACGAGCGATCACGGAGTGATGCTTTTAGGCGAGTGCATCGCGGCTGACGGGGGACACCAACGTGGTGGGTCGTTATTCTCATCGGGCAGACGGTCTGCCAGTGCGCATGGTGCGGATGTTCCTGCGCAGGAACGAGCTGCGCCGTTCCTCTGACCGGGTAGAGGCCGTGGTGCTGGCGGCCGTGCTGGCCGCGTTCGTCGCCGCCATCGTCGTGGCCGCGTTCCTCGCGGCCCACGTCTACCGCTCCGAGCAGGCGACGGCGGCGAGCCTCCGGCCGACGGCGGCGGTGCTGTCCTGGCCGGGCGCGATCACGGAAACACCAATCCTGCACGAGGCCACCGCGATGGCGACCTGGCGGCTGAGCGACGGGGCACCGCGCTCGGGCCCGCTGACCACCAACGACGCCCCCGGCATCTACGGCCAGCCGGCCGGGGCCTCGGTCCCGGTGTGGCTGGACCCGTCCGGCAACCCCGAGCCGCCACCGCAGGGGGCCGGGGGCATGGTCATCGGCGCGACGATGGCGGCGGTGGCCCTCATCGCCGCCGCCGCCTTCGTGCTGGCGTTCGCCTACCGGCTGTGCCAGCGCGGTCTTGACCGGCGCCGGCTGGCCGACTGGAGCTCCGACTGGGCCGTCACCGGCCCGCAGTGGACCAGCCGCCAGTGACGGCCCGTGGATATCTGACGGCTACCCCAGGGCGCCCGTCGGCCAGGTCAGGCGGGCGTGAGATACGGGAACCGGCCGGAGCGCATCGCTGCGGCCACCGACGGCCGCAGCCCGCCCGGCACGGCGGCGCCCACCACCAGGGACATCATCGCCTCGGGGGCGTTGTCGGCCAAGGTGCGGCCGTTGCGGACGGCGAAGCCGAAGGACGCGGGCGTGCCCACCACGTAGGGCAGGACGTCGGGCAGCAGCGTCCTGGCGACCGTCAGCCCGTACACGTCGGGCTCGGCCGACGTCCCGCTGCGGCCACGACGGCGGCGACTTGATTGGCCATGTGGTCGCCCTCGGCCGCCAAGTCCTCCGCCGGGTGGCGGGTGTTGGATGGGTCGGTGAACTGGGTGTCATCGGGCCAGAAGATGGGCCACATCATCGGGTGCCCCGCCCGGTTGACCTGACGCCAGCCGCCCGCGTCGGTCGCGAGCTTGGTGGCGGCCCACACGCCGATCCGGGTGTCCGGCGCCAGGATCGCGTCGTCGTGCGGAATCTCGAGCACGATGGTCCGGACGGTGCTGCCGGCGAAGCTGTTCTGTGCCTTGTCCGGGTGCCAGCCCGACAGGTCAAGGGCGGTGCCGTTCGCCACCGCGCCGTTGACGATCGACAGCAGCGACAGGTCAATGTAGAACGAGTCCTTCACGTGCCCGGCCCAGAGGCGGACACCATCGCTGGCGGCGGTCTCGCCGGTCCGGCCCTCGAGCACCAGCTCGCCCACGCCGGCATCGCCGCGCGCCTGATCGCCGGTCAGGGCGTGCAAGGTCAGCGCCTGGCGGCCGTCGGCGTCCGGCTCGGCGAAGGCCACCCGGTAGGTGAGGCTCTCGAACGCGGCGCCGTCCACGTGGACCTTGATCTCGTAGCGCGCCTCGGGGTGGAACCCCGGCTCGGTGTGCAGCCCGTTGACGTCGGAGTTGATGTCGAGCACGAAGACCGTGCTGCCCTCGCCGGGAAAGACGTACAGGTCGTCGATGAGCAGCTGGCCCGTCTGACCTGCCAGCGGCGTGTCGAGGTGATGCGACATGCAATGGTCCCTTCTCTGTGGTGTTCCTGTGGATACCCTCCGTGCGCACCTCGACACGAAACGGTAACGGTCAGCGGTCGAGGGGGTGCTGATGGCGGTTCCCATCTGGGCCCGCTCGGTCGCCGCGCTGATCGGCGCCCTGCTGGTGGTGGGCGTGTGGGCCAACGTGATCAAGACGCTGATCGTGCCGCGCCCGACCCGTCGCGGCCTGGGCCTGCGGGTGACCCGGATGGTGAACCGGATCTTCCGCCTGGCCCTCAGCGGGACCGCCGACTATCTCGCGCGTGACCGGGTGCGCACCGGGCAGGCGGCCGCGATCCTGCTCGCCTCGCTGGTGGCGTGGCTGGGGGTCGCGCTCGTCGGGTACTCGCTGCTGATGTGGCCGCTGGTCACGGGCGGCATCGCGAGGGCATTCACCACCGCCGGGTCCTCGATGTTCACGCTCGGGTTCGCAGAGCCGGCAGGCGCCCCGCCCTCGGCGATCGTGTTCGCCGCCGCGGTCACCGGGCTGGTCATCGTCACCTTGCAGATCGCCTACCTGCCGACGTTGTACGCTGCCTACAACCGCAGGGAGACCGAGGTCACGCTGCTCAACGCGCGGGCCGGGGCGCCCTCCTGGGGCCCCGAGCTGCTGGCCCGCACCTACTACGCGCTCGGCACCGGCGTATCGACCCTCGACACGCTGCCCGGGCTGTACGCGCAGTGGGAACGCTGGGCGGCGGACGTGACGGAAAGCCACACCACCTACATCCCGCTGGTGCGGTTCCGCTCGCCCCGGCCGCTGTCCTCGTGGGTGACCGCGCTGCTGGCGGTGCTGGACTCGGCCGCGCTGTACCTGGCGCTGTCACCGGGGGCCGCTCCCGCCGTGCCGGCCCGGCTGTGCCTGCGCAGCGGATTCGTCTGCTTCCGCGAAATCGCCGCCGCGATGGGCTTCGCGGTGCCCGCCGAGCCGGATCCCGAAGGCCAGATCACCCTGACCTACCAGGAATTCCTAGACGCGGTGGAACGGCTGCGGCTGGTGGACTTCCCGATCGAGCGAGACCCGGGCGACGCCTGGCCCGACTTCGTCGGCTGGCGGCTCACCTACGAGCAGGCGGCGTACGCGGTGGCGGCCGAGGTCGACGCCGTCCCGGCGCTGTGGTCCGGTCCGCGCCAGGGCGGCGACCCGCCCATCCCGCCGACCCGGCCGCCGGTCGGCCACCCGCTCAGGGGTCCTGACCCGGGGGCCTAGGCAGGAACGGCCACCTCGACGCTACTTTTTCTTCCCCCGCGCGAACAGGTCGCGCCAGTCCTCCTCCTCGATGTGCACGCCGTACTTGCCCGCCGCCGCCCGTATTCGCTGCCACGCCTGGTCCCGCTCCGCGTCGGTGACCCCTTCCACCTGGTCGAACCGCGCGATCGCGTTGCGCACGTGCGCCGCGTCGCTCAGGGGCTCCTTGCGCTCGGCGGGGAAGGCGAACTCCGCCTCGGGCAGCCGATCCTTCTCCGCGGTGCTCAGCCCCTCCGACTGGCGCGGGATGTTCTCGCCGTGAGCACGCTCGCTCTGGACCTCGCGAGCCTTCTCGATGTTGCGTCGTGCGGCCTCTTTTTGCTTCTCGGTTGACATGGGCCGAGCCTCCAAAAACCAGATCGATGATTCCGAACGGTCGCGTGACTCCGTCTGACGGGCCCATTGCTGCCTGCCAGGCGGAGCACGCTTCCGTTCGATACCCATGATTTCCGCGCCGACGCCAGCCGTCAGCCGCGGGCAACCGGCACCATCGCCCTGCCTCGGGCCTTAGAAGCCGCCGAAGCCGCCGCCACCGCCGAAGCCGCCGAAGCCGCCCTGGTCGTGATGCTCCCGCTCGCGCTTCTCGTCCTCGTAGATGCGGTCGATGCAGACCGCGATGGCGATGATCAGCGCGTCGTCCACGCCCGGCTCGACCTCTACCCCGTAGGTGTCCCTGATCCTGAACCACTTGCGCGAGATCCGGCCGATGACCCGGTGGCCGTCCTTCAGCTCCCAGTCCTTGTCGGCGAAGCTGCCGACCGCCTCGAGCCGCGTCCCGTCGAAGAGGTCGATCTCGTACCGGTGGTGAATCGGCGAGAAGAACGCCGGGCGGACGGTCGCGACGACGCCCTGGCCGTTCTCGATCTCCATCGTGTCGCGCATCGAGAAGAACTTCTTGCGGATGAGGATGAGCAGGTTGCCGTAGGCGTCCTTGAGCTCGAACGTCTCGCGGAAGCTGAGCGCCTTGCCGTCGACCAGGAAGACGCGGTTGCCGCTCTCGTCCTCGATCCAGAAGTCAGCCCTGAGGGAGAAAATCCGTTCCTGGACCAGGTATCTCATGACAAAAAACTATATGCCGGGTTCGCGCTCCGTGGCCTGGATCACACGTGAACATCGATGCCCCGCCGTCGGGCGTCGGCCGCCACCACCCGGCTCGCGATCACCGACAGGCGGCTCCGCTGGGCCGGCGGCAGGTCGGCCACCAGAACCGCGATCTCCGCCGCGAAGGCCGCCGCCCCCCGGTCGATGACCTCGTACTCGACGACGATCAGGAGGCCACCGGCCGGCTGGCGAAGGCGGCCGCCGAGGTGGATATCGTCATCGACTACCCGTGGGGACGGCCGGCCGCCAGCGCGATGATGGCCCTGCTCACGGCCCGTTCGGACCGCAGCCAGGCGATGGACTGGATCCAGATCGGGGCCGTCGCCGGACCCACCAGCGAACTGCCGTCGGCGGTCCTTTCCTCTGACCTAGCCGAGCTCCCGCCGTACACTCGGTAACGTGGCAGACCCCTTCGCCTTTCGGGAATTGCGCATACGGCAGCCCGGTAAGGTCCTCCCCGGCCGTGCCAGATACGAGATATTCGACCCGGACAAGAACCTGCTGGCCGTCGCCGCCGAGACCGAGAGCCGGGGTGTGCTGCAGACCATGATCGGTCTGGTGCCTGGCACCCGGGTCCTCGCCGTCCGAACGCCGGACGGCGAGCCAGTGCTCACGCTGGTCCGGCAGGACAGCGAGAACAACTGGCTCGCGGCGCTGACCGATCCGGATGGCCAGCTGATCGGCAAGATCCGGATCGAGTTCAGCAGGCGGCACTACACCCTGCTCGACCAGCAAGGTCAGGTCGTGGGCAAGGCAGCCGGGGACCTCGGCGCCACCCAGTTCTCCGTCACCGGCGCCGAGGGCGAGCGCTACGCCCAGATCCGCAAGACCTGGGCCGGCCTCGGCAAGGAGCTCCTCACCTCGTCCGACCATTACACGGTGACGTTCACCGGCCCGGTCTCGCCGCAGATCCGCACGATGATCGTGATGGTGCCGATCGTCCTCGACATGACCAGGCACGGCCCGTACTAGTCGGTACTAGGCGCCCTTAATGGAACGTCGCGGTGGCCAGGACCGTGCCGTTCGCGCTGAGCAGGCGGGCGCCCATGATGGCGCCAGGGCCGGCGGTGTACGGGCTGCTGGCCCAGGATCCGTAGCCGTTGCTGAGGCGAAACTCCCCGACGTCCTTGAAGTGCCCGTCGGCCTCCTCAAGCTGGCATTTCACGGTGGCGTCCCCGAGGCCCTCCAGGTTCACCGACATGTAGGTCCACCACGGACTCTCGTTATAGACGAAGGCCTGGCCGACGACCTGGTGGTCGCTGGTGACGAACGAGGCGCTGCTCAGCGCGGACGTCTGGGACGAAGCCGACGCGGGCGCGGTGGCGTCGCGCAGCCCCCAGCCGACGCCTCCCCCCACCAGCGCGACCGCCACGGCCGCGGCCGCCAGCAGGCGGCGGCTGAGACTGCCCGGTGGCCAGGCCGGCCGGTGCGGCCGGTCCGCACGGCGCTTCGCGCGCTCGTCGGTGAGCACCCGGACGTCCGCTGACGGCTGGCTGGGGACGTCCGCTGGCCGCTGGCCGGCGACATCGGATGACGGCTGGCCGGGGGCGGTGAGGCCGAGGCGGTCAAGCACCCGGGACTCGAAGCCGGCCGGCGGTTCCTGGGGCGGCAGCAGGGCGAGCAGTTCATCCCCGACCATGGTCAGCTCGCGGACATGCTCACGACAGGATTCGCAGCCGTCCAGGTGCGCGAGCGCGGCCGCGCGCTCGCGGCCGGTGAGCACGCCGAGCGCAAGCTCCGCGGCCACCTCGGCGAACTCGTCGCAGCTCATGTCGTCCATGTCGTCCAACTCACTCATCTTCTGCGTCCTCCGGAAGGAGGGCCGCACGCAGTTTCTGTAGGCCGTACCTGATCCTGGTCTTCGCGGTGCCCACGGGCACCCCCTCCGCCTCGGCGATCTGGCGGGCCGTCATGCCGTAGATGCCGGCCATCGCCACCGCCCGGGCCTGCTCGGCCGGGAGCCTGCGCAGTTCGCGGCGGAGCCCGGCGGCGCTGTCGTTGGCGACCGCGATCCGCTCCGGCGAGTCGGCGATCGAGGTGATCAGCAGCGCAAGGTCGTTCGGGTCCATCGGCGCCGACGAGCGTCCGCGCAGGACGTCGATCGCCAGATTGTGCGTGATCCTGGTCAGCCAGCCGCGAACCGTCCCCTGCCGGCCGTCGAACATCTGCGCGTGCTTCCAGGCCCGTTCGAAGGCCTGCTGCGCGACGTCCTCGGCCACGTTCCTGTCGCGCAGCACGTTCAGCGCCACCCCGTACACCAGCCCCTGAAACCGTCGCACGAAGGCGACCGCCAGCTCGGCGTCGCCCGAGCCAAGGCCTGCGAGCAGCGTCTCATCGGGCAGCCGTTCGGCCGGAGTCGCCATCATTGCCATGTTACTCAGTACCCGCCGCCCCCCGCCGGCGATGATGCGGGCGCGGGGGTGGTGGCACCCGAGACCGTCACCGCGGCGGTGATCGAGGTTCCGGCCGGATCGACCAGCCACCACTTGGCGCCGAAGGCGTCGCTGCCCTGCCCGCTGACCTGACCCGGGCCCGAGTCGCCCGAGAAGTAGTACAGCGGGTGGCCGTCGTAGACCACCTGTCTAGCGCCGCCCGACCTGGTGATCGTGGACAGGTCGGCCTTGGTGACGCCGCCCGACGCGGTCACCGCGCCGGTCACGGTCACCGGCGGCCAGGCAGCGGCGCACGCCCCCGAGCAGGCGGAGGAATCCATAGCGTCCTTCGCCCACAGGTACACCGACCGTCCGGACCCGTCGGTCAGGAACGCCCCCGCGGATCCTGACTTCGTGCTGATGACCAGGCCCGAGCCCGACCCGGCAGCGGCGGGACTGGCCGATCCGCCGGCGGGCGAGGCGGGTGTCGACGAGCTGCTGGTACCCGAACTGCCGCAGGCCGCGGTGAGCAGCGCCGCCCCAAGCGCCGCCGTGACACCGGCACCGAGCCGGACGGCCCCGTGCGTTCGAATTCCCACCGACGCGCTCATCGTCATCCTCTCCCGTCCGCTCACCTTCGCCGTCACAATGACTACGGGCCGCAACGGGTTGTTGGCTTGACGGAACCCCTGTGACTCCGATCACATCGGAATAGCTCAGCCGCCGACTCAGGCTGCCGCTCGGCCTGCCCGTCCCCGCCGCGCCATGGACGAACCCCAGCAGAGCGTCGCCTTCTTGCTGTTATCCGATTCGCCAGGCTGTCGGCTACGCCAGCGACAGATCCCGGCTCCTGTCACCTACGCCAGCGACCGCGTTTATTGGTGTCGCTGGCGTCGGTGACAGGCGGCGTTTGGGGTCGATGGCGTGGCCGACAGGGCCGGGGCGAGTCAGGAAAACCGGCGTCGGTGACGACAATTCCCACACCCAACCCCGGCTGGCCGCAGATCAGCAGGCGATGGACGATGCCCATTGGCACCACGCAGCCGATCGCATTAGATTTCCGGTTCGATTCATTTTCCGAGAACAGATAATTACCGCGAGTTTGTTCCTACACTGATGCCGCAGTGGCCTCGCTACGCGACGTCGAAGTGGCTGCGTTATGAGTGTCCGGTCGATCTCCTGGTCATCTGCCCGGATGACGCGACCGCCGACTGGTACGCCCACCCGATCCCGACCAAGCTCCGCGGGTACACGCACTGGCCGATCATCCTCCGGGAGGGGCAGGTATCCGGCATCGCCGGCGCTGAACAGGTAAATGCCGACATGGCGATGGCCGTCTTGTCGTTCATGTACCACGGAGAGAAGGACGGCGTCGCCGACGCCTTCGCGGCGAGAATCCTTTCCCTGGAACCCGCTGAAGCTCGGAAGTACTATGCATACGCGGTCAGGATGTCATCCGAAGTCGCACGCAACGCTCTGGAGAACCTCATGGCAACGAAGTACGACGAGCCGTTCAGCTGGCTCGGCCAGCGCTTCTATCGCGAGGGCCACGAGGAAGGGCTAGTCGCGGGCGAGCGTGGCACGATTCTCATGGTGCTGAAGGCCCGCGGCCTGAAGGTCAGCGAGCGTGAGCGCGATCTCATTGACGCCTGCGATGACCTCGCCAAGCTCAGGGGATGGGCCGAGGCTGCCCTCATCGCCGAGACCACGGAGCAGGTATTCCGCTGAACGACTCGCATTCGCGGTGCCAGCGATGCAGGTAAGGCGGTCCGGCGGGGGCGGAAGGCGGCGAAGGGGTTGGTTATCACGAGCGTCCGGGCGGCGAAGCGGTAGAGGGTCGCGGGGCGGCCGCCGGTTGAGGTGGGGCGGGAGACGTCGGTGGTCGGCTCGATGACGCCTCTGCGGGTCAGGATGCGCTGCAGGTTGGTGGCCGAGACGGGGTGGCCCAGGGCGGCGGCGTAGGTGTCGCGGAGCTGGGAGATCGTGAACGTCTCGGGGGCGAGCGCGAAGCCGATGTTGGTGTAGGAGAGCTTCGCGCGCAGCCGGTTCCTGGCCGAGCCGACGATCGAGCCGTGATCGAACGCGGTCGGCGGCAGGGCGTCGACCAGGTGCCAGGCGGTGTCGGCGGGCAGGCTCGGCCGCGCGTCCGGCGTGACCAGCGCCAGGTACGCCGTCGCGAGCACCCGCTCCTGCGGGTCGCGGGCCGGATCGCTGCGCGTCTCGAGCTGCTCAAGGTGCGCGATCTGGGGGATGTCGACCTTCGCGGCCAGGTGCCTGCTGGCGGATGCGCCGAGCCGCTCGCCGGCCTCGAGCAGACCGCCCGGCAGGGCCCACGTTCCCTCGAACGGAGATTCCGCGCGCCGCCACAGCAGGACGCACAGCCGCTGCTGGCGGACCTGGAACACCACCCCGAGCGCTTCGTGCTGGAAGCAGCCCACCGTCTGGTCGGTGGCCTCGTCATTACGCACACGCTCATCGTAACGGGACCGGCGGTCCGAAGATTGTGAGCGAAACCGGCGATCTGGCCGAGGGTGTGGCTCATCGGGCCGACGCGGAATTACCCGTTAAGTGGTTTTTGTCCTAGAGTTGAAAACCTCATGTTTTCGACTTAGAGTCGGAAACATGGAAGACATGCAAGGGACAGCAGAGGTTCACCAAGCGGACGCGGGCTGGGCTGACCGGGTGCGGCGACTGGCGGCGGAGCGCGGTGCGGTGATCCTGGCGCACAACTACCAGCGGGCCGAGATCCAGGAGGTCGCCGACCATGTCGGCGACTCGCTCGCGCTCGCCCGGCTCGCGGCGGCGAGCTCCGCTCGGGTGATCGTGCTGTGCGGGGTGTACTTCATGGCGGAAACGGCGAAGATCCTCGCTCCCGAACGGACCGTGCTGATACCGGACGCGCGAGCCGGCTGCTCCCTCGCCGACAGCATCACCGTCGAGCAGCTCGTCGCCTGGAAGGCCGAGCACCCGGGCGCGGCGGTCGTCGCCTACGTGAACACCAGCGCCGAGGTCAAGGCCGAGGCCGACGTGTGCTGCACCTCGGCCAACGCGGCCGAGGTGGTGTCAGCGATCCCCGCCTCGCGGGAGGTGCTCTTCCTGCCCGACCAGTTCCTCGGCGCGCACGTCCGCCGGGTCACCGGCCGGGAGAACCTGCAGATCTGGGCCGGGGAGTGCCACGTGCACGCGGGGATCAGCCCGCAGGCGCTGCGCGACGCGGCGGCGGCCAACCCGGCGGCCGAGCTGTTCGTGCACCCCGAGTGCGGCTGCTCGACGTCGGCGTTGTGGCAGGCGGGGACCGGCGACCTTCCGGCCGAGCGGACCCGCGTGCTCTCCACCGGCGGGATGCTGGCGGCGGCCCGATCCACCCGCGCCCCGGCCGTGCTGGTGGCGACCGAGATCGGGATGCTGCACCAGCTGCGCAAGGCTAACCCGGCCGTCCGCTGGGAACCGGTCAACCCGCACGCGAACTGCCACTACATGAAGATGATCACGGCCGAGGCGCTGGAGCGCTGCCTGCGCGACGGGACCACCGAGGTGGACGTCGCCCCTGAGATCGCGGCCCGCGCCCGCAAGGCGGTCGAGGCCATGATCGCGACCGGCCCGGCTCCGGCAAGCGCGAGCGCCCGATGACCGGCCCGAGGAGCGAGACCGCAGGGATAGTGGATGGTTGTGTGCACCCGCCGGATGTACACAACCATCCATCATCTGACCGAATCGAGGTTGCGGCCGCCGAGGCCGGTGAAGCGGAGACTGCTGCGCCGGCTGAGGTTCGCGCGATCGCGACGCTGCCGCCCGTTCGGGCCCGGTGGCGGCGATCGGCGGATGTCGTGGTGGTGGGGTCGGGGGCGGCCGGGATCTCGGCCGCGCTGACGGCGGCCGCCTCCGGGCGGCGGGTGCTGATGGTGACCAAGGACCTGATCGGCGGGGCGACGCCGCTGGCGCAGGGCGGCCTGGCGGCAGCCATCGGGCCCGGGGACAGTACGGCGTCGCACGTCGGCGACACGCTGACGGCGGGCGCGGGGCTGTGCGAGCCGGAGGTGGTGGCGGCGCTGGCGGCCGGGGCGCCCGCGGTGATCGACTGGCTGGCCGAGCTGGGCGCGCGGCTCGACACCCGCGAACTGCGACTTGAGGGCGGGCACAGCCAGCGCCGGATCGTGCATTCTGGAGACGACGCGACCGGGGCCGAGGTCCACCGGGCGCTGCTCGCGGCGCTGCTCGCCAGCGGAATCGAGATCCTCGACCGCACGGTCGCGCTCGATCTCGTCGTTGGGAGCCCGGCTGCAGGGGACGCGGCCGAGGTGGTCCCTTCTCGCCGGGTGGCGGGACTTGCGGCTGGGGTCATCGGGCCGGACGGGCGGCTGTCGCCCGGGATCATCGACGCGCCGGCCGTGGTGATCGCGGCCGGGGGGCTGGGGCAGGCGTTCTCGACCACGTCGAATCCCGCCGGGGCGACCGGCGACGGGATTGCGATCGCGGCGCGGGCTGGGGCGGCGCTGCGGGACCTGGAGTTCGTGCAGTTCCACCCGACGGTGCTGTGGCTGCCGGGCGCGACCGGGCAGTGCCCGCTGATCACGGAGGCGCTGCGCGGGGCCGGGGCGGTGCTCCGCGACCTTGACGGCACGCCGCTAATGGCGGGCCACCACCCGCAGGGCGACCTGGCGCCGCGCGACGTGGTGGCCGCGCGGATGGCCGAGGTCATCGCGGCCGGGACCGCCGGGCACGTGTGGCTTGACGCGACCGGGCTCGACCCGGACCTGCTGGAGAAGGGCTTCCCGACGGTAACGGCCGCGTGCCGTAAGCACTCCATCGACCCGCTGACCGAGTACATCCCGGTCGCGCCGGGGGCGCACTACTCCTGCGGCGGCATCCTGGCCGACCTCGACGGGCGGACGACCCTGTCCGGGCTGTACGCGGTTGGCGAGGCCGCGTCGACCGGGGTGCAGGGCGCCAACCGGCTCGCGTCCAACTCGGTCACCGAGGCGATCATGGCCGGCCGCCGGGCCGGCCAGTACCTCGCGGCCGGGCTGCCCAGCGCAACAGCGGTCAACGCCGTAGGCGACAGAAACACGCTCCGGTCGCCTACGCCAGCGACACCGATAGGAGCGGTCGACCGCGTAGGCGACAGATTCGCGACCCGGTCGGCTACGCCAGCGACACCGATAGGAGCGGTCGACGGCGTAGGTCACAGGTTCGCGACCCGGTCGGCTGCGCCGTCGACGGCGCCGGGGCCGGTCGGCGGGGTGGCCGACGGAGCTGGCGCGGCGCTTGGCGACGAAGGGCGGGCGGGCGACGAGCGACGGGTGCTTGCCTGGGCGATGTCGCGGTGGGCGGGGGTAGCACGGGACCGCGCGGGGCTGAGCCAGCTCATTCGGCTGATCTCCGGTGAGTGGGAGACGGGTGAGGAAGCAGAGGCGGCGGGGTCCGTTCGGGACGAGGATTGGGCTTTTGATCTGGATCTTGAGGCGGTCGAGGCGGCGAATCTGCGGGCGGTGTCGGGGCTAATCGCGGCCGGGGCGCTGCGGCGGGCGGAGAGCCGGGGGTGCCACCGGCGGCGGGACGCCGCGGACACGGCGGAACGGCCGTGGCACACGGTGCTGCGGTGGGACGGACAGAAGCTTGTGGTGGCCGAGGAGGAGCTGTGACGGAAGAGGTTCGCTTTTACGAGGACGTAGCGGGCATGACCGGGCTGGGAGACGGCGCGGGCATGACCGGGCTGGGCGGCGGGACGCTGGCGGCGCTGCGGTCGGCCGGGCTTGACCCCGACGACGTCGCGCGGTCGGTGCGGGCGGCGCTCGACGAGGACTTCAGGTACGGGCCCGATGTCACGTCGGCGGTGACGGTCGCGGGGCGGACGGTGACCGCGGACGTGGTCGCGCGCGAGCCGGGGGTCCTGGCCGGGGTCCCGGCCGCGCTCGCGGTGCTCGACCTGATCGGCGGTTACGTGGACGGGCCGGGTGCGAATCGGCGGGCGCGGGCCGGAGGCGGTTACGTGGACGGGCCCAGTATGGGCCGGCCGGCGCTGGCGGGGGGCGGGCGAGTGAGCTCGACCGTGCTGGTGGCGGACGGGGAGCGCATCGGCCCGGGGGACGCGGTACTGCGGGTGAGCGGGCCCGCCCCGGCGGTGCTGGGGGCGGAGCGGACGATGCTCAACTTCCTCACGCACCTGTCCGGGATCGCCACCGCAACCCGGGCCTGGGCCGACGCGATCGAGGGGACCGGGGCGGTGGTGCGGGACACCAGGAAGACCACCCCCGGGCTGCGGGTGCTCGAGAAGTACGCGGTGCGCTGCGGCGGGGGGCGCAACCATCGGATGGGGCTGGGCGACGCCGCGCTGATCAAGGACAACCACGTCGCGGCCGCGGGCGGGGTGACCGCCGCGGTCACGGCGGTGCAGTCGGCGGCGGCGGCTCGCTCAGGACCGGCGGCCGAGCTGGTGGTCGAGGTAGAGTGCGACTCGGTGGCGCAGGTCCGCGAGGCCCTGGCCGCGGGAGCGCACTTCCTGCTGCTCGACAACATGCCGCTCGCCTCGCTGCGCGAGTCGGTCGCGGTGGCCCGTGGCTACTACGGGGTCCGGCTCGAGGCGAGCGGCGGGCTGCGGCTGTCGAACGCGCGAGAAGTCGCCCAGACCGGCGTCGACTACCTGGCGGTGGGGGCGCTCACCCACTCGCCGCGCGCGCTTGACCTGGGTCTCGATTTCGCCGCCGAAGGGTAGCCGAGGTCCCGGTCCGGATGTGGCGCACCCCGCCCCATCTGGGCGGCCGCCCCGACCGGGCGGCCCCGCTTCACGGCCAGGACAACGTGGCCATCCTAGGGCTTCGCGTGCGGGATGTGTGGCGGGTCATTCGCAGACGATCAGGCGATCTTCATCGACCACGACCACGCCTGCTGCCCGGATGAGAAATCCTCGTGTGGCGAGTGCGTTCGCGGGCTGCTATGCCTAGGGTGCAACACCGCGCTCGGTCATATCGAGCGCAAATACGATCTGGCCCGCGCTTACTTGGACAGCCCGCCAGGGCAGTCCGCCCTGAAGCGCCAGCCAGCCGCCTGACCCCGACGATCGCTTCCGGACTGCTCTCCACGGGCCTTCGACGTTGCACCGGGCGCGCGCGGTGTCTGGTAAGCTCTCGGTGTTCCCCGGGGCGATTGGCGCAGCCTGGGAGCGCGTCTCCCTGACACGGAGAAGGTCACAGGTTCAAATCCTGTATCGCCCACCACTGAGGGCCCCTGCCGAACGCAACACGGCAGGGGCCTTTTCGTCTTTCCGGGACGTCGGCGCTCGATCGCGGTCCGGGGTGCGGGACTATGATCATCTATCGAGCCTTTTGACGCAGCACGACTTCCCCCGGCAGTAGGAGTCCGAATGACGCAGGGCGCACCGCACGAGCAGGACGTTGCGGCTGGCCCCGCCTTCGATCCCAGCGTCCCGAGCCCAGCCAGGGTCTGGAACTTCTGGGTGGGCGGCAAGGATCACTTTGAGGCCGACCGCGCGCTGGCACAGCGGTTCGGCGAGGTCGTGCCGAAGATGCCGTTGATCGCCCGGCTCACCCGGCTTTTCCTGGCCGACGTAGTGAGCCAGCTCGCCGCCGCCGGCATCCGGCAGTTCCTCGACATCGGCACCGGGCTCCCCACCGCCGACAACACCCACGAGGTCGCCCAGCGGCTGGCACCGGACTCACGGATCGTCTACGCGGACAACGACCCGGTGGTGCTCGCGCACGCCCGCGCGCTGCTGACCAGCAGCCCGAAAGGAAAGACGGCATACCTGGACGCCGATCTGCGCGATCCGGACAAGATCCTGGCCCAGGCCGCCGAGACCATCGACTTCAGCCAGCCGGTCGCCGTCCTGCTCATCGCGGTCCTGCACTTCGTCCAGGATGGCGACGACCCTTACCGCATTGTGCGGAGCCTGATGGACGCGGTGCCGTCGGGTAGCTACCTGGCCATCGTGCACGGCGCCAGCGACGTCGGGGCAGCGGACATGCCGGAGGCGGAGCGGCGCTACAACCAGCAGGCCTCGGCCCAGTTCAGCGCCCGCGATCGAGAGCAGGTGAGCAGGTTCTTCGACGGCCTCGAGCTGACCGGACCTGGCCTGGTGAACCTCAGCCGCTGGGCGCATGGCGCGGCTGACGGCGACAGCGCGCAGGCCGATGTTGCCGCCTATTGCGGCCTGGCCAGAAAGCCGTAACCCGGCCGGGCAAGCGTCTTCTCCCTGTCACTGGCCGACGCCATCTCTATGATCAACACCCATGGATTCGTCAGACGATGACCGCGCTCTCGGCGATCCGGAAGCGCAGGCGACATGACCAACTGGGTCTTCCAGGGCAACCGCAAGCAGGAGGACCTGGAGGCGGCGCTGGCGGCCTCGCCGTTCCGGTCGTGGCGGACGCCGCGTTACCGGGACCGGGCGGCGGCCGGAGACCGCGTTTGGGTGCAACTGGTCGGCCGGAAAGACCCCGGGCTCTACTACGCGGGAACGATCACCGGTCCAACGCACGAAGATCCGGAGTGGCACGACGGCGACTCGCCGTACGCGCGGTGGCGGACCGAGGTGAGGTTCGAGTACCGAATCGACCCGCCGTTGCTGCGCGGGGAACTGCTGGCGACGGCGGGGCTGTCCTCCTTCCGGCCGTTCGCGGGGTTCCAGGGCTCGACCGTGCCGGTGCCGACGGACATCGCGGCGGCGCTTGAGGAACGGACGCGGTCCCGGCTGGACCCGCTCTAACCTTTCGTCGCTGTTGACGCGCCCTCGCGGGAATGTCGCAAGATTCCACTCATGTGGGCGATATCCTCTAGCAGTATCGTCCGATCGCCAGTTCTAATACGGAGGCTCTGACCACGGTGGCGCGCGCGGCAGAACCGACACGGACCTCGGAACCTGGGGCAGCCGAGAGCGAGCCCGCTGAAGCCGGGGACCTACGCCCGGGGAAGGCGGCCCGAGCCGTCGTCTCCGACGGCCGAGCGGTCCTCGATGCCATCGAGGCCGTCCTCGCCGCACCAGGCGAATCCCGCGAAGTCGCCCGCCGGGCCTATGCGGCGGTGCGGGACCAGCTCGTCGCCGACGCGCTGGACGTGATGCCGGTCGACCGACTCCGGGACCTGGTCCAACGGAAGGTCACGTTCGCCCCTCTCATCGACGCGGGCATCGAGACGGTCGGCCAGGTCATCGCGACCGGGGCGGACGAGCTCAGGCGGATCCCCGGGGTCCGCCGCAGGGCGGCCAAGCGGATCATGGCCGCCGCGGCACAGATGAGAGAGTCGGTCGAGGATCGCACCCGCGTTCGCATCGACCCGGACACAAGGACCCCCGAGCAGACCGCGCTCATCGCCGCGCTGCGCCGTTACGAGCGCTCCAGGTCGGCGCTCAAGGGCCCCGACCTGAGCCCGCTGGCAGGCGAGATCGGGCGCCGCCTCGACCCGGCCGCCCGCGGCGCGAGCCGAGGGCGAATGCTCTTCACGTTCTCCGGGCAGAAGAAGCAGGAAGCCCGCGACGCCCTCGCCGAGCTGGACGCCATCCTCAGCTCCAAGCCGGTCACCACGGCCCGCAAGCGGCTGTCGCGGGCCGCGGCCGAGCTGGAGAAGGCCGGCCAGGAACCACGGGCCGCCCGGCTGTGGAATGACTACCTCGCCCGCCCCGTCACCTACAACGGACTGCTGATCGATGTCGCGGAACTCGACCCGGCCCGGGAGGCGAGCCAGGGCTTCCTTCCGGCCGACATTGCCGAGCAAGTTCGCGTCCTGCCCCTTGACCTGTCCCTGCTCAAGACCTCGCTGCGCGGCTATCAGGCCTTCGGCGCGAAGTTCGCGCTGGTCCAGGAGCGGGTGATCCTGGGCGACGAGATGGGCCTGGGCAAGACGATGGAGTCGCTCGCCGCGATGTGCCATCTGGCGGCCAAGGGCGCGACGCACTTCCTGGTCGTCTGCCCGGCGAGCGTGGTCATCAACTGGACGCGTGAGGTGGAGCGGCACACGCTGCTTGAGGCCCGTCGGCTCCACCTGCCCGGCCAGAAGCGACAGGCGGCCGAGCGAGAATGGGCAGCCAACGGCGGCGTGGGCGTCACCACGTTCGAGGCGCTCCGTGCCATGCAGGAAGATCTGGACGTCTCGATCGCGATGATCGTCGTCGACGAGGCGCACTACGCGAAGAACCCGAACGCGTTGCGCACCCAGGCGGTCAGCGAGTGGGCCAGCCGGAGCAGGCGGGCTCTGTTCCTGACCGGGACGCCGATGGAGAACAAGGTGGACGAGTTCCGGGTTCTGGTCGGTCATCTGCGCCCTGATGTCGCAGAAAATCTGGATCTGGCGGATGAAGCGCTGGACGGCACCAAGTTCCGGGAGCGGGTGGCGCCGGTCTACCTCCGGCGCAACCAGGAGGACGTGCTCAGCGAACTGCCGGACCGGCTGGAGACACAGGAATGGGTGACGCTCGGAGGAGCGGCGATGCGCGCGTACCGGAAGGCGGTCCTCGAGGGGAACTTCATGGCGATGCGCCGGGCCGCGTTCGACCCGGGAACAGTCAAAGGATCGCAGAAGCTCCGCCGTCTGGTGGAGATCGTCGGCGAGGCGGCCGACGGCGGGCGCAAGGTCATCGTGTTCTCGTACTTCCGCGACGTGCTCGACACGGTGGCCGAGGCGCTGGCCGGGCGGGACGGCGTCCCCGGCCTGCCCGTCGTCGGACCGCTGACCGGGGACATTCCGCCGACCGAGCGCCAGGCGATGGTGGACGGGCTGACAAACGCCAGCGGACCGGCCGTGCTAGTCGCGCAGATTCAGGCGGGCGGCGTAGGCCTGAACATCCAGGCCGCGTCGGTGGTTATCATCGCCGAGCCGCAGCTGACGCCGTCGATCGAGGAGCAGGCGATCGCCCGCGCGCACCGGATGGGCCAGGTTCGCCCCGTCGACGTGCACCGGCTGCTGTCCGAGGACAGCGTGGACCAGCGGATCCTGGAACTGCTGGCGGCCAAGCGGGAGGCGTTCGACGAGTACGCGCGCCGCAGCGACATGGCGAACGCGACGCCGGACGCGATAGACAACCGCTCCGAGACCGAACTGCGGAACGCGATCGTGGCCGCCGAACGGGCACGGCTAAAGGCTGCCTGACAAGCGACCGGGCTCGGGGGGCCGGACGGCGCCGCGGAAGCGTTGATGGCAGGCGCGAGGTTGGGCGACAGCGTCCGTTCCTTCAGCAGGGTTGCGTCCGATCTATCAGCGGACTGCCGTCTAATCTCTCAGCCCGGTAGCGTCTAATCAATCAGCTAGACCGCTGAGCTGGGACAACGAGAGCGTGGTGCACGTTTACCGGACGAAGGACAAGGCAGAGGTCGACGTGGTGCTCGAGAACCGCCAGGTGCAGCAAACTCTCTCCATTGGACCACGCCTGCGAGCCATGCCGGTCAGCGCGATCTGGGAAGTGCCAGCGACCGGCTGACTACGTCCGAGGCAGCTACCCCGCAGACGCGTGCCGGTCGCCGCTGTCGGGGTGACGGTGAGCTGGATGCTTGCGTTGCCACGGATCTTCATGCTTGACATGAGGTTGCCGGTCATCCATGACCGAGCGTGGCTAGGAAGGATGACCGTGAGCGATCCAGGAACAGCGCCGTGGCGACGGGTCGAAGCGGCCGGCTGATCGACTTCGGACGCGGGGCCGAGTTGCCGGACGGCGGGTTCGGGTGGCTCGGCGACGACGGCACCGTGGACCCGACGCAGCCGTGCCCGCTGTACATCAACGCGCGCATGACGCATGTGTTCGCGCTCGCGCATCTGCAGGGAGTGGCCGGGGCGGACTCGCTGGCGGCATCCGGGATCGCTGCTCTCGGCCGTCGGTATGCCGACCGCGTGAATGGCGGCTGGTTCACCGCTACCGACCGCTCCGGGCAGGTCATCGACTCCACCAAGGCGAACTACGCGCATGCGCACGTCCTGCTGGCGGGCGCCAGCGCGACGGCGGCGGGGATACCCGGTGCCGGGGCCGTCCTCGCGGCCGCGGCCTCTGTCATCGAGCAGCGCTTCTGGTCCGATGCGGAAGGCTGCGCGGCGGAGTCCTGGAACGCCGACTTCACCGAATCCGAGCCGTACCGCGGGGCCAACAGCAACATGCACTCGGTGGAGGCCTACCTGGCGGCGGGCGACGTCACCGGCGACGCCGTTCTGGCACGCGCGCGCCGCCTCGATCGCCGCCCGGCTAATCGACCGGCATGCCCGGGCCAACTCCTGGCGGATCCCCGAGCACTACGACGCGGAGTGGCGGCCCTTGCTGGACTACAACATCGACCGCCCTAGCGATCAGTTCCGGCCCTATGGCACCACGCCCGGCCATTCCTTTGAATGGGCGCGGCTGCTGCTGGACCTGGAGGCCGCGCAGGCCGCGCCCCCGGCCTGGCTGCCGGAAGCGGCGACCGCGCTCTTCGATACGGCCGCGGCCGACGCCGAGGACCGGGACGGTCACCCCGGACTCATCTACACCGTGGACGAGAACGGCCAGCCGGTGGTGACCGCGCGCCTGCACTGGGTGGCGTGCGAGGCCGTACTCGCCGCCGACGCGCTGCACCGACGGACCGGGCAGGGGCGCTTCGCCGCGGCCGCCAGGCGATGGTGGGACGAGATCGACCGCTATTTCATCGACCGCAACCGCGGCGGCTGGTGGCAGGAGCTCGCCCCGGACATGACGCCGGCCGCGTCCACCTGGTCGGGCAAGCCGGATCTGTACCACTCTTACCAGGCGCTGCTGTTCCCCTCGCTCCCCCTCAGCCCGACAGCGGCCACCGCGCTGGCCGAGGGGCAGCCCCACGCCGCGGGCTCCGGTCAGACCCCGTGAGCAGCGTCGCCGCTCTGCGCTGAAGGGCAGCAATCCGTGAGGACCGACCTGCTTTGAGCAACTCCTTGTGCTCTCCTCAGCCTGCATTCAGCTGGCAGCGCCAACGTTCTCGCGGAGACAACCCAAACACTTAGACGCGACCGAGGATCGGCCGGAAGGCGAGCCGTGTCATACGCGATGTATGCCCCGGTGCGGTCCTTCGGACGCGGCTGAGCAGACGTTGGGGTAACTGCCAAGGATGGTGATGTGCCGTGACGGGCACGGCCCCAGGTTTGTTTGACGCGGACACGCCGGCCCTCGAGCCGACGGCCGGCCACCGGCGAAAAGGCCGCATGGCCAGGATTCTGCATCGGACCACCCGTAAGCAGCGGGTGGTCCTCGCTAGTGGCGTGGTCGTCGTGCTGGCGGCGGCGGGGGTCGGAGTCTGGCTCAGCGAGGGATCTTCCGCTGCCACGACGCCGACCTATGAGCTGGTCGCGGCGGCGTCGAGCACGCTGCGGCAGACCGTGTCCTCGACCGGAACGATCGAGCCGGCTCAGCAGGCGAACCTCAACTTCGCCACCTCCGGTCAGGTCACCGCGGTCGACGTCACGGTCGGGGAGAAGGTCAAGGCCGGAAAGGTGCTGGCCAAGGTGAGCTCCGCCTCGCTGTCGGCCAGCGTCGCGCAGGCTGAGGCGACCGAGGCGTCGGATGCGGCCAAGCTGTCGTCCGACCAGGCGGCCGGGTCGACGGTGACGTCCGCGCAGCTGACGGCTGACCAGACGGCCGTGACGGCCGCCCAGAACCAGGTCACCGATGCCAAGCAGGCACTTGCTGAGGCCAACCTGACGTCGCCGATCACCGGTGTGGTGGCTTCGGTGGACCTGTCGGTCGGTCAGCAGGTGTCTGGCTCGGGCAGTTCGGGCGGCGGCAGCGGGAGCGGCGGCAGCGCGGGCGGCGGCTCGGGCGGGGGCGGCGGCTCGGGCGCGTCATCGAGCGACTCGTCCAGCTCGTCGTCAAGCACTTCGTCGAGTGCCCAGGTGGTGGTCATATCGACCAACTCCTACGTGGTGAACGGGACGGTGGACGACACCGAGGTCGGCTCGGTGCAGGCGGGCGACCAGGCGGTGATCGTCCCCGACGGCGCGACCACCCCGGTCTACGGCGTCGTCAGCTCGGTCGGCCTGATCGCCAGCACCACCTCGGGGGTGGCCACCTACCCGGTCACGATCGCGGTCACCGGCAACCCGGGCGGCCTGTACCCAGGCGCCAGCGCGACCCTCACCCTGATCGTCAAGCAGCTGAACAAGGCCACCACCGTGCCGACCGAAGCCTTGCACTACACGTCGAGCGGGGCTGAGGTCTACGAGATGGCCAACGGGCGTCAGGTCGCCCACCCGGTGACGGTCGGGATGACGTCGGCCGGGGAAACGCAGATCCTCTCCGGGCTGTCGGTCGGCACCGAGGTGGTGGTGCCGCGACTGCGCACCGGCGGCGCGGGCGCGACCACCGGCGGGACGGGCCGCGGCACTCGCGGCGGCTTCGGCGGCGGCGGCGGCTTTGGCGGGGGCGGGGGCGGGTTCGGCGGCGGCTTCGGCGGCGCCGGCGGGTTCGGCGGCGGCGGGCTTGGTGGCGGCTGACCATGACCCCGACGGACTCGCGGCCCGTAATCAACCTTCACGACGTCACCAAGACCTACCGGACCGGCTCACTCTCGGTGCAAGCGGTCCGCGGCGTGACGCTCTCCATCCTGCCCGGAGAGTACGTGGCCATCATGGGCCCGTCCGGGTCGGGCAAGTCCACCCTGATGCACATCCTTGGCTGCCTGGACCCGCTCACCACCGGCAGCTACCGGCTAGCCGGCCAGGACGTGAGCCGGATGACCGACGATGAGCTGGCCGAGATTAGGAACCGGCGCATCGGCTTCGTGTTCCAGCAGTACAACTTGCTCGCGTCGCTGCCGGCCTGGCGCAACGTTGAGCTTCCGCTGTGCTACGCCGGCATCCGCCGCGACGAGCGGCGCGCCCGCGCGATCGACGCGCTGCGAAGGGTCGGGCTGGCCGACCGGATCATGCACCGGCCCGGTGAGCTGTCGGGCGGGCAGCAGCAGCGCGTCGCCATCGCGCGCGCCCTTGTGACCGACCCGGCGCTCATCCTGGCCGACGAGCCGACCGGGAACCTCGACTCGACGGCAACCGCCGAGGTACTCGCCTTGTTCGACGAACTCCACCGGTCCGGTCGCACCATCGTCCTGATCACCCATGAGGCGGACGTAGCCCATCGGGCGAAGCGCGTCATCCGGGTTCGCGACGGCCTCGTCGAGACGGACCGAGACCAGGCCGAGGCGCTGTCATGAGCTGGCTGGAAACGCTGCGGACGGGGCTCGGCGCGGTCTTTTCGCACCGGCTGCGCTCGGGGCTGACCATGCTCGGCATCCTTATCGGGATCGCCGCGGTGATCCTGACCGTCGGCTTCGGTGAAGGGGCCCAGGGGCAGGTGAGCTCGGAGATCAACGATCTCGGCTCGAACCTGCTCGTCGTCTCCCCGGGCTCGTCCACCGCCAGCACCGGCATCCGCGGAGGGTTCGGCAGCGCCTCCACGCTGACCGAGGCCGATGCGAACGCGCTGGGGTCGAAGCTGGTTGCCCCCGACATCGCCGCCGTCGCCCCGGCCACGCAGCGGTCGGAGACGCTGACCGCCACCGGCACCAACTGGACGACGACGGTGGTCGGCACCGCCCCCGACTGGCTGTCCGTGCGGGCCCGCAGCATCACCGAGGGCCGTTTCCTGACTCAGGCGGACGAGAACAGCGACGCCGCAGTGGCCGTGCTCGGCGCGACGACCGCGGAGGAGCTGTTCGGGCTGCGGGATCCGGTCGGCCAGACGGTCACCGTCAACGGGCTGCCGCTGACCGTGATCGGCGTGCTCAACACGGTCGGCGCCTCCGCCTCGAGCTCGACCACCAACCTCGACGACCAGGCCGTGGTCCCGATCACGACCGTGGCCAACCGGATCTTCGGCGGGTCCAGCCGTACGTCCGTGCAGTCGATCTACATCGAGGCCACGTCGTCGAACGCCTTGTCGGCGGCTTACCAGGAAGCCACCGCCGAGCTGCTGCGACTGCACGGGCTCAGCGCAGCCAACGCCGACTTCACCATTCAGAGTCAGCAGTCACTGCTGAGTACCGCCACCTCGGTGGACAAGACGCTCACCGAACTGCTCGCGAGCATCGCCGCCATCTCGCTCCTCGTGGGCGGGATCGGCGTCATGAACATCATGCTCGTCTCCGTCACCGAGCGGGTCCGCGAGATCGGGCTGCGCAAGGCGCTCGGGGCGACGCACCGCGCCATCCGCCGCCAGTTCCTGGTCGAAGCCAGCGTGCTCGGCCTGGCGGGCGGGGTTCTCGGCGCGGGAATCGGCCTGGTCGGGGCGGTGGTGCTCCCCCACCTGATCAGCAACCCGATCACCATCTCACCGACCGCCACCGTGGGCGCGATCGTCGTCGCGGTCGGCATCGGCATCGTCTTCGGCGTCTACCCTGCCACCCGCGCCGCCCGGCTTGCCCCGATCGACGCGCTGCGCGGCGAATGAGCAACGACAAGGATGTGAGTGCACCATGATTGGCGCTGCGACGAAGCGTGCATCCGCCGCCAGGCGACGCTGGGCCCCTGCCCTGGCCGGGCTCGGGATCGTGTCCATGGCCGTGACCGCCTGCGGTGGCGCCGGTACCGCCGCCACCCAGCCCGGGACCGCCGCCGACACCCCCGCCGCGCAGGGCAGCAGCTCGGCGACGGCCGGGACCCCGGCGGCCTTTCCCGGGGTGGTTGGCACCGCCGCCTCGGTCTCGGGTTCGAGCATGGAGGTCCAGAACCCGACCTCCGGGCAGGTTACCGTCACCTTTACCGCCACTACCCCTGTCACCGACACGGTGACGGTGACGTCGAAGGACGTCACCGTCGGGAGCTGCGTCACCGTAGTTGGCACGCCGTCGGCCACCGGGTCCGCCAGCGCCGGCGGGGCCGCTGCCAGATCGGTCACCGCTACCACCGTGACGATCAGCGCCCCGGTCAAGGGCGCTTGCACCGGCGCGGGCGGGTTCGGTGGATTCGGCGGCGGGTTCGGCGGATTCGGCGGCGGGTTCGGCGGATTCGGCGGCGGGCAGGGCGGCGGCACGCCCCGTCCCAGCTTCAGCCCGCGGCCGCGGCCAACCGGCAGCAGGGGCGCCTTTGGCAACGGCATCTTCGGCGGGGCCAACGGCAAGGTGACTTCTGTGTCCGCCAGCGGCTTCGTCGTGCTGGGCAGGAACCGGGCCGCTAGCACGACCACTAGCGTCACGGTGACCACCTCCGCCACTACCAAGTACCTGAAGACGGCCGCCGCGAAGCCATCGGCGCTGAAGGTCGGCCAGTGCATCACCGCGATCGGGACGCCCAACAGCATCGGCGCCGTCGCCGCCCGCAGCATCAGGATCAGCCAGCCCGGCCCGAGCGGCTGCACCAGCGGCTTCGGTGGCCGCGTCGGCTTCGGGAGGCCGACAACCAATGCCTAACATCAGGCTCGGCCGCCACGCCCGGCGATGGATTTCCGTCGGGGTCATCGTGGTGGTCGCTGGTTCCGGCGGCGCTACCGCGTGGGCCATGACCGGCCCGTCGGGGCCGGGCTACCGCACCGCCGCCGTCACCCGGGCCGACGTCACCCAGACCCTGCTCTCGACCGGGACGATCGAGCCAGTCAGCCAGGCCAACGTCAGCTTCCCGGTCTCCGGGCAGGTGGCTTCGGTCGGGGTCAGCCTCGGCTCGCACGTAAAGGCCGGGCAGACCCTCGCCCGCCTGAGCACCTCTGCGCTTACCTCCGACGTCAGTGCGGCCCAGTCCGCGGTTGCGACCGCCAACGAGCGGCTCGCCGCCGACGAGGCGAGCGAGACCACGACCGCGGCCTACCTAACGACCACGGCTTCCATAACAACCACGGCTTATATGACGAGCGGCCCCCCTGGTGGGGGCGGCTCGGGCGGTTCTGGTGGCGGCGGTGGCGGCACGAATTCGATCGCCGGCGAACTTCGCGAGATAGCCCGCGATCAGCGCGTGCTCCTTGCCGCCCAGCACCAGCTCGACACCCAGTTGGCCGAGGCCAAGTCCCTGATCGCGGTGGAGAGCAAGCTGTGCGCGGCGACGCCCACCCCGCCGTCGACCCCGACCCCGACCCCGACCCCGACAGGCAGACCCACCGGGCAGCCGTCCCCGACGCCCACGCCGAGTCCCTCCACGCCCCGGACATCCCCCTACCCGACGCCGACTCCGACTCCGACCCCGTCGCGGACATCCCCGTCGCCTACGCCGAGTCCCTCCACCCCGCAGACCTCTCCAACTCCCACCTGGAGTAAATCCTCCACTCCGAGTTACTCCGCCACCCCGAGCAGTGCTGCCACCCCGAGCAGTGCTGCCACCCCGAGCAGTGCTGCCACCCCGAGCAGTGCTGCCACTCCGAGTTCCTCCACCACTGCGACGGTCGCCTCGCTGACGGCCTACGTATCACCGCCGCCCCACGGCGGCCCGCCCGGTGGGACGACGCCGACGCCGACGACCTGCCAGGCAGCGATCAATGACGTGATGTCCGTCCAGTCCAGCATCGCCGTCGACGAACAGTCCCTGGCCAACTCCGAATCAGCCCTTACCAAACTGATCGGCGAGGTAGCCGCCGCGGTCCAGAAGTCGGCCGGCTCCGGCGGTACCGGGGGCAGCGGCGGCACTGGCGGTACCGGGGGCACGGGCGGCTCTGGGCGCAGCGGCGGCACTAGCGGCGCAGGCGGCGGCACGGCCACGTCGGGGCCGGCTACCGCCGCCCAACTCGCGTCCGACCAGGCCAACCTGGACTCCGCTAACGCCCAGCTCAGCGAGGCGCGCCAGAATCTGGCCGCCGCGACCCTGGCCGCGCCCATCAGCGGCACCGTCGCCCTAGTCAACATCACCTCGGGACAGCAGGTCACTGGCAGCCAGGCCAGCGGCACCAGCGCCGACTTCGTCATCGAAGGCGCCGGCGGCGAAGAGGCCACCACCACCGTCAGCGTCTCCGACGTCGGCGAGATCGAGGTCGGCCAGCCGGCCACCATCACCCTGGACGGCTCCGCCACTCCGATCAACGGCGAGGTCGCTGCCATCGGGATGCTCAGCAGCACATCGTCCACCGGCAGCGCGAGCTATCCGGTCACGATCGCGCTCGCCGCGGGCACACCGACGCTGTTCGCAGGCTCCGACGCCCAGGTGGCCATCACCCTGGCCAAGGTCAGCGACGCGGTCACCGTGCCGACGTCGGCCGTAGAAGGCACCGGCGCCAATACCTTCGTCACCGTCCTGCGGGCGGGCAAGCCGGTCCCGGTTCGCGTCGTGGTGGGCGCCACTGGCCCCGTGGTCACTCAGGTCACCTCCGGCCTCACCGTCGGCGAGCAGGTGGTCCTGGCCGACCTGAGCACGCCGCTGCCGACCAACACCAACCCCTTCGCCGCCCGCGGTCTCACCGGCGGCGGTGGTTTCGGAGGACGTGGTGGGCTCGGGACGGCGGGCGGCGGCACGACAGCCGTCCCCGTCGGCGGCAAGGCAGGCGGCTGACCCCGCATTCCCCAGACGGCGCTGCGCGCCGGGATGCCATCGTTGGCGATGTAATGCTTGACCGCTTAGCCGCGCCGTGTCGACAGCTGGATGCGTTGACCTGGGCAGACATCCTTTTCAGGATGCCGATTTGAGTATTGGTGCGCCCGTTTGCGGGTATGGCGGCGTTGATCCGGGACGGAGGTGGATGGTGGTGGGGATGATGAGAAAGAGCGCTTATGAGGAAGCCTATCGCCGGGGCAGCGGGCGCCGTGGCCATCATCGTCGCGGCCGTCACCGCCTGCGGGGCAACAGCGACGACAGTGGTTCACGCACCGGCGCCTAAGCCGACGGCACCTAAGCCGACCGTCACTAAAACCGTGACGGCGAAGCCTGTGCCCGCCGCTTTCAAGACCGTGAAACCCAAGCCGACGGTCACCAAGACGGCCACGCAGGCACCGACGACGGCGCCCAGCACGGCAGTGGCCAGCACGCCAGCCGCTAGCACGCCGGCGCCCGCGCCGGCCCCCGGTACGTCGTCGACCGCCCCGGCCCCGGGTTACCTCGGGGACATCTTCGGCGGCGGCACCGGCAACCCATGCAACTTCGCCAGCGGGTACCAGTACGGCGTCTGCAACCCCACGGGCGAGACGGAGCAGCAGTACATCGACAACCCGGGTGGTCCCGCGCCCGGCACGTCCACGAATGCCCAGGGCTGCTACTACGTGCGGATGGGCGAGGGCTACTGCCCGTCCACCGGCCAGTACGTTCCCATGCAAGACCCCAACGGCTGAGGAACGGCCGACATGAACAAGCCCATCGCAGGCGCGGCCGGCGCCGCCGTCATCACGGCCGTCGCCGTGTCCGGCTGCAGCGGCGGCACCATCACGGTCAGGGAGATTCCGGTAGCGGCGACGCCTGTCACTCACGCGGCCACGCCAGCTCCGGCGGCCGCTAAGACCCCGGCGGGCGGGCCAGCGCCGACCGTCACTCAGACCGCGCCGGCGCCGGCGGCTCCCATTGCCCCGGCAGCCGCTCCCCAGTACTGCGGCTCCCCAGCCGACCAAGGCGGGATCTCCGTCAACTCGGTCACCAGCTGCCCGTTCGCGGAGAACGTGGAGTCGGCGTGGGAGTCCTCAGGCGGCTCCAGCTCGGTCACCGCCTACAGCCCGGCCACGGGACTGACCTACACGATGTCCTGCACCGCCTCCGGGACTGGCTACGAGGTGTGCACCGGGGGCAATAACGCCTACGTGGAATTCCCGGTCACGTCTGCGCCCGCGGCGGGGTCAGGGTCGGGGCAGTTCGACAACCTCTGCACGCAGTGCGCGGTCAACACGCTGACCCAGTCGATCGCTAGCGAAGAGCAGGCGGCGCTGGAGGCAGCGCCGTCTTACGACTACGATTCGCCCGACAACGCCTCGGTGAACGTCGCGCTGACCCCACTGGGCGACAACACCTACTCCGCCACCGCGACCGACTCAGACGGGGACGCCGGTTCCGGGGACACGATCACGGTGAGCCCCGACGGCAACTCCTGGTCCGACACCGGCATGAACTGGAGCGGCCCCGATATCTACGTGGACGGCGGCTCCACCGTCTACTGGACCACGCCCGCCGTGAGCGACTACAGCTAGCCTGCCGCCCGTAATCGGCTACCCCGTTGCCCTCGGCAGGCTGGTCAGGAAGTCGGTCAGGCCCGCGAAGTAGGTCTCCTGGTCGTCGTACATGGCCAGGTGGCTCCCGTTCGGGCAGAACAGGTAGCTGCCGTGGGGCAGGCGCCGCGCCATCATCTCCATGTGGCCCGGGTCCATCGTGTCGTACCTGGCCCCGATGACCAGCGTCGGCACCTCGATCCGGTCCAGATCGGCAACCCGGTCCCAGTTGGCGAGCTTGGCTTCGGCGCTCATCCCGAGCTCGCTCGGGCCCTGCATCGGGACGTAGATCTTGGGGTTGATGTGCGCGAAGCCGCGCACGGCCGGATCAGGCCAGTCGTCGGCGGGCATCCGCAGCGTGTGGTGCTCGTAGTAGTGCGGCATGAGCAGTTCCATGTACCGCGGGTTCTCGATGTCGCCGGCCGCCTCGATTGCCTTGACCTCGGCCAGCACGGCGGGGTCCATCGCGGGCATCAGGACCTGCTCGGCGTAGGCCGTGTAGGCAGGGGCGCTTGCCATCATGTTCGAGATGACAAGACCGCGCAGGTGGCCCTGGTGCGCCAGGGCGTACTCCAGGGCCAGGATCCCGCCCCACGACTGCCCGTACAGCACGAAGTTCCGGCGGTCCAGGCCCAGGGCCCGTCGGACCTGCTCGACCTCATCGACGAAGCGGTCCAGCTCCCACAGCGAAGGATCGTCGGGCTGGTCGCTGAACCCGGAGCCAAGCTGGTCGTAGTAGTAGTACTCGATCCCGGCGGCCGGCAGGAAGCTGTCACACGCCTCCAGGTACTCGTGCGTGGCCCCCGGCCCGCCGTGCAGCAGCAGCACCTTCAGGTCCGGGTTGTTCCCCACGCGCTTGGTCCAGACGCTGAACCTGCCGCCAGGCGTGTCAACCGGAATACGGCGCGCCCCGCCGCTCAGCCGGTCCGTGCGCCCCGAGTAATCCAGGTAGCCACCGCTCACTGGTGCACCATCTCTCAAACCGACTCACTTGCTTGGTCACGCTTGACCACCCGTCGATTATCGCCACCCATAATCAGGGTGTCCATTTCGCCGACGCTCGCGATCGCACCGGGGCCGCTGCCCGGCGGAGAGGTGACCGTTTCGCGAACGTAACGCGCGTGAAGACTGCGGATAACGCCGGGCGCTCAGGCTTGGGGTGTGCCCGTGCCCGAGGTTCTGACCCACTGCCCGTACTGCGCCTTGCAGTGCGGCATGTCGCTGCGTGACGCCGGGGGGCTTCGGGTGGGGGTCCGGGATTTCCCTACCAACCGCGGGGGCTTGTGCCAGAAGGGGTGGACGTCGGCGGAGCTGCTCACTTCTCCCGAGCGGCTGACGACACCGTTGGTCCGGGCCCACCGTGCGGCTCCCCTGGAGCCGGCCAGCTGGGATGAGGCGCTGGCCCGGGTGGCGGCTGAAATCCGCTGTGCCCAGTCTGCGTACGGGCCGGACAGTGTCGCGGTCTTCGGCGGCGGCGGCCTGACCAATGAGAAGGCGTACGCGCTGGGCAAGTTCGCGCGGGTCGCGCTGGGCACGTCGAATATCGACTACAACGGCCGGTTCTGCATGTCGTCGGCGGCGGCGGCCGGGGCGCGGGCCTTCGGCATCGACCGCGGGCTTCCTTTCCCGCTGCCGGATCTGGCCGCGGCCGATGCCATCCTGCTGGCGGGCAGCAATGTGGCTGAGACCATGCCGCCGTTCACGCGATGGCTGTCCGATCAGCAGGACAACGGCGGAGCGCTGATCGTCCTCGATCCGCGGCAGACGCCGACGGCCCGGCGCGCCACGCTGCACCTTCAGGTCACGGCTGGGACCGACCTGGCGCTGGCGAACGGGCTGCTACACATCGCGATCGCCGATGGTCATGTCGATGAGCCGTACATCGCCGCGCGGACGTCGGGATTCGCTGAAGTGCGCCGGGTGGCGGCCGCGTACTGGCCCGAGCGAGTGGAGCGGATCACCGGGGTGACGGTCGCCGAGCAGGGCGCCGCAGTCCGGCTGCTGGCAGGGGCCGAACGGGCAGCGGTGCTCACCGCGCGCGGGGCGGAGCAGCACAGCAAGGGCACCGACACGGTCTCGGCGCTGATCAACCTTGCGCTCGCGCTGGGTCTGCCGGGGACCGAGGGCAGCGGGTACGGCTGTCTGACCGGGCAGGGGAACGGGCAGGGCGGCCGCGAGCACGGGCAGAAGGCGGATCAGCTTCCCGGCTACCGCCGCATCGATGACCAGGCTGCCCGCGAGCATGTCGCGGCGGTATGGGGCGTCGACCCGGCGCGGATACCAGGGCCGGGTCGCTCGGCGTTCGAGCTGCTCGACGCGCTCGGGACCCCCGGCGGACCGCGAGCGCTGCTGGTGATGGGGAGCAATGTCGCGGTATCCGCGCCGTCGTCTGGCCGGATCGGTCGCAGGCTCGGCGCGCTGGACTTCCTCGTGGTCTGCGACCCGTTCCTGTCCGAGACCGCCGCGTCCGCCGATGTGGTGCTTCCGGTCGCGCAGTGGGCTGAGGAGTCCGGCACGATGACCAACCTCGAGGGCCGGGTCCTGCTGCGGCAGCGGGCCGCGGAGCCGCCACCGGGGGTGCGGACCGATCTGGCGGTGATCGCCGCGCTGGCGCGGCTGCTGGACGCGCCGGGACAGTGGGACACCGATCCGGAGGCGGTGTTCGGGGAGCTGCGCCGGGCAAGTGCGGGCGGCCCGGCGGACTACGCGGGAATCAGCTACCCGCGCATCGCGGCCGAGGATGGCGTCTTCTGGCCGTGCCCGTCCGCAGGTCATCCGGGTACGCCCAGGATGTTCCTCGACGCATTCGCGACGCCGGACGGGCGGGCGCGCTTCGTGCCCGTCGAGCACCGCCCGGTCGCGGAGGATCTCGACGGCGAGTACCCGGTGTATTTCACGACCGGCCGGCTGATGCAGCACTACCAGTCGGGCACGCAGACCCGGCGCGTGCGGGCGCTGCGGGAGGCGCACCCCGAACCCATGGTCGAGGTCCACCCCGACCTCGCGGAGGCCTACCTGCTCAACGAGGGCGACCGGGTCCGAGTCGTGTCCCGCCGCGGCGCCGCAGAGGGGCTGGTGCGCATCACCGAGACGATCCGCCCGGACACGGTGTTCATGCCGTTCCACTGGGGCGGGTCGTCCGCGGCGAACCTAGTCACGAACCCGGCGCTCGACCCGATCTCGAAGATGCCGGAGTTCAAGGTCTGCGCCGTGCGGCTAGAGGCGGTCGCGTGACGGCGATTGTGGTGGTCGGCAACGGGATGGCCGGCTGCCGCTTCGTGCAGGAGGCGCTCGAGCGCGATCCCGACCGCCGGCTGGCGATCACGGTCGTCGGCGAGGAGCCCGGCGGTGCGTACAACCGGCTCCAGTTGTCGAACGTGCTCGCGGGCACCGCCCGCTTGGACAGCATTGCGCTGGCGGGCGAGCAGTGGTACGCCGCGCAGGGCGTGACCCTGCGCGCCGGCACCGCCGTCGTCGGCATCGAACGCGCGGCCCGGCGGGTACTGCTCGATGACGGCACCACGCTCCGCTACGACATCCTCGTCCTCGCGACCGGCAGCAGCCCCGTGCTGCCACCGGTCGCCGGGTTGCTCCGTGACGACGGGGAACTGCTGCCCGGTGCCGTCGCGTTCCGCACCCTCGAGGACTGCGAGACGATCATGCGGCTCGCCGCAGACACTGAGAGCGCCAGGAGCGCGGTGGTGCTCGGCGCGGGCGTGCTCGGCCTGGAGGCGGCCCGCGGCCTGGCTGGGCGTGGCCTGCCGGTGACCCTGATCCAGCGCGGCCCGCGCCTGATGGAGCGCCAGCTCGACGCCGACGCGTCGCGGCTGCTCACCCGGACCGTCCGCGGGCTCGGGGTGGACGTGCGCGCGGGCGTCGGGGTGCGGGCGGTGCTTGCGGCGGAAGGCAAGATCAAGAGCCTGGTATCGAACGGTCGCGGCGTTCTCGAGGCTGGCCTGCTGGTCCTCTGCTGTGGCGTACGCCCGAGGGTGGGGCTCGCCCGCGATGCCGGGCTCGCTGTCGCCGTCGGCATCGTGGTCGACGACCAGCTGCGCAGCGTCACCGACCCGAACGTCTTCGCGATCGGCGAGTGCGCCGAGCATCGCGGCCAGACGCATGGGCTGGTGGCGCCGTGCTGGGCCCAGGCGCGGGCAGCCGCGCAGGTCATCACCGGGCCAGCCGAACCGGTGAGCTACCCGGGCCCGGGGACCGTGACGAGGCTCAAGGCAGCCGGCATCGAATTGGCCAGCCTCGGTGAGGCAACGACCGACGACGACACCACCGATGGCTCCCCCGACACCGCCGTCGCGGCTGATGCCGGGACCGGCGCCACCACCGACACTGGCACCGCGGACGTCGCCGCCGGAGGCGTCGAGGTGATCCGCTACATCGACAGCGCCCGCGGCGTCTACCAGAAGCTGGTCGTGCGCGACGGCAGGCTGACGGGGGCGATCCTGCTGGGCGACACCCGTACCGTGGGCACGATCACGCAGCTGTTCGACCGTGGCGCCACTCTCCCGGCGGACCGGGCCTCCCTGCTCATGGTCCGCCGTAACAGCCCGGTCACGGTAGCTCAGACGCCGACGACGCTACCCGGGCGGGCGGTCATCTGCCAGTGCAACGGCGTCAGCAAGTCCGCCATCTGCGCGGCCTGGCAGGACGGGGCCCGCGACGCGGCCGAGATGTCGGCGCGTACCCGGGCCACGACCGGCTGCGGTACCTGCCGGGACGCCGTCGAGGGCATCGTCGCCTGGCTGGCCGCCGCCGACACCAACGACGCCGCGTCCGAACCCGATGCCCCACCCGCACCCGTATCCGAGTCCGGGTCCCGCATGAGCGCGGGACAGAGGAGCTGAGCATGCAGCAGGACGGTCAGCAGCGTCATCTTGTCGTGGCCGGCAACGGGATGGTCGGGCAGCGGCTGGTCGAGGCCGTGCGCGACCGGGATACGCGCCGCGAGTGGCGGGTGACGGTGCTGTCGGAGGAGCCGCGCCGCGCCTACGACCGGGTCGCGCTGTCGTCCTATTTCGAGGGCGCCGCCGCGGCCGACCTTGATGTCGTGGCCGAGGGCTGCTATGAGACGGACGGCTACGCGCTGCGCCTGGGCGAGGCCGTGACCGCGATCGACCGGGCCGCGCGTACCGTCACCACCAGTCGGGGCGCCAGCCTCGGTTACGACGCGCTGGTGCTGGCCACCGGCTCCTACCCGTTCGTCCCGCCGGTCCCCGGCCGGGACCTGCCCGGCTGTTTCGTCTACCGCACCCTCGACGACCTCGACGCCATCCGGGCGGCCGCCGAGCAGGCGGCCGTGACCACCCGCGGCAGGCGGGCCGGCCTGGTGGTCGGGGGCGGGCTGCTCGGCCTGGAGGCGGCGCGCGCGCTGCGCCTGCTCGGCATGTCCCCGCATGTCGTGGAGCTGGCCCCGCGGCTCATGCCGCTCCAGGTCGACGAGGGCGGCGCAATCCTGCTGCGCGAGCTCATCGAGAGCACCGGGGTCACGGTGCATCTTGGCACCTCGGTCGGCTCGATCCAGCGCGACGGGCGCCGGCTGCTCGCCACCCTGGCGAACGGCACCGAGTTGGACCTCGACCTCGTCGTCTTCTCCGCCGGGGTCCGTCCGCGCGACCAGCTTGCCCGCGACGCGGGCATGGACATCGGCCAGCGGGGCGGCGTGATGGTCGACGACGGGTGCCGCACCAGCGATCCGTGCATCTACGCCGTGGGCGAGTGCGCGTGCGTCGGCGGGCGGGTGTACGGCCTGGTCGCACCCGGTTACGCGATGGCCGAGGTGCTGGCGGACGGGCTCACCGGCGGCACCGCCAGCTTCACCGCCGCCGACACCTCCGCGAAGCTCAAGCTGATGGGCGTCGATGTCGCCAGCTTCGGGGACGCGCTGGCCGCGTCCGACGGCGCGCTCGAGGTGACGCTGAGCAACCCGGTCGCCCGCAGCTATGCCAAGCTCGTGGTCTCCGACGACGCGAAGACCCTGCTCGGCGGGGTACTCGTCGGCGACGCCTCGAAATACACGATGCTGCGGCCGCTGGTCGGACGGCCGCTCCCCGGTGACCCGGTGACGATGATCGCCCCGGCGGGCGGCGGCGCGGTGGGCGCCGGCGCGCTGCCAGGCGACGCGCAGGTTTGCTCCTGCCACGCCGTGACCAAGGACGCGATCAGCGCCGCGATCGCCGGCCAGGGCCTGACCGGGATCGGCGGCGTCAAGGCCGCCACCAAGGCCGGGACCGGCTGCGGGTCATGCGTCCCGCTGCTGAAGACGCTGCTGGCCGACAGCGGCGTCGCCCTGAGTCCGGCGTTGTGCGAGCACTTCGACGCCACCCGCGCCCAGCTGTTCGAGATCGTCCGGGTCAGCGGGATCACCACGTTCACCGAGCTGATCGAACGGCACGGCCGGGGCAGGGGATGCGACATCTGCAAGCCGACCGTGGCCTCCATCCTGGCCAGTCTCGAGCATGGTCACATCCTCGACGGCGAGCAGGCGGCGTTGCAGGACACCAACGACCACTTCCTGGCCAACATCCAGCGCAACGGCACCTACTCGGTGGTACCGCGGATTCCCGGCGGCGAGGTCACGCCGGACAAGCTCATCGTCCTGGGCGAGGTCGCCCGCGACTTCGGCCTGTACACGAAGATCACCGGCGGGCAGCGCATCGACCTGCTCGGCGCGCGGGTGGAGCAGCTGCCGGCGATCTGGCGACGGCTGGTGGAGGCCGGGTTCGAGTCCGGGCATGCCTACGGCAAAGCCCTTAGGACGGTGAAGTCATGCGTCGGATCGACCTGGTGCCGCTACGGCGTGCAGGACTCGGTGGCGCTGGCGATCGAGCTGGAGCTGCGGTACCGGGGCATCCGCTCACCGCACAAGATCAAGGCCGGCGTCTCCGGCTGCGCCCGAGAATGCGCCGAGGCCAGGAGCAAGGACATCGGCGTCATCGCCACCGAACACGGCTGGAACCTCTACGTCGGCGGCAACGGCGGCTTCCGGCCGCGCCACGCCGACCTGCTGCTGGCCGACGTGGACAGGGAAACCACGGTCCGTTCGATCGACCGGTTTATCATCTTTTACATCCGCACCGCCGACCGCCTGCAGCGGACCGCCAGCTGGCTGGAGTCGCTGGACGGGGGACTGGACTACCTGCGCTCGGTGATCGTCGATGACAGCCTGGGCATCGCCGCCGAGCTCGACGCGGCCATGGCGCGGCACGTCGAGTCGTACGAGGACGAGTGGGCGGCGGTACTGGCCGATCCCGGGCGGCTGCGCCGCTTCGTGTCCTTCGTCAACGCCCCCGGCACGACTGACCCGAGCATCTCCTTCGTCTCGGAACGCGGCCAGCCGCGCCCGGCCGACCTCCCTATGCTCGTGCGGGTCTTGCCCGCCGAGGCGGGCGGCCCGGCCCTGGAGGCGGCCCGGTGACCGGCACGGGAGCGGGACCGGCAGCGGAGTGGGTGATCGTGTGCCGCTACGATGACCTGCAACCGGAGCGCGGCGTCGCCGCGCTGGTCGGCCGCGTGCAGGTGGCGCTGTTCCGCACCTTCGACGGCCGCGTGCACTCGATCGGCAACCAGGATCCCTTCACCGGCGCGTTCGTGCTCTCCCGCGGGATCGTGGGAAGCCGCGGCGAGATCCCCACCGTGGCGTCTCCGCTGCACAAGCAGGTCTTCGATCTGCGCACCGGGGCCTGCCTGGACGACGGCACCGTCGCCGTTCCGGTCTATGACGTACGGATACGCGACAACCTTGTAGAGGTGATGGCCGGGTGAGCGGTGACGCGCCGGGAATCGAGCCGCTGGCGGGCTACACGATCGGCATCACCGCGGCCCGCCGCCGGGAGGAGTTCGGCGCGGCACTGGAACGGCGCGGTGCGACGGTCGTCTACGCGCCCGCGATCAAGATCGTGCCGCTGGCCGACGACAGCCAGCTCCGCGATGCGACCGAGCGCTGCCTCGCCGCCCCGCTGGACATCGTCATCGCCACGACCGGCATCGGGTTCCGCGGCTGGATCGATGCGGCCGACACCTGGGGCCTGACGGAGAGGCTGACCGCGGCGATTGACCGCTCCACCGTGCTGGCGCGCGGCCCGAAGGCCCGCGGCGCGATCCGCGCCTCCGGCCTGCGGGAGACATGGTCACCGGAATCGGAGTCCTCCAGTGAGGTCCTGGCTTACCTGATCGCCTCCGGCGACCTCGAAGGCAAGCGGATCGCGGTCCAGCTGCACGGCGAGCCGCTGCCCGACGTGGTGGAGACGCTGCGGCTGGCCGGCGCCGAGGTGATCCAGGTGCCCGTCTACCGCTGGGTGCTGCCGGAGGACACCGTGCCGCTGCGGCGGCTCATCCAGTCGGTCGGCGTCGCCGGGCTCGACGCGGTGGCCTTCACCAGCGCGCCGGCCGCGGCGAGCTTCCTGCGGGCCGCCGACGAGCAGGGCTGCGGCGGCGCCGTGCGCGCCGCGCTGCGCGGGTCCGTCGTGGCGGCCTGCGTCGGGCCGGTGACCGCCGGCCCTCTCCAGCGCGACGGCATCCCGGTGGTTCAGCCGGCCCGCAGCCGACTGGGCGCCCTGGTCCGGGAGATCGTCGAACAGGTCCCTGACCGCTGCGGACGGCGGCTGCCGGTGGCCCGGCACACGGTGGACGTGCGCGGGCACGCCGCCGTGGTGGACGGCCGCCTGGTTCCGCTCAGCGGCGCGAGCATGGCCCTGCTGCGGGAGCTGAGCGACAAGCCGGGTCATGTCGTCTCCCGCTCCGACCTGCTGAAGATCACGCCAGGCGACAGCAGCGACGAGCACGCCGTCGAGGTCGCGGTGGGCAGGCTCAGGACCGCCCTCGGCGACCCCCGCATCATCCAGACCGTCGTGAAGCGCGGGTACCGGCTCGCCTATGAACCCGAGCGAGCCGGCAACCACGACGGCACCTGGCGCTACTGACGCGGCATCCGGATGGCTTCAGACGCCCGTTAGACCTCGACTGCCGGCGGCGCGGAGATAGACCAGCCAGGTCAGGCAGACGCAGACCGCGTAGAAGGCCATGAACCCAATGTAGGCGGCGTCGCCGGTCCCGTAGGCCAGGAACGACTGCCGGAATGCGACGTTGATCAGCACGCCGCCTGCCGCGCCGACAGCCCCGGCGATACCGATGACTGCGTTCGCGAGGCTGCGCGATTCATGCTCGGCGGCGTCCGGGTTCGCCCCGGCAGCTATCTTCAGCCGTCCTTTACGTAGGAAGATCGCCGGGATCATGCGGTAGGTCGATCCGTTGCCGATGCCAGAAAGCACGAACAGAGCGATGAAGCCAAGGTAGAAAAGCACCAGCGACTTCTGCAGCGAAGCGGCCAGCACGATGCCCGCCGCCAGCGCCATCACCCCGAAGGTCCAGAACGTGGTCCGCGCGCCGCCGATCCGGTCGGCCAGCCAGCCGCCGAGGGGCCGGCGCAGCGAGCCGACCAGCGGGCCGAGGAATGTCAGGTAGGCGATCTTGACCGGATCGACCTTGCCCGCCGCCAGGAAGTGCGTACCGAACTGGTCCTGCAGCACCTGGCCGAAGGCGAAGCTGAAGCCGATGAACGAGCCGAATGTCCCGATGTACAGGAACGCGATGACCCAGGTGTGCGGATCCTTGCAGGCCGACCGGAGCGCTCGCTTCTCGTTCCGCACGTGCTCGATGTTGTCCATGAATAGCGCCGCGCCCAGCGCGGCAAGCACGACGAGCGGGATATAGACGCCGAGCAGCACCCGGGGGTGTCCCTTGCCGGCCGTGGCTAGCACCGCCAGCCCTGCCAACTGCACGACGGCCACGCCTAGATTGCCGCCGCCGGCGTTCAGGCCCAGCGCCCAGCCCTTGAGCCGCTGCGGGTAGAAGGAGTTGATGTTGGCCATCGAGGACGCGAAGTTGCCGCCGCCGACGCCGGCCAGCCCCGCGATCACAAGCAGCGTGCCGTAGGAGACGCCTGGCCTCAGCGCGATCGCAGCCGCCACCGTGGGCACTAGCAGCAGGGACGCGCTGATGATCGTCCAGTTGCGGCCGCCGAACCTCGCCACCGCGAAGGTGTAGGGCAGCCGGATGCCCGCGCCCAGGGCCGTCGGCAATGCCGTCAGCAGGAATTTCTCCGCTGCCGCGGTCTTGAGATCGTGGCTAAGCCCGTAGGACGGGGTCAGGAAGAGCACGAAAACTGACCACAGGCTCCAGACTGAGAAGCCGACGTGCTCGGAGAAGATCGAGAAGATCAGGTTGCGGCGCGCTACCCGGGCGCCGACCCGCTCCCAGAAGCCGACGTCCTCGGGCTGCCAGTCCGCTATCCACCGGCCCGGCCTTCTCGCTGCCCGCAGCTGCGCCGCATCCTGGCTTGTCGTGGTGGTCATCGGGTCCTCCAGGCCGCTACGCGGCGGTCGTGAGCAGATGCCTGCTCGAACACCGACGCTAGGAAGCGGCCGTTTCTCCGCCGATGCGGCCACGGAACGGGAACGAAACATTCGCCGCACATCGCGCGTGACGTACCAGTGAGATCCCGGACTCCGACGAGCAGCGGGCTGGCCACTCTCCTGATGCCGGCCGCAGTGAACGCGAACTAGCCGTTACTTCGGGGTTAGCCGGACCGGTCGAACGGGGCGGACCGGGAGTTCGATCAGCAGGTGCGTACCTTCGCCGCGACGGCTTATCACCCTGAACGTGCCGCCGATGGCCTCCACCCGGTCCCTGAGGCCGACCAGGCCAGAGCCGTGCGCAGGATCGGCTCCGCCGACGCCGTCGTCGCGGACGTCGAGCCTCAGCACGCCGCCGACCGCGTCGACCTGGACGCGAACGTCGGACGCCTTCGCATGCTTGGCCGCGTTCGCCAGTGCCTCCGATATCGCATAGTAGGCCGCGACCTCGACCTGTTCAGGTAGTCGCTCCTGCGTCCGTATATCGAGCGTCACGGGGATCGATGAGCGCCGCACGAGCGTCTTGAGCGCCGGCCCGAGACCTCCATTGACGAGGATGGCCGGGTGTATACCACGCGCGAACTCACGCAGCTCATCGAGCGTGCCCGATAGGCCCACCGCAACGCGGTCGAGCTCCGCGTTGAGCCGGTCAAACTGCGGGGGCACCGCAGCCTGAGCCGCGCGTAGCTGCAGCGCGAGCGTGACGAGCCGCTGCTGCGCGCCGTCGTGCAGGTCGCGCTCGATGCGGCGCCTGGTCTGGTCTGCGGTGGCGACGATGCGGGCACGGGACGCGGTCAGCTCAGCGTGCGCCTGGGCATTGGCAATCGCCGTGGCGACGAGCTCGGTAAACCCCACGAGCCGGGCCTCCGTGTCCGGGGACAGCGGCTCATCAGACGTGGACATCACGACCACTAGGCCCCACAGCCGCCCCGCGACGCTGATCGGCGCGCCCACCCTCGAGCGCATGCCCGCGGCGCGCCAGCCGAGCGTGCCCGGGTCCGCGTCTTCGCAGCAGTCGTCCACGCGCGCCGGCCGGCCGGTCTCGAACACAAGAGTGGCGACGTCCTGGCCGCCCAGTCGCGTCCGTCCGCCACCGGGTATCGGATCAGAACCCCTGCTCCACGCGCCGACCCGGGCGACGTAGTCGTCGGGGTCGTACCGGCACAGCACCGTGACATCGGCCGGGAGCAGCCGGCCAACCTCCTCGGTGACGGCGTCGAACACCGCCGCGGACGGCGCCCCCTGCGCGACCAGCGTCGCCACTCGCCGCAGGGCTGCCTGCTCGTAGGCGACACGCCGCAGCTCTTCACGAGCCTCGGCGTTGGCGATCGCGGTGGCGGCGAGCTCGGTGAAGCCCGCCAGGCGTTCCTCTGTGTTGGGCGGCAGCAGCCGCCCGTGAACGGAGGCCGCGACCATGATGCCCCACAGGCGTCCCTCGACGCTGATCGGCGCTCCGACCGATGAACTGATGCCCCTGTCGCGTGCGTCGGCGGCGGTGTCGCCGGAGGCGTCCGCGTAGCTGTCGAGCCGTGCGGGACGACCGGTCTTGTAGACCGCGTGCGTGACGTTCCGCCCGCCTAGCCTCACCCTGGCCTTGGTCTGCACAGGTTCTCCGGTGGCGTTCCACCCGGCGATGCCCGTCACTACGTCGTCCTCGTAGCGGCCGATGAGCGTGAGATCGGCGGGAAGCAGCCGGCCGACTTCCTGCGCGACCGCCGCGAACACCCCGCGCGGTGGCTCGCCGCGGGCGACGAGCGTAGCCACCCGTCGCAGCGCCGCCTGCTCGTCGGCGAGGGCAGTCACTTCCAGGCGCGCGTGGGTGTTCGCGATCGTGGTGGCTATCAGTTCGGTGAACTCGGCCAGCCGGTCCTCCGTGCCGGGGCGGAGTGCGTTCTCACGCGTCGACGCGACGATCATTACCCCCCACAGGCGGCCCTCCACGCTGATCGGCGCGCCGGCCGATGAGCGCATGCCGATCTCACGGATGGCCATCGTGAGATCGTCGGCGCCTTCGATGAGATGGTCATCGATGCGGGCCGGCCCATTGCGCTCGAACACGAGTGTGCTGACGTTCTGGCCGCCGAGCACCGAACGGCGGCCGACGAGCACGAGGCCGCCCGCTCGGCTCCATCCGCCCACGATCTCGACACTGCGGTCGGGGTCGTAGCGGGCAACCATCGCGAAGTCTGCGTCAGGCAGCCCGCTCCCGACTTCCTGGGCGACGGCGGCGAACACGTCGTCGGGCAGGGCACCACGGGCGACGAGGGTCGCCACTCGCCGCAGCGCCGCCTGCTCCCGCGCGAGACGCTCCACTTCCTCGCGCGCGGCGCGCTCGTAGTCAAGGACGTGGAGCATAGTCATCGTCATCGCCGCGACGCGTGCCATCCCGCCCAGCAGAGCCCTTTCCTGGCGCGTCAGGCCCCGAGGCCGCGCGAGTATCAGCGTCGCGCCGGGCGGATACGCGAGACTCGCCGCCGCGACCGCGCACCAGCCGACACCGGGCACCTTTAGCCGGGAGTCCAGCGCACCTGGCCGTATACGCCTGAGCTGGTCGACGGGCTCGGCGCCTTCCGGGTAACCCACGGCTGCGAGGAGTTCGCCGCCGGCCATGATCGCCGCCACTTCCGCGTCGAGCACCTCGGCCGCGCGCTCGACCGCCGCCCGGGCGGCCGCCGTCTCGGTCGTGCTTGGCGAGACGCTGGCGACGAACTCCGCGAGCTGCTGGGTCGGCCACGCCGAACTGGCCATCTCAGCCGACCGACAGGACCACGAGGGTCTGGTTGTGGAAGCCGCGGACACCTCGCGTCCTGGCGATCTCGCCGTAGGTGTAGAACCCCGCCACCGGCGCGCCCGACCCCATCGCGGCAAGCCGGTCAATCTCGGTGCGGATGCCCTCCTTGCCGAGGACTGCGCGCCTACCGATGCAGTCGAAGGCGATCATGCCAAGCGGAGGACGTCCGCCCAGCGCGACGAGGGAGTCGCCGCACGCGGCCTCGGTGGCCTCGAGCACCGACCGGGCATCGCCCTCCATGATCCACGCCAGGGCGCCTTGCGGGACTTCGGCGATGCAGGAAAGCGACCGCTCAGCGAAGTCTCCGCCGCCGATGAAACACATCTGGTCCGGGCCGTTCGCGCGGCCCAGGCCGAGTGGATGGGTGAGCGCGAGCCGCGCCAGCCCCTCCTGATCCTGGTGCGCCGGTTCGGCGGCGCCGAGGTGCTTGAGGTAGGCGTCGAGCGCGGGCCGGTCGTCGAGGGTGTGGACACGGTTGCTCCTGCTGGAGGTCACGAGCATCGGCTCGCCGACCCTCCGCCAGCCGTGACGGACGCCGATGCCGAGAGGCGCGTTCGAGGCGATCCCGGCCGCGACCACCGAGTCGGACAGGACGCGGTCGTCGTAGAGCTGAAATGTCCGGCTCATCTTGAGGTCGTCGCCCGCGCAGCCCCCGACGAGCGGCACCGCCGCCCCGAGAACGCCGTGCGCGCCGCGGACAACTTCCTGCTGGTCGCCGGCCAGACCGTCGCTGAGCAGCAGCACCACCTGGTGCGGGAGATCCGCGCGATCGGGCAGGCTCCGCGCCACGTGCGCTCCCGCCTCCCGCAGGTTGCCCGACACCTCGGTGGCGACAGCCGTCCGCACCGCGAACCCGCTGCCGCCCAGGGCCGTGACGACCACGCTGGCGTCGCTCGGGCCGGCGGTCGCGATTTCCCCGGCGGTCGTGCAGCCGATCAGGGGGACGTCGCCTGCCCGCTTACGGATCTGCCGCAGCACTTGCCGAAGGTCGTGTGCCTGCGAACAGAAGACGATCAGCAGCTTCGGATCGTCGTGAATGAGGGCGTCGTCGACCGCACGGGCACCCGCCCGTTCCTGGGCACCCTCACAGGACCCGACCCCGAACCAGCGATCAGCGGGCATGCCCTCCCCCAACAGCGTTAATCCTCAACGACGCTACTCGCGTGACGCAATGCTCACAACTACTCACACTCCGCTAATGCAGGGGGTGCCCCGGGCCGGGGGGTCGGCCGCGTGGGGGAAGCAGCTCGGCCCGGGGCACCTATCCGCCGCGGGTGGGGGCGCCGGGGCGGAGCTTTTTATTGTGTGGTTGGTCGGCGCGGAGCCAGGCCCGGGTGGGCCGGTCCGGATGCGGGGTCGTCCCCCAGGTCACGCAGCCTCGAAGAGCACGCATGCCGTCAGGGTGCCGTTGGCACGAGGATCGAGCGCCCGGCCGTCCGGGAGCAGTGCACCGGCATCGTCGAACACGACGATGCCGTTGCAGAGCAGGCTCCATCCTTGCTCGGGATGACCGGCCACGACGTGCGCGGCCATGCGATCCGGCGCCAGTGCATCTGCGCACCGAGGCTGATGTTCGCACATGATGACCTCCGCTGGTTGGCTTCGCATAAGGACGACGATCCCTGATTGACCTGGCGCAATCCACGGGGGAGACACCAAGACCCACTTCTGGCTACCCCTAATGCCGTCAGTGGAGTCAGCACCAAGCGGGAACGGAAGCTGGCCCCGATGAAAGCTGGCAAGCGCTGGGTGATTCTTTTCTCAGGACCTGGCCGGCCGCGGAGCACGCGGAGCCGGCCAGGTCGACGACACTGGACGGAACGGGCCGCGGCCCAGGTCGCGGCGGGCAGGAAGGCTATGGAGCGCACCGACTGGCTAGACCAGGGCTATGACTCGGGCGAGGCCCGGTTCCTCATGCTGACGGCGATCACCCATCACCGGTTTGACTCCCCGATCTGGGGCCAGGATGAGGTTCGCAGGCTTCATCTCGAACTTACCGAGATTGACATGCTGACCACGCGGGCCGCTGTCGAGCACGCCGCGGGACGGGGCAGGCGGCGTCTGGAGGGAGCATCCTCCGAGTGAGCGCGGATCGTTCGCGCTCGGCGGAATTCCACCAGGAACCGTGGTGATTCTGGCTAGCCCCAATGCCGGCAGGCCCTGCTGGCAGCAATGCTGGTGAGGTGCTCATGCGCTGTCTTCTCGTCGACGACAACGAGGCATTCGTCGAAACCGCGCGCCGCGTCCTTGACCCGGATGGGGTGAGGGTCACTGGCACGGCATCAACCATTGGCGAGGCGCTGCTGCGGGCCAGCGAGCTGCAGCCAGATGTCGTTCTCGTCGATATCATGCTGGGCGAAGAAAACGGTTTTGATCTCGCGCGCCGCCTCGCCGAAGGCCATCCCCGCGAGCTGGCGGTCATCATGATCTCGTCGGACACCGAGGAGGACTATGCCGACCTGGTCGCCGAGAGCCCCGCGCTCGGCTTCTTGCCAAAGGCCGAGCTTTCTGCGGATGGCATCCGGCGACTCCTCGGCAAGGTCCGCTAAAGCGCGTCAAGAAAGGTGAGCACAGCGAGCACACGCCGGTGCATATCATCGGTTTCCGGCAGGCGAAGCTTCATCAGGATGCTGCCGATGTGCTTCTCCACGGTCCCTTCGGTCACCCACAGCTTCTGCGCGATCCCGCTGTTTGAGCGCCCCTCCGCCATCAGCGCCAGGACTTCGCGCTCCCTGGGAGACAGCACGTCGAGCGGATCGTCCGCGTGGCGGGCCGTGACAAGCTCGGCGACCAGAGCCGGGTCGACCACCGAGGCACCCCGCACCAGGCGCTTGAGCGTATCAACGAAGTCGTCGACGTTGATGATCCGGCTTTTCAGCAGGTAACCGCTGCGCTGGCCGCTGGCCAGGAGACCAAGAGCGTGCTCGACCTCGACATGCGCGGAAAGGACAAGGATGGCGATCTCCGGAAATTCCGCGCGAATCTCCCGGGCTGCCTCGAGGCCTTCAGTGGAGTAACCGGGAGGCATCCGGATGTCCACGATCACCAGTTCCGGCTGCCGCTCGCGCACTAGCGCGAGCAGCTGCGGCGCGTCCGCGCACTGCCCTACGACGTCGAAGCCCGAGCGCTCGAGCAGGCTCGCGAGACCCTCGCGCAGCAGGACGTCGTCGTCTGCCAGCGCGACCTGGATCCGGTCCTCGGTCATCTTCCCGATTATGGACCCTCGCGCGCGCTGAGCTGCTTACATCTGGCGCTGTCCGGTGAGGAGGGCGGCGACGAATTCCGCGTTGGGGTGGCGTCGGCCGTGCAGGTCAGCGGCAACCGCCTGGGCATCGTAGGGCGTGCTGTGGTGTGTCGCCGTCATGGCGTCGCCGTTGTCTTCGATGAGAAGCCAGCTCGTCATGCCGCAGGACCGGGGCAGGCCTGTGCTGCCCGGATTGAGGGCGCGGATGCCGTCGATCATGCGGTCGGTGGCCGCGTGGGTGTGGCCGCCGATCACGACGTCGGCGCCGGATCCGGCGAGCAGGCGCCCGAGCTGCTCGTCGGGGATGGCGGGTTCGATCCCTGGGCCGTCGTCCGCCCGGGGTGAGGCGTGCACGCCCAGGACGGCGGCTCCGCTCGGGAGCCGCAGGCGCAGCTGCGCCGGGAGGTCGTCCAGGATCCCCAGCAGGCCGACCTGGTCCAGGACGCCCCGGGTCCAACCGATCCCCGCCGCCATGGCCGCGTATCGTTCCACCAGGTCGACGCTTACGGCCGCGTCGGCGAGGGTCGCATGCGGGGCGGGCTGCTCGCCGGTCAGGACGTAGCGGTCGGTGTTCCCGCGCAGCATCTTGATGCCGGGCAGTCCGTCCAGGAGCTCAAGGACCTCGGCCGGGCGCGGGCCGAACAGGACCAGATCGCCTAGGGCCCACCAGCAGTCCACCTCGAAGCGGCTCGCGTCCTGCAGGACCGCGCGCAGGGCGACGTCATTTCCGTGGATGTCGGCGATGATCCCCAGCTTCACGGCACAAGACTAGGAGTCTCCGGCTCGGCGCTCAGCCGGAAAGCCGCACGCCGCTTCAAGGATGTCGACGCCGGTATCCAGGAAGGTGAAGACTGGATGTAAAATGGTAGGCGGATGAGATATCTAAAAGCGAGGTGTATGGATGGCCAAGACCAGCGTGGAAATCGATATGGAGAAGCTGGACAAGGTGCGCGACATCCTCGGCACCGAGTCCATCCGGGAGACCATCAGCGCCGCGTTCCGCGAGGTGATCCGCGTAGCGGCCGTTCGCGACCTGGTAGCCCTGGGCGAGTCGGGCGCGTATGACTTCCTCCTTGAGCCCGGGTCCGAGGAGCAGATGTGGGGGTGATCCGCTACCTCGCCGACAAGAGCGCGCTCGCGCGACTCCACCTGCCCGCTGTCCGCGAGGAATTGGAACCCCTCATAGCCCGGGCGCTGGTCGGTATCTGCGGCGTCACCGAACTTGAGATGCTGTACTCCGCCAGGAACATCCAGGAACGGGCCCGGATGAGGGAGCAGCTCGAAGCCTCCCTCGACCGAGTCGACATTCCCGGAGACATCTGGGAGCGGGCCGCAGAGATCCAAGAGGCGCTCACCGGACACGCCCAGCACCGGTCGGCTTCGATCCCCGACCTGATCGTCGCGGCGACCGCCAGCGCCCGCGGGCTGGAGATCCTGCATTACGACCGGGACTTCGACACCATCGCCCGCTGCACCGAGCAGCCGACACGCTGGATCGTCCCACCCGGCACGGTATAACCCCGTGGCACCCCACGAAGGAGACGCCCAGCGCCTGAATACGGCACCATCGCCGTCCGACGCGGAGCGGAGGGGCGCGTCGGCCGTCCGGATCGGCGCCCTTGTTCCGCTGACCAGGCCCGGCTGGGTGGAGGCAGGGCGGCACCTGCTGGCCGGACTCGAGCTGGCGGCGCGTGATGTCAACGACGGCGGCGGGATCGCCGGGCGGCCGCTCGAGCTCGTGGTCCGAAACACCGCGGCTGATCCGCAGCGGGCCACGGAGGCCGTGGATGAACTGGCTCGGCTGGGAGTGGCCGCCCTGGCCGGTGAGTACCACAGCGTCGTCGCTCGCGCCGCCGCCGCCCGGGCCGACGCCCTCGGCCTGCCGTTCCTGTGCTCGTCAGCGGTTCTCGACGCGCTCACCGAGCAGCCGACGGAATGGGTCGCACGGCTCGCCCCGGCCCAGTCCCACGGCTGGCAGATCTACGCGGACTTCCTCCTCGGCGCGGGCCACCGCCGGGTCGCGGTGGCGGCCGAGCCCAGTGTCTACTGGGCATCCGGGGTCCGTATTCTGCGGGACTACCTCGCTCCCCGCGGCGGCACCGTCATCGAACTCGACGCGCGCGCGCTCGCCCCTGCGGCGCTGTGCGAGGAGCTGGCCGGCCATCGCGCGACCGCGCTCCTGCTGCTGGTCGGCTACCCGGACCCGGCCGTTTCGATCGTCAGGTCCGTCCGCCGCGACCAGCGCCTGGCCGAGATCATGATCGGCGCTCCGGCCGGGCAGCCGGAGTTCGCCGAATGGGCGACGTTGCTGGGCGACGACGGCGCCGCGATCCCGTTCCTGCGCTACCTGCCCGAGCGCCTCGGCCCGCTCGGCGTCCGAGTCGAGGCGGCCCTGCGCGAGCGACTGGCTGAGGCGCCCTCCTTCGTCGCCTTCGAGGGCTACGACACGGTCGCCGTCCTCGCCGATGTGCTGCGTGCTCACGGCGGGGGCCGTGCCCGCACGACGGGATTCTGGCCGCGCGTTGCCGTCGAAGGCACCCGCGGGCAGATCCGGTTCTCCCGCGTGCCAGGTATCAGCGTTTGGCAATGGGCCTGGGCGCCGGTCCAAGTCGTCGACCGAGATCCGGCGGAACCCGGTCGCTTTCGTACCCTCCACAACTGACCGGAGGTCTCCGACCGGAGCCGCTGCCAACCCGGCTGCTGTGACCGGCGTTCTCGCTCGGGGTGGCTAGGACGACGTGGCGGGGGCTAGGGCGTCTAGCGGAATGGGTTTGAACAGCTCTGGCTCCTGGGCTGGGGTGAGGGCCGTCGTGGAGTAGAGCCAGTCGATGAAGGAGTAGTCGTAGGTGTCGCGGGCGCGGAGGATCTTGTTTCTGCGGTCGCGCTTGTCGCCGTCCAGGTGCCACAGCTTCCCCCAGGCGCGGGAGGTGGTGATCACCCGTCTTGTGTGCTCGGGCCGGACCGCCTGGTAGGCGGCGAGCGCGTCGTCGATGCGGTCGGCGCCGGGGCTGGCAGCCAGGTGCTCGGCCAGCACGTAGCCGTCCTCGATGGCCATGATCGCGCCCTGCGCGATGTACTGCAGCGGCGGGTGGGCGGCGTCGCCCAGCAGCGCGATCCGCCCGTAGACCCAGGTCTCGATCGGGTCGCGGTCGAACATCCGCCACCAGCGGTCCCGCCCCATCAGCGGCAGGCCCCGCTGGATGTTCTCGGTGGCGTGCGCGAACGCGCGGTCGAGCTCGTCCGGGGTGCCCCAGTCCTCCTCGCCCGCCACCGCTTTGGCCGACTCGAAGACCGCCACCTGGTTGAACATCTGGCCGCCGCGCAGCGGGTACTGGACGAAGTGGCAGCGCGGGCCGATGTAGACCACGACGTCGGTCTCGGAGACGTTGTTCTCGCGCACCTTCTCGATCGGGACGGCGCCCCGGTAGGCGACGTAGGCGGAGCTGACCGGCTCGTCGCCCACGAGCTGCCTGCGGGCGGTCGAATGCAGTCCGTCGGCGGCGATGACCAGGCTCGCGGCGTGCTCGGCGCCGTCGGCCAGCGTCACCCTGGCGCCCGATCCGGTGCTGTCGTACGCGGTGACGTGCTGGCTGGTGCGCAGGTCGACGCCGGCCTGGCGGCAGGCTCGCAGAAACAGGCCGTGCAGGTCGGAGCGGTGGATGACCAGATAGGGGTAGCCGTAGCGGCGTTCCAGGTGCCTGAGGTCAAGGCTGGTCAGCACCGTGCCGTCGAGGGCGTCCTTCATGACCATGCTGGTCGGCCGCACGCCCAACTGCGCGGCCTCGTCGAGCAGGCCGTAGTCGTCGAGGATGCGGGTGCAGTTGGGGGCGAGCTGCAGGCCCGCGCCGACCTCGCCGAACTCGCCCGCGCGCTCAAGCACCCGGACGCTGAGGCCGGCGCGGGCCAGCGCGAACGCGGCCGACAGGCCGCCGATGCCGCCGCCGACGACGATGGCGTCCGGCCGGTCGAGCGTCACCGGGCGGCGTCTTCCGTGCTGGCGCGGTTGAGCTTGAGCGCCTCGAAGACCGGGGCGTCGCTGAACCTGAACAGGTCGAGCGCCCCTGCGTCGGAGTCGGCGCGGGCCGCCTCCGACCGGGCCGAGAACGGCTGCCAGGAGGGCACCACGAACAGGTCGCCACGGGTGACCGACCAGGTGTGGTCGCCCACGGTGACGGTGCCCGCGCCGTCGAAGACGGTGTAGACGGAGGATCCGGTCTCCCGGACCGGCCTGGTTTGGGCGGCGCGGGCGATCCGGTGCATTTCCACCCGGATCGTCGGCAGCACGTCGCCGCCGGTGGCGGGGTCGGTGTAGCGGACGGCGGCGTGCCCGGGCTCGACGGTGGCCTGCTGGTAGCCCTCGTGCTCCAGCGTGAGCTGATCGCGGAGCGCGCGGTCGGTATGCTCCCAGCGGTAGGCCAGCAGCGGCGAGCCCGGCCCGATCGGCCCGGCGGCCGTCGCGACCGGGGCCAGGCCCGGGTGGCCCCAGAGGCGCTCGGCCCGGGAGCGCTCGGGCGTGATCTTTTCCTGCTCGCTGATCTCGTCCCGGCCGGGCTCGAAGAACTGCGCCTCGGTGAGGTACTGCAGCGGGATGTCGAGGCCGTCGATCCAGGCCATCGGGTGTGATGTCGCGTTGTGATGGGCGTGCCAGTTCCAGCCCGCCTGGGGCAGGAAGTCGCCCCGGCGCATCGCCACCGGGTCGCCGTTGACCACCGTCCAGACGCCCTCGCCCTCGAGCACGAACCGGAAGGCGTGCTGGGTGTGCCGGTGCTCGGGGGCGTTCTCCCCCGGCAGCAGGAACTGGATCGCCGCCCACAGCGTCGGGGTGGCGAACGGGCGGCCGGCCAGGCCCGGGTTGGCGAGGGCGATCGCCCTGCGCTCGCCGCCGCGGCCGACCGGGACGAGCTCGCCCGCCCGGGCGGCCAGCGCCCGCAGCGCGTCCCACCGCCACCGGTGCGGCAGCGCCTTCGACCTCGGGTGGACGGGCATCAGGTCGCCGATCTCGGTCCACAGCGGGATGAGCAGCTCCTGCTCGAAGCCTCGGTAGAGCTCCTCGAGGGCGGGGGTCACCGTTGGCTGGTCGGCCGCCGCCACCGCCTTCAGGTGGACCGGCGAGGCAAAGTCGGACGAGGTCGTCATGATTCCAGTCAACGCTCATGACCGGGTCCCCGGCCACGTTCGCGAGCGGAAAATTCTGCTGGCCAGAACCCGGCTGGTCGAAGTCGGGCGAGGAGGAGGCGCCGGGTGTAGGGATTCAGCGAAGACGTCATTTCGGTGCGGCCTTATTGTCATCTGGAGAGCCTGAATGTCTGGTCTCTGGTGCGGGGAAGTTGTCATTTCCCTCATCCGGCGTTTGGCTGTGCCGGAGCTGGGCTGGTGCGGGCCGCCGCCTTCGGGCTCGTGCCGGTCTGTGCGGCGTGGCTATGTGCCCGGGGCCAGTTCCGGCTCGCGTAGCTCGATCCGCCCGCTGCCAGCCAGGAACATGCCGAACATGACGATGCAGCAGTCGCCGGGAACGTGGGCGATCACCTCGTGCTGGGCCCAGTCCGGGCTGGCGGCGGCGGTGCTGCTGGCGGTGCCGGCGTCAGCGAGCGCGTCGTCGAGGTTCAGCGGGTTGCTCAGGCCTGGTCCGGACTCGGTCTCGACCCGCACGAACAGCCCGGCGAGGCCCGCGTCACCGCCCCTGCGGAGCCGGCCCCGGAAGCTGACGACGCTGCCCCGGTAGTCGTCGGCCCACATGATCTGGGCGAGGACGGCGAAGCCGGCCGGGTCCGGCGTCGCGGCGTGCAGCGCGGCCGTGCCGTTATCAGCGGCCGCGGCGTAGTCCTTCCAGTGGTCCTCCGGGTGCTGCCGGAAGCTGCCGTCAAGCAGCCATCCGGACAGGCCCTCGGCGAAGGTCATGTTGCGCGGCTCGTAGCGGGGCCTGCGCGGGCTGAGTTCGCTGGCCGCCCGCTCGGGTGCCGGTGCGGAGAGCCCGGACACGGTGCCGGGTGAGGCTGGCACCGCCAGCCGGTCCATGACCGCGTCGGCCACCCGGATCGGCGTGCCCGCCGTGACGGCGATGGCCAGGCCGTCAGGCAGCCGTGCCGTGACGTTCCCGCTGCCGTCCGGGCCGGTGAGCCCGATCCGCGCCACGGGCACCCCGGGGCCGAGTTCGTCAATGTCCACGCCGGTCATCCTGGCCCCGGCGGCATGCAGCAGCTGGCGGGTGAGTTCCTCGGCGGTGCCGGCCTCCGCTCCGGCGTCCCGGATGGTTCCGGTGTTCCCGTGTTCCGGGCCGCGCTCGAACGCCGCCGAGATCCGGACGCCGTCGTGCCACAGCAGCAAGATGGGCAACTCCCGGTGGCCCGCGTCGTCAGCGAGCACTAGGGCGTGGGTATGGTCGCGGTCCGGGACCGGGCCGGGCGGGATGCGGCGCTCGACGCGCGCGACGCGAACAGCGGTCATGGGGATCCTCCTGCCTGAGGCGAGATCGGGGCGGTGCTCGCTGAGGTAGTCGCGCAGCCGCCGCCGGGCCTTGTGCAGGCTGGCCCTGGCCGCGCCGGGCGACCCGCCGGCCCGGCCGGCCGGCAGGTCGGCGTAGTAGTGCAGGGCGACCGCGTGCCGCTGCCCGGCGGGCAGGCTGGCGACAGCCGCGCGCAGCGCGTCGGCCCGGTCCAGGTCCTCCGCCGAGGGCTGGCCGTCGGTGGCGGCCGGGTGGAGCGGCTCGGGCCAGTCGGGCAGCAGGGCCACCTGCGGGCCTCGTCGCAGCGCGCGGGAGGCGTTCAGCACGATGCCCGCCAGCCAGCCCGGGAACCGGTCCGGGTCCCTGAGCCGGCCCAGGGCCAGGAACGCCTGCAGGAACGACTCCTGGACGATGTCGTCCACGTCGCTCGGGTTGGCGCACAGCCGCCGGGCGCGGGCGCGGGCCATCGGCAGGTGCCGCTCCACCAGCAAGCGGAACGCCACCGCGTCGCCGTCGCGAGCGAGCCGGACCAGGTCGCCGTCGGAGATCCCCTCACTCATGACGTCGCGGCCTGGCGCTGTGCCGGGTTTCCCGGTGCCCGGTTTCCCAGTGCCGGATTCCGCAGCGCGACCAGGCCGGGACCGGTGAGCTCGATGCCGAACACGATCATGCTGGCGTCGCCAGGGACCAGCGCGGTGATCTCATGGCGGGTCCATTCGGTGCGTCCGGAGACGGCGACGCCGCGGTCCGCACGGACAGGGCCGCCCCGCCACCCATCCGGCGGGTACCTGAAGACCAGCAGCCGCAGCCCCGCCTGCGCGGTCAGGTCATCGGTACGGATCTCGCCGCTGAACGTCACCGCCCCGCCCCGGTAGTCCTCGGCGTAGATTTCCTGGAGCAAGAGGGCGCTCCCGGCGGGCCGCAAGGCGGCCGACGCCAAGGTCGCGGACTGGCCCCCGACACCGGCCACGTAGCCTTCCGGGACCTCAAGGTTCCACCCGCCCAGGTCCACGGCAAGGTTCCAGCGGTCCAGTCCGTCGGCGAAGTCCATGTTGCGCGGCTCATACCGGGGCCGCCTGCCGGGCACGGGCCGCTCTGCGACGGCGGGCGGGACGCGGTCCAGGAACGGGGTGAGCAGGTCATCACCCGTGACTGGCGCGCCCAGCCAGCCCATGACCGCGTCCGGCAGCCGGATCGGGGCCCCGGCGGTGACCGCGATGGCCAGGCCAAGGCCAAGCCCTGCGGCGACGTGCCTGACCCCGGAGCGGCCAGAGACTTCCACGCGCGTCCGCGTAACCTCCGGCCCCAGGGCGCCGGCGTCAGGCGGGGTCACCTCGATAACAACCCCGGTGACGCTGGCGCCGGCCACCCCCAGCAGCCGGGCCGCGAGTTCTTCGGGGACGGCGACGCCCGCGCCCTCCTCGGGTGGCCGGTTCCGCATTTCCACGAGCCGGGCCAGGTCGTCCACGCCCGGCTCGGTCCCGCCCGGCAGCCAGATCGGCACCGCACGGTGCCCTGCGTCGTCAGCGAGCACGACCAGGTGGCCGACCGTAAGGAGATCCCCGTTCGGCAGCTTCCCGGGCAGCGGTTCAGCATGCGCGACGCGGACGGTGGCCATTGGGCATCCTCCCAGGAGCGATGACGAGGCGAAAGGCCCTCACCTTCCAGTGCCAGCCAGCCCTCCGGACGTTACCCGCCCCGCAGGCCCTTAGGCCCGGCCCAGCCGCACCTGCCGGCATCTGATACGGCCGCCAGAATCGATCTGGCTGGCTAGCCTCGGCCCGGCCGCGCGGCCGGTTCAGGACTGCACGCGCAGGGCAGAGGTCCTCGAGGGCGGGGGTCACCGTTGGCAGGTCGGCCCCGCCACCGCCTTCAGGTGCACCGGCGAGGCAAAGTCAAACGAGGTCGTCATGATTCCAGTCAACGCTCATAACGGGGTCCCTGGCCACGATGGCGAGCGGAAAATTCTGCTGGCCAGAACCCGGCCGGACGAGGTTCAGGCGGGGAGGAGGCGCCGGGACGGCCATGGGGTGAGAGGGCGGAGTGCACGGTCCGTTCGGGAAAATCCTGCTGTTGATCTTGATCTTTGAATTATGGCTGGCCCAGCCAGGCAGTCAGCGGCGGCGCCTCGCCGTCGCGGGTGGACCACGCGAGGTAACCGTCTGGCCGGATGAGCATCGAGCGAATGCCGCTCCAGTCCGGGTGGTGCGCGGCCAGTTGCGCGGTCACCACGTCCAGCCGGTCCGCGTAGCCGGCCGGGGCGTCGGCGTGGGCGTCGGCGGGCGATCCGAGGTTGAGCAGCACGAACTTCGCCGAGCGGAGCAGGGAGAAGACCGTCGCGGCGGGGGCGTCGCGCAGCTCAAGGTCGGGGACCCGGATGCCCGCGGCCGGGTCGGCCGCCGGGTACCGGACGGCCAGGCCGGACAGTCGCTGGGCAAGCTCGCGGCACAGGGCGGGATTCGCGCCGAGTATCCGGTTGAACCGGTCCCTGAGCGCGATGCCCTCCCGGCTTGGGTTGGCGATCAGCCCGCACTGCGCGAGGGAGTCCTCGATCACCTCCAGGCCGACCGGGTAGCGCTCGTCGTGGTAGCTGTCGAGCAGGCCGGGCGGCGCCCAGCCCCGGATCTCGGCCGCCAGCTTCCAGGCCAGGTTGGTGGCGTCCTGCAGCCCCAGGTTGAGGCCCTGTCCCCCGGCCGGATAGTGGATGTGGGCCGCGTCCCCGGCCAGCAGCACCCGCCCGGCCCGGTAGCGGGCCGCCTGCCTGGTGGCGTTGCCGACCCGGCTCAGCCAGGCGTCGGGGGTCTCCCGCATGCCGAAGCGTGCCCGCGACCCGCAGCGTGCTCACCCGCAGCTCTTCGAACGTCACCGGTCCGTCGTCCGGGTCGAACAGCGTCGCGTGGTCGATCAGGGCCACCCGATGCCGGCCGCCGCCGATCGCCACCAGGTAGAGCGCGCCGCCCGGCTGGTCCAGGGTGAGCGCCGGAGTGGGCGGCGGGTCGCTCAGCTCGACATCGCCCAGGACCGTCTGCCAGGTGTCCGACGTCCCGGCGAAGTCGATCCCGGCGGCGGCGCGGACCACACTCTTGGCGCCGTCGCAGCCCGCCACGTAGGAGGCGCGGATGACGGTCGGCCCGTCCGGCGTGTCGACGTCGAGGTCGATGCCGTGGTCCGCCTGTCGTTGGCCGTTGACGGCGTGCCCTCGCAGGTACGGCACGCCCAACTCGGCCAGGTGCTCCTCGAGCAGTTCCTCGGTCCGCCGCTGCGGGAGGAAGAGCGTGTAAGGGTAGCGGGTGTCGAGGAACGAGAGGTCGAGCCGGTTCTTCAGCAGCGCGAAGTGCGACGACGGCACCGGCCTGCCCTCGGCCAGCCAGCGGTCTTCGATCCCGCGCATCGCGAACTGCTCGACCGTGCGCGGGTAGATCGTGAGCGCCTTCGAATGCGGCGGCCGCGCCGCCCGCCGTTCGAGCACCACCGGGCGGACGCCGGCGCGGTGCAGCTCGGCCGCGAGCCACATGCCCACCGGACCGCCGCCGACCACGGCCACGTCGTAGGCGTTCATGCGAGGTAGGAGTAGTCGACGGTCGTGTTGAAGCTGATCTCCCTCATTGCGCGGATCCTTGGCGGCATAGGTAGGCGTAGCCGGCGTTGATCTGGGATTCCGGCCAGACCTGCCGTTTCTTCAGCGCGATCTCGGCCGAATCGGACGACAGTCGTATCGGGCCGGCCGCCATCGCCTGCAGTTGGTTGTGGCACGCCCGGGCGAGCAGTACCGCGCGCATCACGGCGGTCGCCGCATCGGGTCCGACGGTGACCAGCCCGTGCTGCGGTATCAGGCAGCCGACCCCGTCGCCGATCGCCTTGGCCAGGGCGCGGCCCAGTTCGACCGAGCTGATCAGGGCGCCGGTTCTGGTGAAGCGGGGGATCTGCGGCTCGGCGAATTCCACCCCGTCGTGCGAGATCGCCAGCAGCGGTACGTCAAGCGCGGCGAAGGAGACCGCCGCCGGGGCGTGCGTGTGCACGACGCTGTTGACGTCGGGCCTGGCGTTCATTACCTCGGTGTGAATGGGGTATTCGATATGCCGCGGGCCGTGGCCGCCGAGCACCTCGCCGGCCGGGCTGACCAGCGCCACCCGGTCGGGGGTGACCTCGTCGAACGACCATCCTGCGGCCTTCATCCAGACCCCTCGGCCCTCGGGATCGCGAATAGAGGCGTGACCCCAGACCATGTCGCTCTGGCCGCTGGCGCCCAGCGCGCGATTGGCCTGGGCGGTCTCTTCGACCAGGCGTTCCTCGATATCCACGTTGTGTTGCTCCTCAATGGGGCCGGTCAAGGAAATCAGACCGGTTCAGGCGGTTTTATGCTAAACCGTCGCTCTAATCCAGGGCCGTCGCCTGGCCGCGTCGACCGGGCCGGTGTCGTCCGACACCATGTGACCACGGGCGAAGGTGTCAGGTACCGGCTCGCGGGTTCTGCCTCGCAGCACTAGGGGGAGAGTGAGAGCAACCGACTCGGCCCGTGGTCGGCGGTGGGGGGAGAGTCTGCATGCGGCCGTTCTTCAAGCACGATGATTTCAACTTCCTAACCGAGATGGCCCTCGGCTCGGTGTACTGGCAGGCGGCGGACGTGGGTGAGGTCCTCACGACGGTCGACCGCATCCGTGACGGCAAGGCGAGCTCGTGGGTCTACGAGTGGGCGGCCACCGCCGATCGTCTTGAGCAGAAGGCGGCCGGCAACGTGAAGATCTCCACGTCAACCCGGTCGCAGCTCGCGTTGCGCATGCGGCCCTACGGCGTCAGCTCGCCCTACGAGTTCTTCTCCGGCGCGCGCGATTACGCGCTCACCGACGAGCTGATCGCTCAGATCAGGACTCCGGTCCTGATCACCGACCCCGAGAACGAGCAGTTCTGGCCGGGGCAGTCCCAGGAGCTGTTCGGCAAGCTCACCGGCACCGGCACGCGAGCGATCATCGCGTTCACCGAGGATGAGGGCGCCGACTCGCACCGCGAGCCCGCCGCGGCCGGCCTGCGCGGCGAGCGCATCTTCGACTGGCTCAACGAGCAGATCCCGGGCGACTAGCTGTGCCGGCTGGCTTTTGGGCTCGCTTTTCTGCCTTTCTGCTTGCCTTTCCGCTAGCTGACCTCGATGATCCGGGCGTCGACGAGGGTTCCGTCCGCGACGTGCAGCACGCCGAGCGTGCCGTGAGGCTGGCGGCGCCGGTCGGTAGGCGAGCCGGGGTTGAAGATCCGCAGGGCCTCGTCGGCGGCGTCGAGCGGGATGTGCGAGTGACCGAAAACGACGAGTTGCGCCGCGGGGAACCTGGCCCGCATCCGCGGCAGCCGGCCGGCGGCGGGGCCGCTGTCGTGGATCATCGCGACCGGCAGGCCTTCCGGCGTCAGCGCGGCCGTGTCGGCGGCGCCCCAGGCGGCGACGTCGGGACCGTCGTTGTTGCCGACGACCGCGGTCACCGGCGCGTACTGGGCCAGCTCGTCGAGGACGGCGGCCGTGCACACGTCGCCCGCGTGCAAGATCCGATCCGCGCCGCGCAGCTGGGACGCGACCGCGGGCGGGCACGACTTCCAGCGCCGCGGCGCGTGCGTGTCGGAGAGGACGACTATCCGCATGGTGGTGGCGGCCTCCCGTCTGCCCATCCCTGACTGCCGGCATCGGCCTTTACTCTATTCAACGTCGGCAGCCGCGATGAGTTAACGGCGTGGCTGGCCAGGCTGGACGAACACACCGGTATCAGGGACGAGCTCACGCCCGTTCCCTATTCCACGGTGGTGTTCCGAGACCCCGACAACATTCAACTCGAGCCTTTCTCGTCCTTACCGCTGCGGCCGCGCGGGGATCCCGAGCGCGTCGGTGAGAAAGCTGAGCTCATGGCGGAGCAGCTGGCTGATCGTGTTCTCGTCGGTCGGCGTGTGGGTGGAGCCGAACAGCGGCAGGACCCGGTGCGGGCGGCCCGCCGCGAGCAGCGCTGACGACATCCGCAGGGTGTGGGCCACCACCACGTTGTCGTCGGCTATCCCGTGGACCATCAGCAGCGGGCGGGTCAGGTCGGCGGCCCGGGTGATGGTCGAGGAGCGGTCGTAGCCGCACGGGGCGCCCGCTGCGGATTGGCGGGGTCGGCGATCCACCACTGCAGCACCGGAGAGTTGTCGACGCGCGCGGCCAGCAGCTGACGGCCGTCCGGCGCCCACCAGAAACCCCGGTACCGGAGCATCGACTCGGCGGCGACATGCTCGGCGAGGCCGTAGCCGACCTCGGCGTGCTCGGGCGCGGCGAGCACCCGGTCAACGCCGGTGTCGAGTTTCGACGACGTGCAGCGTCCCGTCGGTCACGTACGCCACGCGCCGCCCGGTCGGTCGATGCGCGGTTCCATCGCCGGCCCTGCGATCGGCACCAGCCTCGGCAGCGCGGCGGGCTGAGGCCGAGCCAGGTCGTCTCGGGCGGCGCGCGGCCCGACGCGAAGCACCCAGAGCTGCCCGTCGAGCGCGAACGCCACGGTGCGGCTATCCTCGTCGGCCGAGTAGGCGACGATGCCCGCCGCCAGCTCGCGGACTCGCTCCCTGCGGGTTCGCTCGGCCTCGGGTACCTCGCCCGATCCTGCGTTCCAGGCAGCCGTCGGGTCGGCGAGCAGTTGCTCGGAGCCGCCGTCGTCGGCTAGGTCGAGGAGCCACAGACGGCTGACCGGATCCTCCCCGCCGCTGGTCCGCAGGAACAAGACGCGGCCGCCGTCCGACGAGATCGTCACCGCCGGGGAACGCCGAGCGTGAAGAACCTAGTCCTGGCCAGCTGACGGGGGAACTCGTCGAGAACCATGGGCATAATCTGCCACAAACGTCACCGCCGCGGTGATGCTCGCCTAGGGGATGGGGGGTGTCAGCTCACCTCCGCCGGTCAGCGGACCTCGTCGGCCCACTCCGCTGGCTCCAGGGCCAGGATCGGGATGTCCCGGCCGGCGGTGGCGCGGTAGCGGGCGTAGTTCGGGTTGAGCGCGTCGGCGACGGCCCACCAGCCCTGCTTCTCCTCGTCGAACAGCTCGCGGGCGCGGACCCGGCGGAGCTGCGGCCCGTCCTGGACGGTCGCGTATGGGTGCGCGAGCAGGTTGTAATACCACCCTGGGTTCTGCGGATTGCCGGCGTAGGACGCGATCGCCGCGTAGACGCCGTCCCGCTCCACTCGCATAATCGGGTTCTTGCGGATGTTCCCGCTGCGGGCGCCGGTCGTGATGAGGATGATCACCGGCAGCCCGCCGAGCTCGCCGCCCTCCACGCCGCCGGTGGCCTCGTAGCGCGCCACTTGGTCGCGGACTCGCTCGCTGGAGCTCGGCGCGTACTCCGGCCTGGTTCCCGCACGAGCTGACCCCGTGCCCGATGGATTGCTTGTCGCGGCGCCTGCGGTCTCATCGTGCGTGGTCTCGTTCATGGATGCGTCTCCTGCGGCTGGCGCCGATCTGGACGGCGGATGGCTTCCTGGCTTGCGATGCTGTATGGCGGTGCTAGATGGCGGTGCGACCGCCATCGGCGGCGATGACGGCGCCGGTGATGTAGGCGGCCTGCGGCGACGCGAGGAAGGCGATCACATCCGCGATCTCGCTCGCCTCGGCGGCACGGCCGAGCAGGGTGGTGCGGCCGAGCGCCGCGGTCCGCTCGGGCACCGCGCCGTCGGTGTAGGCGGGGCCGGGAGCAACAGTGTTCACCCTAACGCCCTGCGGGCTGAATTCGGCCGACCAGGACCTGGTCAACGAGGCGAGCGCGGCCTTGGTGGCGCCGTAGGCCGCTCCCCCGGCCAGACCGATCTGGCCGGCCATGCTGCCCAGGTTGATGATCGCGCCCGTCCCGCGCTTGGCCATCAGCGGCGCGATCGCCGCGACCAGGAAATAGGCGGAGCGCACGTTGGCGCCGAACATCGCGTCGAACGTCGCCGGGACAAGGTCGGCGGTCGGGCCGAACCAGGAGAAGCCCGCGTTGTTCACGAGCACGTCCACGTCCGCGGCCTCGGCCGCCAGTCGCGCGATGTCGGCCGCCTCGGTCAGATCGGCCGCCGCGAAGCGGGCGTGATCGCCCGCGACGATGATCTCGTCCACCACCGCTGCCCCGCGCGCCACGTCGCGGCCATGCACCAGGACCGAGAAGCCGTCGGCGGCCAGCTTCTTCGCCACCGCGCGGCCGATCCCGCTGGTGGCGACGGTTACCAGGGCGACGGGGGCCGGGAGTTCGTTGCTGCCGCTCATGACCGCTTCTTTCACTGGGTAGACCGTTCTGTCTAATCGACACTGTAGTCAGACCGACCTGTCTAATGCAAGGGGAAATGACCTAGCCGATCAGGCCCTCCAGGCCGAGGCGGCTCAGCCGGTCCGGGTCGGCCAGGATGTTGATCTCGGTGATTTTGCCGTCGCGGCTGGTCATGCCGATCACGACCAGCGGCCGTCCGTCGCGTGCGATGAGGTGCCCCGGCATGCCGTTGACGAGCACCGGGTGGGCGAAGCGGGCCATCGACGCGAAGCTCATGGCCTGGGCCGCGACCTCGGACGCGCCGCGCAGCAGCCGCGACGGTCCGAACGGGCCGGAGCCCACGTCGGCCCGCAGCACCACGTCCGGGTCCAGCACCGCGAGCAGGCCCGCGAAGTCGCCCTTCTGCGACGCGGCCAGGAAGGCGTCGAGCGCTTCGCGCTGCCGGGCGGGATCGGTCTCGGCCTCGGCCGGCGAGCCGACATCGCTGAGCCTGCGCCTGGCCCGGCTGGCCAGCTGCTTGGCCGCGGCCGGGGAACGGTCGAGGATGGGCCCGATCCGCTCGAACGGCACGGCGAAGATGTCGTGCAGCACGAACGCCAGCCGTTCGGCGGGCGACAGGGTGTCAAGGACGACCAGCAGGGCGAGGCCGACCGAGTCGGCGAGCAGCGCCTGCTGCTCGGGATCGTCACCGACAGCGGTGACCACCGGGTCGGGCACGTGCACGTCGAGCGGTTCCTCGTGGCGCGTCCCGCGGGAGCGCAGCATGTCCAGGCAGACGCGGGACACGACCGTGGTCAGCCACGCGCGCAGGTTCTCCACGTCGGCGCCGGACCGGTTCAGCCGCAGCCAGGTCTCCTGGACTGCGTCGTCGGCCTCGCTGAGCGAGCCGAGCATTCGGTAGGCCACGGCCCGCAGGTGCGCGCGGTGCGCCTGGAACTGAGCCGTCGACGCGTCTGGCGTGTTCACTGTTACCTTCCTTCTCCCGTGTTCGTCATACCCGTAGACGACCCGAACGGGGCCGAGGTAACAGCTGACGGTGACAACCGGCCGCGGCGACAAACGGCAGCGGCAGCAAACGGCAGGGAGCAGCAGATGACCAACGAGCCGACCACGGGCAACCCGGCTGTGCGGCCGAGCCCGCGAGCACAGACCATGCCCATGCAACGCCTGGGCAATCGCATCGTACGGGGGTTGCTGCGCACGCCGCTGGTTAGCCGGCTCGCGGGCAGCCGGCTGGTCACGCTCTACATCGTCGGCCGCAAGTCCGGGCAGCGCTACACCATCCCGGTGGCCTACACCCGGAGCGGGGACGACCTGCTCATCGGCACGCCCTTCGGCTGGGGCCGGAACCTGCGCAGCGGGGAGGCGGTGGCGATCCGGCTCAAGGGCCGACGCCGCCTGGCCGATGTCGAGGTGCTCGCAGACGAGCCGGCCGTCACCGACGCCTACGGCGTCATGTGCGCCGACAACCACACCTTCGCCCGGTTCAACGGCATCGGGCTCGACTCGGCCGGCCGGCCGGACCAGACCGACCTGCACCTGGCCTGGGCGGCCGGGGCGCGCGCGTTCCGGCTGACGCCGCAAGAGCGCTGATCGCCCGTAGCCGGCCGCCTGCGACGACGACCCGCCGAGGGGCGACCGGCCGACGGCGGCTAACCCCGGCTTCGGCTACAAGTTACGCTTGTAGCCGATGAGCGAGACGGTGCACGACGTCACCGCGCTGCGGGCGCTGCGAGAGGTGAGCAGGCAGGGGTCGATCGCCGCCGCCGCCTCGGTGCTCGGCGTCTCCCAGCAGGCGCTGTCCGCGCGGATGCGGACCCTGGAGCGGGCGATGGGCGTGACGCTGCTCGCGCGCACGCCGTCCGGTTCGCACCTCACCGAGCAGGGCAGGCTGGTGGTCGGCTGGGCCGAGGACGTGCTCGACGCCGCCGACCGGCTGGAGGCCGGCCTGCGCTCGATCAGGTCCGGGGTGTCGCACCGGCTGGCCATCGCCGCCAGCCAGACGATCGCCGAGCACCTGGTGCCGCACTGGCTGGTCGAGCTCCGCAACGTCGAGCAGGCCGACGCCGGGCAGGCCGACGCCGGGCAGGCCGCCGGAGGAGGCGGCGCGGTACCCGCCCACCGTCGTCGAGCTCACCGTCGCCAACTCGACCGGCGTGCTCGAGCTGGTCCGCGACGGCAAGGCGGAGCTCGGCTTCATCGAGACCCCGCACCTGCCGTCGGACCTGATCACCGAGCACGTGCGTGACGACGAGCTGCTTGTGGTCACGGCGCCCGGCCATGCGTGGGCGCGACGTCGCCGGCCGCTGTCACCGGCCGAGATCGCCGCCACCCCGCTGGTCATGCGGGAGGCGGGCAGCGGGACCAGAGACACCCTGACCGACCACCTCGCCGCCCAGGACCCGCCGCTCCGGCCGACGATCGCCATGGAGCTGGGGACAAGCGCCGCCGTGCGGTCGGCCATCGCGGCGGGGGTCGGCCCCGGCGTGCTCAGCAGGCTCGCGGTCAGGGACGACCTGGTACTCGGCCGCCTGGTGGCCGTCGAGGTCACCGGACCCGCCCTGACCAGGCAGCTCACCGCCGTCTGGCGGTCCGACCACGACCCCCTTCCGCCCGAGGGACAGCGGCTGCTGACGGTCGCCACAACCGGACGGTGACCCCGACGACCACGGCCAGAGCTACGCGAGCATGGTCCGGCCGTACCAGTCGGACGGGTTGCGGACGCCGGGCAGGGTGAAGAAGTAGCCGCCGCCGAACGGCTGCACGTAGTCGATGAGCGGCTCGCCGATCAGCCGCTGCTGCACGTTGACGAACTGGCGCTCGACGTCCTGCTGGTAGCAGATGAAGATGTGCCCGGCCTGCAGGTTGCCGTTGATGTCAACGCCGAGGTCGTAGTTGTAGGAGCGGCGGATGAGCCGCTGGTTGGCGGTCGCGGGTGTGCGCGGGTTGGCCAGCCTGATGTGGGAGTCGAGCGGGATGACGTGCCCCTGCGGGTCCGCCTTGTAATCGGGCGGGTCGAACTCGCTGTTGCCGTCGAGCGGCGCGCCGCTGTCCCGTCGTCGTCCGAACATCCCCTCCTGCTCGTTGATCGACACCCGGTCCCAGAATTCGACCAGCATCCGGATCAGCCGGAGCACCAGGTACGACCCGTTGGCCGTCCAGGACGGCTCGGCCGGGTCGTCCACCCAGACCAGGTCGCTCGCGAGCGCGCCGGTCGGGTTGGCGGTGCCGTCCTTGAAGCCGAGCAGGTTGCGCGAGGTGCCCGAGGGGCGGGGCGGCGAGTTGTAGCCCTCCATCTTCCATGCCAGCTGCATGCCGCCGCGGGTGTGCTTGGTGATGTCCCTGATCGCGTGGTGGATCGTGTCCGGGTGGTTCGCGCAGAACTGGAGCAGCAGGTCGCCGCCGAGCCAGGCGGGTTCGAGCGCGTCGTTCGGGAACGCGGTCATCGGCGTCAGCTTGCTCGGCCTGGCCGGCGCGAGGCCGTACCGGTCGTCGAACAGGGTCGAGCCGACCGACAGGGTCGCGGTCAGGCCGTCGGCCGGGATCACCGGGCCGAGCACGTCGCTGTCGGCCGGCGGCTGGCTGACACCCAGGTCGGCCGGGGTCCCGCCGGTGGCGAGGAACCGGGCGCGGGTGGTGATGGTGCGCATCAGGTCGGCTAGCTCGGCCTTGTCCGACGCCATCGCGTTGAAGGACGCGACGGTGGTGAACGCCTGCTTGCCCGACGGGCCCGGGGTGAGCACCCCGGACTGGTGCACGCCGTGGAACGGGTACGACGCGTCGGTCACCGGCCCGGAGGTGGTGGCCGCGTTGGCGTCGGCATGGGCGCCGCCGATCAGCACGCCGCCGGCCAACGCGGTGCCGGCGGCGCCGGCCGCAGTGCCCTTGAGGAAGTTGCGGCGGTTGATGTTCACGAAGAATCTCCTGAGGTCAATGCCAGCCGGGGCGGAAAACAGTCGGGGGCGCGGCGTCAGTGCGTGGGGGGAACTTCAAGCAGGTCGGGAACGATCGCGAGCGTCTCAAGCAGCGCGCCGGTCGCCGCGTCCACGTGCTGGCGCTGGCCGACCGAGACCGCGGTGAGCGACTGCCACTGGCCGCCGCTGGTCCTGGTCGCAAGCAGCGCCGTGTCGAGCGCGGCGAGCTCGCTCTGCGCAGTCGCCACCAGGCCCGGGTCCCGGTCGTTGATGAGCGCGGACTCGTAGCCGAGGACAACCCGGTCGACCTGGGTATCGGCGTAGGTCTGGGCGTAGGCGGCGTTGCCGCCCTCGTCGTCGATCCCCGACAGGTGGTCGCGGAGCGCGTCCTCGATGATCTCGTGCACCCGCAGCGGCAGCTGGGTGGGGTCGCCCGTCAGGTCGTCGCCGGTCAGGTTTTTCTGGACGATGGCGACGTTCCAGGCGAGTTCGTTGGCCACCGGCAGCAGCTCGGTCGCCGACTGGCCGTGCCACAGGCCGTACTCGAGGCGGTGCAGGCCGGCGAACCCCTTGTCGTTGACGCCGTTGACGAAGCCGGTGGGCAGCCCGTCGACCGCGAGGCCGAGGTCGCCGAAGCTGTCATAGGACGCCCCCACCCGCTCCCAGTCCAGCTGGGCCGCCAGCCAGTCGGTCTTCGCCTGCGCGATGTCCTTCCGGCCGAGGTCCGCCTGAATCTCGGCCACGTCTGCGGCCAGGGACCTGAGCTGAGCGGCGGCGTACGCCTGGTAGAGCTTGTTCGGGCCGGTCAGCTCGGCCACGGTGACCGGCTTGACGGCGACCGGGGCGGGGCCGGCGGTCCCGTTCCCCGCGGTGACCTGGACCGTCTGCGAGGACATGGCCGACTGGGATCCCATCAGGCACTCGAACGCGTAGGTACCGCTGTCGAGATCGGCCGTCAGCGGCGCGGACGTGCCCGGGCCGATCGTCTCGATCTCGCCCACGACCGCGCCGGCCGCGTTGTCGAGGTTGACCTCGCCCGCCAGGCCCGAGTTGTTGGCCACGGTGAACGTCTGGCGGCCGGGCTGGGCGGACGTGAACTCCGGCGCGCACTCGGTTCTGCTCACCGTCACCGCGGCCGCGGCGCCGGTTGCCGCCGCGGGCAGCGCGGCGATCGTCACGCCGGCCGCGAGGGCGGGCACGACGACGAGGACACAAGCCACCGCCCACGGCCGCCCGCCCGCCAGCCGCTCCCAGCGACCCAGGCCAGGGGTCGGGGAGGAGGCGGCCGGGGCGGCGGAGACGGCCGGGGCGGAAGCGGGGGCGGACGCGGCCGGCGAACCAGCCGGAGCGGAACCGGCGGCCTCCGGACGCGCGGCGGACTGCACCGCGCGGCCCGCGTTCACGAACGCGGGGATGACCACCGCGAGGTAGGCAAGATAGGCGGTGACCTGGAGAACGGTCATCTTGGGCGACAGCTCGGTGATCCCGGTGATGATCGACGCCCACCACGAGGTCGGATCGATGTGCGCGGTCAGGTCGAACGCGACCCACGCGTGGCCGGGCAGGAAGTTCGCGTCCTGCAGGTCGCCCAGACCATAGGCGAGCACGCCCGCGGCGATCACGATGAGCGCGATCGCGGTCCGGTTGAAGAACACGCCCACGTTCAGGTGGACCGCCCGCCGGTACAGCAGCCAGCACAGCGCGACCGCGGCGGCGATGCCGATCGCGGCGCCGACCAGGGGCGCGGCCGTCTGCCCGGAGGCGCGCGCCGCCGTCCACAGGAACAGCGTGGTCTCCAGGCCCTCGCGCCCAACGGACAGGAACGCGGTGATCGTGAGCGCCCCGGTGCCGATCGCGGCGGCCCGCGCCACCTCGCCCCGCAGATGCGCCGACAGGGTGGCCGCGGTGCGCCGCATCCAGAAGATCATCGCGGTCACCAGTCCGACCGCGAACACGCTGAGCAGCCCGCCGACCGCCTCCTGGCCCGCGCTCGACAGCACGCTGACCGAGAACGTCAGCACGGCGGCGAAGGCACCAGCCAGACTCACGGCGGCGAGCACGCCGAGCCAGATAGGCGCCGTCGATACGCGCGCCTCGCCGTCGCGCTCGGCCTCGGCGGCTGCGGTCTTCCGCACGGCCGCCAGCAGAATCGTCACCACGAGGCCGGCTTCGAGTCCCTCACGGAGCCCGATCAGGAGGTTAGGAACGCTGTCTGCCCAAGTCACGCAGACTAAGGTAAGGCTTACCTAAGTAGCGCGTCTACCGGAAGTGATCCAGCTCACTGAAGAATTTCTTAACCAACCGTAGCTGCCGTTTAGTTGCGATTAGTCTGAATCGCACCGCCGCTACTCGTCCCCGAAGCGGTCGTCCCACCAGGCCTGGTGGGCCCTGGACTGGTCGGCGACGGGGCCGAACTGGCCGAGCGCCTTGGCCCAGCGCTCGTCCGCGAGCGCGATCGCCGGCGCGTCGGTCTCGGTCGCGGCGGCCACACTGCGGGCGATGTGCACGTCCTTGGCCATCAGGCCGAGCGCGAACCCGGTGCCGTACCGGCGCGTCAGCACCTCGGGCGCGAACACGAGCTCGCTGACGAACGACCGGCCGGTGGACGCGTTGATGATGGCGATCATCGTCTCCGGGTCGAGGCCGAAGCGCTGGCCGATCACCAGGGCCTCGGCGGTCGCGCAGTAGGCGGCCGCGCCGATCGCGTTGTTCAGCGCCTTCATCGCGTGCCCGGTGCCGAGCCCACCCGTGCGGAACTGCCTGGCCGGGTCGCCCAGCACCCGGAGAACTGGCTGCGCGCGGGCGACGTCGGCATCCTCGCCGCCAACCATCAGCGAGAGCTCGCCGGAGACGGCCCGGGGGACGCCGCCCGACACCGGCGCGTCTACCACCCGGACTCCGCCCCGGCCAAGGTCGGCGGCCAGCCGGAGCGTGTCCGCCGGGTCGGCGGAGCTCATCTCGACCACCAGCGCGTCGCTCCCCAGCGCGGTCGCGATCCCCCAGCCAAGTAGCGCGTCGTGCACGATCGCGCCGTTCGGGAGCATGGTCACCACGAGGTCGGCGGCGGCGAAGGCGGCGGGCGAGCCGGCCGCGACCGCGCCCGGATGCTCCGCCGCGAAGCGCGCCTCCCTGGCCGCGTCGGCATCCCGCACGACCAGGGAGAACCCGGCCGCGTGGAGGTTCGCGGCCATTGGCCAGCCCATGTTGCCAAGCCCGACGAATCCTACGGTGAGCTCGCTCATGACATCGATTCTCATCGCGGGCGGGCCGCCCGGCCATGACCAGCGAGCACAAACGTCACCGCCGCCCCTTGGGGAAGATAATCAGGCTATACTGATCAGGTCAGACTTACTATATGAAGAGCGGGGCTCGTGACCACTGATCAGGTGACCACGCCGATGGCACTGCCTAACCGTTGGGTCGGCACCGCGAGGGGCTGATGGCGGTGCCCAACCATGAGCAAGTAGCCGCCAGGGCGCCCGCCCCGCCGCCAGGGACCACTGCGGGCGGCCGGTGGAACCAGGGTCCGTTCGGGAGAAAAAAGATTTTTATATCGAACGGACCGTTGATTGCACGAAATTCCGAATGAGCACCGCGCCGTAGGCGGTCAGGATCGACTCGGGGTGAAACTGGACGCCCTCGATCGGCGCGGCGAGGTGGCGGACCCCCATCGGCAGCGGGCCGGTTCGCGCCGTGATCACCAGCTCGGGCGGGAGCGTGGGCTCGTGGATGATCAGCGAGTGGTACCGGGTCGCCAGGAAGGGGGTCGGCAGGCCCGCGAAGACGCCCTGGCCGTCGTGGCTGACGTCGAAGGCCTGCCCGTGCACGGGGCGGGGCGCTCGCACGATCGCGGCGCCGAACGCGGCCGCAATGGCCTGGTGGCCCAGGCAGATGCCGAGCAGCGGGGTGCCGGCGGCGGCGCAGGACCGGACCGCCTCGATGCTGATGCCCGCCTCGGCCGGGGCGCACGGTCCGGGCGAGATCACCACCCCCGCCGGGCCCGCCTCGGCGACCTCGGCCGCGGTCACCTCGTCGTTGCGAACGACCTCGACCCGCGCGCCATTGGTGGACAGGAGATGCGCCAGATTCCAGGTGAACGAGTCGTAGTTGTCGATGAGGACGACGAGCGGCCCCGAAGCGGCCGGCCGATATGGCCCGGTGGCTCGGGCCATATCGGTTACGGCCCTGGGAGCCACGGGTTCAATCGAGCTACGCAGGTGGGTCACAGGGTTAATACGGTTCTGGCCCGCCGGAGTGTCTCTGGGATCCGGCGGGCGGGCGGTTAGGGCGGCGGCGAGAGTTCCGGTTACCTGGCCCGGCGTCCAGGTAACGGGGCAGCCGTCGATCGCGGCGACCGGCAGGACGCCCACGACCGCGTTGGTGACGAACACCTCGGTCGCGTTGGCCAGCTGGTCGAGGGTCAGCGGCTTCTGGCCGACCTTGATCCCGTGGGCGCGCGCCGCGCGCATGACCGCCAGCCGGGTGGTGCCCGGCAGCAGGCGGCCGTCGGCGGGCGGGGTCAGCAGCACGCCGTCGATGACCGCGAACACGTTCGCCCGGTCGGTCTCCAGGATCTCGCCGGTCTCGTCCGTGAGCAGCAACTGCTCATCGGCGCCCGCGCCCTCCCTGGTGGCCAGCTCGGCCAGCAGCCTCCGGTCGCGCCACTTGCGCCCGCCGACCCCGCCCGCGACGGTCACCGGCCGCAGCGTAATCGCGGGCGAAGGCGGCGCTGTGGCGGGCTGAAGGGGGACGACTTCGATCTTCGCCTGCAGCGGGCCGCCGATGGGTCGGACGGTGATACGGAGGCGGCCGGTGGGGTTGGACGCCAGGACGGCGGCCAGGTCGGCTTGGAGGCTCGCGGGGAGGTCCTTGCCGTAGAGATCGCGGACGCTGGAAGCCAGCCGCGCGAGGTGGTCGGCCAGACCTCGGGTCTGGCCGTCGGTGACGAGGAGGGAGGTGAAGACGCCGGCCGAGGGGCGCGGCGTGAGCCGGGCAAGCGCGTTCGCGGCGGCCGACCAGGCGTCACCGGCGACCGGCTGCTCTGCGTCGAGGCGGGCGCCGATGGCGGCGAGCAGAGGGGTGGCCTTGATGAGGCACTCGGCGTATTCGGCGGCCGGGTCGGAGTCCGCGACGATGCCGCCGCCCGCACCGAGCCAGGAGCTGCCCGCCGCGAACTCGAAGGTGCGGATGGCCACGTTGAGCTCAAGGCCTGCGACCGGGGAACGGTAGCCGATCGCGCCGGTGTAAGCCTCGCGGGGAGCCAGTTCGAGCTCGTCGATGATCTCGAGCGCGCGGACCTTCGGCGCACCGGTCACCGACCCGGGCGGGAACGCGGCGCGGATCAGGTCGCCGTCGGTCACGCCGTCGGCCAGCGTCCCCTCGACCGTCGAGACCAGGTGCCACACGCCCGGATGGGCCTCGGCGTCGAGCAGGTCGGGGACCGTGACCGTGCCCGGGAGGCAGACGCGGCTGAGGTCGTTGCGGACCAGGTCCACGATCATCACGTTCTCGGCCCGGTTCTTGGCCGACAGCTCCAGCTCGGCCAGCTGCGCCGCCTCCTCCGCCGGATCGCCGCCGCGCCGGACGGTGCCCTTGATCGGCTTGGACATCACCGCGTGGCCGGTCCGGCGCAGGAACAGCTCGGGTGAGAGCGACGCCACCGCGGTCCGCGCCAGGGTCGGGGGGCGGGCGCCCTTAGTCGCGGAAGCGGCGCGGAGGCCGGCGACCCTGGGGGCGGGAGCAGCGGTGACGTCGACGAAGGCGGCGTAGGGAGGCTGCAGTTCCCCCGCCGCCTGGCAGAACGCGTCCAGGGGGTCGCCCGCGAAAGCGGCCTCCGCGCGCAGGCAGATGTTGGCCTGGAAGATGTCGCCCTGGCGGATGTACTCCACCGTCCTCGCGACGGCGTTCTGGTGCCCGGCGGGGCCGGGGAGCAGCCGGAACGGCGAGAACTGATAGCCGCCCGGGGACGCCGTCGCGGTCGCCCGGGCGACCAGGTCCGCGCAGCGGCGTTCGAGCGCGGCCGCGCGGTCCGCCGTCCACAGCGCCTCGAAGAACCACTCGCCGGATGAGCGTTCCCGCACCAGCACGTGGTCGTACCAGCCGAACCACCACGCGGGCAGCCGACGCGGGCCGGCCGGCGGCAGCGCCTCTCCCCCGGCGCTGTAGCCCAGGTACCCGATCCACCCGCCGCCGAAGGCGCAGCCGGCGGCCGCGGAAACCGAGTCGAGCGACGCGTCGAGCACCTCGTCGAGCGACCCGGGTGAATTCAGCGGACTCGCCGCGGAACGCACCTGCGTAGGCTCGGCCGCGACCACGTCGCGGCCGCCCGCCCAGGTTCCGAAGAGCGCCGCCGGATGCGCGTCGCCCCGGACCAGGCGCAGCACCTCGGACGGCGTCAGCTCCCAGCCCAGCGGCCGACGCACTACCGCAAAACCCCTTCGGCCCGACATACCAGCAGGTTAACCGCGTTCCACCACCCGTCGCGTTGGCCCCGCCGACAAAACGACCGCGGCCGGACGGTGTTTACCCGAAGGTTCCGCAGGTGTTACTGCGAACCAGGAGAATCCACTTCCATGCCAGAAAGCACCGGCGGCCGCTTCGGCGATCTCCGCGACATCAAGCATGTGATGATCCTGATGCAGGAGAACCGGTCCTTCGACCACTACTTCGGCTCGCTCAGCGGCGTGCGCGGCTTCGACGACCGCGCCACGATCCAACTCCCGGGCGGCCTGCCGGTGTGGCGGCAGCCGGCCACCGCGCCCGGCCAGCCGACCACCACGGTCCAGTACCCGTGGGCGCTCAGCTCGGGCACGTTCGAGGGACCGCAGCCGCCGACGCCGGAGGCGGGCGCGCAGAACTACGGCGGCACCGATCACTCCTGGCGGACGCAGCATGACGCGTGGCAGGGCGGCCTGATGAACGCGTGGCAGCACGCCAAGGGCGGCCCGACCACGATGGGCTTCCTCACCCGGGCCGACCTCCCGTTCTACTACGCCCTGGCCGACGCGTACACGATCGGCGACGCGTACCACTGCTCGGTGCTCGCCGCGACCGGCCCGAACCGCGCCTACCTGTGGTCGGGCACGATCAACGCCGACCAGGAGCACGGCGCGTTCGTCGCCCACGCAGCCGCCGACTACCTGGGCGACTTCCTGCCCTGGGAGTGCTACCCGGTGGCGCTGCAGAAAGCGGGCCTGAGCTGGAAGATCTACCAGGGCTCGGACAACTACGGCGACAACGGGGCGCAGTACTTCGCGACGCTGGCGGAGCTCGACCCGGCCCAGGGCGGCATCGCCCCAGCCCCCGGCGGCAGTGTCTACTACGACAACGGCCTGGCGACCGTCCCCGAGCCGCTCGACTACGAGACGCACAACGCCGACAACCTCGCCAACGCGATCGAGGCCGACGTGCTGGCGGGCACGCTGCCCCAGGTGTCCTGGGTCGTCACCAACCAGCGGTACTCCGAGCATCCGAATGGCGCCCCGGCCGACGGCGCCTACTACGTCGGCCGGGTGCTGCGGGCGCTCAACGCCGACCCGGACGTGTTCAACGCGACCCTGGTGATCATCAACTACGACGAGAACGACGGCCAGTTCGACCACGTCCCGCCGCCCGTTCCGGTGCCGGGGACGGCGGGCGAGTCCTATCTGACGGCGCCGCTGGCGCCGACGCCGCTCCCGGCCGGCCTCGGGTTCCGGGTTCCGCTGCTGCTCGTATCGCCGTGGACCAGGGGCGGCTGGGTCACCTCGGAGGTCTGCGACCACAGCTCGGTGCTCCAGTTCCTGGAAAAGTGGACCACGGCGATCGGGTCCGCGGCGATCTGCCCGAACATCAGCGGCTGGCGGCGCAGCGTCTGCGGTGACCTGCTGGCCGCGTTCGACTTCGAGAACCCGGTCTACGGCCTGCCCGAGCTGCCGTTCGCGGCCGCCCCGGTCGGCGACGCCCACGAGTACCACCCGTTGCCCGCCGACAACGCGATGCCCGTCCAGGAGACGGGCGTCCGGCCGGCCAGGCCGCTGCCGTACCAGCCGAACGCGAACCTGACCGGGTTCGCGGCCTCGGCCGGCCCGGTCAGCGCCGACCTGGCGCTGAGCAACGGCGGCGCCCACGTCAGGAAGGCAAGCCACTTCTCGGTCTACGACAACACGCTGGCCGCCTCCCCGTCGCTGGCGGACTTCCCGGCCGGGTTCCCCGGCCAGTACACGGTCGCGCCGTCGAGGCGGATCGGGGCGATCACCCCGGCGACCGGACCCGTCGGCGAGGGCGGCGACTATGACATCACGGTCGTCGGCCCGAACCGGTTCCTGCGCCGGTTCGCCGGCAACGTCAGCGCCGCCGGGGCGGCCGCGCAGGTGACGGCCGACTACTACGCCGAGGGCGGGGTCCCTCGCCCCACGCTCACGCTGACGCTCGCCAACTCCAGCCCCTCGGACCTGACGTTCACGGTGACCCCGGGCAGCTACTCGACCGACCCGGCCACGTCGTACCGGGTTGCGGCGGGCCGGCGAGCCGCCCACGAGCTCGACCCGGTCGCCACCGCCGGCGGCTGGTACGACCTGACCGTCACCATCGACGCCGACGCCTCCTGGTCGCAGCGGTACACCGGCCACCTGGAGACCGGCGAGCCCAGCGTCACCGGCTGACCGCGGCGATGTGCGCGTCCAGGCGGCGGAGCGCCGGCCCGCACCAGGTCGTCGATGAGCGTGTCGGTCCAGTACCAGAGCCAGGAGAACCAGCGGCGCAGCTCTGCCTCGGGGGCGAGGACCGCGGCTCGGACGGCGGCGACGATGAGGTCGGCGAACGCCGCCGCCGGGTCGGCCGCCGGGTCGCCGGGCGGGCCCTGGTAGGCCTGATCCCAACGCGACAGTTCGCTGTCGTGCCGGTGGCCGTCGCCGTCGCCTCCGCCGCCACCGCCACCGCCAGAGGTCATCGCGACCGAACGGGCCACGATGACGCCGCAGCGCTCAAGCGGTGAGCGCAGCGCCTTAAGCTCCTGGCGTTTGAGGCTGAGCTCGGTCCGCAGGTCCTCGGTGGTGGACGGGCCGACCCGGGCCAGGTGGTCGAGCAGCCGCCGCCAGCCGGGATCCTCGGCCCGCATCCGGTCGGTCTCGGCCCGCGCGATCGGGTCGAGGAGCGCGGCCGCCTCGGCGCTGACCAGCAGGTTCTTGCCTCGGTGAACCGCCACGCAGAGATGGCCGCGCTCGGTCAGCGCGCCGAACCAGGGCCACTTGGTCGCCGGCCAGGTGGCGAAGCCGACGCCGCCCGGTTGGTACGGCTCCTCGTGGCACGCCTCGTACAGGCTGGGCAGGGCGCAGTCCGGCGTCCTGGTCAGCAGGGCGCGGTCCAGCAGGAACGCCTCCGCCTGGTCGAGCGAGCCGAGTGCCCGGTCGGGGGTTAGCCGGCACTCGAAGGCCCGGCGCGCGCGAAGATCGGCGAGCGACTCCATGAGGCGATCATGGCACCGAGCGCGCGGCTGACGCCGTCGTCACTCTTCCCACCACGGTTTCTTCCGCAGCGGCGGGGGCGGCGTCGTCACCGTCAGGGGGTGCGACGCCGGGGGACGCGGCCACGGCCCTTGGCCGGTCGAGGCCGGCGCCGGCCGTGCGCTCTGCGGCCGGGAAGGCGGCGGGGGCGGGGGCACGGGCATCGGCTGCGTGGGCGGCGCGCCATGCTCCGGCGCGAACCCGCCGCCGGCCGGCGCGGGGGCCTGAGCGTGCGGCGGGACGCCGACGGCCGGCGTCGAGGCCGCGTGCCGGGCGTGCACGGCCGGGTGGGCGGGGGCCTTGGCGTAGGCGACGAACAAGATGCCGCTGACCGCCACCACCACGACCCAGGCCGCGTTGCCGTTGATCGCGTTCCAGTCGTTCAGCCCGTGCAGGAACATTGCCATCGCCAGCCCGACCCAGACGACCCGATACCACTTGTGGGTGCCGCTGACCGCCAGGCCGATGAAATACCCGGTGAGCCCCGCCCAGCAGGCATGGCTGATCGGGTCGGTCAGGAACCGCCAGACGTAGGCGAGGATCAAGATACCGGCGTCTCCGACGCTGATGCCTCCGCTGCTGGTGTTCTCCACCACCCCGGTGATGTAGTGCTCGACCTCGCTCGCGCCGAAAACCAGGCCGCTGACCGCGCCGAGGAACAGGTAGTCGACCGGCGCCAGGCGGCGCCGGAAGACCGCGGCGATCACGATGACGGGAATCGCCTTGGCGAGCTCCTCGGGCAGCCCGATGGTGAAGATGCTCGACAGCAGGTTCGTATTGGTGGCGTGCAGCGCGCTCTCCAGCGCCACCGCGAGCGGAACCTCCGTCACCAGCGCCAGCACGACCACAACGAATAGCAGCTCCCTGGTCACCAGCGCAGGCCGCACGATGACGCCGATCAGCAGCAGCCAGGCGACGGCGAAGTAGGCGGCGAACAGCCACGACGCATCGCTGAAGGACCCCATGGTCGGATTGGGGCCGAGCACGATCAGCCCGATGGGCGGAACCGTCACCAGCGTGACGAACAGCAAGGTCGGCCAGCTGACCAGCGCGGGGGTCCGCATCCAGGCCTTCACCGGCACTAGCGTGTGGAGCAGGCCCGGCCAAGCGCCCGCCTGATTGACGTTATGAAGCTCAGAGTCGCTCACATGCCTCACCAATTCCCCCGCTTTGCCGGTTGTTCCCGGTCTGAGGGGTACCCGGGAGCGACCGATGGCTACCTGCTGGCCCTATCTTTGTGGGGATGGCCGCCAACGTGAGCACTGCATGATTCCGCGCGCATCACGGTGGGTGGCCAGGCACGTTCTGCTCGACCTCACTCCCCTGCGGCGATCACGCGATTACCGTGCGCTGATCTCGGGGCTCGGGGTATCGGTGCTCGGCAACCAGCTGACGACGGTCGCGGTGCCGTTCCAGGTGTATGCGATCACCCGCTCGTCGCTGATGGTCGGGCTGGTCTCCCTGGCCCAGCTGTTCCCGCTGATCATCGGCTCGCTGCTGGGCGGGTCGCTGGTGGACGCGGTCGACCGGCGGCGGCTGCTGTTCGTGGTCGAGGGGATCTGCGCGCTGTGCAGCACCGGCCTCGCGTTGAACGCGGATTTCGGCCCCGCGCTGTGGCCGCTGTTCCTGTTCCCGGCGATCACCGCATCGCAGAGCGGGATCGACAGCTCGGCGCGGAACGCGATGCTGCCCCGCCTGGTCGGCATGGACCTGCTGCCCGCCTCCAACGCGATCTTCCAGTCGCTCTTCCAGACCGGCGCGATCGTCGGACCCGCCCTGGCCGGGCTGCTGCTGGCCGGCGCGGGCGTGCACCTTATCTACTGGATCGACGTTGCCAGCTACCTGGTCGCGATGTCGGCCGTGCTGACGATGTCGCCGCAGCCGCCGCCCGCGGCGGGGACGCCGGGCAGCGCGGCCGCCCGGCCCGGCTGGCGCTCCACGCTTGAGGGTCTGCGGTTCGTCCGGCGGTCCCAGCCGGTGCTCGGCGCCTACGTCATCGACGTCAACGCGATGGTGTTCGGCATGCCCCGGGCGCTGTTCCCGGCGCTGGCCGCGAACGTGTTCGGCGGCGGTGCGACCACGGTGGGGCTGCTCTACGCCGCGCCGGGGGCCGGCGCGCTGCTGGGCGCGCTGACCACCGGCTGGGTCGGCCGGGTCCGCCGCCAGGGGCTCGCGGTCATCTGCGCGGTCATCGTCTGGGGGCTCGCGATCGCCGGCTTCGGCGTCGCCCGCTGGCTGCCGCTCGCGCTGGTCCTGCTCGCGGTCGCGGGCTGGGCCGACGTGCTGTCGGCGGTCTTCAGGAACACCATCATCCAGTTCGCCGGGCCGGACGGGATGCGCGGGCGGCTGATGGGGGTGCAGATGGCGGTGGTCGCCGGCGGCCCCCGGCTGGGCGATCTGGAGGCGGGGGCGGTCGCGACGGCCTTCGGCGACACCGCGTCGGTGGTCTCCGGCGGGCTGGCGTGCGTCGCGGGCGCGTTCGCGGTCGCCTGGGCGCTGCCGGGGTTCGCCAGGCTCCGCTCCGGGCTGCCCCAGCACGCGCAGGACAGGACCGAGGACGACGAGAAGGCCGAGGACGACGAGGTCGTCGCCCAGTCCGAGTAGCCCCTTCTTGCTGTCTCGCGCCAGGCGCTTGTTTCTGTTATTCGGCTGGCGGGCGGAGGGGGGCGGCTACCAGCGTGGCTATTTCGTCGGTGGTGAGTTTGAGCGCGAACTCGCCGGTGAGCGCGGCGGCGAACTCGGCGTCGGTCAGGTCGCGGCGCTCCTTGACGTGGCCGGGGCGGATGACCGAGTACGAGCGGCCGATGATCGACCGGATCGCGTCCGGGTCCCGCCGGACCAGGATCGGCTGCCAGGTGAACCACGAGTCCGGGTGGGTGGACGTGTAGTGGTTGGACAGGACCACGTCGATCGGGTGGGTCCCCGCCTCGTCCCAGCGGTGCATGGTGACCCACTCGCCCGCCTGGTACTCGCGCAGCTTCCAGACCTCGTCGCCGTTCTCCTCGCCGGGAGCGACCTCGTAGATCCAGCCGTCGACCTCCTGCGGGCCGCCGGAGCGGTACCGGCGCAGGGACAGCGGGGCGGGCGGGGACGAGCCGAAGCCTGGATCGGCCAGCCACATCCCGGTGCCGGACTGGACCCGGAGCGTGAGGTGGGTGCGCCCCCGGGCCGGGCTGCCGTCCGGGCCGACCCGGGCGAGCCGTCGGTCCACCGTGAAGCCGAGCTGCTCGAGCACTGCGCCGAACAGCTGCGCCTGCTCGTAGCAGTAGCCGCCGCGGCCGCGGTAGACGATCTTGTCTTGGATGTCCTCAAGGTCGACAGAGACCGATCCTTTGAGGAAGACGTCGAAATTCTCAAAGCGAATCTCGCGCAGATGAGATCGGTACAGGCCGGTCAGGGTCGCCTCGGTCGCGTCGCGGGGCCCGGTGTACCCGACCCGGGTCAGGTAGGCGTCCAGGTCCAGCTTGTCGACGGACCAGTCATCCAGGGTCCGTTCGGCGGAAGGATTTTCAGGCATCGGCGACCGGCGGCTGGGCGGGGACCTCGGCCGGGGCCTTGCCCGTCACCATCTTGGCGATCAGCGCGCCGGCGGCCAGGCCGCCGGCCGCGAAGCCGACCGCGGCCAGCTTGTCCGGGAGCGAGGGGCCGATCTTGTACTTGCCCGGGCCGGCCGCGGCCAGGGTCAGCGCCAGCGTCAGGTACGCGACCGGCAGCTCGACCCCGTTGCGGGCCGCCATCAGGCCGCCCTCCCGGTTGTGGGTGGTGGCCACCGCCATCGCGCCGGCCACCGCCAGCGGGCCGGCCGGGAAGGCGACGCCGGTGATCGTGAGGGCCCCGCCCGCGATCTCGGTCGCCGCCGCCGCCATCGCCATCTCGCGGCCGGGGCTGAGACCGTGCTGCTCGAAGACCCCGCCGATCACCTCGAGGCCGGGGCCGTGGAACTTGCCCCACAGCTTCTGCGAGGCATGGATGCCCATGTACCCGCCGAGCAGTAGCCTGGCACCGAGCAGAACGGCGTCGCGCATGGTAGACCTCCGAGTCCGGGGCGGGCGGGCCGCGCCTTTATATATATCTAGCGCATCCATCGGGCGGACGCTGCGGGTCGAAGCACTGGGCGCAAGCCCCGCGTATGGGTGCTTGTACCTAATCTCGGTGCGGAGTCGGCTCTCGGTATGACACTCGGTCGCGCTAGGTCATATCTCTGAACGAACGGGCCATCGGTACCGTTACCAGGCGACTCACCCTACCGTGCGACCTCCGGCACGGGGGATCCGCTGGACGCCTCGGGACTGCGACCGGCAGCGCGCAGGTGGCCGCGGCCGGTGATGAACGCGAGCCCGTACAGCAGCGCTACCACGGCGAGCAGCCAGCGGTACCCGACGATGAGCGACAAGTACTCCAGGATCCCGCCGAGAATCGCGCCGAGCAGGTTGGCCCCGAACGCCGTACCGGAATCCCCGGTGCTGCGGAATCGCTGGGCGAAGACCATGTTGGCCAGGAAAATCGGCGCGAACGCGATGACCGCCGCCACGAGGAGGCGAGGCAGTGGCGACAGGGTCAGCAGCGACTCCGGGGGGACTGCCCAGGCCACGACCAGCGCGGCCAGCAGAGCGGTGTACAGCAGCGCCGGGCGCCGCACTTCCACGTGCCTAGACACCTCCACCGCGGCGAATATGGCCACCAGCACGCCCGCTATGACCAGCGCGTTAACGAACCAGGTGGTGCCGAACAGCAGGGCGAACTGGACGATGTTCTTGGTCTCAAGCAGCATGAACGCCGCGCCCATAAAGAACAGGTCAATGTAGCTCGTCATCCTCCGGTACGGTCCGGCGGCACCCCGCACCAGCAGGATGGATGCCAGCAGGATGAGGCCGAGCGTCACCAGGTACAGCGCCGGGATCGTGTTGCCGTCCAGGTAAACGAACGGGTGGTCGTCGGTAGCCGGCGCAACCACGTCCGCCGGGCGTTGCCAGATAGTGGGGCAGTGCATCACGGACGGGGTGATGGCGACGGAGAGCACGGTGAGCCCGGTGGGATTGTCGACGCACGGGGCCTGCCCGAAAGCGACGTCCAGGGTGTTGGCGAGCCGGTCGCGTAGCCACGGCGTCCGGTAATAGTTGTACATGGCGAACAGGCCATCGGGGTTAAGGTGGGCCTTCGCCGATTCCACTGCCTGGAGCGTGAACAAATAGCTCTCAAGCCGCAGCGAGGACTGCCCGGACACCAGGGTCAGCGAGTCGGGGAGGGCGAACAGGATCATGTCGTACTTGCTGTGCGTCCGCTCCAGGAAGGCCCGGCCGTCGGTGATGTGCACGGAGACTCGGGGGTTCTGGTAGGGGTGGTCGGGGTTTAGCCGGACGCCCAGCTGGTACAGCTGGGGATCGATCTCCACCGCGTCGATGTGCTTGGCGCCCATGTGGAGGGCGTTCGCGACATCGTCGCCGGACCCGGCGCCGATGATCAGGACATTTCCCAGCGGGTTGCCCGGCGCGCGCAGGTACGGGATCGAGTAGGTCGTGTTCAGCTGCCTGACCGGCACGATGCCCTGATGCGGGATCCCGTTCGCGCTGATGGAAACCCCATCTCCCACCTGCGCGTACGAGATGCGGTAGTAGGGCGACCAGATGTCGGTGGACGACGCGGATTCCTGCCAGAGGATCCCTGCCAGGGCCAGCGCCGCGACTACCTGGACCAGGCCGGCTCGCCTGCCGTAGAGCAGCAGCATGATCAGCGCGACGATCACCGCCCAGACGACCGGCTTGGCGTCCAGGAACGACATCAACGAGAATGCCGCGATCCCGGCGATGCTGCCTGCGATGTCCAACCGGTACGCGTCAAGGGGCCGGAACCGGATGAACGTCCGGGCGGTCCCCTCTCCTATCGTCGCCATGACGGCCGCGACGGCCAGGAACACGCAGGGCAGCGCGACCCAGGTGGGCGGGCCGCTGGCATGGAACGTCCCGGCGCCGAAGTACAGGAGCTGGTCTCCGGCCCGGTTCACCTGCACCGGGAACGCCCTGACGAGAACAATCAGCAGCACCAGCGCGACCGGGGCCCACGGAAACAGGTTCACCCGGGCGCGTGCCCGCAGGAAGCCGATGCCGATGCCGAGGAAGCTGCCGAGCAGGACGAAGTTGGTAAAGTACGACAGATAAAGCACCGTCGCGCCTAGCCAGCGGATGAGCGCCAGTTCGACGAACAGCATCAGGAAGCTGAGCAGGAAGAGCCGAAGCCCGGGCGGCAGGACCGCTCTCCCGGCCGACTCTGATCCGCCGCCGGCGGTGGGCACGTCGTCCGGCGCCCGCACGACGTCGCGGCCTAGGACCAGGGCGAGCACGTCACGCACCGGAGAACGTCTCGCTGACGATGGCGAAGCACCGGTACCGGTGTGGTCGTTGGTCATCGCAGACCGCTTTCGCCGTCGGTTACTCCACTACCGACCTAGATTAGCCCAGCTGCGCGCGGCGATATTGATGAAATGGCCAAGCTGATCCGATGCTTAGTAAGTTGCGAGGCATTGGCTGGTGCCCGTCTTAGCCTCAATCCACCGGTGAATTGGGGGTCTTTTCGGCGCGGCGACGCGAGAGGTGACCTCTGAACTCGGATGCGGGTTGCCCGACCGCAGACGCGCGTGGATCGTCCCCGTCGCGGCCGTGCTTCATGCCCACCGGAGCGTAGGTGGCAGCGGACGGGTGACGAGCGCCCCGGTCCGTTCGACACCGAGAATTTGATTTTTGATTTCCGGATGATCTGCACCCGGAGCCAGTGAGCGGTCAGGAGCCGGCGTAGAGGCGGTTCAGATCGATCAGCTCGAGATCGTCGAGGGCTGCCGCCGCGGCCGTCAGTTCGGGGGTGAATCCGTTCCGGGCGAACAGGAGAAGGCGGGCCGGGGTGGGGGACATGGCGGCCGACATCAGGGTGCGGATGTGCGCTAGGCGCTCGAGTTGGTTGAGGCCGACCGGTGAGCGGGTTGCCTTGACCTTGCCGATCGACAGGATGCGGCCGCCGGTCTGCGGGGTGTCGGCGGTAACCACCACGTCGAGCTCGTGGTGGGTCTTGTGGTCGCGGCAGGCGATCAGGGCGGGCTCGCAGCGACTGGGGAGGCCGCCGAGCGTCTGCGTGGATGCGTGATCGACGCACCAGGAGCGGGCCAGATCCTCCAGGTGCGGGCCGTTGATAAGGGACGCCACCGTGTCGGCCGAGTCTGCCCACACCTGGGCCCGTCCCCGGCCGACCAGCCTGGCCTCGAAGGGTCTGATGATCAGGTGGTGGAGGCGCAGCAGCGGCTCGGTTACCTGGTAGAGCGGACGGCGGGAGCGGAGCGCGTCGTCCACCTTGCGGATGAGCTGGACTCGCTCGAGCATGTCAAGCGGATGACTAAGCGCGCTGTCCGGCCGGCCCAGCGTCCGGGCGATGTCCGACCGCTTGTGCGCGCCCGCGCAGATCGCCCCGAGGACTGCGTGGTAGAGGCTGGCATCGCCCAGCTCCGGCTCTTCTGACAGCAGCGCGTTCCCCTCGCGGAACATCGGAGAGGCGGGATACAACAGCCGTTGGATAACCCAGTCGTCGAACGCGGCCACCGAATTCGGGCTGTCCACGCACATGTCCAGGTAGGCAGGGGTGCCGCCGACGAGGGCGTGCACCCGGAACGCCAGCTCGGGATCGTCGAGGAGTCCCCAGAAGGCGGCCGCGTCACGGTAGTCGAACGGCTGGATGAGCAGTTCCAGTTTCGCCCGGCCGCGCAGCGGCGCGCTCCCGGCGAGCAGTCCGCGCATGACGGTGAACGCGCTCCCGCAGAGGAACAGCCGGGTGTTCCCCGACCGCCGGGCTGAGCCGCGTGGGCTGAGGGCGCGCTGCAGGACGGACGGCAGCTCGGGCGCCTGCTCGACCAGGTAGGGGAACTCGTCCAACACCACCGGCACCGGCCGGCCGAGCCGGTCGCCGACCGTGAGCAGCGCGTCAACCGCCTCCGCCCAGTTCGTGAACGCCTCGAGCGGCACCCCGGCGAACCCCGCGTAGGCGGCGGAGAAGTCGGCCAGGTTCTGCGTATTCGCCTGCTGCAGTCCGGTGAACACGAACCCGCCGGTCGACTCGGTCAGCAGCTCGAGCAGGAGCGTCTTCCCCTGCCGCCGCCGCCCGTACACGATCCCAAGCACGGTCCCCGGATCGGTGTCGGACGCGAACTCCGCCAGCGACTGCCACTCCTCGACGCGATCGTGCAGCTCGACTGGCTTGATGAGTTCTCCCATGCCTCCATCATAATATGTAACTCTAGTTATGGTAACCAGATTTTCATATCTCTGGCTGCATCCAGCGGCAACACGGCGCGGGCAGGGATTCGAACCGATTGGGGATGCCCAACGTTTTAACCAGTGTGGGACGGTCTGGTTCTGATGCGGTGGCCGCGCGGAACGTCGCATCGGGCCGGCCCGCAGCCGAGAGGAGAATCTCGTGGGCAGAGTTAGTCGGAGCAACGGATCGTTCCTCATCAACGTGCGGGTGCCCAGGGACATGGTCCGGGTGCCCGCCGCCGGGACCGGTGCCGACCTTCTCTTCGCCGCCGCCGACACCAGGAACGGCGGCGCCGCGTCGATCGTCGTCTCGATCACCGTGCTCCCGTTCGAACTGCCGCCCGACGTCGCGGCGGGCGAGGTGGTCGGCTCCATGCTGCGCGCGCGGGACCGGGGGGACCGCGCGTTCGTCGAGGAGTTCAGCACCCGCGCGGGGCATCACGCCGTCGGGATCAGGCGGATCCGGCGCGGCGCGCCCGCGGACAACGGCGGACGGGCGGTCCACACCGGGCAGGCGCAGGTCCTCGTCGTCTACCGCGAACTGGGCGCGCTCGGCGTCATCAGCGGCGCGTGCCGCAATCCGGCCGACCTGAAGGCGACCGCCACCCTGGTGGCCGGGCTGGTCGCCCGGATGACGGTCACCTCCGCCCCCGCGATCGCGCCGCCCGCCCCGACGCTGGCCGACCAGCTGAGCAAGGGCTAGCGACGCCGCCTCCTCCCGATCGCCGCGCCCGCGAACCCGGCCGCCGCCGGGATCAGCGCGTGCAGGAGGACGCTGCAGGCCAGGCGCCGGGCGCCGGGCGGCACGGCCGGCAGGCGGTGGGCCATGCCCGCCACGGCCGCCATGCCCCCCGAGCGCGCAGAAACCGCCACCCCTGCCGGTTCCTGCGCGCCGCGGTGGGCCAGCCCGGCCGGGCGGCGGGCGACGGCCCGCCGCTCCGCCTCGGCCGGGGTCAACAGGCCCCGGTGCACCAGCACCCGGTCCTCGGCGTCCTCGGCGAGCGCCTGCGCCTGTTTGAGCTTGTCGAACATCCGCTGGGTCTCCGCCAGATCGACGACTTCCTGCGGCCCGGCGACGCAGGCGAGCAGCCGGGATCGAGCAGCGTCGGCGATCCTGCGCGCCTGCCGCACCTCCGGATCCCGACGAACCGCGTCATCCGGCGCCCTGCTCACATCGTTTTCGGCGAGGAGCACTGCACACCACCACCCTCCCTCTCATGAACACCATACCACAGCAACAGCATTTTCCAGTAAAATCCACTACTGCCGTTGCGGTTGCCTATCTGTTCACTATGGGTCAAAGACTGCGAAAACGTCCCCGCGCGGCGACGGGGTAATTGCGCCGGGGGCAATGCCAGGGCGGCGCGCCTAGGCGGCGCAGACGCGATACCTGGCCAGATGCGCCAGGAAGGCCTGGTGCGCTTCCCAGCCGTCGGGAAACTTCACCGGCACGCCGAGGTGCACCGGCTCGGCCGACGGGTGCGCGTCGAGCAGCTCGGGGATGCCGGCCCGCGCCACCACGATGCACGCGTGCCGGTGCCGCGAGGCCAGCACGCACAGCCGCCCCGCCTCCAAGTGGAACGCGGTCGCGTCCCGGCGGCCCGACAGCGGGTGCAGCATGATCGTGACGTCGAACTCCCGCCCCTGGAGGCGGTTCGCGGTGTCGACCACCACGTTGGTCACGCCAAGCTCGCGCAGCGCCCGCTTCACCGCGACGGTCTGGACGGTCCGGGTCACCCCGATGGCGACGCGGTCCGCGGTGACGGCGAGCGGGTGCGGCGACCGCTCCGAGATCGTGACGGCGCCGCGCTGCAGCAGCCGGGCAGCCAGTCCCGCGCAGGCGGCGACCGCCTCCGCGTCGGTCGGCAGGGTGTGCCGGTGGCCGAGCTCGAACAGCGCCCAGCCCGTCTCCGCGGCGGTCTCCAAGGCTAGATCAAAAGCGTTTTGCCCGAACGGTCGCGTGTTCCACCCCATCCGCCGATCGCTCTGCTGCGTAGCGGCGGCGAAGCCGGTGAAGGGGTAGAACGCCGCCGACACCACGGGCGCGGCCGAGGCGGGCAGCCGCCAGGAGACCGGCAGGGTGTGGACCGGGAGGTGGCCGTTGTTGGTGAGCAGCACCGCGACCGCGCTCGACATGGGGTCCCATTGCAGGCCGAGCCAGCGTTCCGTTTCCACCGTGGAGAAGGGGTCGAGCTGACCGGGGTCGCCCACGAACAGCGCCTTGTCGAACAGGCGGGCCACCCGCAGCAGCGAGTCCGAGCGCATCTGGTACGCCTCGTCGACGATGGCCCACGGCCACGTCTTGTCCGCGTCCTTGACCATGGCCCACTTGGCGGCGGTGGCGACCACGACCGGGTGGTCGGCTAGGTCAGCCACGGAGCTGCGGGCGGTGACGTTCTGGTGCGCGGCGACGCGTTCCGAGGGGGTGTAGGCGGCGGCCGACAGCCGCCCGATCGGCGTGTCCTGGTTGTCGGCCGCGAGCCGGTCGATCAGGTCGTCGACCTGCTCGTTGGTCTGGCCGACGATCATCACCCGCTCGCCGTTCTTTGCCAGTTCGGTGGCTGCGCCGACCACCAGGGTGGACTTGCCCGCGCCGGGCGGCGAGTCGACCACCACCCCCTGGTCGGCGCTCGCCAGGTCGGCCAGGATGCGGTCGGTCGCCTGGCGGGCGCGCTCGGCGGCTTCGGCGATGCTCACCCGGCGTCGCCCGCTGGCTCGGTCATGACCATGGCTCCTGTGCGTCGTCGTCGGTGGGAACGTAATCGGGCGGCGGGCCGCCGTGGGTCCACGGCGTCTCCTCCCGGCTCGGGAACTGCGCGGCGGGCTGGAAGTCGTCCCTCAGCGTCGTGTACGTGACCTGGTCGCCGACCGCCGGGGTGGTGCCGGGCGGCGCGGCCAGCGCGCGCCCCATCCCGCCGCTGAGCTCGAGGGTGACCAGGGTCGCGCCCGCGCCCGGGCCGCCGGGTTGGAGGCCGGCGTGTTGCGGGCCGGCCTCGACGTCGGCGCGCGTGACCTCGATGACCTTGGCCGCCTGGCTGGGATAGGCCGGGCAGGCGAGCACGGCGCCCGGCTCGACGATAACTGCGTCGGTAGTCTGCACGGTGAGCCACGGGCGGAGCTTGGGCTTCTTGCCCTCGGTGTCCAGCCGGCTGAGGTCGGCTTGAACGACGGTGCCGGCGAACGCCTCCCCGGTCAGCCGGTACTCGGCCATCACCAGCGGGTCGTCGTGCGCGCGCTCGACCGCGAGCCGCTGCTGCTCGCGCTCGAGCCGCGCCAGTCGCTTGGCCGCCGCGACCGCGCTGTCCCGGCGAGGCTGGGGCGCGCCGCCCTCACGCAGCCAGGCCGCCTGGGCGGCGAACGATCGTCGGTCGTCCTGCCACCGCCGCCGCGCGTGCGCGGCCTCCGGCAGCAGGGCCAGCAGCGCGTGCGCGCGCCACATGAGCTCCCAGGTCGGGGCGAGCTGGCTGCCGAGGGCGGCGTCCATCGCCGCCTGGGCGCGGGCGAGGGCGGGGCCGTCGCCCGCCAGGGTCGCCTCCCTGATCGCCTGCATCCGCCCCTCGAGCACCTCGTTGTCGAAGGTCGGGTCGGTGACCGGGCCGGCCGGCGGGCAGCGGACCGGGTCCTCGGCCTGCCGGGCGGCCTGCTGGCCGGTGAGGCCGTCGGGCGGGTCGATCCAGGCCAGCAGGGCGGCCAGGTTGGCGTCCTCGAGGTCGGACTGGCCGGTCGCCCAGTGCTCGGCCAGCGCGGTCGTCATCGACAGCAGCAGGGCCGATCCGGGTACCTCGGCCCGCTCGGCGTAGTGGGTGAGCCAGCGGCCGAGGAGCGGCACGGTCGGGCGGACCGCGTACTCGCCGTCCGTCCGCCGCAGCCGCGTCGAGCGACCGAGCAGCCCCAGGAACGCGGCCGCCCTCGGATTCGGGACCAGTAGCTGCGGTGCGTCCGGGAGCGGCTCGGGGCCTGGGGCGCGGCCCGGGGCGTCGCGGATCCGATCGCGGTCAGGGTCGGACATCTGGCCCGGGTTGGCGGCTTGGCGCGGGTCGGCCGCCTGGTCGGGCTCGCCTGCTTGGCCGGGGTCGTCGTCGGCCGGAAGGTAGCCGTCGAGGTGGCCGAGGATGACCTCGGCCAGGTCGGCCGCGAACTCGAACCGCCGGGCGCGGTCCCGCGGCTCGTACACGGTGAGCAGCCTCGGTTTGTCGGGATCGTCGCCCAGCATGACCGCCAGCGGGGCGCACGCCTCGCCCGCCAGCTGCAGCGGGATGACCACCAGCGGACACCGGGCGAGGTGGACGTGCCGGACGGTGCGGATGCGCTGGGCGCGGCCGGCGGCGGCCGCCTCGGCCCGGGCGAATGCGGTCAGCAGGGTCACGGCGGCTAGACCGCCTCCCCGAGCACCCGCTCGCGCAGCCGGGCGGCGCGCAGCAGCTGTTCCGCGATCTCCGCCTGCTCCGGGGCCGGGGCCTGGCCGCGGGCGAGGCCGAGCGCCTGCGCGATGTACTCGATGCCGCCCAGGTCCTCGCGGACCGGCTTGCCGAGCGCGCCGGTGGTGCCGGAGGCCTCCTCGCGGCACAGGAAGCAGAGCTCGCAGGTGGCCAGGCACTCGGGCGCGTAGTTGGCGGCGACCTGGCCGATGGCGGCGGTCAGCTCGGCCGCCGGACGGCGGGGCCTGCCCCGCTCGTCCGGGTCGAGGTCGAAGGTGAGCGTGGCCGGGTACCGGGCGAGCAGGTCCTCGATGCGGGCGATCCGGCCGAGCTGGCGGTCGAGCACGCCGAGCTGCCTGCGGACGTCGAGGCTGGCGGCGGTCGGCTGGCTGGAGAAGTCCCGCGGCGCGACCAGGATCGTCGAGTGGCTGACGGCCGCCGGGTCGCCGCCCGACTCCGCCACCAGGTCGCGAAGGGCGCGGACGTAGACAGCGGACTGGATCGCGGCGGCGGCCACCTTGGCCGGGTCGGCCTGCCCGTCGATGACCGCGAATGACTTGATCTCGATGACGTGGAAGGTGCCGTCGAGCCTGAGCGCGATCAGGTCGGGCTCCAGGTAGGCATGCCGCCCGCCGACCTGCAGGCGCAGCAGCGGGTGGTCAAGCAGGGTGCGGCCGGGCTGGTCGGGGGCGGTCAGCACGTGCCGGGTGTGCCGATGCCGCAGCTCGGCCGAGGAGTTGCCGCCGACGTCGTTGAAATCGGTGTAGCCGACCTCGCTGACGTCCAGGCCGAGGAGGTCGCGGAGCAGGGTGAGGAGCTGGGCGGCGCCGTTCTCCTTCACCTGGGCCTCGAACGCGTTGCCGCGGACGATCGCGAACCGCGACTGGCCGAACGGGGCGGGGAAGCCGGCCTGCGCGGCGATCCGCTGCTTGTCCACGCCGGCCGCGTCCATCAGCGCGCGGCGGGCGCAGCCGGGGTTGGCGGCGAGGGCGGAGATCGTGCGCGCGTCGTGGTTCTTGGGCAGCGCCCGGCCGCGCAGCCGGTCGAGGGCGGCCTGCGCGGTGGCGCTCGGCTGAGCGCCGGTCACTGGCCGGCCGCCGGCGCCGCGCCGTCGCCCGCCGCGTCTCCCGCCAGGTCGCGGAACGCGCTGGTGCCGAACAGCTGCTCGGCCGGGTGCAGGCCGCGCGCCCGCTCGGCCGCCGCGCGTCGGGCCCTGGCGTCGGCGTCGCGATGCACGGTCAGCTCGGCCCGGGCGGCCTCGCCGACCGCGGCCGGATCGGCGCCGCCACCGGCCGAGATCGCGCCGGAGATAGAGGCCGCGAACCGTTGCAGCAGGCGGCGGGCGGCGATCGGCGGCTCCGGTATCCGCTCGATCGCCTCGGCCACCTGGATCGCCGCCGTCAGGAAGTCGACCCGGGGCGACAGCGCGCCGATCACGCGCAGCTCAAGCGGCCAGGTCGAGACCGCCAGGAGGCCACGGGACGGGGCCAGGTAGTCGGCCGAGAGCGCCGCGCAGATGTAATAGGGCCGGGCGAACGGCGCGGTGCGGAACGAGCGCTCCTCGTCGCGCTTGAGGCTGGTGACCCGGGTGGTGGGGAACGTGGTGCCGAAGAACGCCTCGTGCACGGTGGCGATGAGCTTGGGGGCGGCCGGCACCTGCAGCAGGCTGAGCGCCTCGTAGACCTGCTCGCGCAGCGGCAGCAACGACCCCGGCAGGGCCGGCTCGGCCCGCGCCGCCGACCCGGCGTGCGCGGCGGGTTCGGCTCGCCCGGACGGTCCGGTCTGTCCGGTCTGGGCAGAGGTGGCCCGGTCGAGCGCGTCCTCCCACGCCCGCTCCGCCGCCTTGAGTGCTGACCGGCGCTGGGTGGCGAGCGTGCGGTCGCCGGCCAGGACGGCCTCGCGGACGGCGACCCGCAGCTCGTCAATCCGACGCTCAAGCGCCTCAATGGTTTCAGCCACGGCCCGATCATACCGGCAGCTCGCTGCGATTTCCAGCAATCTCCAGCATGACTGCGGACGGGACGAGGAGGGCCGGCCGGGACCGCCTCCCCCGCCCGGTCGGGCGATGCCGTAGACTTACGGACGCGTAGGTCGCTCGGTGAGCCGAAACTTCTATCCCACGGACATCGGTTAGCCCAGGCACCGGTTACACACATCGACGTGGCACCACAGTCCACGTGACCGGCGAGATCAATGTGACAGCCTGCGGCGACGCGACCACCCCGAGTCCTGGAGACGATTTTTCGTTGAGTGCCATGCCCGCAGAGTGTTCTGCCGTGCCCGAAACCGATGAGACTGCAGCCGACGTAACCTTCGCCTCCCTAGGCGTCCCCGCCCCGCTGGTCACGGTGCTGGCGGAAGACGGGATCATCAGCCCGTTCCCGGTCCAGGCGGCCACCCTGCCCGACGCCCTGGCCGGCCGGGACATCCTCGGCCGCGCCCAGACCGGGTCGGGCAAGACCCTGGGCTTCTCGCTCCCGCTGGTCACCCGGCTGGCCGACGGCCACACCGCCAGCGGGCGGCCGCGCGGGCTCGTGCTGGTGCCCACCCGTGAGCTCGCGACCCAGGTCCACGAGGTCCTCCGGCCGCTGGCGCGGGCGATGGGCCTGTGGGTCACCACGATCTACGGCGGCGTCTCCTACGGCCCGCAGGTGACCGCGCTGCGGCGGCGGACCGACATCGTCGTCGCCACCCCCGGCCGGCTGGCCGACCTGATCAACCAGGGCGAGTGCGACCTGGCCGACGTCGAGGTCATGGTCATCGACGAGGCCGACCAGATGGCCGACCTCGGGTTCCTGCCGATCGTGCGGCGGCTGCTCGAGTCGACCCCGGCCGACGGGCAGCGGATGCTGTTCTCCGCCACTCTCGACGCCGCCATCGACGTGCTGGTCCGCCGGTTCCTCAACAACCCGGCGACGCACTCGGTGAACGAGAACTCGTCTCCGGCCGAGATCGAGCACCACGTGCTCACGATCGACCCGGCCAGGAAGCTCGAGGTGCTCGCGGCGCTGGTCGGCGGGGACAAGCGGTCGCTCGTCTTCACCCGGACCAAGCACGGCGCCGAGCGGCTCGCCCGGCAGCTCACCGAGCTCGGCATCCCCGCCGCCGAACTGCACGGCAACTTGCGGCAGGGCGCCCGCGCGCGGAACCTGGCGGCGTTCTCCAACGGCCTCGCCCGGGTCATGGTCGCCACCGACATCGCCGCCCGCGGCATCCACGTCGACGGCATCGACCTGGTCATCCACGCCGACCCGCCGGCCGAGCACAAGGCGTACGTGCACCGCTCGGGCCGCACCGCCCGCGGCGGCGCCGACGGCGTCGTGGTCACGCTGCAGATGCGGTCGCAGGCGCGCGAGGTCACCGCGATGATGCGCAAGGCCGGGATCACCCCGCAGACCGCCTTCGCGGCCGGCCCCGAGGCGGATGTGCTGCGCGAGATCGGCGGCCCCCCGGTACCCCGGGTCACCGTCGCGGGAAAGGTCTCCGAGCTGGTCAGGCCGGAGGACCGGCTGTCCGCCAACGGAACCGGCGGGCCCGGCGGCCGCGGCGGCTACGGGCGGGGCGGCTCCGGCCGGTCCCGCGACGACCGGCCGCGCCGGGACCGCCAGGGCGGCGGCCGCTACGGCAACGACCGGTACGGTGACGACCGGCCCGGCAGCCGGGATCGCCGTGACTTCACGCCCCGCGACCGCGACCAGCGGCCGGCGGCCGGCGACCGGGCCGACGGCGGCCAGCGCCCGCGCGGGCTCGACGGGCAGTCCGCGCCCGCCCGCGACTTCGCACCGCGCGACCGCGATGAGCGCCCGGCCCGGTTCAACGACGACCGGCGGTTCGAGCAGGACCGCCCGGCCCGCTCCCAGCGCGACGGGCGCGATGACCGTCCGGCGCGATTCGACGGCGACCGCGGCTTCGACCGGGGCCAGCGCGGCGACTCGTTCCGGCGCGACGACCGGCCGTCCGGCGGCCGGCCGGCGGGCGACGGGCGCTCCTTCGGCGGCGACCGGCCGTCGTCGGAGGGACGCCCGTTCCGCGGCAACCGCGACTTCCGCGACGACAGGAACGCCGTCGCCGCGCGGCCTGAGCGGAACGACTGGTGGCCCCGGGAGAACCGGCCTGCCAGCGGAAACGGGGCAGCGGGTGAGTACCGGCGGCCTGGTGCGGCCGGCGGCTGGCGGCCCGGCGGAGCCGGGGCGCCGAACCGGTCAGCCAGCGGCTACCGGCCGGTCCGCGACAGCAGAAACGGCGACTCGGCCTGGGAGAACCGCGACGGCTCGGGCCGCGGCGACCGGCCCCAGGCAGGCGGCCGACCGGGCGGAGCACGGGCCCGTTCCGGCTATTCCGCCGGGCGCAACGGGAGCCACCAGACCCGGGACCACGGCTAGGACCGACATTTCTGACATATCTTCCCAGGCAGCGGGCCCGAGAGTCGGATCAGTTTTCCGGCCCGAGAACGGCGATACGCGCCGCAGGATGCGGTAGATTAACCCTAGCTGTTGTCGGACTTTGCGATCTTGAATTCGCTCGCGGTTTCAAGTAACGGACGATTTACAGGTCGACGCCCAAGTCTCGTACGGCGGCGGTATCCTCCTACAGCTGACTCGCGTGAAGCGCGCGGGTGTCAGGCACATCCAGAAGGACAAACAGCAAAAATGGCTCAGGGGACCGTAAAGTGGTTCAACGCGGACAAGGGCTATGGCTTCATCGCCCCAGACGACGGTAGCGGTGACGTCTTCGTTCACTTCTCCGCGATCGAGGCGAACGGGTACCGCAGCCTCGAGGAAAACCAGAAGGTCGAGTACAGCGTGACCCAGGGGCCGAAGGGTCCGCAGGCCGCGCAGGTGCGGGCCCTCTGACGAAGACCAGCCGGCGGCGGGTCCTCGCGCCCAGCGCGACGGCCCGCCGTCGAGGTTTTCCAGGCTCACGCCAATCTTAGTAAGTCGCGAAGTATCCCCGCAGGTCTCGCGATGTTAGGTCTCGCGATCTTGACCGCGAATTGCTCGAATCAAGGCCGCCTGATCATTGACGCATGAGCGCGATCGCAAGATCGGGCTTAGCGAAAGATACGAGCCATCGCGGCCAGACCATCGCGCCGTGACAGCGGAACGCGGCAACGTCCCGGTTGGTCACGTCGAAGGTACGGTCGCGGCTCGAGTACCGGCCAGACCGGATCTTCAGTACGTGGTGGCCGGAATCAATCGCCGCCTCGACCGTCTCCGAGTACGCGATCGTGCCGATGGCCTTGCCGTCGAGCTCGATCTCGAACTGGCCGCGCCGAAGCTCAATGAGGCCGACGCCCTTCCGCGTTAGCCTCAGCGTTGCCGACACCGGTGCTCCTCTCCGAGTGCCCGCCGCGCGAGCGCACGGCCAGTTTAGAGCGCCGTCGCGCCCGGCACGAGGCGTTCCCGGGGCAATCCTCGGCGCCGCCGAGCTTCCCTTCCGCATGGCCTCGTTGTACGCTTGATTTTGAGCGATCGCTTAAAGCGTTCGCTTAAATCTTCGTCGAAGGAGATGCTCGTGCGTGACACCCGGGGCGCGCTCATCGCCGCCGCCATCGTCACGCTGCGCGAGTCGGGCTTCGCGGCGGCCAGCGCCCGGCGGATCGCGGCCGAAGCCGACTGCAACCAGGCGCTGATCTTCTACCACTTCGGCACGGTCCCCGACCTGCTGGTGGCGGCGCTTGAGGAGGTCAGCGGGCGCCGAATGGCCGCCTACCGGGAGCTGCTTGACCGGACCGGGACGCTGGGCGAGCTCATCGACGCCGCCCGGACGGTGTTCGAGGCCGACCTCGACTCGGGCAACGTCACCGTGCTGGTGGAGATGATCAGCGGGGCGCACTCGGTGCCCGGCCTGGGCGAGCGGGTCAGCGCGTGCCTGGCGCCGTGGCGATCGTTCGCGGAGACGGCGGTGCGGGACGTGCTCGCCTCGTCGCCGTTCGGTCCGCTGCTTCCGCCCGGCGAGGTCGCGCAGGGCGTGGTGGCCGGCCTCCTCGGTCTGGAGCTGCTGGCCAGCCTCGACGGCGACCGGGCGAGCGCGCTTGCCCTGTTCGACCGCGCCCGCGCCGTCGGCGACCTGCTCGACCGGCTCCGCCCGCTCGCGGGCCTGCTCAACCTGTCGCCTGCGGCTCCGCCCGCTCGCCCCACTCCCCCTTCCCGACCGGAGGCATTATGCAGACCGACGTGGTAACCGGCGCATTCGGCTACTCGGGAGCGGCCATCGCGCGCGAACTGCTCGCCGCCGGGCACCAGGTGCGCACGCTCACTGGTCACCCGGGCCGCGCCCCGGCCGGCTCGGCGATCGACGCGCGCCCGCTGGACTTCGCCGACGCCGACGGGCTGGAACGCGACCTGCGCGGCGCGCACACCCTCTACAACACCTACTGGGTGCGGTTCGGCCGGGGCAGCGCCACCCACGCCACGGCGGTCGCGAACAGCCGCGTGCTGTTCGCCGCCGCCGCCCGGGCGGGCATCCAGCGGATCGTGCACGTCTCGATCACGCACGCCGACCCGGCTTCGCCCTATCCGTACTTCAGCGGCAAGGCCGCGGTCGAGGCGCACCTGCGCGACCTCGGCGTCCCCTACGCGATCGCCCGGCCCGCCATCCTCTACGGCGGTCAGGGCGTGCTGCTCAACAACATCGCGTGGCTGCTGCGGCGGCTGCCGGTCTTCGCGGTCGGCGGACGCGGCGATTACCGGATACGCCCCATTCACGTGGACGACCTGGCGCGGCTCTGCCTGCAGCTGGCAGGCCAGCCCGGCAGCGCCACCGTGGACGCGGTCGGACCCGACTCACTCCCCTTCCGCGACCTGGTGCTCGCGATCCGGACGGCGGTCGGCAGCCGGGCGCTGGTCGTGCCCGCCCCCGGCTGGACGATCCCGCCGCTGTCGGCCGCCCTGGGCACCGCGCTCCATGACGTCCTGCTCACCCCCGAGGAGTACCGGGCGATGGCGGACGGCCTGGCCGACTCCGACGCTCCCTCCACCGGCTCGACCAGCCTGACTCAGTGGATCGCCGACCACGGCCGCGAACTCGGCCGCACCTACGCCAACGAACTCACCCGTCACTATCGTTGACCAGCGGCCAACGGACGGCCTTCATCCTCTTATCAGTTCTGACCACTTTCTCACCTTCCTATCGGTTCTGACCACTTTTCCGCCCGAATTGTCGGATTTCTATGGTCAAAAGTGATAGGGAGACGAAGAGTGTGGTCAGAACTGATAGCTAGTGGAGGCTGCGGACTGGTGCGGGTGGGGCTGGGGTGGTCGGACGGTCGGGGGTGGTGGCGGGTGGAGAGCCGGGTGCGGAGTAGGGACGCCGGCCGGGCAGCGCCGCTGGCGGGTTGACTGGGTTGATGACGCGGAGAGCGAGGTCTCGCGGCCGGACTCGAATCATGACGAGACATATCGCGTTGCGGGTGGTTTGCGGCTAGCATGTGGGCATGACTGACGCGTATCGCGATCTTCGGCATTCAGTTGGCAGTGAGCTTGCTTACGGCGGGGTGGACCTCGAGTTGCGCGCTTCCGACGCCGACCGCGATCGGGCGGCCGGGGTGCTCGGCGGCGCGCTCGCGACCGGGCGGCTGACCAGCGCCGAGCACGCCGAGCGGCTGGACGCGGTCTACTCGGCCAAGACGCTGGGCGACCTGACGCCGCTGACTCGCGACCTGCCCGCCGAGGACGGGGCGGACGCGGGCGCGGTCGACGTCGGCCGGGCCGAGGTCGCCGCCCGGTTCAGCAAGGTGATCAGGTCCGGCCGGTGGGTGGCCGGGCGGCGCACCAGGCTGACCGCGCGGTTCGGCGCGCTGATCGTCAACCTGGCCGACGCGGTGCTGCCGGGCCGCGAGATCACGCTGGAGCTCAACGCCTTCTGCGGCAAGTTGATCGTGGTCGTCCCGGCCGGCGCGCACGTGATCGACGAGGGCGGCGCGCTGTTCGCCAAGCGCGCCGTCTACGGCCGCCAGAACGAGGGCGACGCTGACGGGCCGGTCATCAGGATCGTCGGCGACGCGCGGTTCTCCAAGGTCGTCGTCTACCGCGGCCGCCTCGACCACCACGAGGCCTGGGCGCAGTGGATGCCACACCGATGACCAGCGAGAGGCACTGGGTCTAGTCCAGGTCGGCCAGGACCGGACGGCGCCAGCGCGGCCGCTCAGCTCCATCAGGCGGTGAGCGGCGACGTGCTCCGCGCGGCGCGGCTCATCGGCGCTGGTCTCGACTCGCTCGGGTCGGCCCACGGTCGCGAGTGACGATGGCGAGACAGGCGAAGCGCGGGTCCGTTCGATATTACGGATGTTGATTTTGATCTTCTGGGTTTTCTCAGCGAGCTAGTGTGGTGCCTCATGCGAATGATGCGCGGGGTCGTCGTGTTCCTTGGCGGAGTGGCGATGGCGGGGTCCCTGGCCGCCGTGACCATGGGCGGGGCTTGGGCCGGCGTGAGCGGCCGGGCGGCCGCCGCCCCTGCGGTCGGCAACCCGGCCGGGCACGTGGCGGTCCCGGCGGCGGCGCGGGCGGTTAACACCAGTCACCCGAACCACGTGATCGGCCACGGCACGCCCGCCGGGTGCACGTCGGCCGCCGTGGTCACGGCGGTCGCCGAGGGCGGCATCATCACCTTCGACTGCGGGCCAAAGCCGGTCACGATCAGGATGACCGCGACCGCCAAGGTCGTGAACACCAGCCACCGGGTCGTGCTCGACGGCGGCGGCAAGGTCACGCTGAGCGGCGGCACCAAGATCCGCATCCTGTACATGAACACCTGCGACCCGAAGCAGAAGTACACCACCAACGACTGCTGGGAGCAGCAGTGGCCGCAGCTGGTGGTGCAGAACCTCAGCTTCGTGAACGCGTACTCGGGGGTGCAGCAGACCGCCACGTCGAGCTACGGCGGCGGCGCCATCTTCGATCAGGGCGGGCAGCTCAAGGTCGTCAACTCCGCGTTCATCGGCGACCGCTGCTACAAGAGCGGTCCCGACCTCGGCGGCGGGGCGGTGCGGGCGCTCGGGATGTACATGAAGGTGCCGGTCTACATCAACCACGACACCTTCACCAACAACAGCTGCTCCAACGGCGCCGCGCTGAGCGGCCTCTACGCGAACTTCTACGTCATCAACAGCCTGATGACGAACAACAAGGCGATCGGATTCGGCGCGAACCCGGCCGGCTCCGGCACCGCCGGGGGCGGCAGCGGCGGCGCGATCTACACCGACGGCAACTCCTACAACCTGACCATCGCCGGCACCGCGATGAGCGGCAACACCGCCCGCGAGGGCGGCGGCGCCATCTTCTACGTGGTAGACGGCGGACCGGGGACGCTGCGGATCTCGTACTCCTGGCTGCACCACAACCCCAGCGGTGAGTTCCAGAACAAGCCCGGGATCTTCAGCGAGGTTGACGGGCGGGTGGTCCCGCCCGCCGTGGTCCACTCGGTGATCAGCTAACTCACGGGTGATCGGCGCCCGAGGCGGCGCTAGGAGAGGGGCCCCTGGTGGGAGCCGGGGCCGCCGTAGGCGTGGGTGGCCTGTTCGATCGCGCTCAGGTAGCCGGACCGGCTGTAGGCGTGCTCGCCTTCCGGGGCCTTGGCGAGCAGCCCGCGGACGGCGGCCAGCGACTTGAAGCCCTTGCGGTTCATCCAGTCTTCCAGGCCGTCGAGCAGTACCCGGGCGTGCATCGGCCCGTGTCGGAGCAGCGACGACGTGGTCATCACCACGTCGGCGCCGCCCAGCAGGTAGGCAGCCACGTCGGCGGCCGAGTCCACGCCCGAGGAGGCCGCTAGGGAGCAGCTGACCAGGCCGTGCAGCCGGCTGATCCAGGCGCGCGCCAGCGCCGCCTCGGCCGGGACCGAGAGCCGGAACCCGGCCGAGACCGTGAACGTCTCCGGGTCGATGTCGGTCTGCAGGAACCGGTTGAAAAGCACCAGGCCGTCGGCGCCTGCGCGGTCGAGCGTGGTGGCCATCTCGCCGAACGAGCTGAAATAGGGCGCCAGCTTCACCGCGACCGGAATCGAGACGGCCTTCTTGACCGTGGTGAGGATCTCGGTGTAGCGGCGCTCGGCGTCCCGCGCCGGAATCAGGGCGTCGTCCGGCAGGTAGTAGATGTTCAGCTCGATCGCCGACGCCCCCGCCGCCTGCATCGCGGACGCGTAGTGGGTCCAGCCGTCGGCCGAAACGCCGTTCAGCGACGCGATCACCGGGATGTCCACCTCCGTGGCGGCCCGCTTGACGAGCTCCAGATACCGGTGGGGCCAGCCCCCCCGGCCCGGACCGCAGCAGTCGCGGAAGTAGCTCTGGGCCTCGCTGTGGCTCTCCGCGGCGCCGTCGGCCAGGAGCTGATCGCGCTCGGCCTCGGCCCAGATCTGCTCCTCGAACAGCGAGGGCAGCACGACCGCGCCCACTCCCGCCTCCGCGAGCCTGGTGATGCAGGCCAGCGAGCCGGTCAGCGGACCGGCCGAGGCCACCAGCGGGCTGCGCAGGGTGAGCCCGAGATACCGCGTTTGCAGGTCCATGATCTACTCACGTCCTTTCTGGCAGCCGGGCCAGGTCCCGGTCTCATCTGTCGCTCATGACCTCACCGTCTCGCGGTCCGGACCTTGCGGCTAGGGCAGAAGGTCCCGGGCCGGGGTGCCGTTGGACACCGGCCGCTGTAACGTGAAGGACTTCGAGGGAGCCGGGGTGCAGGTGCTCAACCCGTTTGCGGCGCCCTGACTAAGCGGGGCCGGACTTCAGCCGAACGGGCATTTGATTGCTGCGATAGCATGTTCGTATGAGTGTGGCTGTACAGGACTCGCTGCTCGACTTCGGTGACGAGCCGACACCCGCGGCGCTGCGGCCGGAGCGGGTGCCGCTGAGTCACGGGGCCTGGGTTGACGTCCAGCGGGGGTGGCTGGCGGGATCGGCGGCGCTGTTCGCGCGGCTGGTCGAGGAGGTGCCGTGGAAGGCGGAGCGGCGGCGCATGTACGACCGCACCGTCGACGTGCCGCGGCTGCTCTGCTTCTACGGCGAGGACGCCGCGCTGCCCGACCGCGCGCTTGACCGCTGCCGCGATGCGCTGACCGCGCATTACCAGGACGAGCTGGGCGAGCCGTTCAGGACGGCGGGGCTGTGCTTCTACCGGGACGGGCGGGACAGCGTCGCCCTGCACGGCGACACGATCGGGCGCGGCTCGACCGAGGACACCATGGTCGCGATCGTCTCCCTGGGCGAGGCGCGGCCACTGCTGCTGCGCCCGCGCGACGGCGACAGCGCGACGCTCAGGTACAACCTGGGGCACGGGGACCTCATCGTGATGGGCGGCAGCTGCCAGCGGACCTGGGAGCACGGGATCCCCAAGTCGGCCCGTCCGACCGGGCCAAGGATCAGCGTCCAGTTCCGCCCCCGGGGCGTCCGCTGAACCGGTAGCCGGGTGGATCGGGGCGCTGCGCGGTGCGGAGCGTTTTCCGGCCATCGGGGCTACCCTTGCAGGTGATGACTAGTCCAGCGTTGCGTGGCGCGCAGGCGCGCCACGCCCCCTCGCGACCGCTGCTGGTGGCGACCGACCTTGACGGGACGATCATCCGCGGCGACGGCACCATCTCGGATCGGACCATCGCCGCATTCGCCCGGGTAGAGGCGGCCGGGGCGCGGTTCGTGCTCGTCACCGGGCGGCCGCCTCGGGTGATGCGGGACATCGCGGCGATGTTCGGGCACGTGGGTACGGCCATCTGCGCGAACGGGGCGCTGGCGTACGACATGGAGACCGACACGGTCACGTCCCGGCACATGATCCCGGCGTCGGTCCTCGCCGCCGCGGTCCCGGCCCTGCGGGCCGCCGTGCCCGGGATCGGGATCGCGCTCGAGTACCCGGACGGTCGCGCCGCCGACGAGCTGTTCCAGGCGATCAACTGGGACATCAACCAGACCATGCCGCGGCCGGGCGACGCGGCGCTGTTCGCCCGGCCGGCCTCCAAGCTGCTCGGCCGGCACATGGGGTACAGCTGCGACGACCTGCTGGCGCTGGCACTGCCCGCGATCGGCGATCTGGTCAGCGTCACCCACTCCAACGGCAAGGGGCTCATCGAGGCCGCCGCCCTCGGCGTTTCCAAGGCCTCGGTCGTCGCCGAACTGGCGGCCGACCTCGGGATCGGGCCCGAGTCGGTCCTCGCGTTCGGCGACATGCCCAACGACCTGCCCCTGCTCGCCTGGGCGGGCACCTCCTGCGCGGTCGCCAACGCGCATCCCGAGGTGCTCGCCGCCGCCACCCACGTCATTGGCTCCAACGACGACGACGGCGTCGCCGAGTACCTGGAACGGCTGTACCCGTAGCGGACCGCTCGGTCGTGGCTACATTCCGGTGGGGCCGAAGCGCTCGGTCTTGATGGTCGCAGGCGGGTGCCCGGCCTCGACCAGGAGCGAGGTCGCGGCCTCGACGAAGCCGGAGGGTCCGCAGACGTAGATGGCGGGGGCGGTGTCGGGCGGGAACGCCGACGCGGCGATGACGGCGGCGTTGATGCGGCCGGGGGGCACGCCCCGATGGGCTGAGCGGGTGTAGAGGAGGGTGAGAAAGAGCGGCGAAGACAAGGTCCGTTCGGACAACTCGGAACCGTAGATGACGTCGGACGGGGAGCGGACCGAGTAGATCAGCCCGACCGGGGCCTGGTTTTCTGCCGCGCCGTGGGCGCGGATCATGGACATCAGCGGGACGACGCCGGAGCCGCCCGCCAGCAGCAGCAGCGGCTGCTCGGACTCCGGCGACCAGGTGAACCAGCCGCCGATCGGTCCGCGCAGGTCGAACTGGTTCCCCGGCTCGGCGATCCCGGCCAGGTAGGGGGAAACCTCGCCGTCGTCGAGACGCTGCACGGTGAGCTCCAGGCGGCCGTCGGCGGGCGCGGAGGCGATCGAGTACGAGCGCTGCGCGGAGTAGCCGTCCTCGGCCGTCAGGCGGACGTCCGCGTGCTGGCCCGCCAGGTGGCCGGGCCAGCCCGGCACGTCAAGCATGAGCGTGCGGGCGGTCGCGGTCTCGTCGGTCGCGGCCTTGGTACCGCTGCTCGCGCCACGGGTCTCCGTAGTCGTGGTAGCCGAGTCCCTCCCAGAAGCCGCGGGAGTCAGTGCGCAGCAGGTCGAGACCCGTGACCCACTTGGCGGACTTCCAGAAGTACAGGTGCGGGACCAGCAGCCGGGCCGGGCCGCCGTGCTCGGGGCGGAGCGGCTGCCCGTCGTAGGAGTAGGCGACCCAGGCCTGGCCGTCGGGCAGGTCGGGCAGCGGCTCCGGCGGGGCCGCTCGTGTTCATGAAGATCGTCTACGGGTTCAGCATGGACCGCCAGTTGTGCGGGACGCGGCCCGCCGGGCCGGGGGTCGGCTGGCTGGCGGGGTGGCTGAGCGGCGCGGCGAGCTCCGGGCCGGTCTCGTAGAAGTCCTCGTTCGGGTACGACCAGAACCACTCCTCGCCCGGCTCGTAGGAACGGATGACCGGGTGGCCGGTCTCCTTGGCGTGCCTGGTGGCGTGCTGGGAGGGCGAGTTGTCGCAGCATCCGATGTGGCCGCACTGGGTGCAGCGGCGCAGGTGCAGCCACCAGCCCTGGTCGGCCTCGCACTCGACGCAGCCGTCGCCGCTCGGCGGCACGGTCGGGTCCACACCCTGCATTTCTGTCATGTTCCCTCCACAGGCGTCGGTGCCTCAAGCGGCAGCCGGATTTGGAAGCGGGTGTCACCGGGCGCGGACTCCACCTGGAGGTCGCCGTGGTGCTTGTTGACCACGATCCGCCAGGCGATGTCGAGGCCCAGGCCGGTGCCCTCGCCGACCGGCTTGGTGCTGAAGAACGGCTCGAAAATCCGGTTCTTGATGTCGGCCGGGATGCCGGGCCCGGTGTCGCCGATCTCGATCAGCGCGCAGTCGCCGTCCCGGGCGGTGCGTATCGTGAGCGTTCCCGTCCCGCCCATCGCCGACACCGCGTTGTCGATCATGTTCGTCCAGACCTGGTTGAGCTCGGAGGCATAACCGGGCAGGCCGGGGAGGGACCGGTCATAGTCCTTCACTATCTTGATCGACGGGCCGATCTTGGCCGACATCATCAGCAGCGTGCTGTCCAGCAGGTCGTGCACGTCCACCACCTGGAACGGCGCCCGGTCGAGTTGCGAGTACTGCTTGGCGTCGCCCACCAAGGTCGAGATCCGGGTGGTGGCGTCCTCGATCTCGTTCATGAGCAGCTCGGTCTCGACCGTGTAATTGAGCCAGCGCAGCGCGGGCTCGAGCATGGCGTCGCCGACCATGTCCCGCACGTGGTCGAGCCATTCCGGCGTCAGGCCCGCCGCCACGAACGTCGGGGAGAGCTGCCAGCCGTCGGAGATGCCGCGCTCGTCGAGCCAGTCGGACATCTCGTCTTCCCGGTCGGACGCCTCCAGCGGGGCGAGCTTGGGCGCCTTGGCGACCCGCTCGACCGCGCGCTGCTGCAACTCGATGATCGAGTCGAAGCTGGCCTTCTCGTACTTGCCCGCAGCCAGCATCTTCAGCTTGCCCCGCATCGCCGCGACCCGCTCGCGCAGCGTCACCGTGGCCCGCACGGCGGCGGCGGCCGGGTTGTTCAGCTCGTGGGTCAGCCCGGCGGTCAGCGAGCCGAGCGCCAGCAGTCGCTCCCGCTGCCCCACCGCCTCGCGGGACCGCTGGCCGCCGAGCCAGAGCCCCTCGAGCAGGTGCGTCGGCATCGGGAACCACTCGGTCATGATCTGCGCGAAGCAGGTCGCGCCGAGCACGAAGAACTTGGAGGTCTCGGTGACGCGCACCGTGTTCTGGTACACCTGGGGCACCCGATCCCCCAGGTAAGCGGTGTACGCGCCGGTGTACACGCCGCGCTGGCTGGTCCGGCCGACCTCGACGTCGTCCGGGCCGACCCGCCGCGAGGTGACCAGGGTGCCCTCGCACAGGACGTAGAAGCACTCGGCCGGGGCGCCCTCGGCGAACAGGATGCCCGGCTGGACCGTCTCTACGTGCCCCTCCTGGCAGAGCCGGAGGAGCTGCTCCTCGGTGAGCTTCTCGAACAGGAAGAGCGTGCGGAGCTGGTCGGGGACGCATTCCCCGAACTGCGTCTCCGCCTGCCCGGGCACTTCCGGTATTTCCGACTTTTCCGGCACGGTGGCGGACGGGTTCGCGGTCATAGTGTCTCCAGGTAGCGATGGACCAGCATGACGGCCATGGCGCCTTCCCCCACGGCCGACGCGACTCGCTTGGCGGAGTCCGAGCGCACGTCGCCCGCCGCGAACACCCCCGGCACGCTCGTCTCCAGGTGGTACGGCGGGCGCTCGAGCGGCCAGCCCGGCCGGTGGTCGGGCTGGCCCAGGTCCGGCCCGGACACGATGAACCCGTGGCCGTCCCTGGCCACCACGCCGTCCAGCCAGCCGGTCCGCGGCGCCGCGCCGATGAAGATGAACAGCTGGGTGGCGTCCACCGACTCGGTCGTGCCGCTGTTCAGGTCGCGCAGCGTGAGCTGCTCCAGGTGACCGTCCCCGTGCGCCTCGATGACCTCGGTGCAGGTGCGGACGGAGATGTTCTCGATGCCGGCGATCTGCTGGATCAGGTAGTACGACATCGACAGCTCGAGCGAACCGCCCCTTACCAGCATGGTCACCGACCGCGCGAACCGCGCCAGGTACACCGCCGCCTGACCGGCTGAGTTGGCCCCGCCGACGATGAAGACGTCGGCGTCCTTGCACCCCTCGGCCTCCGTCAGCGCCGCCCCGTAGTAGATGCCCGCCCCGGTCATCTCGGCGCAGCCGGGCGCGTTGAGCTGCCGGTAGGACACCCCGGTGGCGAGGATGATCGCCTTCGCGTCGATCACGCTGCCGTCGCCCAGGCGGAGCGTCCTGGCCGGGCCGTTGACCTCCAGGCCGGCCGCCTCCTTGGTGGTCAGCAGCTCCGCGCCGAACTTGACCGCCTGCCGCCGGGCCCGGTCGGTGAGCTGGCCACCGGACAGGCCGTCGGGGAAGCCCAGGTAGTTCTCGATCCGCGAGGACTGGCCGGCCTGGCCGCCGGTGGCGAACTTCTCCACCAGTACCGTGCGCAGCCCCTCGGAGGCGCCGTAGACCGCCGCCCCGAGGCCGGCCCGCCGCCCACCACGACCAGGTCGTAGAAGTCGCGCTCGGGGCTGGTCGCCAGGCCCACCCGGCTGGCGACCTCGGCCTGGGACGGCGCGATCAGCGGCTCGCCTTCGGTGGTGATCAGCACCGGCAGGTCCCGGCCGTCGGCGCCGGCCGCCTCGAGCAGCCGCCGTCCCTCGTCGCTGTCGGAGGCGTACCAGCGGTACGGCACCTGGTTGCGGGCCAGGAAGTCGCGCATCGCCGCCGACGGCGCCGACCAGCGGTGCCCGACCAGCTTGGCCTCGCGGACCGGCTTTCGATCCTCGTCCTGCCAGGCCCGCAGGAGGTCGTCGATAACCGGGTAGAGCTTCTCCTCGGGCGGGTCCCAGGGCTTGAGCAGGTAGTGGTCGAGGTCCACGATGTTGATCGCGTCGATCGCCGCGCTGGTGTCCGCGTACGCCGTCAGCAGAATCCGCTTCGCGTACGGGTACACGTCCATCGCCCGCTCGAGGAACTCGATGCCGGTCATCCCCGGCATCCGGTAGTCCGCGAGCAGCACCGCGACCTGGTCACCGCGCAGTTTCATCTGCCGCAGGGCCTCCAGGGCGGTGTCGCCCGACTCGGCGCGCACGATCCGGTGGTGTTCGCCGTACCGTCTGCGCAGGTCGCGGGCGACAGCGCGGGACACGCCTGGGTCGTCGTCTACGGTCACGAGGACCGAGCGGACCTCGTCCGCGATCGTCGTCGTCGTCACCACACCAGGCTAACCCGTCCCGGCAAGTCGGCCCTTATTCAGGCGGGCTCGCGGGCGCCGGTTAATCCCTCGGCTTAATATCCCGGCTTAATATCCCTCGGCGCCGATGACGTTCAGCGGCGGCTGGCCGGCCGCGAGCCGCGCGAGCTGGTCGGCGACCACGCGATAGGCCCTCATCCGGGAGGCGCGGACCGCGCCGCCGATGTGCGGCGTGAGCAGCAGGCCGGGCGCGGACCAGAGCGGGTGGCCGTCCGGCAGCGGCTCCGGGTCGGTGACGTCCAGCGCGGCCCGCAGCCTGCCGCTGACGAGCTCGGCCAGCAGCGCGTCGGTGTCCACGACCACGCCGCGGGCGGCGTTCACCAGCAGCGCGCCGTCCTTCATGGTCTTCAGGAACTCGGCGTTGACCAGCTGCCTGGTCTCCTCGGTGACCGGGACCAGGATGACGACCACGTCCGCGTCGGGCAGCAGCCGCGGCAGCGCGTCGATCGGGTGGACGCCGTCCCTGGCGTGCCGGGCGACCCGGTCGATCGCCACCTCCCAGCCGGCCAGCCGGCGCTCGACCGCCTCGCCGATCGAGCCGTAGCCGACGATCAGCACCCGCTTGCCCGCGATCAGGTCGCTGACCGTCGGGTCCCAGTGCCCGGCCTGCTGCGCGACCGCGAACCGGGGGAAGTTCCTGGTGCTGGCGATGATCACGCCGGCCGTCCACTCGGCGGTGGCCGGGGTGTGCGCGCCCCTGGCGTTGCAGAGCGTGATGCGTTCAGGGATGTAGGGGAGGATGTGGTCGGCGCCGGCGGACAGGATCTGGATGGTCTTCAGGCGCGGCAGCGCAGTGATTTTTCGTAGTATCTCGGGATCTTTCCCGAAGGGAAAGACGACGAACTCGACCTCGTCCGCGCTCGGCGGCAGCTCCTCGCCGCCGGTCCACACGTCGGCCTCGATGCCGGCGGGCAGGCCGCCGAACGCGTCGGGGGAATCGGGCAGCCATACCCGGGTCAACGTCGCCTCCGTGAATGCCTCAGTGCCTTAACTGGCTGTTGACTGGCTCTTGACTGGCTGGCGCCTGCCGCGACGACCGCCGCTAGGCCAAGCCGAACTCGGCCCGGCGGTCCGCCGGGACGAGGTCCGCGTACTCCGGGTGCTTCTTGATCCAGGAGTTGACGTAGGGGCAGAACGGCAGAACGGCCAGCCCACGCTTCCTGGCGTCGTCGAGGCTGAACCTGGCCAGGTGCGTCGCCAGGCCCGCGCCCTGGAAGGCCGGCTCCACCTCGGTGTGGATCAGGCTGATCGCCTGGCCGCGAAGGTGGTAGGTGAGGAAGCCGGCCAGCTCGCCCGCTACCCGCAGCTCGTAGCGGGACCGTTCCTGGTCATCGGTGACGACGGCCGCTGGTGTGATGGACGATTCCGCGCCAGAAGGTTCCACGGTCGACACTTTACGCCTGGCTAACCGCTTGCCCGCCAGCCGCAGGCCGGCCACGCCTCGCAGGCGGGCCGGCCTCGCGCTGATGCCGGGCAGGCGGGCTAGACGCCAGCCGGCACCGCCGCGGCAACGGGCGCGCCGACGCCAACCGGCATCGGGACCTGCACGCCGGCCGGACGAACCGGAGGCTCCTGACGCGGGATCGCCTCCTGGGCGGCGCTGATCACGACGACCGGGCAGGGCGCCCGGCGCAGGCACGCGCGGATCACCGGGCCGGCCGAGCGGGGCGCGCCCGGTCCGTCGCTGACCGTACCGAGGATCAGCATGTCCGCGCCCGCGCAGCGGTCGAGCAGCACGCGCGCGGCCAGGCCGTCCGCCACCTCGGTGCGGATCTGCACCGAGCCATGGTCGGCCAGGACCGACCGCCAGATCTCCTCAACCTCGTCTTCGGCCGTGGGCGATGCGGGCACGGCGTAGCTGGCGAGGCTGTGGCAATTCGCCTCCCGCACGTGCACCGCGTGCACCTCCGCACCGCGCAGGGCCGCCTCCCGGCAGGCCCAGCGAAGCGCGGCAGCGGATTCGGCGGAGCCATCGACTCCAACGACAATCCGCCGGACAGCAGGAACCGACATGCCGGAACCCCCTCATATCCTTTCGCCGCCTGACGCCCCAATCCGCCGTCCCCCGGGCGGTTCAGTCAGGGGTTTCGTCTAGTACAAGGCCCGATCGTAATCCCGAGGTCCACGTTCGCACGAGACCCCGCCGCGAGATTTTCCCGAGTATTCGCAGGTCAATCAGGCGATGTTGTTAAGATCACATTTCGGTAACTCTATATATGCGGACATTTCACGCAAAACGCACCCGAGATTTACGGTCGGCCGGCCCAGATCGCGGCGGTGGCCGCCCGCGCCGGTGTCCGATCCCGGTCCGATCGACCGACGTAGGAGCAGAGCGGGGAGGAACGGACGCTGGTGGCCTGCGTCAGGCATCAGCGGCAAGGGTGTCCTTGGGAGCGGGGCAGTAGACGGTCCCCAGGAAGTAACCGTAGATCCAGTGCCACAGGAAGATGCCGAACGTCAGCTTCCAGCCGAGGCTGCTGCTGAGGAAGCCCGCGTGATGCGGGACGTAGACGGCAGGCACCCACCAGGCGGCACTGATGACCGCGAGGACGGTGCCGTAGAGGAAAGCCTTCAGGAGATTCCCGAGGATGGTGTTACGCACCGGGACAAAGGGGTGGAAGAGCAGCGCGAACAGCAGGGCGAAAAACACGCCATCGGCGAAGTGCGACAATTCGCCTACGAAGTACGTCGCCGCCGTGGGAGTGGCGCCGACCGTGCCGAGAATGAGCTCGCCGTTCACTACCGGCCAGTTAAGGCTCGGCAGCCCGAACCCTGGGAACCAGATGCCGAAGACGGTTGCGAACTGGGTGGCGACCGCCCCGGCGAGGAGTGCGCCGCCGACCGGGTGCCGCACGAGCCACGCCCGCCAGCGGGGCAGCGTGTCGTCCGTGGGGATACGCGTGATAAAGCCGGGTTTAGCCGACCCGACGGGCTCTTTGTCGATGCTAATGGCGCTCATGGGCCTCACCTCTACGCCGAGGAGCCGTAATTGCCCAAAGTGTGATCCTCGGAAGAGCCGCTGGCAATATCCGCACATCGCCCAATAAATTGAAAAGTTTCTGGCCAGTTTCGCCGGGCGCGACTAGCCGACCGTTACGGCGACGTGGCTGCCATGGCGGCCTTTGGTCACATGGACCTGCGCGGGGACGCGCTGGCGGAGCTCGGTGACGTGGCTGACGATGCCGACGATCCGGCCGCCCGCCCGCAGGCCGTCGAGGACGTTCATCACCTCGTCCAGGGTCTCCTCGTCCAGGGTGCCGAATCCCTCGTCGACGAAGAGCGCCTCCATCGGGGTGCCTGCCGCCTCGGCCGTGACCACGTCGGCCAGGCCGAGCGCCAGGGAAAGGCTTGCCAGGAACGTCTCGCCGCCGGAGAGGGTGGCCGTGTCCCGGTCGACGCCGGTCCACGAGTCGCAGGCGAGCAGGGACAGCCCCGCCTCGGTCGTTGCCCTTCCTGGCGTCCGAGTGAGCCAGGCGAGTAGCGGCCCGCCGGTCATCGTGCGCAGCCGCTCGCTGGCGGCGGCGGCGACCTCTTCGAGGCGGGCGGCGAGGACGAAGCTGGACAGGGTCATCCGGTACTGGTTCGCGCCCTGCCCGTTGGCGAGGTCCGCTAGCTGGCGGATCTGGTCCGCCTGCACGGTGAGCGGGGCGAGCGCGGCCAGCCGCTCTTCGAGCAGCGGCCCGAGCTTCGCAAGCTCGGCGGCGGTGCGCTCGGCGGTTGCGTGCGCACCGGTTGCGACGCTGTACGCATGCTGCGCGGCCTCGGCCGCCTCGGTTGTCTCGGCCACCGGCGCGGCCGGATCAAGCGTGACATCCAGGTCCGGATCGGCGAGGAGGTCGGCCACCGACTTCGTCTCCGCCTCATGGGAGGAGATCTGGTCGGCGCTGGCTCGACGCCACCGGGCATCGTGCAGCGCGGCCTTGGCCGCCTCGGTCGTCACGAAGCCCTCATCGGTCGCCGCGCGGACCGCGCGTGCGGTCGCGTCCCGTGCTTCGCCGACCGTACGCGCGGTGTCGTCGGCGGCGTCGGCCGCCTTGGACAGGGCGTCCGCCAGACTGCGGGCGCCTCTGATGGCGGTGTCCAGGTCGACGGCGTCACCGAGCTGAGCGCTCAACTCCGCGCGGCGATCCTCCGCGCGCTTGGCGGCCGCCGCCGCCTTGTCAAGCTCGGCCGTGCGCTGCTCGGTGAGCTCGGCCAGCCTGATCTTGTCCTCGGCAATCGCGTCATCAAGGGATTGCAGGTTCCGTTGGAGGGTGGGCAGGGTTGCTGCGATCGTCTTGAGGCGTGCGGCTTCGGTTTCAAGGCGCTCCGCCTCGACTAGGGCCTGACGGGCGGCGATGGCCAGGGCCGGGGAATCGGCCTGGAGCGCGACTGACAGCGGGTCCGCTGGGGCAGCGTCCGCTTCGCCAGCCTCAGCGAGACGTTGCGCGAGTTCGCTAATGCGCGTCTCAACGGCGGTCACCTCCCGGACGGCCTTTTCCGCCTCGGCCGCCGCCTGGTCGGCGAGCGCGTTGGCCGCATCCTCCTGTTCACGGCTGACCGCTTCGAAGGTCGGCTCCACTGGGTCGGGGTGTTCGAGGGAACCGCAGACCGGACAGGGGGTGCCGTCGATCATCGTGGCGGCCAGTTCGGCGCGCATGCCGTCGATGCGCGCCTCGCGGACGTCCAAGGCCGCCGCCCGTGACTTGTTCGCCTTATCGCTGGCTGCCAGGTACGTCTCGCGCAGGCGATCCCACTTCGCGCGGTCCTTGACCAGGGCCGCGCTATCGGTCGCCACCTGCCGGGCGGCGCCTGCCCGAGCCTGCGCTTCAGGCAGCGCGGCGGCGGCCTGGCTAGCCCCGTCGCGAGCCTGGACCGCCTGCGGACGCGCCTGCTCCCGCAGCGCCGCCGCTGACCCGAGCGAGGCGAGATCCTCGTCCAACCCGGCCGCGCAGGCGCGGGCGGTGGTCGCGTTCTTGTCCTCGTCGGCCGCTTCCTGCGCGACTTTGCCTAGTTGGTCAAGCCTGCCCAGGTTGACGCGCTGTTCCTCGGCGGCCGCGCGCAACGCTTCCACACCGGCGTTGGCGGGGTTCGCAAACTGGTCCGGGATGCTCGCCCGGGCCGCCGCTTCGGCCTGGTGAGCCATCCGAGCGGCGTCGGCGGCGCGATCGGCCTCAGCCAAGACAGGCGCGACCGCGGCCGCGCGATCGGCCTCGAAGGCCTCGGCGCGGAGCCGCTCAATCCCGGGGACGGCGGCTTGAAGATGCTCGTGCCTCCGGAGGGCGTCGCGGCGGCGGCGCTGACGGTCGGCGAGTTGCCCGGCCGCACGCTGCGCCGCCAGCTTTGCGTCCAGATCGCGCTTGCGATCAGCCATCGTCTCGGCGGCGGCATTTCTCGAAGCCAAGGCCATCGCCACGAGGCCCGCCGCCCAGGTCGACTGCCACGGGGCAGTGGTGCCTGCCAGCCCCGGTTCATCCAACGCGGTCGGGGCGGACTCAGGGACGGGAACGCCGGCGGCCTGGGCCAGCTGGGCGACCACGCGGCCGAGCGACTCGGTGGCGGCGGCGGATTCCTTCTCGGTGGCGCGGCGACGTTCGGCTAGCCAGTCTTCGACCTTGCGGAAGCGGTCGGTGCCGAAGAGCTTACGTAGGAGCTCCTCCTTCTCCTGGGCCTTGGCGTGCAGGAACTGGGCGAACTGGCCCTGCGGGAGCAGCACGACCTGGAAGAACTGCTCGGCCGACATGCCCATGAGATCCCTGATCTCCCGGTCCGCCTCGACCACCCGGACGGACTTGTTCTCCCAGCCGCCGGCTGCGGTCCGCTCGTCCAGGCGGATCGCGGCCTGCTCCCTGGTGAAGCCGCCGCCCGACTTCTTCGGGCGGTCCTGCTCCGGCTTGCGGGTGATCCGCAGCCGCCGGCCGCCGATGGTTGCCTCGAGCTCGACCTCGGTGCTCAGCCCGGGAACGGCGTGGTCGGAGCGGAGCCGCTTGGCGGTGCCCCGCTCCCCCGGGACCCGGCCGTAGAGCGCGAACGCGATCGCGTCGAGCAGCGTCGTCTTGCCCGCCCCGGTCTCGCCGTGCAGCAGGAACAGCCCCTCCAGGTCATCGAAGGAGACCTGCTCGGTCGCGGCGAACGCGCCGAAGGCCTGGACGCGGAGCCGGTGCGGGCGCATCAGCGGCCTCCCTCGCGGGTGTCATCGGCGGTCTCCCTGGCGGCGGCGAAGGCGCGCTCGAGCAGCTCGCGCTCGGGCGGGGACGCCTCCGTGTTGCTGACGTGCCTGACGAACTCGGCCGCGATCGTGAGGTCGTCGCGGCCCTTGACCCGCTCCCGGTAGCTGCGCTGGTCCTGAGTCACCCCCTCGGGCTTGAAGTCAAGCGTCAGGACGTGCGGGAACCGGCGCCGAAGACGGTCCATCGCCGCCTCGGGCCGGGCCTGGTCGGTGAGCGTGACCGCGAGGAAATCGTTTTCGTGGTCGGCGTGCTCGGCCGAGGCGAGCAGGTCGTCGATGCGGCCGGACAGCTCGGTCAGCCGCCGGTAGACGGGGGCGGGGACCCGCTCGGCCCGGGTCTTGCCGTCGATGCCGACCTCGACCAGCCAGCTGCCCTTCTTGTGGTGCTTCTCGGAGAAGGAATAAGGCAGCGGGGAGCCGCTGTAGCGGATCTGCTCCGTAAGGGTTTGCTGGCCGTGCAGGTGGCCGAGGGCGACGTAGCTGAATCCGTCGAAAAGAGCGGCGGGCACGTAGCCGATGCCGCCGACCGAGATGTCCCGCTCGGAGCCGCTCTGCTGCCGTGTCGCGGCGTCCCTGCGCTCCTCATCGGTGCTCCCGGCCGCCACCCAGGCGTGCGCCATCACCACGGCGCGGCCCATGCCCCGGGCCGCCGCGTCGGCCCGGATGCGGGCCGCCGCCTGACCCAGCACGCTCGCGTGGCTCCGCTGACGCTCGCGCGGCTCCCGTTCGTGACCTGGTTCTCCGGCGACGTCAGGGGCGCCGATCTCGTCCGGCAGGCCGAGGGCGGGCTCCAGGTACGGCACGCCGTAGACGGCGACCGGGCCGTCCTCGTCGGTCAGCACGACCGGCTCCGCCAGCCGGGCCCGGTTCGTGCGCAGATGGACGCCGGCCGTGTCGATCAGCGCGCTGTTGACTCCGAGGCGCAGGGCGGAGTCGTGGTTGCCGCTGATGAGGATCACCCGGGCACCGGTGGCGCGGAGCCGTGCGAGCGCGTCCTCGCAGAGCGCGACCGAGTCCACCGGCGGGATCGCCCGGTCATAGACGTCGCCCGCGACGAGCACGGCGTCCACTCGCTCGGCGCGCGCGGTCTCGACCAGGTGGTCGAGGAAGGCCGATTGCGCGTCTCTCAGGTCGGCCCGGTGGAGCGACCGCCCGAGATGCCAGTCAGAGGTATGCAGGAACCGCATGGCAGGGACAGTAGCGAACCCCTCCGACATTTCGGGTCGCTACCGGCCGGTCACGTCGGAGCTAGGATTGCTGGCAGCAATGGACGCGTCCCGGAGGTGCGCCATGACGACGACCGCTCGCACGAGTGCCCGGGCCCGGGGCACTGAGGAGATCCAGGACGCCGGCCACGTCGACGTCCTGATCGTCGGGGCCGGGGTGTCTGGCATCGGCGTCGCGCACCACCTGCGTGACCAGTTCCCCGACCGGTCCTTCGTCATCCTGGACGCCCAGGACAACCGGGGCGGAACCTGGTGGACCCATCGGTACCCGGGCGTGCGCTCCGACAGCGACCTATTCACCTACGGGTACAGGTTCAAGCCGTGGCGCGGCCCGGCGATCGCGGCGGGCGGTGAGATCCTCGCCTACCTCAACGAGGTCATCGCCGAGGATGACCTCGGCCGGTCCATCCGCTATCGGCACCGGGTCACGGCCGCCCGCTGGTCCACTGAGGAGCGCCGGTGGACCGTCGACGTCACCCGGGACGACACCGGTCGGCAGCTCCGGTTCACAGCCGACTTCCTGTGGATGTGCCCGGGCTACTACAACCACACAAAGCCCTACCGGCCCCAGTGGGAGGGCATGGACGGCTTCCGTGGAGTGATCGTGCACCCCCAGGACTGGCCCGAAGACCTGGACCTGGCGGGCAAGCGCGTGGTCGTGATCGGCTCCGGCGCCACCGCCGCGACGCTGATCCCGGCCATCGCGCGGGAGGCGGAGCACGTGACGATGCTGCAGCGCTCGCCGTCGTACTTCTACGCCCCGCCGGCCACGAACGAGCTCGCCGTGACCCTGCGCGGCCTGAAGATCCCGGACGAGTGGACGCACGAGATTCTGCGCCGTCAGTACATGGCGCAGACCGACTTGCTCGCCCGGATGTCGATTCAGTCGCCGGACGAGCTGCACACCTTCCTCATCGAGTCGGTGCGCCCGCTGCTGCCGGACGGCTTCGACATCGATAAGCACCTCACCCCGCGCTACCGCCCGTGGCAACAGCGCATCGCCATCGTCCCCGACGGCGATCTGTTCGCGTCACTGCGCGAGGGGAAGGCCTCGATCGTCACCGACACCATCGAGGCCTTCACCGAGCGCGGGCTGAGGGTCAACTCGGGCGCCGAGATCCAGGCCGACGTCGTCGTCACCGCCACCGGCTTCAACCTCTCGCTTTTCGGTGACGTCGGGTTCACCGTCGACGGCGAGCCGGTCGACTTCACCGAGCGCGTGACGTGGCGCGGAATCATGATCAACGGCGTGCCCAATATGGCCTACGTCTTCGGCTACTTCCGGCACAGCTGGACCCTGCGGGTGGATCTGGTCAGTGACCTGGTGGGCCGGCTGATGGAAAACATGATGGACAAGGGCGCCACCGTGGTGGTCCCGGTGCTGCGGCCCCAGGACGCGGACATGCGGCTGCGGCCCTGGTCGGATCCGGAGAACTTCAACCCGGGCTATGTCATGCGCTCGCAGCACATCCTGTTCAGGCAGGGCGATCGGGAGCCCTGGACCCACCTGCTCGAGCATGAGCAGGAGCGCGAGATCCTGCCCGTGGCCGACCTCGACGACGGGACGCTCGTTTACCGCTGAGTCCGGCCGGCCCTGGTCTATGGTGGGCAGGCTGGCCGAGGGTCAAAGCGGAGGATAGTTGGCAGGAGCGACGACCGCCGGGCCGCAATCGCGCTCGCGGCTCGCCGGTGGCGGCGGTGCAGACGGTCGCGCAGGTCGCGTTCCTGCTGGCCGGCGGGGTATGGGCGGACCGCCTGCAACGGCAGTACGTGATGCTGTCGGCCGATGCCGTGCGCGGCCGATCTCGCTGCCGACTAGCGGGAGGCTTCCCTGATGGCCGCGTAGAGCAGCATGTCGCGGCGGCGGCCGCCGATCTCCTGATGGCTTCGCAGCAGGCCCTCGCGGTCGAACCCGGCGTGCTCGGCGGTCTTGACCGACCCCGCGTTCCACGGCTCGATGTAGAGCTCGATGCGGTGCAGTTCCCGGATGCTCCAGGCGAAGGAGGTCAGCGCCGTCAGCGCGGCCGCCGCCAGACCGCGCCCGCGCGCGCTCGGGATGAGCGAATAGCCCGCTGTGGCCCGCCCGTGGTCCAGGCCGGCCAGCCACAGGCCGATGCCTCCGACACCGCGACCGGTGCCCGCCTCCGCGATGACGAAGGAAAAGCCCGTGCCCTCCGCCAGCCGACCGCGCTGGCGGTCGATGTAGTCCTGCGCCTGCTGCCTGCTCGCATTGGCCGGCAGGCTCCCGATCAGGGGAACGTAAGGGTCGGCTGACATCTCCTGGACCATGACCAGGTCCGCCCCCCGAGAACTCGCGCAGGACGACCGGACCGTAGGCAACGGGCCCAGTCGGCCAGGACAGTGACTGCGCGGTGGTCATCCTCCGGACCATACCTGGGTGAGGCCTCAGAGATGACAATCGCGCAGCCGTGGGGAACAGGGTCCTAGTGGTTCGTTGCTGACTATGGCGTGGGTCACAGTACGGGTGGCGGCAGCCGCGGTGGGGCGGCCGGGTGCGCTGCGCTGATGTCCGGAAAAGTCGTTAGCTCGGGAAATGAAATATCGGGGCGGGGCGTTACAGCTCTTTGGCCCGGGATCCGGCCGGCGGCCCGTCCAGGGCCGGCGGCGAGCCGTCCGGGCCAGGATCTTGACGAGCATCTCAGCATGGGGTGGCATGAGCGAAAACGGTTACCAGCAGGGCAACGAGGCTCGCTGGATCAGGCGGCTGGCCGGCGTACTGCTGGCGGTTCAAGCGCGATGTGATCATCGCGCTTATCGGCGCGCTCTTGTACACGGCGGCGACGCTTTCGATCCCGCTGCTGCAGCGCTCGGTCATCGACAACGTGATCGTGAAGCACACGGAGTCGGTCTGGCCGCTGGCGATCGGCCTGCTGATCGCCGCGATCGCGAACTTCTTCGGCGTGTACATGCGCCGCTACCGCGGCGGCAAGATGGCGCTTGACGTCCAGCACTCGATGCGGACCGAGCTGTTCGAGTCGCTCTCCAACCTGGACGGCGCCCGCCAGGACGAGATTCACACCGGACAGCTCGTCGGCCGGTCGATCTCCGACATCAACATGGTGCAAGGGCTGCTCGCGTGGATGCCGCTGATTCTTGGCAGCGGCATCTTGTTCATCTTCTCGCTCGTCATCATGATCGCGCTCTCCCCGCTGCTCTCGCTGGTGGCCATCGCGGTCGCGCCGGCGCTGTGGCTGATCGCCACCGCGTCGAGGAAGAAGCTCTTCCCCGCCAGCTGGCACGCTCAGCAGGTGGTGGGCGAGGTCGCGGGAATCGTCGACGAGTCGATCGGCGGCGTCCGCGTGGTCAAGGGGTTCGGCCAGGAAGAGCAGGAGATGGAGCGGATGGAGGGGGCGAGCGAAACCCTCTTCGGCTCCCGGCTCAGGATGATCAGGCTCACCGCCAGGTACAACCCGGCGCTGACCGCGATCCCCTCGCTCGGCCTGGTCGGAGTGCTGCTGCTCGGCGGCTGGCTGGCCATCCGCGGCAACATCACGCTCGGCACCTTCCTCGCCTTTTCCAGCTACCTCGCCCAGCTGGCCGGCCCCGTGCGGGTGCTCACCAGCCTGGTGACGATCGGCCAGGAGGCGCGGGCCAGCGTCATCCGGGTCTTCGAGGTAATCGACTCCAAGCCGACGATCACCGACAAGCCGGACGCCATCCAGCTCCCGGCGGACGCCAACGGGATCGTGTTCGACGACGTGCAGTTCGGCTACGTACCCTCGCAGCCGGTCCTGCGCGGGCTCAACCTCGAGGTCAGGCCGGGCGAGACCGTCGCCGTCATCGGGCCGTCAGGCTCCGGCAAGTCGACCCTCAGCCTGCTTCTCCCCCGCTTCTACGACGTGCGCGGCGGCGCGGTGCGGATCGGCGGCCACGACGTCCGCGACGTGACCCAGGAGTCGTTGCGGTCCGCCATCGGCATGGTCATGGAGGACTCGTTCCTCTTCTCCGACTCGGTTAAGGCCAACATCGCCTACGGCCGTCCGGACGCCACCGACAAGCAGATCCTCGCCGCCGCCAGGGCGGCCGAGGCCGACGAGTTCATCCGCGAGCTTCCCGACGGCTACGACAGCGTGGTCGGCGAGCAGGGGCTCACCCTCTCCGGCGGCCAGCGCCAGCGGGTCGCCCTCGCCCGGGCGCTGATCACCAACCCCCGCCTGCTGCTGCTCGACGACGCCACCTCCGCCGTCGACCCCAGGATCGAAGCCGAGATCCACGCCACCCTGCACCGGGTGATGGCCGGCCGGACCACGCTGCTGATCGCGCACCGCAAGTCCACCCTCAACCTGGCCGACCGGATCGCGGTGCTGACGGCCGACGGCCGGCTGGCCGACATCGGCACCGACGCCGAGCTGACCCAGCGCTGCGAGCTGTACCGCGTTCTGATCACCGGTCCAGGCGATGACGTCGAGGGGATCGACGCGGGCGAGCTCCCGGGCACGGCCACCGCGAACGCTCCGCGGACCGTGGCGGCACCGCCCGCCGGACTGGCCGTCGCCGCCGGCAACGGCCATGGGAACGGCCAGGCGGAGCCACGCGTCCGTTCGATATCCGGGGTTTCCGAGCGGGCAGCGACGCGAGCGCTCGCTGCCTCCGCCGCCAGCGCAGGCCGCCTTGGCGGTGCGGCGGCCGGCCGCGCTGGCGCCCGCGGCGGACGCGGCGCGGCTGGCCGCGGCACCACCATGGACGGCATGATCGGGTCGGTGCCGCCCAGCCCCGAGCTGCTGGCCAAGGTTGAGGCGCTGCCGCCGCTCAAGGACGAGCCGAACGTCGAGCTGGCCAAGGCGCGCACGCCCGACCACAACTTCACGCTGCGCAAGCTGCTCAAGCCGATCGCGCTGGCGCTGGCCTTCGGCCTCATCCTGGACGGCCTCGACGCCGCGGCCGGCCTCGCGCTGCCTGCCCTGGTGCGCGGCGGGATCGACAGCGGCGTTCAGGACAAGGCGTTCCACTACGTCGTCCTGGTGTCGATGATCGGGCTCGCGATCGTCTTCGCCGACTGGCTCGTGAACATCGGCGAGACCATGGTGGTCGGGCGGAACGGCGAGCGGCTGCTTTACACCCTCCGGGTCAAGCTCTTCGCCCAGCTGCAGCGGCTCGGGCTCGACTTCTACGAGCGCGAGCTTAACGGCCGCATCATGACCCGCATGACCAGCGACGTGGACGCGCTCTCGTCGTTCCTGCAGACCGGGCTGGTCACGATGGTCAGCTCGCTGCTCACCTTCATCGGCGTGCTCGCGGCGATGCTGGTGATCAACCTGCGGCTGGGGCTGCTGGTGCTCGCGATTGTCCCGGTCCTGGCGGTGGCCACCGTGATCTTCAGGCGGAAGTCCTCGCAGGCCTACACCGAGGCGCGGGAGCGGATCAGCGTCGTCAACGCCGACCTGGCCGAGAACGTGGCCGGGCTCCGCGTCACCCAGGCCTTCCGCCGGGAGGGGACGAACCGGAGCCGGTTCGCCGGGCGGAGCGACCTCTACCGGCAGTCCCGGCTGCGGGCGCAGCGGTACATCTCGCTGTACTTCCCGTTCGTGCAGACGCTGTCCACGGTCGCCTCGGCGCTGGTGCTCATCGTCGCGGTGGGCCAGGTGCGGTCGGGCGCCCTCTCGGTCGGGGCGCTGATCGCCTACCTGCTCTACATCGACATGGTGTTCGCGCCGATCCAGTCGCTCTCGCAGGTGTTCGACGGGTACCAGCAGGCGGCGGTCGGCCTGCAGCGGATCAAGGACCTGCTGCGGCTGAAGACGTCGACGCCGCCGCCCGCTTCGCCGGTGGCGGTTCCGGACGAGGGGCTCACGGGGCTCATCGAGCTGCGGGACGTCCACTTCGCCTACACGACCGGTTCCGAGCTCTCCGGCGGCGCGGCGTCCGCGGGCAAGGCGGGCGAGGCGATCGCCGGCGTGTCGTTCACCGTGACCCCGGGCGAGACGGTGGCGCTGGTGGGCCAGACCGGTGCGGGCAAGTCCACGATCGTGAAGCTGATGGCGCGGTTCTACGACGTGACCGGCGGCGCGGTACTGGTGGACGGCGTGGACGTGCGGACCTACGACCTCACCGAGTACCGGCAGCGGCTGGGCGTGGTGCCGCAGGAGGCGTACCTGTTCAGCGGCACGGTCGCGGAGGCGATCGCCTACGCGCGACCGAGCGCGTCGGACGAGGAAGTCGAGGCGGCGGCGCGGGCCGTGGGCGCGCACGAGATGATCATGCACCTGCCCGGCGGCTACGAGCACGAGGTAGGGGAGCGCGGACGGAACCTGTCCGCCGGTCAGCGGCAGCTCATCGCCCTGGCCCGGGCTGAGCTGGCCGACCCCGACATCCTGCTGCTGGACGAGGCGACGGCGGCGCTCGACCTGGCGTCGGAGGCGGCCGTGACCGCGGCGACGGATGAGCTGTCGGCCCGGCGAACCACGATCGTCGTCGCCCACCGGCTGACCACGGCGGCGCGGGCCGACCGCATCATCGTCATGGACCACGGCCAGGTCGCCCAGATCGGCTCCCACGACGAGCTGCTTGAAGAGGGCGGCGTCTACGCCAACCTGTGGGCCGCCTTCATCGGCGACACCGAGTACGCCGCGTAGCGGTAGCCCGGGCCTAATAGCGCGGGCGGCGGGTCAGAGCGATCGCCGCCAGCAGGAACACCGCGCCGACGCAGCCGAAGGCAACCGCAGCCATTGTCGATGGCGGCCGCGTGGTGGCGTTGAGCGCGGCCAGGCCGACCCCGACCACCGCGGTGATGTAACAGAAGATCGCTACGAAGATCTTCCAGAACGGATTCACGAGTACCTCCTCTATGTTCGGGCGCGCACCCTGGTGCGCGCCCGGCGACAACGAAACCGAGCAGCATGACCCAGCTGTCGGGGCTGGAGCAGAACCGGCGCCAGCGTTCGGCGACGAGGGTGAACTCGCGCAGCGTAAGCACGCCCTCGGCGAGCAGCGGGACCAGCCGCTCCGGCCCGAGGTGCGGGGCGAAGTCAGACATCGGCCGGTCGTCGCTTGTGGTGGCGAAGAGCCTGATGACGACGTCACCGAAGCCGGCGTCGCGCAGCAGCCGGGTAAGGCGCCGTCCGACGAGGCGATCGCCGCCACGGCTGGCCTGGGCCGACGCCACCTTGGCGTGCACCGGCGCGGTGTCGGGAAACAGGGGTTCCGCCAGTCCCCACAGGGCAGCGTCGACCTCGACCACGGCAAGCAGTCCCCCGGGCCGCAGCACGCGCAGCGCCTCAGCGAGGACCGCCTCAGGAGCGGGGACATGCTGGACGACATAGCGCAGCAGCACGCCGCCGACGCTTCCGCTGCGCAGCGGAAGTCGGACGGCGTCGCCGACCACAAGCGCGCCGCCGCTGCCGCGCCCGTAGCGCAGCAGCGCCTCGTCAATGTCGACGCAGATCACCGGCAGGCCGGGTAGTGCGCCCTGGAGCAGCCGGGTCACCGCGCCGCTACCCGCGCCAAGCTCAAGCAGGGGCGCGGCGTCGGCGATGCCGAGGTCGCGCAGGATCCGCAGTTCCTCGGCGAATGAGAGCTCGGCTTGCGCGGCCAGCCGGGCGACCTCACTCGCGAACCCGCCCGCAGTGGTGGCGGCGGGATCGTACGAGCCTGTCCGTGGCGGGCCCGCGGCGGCGCTCATCGCGGTCGTTCCATTCGCTGGCGCGCGGTCATCACCAGGCCGTGGCGGGGACGCAGCGTCACCAGCGCCTCCGGTTCCACCGGGAAGCCGGGCACCAGCTCAAGCGCTAGCTTCTGAATCAGGACCGCGAGCACGAGCACGGCCTCGACCATCGCCAGGTGCTGCCCCACGCAGACTCTCGGGCCCCCGCCGAACGGCAGGTACAGGTGGCTCGGCCAGGCCGACGCTGCCGCGGTGAACCGCTCCGGCCGGTATTCCTCGGGTGCCTCCCAGTATCTCGGGTCCCGGTGGAGTACGTACGGGCTAACGCACACCAGCGTCCCCGGCGGCACGTGATAGCCGTCGATGACATCCGATCCGACCGCCCGGCGCGAGATGAGCCACAGCGGCGGGAACAACCGCATGGCCTCTTCCACGGCTCGCCGGCAGGCCGGCAGCTCCGGCAGGTCCGCAGCGGTCGGCAGGCGGCCGCCCAGCACACGGTCAACTTCGCGGCGGACCGCCGCCTGCTCGGCCGGGTTCTGATCAAGCAGGTACAGCGTCCAGGTCAGCGCCTTGGCGGTGGTCTCGTGGCCTGCCATCATGACCGTCAGAACCTGCTCCCGCAGTTCCCCTGGCGGCAGTTCCTCGTCCGCCGCGAGCAGCGTGTCGAGCAGGTTGCTGCCCGCCGTGCCGCCACCGGCCCGGCGGGCCGCGATCATGGCGTCCACCATGAGGTCGAGGAAGGCCTTCGCCCGCTGGTAGCCAGCCCGGCGCCGTGCGGTGTCGGTCACGTCGTACATCTTGTGGTCGGCTGTTACGTAGTGGCCGACGTACCCGTTCACCGCGTCGACCGCCTGGCCGAAGCCGTCGCCGATCCCGGCCAGGTCGGTGCCAAGCATCGCGTGGGCGATCACCGTCAGGGTGAGACTGCTCAGCCCGTGATCCACGCGGACGGCGGTCCCTTCGGCCCCTGCCGCGCGCCAGGCATCCCGCAGCCCGGCCGCGGCCGACACGATCAAGCCAGCCAACGGTTCCACCTCGGTCCGGCGGAACGCCGGCGCGCACATCCGCCGCTGCCTCGCCCAGTCCTCGCCGTCGCTGGTGAGCAGCCCGTTGCCGAGCAGTGGCCGCAGCATCGTGTCGTCAGGCGTGCGCTCCTTGGTGTAGTTCGCGGAGTTGTCGCGCAGTACGTGCCGGGCGAGATCGGGGCGGAAGAGCATGTATACGCTGTCGCCTTCCGCCTCGTGCCTGGTGACGTCGCCGTAGGCACGCCACATCTCGGTGAGGAACCGCAGCGGTGCCTCGCGCATCGCCGTGATCCGCTGCGCTGTCCCTGGACCGGGCGGCACCCGCTGTCCCGTGCGCGAGCCGGGCGGCTCGGTCGCCTGTCGTGTCTCCGCCATCGGACGGACTCCCTTCACTTCCCTCGCCCTGCCTGCGTCGCGCTACGCATGCGTGGCGCCTCATCAGTACGCAGCCATCGCGTAGCCGGGCTCACCCGTCCGCCGCGGCCGGCTAAGTAATTTCTCTTGATATGCGTAATCGAATTTCTTAATTACTTATCTCAGGTCGATAATTGCGTACTAGATTGCCGTCGCCAGGCATTCTTACCGCAGTCTAACCGGCCCTTCAGGACGTATCAATAGGTCGTCAAGAGCGATGATAATTCAGTATCGCCAAATACCGCTTCGGGATGCAAGACTCGAGCTAGGAACCCCGGCGGGCAGCCCCAGAAAGGCAGCGGAGCGAAGGCCGCAAAGGGCCTTGAAGCGACGTCCCGGCGGTACACAACTTGCAGGAGGAATGCATGCCGCTCAGCCCCCAGGACCGCACGGCTTTCGTCAACGCCTATACGCGGATCCTTATTAACGCATGGTCGAGCGATGAGTTCGCCAGCGAGCTCGACGCCGACCCCAAGGGCACGCTGCGGGAGAACGGCCTGGAGATCCCGGCCGACGCCACGGTCACCCTGGTCCGCAACATCCCCGACGGCCACCACGAGGGCAGCCTCGACGTTCAGATCGCGCTGTGGGAGCGCGGCCTTGAGACCGGCGTCTACGAGATGCACATCCCGGAGACGCCGCAGGTCGACACCGCCGAACTGACCGAGGGTGACCTCGACAGCATCGCGGCCGGCAGCGTCACCATCAAGACCTGCTGCTGCCCCTGCTGCTCCTGCACCTGACCCGGGTGTCCGCAGCCACTTCTGTCCGCCCCGGCGCCGTCCATGACGGTGCCGGGGCGGCGGACGCTATCTCCGTTCGTGGCCTGGTCAAGCGCTACGGGACCGCGCAGGCACTCGGCGGGATCGACCTGCGGGTCGGGCCGGGCGAGGTGTTCGCCCTGCTCGGCCCCAACGGCGCGGGGAAGACTACGACGATCGAGATCCTCACCGGTGCCAGCAGGCGCAGCGCCGGGCAGGTGCTGGTCCTCGGCGCCGATCCGGGGCGGGACGCCCGCGCCTGGCGGGCAAGGATCGGCATCGTGCCGCAGTCGCCTGGCACCTTCGCCGACCTCACCGTCGCCGAGGTCATCAGCCATTTCGCCGCCTTTTACCCGGCGCCGCTGCGCACTACCCAGGTGCTTGATCTGGTTGGGCTCGGCAAGCAGCGCGGGATGCTCTGCCAGCGGCTGTCCGGCGGCCAGCTGCGGCGGGTTGACATCGCGGTCGGCATCGCGGGCGACCCGGAGCTGATCTTCCTTGACGAGCCGACTACCGGCCTTGACCCGCAGGCGCGGCACGTGATCTGGGACCTGGTTCGGCAGTTCGCCGCGCGGGGCAAAACCATCGTCCTCACCACCCACTACCTCGACGAGGTAACGGCGCTGGCCGACCGGGCCGCGGTGATCGCGGCGGGCCAGGTGATCACGGTGGGAACCCTGGCCGAGCTCGGCGGCCGCTCTTCCGGCCAGGCGACCGTCAGCTTCACCAGGTCCGGTGCGCTGGCCGGCGCCTCGTTGCCGACGCTTCCGGCTGGCAGCGCCGTCCGCGGAGCTGATCGCCTGGGCGTGGGCGACAGCGACGAGGACCCCCGCGTTCGGATCGACACGGCCCGGCCCACCGAGGCCGCCGCGGCGCTGATCGCCTGGGCCGCGGCCGAAGGCGTCCGCGAGCTGCCGGACTTGCGCATCGAACGGCCGACGCTCGAAGACGTCTATCTCGGCTTGATCAGCCAGGCGAGCGACTCATTACGCGGCTAGCCAACCGCGGCGACAAGCAGAAGGGGCAGTGACGATGACCAACGAACTGGCGCCCACCGGCCGGAGTTTCGCGCCAGGATCAGCGTCAACGATGTCCGGGCCGGTCGGCGGCGCGCTCGGGCCGCCGACCCCGCCCTGGCCTACCCCGCCGCGGACAGCGCTGCCTGGCCTGTGGGCGGCGACCGCCGCGCGTGCCAAGGTGGAGCTGCTCTCCGTCGCCCGCAATATCCAGGCGCTCGTCTTCACCATGCTGCTCCCGGTCCTGCTGCTCACCGTGCTCGGGTCAATCTTCTCCGGGTCGGTGCCGGGAACCACGACGCCGTACCGGCTAGTCTTCATTGCCGGCGTGGTCGCGGCAGGCGTGATGAGCGTGGCGTTCTCTGGTCTTGCCATCAACCTCGCGATCGAGCGGGACACCGGCCTGGTCGGCAGGCTAGCCGCGACGCCAATGATCCGCAGTGCCTACTTCGCCGGCAAGGTCATCAAGGTAATGGTCACGACGGTGCTTGAGACGGTGGTGCTCATCGCCGTCGCCGCGATCCTATTCCGGCTGCCGCTCGACCTATCGGCGCAGCGCTGGCTCACCCTGACCTGGGTGCTGCTGCTCGGCTCGGCGGCCTGCGCGCTGCTCGCGATCGCCTATAGCTGGGTGGTGCCGAACGGCCGCACCGCGGCGGCCGTCGTGACGCCGCCGTTCCTTGTCCTGCAGTTCATCTCCGGCGTGTTCTTCCCGTACAACGAGCTGCCGGACTGGATGCGCACGCTTGCGGCCTTCTTCCCGCTCAAGTGGATGGCACAGGGGATGCGCTCGGTCTTCCTGCCCAACTCCTTCACGGTGGTGGAGCCAGCCGGCGGCTGGGAGCACGGGCGCATCGCGCTCGTGCTCGCCCTGTGGTGCGCGGCTGGCCTGGCGCTGAGCCTGCTCACCTTCCGGTGGCGTGGCCAGCCCCGCTGACCGTCGGGCGGGCGCGGCTGGCCGAGCCCGCCGGTCAGTCAAGGATCATGCGGAGCCGACGGACCCGGCGGGGGATCAGGCTGTCGGCCCACTGCGGCTGTTCACCCGGCGCAGTCCTGAGCCGGGGAAAGCGGCACGCCAGGCCGGCCAGCAGCACGGCCGCGCAGCCGCGCACCAGCGGGCCGGCCAGGCAGAAGTGCCCACCGCCGCCGAACGCCAGGTGCGGATTGGGCGTCCGGTCAAGCACCAGGTCATTCGGCTGACTGAAGACGGCGGGATCCCGGTTCGCGGCGGCGAGCACGGCGAGCACCCGCGCGCCTGCCCGAAGGTGCCCGCAGGGAAGCGCGACCGGCTCAGTGGCGACCCGGGAGACGAACGGAATCGGGGATTCGAGTCGCAGCAGTTCGTCTACGGCCCGTTCGGCGGCGCTCGCATCGGCTTGGCGCAGCGCGTCCATTGCCGCGGGCCTAGGCAGCAGCCACGCGAGCGCGTTTCCGACCAGGCAGGCGAGCGGCTCGAACCCGCCGATCACGGTCAGGGTCAGGATGCCGAGCATCTCGGCCCGGCTCAGCCGGCCGTCCCTGGCCAGGTCGACGAGCGGGCCGCTGGTGCCCGCGGCAAGCTCGCGGTCGGTGTTCCCGTCCAGGTACCTGGTCAGCAGCCCGGCGGCCCGCTGCCCGGCGAGCGCCGCGGCCGGGCCGGCCAGCGGGTCGAGGTTCACCGACGCCCGTCCGGCCAGGGCGGCGAACCCGGCTCGCTCCGACGGGGGGATCCGGAGCACGGCGGCCAGCACTATCGTGGCGAACGGGATGCCGAGATCGCTCGTGACCTCGACTTCCGTTCGCGCGGCGAGACTGTCGAGCAGTCCCGCCGACTCGGCGGTGATCCGCTCCAGGTGCTCGGTGACGGCGGCTGGGCCGAGCAGCAGCCGGCCGGGGGCGCGCAGCCGCTGGTGCTCGGGCGGGTCGGAGTTCAACATGAGCGGCGGCAGCGACTGATCGCGGTCCCGCTGGCCGCCGGCCGCGGAGAACCTCTGGTCGCGCAGGACCTGCGCGACCGAGGCATGATCGGTTACGTAATACATCCCGGAATACTCGTCGAGGAACAGCGGGGCGTTGTCGCGAAGCCAGGCGAACGCGGGGTAAGGCACCTGCCGCGCAGCCGGCGAGAACGGATGAACGAAACCATCAGGCGGCTGAGTCTGAACCATTCCGAAGCACCTCGCCTAATAATGCTGACCGACGCATTGAAATATTCGATCCCAATTGGGATAATATCATTGAAACGAGTCTTGAGTACAGCGAGCAGGCAATGAATCCGGATCGGCGGATTTAGTCGTCCCGAGATTTATATGCGCCCAAAAAGCGGTTTGAGAGAAAGGCTCGGAGAATGGCTGTCGATGTAGCCGTGATCGGTGCGGGGGCCAGCGGGCTCAGCTGTGCCGCCGAGCTGGCCGGGAACGGTGCCACGGTGGTGGTTTTCGAGGCGGCCGACCGAATTGGCGGCAGGATAAGGACCGGTAGGCCGCGGGTCAGCGGAACACCCGGGCCCGAGTTGGGCGCCCAGGTCGTGCACGGCGCGATGAATCCCCTCCTCGCGCTTCTCGGCCGCGCGGCGGTGCCGGAGACAAGGGCAGGATCCGCGTATGCGGTCACCCACGGGCGACTGGTCCCCATCGACTCGCTTGGCGGGGATGCCCACCCGCCGTGGCTGGTGGCGGAACGGCTCGTGGCCGACCCGGGCCCGGCGGCCGGCTCGGTGGCCGACTGGCTGGCGGACCATGTACCCGCCGCCGATCGCCTGGTCGCCGCCGAGTGGTTCCGGCAGAACTGGGCGGGTGACCCCGCCGACCTGGCCGCGACCGGAATCGCGGCCGCCCGCCGCCGCGAGTCGGCTGGTCCTGGCGAGTTCGCGGTGGTCGGCGGCCTCGGCGTCCTGCCGAGGCGACTTGCTGACGGGCTCGACGTCCGGCTCGGCCACGCGGTCCGGCGCATCCGCTGGCAGGCCGGCCGGGCCGAGCTGGCGGTGTCCGCCCCCGGCAGAAGCGCCGCGGTCGAGGTGGAATCGGCGCGCGCGGTCGTGGTGACGGTACCACCGCCGGTCGTGACGGCCGGACGGCTCGTCATCGAGGACCTGCCCGCCGCCACGGTGGCAGCCGGCCACGCGCTTGCGCTCGGCGACGGCTGCTGCCTGATCGCGACCCTTGACCGCGCCGCCCCGGAGACCTCAGTTATCTTCGACGCCGACGGGAAGGCCGGCTTCGTCCGCTGCTACGCGGCCCGGCCCGACGTACTCATCGTCGCCAAGGGCGGCGCGGCCAAAGCGGTGCGCGCGGCGGTCGCCAACGGCGACCTGCCGGGCCTGCTGGCAGCCGCGCTCCCCTGGTCGGCCGGGGCACGGATCACCGAGACCGAGGTCGCTGACTGGGGCGCGGATCCCTGGATCACGGGCGCGTTCACGTTTCCGCGGCCAGGGGCCGGCTGGGCGCCAGCCACGTGGGCGCGCCCGGTGGCGGGGACGCTGTTCTTCGCCGGCGACGCGACCTGGACGGCGGGCCCGCCGAGCATGCACGGCGCGGTAGCTAGCGGTGAGCGCGCGGCCAGGGAAGTCACCGCGGCCTGGGGAACCGCCGCGACATCGGCACCCGCAGAGGCAGCGGAGGTACCGGCGTGACGACCGAACTCGGGGTGCCCTTGCACGGCGGCTGGTACCTGCTCGCGCTGACCGAGGAGCTGACCGGCGAGGTAAGCCCGCTCGACCTGGGTGACCGCGCGCTGATGGCGGTCCGCGACGGCGCGCGGATCCGGGTCTTCGACGCCTGCTGCCCGCACCGCGGCGCGCACCTCGGACATGGCGGCACGCTCACCGCGGGCCGCGCTGCCGGGGCCGTGATCTGCCCGTTCCACGGCAAGCGGATCGGCCTCGGGGAGGGCAGCGGCCGACTGTGCGTGACCGAGCACGCGTCGATCCTGGCCGGGAACGCGCTCTTCGCCCGGCTTGGCACCGACCCGGCCGAGGACCGCGGGTTCGAGCAGGCGATCAAGGAGATCAGCACCGAGAAGGAGATCACCGCAGCGCTGGTGCAGCCTCTCACCATCGCCCCGGAATACGTGATCGAGAACGCCTTCGACGTAAGCCACTTCACCGCCGTGCACAAGGTCTCCCGGGTGACGGGCTTCCACCTTCGCGGCGACGGTCCCGGCTGGATCGCCGTCGAGGGCGACTTCCTGACCAAGGCACCACCCTGGGAGACGCAGGCAGACCCCGGCTTCACCAGCCGGTTCTACGCGCGGGCGGTCAGCCCGAGCCTCGTGCTGACCGAACTCGGCCCGCCCGAGGCCTCGCACACGGTGATCACCGCGGCCAACCCGCTCGGCGCGCGGGCCGGCGGCTGCGTCGCCCGGATCGCGCTCGGCGTCCGGCCGGCCGCCAGGTCCGCTCTGCCCGAGCTCGTCTCCGGTGCACGCCGCGCCTTCGACCAGGACACAGTTGTCTGGAATCACCTGAACACGGCCGCGCCAGCGCGGTTCGACTCAGCCGACCTGCCCGCCCTGGCGTTCCGCCAGTTCTGCGCCGGCTTCGGCCCGCTCGATCAGGCCACGCGATCCCCGGAGGAACGGCCATGACGATGACGCCTGTCGGGTCCACGCTGGCGTTCCGCGCCACGGGCAGCGGACCCTCGGTGCTGTGGATCCACGGCTACACGATGGACTCCTCCATCTGGGCCGAGCTGTGGGCGCTGCTCCCCGGCTGGCGCCACATCGGCCTGGAACTGCCTGGCCACGGTCAGTCACCGCCGCTTGAGCGTGGCGCTACCCTCGCCGCCGTGGCCGCCCAGGTCGCTGACGTGTGCGCCGCGACGGGCGCGCGGCACGTCGTCGCGCTGTCCTTCGGATCGTGCGTGGCGCTTCAGCTGGCCGCGGACTACCCCGACCTCGTCAGCCGGCTGGCGATCGGTGCGCCGACCATCGCGGGCGCGCCCGCCGAGCCGGGGACCGACAAGCGCTACCGCGAGCTGGCGCTGCTGCGCAAAATGGCGCCGGCGATATCCACGCGGATTCCGGCGGGCGAGTTGCTGGCCGACCTGTGGATGCAGTCACCGCCGGATATATTTCGCGGCACCGAGGCGCACCCCGCGCTGCGCGCCCGGCTGCGGTCGGTGATCGCGGCGCACCGGTGGGAGGAGCTTGGCACGGGCGCGATGCAGGCCGTGACCCGCGACGCCCAGACCGACGCTGACCTGCGCCGCATCACCGCCGCAACCCTGGTCTTGCGCGGCGACGAAGATATGCCCACGTTCTTCGACAACGCCGCCCGGCTGGAGCGGGTGCTCGCCGACTGCCGCGTCGAGCCGGTCCCAGAGGCCGGGCACCTCGTCCTGCTCGAGCGCCCGTCCGCCACGGCGCCCGCGCTGGCTAAGCATCTGGCGGGCTAACGGGGACGACGCTACGGTGGCGGCCCGGGTCAGAACTGGCCGCTGGCCAGGCGGGCGAAGAGGCCGTCTTCGTCGGCCATGAGCTCGGCGAAGCTGCCCTGCTGCACGATCCGGCCCGCGTCCATGACGAGGATGCGGTCCGCCGAAGTGATGGTTGACAGGCGGTGCGCGATCACGATCCGGGTGGCGTTCAGCAGCCGGGTGCTCGCGGCGACCACTTCCTGAGTCGGGTTGTCAAGCGCGGAGGTCGCCTCGTCGAACAAGACGATGCGGGGACGGGACACAAGCGCCCTGGCGATCATCACCCGCTGGCGCTGGCCGCCGGACAAGGTGTTGCTGCCCTCGGAAACCACCGTGTGCATGCCCATGGGCATCGCCCTGATCTCGTCGTCCATCCCCGCCATCCTGGCGGCCTCCCAGGCGTCCTCCGCCGAGTAGCTGGTGCTGCCGGTGATGTTGGTGAGAAGGTCGCCGGCCAGCAGCGCCCCGCTCTGCAGGACGACACCGCACTGGCGGCGGACCGCGCCGATGTCGAGTTCTCCCAGGTCCTGCCCGTCATACAGGATCGTTCCAGAGGACGGTGCCTCGAAGCCCAGCAGTAGCCGCAGGATGGTTGACTTACCGCAGCCGGTCGGCCCCACGATCGCGACGAACTCACCGGGTTCGAGGGAGAAGCTCACCTCGTCGAGGACCATCGGGCCATCCTGGCCATAGCGGAAGCTGATCCGGTTGAACGAGATCTGGCCGGACAGGTCACCTGGATCGGCCCGCTCAAGCCGGACCTCCGGCTTGGCGGCGAGCAGCGGCGACAGCCGCTCAAGCATAGGCACCACGGCGAGCGCGGTAACCGCCACCCCGGTGAACTGGAGCGCGGAGCCGAGCAGCAGGTTGAAGGCGGCGAAGAAGCCAAGGAAGGCCGCCGTCGAGATGGCATCGTGCAGCACGCCGCCGACCAGCCAGAATACGACAGTCGCGCAGACCAATGGATAGCCGGCGTTGAACGTGGTGACGAAGTTCTGCAGCCGGCGCGCCGACGCCGCGATCGACCGGCCCCGGCCGAAGTCGGCCGACCACACCGCGAACGCTCGGTCCTCCGCCGCCGTGACCCGGAGCTTCGGAACGCCGCTGAGCAACTGGAACACCCGGGCGGACAGCTGCTGCTGGTTGCGGTAGGCCAGCCGTTGCCAGCGCACCTCGAAGATCGCGACGGTTACGCAAACGCCTGCGCCGAAGGCCACCAGGACCGTCGCGGCCAGTGCGAGGCGCAGGTTGTAGAAGTACACCAGGACCAGGTTGGCGGACCCGGTCAGCGCGCCGAGCACCGCGATCGTGGTGACGCTTGACAGAATCTCCTGGACGGCGCTAACGCCCAAGGCGGCGGTGCCGAGCTCCCCCGTGGAGAACTGGCTGAAGAACGAGGCGGGCAGCGACAGCAGCCGTCCCCACACGGCGGCCTGCAGCGAGCCCGACCAGCGGCCCTCCATGCGCAGGGCCGCGATGTTCTGCACGACCTGGAGCACCGCCGCCACGACCGCGCCGCCGATGACGAGCAGCCCGCCCTCGACGATCAGGTCCTTCTGGGCGCGCTCCACGAACGTGCCGAGCACCAGTCCGGTGAGGAGCGGCACGAGCAAGCCGATGGCCGCCACCAGGACCCCGGTGACGCAGAGGCGCCACAAGTCCGCGTGATTGTTCCGCAGCCCGAACCGGAGCAGCTGCCTGACGGTGTGCACCGCCTCCGGCAGCGGCTGGTACAGCACGGTGGCGTCGGTGCGGAGCAGCTCGCGGGACGCCGCGTCGACCGGTGTCACCCTCGCCTCGCCCGGCAGCGCCATGACGTAGCCGCCCCGGTCGGGTAGCAGGGCGACCGGGGTGTCGTCGGCGCGAAGGTAGCCGATCATCGGCCCGAGATCCCGGCGCCACCAGCCGCGCTCGAGCCGGACTTGCCTGGTCCGTACCCCGCAGGACATCGCGATGTGCCGCACCGGGTCAAGGGCCAGGCCGCGGCTGAGAGCCGCTATCGCTGACGGTGGCGGGTCGGCCGTGAAGCCGAGACGAGCGGCCACCAGGCGCACCGCGGCCAGGGCCGCGGGATCGCCTGCCACATCGCCGAGCCGGACCCGAGCCTGGGTGTCTTGGAGGATGACGTCGAAGCCGCGCGCCACCGTCCGCACCAGCTGACCGTCCTCGGCGGCACGACGTGCCATGTCGGCCCGCTCGGTGGCCTGGATGGCCTCGATGCGCCGGTCGACGCTGTAGTGGAAGCGGGTGGCGTGCGTGATGACCTGGCCCCACAGCGTCCCGGCGGCCAGTTCGTCGGCGGTGGCGCGGGCGCTGAGCACGGCCGGCCCCTGGGCGGTCAGCCAGTCGCGTTCGGTCAGGCACACCGACGTCCCCGCGGTGAGAGAGCCAGCGACGGTCTCCGCCATCTGCACCGAGCCGCTCTCGACCGTCACCCACTGGAGGCCGTCGATGGACCTGACCTCCTGCCCGGCGGTGACCGTGGTCGGCCCGTCGGTGCGGAGCGGCACGAAGTCCCTGGGTGGCAACTGCGACCGCAGCGCGTGGGCGAGCGCGATAATGCCCTTCTCGATCCCGCCGACAAACTGGCGGACCGCGACCGCGTACTCCGAGACCGACAAGGAACGCGCCGCGCGGTCGGAGTCGCCGTCCTCGGCGGCACGCCGTGCCGACAAGCCCTGGAGGTGCCCGATCGGCAGCCACGAGACCACGGTCCGCGGCACGCCGCGGGCGATCAGCGTGTGCTTCGGCCCGGGGGGACAGCTGAGGAGCAGCGTGCCTGCCTCCACGCGGCACAGGAACGACCAGCGGCCGGCGGTGCCGCCGTTGCTTCGCCGGACCGCAAACAGGTCAAGCGAGCCATGCTCGACAAGCAGCACCTTGCTCAGGTCGTCGAGCACTACCGTGCGGTCCTCGCGCAGGTTAACCGTGGTGGCCGCGTCGGTGAAGAACCGGGAGAACGCCCTGGTGATTGTCTTGGTGCTCATGACGCACCGCCTTGGGCCTTGCTGGCGCTGATCAGCGCGGCGTAGTGCCCGCCAAGCGCTACCAGCTCGCGGTGCCGACCGCGCTCGACGACCTGCCCGCTGGCCAGTACCAGGATCTCGTCGGAGTCGCGGATGGTGGACAGCCGATGGGCGATGATCAGCGTGGCGCACCCGCGTCGCCGCAGGTTGTCAGTGATGGTGCGCTCCGTCTCGGGGTCAAGCGCTGAGGTTGCCTCGTCGAGCACGAGCAGTGACGGACGGCCGACGAGCGCGCGGGCCAGCTCGAGGCGCTGCCGCTGGCCGCCGCTGAAGTTCCTGCCGCCCTCCCTGACGCGGCTGTTGACGCCGCCGGGCCTGGCGGTGATCATGTCGAAGACCGCCGCGTCGCGCAGCGCCGCGACCACCGCGTCGTCGGGCACCGCGTCATCCCACAGCGTCAGGTTGTCCCGGACGGTTCCCTCGAACAGACAGGAATCCTGATCAACATAGGCGACCGAGGAGGCCGCCACGGCGCGAGGCAGTTCCGACCTCGGCCGCCCGTCAAACAACACCTGCCCGGACCAGGGCTCGAACAGGCCGACCACCAGTCGCCCGACCGTCGATTTGCCGCTTCCCGAGCCGCCGACGACCGCGACGCGGCTGCCCGGCTCGACGGTGAAGGAAAGCTCGCTGATGATCGGCGGCCCGAGCGGCGTGTAACCGAACGTCACCTTGTCGAGCTGGAGCCGCCCGTCTAGCCTGGCGGCGCCGAGCGGCGGTGCCTGGTCGCGGCTGAAGACCGAGGCAACGGGGTAGTGCTCCACGTCGGCCAGCCGGTTCAGGTCGGCAGTGATGTCCTGCAGTCGCTCCCCCAGGTTGGTCAGCTGGGTGACCGGCAGGCTCAGCCCGGACAGCAGCGTCTGGAAGGCGACAAGCATGCCGATGCTGATGGTTCCCTCTACCGCGCGCAGCCCGCCGACCAGAAGCACGAGCCCGCTGTCGCCGGCTGCGAGCAGCGGCGGCACCACCGTGAGCAGCGCCGTGGGTATCCCGAGGCGCTGCTTGCCGCTGATCACCTTGGCCAGGAACCCGGCCCAGCGGCTGAAGGCGTCCGGCTCGGCGCCGGTCGCCTTGACCGTCTCGATGAGGCTCAGCGTGTTGAAGGTGGCCGAGGTGAGCTTGCCCCGGTCGGCGCGGAGCGCGGCCACGGCGTCCGTGCGGACGCGGGCGACCAAGCGCAGCACCACGATGTTGAGCACCGCCATGCCAACCCCGATGACGCCGAGCACCACGTCGTAGCGGACAAGCAGGCAGGCATAGAACGTGACCAGGATGAGGCTGACAACCGTGCTTGCCAGGTCGCGCGAGAGGATCTCGGCGACGCTGTCGTTGGCCGAGACCCGCTGGGCCACCTCGGCGGGCTGACGTTGCATGAAGAAGTCGATAGGCAGCCGCAGCAGATGCCTGAAGAACCGCGCCGTGCTGACCATGCTGGTCCGCAACTCGATCCGCAGCAGGTAATAACGCTGCACCGAGGTCAGCACGAAGGTGGCGAGCGCCGTGGCGGCCATCGCGAACAGCAGCGGCCCCAGGTAACCGGGCGACGAGCCGGATAGCACGCGGTCGATGAAGAAGCCGTAGAACGCCGGTGCGAGCAGGCCGGGCACCACAAGCAAGAGGCTGGCGAGGAGCACGAGGGGCAGCGCGCGTCCGGTGCGGACGCGTCGGCTCAGCAGTGCCTGGGACAGCCGGGTGGGATGCCCGCCGCGGCGGAAGTCAGGCCCCGGCTCGAAGGTCAAGACCACGCCGGTGTAGCCGCTGTCGAACTCATCCCAGTCCATCCAGCGTGGGCCGCTGGCCGGGTCATTGATCCTGATGCGCCGCTTCCCCCACCGCCATCGGACCGTCTCAACCACCAGGAAGTGCTGGAAGGCCCAGAAGATGATGCATGGAAGCGGCATCTCGCGCAGGACCGCCGCCTCGGCTTGCATGCCGCGCGCTGTGAGCCCGTACTGGCGGGCGGCGGCCACCACGGAGGACGCCTTGGCGCCGTCTCGCGATACGCCGCAGACTGAGCGCAGTTCCTCAAGCGGGACGAACCGGCCGTAGTAGCCGAGGACCATGGACAGCGCCGCCGCTCCGCACTCCACCGACTCCATCTGGATGACGGTGGGCGTCCGGTGTCGCCGACCAGGCCGCAGCCGGATCGGCTGGTGCTCGTAGTACCGGCGGCGGTTCCGTCCACCGCCGGAGCGGCCGGCCGATTCCAGCCGTGCCTTCGGGCGCTGCCACGGCGTGGCCTTCACCTGCTCCTCGGCCGGCACCGGAGTCGCTGAGTCAGTCCTTGGCACGGGTTACCTTCCCAGAACGAAGCTGACCGGGGTTTGCGATCCCAGCGTCACCGTCCCGGTGACGCTGGTCAGCGAGTGCAATGGCATTTGCGGGCCGCCGGTGCTGGTCCAGGCGAACCCTGACGGGCTCCCGGCATTCGGGATGAGATCGACCGTGACGAGCCATGGCGCGTCGGGTGAGGTGTACCCGGACAGCGCCGGATCCCCGCCGAGGAGGGTGTTCATGGCGGCCGGGTAGAGCGGGTACTGGCTGACCGACGCGACGGTCCCCCGCAGCAGCCCGAACTCGGCGGATGGGGCGGACGAGACCGAGATATCGGCCGGCATGCCGGGCGATATCTCGGCGGCGGCGGGCGCGGGGACGAAAAGTAGGGCTACCATCCGGCCGTTCGAGCCGTCGGTGCGCTCGACGGTGAGCACGGTGGTCCCTGGGCCGACAACCTGTCCGACCCCGGTGGCGACCGCCACCACCTGTCCCTGGAACGGGCTCACAACAGGCTGCTGTGCCTGGCCTGACCCGATGTCGGCGATGGTCTGCCCGGGGCTGACCCGTGTTCCCGCCGCGACCAGGATGTCACGGACCACGCCACCGACCGGGCTCTGCACCTCGGAAACGCCCTGCGGGTCGCTGAGCAGGCCGGTCGCGCTGACCGTGATCGGCAGCAGGCCGGCGAACACCCAGACTGCGGCGCCCGCCATGATGATCAAGACTACGAAGACGGCGATCCAGCCGCGCGGCGTGGCAAGCATGATCGGCGTGTCGATCTCGTCGGGTGCCCGCATCCGAAGGAGGGCCTTCAGCCGAAACTCCATGTCAGCTCCGCTCCAATGCCTGCCAACGTCGCCGTCAGCCGTGTACGCCCGGCAGCCTGATACCGTCTCCTGGCACCTCGGGGCGGCTGCCGATGATCATCTCCCCGACGCTGCCCTGCGCATAGAAGTCAAGCCCGGTGACGGCGGCGAAGTCCGCGGCGTCCCCGCCGCCGATCCCGCAGACCGCGAGGCCCATCGCGGTGGCGACCAGGTAGACGGTCTGCATGTAGACCCCGACGTGCTTGAGCACCAGGCTGTAGCCGATCGTGTCGTACTTCCACATCACCCGCCCGAACCGGGCCGCGATGACAAGCACCAGCTGCGGAGTGCCGGCCATCAGGCTGGACAGCCGGGTGTCTTCAACCATCCGGGACAGCATCGGCCCCGGCTCGGCGATCCGCTCAAGCCGGTGCTCCGCCGCGCGGTAGTGCCACAGCCCGGCGGACAGGCCGTCGCACGTGCTCACCAGCGGATAGATCTCCAGCTCATGCCCGGCGCCGCCGGATGGGTAGGGGCGGTCGGCGGCTTCCTGCCCGTCGTTGGCGATGAACGTGCCCCTGATCCGCGTGGTCCGGTAGAGCAGCTCGCTGAGTTGGTCGACCGTCAGCGGGGCTGAGTCATCGTGCTCGCGGGTGGAGCGGCGCCGCTCTAGGGCCTTGCTCAGCGGGAGATCGCTGATGGTGCGGGGAACGGTGAGCGCGATCTCCGGTCCGCAGGCAGGCGCAGCAACGGCCGGCAGGGCGGGGAACCGGGCCGCCATCGGGTATGTGCCGCCGTAGCCCGCGACCAGCTGCGGGCCACGGCTGCGGCTGTGCAGCCACAGGTCGTGGGACGTCCACTGGGCCTGGGCGGCCGCGTCGCATTCCGTATCATCCTGCGGGCCGCCCGGTGCCAGCAGGCCCGCGTCGGCAAGCAGCGGGAGGATCGCCGCGACCGCTCCGGCTGGCAGCCCCGGCGCCGCGCAGTCGACCTCAGCCGGCGTCGTCCACTGCGCGAGGAATCCGAGCAGGGAGCCGCACTCGGGGGCGAGCTCGACTTCCGCATGAGAGCGCGGTGCCTGCGCGACCAGGTGACCGCCCGCGGCCCTGATCACGGCGAACCTGGACAGCTTGACCGGCTGGCCGGACGGCAGCGGCGCGTTCCGCGGCAGTCGGCCGCGGCCGACCGGCCGCACCCAGGCGAGCACCCGTCCGCCCGCACGAATCCCGCGCTCCAGCTGGCCGGCTGTTTCCAGCTTGCGCAGCAGCAGTTGCAGCCTTAGCACGCCAGCGGGACCGTCAGAGGCTAGCACCGAGGCGGTGAGATCCAGTTCTCCCACGTCGCCAGCGGCCAGGCTACGCAGCGCCGCGCCGATGCCACCGGACCGCGTGCTCGGGTCCACGAGCGAGTCGGCGCGCAGCCGAATTACTGTTTCTGTCAGTTGTTCGGTGTTGGTCTCGAATGCGGTGTCGATGGCCATGAGAACCCCAATCAGAAATCAGAAGAAGACGCTGCGCGGGTTGAGTTCGTCTTCCCGCAGCCGGCGGTCCAGCCACCCAAGGCGGACCGGTACGTCATAGAGCCGGCCGTCCCCAAGACGGCGCCAGAAGTGCCGCATCCCCGGCACCATGACCTTGACGACGTTCAGCTCGATGTCCGGCCGGGTGTGGCTCAGTACGATGACCTCAAGGCCGACGTCGGCGGCCCGCTCGACGCAGGCGCGCACGACGGCGGCCAGGTCGTTGGCGGGCGGCACGCGGTAGTCGGCCACGGTCTTGAACGGCTGGCCGGGGGCCGGGCAGAGCCATGGTTCCTCGGCGGTTTTGACCTCCCGCAGCCAGGCGAGGGTGGCAGGGTCGTCTTCGAGGTAGACGGTTGCCCCGTCCGCATCACGCATTTCGACCCCGGGGAGGGACTGGTTGACCTCGGTGAGCGCCCGGATCGCCGCGACCCGCGGGTCCAGGTGCGCGCCGAAGCCGATGAGGACGTCCTCGGTCGGATGGCCCTCGCGGTGCGAGACCCCGACCATGACCGGGATGCCGAGGTCCGCGGTGACGTCGAGCAGCCACAGGCTGCGCCCCATCTTGCTGTAGTGCTCGCGCAGCGTGGAGACGTACGGGTCATTCAGGCTGTCGAGGTCGAACCCGGGCCGGGGAATCCGGTTGTACCACCACAGCGCGACGGCGTCCCGCTCGACGACCTCGCAGAACCCCTGGAGTATCGCTTCCTCCAGCGTGTTCCCGCTGGCGTTGCCGTTAGAGTCGCTAAAGCAGATGAAGTGATCGCGCAGGTCAGGGTGGCCGAACCAGGCATAGGCGGCGGGCACCTTGCGCTCCCGGTCGTGCGTCAGCGACCAGGCTGTCGACCAGTCGACCGGGCAGTTGTCGTCGAACGGCTCGGGGACGATCTGCAGTCTGTTGACCGGGTCCTTGTTCCACTCCTCCCGGCCCGCGAACTGCTCCGGCGAGAACATGAGCAGCTCACCGGGGTGGACCGCGCTGCCGGGTTCGAGTTCCGCGTAGGCCGCCCGGGTGACGGGCTCGTCACCGCGCCATACGCCGCAGTACCGCTCGATGGCCTCGCACACCGCGCTGACCCGCGCCTGAAGGTCGGTCCGGCCCTTGCCACCGCTCTGACCGCGCATGTTCTTGCGAAGCATGTCCAGGTTGTCGGCGACCATCGCGAAGCTGTGCCCCGCGCCGTAGGCGTAGGTGACTCCGTTGTCGTAGGTGTCATAGGTGCGCAGGCTGCTGACCGCGCCGAGGTACGGGCTGACGTGGTGCTCAAGCCGGGCGAAGGTCTGGCCGGGCACCTGCGTGCGGAAGCCGCCCTCGCTTCGGTAGCCGGACTCCGACGGGCTAAGCACGATCCGGGCCGGCCGCTTGGCCACCAGCGATGGGTCGCCGCACTCCGGGCACTGCGGCTGGCGGACCAGGGTGTGCTTGACGGTCTCAAGCCCGCGCAGGTCAAGTGTGATCATCATGCCCTCGAGCACGCTCGGCTGGCCGGCGGTGATCTTCTTGACCTCGCCTGCGAGCAGTCCGGAGAAGACGATGTCCGAATGCGGCGCGCGGGCGCGTTCGGGCGCCATCGCGAGAACCGCCGCGCCCCCCTTGCCGCTCAGGTAGTCCTCTACTTGCCTGTTGCCTGCCAGTCGCTGGTGCAGGCAGTGCCAGCAGCCGGTCCTCCCTGGTATCAGCAGCGGCCCGAGCCAGAGCGTCAGGCCAGTCGGCTTGGCGAGCAGCCAGTTCCGCCCCGAGTGCAGGAACGCCCTGGATATGGCGGACAGCGCCGGGTCAAGGTAGTCGTCGGTAACGACCACGGTCAGGTCCCCGCTCGCGCTGCCGCCGGACACGTCAAGTCCTGAGTCGACCAGCGCCCGCATCACCGGCGCGGGATCGGCCCGCCCGACCGACACCACGTTAACGCTGGCGGGCGCGGCCGCCGGCGCCGCTTGCGGTGGCTCCACGCCCAGCGCATCCCAGAACGCCCGCTCGCCGCCGCCAGGGCCGCCCACACCGTCGGCCAGGACGTGGTAAGCGGCGAACTTCTTGATGGCGCTGAAGACCATTGCGGCCGACAACTCGCCTGACAGTGCCTGCGCGATCTGCGCGATCGTGTGGCGGCCGTCCAGGTAGGGCAGCACCTTGACGACGCCGGTCCCCTTGAGTATGTAGTGCTCATCCTCTGAAAGCAGGAAGATTTTCGAGCCGTCAACGATTTCGACAGAAAAATGTGCCTTCAGGCGCGGCCGATCCATGGCTCTCCCTAGGGGGTCCGCATGCGCTGACAGTTCGCGGCGAATCGTCGCTGAAGCACCCGCCGGTTTCGAGTCTGCAACTGCCCGCGGAACCGCGTAAATCGGCCAACGTGCGTAATCTTGCCACTGCCAGCGGAAAGCCAGAATACGTATTAGTCGCCAAAATGGCGCACTAGTCACGTTTCAGTACGCACTAGCGCTCGACCGGTACGTACGACGCAGGCCTAGATGCGTAACTTGTCGGGCGCAGTTGGACCGCGCGGGGGCTCTGTGGTTTACACTCCTTGCGTAAGCGTCCCGTACAGCCCGTGGACACTGGCGTTGGGCCGCACCTCACCACCGACGCCGCGGCGTCCCCGGGCACTGGAGGCTGTGTCAATTGTTTCGGAACCCACGATTCTTGATCCCGCTTCTGTTCGGGATTGTGGTCGCCTTCCTCTTTATTTTCGCAAGCGTCACCCTCGCCATGACTGTCACCATCATTGGTGCGATCGTGATCGGCTTCGGCTTCCTCTTCGTGGCCTTGCGCAGCCGCGTCTAGCTGCTTAGCCGCTTCCCCGCACGATCCCTTAGTCGGCATCGCCGACAGCCCCTCGCCCACACGTCCCGGCCGAGAGTCGGGTCACGATTCAGCGTGATGCGCCGCATTTAGCGAAGATGCTGGCAATGTTCACGAACGCCACTAGACCAGTTCATATTTATTTGTTACACCTTTTAGCTAGCGCAACGCCAGGCTGATTACGGAACCTACGGGCATCTGTAAACGTCATGGGTACGCGGCTCAGGGCTCTATAAACCAGGCGCGCATCGTGGAGGGGCTATGTCTGCGCTGCTGCATCGTGAGCGGGAGTTGGCCATTGCCGAAGGCGCGTTCGCCCGCCTGGGCAGCGGCGCGCCGATGGTGCTTGTGATCGAGGGCGGCCGCGGTTCGGGTAAGTCCGCGCTGCTGCAGGCCGTGCTCGGCCTTGCGCCTGACGCCGCACTGACGCTGCGCGCCAGGTGCCACGCCGCCGAGCGCGACTTCGACTTCGGCACGGTCAGCCAGCTCTTCGACCGGCTCGCCGACGCGGACCCGGACCACGTGCCCGGCTGCGCCGAGCAGGACCTGCTGCGCGGCTACTATCGGCGCACCAAGACCCTCGCGGCAGCCCGGCCGATCATTATCGCCATCGACGATCTCCAACATACCGACAGCGGGTCCGCCCGGTGGTGCTCCTACCTAGCGCGACGCCTTGACGACCTGCCGGTCGCGCTGATCGTAGCCGTGGGCACCGACTCGGCCACGGGTCTGGGACCCGTCACGGAGCTGCACGACGAGCTGGCGGCACTACCGTACGCCCGCCGGCTGCGGGCCGAGCCGCTCGACGCCGCGGACACCGCGGAGCTGATGGCGGGCGTCTTCGGCCAGCAGCCCGATCCGGTGTTCGCGCTCCGGTGCCATGAGGCGGCCTACGGCAACCCGGCCATCCTCAAGGCGATCGCCGCGCGACTGTCGGCGACAGGCCTGGCGTCGGCCGCGGACGGCCAGGCGGCGGCCGACACCGCAGCCCGGGCCATCGCCGACGTGGTCCTGGACTGGGTCCGGCATTCCGACCCCGGCTCAGCCTCCCTCTTCGAGCAGTTCGCGGTGAGCCCTACCGGATCCCTGGAGACTGCGGCCATGGTGCTCGGCATCGGCGATGACGTCGCCGTCGCCGCCCGGGCGACGTTCCGCCGGTACGGCCTGCTGGCGGCCCGACCGCCCGACCAGTTCACCAACCCCGCGATGCGCGCGGCCGTTCTGGACCGGCTGTCCGTGCGGGAGCTGACCGACATGCACCGGCGGGCCGCGATCATGCTTTCCCGGATCGGAGCGTCGGCTACAACGGTCGCTGAGCACGTGATGTCGGCGGGCGCGCAGCGCGAGCCCTGGGCGCAGCCGGTGTTGCGACAGGCGGCGCGCGACGCCGAGGACAGCGGCGACTGGCACGCAGCGATACGGTACCTCAGCCGGGTCCTGCTGGAGCTGGATGACCAGGCCGCCATGTTGCCGGTGATCGCCAAGCTCGGTGCCGCCGAGTACCACTGCGATATGAAGGCCAGCCTGCAGCGCGTCCTCACCGTAGCGGAGCTGCCGACCGACGCGACCGCGAGCAGCGCCGCCCTTGCGGCACTGGCCGAGCCGGCGCTCACCCTGGAGTCCGCTGCCGCCGCCACCCGGTTCCGCCGGGCGGCCGCCCAGCTGGCTGACGCCCCCTCGGCCGACCGGGCGGCGCAGCTCCGGCTGGCCGCGCAGAGCCTGCTGTCCGGGCGGGAGACCGGCGTCCGGCCGGCTATGCGAAGGCTTCGGGAGGGCGGAGAGGACGCCGCGGCCCGCCAGCTGCTAACGGCTGCGGCACTGAGCGTCGCCGCGCGGGGCCGCAGCCGCGACGCGTGTGGCAGCCTCGCCAGGCGCGGCCTAGGCGTGGACCCGGCCCAGGGCAGCCACTCGCAGCCGTCCACCGCCGCGCTCGCCGCGCTCGCTCTCACCTGGGCCGGAGAGCTCGGCCCGGCAGCGGAAGCCTGCGGGCACGCGCTTGACCGTGCCAGGAATCAGGTATCGCTGACCACCCAGGCCCTCGCGCTCCTGGTCCGTGCGGAGACCGCCTACCTGCGCGGCAGGCTAGGCGCGGCAGCGGCCGACCTGCGGCAGGCTCACACCTTGTGCGAGCGGGCCGGAGCGGACAGCCTGGGCGCGATCGCGACGTCAGTCCTCGTCCGTGTGCTGCTAGCGAACGGCGAGGATGACGCCGTCCCGCTGCTGGCGGGCACCCTCGACCCGAGTGCCGGCGGTCACGCGTTCATCACCGGCATCCGGCAGGAGAGCTGCGGCATGATCGCGGCCAGCCGGGGGGATCACCGGCAGGCGTTGCGCTTGTATCTGGACTGCGGCCGGCGCCTCAGCGCGAACGGCCTACAGAATCCGGCGTGCTCCGCGTGGCGCAGCCGGGCCGTCGTCACGATGGTCGGTCTTGGCATGGTGTGGGAGGCGAGGACCCTCGGCGACGCCGAGGTTGAGCTGGCCAGGAGCTGGGGCGCGCCAGGTCCGCTCAGCCGGGCGCTTGCCGCCGCGGCGACGACCCGCGAGCTGCCGCAGCGGCTGGAAATGCTGAGCGAGGCTGTCAGCATCCTCGACGGCACGGAATGCCTTCTCGACCTGGCCCGCGCCCAGATCCGCTTCGGGCGGGCGCAACTCGAGGAGGGCGACAGCAGCGCGGCCCGCGCCGCCCTTGGCCGTGGTCTTGACATCGCGGTCTCCTGCGGGATGCGACGCCTCGCGGCTGCCGCGCGCCAGGTGCTCCAGGCCACGGGCGGCGGGACCGCCGCGCACAACGGGCAGACGGTCCTCACGGCGAGCGAGCTGCGGGTCGCCGAGCTAGTGATGCAGGGGCTGGGCAACCAGGAAGTGGCCGCGCAGCTCTCGATCAGCAAGCGCACCGTGGATACCCACCTCGGCCGCATTTACCGCAAGCTCCACATCAATGGGCGCAATCGCCTCCGTGAGGCACTCCGCGAGGCAGCCAGGTAGTACTCAGTCGACGGCGGGGAGAGACGGGCCCTGGAGGAGGGCGCCGCCGTCTATGGGGTAGACGCCGCCGGTCATGAAGCTGCCGGCCGACGAGGCGAGCAGCAGGGCCAGGCCTTTTATCTCCGATGGGTCGCCCATTCGGCCCAGCGGGACGACCGCCTTCCACATCGACTCGGCCTCGGCCGAGGTGGGGCCGCCGCCGCCGAGGTTGGTCTTGAACGGGCCGGGCGCGATCGCGTTCACGCGGACGTTCCAGCGGGCCAGGTCGTGGGCCGCCTGCTTGGTGAAGTTGACTACGCCGGCCTTGGCGATCGCGTACGAGTACGGCGTGTACGGGTCGTTGCGCAGACCCGCGGTGGAGGCGGTGGTCACGATCGACCCGGACCGCTGGCGCTTCATGTGCTTGGCGGCGGCCTGGACGGTGTAGACGGCGCCGTGCAGGTTCACGTCGATGAGCGCGTTGTAGTCGGCCATCGACATGTCGTCGAGCCAGCCCTCGGGGAGCAGCGGGGGGCAGCCCCGGGCCACCCCCGCGTTGGCGAAGACGATGTCGATCCGGCCGTGCGCGGAGACGATGCGGTCGACCAGGGCGTGCACGGCCGTCGGGTCGCTCACGTCGAGTTTCCGGCCGCTGATGAGGGGCGGTGTCACCATCCCGCCGGTCTCATCCCTCTCAACGGCCGGCGGCTCTAGGCCGGCCTCCGCGCGGGCGCGGGCGGCCGCGTCGGCCAGCGACAGAACTGCCTTCTCGAGCGTCTCGCCGTTCCAGTCGGCTATCACCACGGTCGCGCCGGCCTCAGCCAGGACGGTCGCGAACGCGAAGCCGAGACCCGACGCTCCCCCGGTGACCAGCGCCACCTGTCCCCGCACGTCGAACAGGTCGTCTACCACGCTCATCGGTTCAGCCTTTCACTCGTGCGTGACGGGAGGACGGTCCGGGCAGTTCAGGCGGTCCGCCTCCGCTTGAAGATGCGCTCGCGGGTCGCCTTCGGGATCGTGACCGCCGCGACCAGCGCGGCGCCGTAGAAGATCTGCTGGTAGTAGCTCTGCGTGCCGAGCAGCTCGAGTCCCACCGTGCCGGTCGCCAGGAAGTACACCGCGAATAGCGCGCCGACGGGGTTGATGCGCCCCGGCTTGATCGCGGTCGCGCCCAGGAAGACGGCCGCGTAGGCCGGGAGGATCAGGGTGCTGCCGGCCCCCGGGTCGACCGTCCCGTTGGTGCCCGCGTAGGCGATCCCGGCGATGGCGGCGATGCCCGCGCCCAGGATGTAGGCCCAGGACCGCTGCCGGGTCACCCGCACGCCGCTCAGCCGCGCCACCTCGCGGGACTGCCCGATCACGAGGGCCTTCTGCCCGACCGGGGTGAAGCTAAGCACGTACCAGACGATGAGGAAGATGGCCAGGCCGTAATAGAACTCCAGCGGGATCTGCAGGAAGTCGTTGCCGAAGATCCAGTTCGACAGGTTGGTCGACACGATCCCGACGCTGTTGTTGCCGGAGATGATGTAGATGACGCCCTGGACGATGGTCATCGTGCCGAGCGTCACGATGAACGGGTCGTTGTCGAAGTACACGACGAAGAAGACGTTGACCAGGCCGACGATAAGCGCCGCGCCGATCCCTGCCAGGCAGGCGAGGAGCACCGGCCAATGGTGATTCACGTTGAGCACGGCCAGGGTCATCGCGGACAGGCCGAGCGAGGAGCCGAGCGACAGGTCAACGAAGTCGCCCACCACGGTCGGCAGGATTACGGCCATCACCAGGATGAACAGCACCGCCTGGCCGCCGAGGATGTTGGAGAGGTTCCCCATCGAGAGGAACGTCGAGGGCTCGGCCAGCCCGAACGCGACGATCATGGCGGCGAAGACGATGACGATCACGTAGCGCTGAAGTCCCAGCCGCTGCATCACCGACCTCCGGGCCGCAACCGCCGGGTCGACCGGGCGCTCGGTTTCGACTCCGGTGGCCGCTCCGTGTGGAGCGCTCATTTGCTGACCTCCCTGGTCTGCCGCAGCGCGGCGGCACTGATTGCTTCCTCGCTCAGTTCTTCGCCTGCGAGCTCGGCGGTCTGCCGCCCCTGGGTGATGACGATCACCCGGTCGCAGACCTCCGCCAGCTCACCGAACTCCGTTGTCACCCACAGCACCGCCATGTGATGCAGGGCAGCGGCTGATTTCACGAACCGGTAGATGTCCCGTCTGGCGCCGACGTCGACCCCCTGCGTCGGCTCGTGCAGCAGCAGCAGCCTCGGCCGGGCGAGCAGCCACTTCGCCAGCAGCGCCTTCTGCTGGTTGCCGCCGGAGAAGGTCGAGACGGTGTTGTGCGCGAGCGGCGGCCGGATCAGGAACCGGTCGATGGCCTCCCCCGCGAGCGTCACCAGCTCGCCGCGATGGAAGACGCCGCTGCGGTAATGCTCGTCTTCGACCAGCATGACGATGTTCTCCCACAGCGTCAGGGACTGGCTCAGCCCCTGCACCGCGCGGTCCGCGGGGACGAGGGCGATGCGCTCGCGCACGCTGCGCTGCGGGCTGAGCCCGCCGATGTCCAGTGTCTCGGCGCCCAGGCGCAGTGTCCCGGCGCCGGCCGGCTGCGCGCCGAACAGCAAATACGGCAGCTCCTCGGCCCCGGAGCCGATGAGGCCGGCCACGCCGAGGATCTCGCCGGCCTCGATGCCGAACGACAGGTCGTGCACCCGCGTGTCGGTCAGGTGCTCGACCACGACGTTCTCGCCCGCCGCCACACCGCCGACGGACTCCATCGCCGCCACCGTCAGCGCGACCGCGCGCTGGTCTTCGACCGGGGCGGCATTCGCCGGGACGCCGGCGTCCGGCCGGGCCGGCGCGCCGACGATGAGATCGACCAGCTCGTGCTCGCGGATGTCGGCGGTGGCCTCCTCGCCCACGACCCGGCCGTCTCTGAGCACGACAACCCGGTCGGTGATCGCCTGCACCGCGGCCAGGTCGTGCGAGATGAACAGCACCGCCGCCCCCTCGGCCACGACCGTCCTGATGAGATCGAAGAGCCGCTCGACCTCCTCTTCCGGCAGGAACACGGTCGGCTCGTCGAGGACCAGCACCGAGTGGGTGCCACCGCTGCTGGTGCGGTACCGGCGGAGATCTTCGGCCGCCCGGACGATCGCCAGCCGCGCCTGGTCCACCGGCACCAGGTCGCCCGTCCGCCGGTCGAGATCGAGTCTGACGTCGTAGCGGTTGAGAACGGCGGCGGCGCTGCGGTGCTCGGCGAGCCAGTTGATCGGCTTCCACGCGCGCAGGCCGCCGGCTATGCGCTGGCCGAGCGTCAGGTTCTCCAGGACGCTCAGCCCCGGCGCGAGCGCCAGGTTCTGGTACACGAAGCTGAGCCCGACCTCGCTCGCCTGGCCGGGAGGAAGCGGGAGCGGCATCTCCTGGCCGCCCACGAACAGGCGACCGCCCGGCTCCGGATCGTAGACGCCGGCCAGCACCTTCACCAGAGTCGACTTGCCCGAGCCGTTCTGGCCGAGCAGCCCGACCACCTCGCCCTGACCGATGCGCAGGTCCACCCGGTCGAGTGCACGGTTGCCGCCGAAATCCTTGGAGATATTGCGCAGCTCCACCGCAGGCGGAGCCGCCGGCTGCCCGCCGGTCTCACTCGGCGTTCCGCTGTCCGTGACCGACAACGCACGCCTCCTTGTCTGCTCGTGGGGACGCGCTGAGTGGCGGGGCTGCCGCCCCGCCACTCAGCGCCGATGGATTTAACTAGGGCTTGGCCGTCATCGCGCCGTTGAGCGTTGAAGCGGCGTGCAGCGCGCTGCCGGACAGGACCGGCAGCCCGAGCAGCGCGCGGAAGCCGTTGACCCAGTCATCTCCGAAGCCGCCGGTGGTGAGGACCTCGTCCGCGTTCTGCGGGGTGATGATCCGGTCCGGGCCGATGGCCTGGGTGTAGGGGATCGGCGGCAGCTTCTCCAGGCCGCGGACGGTCTGCAGGAACAGCAGGTAGCCGGTCCACGGCGGGGACTCGCTGACGTCGCTCTGGATGATCTGGCTGCCCGGGCTGGCGGTCTGCAGCTGGACGAACGGGGTACCGCCGCCGAAGGCGAGGTACGTCTTCACGTTGGTCCGGTGCGCGGCCTGAATGCCCGCGAGCACGTAGGTCAGCTCGCCCGCGTAGTCGGGGAACAGGACGGTCGCCTGCGGGTCCTTGAGCAGCTCGGAGGTCGTGGCGCTGGCGACCTGCGTCGCCCAGTCCGGCACCTCGACGTTCACCGCGGTCAGGGAGCACTTGGGGCAGTCCGCCGCCAGCGTGCTCTGGATCGCGTTCTCCTCGATCGCGGTGGCCGGCCCGGTGGCGTACGACGTGATCGCGATGGCGTGGAACGGCTGCCCGTTGTGCTGCGCGACCGCCTGCTCGGCCGCCAGCTTGGCGTCGAGCGCGTACGGGTCATCGGTGTTGTATGTGGTCCCGGCCCGCTGGTCCTGCTGCGGCGTTCCCCCGTAGACGCCGACGACCAGGCCGGCCTTCTGCGCCTGGGCGATCGCCGGGGCGCTGGTCGACGGGTCCATCGCGCAGCCCATGGCGATCGCGGCGTACCCCTGGTGGATCGCGTCCTCGATCGCGGCGTTGTGGTCCGCGGTCGCGCCCTGGTTCTCGAAGATCGTCGGCTTCATGCCCACCGCCGTGGCGGCCGCCGAGGCGGCCTGCGCGATCTCCGTGCAGGCGGCCAGCGCGCTGACGCCCGGGATGATCATGATCTTCTTCCCGGCCAGGTTCGAGATGCTGGGGATCTTGCCGCCATAGCTCGACCCGTAGTCGCTGAAGCTCGGCAGCCCCGCGTACTTGTTAACGTCGGCATTGAGCGAGGCGACGTTGGGGCCCGTGGTCGCCGCGTTGGAGGCCGGCGCCGTGCTCGGCGCGGCCGCGCTGGAGGTGGAGGTGGAAGGGGGAGTGCTTGACGTTGAGCTGGAGCTTGACGAGCAGGCCGCCAGGAGCAGCGCCGCCCCAACCGCCGTCACCCCGAACGCGACCCGCAGCGCCCGGGTATTAGGTCTGTCATGTCTGCTGTCTAGTCTGAAGCGTTTCATGCGCCCTCGCATATATCACACAGGGTTTAACCGGACCACGCCTGGTCACAGGGTTGTTCTCAGCCGGCAGGATTGTCAACATCCGCCCTGTTGTGATCGCGTCTCGGTCTGGTCACTATCGCCAGACACACATCGGCCGGCGCGGAATGTTGTCGCCACGGCACATTGTCACGCGGGAAACCGAACGAGTATTCAAAGAATAATCATTATTCATGACCCTGATGGGCACTATAAATAGCCGCGATCATGGCCGCGAGCGTTGTGGGCCGGCACAGCCGGCCAGCCGCGATGCTGATCGGCGCACATATTGTCAACAAGTTGGGCCGAATTTAGGCTGAAGCGACGTCACCGAGCCGCGGTGACCGCGAACCGCATCGAGAGGCAGCTGCCCATGCCCGACAACATCGTCACCTTGGATCGGGGCCGGCCGGTCACCGACACCGAGCTCCTGCGGCGGGCGGACTGGATCCGGCTGCAGACCATCGACTTGATCAGGCAGGCGGGACTGGGCCACTACTCCTCCACCTTCTCCTGCGCGGAGCTCGTCGCCACGCTGTACTACCGCGCGCTTCGACTGCGCCCGGACGAGCCGCGCTGGGCCGACCGCGACCGGTTCCTGCTCGGCAAGGGCCACGTGGCCACCGGCCTGTGGCCGGTCCTGGCCGACCTCGGGTTCTACCCGCAGGACTGGCTCAGGCAGTTCGGCAAGGTCGGCTCCCCGCTCAACGACCACCCGAACATGAAGCTGGCCCACGGCATCGACTTCTCGTCCGGGTCGCTCGGGCACAACCTCTCGGTCGGCGCCGGGATGGCCCTCGGGGCGCGGCTGACCGGCCGCGACTACCGGACCTTCGTCCTCACCGGCGACGGCGAGCTGCAGGAGGGCCAGGTCTGGGAGGCGGCGATGGCCGCCAGCCACTACAAGCTCGGGAACCTGATCGCGATCGTGGACGCCAACGGCTTCTCCGGGGCCGGCCCGACGTCGCAGGCGATCAACATCGAGCCCCTCGGCAAACGGTTCGAGTCGTTCGGCTGGACGGTCAGGGAGATCGACGGGAACGACGTCCCCGCGGTCAGGTCCACCCTCGACGAGCTGCCCGACCCGTCGAGCGAGGAGCCAATCGTGATCATCGCGCGCACCCGCAAGGGGCACGGGGTCGAGTTCATGGAGAAGCAGCCGCAGGCCTGGCACCTGGGCCTGCTCAACGACGAGCAGTACGCCGACGTGGTGGCCGAGATCACCGCGCGGATGGCGTTGCTTGAGGGGGGCGCCCGATGAGCGAACAGCCGACCGAGAAGAAGATGGTCGACGTCTTCAGCGACGTCGACCGCGAGACCGCGATGACCGCCAACCCGGCCGGCTACGCGGTGGCCGAGCTCGGGGCCGAGGACGAGCGCATCGTCACGATGGCGGCCGACATGTCCAACACGGTGGCCGACTTCATCGCCAAGTTCCCCGAGCGCTACATCGAGCTCGGCATCGCCGAGACCAACTCGGTCTCGGTCGCGGCCGGGCTGGCGACGGCCGGCCTGCTGCCCTACATCTACTCGATGTCGCCGTTCGGCATGCTAAAGACGGCCGAGCAGTGGCGCACCGACGTGGACTACAACCACCTCCCGGTCCGCCTCGTGGGGCGGCTGTCCGGCCTGGCCATGGGCTACTTCGGCACGTCGCACTACGCGGTCGAGGACATCGCGGTCGCGCGCACGATGAACAACACGACCGTGCTCTCGCCCGGGGACCCGGCCTCCACCGTCAGCCTCATGCGCTCGACCGCCAACCTGGACGGCCCGGTCTACATCCGGATCGCCGAGGGCGTCGGCAAGGTCTACGACCAGGCGCCCGAGTACGCCCGCGGCCAGTGGCCGAAGCTGCGCAGCGGCGGCGACATCACCCTGATTGGCCACGGCATGGGCCTCGGGCTGATCGCGGCGGCGGCGGAGCTGCTGTTCTCCCGCGACAGCATCGAGGCCGACGTCTTCGACGCCGCCTACCTGCGGCCCTACGACGAGGCGGCGCTGCTCGACAGCGCCCGCAAGACCGGCCGGGTGCTCACAGTGGAGGAGCACACGGTCGTCGGCGGCCTCGGCTCGCTGTGCGCCGAGGCCATCGCGCGGGCCGGGCTGTCGGTCCGGATGGGGCAGGTCGCCCTACCCGACCAGGACCTCGAAGTCGGCGTGCCGGCCGACCTGTACGAGTACTACGGGCTGACGGTGGGCAACGTCGCCGACCGGGCGCGGAAGCTGGCCAAGTCGTGAGGGGGCCGCGATGAACGCCAGGGAACGGCTGCTCGATCCCACCGGCGACAGCGAGCGCGACACCAACACGACGCTGGCCCAGCCGCGTCCGCAGTCGCTGCGCGGGCTGACCGTCGGGCTGCTCGACAACACCAAGCCGAACGGGATCACGATCCTGGCGGCGGTCGGGCGGGAGCTGACCGAGCACTACGGCGTCCGGGAGGTCCGGATGTTCGCCAAGAGCTACTTCGGCACGCCGGTCGAGGAGTCCGTGATCAACCAGATGCTGCACAACTGCGACTTCGCGGTGGCCGGGATCGGTGATTGAGGCTCCTGCAGCGCGGCCAGTTTGGCCGATGGGATCTTGCTTGAGCGGGCCGGCATCCCCGCTGTGAGCTTGTGCACCGATGCCTTCAGGATCACCGCAGAGGCGATGGCCCGCTCGCTCGGGTTCCCCGGCTACCAGTACGTGGCCGTGCCGCACCCGATCGCCAGCCGGACCCAGGCGGAGATCGACGTAATCGCCCGCGACTTCCTCCCGGAGATCATCCGGGTGCTCGGCGCGGGGCTGACGATCCGCCCAGCGGACTGAAAGGGAGGACGACGGGAGTGGAAGAGCCGCCGGTGATCGACGACGCCCCGCTGGCGGACCCGGCCGAGGTCCGCCACGCGATGGAGTTCTACGCCGCGCGCGGCTGGACCGACGGGCTGCCGGTGGTGCCGGTCACCGAGTCGTACCTGTCGGAGTTCCTGGCGACGACGTCGCGGGCGCCGTCCGACGTGATCATCCCGATGCCGCACCTGAACCGCGCCCTGACCGTGCGGCTGGCGGCGATCAACGCGGCCCTGGCCGGCTGTCTGCCCGAGTACTTCCCGGTGGTGCTGGCGGCCTGGGACTCGTTCCTGGGCGACGGCGGGGTGTCGCGGGCGATCTGGCAGTCGACCACCGGAACGGCGCCGTTCACGGTGGTGAACGGGCCGGTGCGGACCAAGATCGAGCTGAACTCGCGGGGCAACCTGTTCGGCTCCGGGTTCCGGGCCAACGCGACGATCGGGCGGGCCATCCGGCTGGGCTCACTCAACGCGTTCGGCCTGCGGCCGCACGTGCTCGACCAGGCCACCCAGGGCACCCCCGCCAAGTACTCGTGCTGCATCGCCGAGAACGAGGAGGACTCGCCGTGGGCGCCGCTGCACGTGGACAACGGGCTGGCGTCCACCGACAGCGCGTGCACGTCGACCGTCATCCGCTCGGTGCTGCACATCGAGGCCAGGCACACCATCGTTCCCGAGCAGCTGGCGATGGACCTGGCCGATTCGATCTGCCGCACCGGCGCGATGGTGCGGGCGTTCGCGTCGGTCTACGTGGTGCTCAACCCGGAGCACGCGCGGCTGCTCGACTCCCGCGGCTGGTCCAAGCAGGACCTGAAGGAGGCGATCGTCGAGCGCGGCTCGCGGACCTACCGGGAGCTTTCCGCGTCCGGCAAGGAGGCGATCGCCAAGGGCACCGGCTGGCGGCTGCCCGCCGGCCACCCGGACGCCCTGCCGCAGACCGCGCCGGCCGACCCGGACACGCCCGTATCCGTCATCCGGTCAGCCCATGACGTGCAGATCGTGGTGGCCGGCGCGCCTAACGCGGGGGTGTCGTCCATCGTCGAGACGTTCGGCGCGGTCGGCCGCCCGCCGTCCGTCGCCAAGGTCGAAGAGAAAGAGTGAAAGGCGGGTCCCCGGTGGCGCGTCGTACCAGCCAGGTGCGGGTCGCGGTCGGCCGATCCTCAGTTTTGTCCGAACGGACCGTGGTTTCACCTGATAGTGGATCGCTGGATACATCCGGGTGTACCCAGCGATCCATCGTCAGCCCCAACCGGGATGAGGAGATCGTGTTGAGCGGCGAGACGATCATCGAGCCGAGCCGGTCGACGCCGGTCTACGGCGAGTTCGACGTGGTCGTGGTCGGCGGCGGGCCGGCTGGGATCATGGCGGCTTCCGCCGCCGCCCGGGCCGGGTGCTCGACGCTGCTGATCGAGCGCTACGGGTTCCTCGGCGGGGCCGGGACGGCGGGCGGGCTGTCCACCTTCTGCGGGCTGCACGCGCGCACGTACGGGGCGGACGTGCGGGTGATCCGGGGGCTAGCCGACGAGCTGCTCGACCGGCTGGCGAAGCTGGACGGGCTGAACGCGCCGCACCTGACGATCGCGGACGGGATCGCGGCGCAGGCGTTCGACATCTCGGCCTACAAGATCGCGGCCGACGAGCTGGTCACCGGGTCGGGGGCGCGGATCCTGTTCCACGCGATGGCGGTCGGGGCGGTGATGCGCACGACCACAGAGATCGACGCGGTGCTGATCGAGTCCAAGTCCGGGCGGCAGGCGGTGCGGGGGCGGTTCTTCATCGACGCGTCGGGCGACGGGGACCTAGCCGCCTGGGCCGGGGTGCCGTGGGAGAAGGCACCGCCGGTCGACGGGATGATGTACCCGTCGCTGATGTTCCGCATCAACGGCGTCGACGTCGAGCGGGCCGGGCCGGCCCCTGGCGGACGGTCGAGCGACTGATGGACGAGGCGGAGCGGGCCGGCACGCACACGTTCCCGCGCAAGAAGCCGATCGTCCGGCCGCAGCGCAACCCGCTCGAGTGGCGGGCCAACCTGACCCAGCTCCGCACCGCCGACGGCGGCGCCATCGACGGGACCGACGTCGACCAGCTCACGCTGGGCGAGCTGACCGGGCGGCAGCAGGCGCTGGACGCGTTCACGTTCATCAGGGACCGCACCCCCGGGTTCGAGGACTCCTACATCGTCGACATCGCGCCGCAGATCGGCATCCGCGAGACCCGCCGGATCATCGGCGCCTACCAGCTGACCGAGGACGACGTGCTCGGCTGCGCCGACTTCGACGACACCATCGGGGTGAACGGCTGGCCGGTGGAGGCGCACGTCGCGGGCACGGTCGAGTTCCGCTGGCAGCGGGACGAGCGCGGGTTCAACCAGCTTCCGTTCCGCATCATCGTGCCGCCCGCCACCGCCAACCTCTACGTCACCGGCCGGTGCTCGTCGATGACCCACGGGGCGCAGTCCGCCGCCCGGGTCACCGGGCCCTGCTTCGTGATGGGCGAGGCGGCGGGGACGGCGGCCGGCCTGGCGCTGGCCGGGGGGTCGTCCGGCGCCGCCGTCGACGTGACCGAACTCCAGCGCCGGCTGGAGGATCAGGGCGCCTACCTGGGCCGCACCGCCCCCGAGCGAATCATCTAGAACAAATCGCAGGCATTTCCTTTGGGAGGGCCACCCTTGTCCGGACAACCCCCGCCGTATCAGGCTCAGGGTGTGACAGCGCGCAAGCTCCGCTCCAACTTCACGCCCGGGTCCACCCCGTGGGCGATGCGCCGCGCGCAGTGGACCGCGCTCGGGCTGACCGAGGCCGATCTGGAGAAGCCGAAGATCGCGATCGTCAACTCCAGCTCCCAGCTCGCCTCCTGCTTCAGCCACCTGGACCAGATCGTGGGCCCGCTCAAGGAGGCGATCACCGCCGCGGGCGGGGTCGCGTTCGAGGTCCGCACGGCCGCGCCGTCCGACGCGATCACCTCGGCCGGAGCGGCCGGGCAGTACATACTGCCCAGCCGCGACCTGATCGCCTCCGACATCGAGGTCGCGGTCGAGGGCGCGCTGCTTGACGGCATGGTCTGCCTCGCCTCGTGCGACAAGACCACGCCGGGCCAGCTGATGGCGGCCGGGCGGCTGAACATCCCGACGATCGTGGTCGGCTGCGGCTACCAGCCGTCGGGGACCTACCGCGGCGAGGCGGTCGACTTCGAGGACATCTTCCGATTCGCCGGGCACGTCAACGCCGGGCGGATGACGGTCGACGAGCTCGGGGAGATGTCGCGCTGCGCGGTGACCGGGCCCGGCGTCTGCGCCGGGATGGGCACCGCCAACTCCATGCACCTGGCCGCCGAGGCACTGGGCATGGCGCTGCCCGGCACGACCCCGGTGCTCGCGCTCGGTCCGAAGATGTGGGACGCGGTCGCCGCGGCGGGCGCCCGCATCGTGGAGCTGATCGCGGAGAACGTGACCCCGCGATCGATCCTGACCCCCTCCGCGTTCGCCAACGCCGTCACCGCGATCTTGTCCGTCGGCGGCTCGGTTAACTGCCTCAAGCACCTGCAGGCGATCGCGGTCGAGGCCGACTGCGACGTCGACGTGTACCGGCTGTTCGAGGAGCTCGCGCCGCAGGTCCCGCTGCTAACCGACGTCAAGCCCAACGGCGAAACGCAGATCACCGAGTTCGACGCGGCCGGGGGGACCCGAGGGCTGCTGACACAGCTCGCGCCGCTGCTCGACCTGTCCGCGTCGACTGTCGGCGGGATGACGCTCGGCCAGGCGATCGGGGCGACGGCGGTGGACTCGGCCAAGACCGCGGCAGGGGCGACGCGCGGCTCGGCGAGCGTGGCCGGGACGGCGTCATCGTCGCCGGCAGGATCCGCGTCCACACCGGGGTCCGCGTCCACGCCCGGGGTCGTTGACTCGGCCGTGATCCGGCCGCTGGACAAGCCCGTGGCCGCGCACCCGGCGATCGTGGTGATGCGCGGATCGCTGGCGCCGGACGGGGCGGTGCTCAAGCGGACGGTGGCCGACGACGCGCCGCTGGCGTTCCGCGGGCCCGCCAAGGTCGTGCACTCCCGGGACGAGGGGGTCGCCGCCGCCAAGGCCGGCCGGTTCGCGGCGGGCGACGTGGTGGTGCTGACCGGGCTGGGTCTGCGCGGCTCGCCGGGGATGGGGCTGACGTCGGCCCTGATGTTCGCCATCGACGGCGCGGGGCTGTCCACGTCGGTCGCGGTGATCACCGACGGGCAGATGTCCGGCCTGGTCAACGGCGGCCTGGTCATCGCCGAGGTGTCACCGGAGGGGGCCGCGGGCGGGCCCCTGGGCCTGGTCAGGGACGGCGACATGATCACCATTGACGTCAACGCGCGTACGGTCGATCTTGAGGTGGAATCGGGCGAGCTGGCCGCGCGCCTGGCGTCGCTGCCGCCGCTGGCGGCGCCGACCGGGTGCGGCTGGCTGGCGGTGTACGCGCGGAGCGTCGCGCCGCTGGGATCGGGCGCGACGCTGGGGGACGGCCAGGGGTAGGCAATTCGTGGACGTGTGGGAGTAAGCGGGGTCCGTTCGACATCCGGATCTTGATTTGATTTTCAGGAGGCGACGAAGCCAGTGCGAGCCGTTCAGTATGTGGATCTTGAGACCGGGACCGCCGTGGGCGAGGTGCCGGACCCCAGCCCCGGACCCGAGGACGTCATCGTCGCGGTGGAGGCGTGCGGGCTGTGCGGGTCCGACGTGCACGCCCTGCAGAACGGGCAGCCCGAGCCCGGGGCGATCCTCGGGCACGAGTTCAGCGGGCGGATCGTGGCGCTCGGCGCGGACGTGACCGGGTGGGCCGAGGGGCAGCCGGTGGCGGCGACGCCGATCGGGTCGTGCGGCAAGTGCCGGATCTGCGCGCGCGGGATACCGTTCCGGTGCCCGGCGGTGCCCAACATCGGGATCAACACCCAGGGCGCGTACGCCGAGTACGCCAGGGTGCCGGCCAGGCAGCTGGTCGCGCTGCCGCCCGAGCTCGAGGTCGAGCTCGGCTCCCACGCCGAGCCGCTCTCGGTCGGCCGTCAGGCGGTCAAGCTGGCCCAGGTCGGGCCGGGCGACCCGGTGCTGGTGTACGGGGTCGGGCCGATCGGGCTGTATGCGATCATCGCGCTCAAGCTGGCCGGGGCCGGGCCGATCGTCGCCGCTGGGCGGTCGGCCGGACGGCGGCAGGCGGCCGCCGACGTGGGCGCGGACGTGGTGATCGACACCCGCGAGATCTCGGTGGCGGAGTACGCGGAGCAGTCGGGGACGCTATTCGCGGCGGTGCTCGAGTGCTCGGCCGCGCCGGGCGCGTTCAACGAGGCGCTCGCCGTCACCGAGCCCGGCGGCACCGTGGTGGAGGTGGCGCTGACCCCCGAGGCGGCCTCGGTGCCGCTGTTCCCGCTGATCAGCGAGGGGCATCACGTGGTCGGCTCGTGCGCGTTCTCCGATCAGACCTACCGCGAGTCCGTCGCGCATCTGGCGTCCGGGCAGGTGCCGGTCGAGCGGCTGGTGTCGGAGCGGGTGGCGCTGGCCGACACCCCCGACGCGCTGCGGCGGCTGCAGACGCCGGGCACGCTCGTGCGGATCATCTCTCGTCCCTGGCAGTAGCGGCGTAACACTCGTTAGGAGATCTATTCGTGGAACAGTTCGCGGGTAAGACCGCCGTCGTCACCGGCGCGGGCAGCGGCATGGGCAAGGCGTTCGCGCTGCGCTGGGGGGCCGAGGGGATGAACGTCGTGATCGGCGACATCCAGCAGGACGCGCTGGCCGCGACCACGGCCGAGCTTGAGGCGGCCGGCGTGCCGGTGCTCGGGCTGCGGACCGACGTGTCGTCGCTGGCCGACATCGAGGCGCTGGCGGACGCGGCCGAGGCCCGGTTCGGCCCGATTCACCTGGTCAACAACAACGCCGGGGTGGAGGGGTACCTGGACGGGCCAATCTGGCAGGCGACCGCCAAGGACTGGGACTGGACGCTCTCGGTCAACTTGATGTCGGTGATCTACGGCATCAGGACCTTCGTGCCCCGGATGCTGGCCCACGGCGAGCCCGGGCACGTGGTCAACACCTGCTCGATGACCTCGGTGATCGCGGCGACGAACATGTACGGGATCTGCAAGCACGCGATCCTGGCGCTGACGGAAGTGCTGGCCGCGGACCTAGCGGCGGCGGGTTCTGTGATCGGTGCGACTGGGCTATGCCCCGGGATCATCGCCACCAACCTGTTCCACGGGTCGCGCAACCGGCCCGCGGCGCTGACCGACGGCGAGGTCATGTCTTCCTCCGGGGCGGAGCTGCGCGAACACATGCACTCGGTGCTGTCGGCGGGCATGCCGCCGTCGGAGGTGGCCGACCTGCTGGTCACGGCGGTGCGATCGAACCAGCTGTACTTGCTGACCGATCACGAGTGGGACACCAGGGTGGTCGCCAGGCACGAGGCGATCCTGGCGGGGGCCGTCGGGCCCGCCGCCACCGGCATTCTTGACCAGGAGGGCGTGCGATGAGCGTTCGTTATGGGTTCGAGGGGCAGGTCGCGGTGATCACCGGGGCGGCCAACGGTTTCGGGCTGGCGGTCGCTTCCCGGCTGGCCGACGAGGGCGCGAAGCTGGTGCTGGTCGACCGGGACGCCGCTGCCCTGGAGGCGGCGGCGGCCAAGCTCGGCGGTCTGGCGGTGCTGGCCGACGTGTCGGTCGAGTCGGAGGTCGACGGGTACGTGGCCGCCGCGGTCGAGGCCCACGGGCGGATCGACCTGTTCTTCAACAACGCGGGCATCGAGGGCCGGATGGCCCCGATGACGGAGCTGTCGGTGGCGGACTTCGACCGGGTCTGGTCGGTCAACGGGCGGGGCGTGTTCATGGGGCTGCGGGCCGTCCTCACGGTGATGAAGCCGCAGCGGTCCGGGGTGATCGTGAACACCGCGTCGATGGCGGCGATCAAGGGCGCGGCCACGTTCTCCCCCTACATCGCGTCCAAGCACGCGGTCCTGGGGCTGACCAAGTCGGCGGCGCTGGAAGCCGCGCCGTACGGCATCCGGGTCAACTGCGTCGCGCCTGGCCACATCGACACCCGGATGGCCCGCGACCTGACCGCGCAGATCGACCCGTCCGACCCCGAGGGCGTCTTTGCGTCGGTCTCCTCGTCGGTGCCGCTGTACCAGCGCTACGGGACGGCGGAGGAGGTGGCGAACGTGGTGATGTGGCTGCTGTCGTCAGAGTCGGAGTACGTGTCGGGCGCGCTGCACCTCATCGACGGCGCGCTCAACGCCGGGTAGGAACGCCCGAGCGGAAGCGGCCTCTACCGCGAGCCAAAGGGCGCGCCCTTTGGCTCGCGGGGAAATTGCTCCCTATTTCTTGCGGGCGACGCCGCCGAAGAAACTGTGGTACACCTCGTCGTGCTCGATGGGATCCGGGGTCGATGGCCGCCACTCCGCGAGCGACACCAGTCCGGGCGGCAGCAGTTCCCAGTCGCCGAACCACGAGCCGATCTCGTCATCCTCGCGCCAGCGGCCGCTGCCGAGCCCGTCGGCGAGCAGTTTCTCGCCCTCGATGGTGGTGGCGCGCAGTTCCGGCAGGTCGAGCCCCGGCAGGCGGAGACTCGAGATCGCGAGGTAGCTGCCCGACGGCATCGCGTCGCGGAGCTGGGTCGCGATCCAGCCCGGGTCGTCCTCGTCCTGGACGTGGTGCAGTACCGCCAGCAGCAGCAGTCCGACCGGCCGGTCGAAGTCGATCAGCCGCGCGACCGTGGGGTCGGCCAGAATGCGGGCCGGATCGCGGATGTCGGCGTTGATGATGTCGGCCTTCACCGGGTCCGCCAGCAGCGCCTTGCTGTGCGTGTAGACGACCGGGTCGTTGTCGACGTAGACAACGTGCACGTCGGGGTTGATCTCGTGCGCGACCTCGCTGACGTTGCCCGCCGTGGGCAGCCCGGACCCGATGTCGATCAGCTGGGTGATGCCCGCCTCGCCGACCAGGTAGCGGACCACCCGGCGGAGGAAGTCGCGGTTGTTCCTCGATGACATCGGCGCCTTGGGAGCGACCTCCATGGCCCGGTGCGCAAACTCCCGGTCGGCCGCGAAGTTGTCCTTGCCGCCGACGAAGTAGTCGTACACCCGAGCGACGTTAGGCTTCGTAACGTCGATATCCGTGAGCGCTCGCCGATAGTCCCGGGGGCTGCCTCCGCTCAAAGAGACCTCCATGACGGCGATGAAATGCGCGGTTCACGTGCGGTTAACAGTAGCGCGCGCTATGCGGCAATGCGCATGCTTAACCCCAATCCGTCGCATTGTCCGGCGGCGCCGTGGGCGGGCTCTGCCTGCGGGTGGGCGGGCCTAGACGGCCGGCAGAATCGAGGGCATGGCCACGTCCTCGAGCTGGTGCAGGCAGCCGATGACGCTGGCGAAGTGGTCGCGGGTGATCTGCTCGGCCGCCACCGGGTCGCCGGACACCACCGCCGCGATGATGTCCAGGTGCTCCTGCGCGCCCTGCGCGAGGCGCCCGGGCAACAACGAGACGTGGAACTGGTAGCGCACGCCCTGATGCCGCAGCCGGTCGATAATGCCGGCCGCGGTCTGCTGGCCCGCGATCTCCCGCAGCTTGGTGTGGATCTGGTCGCTGAGCTTGCTGTCGGTGAGCACGTCGCCGTTCTTCACCGCGTCGTTCATCTCATCGGCCAGCCGCCGTAGCTCGCGGCGATCCTCCTCGGTCGCGCGGATGGCGGCCCGGGCCGCGCACAGCCCCTCGATCAGGGCGCGGACCTCGAGGATCTCGATCGCCTCCTCGATGGTCACCGCCCGCACCCAGGCGCTGCGGTTGGGCCGGCGGGTGACCAGCTGCTCGTTCTGCAGCAGCGCCAGAGCCTCGCGGACCGCGCCGCGGGAGGTGTGGTACTTCTCGGCGAGCTCGCTCTCCACCAGCCGCTGCCCGGGAGGGAACTCACCGCGATAAATAGCCATCCGCAGCTTGTCGAGGAGGCTGACGGTTTCCGATAGGCCCTGTTCGAATTCGTGGGTCTGCACGCTGCCTTCTTCCCCATATTCCTGTCATCAAGGATGGCAGACAAAGCACGCACTCGGTTAGCAGTCGGCCTCGGGCTAATACAGTTGTCGGTGGCCAGGGCTTGAGATGGTCAAGTGGCGACTGGGGGCGACGGTGTATCGGGCGATTTACGCGGTTCTGCTGCGACGGCTGCCGGCCGAGGCGGCCCACCGGGCCGGGTTCTGGCTGATCCGCGCGGCCGCCGCGGTGCCCGGTCTGGCCTGGGCGCTGCGGCGGGCGCTGGCGCCGCGCGACCCGGCGCTGCCGGTGCGGGCACTCGGGCTGGACTTCCCCGGGCCGCTCGGGCTGGCGGCCGGGTTCGACAAGGACGGGGAGGGCGTCACCGGGCTGGCGGCCCTCGGGTTCGGGTTCGTCGAGGTCGGCACCGTGACCGCGCGGCCGCAGCCGGGCAATCCGAGACCACGGATGTTCCGCTTTACCGAGGAGCGGGCGCTGGTCAACCGGATGGGGTTCAACAACCACGGTGCGGCCGCGCTGGCCGCCCGGCTGCGCGCGCTGCGCGCCCGCCCCGGCTACCGCCCGATCGTCGGCGTCAACATCGGCAAGACCAAGGTCGTCGCGGAAGGGGAGGCGATCGCCGACTACGTGACCAGCGCGCGGCTGGTCGCCGACGTCGCCGACTACGTCGTCGTCAACGTCAGCTCCCCCAACACGCCCGGGCTGCGCGACCTCCAGTCGGTCGGCAAGCTCGGCCCGCTGCTGACGGCGGTGCGCGCGGCGCTCGACCAGGCATCCCCCCGCCGCCGCGTCCCGCTGCTGGTCAAGATCGCACCGGACCTGGCCGACGCCGACGTCGACGCGGTCGCCGAGCTGGCGCTCGACCTCGGCCTCGACGGGATCATCGCCACCAACACGACGATCTCCCGCGACGGCCTGCGCGATAGTGCCGCGGTGGCCGACGCCGGGCCCGGCGGCCTGTCCGGCGCGCCGCTGAAGGCGCGCTCGCTCGAGGTGCTTGGCCGGCTGCACGATCGCACCGGGGACCGCCTCGTGCTCATCGCGGCCGGCGGAATCGAGACCGCAGACGACGCCCGCGACCGGCTGGCGGCCGGCGCCACCCTCCTGCAGGCGTACACCGCGTTCATCTACCAGGGGCCCTGCTGGCCGGGGCGGGTGCAGCGGCAGCTGGCGGCCCTTCTCCGGGACGCGAAACGGTCCTAGCGCCCGCCCGCGGCCGACGCCAGGCGTTCTCAACCTGGACGCAACGTTGTTACGTTCCGGTCAAAGGTGGACAGAAGGTCTTGACCTGAATATGTAAGTACGGTCAACTAACAAAAACCCCGCCTGGGCGGTCGGCCCCAGACGACCCGGTTCACTTCAGAGAGAAGAGACTTGATGAACAAGAAGCTCACGAGTCGCATCGCCGGCGGTGTCGCGCTGGCTTCCGCGGCCGCGCTGGCCCTCGCCGCGTGCAGCAGCGGCGGCGGTTCGTCGGCCGGTGGCAACGGCGGAACGACCACCCTCAAGCTGGTCGTCGCCGACTACGGCACCGGCCCGAGCAACACCAGCTCTAAGTACTGGGCCACCATCGTCTCGGCGTTCGAGGCGGCGCACTCCAACATCAAGGTGAACGTCACCACGATCCCGTGGACCAACTTCGACTCGCAGGTCCAGACGATGGTCCAGAACAAGCAGTACCCGGACATCACCGAGGGCGACTACTTCTCCAACTACGCCCAGGACGGCCTGCTCTACTCCGCCTCGGACGTGCTGTCGGACCCGGGGAACCTGCTGCCGGGGTTCAAGGCGCAGGGCACCTACAACGGCGTCCAGTACGGCATGCCGTTCACCACCTCCAGCCGCACCCTCTTCTACAACAAGAAGCTGTTCGCGCAGGCCGGCATCACCGCCGCCCCGCAGACCTGGGCCGACGTCGAGGCCGACGCGGCCAAGATCACTAAGCTGGGCAAGGTCGGCTTCGGCCTGCCTCTGGGCAACGAGGAGGCGCAGGCCGAGTCGCTGCTGTGGATGCTGGGCGACGGCGGCGGCTACCAGACCAGCGGCAAGTACACCATCGACAGCCCGGCCAACATCGCGGCGTTCAACTACCTCAAGGGCATGGTCGCGGCGGGCGACACCGAGCCCAACCCGGGCACCGTCGACCGCACCCCGCTGTGGGAGCAGTTCGCGCAGGGCAACGTCGGCATGATCAACGGCTCCCCCGCGCTCATCCCCATCATCCAGTCGGCCAAGATCCTGACCTCCGCCGACTGGACGTCGGTCCCGATCGCGGGCAAGACCGGCCCGCTGAGCGTCACCCTCGGCGTTTGCGACAACGTCGCCGCGTTCAAGTCCAACGGTCACGAGGCGCAGATCAAGGAGTTCCTCGACTTCGCCTACCAGGACAAGTACCAGCTCGCCTTCGACAACGAGTACGACCTGCTCCCGGCGACGACCACCGCCGCCAAGGCCATGTCCACCAACCCGGTCTTCGCCCCGTTCCTGACCGCGCTGCCGAACTCGGTGCAGTACCCGAGCGACACCGCGTGGGCGAACGTGAAGACCAAGATTCAGCAGACGATCGGCACCGCCGTCACCGGCACCCCGTCGACGGTGCTGACCCAGCTGGAGCAGACCGCCACCTCCGCGGCCGGCTGACAGCCTAGATAGCCTCCGCTATCGGATTCCGCGTGGGGCCCGGCGCTCCCGTGCCCCACGCATCCCCGAACCACCTGAGGATGAACTCGATGCCCGCCCTCCGCCGACTCTCGCCACTGCTGTGGCTGGGTCCCGCCGTCGCCCTCATCGCCCTGGTCGTGCTGTGGCCGGTCGTGGTCATGGTGCAGTCGTCGTTCCAGAACATCAGCGGCATTGGCTTCGTGGCGGGCTATAACGGCACCGCCAACTTCCGCCAGCTCTTGCACGAGCCCGACTTCGTCTCGGTCCTGCTCCGCACCGTGGTCTGGGTCGTGGTCGTGGTGTCCGTCACCGTGCTGATCTCGCTCGGCCTGGCCCAGCTCTTCAACCAGAAGTTCCCCGGGCGCCGGGTGACCCGGTGGGCGCTCATCATCCCGTGGGCCGCCTCGGTGATGATGACCGCGCTGATCTTCAAGTGGGCGCTGGACCCGAACGTCGGCGTCATCAACGTGATCCTGCACCACATTGGCGTGGTCAGGCAGCTCGGCTCCAATCAGGCCGACTGGCTCGGCAACCCGACCAGCGCGCTGCTGTGGATGATGGGCGTCGCGGTCTTCGTCTCGCTGCCGTTCACCACCTACGCCATCCTCTCCGGCTTGCAGGGGATCCCGCAGGAGGTGTACGAGGCGTCCGCCATCGACGGCGCGACCTCGTGGAAGTCGTACCTGCGGGTGACGCTGCCGCTGCTGCGGCCGGCCATCGTGGTGGCGACGCTGATCAACGTCATCAACGTGTTCAACTCGTTCCCGATCATCTGGGAGATGACCGGGGGCGGCCCCGGCTACCAGACCGCCACCAGCACCATCTTCATGGTCGACCTCAAGCAGGGCAACGTGGGCGAGTCGGCGTCGATGTCGACCATCAACTTCCTGCTCGTCATCGTCATCGTCGTCGTCTACCTCGCCACCACCGGCTGGAAGGAGCAGGTCGACCGATGAGCGCCACCACCCAGACCGCGCCGCCACTGATCTCCACGCCGACCCGACCCGCGCGGCGGCCGCGCAAGCAGCTGCGCACGTGGCTGGTGGCCGGCACGGCGTACGTCGTCGCCATCATCTTCCTGCTGCCGTACCTGGAGATGCTCATCATGGCCGGCCGGCCGGACGACGAGCTCGGCCAGGCGACGATCTTCCCCCGGCACTTCACCTTCTCGAACTTCACCACCCTGTGGTCGGGCAGCGGCCTCGGCGGCAGCATCGGCACCAGCCTCGAGATCGCGGCCGGCGCTACCGTGCTGGTGCTGCTGGTCGCCCTCCCGGCGGCCTACTACACCGCGCGGCACCGCTTCCGCGGTCGCCTCGCCTTCCTGCTCCTTGTCCTGGCCACGCAGATGTTCCAGCCGGCGGCGATGCTGGTCGGCCTGCAGCGCGAGTTCAGCAACTTCGGCTGGGCCACCCCGACGCTGTCGCTCATCATCATCAACGCCGGCTTCAACATGGCGTTCGCGGTGTGGATACTCAACGCCTTCTTCTCCTCGATCCCGGTCGAGCTGGAGGAGGCGTCCATGGTCGACGGGCTGGGCCGGGTCGGCGCGCTGCTGCGGATCACGCTGCCGCTGGCCGCGCCCGGCATCGTGACCGCGCTGATCTTCACGTTCATCTCGGCCTGGAACGAGTTCCTGGTCGCGCTCACGCTCAGCCTCGGCGAGCAGACCTCGCAGCAGCCGCTGACGGTCGCGATCAACCAGTACATCGGGGAGTACTCTGTCGATTGGGGTCATCTGTTCGCAGCGGGCCTGGTCGCGACCGTGCCGGTGATCATCCTGTTCGCCTTCATCGAGCGCCGGGTCGTGGGCGGCCTGACGGCGGGAGGGGTCAAGTGAGCGGTGGCGGGGTTGGCCGTCGCCCGCTGCGCCCCATCGGCAAGCTGCTGGCCGAGGACACCAAGCGTCATCACCTGTCGCTGATCCTGCAGCACCTTTTCGCGGACGGTCCGGCCTCCCGGGCCGACCTCGCCCGCGCCACTGGCCTGACCCGGGTCACCGTCTCCGATCTGGTCGGCAGCCTCATCCACGATGGCCTGCTTGGCGAGCTCGGCGCGCCGGCCGAGGCCAGAGTCGGCAAGCCGCCGACGCTGGTCGGCCTGCTGGCCGACGCCGCGCACATCGTGGCTCTCGACCTGTCGGCCGACGACCGCCTGGCGGGAGCCGTGGTCGACCTGTTCGGGCAGGTCAAGGTGCGGGCCGAGGTTCCCCGGGAGGGCGCCCGCGGGGAGGCCGCGGTCCGCCTCGTGGTCCGCCTGGCCCGGCAACTGCGCGCGGCCACCGACCGGCCGCTGCTCGGCATCGGCGTCGGCTCAGCCGGTGTCGTCGACGGCAACGGCGTCGTGCTGAACGCGGCCAACCTCGGCTGGGCCGGCCTCGACCTCACCGGCATCCTCCGTCGCGAACTCCACGTCTCCGTTTACGTCGCCAACGACGCCAATACCGCCGTCCTGGGCGAGCACACCTTCGGCGAGCGGGCGGCGGCCGACCTGATGCTGGTGCGGATCGGCACCGGGGTCGGCGCCGGCCTCGTCGTCGGCGGCGCGCTGGTCGAGGGGCACACCTCGGCGGCGGGCGAGATCGGCCACGTCGTCGTCGACCCGGGCGGCGCGCGCTGCGCCTGCGGACGAGCGGGCTGCCTGGAAACCGTGCTTGCCGTCCCGCACCTGCGTCGCGGCGACCGCTCCCTTGCCGCCGTCGGCACCACCCTCGGCGAGGTGCTCGCGCCGGTCGTCGGCGCGCTCAACCTGAGAGAGATCGTGCTGGTGGGACCGCTGGACCTGCTCGACGGAGAACTATGCGAGGCCGTCGACCGGACCGTGCGCGAGCGGGTGATGGCGGCCTCGTCGGACGAGCTGGTCGTGCGCACGTCGCCGCTCGGCGACGACGTCGTGCTCCTGGGCGCGGCGGTGCTCGTCCTCTCCGGTGAACTGGGCGTGTCGTGACCGCTGACATGAGGGTCGGCCTCGACATCGGGGGCACCAAGATTCTCGGGGTGGTCGTAGCGGCGGACGGCGCCGTCCTCGCCCAGCACCGTGAGGCCACCGTGCCCGGTCCCGACGGCGTGCTGGCCACGGCGACAAGCGTGCTTGACCGGCTGGCGGCCGCGTTCGACGGTGTGCTGCCGTCGCACGTCGGCATCGGATTCCCCGGGCTGGTCGACCGTGATCGCGGGGCCGTGAGCCATGCGGTCAACCTCGGCCTTGGCGGCGACTGGCTGCCACTGGCCGAGCGGCTGGCGGACCGCACCGGCGCCGCCGTGATGGTCGAGAACGACGTTAGGGCGGCCACCTGGGGCGCACACGTGCTCAGCGGTGCCGACGACCTCGGCTACCTCAGCATCGGCACCGGCCTCGCGGCCGGCTTCGTCCTGGGCGGCCGTCTGCGCCGCGGCGCCTACGGCGCGTCGGGGGAAATCGGGCACGTGCCGGTCGATCCGGCGGGCCCGTTCTGCTCCTGCGGCCAGCGCGGGTGCCTGGAGCTGAGCGCCGCCGCCTCCGCCCTCACCGCCGCCTGGCCGGCCGACGGCGGGATGTCCCCGGCGGCGGCCGTGTTCGCCGCCGCCGCCGCGGGAGACCCGGCTGCGGTCGGGGTCCGCGACCGGTTCGCCGCACGGGTGGCCGACGCGATCCGGATGCTCGGCCTGTCGGTTGACCCGGCCGCGATCATCATCGGGGGCGGCATCACCGACCTGGGCGAGCCGCTGCTCACCGCGGTCACCGCCGCCCTGCGGGCCCAGACGGCCGGGTCACCGTTCCTGGCCGCCATCAACCTGGCCGACCGCGTACGGCTGCTGCCGAGCGGGGTGCCGGTCGGCGCCGTCGGCGCCGCCATGATCTGGGACGCGCGGTGACCGCTGCGCGGACCCGCCGCGACGATCGCGGCAGGCCGGGTTACCGACGTTCACCGCGTGAAGGGAGATTACCGATGGAGGTCGTGCCGCTCGGATCGGCCGACGAGATCGCCGCGCTGGCGGCTCACGTCTTCGAGGAGGTCGTCCGCGGTAAGCCGGCTGCCGTGCTCGGACTCGCCACCGGGTCGACCCCGCTGCCGGCCTACCGGGAGCTTATTCGCCGCTACGAGGCCGGCGTCGGCCCCTCGTACGCCGCGGTGACCTGCTTCAACCTCGACGAGTACGTCGGCCTGCCCGCCGGGCACGAGCAGAGCTACCGGGCGACCATCGCCCGCGAGCTGACCGACGGCCTGGGCATCAGCCCGGACCGGGTGAACGGGCCCGATCCCAGCCCCGAGGGGCTGCCGACGGCGGGCGAGCGCTACGAGGCGCTGATCGAGCGCGCGGGCGGAGTCGACGTGCAGGTGCTCGGCATCGGCTCCGATGGCCACCTGGCCTTCAACGAGCCCGGCTCGTCGCTCGCCAGCCGCACCAGGATCAAGACCCTGACCGCCGAGACGCGCAAGGACAACGCGCGCTTCTTCGGATCCCCCGACCAGGTGCCTGTGCACGTGCTGACCCAGGGTCTAGGGACGATCCTCCGGGCCCGCCACCTGCTGCTCATCGCCACCGGGGCCGACAAGGCGGCCGCCGTGGCGGACGCGGTCGAGGGACCGGTCTCGGCATCCTGCCCGGCCTCGGCCCTGCAACTGCACCCGCACGCCACCGTGCTGCTCGACCCGCCCGCGGCCGCCCGCCTGGCCCGCCTCGACTACTACCGCGAGGTCTACGCCGCCAAGCCAGCCTGGCAGGGCCTGTAGACGCCTGGAATCACCGCGCCAAAGTGGTATGGGCTCTAGACCACGAAGGACTCGGTCTCAAGGGTGAACGAGAACGGCTCCGGCAGCTTTACGCCACCGCCGAGCCGGACCGTCGAACTGCTGGTGTATTCGTTTCGCACTGAGTCGGCGTAAAGAGCGACTTCATGACGCTGACGATCTACTAGCAGATAGAGCGGGATCTGAGCAGCCGCATAGGCGCGCCGCTTGGCGTTTCGATCATGGTCGGGGGAGGACGAGGTGATCTCAACCACCATGGCGACACCAGTGGCCGGCATCCATGTCGGCGCGTCAAGAAACAGATCCAGCTTGGCGGGCGCGAACGTTATGTCGGGAATGACCCGGCCATGCCCCTCGACGACCGGGACAATCAATCCTTTTTGCCCCGAGAAGTCCATTGGGGTGACGCTGCCCGCAAGAACCTGCTTGACGATCCGCATGATGCAGCGTTCATGGTTGCCGTCGGGGGGTGGCGTCACGACGATTTCTCCGTCAATCAGCTCGGCTCGGTAGCCCTCGGGGGTATCGAAGGAGAGAAAGTCCTGCAGCGTGAAATCCGCCTCAGCGTCTGCCTCACGAGTCATGACGATCATGTTCCGCTCCTCCCTTGTGACCATAAAAGTATCACGCAAAATTAACGGAACGCCACCTTTCTGCTACTGATAGCAACGTATTGCCACATGCATTCATTTGCACACCACATCTGTAGCCAGGTTACTACGTTACGAGTCGGAGGCGGATTGATGGGTCGACGGGCCCCTACGCTGCGATCAGTTCCTGGTAGCCGCGTTGACGCGGGGGCCGCCGCGTCTCCGCGATTCCGCCTGGCCGGAGTCACCGTGGCCGAGTCACAAGACGCCCGAGGTCGTTGTGTCCGGCGGGACAACCGGCGGTATCCGCTGGTGCGGGGGGCTTGCTGTTGGGCGGTCGGCGTATCAGGCTCGTACTTGTGTCAGAGACGACTGTTTCCCGGCCCGCCCAGATCCCCGCACCTGAGCCGGGTCTGACGGCGGAGACCATAATCTCGCGCGCTAAGGCGCTGATTCCTGAGATCCGGGCGCAGGCCGATGAGGCGGAGAAGGCCGGCAAGCACACCGACGCGCTTGACCAGAAGTTCGTGGAGGCCGGGTTCTACCGGATGCTGCAGCCCAAGCGGTTCGGCGGGTACGCGTTCGGCATGGACACCTACTGGAAGGTGATCCTCGCCGTCGCCGAGGGCGACGCCGGCACCGCGTGGGGGCTGTGCCTGGGCGCGCACCACGCGCAGGGGCTTGGCGCCTGGTTCCCCGAGCAGGGGCAGATCGAGCTGTTCGGGCCGACCGGCCGGTTCACCTGCCCGCACCGCGCCGCCCCGATGGGCACCGCCACCCCGGTTGACGGCGGGTACCTGGTCAACGGGCATTGGGACTACTGCTCCGGAGTCGGGCACGCGACCCACTTCATGTCCAACACGCTCGTGCCCGGCCGCGAGTCCGAGGGCGTGCTTACCATCTGCACGCCGATCGAGAACGTGACCGTCCTCCCCGACTGGGGCGACGGCAACATCATCGGGATGAACTCCAGCGGGTCCAACAGCGTGCGGGTGGAGAACGTCTTCGTCCCCGAGCACTGCACCTGCTCGGGGAACTGGACGCACAACACCGATACCGCCGCGCCCGGCATGTACCTGCACGACGACCCGCTGTTCTGCGGGCGGATCTACGCGATGTACCACGCGGGCCTGGTCATCCCGGTGATCGGCGCGGCCAAGGGCGCGCTCTTCGAGTACGAGCAGATCCTGCTGACCAAGAAGACGTACTTCCCCCCGATCGTGCCCAGGTACACGGTCGAGGAGTACCAGCGGCACTACGGGCAGGCGCGGGCGCTGATCGACAGCGCCGAGGCGATCATCCTGCAGTGCGGCGAGCGGTACATGGAGCTCGCCGAGCGCTGGCACCGGACCGGGGAGCCGTTCACCCGGGAGGACGACGCCGCCATGTACTCCATGATCCAGATCGCCTCGCGGATGGCCGTCGACGCGACCACCGAGCTGTTCGGTGCGGCCTCGTCGTCGGCGGCCAAGCGCGGCGCGCCGATGCAGCGCCACTTCAGGGACGCCGCCATCTACCTCGGGCACATCTCCGCCCGGCACGACGTGGTCGCCACCGAGGTCGCCCGGATGCACTTCGGCCTGCCCGACAACCTGTTCTAGGCCAGCCGTGAGGATCCGGGAACGTGGCGGCGCGGCCAGCGCCCGACATTTCCTGACCTCCGCCGTTTCCTGTCTGAGGAGAGCTAGATGACGCGACGCGCCACCCCGCCGTTCCGCGCCGATCACGTCGGGTCGCTGCTCCGGCCGCCCCCGCTGATCGCGGCGCGCGCAGACTACGCCGCGGGCGACATCGACGCGACGGCGCTCGCCGCGGTCGAGGACGCCGCGATCCAGGGTGCCGTCAGGCTGCAGGAGAACGTGGGCCTCGACTCCGCGACCGACGGCGAATTCCGCCGGGAGCAATGGCACGCCGACTTCCTCTACGCCATTCCCGGGATCCAGAAGGGCGCACTCGGCGCGCCGCTGCCGGTCTACCGCAAGGACGGGCAGATCACCTGGACGCCGAACGCCACCGAGGTCACCGGCCGGGTCCACCTGGAGACGCCGATCTTCGGCGACCACTTCCGCTTCCTCGCGCAGACCGTCACCACCGCCACCCCGAAGATCACCGTGCCCTCGCCGAGCATGGCGCACTTCCGGGTCGACCTGTCGAAGTCCCCGTACGCGGACGCCGACGAGTACCGGGCCGACATCGCCGCCGTCTACGCGGCCGAGGTCGCGGGGCTGTACCAGCTCGGCTGTCGCTACCTGCAGTTCGACGACACCATCTTCGCGTTCCTGAACGACCCGGCCTGGCGCGCGAACGCGTCCGCCACCGGGCTCGACCCGGAGCGCCAGCACTTGATCAACATCGACGTGATCAACACGGCGCTGGCGGGCAAGCCGGCCGACATGGCGGTCACCATTCACATGTGCCGCGGCAACTACCGGTCGGCGTGGTTCTCCTCCGGCGGCTACGACTTCGTCGCCGAGGACGTCTTCGGCGGGCTCAAGGTCGACGGGCTCTTCCTGGAGTACGACGACGAGCGGTCGGGGACGTTCGAGCCGCTGCGGTTCGTGCCCGACGACCAGATCGTCGTGCTCGGCCTGATGACCACCAAGACGCCCGAGCTGGAGTCGAAGGACACGCTCAAGCGGCGCATCGACGAGGCCGCCAAGTACGTGGACCTGGACCGGCTCTGCATCTCCGGGCAGTGCGGGTTCGCCTCCACCGTCGAGGGCAACGCGCTGACCATCGACGAGGAGCAGGCCAAGCTCGAGCTGCTGGTCGAGACCGCCCGCGAGGTCTGGGGCTAGGGGCGGGACGTGGACCCTATCGTCATCACCGACCAGGGGCACTTCTTCACCGGGATGCGTACGCACACCGGGCCGGCCGGCACGAGTGCGTACGGGACCCATGTGGAATATCAGACGCCCCGGTCCGTTCGGGACAATCTTGTTCTTGTCCATGGCGGCGGCGGTCAGGCGCTCGACATGCTCACCACAGCGGACGGGCGGCCGGGCTGGGCCACCCTGTTCCTGCGCGACGGGTTCGCGGTGTACACGGTGGACCGGCCCGGACTGGGGCGGTCGCCGTACCACCCGGACATCTACGGCGGGTACGGGCCGCCCGCGACGTACGAGGGATTCGTGGCGACGTTCGCGGGGCCGGCCTCGGCCGGGGTGCCGCCGCACACCCAGTGGCCGGGCGACGGCGGCCGCCGCGATCCCGCCCTGGCGACGTTCCTCGCCTGGCAGGAGCCGTTCCCCGGTGACATCGTGCGGGCGCACGAGGACATGCTGGCGGGCGCGGTCGGGCTGCTCGAGCGGATCGGGCCGTCGGTGCTGCTCACCCACTCGTTCGGCGGCGGGTTCGGCTGGCTGGCGCTTTCGGAGTGCCCGTCGCTGGTGAAGGCGGTGGTGGCGGTCGAGCCGGCCGGGCCGCCGTTCGTCACGCTGCCCGGGCTGGGCTCGTTCGCGCACGGGCTGACGCCGGTGCCGCTGGTGTTCGGGCCGGGCTCGCGGGAGGGGAAGATCGGCGGGGTGCCGATCGCCGTCGTCACCGCGGAGTCGTCGGGGCACGGGCCCGCCGATCGCGCCACCGCCGAGTATCTGCGGTCGTGCGGTGCCGACGTCGACGAGCTTCGCCTGGGCGACCTCGGCGTGCACGGCAACGGCCACGCGATGATGCTGGAGCGGAACAACGCCGAGATCGCCGCGCTCATCACCGACTGGATCATCAAGCACACCGTCTTAATTCAATACCGTGTTCTGAGTTCGGAGGATTTCTTCGCTATGAGCAAGGTCACGACCGCCGCCGAGGCCGTTGCGGACATCCGGGACGGGGCGAGCCTGGGCGTCGCCGGGTTCGGGGTGTCGCACCGGTATCCGTCGACCCTCATCACGGCGCTGCGCGATCTGGGGCCGACCGGGCTGACCGTGTACTGCAACGGGCTTGGCCAGCCGGGCTTCCCGACCGCGCACATGCTCGCCGACAACCACCAGATCGCGCACCTGATCACGTGCTTCTCGGCCCGGCCGGGGGTGGTGTCGGAGGCGGAGAAGCAGATCGAGGCGGGCGAGATGACGCTCGAGATGGTCGCGCAGGGCACGCTGGTGGAGCGGATGCGGGCCGGCGGGGCGGGCATTCCCGCGTTCTACACGCCGACCGGCTACGGGTCCGAGATCGCCCAGGGGAAGGACATCAGGTACTTCGACGGTCGCCCGTACGTGCTGGAACGGGCCATCACCACGGACTTCGCCCTGATCAGGGCGGCCAAGGCGGACCACATGGGGAACCTCGTGTTCCGCGGCGGGTCGCAGAACTTCAACGTGTCGTTCGCGAAGGCGGCGCGGGTGACGATCGTCGAGGCCGAGGAGATCGTGCCGACCGGGTCCATTCCGCCGTCGGAGGTGGACCTGCCCGGGGTATTCGTGACCCGGGTGGTGCCGGTGACGGTCCGGATGGACGTGAAGAACCTGCCGATGCGGGTGAACCGGGCGGCCGACTCGGCCCGGCTGTATCTGGGCAAGCCCGCGCTGACCCGCGAGGAGATCGGGCGGCGGGTGGCGGCGCTGATGCCGGACGGCGCGGTGGTGAACCTCGGGGCCGGACTGCCCACCCAGGTGGCGAACTTCATCTCGGAGCGGCCGGTCATCCTGCACAGCGAGAACGGGATGCTGAACTACGGCGAGTTCGTGCGGGGCGAGGACTTCGACCCGGACCTGCACGACGCCGGCGGGTACTTCGTGACCCTGCGGGACGGGGCGTCGTTCTTCGACTCGGTCACCTCGTTCGAGATCGCCCGCGGCGGCCGCCTGTACGCGGTGGTGCTCGGCACCTACCAGGTCGGCGGGAACGGCGACCTGGCCAACTGGTCCGTGCCGGGCATGATCGGGGGCGGCATCGGCGGCGCGATGGACCTCGCGGCCGGGGCCAGGAACGTGTTCGCGATGCTCGAGCACACCGATTCGAAGGGGCGGCCCAAGCTGGTGGAGAAGTGCTCGTTCCCGCTGACGGCACCCGGGTGCGTAGACGCGATCATCACCGACCTGGCGCTGCTGCGGCGGCCGTCCCGGTCCTCCCGGTTCGTGCTCGAGGAGGTCGCGGCCGGGTTCACGGTCGACGAGGTGCTGTCGCTGACCGCGATGGAGGTTTCCGTCGCTGATGAGGTGCGCGTGATGCAGGAGCGCTGGATTTAGCCGATCTGGCCGGCGGGCCTCCGCCGGCCAGGCCGGACCGGCTACTTGGCGAGGCCGAGGAGCCGGGCGGCGTTGTTCTTGAAGATGCCCGGCTTGACCTCATCGCGGATCGCGATCTTCTCGAAGTCGGCCATCCAGCGCTCCGGGGTGAGGACGGGGAAGTCGGTGCCGAACAGCACCTTGTCCTTGAGCAGCGTGTTCGCGTACTGAACGAGGATCGGGGCGAAGTACTTGGGCGACCAGCCGGACAGGTCGATGTAGACCTGGGGCTTGTGGGTGGCGACCGACAGCGCCTCCTCCTGCCACGGGAACGACGGGTGGGCCAGGATGATCGGCATGTCGGGGAAGTCCACCGCCACGTCGTCCAGGTGGATCGGGTTGGAGTAGGCGAGCCTGATCCCGCCGCCGCCCCGGGTGCCCGCGCCCGCGCCGGTCTGCCCGGTGTGGAACAGCGCGGGCAGCCCCGCCGCCTCGATCACCTCGTACACCGGGTACGCCATCCGGTCGTTGGGGAGGAACGCCTGTGAGCTCGGGTGGAACTTGAAGCCCTTGACGCCGTACTCCGCGATCTGGCGCTTGGCCATCCGGACCGCCTCGGCGCCCCGGTGCGGATCGACCGAGCCGAAGGGGATGACCACGTCCGTGTGGTCGCGCGCCCGCTCGGCGATCTCCTCGGGAGTCGCGCGGGTCGGGTCCTCGGGCTGGTCCTTGACGTCGATGGTGAACGTCACCGCCGCCATCTTCCGCTCCCGGTAGTACGCGGCCAGGTCATCGACGGTGAACGAAGCCGCCGCCGTCTTGAAGTAGGCGGCCATCGCGGCCAGGTGCTCGTTGTCTTCCGGCTTGACCGGGGGAGCGCTTACCGAGCGGTGCACATGCGTGTGCACGTCGATCGCGACCAAACTGTCGATGTCCATGGCGGTGATTATCCCGGTGCCATTTCCGGCCGTCATGCGGTGATCACGCCAATTTCTGGGACCATCAACTTGTGGGAGACGCGAGCGACTGGACGTTGGACGCGAGACTCGTGCGGGCGTTCCGGCCCTCTCCCAGCCTCGCCGTCAACGCGCACGCGTGGCCCGCGACCGTTCCCGCCGCCGCGCAACTGCTGCGCGAGGGTCTCGAGCTACCGCCGGGGATCACGATCCTGGTGGGCGAGAACGGGTCGGGGAAGTCCACCGTGGTCGAGATGCTGGCCGAGGCGTACGGGCTGAACCCGCAGGGCGGGTCGATCCTCGCCTCGTCGCTCCCCGCCCGGGTCAGGGAGACCGAGCCGGGCGCGGGCGACCGGCTCTTCGTCGAGCGGGGGCCGGCCGGGCGGGCGGCGTGGGCGTACTTCCTGCGGGCCGACACCATGCACTCGCTCTACTCGTTCCTGGAGCAGCATCCGAGCCGGAGTCGACCCGAACGGCTGCACGAGCTCAGCCACGGCCAGGGGTTCCTTGAGATCCTGCGGACCCGGGTTAACCAGCGCGGCTTCTACCTGATGGACGAGCCGGACTCGCCGCTCTCGTTCGTCGCCAGCCTCAGCCTGGTGGCGCTGCTGAGCGACCTCGCCCGGGAGGACTCCCAGGTGGTGGTGGCCACCCACTCCCCCATCGTCGCCGCCGTCCCCGGCGCGCACGTGCTCGAACTCGGCGACTGGGGCATCCGTCCGGTCCAGTGGGCGGACCTGGAGATTGTTCACTCCTGGCGCGGTTTCCTCAACGATCCCACCCAGTACCTCCGCTACCTGCTCGCCGACGACGAATAGGACCGCCCAAACGGAGGTCGAAAAAGTGGTCAGAAGTGATAGGAAGCTGCGGTAGGCGAGTGGCGGGGGCGGCTAGGGAGACGGGTGGGAAGCGGAGGCGGCCGGGCGGGCGGCGGCGGGGCGGTTAGCGAGGCTGGAGGAAGGGGGCAGCGGGGCGAGTCAGGCCGACTGGCCGGAAGCGGCGGCGCTCGGGCGGGCGGCGGCGGGGAGAGTCAGCCACACTGGCGGGAAGCGGCGGCGGCTAGGCGGGCGGCGCCTGCGGCGGTTAGCCAGGTGACTGGGGCCGGGCGAAGCGGCAGGCCGAGCGCGTTGGCCAGCAGGTCGCGCCAGGCCGGGTGGGTGGCGCCGCCGCCGCCGAGCATGACGCTACGGGGGTCGTGGCCGGCTGCCCGGAGGTCGTCGAGGCGCTCCCGGAGCAGGCCCGCGACGCCGTCGAGGGCGGAGCGGAGCAGGTCATCGCGTTGGTGGGCGAGGGTAAGGCCGGTCCAGGCGCCGGTCGCGGTGGGGTCCCAGCGCTCCGGGGTCAGGTAGGGCGCGAAGACCGGGGCGCCCGCTCGCGCAGGGCGCGCCGCCGTGTCGTACAGGTCCGCCCAGGAGACGTCCAGGAGGGTACGCACCCAGTTCAGGGTCACCCCCACGTTCTGCACCGGGGCCAGTCGGTAGTAGCCGTCGCCCACCGCGCGGTACAGGTTGGTCGTGGGCGTGGGCCTGAACTCGTTCTCCCGCATCGCCCACTGGCCGCCGCTGCCGAGGGTGAGCATCGCCTCGTCATCGCGCAGGCCCGCAGCGTAGAGCGCCGCGGCGGTGTCGGCGGCGCCGGCCGCCACCTCGATGCCGGGCGGCAGGCCGAGCTCGGCGGCGGACCCCGGAAGCAGCATCCCGGCCGGCTGGGCCGAGCTCAAGATCGGCGGCAGCTTGTCCCCGGGAAGCCCGAGCGCGGCGATGAGGTCATCGGCCCAGGCGCCGCGCTCCAGGTCGAACAGGAGCGTGCCGGAGGCGTCGGTCGGGTCGGTGGCGGCCGCTCCGGTCAGCCGCAGCCGAAGCCAGTCCTTGGGCTGCAGCGCCCGCCGCGCCGCGGCGACGTTCTCCGGCTCGTGCCGGACGAGCCACCAGAGGATCGGGCCGGCCATCCCGGCCGAGGGCCGGTTCCCGAGGCCGCGGGTCAGCGCGGCGGGCAGCTCCGCGTAACGGTCGACCGCCGCGGCCGCCCGCTGGTCGAGCCATACGATCGCCGGCCGCACCGCACCACCGTGAGCGTCGGCGACAGCGTCACCGAGGGCGCGATCGCCGCCGGCCGCGTCAGCGCCGATGGCAGCGTCTGCGCCGTTGCCATCGCAAGCGCGGGCGAGCACCACCCCGTGCATCTGTCCGGCGACGGCCAGGCCGACGATATCCGCGTCCCCCGCCTGCGCCACCGCCTGGCGAACGGCACGGCAGGTCGCCCGCCACCAGTCGCCGGGATCGGACTCGGCCCGCCCGACGGCCGGGACCAGGACCGGGTACTCCGCCCGGCCCCGTCCCAGCACCGCGTCGTTGAGGCCGACCACGAGAACCTTGACACCGCTGGTGCCCAGGTCGATCCCGAGCACCGCTCGCTGACCACCCATAGCGCTTACCTTAACGGGCGATGAACATCACGACATAGAGTAATTTGACGGATACACTACGCAAGAACTACTCTAGGTGCTATGATGGCTACAAATGGTAATACCTGGGGATGAGCGCAGTTACTTGGCGCGGAGCGCCTGCAGCGCCTCGCTCCACTTCAGAAGCTCGTCGAGCATGGCCGTGGCCGCCTGCTCCATCTCCTCGGTGGACTTGAACCGCTTGTCCTCGTCGAGGTGCTTGAACACGAACGGGATGTTGACCGCCTCGGTCACCGGCACGATCTTCAGCGTGGTGAGGACCTGCTTGAGCATCTGGGTGGCCCGGGTGCCGGCCGCGATCCCGCCGTAGCTGACGATGCCGGCCGCCTTGTGCCCCCACTCGTGGAACAGGTAGTCGATCGCGTTCTTGGTCGCCGCGTTGAACGAGTAGTTGTACTCGGGCGTCACGAAGATGAACGCGTCCGACCCCGCCACCAGCGCCGACCAGTCCCTGGTGTGCTGGTGAACGTACTTCTGCAGCCGCGGGTGGTTCGGCTCGTCGTACATCGGCAGGTTCAGCTCGGCGAGGTCGGTCACCTCGACGTCGAAGCCGCCGTGCTCGCGGGCGCGCTCGGTGATCCACTCGGCGACGGACGGACCGATCCGGCCCGGACGGGTCGAGCCGATGATGACACGCAAAACGGGTTTGGCCACGCGTAACCTCCGGAACAGGGGATGAGAATGCAGCTCACTTTACATGACGAGTCAACCAAATCCGGGTCGTTCGTGTTCCCGGACGGGTTCTCAGTCGAAGGTGAGGACCGGCTTGATCGTAGCGCCCGCTAGGGAGTCGGCGATCGCCGCGTTGAGCTGGGTGAAGGGGTAGTTCCGCACCAGCCGGTCAACCGGGAACCGCCCCTGGCGGTGCAGCTCGAGCAGCCGGGGGATGAACACGGTTGGGTTGATGTGGCCGCCCATCGACCCGCGCAGCGACCGGCCCTTCAGCAGCAGCGCGCCCGGCGGCACCGTGACCGGCGCCCCGCTGCTGGTGATGACCGAGGCGGTGCCGTGGGTCGCGAGCGACTCGACCGCGGCCAGGATCACGGCGGGGTTGCCGGTTGTGTCCAGCGCGACGTTGACCCCGGTCCGGGTCGCGGTGATGATCTCCCCCACCACGTCGGCCAGGTCCGCGCCGGTGGTGTCGATGGTGCGGGTGGCGCCGAGCTCGGCCGCGAGCTTGAGCCGGTGGGCCACCCGGTCGACGGCGACGATCTCGTCCGCGCCCGACGCGGCGGCGGCCATCACCGCGGCCAGCCCGACGGCGCCGGTGCCCCAGATCGCGACCCGGCTGCCGGGACGGACCGGCATCGCGTTCAGCATCGCGCCCGCGCCGGTCTGCACGCCGCAGGTCAACCCGGCCAGGTAGCGCAGCGGGGCGTCGGCCGGAACACCGACGATGTTCCGCTCGGTGACCAGGGCGTGGGTGGCGAACGAGGACTGGCCGAAGAAGGAGGCGCGCACCGGCCTGCCGTGCTGGTGCGCACGGGGCGAGCCGTCCGGCCTGGTGCCGGTGAACGTCACCGCGACGACCCGGTCGCAGTATGGCGTAAGGCCGAGCACGCACTGCTCGCACCGGCCGCAGTAGTCGGGGGTGAACAGCACCCCGTCGCCCGGCCTGACCCGGGTGACGCCGCGGCCGACTCGCTCGACGACGCCCGCGCCCTCGTGGCCGAGGATGATCGGGAAGACGACCGGCAGCCGTCCCAGCCGGGCGTTGTCGTCGGTGTGGCAGACGCCGACGGCCTCGACCCGGACCAGGATCTCGTCGTCGCGCGGGTCGTCGAGGTCGAACTCCTCGATCGACAGTTCCGCGCCCGCCTCCCAGACCACCGCGGCTTCGATCTTCACGCGCTTCCTCTCGTCGGCCGTTCCAGCGGCGCGGGCGGCGCCGACTGCGTCATCAGGGCCTTCTTGGGCTGGAGGCGGAAGATCGAGCCCGGCCCGGTTCTGTCGCCGCCGGAGTCGGCGAACGAGTTGCGGTCAGGCCTCCCTGGTGACGCGGTTGACGAAGCGGGCGAGCTGGGCGCCCAGCGCGAGGTCGTCCACGCCGATCGAGCCGATCTGCGAGATGTGGTTGTGCCCCTCCGACCAGACCACCTGCGGCACCGAGCCGTGCCTGCCGAACCAGGCGGCGGTCAGGCCCGCCACCTGGGCGTGGCTGAACGGCGGGTCGTTTTGCGCGACGGCGAAGATCAGCGGGATCTCGGCCTCGAGCAGGCCGCCCAGGCTGGAGACCTCCGCCGACGGGAGGTCGCCGTAGTACGGGCGCTCGATCTCGCTCCGCTCGGCGCCGTCGGGGATGACGTAGAAGCCGGACAGCAGCCCGGCCCCGCGCACGCCGTCCAGCGCGCCGCCGCCCTGGCCGGCCAGGTACGAGGCGACGTGCACGCAGCCGGCCGAGTGGCCCGCCACCACGATGCGGTCGGGGTCGCCGCCGTACGCGGCGATGTTCTCGCGGACCCACGCCACTGCCGCCGCGACGTCCTGCGCGCCGGCCGGCCAGGTGTGCTCGGGGGCGAGCCGGTAGGTCATCGTGACCCCGACCCAGCCGTTGCGGACCGCCCACGCGCCGATGTGGTCGTACATCGGGGTGCCGGGCACGTGCTTGTCGCCGCCGACGAAACCGCCACCGTGCACGAACAGCAGGACGGGGGCGGCGGCCTGGTCGGCGCTGGCGCCGGAGCCGGACGTGTGCACGTCGAGCCGGTGCCGCTCGTGTTCCCCGTACCGCAGGTCCCGGTCGATCGTGGGCGCGGTGTAGCCGACCTTCTCGTGGAACGGCGTCAGCACCGCCCAGCTGCCCTGCACCAGCTCCGGGGTGATCATCCGGCCCATGCCGGTCAGCTGCGCGATGACGTCCTGCGGAAGTTGCTCCGTCACAGTCCGAGTACCTTTCGCTGCTGTGCTAGTTCTGAGTCCGGTATCCAGTTGCCGTGGAAGGCGTTAGTAGAAGAACGCGATCGTGCGGATCTCGACCGACGCCCGGGGGTTGGCGGTCGCCGCGTAGGGCGCCTCGAACGCGGTGTGCGGGACCCGCCAGGGCCCGCTGTGGTCGGTGTCGTGCAGCTTGAACAGCAGGGCCTCGTCCGCGCGGAGGTCGGGGAAGAACCACCAGCGGTGCCCGGGGCGGTAGGCGAAGATCGACCCGGCGGGCTGGGCGTCCGGATCTTCTATGTCGGGGACGTCGTCGGGGTCGGGCAGCGTGTCCACGAACAGCAGCAGGTTCGGCTCGCCCTCGGCGTCATCGACCGAGCGGTAGTCGAGCAGGGCCAGCGGCCAGTCCTGCGGGGGCGGGCTGAACGTGCGCCACAGGCTGGTCATGATCGCGCGGCGGTACGGCTCTGCGCGGGGCGAGGCGGCCGACAGCCGGGCGTCGGCCCGGCCCGGGTGCATGTCCACGTGCACGTCGGAGGCGGGCGGCTGGGCACCGTCGAGATCCATGTTGACGCGCCTGATCACCCAGCCGAGCGAGACGACCTCGTCCGCGCTGGTGGCTTGCCTTACGAGGTCGCACGCCTCGGGCACGTAGATGTGGTCGAGCTGGCTGCCGTCGCCGAAGTCTTTGACGTCGCTGCGGTGCGTGAGCAGCGTGAACCCGGACCGGTCGAGGCCGAAGTCGGCCAGGTGCGGGCGCCCGTTGGCGATCGTGACCGTTGTCGGCGCGTACTCGGTGGTGGTCAGGTGGCCGCCGAGCGCGACGTAGAGCCGGTTGCGCCGCGACCCGGGCGCGAGGTAGTTGAGCGTGGCCGACACGGTTGCCGCCACGGCGGGCGCGGCGTCGCCGGTGACACCATCCATATCCCCACTATGCGCCGCCGGGGCCGGGAGCTCTAGGTGCCACGACCACAACGGAACCGCCGCGGAAAGTCTCTGAAATTCAAAATCCGTCATCTCGAACGGACCCTGGTTCCACCTCTCCCCGCCGGCCTCTCCCTTATCGGGGGTCGCGCTCTGCGTGATTATACGGCGATCGACGGGCAAACCAACTGTGTGTAACTATCTGATTACAGCTAGGGAGGTCGCATATGGACTCAAGTTGGCTGGCTTCGTTCGTGCTCATCGTGGGCTTGATCGTCGTCTTCTCCCTCGCCGCAGGCGTCGTCTGGCTGTTGTTCTATCTCCTGTCGCGCTGGGATCAACGCCTCGACTAAGAGACGCCGGCAACCGCCGCCCCGGCCAGCCGCCGCTACCTGAAGTTGGCGGGATGGCCCGCGCCCAGGGTTGCGCGCGGGAGGCGCTCGTAGTCGGGGACGTGCGGGGAGACCGCGGGAGCGGGAGGCTCATAGGCCGGGATCTCGTGCGGGGCGACTGGAGCCACCGAGTCGGCCCCAACGACCGACGGGTCGATGACGAGGGCGACGATCCGGCTCTCGGCCACCGCCAGGCGCGCAGTCAGCGCGCTGACCTGGTCGACCGCTGCTGGGGTGGACGCGCCGTTGGGGGTGCCGGGCAGGGTCGACCGGTCCGGTGCGCCCGCGACGATGTGCGGGGCGAGCATCTGGTCCTCCGGCAGCGCCATCAGCGTCTCCGGCCGGACCGCGTGGTCATAGACGAGCTCGAAGGTGATCTCGTCGCCGACGCTGGCGCCATCGGTCCGCGACCGCGATTCCGAGCGCGTGTGGCTGGTCTCCTCGGTGTTCGTCACCGACTGGGTCTTCGAATCGCTCGTGTGCTGGGCGGAGAACCACGTCCTGGTCTTGACCGTGTCGATGACGGGCTTGCCGCCGTCGGCCCGCGACGAGCGCCCGCCCCCGTTACCGCCGGCGCTCAGCCAGCCGCCGCCGGACTTGGCCTGGTCCTCGAGGCGCCTGCCGCCGCTCCCCCAGCCGCCGCCCGACCTGGCCTGGTCCTCCGGCCGTCGGCCGCCCGCGTCCTTGACCGCCTGATCCTGCCTGGTGCCGCCGCCGCGCCCGGCCGGCCGGCGCCCGCCGCGATCCGACTCGGCCGCCGCCGCCGCTTCCCGCTCGCGGGCAACCCGGGCGCGAAGCTCCTCGCGTGACCCGCCCTCGCCGGAGTCGCGGCTAGACCCGTTTCGATCGCCCGCGTGGATGTGGACGTGGTTGTCGTGCCGCGGCACCTCGGCCTCGGAGTACATCTGGCCGGTGGTGGTCCCGGTCGTGTGCGTCGTCGCCTCGCCCTCGGCCCGGCCGGTGGTGTGCGTGGTCGACTCGGTGGTGGTCCTGGTCCGCGACCGGTTCACGCTCTGCCGGTGCGAAAAGCGCCCGGCCACGAACTTCCGCTCCAGGCCGATGTGCTCGGCCGCGCGCAGCGCCTCCGGACGCGTCGCCAGCCGCAGGAACGCGGTGTGCCTGCTGTCCAGGTGACGCGACGACTCCTCGGTCAGCCGGGAGAACATCCGCACCAGCGGGACCTCGTACCGCTCGCACACCGCGGTGAGCCGGCTCAGGTGCCGGGTGGACTGCTCGTCCGCCCCGGCCAGGACGACGGCCGGACGGAACCCGGTGTCGTCGGCGACGGAGCGGGTGGCCCACTGCACGATCAGCGCCGCCGCCAGGTCGGCAGCCACGTCACGGGGCCCGTCGGGCAGCGACAGGCAGGTCAGCCTGGCCGGCCGAGGCGGCGCGGCGTCGCCCGCGGCGGCCTCCGCGCCGAGTTCGGCGAGGGGCTCGAGCACGGCCGTGAGCCTGATCAGGTTCCCGCTGATCTCGCCCCGCATCCCCGCGCCGAACAGGCCGAGCAGGCCCGACCGCTCAGCGGCCGACAGCTGCAGGCCGGCCTGGCCGGCCTGGCCGGCCGCCGCGTCCGCGTCCGCGTCGCCCAGCGGGCCCGGCGCGCGCGTGCCGTTCGCCGCGTTGGTTCCGTTGGCCCCGTTCGTCGTCCCGTCCGCCCACGCGGGGCCGTCGGTCGCACCCGCGAGCAGCAGGGACAGCGCCTCATGCAGTCGGGACATGGTCACGTCGCCGCCCAGCGCGCGGGTGATCTTCCGCAGGATCATCAGATCGGTCGCGCGGCCGGCCGCGGTGGCGTTCGCGTCGTCGGCGTGCAGCACCTCGACGATCAGGCTGGCGATCTCGTCGCCGGTCAGCCCCGCCAGCAGCGGGGTCGCGGGCAGGTCCCGGGGCAGCAGGTAGTCGTGGCAGGAGATCCCGGCCTGCCGGGCGGCCGCCACAAGGGCGCCGCCGACCCGGTCCTGCGACAGGTCGAGGACGATGACCGCGCGCTCGGCCAGCAGCGTCTGGCCGACGCCGGAGAGCAGGTTCTGCCGCCCCTGCGGGGTCCCGCCGAAGACGTCCAGCCGGGTGATGTCCTCGTGCGCCGCTACCTGCAGCCACCGCGGCGCGGCCGCGATCCGCTCCGCCTCGCCGGCCTGCCAGGCGGCCTTGCCGCGCTGGTACTCCGCCAGTTCGGCGGCGTGCTGGACGGCCCGCTGCTCGTTCTCGCGCCGCAGCCGGGTGGCGACGCGGCGCCGGCGCACGGCGAACTCCAGCAGCGGCAGCCAGCAGCACAGCGCCAGCGCCGCCCCGATGCCCCAGAACCAGGTCCGCTGGGAGACGGCGCCGACCAGGCCGAAGAAGGCGACCGCGAGCAGGCCGACGACGATCAGCAGCCGCGTCCACAGAGCTCGCGCGGCGTGCGCCGCGCGCACCGCCAACGCGTCGGGCGAGTCGGGATCGGGTACTCCCGGCGCCGGTGCCGCGTACTCACGAGCCCGCAGCCCCGGTTCGTTGGGAATCCAGCCAAGGTGCAGCCCCATACCGGGAGATTAGGGCCCCAACCCCCACGTATCAAATTCGACCGGCATCACTGTGACGCGTCGGACGGGAACGCACGGACCGTTCGATACCGCCGGTTTTTTCTTGACGAAGCTGATCTCATCGATCTAGCATTCTGATATCAGATTAATATGAACTACGGCGGTTCAGATGAGAACAAGCGTGCGCTTGACCGGCCTAGCGGGACTGCTCGCCACTGCCGCCTTGCTGGCGGCGGGATGCAGCTCGAGTCAGCCTCAGCCAACGACCAGCGCGTTCGGCGGGACCGCGACGCCGGCGGGGACGTGGGCGGATCCGAACGGCGACCTGGCCAACACGCGGGACGCGGTCGGGTCGGTGATCTCCGCCGCGAACGTGGCCTCGCTTCGGGAGGCGTGGTCGTTCCACCTCACCGGCACGGCGGCGGCCGGGGTGCACGGCGCCGGCTCGTTCGCCGCCAATCCGGTCGTCGTCGACGGGACCGTGTACCTGCAGGATCTGGACGCCAACGTGTACGCGATCGCGCTCGCCACCGGCCAGCTGCGGTGGCAGTACCAGGTCAACGTGCCGGAGGCGACCGGGCCGGGCCCGGACGGGGTGGCCGTCTCGGCCGGGGTCGTCTACGGGGACACCCCCGCCTCGGTATTCGCGCTGAACGCCAAGACCGGGGCGGTCATCTGGACCAACAACGGGCTGCTGGCCAGCGGGCAGGGGACCTTCGAGATCCAGCCGACGGTCGCAAGCGGGCGGGTCTACCTGGCCAGCGCGTACGGTTCCGGACCGGGCGGCGGGGTGCTGATGGCGCTGGACGCCGCCAGCGGGAAGCCGCTGTGGAAGTTCAACACTGTGATCGGCGCGGCCCCGGGCGTGGCCGCGCTCGGGGTCGGCTCGGGCGGCGCCTGGCAGACACCGCTGGTGGGCTCGGACGGATCGGTGACCTTCGGGATCGGGAACCCGTACCAGTCGATCGGCGAGGCGATCACGCACCCCGCCCGGCAGCTCTACACCGACAGCGTGCTGAACCTGGACGCCGCTAGCGGCAAGCTCCGCTGGTACTACCAGGGGGTGCCGAACGACTTCATGGACCACGACCTGCAGGCCTCGCCGATCGCGGCGACCGTGGGCGGGGTGCCCGCGATCATCGGCGGCGGCAAGGTCGGCATCGTCTACGCGATGAACGCGTCGACCGGTGCGCTGCTGTGGAAGACGCCGGTCGGCGCGCACAACGGCACCGACGACGCCGGACTGCTGCTGCTCGAGCACAAGCTCACGATCAAGCTGCCCTACACCTGGGAGCCCGGCTCACTCGGCGGCGTGCTGACCAACATGGCGGTGGCCGACGGCAGCGTGTACGCGGCCACGATCGACGTGGCGTTGAAGTCGACGACGATGAGCTCGGCCGACGGCGACGCGTCGGGCGGCGGCAAGGCGGGCGGGGAGATCGAGGCGCTGAACCTCGCTACCGGCGCGGTCGAGTGGGACACCAAGGTGGCCACCCTGCCGGTGGGCGCGGCCACGGTGTCGAACGACCTGGTCTTCACCACACTCCTCAACGGGACGCTGATCGCGCTCAACCGGACCACCGGGGCCATCGTGTACCAGCGCAAGCTGCCCACGACGACCAACGCGCCGCTCGCCATCGCCGGGAACACGGTGCTGGTCCCTGCGGGCGGGCCGATGGGGTCGGCCAAGGGCGGCGGCGGCCGCCCGCAGCTGGTCGCCTACACCGTAACGTAAGGCAGACGAGTTGGCGGACTTCCTGGCTGCCGGAAAGACTTCAACAAAGAGTTCAGCATTGTAGTCAACAAGAACCGCCGGCTGATGTTGACGACCACATTTTTTGAAGCGTAACTTCCGCGTCATGGCAGGTTACTGCGCTCAGGTCGCTCGCGCGGCGCCAGGACAGGACAAGAACCGGGAGCCGGGTGCTAACCACACCGGGAGGCAGGGGCTCAGCTATCGTCGACTGGACTCACGTGACGCTGCGGCGCAGCTTTGTGCGGTAGGAGTAGAGCTCGGGTAGGAAGTGACTGACCGCGAGCTCGACCGGGGTACCGCTGGAGTCCAAGTACAGCCGGTCGATGCGCAGTAGGGAGTGCCCGGCGGGACAGCCGAGCGCGTTGGCAGCCGCGGCGTCGGCGAGCGCCACCGTGATGCTCTGCTCCGCTTCCGCGATCGGCGCGTCCAGCCGGCTGTCCAGCAGCCCGATGACGGTCACTTCGCTGGTGGCGCCCGCGGCGCTCAGCTCTGCGGCCGAGGTCAGCGCCAGGCCCGCTTCGGGGGGCAGCGAAACCACGGTAAGGCAGAACGGCGTCCCTCGATGTGACCGGCGGAAGGCGAGCGAGTACACGATGTCGCTCGTCAGCCGCAGCCGGCCCGCGGCGTTTACATCTACCTGGCGGCGCAGGGGGGTGATGACGTCCATCTGGGTATCGGCGGACAGCCCCATCAGATCGTCGACCGAGCCGAACTGGCGGACGTAACCGACGTCGCGCGGGGCCGCGAACGTCCCCCGACCGGGAACCCGGTAGACCATGCCCTCAGCGACCAGGTCCTGGAACGCGCGGCGGACCGTCTGCCGGCTCACCTGGTACTGGGCGGAGAACTCGGCCTCCGTCGGCAGCTTGCGCCCGTCGGCGTACCGGCCCTGCAGGATCTGCTTCCTGACCTCCCGGGCGAGGCTGCGGTAACTGCTCTCCCGGTGCCCCGTGCTAGCCGCCATCCCTTATCCCGCGTTCCGATCCTGTCCGCTCTGTCCACCCGGCCCCCATCAGGCCAGCAGGGCCACGAACCGCCAGTCGAGCACCTCGGCCGCTGGCGTGTCCTGACGGCTGGCGCGGACCCGCGACCGCAAGTGGGCGAGAGTCCCGTCCGCCCCGGGAACCGTCTGCTCCACCTCGATCACGGAGGTCAGCGTATCGCCCTCGCGCACCGGGCCGAGGTGATCGCAGCCGTGCCAGCCGACGACGGTGACCAGGCCAGGAAGCGCGCGGACGGCCTGGTGCAGCGCGATGCCAATGGTGTGGCCGCCGTAGACCAGCCGGCCGGAGGCCCCGGTGGCCTCGTCGTGGTGCACCCGGGCCACGTTGAGGGTGAGCCGGGCCAGTTCGGGCGCGCTCGACACGACGTCGCCGCCGGCGACCCGGAAGACGTCGCCCGCGTCCGGTCGCAGGTGCTTACCGCCGCCGGCCCCGGCCCGGTAGGCGTCCAGGTCCCAGTCCGCCGTGACCCCGGCCAGCTCGTCTGCGGCCGGGTCGCGGCCGATGGCGGACAGGTCGTCGGCGTACGCGGTTTCCGCGTCGTTGTCGCGCAGCGGCAGCATCGCGCAGCGCCAGAAGTCCAGGACCGGCCGACCGTCCTGGTCGCTAGTGCTGATCCGCAGGGCGGCGAGCCCGGTGGCGGCCCGCCCCGCCTTCCGGGTGTTCTGCCGCAGGCCGGCCACCTCAGTGACGGTGCGGAGGGTGTCACCGATCCGTGGTGCGCGCCGGAACACCACGCCCCGGTAGAACAGGTTCGCTACCACCGTGTGGGTCGCCGTCGTCGACTGGCCGATCGCCACGTCCCAGGCGAGGTTGGGAGCGGCCAGAACGCCGCCCGGGCCAAGCACTTCCCTGGACAGCCCGCTGTCCAAGGCCAGCGGCAGCCTGCCGCCGACGATGGCCCGGTGCGCCGCGGCCAGTCCCCCGGTGAGCGTCAGGCTCGGGCTGTCGTCGAACCGCTGGCCACGGTGCAGGTCTTCGAAGTAAGGGCCGTCGATCAGCGTCTCCATCAGCGTCCACCCGCTTTCGTTCCGGTCGGCAGCAAATATCCGGCCAAAGTTTCCTGTGTCTCGCCATGCTAGTCACAGCACCATGGACATGGAAAGGGTCATTGCGGCCAATATGGCCGTACAAATGAGGAGCCATGATCGGCAGCCGTCGCTAGGGTCTCGTTCAGGCGCCGGGTGCCATCCTCACGGAACGCGATGCTGCCGTCGCCCGCGACCCGGCCGCATCCGCCCATCTGGATCGGCCGCAACTTCCTGAGCCCCCCGGTCAGCTCGCCCGCTCGAACACGGCCGCCAGGCCCTGGCCGCCGCCGATGCACATCGTCTCGAGGCCGTAGCGGGCCTGGCGACGGTCGAGTTCGCGGAGCATGGTGGCCAGGATGCGACAGCCGGTGGCCCCGACCGGGTGGCCGAGCGAGATGCCCGAGCCGTTGACGTTGAGCCGTTCCTCGGTGCCGTCCATGCCCCACTCCCGCAGGCAGGCGAGCACCTGGGCGGCGAACGCCTCGTTCAGCTCGATCAGGTCCATGTCGTCCAGCTTGAGCCCGGCCCGCGACAGCGCTCGCGCGGTGGCCGGGACCGGGCCGATGCCCATCGTCGCGGGCGCGACCCCGGCGACCGCCCAGCTCACCAGGCGGCCGAGCGGCCGCAGCCCAAGTTCGGCCGCTCGCTCCGGGTAGGTCACCACGCACACCGCGGCGCCGTCGTTCTGCCCGCTGGCGTTGCCCGCGGTCACGGTGGCGCCGGGGTCGTTGCGGCCGAGCACCGGCCGCAGGGCGGCCAGCTTCTCCGCCGTGGTGTCGGCGCGCGGGTGCTCGTCGGTGTCCACCAGCGTCTCCCCCTTGCGGGTGCGCACCGTCACCGGCACGATCTCGGCGACGAAACGGCCGTCGGCCTGCGCCGCCACCGCCTTGCGGTGCGAGCCCAGGGCCAGGTCATCCTGCTCCTGGCGGGGAATGCCGTACTCGCGGCGCAGGTTCTCCGCAGTCTCGAGCATGCCGCCGGGCACCGGGTAGTGCTGCCCGCCGGCGGTCACCCGGCCCCGGGCCAGCCGGTCGTGTAGCGCGGTCTCGCCGCCGCGCACCCCCCAGCGGACCCCGGTGGTGTAGAACTCGGCCTGGCTCATGCTCTCGGCCCCGCCCGCCAGCACTAGGTCGCTGACGCCGGTCTGCACCTGCATGGCCGCATTGAGCACCGCCTGCAGGCCCGAGCCACAGCGCCGGTCGAGCTGGTAGCCGGGTACGTCGACCGGCAGCCCGGCGTCAAGCGCCGCCACCCGCCCGATCGCGGGCGCCTCGCCGTTCGGATAGCACTGGCCGAGTATGACGTCGTCGACGGCCCCCGGCTCGATTCCGGTCCTGGCCAACAGCGCCCGGATGACCGTGGCGGCCAGTTCGGCCGCGGGCACGTCGCGGAAGACGCCGCCGTAGCCGCCCACCGGGGTGCGCAGGGGCTCGCAAATCACAACGTCGCGCAGGGAAGCGGTCACACAGCACTCCACGGGTCAGGCGAAATTTATCCGCGCTAATAGATGAATGATAAGAAATCAAGTCAGCCGGCCGAAGACGGCTCGGCGCGCGGCAGCCCGAGCAGCCAGGTGGGGCGGGTGGGGTCAATCAGCGAGGTGGCGGTCGATCCAGGAGACGATGGCCGTGGCGGTGTCATCCGGTGTCCCGTTGCTGGTATCGAAGCGGTCGGGGATGTTGCGGCGGAGCCAGCGGCCGAACTCAACCTGCTCTTCGATGTCGCGGCTTCGCCAGGGCGGACGTGCGTTGATGCGGGCGAGCCGCAGGTCGTCCGGGCAGTCCAGCACGAAGAAGCGGATATCGCCGATCCACCGGCGGGCAGGAAGGTCCCGGAGGTGCTCGGGGATGAAGGGGCCGAGCAGTACCGTGGGCATCCCGGATTGGGCGACTCCGTGGGCAACGGCGAGCCACGCGTCCAGGAATGCGGTCCAGATGATCGGCTGGCCGCCGTTCAGGGCGCCCGCGGAATCTAGCAGCAGGTCAGCGTCAAAGCTGATGCAGCGGCCCTGCAGTCTGCGGGCAAGTGGCGCGAGGACAGCAGTCTTGCCTGAACAGGAGGCGCCGGTGACGATGAACAGCGGCCCGAGTATGGCGTCATCCAGGCGCCCGCACTCCGGGCAGGCCGCGTGCCCGTCGCGCGGCTCCATGACGACTGGAGTGTCGCAGGACTGGCAATAATGCATCAGGACAGAATGCCAGACAGCACGTGGTCCATCGCGGGGGGCTCAGGTGACCCAGAAGTCGAAACCGTAGTCCCAGCCGTAGGTGTCGCTGGGTACCGCGACTCCCAGGCTACTGGTGATCCACAAGTCCGTGCCCGTGTGCACGTTCTGATAGAGGTCCCAGGTCAGGCCGCCGGCCTCGTATTTGATCCTGTTCCACAGCTGCACGTGGTTGGTGCCGCAGGTGTCCATGTAGACGTCGTCGGCATCATTCGCGGTCAGGCACATGCCGCTGTGCTCGTTGACGACCTGCCCCTGGCCGTTCTCCGCGGGAACCGCCCAGTAGGTGGAGTGGTTGGTGGAAGTGCAGGCGGCATTGGTGACGTAGACGGCGTCGGTGGTCCCGGTTTGCACCAGGCAGAGGCTGCCCGAGTCGTCGCCGTAGAGGTGGTAATAGCTGGTCGCGCTCGCGCCCGGTGCGGTGAGAGCCGTCGCGGCGAGCACGGAGAGGCAAATCAGGGGGGCGGCCAGGGCGGTGAGCAGTTTGCGCGTCATCGGCACTTGTTTCCTCCTGGGAGTCAGGGAGCCCGCTCCACCTGGAAAACCGTACAATACAGTAACCGTACTGACAATCGCGGTGCGCTTGTTACCTCGTTTGGTCACCCAGAGACAGCCGCTGATGCCGAATGCGCATTCGTCTACGTCCGGGGTTGCTGATGAATACCAGTGACTTAGCGTTACGACGACGCCGTCGCTGGACAAATTGGACTTCCAATGGACAGACACATTGGACTGCCAGTGGACAGATAGCCGCCTTCATTGGACCCAATGACCTGATCCCTACACCAAATGAGCGAACGATTTTTGTATTTCACCGTTTAATCGCCGGGCCCGCCGAGCGACGAGGGCCATGAAGGCACCAGAGTCGGGCGCGACCGTTCGGGAAAACTGAATTTGAATTTCTCGCGGGAACGCCGCTGACTCGGGGGCGGTGGCTGGGCCGATGGCCTCGGTTGCGATTCGGTGCGCGTCGCAGCCTGGTTGCCGAGGCCGACGGCTATCGGGGTGCCGGTGCCTTGCCGTGTACCCCGCCGCGCCCTTACCGTTGGCAGCGGAGCAAGCGGCCAGTCGGCCGGCAAGCAGCAGGCCAGCCCCGGCGGGGACAGGGGGGATCGGATGGCCGTCTTCCGGGCATACGCCAAGGTGCTGGAACCCAGTGACCCGTCGATGCGGATCTACGAGGCGGGCTTGCGCGTGTGCCCCGGGCAGCCGGGGCTGGTGCTCGCTGACGTGCTGCGGCGGACGGGCGGCGTCTATGCGACGACGACCCCGCTGCTGCCGCATTTCCGCGACGACATCCGCGAGGTCGCTGAACTGACATCGGATGCTGAGCTGCTCGCGATCGGGGAGCTGACCGAGGTGCCCGTCTCGCTGGAGCACCTGCGCGGCCTAGACCCGCAGACGCGCATCGTCATCATTTCCGAGCTCCACTACGAGGCAGACGAGGGCGCACGGGCAAGCCGGACCAGGGATCGCCGGCGGCCCTGGCGACAGTCATGCCCGACGGCACGGTCATTGCCGGAGACGCGTTTCCCGGATCTCCCGCACCGTCATCGTGATGTGCCGGACGCGCGGACCAGCGCCCGGTCGGCGGCAACCGCACGCCGGCCACGTGGAGGAACTGTTCACCACGGCCCGCCGGATCATCGCCGAGCTGGCCGTTCAGCGCGCCGCCGGGTTGCCCCGATGAACGTGAAGATGCCGCTGCGGCGGGCGACGTCTTTGCTGCTGCGCCCTCGTCGGTCTGGGCGTCGTCAGACCTTGTCCCTCTGATCAGGACATGCGTTTGCGATCGCATACCACCTCGTAATTTAGCGATGCTAAAAGCCAGGCCCCGGAACCTCCACCGGCCGGCCCGGAATGGCAAACCTCAGACCCCGCCCTCTGTCACATTAAGGCCCGGCTTAGCGCCACCCTCATCGGGCCAAAAACGGTGTTATCGGGCATCAGGGCTGAAACATCCCGAGGAGTTGCATGTGGTGTATTTGGCCGGGGCTGGAACCTCGAGACCGCTTAGCCCTCACGGTCGAAATAACCCAGATGCTCAACGTACGTTTACCCGAACTTAAACGACCATCAACCCACATGTCGGGTGTGTCCTGAAGGTTGGCTGTGTGCGGACTCAAGAAGTTACGACCAGTTCCCGCGCGGTGCGGGCTCGCGGGCTGACGAAATTCTTCGGTGATGTCGTCGCGCTCAACAGTGTCGACCTTGATGTCGCGCCCGGGCAGATCCACGGAATCGTCGGCCCGAACGGAGCGGGGAAGACGACGCTGCTCGGCCTTCTGCTGGGCCTGGCCGTCGCCGACCGCGGCAGTCTCGAGGTCCTAGGATCGTCGGTCGGGCGAGCGCTCGCGGCGCCCGACGATGTTTCCGGCTTCGTCGACGCTCCCGGCCTGTACCCCGCGCTGACGGCCCGCAAGAACCTCGCCGCGCTGGCCGGTCTCCGCGCGCCCGGTGCTCCCACGGCAGATATCGACGACCTCCTTGAGCAGGTTGGGCTCGCCGACGTGGCGGACGACAGGGTGCGCGGCTTCTCTCTCGGAATGCGCCAGCGGCTCGGGCTCGCGGCCGCGCTGGTTACCATGCCGCGTCTGCTGGTGCTCGATGAGCCTGCCAACGGGCTCGACCCGGCGGGCAAGAAGCACGTGCATGAAACCCTGGCCAGGCTCGCGGCGGACGGGACGGCCGTGGTGCTCTCAAGTCACCGGATGGATGACCTTGAGGCGATGTGCTCGGACATCACCATTCTCGCGGTCGGGCGGGTCGTCTTCTCCGGGCCGTTGGGCAAGCTGGCCGACCCGAATCGTGAACTCGACTACCGGCTGGTGACCTCCGACATCGAAGCGGCCCGCCAGGTGGCCGCCGACACGGGCGGGATCCAGGTGCTCGATACCGCCGGGGGGCAGCCGGACCGCGAGGTGCTCGTGGTGCGCACTCTGGTGTCCGACCTCGATGAACTGGTGCCACGGCTTGTTCACGCGGGCATCGCGCTGCGCGAGCTTACGCCCGTCGTCTCGCCGCTTGAGTCCGCGTTCCTCGCCCTCACTAAACAGCCTGCGCAGGAGTCCAGCCAATGACCGTGACCGCGACGACCGCCCCCAGCGAATTGCTGACGCCCCGCACTGTCTCGGTGGCGCGCGGGTACCGCTTCGAGCTTGTCAAGCAGCTGGCGCAGTGGCGGGTACGCATCCTGATCGGTTTGTGCTGGATCGGGCCGGCGGTCACCGTCGTCGTCGTGAGCGGGCAGAGCACGCTTCCGGCTGACACCCTGTTCGGCCGCGAGATGCAGGCAACGGGCTGGGCCGGGGCGCTGGTGGTGCTGTCTTTCGCCGGCAGCTGGTTCTTCCCGCTGCTCACCTCGGTCGTCGCCGGTGACGTGTTCTCCTCCGAGGATCGGCTCGGCACCTGGCGCCACCTGCTCGTAGCGGTGCGCTCGCCGCGGCGGATCTTCATCGCCAAGTCGCTGGCGAGCCTCACCGTCCTCCTGATATGCGTGCCCGGGCTGGCGGTCTCCGGCATCGTAGGCGGGCTGGTGGTGGGCAGCCGGCCGCTGGCCGGCCTCGACGGCCACCCGCTGTCGCCGGCTGACGCCGCCGGAAAGCTCCTGCTGGCCTGGCTCTGCGTGCTCGCCCCGATCCTTGCCTTCGCCGCGATCGGGCTGCTCGCCTCCGTCATCTTCGGGCGGTCCCCGTTCGCCCTGCTGATACCAGCCTTCGGCGGGCTGGGAATGCAGCTGGCGTCCCAGGTGCTGCCGATGCCGGCCGCCGTCCGCGTGGCACTGCCCAGCTTCGCGTTCCTCTCCTGGAACGGCCTGTTCACCAGCCCGCCGCAGCTCCGCTCGCTCATCGCGGGCATCGCCGTCAGCCTGGCGTGGGCCGCCATCGCGACCGCGCTTGCGTACGTGATCTTCATGCGGCGCGATTTCACCAGCCCGGCGAACGATGGCTCGATGCGGCGCGCGATCACCTTGGGAATCCTGCCGCTGCTGGCTGTGTGGGCGCTTTCTGCGGGGGTGGTGGCCGCGGCGACTGGGGCCACGGGCTCCGGGATCGACGCCGGCAAGCTGCAGCGGTCGCTGGCAACGTCGTTCGGGCACTTTTACGTGCTGCAGAGCCAGGAGCTATACCACCTGAGTTACACCGCGGCGCAGCTGCGGACCACGGCGGCCTGCACCAAGGGGTCCGACCTGGTCGCCCAGGACGGGCCAGGAAACGACTGGCGCTGCACCGTCACCTGGCATCTCCCTGGCGTCAACGATGCGATCGGACAGGCCGTCTACCAGCTTGACGTCAGCGCGAACGGACGATACGTCGCCGACGGCGACGGACCGAATCAAGTGAACGGCTACTTCGTGCTGCGCGCCCCGTACGGGGACGCACCGAACCCGCTATGGCAGTTCGACGGCCTTGTCGATCTGCTGGCCCCCACATAGATGGGATTAGGTATGCAAGTCACGCGACAACGACGACAAATCCCGAAAGTCCGTCTCGGCTTCCCGAAATGGGTCGGCCGCCGACTCCGCATCGTTGTAGCCAGCTCGGCAGCGCTCCTCGTCGTCGGCGGCGGAATGGCCGCTTATGGCTCGACGCTGGGCTTCGGAGATAACCAGGTCGGCACGCAGTACCCGAACGGAATCCAGGTCTCCGACGACCAGATCATCAAGCCGATCGGTGATGAGCTGGTCACCCAGCTCGGCAAGTTCATGGGCTCGACGGTCAGCCCGGACGGGCGGTTCCTGGCCGCGACCACCGCTGACCATCCGGTGGTGCTGCAGATCTTCGACCTGCAGGCCTACAAGCTCATCTGGACGGTCGGCAGCAACCCCGCCAACAACGAGGTCCTCTCCGATCCTACGGTCGGACAGGAAGGCCCGACGTACTCGCCGGACGGCAAGTTCCTGTGGCTCCCGGAGCAGGACGCCGTGACCCGGTTCCCGGTCAACCCCGACGGCACCCTCGGCACGCCGACCCGCTTCCCGCTCCCGACGGTGGGCACCCACCTTTCTGGTAACGCCCGGACTCCGACTCCCAACTCCGCGCTGGTGGGCCAGATGACCTACTCGCCCGACGGGTCCACTCTGTACGCCGCGCTCAACGGGCAGAACACCGTCGTGGCGATGAACCCCACCACCGGTGCGGTCGAGCAGACGTGGAACGTCGGCATCGCCCCGCGCGAACTCAAGTTTGTGGGCAGCAAGCTCTACGTGAGCGACGAGGGCGGCCGCCAGGCCAAGCCCGGCGACACGACCATGGACTCCTACGGCACCGCGGTGCCCGCCAACGGGTACCTGGGCACCTCGACGACCGGCGAGGTCAGCGTCATCAACACCGCGGACCCGTCCGCGCCGGTCAGATCGATCCCTGTCCAGCTGCACCCGACCGCGATGTACGTCAGCGGCCACGCGTTGTTCGTCGCTAACACGAACAGCGACACCGTCTCGGTCATCGACACGACCAAGGACAGGGTCGTGCAGACGATCGAAACCAAGCCGTGGCCGGAGTCCTCGGTGGGCTACCAGCCCACCAGCATCGCCATGACTCAGGACGGTCACCTGCTGGTCACCCTGGGGCGGGCCAACGCCGTCGCGGTCTACACCTACGACGGCACGCCGGAGGACCCGGTGAGCTACCTCGGCCTGCTGCCCACGGACTACTACCCGGCGACCATAGCGACCGTCGGCGACCAGATCATCGTCACCAACACCCGCGGCATCGACGCGCGCGGCCCGGCCATCACGACCTGCAAGGGAGAGGGAACGGCGTGCGTGTCCGGCCACGACACGCACAGCACGACCGCTTCCCTGACGCGCTTCACCCTTCCCAGCGATCGGGACATCGCGCGCTACACCGTGGAGGTCTTCCAGCAGAACGGCTGGACCCGCAACAGCGTCCAGCAGGCCAGGGGCCGCAAGACCGCGGCAGTCCCGGTCCCGACGCGCATCGGTGACCCGTCCACGATCAAGCATGTGTTCTTGATCATCAAGGAGAACCGGACCTACGACCAGGTGCTCGGCGACCTGGGTGAGGGCAACGGCGACCCGACGCTCACCCAGTTCGGCGAGAAGGCCACGCCGAATCAGCACGCGCTGGCCCTGCAGTTCGGTGACTACGACAACGTGTACGACATCGGCACTAACTCTTCTGAGGGCCACAACTGGATGATGCAGGGCGACAACCCCGAGTACTCCGAGTCGGACGCAGGTGAGTACCAGCGCACCTACGACACCGAAGAGGACGTGCTTGGCCACCAGGCCTCGGGCTTCATCTGGACTGCGGCCGAGTCCGCAGGCAACACGGCCAAGAACTACGGCGAGTTCGAGTACATGGAGGGCAAGCCGTCCGGTACCTGGCAGCAGTACTACTGCGCGACCAAGAGCGTCATGGCCGGCGGCGACCCCGCCCAGCTGACCGCCCCGGGTCTGAAGGGCAATTACGGCTCGGCGATCCCGTCGCTGAACGCGATCGCAGACCCGCTGTCCCCGCCGTTCGACCTGTCGATCCCGGACATCTACCGCTACCAGATCTGGAAGCAGGACTTCGAGCAGAACGGCCCGGCCAACTTCAACATGATCTGGCTCTCCAGCGACCACACTGGCGGGCCGGCCGACTCCGAGGCCGGGGTAGCTGACAACGACCTCGCCCTGGGCGAGATCGTCGACACGATCTCGCACAGCCCGTACTGGAAGGACTCGGCCATCTTCGTCGCCGAGGACGACAGCCAGGACGGCGCCGACCATGTCGACGGCCACCGCGCCCCGATCCAGGTCATCAGCCCCTATGCCGTGCACGGCAAGGTCATCGACACCTACTACTCGCAGCTGTCGATGGTCCGGACGATCGAGCAGATCCTCGGCGCCCAGCCGCTGAACGAGAAGGTCGCCGCCGCCACGCCCATGTACGACGCCTTCACCAAGAAGCCCAACTACACGCCCTTCAACGCGGTGCCGAACCAGATTCCGCTCACCGAGGGCATCGCCACCGCGCCGGCCTGCGGACTGGACACCCTGGGCCTGACCGGCGCAGCGGCGGCGGCGCTGAACAAGGCGGAGGCCGCCAAGACCGTGGTGCCGGCGAACATGACCTTGATCGCCGCACAGTGGGCGACGTGGCTGAAGTCGCAGCACACCATGGGCAACGGCGCGGTCCCCGACTACGCCAACTTCGAGCAGATGAACCGGTACACGTGGTACCAGGCCCACGGCTGGAAGGTGCCGTACCCGGGAGACTCGAAGATCTACACTCCATCGCAGGTGCCCGGCGCCTACCTCCCCAGCCCGGACGACTCGTACTGACGAGCCTGCGGACAACAACGCAGCAGCATCGCAACACGACGGCCCGCCGGACATCCGGCGGGCCGTCGCCCATCGTGCCTGACCGACTGGCAGACTCATGTAGCCGCAGCGGCCATAGTGGCTCTTCAAGGCCAGCTCTGACCTCCGGTCCCCGAACCTTCCGGGCACGGGATGCAGTCCCAGGGCTTGGAGGCGGCGGCGAGTTGGATGAGAAACCCGGCGGTTCGGTTGATGGTCTCGCCGACGGGCCGTCCGGCAAGGTAGGCGCGGTAATGAAGGTAGCGGCTGTTTTCCCATGTTGAACGCTGCCGCAGCATTCTGGTCGGCGGGGCGGCCACATGTCTCCACGTCCACGCGGCGACGGGGGCGTCTTCGCCCTCGCTCTCCTGCTGCGGCTGGATGAAGTCAGCGGGGTCGACGTAGTGTCCCATGCAGTTCCGCACGAACCGCAGCCCCGTGAAGGTCCCCTCGGTCAGCCTCCGCTCGGCGGGGTCCAGGTCGGCCAGGGCGCGGTCATAGGCGTCATGGTGGTAGCGGACCACGGTGGCGTCCACGAGGGTGACCCACCACACTGCCTCGCTGATCACTGCCAGTGCTTCGGGCAGGTTCACCGTCTCGGCTTCGCGCAGCCGGTTCGCGGTGTCCTCCAGCGCGGAGACCGACCAGTTGAGCGGGGTGTCGCCGATGGGCCGGCCGCTGGCGTGCTGGCGGTTCCAGATGATGCGGCACAGAGCCGAGCAGAAACGCGCGTGCTCACGCCGCGGCTCGTATTCGGCTCCGCACTGCTCGCAGCTCCGGACGTCCGCCATCGGCCCGTTGCCCTCCTCGGAGTCGGCGCCGACGGCGTGCGCGGCGGTCAGCGTCGGGTAAGTATCGAGTACTTGGCCGGCGCCGGTCAGTCCGAGGATGCGGCGCACTTCGGGGCTGGTCGGCGAGGCCACCCGGAGCTCCGTCCCGGCGGCGGTTGCGCGGCGGTGAGCACTAATCAGCGCCCTGACCCCGGCGCAGTCGCAGAAGGTTGTCTCGGCGGCATCGGCGATGACCACGGCGGTCCCGCTTTCCAGCGCCCCGGCGAGGGCGTCCTGGACCTCGCTGGCGTTGGTGAGGTCGATCTCGCCAGGCAGCGTGACCACGACCGAGTGGCGCGCGTGCGACGAGGGCACTGCCGCGGCGGCTGGCTGGATCGGGCAGGCTCCCCTCTCCGGATCTGGACAGGGGAACTCCTGGTTGAAGGGCATAGTCATCGGCGTCTTCTCTGAGGTCGAGAGCCGGTCGTTCTTGTTACAAGGGTCATCCCGGCCGTACCACCCTGTCAATAGAAACGCGAGAAAAAGTTCATGTGTCTACTCTCGCGTTAAGTATCTCGTGATGCTATGGTCGTGGTATGGAAGATGGCGGCGAACGCAGCGGCCAGTGGACACTGCTGACCGGGCACGGGCACGTGCTGGTGGAGATCGCCCGCAACCCTGAGGCCCGCATCCGCGATATCAGCCCCGTCGTCGGCCTCACCGAACGCACCGTGCAGGCCATCGTGGCCGACCTGGAAGCCGAGGGCTATATCACCCGCGCGCGGGTCGGCCGGCGTACCCGGTACACGGTGAACCCCGGAAACCCGTTCCGGCACCGCGCCCAGGAAGGACTCCGGGTTGGCCCACTCCTGGACCTGCTCACGGCGATGGCCGACACCGACGCAGCCGAACCGCCGCCTGCCCCGCGCAGGAAGCCGGCAGGACGATTTCTGGCCTAGAGTCCGCCGGCCGCAATTGAACGCCGTACTGGCCGCTCTTCAGATCGAGGCGAGCACCGGCGAGTTCGCCGCCGTTGAAAGCCTTGCCGGCGGATCGGTCTCCGGGGGTAAAGCCGAGCCTGGCCGCCGCGGTCAGTACTGCGCGCCGTAGGCGCAGGATGCGGATCTAGCGTCTCGTCGTGCGCTGCGGCGACTGCGGGGAGCGGGAGCTCCCCGTTCACGACCTTCCGGATGGCGGGAAGATCCACTTCCAATGCGCGCGGGTGACGGCGTCCCGCCCGTGATGACGGGAAGGCACCCCCGCGACCGCCTGCAGACTGGCGGCACCAACTCCTGTCGAGCGACAGCCCGGCCCTGACTCGCTGATCAATCTGGAGACCCGACCGGCTCGCGTCGGCTGGTCGAAACCCCGCTGTGCGCGTCACTGTTGCGCAGTGTCGCCGAGCGCGCGGCCCGACTCTCGCGAATAGATACGCCGCTCCATGTTTCACAACGTCACCTTGGGTAGCTAAGCGACTCATCCGTCACACAAACAACATGAAGGCCGAGTCTGGATCGCCGTGGCGACGCCCAGAAGGTGCGGAGGGCGGCGGGGCAGCTCGGCCGGGAAGGCCGAAATGAAAGGCAGCATGCGGGCAGCGATGGCGATCGGCGTCGGGTACGCGCTGGGCAGGCGGAGGAAGTTTCGCACGGCGACAATGATCGCCGCCGCCACAGCCTTCGGCAGCACAAACGTCAGCGGCCTAGTCCTCCAGCGGGGGATGAAGCTGCTTGCGTCCACCGACGCCTTCGGGAAGCTCGCGCCGCAGCTCGGCGAGATCGCCGACACGGTGCGGGGCGACCTACTGGACGCCGGCAAGGCCGCGGTCGGCGCGGCCGTCAGCAACCAGGTTGACTCACTGACCAGTTCGATTCACGAACGGGCAGAGCGGTTGCGCAATCCCGTCGACGCGGCAGCGGCCGGCGCGGGAGAGGCTACCGAGGCAGCGGGTACCGCCAGCCGTGCGGCGTCCTCGGGCACGCGGCGAGCGACGTCCGCCGCGGGCGGCGCCGCCGGAATGGCGAGCCGCGGCGGCACGTCCGGCGCACGCGACCAGGACGATCGCGATCAGGACGATTACGAGGCCGATGACCTCACCGACCAGGATCGCGACGACCAGAACCGCGGCGAGCGCGACGACTACGACGAGGGCGAGCCGGACGACTACGACGAGGGTGAGCGGGACGACTACGACGAGGGCGAGCCGGACGACGACGATGCGGCTCCTGCCAGCCGCCCGACTCGCGGCCGACCTGCGGCGCCGGCGCGGCGCGGCAACGGCCAGCGCCGCTCTCCGGTAAGCCGGGCGAGGGGGTGAGCGCGGTGGTAACGGATACCAAGGCCGACAGCGGGCCTGGAGCACGGCTCAAGGCGGAAGCGAGCGGCCTGCTCGAGGCGCTTACGGAGCGGGCCACGTCGTCGATTCTTGAAAAGGTAGAAGGCGCGACAGGAAGGCTCACCGGCTATATCGAAGGCGACGGGAGTCCGGGACTGATGGCCGCGGTGACCGGCGCCAAGAGCATGGCCGAGGGCAAGGGGCCGACCAGGTCCCTGCTCAGCGGGGGGCTGCAGGGCGCCAAGGAGAAGGTTGCCGGCCTATTCGGCAAGCGGAAGAAGGGCGGCCGGCAAAAGATCAAGGTCACCAACATCGTCGAATCGATCGACGTGGGTGTCCCGATCCGGGTCGCCTACAACCAGTGGACTCAGTTCCGCGAGTTTCCCACCTTCATGAAGAAGGTGGAAAACATCGACCAAGCCGAGGACCAGAAGCTCAACTGGAAGGCGCAGGTCTTCTGGTCGCACCGTAACTGGGAAGCCACGATCATGCAGCAGCACCCCGACGAGAGCATCGTGTGGCGCTCCAAGGGCGACAAGGGGCACGTCGACGGCGCGGTGACGTTCCACGAACTGGCCCCGAACCTGACCAGGATCGTGGTCGTCCTCGAATACCACCCGCAGGGGCTGTTCGAGCAAACCGGGAACATCTGGCGCGCCCAGGGGCGCCGGGCCCGGTTGGAACTCAAGCACTTCGTGCGCCATGTCATGTCGAACGTGCTGCTCAACCCGGACGACGTCGAAGGCTGGCGCGGGGTGATCGAGGACGGCGAGGTGGTCAAGGACCATCAGACCGCTCTCGACGAGGAGCAGCACGAACAAGGCGAGGAGCCGGACGACTCGGTCGAGGAGCCGCGGGACCGTGAAGACGAACAAGCCGGCGACGACGGCCCGGAGGAGGAGTACGCCGAGGACGAAGAGTCCCGGGAGGGGGGTGCCGGTCGTGACGAGCGGCCCGCTGCGCGGCGCCGGGCCGGCCCTGGCGGCGGTGGCCGGAGCAGCCGGTCCGCCCCGGTCCGGGGGGGCCGAGCCGATGACAGGCGCGCCAGCGGCCGCCCGGATGAGCAGCCGCAGCGGGGGGCGCGGCAAAGCACCACACAGGGAGCGAGGCAATGACTACAGCAACACAGTCAACAGGCGGCGGAGGCGGAGGCAGCTTCGCGGGTCCGTCTTCCTCCGGGCTCGCCGACGTCCTTGACACGATTCTGGACAAGGGTCTCGTGATCGACGCGTACGTCAGAGTGTCGCTGGTGGGGATCGAATTGCTGACCGTTGACGCGCGCATCGTGATCGCAAGCGTCGACACTTATCTGCGGTTCGCCGAGGCCGTCAACAGGCTCGACATCTCGCAGGAGAAGGAAGGCCTGCCCGGGCTCGTCGGAGACCTAGAGCGAAACGGCGCGAAGAGCAAGACCAAGGGGGCTCTAGAGGCGGCCGGGGACAAGTTGCGCGAGTTCACCGCCGAAGCCGCGGAACCGGAACGCGCCGGGCGACGTTCCCGTCGGGAAGGAGACTGACATGGCAGTTCAGGACACGCAGCAGTGCGCCGTCTACGTCTACGGGATCCTGCCCGGTGACATCGAGATGGAGCAAGGCGCGACCGGCGTCGGCGACCCGCCGGGCGACGTCCGGGTGGTGCGGCACGGTGATCTGGCGGCACTCGTCAGCGACGTTAACCTGGATAAGCCGCTGGGACGACCGGACGACCTGTTCGCGCACGAGGGACTGCTCGACGCGACCGCCGCCGAGGTGCCGGTGCTGCCGCTGCGCTTCGGCGCCCTGGTATCCAGCGACGACGCGGTCGCCGAAGAACTGCTCCAGGCCCATCACGATGAGTTCGCGACCGCGCTGAGCCAACTGGAAGGTCATGTCGAGTACATCGTCAGGGGCCGGTACGACGAGCAGGCCATCCTGCGCGAGGTGCTCGAGGAAAACCCACACGCAGCGCGACTGGCGGAGCAGATCAGGGGCGCCGACCCAGACGCCACCCGTGAGCTGCGGATACAGCTCGGGGAGATCCTCAACGCCGCGGTGGCCGCCAAGCGAGAGGAGGACACCCGTACGGTTGGCGACGCCGTGGCAGGCCTGGTCGAGGCGAGCGTCGTCCGCCCGCCAAGCAGCGACCTCGACGCGGCGTACACCGCCTTCCTGGTGACGACCGACAACGAGGACGAGCTGGCAGAGGCGGTGGCACGGCTAGCCCGTGACTGGGAGGGCAGAGTCGACCTGAACCTGATGGGCCCGCTTGCCGCCTACGACTTCGTGGGCGCGCCCGCTCCGGCTTCAGGAGGCTGACATGAACCCGCTGACGTTGCCGTTCGGGCTTCCGCTCCGTCCGCTGCAGGCGGTGATCGCGCTCGCGGAGATCATCGGTGAGCAGGCCGAACGTGAGCTGCGTGATCCGGCCCGCGTCAGGCGTGAGCTCGAGGAAGCTCAGCGGCGGGCGGCGGCAGGCGAGATCTCGGATGAGGAGCTGTCCACCATCGAGAATGCCGCCATGAGCAGGCTCATCCCGACGGCGAAACCCGGCCCCCGGAGCCACCGGTTCCGATGACGACAGGAGCTGATTGACATGGCAGAACGACAGCGCGTCCGCTCCGACGGGCGCCAGACGACGGAGAAGCCGCTGCCGGTGACCGCCGCCGAGGCCGGCCGCTACGGGCTGCGGCAGATCGCCGAGCTCACCGGCAAGGAGCCGGAAGGCGTGACTGGCGTAGAGCCGACGGAAGACGGCTGGCTGGTCACCGTCGAGGTGGTGGAGACCCGGCGGATCCCGGCCTCTACCGACCTGTTGGCGACCTACGAGACCGACCTCGGGCCCGACAGCGAGCTGGTTTCGTACCGGCGTGTCCGGCGGTACACCCGTGGCGACACCTACAAGGATGACCCATGATCGAAGGAGACATCGTTCAGTCAGGCGCGGGGGCAGCGCAGACCTATAGCAGCGGGGGCGCCAGCGGGCGCGGGGCCGCCAACCTCGGCGACATCCTGGAGCGCATCCTCGACAAGGGCCTGGTGATCGCAGGCGACATCAAGGTCAACCTCCTCGACATCGAGCTGCTTACGATCAAGCTCCGGCTGGTGATCGCCTCGCTCGATACCGCCAGGGAGGTGGGAATCAACTGGTGGGAGAACGATCCCTGGCTGAGCGCTGACGCTGCGCGGCGCTCGGACATCGCCGTTCCGGCGGGGACGCCCGCCCCGATTCCCCGAGCGGGCGAGAGCGAGCTGCGCGCGGAGAACCGGCGGCTGCGCAGCCGCATCACCGAACTAGAAGCCGGCGGCGAGGACTACTAGGGGGGACGATGACCGGCTATCAGGGCGTCTGGGTATACGCCATCGCCGATTCTGCTGGCGGCGACGTTTCCCTGCCCGCCGGCGTGGCCCGGACAGGGGTGCGCGCCATCGCGGCCGCGGAGCTGACGGCGCTGGCCAGCGACGTCGACCTGGCCGAATTCGGTGAAGAGGCGCTGCGCCGGAATCTGGAGAACCTGCAGTGGCTGGAGGAAATGGCGCGGGCGCACCACAACGTCGTCGACGCGGCCGCCCGGCTCTTCCCGGTGCTGCCGACCCGGTTTCCTACTGTCTACCGCAGTGAAGCCACCATGGTCGCCGCGCTGGCCGAACGCGGCGACCAGCTGAGTTCCGCGCTCGCGCGGGTCGGCGGGCGCATGGAGTGGGGTGTGAAGGCGTACGCCGTGCCGGCCGGGGAGGGTGACCCGTCGGCCCGGGAGGGCGACGCGTCGGAGCCGATCACTGCGCCTGTGGCCGGCCCAGGCCCGGGCACGAGCGCAGAATCGGGGGCGGGGATGGCGTACCTGAAGCGGCGGCGCGCGCAGATCTCGGCGCGGCAGGAGTTCTCGCGGACCGCTGCGGCGAGCGCGCGGGAAGTGCACATCGAACTGTCAGGGCATGCCGCACAGGCGAGGCTCTATCCGCCGCAGGCGCCTGCGCTCAGTCGGACGAAGGCGCCGATGCTGCTCAATGCCGCCTACCTGATCGACGCCGACGGGGCGGCGGGGTTCCACTCGGTGGTCGCGGTGGCGGCGGCCGCGCATCCCGGTCTGAGGCTGGACCTCACAGGGCCGTGGCCACCGTACTCGTTCGCCGGACGGGAAGGCTGATGGACGCGTCCCGTAGACGCCTCTCGACCGAGCTGCCGGCCGACTTCCCAGCGGAGCGAGTTGCGCTGGTGGACCTGCTGGACCGGCTGCTCGCCGAGGGCGTGGTCGTGACCGGGGAGATCACCTTGTCCATCGCGGACGTCAACCTCGTCACCGTGTCGCTGCGCGCGCTGCTGGCATCGGTCAGCACCCTGACGGCCGTGCAGTCCAGCGTGCCGCGGTCAGCGGCGCAGCCCTCCGGAGCAAACTACAAGGGGGCAGTCACATGACGTATCGGGTCCGCATGGACGCAGGCGACGACCCGCGGGCGGCCGAGCGCAGCCTCGCCTGCCTTGTCCTGACGGTCGTGGAACTGCTCCGCCAACTCATGGAGCGGCAGGCGCTGCGCCGGGTGGAGGCGGGCTCCGTCACCGACGAGCAAGCCGAGCGACTCGGCCGCACGCTGATGGCGCTGGACGAGCGGATGAAAGAGCTGGTCGAGCAGTTCGGCCTGGGCCGGGAGGACCTCAACCTCGACCTGGGCCCGCTCGGCACCCTGCTGCCCGAAGAGTGAGCCCCGAGAATGAGCACGCCCAGTGTCAGGGGCTACGCGCCTGCGAGCTGCTCCTGGCTCGTGGGTGACCACTGACCGGCGGCGAGGCCTGCTGGCAAATCAGAGGCGAGCCGACAGCTCTGCTGCCAGCCCCTGAGCTTATGGCTCCGATCCAACATGGCGGTGCACGGTCTCGTTTGGTGGGGTGACTTGCGCGGGGTGTCGCCGATCTCTTGGAGGGAAATATGTCGGCGTTCGGTGGAACCAGGGTCCGTTCGATATGAACATCTTGATCTTGGGCCTTGGGGAGGACGTTCGGGTAGAACGCCAAGTCGTGTTTCCCGGGAGTTCGCGCGAACTCGAGGGTCCTCAGGGTGAACTCAGGGGTCCGGCATGACGATTCTCCCGCCGGCCCCGGGGGTTGCCGACGAACTCGGGGAGGCGGCGTCAGCCGGTTTCGCCTGCTGACGTTGCCGCTGGGCGCTCGTGGACAGCTGGGCACGGCGCCGTGGCTCGCGGTGGCGGGGGTAGGTGTTGTCTGGAATCAAGGACTCGAAGGTCCTGGTTCGGGCGGCGTGTCGTCTGCTAGATAGCGGCGGGTGGCGCCTCAGGGTTGATGCCCAGTGCGCTGAAGCGCGCGGCCAGGTCGTCGACCCATTGCGGTGGTGTGCGGTGGTCGTTCAGCGGGATTCCGGCTTCGCTGTGCCACAGCGCGTCGCCGAGGGCCTGGCGCAGGTTCCAGGCCATGATCCGGTCGGTCGACAGCTGCCGTCCGGTGGCCTGCTGGTAGTGGCGCATGACCGTGGTCAGCAGTTCCAGGCCGGGGCCCATGCCTGGGCCGGGGAAGGTGCGCAGCTCGTATTCGGGCTCGGCGGCCCCGGCGGTCGCGAAATCCATCACCAGCCGGAGTTCGTCGTGGTTCCACACCTGGTTGTCGCCATGGAAGTCGCCGTGCACGAGAACGGCCGGGCCAGGCGAGGCGAGCACGTCGTCGGCCCATTCGCACCAGCCGGTGACGGTCCGGTGCTGATCAGGCCGGACCCACCTCCCGAACCGCTCGCGCAAGGTCGCGGTCGTGGCCGGGGGCAGCACGGGGCCGGTGAGCGGGCCGGCTGCGGCCTCGACGCGCTGGCGGGTGGCCGGGTGGTGCAGGGCGGCCAGGAACTGCACGAGCTGCCCGGCCGCACGGTCCGGGTCGATCGAGCCGGCGACCTCGAACAGGGATGCCCCCGGCACGCGCCTGGTGATCAGGAGCAGGGGGTCGGTGCTGGCGGCGATGACCTCGGGCAGGAACGGGACCGCGGGCTCGCGCGCGAGCGCGGCCAGGACGCTGATCTCATGCGCCAGCTGGAGCGCGGCAGGACGCGACCAGGCGAATTTCACGAAGCACTGCTCACCGACGGGCACGCTGCCCGAGTGCCACTGCGGGTCCTGTTTCCCGGCCGGGCCGGGGACCGTGACCGGGTACCCGCTCAGCTCAGGCGCCACGACCCGAAGGGCCTCGCTGAGCGCTGCGGCGGAGCATTCCGCCAGCCACGTCATCCCCTGGGCCCCGGCCACGCCACGACTGTAGGGCACCGGGCAGCAGCCGCCAAACGACTTTCCGCGCCGCCGTGCACGGGTGCCCTAGCCGGCGTGGAGGGGGCGCGGGTCACGGTTGTGCTGTCCTGGAGCGGGCCGGGCTCAGGGCTCCCTGGCGCCTGCCGGGGCGCCTTCTGGCTGGTGCCGTCGGTGCGCTAGGTGGCGTGGCCGGGTGTGGTTTCCCCGGTCACGGCCTGCAGCGTGTCGCGGTCGAGCGACACCTCCAGGTTCGACTCCTGATGCGGCACGGAATCCACGCGCAGCCGGGTCAGCCGGACCTGCGAGATGCGCTATTTGCCGTCCGGGCAGCGGACGTAGCGTTCGTGGTAATGACCGAAGCCCTGCGCCGCGAAGCCGCGGCCCGGGTCGTCCACCCAGTCGAACATGGACCAGATGCCGCTTGCGTGATCCGCGTCGAGGAACTCGATCTCGGGCATGTGGCCTTGGTGGACCGTCACCTTGCGCGGGTCGGAGGCGGCCAGGTAGTTTCACCAGGTTGTCGGCTCCCTTGACGGTCGGCTGCTTCGCCTGCGGCGTTTTCGTGTTCTCGACGTAGAGTTCGAGGTCTTCGGTAAAGACGTCACGGAACTCGTCCCACAAGCGCAGGTCCATGCAGCGGAAATAACGCGCCTTGAGCTTCTGGATCTCATACAGGTCGCTGAGCCGCGATGCGTCCATGTCTCCTCCAAGCACAACAGCGGGCTTATTCGAACTTGGCGATCACGCCACGCATCGCTTCGAGCTGTTCTAGGTAGTGGGCCAGCGACTGGTGCACGAACCGCATCGACACAGTCGTGACACCGGCGTCGTGCAACTCGGTCAGGGCTGCCTCAGCCTCGTCCGGGGCAGCGATCGGGTCGAGTCGCCGGCGCGGCCCGAGCACGACCTCAAGCGGACGCGCCCGATGCTGCCATTCCGGCCATTGCGCGGCCTCAGCGAGCCACCTGGCCGCCTTCGCCGGGGATACGGCGAACGGATACCACGCGTCGCCCAGAGCGACCGCCCGTCGCAGTGAGGTCATCGTGCGACCGCCGATCCACATCGGCACGTCCTGCTGCATTCCGCACGGCTCGACGATCATGTCGCGGAACCGGAAGTGGGAACCCGCGTAGGACGGCTCGCGGCGGCCGAAGGAGGCCCGCAGCGCGCGGATGGCGTCATCGGCACGGGCGCCACGGCCCTCGAACTGCGCCCCGAGCACCTGGAACTCGGGTTCGAGATAACCCACTCCGAGCCCGAGGATAAGGCGCCCGCCGGAGATGCGGTCGAGAGTCCCGAATCGCTTGGCTATCTCCAGCGGGTGGTGATACGCCAGCACAAGCACCGACGTCGTCAACCGGATGTGCGTGGTGAAGGCAGCCAGGTACCCGAACGTGGCGAGCGGATCCCAGTAACACGGCCCGGGCAGGTCCGTGCCCTGACTCGGGATGGCCACATGCTCGCTGCAGGTGAGGTAGTCGTAACCGAGACGGTCGGCCGCCTCAGCGATCTGGCGCACGTCGTCGATCGTGCCGTGGCGTTCCCATTCGGCGTGCTCACCGGTGACCCGGGACAGCACTGGAGTGAGGAGACCGAATCGTGTCATTACCTTTTGCCGAAGCCTTGCTTTTTGTTGGTGAAGCCCGCGTCGACCGGCAACGTCACCCCGGTCACGTACCGGGCGTCGTCGGAAACCAGCCAGGCGATGGCGTTGGAGATGTCGATGGACTCGACCATGGCGACCGGGAGCGCGTTGCCCTCCGGGTTGGACATCTGGGGGTCCTGGGCGAGGATTTCCTGCATGACTTCGTTAACCACCATGGGTGTGTTCACGCCGGTGGGGTGGACGGAATTGACGCGGATGCGGTGCGAGGCGAGGATGTTCGCGTAGGAGCGCATGAGCCCGACAACCCCGTGCTTGGAGGCGGTGTAGCCGAGGCCACCGCGGGTGGGGCCGCCGATGCCGTTGATTCCCGCGGTGGAGCTGACCAGCACGATCGCGCCGCCTTGACCGCGCTCGATCATCGACGGGATTGCGGTCTCGACGGTGTTGAACGCGCCGGTCAGGTTGACGTCGATCACGTCGCGCCAGGACTGGTAGGGCTCGCGCCCAGGCAGGGCTAGCGGTGCGATGCCCGCGTTCGCCAACAGGATGTCGACCGGTCCGATCTCCGCTGTGCCGGCGTCGAAGGCCTGCCTGAGCTGCTCCTCGTCGCGGACATCGGCCTGCGCGGTGAAAATGCGTCGGTCGAGGGCCTCGACCTGCCTGGCTGTTTCGGCAAGGTCGTCGGGGGTGGACATCCGGTACGCGACACTGTCGATCTGCCGACAGATGTCGATGGCGATGATGTCCGCGCCGTCTTGGGCGAGACGGACCGCGTGGCTACGGCCCTGGCCGCGAGCGGCACCAGTGATGAAGGCAACCTTGCCTTCGAGCTTTCCCATGACCGTGCGCCCTTCCGCTGCATAGACGAGGACCTACTGACGTCGTCCTGGCGCGCCGAATGCCGGATCCGCTAGCGACTCGTCGCCGATGCGCTCACGGAACCGGGCGTGGAAATGCTGCACGACAGGCTCGTTGCGCCCGAAGACGACGTAGCCCGGCGAACCGGGCGCTCGCAGGCCCGGCTCGGACTGCCCGGTGATCCACAGGTCCTCGGCGTTCACGATGTCCTCGCAACCGAAGCGCACTGACTCGTCGAGCTTCGCCCGCTCCTCGTCGGTCTCCGGCTGGTGACGGACGTAGACGGCGTGGATGCCGTGGCCCCCGTCCGGCTTCGAGCCGGGGAGTATCCAGTAGACCTCCATCTTCCCCGGAAACGCCGAGAAGCTGACCGACGGGAAGAGCCGGTACTGGATGGTGATGTGGCTAAGCGGATCCCACTGCTCCTCGGGCTGCTCGCGGAGGGCGTCGATCGAGCGCAGCGCCGACACCATGCGCACGTGCGGGCCGTAGAAGTCGACGGCCTGACGGCGCGAGACTAGGTAGCCGGAAAGCGTCTTCGCATGCAGGAAAGCGAAGTGGTAGTTCTCGCAGTAGGTGTCCCAGGCGTACTTCCAGTTGCCGCGGAACGGGTGCACATGGTGGCTGGTGTAGAGCGAGAACGACTCGAAGCCCCACTCGCCGAGTTCCGGGCCAAGTCCCTGCAGCAGCGTGTCGACCTCGATCGCGGGACCGGGTGTCGGGCTCCCGAAGATGAGACCGTACTTCTCGGCGACCGGCAGCCGGACCAGGCCGTGGTCGGGCCTGGACAGTTCGTCGAAGCCCTCCGGTTCGGGCACGCCGGCAAGGCTGCCGTCGCAGGCGTAGCGCCAGCCGTGAAACGGGCATGCGAGCGACCTGGCCTGCCCGGCTCCCTCGCCGATCCTGACGGCACGGTGCCGGCAGCTATTGAGGAAAAGCTGAACTTCGCCATTCTCGTCGCGCCAGAGCAGGAGGGGGCTATCGCCGATCTCCATGGTCCGCCAAGACCCGGGTTCCGGGACGTCGGCGCTCATCCCGAGCAGCATCGCGGTGCGTCCGAAGATCAGCTCACGTTCCCGTTGCAGCACGTCGGGCGAGGTGTAGGCGGTGACCGGCTCGCGCATCAGCTGCGGCGCGAGGTCGGTTGCCCGGCGGTCGATCAGGTCAAGCATCCGCTTGGCCAGCGCGACCGTGCCAGAACGATTCACGGTCCTCCTAGTCCCTTGGCCGGGCGTGGAAGAACTGGTCGACCGGACTGACTGGCGGGTTGCTCACCAACGTCCTCCCCGGCAAGACCGAAATGAGCGAGCGTTCACCTTTCTTACGGTATCACCCGGACGGGCGGCCACACAGGGTCGGCAAGCGGCATCTGGCATCGTCATTGACCGGACGGACCACCTGGGCGGATAGTGAGCGAGCGTACACTTATCTGACCCTGGGAAAGCGGGAGACGTGCCGGCGAGCCAGCGTGACATTAACTTCTTCGACCGGGCGGTAGTCGAGGATCCTTTCCCGTACTACGAGGAGATCCGATCGGCCGGGCGCGTCGTCTGGAACGATCTCCTCCATGCCTGGATGGTCACTGGCTTCGAAGACTGCAAGGCGGTGCTGAGCGAGCCGTCGCGGTTCTCGAACGCGCAGTATCGTGACCCGGCGAAGGTGTGGTGGTTCGAGGCGCCGAACATGGTGATGGCCGATCCCCCGGATAACCGGCGGCTGCGCCAGCCGCTGGCGCCCATGTTCACCCGCGGCTCGGTTGCACGGTTGGAGACGCGCATCGTCGATGTCGTCGACGACCTGCTCGCTCCCCTGGTCGCGTCACCAGACGGGTTCGACATCATCCGCGACTTCACGATGATTCCGACCGTCATTCTCGCCGAGATGATCGGGGTGCCGCGTTCGCGCCAGGAGGATTTCCGGCGGTGGTCGAGCACGATCGCCGGCTCCCTCGCCTACGGCAACGAAGATCCGCAGGCGCTGGAGCGGATGCGGCAGGCGAGCGCGGAGCTCAAGCTGTACCTGGAGGAGGAGCTCGAACAACATCGCCGCGCGCCGTCCGACGACTTGCTGAGCTCCATGCTGCAGCTCCCGTCCGAACTCCGGATGAGCGACGCCGAGATCCGCTCCACGATCTCCGTCCTGCTGCTCGCCGGTTACGACACGACGGCGAAACTGATGTCGAACTGCCTGGTCGTGCTCGAGCGCCACCCCGACCAGCGCCGGCTGGTTGTCGACGATCCGACGCTGATCCCGGCCGCGATCGAGGAGGTGCTGCGGTGGTGCGGTGTCCTGCACGGCGTCCTGCGGACCGTCGAGGAGGACACGGACCTATGCGGAACCACGGTTGCCAAGGGGCAGATGGTCTGCACGATGCCGGCTGCCGCCAATCGTGACCCGGACCGGTGGCCGGACCCGCTGCGGTTCGACATCCGGCGCGAGCAGAAGCCCCACCTCGGTTTCGGCCACGGGCATCACCTGTGCATCGGCGCGCCGCTCGCCCGGCTGGAGACGAAGATCGCGCTGGACCGCTTGCTGCGCCTAGCGCCGGAGTACTCACTGCGCGACGTCGACTACGGCAAGGCATGGTTCGTCCGCGGCCCCGAGCGGGGGATGTTCCAGGTGACGGTCCCCGCGCCCGCGTGACTGATCCGTGAAGCTCGTGGTGTTCGCCGCGATCCGCGTCTCGCTTAGCGGGAAAGTATGCGTTCACTTTGCTAGTATCGAGAGACGCAATTGGGGGCTACCGCTCTCTATCTCAGCTTGGGAGTGCTTCTTGGGATCGATGGATGGCCGGGTAGCGATCGTCACCGGTGCGAGCCGCGGTATCGGGCGGCACATCGCGGAACGATTCGCGGCCGAGGGGGCGGCCGTCGGACTGGTTGCGCGCACCGTCGCGCCCGGTACTTCGCGGCTTCCCGGCTCGCTCGACGAGGTCGTGGACCGGATCCTGGCCGGCGGCGGACGGGCGGTGGCCATCCCCGCCGACCTGACAGTCCCGGAAGACGTCGAGACGATCGTGGCCCGCGCGGAGCGGGCTCTGGGGCCGGTGGACACGCTGGTGAACAACGCCGGGGTGAACTTCTACGGTCCGGCCCTCGACCTGCCGTACCGGCGTTACTCGGTGATGTACCAGATCATGGTGCACACCCCGTTCCGGCTCACCCAGCTCGCGGTCCCCGGCATGGTCCAGCGCAGCCGGGGCTGGGTGCTGAACATCACCTCCAAGCAGGCCCGCCATCCGATCGGGCCGCCCTACCCGGGCTGGGCGAGCGACGGCTGCGTGGCCTACGGCATGTGCAAGGCGGCAGTGGACCGGCTGACTACGGGCCTGGCGGCGGAACTGTACGGCACGGGGGTCAGCGTCAACGCACTCGGCACTTCGGGGCTGGTGATGACGCCGGGCGTAGCCGTCGTCTCGCCCCACACGCCGGACAACGCCCCGGTCGAGCCGGACGAGGCCATGGCGGACGCCGCCCTGATGGTCTGCGGCGCAGCTCCCGGAACGATGACCGGCCGCATCGTCTACAGCATGGAAGTCCTCGGCCGGCCATTCCCGGACGGACCGTGGGCGGTTTCCATGACTTACTAAACGATTTTCAATTTCCGCTCTGTAGCCGAAGGAAGGCGCCCCATGCGAGAGCTGCCACAGGCCGATCGCTTCTCCGACAATCGCGATGACAACCCTTACTGGAACGAGAGCGTCTGGTTCTCCTTCTCGGAGCCGACCAGCAGAATCCACGGCTTCGTCCAGTACTATTTCCGGCCGAACATGGGAATGCTCAACGGCGGACCGGTGATGTGGGATCCATCGGGCACTTTCCAATGGAACTGCCTTTACTACAACTGGAGCCACCTGCAGGCAATGCCACCCGGCGCCGAGAAGTTTGACATGACCGCCCGCAACTCCCTGTCAGTCAAAGTTGTTGAGCCGCTCGAACGCTACTCGATCCGATACGACAAGGAGGGCTTCGAGCTCGATCTCGAATGGCGGGCCATCGGCCCGATCCACGAACTCCGGACCGCGGACGCAGGCCAGCAGGCGACTGGCCGCTTTCACCTCGAGCAGCCCGGGCGCATGCGCGGGACGATCCGGCGCGACGGCCAGGAGATCGCCGTCAACTGCTACTCGATGCGGGACACGTCCTTCGGCCCGCGCGAGTACGAGTCACTGGCCAGCGGCGGCTACTTCTGGGGCATCGCGCGAGACAGCTCATTCCACGCGATCGCCATGAGCGCAGCCGGCCAACAGGACGCCGAGAAACACGGCCTAAAAGGCAGCGAACAGCACGTCATCGGCGGCTTCATCTGGAAAGACGGAAAAATGTCCAGCCTCGTCTCCGGGACCCGCCGGGTGACCCAGTACGGCGCCTTCGGGCCCCGCCGCGTCCTGTTCGAGGCCATCGACGACCTCGGACGGACGATCAGCGCCGTCGGCCGGATCGACGACGGACTTGTCTTCACCGGCTATACCGACCACACCGTCGTCTGGTCTCTCGTCGAATGGGACTGGGACGGATCGACGCACTGGGGCGACAACCAGGAGTTCTGCTCGGCTGTGAAATTCCGCCAGGTCGCCCGCGGCGAACTCCCTCTGGGCTGATCGATTCGCGAATCGGGGAACGACGTTGGCAGGAAACATTATCATTGTCAATGGCACCTCAGGCGCCGGCAAATCGACCACCTGCGAGCTTTTCGCCAAGCGGCGCCAGGACTTCTGGCTGCTATTCGGCATCGACCACTTCCTGGCGAACTCATTCCCGCCCCGATACAGCCATCATGGCCCCGAAGCAAAGCAGGGGATCTACGCTCACCCAGTTGACGAGAGCTACCGAGACGGAACCGGAACCCTGCGCTGGAGCTTCGGCGACAAAGGCTGGCAGGCGATTCGCACTTACCACGAATGGATCGCCGCTGCGTCCCGCCAAGGATGCAACATCATCGTCGATCACCTGCTGATGACCGATCCGCCGGTGCTGCAGGACTGCGTCTGGCGATTCACCGGTCTCCCCGTCCTGCTCGTCACGCTGAAGCCCGACCGCGACGTGCTCATGGATCGGGTGGCGAACCGCACCATGGACAAGCGCCTCCCGGCTTCCGAGATCTACGGCGACGACGGACTCCGGCAAGCGGTCGAGAAACTCAACCGCCTCCGCCCCTGGTTCTACGACACCGTCTACGCCAACGACGTATGCGATCTGGAGATCGACACCGTGCAGCACGACCCGGGGCACGTATGCGACCTCATCGACCAGCGGCTGGCCGACGGACCGGGAACGTCCTTCGAAGCTCTCCGCCTGCGATTCCCCAGACCGCCTCTTGCCGGGTGAGTGCGTCCGGGCAGGCTAGCGGTAGCGCGCCGCCAGGCGCCTCCGGTGCGTCGCCGGGGCGCCGAACAGCGAGCGGTTAAGCGCCGCCCGCTTCAGGAAGCGGTGGATACCGCTCTCCCACGTGTACCCGATGCCTCCGTGCAGCTGCATCGCCTGGCCGGCGACGCCGACCGCGGCCTCGCACGCGTACGCCTTCGCCATTGACGCCGCCACGCTCGCGTCAGCCGCCTGCACGCCGTCCGGATCGCCGACGGCGGCCCCGTCACCTGCCAGCGCGAACACCGCCGCGGTCACGAGCTGGCGGGAGACGCGGACCTGGACAAGCATGTCGGCGCAGGCGTGCTTGACCGCCTGGAACGAGCCGATCGGCCGGCCGAACTGCTCACGCACCCGCGCGTAGCCGACGGTGGCGTCGAGCATCGCCTCGCTGAGCCCCAGGCTGTCACACGCGACCGCGACGGCGGCGCGGTCGAGCAAGCGGCTGACGGCGGACCGCGGATCGCCCGCGAACCGCCAGGCCTGACCCTTCGAGACCTCGGCCCCGTCCGCTCGCACCATGGCCAGCCGCCGGGTCTCGTCCACGACCGGCTGCGGCTCGACGACCAGCCCGGCCGCGCCCGGGTCAACCGCGACGATCACCGGCGCGCCGACTTCCGCCCCGCGGGCGAGTACGAGCAGCCTGCCGCCCTCCGCCGCGTCGGGCACGAAGGCGGCCTGGCCGTGCAGCCGCAGCCCGCCGCCGGACCGCTCCAGCCGGAACGGCACGCGGTCAGCGGCCTCATCGCCGTCCGTGGGCACCGCGCCGTCCGCCAGCACGGCGACCGGCATCTCGTCGCCCGCCACGGCCCGGCGGAGCAGTGCGTCCCGGTCCGGGGACGGCGCCAGCTCGCACAGCGTCCCCGTGCCGAGCACGGTCGACCCGAGGTACGGGGCGCACGCCGCCGTCCGGCCGAGCTCCTCCGCGATCACGGCCACCTCGGCGAACGTCGCGTCCGCGCCGTCTAGGGCGGACGGCACCTCCAGGCCGAGCCAGCCGGACGAAGCCAGCAGGCCCCAGCCGGGCGCCGCGGCCGGGCCCAGCTTGCCAAGCAGTTCGCGCGCGACGACCCGCAGCTCCTCGCGCGCCTCGGCGAGCTCAGCACCGGTACTTGTCGTCATGCCGCTGGCTCCCTTGGCAGGCCAAGTCCGCGCTCGGCGATGATGGTCCGCTGGATTTCGCTGGTGCCGCCGGGGATCGTCCACTCCCAGGAGCCGATGAAGTCGAGCAGCCACGCGCCGGACTCCCAGCCGCTCGACGCCGGCTTGCGCAGCGCCGTCTGCCCGGGCAGCCCGGCCGCCTCGGTGCCGAAGTCGGTCATCCGCTGCAGCAGCTCGCTGTAGTACAGCTTCACGATCGATGCGTCGGCCGGGCCCGCCTTGCCGGCCTGGTGACGTTCCACCAGGTCGCGGCAGAGTGCCCGCAGCCCGCTGATCTCGGTCTCGAACGCCGCCAGCCGGTCGGCGACCCGCGAGTCACCCAGCAGCTGCTGCCGCGAGCACGCCTCGACCAGCCAGCGGAAGCCCGCGTTGCCCAGTCGTTCGGCCAGCTCCACCATGGTCAGCCCGCGTTCGGCGCCGAGGGTTTCCTGCGCCACCCGCCACCCCTCATTCTCGGGACCGACCAGGTTGACCGCGGGGATCGCGACGTCGTTGAGGAAGATCTCGCAGAAGTGGGACTCGCCGACCGCGTTCTTGATCGGCCGGACATCGAGGCCAGGCGAACGCATATCGAGCAGGAAGTAGGAGATGCCGCGCCGCTTCGGCGCGGCCGGATCGGTGCGTGCGAGCAGCAGGCACCAGTCGGCGTGCAGCGCGCCGCTCGCCCACAGCTTCTGCCCGTTGACGATGTACTGGTCACCCTCGCGGCGCGCGGTCGTGCGCAGCGACGCAAGGTCGGACCCGGCCTCGGGCTCGGAGAAGCCCTGTACCCAGATCTCGCCGTCCAGGATGGCGGGGAGGTGGCGGCGCCGCTGCTCCTCGGTGCCGGCCGCGAGCAGGGTGGCCGCGGCGTGGTGGATGGAGACGAACGCGAGCACCAGCCGCGGTGCGTCGTGGGCAGCGAGCTCCTGGTAGAGGACCACCTGACGGTCGAGCGGCATCCCGCCGCCCCATTCGGCCGGCCAGTGCGGCACGGCGTACCCGGCCGCGCGCAGCTCGCCGAACCACCACTTCTGGAACGCGACGTACTCCGCGTCCGGCACCCCGGTCTGCTCCTGCCGCCAGCCGGCGGGCACGTGCGCACGGCACCACGCGCGGACCGACTCGCGGAACTCGCTGAGCTCCCCGCGGGCCGATGTCATGCCGACGCCTCCCCTGGCTTCGGTGTCGCATTCGCCCGCAGCGCCAGCAGCCGGGCGCGGTGCTCGGGCGACAGCATGGTGGCCCGCTCGGCCGCGAACCCCGCCTGCATGGCTCCGCTGAGGGCCTGCGACAGGTACATCCCGGCGACTCGTTTGGTGCCCCGCAGCGCCTCGGCGGGCTGCGCCGCCAGCCGCTCCGCCAGCCGCCGGGCGGCCCGCAGGAGCTCGTCGGCCGGCACCACCCGGGAAGCGAGCCCGAGCTCAACCGCGGTGGCGGCCGGGATGCGGTCCCCCGTGTAGAGGTACTCGCGGGACCGCAGGATCGGGGTGAGCAGCGGCCAGAACGCCGCGCCCCCGTCTCCTGCGACAAGGCCGACCGAGACGTGCGGGTCGGCCAGGAACGCTCTCTCGGAGATGAGCACGATGTCGCTCAGCACCGCGATGCTGCAGCCGAGCCCGACGGCGGGGCCGTTCACGGCGGCGATCACCGGCAGCGGGAAGCGCAGCATCTCCTCGATGATCTGGGCGCCCTCGCGCAGGCTCTCGTCCCGGGCGGCCGGATCGTCGAGGAACCCGGTGATCCAGTCCAGGTCGCCGCCGGCACTGAACGCCCGGCCCGCGCCGGTGATGATGACCACCTTGGCCTCGAGGTCGGCGGCGAGCTGCCGCCAGACGTTCGCCAGCGCCCAGTGCAGCGGCTGGTTGACCGCGTTCAGGTCATCCGGCCGACTGATGGTGACCACCCGGACCGCGCCTTCGGCCGAGACGGTGAGTTCTGGCGGCAGTTCGTATTTCATCGGCCTACTCATTAAACAAGCCCGTGAGTCCGCCGCGCCCCAGCTGCCTCGCCAGCGTCGCGCGGGTCGCGGACAGGCCGAGCGGGAGCCGCCGCAGCGGCTGGCTGTACCTGGACAGCCAGGACAGCGTGGTCTCGTCGCAGAAGCCCATCGCGCCGTGCAGCTGGTGCGCGACCCGGAACACGGTCTCGGCCGCCTCGATCGCCGCCACCCGCAGCGCGAGCGCGTCGTCGGCCGCCTCCGGCAGCCCCGCCTGGATGCTCCACAGCGCGTACCTGGCGAGCATGTCCAGCCCACTGCGCTCCACCTCCGCCTCGGTGAGCTGGAACTGCACGCCCTGAAAGGCGGACAGCGGCTGGCCGAACTGATGCCGCACGAGCACGTAATCCCGGGTGAGGTCAATCGCCTGGTCTAGCATCCCGAGCAGCGTCCAGCACGGAAGCACCAGCGCCAGCGCCAGGTCCTTGGCCCCGGCGTCGTCAACCGGCGACACCTCGAGCGACGCGACGAATGCGGTCGTCCGCGGCGGGCCGGCGGGCCGCACCCGCTCGACGAGACCGCGCTTGCCGTCGAGCGTGACCGTCGCCCAGCGCAGGTCGAGCTCGGCCACGGCGGCCGCGGGCCTAGCCCCGTCGACGACGAGAAGCCCGTCGACGTCGAGGTCGGCGGGCCGCGCCAGCCGCTCGGCCAGCGGGTAGGCGACGCACCAGTACCCGGCCGCGCGGCACAGCGCCGCCGCCGCCTCCAGGTCGTCGGGATCGTGCCGCGGGTCGAGCTGCCACGCGCCGAGCTCCGCCAGCACCGGCGCGAAGATGCTCTCCCGCCGGGCCGGCTGGTTTTCAGCATCCGTAACGAGCGCGGCTGCCCCCGCTCCCTCAAACGCCTGCCTGGCCAGCGTGCCGAACGTCAGGGCTTCCTGACTGAGGTCGATGTTCATGACGCCTTCTTGGCGGGCTTGGCGGGGGCGGGCAGCATGGCGCGGGCCAGCAGGATGCGCTGCATCTCGATGCTGCCCGAGGCCACCGTGGACGCCTGCGAGTAACGCCAGTGATCTTCCACCTCGCCGAGGAACCAGTTGCCGTCCGCCCCGGTCAGCGTCGCGAGGTGGCGGATCTCCAGCAGCACCTCGGCGCTTTCCTGGTCGAGCCGGGTGACCGCGATCCGGTAGGCGGCGGTGTCGCCCGGCGTCACCGTGCCCGCGCCCTGCAACGCGACCACCCGGTAGGCGAGCAGCCGGGCCCGGCGGCAGTGGGTGAGCATCCGCGCCCACCGGCCGCGCAGTTCCTCGGGCAGTTCCTCCCACTGGTCGCCGAGGATGCGCGGGGCGGCCAGCAGCAGCCGCTCGCAGCGCGCGTACCGGGCGATGCCCACCCGCTCGAACGCGAGCACCTCCTGGACGACCCGCCAGCCCTCGTCCACCGGGCCGAGGACGTCGGCCTCGGTAACCTTGACGCCGTCGAAGAAGACCTCGTTGAGGTGGTGCGGCCCGAGCATGGCCCTGATCGGCCGGACCTCGATGCCCGGGCGAGACATCGGCACCAGGAAGATCGTCAGGCCCTGCTGCTTCTTCTCCCCGGTCGAGGTCCGCGCGAGCAGGAAGCACCACTGCGCCATGGTGGCGTAGGAGGTCCAGATCTTCTGGCCGTAAACCCGCCAGCCGTCGGTGCCCCTTCCCGGCGGGCGGCGGTACGCAGCGAGGCGAGGTCGGAGCCGGCGTCGGGCTCGCTGAAGCCCTGGCACCAGATCACCTCGCCGCGGGCGATGTGCGGCAGGTGCAGCCGCTGCTGCTCGGGCGTCCCGTGCCGCATGATCGTCGGGCCAACCCAGTTGACGCCCATGTACTGCGCGCCCCGCGGCTCGTGGTGCGCCCACATCTCCTCGCGGACCACGGTCTGCTCCCAGGCCGAGGCGCCGCGGCCGCCGAACTCTTCCGGCCACGCCAGGCAGAGCTGGCCGCGCTCGGCCAGGAGCCGGCAGAACCGCTGGGCGATCTCCAGGTCGGCCGGGTTGTCGGTGAACGCGCCCAGGTAATCCGGCGGCACGTGCTCTTTCACCAGCTGTCGCAGCTCGGCGCGAAGCGCCGCAGCACCGGGTCCCATCGTGAAGTCCACCCGCCTACGATAATCGAATCTTTATAAGGATTGCTAGTAACGGTCGGTGTGACTGATCTGGCACGGATGAAATCCGGCCGGGACTCACAGCGCCGGCGACGAGCGCAGCAGGGTTTCCAGGTCGCCGCGGACGACCTTATTCATCGCGTTGCGGGGGAGCGCCGCAGCGCGGCCCCACACCTCGGGGACCTTGTATCGGGCGAGCCGCCCGACGCAGAACGACGCGAGCGAGTCAGCGTCTAGGGCAGCGTCAGCTGGGACGAGGAGCGCCGCGACGCGCTCACCGAGGCGGTCATCGCGGATGCCGAAGACCACGGCCTCGGCGACCGCGGGATGCCCGGCGAGCACGGCCTCGACCTCTGCGGGCGACACGTTCGCACCGCCGCGGACGATCATCAGCTTCTTCCGGTCGACCATGGTCAGCCAGCCGTCGGCGTCGACGTGGCCGAGGTCGCCGGTCGCCACCATATCGTCCGCGGCCGGGCGCAGTGCCCCGCCGTCCCAGTGACCAAGCGGCGGCCGCCACAGGCCAGCCCACGGTCCCGCCGTCGCCGCGGACAGGCGCAGCTCCCCGATGCCGCCCGCTGCCAGTCGCTGGCCGTTGTCGTCGTACGCGGCGACGGTAAGGTGGGGCAGCACCCGGCCGCTCGATCCCGGCCGATGCGTGCCGTCGACGGGATCGATGGCGACCACTGTCGGCGCCTCTGACAGCCCGTAGGTCGCCGTGACGGGGATCCCGTAACTTGCCTCGAAGGAATCGCGGAGGTGCCCGGGGAAGCCGGCCCCGCCGACCCACACCTCGGTGGCCGGGCTCAGGGCGAGGTCCGCACGCCGGGCGAGATCAAAGAGCTGGGCGGGGGCGCCGTTCCAGCAGGTGGCCTTTCCCCGCTGAATCCATTCGGCTACACCCGCGCAATCGCGCCGGTCCATGACGATCGAGCACCCGCCGGCCAGCGCCGTCACGAGGGTTGAGAGCACCTGCAGGTTCAAGATCGTGAGCGGGAAGCAGTCGCCCTTGCGCAGATCTGGTCCCCAGCGGCGGTCCGCGACGAGGACGGCCGCGGGAAGTACCAGGTTGTGCTGGCTGTGCACGATCGCCTTGGGTGCCGCAGTCGTCCCACTGGAGAACGCAATCGCGGCCGGGGCATGCGGATCGACCGCGACCGCGGGGGCGTCATGGCGCGCGTTCGTCAAGTCCGCCCAGCGGCTGACGTCAACCACTCCCCCGCCGGGCGTCACTGCCGCGCCGTCAAGCGCGCATCGCGGGCCGGCCAGCACGACCGTCGGCTCGCAGACGGCGGCGAGCGCCTGCTGCTCGGCCGACGTGAGGTTCTCCCCGATGCCTGCCCAGACCGCGCCGATCCGCTGGGTGGCGTGAAACGCCACCACGATCTCGAGGTCATTGGGCAGGCAGGCCGCGACACGATCACCCGGGCGGACGCCGAGTCCCCAGAGTGCGCCCGCTGCGAAATCGGCCGCCGCGTCCAGTTCCGCGTAGGTCAGCGTCCCGCTGCGGGCAAAGACCGCCGTCGCGGTCGGCCGCTCGGCCAGCGCCCTGTCAAGCAGCCTCGGGATCGTGGGAATGGTCGTCATCGTCGCTCTAGCACACCTCCGGTCACGACGGCCGTTCCTGCCAGTTCCGGCGGAGCGCATCCTTGATGACCTTGCCGACGTCGTTGGTGGGCAGGGCGGCGCAGATCTCTACGTGTCGGGGAACCTTATAGTTCGACATCCTCGCCCGGGCCCACGCGATCACTTCCTGCGGCGACACGGCCGCGCCCGGCTGGGGGACGACAAAGGCCGCGCCGACCTCGCCCAAGCGCTCATCGGGCACGCCGATGACCGCCACCCGGGCGATATCCTCGTTCCCGAGCAGCAGGTCCTCGATCTCGGCCGGATAGGCATTGAAGCCGCCGACCACGTACATGTCCTTGATCCGCCCGGTCACCTTCAGGTAGCCGCGCTCGTCCAGCAGCCCGATGTCGCCAGTGCGCAGCCAGCCGTCGGCGTCGATCGCGGCGGCGGTGGCGGCTGGGTCATCAAGGTACCCGATCATGACGTTGTAGCCGCGGTATGCGATTTCGCCTAGTTCCCCGGGAGGCAACGCCGAGCCGTCCGGCCCGGCGATCTTCAGCTCGGTGCCGGGCATCGCCCGGCCGCTGTAGTTCGCGACGGTCTCCGCATCGTCATCGGCACGGCAGATCGAGGCTGGGCCGTTGGTCTCGGTCAGGCCGTACCCGGTGAAGATCGTCTCGAAGGTCATCTCGCTGCGCAGCCGCTTGATCAGCTCAACCGGAATGTCGGCGCCACCGGTCACCGTGGTGCGCAGCGACGACAGGTCGAAGAGGTCGCGGTCACGGAAAAGCAGCAGCTCCTGCAGCAGGGTCGGCGGGCCGGAGAGGAACGTGACCCGCTCTTCCGCGACCACCCGGGCCACGCTGGCCACATCGAACACGGGCACCGGGATGACGGTGGCTCCCCGCATCAGCGCCGCGAGCCACCCGGCCTTGAACCCGAAGGTGTGCGAGAACGGGCTGACGATGAGATCGCGGTCCCCCTTGCGCAGCCCCACGATGTCGGTCCAGGCCTCGAACAGGCGGACTACCTGGGCATGGGTGCTGACCGCGCCCTTCGGGCGCCCGGTCGTGCCGGAGGTGAACAGGATGTCGGACGGGGCATCGCCCGCCACCGCGGCGATCCGGTCCCTGGCGGCGGCCTCGCCGACCTGGCCGCCGCGGGCCAGGTACGAGTCCCACGGGGTATCCGCGCTGGCCGCGGCGTCCGTGGTACCCGTGGCGTATGGCCCGTCGAGGAGAACCACCTCGCGGAGCCCGGGCAGTGCCTGCCCGGCCTGCGACAGCCAGTCGCGGAGCATCGCCGGGTAGTCGCAGCCGAGGAACCGGCTCACCGTGAACAGCACGCGAGCGCGCGACTTACCGAGGGCATAGGCGGCTTCGGCACCCTTGAACCGGCTGCTGAGGGGCACTACGACACCTCCGGCGCCGAGAACGCCGAGCGCCGCCATTATCCACCGGTGGCCGTTGGGCGCCCAGATGGCCGCCCGGTCCCCCGGTCCGATGCCCGCCGCCATGGCCGCTCGGGTGAACCGCACGATTTCCCGTCCCAGTTCGGCGTAACTGACCCGGACCGGGCCGTCGACTATCGCCTCGACATCAGGGAATCGCTGCGTTATGCGCAGGACGCGGACGACGATCCCTGCGTCGCGCTCCGGGAGGACTTGCATGGCGACACGATAGATCGATCCTTGTAATGATTGCTAGGCTGGCTGCCAGTGGTACTGGATGAACAGATACAGATGGATAGGGCTGATTGGATGACGGGCGTCTGCGAGCGGCGGGCCGCCGGGTGAGCGATTCCGGCCGCGCCCGCGTCCCAGAGCACCGCATCGCCGAGACGGTGGCCGGTGAGCTGCGCGCCCGTATCCTGGCCGACGACGGCCCGCCCGGCTACCGGCTCCCTACCCAGGACCAGCTCGTGGGCGAGTTCGGCGTCAGCTACCCGTCGATCAGGGAAGCCATCCGCATCCTGGAGACCGAGGGGCTGGTGACGGTGCGGCGCGGCAGCGTCGGCGGCGCCGAGGTGCACCGTCCCGACGAGTCGTCGGCGGCGTACCACCTCGGGCTCGCGCTGCAGGCCCGCCGGGTCACGCTCGGCGACCTGGGGGCCGGACTGCGGACACTCGAACCGCTGTGCGCCGCGGAATGCGCCCGGCGGGTCGACCGGGCCGAGACGGTCGTTCCCGAGCTCGAGGCCAGCATCGAGAAGTCCGCCGCGCTGACCGGCGACGGCGTGGCGTTCACCCGGGTCTCCAGGGAGTTCCACGACCTGCTGGTGACGTTCACCCCCAACGCGACCATCCGGCACGTGGTCGGCAGCCTCGTCGCGCTGTGGTCGGCCCAGGAACAGGCCTGGGCGGAGGCGATGACCAGGCGCGGCCAGTACCCGGAACCCGCCGAGGCCGCCCACGCCGTCCAGATCCACCGGCGCATCGCCGCCGAGATCGCCGCCGGGCAGGCAGCCGCGGCCGAGCAGCTGGCCCGTGCCCACCTCGCGGCGACTCAGGCGCTCATCCTCGAGCACTATGACGACGGAATCGTCACGGTCTCGTCCGCCCAGGCCCGCCGCGCCATCCAGGCGGGCCGCGCCAGCCGGAGTTAGCCGGCTCAGCCGTCTCCGCTAGCGGGCGGTCCAGCCGCCGTCGATGATGATCGTCTGGCCGGTGACGTAGCGCCCCGCGTCGCTTGTGAGCCACAGCACGGCGCCGGTGAAGTCGTCGACCGTGCCGTCGTAGGGCAGGGGGGTGTTGCGGTGCAGCCACGTCGTGGTGCGCTCGTCTTCGTACATCGCCCCGGTGAGCTCGCTGCGGAAGAAGCCGGGAGCGATCGTGTTCACCCGGATGCCGTCCCTGGCCCACTGGACGGCGAGCTCGACGGTGAGGCCGGACAGGCCGAGCTTGCTCGCCGCGTAGCTGGCCTGGGGGATGCCGGGGATGCCGACCTGGCCGCCGATCGAGGAGATGTTGACGATCGCGCCCCGGCCGGCGGCGGCCATGTGCGGGTAGACGTCCTGGGCGAGCCGGAAGGGCGCGACCAGGTTGAGCTCGAGGGTACGGCGGATGGCGTCGGGGTCCTCGTCTTCCGCCCGGTCGCGGCTGACGTAGTTGCCCGCCGCATTCACCAGGATCTCGGGCGCGCCGAGCTGATCGCGGACTGCGGGCACCACCGTGGCCACCTCCGACAGCTGGGCGAGGTCGCAGACGACGGGCACGCCGCCGATCTCGTCGGCCAGCTTGGCGAGGCGGTCGTACCGCCGGGCGACCACGGCCACCCGGGCGCCGGCCTGGGCGAGCGCCCGGGCGATGCCCTCCCCGAGCCCGGCCGAGGCGCCGGTGACGATCGCCACCCGCCCGTCGAGCCGGAAGCGGTCCAGTGCGTTCATGCGATGCCCTTCATCCGTACCTGATCCCTTGGAAAGCGAAGACTCACTCATATTATGAACTGCGGGGATGCTGGCGCTACGGGCGCGCGCCGCGGCTCGTTCCGCCCCCGGCCAGACGGGCCCACCTTGACACGACGGCCCCTCGCACTAGAACATAAATAACTGATCATTCACTTTTTTAGCGATGAGGTGCGCGCGGTGATGGAATACCAGCTAATCGACGCCGACGAGCACTACTACGAGCCGGACGACTGCTTCTCCCGTCACATCGAGTCGCGCTACAGGGCCGAGACGATCCGGGTGGAGCGCGGCGGTGACGGGCTAGGGCGCATCTATCTGGGTAGCAAGCGGACGTTCATGAGTGTGATGCCGGGCGACTACGCCTCGGCTCCCGGGGCGCTGCAGGGCCTGTTCGTCGGCGGGGTCGCCGACGGCTTCACCCACCGTGAGGTCGTCAGTGCCAAGGACCACCCCGAGTTCACCAGCAAGGCGGCGCGCCTCGCGCTGATGGACACCCAGGAGGTCGAGGCGGCGATCCTGCTGCCGACCCTCGGCGTCGCGGTCGAATACGACATGCGCGGCGACACGGGCCTGCTCTACGCCAGCCTGCGGGCATTCAACCGCTGGCTCGAAGAGGACTGGGGCTACGGCGCCGACGGCCGGGTCTTCGCAGTGCCCATGCTGTCGTTGGTCGACTTGGACGAGGCCATGAAGGAGCTGCGCCGCGTCATCAACGCCGGCGCCCGGATAGTGCACGTGGCGCCCGGCCCCGTCGCCGGCGGCCCGGGGGCGGGTCGCTCGCCCGCGGACCCGTACTACGACCCGTTCTGGGCCACCGCGGCCGAGGCCGGGATCCCGGTGGCGTTCCATGTGTCAAACAGCGGCTACAACCACTTCTACGGCCCGCTGTGGTCGGAGAACCCCGACAACCCGTCGCACGCGCAGACGCCGCTGCAGTGGGCGCTATGCAACACCGAGCGCCCGCTGGTGGACACGATGATCGCGCTCGCACTGCACAATCTCTTCGGCCGCCACCCCAGCATCAAGATCGTGTCGATCGAGAACGGTTCGAACTGGCTCAAGCCGCTGTTCAAGACCATCGACAAGGCGGCCGCGCTGGGCCGCCGGGGCGGGTCGATCGGCGGGCGGCTGCCCGACAAGCCGAGCGAGGCGCTCGCCGAGCACCTGTGGATCTGCCCGTTCCCTGAAGACGACGTGGACGAGCTGATCGACGCGCTCGGGCCGGACCACGTGCTGTTCGGCTCCGACTGGCCGCACCCGGAAGGGCTGCGGGAACCGCAGGACTACCTCGTCCGGCTGGCCGGCCGGGACGCCGTGGTAACCCGCAAGGTGCTGCGCGGCAACACGGCCCGGCTGCTCGGCATCCGCGACCACGAGCTCGCCCGGGCGGACTAGCGGGGCCAGCTAGCAGGGCAGTTTGGCACAGAATCCCAGCTCAGTGGCCTAGCATGGCGAGCCAGCCCAGTGCGCAGGTCGAGCGCAGGCACCACAGCGGACGAGCAGAGTAGCGAGCACCCGGAATGGACGGCAGTGTGGACGCGACCGTGGGGATACCCCCGGGAGTCACCGAGGAGACCGCGGCGTTCTGGGCCGCGGCGGCCGAGGGCCGGCTGGTCGTCGAGCGCTGCGTGGCCTGCGGGACGGAATCGTTCCCGCCGCGCGGCCTGTGCCGTGCCTGCCGCGGCCGCGAGATGCTCGCCGCGGAGATCACCGGACCCGGCCGGGTATACAGCTGCACCGTCAACTACCAGCGGTGGCTGCCCGACCTGGAGGTGCCGTACGCGATCGTCCTGGTCGAGTTTGATGACCACCCCGGCGTCCGGGTGACCGGCCGACTGCGGGGCTGCCCGCCGGAAGCGGCGACGATCGGGATGACCGTGGACGTGGGCTTCGAGCCCGGTCCAGGCGGGTTCGCGATCCCGAGCTTCGTGGCGGTGCCTCGTGGGCGGGGCTTTTAGTGAGCGGGGCGCTCCGGTGAGCACTGAGCTGTTGGAGCGGCGAGTGGTGATCTCCGGCATCGGCCAGTCCGCCATCGGGCGGCAGCTCGACCGCTCGGGCTTTCAGCTCACCATCGACGCGATCCTCGCCGCCGTGGCCGACGCCGGGCTGAGCGTGGACGACCTCGACGGGCTGGCCATGTTTCCCGGCGGCGGCGCGGCCAACCTGCCCGGCTACGCCAACGGGAACCTGTACGAGGTCCAGGACGCGCTGCGCATCACCCCCCGGTGGCGGCAGGGTTTCGTCGAGGGGATGGTGCTGCCCTTCTTCGGCCCGGCCCTGGCGGTGGCCAGCGGGCAGGCCAGGCACGCCGTCATCTGGCGGACGGTGAAGGAGGGCAGCGCGGCCCGCAAGGCGGGCGGCCGCCCGGCCTACGGCGCCGCCAAGCCGTCCGCCGAGGGACCCCTGGCCTGGCTGCTGCCGGTCGGCATGCTGTCGCCGGCGTGCCAGGTCGCCCCGTTCGCGGCCCGGTACATGCACGAGTTCGGCGTTACCCGCGACCAGCTCGCCTGGATTCCGGTCACACAGCGGGCGCACGCGGCGCTGAACCCGGACGCCGTTTACACCAAGCCGCTCACCGTCGGGGAGTACCTGAGCTCGCGGATGATCTCCAGCCCGATCTGCCTCTACGACTGCGACGTCCCCTGCGACGGCGCCACCGCGATCATCGTGTCCGCCGTCGAGACCGCGCCCGACCTGCGCTCTCCGGTTCGGATCGAGGCGGTGGGGGGGCAGGTGGAGGGGCGTCCGTCCTGGGATCAGTGGGAAGACATGGGCCGCGTCGGCTATGCCGCGGCCCAGGCCATGTGGGCCAGGACGAGCCTGGGTCCGGCCGATGTGGACGTGGCACAGCTCTACGACGGCTTCACGATCGAGTGCGTCTGGTGGCTGGAGGCCCTCGGCTTCTGCGGCCCCGGCGAGGCCGGGGCGTTCGTCGAGGGCGGTACCAGGATCAACTTGTCCGGCGAGCTGCCGCTGAACACCTGGGGCGGCCAGCTGTCGGGCGGGCGGCTGCACGCCGGCTTCGGTCACGTGGCCGAGGCGGTGCGACAGTTGCGCGGCGAGGCCGGCGCCCGGCAGGTCGCCGGGGCCGAGGTCGCGGCGCTGGGAAATGTTGGCGGTTTCGAGGCGGGCGCGGCACTGCTTACCCGCTGGTAATAACGAACTCAAGGAGGAGTAACGATGGCGGTTTCGCGTCCAGGCAGGCTCGAAGGCAAGGTGGCGATCGTGACCGGAGCGGGCTCCACGCCCGGTCCGGGAATCGGCACCGGGAAGGCGACCGCGGTGGTGCTCGCCCGGGAGGGCGCGAGCGTGCTGCTCGTAGACCTGTACCCCGAGCGCGCCGAAGAGACTCTCGCCATGATCGAGGCAGAGGGCGGCAAGGCAAAGGTGCACATGGCCGACGTCACCAAGGCGGAGGCGTGCGAGGCCATGGTCACGGACGCGGTGGACACGTTCGGCGGACTTGACATCCTGGTCAACAACGTCGGCCGGGCAGCCGTCGGCAACGTTGTCACGACCACCGAGGAAGTCTGGGACCTGACGCTCGCTGTCAACCTGCGCAGCTGCTTCCTGGCGTCCAAGTACGCGGTGCCCGCGATCGCGGCACGCGGCGGCGGCGCGATCGTCAACATCGCCTCGGTCTCCGCGCTGCGCGGCGACAACACCGTGGCCTACTCCGCGGCCAAGGGCGGGATGATCGCGATGACCGTCGACATGGCGTACTCACACGGCCGCGACGGAATCAGGGTTAACGCGATCGCGCCTGGTCACATCACCACCCCGATGGTCCGTTCGGTGCAGAACCTGAGCCCGGCGCAGGAGAAATTCAACCAGACGATGCGCAATGAGGCCGGCCTGCTTGGCACGCCCGGCGACGGCTGGGATGTCGGCTGGGCGGCCGCGTTCCTGGCCAGCGACGAGGCCCGGTGGATCACCGGGGCCACCCTCCCAGTCGAGTCCGGCGTGCTCAGCGTCACGCCGCTGATGCTGGCCTCCCGTCTGCGCGCGATCCCGGATCCGGAGTAGGCAAGGGCAACCGGCGAGGGCGCGGGCCCGCACTGGTCCTCGACGGCGATCAATGCTACGCTGCTAATGAGTGAACATTTACTTGTCGAGACGATGGGAACGAGGCCATGGCGCTAGCGTCCTTTCTCCGCGGCGCGTGCACGGACGACACATCCCGCGACAGTGAGTTCCTGTCCGCCACCCTGGGGAGCCTGCGCCGCTGCCCGGCGCGGGGGGAGTACGTCGAGTTGTGCTTCACCACCGCCGAAGGCCAGTGGAGCTGGTGCTTCCCCGAACCCGCGCGGCGACTGCGGCGGCCCCCGAGCCCGGTCGCGCTGACGCTCGGCCCGCACGGCGTGCTCGCCCGCCGGGTCGACGCCGACGGGGACTTCGGCGACGCCCTCAATGCCTCCGTGGCCCTGCCGATGATCCTGGCGGGCGCGGAAGTGGTCGTCGCCCGTTACCTGGTCACGGCGGGCCGCTGAGCTCTTACCGCGCCTGCATTGCAGAGTGAATAGTTACTGATTTAAACTGCAGGGGAACGCCCTCAGGAGGCTAGCCATGGACAGGGAAGCTCTCGAGCACAGCCTCGCGCGGCGGCTGCTTGACCACATCGAGAACAAGACGACGGACCTCGCCGACGAGGTCATGGAGCTGTCGACGGACGTGTACCTCGGCGCTCACCACGACCGCGAGGTCGAGGTGCTGTTCCGCGACCGCCCGCTGCTGCTGGCGCTCTCCGGCGCGCTGCCCGGGCCGGAAACGTACCGCACCGTTGACATCATGGGCATGCCGATCCTGCTGGCCAGGGACGAGACCGGCCGGGTGCGGTCGTTCGCGAACGCCTGCCGGCACCGCGGCGTGCGGGTGGTCGACGGCGGCGGCTCGGCCAAGCGGTTCACCTGCCCCTTCCATGCCTGGACGTACAACCTCGACGGGAGCCTGTTCAAGGTGCCAACCCCGGAAGGGTTCGAGGGCATGTGCATCGCCGACAAGGGGCTCATTGAGCTCCCGGTCGCCGAGGGCTACGGGCTGATCGTCGGGCGGCTCAAGCCGGGGCCGGACATCGACGTGGACGGCTACCTTGGGGTCGGCCTGACGGACGAGCTGGCCATGCTCGACTTCGCCGACTGGGCGCCGTACAGCGAGCCGCACGTGCACACGGTAGCGGCGAACTGGAAGGTCACGCTGGACACCTTCCGCGAGAACTACCACTTCAACTTCCTGCACAGAAAGACGCTGGCGAAGTACGCCTACGGCGGCGTGCTGACGTTCGACGCGTTCGGGCCGCACCTGCGCAACGCCTCCGCGCTGCGCTCCATCGACGCCCTGCGCGGAGTGCCCGAGACACAGTGGACCGACACCGCGCAGCACTTCAGCTACCAGTACCAGCTGTTCCCGAACACCACCCTGACGTTCGACGCCCGGCACATCGAGCTGTGGCAGATCCTGCCCGCGGGCCCGGACAGGTCCGAGGTCATCCATACGGCCTACCTGAAGCCAGGGCTGAGCGACGAAGAGCGCGCCAAAGTCGTGGACATGGCCCCGTGGATCTGCGAAACCGTGGTGGACGGGGAGGACTTCTGGGTCGCCGCCCGCACCGAGCCCGGCGTCCGGATCGGGCTGCTCGACAGCGTGGTGTTCGGCCGCAACGAGCCCGCCCCGCAGCACCTGCACCGCGGGTTCGCCGACGCTCTTGCCGAAGCCACCGCTCCCGCCGAAAGTGAGTAACGGATTCATGGACCTGCTACTGCGGAATGCCGAGCTGATCGACGGAACCGGCGCGCCGCGCCGGGCCGCGGACATCGCGGTGACCGGAGACCGGATCACCGCGGTCGCGCCCCCCGGCTCGCTCTCGCCGTCGCCGGAGACCCAGGTCGTTGACCTGGACGGGCTGGTGCTCGCGCCGGGCTTCATCGACATCCACACCCACTACGACGCGCAGATCCTCTGGGACGCCGACCTCACCCCGTCGTCCTGGCACGGCGTGACCAGCGTGGTCATGGGCAACTGCGGCTTCGGCGTGGCACCGACGCTGCCCGAGCACCGGGACATCATCGTCCGGACGCTCGAGAACGTCGAGGGCATGTCGCAGGAGGCGCTCAACGCCGGCATCGACTGGTCTTTCCAGACGTTCCCTGAGTACATGGCCGCCCTCGACAAGCTGAGTAAGCGGCTGAACGTAGGCGCGTTCCAGGGCCACACGCCGCTGCGCCTGTACGTGCTGGGCGGCGAGGAGCGCACCGCCACCGCTGACGAGGTCGCGACCATGCAGCGGCTGCTGCGGGAGGCACTCGACGCGGGCGCGATCGGCTTCTCCACCTCCCGCCAGCCCGCCCACCAGGGCGCCTACGGACGGCCGGTGCCCAGCCGGTTCGCCGAGGTCGACGAGGTCGGGGCGATGGCCGAGGTCCTCGGCGAGGCGGGCAAGGGGATCCTGGCGATTTCGATCGGGCCGGGGCTGTGGCTCAATGAGTTCTCCGAGCTCTCGGTGCGCAACAACATCCCGGTGACCTGGACGGCCCTGGTCACCAGGACCGACAAGCCCGGCGCGGCGATGCGCACGGTCGAGCGGGCCGGCGGGCTGCCCGGCGAGGTCTACCCGCAGATCGCCTGCCGGCCGATCGTCATGCAGATCACCATGAACGACCCGATGCCACTGGCCCAGATCGACGAGTGGAAGGAAGTCCTCGCGATACCGCGCGAGGATCGGGCCGCGCTGTACCGGGACGATTCCTGGCGCGACCGGGCCCGGCCGGCCACGCTCGAGGCCTGGGAGGCAAAGGCGCGCTGGCCCAAGGTCTCGGTGCAGGAGACCACGATGCACGCCGAGACGATCGGGGTGCCGCTCGACCAGCTGGCGGCGGAGCGCGGCACCACCCCGTTCGACCTGATGCTCGACCTGGCGCTGGCCGACGACATGGCCACCCGATTCAAGGTGGTGCTGGAAAACGACGCCGACGACGAGATCGGGGCGCTGCTAGCGGACAAGCGCACGATCCTCGGGCTGTCCGACGCCGGGGCGCATGCCAGCCAGCTCTGCGACGCCAACTACTCGACCCACCTGCTCGGACACTGGGTGCGCGAGCGCAAGGCGATCACGCTGGAAGAGGGAGTCTGGCGACTGACCGGGCACGCCTCGACCGCCTTCCGCATCGCCGAGCGGGGCTTCGTGCGCGAGGGCTACTTCGCTGACCTGGTGGCGTTCGACCCGGACACCATCGGCGCAGGCGACATCCACCGCGTCTACGACCAGCCGGGCGGGGCCGACCGGCTGATCTCACACGGAACCGGGGTCCAGCACATGTGGGTCAACGGGGTGGCCGCGCGCGCCGACGGCGTGGACGTGCCCGGGGTCGCGGCCGGCCGCCTGCTGCGCAGCTAGCTCGCGGTCAAGGGGACGCCGCGTCCGTTCGGGAGAAAGCTTTTGAGCATTGCCCTAAGAGAGAGGGACGTACATCGTGACACAGATCACCGGCAACCCGACCAGGCTCGGCTACGAGCTGGTCGACGCGGACAACCACTACTACGAGCCGTACGACGCCTTCACCCGGTACATCGACCCGGCCTTCGCCGACCGGTCGATCAACGTGCGAGTGGACGCCAAGGGCCGCGGGAAGCTGTACTTCGGTGACCGGCAGTTCCGCTACATGCGAGTCATCCAGACCGACTACATTGGCGCGCCCGGATCGCTGCGCGGAATGCTGGACGACATGGAGAACCAGGAAGGGTTCGTCCACAAGGAGATCATCCGGGGCTGGGACTACCCCGACATGATGCAGCGCGACCCGCGCATCGCGAAGATGAACTCCCAGGGCGTCCGGGGCGGGCTCATGCTCGGCACGATGATGCTGCAGGCCGAGAACGAACTGCACGACGACGTCCCGGCGCTGTACGCCAATATCCGCGCGTACAACAAGTGGCTCGACGACGAGTGGGGCTACAACCGCGACGGGCGCATCGTGACCGCGCCGATGATCACGCTGCTCGACCCGGAACTGGCCATCGCCGAGCTGGAGCGCGTGCTGCAGCTGGGCGCCCGCGCGGTCGTCATGAAGCCGGGGCCGCTGTGGGGCCACTCCCCGGTCGAGTCGATCTACGACGGCTTCTGGGCGCGGCTGCAGGAGGCCGACGCCAAGCTCGTCTTCCACAGCACCGACCCGCGCTACCTGGCGATGCTCGGAGTGCAGTTCGGCGAGTCGGCCACCCCGTCCATGCAGGGCCAGACCCCGTTCCAGTGGTACCTGACCGCGGGCAAGCCGATCGCCGACACGCTCGCCAACTACACCCTCAACAACCTCTTCGGCCGCTTCCCCGGCCTGCAGCTCGTCGCCCTCGAGTGCGGCATCGGCTGGGTCGTGCCGCTGCTGCACGACATGGACCACGCCGCACACATGGGCCGCAAGGGTTACTGGCCCGGCGGCGAGGTCGAGGGGCATCCCAGCAAGGTGCTGATGGAGCACCTGCACATCTCCCCGTTCTACGAGGAGGACATCGTCGGCCTGGTCAACACCATCGGCGCGGAGCGGGTCATGTTCGGCTCCGACTACCCGCACCCGGAGGGCTGCGTCGAGCCGATCGACTACGCGGACCGGCTGGTGGGCCTCAGCGACGACCAGATCCGGTTGATCATGCGGGACAACGCCGCCAAGCTGTACGGCATCGCGGTCTGAGTTCCGCCGTCGCCTGATCTGCGGCCTGGCTGTCCGTTCTGAACGGACCGCCAGGCCGCAGGTCGTTAGGCCAGCGGGTAGGCGATCGTCTTCTGCTCCAGGTAGGCCCGCAGCCCTTCGACGCCGAGCTCCCGTCCGAGACCCGACTCCTTGTAGCCGCCGAACGGCGCCCGCGGGTGCGGCGGGATGCCGCCGTTGACCGTGACGGTGCCGGTGCGGAGCATGCGGGCGATGGCCTTCCCGCGCTCCACGTCGGCGCTCCACACGCCTCCGGCGAGCCCGTACACGGAATCGTTGGCGATCGCCACCGCGTCGTCGTCATCCTCGAACGGAATGAACGACACGACCGGCCCGAAGATCTCCTCCTGCGCGACCCGCATCGAGTTGACGACGTCAGCCAGCACGGTCGGCTCCACGTACCAGCCCTTCGGCAGGTGCGGCGGGCACCGCCCGCCGGCGGCCACCCGGGCGCCTTCGTCGCGGGCGATCTGGATGTAGCCGAGCACCCGGTCCTGCTGCCGCTTGGCGACCAGCGGGCCGATCTCGGTATCCGGGTCGTACGGGTCGCCGACGCGCAGTTGCGCCGCCGCCCCAGCGGCCAGTTCCACCGCCTCTTCGTACCGCGAGCGGGGCACCAGCGCCCGGCTGGGCATGGCGCAGACCTGGCCCGAGTTGCGCATCGCCCCCCGGATGTAGGCGGGCACGATGGCCGCGAAGTCGATGTCGTCGCAGAGGATCATGGCGGACTTGCCGCCGAGCTCGAGCGAGACCCGCTTCACCTGGTCGCTGCAGGCGGCCATGATCCGCTTGCCGGCCGCCGTCGAACCGGTGAACGCGATCTTGTCCGTGCCGCGGTGTTTGACCAGGTGCTCGCCGACCTCGCGGCCACCGGGCACCACGTTGAGCACGCCGGCCGGCAATCCGATCGCGTCGAACACTTCCGCCAGCACCAGCTGGCTCAGCGGTGACTCCGGCGGCGGCTTCAGGACGACCGTGCAGCCGGCCGCGAGGGCGGGCGCGATCTTCCACAGCGACAGCACCGTCGGCCCGTTCCAGGGGGTGATCGCCCCGACGACGCCGACCGGGTCCGACACCACGGTGCCGGCCGCCGCACCGACGACTTCCTCCCGCTCGAACGGGTACGTACGGGCCAGCTCCGCGTAGTACTCCAGGACCGGCGGCAGCGCCGAGCACTGGCCGCCGCCGACCGACACCGGGATCCCCATCTCGGCTACCTGTGCCCCGACCAGATCGGGCTGGCGCTTGCGGAACTCCGCGGCGGCGGCCGCCAGGAAATCGGCCCGCTCGGCCCCGGTCAACTTCGACCACGGCCCTTCGAAGGCCTCCCGGGCCGCCGCGACCGCCCGGTCGATGTCCTCCTCGACGGCCACTGGAATACGGCCCACGACCTCCTCGCTGGCCGGGGACACAATGTCGAACGCCTCCTGGCCGGCGCCGGGCGTCCACTTGCCGCCGATGTAGAACTCGTTGCGGTACATCAGGTTGTCGTCCATCACGATTGCCTCAGGTATCGCTCGGGTGCGGGGGTTAGTTGCGGGGACTTCATCGTTACTCCCGGGTGGCGTCGTCGGGGCTGGGCATGATAGAGATTTGATTGGTAAGTAAACGCTCAATTAATACTCGCAGAGGCGCTACCAGTGGTCAATCAGCACACCCCGACCATCCCCGGCAGGCGCCGTTACGCAGAGAGCCGGGGGCAGCGTGGACGACCGGGTAGTAGTGCGGTGAGCGAGACCGTGACGGGCTTCTGCCGGATGTGCGGAGCCTGCTGCGGCGTGCGGGTAACCGTCGAGGACGGGGTGGCGCGCCGGCTGGCCGGTGACCGCGATCATCCGGTCTCGCTTGGCTACGCCTGCTCCAAGGGCCGGCGGATGATCGCGCTGGTCGACGATCCGGCGGTCATGGACGAACCCATGATGCGCGACAGCCGCGGCAGGCTCGTGCCCGTCGACTGGGACACCGCGCTCGGCGACCTCGCCGCCAAGCTGAACCTGATCCTCGAGCAGTCCGACCCCTACGCCGTCGGGCTGTACACCGGAACGAACCAAGACACCACCGCGCGATACGCCGCGACGCGGCTCATGAGCGGCATCGGATCGCCGAGCACCTACACCAGCACCACCGTCGACAGCATCGCCAAGGTCCTCGTGCCGAAGCTGATGGCGGGGCGGGAAGGGCTCGTGCCGGCGGTCGACTTCGACGCCACGACGCTGCTGCTGGTCGTGGGCGAGAACATGGTCGTATCGCACGGCGGGTTCTCCTACTTCTCCAATCCCGTCTGGTACCTGCGCAAGGTCGCGGAACGGGGCGAGCTGTGGGTCATCGACCCGCGCCGCACCGAGACCGCGCGGCTGGCGACCCGGCACCTGAGCACCCGGTCGGGCAGCGACTTCGCGGTCTTCGCGCACCTCATCCGTGAACTGCTGCGCGACGGCGCCGACCATGAGTACCTGCGGGACCACGCGCTGCGGGTGGACGAACTGCGCGCAGCCGTCGAGCCGTTCGACCTTGATACCACCGTGCGCTACACCGGCCTTCACCCGGTCGACGTGTCGACTCTGCTCGCGGCCGTGCGCCGACACCGCCGGCTGGCCGTGGTCACGGGCACCGGCGTCACCATGGCCGCGACCGGGACCGTCACCGAGTGGCTGGTCTACGCGCTGCAGATCATCACCGGCTCGTTCGAACGCCCGGGCGGACGCTGGTTCAACCACGGCGCGAGGTTCTGGCCATCACGGACGACGGCCCCGGACACCGCGGCGTTCGGCCCTGGATCGAGAAGTCACCCGGACATCCCGCGCATCGCCGGCCAGTTCCCGTGCGCGGTACTGCCCGCGGAGATCGAGCAAGGGCACCTGCGGGCGCTGCTCGTCATGGCCGGCAACCCGGTCACGGCCTTCCCGCAGCCGGAGCGGCTCACGGCCGCCCTGGGGCAGCTGCCCGTGCTGGCCGTGTGGGACATCGTGCGGTCGGCCACGGTGGAGCGGGCGACCCACGTGTTTCCCTGTCCTACCCCGCTCGAACGCGGCGACCTGATCACGCCGGTCCAGCTGTCCGCGGTGCTGGCCCAGTACGCGCCGGCCGCGGTACCGCTGCGCGGAAACCGGCGGCCGGTGTGGTGGAGCATGGGCACGCTGGCCCGGCAGCTCGGGCTGGACATCCTGCCGGGCGGGCTCGACCCCGATGCGTGCTCCGACGAGGATGTCTGTGCCGCCCTCGCGGCCGGCGTTCCGGTTCCGTGGGCTCGGTTGCGTGACGCGTCCGGGCCGGTCGAATTCGCCGCCGAGGGCCGCTGGGTAGAGCGCACCGTGCTGCCCGGCGGCCGCTGGGACCTCGCGCCCCCGGCCCTGGTCGAGCGCCTGGTCGCCGCGCTCGCGCACCCGGCGCACGACCTTGTGCTCGGGAACCGGCGCGAGCGAACGCACACGAACTCCATGTACACCTGGGGCACGCAGAATGATGCCGCGCCGACCCCGTACCTGTACGTGAGTCCGGCGGACGCCGACCACGCCGGCGTCCGCGATGGTGATCGCGTCGAGGTCACGAGCCCGCACGGGTCGGTGGTGGCCGTCGCTCGCCTGGACGACGGGATGGCGACGGGAACGGTGGTCATCCCGCACGGCTTCGCCGAGCCCAACGTCGGGCACCTGACCGCGACCGACGCCGACCTCGACCCGCTCACCGGGATGCCGATGCTCGTCGGCGTGCCGGTGTCGCTGCGCGTCGTGTGAGCCGGAGTGCCGGGTGCGCTGGATTATTGCCATGACGGAGTCCGCAACGCCGGACTGGCCTGCCCCCGGCGCGGCCGAGCACGCGGTCGTCCGGGGCGGCCGCCTGGCGTTCTGGCACCTGGGGCACGGCGGGGTGCCGTTGCTGCTGGTGCACGGCTGGCCGGCGACGCGCCGCGTCTGGGCCCGTAACGTAGCCGAGCTCGCCGCCCGCGGCTTCGAGGTGATCGCGCCCGACCTGCGCGGTTTCGGTGACTCGGACCGCGGCGCGGACGGGCTGCACGACGTCGTGGCACACAGCCTGGACGTGGCCGCTCTGCTCCGGGATCACCTGGGGCTGGACGGCATAGTCGCGGCCGGCGGCGACCTTGGCGGCGCCGCGGTGCAGGACCTGTCGTTGCGCTTTCCCGGGCTGGTGGAGCGGCTCATGGTGTTCAACGGACCGCTGCCTTCCCTCCCCGATCAAACCGCGCACCTGCCCCGCGACGAGCGCCGGTTCGAGGACTCGCATGGCTACCGGCCGGCCACCGAGCCGGACATACTGCTGGCCGAGCTGGCCACGCCGCAGGCCAGGATGGACTACGTCGCCGGGCATTACCGGGCGTGGTCGCCGCCCGGCGCGTTCACCGAGCAGGACCTTGCCTACCTCGCCGAGCCGTTCGCCGACGCCGCCAAGCTCCGGGCCAGCTTCGGCACCTACGAGAGCCTGGTCGACCCGGCCAAGCGCACCGGCCGCTCGATGATCACCGCCAACGACACCCCCACCCTGATCCTGATGGCACTGGCCGACCCTTGCTGTTATCCCGCCTTCGCCCAGCGGGCGGCCCTCACATTCGCCCGGCACACCGGCCCGTTCGGCATCTTCGACTGCGGGCACTTCCCGCAGTGGGAAGCCGCGGCGGTCATGAACGACGCCATCACGATGTACTGCGCAGACCGGCTCTGCCCCCGAACCAGCGGGACGTCGCCGGCCCGGCCCGGGCGGGGTGAGCAAACACTCACCCCTATCACCGGGCCTGGCAGGTAGAAAGGAAACCATGGGAAACAAGAGCGCGCTCGTGGTCGGGGGGACCGGGCCGACCGGCCCGGCCATCGTCAACGGACTGCTTGAGCGCGGCTACGACGTGTCGATCATGCATCGCGGCACTCACGAGGCCGAGTTCGAGGCCGAGGTTGAGCACATCCATAAGGATCCGAACTTCGCTGACGCGCTGAGCGAGGCTGTGGACGGCAAGCCGTGGTGGGACCTCATCGTCTTCTCCTACGGACGGCTCGTCCAGGGCGTGGCGGCCGCCCGGGGCAGAACCGGCCGGTTCATCGCAATCGGCGGCCTCAACCCGGCGCCGAAGGCCGACCCACGCACCGGGCTGCTCGGTCAGTCCGTCACGCTGCGCGAGGACCAGCTGGTCGGAGCGGCCGAGCCCTACGCACCCAAGCTGGCCGCGCGGATGACACAGGCGCGCGACGCGCTCTTCGCCGCCCACAGCGCCGGCCACTACGACGCGACGTATCTGAGCTACCCGTCCAATGTGTACGGTCCGCGCGCGCCCGGACCGCGCGAGTGGTGCATCGTGCGGCGCATCCTGGACGGCCGCCGTACCGTCATCGTGCCGGACGGCGGGGTGGCCGTTATCCCCCGCGGCTACGGCGAGAACCTCGGGCACGGTGTGCTGCTCGCCGTCGACAATCAGGGCACGTCGGCCGGCCGCCACTTCGCGCTGGCGGATCTGCGGCAGTTCACAATGCGCCAGATCGTTGACGCTATAGCCGAGCACATGAACCACGACTGGGAGGTCGTGGAGATGCCATATGAGTTCGCGCTGCCGAGCCGCGCGTTCAACTTCAGCCGCAACACGACCATCCCGCACACCGGGGCAGCCGAAGCTGCTCTCGGCTTTCGGGACGCCGTCCCCGCCGACGCGGCGCTGCGCACGACCGTCGACTGGCTCCTGGCAAACCGGCCCGAACCCGGCGGAGCGGTCGAACAGCGGATCGGAGCGGTTTTCGACTACGACAAGGAGGACCAGCTCATCGAGACCTGGCGGCGGGCACTATCCGGGGTCCGCGACTCGTTCGCACGGATCGGCTTCCCTGACGCACCGCTGCAGCACGTCTACGACCATCCGAAGGCACCAGCGACGCGGCCCTGATCCAGGCCACCCCGGAAATCGGGCATCGACTTAATTGTAAGTAAGCGTATACTTATTCACAGGTTACGGCGATGGGAGCATAACGTGGCGCTGCTGACTCTTGACCCGCGCAGTCCGGCTTCGCCGGCCCGGGCCCGCGGGGCGATCGCCCCGCGGCCGGCCTCGCTCGGCGGTCAGACACTGGGCATCATCTGCAACGGGCTCGGTAATTCGGCGATCATGTTCGACTACCTCGGTGCGCTGCTCGAGGAGCGCTACGAGCTGGCCAGCTTCCTGAAGGTGGTGAAGGGAAGCGTGGCTGTCCCGCCCTATCCGGAGCAATGGCTGGAGATCACCGACCGGGCCACCGTGGCGGTCACCGGCTTCGGCGGCTGCGGCAGCTGCTCTACCCGCAGCATGCGCGACGCGCTCGACCTGGAGGCCGCCGGAATCCCCGCTGTCTGCCTCGTTCATGACGCGCTGGTTCCGGCCGTGCGGGCGATCGCGAAGTTCAACGGGGCACCGGACTACCCGATCGTCACCGTGGGCTACCCCTTCGACCCGACCGGCCACTGGAGCAAGGACGAGTGCGTCGAGCTGGCCGAACAGGTCGCCGAGGCCGTGGCGCAGCGGCTGGCGGGCTAGGCACATGCCCGTCACCCATCAGTTCGCCTACGACAGCTATGCCGACGCCGTTGAGGACTACTTCGATCAGGGGCTGACCGACGGTCTGCCGATCGTCCCGCCGACCGTTGAGCGGGTCGAGGAGATGCTCCGGCTGGCCGGCCTGCAACCCGACGCGCTGCTGGGCGAGGTGCCGACCCGCATGGTGCGCGTCACGGCCGACAAAGTCGCCGCCAACGCGGTCATGGCCGGCTGCCGGCCCGAGTACTTCCCCTCGGTCATCGCCGCGGTCCGGGCGTTCCTGGCGACCAAGGGGAACGCGCACAGCACGACCGCCACCCTGGCCGGCGCCGCGCACGCCGTCATCATCAACGGCCCGGTCCGCAGCGAGATCGGCGTGTGCAGCGGGCAGGCCTGCTTCGGACCCGGCTTCCGGGCCAACGCGACCATCGGGCGGGCCCTGCGGCTGGTGATCCGCAACGTATGCCGGACCGTTCCCGGCGAGCTCGACCGGGCCACCTTCAGCTGGCCGCTGCGGTACTCGTTCTGCTTCGGCGAGAACGAGGAGGCCAGCGATTGGGAGCCGCTACACGTCCAGCGGGGATTCCAGCGCAGCGACAGCGTCGTGACCGTGCACTCGATCACCGACTTCGTCCAGGTGATGGAGTTCGCCCATGAGCCGGAGATCATCCTGTCCACCATCGCCGACCGGGCTCGCCAGCGCGGGCTCCACCGGGACGACTGGTGCGGCGACGACCGCGGGCTCGTCGTCGTCATCGGCCTCGAGCAGCAGCAGCGAATGGTCACCGCTGGCTGGGACAAGCGGCAGATCCAGGAATTCCTCTGGCCCCGGCTCACCGCGCCGTCGACGGGACGCTACGACCGCCAGCTGGACCTCGCCGGGCCGGAGAACATTCTGCTGGTCGCGGCCGGCGGCCCGGGCATCGCGGTCTCCTGGCTGCTGATGCCGCACCTGTCGAACCCGATCTCGCAGCGCATTGACTGAGTCCGGCCAGTCGGCAACGGGGGCGAGCGCGGCGGCCGGGACGGCTCGCGGCGACCGGCAGGCGGTCGCCGCTGCCCTGGCCGACATCCAGGGGAGCCTGGCCGTGGACGGCTACCGGCTCGACATCGAAGACGCGACCGGCCAGGGCCTGTCCGTGCGCATCGTCGCCCTTCCCGGGGCGTGCGAGGAGTGCCTCGCACCCTCTGAGGTGCTCAAGATGATCATCAGCGCCGGACTCGACGGCGCGTACGTCCCGGAAGAGATCGACCTGCTGTCTTTATCCAGAGGAGTTCCAGGCATGGCGGGTGAGCGCCACGGTCACCGCAGCCACCCGCAGAGGAAAGGAACCGCCGTGACGGAAGCAGGCCCGACCGTGGGGCTGATGCTCGCGACCGTGGCCGACGCCCGGACCGGGCTGGTCGCGCCCGACCGCGTGCTGACGGCGGCCCGGCGAGCCGAGGCGGCCGGATTCGACGGCGTCTACCTGGGCGATCACCTGCTCCACCCGCACCCGATGCTGGAATCCGTCGTCACCCTGGCCGCGGTCGCCGCCGTCACCGAGCGCATCTCGCTCGGACCGTGCGTGCTGCTGTTCGGGCTGCGCCACCCGGTTGTGCTGGCCAAGCAGCTGGGCACGCTGGCCGCCTTCGCCCCGGGACGGCTGCGCGTCGGCGTCGGGGTGGGCGGCGAGTACCCGGCGGAATTCGAGGCGGCCGGAGTGCCGCTGGCCGGACGCGGCCGACGCATGGAGACGGTCCTGCGCAACGTCCGATCGCTGCTGGCCGGCGGCGTCGAAGGCGGTGACCTGACGTTCGGTCCGGTCGCCCCCGATGTCCCCTTCCTGCTGGCCGGCTGGAAAGAGGTCTCGCTGCGCCGCGCAGCGACCTGCGGCGACGGTTGGATCGGGTATTTGCTCAAGCCCGATTCCTTCGCCCGGCGGCGGGACTTCCTGCTCAGCTGCCGGGCCGAACTCGGGCGGGCCGACCAGCCGTTCCCCACCGGGATGCTCATCGGCGTGCACGTCAGCAAGTCAGCCGACGCGGCCGCGGAGGCGGCGGCGGCCTGGGGCGAGCTCACCAAGGCGCCGACCACGCTGCCCGGCCACCTCTTCGCGGCCGGGCGGCCGGACGAGGTAGCGGAGCAGCTGCACCGCTTCTGGAAGGCCGGCTGCACTCGAGTTCATGCTCGGCCCCGCCGAGCAGGGCGCCGGCTACCTCGACCAGGTCGAGCTCCTGGCAACCGAGGTCATCCCCCGGCTCAGGCAGTTTTCATGATCTGATCCGGTAGTCCGGACCGGATCGGACCCGGCCGCTTACCGCGGTACGCGGTACTGCATGCCGCCGTCGACCACCAGCACCTGGGCCGTGGCGTAGCCCGGGGCGGCCAGCAGGAGGCAGGCCTGCGCCAGCTCGGCCGGCCGAGCAGGGTCCGGTCGCGCAGCGTCGCGCGGATCTGGTCGCTCTCAAGGCCCCACATCGGTGTCTCGACGGGCCCTACGGCAATGGCGTTCACCCTGATCCCGTCGGACCCGAGAGTGTTCGCCAGCAGCACGGTGAGGTGGTTGACGGCAGCCTTGGCCACGGCGTAGGCGATGCTGCTGCCGCTTCCCGTCGGGTGCACCCCGGCCAGGCTGCTGATATTGACGATGGAGCCGCCCGCGACGCTCAGCGCCGGCACCGCCGCCCGGCTCAGGTACCAGGCGCTCATCAGGTTGACGTCCAGCATCGCGCGCCACATGCCGTCGGTGAGCCCGTCTAGATCACGGTGATCGAGCATCACCGCCGCGCCGGCGTTGTTGACCACGATGTCGAGGCGGCCCCAGCGGTCAACCGCCGCGCTGACAAGCGAGCGCGCCTGCTCCTCGCGGGAGACGTCGGCCTGCACGTAGACCGCATCGGGGAGTCCCGCCGCCAGCGCCTTGCCCTCGTCGACTGAGCGAGCCGAGTTCACCACGACGCCGGCCCCCTCGGCGGCGAACCGTTCGGCGATCGCCCGCCCGATGCCGCTGGTCGAACCGCTGACCACAGCCACCAGGCCGTCGAGCAGTCCCGCGGCCGGCCCGCGGGCCCCGTTGTCAGTCAAAGTGGTAGACGCGGGCGGCGTTGTCCCACAAGACCTTGCGCATGACGGCCTCCCCGACGATCGCGGTGTCACGCTCGATCGCCTCGGCGGGCGACGGCGCGTAGCTCGCCGGGCCCGGATAGAGGCTGGTCGGGTGGGGGAAGTCGGTTTCGAACATCACGTTGTCGGCGAACTTGTGCAGTAGCTCGAGGGACTCCTGCTCGAACCAGAACATCGAGTACACCTGCCGCCGGAAGTACTCGCTGGGCAGCGGCCGCTCGGGGTAGCGCTTGTGGGCGCCGCTGCCCATCCACTGCCAGTCGAGGCTCTCCAGCAGGAACGGAATGTAGCCGAAGCCGCTCTCGACCGACACGAAGTTCAGCTGCGGGAACCGGTCAAGGACGCCGCTGGTGAGCAGGATGCCCAGGGTCCGGATGTTGCTGACGAACGACATCGACGAGCGGGCCGCGTTGGCCGCGGGGTCGTAGTTCTCCCGGTTCATCGCCGCGTCGATTTCCTCGGCGGTGTTGCCCACGCCGACGTGGAAGTTCACCGACATGCCGAGGTCCTGCGCGGTCGCGTAGAGCCGGTCCCAGTGCGGCTGGGAGAAGTCGGGCAGGCCGTGCTTGTCCAGCGTGGCCGCCCACAGCATGCCGCGGTGCCCCAGCCCATGGCACCGGCGCAGCTCCTTGATCGACTCCTCCAGATCCCAGAACGGCAGCATCGCCATCTGGATGAACCGCCCGGGCGCGATCGAGGCGAATTCGGCCTGGTAGTCGTTGTAGGTCCGGACGCAGGCGAGCTTCAGCTCCGGGTCGTCCATCGCCATGAACGCGTGGCCCTCGAAGGCCACGATGTTCGGGTACAGCACCTGGGCGTAGATGCCGTTGGCGTCCATGTGCGCCAGCCGGGCGGCGGCGTCGTAACAGGCGGCGTCGGCTTCCGCGAGCGTTGGCGGGCAGGACGGCGGGAACTCGGGCCAGCCCGCCATGCTGTAGTTGCCGACGAGGCTGCACCACCGCTCCCCGATGCGCCATTGCCATTGGCCGGTTCCCTCGTTGAGGAGCACCCGCGGCGCCCGGCCCCGGAACCGCTCCGGAATGCGGGCGGACCACAGGTCGGCCGGCTCGGTCAGGTGGGTGTCAGCGTCGATGACGCGGACGGCGGTGGTTGCAGCCGTCATAGTGTGCCTTCTCCCGCGGTATCCGAGAACTGAGCGTTCACTTTTTATCCTAACGAAGGCATGGCCGTTCCGCCATGCCTGGGCGGGCTCGGCCGTCCGCTCCGCGGTGCCTGCGGGGGCTCGGCCGGGCTGCCCGACCGTGTTAGAGTAAGCGAGCGTTTCCTCGCTTATGGTTGCGTTGGGCTCGCGGGTACGCAGGCGTCCCGTTTGGAGGGCATGGTGAAAACCAAGGCGGCGGTGCTGATGCAGCAGCCCGGCGAGTGGGAAGTTACCGAGGTGGAGCTGGACGGCCCCCGGGACCATGAGGTGCTGGTCCGGCTGGTCGCCTCCGGGCTGTGCCACTCCGATGATCACATCGCCAAGGCCGACGGCATCATCGGGCACTTCCCCTACTGTGGCGGTCACGAAGGGGCCGGCGTGGTGGAAGAGGTCGGGCCGGGAGTGCACAGCCTCAAGCCCGGCGACCACATCGTGACCTCGTTCATCCCCGGCTGCGGCCGGTGCCCCTTCTGTGCCAGCGGACAGCAGAACCTGTGCCAGTACGGCTCGCTCATCATGGCTGGCTCGCAGCTCGACGGCACCTACCGGATGCACTACCAGGGCCGCGACGTCGCCCGGTCCTCCCTGGTCGGCACGTTCGCCGAGTACAGCGTCATGCCGGAGTGGTCCGCCATCCGGATCCCGGAGCACGTCTCGCTGCGCTCGGCCGCGCTGCTCGGCTGCGGTGTGCCGACCGGCTGGGGCTCGGCCGTCAACGCGGCCGAGGTACGGCCCGGGCAAGTGGTCATCGTGATGGGCACCGGCGGGATCGGCATCAACGCCGTGCAGGGGGCCGCGCACGCCGGGGCGGGCCACGTCATCGCCGTCGACCCGGTGCTGCTCAAGCGCGAGACCGCGCTGAAGCTGGGCGCAACCGCGGCCTACGGCTCGATCGACGAGGCGGCCGAGTTCGCGCGGTCGATCACCAACGGGCAGGGTGCCGACGCGACCATCATCACCCTCGGCGTGCTGACCGGCGAGCACGTCGGGCAGGCGTTCGACTCGATTCGCAAGGCCGGCACCGTGGTGGTGACCGCGGTCGCGCCGATGCGGGTAGACAGCATCCCGGTCAGCCCGTTCATGCTCGCGATGTTTCAGAAGCGGCTCCAGGGCTGCCTGTACGGCAACATGTCGCCCTCGGCGGCGGTGCCACGGCTGCTCTCCATGTACGAGAACGGCCAGCTGAAGCTGGACGAGCTGGTCACCAGCAGCTACCCGCTGGATGAGATCAACCAGGGCTACCGGGACATGCACGCGGGCAGGAACATCCGCGGCGTGATCGAGTTCTGACCGCCATGTGGACACCGGACATCGAACCGACCTTCCATCCTGCGGAAACCCTGCCCGCGCAGATCAAGTCGTGGGCTCAGCAGGAGCCGGACCGCCCGTTCCTGCGGCAGATCGGAGGGCCGTCGCGGTCCTACGGCGAGCTGCACCGGGGCGCGCTGCGCTGGGCGGGCGCCTTCAGGGACGCGGGCGTGCAGCCCGGCGACAACGTGCCGGCCCTGGTCCGCACGTCGGTCAGCGCGGCCGAGCAGTGGCTCGGCCTGGCCTGGCTGCGAGCGGTGCAGACCGGCGTGAACACCGACTTCCGAGGCCAGTCGCTGTCCTACATCATCACCAACTCGCGCGCCCGGCGGATGATCTGCGCCGCCGAGTTCCTCGGCCGGCTGGCCGAGATCGCGACCGACGTGCCCGCCCTGGAGCTGGTCATCGTGCCGGACGCGGGGCCGGACGAGCTGCCCGCCGGCTTCCCGATTCCGCTGCTGGCCGCCGCCCAGCTCTATGCCGCGGCCGAACCGGCTGACGACAGTTCCCCGCCGCAGCGGCACGAGATCGCCTGCATCAGCTACACCTCGGGCACCACCGGCGCCTCGAAGGGCGTGCTCGTCCCGTGGGGCCGGTTCTGGCCGAACGAAATGTGGCTGGACATGACGGCCGACGACGTCTATTACTGCCCGTTCCCCGTGTTCCACATGTCGGGGATGCTGCCGCTGGCCTGGCTCGGTTTCCCCGGCGGCCAGGTCGTGCTGCGCGACTCGTTCAAGACCTCCGCGTTCTGGGACGACGTGCGCGGGCAGGGCTGCACGGTGACGGCACTCATCCCCGCGATGATGAACTGGCTGCTCGACCAGCCTGAGGGCCCCGACGACCGCGATAACCCGTTGCGCTGGGTGGCGGGCGCGCCGGTGGTGCCCCGGGTGGACCAGTTCAAGGCGCGGTTCGGGGTCAGCATGCGGACCACATTCGGCGGGACCGAGATCGGCACGCCGCTCTACGCCGGCCCCGACGTGAGCGCCGACCGGGCGTCCACCGGCAAGTGGGTCACCGCCGGCTACGAGATCCGGGTGGTGGACTCCCGCGACTACCCGGTGCCTGACGGTCAGATCGGCGAGCTGATCATCCGCACGGCGCAGCCGTGGCGCATGCTGGCGGGCTACTTCGGCATGCCGGAGAAGACGGCCGAGGCCTGGCGCAACGGCTGGTTCCACACCGGTGACGGCGTGGTCCGCGACGAAAACGGCCGCTACCACTTCGTCGACCGCATCAAGGACTCGATGCGCCGGCGGGGGAGAACATCTCCTCGATGGAGGTGGAGGCCTACGTCAACGAGCACGCGGCGGTCTCTGAGACGGCCGCGATCGCCGTCCCCTCGGAATTCGGCGAGGACGAGGTCAAGGTCTGCGTGCTGCTGCACCCCGACACCTGGCTCGACCACGCCGAGCTGCACGCGTTCCTGGCCGAACGGATGCCGGCGTTCATGGTTCCGCGTTACGTCGAGTTCGTGAAGGACCCAGAGCGGACCGAGGCGATGAAGCGGATCAAGAAGGAGCCACTACGGGCCAACCCGCTCAACGACCAGACCTGGGACGCCCTGGCCGACCCCGGCGCTCAGGGGCGTTCCCGGCCCACTATCCAGGCCGCCACGCAGTTCGAGTAGCCGCCGGCGGCGTGCCCAAGGGCGACCCGGGCGCCGTCGACCTGATGCTCGCCGGCCGCGCCGCGCACCTGCAGGGCCGCCTCGGCGAAGCGGACCAGCCCGGCCGCGCCGATCGGGTTGGCGCCGAGCAGCCCCCCGGACGGGTTAACCGGCAGCGGACCGTCCATCGCGGTCGCGTCCCGCTGAATCAACCGCCAGCCCGCATTCCGCTCGGCCAGGTCCAGGTTTTCCAGTATGACCGGCTCCAGCCAGCTGTAGGGCACGAACAGCTCGGCGACGTCGATCTCGCGGGCCGGGTCCGCGATGCCCGCCTGCCGGTAGACGGCCGCCGCGCAGTCGCGGCCGGCCCGCGGGTCGACGTTGTCGTGCCCCGGCGACACCGCGGGCTCGCTGCGCACCGCGCAGCCGAGCACCCAGGCCGGGCGGGGGTGCTGCCGGGCGGCCGCCTCCCGGGCCAGCACGATGGCGCAGGCGCCGTCCGAGGACGGGGATGAATGCAGCAGGCGGATCGGATCCCAGAGCATCCTCGAGCTCGCGATGTCCGCCACGGTGAGCCCGGCCTTGCGGATCTGCGCATATGGGTTGAGCACGGCGTTGCGCCGTTCCTTGAGCGCCGCCAGGTCGCCGGTGTCGGCCGGGGCGCCGGAACGCGCGATGTACTCGCGACACACCGCGCTGAACAGACTTCCCGTGCCCCCGTGCCAGGGCGCCTCGAACGGCAGCGGCTGCAGCGTGGCCCCCGCGGCCCGCGCCTCCGACTGCTTTTCGAAGCACACCACCAGCACCCGGGCGTGCAGCCCGGAGCGGACCAGCCCGACCCCGATCGACGCGGCCACCCCGCCGGCACTGCCCGAGGTATAGGCCCGATAGACCGGCTTGCCGACCGCCCCGAGCGCGTCGGCCAGGTACAGCTCCGGTGACATGACACCCTCGAGCATGTCGGGTGCCTTGCCGAGCACGACCGCGTCCACGCCGCGCCAGTCGATCTCGGCGTCATCGAGCGCCCGCTGCGCCGCCTCGCGCACGAGGCCGCCCAGCGTAACGTCGCTGCGCGCGGCCGCGTAGCGGGTCTGCCCCACGCCGATCACCGCGCAGGTTCCGGTCATCTCTCGCCCTCCAGTAGGCAGAGCAGGTTGTGCTGCAGGGCGGGGCCGTTGCTGGCGTGGCCAACGGCGCGGTCCGCGTCACCCCGCATCACCGCGCTCGCGGCGGCCCCGATGCGGATGAGCCCCGACACGCCGAGCGGGTCGGCGGGCAGCACGCCGCCGGACGGGTTGAGCGCGCCGACCGCGGCCGCCCCCACGGCGTCGGCGAGCAGCAGCTCCTGGTGGCTATAGGGCGCGTGCAGCTCGAGGACGTCGATCGCCGAGCCGGGCAGCCCCAGACGCGCGGCGGCGGCGCGGGTGGACGCGGAGACGGTGAGATCGCGCAGGCCGAGAGCGCCGCTCTCCACCCGCTGGTCTAGTCCGGCGATCCAGGCCGGTCGCCCCGCCGCCCTGGTCGCCGGCCCCTCCACCGCCAGCACGGCCGCCGCCGCCCCCGCGCAGTTCGTCGCCGAGCAGTCCGCCGCGTGCAGCGGCGAGGCCAGGTAGGGCTGGGCGAGCACCTGCTCGACCGACAGACCGGGGCGCCGGGCACAGGCCACGGCGGCGAAGTCGCGCTCGCTGTACCGGCCGGCCGCGAGCAGGGCCCGCGCCTGCAGGGCGGCGATGTGACGGGCGCCGGGGCCCAGCGGTGCGACCAGGTAGGGATCCAGCTGCAGCCCGAGCACCTGGTCGAGGTCCGCCGCCAGCGGACGGCTGAAGGCGCATACCAGCGCGACGTCGGCCTCGCCGGAGAGCAGGCGCACCCACGCCTCGGCGAACGCGAACCCGCCGTCGCCCTCCAGGTGGGTATGGGTGACCGGCGGCCAGCAGGGCAGCACGTCGAGGACGTCCATCATCGAGCCGATCACGCCGCTGCCGAACTCATAGCCGGCGGTGCACAGCACGCCGACATCGCCACGGACGGTCCCGGCCGCGGCGAGGGCCCGGGCGGCCACCGGGGCCAGCAGCTCGGCGTCACTCGAGCCGTCGCCGCCATCCCAGACGGCATCGGCGTAGCCGATCACGGCCACCCGCCGGCTCATCGCTCCGGCCCGAAATGGCGGATGCTCGCCCAGGTCGGGGCGAGCTCGGCGGCCGCAACCCAGACTGCCCGGACCCGCAGGCCGACCCGGATCTCGTCGAGCGGCAGGTCCCCCAGCAGGTGGGGGAACGGCACGTCGGTGCCGTCGAGACGAATCCACGCCCACGCGAACGGCACCTGCACGGCGCTGCCGTAGGGCGGGACGCGGGCCACCGCGTAGGACACGACGACGCCGCGGTCGGCGACCCCGGCGGGAGCCATGGGGCCCGCTCCGCAGGCCGGGCAGCGGGGCCGGGGCGGCACGTAGACCGCGGCGCAGCCGGGGCAGCGGCCGCCTGCCACGCGCCCGCGCCCGAGTTCGCGCAGGAACGACGAGAGCACCCGGCCCGGCTCGTAGCGGTAGTGCAGTCCCAGGTCGGCGGTCAGGGGCGGCGCACCGGGCTCGGCCGCTGGCGGGACCGGGACCGGGCCGACCTGTCGCGGTTCTGGTGCTTGCAGCCCGTCGCCGGCCTGCGCGGCGTCGGGCCGGAACGCCTCGATATCCGCGATGCTCCCGGTGCGCGGCTCCCGCCAGACGGCCCGCACGCGCAGCCCGGCCGCCAGCTCGTGCTCTGCGCCGACGTCGACGACGTGCAGCAGCTCGGTGTCCGCGCCGTCGAGCCGGATGAGCGCGAAGGCGAACGGCCGCGGCAACGGATGACCGGGCCCGGGCGACGTGACCCAGGTCCAGGAGCGCACCGTGCCCCGGTCGGCGACGCGGACGAACTCGCGGGCGGGCTCACCCGAGTCCGGGTCATGGTCAAGCGGCGGCACCACGACCCGGCCGTCGGCCGTCCGGCTGCCCCACAGCTCGCGCCGGGCCAAGCCGGCCAGGAACCGGCCGGTCGCGCCGCCGACGGTGCGCTGGTAGGCGAACCGCACCAGGTGCGGGGCCCGCAACGGCTCGTTCACCAGCTCAGTCATCAGGTCTCCGCCCGCAGCAGCAGGCAACCCACGTACGGCAGCGCCCCGACGGCTACCACCGCGACCCGGGCGGAACCGACCTGGCGGGCGCCCGCCTGACCACGCAGCTGCAGGCACGCCTCGTGCACGAACCCGAGCCCGTGCAGGCGGCCACCAGAGAGCTGGCCGCCCTGGGTGTTCAGCGGCAGCTCGCCGCCGAGGCCGATCCGCTGTCCGTCCTCGACGAAGGCACCGCTCTCGCCCTCCGGGCAGAAGCCCAGCGCCTCCAGCCAGAGCATCGTCAGGATGCTGAACCCGTCGTACAGAGCGGCGACATCGACGTCGGCCGGGCGCAGATCGGTCCGGTTCCACAGCTGCCCGGCCGCCCGAAGGCCCGGCTGCAGCTCTACGTGCTGCGCGTACTGCGAGCGCACGGGCGGGGCGAGCCCGAAGGCCTCGACGCGGACCGGCGGCCGCGGCGCGTCGGCGGCGTAGTCCGCGGCCGACAGGACCACGGCCGTAGCGCCGTCGCAGTGCACGTCGCAGTCATACAGCGAGAGCGGGTCGCTGATCATCCGCGCCGACAGGTAGTCGTCCATGCTAAGCGGTCCGCGCATCACCGCCACCGGGTTGAGCTGGGCGTGCTTGCGGGCGTTGAGCGAGATCTGGGCCAGCTGCTCGCGCGTCGTCCCGAACTGGCGGAAGTGGCGCCGGGCCAGGAGTGCGTAGCCGATCGGACCCGGACCGTCACCGAACGCCGTAATCCACGCCGACGGGCCGGCCGGAGGCCGCCGCCCGGCCGCCTGGGCAGCCGCGGGCCGATCCTTCCGTCACCGTGCGGTACACCACAACGTGCCGGGTGAGGCCGCCGCTGATCGCCAGGGAGGCGTTGAGCACCGGTCCGAGCTGGGCTGGCCCCTCGTAGTTGCCCATCAGGTAGTCCAGCCGCAGTCCGAGCGCATCGTAGACGTCGGCCAGCGACGGCCCGGCGAACGGGGTTCCGATCGACGACCCGCCGCCCGGGTAGGCGGCCAGCCCGGTCACGTCGTCGAGGGTCAGGCCGGCGTCGGCCACGGCGGCGGCGATGGCATCGACGGTCAGGCTGAGCGGTGAGCGCCCCAGACTGCGGCCGATCGCGGACTGTCCGATCCCGGAGATGACTACGTCGTCCTCGAACTTCTTCAAGCCGCGGTCACCCCATCAATAATAAGCGAACGCTTACACTCAACCATATCCACCCGACCAGGTCGGCGCCAGGGGGTGATCGATTGAGGGCGAGCGTGATCGCCCGGGTGAGGCGCTCCGATTGATACCTGAGCGCTAACATGAAAGTATGTGCACACTTACTGCACTGCAGTTATCGGCAGGCAGGGTCATCTGTAGAAGCGAGGGACACTTGGCGTCTAACTCGGCTGCCAGCCCGGCCAAATCCGCAGCGGAACCGCCGCGGCGCCGCAGGCTCACCGCTGAGGCCAGGAAGACCTCAATCCTGGCCGCGGCCAGGCGTGCGTTTAGCGAGACGGGTGACATGAACGGCACCACGATCAAGGTGATCGCGGAACGCAGCGGGATCAGCGAGGGCGTGATCTACCGCCACTTCGAGAGCAAGGACCAGCTGTTCTTGGAGGCCGTGGTGGAGCCGCTGCGGCGTGCGGTGGACGAACTGGTGGCCGCGGCCGAGATCGTGGACAAGGACCAGCCGCTGACTCCGGGACGCCAGCTCGAGACGATGACCGGCCTCTACCGCCAGCTCCTGTCGACGCTGGTGGAAGTGCTGCCGCTGCTCGGCCTGGTGCTGTTCGGCGACCCGCAGGTGGCCCGGCGGTTCTACCGGGAGAACCTCGCGGTGGCGATGGACCGCCTGGCCGAAGCGTGGCGCGATGTCGAGGACCGGCACGGCTTCCCGTTCGAATCGCCCGACATCGCCGCCCGCGCCGTGCTCGGCATGGCGCTCATGCTGTCGCTGGAAAAGACGCACGCGGCCAAGCTCGACCGCGACCGGGCGGTCGCGCTGATCAGCGACGGAACCGTGAAGGGATTCTTCCCGGCGATAGAGCCGGCGAACGGGGGACAGTGATGGCAAACGACGATTCCGCCACGGCGATCGTGACCGAGCTGGCAAAGAGGTTCACGGCGGGCGACGGGGCCGGCGCGGTCGCGCTCTTCCACGACGAGATCCAGATCGAGCAGCCCGCGTCGCTGCCGCATGGCGGGTGGCACCACGGAAAGGACGGGATGGCGTCCATGGGCGCCACCTTCGGGCAGTACTGGACGCGGGTCATCGAGGATCCGAGGATCTTCGGCGGCGAGGACCGCGCGGTGCAGGTAACCACCCAGACGTGGACGGCGAAGGCCACCGGGCGCTCGGCGACGGTGGAGGTAGCAGAGCTGTTCCGGGTCAGGGACGGGCTGATCAGCGAGATCCTGGTCTTCCAGCAGGACACGCACGCCCTGCTGGCCACCTTGGACTGAATCCACCCCAGGTCAGGGTGGCCCGCAGGACACACTGCCGGCCGGCCGACCCTGAAGTGAAGCGTGTGATGCGGCCAAGAGCAGGCCGGGTCCGTTCGGAAAACTGGTTTTGACCGGTTTTGACCGCCTTTTGTCAGGCGGGCGCGGGCACCTCGAGCACGAGCGCACTGGCCATCCCGCCGCCGGCGCACATCGCGGCCACCGCGGTGCCGCCGCCGCGGCGGCGGAGCTCGTGCACGAGCGTGAGCACCATCCGGGCGCCGGTCATCGCCACCGGGTGCCCGAGGCTGCAGCCGCTGCCGAGGACGTTGACGATGGCGTCGTCGATCCCGAGTTCCCGGGTCACCGCGACCGGCACTGAGGCAAACGCCTCGTTGATCTCCCACAGGTCGATGTCGGCGATCTTGAGGCCGGCCCGGTCGAGGGCCCGCGGGATCGCGATCGACGGGGCTAGCCCGGTGTCAGCCGGGAGAACGCCCGCGCTGGCCCACGCGCGGATGATCGCGCGCGCCTCCAGCCCGCGCTCCTCGGCGAACGACCGGCTGGTCAAGACGACCGCGGCCGCGCCGTCGTTCACGCCGGCCGAGTTGCCCGCGGTGATGCTGAAGCCCTCGATCTCGGGGTGCAGCGGCTTCAGCGAAGCGAGCTTCTCCAGGGTGCTGCTGCGACGCGGGTGCTCGTCCTGGGCGAAGGTGAACGTCGTGCCGTCGCGGCGGGTGACCTCAATCGGGACGATCTCGTCGGTGAAGCTGCCGTTGTCGATTCCGGCGATCGCCCGCATGTGCGAGCGGAACGCCCAGGCGTCCATGTCCTCGCGGCTCAGGCCCGCCTTGACGGCGGCGTTCCAGCCGACGGTGATCGTCATGTCCCGAATCGGCGCGTCCGGAGTCTCCCGGTGGCTGGGCGCCAGCCAGTCCTCTTCCCAGGTGTCGGTCCCGGGTACCCGCCTGGTGGTCTTGGGCATGGTCGAGCTGGACTGAACGCCGCCGGCCACGATGACGCGGTCCATGCCCGCGATGATCGAGCCCGCGGCGTTCTGCACCGCGGACAGCCCCGAGGCGCAGTGCCGGTTGAGGGCGACGCCCGGCGCGTTCACCAGGCCGGCCTCGATGGCGGCGTAGCGTGCGATGTCGCCGCCGCCGTAGAGCGACTCGCCGAGGATAACGTCATCCACCAGCTCTGGTTCGATACCGGAGCGTCGGACCGACTCGCCGACCGCTTGGGTGGCGAGTTCCATGGCGTCGGTCTCGACCAGGGACCCCTTGTACGAGGTCCCGATCGCGGTCCGGGCGCCCGCGACGATCACTGCCTGCTGGCTCATGGTGCCTTCCTTATCGTGGAGGGGGGCTTATCGTGGGTCTCTGCGATCAGGCGCCGGCGGGCGTTACCAGCCGCCCGGCGCGGGCGTCGGTCAGCTGTCCGTGCTCGACCAGCACCTGCCCGTTGACGATCGTGCAGTCGTAGCCGTCGGCCGCCTGGACGTAGCGCTTGGCCCCGAGCGGGAAGTCGGCCGCCAGCTCCGGTGTGTGCAGTCGCAGCCCGTCGAGGTCGATGACGTTCACGTCGGCGTACGCGCCCGGAGCGAGCACGCCGCGGCCGGGGATGCCGAACAGCTCCGCGCCCTCGCTGGTGAGCTTGCGGACCGCCTCGCCGATGTCGAGCAGGCCCTCGTCGCGCACCCAGTGGCTGAGCACGTAGGTCGGCTGGCCGGCGTCCAGCGTCATCGCGACGTGGGCGCCCGCGTCGCCGAGGCCGACCACGACGTTCTTGTTCGTGAGCATCGCGGCGACCGCGCCGAGGTCCTGGTTGAGCACCGGGTAGTAGAGCAGGCCCTGGCCGTTGGTCTCCCGAACGTATTCAAGGAAGGCCCGCGCCGGGGTGACGCCACGCCGTTCCGCCTCGGCGGCCAGGCTGTTCTTCGGCCGGACGTCGTATTTCGCCTCACCCGGCGGGAGCAGGTAGAGCTTGCCCGGGTCCTTCGGAGCTAGCGGGCCGGAAAGCTTGGACGGTCCCGCCGCCTCGGCGGCGAGCCGGTTGAACAGGTCCTCGTCGGCCAGCGCGGCCAGCCGGTCCGGCCAGGGCGTGGCCATGAGCTCGGTCCAGGTCGGCAGCGCGTCGTAGGGCGTCCGGCTCTCCAGGCCGTACAGGATCGCCGAGCCGCGGGCCGCGGTCTGCGGCCACAGGTCGGCGCCCCGCCCGCGAGCGGCCTCGACCTCGTCCATGACCCAGGACCACAGACCGGGACGACGGTCGCTCTGCGTAATGGCGAAGGTCAGCGGCCGGCCCGAGGCCCGGCTCACCTCTTCCATCCAGGCCATCTCGCTGCGCGAGTTCGCCATCGCTTCCCCGTCGCGTTCGCCGATGCGCGGCACCACCTCGATCACGCCGCGGCCCCGCTCGGCCAGCACGTTGGCGAAGGCAGCGAGTTCCTCCGTGCGTGCGAAGGTGCCGGGGATCGGCGTGCCGTCGGGGATCGTGTGCATGAAGCTGCGGGACGTGGAGAAGCCGAACGCGCCCGAGTCGACGGCCTCGGCCAGCACGTCGGCCATCGCCTTGATGTCGTCGGCGCTGGCCGGCGTCTCCGCGAGGCTGCGCGGTCCCATGACGTAGTAGCGCAGGGCGGCGTGCCCGATCATGCCCCCGACGTTTATGCCCAGGCTCCGCCCGCCGAGCGCGCGCAGGTAGTCGCCGTAGGTCTCCCAGCTCCAGTCGATGCCGTCCATGATCGTCTCGGCCGGGATGTCCTCGACCGACTCCATCATTCCGGCGAGGTACTCCTGCTCGCCCGGGCGGACCGGGGCGAAGGTGACGCCGCAGTTGCCGAGCACCACCGTGGTCACGCCGTGGAAGCACGACGGGCTCGCCGCCGGGTCCCAGAAGAGCTGCGCGTCCAGATGGGTGTGGATGTCCACGAATCCGGGGGTGACGATGCGGCCGGTGGCGTCGATCTCCCGGCGGCCGCTGTCGGTGACGACGCCGACCTCGGTGATCCGGTCGCCGTCGATCGCTACATCGGCGCGCACCGCCGGCGCTCCCGTCCCGTCGACGACCTCGCCGTGGCGGATCACGATGTCGTGCATGTTCCGTTACGTCCTTCCGGTGGGTGTCAGGCGCCGATGGTGGCGGGGTCGGCCGGGGTGAAGTTGTAGACCCGGGAGGCGTTGCCGACGGTGATCTTGTCCTGGGTTTCCTGCGGCAGGTGGCCAAGCCACTTGCCGGCCAGCTGCACCGTGTCGGGCCAGGTGCTGTCGGAGTGCGGGTAGTCGCACTCCAGCATCACGTTGTCCTCGCCGATGATGTCGAGCAGCCGCAGCCCGGCCTGGTCTTCGATGAACGTCCCGTATACGTGGGCCGCGAACAACGCGCGGATGTCGGTGTCGAGATCGAAGCTGCCCTCGCCGAGCGCCTCGCCCCGCTCGTGGGAAGCGCTCATCGAGATGTCGAACCGCGATGCCCAGAACCGCTGCTTGTCGATCACCTGCTCGGCGCGCTCCAGGAAGTACGGGATCCAGCCGATCGACCCTTCCGACAGCGCGATCTTCAGCCCCGGGTAGCGCACGAAGTTGCCGCTGAACAGCCAGTCCAGCAGCGTCCCGGCCTGGTTCGCCGCCGCCGAGTAGGCCATGAACGCCAGCGTCGGCATGTCATCGGACGTCCGGATCAGGTTGGACGACGACCCCACGTGCATCGACACCACGTACCCGGTGTCCTGGCAGGCGGACCACAACGGATCCCACTCGCGGGTGTGGATCGACGGCAGCCCCAGCTTGGTCGGGTTCTCAGAGAAGGCGATCGACTTGCCCCCCAGGGCGGCGGTCCGCTCGACTTCCCGCGCCGCGGCAACCGGGTCCCACAGCGGGATGATCATCATCGGGATGAACCGGCCGGGGTGGTCGCCTGCCATCTCCTCGAGGATGAAGTCGTTCCACGCCTGGACGCACAGCAGCCCCAGCTCCCGGTCCTTGGCCTCGTGAAACACCTGGCCGCAGTAGCGCGGGAACGACGGGAACAGCATCGACGCCAGCACGTGCCCCTGGTCCATGTCGGCGACCCGGGCGTCGGGGTCGTAGCAGCCCAGGCGCATGTCGTCGTAGCTGATCGGCTCCGGGGAGAACTCTTCGCGCCGCTTGCCCGCCACGGCGTTGAGCCCCGTGGTCACGATCTGCCGGTCCTCGTAGACCCAGAACTCGGAACTGCCCTCGCGGACGATGCGCGGCCCGGTGTCACGCCACCGCTGGGGCAGCCGCTCCTGCCACAGCCGGGCGGGCTCGATCAGGTGATCGTCCACCGAGATGAACCAGTTGAACGACACGAGAACCTCCCTGTCACGTCACCCCCGGGGCAACGCAAAGATAAGCGAACAATCACTTACCAGGCTAGCACCCCAACCAGAACCTGGGAAGCACACCCAAGGGCGCGGGTGGCAGCCAGAAAAAAGTAAGCGTTCACCATCATCTGGGATTATGATAGCCAAGGGAGTCACCGACCGCGGGAAAGCGTCCTCGCTGCCCGGTCGCCTAGCTACTACAGGAGCGCACCATGCCGAGGCCGAACTGGCACCTGCTTCCGGATCCCGAGACGCAGGAGCGGAGCTTCTCGATTTTGTCGGTGGACGACCACCTGACCGAGCCGGCGGACCTGTTCGCCAGCCGTTTCCCGGCCAAGCTGCGCGACAAGGCCCCGCAGCTGATCGTCACCGAGGACGGCTCCGAGGCATGGCGCTACAAGGGCCGCGTCTACCAGGACAACGGCATGAGCGTGGTGGCCGGGCGCCCGCAGGAGGAGTGGACGCTCGATCCGCTCAACTTCGACGAGATGCGCCGGTCCGCCTGGGACGTTCACGCCCGGGTGAAGGACATGGACCTGGACGGCATCTGGGCCTCGCTGTGCTTCCCGTCCGGCGCCTGGGGATTCACCGGACGCGTGCTGTCGATGAACACCGACGAGGAAGTGGGCCTGGCGGCCATCCGGGCCTGGAACAGCTGGATGATCGAGGAATGGCACGGCGCCTACCCGGAGCGCTTCATCCCGATGCAGCTACCCTGGTTCAAGGACCCGGTGCTGGCGGGCGAGGAGGTGCGGCGCAACGCCGAGCGCGGCTTCACGTCCGTGTCCTTCCTTGAGTCGCCCCATCTGCTCAAGCTCCCGCCCATCACCGACATCAAGCACTGGGAGCCGTTCTTCAAGGCGTGCGAGGAGACCGGAACGGTCCTGTCCATGCACTGCGGGGCCAGCGGCTTCGTCCTGCAGGGGTCACCCGGCGGCGGGCTCAACGTGCAGACATCGCTCTTCCCAGCCGGCGCCTTCTGCGCCGCCGTGGACTGGGTGTGGGCGGGGATTCCGGCGCTGTATCCCGACCTCAAGATCGCCCTCAGCGAGGGCGGTATCGGCTGGGTGCCGATGGCTATCAACCGCCTCGACTACGTGCTCGAGCACTCCGGCGCCGGCGGCGACCCGTGGTCCTACGACGTGACGCCGAGCGAGGCCCTGCGCCGGAACTTCTACTTCTGCATGCTTGATGACCCGGCGACGCTGGACCAGCGCCACCTGATCGGCGTCGACCACATCCTCTTCGAGACGGACTTCCCGCACGCCGACTCCACCTGGCCGGGGTCTCAGGACCTGCTGCGCAAGCGCTTCGCCGGCATCCCCACCCGCGAGGCGGTCATGATGGCGGGGGGCAACGCCGCCCGGCTCTTCCGCCAGCCGCTACCCCACGGTAACGACTGGCCCGCGATCCCGTCGGCCTGAACCGGATGAGCACCGCTTTAGTCAGCCGCCCGGCGGCTTTCTCTATAAAGTAATCGCTCACCCTGTTAGAGTCGTGCTGAGGGTAATATCCGCCCGCGACGGCAGGGAGGGCCGGTGGATCACGGCTCGGCACACGACGGCCCGGTACCCGGGAGCCCGGTACACGAGGGCGCAGCGGAATCGGGGCCGATGCCCGATGACTGGTGGCAGCACCACTTCGATCCGAATTCCCCCGAGCTCGCCCCGCGGCTGTACGAGACGCTCGCCCCGATGCGCGACCGGTGCCCGGTGGCCCGCAGCGACAAGTACGACGGCTTCTGGGTTGCCACTAAGTACGAGGACATCCTGGAGGTCGCCCAGGACTGGGAGACCTTCAGCTCGGCCCACGGGCTGACCGTACCGACCGCGCCGATCGCCGTGCGCAACCTTCCGGTGGAAGTAGACCCGCCGGTCCAGCGGCTCTACAAGCGGCTCATCACCCCGTTCTTTACCCCCAAGGTGGTCGCCGCCTACGAGCAGCGGACCCGCGAGCTGGTCGGCGGGCTGATCGACAATTTCATCGAAGCCGGCGCGTGCGAGTTCATGGACGACTTCGCCCGGCCCTATCCCAGCCGGGCCTTCTTCGAGATGGTCATCGCCGCGCCGCCGCGCGACATCGACCGGGTCGCGTACATGGCGGCGAAGGCGTCGCTGCCGCACGACCCCGAGGCGGGCGCCTGCTGGCTCGGGCTGTCGGCCTGGATCAGGGACTTCATCGAGACCCGGCGCCGCCAGCCGGAGCGGGGAGACGTCGTCAACGGCGTCATCCGCGCCAGCATCGACGGGCGGCCGATCACCGACGACGAGATCATCGGGACCATCCAGCTGATCATCCTCGGCGGCCTGGAGACCACGGCGTCCGCGCTCGGGCAGTGGTTCCACCGGTTCTGCCGGCAGCCGGAGATTCCCGCACAGCTGCGGGCGGAGCCGCACCGTATCCCGGAGGCGATCGAGGAACTGCTGCGGATTGATTCACCGTTCATCTCGATCACCCGGACCGCGGTGCGCGACGGCAAGATCGGGGACCAGGCGATCCGCAACGGCGACAAGGTAGTGCTGTACTGGGCCTCGGCTAACCGCGACACGGCCGAGTTCACCGCGCCGGACGAGTTCTGCCTGGGCCGGGAGAACAACCGCCACTTTGCCTTCGGCGTCGGCCCGCACCGCTGCGCCGGCTCCAACCTGGCCCGGCTCAACCTGCGCATCGGGCTGGAGGAGGCGCTGCGCCGCCTGCACGATATCCGGCTGGCCGACGGGGCTGAGATCCACTACCACTCCACCACCACGCGCTCGCCGCTGACGCTGCCCATCACCTTCACGCCCGGCCCCCGGGAGGGCGCGGTCGGCCACGCCTGACCGGACCGCCGCAGTTCAGCAACGCGGAACGGGTGCCGCCTGCTGGCGGCACCCGTTTCGGGCGCTTAGACGGCGTTCCTGCGTGAGTCAGGCCTCGATGCCCAGGTACCGCTGGTAGATCTCGTCCGGGTCCAGCTCGCTGGCCTTCCCGACGTGGACCACCTCGCCGCGGCTGAGGATGTACACCTTATCGGCGAGCGCGAGCGCGCGCTGTACGTACTGCTCGACGACGACGAGCGAGATGCCGCGGGCGGCGAACCCGGTGAGCAGCTCGTAGATCTGGTCGATGATGCGCGGGGCCAAACCCAGGCTCGGCTCGTCCACCAGGATGACCTTCGGGCTGGTGAGGTACGCACGGGACAGCGCCAGCATCTGCTGCTCCCCGCCGGACAGGCTGCCGGCGGTCTGGCCGAGCCGTTTGGCCAGGTTCGGAAACATCTCCTTGAAGTCGGTCAGGAAGCTCTTGGGGTCGGCGCCGCGTGCCTGAATGGTGAGGTTATCCAGCACGGTGAGCGACGGGAAGATGCCGCGGCCTTCGGGCAGGTGACAGACTCCTTGCCGGGTGTACCGGTGCGGAGCGTTGCCGGTGAGGTCGTCGCCGTTCACGTTGATCCGGCCGGAGCGCGGCTTGACGAAGCCGGTCGCGGTGCGCAGCAGGGTGGTCTTGCCCGCCCCGTTGGGACCGAGCAGCGCGACGACCTCGCCGTCGCCCACCGCGAAGTTGACGTTCCTGAGCACGGTCGCGTCGCCGTAGCCGGCGGTGATGGAGTCCAGTGTCAGCATCGGTCTACTCGCGGGTCACGATCGGCCGGCGGGCGTCCGCGTCGCCGGGCTGTTTTCCGGCGACTGCCTCCGGGTCAGCGGCCTCAACCAGGTCGAAGTCGCCCAGATAGGCGGCCCGGACCTGGGCTGAATTCTGCATCTCCTCGGCCGTCCCTTCGAAGATAAGCTGCCCGAACTCGAGCACGTAGATGTGGTCGCAGATCTCCCGCACCAGGTTCATGTCGTGTTCCACGAGCAGGATCCCGCACTGGCGCTCGCGTACCACTGTCCGCAGGACCTCGCCGAACTGCTCGGTTTCGTGGCCGTCGAGCCCGGAGGACGGCTCGTCCAGCAGCAGCAGGTCGAACGGTCCGGCCAGTGCCCGGGCCAGCTCGACCAGCCGCCGCTGCCCGAGCGGCAGCAGGCCGGCCTGGGCGTCCGCCAGCCACGCCGTCCCGGTCAGCGCGAGCGCCTCCTCAACGGCGGCGTCGATCACCTTGTTGGAGTGACGGGAGCTGAAGACCTGCGCGACCGGGTTGGCACCCGCCATCGACGCTTCCCGGCCCATGGCGACGTTCTGCCGGACCGTCAGGCTGTTGTACAGCTCGGTGCGCTGGAAGGTGCGGCCAAGGCCGCGCCGGGCCCGGCGGGGCGGGGACTCCCGGGTGACGTCGATATCGTGCAGCGTGATGCGCCCGGAGCTGGGCCGGACGAGGGCACTGCAGGCGTTGAAGGTGGTGGTCTTGCCCGCCCCGTTAGGGCCGATCAGGCCGGTGATGACGCCGCACGGGGCCCGGAGGCTGACCGAGTTGACCGCCTTGACGCCGCCGAACCGGACGGAAAGGTCGCGCACCGCCAGGCCCGGCTTGGACGCGGCGGCGCCGCCGGCCGCGGCCGCGGCGGTGACCGCCTCGACCCGCGCGGCCGCGGTCGTCTTCGGCGCGACGGGCGGCTGCCCGGTCGCGGCCGGGGCCGGGCGGCCGCCCAGCCGGTCGAGGAAGCGCCGGATGGACTGCGGCATCGTCCCCTGGTTGGCGCCCAGGGCGGCGGTGGCGGCGCCGACCCCGAACAGCAGGTTAAGCCAGCTGGTGGTGGTTGATCCGGTGATGTAGGCGGGGATCACCGAGTAGCCGATCGCGGCGATGACCGCGTACCACGGGTCGCCGACGGTGACGATCACCACCAGGGCCACCAGGATCAGCGAGTTGAACGACGGGAAGTAGGTGCCGATGCCGAAGCTGAACAGCTGTGCTTCGAGCGCGCCCGCCATCGACGCGATCGCCGCGACGATGCAGAACACGATCACCTTGAGCACGCTCGAGGTCGCCCCGTAGGTCTCCAGCGCCAGCGGCGAGTCGGACATCGCCTCCAGCAGGCGGCCGAGGCGCCCGCGGTTGATCACCATCAGCGCGATGACGACCAGCAGCGTGATGATCAGCAGCACGTAGTAGAAGCCGGTGTCGGTGGATAGGTTCCAGGGGCCGATCGAGATACCAGGACGCGGCGCGGCCAGGCCGATCGGTGACTGCCCGAACATGAAGTCGCGGGTGTAGAAGCCCTGCTCCATGAGGATGCCGAAGCCGAGCGTGGCCAGCGCGAGGAACACCCGGGAGACTCGGACCGCCGGGATCGCGACCACCGCCCCGACCGGCACCGCGACCAGCGCCGCCAGGATCAGCGAGAACAGCCAGGGGATGCCGTCGCCCGCGAAGTGCCCGAACGCGGCCGCGCCGACCGCGGCGAACGCCAGGTGGCAGAGCGAGATCTGTCCCGAGCGGCGCACCAGCAGGCCCAGCGACAGGAACAGGATGATGTTGATCAGCGCCGCCGACCAGACGTCCACCTTGCCGGACTGGATGATCGGGATCACCGCCAGCAGACCGAGCGCGATCACGCCCGCCGCCAGCCGGATCCGCGGCGGCGCCACGTAGGTGTCGCGCGCCTTCATCGTGACCGGGACCGTCCGCTGCTGCAGCAGCCGCTTGGGCAGCACTATTAGAACTACGAAGAGCACGATGAAGGGCAGCGCCGGGGCCAGGCCGCCCACCCAGGAGACCGTGGCCGAGTACTTGTCGACCAGCGCGCTGGCCACGCCGACGAGCAGGCCGCCGACGAAGGTGAGCGGCAGGTTGGTGAAATAGCCAATGGCCGCGGCGCCGAAGGCGGCGAAGACCGCGACGGTCAGGGTCGAGCCGTCAAGCAGCTGCGTGGGCGCGAGGAAAAGGCGGGCGACGCCGGCGAACACGCTGCCGATGACCCAGGCCCGGCGGCGGACCAGCACCGGATCGTCGCCGCTCATCGCAACCAGGTCCGGGCTGTCGACGACCGCGCGCATGACGATGCCCGACCGGAAGGACCGGAAGAACCAGTACAGGGCCGCGGCGGCGACCGCTGAGAACGCGAACAGGATGATCTGCGCCCAGGTGACGTTCACGCCCAGCATCTGCACCGTGGACTGCGGGAGGAAGGTCGGGAACGTCGGCGGGTTGACCGGGAACCACAGCGTCCCGATGCTGGCCGCGATCAAGATGAGGCCGACCGTCGCGACGACCTTGATCGTCTCGCTGGCGCCGTTCAGCGTCCTGGCCATCAACTCCAGCAGCAGCCCGAGGATCGGCGCGACCACCAGGACCGAGATCGCGGCCGCGGCGCCCCAGGCCAGTCCGTGCTCCCACAGGAAGTAGAAGGCGAACGCCACCAGCGCCGCTACCGCCCCGTAACCGAAGTTGAAGATGCCCGACGTCTTGTAAGTGAGCACCAACCCGATGCCAGCGAGCCCGTATACCGCGCCGGTGGCGAGACCGACGACGATGAAGGGAAGAAATTGGTTCAATGCTCGCCACCCCTGGCTCTCGTGTCCAACTGGTGTCCGCGGATCCAGCACGGTAGGACCAATGTAGTGAACAAATACTCACTCTTCAATGGCCGTTGCGTCAAGATCGCGTGCATGTTTCCGCAGCGTTATCGTGCGTGGTGACCGGCTCAGCCGGCCTCGGAGACGGGGTTCACTTCGTGCGCGTAACCCTCGATGTCAACGCCGTCCCGCCGCGGCTTATCGGTGTAGACCCGGCCGCGCCGGATCCTGCCGTCTTCGATCTCGAAGACGTTCATGTGCGGCACCATCGTCCCGTCCGACATCTCGGTCAGCGCCTCGAGATACACCCGGTTGCCGACGCAGGCGGTGGAGACCACCTCGAAGCGGCTGTCCGGGGTGAGCTCCCAGATCATCTTCCACGTGCGGCGGTAGCCGTCCAGGGGGCCGGTCCAGTTGCGGTCCGGCCGCATCGGGTGCTCGATCTCGACCGCCGGATCCCAGCACGACACCAGCGCGTCCAGGTCCTTGTCGGCCTGCGCTTGGAGGTAACGCTCGAGCCACGCCTCTGCCTCGGTCATTCGCTTCTCCTTTGAAGTCCGTGCTGGCCGGACCGTCCGGCCGGCACGTGGGTCAGACCCGGTCGGCGGCGGGACCGCCGATCGTCCCCGATTCGGCCAGCGCGGCCCGCTGGGCCGCGTCGAAGCCAAGAAACTCCAGCACTTCGCCGGTGTGCTCGCCCAGCCCGGCGATGCCCGCCGGGCCCGGCGGCGGCGGGCCGGGACCGATCCGCGGCGGGAAACGAGGCTGCTCGACCTGGCCGCGCTCGCCCCACTGGTACGTGACCACCCGTCCTAGCTCCCGGTTGACCGGATCGTCGAGGAACCGAGCCGAGTACTCGGTGCGGTCGGCGTTGTCGACCGGCTCGGTCGGCACGCCGGCCGCGCGCAGCTCGCGCACCCACGCCGCCGCGTCCTTGGTACGGAAGGCCGCCTCGAGGACCAGCTCTTCCGGTTGCCGCCCTTCCGCCAGCCGGGTGCGCAACCGCGGCGGCGACAGCGGCAGGTCGTCGCGGGCAACCGCCGTCCGCACCCCCAGCCAGGCGGCGGCATCGGGAACGGCGAGCGCGAACCAGGCGCCGTCGGCGCCCTGGTACAGGCGGTAGGCGGCGCCGTAGCCGGTCTGCTGGGCATCGAGCACCGGTCCGCCGACCACCGTGTCCCCCGCGAGGAACGCGCCGGACTTCAGTGTCATCCCCGCGCCCAGCAGGCTGCTGGCCACCGACTGACCGCCTCCGTCGCGAAGGCGCGCATACAGGCCGGCCAGGATCCCGCAGGCCGAGATCCAGCCGCCCGCGACATCCACCGCCCCCCACCGCAGGAAGGTGGGCGGCTGCCCGGCTCCGCCCTGACCTGCCTCGATCCCGGTGATCGCCTGCATCAGCTGGTCGTTGGCCGGGAGCAGGGCCTTGGGGCCGTACGCACCGAAGCCGCTGGCGAAGCTGTACACGACGTCGGGGTTCGCCGCCCGGACGCACCCCTCGTCATAGCCGAGCCGCTCGGCCACGCCGACCCGTGAATTGTGGTGCACCACGTCCGCCCAGGCGAACAGGCGGCGCAGGACGTCCTGGGCGTCGGCGGACTTGAGATCGACCGCCACCGCCCGCTTGCCGCGCTGCCCGGCCGCGTACATCGGCTGCATGCTGCGGTGCACGTCGCCGGTGAGCGGCTCGACCTTGACCACGTCGGCGCCGAGCTCGGCCAGGATCAGCGGGCCGACCGGGCCGGCCAGGAAGGCCGCCAGGTCCAGGACGCGGACGCCGGCCAGCGGGGCCGATTCCCGCCCGGCGTGCTCGCCTGGAACGGAAGAAGGTCCGGGCGCCCCGGCCGGGCCGGCCGGCGTCACCGTGACAACCGGCCCGAGCACGGTCATCGAGACTCGTCCAGGGGACTCCTGCGGCAGACTAAGGCCGATCTCGTGCAGGTGCGGGTCGCGCAGGGCCTGGCCGGCCCGCAGCGCGGGCTCGCAGCGGAAGTTGTGCCCGGCGAGGTCGGCGAGCCAGAATGCGCGGTCGCGGGTGGCGAACCGCTCCGCCCAGCGCTTGCCGCGCTCGGTCATCACCCCGCCCGCCAGATCGGCGCTGTACCCGGCCTCGGTCGGCGGTTCGCCCATGTGCGCAAGGAACTCCTCGTAGGCGCCCTTGGCTCCGAACCACAGCTGGATGTATTCGCCGTCCGCGCACTCATAGCACAGCGCCTCGGCCGGCCCCTGGTTCTTCCACAGCAGCATAGTGCTCGGCGAGTGGTGCTCCACCCGCCCGGTGATCATCGGCAGGATCGCCTGCAGGCCCTCGTAGAGTGACGTCTCGGCCCAGCCGCCCAGGCCGGTTGACTCCCGGCGGTACAGCCCGGCGAGAGCGCCGACGGCCGCGGAGAACCCGGCTCCGGCGCTGCCCGCCGGCAGGTCGCCGAACGCGGGGCCGGGCCGGTGGGCCGGGATCTGCGTCGGTACCCCGGCGCGGGCCTGGACGAGCAGTTCCAGGTCGGGCAGCCCGCCAAGCGAGTTGAAACTCGGCCGGATCCTAACGACGATCAACCGCGGGTTGACCTGGGCAAGCGCCCGGTAGTGGAGCCCGGCCTGCTCGATCAGCCGCTCGCGGCCGGCCAGGAACACCACGTCGCTTTCGCGGGCGCGGTCGATGATCGTTTCCGCCGCACGCTGCGGGTCGTCGTCATCGACATCGATGACCTCCTTGCCGCGGTTCCAGTCCCAGGCGTACTCGATGCCCTCGTCCAGGGTCGAGGCGCGCGCGGACTGCACCCGCGCGACCTCCGCGCCGAAATCCCGCAGCAGCGAGCCGGGCAGGCTGACGGCCAGGCCCGCGCCGACGGCACTGACGCCAAGCGAGACTTCAAGTACGCGTATCCCCCGCAGTGGGGCCATCGGCACTCCCCAGTCTCATTAGTTAGCGAGTGTTCGCTCCCATATAAGCACAGAGGCCAGTGCGGGGACCAGAGCCCGGGAACAGCAGGAGGTATCCGGCGGCGCTCCGGCGGGCCGCTACTCGAGCAGTTCGTAGAAGGTTACGACCGGCGGCGGATCGAGCCGCAGGGCGCTGCTGTCGTGGGTCAGCCCAGCCGCCCGGCGGGCGCGCAACTCCGCCGCGGGGGCGGTCAGCTCGTCGGCGTCGATCTCGTAGATCGCGAGGTACGCGGGGGCACCCGTCTCGCCGTGCACCTTGTAGCGGCGGGCCGACAGGAAGCCGGGCACCGCGGTGATCTCAGGAACGTGGGTGTTGTCGTACCAGTCGTTGTACTCCTTCTCCCGGTCGGCGTCGACGGGAGCGGACTGGACAACCATGATGCCCTTGGGCACGGACGCCTCCTTGTTAGCTGTCTTCTTCTGGCAGCAGCGGCGCCGCCAGAATCGTCACTGCGTGGACCGGGCAGTCGAGCAGCGCGCGGGTGACGGCCGGCTCGTCCTCCGGCGCGACCTCGCCGTTCCCGGTCAGCGAGGCGTAGCCCCAGTCATCAAGCGAGAAGTAGCGCGCGGCGTGCTCGGCGCACTTGCCGAAGCCGTCGCAGACCGTCCGGTCCAGGCGAATTCTCATGCCAGGCTCACCGGCTCCACCTCGTAGGGACGGGCCGCCAGGAACGGCGAGATCCCGCAGCGGTCGCATCCCCCCGCCAGGTGGAGGTCGACGGTACCGGGAAACTGAGCCAGCAGCGAGGCGGCCAGGTTCACCGCGCCGTCGAGCGTGCCGCAGGCTCCGCGGCCGCGCAGTACCTGCGACCAGCGCCGCAGGCGGGCGAGATCGTCGCTGGTCACACCGCCGTCGCGGAGCGCGTCGAGGACCGCGCTCATCGCGGCGGTGCCGTTGAAGCACGACCCGCACTGGCCGGCGTTCTCGCGCGCGAAGTACGCCATGACCGAGGCGGCCACCGCGACGGGACAGTCTTCCTCGCCCAGGATGCTCAGCGCACCGCACCCCAGCCCGGCGCCGTTGGCGCGCGCCGACTCATGGTCAAGCGTCAGGTCGAGGACCGGCCGACCGAGCAATCCGGAGAAGTAGCCGCCCATCAGCAGGCCGTGAACGCTGCTCTCGGCCACCCCGTGCAGCGCCAGCAGTTCGCGGAACGGCAGGCCGTACGGCAGCTCGTAGAGGGCCGACGGCCGTCCGCCGCCGGTGATGGTCGCCAGGAAGGTGCCCGGCGAGGCCGCGGTACCCGCCTGCCGGTACCCGGTCGCCCCGTGCCGGGCGACGAACGGCAGGTTGGCCAGCGTCTCGACGTTGCTCACCAGCGTCGGCCGACCAGCGACGCCGGCCTCGAACGGGCGCGGCGGCTTGTCGGTCGGCTTGGCCGGGCCGCCGTTGATGGCCCGCACCGCGGCGGTCTCCTCGCCGGCCACGTACCCCGGCTCGACCACGATCACCGTCACCGGGAGCGAGAGGCGGGCGGCCTGCCCGGCATCGCCCAGGGCGGCGGTCACCGACCGCGCGGCGCCCGGGTCGGATACGTAGACGTAGGACTGGTCGGCGCCGACCGCGGCGGCGGCGAGCCGGAGTCCGTCGAGCACCAGGTGCGGCCGACTGCGCAGCAGCCACCGGTCCTTCACCGAGGTCGGCTCGCCCTCTTCGCCGTTCGCCACGACTACCGGCGCCTGGCCCCGCCGCGCCATCCGGCGCACGGCCCGCGCCTTGACCGCGAACGGGAAGGCGGCACCGCCCCGGCCGCGCAGGCCCGACTGCTCGACCGCGTCGAGCAGTCCGGCCGCGCCGCCCGGATGACCGGTGCCTTCCTGGTAGCCAGCGCCGGCCAGATAGGCGTCGAGCGACTCGGGCGCTCCGCCCTCGCGCAGCAGCCGCGGGGTCAGCCCCGGCAGCGCCGCGACGACGCAGGTCGCGGCAATGTCACCAGTCGTATTCATCGTCCAGACAACCCTGTTCTAGGCTTCGGTGCCCGAGGCCTCGCTCAACTGCGAGGTTCGCATAGTCGTGAGCTGACTGCATGAACACCGCCTAGTCGAAGCAACGGTCCGTTCGACATGATGGATGTTGATCTTGACCTTGATCTTTTGCTAGGCGGTGACGAGGACTTCATTGCCGACGACGCGCACGGGGTAGGTGCGGATGCTCCATTCCGGCTTGACGGCGGTGGTGCCGGTCGCCAGCTCGAAGCCCCACTGATGCCATGGGCAGTAGATGAACTCAAGGTCGCGCACCATGACGGCGTCACCGGGGGTGTCCGCGTCGACGATGTTGCGGCCGCGTGGGCGGCCCAGGCACAGCGGTCCGCCCTCGTGCGGGCAGTAGTTGGCGATGGCGTAGAACGTCCCGTTGACGTTGTAGACGCCGACGCCGTGCCGGCCGATGGGGACGATCTTGACCTCGCCCGGCTTGATCTCGTCGGTGGTGGCGACGACGTGCTCACGGCCCTGCGGAAGCCGGGGGCCGTCCGGGGTCCCTCCGCTCACCTCAGAAGACCATCGTCTTTCCATCGAGCGCCGGAACGGTGGCCGGCAGCTTGTAGGTCTGGATGCCGTTTTTGAACATGATCGCCTCGCGCATGTGCTCGGGCAGATGCTTGACCAGCCAGCGCGGGTCGTCGTAGGTCCAGTGCGGGTAGTCGGAGGAGAACAGCAGGACCTTGTCCGCCTCCATCATCTCGAAAAGGCGGGTCAGTTCGGTCTTGTCGTCCGGGTAGTCCAGCGGCTGGGTGGTGAACTTGATGTGCTGCTTGACGTACTCCGACGGCTTGCGCTTGATGCTCATGGACGATTTGCGCGCGGCGTAGATCGCGTCCATCCGCCACATCAGCGGCAGGATCCAGCTGAACGCGTGCTCGACCAGGACGATGCGCAAGGTCGGGAACCGATCGAACACGCCGTCGAAGATCAGGCTCATCACCTGGTTGGCGGCCAGCAGCGAGTAGGTGACCATGAAGTCGTGGTTGTAGCTGGGGAAGCCCACCGGCGGCATCGGCTGGGTGTCATCGCGGCCGCGGCTCAGGTGGCAGGCCACCGTGATGTCGTGCCGGGTCGCGGCCTCCCAGATCGGGTCGTACTGCGGCGCTCCCCAGGCCGGACGCGGTTCGGCCCGGATGAGGACCTGCGCCATGAACGGGTGGTCGGCCCACTCTTCGATCTGCCGTACTGCGCCCGGCGGGTCCTCGATCGCGACGCAGATCGAACCGCGCCACCGCTCGTGCCAGTTGTTCACCGGGTCCAGCCAGTGGTTGGCCAGCCAGCCGTTCATGCCGGCGCATACCGCCTGGGACATCTCCGGCACCGGGTGGGTGGCGAATCCGGGCTCGAGGACGCAGATGTCAGAGCCGCCCTCGACGATCGCCTGGCGCAGCATCAGGTTGGGGTCGCTGCCGGCGAAGTTGCCATCCTCGGGGAAGGTGTCGACCCGCATCGCCTTGGCGTACAGGTAGTCGGGGGCGTCGTACATGATCGACTCGCCCTTAGGTTCGGCCAGGTACTTACTGCGGTACGGCTCGGGGATGTACGGAGCCAGCTCCCCCGCTCGCGGCACTGGGTGGACGTCGGAGTCGACGACCCGTATCGGCGTCCGCACCGAGCTTGCGATGGGCACTCGTGTCGGCTGGATTGTCATGGCTGACCCGTTTCCTTCCGGTGGGCGTTCCTTGCGGCGGCTACCGCGACGCGGCGGCAGCGGGGATCTCGATGCCGTAGAGCTCGGCGGCGTTCCGCCAGAGCAGCCGGTCACGCTGCTGTCGGCTCAGCGAGCTGGCCATCGCGCCCGGGTCGTTGAGCTGCCAGCTGGGGTAGCTCGAACCGAACATGATCATCTTGTCCTTGCCGGTGAAGCCCAGCCATTCCCCGGCGAAGTCCACGTCGCCAGGCCCGTCAAGAGCACCCTCGACGAAGTAAACGTGACCGGGCAGGTAGTCGCTCGGCATCCGCGGTGCCCATGGCGTCTGCTCCAGGTGCGGCCGGCCGAAGGTGTCCATCCGCCAGATAAGCGGCGTCAGCATGTCGGCCGCGCCGTCGGCCCAGACGACCTTGAGGCCCGGTGTCCGCTCGAAGACGCCCTCGGCGATCATGTTCATCAGGTGGTACAGGTAGTTGAGCGCGGAAAAGCCGATGTACTGCTCAAAGGTGCGAGGCTGGCCAGAACGGGGTCGGCGGAAGCGTGAGCGAGTTGCCCATCTCCATGTGCACCGCCACCGGCAGGCCCGCCACCGCGGCCGCATCCCACAGCGGCCAGTACTGCGGCTTCCCGTACGGCTCGCGGGTCTGCATCGGAATGCCGATCTGCACCACGCGCGGGTGGCCCTTCCAACGCTCGAGCTCGCGCAGCGCGCCGCTGATGTCCTCGGGGTTGACCCTGATCGTGCCGCGGTAGCGGTCCGCGAACTGGCCCGACTCCAGCCACCGCGAGACCATCATCTCGTTGTGGGCGGCGAGCACCGCGCTCGTCAGGTGGCGGTCGGGCAGCACGCCCCGGCTCATGGGGTGCAGGATCGCCACGTCGACACCGCGCCGGTTGAACAGCTCGTCGCCGGTCAGGTCCGGATCGGACGCAGGATGGCTCTCCCCCGCCAGCTTGGCCTCGTCGGCCCACTCCCCGCCGGGGCGCCCGAGTCCGCCGCCCAGCACGTCGGGAATGCCCCGGCTGCGGAACGGCTCGCGCATGAAGCTCCGGAAGTCGGGGTTCGACGAGAAGAAAATGTGAACGCTGGCGTCGATCAACGGGGTTGATGCGCCGTCGCTGTGCGCCATCGCCATGCCCGGCCTCCTGCGCTACGTTTCGCGGCGCGCCGTGCTGCGGCCACCACGTAAACCTAATGTTTGTTCCCGAGCAACGTAACACCGAGCCAGCGGTGCGGCAACCGTCTCCCGGCCGGAAGCCGAACCTCGGGGCTCCCGCCTGGCGGCCTGCCTGCAGTAAGCTGCCACCGGCGGAGCGAACATTCGCTCCGCATGCTACGTTGCGACCGAAGGGATGACCGCCTTGATCAAGCGCATCCGGCTGGCAACCAGCAAGAGCGGCCTCGGGCCGGAGGAATTCTCCCGTCGGTGGCGGGAAGCGGTCGCGGGAGCGGCCTCGGCTCCCGAGCCGGCCCGCCCGGTCCGGCTCACCGTCTCGGTGGCGGTGCGCGAAGTCGCCGCCGACCAGAAGTACGACGGTATCGCGCTTGAATGGTTCACCGGCGAAGAGCACCTGCTCCGCTACGAGACCTGGCTCCGCACCGCTGACGGACAGGAGCAGGACCGACTGCTGGGCGCGGCGGTCGATCGCGCGGCCAGCCCCGTCGTGGTCAGCGACGAGCGCGTCGTCCGCGGCGCCGACTGGCTGGAGCGCCGCTGGCAGGATGGCGCCCCGAAGCTCAAGCAGCTGGCCATCGCCACCCGGACCGGCGGGCTGACCCTCCCTCAGTTCCTCGACCGGTGGCGCAGCCGCGCGGGGTCGATCGGCAGCGTACCGATCCCCGAGGCCTTCCGCGGGCTGGCCTACGTGCAGAACCACCCGCGGCCCACGGCCGGCCGCGACTGGGCCTATGACGCCGTCAACGAGGTCTACTTCGACGATGCAGAAAGCCTGCTGGCCCGCATCGAGTACTTCGAGCGGGAGCTCAAGGACCGCGGGGAGGACGATCTGATCAGTGCGAACTGGTTCCTCGCGGTCCGTGAAGAGCCGCTCGAGCTACCCTATAAATAATCGAGCACTTGCTTACTTGCGGCGATCGTCCCCGTTGGTGGAAACTGAAGGTCCGCGCCAATCCCGGCACTCACATCGCGGAGGACTCTAGCCATGACATCGGCACTAAGCCTTGGCCTGCTCCTGCTTCGGCTGGCCGTCGGCGTTGTCTTCATCGCGCACGGATGGAACCACATCTTCGGCGGGGGAAAGATCACCGGGACCGGGCGCTGGTTCGACAGCCTCGGCATGCGGCCGGGGATCCTGCACGCGTGGACGGCCAGCCTCACCGAACTCGGGGCGGGCGCGCTGCTGGTCGTCGGGTTCCTCACGCCGCTGGCGGGCGCGGGGGTGGTCGGGGTGATGCTTGTCGCCTGGATCACCAACCACATCAAGAACGGCTTCTTCATCTTCCGCCCGGGCGAGGGCTACGAGTACGTCATGACCCTGACGTTCTGCGGCCTGGCGTTCGTCGCGACCGGCGGCGGCCGGTGGTCGGTCGACTACGCGGCCGGCCTCTTCAATCCGCCGGGGTGGATCGCCATCGTCGTGTGCTACGCCCTCGGCATCGGGGGCGCGGCCCTGCTGCTGGTCACCTGCTGGAGGCCCGGCCCGCGTCCGGCCGGGGCCGCGAAGCCCGCTCCGGCGAGCACGGCGCCGGCCACCCAGACGACCGAGAACGCGTAGCGGCCGCCCGATGACTGACCAGGTGAACCGGCCCGGCAGGATGCCCTCCCCCGTCATCGCACCACTCAATGAAGGCATGTGGCGAGCGGCGGCCGACAACCGGCTCGACGTCCAGCGCTGCCGGGACTGCGGCGCGCACCGGTACCCGCCCGCCGACGGGTGCTACCGGTGCACGTCAAGCCGGTGGGACTGGGACACGCTGCCCGGCTCCGGCGTCATCTACTCCTACATCTGGATACCCGACCGGACCCGCAATGCGGCCGCCAGCGCGGCAGTCGGCGCGGGGGACAGCGATGCGGTCTACTACAACGTCGCCGTCGTCACCCTCGACGGCACCGATGGCGAGCCCGTCCGCATGCTGAGCAACGTGGTTGACGCCTGGCAGCCAGAGGACCTGTACGTCGGCCAGTGGGTCGAGGTCGTCGGGGTGCCGTTCGCTGACGGCCTCGCCCTGCCCTGCTTCCGGATGGTGCCCTAGTGACATACTTCCCCCGCGACGCCGTGTGCATCGTCGGCATCGGCCACTCCGCCTACGGCAAGCGCGGCGAGTTCGGTGACGTCGGGCTGGCCCGGCTCGCGCTCGACGCGATCCACGCCGCCGCCGCCGACGCCGGGCTGGACGCGCGCGACATTGACGGGTTCACAGGTTACTGCGACGAGGCGAACACGCCCTCGGACCTCGCGGTCTCCCTCGGCACCAGGGAACTGCACTACACCGCCCTGGTCTGGGGCGGGCGCGGATCGGGCCTGCCGGGCGCGGTGTCCAGCGCCTACGCGGCGATCGCGGCCGGGCTGGCCGACTACGTCGTGGTCGTCCGCTCGATCGTGCAGACCACCCGGCTGGGCCAGTCACTCGCGGCCGGCGTCGGACCGGGCCAGACCATTCCGGTGGCGGCTTCCTACACGGCCCCGTTCGGCATGGCCCTGCCGGCCGCGATCTACGCGATGAAGGCCCGGCGGCACATGAGCCTGTACGGCACCACCGCCGACCACTTCGCCGAGGTGGCGATCAACGCGCGGCGCAACGCCGTCAACAACCCGGACGCGCGGTTCCGGCAGGAGATCACCGTCGAGGAACACCATGCCTCCCGGATCATCGCCGATCCGCTCCGGCTCTACGACTGCTGCATGGAATCCGACGGCGCCGCCGCCGTGATCGTGACATCGCCGGAACGCGCGCGGGCGCTGGCCCAGCCGCCGGTGAGCATCCGGGCCGTCTCCATGACGGGCGAGTACAAGTGGGCCACGGCCTCGTTCAACACGGTCGACGAGGTCTACCCGAGCACCGGCCACCGGCGCGCCGCCCGGGACCTGTACGCGCGGGCCGGCCTCGGCCCGGACGATGTTGACGTCGCGCTCTTCTACGACGCGTTCACCCCGTCGGTCCTGATGAGCCTGGAGGACTGGGGCTTCTGCGGGATCGGCGAGAGCGGGCCGTTCGTGGCCGCGGGCAATATCCGCCGCGAAGGCAAGCTCCCGGTCAACCCGCACGGCGGCAACCTCGCCGAGGTGTACCTCCAGGGCAGCACTCACCTGCTGGAAGCGGTGCGCCAGTTGCGGGGCACCGCCTGCAACCAGATCGACGGCGCCGAGGTCGCCCTGTACGGCTCCGGCGTCGGGGCCTCACCCGGCGGGGGCATCATGCTCCGCCGCACGCAGTAGCCCCGATCACTCGGGCGGGTTAGCGGCCGCGTTCGTCGACCCGGCCTGGGGCCTTCGGGTGGGGCATGCTGTGCACCGGCGGCGCGGCCTGCTGGCCGACCGCGTCCCTGATCAGCGGGGCCGCCTCCCGATAGCGCGCGATCAGGTCGTCCTCGGTGGCGTAGTCGAACCGGTCGGTCATGGAGGGGCTGGCGCCCGGGTCAAGGTCGCGGTTGGCGTCGTACCATTCCAGCACTTCCTCCAGCGCCTTCACCGGTTCGATGACTGGCTGGTAGCCGAGCTGCCGCTCGGCCTTGCCGGTGCTCAGGATGCAATGCGTCGCGGTGGTGTTCGCGAGCGGCAACAGGGTCGTGGCCGCTTCGACCGCGATTTCGCCCGGGATCGAGACCAGTTCAAGCTCCGCTCCGAGCAGGCCGACGATCGTCTCGATCCATTCCCGCAGCGACCAGGAGACGCCGTCGCCGCAGTTGTAGACCTGCCCGGCCGCGGCCGCGGGGCGGTCGACGGCCGCCAGCACGAACGCGGCGGCGTTGCGGGCCGCGCACCGGGTGTACACCTGGCAGCCGCCGTCGGGAACGATCATGTGCGGCCGCCCGTCGCGAACGCGGCGGATGACCGGCCACTCGTGCGGGCGGGCATTGTTCGGCCCGTAGATCATCGGGAACCGCAGGATTGTCGCGGCCGGGTGCTCGGCGAAGGTGAGGTCTTCCGCCTGGGCGAGCCGACGGGAGAACTGCAGGGCGGCGTCGTCGCCCGCCTCGCGCACGACCGGGTGCGTCTCCGTCACCGGGATCGGCAGCCCGGGCGCGCCGGGCCGGGGAAAGTAGCCGCGGTAGACCGGCACTCCACCGATGGTGATGAACCGGTCGCAGCGGCCCGCCAGCGCCGGGGCGACGTGCCTGATCCGGCCGTACATGGCCAGCACGGCGTCGAACTCGCGTCCGCTCAGCGCCTCGTCGATGGATTCGCGGAAGTGCGGGTCACCGTGGATATGCTCCTGGTCCGCCAGCGCGGGCAGCTCGTGCGTGCCGCGGTGGAAGATCGTGACCTCGTGTCCGCGCTCGCGCAGGCCGGCCACGACGTGCGGGCCGGTCGGCCCGGTCCCGCCGATCACCAGCGTCCGCATCACCGTACCCCCCGCGATCTCATGGCTGGTCGTGGGTGTAGCGGATGCTCTGCTCGGCGATGCAGACCGGCTTGGCGCCGCTCGACCAGAAGCGGTGCCTGAACACCGCCCGCACCGAGTCGGGGCTGTTCTCGGCCGAGATGATCTCGACCTCAAGCCGAAGCCGGGCGCCCACATGATGGGTCAGTTCGCGGCTGCTGATCGTCGCCACTGCTGCCTCGCCGTCGGCGCCGTCACTGGTCACGAGGCTCGTTACGGTTCGCGGGGTGCTTGATGGCGGGCCGGCCGGTGGAACCGTAGGAGAAACCGGAGTGGCGCCTGGTCACGCCGGACTGGTCGTGGGCGCCCTCCATCCGCGGTCCCCAGGCGAGCATCCCGCCGTCCGCCGGGATCGCCGCGCCGGTCACGAACTCGCTGTCGCGCCCGGCTAGGAATACCGCGATCGAGGCGATGTGCTCGGGCTTCCCCAGGTCCGGCCACGGCTGGAAGGTCCCCAGGCGCGCGGTGATCGCGGCCGGGTCGGCCCCCATGACCATCGGCGTGTCGATGAGCCCGGGGCAGATCGCGTTGACCCGGATGCGGTGCGGCGCCAGTTCGACCGCGGCGTTGGCGGTGAAGTTCAGCACGGCGGCCTTAGCCGCCGAGTAGGTGATCGGCCCGGCCCCGCCGACCAGCCCCGCCACCGACGAGTCGTTGATGATCGAACCGCCGCTGCCCTGCTCAATCATCAGCCGCGCGCCGTGCTTGGTGCCGAGAAACGCGCCGCGGCTGATGACGCCGAAGGTGCGGTCCCAGTCGGCGGCGTCGAGGTCCGTCAGCGGGCCGTAGGCGCCGCCGAGGCCGGCGTTGTTGAACACCACGTCGAGTCGGCCGAACGATTCGGCCGCCGCTGCGACCAGCGCCGCGACGTCGGCCTCGACCGAGACGTCGGCCGGGAGGTAGCGCAGCCGGGCGGCATCCCCGACCTGCGCGACCAGTGCCTCGCTGGCGGATTCGTTCAGGTCGCCGAACACCACCCGGGCGCCGGCCTCGAGGAAACGCAGCACCGTGGCGCGGCCGATACCGCTCGCTCCCCCGGTCACCATCGCGACCCGGCCGGCCAGCGTCGCCGTCACGCGCGCACCTGCTCTCCCTGGCTGCGGCCGTCGTGCGCCAGCAGCGGCGGCTGGCCGCCGACCACGCGCCAGAGCCGGCCGCCGACCTCGGCGCCGTCCCGCTGCACGAGTTCGGCCAGCGCGTCGCCCGCGACCTGCGGCGAGTGGGCCGTGTCGATGTCGATGTCCCAGCCCGGATGGGTTGCCGCCTGCTCGGCGACCTCCGTGCGCACGTAGCCCGGGTCGACCGCGAACACTGCTATCCCGTCGGGCCGCAGGTCGCGGGCGAGGGCGACGGTGAGGCGGTTGAGCGCGGCCTTCGTCGCTCCGTAGGCGATACCGGGCACGTCTCCTTCGACCAGGTCGCCCGCGCTGGAGGTGACATTCAGGATGACGCCGCCGCCGTTCGCGCGCATCGCGGGCACCAGCGCCTTGCTCAGCGCCAGCGGCGCGGTGACGTTGACGGTCAGCTGGCGCTGCCAGTTGACGAGGGAAAGCTCATTCAGTGAATGAAATGTCGCCTTCCCGAGGAACGCGGCGTTGTTCACCAGGACGTCGACGCGCCCCTGCCAGCCCAGCGCGGTCTCGGCGAGCTGGGCGACGCTGTCCGGATCGCCGAGATCGCAGGCGACCGGCAGCGCATCGGCGCCCGCCGCGCGCAGGGCCTGCACCGTCTCGTCCAGGCTGCCGGGGATCTGTCCCCCGGGCTTGAGCGTCCGGGCCGCCACGATCACGGCCGCCCCGCGGCGTCCGAGGGCCAGCGCCGTGGCCCGGCCAATGCCCCTGCTCGCACCGGTGACGAGTGCGACGTGCCCTGCGAGCTCCATGCTGCGGCGGCCTTCCCTGAGATCTGATGTGCTGCCGGGCTTCAGGTCACGATCAGGTCGTCGAAGTCGGGCCGGCGCAGCCGGTGCCACATCTCATTTCCGGGGAACGGGCAGTTCACGGCGGAGCGGCCCTGTGCGTTGGTGTAGTAGCTGCTCGCCCGCGGATCCTTGTAGATCTTGTAGGTCTCGCGCTCGTCGAGCTCGCCGTTGTAGCGCCAGTAGGCCCGCTCGGTCACGTCGACCGAGCTCTTCCCGGTGACGATCAGCTCCTGGATGCAGGCGAGCAGCCAGCGGGCGACCATCTCCTGATGGTTGACCACGCCCAGGCCGCCGTAGGGGTTCATGTTCGGGCCGTAGATCATGAACAGGTTCGGGAATCCCGGCACCATCGCGCCGAGGTAGGCGCGCGGACCGTCCTCGGACCACAGGTCCTGCACCGACCGGCCGCCGCGGCCGATGACCTCCATCGGCCACAGGCACTCATTCGCCCGGAACCCGGTGGCGTAGACGAGCACGTCCACCTGGTGGTCGCCGCCGTCCCTGGTGCGGACGCCGGCGGGCGTGATCCGCTCGATCCCCTCGGTGACCAGCTCAACGTTGTCGCGCATGATCGCGTCGTACAGGTTGTAGTCGGAGTCGACTTGCACCGGCCGGGCCGACATGGGCGGGTGCGGCGGGATCATCTTCTCGATCAGCTCCGGCCTGCTGGCCAGCTTCTTGTTGATGAACGCGACACGCTCGTCGCGGATCATCTTGTTGACCGCGCTGCGGGCGTGCGGGTCGACGAAGTCCGGGTCGATTTCCCTGGTCGGCCCCGACAGGTAGGGCCCGAGCAGCCAGTTCGTCCGGAACCGCATGAAGTTCGCGTGGTACGGGAAGTTCCGGTCCAGCCAGGTCATCTGGGGGGCGAACGGTTTGAGGTACCCGTCGTGCTCGAACAGCCACTGGGGCGTCCGCTGGAACACCGTCACGGTGGCGGCCAGCTTCGCGAGCTCGGGTACCAGCTGGATGCCGGAGCATCCGGTCCCGATCACCCCGACCGACTTGTCGCCCAGCTCAAGGCCCTGCGGCCAGCGGGCGGTGTGGAAGGCCGGCCCGGCGAAGTCGTCCATGCCCGCGATGCCGGGCAGGCTCGGCCGCGAAAGCAGACCCACGGCGGTGACGACGATGCTGGCCCGGTAGGCCCGCTCCCCGTCGGGGCCCTTGGCGGCAATTTCCCACGTCGCCGTGTCCTCGTGCCACGTCATGGTCGTCACTTCGGTGTCGAACACGATGTGCTCGCGGACCGCGTAGGTGTCCGCCACCCAGTTGAAGTAGCGCTCGTTCTCCGCCTGTGAGCACCACGGCGCGGAGCAGTCGAACCCCGCGCCGAGGATGTGCGTGTAGGCGCGGCTGGGCGAGTCGACCCGCGCGCCCGGGTAGCGGTTCTCGTGCCAGGTCCCGCCGACGCCGGAGTTCTTCTCAAGCACCGTGACGTCCAGGCCCGCGTGCATGAGCTGCGCCGCCGCGTTCAGGCCGCCCATGCCGGCGCCGACCACGATCGCGCCGAACTTCCCCAGCACCTCCGGGGGCGGCGGCTCGTCCCAGGTCAGTCCGCGCGCCCAGGGGTCCAGGGCGAGCTCTTCAACCCACAGTTCGACATCGTGGGCCGGGAGCTGGTCCACGCCTCCGGATAGCGCCAGGCTCTGCGGAATCCGGTCGGCCAGCCCGATCCCGACCGGCCCGGCCCCGGAGTCGCGGTAGGACTTCAGGAACTGGGCCGCCTTCGCCCGCAGCAACGCCACATCGGCCGGATCGGTGAGCCCGGTCGCGAGATTCCCGCCGGTGTACCCCTGAACGGAACCGATCTTCGTGGCCGCCACGCCTTCGTCGCCCGTCAGCTGATACAGCAGCCCGCGCAGTGCCATCGGGTCCGCGTAGTTCACCGCGTCGTCGATCTGCTGGTCGGTGGCATCGAGCAACTCGGTACGTACTGATTCCTGCGCAGCGCTCATGTCCGTGCTGTCACTTCCCTTTCGATGACCGTCTGCCTGCGAGCAAGTCGTGGCTGCCCACGTCATTGCGCCCAGGTCAGAGCGGAGGCTCCAGCTCGGCCCGCAGATGCGGCGCCATGATCAGTGGGGTCACCGTCATCACCCCGCCGTCGACCGGGAGGACAGCACCGGTGATCCAGCGGGCTTCGTCGCTGGCGAGGAACGCGGCCGCCCAGCCGACGTCCCAGCCGTCGCCATTCGTCCCGAGCGGCCCCGAGGCCGCGGCCATCCGCTGGCGGTACTCCGACTGCGGTGAGACGCCGGTGACCGAGAACAGCAGGGGCGTCGTGATGTGACCGGGCGCGATGGCGTTCACCCGGATTCCGTCACGGCCGTGCGAGTACGCCATGTCGACCGTCAGCGCGTTGACGCCGCCCTTCGCCGCCGCGTAGGCGACGTAGTTGCCGCCGCGCGCTCCTGTGATCGAGCTGATGTTCACAATTGAGCCTGAGTGCTGTGCGGCCATCACCGGAACGGCGCTCTTGCTGGCGAGGAACGTCGTCTTCAGGCTCAGGCTCAGCACCCGGTCCCAGGTTTCCTCGTTGGTGTCTACCACGTTCCCGGCGTGCGCGACCCCGATGTTGTTCACCAGGATGTCCACCGTGCCGAAGGCGTCGACCGCGGCCCGCACCATGGCGTCGCAGTCGGCCGCCTTGGTCATGTCACCCACGAAGACGGCCGCGGTGCCGCCGTCCTTCTCGATGAGGGCCCGGGTCTCCTCGGCCCGCTCGCCGATCACATCGGCCAGCAGCACGCTGGCCCCCTCCCGGGCCAGCACGATGGCGCAGGCGCGGCCGGTGGCCATGCCGGGCCCCGGCGTGGAACCGGCCCCGGTCACGATCGCGACCTTGCCCGCAACGCATCCCTGACGATCGCTCATGACCCTCCCGGAGATCGGCCGCTCTGCCGCACGCAGGATAACTGCCGCACGCATGCAGAATAACCCGGGAAAGGCCTCTGATGTAAGTAATCACCCACTCACAATTTTGCCGTATTCTCTTGCGCGGGACCGGCAGGCCGGCAGAAGATACCGACACGGCGAGTCAGCAGGAGGTGCTCCGATGAACGCGGTACTTCGCTTCGTCGACGCAGTGAACCAAGGGGACGTGGACGGCGTCGAGGCCGCTTTCCACGCCGACTTCGAGATGATCGTTCCGCAGCATCCCGCGCGCGGCTTCAAGGGCCGTGACCAGGAGATCAAGAACATGCGCGGGCTGATGACCGACCATCCGGACGGCCGCATCGAGGTGCGCCGCATCGTCGAGCACGGCAACGAGGTCTGGGTGCAGAACAGGTACACCTCGGCCGGCCTCGAGATGGAAGCCGTGGTCATCTACGAGATCGACCCGGCCAGCGACACGATCCTGGTCGGGCACTATTACTCCGAGAAGGTCGATCGCGACAGCCCGGAGATCAACGCCTGGATGGAAGCCCTCTAAGCCCGCGTCCTTGGATTGGAGCCGGGATGGCCCCTTCGATGCCGACGACTCACGGGTTTGATCCCTTCGACCCGGAACAAGGGACTCGGCACCACGAGGCGATGGCGGAGCTGCGCGCCACCTGTCCGGTCGCCCGGCTCGGCTCCGGAATGCTCGTCGTGCCCCGCTATGCGGACGTCAAGTCCATGCTCAGCGACCCGCAGATGTCGAATGCGAACGCCGCCAGGGCGCCGGGCATCGACGTCCCCGAGCAGGACCGGTTCTTCTTCTTCGAATACGATCCGCCGCTGCATGTCCCGCTGCGGCGGCTGCTGCGCGACCTGCTCTCCCGGCAGCGGGCCGAGGCGGCCACCCCCGAGGTGCGCGCGCTCATCACCGAGTTGCTCACCCCGCTGCTCGAGGCCGGTGGCGGCGAAGTGGTGGAGGACTTCACCGCGCCGTTCGCCGGACGGCTGATGATGCGGCTGGCCGGGTTCCCCGAGGCCGACGCGCCGCGCTGGCGTCACTGGGTCAGGGACATGATCCGCTCGGGCTTCTCGTTCACCAACCGGAACGACCGCGGCACCGGCTTCGAGCAGTGCTATCCCGACCTGCTCGACTATCTCGACGGGCAGATCGATGACCGGGCCCGGTCCGCCGAACGCCCCGCCGACGCGCTCAGCCGGGTGGTCACCGCCGAGCTCGACGGCCAGCCGCTATCGCGGACGCTGCAGCGGATGATCCTGGTCAGCATCCCGACGGCGGGCGGCAATACGATGGGCAACTTCATCAACAACACGCTGCTCACCCTGGCCACCGATCCGGCGCTGGTCGAGGTCCTGCGCGGGGACCGGACCCGGGTCCCTGACGCCGTCGAGGAGTCGCTGCGCCGCGACTCGCCGAGCATGTTCATCTCGCGGATCTGCCGCCAGCCGGCCGAGATCCACCAGACCAGCCTCGCTCCGGGCGAGAAGGTCCTGCTCGGGCTGGCCTCGGCCAACCGCGACGAGACCGTCTACGCCGACCCGGAGGCTTTCCGCCTCGACCGGGACGGCCAGCCTCCGCACGTCGCGTTCGGCTGGGGCACGCACACCTGCGTCGGCGCGCACATCGTCCGCCACGCCGGCGCCACCCTCCTGGACACGCTGCTTGACCTGGTGGCGACCATCGAACTGGAACCTGGGACAACGCCGCGCCCCTACCTGTCGCCGCAGGGCAACGGGCTGGACGAGCTCCGGCTTCGGCTCACGCGAGCTTAGGAGGCCACTGGGCCGGCGACCTGATGTTCGTCCCGGCCGGAGGATCCAGATCGCTGACGGGGGAACACCCGGTCCGTTCGGAACGATTGGATTTTCTAGCGCCGCGAGACGGTCAGCGGGGCGCCGATGCCCCGCCTCGGTACCGCCTGTCCTGACTCCAGCTCTTGCTGAAGTACCGGCGGGGCGGCTGCGGCGGCGGCCCGAGACGGCGCAGTATCCAGACGCGAAACGGGTGGCGCTGCGCGCCAGCCGTTGCCCGACTCGCGCCGGAGATGCCTGTCAGTCCCATGAGATCGATCATAGCAAAGTGAGCGCCCACTCTTTAGTGAGCGACCCGGGTGGTGCGCCGCCCGGAAGCGGCGCACCCCCGAATCTGGTTAGCTGCTCTTCTGGCAGGTGAGGCCGCCGACCTGGCTGGCCACGCCGTTCTGCACCCGACCGACGAACCAGCAGTCAACCGGGTGCGGCTTGCCCGCGGTGAAGTTCAGCGCCGGGGAAATCCCGCCCAGGGTCTCGTTGGAGACCTTGTCCAGGCCGGAGGTGACCACCGACGGCGTGATCGGCTCGGAGGAGGTGACCCCCGAGTTCTTGACCGCCTGGGCGAGCAGCAGGCCGGCCGTCCAGCCCTGGACCGCGAACTCGCTCCAGATGTTGCTGTTGCTGGTGAGGCCCGGCGAGTACTTGCCCAGGACGGCGTTCATCGCTGTGATGGACGGGGCGGAGGAGAAGTAGGGCAGGATCGGGTAGGACGACCACAGGTGGTTCTTCAGCCCCGGCACGGCCAGCGCCAGGTTCTGGAACCCGGTGCCCTCGGTGACGAAAATCGGGTCATAGCTCTGCTGGTTGCAGTCACTGGCCACCCGGTCGATCACCGTGATCGAGTCGCCGATGAAGATCGCCTTCACCCCGGCCTGCTTGGCCGCCAGGCACTGGGCGGTGTAGTTGGGCGCGGTGGCCGCGATCGATGCGCTGTAGACCACCGGCACCCCTACCGACTGGCCCGCCGCCTTGATCAGCGGCACGCTCGCCTGGCACTGCGCGCTCTCGGCGCAGTAGAAGTCGGCCAGGCTGGTCGCGCCGGCCTGCTTCGCCGTCGCCGCCACCGAGTAGGTAATCGAGTCGTTGGTCTGCCCGGACGGGTACCAGTTCGGATCCGTGTAGTAGGCCTCGACGCTGAAGTTACCGCCGACCACCGGAATGTTCGCCGTGGAGGCCGCCTTCTGCCACACCTCGTCGAGAATGTCCAGGTCGATGATCGCGGCCGGCTTGGCCGCGATGACCGCCTGGGCGTCGGTCAGGGCCGAGCCCGGGACGCTTCCGTTGTCCTTCTCCATCAGCGTGACCGGGTGCCCATTGAGGCCGCCGGCCGCGTTGACCGACTTCGCCCAGTCCTGGACGACCGTGTAGGCCTGGGAGACCGTGGTGCCGAACGGGCCAGAACACGAGCAGACGACCCCGATCGTGACCGGCGACCCCGAGGCCGCCGCGGCCGTGGCCGTGGCCGTGGCGCTGCTACTGGAGCTGGCGGGCGTACTGGCTGCCGCGCTCGCCGGAGCTGAACTGCTGCTGCTGCTGCTCGACGAGCATGCGCCGACCGAGACCAAGGCAGTGAGAACCGCGGCGGTGACCGCCACGGACTTGAGGCGTAGAACCATCTAGTTCTTCCTTCCTCCAGCCGTCCGCCGCCGTGACGGACGCCTTGATGACCATTGCGACAGTGACCTGCGTCTCACTGGTTCGGACCAATCTAGTAAATAAACACTCACCCCGCAATGGCTCTCTGGTTACATGAACGCAACACTGCGTCTGTGCCATTGTTGAGTGAGCGGTTACTGCTTAGACTGATCGGTACGGACGGTCCCGGTCGTTGGCGGCCCAGGTCACCGGGCCGGCCGGGGAGGCAACGATGGACAAGGAAGCTTTTCGCTCGCCGGCTGCTCGGCCATATCGAGCACCGCACGACCGACCTCGCCGACGACGTGCTTGAGGTCGGCACGGGCAGCTACTCGCCGGAGCACCACGCGCTGGAGGTCGAGGTCCTCTTTCGCAACCAGCCGCTGGCCAACGTCTGCCGGCACCGGGGCGTGCGGGTCGCGGACGACGCCGGGCGCGCGAGGAACTTCACCTGCCCGTTTCACGCCTGGACTTACGACCTCGGCGGCCGCCTGGTCGCGGTGCCCACCGCTCGACACCTTCCTGGAGAACTACCACTTCAACTACCTGCACCGCCGGACGCTGGCCAAGTACGCGCACGGCGGCGCGGCGACCTTCGACAGCTTCGGGCCGCACCTGCGCAACCGCTCGGCCGTGCGGACGATCGACGAGCTGCGCGAGCGCCCCGAGTCGGAGTGGGGCGACGTGTCCCGGCACATCAGCCTGCAGTACGCGCTGTTCCCGAACACCAGCCTGACCTTCGATAGCCGGCATGCCGACCTGTGGCAGATCCTGCCGGTCGCGTCCGACCTGTCCGAGGTCGTGCACACCTCCTACCTGCGCCCCGGCCTGAGCGAGGGCGAGCGGGCGACGATGGCGGAAATGGCGCCGTGGATCTGCGAGACCGTGGTCGACGGCGAGGACTTCTGGGTGGCCGGCCGGACCGAGCCGGCGCTGCGCGGCGGCGTGCTCGACACCGTGGTGTTCGGGCGCAATGAGCCCGCGCCGCAGCATCTGCACCGTGGGTACGCGGCGGCCCTGGCCGCGGCCCTGGCGGCGGCCGGCGAGTGACGCCGCCGCGCCTGCGCGGCGCGGGTGCGCGGGTGCGCGCCGTGCCGCTTTGCGACCGCTAACATGAAAGTGTGTGCGCACTCTGCGCGCGGAGTCCGGTAGCGAGGATAAATGCCCAAGCCCATCACCAAGCCGGCGGCCCCCGCCGTTGACGCGGCGCCCAAGCGGCGTCGCCTGACCGCCGAGGCCAGGAAGAGCTCCATCCTGGATGCCGCCAGGCGCGCGTTCACCGAGACGGGCGACATGAACGGCACCACGATCAAGGTGATCGCCGAGCACAGCGGGATCAGCGAGGGCGTGATCTACCGCCACTTCGAGAGCAAGGACCAGCTGTTCTTCGAGGCCGTGGTGGAGCCGCTGCAGCGTGCGGTGGACGAACTCGTCGCCGCGACCGAGGGCGTTGACCGTGACGAGCCGCTGACACCGGAGCGTCAGTACGAGACCATGGCGGGCCTGTACCGCCAGCTGATCTCCACCCTGGAGCGGATGCTCCCGCTGCTGGGGCTGGTGCTGTTCGGAGACCCTCAGGTGGCGAGGAAGTTCTACCGGGAGAACTTCGCGGTGGCGATGGACCGGCTGGCGGAGGCGTGGCGCGAGGTCGAAGACCGCTACGGCTTCCCGTTCGAGTCGCCGGACATCTCGGCCCGCGCCGTGATGGGCATGGCGCTCATCCTGGCGCTTGAGAGCCACCACGGCAAGAAGTTCAACCGCACGCGCGCGGTGGGCATCATCAGCGAGGGCACCGTCAAGGGCTTCTTCCCGGCCATCCAGCCGGAGAGCAGGAAGCGCTGAACTCGGATCGGCACAAGTCGACACAAGCAAAGTGTGCGCTTACTTTGCTAGAGTTGGGACGAGTTCGAGCTCTGTCCGATCGCTTGAGGGTTGAGGGCTAAATGAAGGTCACCGTGGATCCCGACCGTTGCCAGGGCCATGCCCGCTGCTGGGACATCTGTCCCGAGGTGTTCACGCTCAACGACGAGGGGAACGCCGAAGTGTCGGTCCCCGAGGTCCCGGCCGGGCTCGAGGGCATGGTGGAAAAGGCAGTCGCCAACTGCCCCGAGCGGGCCATCTCCCTGCACTAACTTCCCTGCACGGGCCCGCCCGCTACACGATGACGGTGCGGATCCCTTCCGCCCGGCGCACCAGGTCGATGCCCTTGTTGATCTCGTCGAGCGTGATGCGCTGGGAGACCATGGAGGACAGGTCAAGCCGGCCGGCCTCGGCGAGCCCGATGAACCGGGGGAAGTCGCGCAGTATCTGCGCTCCGCCGGTCGACGCACCGAGCAGGCGCTTGCCGGAGAACACCGCCTGGATGGCGGGCAGGGTCAGCTTCTCACCCACCGCCGGCATGCCGAGCAGGGTCACGCTGCCGGCCGCGCGCGCCATCTCGAAGGCCTGCACCATGAGTTCGGGACGGCCGACGACCTCGAACGAGTAGTCGGCACCGCGGCCGCGGGTCAGCGCGCGGACCTGCTCCACCGGGTTGCCGTCGGCCGGATCGACCGTGTGCGTAGCGCCCACCCGCAGGCTGCCCTCGCGCCGCTCGCGCACCAGGTCGATCGCGATGATCACGGCGGCGCCGGCGATGTGGGCGCCCTGGATAACCGACTGGCCGACACCGCCGCAGCCGATCACCGCTACGCTGGAGCCGGGGGTCACGCCGGCGGTGTTGAGCGCCGCCGCCAGCCCGGTGGTCACCCCGCAGCCAAGCAGGGCCAGCTCCTCGTCGCCGAGGCTGGTCGTGACCGGGACGAGCGAGGCCTCGTGGACGACCATGGCCTCGGCGAAGGTGCCGCAACCGCACACCGTGCCGGCGGTCCGGCCGTCGGCCAGGCGGAAGCGCGGACCGCCCTTGACCGCGTTGAGCTCGCAGTGGTTGGACATTCCGTTGACGCACCACCAGCACTCGCCGCACGCGGGCGCGACCGAAGCCAGCACCCGGTCCCCCGGCTTGGTCCGCCGCACCTCGGGACCAACCGCCTCGACGATGCCGCAGGCTTCATGACCCGGCACGATCGGCAGCCGGAGGGCCGACTTGCCCTCGATCACGTGCAGGTCGGTGTGGCAGATGCCGCTCGCGCTGATCCGCACGAGGACGTCGCGCGGCCCGATGTCGGGCGTGGGCAGGTCTTCGACTACCAGGGTCTGGCCCGCCTCGTAGGCGACGGCAACCTTCATGCGATACCCCTAATTCGGCGAGCTGGGCGGCCAGCTTGGCGTCGAGCAGCGCCGTGATCTCGGCGACGGAAAAACCCAGCTCGGTCAGTACCTCTTCGGTGTGCTCGCCGATCCCGGGCAGCATCAGCCGGGGCCCGGTGCCCGCGTCAGGACCGGACCGCAGCAGCGGCCCGATCTGTTCGAACTGGCCCCAGTCGGCGGTCTGGTACGCAGTCACCCGGCCCAGCTGGCGATTGACCGGGTCGTCGAGGATGCCGCGGCGGAACCCGTCCCGGTCGAGCGGCGCGATGAGCTCCGCGAGCAGTCCGAGCGGTTGCAGCCGGTCCACCCAGGCGGCGGCGGGCGCGGTCGCGAACGCCGCCTCGAGCACCGCCTCCGCCTCGCGCGCGGCGGCATCGGCCGCCCCGCCGCGCAGCGGCGCGTAGGTCTCCGCCAGCGGCGCCGCCCCGGGCAGGTCCCGCAGCCGCAGCCACGCCTCGGGGGACGGCACTACCAGGGCGAACCAGTTGCCGTCGCTCCCGCGGTAGATGCGGTAGCCCGGCCCGTAGCCGGTCTGCGCTCCGTCGAGCGACGGGCCGGTCACCAGCTCGCCGTCGCGGAAGAACGCCCCGCTGTGCAGCAGGATCCCGGCGCCGAGGAGGCTCGTCGCCACCTGCTGGCCCTCGTCGCCGGTGCCCCGCGCGTACAGGCCCGCCAGTATGCCGACCGCGGCCAGCCAGCCGCCGGTGATGTCGATCGGAATCCAGGTCGCCGCGATCGGGTCGTTGCCGTCCCCGCCGATCGCGCGCTCGGTCCCGGTGACCGCCTCCATCAGCGCGTCGTTGCCGGGAAACTTGGCGCGCGGTCCGGTGCTGCCGAACGCGCTCGCGTGACAGTAGACGGCCCGCGGATTCAGCCGGGCGACCGTCGCGGCATCGATGCCGAGCCGTTCGGCGACCCCGACCCGGAAATTGTGCAGCACCACGTCCGCCTGGCTCAGCAGCCGTTCAACGGCGGGCCGGGCCTGCGGCGCGCTGATGTCGAGGGCAACGCTGCGCTTGCCCCGCTGACAGGCCGCGACCGCGTACGCGGCCGCCCGCATCGCCTCGCCGGCCGGAGGCTCGACCTTGATCACGTCCGCGCCAAGGTCGGCCAGCACCTCGGCCGCGAGCGGACCGGCGACGAACGCGGAGAAGTCCACCACCCGCAACCCGGAAAGCAAACCAAGATTTTCCCGAACGGTCGCTGGCTTCGCGTCTACCGCGACGGATTGACCTGGCAGGGTGGCCGGCGATGAGGTTCGTGAATAAGCCGCTGCCGCCGTTGCGGAGCTTGCGATTGGCCGGACCGAGATCGGCGAGCCGACCACGACGTCCTCGTGCGGCCCGTCGGAGCACCGGACGGCCAGCCCGGTCTCCGCCAGGTGCGGGTCGGCGAGGATCTCCCCCGGGCCGAGCACCGGCTCGCAGGCGACTCCCACATCGCGCAGCAGCGTGATCCATTGGGCCCGCGGCCTCGTGATGAAGAACGATCCCCAGTGCCTGGCCCGCTCCCCGAGCTTGCCGGTCGTCTGGTCGCTGTAGTAGCCCTCGGTGCTCGGCTCGTCGCCGAGCACCGAGATCAGCTTGTCGTACATTCCCTTGCCGCCGAACCAGACCTGCAGCAGTTCCCCGTCCGCGCAGCGGTAGAGGAAGTTCGGGAACGTCGACCCCTTCTCCCAGTACCCCTCGATGTGCGGCGCCGCCCGCTCCGATCGGCCGATCATGCACCCGAGGGTGGCGAGCATCCCGTCGTACAGCGACGTCTCCGCCCAGCCGCCGCGCCCGGTCGAGGCCCGCCGGTACAGCAGCCCGAGCACTGAGCTGGTGAGCAGCGCGGCGGTGCCCATCCCGGGCGCCCGCACATCGACGAAGATCGGACCCGGCCGGTGCCCCGCCAGCTGGGTGCAGAACCCGGTCCGGGCCTCGACCAGCAAGCCGAAGTCGGCCACGGTCCCCCAGCCGGCCCGGCTCGGGCGGCAACGGGCGTACACCACCGCGGGGTTCACCGCGCTCACGTCGCGGTAGCCGAGAGCGCGTTCCTCCACCAGTTCTTCCGGCCCGTAGGCGAGCACCACGTCCGCCTCGCGCAGCACCGCGAACGCCTCGTCCCGGTCGTCGGTCGCGGCCACCTTCTTGTCCCGGTGCCAGGCGCGGCCCCACGGGACGTCCGCATCGATCGGCGGCGACTGCGCGGCCACGATGCGGACCACGCTCGCGCCCAGGTCGGCCAGCAGGTTGCCCGGCAGCCCGCCCGCCAGGCCGAGGCCCAGGTCGCTGGCGCCGACCGCGAGCTCGACGACCGTCAGGCCGGCGCACGGCTGCCCGTCCGGGAGCACCCCGGAACCAGCGGCGGAGCTCATGAACGTAACCTGATGACCGGGCATGGCTTGAAAATAGCAAAGACTCACTTCTCAGGATAGGTCTAGGATAAGTGAACGCTTCCTTTTCAAGGTCCTGCTCGATGCGGCCAGGCGGTCTGACGGCCTGGCGGGACGCGGATTCCCTTGACGGGACGCGGGTTCCGCTGACTGGAGGAGACAACATGGCCGGACCGCTGGCAGGCGTGCGGATCATCGAGCTGCAGGGCCGGGGTCCGGGGCCGTTCGCCGCGATGATGCTGGCCGACCTGGGCGCGGACGTGATCCGGGTCGCGCGGGCCGGCGATGTGCGGGCTGGCGGCGTTTCCGGCGGCGGCGTGTCCGGCGGCGCGGACGAGAACGCGATGCAGCGGATGATCAACGGGCATCGCCGCCTTGATCTCGTCGCCCGCGGACGGCGGTCGATCGCGGTCGACCTCAAGCACCCAGACGGGGTGGCGGCGATGCTCCGTCTGGTAGACGGGGCCGACGTGCTGCTCGAGGGCTTCCGCCCCGGAGTCGCCGAGCGGCTCGGGCTCGGCCCCGAGGACTGCCAGACCCGCAACCCGCGGCTGGTGTACGCGCGGATTAGCGGCTGGGGGCGCGACGGCTCCTATGCGAGCACCCCTGGCCATGACATCAACTACGTCGCGCTGGCGGGCGCGCTCGACCCGCTGCGCCGTGACGGGCAGCCGCCCGCGCCGCCGCTCAATCTGCTCGGCGACTACGGCGGCGGTGGCATGCTCATCGTCGTGGGTATCCTCAGCGCCCTGGTCGAGCGGTCGCTGTCCGGCCGCGGCCAGGTGGTAGACGCCTCGATGATCGACGGGGTGGCACTGCTGACCACGCTCTTCCACGGCCTGCGGGCAGAAGGCCTGTGGTCCGACCTTCCCGGCAGCAACGTCCTCGACCTCGGCGCTCCGTTCTACAACGTCTACGAGACCGCCGACGGGCGGTACGTAACGATCGGCTGCGGTGAGCCGCAGTTCTACGCCGAACTGCTCGACCGGATCGGCCTCGCCGCCGAGAAGGCCGAACTGCTGCGCGGCCAGTCAGAACCTTCGACCTGGCCGGACGGCAAGGCGCGGCTGGCGGCGGTGTTCAAGAGCAGGCCGTTCGCGCAGTGGTGTGCCCTGCTCGAGGGCACCAACACGTGCTTCGCGCCGGTGCTGACGCTGGCCGAGGCCCCGTCTCACCCGCACAACGTGGCCCACGGAACCTTCAGCTCGGTGGACGGGGTGGTACAGCCTGCCCCGGCCCCCCGGTTCAGCCGGACGCCGCTCGCGGCGCCGAGCCTGCCGGTCCCGGCGGGACAGCACACGGCGGAGATCCTGAATGACTGGGGCTTCAGCGGCAGCGAGGCCGGCGCGCTGCTGACCTCGGGCGTCGTCGTCCAGGCGGAATGATTTTCAGGTCGGCTACCGCGGCAGCCCGGCGTCGTCAGTGTCCGTACAGGAGCTGCATGTTCTCGAAGGCGAAGATCATGATGTCGTTCGGATAGTCCACGGCCCCGTTCTGGTCGACTATCTCGTCCCAGTGGTCGATGACGTCCTCCGCGGTCGGGGGCTTCTCGGAGACCCATCCCTTGGCGGTAGTGATCGTGGAGCGGGCGAACCGCCCGCCCCAGGCGCCCAGGATCTGTCCCGTGCAGGGGCAAGTGCGGTGCGCGAGCACTGCCACCATGGGACTCACCCGCTCGGGGAGGAAGTTGGCCCGGATGTCATCACCGTTGACGCCGGGGATCTGGTCCATGAACGGCGAGGATGCGCCGGCGATGAGTGCACCGGGATTGAGCAGGTTAGCTCTTATCCCATACTTCTCGCCCTCGAGCGCGATCGTCCGGAACAGCCCGATCAGGCCGCTGTTGGCGGCGGCGTAGTTAGCCTGGGTTTCCAGCCCCTGCAGTCCCGCACCTGAGGTCACTCCGACCAGCCGTCCCCCGCCGGCTTGCTTCATGTGCAGGTACGCGGGGTGGAAGATGAAGAACGCCGCCCGTAGCTTGACGTCGAGGACCGCGTCGAAGTCGGCCAGCGTCATCTCGTCGAACGGCTTGGTCAGGTAGATGGTCGCGTTGGTGACCACCGAATCCAAGCGTCCCCAGGTGGACAGGGCCAGATCGATGATGGCCTGACCGCCTTCCGCGGTCGCCACCGAATGGGTGTCGACCACCGCTTCGCCGCCCTCGGCGACGATCTCGTCGGCGATCTGCTGTGCGCCCTGGACATCGTTGACGACTACCTTGGCACCGCGCCGCGCGAGCTCGAGGGCGTGCGTTCGGCCCATCCCGCGCCCAGCTCCGGTGACTACCGCGACCTCGCCGTCGAACCGCAGCGTCTCAGCCATGTGCTCTGCCTCCCGTAGGGGTTGTATGTCAGGGTCGCCTGGCCTACCCTCACCAATAGAGTGTGTACTCACTTTTTGTGCAAGGCAATGCGCAATGCAGCCGACTGGCCGAATCTGAAGCGGGAACGCTGACTTCCCCCGCACCTGGATCCGGGACTTGTCTTGTGGAGGAACGGAATGTCGCGCAAGCAGTTGGACATCAACTTCTTCGATCGGTCCGCGATCGACAACCCGTGGCCGCTGTACGAAGAGGCTCGGGCGGCCGGCCGGGTGGTGTGGAACGAGATCATCCACGGCTGGATGGTCACCAGCTTCGATGACTGCTCGCAGGTCCTCACCGACGACGGCGAGCAGTTCTCCGCGGTGCCAAGCGACCCCCAGATCTTGCCCTGGTTCGAGGCCCCGACGATGATCTCGACCGACGGCGCCGACCACGTCCGGCTGCGCAAGTGCCTGGCGCCGATGTTCACCCGGCGGGCGATGGTCCGCTGGGAGGAACGGGTCGAAGCCGTGGTGGAGCAGTTGCTGGCGCCGTTGGCGGCCGGCGACACCACCTACGACCTGATCGCCGACTTCACCATGGTGCCCACGATCATCGTCGCGGAGATGCTCGGAGTGCCGGAGGAGCGGCACACCGACTTCCGCCGCTGGTCCAACACCATCGTCAGCAATCTGGCCTGGGGCCATGAGAACGAGGCGGCCCGCGCGGCGATGATCGCGGCGGCGACCGAACTCAACGCCTACCTGCGCGAGGAGATCGAGCGCCACCGCGTCGAGCAGCCCGACGACATGTTCACCGCGGTGATCCGGGCCTCGGGCGAAGGCGGCGTCATGAGCAACGACGAGGTGCGGGCCGCCGCGGTACTCCTGCTGGCCGCCGGCTACGACACCACCGCCAAGTTGCTGTCGAACGCACTGCTCGCCTTCGAAGAGAACCCCCACCAGCGCGCGTTGCTGGTGGCCGACCCCTCGCTGATGCCCGACGCGATCGAAGAGACACTACGCTGGCGCAGCACGGTCCAGATGATCCCGCGGATCGCCCAGAAGGACATGACGCTCGCGGACGCAGAGATCAAGGCCGGCCAGATGGTCTACACGATCATCGCCGCCGCCAACCGCGACCCTTCCCGCTGGGACAACCCCGACGTCTTCGACATCCGCCGCCCCCACCAGGCTCACTTCGGCTTCGGCTACGGCTCGCACCTTTGCCTGGGGGCCCCACTGGCCCGGCTCGAGGGCAAGGTCGCGCTCCAGGCGCTGCTGCGGCTCGCGCCCGAGTACCGGCTGCGCGGCGTGGACTTCGGCCCGTCGTTCTTCGTACGCGGCCCAGAACGCGGCTTCCTCGACGTCACCGCGCTGGTCTAAGTGCCACAGCGGCGAGGGTGATGTCGTCCCGGCCGGCGTGCACCGGGACGAACGCCGGCCGGGGCTTGGCCCCGGCCGGCGGACAGTCCGCACACCTTGTCACGCAAGCGGCGGCGCACTCAGTTCGGAGACCCGCTCCCGCCACGCGTCGACTGCCGCCTCCTTGATCGGGCCGTAGCCCTTGATGGACTGAGCCGACTCGGCCAGCTGCACGAGCGTCTGGTAAGGCGTCTGGGCCGCGATCGCCTCGTCCATCAGCCGTTCGTATTCCGCGATGACGGCCCGCTCGGTGCGCCGGTCACGATCCCAGCCGAAGACATCCAGCGGCGTGCCGCGGAGCCGCCTCATCGGGCGCAGTACCCGGAAGGCGAGCGCGTAGGGCGTGCCGAGCGGCAGCTTCTTCCGCATGCCCAGACGTCGCAGAATCGGCGGGTGCAGGTGATAGGTCACCGCGTACGGACCGTCGATGCCGAGGTCACGGGCGACCTGGCCGTAGTCGGCGCCCAGGTGCAGCCGGGCTACCTCGTACTCGTCCTTGTAGGTCAGCAGCTTGAACCAAGACTCCGTGACCGCCCGGGTGAGCGCCCAGCCGCGGCTGGCGTCGTCACCCGCCGCCGACCGCCGCACGAGGTCGAGGAAGCGCCCGGCCAGCCGGGTGTCCTGGTAGTCGATCACCTGGGCGGTGCGCCTGGTGAGCAGGTCGCGGAGCTCGGTAGGCATGGCCCCGGCCGTCAGCCCGCTCGCGGTCGTCAGGCCGGTCGCGGTCGTCAGCGCCGACGCAGACGGGTCGAAGACGCTAGCGGTTTCCCGCCCGGTGATCCCGTTCTCAGCGAGGGCCTTCTCGGTGGCGGCCAGGTCGTGCACGGCCCAGCGGCCCCACTCGAACGCGTCGCGGTTCGCGGCGGCGGCCCTGCCCTGCTGGCTCATGGCCCGCTCGATGTCATCGAGCGTGACCGGCAGGGCGCCCCGCTGGAACGCCGCGCCGAGCAGGATCACGTTCGCGAACAGGTGATCGCCGAACGCGCTCTCGGCTATCTGCTTGGCGTCGAGGAACACGGCGCGGTCGGCGCCGGTGCGCGCCGCTACCGCCTGCTCCAGGAGTGCCACGTCGGGCGCGGCCAGGTCGCTCTGCAGCATCGCCGCGGTGGGCGTCACGTCGCGGTCGATGACCGCGATCGTCCGGCCCGGATGGATCTTCGCCAGGTGCCCGGCACCGGCCGCCTGCAAAATGTCGCCGGAGAGATAGAGATCGGCGCTGTCGGCGTCGACGCTCGCGGCGCCCAGATCGTCCCGGTTGGCCGCCAGGTGCAGGTGGGATACCACCGCACCCGCCTTCTGCGACAGGCCCGTCTGGTCCAGGCCGCCGATCATGAAGCCGGCCGCCTCCGCCGCGGCGGCGATGATCCGGTTCGCGGTCACCACCCCGGTGCCGCCGATCCCGGTGAAGTAGATGTTGTATCGCCGGCCGGCCGACGGCCGCTGCGGCAGCGGCAGCGCGCCGGACGGCAGCCCCGCGCTGACGGTCCGGTCCCGCTTGGCCGCTCGGGCAGCGGCATCGGTCTCAGCGCGCCTTTTCCCGTTGGCCTGCTTGATCGTGACGAACGACGGGCAGTCGCCCTCGAGGCATGTGTAGTCGCGATTACACGACGCGTCGTGGATCTGCCGCTTGTCCCCGAATTCGGTCGTCAGCGGCAGCACCGAGAGGCAGTTGCTCTTCACGCCGCAGTCGCCGCATCCCTCGCAGACCGCCTCGTTGATGAACACCCGACGCGGCGGCTCGCTGAGCTGGCCGCGCTTGCGCAGCCTGCGCGCCTGAGCGGCGCAGCGCTGGTCATAGATGATCACCGTGACGCCCGGCACGTCCCGTAGCCGTTCCTGCACCTCGGGAAGCCGGTCGCGGCCGAGCACCTCGGTGCCGCGGGCCCAGCGCGCACGGCGCCCGTAGTGCCCGGGGTCCTCGGCGCAGACCACGATCTTCTTGACCCCTTCGGACTCGAGTGCGCGCGTCAGAGCGGGTACCTCCAAGAGCCCGGTCACATCTTGCCCGCCGGTCATGGCCACGGCCGCGTTATAGAGGATCTTGAACGTGATGTCGGCGCCGGCGGCGACGCTGGCCCGGATGGCGAGAGTGCCCGAGTGGCTGAGGGTCCCGTCGCCGAGATTTTGGATCAGGTGCGGTTCCGCGACGAACGGCGACAGGCCCAGCCAGGGGACGCCCTCGGCGCCCATCGGCGGCGGCGGCATGGTCCTCGTCGCCGCCTGCCGCGCCTCGAAGTACATGATCCCGTGACAGCCGACCCCGCCGCCGGCCAGCGCACCGTCGGGGACGACGGTGGACCGGTTGTGCGGGCAGCCGCTGCAGTACCCCGGCGGCCGGCCAGGCAGCTGGAGCAGCGGCAGGTTGATCCGTGCCGCAGAAGGCTGCTTGCCGCTCGACGCGCGGGCGCCCAGATCCGGCCTGACCCGGGTGAGGATCGCGGCCACCGCGCGCGGATCGAGCTCGCCGACCGACGACGCGAGCGGCCGCCCGGACCGGTCGCGCTTGCCGACCACCGGGACAGCGCTGCCGTTCTCGTGCAGGATCGCGCGCAGCTGCGTCTCGACGAACGGTCGCTTCTCCTCGATGACGACAAGCTCGTCCACGGAGGCGGCGAACTCCAGAACCGTGTCGGTTACCAGCGGATAAGTCAGGCCGAGCTTCAGCACCCGCACGCCGGCGGCCGCGAGCTCGTCGAGGCTGAACGCCTCGAGCACGTCGAAATAGGTCTTGCCGGCGCACACCACGCCGAGCTGCGCCCCCACCGGGGCGCCCATTATCCGGTCGAGCCCGGCCCGGCGCGCGTAGGCCTGCGCGGCCGCCAGCCGCCGCACCAGGACCAGCGCCTCCTGGTCGGGCACCGCGTGCGACCCGACGGTCGCCAACGGGTGGTGATGCCAGGGCTGGCCCTCGACGAGCACGTCGCCCAGGTCCGCCTGGGGGTGCCGGGCGGGATCGAGGTCCACGCTCCCGATGCCGTCGGCCACGGAGGTGACGATCTTGAGCCCGACCCAGGTGCCCGCGAACCGGGACATTCGGAAGGCGTGCACGCCGAAGTCGAGCACGTCTTGCTGGTCGCCGGGATGCAGCACGGGCATACAGGCGTCCTCGAACGTGTACTGGCTGTCGCACGCCAGCGTGGACGACTTCGCCGCCGGGTCGTCGCCGCAGAACATGACGGCGCCACCGTTCGGGCCCGCGCCCATGGCGTTCGCGTGCTTCAGCACATCGCCGGAGCGGTCGAGGCCGGGTCCCTTGCCGTACCAGGCGCCCGCCACCCCGTCGATGCCGTCGTAGGGGATGACCGCGCCCATCTGGCTGCCCCAGACGGTGGCGGCGGCGAGTTCCTCGTTGAGGCCGGGACGGTGGATGATCCGGTGCGCCGACAGCGTCTTGCTACCCGCCCCTTCGAGGGCGAGGTCGAAGGCGCCGAGCGGCGAGCCGGGATAGCCGGAGACCATCGTCGCCGTGACCAGGCCGTCGCGCTGGTCGAGCTGGTGCCGCAGCAGCAGCAGGCGGACCAGCGTGTCGACTCCGGAAAGGATCGCCGTGGCAGGCGGGGCGGACACCGGGCCCGCCGTCTCAGAGACGGCCGTCACGGGTAGAGCTCGGGATTGAGGTAGCCGAACTTGCCGTCCTTGAGTACCGCGCGCCGCAACTCGGGGCGCTGCAGAACCGTCACGTCCACGGTGGGGTCGGCGTCGACGATGAGCAGGTCCGCGAGGAATCCCTCGGCGACCTCGCCGCTGTCGATCTTGGCAGCCGGGCCCATGTTCCTGGTGGCGGTGTGGATCGCCGCGACCGGGGTCATCCCCGCGAGCTCCACGTACCGCTCCAGCTCGGCGGCGTACGTGCCGTGATGGGTCCACTGATGCCCGAAATCGCCGCCGGAAAGGATCTTGACGCCGGCCTCGCGCAGCCGCTGCAGCCCTTCAACCTGCGCGCGAAACTCATCGCGGTAGCCGGACCGGTCGATTTTCTCCTCCGTGATGCCCCACGGCTCGGCCTGGCGGTGCACCATCTGGTAGAGGTAGTGCAGGCCGGGGCAGACCCAAACATCGTCGCGTCTGGCTTCCAGTTCGCGGATCGCCTCGTCGTCAAGGAAGCAGGCGTGGTGGATGATGCGCACCCCGGTGCGGGCGGCCATCGCCACGCTGGCGGAGCCGCGGGCGTGGGTGGTGAGGAACGCGCCGCGGGAGTCTGCCTCCTCCACCGCGGCCGTCAGCATCTCGTCGTTCATGTAGACGTCTTGCGAGGGGTACTCAGGCACGACTCCGTCGCCGGAGATGAACAGCTTGAGCGCACGGGCTCCCAGGTCGCACTGGCGGGCGACGATCTCCCTGAGCTGGGCAGCGTCCGCGGCGACCTCCATCAGCTCGCCGTCCGCGCCGAGGCCGTCCACCTCGGCGATCATCGGGCCGCTGGGCACGATCCGCGGTCCTGGTATGAGCCCGCGCTCGATCGCGTCCTTGGCCAGGATGTCGTCAAGCGGCTGCGTGGTCCCCGCCCCGATGATGAGCGTGTAGCCGCTCTCCAGAAAGGTCCTGGCGACGGACGCGACGTCCAGCATGTGCTTGGCTGGCGGCGTCGCCGCGACGCCGCCGTGGTCGAACACGAAGTCCAGCGGCCAGCTGATGTGCACATGCGCGTCCCCGAGGCCCGGCAGCACGGTCGCGCCCGCGATATCGACGACCCGGACCGCGGCCGGGTCGACGTCGATGCGGCCGGGGGCGACCCTGGCGATCCGGTTCCCCTCGATCAGCACGTCGCCGTTGAACGGCTTCTCGTCGGCATCGCCTGAGCACGTCAGAATCTGGGCGTTCGCAAGCAGCATCCGCTCAGCCATCGGTGGCCTCCAATCGGACGGGGAGTGACATTCTATGGGTTCTATTTGTTCTATTTATCGCTGTAACGAGCGAACAGGTCTGAACGTGATCGGCACGCTGAGCGGCGAGCGCGTCAGGCCAGGCGTGGTACCTGATGGCGGCGCCGTCGGCCAGCCGGATGTCTTCCATCCGGCGCAGCAGCTCTTCCAGCGCGATCCGCATGTTCATCCGGGCCAGGTTGGAGCCCAGGCAGCGGTGCGGGCCGACGCCGAAGCTCAGGTGCCGATTCCGCGTACGGCCGAGGTCGAACGCGTCCGGGTCGGTGAACTCGCCGCCGTCCCGGTTGGCCGAGGCCCAGTGGATCAACACCTTGTCCCCGGTCTTGATGGACTGGCCGGCCAGCACGGTGTCGCGTACAGCGGTGCGGCCGACGGAGACGAACGAGGGCTCCAGGCGTAGCAGCTCCTGGATGGCGTCCGGGATCAGCTCGGGATCCGCGCGCAGCTGCGCCGGCAGCTCGGGCTGCTGGCAGAACCGGATCAGAGCCAGGCCGAGCGCGCCCGCGGTCGTCTCCAGGCCGCCCAGGATGAGCAGCTGCACCGCCCCGATGATCTCGTCGTCGGTGATCGGCCGGCCGTCGATCTGCGCGGTGGTGATCGCGTCAACCACGTCACCGCGCGGCGGCAGCCCGCGCCGAAGCTCGAACGAAGTCCTTAATCCACGTGTACAGGCCAAGCCAGCTTTCGCGGGCATTGGGCGTGTTGGGGTTGGAGGAAACCGACGCGAGCTGCGCAACCCTGTCCAGGTCCTCGGCGGGCGCGCCAATCGCGAACTCGAAGAACGACCGGCTGGGCAGCGGCCGGGCGAAGGCGTCCATGAACTCGCACGCGCCTTCGTCGATGAAGTCATCGATGAGCCGCGTCACCAGGTCCCTGGTCGGCTTCTCCCACTGCGCCACTGCGCCCGGCGTGAAGTAAGGGTTCACCAGGCGCTTGAAGACGCGCTGGACCGGAGGGTCGGCCTCGACCGGAAGATTGCGGACAACCATCGTCGATTTGGTGGCAGACAGGCCATGCGCGGAGCTGAAGGCTTCCCAGTTCTGCGCCACGCTGAGCGCCTCTTCGTAGCCCGATACCACCCACAGGCCGTCATGGGCATCACTGTGCGTGACCGGGCAGAGCGCGCGCATCCGCGCCATCGTGGCCGGGAGGGTCTGGGCGAGCTCCTCCGACAGGTGGTCGAAGTGCCGCATACACCACTCATCGGGCAACGGCCCGGGTTGCTCCATGGCTCTACCCTGCCTCATCGTGCGGCGGTCCGGTTACGATCCCGACTCTAACAAGATGAGCGATCACTTTCTATAGGCGACGAATCTCCTCGCCGGTAAAGTGAGTAAGCGCACCCTAACTTGACGAACAGCTCACCACGACCGGTGCCGGAGGAGTGACGTAATGACGCCTGACCTTCCGTTTCTCGATGGGAAACCCAAGCAGCTGCTGATCGGCGGCGAGTGGGTGGACGCGGCGGCGGGCGCCAGCTTCCCCAGCCTGAACCCGTCGACCGGCGAGGTGATCGCGGAGCTGGCCGAAGCGGACGCGACGGACGCCGACCGCGCGGTGGCCGCGGCCCGGGCCGCGTTCGAGGGTCCGTGGCGGCGCCGGCTGAAGCCGCGGGACCGGCAGGCGCTGTTGTGGGCGCTGGCGGACCTCGTGCAAGAGCACTACGACGAGCTCCGCCTGCTCGAAGCGCTCGACATGGGCTTCCCCGTCGGCCGGCCGCGGCGGCCGGGCTCGAAGGCGTGGGAGGCGGAGGTGCTGCGCTACGTGGCCGGGTGGGCCACCAAGATCAGCGGCGATACGCTCGAGAACTCCCTCCCCGGGAACGTCTTCAGCTACACGCTCACGGAGCCGGTCGGGGTGGTCGCCGCGATCGTCCCGTGGAACCGGCCGATGAGCAACGCGATCTGGAAGATCGCGCCCGCGCTGGCGGCCGGCTGCACGATCGTGCTCAAGCCGGCCGAGGAGGCGTGCCTCGCCGCGGTTCGCCTCGGCGAGCTGGCCATCGAGGCGGGCTTCCCTGAGGGCGTCATCAACATTGTCACCGGCTTCGGCGAGACCGTGGGGGCCGCGCTCACCGCGCACGGTGACGTCGACAAGGTCGCGTTCACCGGATCGACCGCGGTCGGGCAGGAAATCCTGCGAGCCGCCGCCGGCAACCTCAAGCGCGTCACCCTCGAGCTCGGCGGCAAGTCGCCGGACGTGGTGTTCGCCGACGCCAACCTGGACCGGGCCGTGCCGGGCGCGGGAATGGGGGTGTTCTCCAACTCCGGACAGGTCTGCTGCGCGGGCACCCGGATCTTCGTCGAGCGGCCGATTTACGACGAGTTCGTCGAGCGGGTGTCGGCGTTCGCGAACGGCCTGCGGGTGGGCGACAGCGTCGACCCGCAGACCCAGATCGGCCCGGTCGTCTCGGCGCAGCAGCTGGAGCGGGTGACCGGCTACCTCGATGTGGGCCGGGCGGAAGGCGCGCGGGCCACGGCCGGCGGGCACCGGGTCGCGGACGGGGACCTGGCCGGAGGCTACTTCGTGGCACCCACCGTCTTCGCGGACGTGCGCGATGACATGCGGGTGGCCCGGGAGGAGATCTTCGGCCCGGTCGCCTGCGTGCTGCCGTTCGACGACCTGGAGGAGGTCGTCGCTCGAGCGAACGACACGCAGTACGGGCTGGCCGGCGGCGTCTGGACCCGCGATGTCGGGAAGGCGCACCGGATGGCGCAGGCGCTGCGGGCCGGCACCGTGTGGGTGAACACGATGCTGCTGATGGACCCGGCGGTGCCGTTCGGCGGGTACAAGATGAGCGGCTGGGGTCGGGAGATGGGCGAGCGGGGCCTGGACGAGTACCTGAACGTGAAATCGGTGTGGATCGACACGGAATGAGCGTCACGGGCTGACCGGTCCGGCCTTGCCTGGCCGGACCGGTCAGATTACTGTTCAGCCATGGCAAAAATAAAAGTGAACGGCTACTCAGTTACTTACGAAGTAGTGGGTGACCAGGGCAGACCTTGGGTGATCACGCCGGGCGGCCGGTTCAGCATGGACTCCCCCGGGGTGCGCGAACTCGCTGTCGCGCTGGCCGAGCGGGGCAACCAGGTGCTGATCTGGGACCGGCCCAACTGCGGCGCGTCGGATGTGCAGTTCAGCGGCCCGTCCGAGTCCGCGATGCAGGCCGACGTGCTCGCCGGACTGCTGCGGCAGCTGGACTTGACGCCGGCGGTGATCGCGGGCGGGTCCGGCGGTTCGCGGGTGTCGCTGCTCACCGCGGCACAGCACCGGGACGTCGCCGCCGGGCTGGCGCTGTGGTGGATCAGCGGCGGCGTCTACGGGCTCATGTCCCTCGGCCTGCATTACTGCGGCGGCTCGCTGAAGGCGGTGTGGAACGGCGGCATGGAGGCCGTCGCCGCGCTGCCGGAGTGGAACGAGGTGCTTGAGCGCAACCCGCGCAACCGTGAGCTGTTCCTCGCGCAGGACCCGAAGGAGTTCCTCGCGACGATGGAACGCTGGATGGCGGCCTACTGCCCGTGCGGCGACGAGCTCGTGCCCGGGCTGCCGGACACCGTGGGCCGAGCCCTCGACGTGCCCGCGCTGGTCTTCCGCAGCGGCAGCACCGACGTCAACCACACCCGGGCAACCTCGGAGGCGGTGGCCGCGCTGCTGCCGAACTCTCGGCTGGTCGAGCCCCCGTGGGGAAACAACGAGTGGAACGAGCGGTCGGCCGCGCGACCGGGCGGCCTGGGCGAGGGCCTGTTCGTCGGCTGGCCGAAGCTGGCCCCGGTGCTGCAGGACTGGGCCGAGGAAACGCTCGACCAGCCCTAAGGGCCGAGGGGAAGTTGAACGGGGTGATCCCAGGCGACGACGCCGAGGGGCTCGCGCAAGCAGAACGGGTCAACACCCGCTGGTCAATAGGGTGATCCTCGGTCATCGGACGCTTCATCGCGAAGCCACCGGTCGAACCATGCACGCGTGCGCCGGAGCAGGTCGAGCTGGTGATTGCGCTCGGCGAACCCGTGTCCCTCACGCGGGTAGATGACGAGTTCGTGCTCGGCCCCGTACCAGCTGAGCGCACGGTGGAAGTAGATCGCCTGGCTGACCGGCACGTTGGTGTCGTCCTCCCCGTTCACGATCAGCACCGGGGTGCGGATCTTCGACGCAAACGAGATTGGGCTGACCTGGTCGTGCGGATGCGGGCCGGTGCCCTCCCAGCCGCAACTGCCGCTGAGTGCGGCGTCCAGGGTTCCCCCTTCACCGGTCGCGACGAGCATCCCCCAGTCGCTGATCCCGGCGGCCATCATGGCGGCCTTGAACCGGTCGGTCTGCCCAATCGCCCAGGCGGCCATGAACCCGCCATGGCTGGCACCGCCGATTCCAAGCCGGTCCGGGTCCGCGACCCCCTCGGCGATCAGCAGGTCGATCCCGCTGGTGATGTCGCTCCATTCGCTGCCGCCGACCGAGCGCGCGACCATCGCCGCGAAATCACGGCCATGACCCACCCCGCCCCGCGGGTTAGGCAGGAACACGGCGTATCCCGCAGTCGCGAGCCACTGTCCCGTAGGATGCGGGGCGAGCATGAACTCGTCGGCGTACCGGGCATCAGGGCCGCCGTGCACCAAGGTGATGAGCGGGAACGGGCCGTCCGCGCGGTTGCGGCCGGGCGGCAATACGAGCAGGCCGTCAAGGCCGAGGCCGTCCGATGCCCGATAGGACAGGCGTTCCTGGCTTCCCCATTTGATCGCGCGCAGGGCAGGCTGGGTGTCGCTGAGCCGGATGAGCTGGCCTCCGGGCGGTCCGGCATGGACGTTCACCGGCTCATAGGAGGTGCTGGCCAGCGCCGCGATCACCGCGCCGGAACGACACGCGGTGAGCGAGTCGACCAGGCCGTCCCGGGGGGCCACGCACCCGAACCGCAGCAGGTCAGGGTCGAGCCGGAAGATCGCGGTGTCGAGCCCGTCCGCGAACAAGGCCAGCGGCCGGCCGTCCGCGACCTGCGCCAACTCCGTGGGGCAGACAGCCATGCCCGCGGTCAGGTCACGATGCACCGCGGCACCCGCGCAGACGGCGACATCGTAGACGGCGTCGCCGCCGAACGGCTCGGGCATCGCCAGGTAGGCCAGGTGCCAGCAGCCGTCGGCCTGCCACCAGACCGGCGACCGCGCCTCGGTCCCGACCCGGCCCAGATCACGGACCGTCCCCGCCTCCAGATCGACCACATGCAACTCGCCGGTGGTCGCGCCCGGATCATTGTCCGGGCCCGCCCAGCTGATCGCCGCCAGCGCGCCCCCATCCGACCGCGCCGCCAGCTCCACGACGTGACGGCTGCCGAGGCCGTCCACCGTACGCAGCTCGCCTGTGGCCAGGTCAAGCACCCGCAGCCTGGCACAGCGCAGCTGCTGTCCCCAGACGAACGCGTCGTCGCGCTCGGCGCGCCTGCGCTCGTCCTCCTCAGTCGGCTCGTCCGTGGCCACCACGGCGACCAGCCGGGCGTCCGCAAGCGGCCAGGCATCAGAGATCTCGCCGTGCCAGTCCGTCAGGACCTCGGCCTCCCCGCCATCGAGCCGTACCCGGTACAGCTGACGGGAACCGGCGCGATCTGACAAGAAAAACACCGACGCCGAATCCGGCGACCAGCGCGGATCAGAATCTGCCGTCGTACCCGCGGTCAGCTTCCACGACGGCGAGTTGCCGTCAGCGGCGGCCACCCAGAGCGCGCACCTATGACGCTCTCCCCTGCGGCCGACCGGAGCGACGACATACGCAACCCAGCACCCATCGGGTGAGATCACCGGCTGAGACGGCACGGCCCCGTCCACCACCAGCTCCGCGGTTAGCTCCGGTGCGTCTTCACTCATGCAACGCGCCTTTCCGGCGAACATCTGCACATTCAGTAGCAGAAAGCCTGCCACAGCGGCCTTTGGGTCAGTCAAGTTATTTGCGGTCCCCGGCCTTTAGCTGGTGGAGGCGTCATCTTCGCAGGTTAGGCAACGGCCATCGCTGGCCGGTAGCGGTTCGTTTCATCGCTCCTCCTGTCACCGGGCCGGGGTCAGTCCTGGACGGTGGCTCGTCCCGTGCCGCCGTTCTCATCTGCCAGCCTCAGGCTGGCGAGGGTGAACAGGCTTCGCCCGCACAGTGTGATCTGCCGGCGCGTACGGCCCCGAGTTGGGCCACGTTAGTGCGCATGTCAGTGAGCCATGGCGATTGTCTCGTTTCTCGGCCTGGGTCGACCCGACGCAGCGCCGTCGAATTCAGAAGGTAGGCTCAGGAATGGTAAGGGACTATGCGTGTTGGCAGCGCTTGACGGCCGGTGAGATACGTGGGGTGAACCGGTGAGCACCGTTGGAGCTGATCCGCCGGCAGGCTCCGACCGGGCGGGCGAGCCGACAGCGGCGAGTGTGTGGCATTCCGTGGCGGGAAGTCCGATTACTGACGGTCTGCTCGACTGGCCCCCCTGATGTGTTGCTCTGGCTAACGTGCTCCTCAGCCGGTTGGAAGCGTTTCGCTTTGCCGTGTCCCCGGCAGGTGACTGGCCTCCGCGCTACGTCGCCGACTGGCCGCTCGCGGTCGAGGAAGCAGGCCTGGGGTGGAGCGCGTGGGTCGAGGATCGGCGCGCGACGATCCCGGGCCTGTTGCGAGAGGAATGGGGCGTGTTCAGGGAGCGCGTCCACGTGCCGCTCGAGGAGCTCGCCACGGGGCAGGACTGGCGTATGTGCCAGGCGCTGCTGACGCTTCACGCGATCGCCGACGAGGCGTGCGCTGGGCTGGGCATCGCCTTGGATAGATCGGATGGGCAGGCGTGTGCCTATCGGGCGCGCGGCCGGGAACTGCTGGTCAGGACCGGATCGCTGGCCCGGGTCAACCCGCGCCTGCTGCGGGTGCTGCCCAAGGTCTGCACGCCGCCTACCGGGCGGGCCGCATTCTCGCGTTATGCGTGCGTGCAGGGCCCGGGCATCCAGGCCCGATGGCATAAGGTTCCAGCCCGTCACCGCGGTACGGATATCACGTCCGAGTACGCGACGCTGCTGTTGCTGCCGTGGCCGATGCAGGTTAGAGAGTCCGACTTCCGCCCAGTGGCAGGCTCGGTGAAACGGTTCGCCAAAGAGCCGTACGGTTTCTTCGAGTTCACGCCCGCCGAAGGCCTTGACCTAGACCTGCTGGACCGTATGCTGGTCGCCGCCCGGGAGGAAGTCAACAGCGTCGATGTGGTGGTCCTGCCCGAGAGCGCGGTTGCCCGGGAGGACATCGGGGCCCTCGAAGACCTGCTCCACCGCCATGGGGTCGTCTTCCTTCAGACCGGGGTCCGCGAGCGCGCATCGCAGCCGGGGCGGCTGCCGGGCAACTGGCTGCACATGGGCGTCAATCCCGCCCTTGAGAAAGGCGCAGGCCTGCCGACAGCGGAGAGCGGCCCGTGGTTTCACATCCGCCAGAACAAGCACCATCGATGGGCACTCGACGAGAGCCAGATCTTCCAGTACCACCTGGGCGGCGCACTTCACCCGGACATCTGCTGGTGGGAAGCCATGGAAGTCCCCCGCCTGGCTGTCGAGTTCATCGAGGTCGCCGAGCTCACCATGGTGTCTCTGGTCTGCCAGGACCTCGCGGAGAACGACGATGTGGCGGCGCTGATGCGGTCGGTAGGACCCACGATCGTCATCACCGCGCTTCTCGACGGGCCGCAACTGACATCCCGGTGGGCGGCACGGTATGCGAGCGTGCTGGCCGACGATCCCGGATCGGCCGTCCTGACGCTGACATCGTACGGCATGGCGCAGCGATCACGACCCCACGGACTAGCCCCTTCGCCTGTCATCGCCTTGTGGAAGGACCCTAGCCGCGGGGTCCGCGAGATTCCGCTCGAGCCAGGCGCGCACGGTGTCGTTCTCACCGTCTGCATGAGCCGAACGACCCGGCGCAGCGCCGACGGGCGATGGCCGGTTGACAACGGCACCGTCTGCTACGACGCCGCGGTCCATCAGGTCCGCGCGGCCAGCACGGGTTCAGGCTTCCCGCGCTCGCAGTCCGCCGCGCCAGTTCCGCACCCGCTGGAGGCCGACGAACTCTCGATCCTCACCGTATGGGCCGAGGCCGTGGCCGAGATGCTGGCACACGCTCCCACGCGCGCCGCGGCGCTGCTAGCCGAGGCCCGCCCCGGCGCAACATGGCGAGCAACCCTCGGACTTCCCGAACCTTCCCCGCAAGTCGGCCTGGCGATCAACTCCATGAGCCGGGAAGTATTGGCAGCCGCCGCCCAAGACGGAAGGCCGAGCCTCGACACCGTACTCAGCGCGGCAGGCGAGGACCGCCCAGGCGAACCCCGGCTCGACAACCTAGTCCGGCAAGTACTGCGAGCCATGCTCGAAGAACGCCAGACCCGGCAACCAGCCGGCGATGCGCCTGCGGCCCGCGGCGGCCCGAGGTCAGTGACGCCGGCCAGCTCGGCTAACCCCAATGCAGGGAAGTTAAGCGTTCCGGCGCGTGGTCAAGCGGTTCGCTGATATTTGCGGGTTGAGCGGACATGGCAACGGAGGCCCGGTAAGACGGGTGTCGACCAAAACCCCCGCGTGTGCCGGAGACCTCCGTTGCCCGTTCAGTCTGCCATGCGTTCTGCCGTGACGACGTTCACGACCGTGATTACCGTTGCCGCCGGGGTGTTTGCCCCTGGTCACCTGGGCGAGCTCACGCGGGTTGTCCCGTTCGAGCTGGCCGATGCCGTGCTGGAGGAGGAAGGCGGCCTGGAGAGGCGGGTCCGGCTGCTGCCGTCGCGGTGCGGCCTGTACTTCCTGCTCGCGATGTGCCTGTTCCCTCGGTCTTCCTGCCTGGGCGTCTGGGGCAAGCTGACCGCCGGGCTGCGCGCGCTCGGACTGGCGGACCCCTCGGCGAAGGCACTGCGGGACCTGCGGCGCCGGCTCGGGACCGCGCCGGTCAAGCGCCTGTTCGAGGTGCTGGCCGGGCCGCTTGGCCGGGCGTCCACTCCGGGGATCATGTTCGGCGGCTTCCGGACGGTGTTGTTCGACGGCTGCAAGTCGATCAGGGTGCCTGATACCGGGGCGAACCGGGCGTGGCTCGGCAAGCAGAACGCGTCGAACGGGGAGACCGGCTATCCGGCGCTGTCGCTGATGGCCCTGGCCGAGACCGGCACGCGTGCGCTGATCGGCGCCGTCTTCGGCAGCCAGGCCGAGGGCGAGACCGCGTGGGCGGGAAAGCTGCTGCACCTGCTGGACGCCACGATGCTGCTGCTGATGGACCGCGGCTTCGACGGAGGGAAGTTCCTGGCCGCGGTCGCCGCGACGAAGGCGCAGTTCCTGGTCCGGCTCAACGCCAACCGCCGCCCTCCGGTGCTGCGGCACCTGCCCGACGGGTCGTTCCTGTCGGTCATCGGCGGCGTGCAAGTCCGGATCATCACCGCCCGCGTGACCGTGACCTGCCACGACGGCACTGTCTACGGCGACGTGTGCCGGCTCGCCACCACCCTCCTGGATTGCCGCGCCCATCCCGCGCAGGCGCTGATGGCGCTATATCACGAGCGCTGGCAGCACGAGATCACCTACCTCGCCCTGCGCCATACCCTCCTGACCGGCCGGGTGCTGCGCTCGGGCGACCCGGCCGGCATCCGGCAGGAGACGTGGGCGCTCCTGGCCGTCTACCAGGCGCTTCGCATCGCGGTCACCGACGCGGTCCAGACCGTGCCGGGTCTGGACCCTGACCGGGCCAGCTGGCAGCTCGCCGTCGAGACCGCCCGCGACCTCGTCACCGCCGCCGCGAACATCACCGATCCCGGCGCCGGCGACCTGGCCGGCGATATCGGCCGCGCCGTCCTGGGCAGCCTCTGCGGGCCGCGCCGGCCCCGCGTCTGCGCCCGCAAGGTCAAGTCCCCGCTCAGCCGCTGGAACAAGCACCCCGACGGAAAACCCCGCGCAAGCAAGCGGATAACCCGCATCACCAGCCACATCGACCCGGGACACTACCGGCCCCCGACACGCCGGCCGAAATCCGTGACAAACCCCGCAGGACCTTAACTCCCCTGCATTGCGGCTAACCCCGGATGAGCCAGCCCGAGAACGCCAAGCGGTTCACGAGCCAGACCGACCGGCAGCGCCACGGCACGCCAGAACGAATGAATCAGTCGGCGCGCTGGATATCCGTTCACAGCCATGCGGCTTCACCGGGGTTGGACACGGACCCAGAGGTCGTTGAAGGAGATGCTGTCGTAGAACGCCGTGCCGTCGATGACCTTGCCGCCATCCAGCTGCATGATCCAGGCGTAACTGTTCTCATAAGGCTGTCCGTCGCTGGCGATGCCGCGACCCTCCCAGATAACGATCACGGTGTCGCCGTCAGCGTAGACCGCCCGGATCTTGACCGGGCGGAAGGGCTCTGACGTAGTGAAGCGGGCGCCGAACGGCGTCAGGACCTCATCGACGAACTGCTGCTTGCTGCCGTACTCCTTCGACGCCGCCGAGTGTCCCTCGATACGCCACACCATGCCGGGCGCGAACACCTCAGTGATGGAACCAGTCCCCCGGCGCCACGCATCGAAGGCCCGGCGGATGATGTTGCGGTTGGTCTCTGTGCGGGTGGCAGGAGTATCGGTCATCTGCTGCATCCGTTCGTCGGCGGTACTCGGCAACACCTCAGCGTAGGCACTTTGTCCGCCGCGATCTTGCCCTGGCTCAGCCGGCGGCAAAGGTCAGGAAGATCACGCCTTGTTCCCCTCGAAGGCGCTGACCATGAGCGGGAACCCGTCCCGCCCGGTCATCAGCCCGATCGTGATCTGGGGCTCCAGGCGGCGTTCCCTGCAGAGGCCCGGCTCGCGGAACCCGTCGCCCTGAATGCCCCATCCGGGAGGAGGTGATCGGCAGCGGCCCGCCACCCGCGGGCTCCAGGCCCAGGGCGAGCTCCAGGAGCCCGGCCGCGATCCGCTGCTGCGCCGCGGGCTTCAGCGCCTTAAGCTCCGCCTCATCGTGCGCCGACCCGAGGTGCCCGGTCTCCCGCGACCCGCGCCGAGAGGACCACACCGCCTGCACCGCGGTCGCGCCCGACGTGGTCCTCACTGTCCGCATGTACGGCACCAGGCCACCTTACGGGCCGCGCCTAGGGCGCAAGCTCAGCTCACGCGAACCGCAAACCATCAGGTCAGCACGGCGCGCTCCTCATGAGCCCGCGATCGTGAGCCCGCTCGGGTTATATGGCCCGATTCGGCGGTCGGTCACACTTGAGTCTCGCCTCGGACTTGCGCGTCTTCCTGAAGCTCGACTCAGGATCGGTCAGCGGGTCTTCCCGGCGCAGAGTTTGGCACGCCAAGTGCCGCTCGGCGGTTGCTCTATGTGACAGGAACCGGTGCTCGTCTGCGGCGGCACACTGTACGGCCAACATCGGTCCACGAATCTGGCCGAGAAACGCCGGATATCACGTATAACCGCAGGTGGGGCGGGTGGGGCTCGAACCCACGACCGGCAGATTATGAGGAAACTGCCCCGGCCGCCGTTGGTACTGGCAGCAGCCCTTTAATGTCCATCGGTGCTGGTCAGCCGGGATCTATCGGGACGGGGCAGGACCGGCCAGAACGGGGCGGGACGGGACGGATGTTCCCATTCTGTTCCCATTCGCAGGCAGGGCACGGCTCGCTCGCCTGCGTCGCCGCCGGTATCCGAGGCCGGAACAGCAGCCTGAGGGTAGTGATCCGATGTCGGAGAGGTTCCGCTGGTATCGGACTATCTCGGCGAGACGGAGGTGACCGTCATAGGTCTGCTTCAGATCGCGCGCATAGTGCTCATGCTCGCTACGACGGAGGTCATCTGAAGGAAGGTGCTCTTGGCGCGCTCCACAATCCAAATACCGCCATGAGCGGAGAATACCAACCTCGACGACACCGAAGCTGTACGGCTATTGCGTGCTTAGCAGAAGCATCCGCCAAGCGGGGAATCTTGCATCTGACCGTTAATCATAATATTGGCGCCGAATTGCTTCTTTGCCATGTCGTAGGCCGAGTTGGACAAGCCGTGCGGCAACCCGGCGACCGGCGAGGAACGGAAGGGCGCGGTACTGACCGGAGCGGCCTATCCTCCAACTGGCCGACAGCAAGCAGGAAGACACGTGCTCGAACAGTCAGAAGCGAGGCGAGAATTAAATGGAAACGCTTTGCGGGAGTCTCAATGGTCTCAGGGAAATCTCAGGTTTCATTCGGGAGAATGGCTTTCATGACTGCGACCGAGGTGCCGCCGGCTGAGCTCAATAGCCCTCGGAGGTTCCCGCGGATCCCGAAGCGCGTGGCGAAGGTGGCCGGGATAGCCATCGTGGCGCTCGTCGTCGCGGTCACAGGGGCGAGCTTTGGCTACAATCTGGCGAGCGACGGACCCGCGCCACGGCCGGCGCGCCTGCTCTTCGCGAAAGGCGGCGGGTGGGACACGCGGTACCTCGAATGGGGCACGCGCGGGACGCCGGTCGTCCTGGTGCCCGGGGCGTTCGAGACCGCCGACACCTTCGCGAAGCTCGGGCCGGCGCTAGCGAAGGACCACCGCGTGTTCGCGATCGACCTGTCCGGCACCGGCTACAGCGTGCCGAACCCGCCGTTCAGCGCCGGCCACATGGCCGGCCAGATCCTCGCATTCCTCAAGGCACAGAAGCTCACCGGACCGGACGCGCCTATCCTGGTCGGCCACTCCGCCGGCGCCGCGGACGTCGGGATCGCCGCACTGCAAGGTCCCAGGGTCCTCAAAGGAGTCGTTTTCCTCGACGGCGACGCGACGCCACTCGGCGCCCCGTTGTTTCTCGGCGCGATCGCCGGCACGCTGTTCATCAATCCGTATAAGACGTCGGCTCTCCGGCTGGCGCTCAGCCAGGACTGGCTGATCAGGAATATTTACAACTCCCTGTGCGGGCCCGCGTGCCCGCAGCTGGACGAAGCGGGCGTCAACACCTGGCGGTGGCCGCTTGAGCAACCCGGGTTTCAGGCGGAAATCACGTACTCGATGCGCTACGGGATTACCGCTATGACCTCCGCGCAGTTCGCCGCGCTGAAGGCGGCTGACGTGCCGGAACTCGTCGTCGTCGGGGTCGGCGACCCGGAGATGTCACACTCTGACGCGGCGCTGACGGCGCGAAGAATCGGCGCCCCGCCGCCGGTTTACGTGCCCGGCCGGCACCTGACGATGATCACCTCGCCACGCCAGATCGCCACCGCTATCGATTCCCTCGGCAATCGGCAGTAGGGGTATGGGCTGATCTTGGGGAGGTGTGGCCGAGTGTCCGAAGATCAGCGCGACGCGAAGCGGTCCCGTGCAGATCGCAAGCTACCGCAACACGCCATAAGGGCCGACGGCAATCTCGCCGGCTTGGACGCGGACAAGGGCCATGAGCCAGGCGCATCCGTGGCTCTTATTAAGGAATCGGGCCGCCTCGGTCCCTGGCCTCATGGGTTCCGCCAATGCTTCTGTGAAAGTCCGCCTATCGTGCGCAGTCGGGACTCCTCCCGGCACTCCCGCCCGGCCGGTGAATTCGCCACACCAAAATGCCGCCACCCCGTCGTCGGTGATCTGGGCGGGCAGCCCGCCGCCTAAGCTTCCTGGGCCGCTCATGCCGGCTCAGGAACCGAACGTGCGAAGCCGAACGCCGGAGTCGCGGCTCTGACCAGACGAGCAGCTTGGGGGGCCTGTCTGAGACCGGCTTGATAAGCGGGGACCCAGGTGGCGAGGCTGGTCACGTCCGGTCCGAACGCTTCGATCGCCGCGGCGTCCGCGACCAGCCGCACGACGACTCCTGCGCCTGCCGCGGCGCCGCTCGAGCCGAAGGCATGCGCCATCGGCTCGGCAATGACCACTACGTCGGCGTCGCCCGCCAGGTCGGCATTGGCCCCGGCCCTGAGGGCACCGTCCATATATTGGCGTCCGTCGATGGTGATCGGCGGCGTGGTCGCGGGAAAGGCGGTGCTCGCGGCGAGCGCCTCGGGCAGCGACGCGATGCCGTGCCGGTCCCAGATCATCGCCTCGCCGGTCTCGGCGTCCACCGACGGAATGCGCAATGGCCCGGTGGGCCATTCCTCGGTGCCGACGAGGAAGCGCATCCGGGCGACGGCTGCTTCCTGGGTGCCGGTGGCGGCGGTGACGGCCAGCCGGCCGACCCGGCGCAGGGCCTCGGCCCGCTCAAGTCGGAGATCGCCGAGTACCGCGAACACGTCCGCGAGCGTGCCCGGGTCAGTCCGCACGCCGCCCGGGCCGGCCGGCCCGGCGCGGAGCCGACCGGGATCTCCCCCGCCGGCCAGCAGCGCGCCTACGATCGCACCCGCCGATGTGCCCACGATCAGGCCAGCCGCTCCCAGGTCGACCCCCTCATGGCGCAGCCCGGCCGCCAGCCCTGCCAGCCAGGCCGTGCCGACCGGGCCGCCGGGCCCCAAGACCACCGCGCTGCCGGCCATCACTGGCCGACCGCTGCGGCCGGCGGCGAGCGTGGCGGGGTTGCCGTTGCCGTTCTGTTGAGCAGCCATGACGGCAGCCTAAGACCTCAACTTAAGTTGAGGTCAAGCGGCCGGGGATCTGCCACGGCTGCCTGACGGGCGATCTGCCGCGCGGATGTCCGGGCCGGCCGACTCGCAGCTTGGTCAGTCGCTGCCAGTGGACCCGGCGAGGCGGCGCGGGGCTCCGGGGATCCGTCCCAGGGCCCGGTTGACCCGGTGGGTGACCTCCCAGCGCCCCGAACGGCGCCGCAGGTCCCATCGGTTGGCCGAGACCCGGGCGACCCAGAACCGGTCCTCGGCGGCGTCCCAGCGGATGTTGAGCGCGTAGTTCCAGGCGGTGGCCTCGTCGCCGTCGACCGAGATCAACGGGGCGGTCAGCACGTGGGTGGCTCCGTTGAGGATGAGGGCCTGGTGCCCGTCCCCGTTGACCATGCCGGCGATCTCGTCATGCCCGGTCCAGGCGCCGTGCGGCGAGGCAGCGAACACGCTGTCCTCGGCCCAGAGTGCGGCTGCGGCCGCGGCCGACCCGCTGTCGACGGCAGGCCCGTACCGGGCGATGAGCTGCCCGATCGCGGCCTCGTCGGCTAGCTGCTGCACGCGGGCGGTGAGGGCGGCCGCGGTGGCCTGCAACTCCGTCAGTTCCGACGCCTCGGTCATGTGGTCTCCACCCTTACTGTTGCTGCGGGTGGATCATGATGCGGGCGGGGCCGTCGGCGCGGCGCGCCAGGTCGGAGGGCTGCCGGAACGTCGTCCAGGCCGACGGTGAGCCCGATGACGGGGCTGGCGTCGAGGCTGCCGTCGCAGATGGCATCCAGGTGCCGTACCAGTCCTGGGGGTCGGCGCGATCGTCGGAGCCCTCCGTCGCCGCCTGCATAGGCTATAACGAAAATCCCTCAAAGTTCATAGCGCCTGACCTGCTATCTGTATAGCGCAGATGCTGCAAAGTATATAGTGGCCGTACTCTCGGGCAGGTTCCCTAGGAGGCGGGCAGTGTGACGGACTACCGGACGCGCGTAGTAGATGCTGTTCTTGACGCCCGGCTTAAGGCCGTGGGATGCGTGGTTCTCGAAGGCCCGAAGGCCGTTGGGAAGACGGCAACGGCGGCACGCCGTGCGGCCAGCCAGGTACGCCTGGACACCGACGTGAACGCACGCGAGATCGCCCGGGCCGATCCCTCACTGGTTCTGGAGGGAGCCGCTCCGCGGCTGATCGACGAGTGGCAAATCGCGCCGGACATCTGGAACCACGTCCGTCGCGCCGTCGACGACATCGGCAAGCCCGGCCAGTTCATCCTGACCGGCTCGACCGCAGCTTCCGAGGACGTAACACGGCACAGCGGGGCAGGCCGCATGTCACGGCTGGCAATGCGGCCGATGAGCCTGCTAGAGGCGGGACACAGTTCAGGGGCGGTCTCACTACGCGCCCTGTTCGATGGGGACCCGGCCCGGGCCCAGCGGCCTGGCTCCACGATTCCCGAGATGATCGACTGGCTATGCACCGGCGGCTGGCCGGCCCACGTGAACGCGGCGGTGACTGACGCTCAGGCTGCACACCGCGCCTACCTGGCCGAACTGGCCCGAGTGGACATGCGGGTGGTCGACGGCGTGCGGCGCGACCCGCAACGCGTGCAGCGCGTGCTGCGCTCCCTGGCACGCAACATCTCCACCGAGGCCGAGATCAGCACCATCGCGAAGGACACCAGCCTCCCCCCGGACGGCGCCGCGGTCGGAAGGCTGACCGTCGACGACTACCTCGACGCCCTGGCGCGCCTGATGATCACCGAAGACCTCGGGGCCTGGACGCCGTCACTGCGCTCAAAGGCTCGGCTGCGGACCAGGCCCGTGCGGCACCTGGCCGATCCATGCCTGGCGGTCGCGGCGCTGCGCGCGAGCCCCAAGGCGCTGATGGCCGACTGGGACTACACCGGCCTGCTGTTCGAGAGCATGGCCCTGCGCGACGTCCGCGTCTACCTCGACGCCACGGGCGGAACGACCTATCAATACCGCGACAGCAACGGCCTGGAAGTCGACATCATCGTGGAACTCGACGACGGCCGTTGGGGCGCCATCGAAGTCAAACTTGGCGAGAATCGCATCGAGGAAGGCGCCGAGTCGCTCGCCCGGTTCACCCGGACCGTCAACCTCCGCGCAGCCGGGCAGCCGTCCTTTCTCGCCGTTCTCACCGGCGCAAACGTCTACGCAGCCCGGCGTCCCGACGGAATCGACGTCATCCCCATCGCCGCACTCGGCCCGTAGATGACCGCTCGGGCACCGAGAGGATTCACGCGATGGCCAGGCTCGTCATGGACGATAGCAACTTCCGGGCTGCGCCCGCCCTGTCGGAAGGACCTGTCGGCGTGAACGAGATCATCGAGCGCACCGAGACGCTGCTCCCCGGCCCCGCCGAGGCGCTCTGCGCGCTGCTTGACGCACCCGTGCCCGACTTGGACGGCGGCCAGAGACTCCCCCTGCTGTGGCACTGGATCTACCGCCGGCCGACGGGGTAACCACGGACCCCTCCGATGACGCATCCCTGCAGGCGTACCTGGCGCACGCCGCGCTTGGCTTGACCGACAAGCCATGCATCCGCCCGCGCCAGATCGCCATCGCGAACCGGTGGCTCACCCCGCCTGCCGCCGAGATCGACTGGGCCCGCACGATCGTCGCCACCGTGAAGGACGGCCCGGTCGCGGTACTGGATTCCCAGATGATCGACCGCCCTGTCGTGCTCCGGGCCGAGGCGATCTTCGCCGGGCATCGCGCACAGGACAGCAAAGGTAAGCACCCTCGAGGGTAATCGCGGCGACCTCCCGATCGCAGGACTGGGCGGCAGCGCGTGAGTTGCAGAGCTATGGCTAAAACCCAAAAGCCAAGTCAAGCCCGCAAATCAATCATCTCGAACGGACCCTGCGCTCCGCGTCCAGCCTTATGTTTGCCTTGCATCGGCGTATGCCACCGTGCAACAGCTCTGCCCTCCCCTGTTCGGGAAGACCCGGCTCGCCCTCGAGCCCCGGTCGAACCACTGGTGGAACTCGAGCCTGTACGTGACTGACCGCGGGCTGACCACCTCCCTGACGCCGTACTTCGGCAGCGGCGTTGAGGTCGAGTTCGACTTCACCCGCCACGAGCTGACCATCACGACGACCAGGGGCGCCACCAGCCGGATGGCGCTGGCGCCGCGATCGGTGGCCGACTTCTACGCCGAGTACCACTCCCAGCTGGACAGCCTTGGCATCGACGCGGCTGCCGCCGTGGCGAGCTGTGCGGGTTCCGTTGGGCGGACGCCGAGTTGGACAAGCCGTACGGCGACCCGGCGACTGGCGAGGAACGGAAGGGCGCGGTGCTGCCTATCGTCCAGCTCGGCCGGAAGCTGCGCGAGTCGAAGGCCAAGACGCGGGCCGGTAAGCGACGTGTGTTCCTCGACCACGACACGGCCGCGCTGCTGCGCGAGCACCGCAAGCAGCAGCTTAAGGTGCGGCTCAAGGCGGGCGATGCATGGGCCGACAACGACCTGGTGTTCTGCCGGGAGGACGGCCAGCACTGGCACCCGGATCACGTGTCGAAGCGCTTCAAGAAGCTGGCCGCCCTGGCGGGCGTGCCGGTGGTCACGCTGCACGAAGGCGGGCGGCACACCGGCAACTCGCTGATGCAGGACGCGGGCGTGGACGAGGAGCTGCGGATGCGCCAGGTCGGCCACGCCGACAAGTCGGTCAACGACCGCTACACCCACCCGTTGGAGCAGGCGCACCTCGCGGCGTCGGAGCAGACGGCGACACTAGTCCAAAACGCGGGGAAAGCGTCGTGAACGGGACAGGTGTTCCAATTCTGTTCCGACCAGACGGCAAAACAGCGAAGTCACAGTCTGCCGGAAACAGCTTCACCTCAGGTCACATACGGTGGGGCGGGTGGGGCTCGAACCCACGACCGGCAGACTATGAGAAGCACGCTCGCGCGCAACACCCGCTTGACGAGCAACGATGCCCCGCGTGGATGCCAGGAGCGCACACGCGGCACTGGGAGTTCCATGGGCAGCGGTCCACGCCCCGGTCCACGCCGGGAGGCCCTACCAAGGGCCATAACGGTTACCCAGCGTAAGCGTTCCGGGTGGAAGCACCTGCCATGGTCGCCTCGCAGTACACGAACCCTCTCCCGGTCAGGTCCAGGACGAGGGCAGCGAACGCGGGGATGGTCCAACGTTCGCATGCTTCCGTGGAACGTACCACCATGTGATCCGTAGTCTCGTGCCGGTCGTCCGGTGAGTCCGCCAGGATCCGCTTGGGCAGGTCAGGGTCCATCTTGCGTCCGGCGAGGATGCTCCAGTCCGGTGGTGGCTCGCAGTCTGTGAGAGGACCGTGAGAGGCAGTGGGGCCTTATGGTTGCTGGCCATTGCAATCCCGCCGTTCTAAAATCCCGCGCGGGATGGCGTGAGCAGGTCACCTCTCACCGAAGAAGTCTTCGTCGGCGGCATGCCGGGTCACCTGTTGCGGGCGATGCCGGCCGCTCGCGTGCAGGTGGATAGTCGTAATGGGCATAGGCGTGTCTGTCATCAAGGTCTGGTACTTGACGGCCCGGCGCCGCCGCTGGCGGGTGCCGAGCAGGAGATGGGGACAGGATGAGCGAGCCTGACCGTAGGAAGCTACCGATCCGCAGGCCGCCGTTCGCAGGGGTGAGCAACAGGACGCTGGCGGGGTCGGAGCCCGACTGGAACCTGATCGGGCACCCCGAGCCCCCTACAGGGTCCCCGAATGTGCTGCTGGTGCTGATCGATGATGCCGGGTTCGGCAACGCGGGTACGTTCGGCGGGCCGATCGACACCCCGAACTACTCGCGAATGGCTGACGGGGGGCTGCGGTACAACCGGTTCCATGTCACCGCGCTGTGCTCGCCCACCCGGGCGGCGCTGCTGACCGGGCGGAACAACCATGCGGTCGGGTTCGGGTCGGTCGGTGAGTTCTCCAGCGGATTCCCGGGCTACACCGCGACGGTTCCGCAGGATTGCACGCCCTGGCCGAAGATCCTCATGGAGAACGGGTACAGCACTGCGGCGTTCGGCAAGTGGCACCTGACCCCAGACGGGCAGCAGGGCCCGGCCGGGCCGTTCGGGCGGTGGCCGAACGGGTGGGGCTTCGACTATTTCTATGGCTTCTTGGGCGGGGATGCCGGGCAGTGGGACCCGTGCCTGGCGGAGAACCAGAAGATCATCGGCACCCCGGCGGGCTTCTACGACGAGGAGAACCCGTACTACCTGCCTGATGCCATGGCCGATAAGACGATCGAGTGGCTGCACGGAGTCCGTGGGCAGGACGCCCGCAAGCCGTTCTTGGTGTACTTCTCCACCGGGTGCAGCCATGCCCCGCACCATGTGGCCCGGCAATGGGCGGATAAGTACCGGGGCAAGTTCGACCAGGGCTGGGACTGTCTGCGTGAAGAGATCTTCGATCGGCAGAAGGCACTGGGCGTGATCCCCCCGGACGCGGAACTGACAGCGCGGGACGTGGCGTTCCCGGCCTGGGATGAGGTCCCGGACAAGCTCAAGGCCTATTACGCGCGCCAGATGGAGGTCTACGCCGGGTACTCCGAGAACGCCGACTACAACGCCGGCCGGGTCATCGGCGCGATCGACGAGCTCGGCGAGCTGGACAACACGCTGATCATCTGGATCTGGGGGGACAACGGCGCCAGCATGGAGGGCACGATCACCGGCTCGTTCAACGAGCTGACGATGCAGAACGGCATCCCGCTGTCCGATGAGATGCAGCTCCAGCTCGTCGAGCGTTTCGGCGGCATCGGCGCCTGGGGCGGCCAGATGATGGATCCCCACTACTCCGCCGCGTGGGCGTGGGCCGGCAACACCCCGTTCCAGTGGGGCAAGCAGGTCGGCTCGCACCTGGGCGGGACGCGTAACCCGATGGTCATCCACTGGCCCGCCCGCGTCACCGACACGGGCGCGCTGCGCTGGCAGTTCACCCACGCCATCGACGTCGGGCCCACGATCCTGGACATCACCGGGATTCCGGCCCCCTCCCACGTCGACGGGATCGAGCAGGAGCCCTTCCACGGGGTGAGTTTCGCGGACTCACTTACCGACGCGGCCGCGCCGGAACACCGGACCCAGCAGTACTTCGAGACCATGGGCAACCGGGCTATGTACAAGGACGGCTGGTGGCTAGCCATGAGGACGCCGCGCATCCCGTGGGTGATCACGCCTGACGCGCTTCGGCCGTACGCGCCCGGGGTGTGGGACCCCGACGCCGACCCGGCCGAGCTGTACTACCTGCCCGATGACTTCACCCAGGCCAACGACCTAGCCGCCGATCACCCGGACAAGGTCAAGGAGCTCAAGGAGCTGTTCTGGGCCGAGGCCGAGAAGTACAAGGTGCTTCCCCTGCTCGCCACCTTGTCCGCCTTCTTCGGCATCCTCCCGCCCATACCGGATGCCGCCCCGGTGGAGTACCGGGGCGACGTCCAGAACGTCATGTCGGGGATGATCCCGCGGATCTACAACCACTCCTACGCGATCAGCGCGGTTCTGGTCGTCCCGGCCGGGGGCGCCGAGGGCGTGATCGTGGCCGAGGCCGACCACCTGGGCGGCTTCTCGCTGTGGGTCCAGGACGGCAAGCTCACTCACACTTACTCGATGATGGGCGTGTTCATCTACCGGCAGCAGGCCGACGAGCCGCTGCCGGCCGGGGAGGTGACTGTGCGGATGGAGTTCGCCGCCGATGCCCCCAAGCCCGCGACCGGCGGGGAGGTGACCCTGTACATCAACGACAGGCCTGTCGGCAAAGGCCGCATGGACCACACGGTCCCGATCCGGTTCTCCGCCTACGCCGGCATGGACATCGGCCGGGACAACGGCGGAGTCGTCGACCTGAGCTATGCGGACAAGAAGCCGTTCGCGTTCACCGGCACCGTCAAGAAGGTCACCTTCGACGTCCATCCGCATCCCTCAGCCCAGGACGAGGAAGAACTGCATGCCACAGCCCACCACGGCCACGCCGCGCACGGGCTCTCGCAATAGGACAGGCTCGCAGCCTGGAGGAGTGACCGATGAAATTCGATGACGAAACGACCGACGTGCTGATCGGCGGCTACCTGTCCGCCGACGCCGCCCGCGACGACTACGAGGCGGCCCTGGCCAGCGGCGGCTATCTGCACGGCGTGGTGGTCGTCAGCAAAGACCTCAAAGGTGACCTGTCGGTGGAGCAGACCGACCACATGGTCCGCGAGGGCGCCGAGGGCCTGGGCGCCATAGGGTTCGCGGTCGGGTTGTTCGCCCCTCCACTGCTTGCCGCGACCGCGGTCGGCGCGGTGATCGGCGCTGGCGCGGGCAAACTGCTGCACCGCAGGACCGCTAGCAAATTGGAAGAGCAGGCCGGGGCCACCATCCCCGTCGGCGGTGCGGGCCTGATCGTTGCCTATCCGCACTCGGCCGCCGCCAAAGTCGAGCCCACCGTGACCCGCGCCATCAAGAAAGTCGTCGGCGAGGCAGAAGGACACCACGTGCAGGCCCTGAAAGGCGCGATCGCCGACGCACAGCAGAAGATGGCCGAAAGCGCCGCCTGACGAAGGATCGAAGGCCATGAGTTCAACTGCTGTGCGCTGCGATGGCTTGCTAACACATGAGCCATCTCGATCCGCGTGTCCTGCGGATAGTGCCCCGGCGTGGGCTGGGCGGGTCTCCGAGGCCATGCGCGGCGGCACACCGTACGGCCAACCTCGGTCCACGAATCTGGCCAAGCAACGCCGGATATCACGTATAACCGCAGGTGGGGCGGGTGGGGCTCGAACCCACGACCGGCAGATTATGAGGAGACCGGCCCGGCTCCATCGATGCTGGCAGGGAGCCTTCACCACCTATCGGTGCTGGTCAGCTGGGATCTAATGGGATCCGGCAGGATCGGCCAGGACAGCGCGGGACCGGACGGATGTTCCCATTTTGTTCCCATCGGAAGTCAGGGTCACGGCTCGCCGACCTGTGGGGCGTGGCTGTCGGTGCGCGAGGCCGAACAGCAGCCCGAGGGGCGGTAAGTAACGCAAGGACGGAGACGTACCGCTGGTACCGAGCCATCTCGGCGGACCCCCGAAGATGGCTGTCATGGGTGTGCTTCTGATCGCGTGCGTGGTGTTCATGCTCGCCGCGACCGGAGTCATCTGAAGGAAGGCAGTGCCCCGCCGAGTCTTGCCGGCGGGGCGCTCGCGTGTCCGGTACTTCCGTAGTCGTTCAAGTGCCGGCTGTCCGCGAGATCTCGAGACTTCTTTACCTCGCAGTGCAGGAGATCCTGACCATGACGTTCGGGCAGTCGGGACGCCAGTGGGACGAGAGTGGACCGTCATCGTCTTTTCCGTCCCCGAGACGCAGCGCGACCTGTGGCAGTCGCTGCGCGACTGGCTGCGGTGGCTCAGCTTCGGCCCGGCGCGCGACGGGGTCTGGATCTCGCCGCACTCCGACCCCGAGCTCACGAAGAACACCCTGACCGGGCTGCTGCCACCGGAAGGGCTCATCTTCAGGTCCGCCCACATGACCGGCACCGTCGACCCGTCCGAGATCTGGCCACTGGCGGAGATCCGCGAGCAGTACAAGGAGTTCATCGCCGAGCTGAGGCCAGTGGTGTACCGGTTGCGCGCGGGGATGGTGGGCCCGGCCGAAGCTCTCAAACTGTCGATTTCCCTGCTCGGCCGGTGGCGCGGCTTCCCGACCGTCGACCCTGATCTGCCCCGGGAATACCTGCCCGCCGACTGGCCGCGCCGCGAAGCACGGCGGCTCTTCGTCGAAGTACACGACGCGTGCGTCGCCCGCGACCGAGCATGTGCGGAGCATCGTGCGGAAGTACGACCCCGATGCTGCCGACGCCGTGCAGGGACTGACCGTCGCCGAAGCGATCGAGTTGTATCGTACGCCGGCGGATGACCGCGTTTCGAGTGCGCACGTCCCAGCGTGATCGTGAGCCGGGACTGCAGTAGGTCCGCGGTGTCCCGGGACGAATTCATGACCAGCAGGTGCCGTCGGCCGCGAGAAGTCTCCTGGCGATCGGGACCGACTCGGGTCTCCGGCTGCGGCTAGCGCGCTGAGGACTATGGCAGTCTGGCTGGCCAGCCTGCCGCCGGCATTGGCTGCGACGTGGTCCGCGATGGCCGTTGCCAATGCCGGGCGTGCCGAGACGAGCGCGAACAGGAACGGCCTAGGCCGCGACAGGTCGTCGCCGAGCAGATCGCCCGCGGAGCTGAGGGAACGCTCAATATCGCTGGTGATCTGCCGGGCAGGCTCGCCAGATCCGCAATGGCGGCGGCGAACAGGTCGTCGAGCGCCCTCCGCCTGTACTGGAGATCGGTGGCGGAATGGGGTGGAATCAATGGATGGTCGCTGCGGGTCCACCCTGGACATCCGGGGAACCGGCTACGGAGTACGCGCTCCGCAGTAAGTAGCCGACGGTGTCACGGCTCCGGCAAGCCCTCAGTTCGCTCACACCCTACAAGCGTGCAGCGGACGCCCGATCGTCCTAGACTGGTCTGCCGGGCTGTCATCGAGCAGCGTCTGGGTGATGACCCCGTGCAGCTCCGTCTGGCCGAAGACAATGCTGAAATGGCAGTCGAAAGCCTCTTTGGCCGGCTTCACGAGCTCGCGAACTCCCGGGCGAAGTGCAGGAGCTCTGCCTGCTGGGCAGACCCGCCAGCTGGCTCCCGGTCCTCCCCGCCCTCGTGCGCAGTGCCCGTCGCCGGCTGCCGGCATTACCTCAGCCAGCAAGAACACCTCGGTAAAGCCCAGCGCGTCGTCGGCGTGGTCGGGCATCCCGAACGCCTCGATGCGCCGCCAGGCACGCGACCTTGCCTGCGACACGACCGCTCCTGATGCTCCCGGTTGCGTCGTCACTGAGCGTCTGAGCCGCGGACGGCCGCGAAGCGCTGTTCGGCTTCGTCGATCGCCGAGATCTGGGCGAGGATCTCGCCGGGGGAGGATTCCCCGACGACCTTCTGCAGGAATGGCGTGCGGTCCAGGATCGCGTCGCGGACGGCCTGCAGCGGCGCCGGCGCGTGATGGAAGACCTTGCCGAGGATGAAGGCCTGCTGGACCTGGCGGGCGGTATGCGGTTTGCGCGGTGCTTCGAAAGCGTCGAGGGCGGCGCGAACGGCGGTGTAGTCGGACAGGTCCACCCCGGCCAGCCGGCGGCCGAGGAAATAGCCGTCCTCGGTGGCCATGCCGGCGCCGTACGCGGCGTAGGGCGACGTCGGATGAGCGGCATCGCCGACGAGGGTAGCCCGGCCCTTCGACCACTGCTTGGCCGGTTTGCGGTCGCGCAGCACCCAGCGCTGCACGTTGGCGGGGTCGGTGGCGGCGATGAGCTGCGGCAGCGGAGCGGCGAATCCGGCGCCCATCTTGGCCGCGGTGGCGTGCAGGTCGCCGATGAAGTCGGTGCTGGCGTCGTGGGCGCCGAGCACCCACCACTGAAAGCCGTCGCGGCCCTTGTTGCGGACAGAGGTCCAGCTGCCCTGCACGGTCCGGCTGTGGGAGATGACGGCCAGCCCCTTCTCGGCAAGCACGGTCATATCAAAGGTGAACCCGCCGAAGATATGCAGGTTGTGCTCCCGCTTGGGGGCATCTCCCCACAGGGTGCGGCGGACGAGGGAGTCGATGCCGTCAGCGCCGACCAGAACGTCGGCCTCGATGATCTCGCCGCCGGCCATGTGCAGGCGTACGCCAGTGTCGTCCTGGTCGAAGCTGTTCACAGTGCGGTCGACCTGCAGGATGCCCGGCGGCAGCGCGGCGAGCAGCCGTTCGTACAACTCGGGGCGGAGCAGGCCGATGAACCCGCCACCGTACGCTTTCACCACTTCATCTGGCAGGTTGACCCGAACCCGGGTCCGGCCGGCGGCAGAGCGGAATTCCGAATAGCAGCCCGCGCCCAGGTCGTCGGTATCCACGCCGAGAAGGCTGAGCGCCTTAATCGGCGGGGGCCACAGGTTGAGAATATTGCCGGCCGGGCGCGCCTGGTGATAACGCTCCAGCAAGATGACGTCGTGGCCGACCTGGTGGACCGACAGGGCGGTGGCCATTCCGGCCGGACCAGCGCCGATGACCACGACACGGCCTCGTTTGGCGGGGGTGGCGCTCAAAGGGTCTCCTCGTTGAGTGGGCCGGGCAGGCGCAGCAGCGTGGCCGGACAGTCGGCAGATGCCGGATTCCTCCCGGACGGCGTGACACGGATCGCCGTCACTAAACCGTAGCGAGTGCTACGGTTTAATGAGAAGAGCATCAGCTCAGTTCGCGGCTTTGTCAATCCCTAGCGAGAAATTCCCGGACGCCACGGCCAGCAGCCGAGACAGGGCGATCGTTTGGGAGGATGAGACGGTGCCTACACCCCCAGCGGCCGACGGCGTCCCGGCCGAATCGCTGGAGATCCGTCCGCCCGTGCAGCGGCGCAGCCGCGAGGCGTGGAACCGCGTGCTCGACGTCGGCGTGCAGTTGCTCGAGGAAGGCGGCTACGACGCGTTCACCATCGCCGCGGTCTGCGACCGCGCCCAGGTCGCACCGCGGGCCCTTTATGCCCGCGCTGACAGCAAGGACGCGCTGTTCCTTGCGGTCTACGAGCACGGCATGGCCCGCGTACGCGCCGACCAGGCGGTGCTGACCGACGAGGAACGCTGGCGCGATCTGCCACCTGACCAGCTGGCGATCCAGGTGGTCAGGGAGGTCGCGGCCATCACCTTCCGCCACGCCGCTCTCCTGCGCGCGGTCGTGCTCATCTCCGGAGTGCACGCGGAGGTCTATCGCCGTGGCGCCTACTACAGCCAGCAACTCGGTGACCAGGTTACGAGCCTGCTGCTGCGCGCCAGGGATGCTATCGACAACCCCGACCCGGAGACCGCCGTCCGGGCGGCCTTCAACGCTGTCTTTTCCACTCTGATCCTGAGGGTCGCTTACGGCCCGGCGTTCGCTACGTCCCTGACCGACGAGCAGACCTTTCTGGAGACGTTGAGCATGATGGTCCGCCGGTATCTTTTCGCCCCTGAGTAACGCGGGCCCAGCCTTAGCCGGAGGCGACGAGCCGGGCGGCGACCGCGCCAGCGGTTTCCCGCAGCCACAGGTGGCCGGCGTCGTGGGTGTGCACCGGGTGCCACCACAGCGCCTCCTGGACGGGGACCGCCTCGAACGGGCAGTCGAGTAGCCGGATGCCGCTACCGGGGCCCAGCCCGAGACGCGCGGCGAGCAGCGCCTGGATCATGGCGACCCGGCGGGTGCCCGCGACCATGGCTGGCAGCGCCTGGAAGCTGTCCACGGAGACCTGGACGCGGGGCTCGATGCCCAGCAGCGACAGCTGCCTGGTCACCGGGGCGTCGTAGACCCGCTGGTAGGTGGCCCAGGGCAGGGCGGCGAGCTGGTCGAGGGTAATCGACTCGGTTACTTCGGGGTTTTCCTCGGCCACTGCGCACAGCCAGCGGTCGCGGAACAGCTCGACGGCGGGCAGGCCGCTGATGATGCCGTGCGGCATGAACAGGCCGTCAACGGCGGCCAGCTGGGCGGCCGGATCCTCGATGAGCGTGGTAGGCACCCGGCGGAAGGTGATCCTGACCTCGGGGGCTTGCGCACTGACCTCCCGGGCCAGCTGGTCCCCAACGACCGCCAGGGCGTAGTCGGAGGTAAGGAGAACGAACTCGCGGTGCTCGCGCCCCGGGTCGAAGCGCGGCTGGCTGCCGAAGACCAGCTCGAGCATCTCGCAGGCGACCTCGGTGCGGTCGAGCAGTACCACGCCCAGGGCGGTCAGCTCGTACCCGGCGCCCTTGCGGGCCAATAGCTCGTCGCCGAAGTGGCGGCGCAGCCGGGCGAGCGCGGCGCTCATCGCGGGCTGGCTGAGACCGACCCGCTCCCCCGCCCTGGTCACGTTGCGCTCGGCAAGCAGGGCACGCAACGCCACCACGAGGTTCATGTCGAGTCCGGCGAGGTTCATGCCGCGATGATATCCAGCCTGTGGATGGCCTTCATCCCAAGAATCGATTTCATAAATCCTGCTGGTTGATCCCACAATCGTCTCAACCGCTTCGGGGTTCGGACCTGCGGTTACCGGCCGCCGCCGAACCGGGGCCGTTTCCAGCGTGACGTGCCCGTTCCGCTGTCACCAACACCGCGATTACCCGTAGTTCCGCGTGCGAGGAGGCATGCCCCTATGTCCGAACTAGAAATCCCCCCGGCCGCGGCCGGGCCTGCGGTCCAGTTGCGGCAACTCTCCATCTACACGCTTGTCGCCGGGGCGCTCGCCGCCTGCCTGGCTGAGGCGGCGCTGGCCATCCCGGCCTCGCTGGTCGGCCTGCTCCAGCAGGACATCGGCCCGTCCTCGTCCCAGCTGACCTGGATCAGCGACGCCTTCCTGGTTCCGGTCAGCCTCTTCGAGCTGACCTTCGGCGTGCTCGGAGACCTGTTCGGGCGCAAGCGCCTGCTCATCGGCGGCGCGCTGCTGCTGGCCATCGGCGAGGCCGTGGTCTTCCTGTCACCCGGCGCCGGGGCATCGACCGGCACCCGCGTTCTCGTGATATGGATCGGGCAGTCACTGGCCGGCATCGGGGCGGGCGCGCTGTTCCCGACCAGTCTCGCGATGATCGCCTCGGGCACGCACACCGCGACCGCCAGGGCGCGCGGCGTGGCGGTGTGGGTCTCGGGGTTCACGTTCGGCGCGTTCATCGGGCCGGTGATCGGCGGCGTGGCCGCGGCCGCCCACTACGGGTCGGACGTGTACGCCGGCTGGCGATGGGCCTTCCTCGTCGTTATGGTGCTCGCCGTCGTCAGCGCGGGATTCTTCTTCCTGGCCCAGGATTCCTCGGCACCGGAAGGACGGTCGCTCGACTGGCCCGGCCAGGTCACGATCGCCGTCGCCGTGTTCACGCTGCTGTTCGCCGTCATCCAGGGACCCACCACCGGCTGGGGCAGCTGGCAGGTCATCGGCTGCTTCGTCCTCGCCGCCGTCTTCCTCGCGGCGTTCGTTATCGCCGAGCTCCGGTCCCCGGCGCCGCTGCTGCAGCTCTCCTTCTTCCGGCACCGCAGCTTCGCGGCGGTCTCGGCCGTCACCGTGGTCGGCATGTTCGCCTTCCTCGGCACGGTCTACGCGCTCGGCATCCGACTTGCCACGATCCAGGGCTTCTCGCCGCTGAAGACCTCCATTGCCTCGGTCCTAGTCGTCGGCATGATGCTGATCATGCTGCCCCTCGCCCCCCGCCTCCTGGTGCGCTTCAGCACCAAGTGGGTGCTCGGCGCCGGGCTCGTCATCATGGGGATCGGAGACGTGTGGCTGGCCGCGACCGCGACCAGCGACGTATCCTACGGCCGGATCTGGGCACCGCTGCTGATCGTCGGCATCGGCATCGCGCTGGCCCTCGCGTCATTCACCGCCGGCGCCGTCAACGGGATGCCGACCCACCTGGCCGGCATGGCCAGCGGGGCCAACAACATGCTGCGCGACCTCGGGGCCACGCTCGGCCCGGCCGTGATCGGCGCGGTCGCCCTGAGCCAGGCGGCAGGGCGGATCTCCAGTGCCGTCGCCGCCAGCCCGTCCCTGCGCGGAGCCGTTGCGGCTTTCACCGCGTCCGCGGCCCACGCGCCGGCCGCCCAGCGCCCAGCGCTGGAAGGGGCCGTGCACGCGGTGCAGTCGGGGCCGCTGGGCGCCAACGCGGTCCCCGCTACGGTGACGCTGCCGAACGGCCACGCCATCCCGTTCAACCCGCTGCACGACGTGGCCTACAACGCCCTGACCCACGCCTACTCCACCGGCTGGGTCATCTGCGCGGTCGCCGCGTTCGTCGCGGCCGCGCTCGCCTTCACCGCGATGAGCAGCCAGGCGCGGGGCATGGAGTTCAGCGAGGAAGCGGTCGTCGAGCGGAAACTGGCGGTCTGACGCCCCTTCATTCGCCGGGACGTGGCCGCGGCCACGTCCCGGCGAAAGGCGGCCTTGCGCGGGGCGTCGATATCCACCGCATGGATTATCTACATCTCAATAATCAATTTCATAAATCCTTTCGGCCGGTCCATAGTGGTCACAGGAGATTTGGAGGTACGTCCATGGCAATGTCGCTCCCGGTGCCGCCGCAAGCAGAGCGGCCCCCCGCCGCGTCGCCGGAGTTCCTGGACCGGGCGAGCCCGGAAGCGGAGATCGCCCGGGCGGTGCGCGCCTACTCCAACTGGGGCCGGTGGGGGGCCGACGACGTGCTTGGCACGGTCAACTTCATCACCGACGAGCTGCGCCGGGCGGCTGCGGGACTGGTGCGGCGCGGCGCGAGCTTCTCGCTGTCCCAGCGGTTCGACATGGACGGGCCGCAAAAGGGGTGGCGGCGGCGGACCAACCCGGTGCACACCATGCTGGACACCGGAACCGACGCGGCCCTCGGAATCCAGGGGTTCCCGCACGGGATCGGCGGCGCGGACGACGTGATCGCCATGCCGCTGCAGTGCTCGACGCAGTGGGACGGGCTCGGCCACATCTTCGACCACGGCAAGGCGTGGAACGGGCGGGACGCGGCCCGGACCGTCACCTCCGACGGCGACCGGGTGACCGGCATCGAGCAGCTGGCCCGGCCGGTCTGCGGGCGCGGCGTGCTGCTCGACGTGGGCCGGGTGATCGGGCCCACGCTCCGGACCGCTGACGGCGCGCGCGGTGAGCTGCCCGACGGGTTCGCGATCACGCAGGAGCACCTGACCGCCACCGCCGCGGCGCACGGCGTCACCGTCGGCCGCGGCGACCTGCTGCTCGTGCGCACCGGCCGGTACGCGCGGGCGCTGCGCGAGGGCTGGGGGGATTACGCGGGCGGCGCTTCCCCCGGCCTGTCGTTCACCACCGCAGGCTGGCTGCACCGCACCGAGATCGCCGCCGTCGCCACCGACACCTGGGGCTTTGAGGTACGGCCGAACGAGTTCGACGACGCCTTCCAGCCGCTGCACCAGGTGGCCATCCCGCACCTGGGGCTGCTCATCGGGGAGATGTGGGCGCTGGAGGAACTGGCGGCGGACTGCGCCGCGGACGGCGTCTACGAGCTCTTCCTGACCGCCGCGCCGCTGCCGATCACCGGCGCGGTCGGCTCCCCCGTCAACCCGATCGCCGTCAAGTAACGCCGGAGGCACACGATGCCAGCTGTCAGCAATGTCCTGGTGGCCGGGGCCGGCCTGGCCGGCACGGCGACCGCCATCGGCCTCGCCACCGCCGGAGTCGCCGTCGACCTGCTCGACATCAAGCCTGAGATCACCGCCGTCGGCTCCGGCATCACCATGCAGGGCAACGGCCTGCGCGAGCTGCGCCGCCTCGGTGTCTGGGAACACGTGCTCGCGGCGGGGTACCCGTTCAACAGCCTGGGCCTGCGCGCCCCCGACCCGGCCGGCACGCTGCTGGCCGAGATACCCGACGCGCGGACCGGCGGTCCCGACCTGCCGGCCACGGTCGGCCTGCCCCGCCCCGCGCTCGCGCGGATCATGGAGGACCGCGCGGTGGCGACGGGAGCCAAACTCCGGCTCGGCACCTGCGTCAGCTCGCTGTCGCAGGACGAGGGCGGCGTGGACGTCGTGTTCTCCGACGGCTCGGCCAGCCGGTACGACCTGGTCGTCGGGGCTGACGGCATCCGGTCCGCCACCCGGCGGATGATCGGCATCGCTGACGAGCCCCGGCCCACCGGCATGGGCATCTTCCGCGCATTCGGGCCCCGGGCCGCCAGCGTCACCAGGACCGACCTGTACTACGGCGGCCCGTGCTACATCGCCGGATACTGCCCCACGAGCGAGAACACGCTCTACGCGTACGTGGTGGAGGACGCGCAGGACCGGTCCGCGCTGACTCCGGCGGAGCGGCTGGCCGCCATGCGTGCGCTAGCCGGCGCCTACCACGGCCCCTGGGACGACATCCTCCAGACGCTGACCGACCCCGGAACGATCAGCTACACCCTGTTCGAGGAGTTGGTCGTGCCGGCGCCGTGGAACCGGGGGCGGGTCGTGCTGATCGGGGACGCCGCGCACGCCTGCCCGCCGACCCTGGCCCAGGGCGGCGCGCAAGCGCTGGAAGACGCGGCCGTGCTAACCGAACTGCTGCTTTCCCGTGACTCGCCCGACGACGCACTGTGGGCGGCGTTCACCGCCAGGCGGTTCGAGCGTGCGAAGACCGTCGTCGAGGCGTCCTGCCAGCTCGGCCAGTGGCAGCTCGACCATGAGCAGGGCGACGTGCCCGGCCTGATCGCCAAGATCTCCGCGCTGGTCACCCAGCCCACCTGAACGAAGAGCCCTCGTAACCGAGGAGCCCGTACCTAAGGAGTAGCCGCCGTGACAGAACGGCTCATCACCCACCTGCGCCATATCGACCTGGCTGTCCCCGACCACGCGAGGCAGCTCGACTTCTTCGCCGGCGCGTGGGGCCTGACGGACGAGCACAGTGACACCGGGCTGACCTTCCTCGCCGCCGAGGGGTCACCCGAGCAGTACGTCGTCCGGCTGCGGCAAGCGCAGGACAAGCGCATCGACCTCATCGCGTTCGGCGCGGCGAGCGCGGCCGACGTGGACGCCCTAGCCGCCCGGATTGCGCGCGACGGAGTACGGCTCGTGAGCGAGCCGGGCAAGCTGGCGACGCCGGGCGGCGGCTACGGGTTCCGGTTCTTCGACAACGAGGGCCGCACGGTCGAGATCAGCTCCGACGTTGCGGTCCGCGCGCACCGCAAGATCGAGCAAGGCGAGTCGATCCCGGTCCGGCTCTCGCACGTCGTCGTCAACTCGGCCACGCCGGAGGCCACCGTGGCCTGGTACGAGCGGCACCTGGACTTCGCCCTGTCCGACACCCTCATGCACCCGCACATGGGGGAAATGATGTACTTCCTGCGGATCAACAGCTGGCACCACAGCCTCGCCGTCGCGCGCTGCCCGCACCCGTCCTTGCACCACGCCTCATTCGAGCTGCGCGGCATCGACGAGTACATGCGGGGCACCGGCCGACTGCTGCGCGCGGGCGTAGAGAAGATCTGGGGACCCGGGCGGCACCTGGCCGGCAACAACACGTTCAGCTACTTCCTTGACCCGCACGGGAACACCGTCGAGTACACCACCGAACTGGAGCAGGTCGACGAGGACACCTGGCACCCGCACCGGTACGACTTCACCCAGCCCGAGGTCGCCGACCAGTGGGGCACCGCGAACCAGATGAACGAGTTCGTCGCGGTCAAGTCGTTCAACGACCCCGACCGCGGCCTGTTCACCGCCCCGCCGGTCTGACGGGAGCACCATGCGGTTCGCCACCTTTTCCGAGTCCGCCGGCCCCGCGCGGGCCGGCGTGGTCAGCGACGCGGGCATTCACCCGCTTCCGCCGGATGTCACCGTGCTCGACCTGGTCCGGTCAGGGCTGCCGGCCGCCCTGGCCGCCGGGGAGCGCGCGCTCGGCGAGCCCGCCGTGCCGCTGCCCGCGGTCCGCCTGCTGCCGTCGCTCGCGCCGCCGACCATCCGGGACTTCGTCGCGTTCGAGGAGCACGTCGAGGGCGTGGCCGCCAGCGCCGGCACCCCGGCCGGGGGCGCGGCGGTGGTCCCCGAGTGGTACCAGGCGCCGACGTTTTACTTCACCAACCCGTACGCGCTGGTCGGGGCGTACGACGACGTGCCAGTCCCGCCGGGGTCCGAGCTGCTCGACTTCGAGCTCGAGGTCGGCGTCGTGGTCGGCCGGGGCAGTGCTTCCCACAGCATCACCGGCGCGTCGCTGACGCCGGAGCAGGCGCGGGAGCACATCTTCGGCTACACGGTGCTCAACGACTGGTCCGCCAGGGACCTGCAGCGCCGCGAGATGAAGGTGCTGCTCGGGCCGGCCAAGGGCAAGGACTCGGCCACCACCCTCGGGCCCTGGCTGGTCACCGCGGACGAGCTCGAGCCGTACCGGGACGCCGACGGGTTCCTCGCCCTTGACCTGCGCGCGTCGGTGAACGGCGAGCTGGTCGGCCAGGACCTGCTGTCCAACATGGGCTGGCCGTTCGAGGAGCTGATCAGCTACGCCTCGCGCGGCACCGAGGTCAGGGCGGGCGACGTGCTCGGCTCGGGTACCTGCGGGAACGGCGGCTGCTTGGCCGAGCTATGGGGCCGTCGGGGGCGCATCGACCCGCCGCCGCTGCGCCCCGGTGACGTGGTGGAGCTAACGGTCGAGGGGATCGGCACGGTGCGCAACCGCGTCGTGGCCGGGCTCACGCTGCCGCCGGTGCGCGAAGCACGGGACCGTTCGGTACCTCGGGTCAGGAAGCGCGGATAAGCCGCAGCTACTGGACCCGCGCGCCGGTGACCAGTTCTTTGAAAGGGAGCGACAAGGGTGTTCGAGTACTTTCCTGGCAATTACGTGTGGAACCTCGCGGTGGTCGGCGCGCTCAACAGCGGCGGGCTGATCGACGAGGTCGACCGGGCCTGCCGGCCGATCCGCGAGGCGGCGGCGCGCGGCGAGGACGCGGGCACCGGGGACTTCCTCGCAGCCTGGACCGACCTCACCGACCAGCTGGACGAACAGGCCGCCGAGACGCTGCGCGCAGGGCACCGCTGGACCGCCGGTGAGCTGTACTTCCGCGCGACCAACTACCTGTGCAACGCCGAGCGGATGCAGAGCGCGTCGTCGCCGGGCCGCCTGCAGGTGTACCGGCGGGTGCTCGCGCTCGCGCAGCGGGCGATGGAGAGCCGGGACCCGTTGGTGTCGCGGGTGGCGGTCCCGTACGAGGGCACGACGCTGCCCGGCTACTTCAGCCAGGCGCCCGCCGCGGCGTCCGGCCCGGTCCCGGTGGTGATCTTGTGGAACGGGCTCGATTCCACCAAGGAGCACATGTACACCTCCTCGCACTGGGCCGAGCTCGCCACGCGGGGCATCTCCTGCCTGATGGTCGACTGCCCGGGCTCGGGCGAGGCGCTGCGGCTGCAGGGGCTCACCGCGCGGGTCGACACCGAGGCGTGGGCGTCCGCCTGCGTCGACTACCTGCTCACCCGCCGCGACGTGGACCCGGCGCGGATCGGGCTGGCCGGCTGGTCGCTCGGCGGCTACTACGCGCCGCGGGCGGCGGCGTTCGAGAAGCGGCTGGCGCTGGTCGTGGCGTGGGGCGCCAACCACAACTGGGGCGCGGTCCAGCGGCGGCGGCTCGAGCGCGAAGGCGAACGGCCGGTGCCGCACTACTGGGAGCACGTGCTGTGGGTCTGGGGACAGCCGGACCTGGACACGTTCATCAAGTTCGCCGACCAGATCCACCTGGACGGGGTGGTGTCGCAGATCACCGTGCCGTTCCTGATCTGCCACGGAGCGAACGACCGGCAGATCCCGCTGGAATACGCGCACCGCTCCTACGACCAGGCGACGGCCAGCCCGCGCCGGGTACTGCGGATCTTCACTCCTGAGGAAGGCGGGGCCGAGCACATCGGGCTCGACCACCTGCCGTACGTCAGCACCTACGTCGCGGACTGGGTCAGCGACGCATTCCGCTCCCTGCCCACGACGGTTGACTAACAGACCAGCCACGGGCCGCCCAGCGCACCCACGTCGCACAGGGATGAGACTCTGACCGTGCCTGCCGCACGCGCTAAGGTGCAGGGCGGCTTGAAGCCAACCCGAAATGGAGGACTCCGAGGGACCCGCGGTCCTGCATGGTCAGCTGCGTGATCCCGGTTGGCGCTGGGAGCCGACTCGCAGGGTGACGGCGGGAGTGCCAGAACCGAGGTCGGTTAGGTCTTCCGGGACATGCCTGCCTTGACGGTAGACCTTCACGAAGCCGGCCCGCTCCGGCAGTGCCGGTGCTGAAGGCAGGCGAGGCCTGGCAGGACAACGACCTAGTGTTCTGCCAGGACGACGGTCGCCCGTGGAACCCCGACCACGTGTCCAAGCGATTCAAGAAGCTGGCCGCGCTGGCGGGTGTACCCGTCATCTGCCTGTACGGCGGCCGACACACCGGCAACTCGCTGATGCAGGACGCGGGCGTGGACCAGGAGCTGCGGATGCGCGAGGTCGGCCACGCCGACAGGTCGGTCAACGACCGCTACACCCATCCGCTGGAGCAGGCCCACCTGGCCGCCGCCGAGCAGACCGCGGCATTGGTGCGCAACGCGAGGAAAGCGGCATGACCCGGACGGGTGTGTCCACAATGTGCCCACATCAGGGTGGAACAGCGAAGTCACAACTTGCCGGTAACCAGCCCGCCGCAGGTCAGACGCGGTGGGGCGGGTGGGGCTCGAACCCACGACCGGCAGATTATGAGTCCGAGGTTTTGTTCGATTTGCTTCCTTTGTAAGTAGGGCATGAGCCGGTTGACGTTGATGGCCCTGGTCACTGTATGTTGTCCTAGCTTGATCTAGCTTAACCTAGTACTATCTCGGACTCCGGCGGACTCCGGCAGACTGCAACTCAGATTGCAACTCGGGGGTTCGGCGGTCATCTCTTAGCCACAGCTGTGCGTTCGTTAGTGTCCGCCACCCGGCCATTCGGTATGCCGAGGTTGCTGCACCTCGTTGCTGTACATTGCGGCCCGCATGGAAAGGTACGCCCACCGATCGGCCTACCCCCGCCGCGGCTGGGCTCATCACCCTTAGACACCAGTCAGTTACGGAGGGCTCAACTTGTCGAACAACGAAGTGGCTTCGGATTTATATCATTATCCCATCGCTCCGTTGGCCGACGCATCACAGCGCGTATTAACGGCATGAGAGGAATGCCGGATTCCAAACCACTGATTGGTACGTGTCATGCAACTTGCCGCACCACTCCCACCCGGTTCCTGCTTCGGTGACTTGTCTTGGGACCCGACCACCGCGGCGCAAGGTCAGTCAGTGCTGTCCGGAGTCCTGGCAGGTTTTGTGTTCCTTGGCATCGTCGCTGTTCTAGGCGTGCAGGCAACGGATCCGGCAACCGATCTCGGCAAGGAAGCGGCGAGAGCGCTCAGACTCCTGTTGTGCGCGTTTATCGGGTTGGCTGTCGTGGCATACCTTTTCGCGGATCAGAATGCTGATACCAACTGCTTGCAAGCAACATCGGAGGAGACGCTCGCAGGCGGGGTCCTTGCCACGTTCGCGATCATCATGATCGTATCGCTATCCTGGTTGGTCGCCGCATACGACATGCGCAAGCACGGCGTTCTCAACTTCCTGCGCTACGTACTCTACGTCGCGCTGGCATTCGTGATCGCGCTTTTGTGTACCTCCTCGGACAGTCTCCTGGCGGCGGATATGAAGTACGGCCCTTCGAAAACTATGTTCGTCTCGATTTATGCAACCGGGGGCTTGGTCCTGCTCTACGTGACACTTCTAGTCATCCGACAATTCATCATGTCCCTGCGCTCCCGGAGCCCCCACAGATTGAATCCCGATCCGGACAAGGATGTCTGGAAACGAAACGCCGTCAATCTCTGTGCAGGGGCAGCCCTGATATACCTAGTAATCGCTGCGGGTGCCGATGCGTTCGTGCTTAGCACAAACGGTGGCTCCTGGATCGATCCCCCGTCAGATGTCCTCTACCTGATGGCCTGGGCGTCGCTCGCGGTATCACTGGTCGTCCTAGTTCTGGCCTGGCACGCCGCAGCACCAGAACAAGGGTCACATGTCCAATCGCCTAATCCAAATGCACTGACTGCCTCGGGTGCCGTGACTCAGACGCACGTGGATCGGCCGTTCGGCCACCTCTCAAGCCTTGCCATGAAGTGGGTGGCGGTCTGCAGCCTTGTCCTCATCGGCAGGGAGCTGCGGAGACTTAGGCGGACCGAACGCTAGTCACGGCACCGCCCATAGTGTCCGGGATACGAGCGGTCCACGGCACCCGCAGGACGTAGTGGGCCCGGTGGGGGTCGAAGAGCGGTCTTCACCCTGAACCAAGTGCCGACGTTGAGCTTCGCCGGATCAAGCCGCAGCTTGGTGCATCGCCCTGGCCCTCGCGGCCAATAGCCGTTCCCGTGCCCGCCTAGCTCGCGCGGTCGTAGCGGAAGGCTCTCGATTGGAGCGGGTGACGGGAATCAAACCCCCGCTGTCAGCTTGGGAACTGACTTGTCATGCATGATCTGACCATGAGCTCCTACGTCAAGGGCATTTCGTGCCTTGTCCGCTGCTGACCGCGCTATCTCGGCACTCCCTGGTCGATCGGGCACGCAGCGGGCACGACGTTGGTCTGTCTACCGGCTCATTCGAACGACGGGTTTCGTGATCGTCCCATTAGTTCGCCTGGCGGCACAGAGCACCAATTTACAGAATCAATGCCGGGGATTATCTTACTAGTGACTCGTACATGCCTTGATCCGCTACTCTGGAGGTTCCAGTCGTGCCAGGTCCTCGGGACTATACCAGGCGAACGCTAATGGCTCTCGCGCATTACAGCGGTGGCCTCTGCTACCAGCCAGGATGCCCAGAGCCAGTTCTACGTGAGGTGGACGGAAAAGTCCACCTCATCGTTCAGATAGCTCATATCCGGGGTGCGTTTCCTGGCAGCTCGCGGTTTGATCCGTCGATGACCGATGACCAACGGCGGGATCTCCCGAACTTGCTGCTTCTGTGCGATCCACATCATCAACAAGTTGATTCGAAAGAAACTACCAAAATCTATAACCTTGAGGTTCTCACCCGATGGAAGGTCCAGCGGGAGTCTGATCCTCGCGAAGCGTTGAAACGCTTGCGTGAAGTAAGTCCGTCAGGTCTCCAAGAGATTGTCGCCTCAGGTCTGAAACAGCATGACGCCAGGCTTCTGAGCGCGCTTGATCGCTTGGAAGCGAACGATCAAGAGGCGGCTCGGCTGATGCGCAACCTCGTCGATGAGCTACAGAGGCCTACTCACGCATGAGAGAAGGGCTATCTCCGGGCATCATGGAGGAGTTTGCCGTAGCCGTGAGGAGGATGCCTTCCTCCGGACAATTGGAGGAGTTCGCCGCGGCTGTAGGTACGTTGAGCAGGCTGAAAGAGACGCTCAGCGAATTCAATGTTGCAACTCACCGGCTTAGGAACCACCGCGAGTTCGATGAGTAGTGACGCTCCTCCCTGAACCGCGCAAGTGCCGACGTTGAGCTTCACCGGATCAAGCCGCGGCTTGGTTTCGTCGCACTGGTGGTCGTGGCTGTTCGCGTTCGTCGGCTCGCGCGTTGGTTGCAGGCGGGTTCCTCGTGCGGGCCTGACCGGGGGGTGCGGACCTGGCGGCGGCCGCCTGCGCCGGGCGCCGCCGGGCAGAGGCGGGTGCTCGGCCCGGCGCCCCTGCGGATTGGATCGCTGACCGTCCCCTTACAAGGAGAATTGCCGAGTCCTCGGAAGTCCGCCACAGACCGCCTGATCAGCCTCGATGCCTCATCACCCAGTTTTGGTCCCCATGGTCAACGCCACCCGTCCACAGCCGTCGTTAGCAGTGCGTTAGCAGGGCCGAGGCCGCTCCCGATGCCTGACCTTCCGCTTCCGCCGCGGGGAGTCATCCTCATCGCCAACACGCTTTCTAAACCTGCATCACGCCGCTCCCCCAGACAGATCGGGTGACGAAAATCTAGTCGAAGGCAATCTTCCGTCAAGATAATTTATAAAATCTATACACACATCTCGACACTGCATAAGGTTAGCATCGCTTATCAAGACGCTACCATCCTGGACGACTACGCCGATCTGAGAAAGCTTTGACGTAATATTGCCTGCGCGCTGGCGAGGGGTCAACCTTCCAAGGCCGTGAGCAATTGAATTACGAACCTCAATCCCGGCGTCCAGTTCAGACCAACGACTGAATTCACCAAACTGTATTTTGTGGTATGCACTAAATGCCGCTTTCCGTTCGTTCCAGGTTGAAGAAGCACGCAATCCAGCATCCTCAACCAGACGGCGAACAAGGTCATGCATTGTGGGCAAGTTTTCATGAAATAGAGATTCGGAAATAATATCAACATATGCCTCAACAATACTAATCATCCGAAGAAAACATCCTTGCTGACGTGCCGATTCGGAGTCGTACGCACCAAGGGCAGTACTACTCCTTAGCACTCGACCGCGAGAATGAGCATTAATAGCCGCAGGCTGTGCGGAATCGAGATACGTAGTGTGAATATAGCTAATAGCAGCCTCTGTCACCGCCCGCTGAACGCGCCTAATCATGTCGACGAACCGGGTAGCAGTGCGGCAAAAAGTCCACCTTCACCGCGGATTGCCGTGAACTCCCTGGCGGTTGCATCGCCACGTTCGTACAAGCGACGTATTCCACCGAGGTACCAGGGGGTCAAAGCACCCGGCTGGTCGCGAAGCGCATATTCCAGTTCGTCGTAGGAGATAGAACCAACGCTGGCGAGAGCCAAGGCTGCTTCTGATGCCACAACAGGACTGTGACGGCCATGCCGCAACCTGGCAACCCACTCAATCCGTGCGGACGAGTTGCCAGGGGCATCAGGCTTAAGCACTTCGAGCTCGTCTATTGCGCGTACCACCCAAAGCCGCTGCCAGTCGCTCAGGGTAACATTTGCCATAATGCCGTCCAGCGCTAGAACCGCTTGACTCAGCTCCTGGCTTCCGGCCTTTACTATATAGCGAAGCACCCACGGAGTAAGGGCGGGAACATAGGCGACTAGCTTCAGGACCTGTGGCAGGGAATCAGGAATACCAGCTCGTATTAGCCTGCCCAGGCACCTTCGAAGTAGTCGGAATTCTTCGCCTCGAACACTTCCGAGATCGATGCCATTCTCGCTGCGCTCATCAGCGGGTGTATCCGGTGTATATACGCGAGCTATCACCTCAACCGCCCAACTCGGATCTGTCTCGCCGATCCCTTCTGTGTAGTCGCCTATGGCATCCTCCGGCTGAAGGCGCTGGAGCTCCTCCGGCGCCTCGTCATCGACACCCAATCCGAAGTTGTCGAACGCATATGTAATGTAGTGTGGGGTGGTCGTCTTGCCATCGCTCAATGTCAATCCGATCTCGCGGGCTGCAGCCGCGAGATCTTCGATGGCTGATAGGGTAGCACTGAAATTGCGAGTTGCGATCCGAAAGTCGTCGTTGAAACGCCAGGCAGGCCACCCGCGACGTAGGATGTCTCGCTCTGCGATATCGATGTATATCTCTGATAGGCGATCAGATGAATCCAAGAGTTGCGGAAGCCCAAAGGCGCGACCCTGAACTTCTGCCAGCAGGCTCATCAGGCAATTAATTGCGTCATTATCTCCCGTGCGCGTAAGGAGCTCGCGACTTAGGATTCCATGATCGATATAGTCGTAAAAGGCAGTAATGTCCGCTTTCACGACGTATTTTATTTCGGAGCTCCCGATAGTCGCAAACCGCAATTTATTCGTGGGCGGCAACAGAGATTGAGCATACCTAACAGGTGCACCGATAAATATGAGATAAGTTTCGGCAGAACGATCCAGCGGTGCCTCATTGCGGAGAATAAAATCCACGAGTGCCCTATATGTTATGCGTTCAGCGAAACCCCAGATAGGTATGGGGCGGATTCCGTGAGCAACTTTGCGAGCAGATACCACTACATTCCGCGCCGCTGGCAATCCGGAACGCAGTTGACCGTTGAGCCAGTTGGCAAGTGTTTGCGCGTTACTTTCGACTAGGTCCCAGCCAGGGGCCGCAGGCATTAGGGATTGCCAACTTTTCGCCTCTGCATGAATTGCGTCTTCGAGGCGCAAGCGCTTTAGTATATTCGCTGGAACCGAAAGCATATCTCCTCAAGTCATTGTCGATAATAGCGCCAACTTGTCCAACACTGCTTATGGGTGCAATTGAATGATATCCTATGCCCTAAATTTGCCCGCACCTTCACTTCGATTCGGCAAAGTTGACGTGGTAACGCGCCTTGTGCGGATCACTGTATCGATCTGCCGAGACACGGACCGGACCGAGTGCTTGCAAAGACGTTTCGCGGACACCGGCCAACTGCTCTGTTGCTGGTGGCACTCAGCTTCCGTGTCGTCTGGCTACCGGCCGATGTCGCTGTTTTCCGCCTTATTCTGGCAGTGGCTGGCACGCTTGGCCTCGATCGGCGGCATTCTGAACTCCGCGCGTAAGCCGCTTGGCCAAGCCACTACCCATGCTCACTGGCCCATTCATCACTTACACGAAATGGAAGATAGTTGTCGATCTGGAAAGAATCGACATGCCGCATCGCAAGTGTCCCATTGGCGGCGGTAGCCAAAGTGCCTGCAACGATTACGCGTGTTCGAAGATCATTAGCTTCTGCAGCTATATGGTATTCCGGTTCGCTCAATGTCACGCTCACGGGACGAGTACGCCCATTAATTATGGCACGCACCTTCACCGTGCCCATTGGTTCACCCTGATCTCTTTCAAGTGAACTTACGAAACCATACAGAACGGTATCGTCTACTTGCACACCACTGCGAAGGCTGTTTTCGATATCTTTTATAGGTTCAATGGCTTCTGCAGGAAAACTCAACTGTTCAGCGCCAACCCTAGGCGGAGGGGACGTGACAGCCCAGTTAAAAGAGACTTTAACCCCAGCATTCCCCGCGGCCTTAAGAATCTGTGCCGTGGCTGCACATGTATCAGCGGAAAGGCCGTCGACCACGGCACGGCTAAGTTCTTTATATTCTGGTGTGTGCTCAGGGTTTACAGCCAGATCATGGAGCAGCTTAAGCGTGTCCGCTATCATTCCTGTGGCTCTTCTAGGAAAGAAATTGGATTCACCAACCAAGTCGAGAGTCTGCTGCTCCTGATCGAGAACCGTAGTTTGATCACTATGCACTGGGCTGATTATGGGGATAACGAAGCTGCCTCGCCGCGTATGACCCATGCGAACCGCGTCCGCAAATCTTCTCGCTCTCTCTGGTCGTCGTCTGCTGCCGTGGTAGGATCTCCGCTTTATTGCCGAGCATGCACTGGCGATGGCAAGCGCCCTGGCGCCTTCAAGGATGTTAGTTGCTTCCTTCAAGGATATTGAATTGTCCGCGTCCGTTACTATGAAGTCAATTACGTCATCCTCTATGTATAGAAGTTCTTGTACCACATCCTCTTCTGTAGAACCGCGTTCCTGCGCGAGATCTTCGACAAAATTCCTAATCCTCCTAGGATAGTCAGAAGCTTGCGCATTAAGCGGCACGATTATCTCGTGGTCATTTCTTGTCCACAATTCTACGTTAGTTCTTGGCCTGCTATTAAATTCCCAGTTTCTATCTTCGAGGAGCGCTCGTCAGCGATTGGCGATAGAGTTGCAAGCATATCGGCCGATTCCGAACCTATCATGCTCGCGCTTCTTTCATGAGACGGTCCAAAGACTCTACCGTGAGCCGGTTGGAGCGACTTATCTGTAGGCGTTTTTTGGTAGCATTGCTGGTGATCATTTCATCGGCCATAGAATGATAATATCCACATTTATAAAGGTACATGCCCTCTGGAGTGCAATTTATCCAATCTGGAATTTCTTGGGGCACTTCCACCAAGAACAGGTAGGCAGGTACTGTCCGCTCGGGGTCAGCCAATTCATTAAAAGTTTTGGAGTCTAGGTCGAACGGAATCCTCTCGCCAGCGGAAGGTATTGCAGTGCATTTCATTTGGACGTCTACTCGCATGGCTCTATCCCGGAGTTCGAGGTCCACGCCCCACACATCAACGTGTATGCACTCGACGGTGTATCCGGCAGTGTACGCTGAGAGCCTGGACGTACGCGACACTAAACCATTCTTTTCGATGTGGTATATCGAGGGTACCCATGAAAGCATGTTAGCCAGCATCCAGGCTGAATACTAGAGCTCGACACAAAGACATCGATTCTTGATATCCCTCATTTGAGGTATTGGTTTTAGAGGCAGTCGAGCTAACTCTCGTCCGAACTGAACGCCGCCTGGCTGCACTAGGCTGCTCCGTCCAACCTGATAGGTGCCAATGGGTTTGCCGGGCAAGATCACTGCTCAAGGGTCTGCGGTGCGGAGCACCGACGCGCCGCAGGAGCGCCCTTGACTGTGATCTTGAACGGTAAAACAATTCTCGGCACCGTTGGACGGGTCACCCGCACTGACCTACTTCTCGCGGTGCCGGAGACCGCGTAACGGCGAGCAACCACATACCCGGGGAAGCGGGGCCAGTCGCCCGGGTCGGGGCGCGCCGAGGGCTCGCCGAGGGCGCGCGCGACGCCGGCGCGAACCACCCCCGCCATTCCCCGCTGAGGTCCAGGTGGTCACGCTCGCACTCCCCCACGCATTCCTCTCCGGAACTCCGCGGCTTCAACTCTCGATCCTTGTGCGGGCTCGGCCCGCGCACGGCGTGCCGAAGGCGCGCCCTTGAAACCGTAGAGAAAATTGTCGCAGGTCACGCCTGACTCTCACGCCAGGACCCCCATTGTCAGGCTACCAACGCCCGACGAACAGGCCCGGCAACGGTCGCGAATTCTGGTTCGGCGGCGCGCTCGTCGACGTGGACCTCGCCTACGCCACGTGGCCTGCCCCTTCTCGGCATGGGAGGCCAAGTACCTTCCTCGTCTGTGATACGTGGAAGGATGATCACTGTGCGGATGCTGGTTCTGGGCGGTACGCGTTTCGTGGGTTACGCCGTACTTTCGGCGGCGCTTCGGCGAGGCTGGGACGTTACCTCTTTCAGCCGCGGCTTGTCCGGTCCTCCCCCGGCCGGGACCCGTATCGCCCTCGGCGATCGCAACAACAAGTGCAGACCTCGACCAGCTCGCCGCGGCAGGTCCTTGGGACGCAGTGATCGATACCTCAGGATTCGTCCCTCGCGATGTCCTCCTAGCTTGCGAATACCTCCGGCCGGTCTCCTCCCATTACCTGTTCGTATCGACGGTGAGCGTCTACAGAGGCTGGCCCAAAGAACCGCTCTCGGAAAGTTCGGAGGTCCTGTTTTGCCCTCCGGACGCAGGCTCCGGACTACGGGGAGAACATCGAGGACGGGACGACTCAGTATGGTTATCAGAAGTCTGGGTGCGAGCTCGCCGTGAGTAGTTCTTTCGGCTCTGAGCACAGCACGATCCTGCGACCCGGCGTGATCCTGGGACCAAGGGAGTATGTCGGCCGACTGCCGTGGTGGCTTCATAGAGTTGAGCGGGGCGGGGACGTCCTGGCGCCCGGCGACCCGTCGCGATTCATCCAACCAATCGATGTCCGCGACGTCACCGATTTCGCACTTACGGCCGTAGAGCAACAGCCGCCGGCCTTACAACGTCACAGCTCCCCGCATCGGGAAACGTTCGGGCAACTCCTTCAAGCCTGCGTCGAAGTTACGGAAGCCGACGCGAAGTTCGTATGGGTATCGGACGCAGAGCTGATAGCTGCCGGCGTGCGCCAGTGGTCGGAAATTCCGCTCTGGCGAGCTTTCCCGGGCGTTTGGCAAGTAGATTCTGCGGCGGCTAGATCAGCCGGGCTCTCATGCCGGAACATAATCGAAACCGTCGGTGATACCTGGACATGGATCAATTCGTCGACCCTGGACTTCGCTGATCAGCGATCGGGCCAGTCGGAATTAGTCCGGACTCGGGAACGCCAGATTCTGAGCCGGCACTCTGATAGGTAATCAGCGCCCGGACGGCTTCACCAAGTTGTTGAGCGGTGGCATTCCCCGCAAGGGCTCCGAAGTCAATGCGGCATTAGTTCGCGTGAGCCGACCAGCAAGTGATGTGTTTCGCAGCATATTCGCAGTGCTGACCGACTCAGTGATTATATCTGTCGCGCCATCGAGGTCACCGCAAATAACCTGGGCTGTGGCAAGGTCGATCCGCGCACCGAGAACCTGGGACGTCGGTGGCGACTCGGAGGCAGTGCTGTGAGATCGTTGATCGCCCACTCTGCTGCGTCTGCCGCTTCGCGTCCCTGCCCGAGGTCAAGCCATGCGGCGGCCAGACAAGCTGCAGCTCGGGCAGTTCCAAAGCTGAACTCTCCCCCGACCTCGTCGGTCATCAAATCACGGTGGCCGTCACCTGCGGTGAATTCGCGGTCGCTCTCATCCACGAGGGAGCGGACAGCATCCGTATCGCCGGTCAAGGCGTAGGACCGCGCAGCGATATAGCGAAGCCGCACGCTCGGCACGCCGACCGGTGCGACCGCCATTCCCTGATGAAAATACGACAACGCAGCATCGGGTTCATCGCGCCAGTTGGCCAGCGTTGCAGCTAGACCCATCGTCCATGCGAGCAACGAATTATTGCCAGTTATCTCCGCGTATGAAATGGCGGATTTGCACAAGCCGTCGGCCGCGTCCCAACGATGGAGGTCAAAGGCCGCCGACGCCATAAGGGCAGTGGAAGCGCCGGCAATCAGGTACAGGTCGGCAAGCAGCGACGGCCGCCTAGTCCTCTCGGCGAGGCTGAGGGCCTGGAGCCTGATGTCCCGGCCTGTCCGGAAGGCATTCCTTGGCGTGCGGTGTTGGCCGCCTGCCAGCTGGCGCAGTTCATCCCAAAGGGATCCGATCGCCGTCGGGGCGGGGTCAGCCAGCAAAAGCGCCCGGTCGGCCTCGGCCTCGCTGACCGCGATCGCTACCTCATCCGCGGTCGCTGAGGGACCAGGCGGCATGAGTATGTCACATGCGGCTAGAACATCACCCGGCGGCGCAGCTGCGGCGCCCTCCCACGAACGGACTAGTTCGGGTGAGGGCTCCCAGGACAGGAGACGGCCCAACTCCCTCGCGAATTCTTCCGCCGTCAGGCCGAGCTGCGCTTTTGTAGCCGCGATCTTGCCGCACGCCAGACCTTTCACATCAGGCTTGTAGCGTCCGTGACTCCGCAGATCAACCAGTTCGCTCACGTCGGGTGGACCCCTTGGCGGTTTCGTGGGGGTATGGCTGCCCCATTCGGCCGTACAAGTCCATTATCAGCGCACGCAGGTCCGCGTTGTCTCCCTCAAGCTCAGAAACTCGCCCCTGAAGATCGCGCAGCTCCAATTTGAGTTCAGTCAGCTCGCCGTCGTCCGCCGCGTCCTCGGCCTGGTCGGGATCGCGTACGTAGAAGCCGCGGGTCGGCACCGACTCAACAATGTTCTCGTCCTTTAGCACTCGTAGCGCGTTTTGGATCGTCGCCCCAGCTACCCCATAGGTCTCAGCAAGGTTTGCGATGGACGGGAGTGGCGCTCCCGGGAGATTTGGCCGTCGTTTATCTGGCGGCGCAGGTCATCTGCTATCTGCTGGAACGGCCGCCGCTGCTTGTCGGTGGGATCAACCTTCACCAGTCAAGCCTATGGCCTGCGCGGATGTTCCGCCATGACTCGAGTTGCGTTGAGCTAGCTCAGTCCGTTGCGGCATCCATAAACTAGCTTACGCTAGCTTAGAGTAGATCGATGCCGGACTCCCTGGGACGCCCCGACCACGCCGAGGACTCGAGACCTAGAGAGATGGGAGGTTCCTGATGCCGGAGAGCCGCAAGCCAGCCGACGGCGGCACCGTATACCTGCTGCATCTGGACCCGCCGGTCAAGCACGCCCGGCACTACGTGGGTTGCACGTCGAAGGGCGTGGAGCAGCGCCTGGAGGCGCACCGCGCCGGCCGAGGGGCCCGGCTGCTGGAGGTCGTCAAGGAGGCGGGCGGCACCTTCCGCCTGGCTCGGACCTGGCCGGGCTCGCGGGCCCTGGAGCGGGCCATCAAAGACCGGAAGAACGCGCCGAAGCTCTGCCCTGAATGCACCCCTCGTCCGCTGCCCGTGACCCGCGGCCGCGCCGCCGACGCCCGCGCCCAGCCGGAGGCCGCCCCGGCGGCCGCCGACAGGCCGGAGGCCGCCCGGCGGCCGATGTCGTGCCCGAGCCCGACCCCGAGGCCTGGCTGATGCCGTGGCCTGGCCGCCCGGCCGGCCCCGACGCCTACGCCGATCTCCTGCCGGTCACCGATCGAGCTGATCAGCGCCTGGCGGTCCGAGCCCGAACCCGATCAACGCGAGGCCGAGCTGGAGCTCGAGCATACCAGCCGTTAATTCCCCCGCCTCCTGACCCGAAGGAACAGCCCGATGGGCATCTGGAAGACCGCCCCTGAGGCCGCCGCCCCCGCTCCCCCGGGCGGGTGGTTCTACGACAAGCCGCTCCCCTACTCCCTGACCGCCAAGGCGGAGGCCGAGCTGGCCGACGCCGAGGCGGAGCTGGAGGTCTAGTGACCTTCCGCTTTCCCGTTTCCGTCTCCGGCCCGCAGCCGGACCGCCAAGTGCGCGCTGCGGGCTGGGACTCACCTGCTGTCAACCCGAGAAAGGCATCATCCGTGAGCACCTCCAGAATCCCACGCGACCCAGGGCTGTACGAGGTCACCGAGGCCGATGGGCACCGGTGGATCACCAACCTCACCCGGAAGATCGGCGTCCGTGAGGCACCCGCTGGCCGGGGCCTGGTCAACGCGGCCACGGTCCTGCTCGGCATCCTCGACGCCGGCCTGTTCGCCATCTCCCTCATGGCCCAGTACCAGTACATATTCACCGCCAAGCACCAGTCCTGGCCTGCCTACATCGAGGCCGTGGCCCTCGACGCCGCAATGATCATCTTCAGCCTGCTCGCGCTCGGCCTCGCCCGCGCCGGGCAACGCGCCCCGGTCGAGCGGTTCCTGATCATCGCCTGCGCGCTCGGGTCGGCCGCGATGAACTACGCCGCCGCCGACGTCTCCTCTCCGCGCAGCGTCGCCGCCTACGTCATGCCCCCGTTGGCCCTCGCCATCGTCACCGACCGGGTTATCGCGGTGGTGCGCCGCCACGTGCTCGGCATGGAGGCGGAGCGGTCCGCCTGGGCTGGTCCTCGGCCGGGCCGCGCTCGCCGTCGTGGCAGTGGCCGGGAAGGGCGTCCTGTACGGGCTGCGGCTGGTTCTGGCGCCCCGGTCCACGGTCATCGGGGCCCGTCGCCTGCTGCTGCTCGCCACCCCGCTGCCCGGCACCTCGTCGCTGGGCCTGGTCCTCGACCCGGTCCGCGATGCGCTGGACGGCAACCTGCGGGACCTGCGCGAGGAGCACCAGTCAGCCTTCACCGCCCTGGCCGGCGGCCTGGCCGCCGCGCAGGAGGAGTTCCGCACGGAACTAGGCGGCGTACGGGAGGCGGTCCGCACAGAGACCCGCGCCGTACGGGAAGCGGCCCGCACGGAGACGGACGACGCGGTCCGGTCGACGCTCGGCGCGGTCCGGGCGGCGCTCGGCGAGGATCTCCGCGAGCTGCGGCAGCGCCACGACGCCGCCGCCTCGAACCTGGCCGACGGCCTGGCCGCCGCGCAGGAGGAGTTCCGCACGGAGATCGAGGGCGTACGGGAAGCGGTCCGCACCGAGACCAGCGCCGTACGGGAGGCGCTCCGCACGGAGCTCGAAGCCGTACGGGAAGCAGCTCGCCCAGCCGAGGATCAGCCGCCCGCAGTTGACCGCGCCGCGGTGGTGGCCGAGCTCGCCGAACAGATCCGCGATGCGGTCAGCAGCGGAGAGCGGTGGACACCGGACTACGACGCGCTGAGGACCCGCACCGGATACAGCCGCTCCTGGTGCGAGAAAGCCGTCCGGGACGCCCGCGCGCAGGTGCTCACCGGATCCCGGCCACGCCGAAAGCACCAGCGGCGCGGATAATCCTCCGCCTGTCGACCCTGAGGAGGCGTCGTGATCGCCGAGCTGATAGCCACTGTCATCACCGTGTGGCCGCTCGAGCTGCTGGCCGCCGTCGCGCTGGCCGCCGCCGCGGTGCTGTTCTACCGCCGGGTGATCAGCAAGGAGGCCGCCGCCCGGAACCGGGCCCGGGCGCTGCGCTGGCGGATCAGGCTGAAGCTCCGCCCCGGGCCCGGGGTACGCGTCCCTGGCCGAGCTGCTGGTCCGCTGGTCACGCGCTGGCCGCGGTCTTCCACGGCCGCCGGGCCCGGCCCGTCGCTGACCTGGGCGGACCGGCTGACCTGCCGCACTACCGAGTACGCGGTCCGGCTCGGCCGCGCGCAGTACTTCCGGCGGCTGTACGCCCGGCTGGAGGACCAGGTCCTCGTCCTGGCCCCGCAGCGGGTCGGGCAAGTCCGGGCGTGATCGCCGACCGGATCGTCGACCACCCCGGCGCGGTGCTGGCCACCAGCACCAAGGCCGACCTGTTCAGCCACCACCGGCGGCTGACCGGGCCCGGCTCGGCCCGGTCCACGTGTTCAACCCCCAGGGCGTCGGCGACGTCGCCTCGACGCTGCGGTGGGACATGCTCGGCCCCTGCCGGCGACCTGGTCATGGCCCGCCGGATGGCGGCCTGGCTGACCGGCGGGGCTCAAGGGCGGCGGGCACGGCAACATCGAGTGGTTCGAGCAGAAGGGCGAGGTTGCCCTGGCCGGGCTGCTGTTCGCCGCCGCGGTGACCGGGGCGACGATCACCGACGTGTTCCGCTGGGTCCAGCTCGACGGCCACCAGGCCGCCCTCAAGGCCCTGGCCGAGTACGGCACGCCGGAGATGCTCGCGGTCGTCCGCCGGATGCTGGCCGACAACCGCACCGCCGGGTCGGTCCGCGACACGATCGAGCTGTCCCTGGCGTGGGCCGCGATCCCCGGCCTGGCCGAGGCCGTCACCCCGGAGCCGGGCGACATGGTGTTCGACGTCGACGCGTTCGCGCTCGGCCGCGGCACCCTGTACATGATCGCTTCCGGGGACGAGGACTCGCCGGTCACGCCGCTGTTCCGGGCGCTGGCCTCCTACGTCCACTACCAGGCCGGGCTGACCGGCACCCGGACCCGGGCGGGCCGCCTTGACCCGCCGCTGCTGATGGCGCTGGACGAGGTCGCGGTGATCTGCCCGGTCGACCTGCCCGCGATGCTCGCCGACGCGGCCGGGAAGGGCATCCTGATCATGCCGGTCGTGCACGGCGTCAGCCAGCTCGAGGACAGGTGGGGCAAGGCCGGCGGCAGCACCATCTGGGCCACCTGCGGGACCAAGCTCCTGCTGCCCGGCATCTCCGACGCCGACACGCTGGAGAACGTCTCCAAGCTGTGCGGGTCGGTCACCACCGATCACGGTCGCGGACGGGAAGCCCGAGCGGATCACGGCGCGGGTCGTCCCGCCCGAGCTGCTGCGCACCCTGCCCGACTGGCACGCCCTGGTGGTCCGCATGAACCTCTCCCCCGTCGTGGTCCGCGTCCGCCCGGTCTGGAAGCGGCCCGAGCGCCGATTCCCGCTCCGCTACGCCAACCGGCCTCACCGCCCGGCCGTCCCCGGCCCGGTCGCGCCGCTGCCGGATCTCGACGACCTGCTCGAGCTGGAACCGTCCGCCGAATCTTTCCGCGACCTCGTGCCGGCGGCCCGACCGTCCTGGCCGCCGACCGGGGAAGGCGGCGGCGATGACTGACCGGCAGCGGGAACCGCGTGAAGCCGCCGCCGAAGCGGCGGAACCCGGATCGGGGCTCCTGGCCTGGCGGCACCAGCACGGCCGGGACTGGCCCTACTGGCAGGCCGACACGGACTTGGAGCCGATACCAGAAGCCGACATGTTCTAGACGACTCCAGCGGTCAGGGGACGGCGCAGCGCCGCCCCCTGACCGCTTTGACAACCCGGCACGAGAGGAGTCCAGCGGTGAGCGACAACGACCCTGGCGCGGCGGCCGCCGCGCAGGTTGAGGAACTGCGCCGGCAGCTCGGCCAGGCCCGCGAGGACATCGCGGCGGCGGCGTCCACGGTCGCACGGTGGAACGCGAGGCTGGAGTCCGAGGGCATCGGCGCCACCCTGATGATGCGCCGCGACTTCAAGAAACTCCGCGAGGAACTCGACCGGCATCGCGCGCATGTCGCCGATCAGGTCGGCCAGCTGGCCGCCGCCCTCGCCGCAGGGGCCGGCGAGGGCAAGGGCAAAGGCCCAGCCGCCCCCCGGTGGGACGGCCTGGAGCCGGCCGAGGAGGCCGCCCAGCTCGCCGCGCTGCGTGCCTGGGTCGACGGGGTCCTGGCCGTCCAGTACCCCGACTACCGGCTTCCCGGCTGTTGGGCGAACCACCGGGCGGCCTGGTGGGAGCTGGGCAACCTCCGCGCCGAATGGCTGGCCGTCTACGCCGACCCGCGCGGCGCGAGCCTCGAGCGGGCGCTGTGGTTTCACGAACGATGGCTGCCCGGCACCATCGCCCGACTTACCCGGGCGATCCCGTGCGACGAAGCAGGCTGCCTGGCGGCTCGCGGCCGCTCAGGCGGCGAGGTCGCGCCCGGAGGTTTCCGCTACGGCCCGGTAAGGCGCGACCCGTACCAGTAGCTCGTGCGGCGCTCTGCCGATCGGTTACGCACAAGTAGTGGCGATCCTGGGTAGCACGGTGCTCGCCCGGCCCGCTGCCCGGCACGAATTGCCGGGCTCCCCGCCGCTATCAGATCTCCATCTCGGCGTCTGAGTCGGCCTCCGCCCGGCGGTCCTGCTCTGCCGTGGCGGCGGCCTCGAGGCCGATAAGCGTGTCGGCGTACCTGACGGGCTCGTCGATGGCCGCGCGGTCGCGCTCGGCCTGGTTGCGGGCGCGCTGCGCGGCCAGTTCATCGGCGGCGGCCTGGGCGCGGGCGAGGTTCTCGCTGAACCTGGCGTCGGCCTCGGCGTCGGTGAACGCCATGACCTCGACGGCCTCGGGGTCGAGTCCATCCAGCTCCCCGGCGGGCCACTCGATCCCGCCGCCATCGGCCTGGACAGACTGCGCAACGGCCTGTTCCATTTCGGCCACCCTGTGGTCCATCCACGTGCCGAGCTCGTCGGGGAGGGGCTCGCGACCGGCTTCCGCCTCGGGGAAGAGGGTGTTCTCGGCGCGGATGAGGTCGGCGAGCTCGGCCTGCGCCGCGCGCCACCGACCGGCCTGGGCCGGGTCGACGGCCCGGTCCCCCCGCAGCCCGGGGGTGCTCTGCGCCTGGGTGCCGTCGTAGCGGACGGGGCCGCGCCGGCCGAGCTCGGCGCGGGCCTGATTGGCGGCTTCGGCCGCGCCGGCGTGCGCTTCTGCCCACTCCTCGCGGGCCGCCTGGGCGATCCTCATCTTCTCCCCCTGCTCGGTCATGAGTTCGGCCAGCGTCTCGGCCGACCGGGCTAGCTCCTCGTTCCCAGCGTCGCGGGCGGTCTGCGCCTGCCTGCGGGAGTGGTCGCGGGCCCCGTCGGCGAGGTCGAGCTGCCGGGACAGGTCGGGCGGGGCGGCGGCTTCCGCGCGGGCGTACTGGCGGACGCGGGCCTCCAGCTCGCCGCGTCCCATCGCCTTCACCATGGCATCGTCGTCGGGCAGCTCGAGCGCGCGGACGCTCGCGGCGAACGCCTCCGACAGCTCGGCCTGGCGGGCCGGCGGCGGGCCGATCGCCACGGCCGGGTCGGTGACCCCGGCCAGCTCCCGGTAGGACTGAACCACGGCGGCGCGCTGCTTCCAGTCATCCGCAGCGCGCCCGGCTCGGCCGGCGGCAGTCCCCATGCCTCGACCGCCCAGCGTGGCGGGGCGCGGCGAGCTGCTCGCCCAGCGCGGCCTGGCGGCGGTCCGCGGCCTCGTCGACCTCGCGCGATCTCCGCGTGGCGTGCTCGGGGGTGCGCTCAGCCCAGGTGCGTGGTCTCGCCCCGGGCCGGGGCGGGCTCTTTTCCCGCCCGCCCGTGGAGCACCGCGGCGACCGACCGGGCGCCGTCTAGCGGCGTCGCGGTGATCGAGTCGAGCACGTCCGCGATGCGGCCGGCCGCCGATCTCGTGGCGGCGCAGCTCCTGGAGGAACGCGGGCCGCTCGGGGTCGTTGAGGTAGCGCTGGTAGTCGCCCACGCCGATACGCTGGCGGACCATGTCGTCGATCTGCGGGACGACGTCCTTCCACCAGAACGCCTCGCTTGATCTCGTACAGGTGCCGCAGGTTGACCGGGAAGTCGGCGGCGTGCCGCATCGCCTCGATGGCGGTGCCCGTCGGCTCGTCGCGCTCCATCGCGGCGGCGATGACCGACTCCCACGGTGGCCCGCTCCCGCATCCCCTCGGGTTCGGGCGGGACCAGGCCGACGGCCAGCGCGGCGTCGGCGTCGCCGTTGGGCGAGCAGCTCGGCCGCGCGCAGGATGGCGGCCTGGGTGTAGGCGTCGCGTTCCTGCGCGCGGCAGGTCGGCGGGGTCGGGCGGGCCGGTCACGACGTGCGCGACGTTCCTTTCCCGGCCCCGGGTCATGCCGACGTAGAGCAGGTCGCGGGTCATGCCCTCCGACACCACCAGGTGCGCGGTGTCGACGGTGCGGCCCTGCGCCACGAACACGTTGCCCGCGTAGGCAAGCTCGCGCGTTCTCCTCGAGGTAGGCGGCCGGGACGGTGAACTCATCCGACCACTGGCGGCCGTCCTGCGCCGGGCTGCTCGAGCTGCCGCTGCGCGATGGCCTCCCGCGCCGGCGCCTTCTCCCTGCCATCCGGTGATCCTGATGACGTCGCGGTTGGCGAGCGGCTGCCCGCCGGCGTCGATGTCGGCGCGGTTGAGGCGGGCGCGGACCAGGTCGCCGCGGCTGGCCGGGTTCCCGTCGCGCAGGGTGATCTCCCGGCCGCCGGGGATCTGGCCGCGCTCGATCCGCCGTTCGCGCGCGAGCCCGGCGAGCCGGGCGGCCTCCTCGTTGGTCGCGGCCAGCAGCAGCGACGCCTTCCCCCGGGCGATGTCGGTCAGCCAGAAGTCGACGGCGTCGTCGTGGACGCGGTCCTGCGGCCCCTCGTAGCACCCGCCCGTAGGAGCCGTACCGCTCCCACGCGGCCATATCCCCGGCCCGCAGCAGCAGGCTCGCCTTGCGCTCCCAGCCCTCGCTCGAACCGGCGGACCTCGGCCAGCTCGTACCGCTCGCCCTCGGCCGCGATCAGCCGGAACATCCCGCCCGCCTCGACCGGGCCGAGCTGCTCGGCGTCCCCGGTCAGGATCACCCGCGCGCCCGCCCGGTGGGCGAGGTTGACGATCCGCGCGAGGTCGGCGGTGGAGACCTGCGACGCCTCGTCGACCACCAGGGCGTCGCCCTGGCCGACGGGCACGCCGTGGGCGAAGAACGCGGGCGATGTTGTGCGCCTCGCTCATGCCCTCGCCCGCCATGACCCGGGCGGCGTTCTCCGCCAGCGTCAGGCCGATCACCCGGCCGCCGGCCTGCTCGGTCCACACCTTGGCGAACTGCGCCATGGTGTAGGTCTTGCCGGTCCCGGCCGGGGCCACCAGCACCGACACGGCCCGCTCGCTGGTCAGCAGGCCCTGCGCGGCCGCCCGCTGGTCTAGCTCGAGCGACAGCGCGGCCAGCGCGGCGGCGGCCGCGCCAGCGGTAACCCGCTGCGCCGCGGCGGCCTTCGCCGTCGACAGCAGCCACTCCTCGAGGTCGAGGTGCTGCGCGGTGACGTAGCGGGCCTCTCCTGGCGGCCGGTAGACGCTGGCGCCGTCCTTGCGGAACCCCAGCCGGGACACGTCGACGACGTCGGGAACCGGGGCGATCTGGATCACGTTCACGCCCTCGGCCCGCCCGCTTAGGGCGTCGTCGGCCATGTCGGACAGGTAGCGGCCCCAGTCGGCCCACCGGGGCAGGACGGGCAGCTGCCGGTACAGCTCCCACTCGAGCTTGGCGCGGGTCCACGCGGCGTTCTGCCGCTGCACCTCCGCGACGGCCGCCCGGATGATCTCGCGCCCGATCGGCGGCGGGCGGCAGCCCCATCGTCCGCGCTTCGGGGTGCTCGGCGGCGTACGCCTCGACAGCTTCCCCGAGGCCTTCCAGGGCCTGCACTTGCTCGTCGGACGCTTGCCGGACCCACGCGGCCAGCTCGGCCTCGGCCGCGCGCGCTCGGGCCTGCGCGTCGCCCTGCTCGGCGGCGCTGGGCTTGTGCTTGGGCGCGCGGGTCTCGACGGTGACCCGCTTGCGGAGCTTGAACAGCGCCTGCCGGTTCGGCGGCTGGCCGAACATCGCCTCGTATTCCGCGATGCGCTCCGCGAGCTTGACCGCGATGTCGGCGGAGCGGGCGCTGAACGCGTCCATCGTGGACTGCTCGATGCCGCCGATCTCGAACCCGTTCCCGTCTTCCCGTTTGACCAGCGGGAAACCCGAGGCGGGCAAGCTCCTGCGCCTCGGCCAGCCCGGCATAGGCGCGACGCCCCCAGGCGCTCGGCCCACAGCGGCCGGCCGTCCAGCGCGCGCCACCGCTCGTCCGCTCCGTCGGCGCGCTGGGCGCGGTTAAGGATCGGCACCTGGACGTGCAGCTGCGGATCGCCCGAACGGGAAGTGTGCTGGAGGAACTTCGCCGCGACGAACCCGGCCGCGTCCCTGAACTCGCCGCTGCTCGCCGAATGGTGGCCGGTGCGGACGAACGCGCCGCGCCGCTCCACGTGGCCGAGCATCACGTCGGCACCGGCCATGACGGCGGCCTCGACCGAGCGGGCGCGCGCTTCGAGCCGCTCCGCGTCGCTGCTCGCGGCCCGCGTCCCTCGCGGTCCTGGCGGCGGCCCGAAGGCCGGCGTAGGCGAGGCTGACGGACTTCTCCGCGCTGAACGTCATGTCGTAGTACGGCGTCCGCGTCCGGGTCTTGGCCCGCTCCTCGAGCCTGATCTTGCGGACCTGGTCGGGCATGTGCGGCGCGAGCTCCCCGAGCTCGTCCTTGATCCGCTTCTCGATGTTCTCCTGCACCTGCTGATAGGTGCGCTTGGCCTGGTACCTCGGGCCGCGCTGCGACGTGCCGCAGCGGCACGCCTCCGGCGCGGTGTCGTGGTGGTACAGCGCCCGCATCGCGTCCGGGTCGACCAGCCCGGCCAGCCCCAGCCCCGGCGCGGCCGCCCCGGCCCAGACTCCCGGCGGCTCCCCCGCCGCCGACAGGTAGTAGTCCGCGCCAACCTGGTCCAGGTAGTAGTCGACGTCGAACCCGGTCTTGATCGTCACCTGAGCCACGGCGCCACCGCCCTTCCAGGTCAGCCATGCACGATGAGTGCCGAGATTCCGCGACGCGCAGCGAGCGGGCCACGGTCTTCGCTCGTGATGCACGTGTCTGTACTGACTTAAGCTAACTCAAATCAGCTTACAGCTTGATCTCTTAAACGGCTAGAACAGCCGATCGAGGAGACGCGCAAATCGGGCACGTGACCGCGCAGTGTCTTTGACCCCGCGCCAGCGATGCCGGAGGCGCCCCGCCGCCCGGGAAGCCGACGTGGGACTACCCACTCCTCCCCCGAACCCGACAGCCAGCCGAGCCTTCGGGGCCGGGCAGGTTCGTCAAGTGGAGGAGCCAAGATGTTTTCCCGGTCTTGGAAAAGATCTTGGAGCCGGAGCTTGACGGTTCTGGCCGGGTCCGGAACCGTCCCACGGCGGGTTCGGGGGAGGATCCTGGCACCTTCCGCCGGCATGCCGGCAAACCTCAGCCAGCCCCCTGACTGCAAAGGGGAAGCCCCGGGCAAATGCCCGGGGCTTCCCGTTGTTGTTACTCCGATCCCTGCCTCAGGGCTCGCCTCATTCCGGGGTGTTCCGGTTACCCGGCCTCGGCTTCCGGCTCGGCTACGGACTGCTGCGCCGGCCGCTGCCTCCGGTTCTGGTTCGATGTCCGGCTGCGGCTGGCTGGCTGCGGATGCGCCGATGTACCGGGCGGGGTAGCGGTAGTCCCAGGAGCCGCCCGGCGCCGACACTCGCATGTAGGTTTCCCAGTTATCGCGGGCCCGGGCGACGAATGCCTCGTCGGGCTCGGCGATACGCCGCCTCGGCGCGGGCTGCGGACTGGGCTGCGGACGGCCCCAGCGAGTCGGCGAGCTGGCGCATTGCCTGAGTCGCGTCCGGGGCGGCGTCGATCTTGGCTGCCCAGGCCTGGACCTGGCCGGCGCGCTCTCGTTCGGATTGGTAGGTGGCCTGCGCGCCGGCGGTCGCGTTCGGCCCGCGCGTCGGGGTGGTCCGACAGCAGCCACTCGTAGTGCGGATCGTCCGAGGCGGTCATGGCTCGACCTCGGGCTCTATCCACAGCTCACGCGACAGGCTCGCGATGAGCGCCTGGTCGGGCTCGGGCTTTGCCTTCTCTTCCTCGAGGGTCATCGCGGTGATGGCCTGGTTCCGGTCGAAGCACCGGCCGTACAGGGCTGGGTCGCCGTGCACGACCCACGCGCCGTTGCCGTCAGCGGCGCGATCCTGCGACCACTCGGCATAGGAGCTGGTGGCGTTCGAGGTGATCCTGGTATCGGTGATCGTTAGGGCGGGTTCTGCATCCTGCCAGTTAGGCTGCTGCATGCGGTGATCTCTTTTCTTGAGGGGTTGTCGCTGGGATGGGCCGGGGCGGTGGTGTAGGAACCGTTGGACCGCCCCGGCCCGCTTGGCCGGCTAGTCGATCTCGATCTCTCCGAGCTCGGCCGCGGCCTCGGCCTGCGCCTGGAGGAGCTTGTCCCAGGCGTCACGGACGGACTGCGGTTCGCCGACGTTGCTGGGCGCTGGCTGGTGGATGGAAATACGGGTTGCCAATGCGGTCTCCTCGATCGCTGGGTCGACGAGGAACTGGCGGTGTAGGAGTGGGCCGGTTTCTCGCCCGGGCTGATTGCCCGGGAGCGGCACCCGTGCCCGGGGAAGCGGGCACGGGGACCACTCCCCGGCCGTCAGAGCCTGGAGTGTTGCGCGTCTTCATCGTAGCAACTTAAACTAGCTTAAACTAGTTGAACCGGACTTCGGCGGACGGCCGAACCTGCCGGAGGACTCTGCACAGACCCCACCTGGAGCCACGATGCGCAATCAAGACGAGGCCGTGACGACCCACCAGCTGGGTACCACCGGCCCTGTATCCGCTGAACTTCCCGAAACCAGGCTAAGGACCGTAGCCGCAATAGTCCCCGGTTCTCAGCTTGTCTTTCGCGTCTCCGAAGCCATCGAGATGCTTGCGACAAGCAGGAGCGAAATGTACGAGCTGCTGCGCAGCGGGCGTCTTCGCTCAGTCGGCCGGGGCCGCGGCCGCCGCATAACTGCCTCAGCCCTCCTCGAGTACGTCGACCTGCTCGAGCACGAAGGAAAGAAGTGAACCGTCAGCCAGACGAGACCGCCGACTCTTCCCCGCGAAGCCGCAAGCCGAATGGCCGCTCATCGATCTACGAAGGCAGCGACGGGAAGTGGCATGGCTGGGTCACGATGGGAACCAAGCCGGACGGCAAGCCCGACCGTCGACACCGCGAGGGAGCGACCGAGACCGAGGTAACCAAGAAGGTCCAGAAGCTCGAGGCCGAGCGCGATGCCAACAAGACACGTAAACCCGGGCGTCCGCCGAAAATCGCGCAATGGATGCGGCATTGCCTCACAGAGGTCTTCCCGCAACGAGTAAAACAAAGCACCATCGACAAGACCTACCGGCCAAAGATCGAGAACTGGATAATCCCGAGACTCGGCCATCACCGAATAGACCAGCTCTCCCCCGACCATCTCTACAAGTTCTACGCCGCGACTTCGGAGAGAAGGGCTGGCACCGAACACCATAGTTCAGATTCACCGCATCCTTTCCCGCGCGCTGAAAATCGCGGTGCGGGAAGGCAAGCTCGGCGTCAACCCGTGCACGCTGATCGACGCGCCCCAGCCCGAGGAAACCGAGAGCGAGACGCTTACCGCCGCTGAGGCCCGCGCGCTCTTGCGGCTGGCCGCTGGCCGCCGGAACGGTACCCGGTGGTCGGTCGGCCTCGCGCTCGGCCTCCGGCAGCAGGAGGCGCTCGGCCTCCGCCGCCAGTACGTTGACCTTGACAAGGCCGTCCTTTTCGTCGACTGGCAGCTCAAGCACGACCGGTACAAGCACGGCTGCGCCGACCCGCATGCCTGCGGCGAGAAATGGCACCGTTACCCGTGCCCGGCGAAATGCCCCAAGGCGCAGCGCACGTCCGGGCGAAAGCACACCTGCCGCAGGCCGTGCCCGCCCGGCTGCACCGCGCACGGCGGGAAGTGCCCGCAGTTCTGCGCGGCCGACTGCCAGCGCCACGCGAAAGCCTGCCCCCAGCGGAAAGGCGGCTGGAAGTTCACCCGGCCGAAGGGCGGCCGGAAACGGCCCGTGCCCATCCCCGCGGAGGTCGTCCCGATGCTCCGCAAGCACTTCGAGGACCAGGCCGCCGAGCGCGACGCGGCCGGGGCCGCCTGGGAAGACTGGGACCTGGTCTGGTGCCAGCCGAACGGGCGCCCGGCCGACCCGCACGTCGACTGGGAAGACTGGAAAGCGCTCCTCAAAGAGGCGGGCATCACGAAGGACGCCCGGCTTCACGACGCGCGCCACACCTGCGGCACGCTGCTCGGCGAGCTGCACGTGGACATGCACGTAATACAGCGAATTCTCGGACATGCCCAGATCAGCACCACCCGCATCTACACCGACCCGACCGACCCGCTCACCCGCGACGCGGCCGACCGCATGGGCCGCGCGCTGTGGCCGGAGGAGAGCCCCCCGCGGGCCTGTCCGCCGGTGAGGCACGCCACGCGTCGGCCCTCACCGAGGCCCTGGCGAGCGGCGACCCTGACCGCATTCGCGAGAGTTCGAGCGGTCCGGGAATCAGACTAATAAGCCGAATTGCGCCTGCGGGTCTTCAAGGTGACGACGCCGGTCTCACGGGCGATTGAGTCCGAGTAGCTGAGAGCCAGGGGTGACTGGTGGGGAAATATAGTGAGGAGGCTCCGCATGGAGCAAGAGTGGCAGATACAACTCACTGAGGGACCCAAGGTCGTCGACGCGCACGACGGCCTAGTCGTCCTTGAGTGGCAGCTCAACCAGGGTCCCAAGCGGGAAGGAAACTTCGGGTCAAGTACTTCATCAGCGGCCCTGGTCACAAGTCCGGCACCATGGACTTTCTTTCGAGAACACCTGAAGTGATCGGAAGCAAGGTGCGGTTCGAGGTGCTCGAAGCTGACCTAAAAAACACGGGCCCGCGGGTAGAGTCCTCGATTGCGGCAGCCAATCAAACATTCGCCACCTATGTGATAGAACCGCGACGCAGGCGGGAAGCTGAACGGCAGGCGGAAGCGGCCAGAAAGAGCGCCGGATTCAGGCAGCCCAACAGCTACTCGATAACCCTGATTCTTAGGCGAGATTGACTTACACGCAGGCGGCCCGGCCACCGACAACCATGTCAGCGGCCGGGCCGGGGACGACGAGCGCCACCAACTCGGCCACGCCTCGCCCTCGTGCCTTCCGTGGCTCTGCCGCTGAAGCCCAAATGCAACTGCTATCGCAACTGGGCACTGACCTGCGGGTGTTCTGATCGAACAAACCCG
>CAVZAA010000004.1:0-459132 GCA_963773105.1 uncultured Actinomycetota bacterium
TCGGCGGCGGCCGCTGTGTACGGCGCTGCCCGGGACGGCCGCCGGAGGTTACATCTCGTTGACCGCGGATTGCAGGGCCTTGTCGATGTCCTTGGGGTCCACGTCGAGCTCCTGGGCTGTTTCCTTCTCCGCCCCGGTCACCGCGTTCTTGATCGCGTCCTCGACCTTGCTCTCGCCGACGACCACGAGCCCGGCCTGCCCCGGGTCGATGAAGTCCCCCAGCTGCTTGGCCTGCGACCGCGACATCCCCTTGGACAGGTGCCCGGTGACCCCGCCGACCGCGCCGCCGACCGCAGCCGCGCCCAGCACCACCGGCGGGAAGATGACCCCGATCGCCGCCCCGGCCGCGACGCCCCACCAGGCACCATGGCGGGTGGCCGTCTCGTCCTTGTTCTCATGCACCTTGCCGTTGGCATCCTTGGTGACCACGGCCGCATCGTAGGAACCCACCAGGCCCGCCGCGTGAGCGTCCTTGACGACCTGGTAGTCACCCCGTGCCGCTGCCTCATCCGGATACGTTGCCACCAGGATGAACGTGCTACCGGACATGCCGACCTCCTCCAGTTCCGCTGGCATCCTTGCCAGGCGGTTCAGCCAATCCGCCGCAGCCGTTACCCGGCCGCCGCATCGCGAGCCTCAGGCTCACACCCGGGCAGGTGACCCCGCATCACCCGCCAGCCGAATTCCCCTAGGGGAGAAGCCGCGGCCGCGTGGCATAACCGCTGCCGAACCGGCAGGTGTTCTCTGTCCGCGCCACGCTGCCGATGACGGACCTCACGGGGTCCGTCCGCCGGGCACACCGCTGCGACAGGTGCCAGGCCTGGCCCGCCTACCGCGGGCTAGGCACGGGCTAGGCATCAGCCCCGGAGTTAATCATCGGCCTCACCCTGACGACAGCGACCCCAGGCAGTAGGGTCTGCCAGGCATGCCAGTGACCACGCCAGCGGATCGGATCCCAGGCACTGGACAACTGCGTGCCCGGTGACGCCGGCAGGGATCCTGTCACGGCGGCGCGGCGCGGCGTGCGGATACGCGGCATCTCCGGGCTCACGTCCGTAAATGGGCCCGGAGCAGCAAGGGCTACTGGCGGGTTGCGAGCTCTCAGATTTTCGGCGTGGCCCTGCCCAATACCTACTGGGATCACCTAGGGGAATTCGTTCTGCAGGGGATGCTGGGTCACCTACCCGGGTGCGAGCCTGCTGGGTGACGGACCTTCGCCCGTAGCGGGAACGGCTTGGCGCGCTTGTCGGATGAGGGAATGCCGGGTTTGTCTTGCCCGGGTGAAGCGCGGGCCTGTCCCGGCGCGGGTGGCTGGGCGGTTCCCGGTCCTTGCCGTCGTCCGATGCCGCCGCGGGAGGGCTGCTTCACCGGTCCTGGCCAAGGTGCTGAGAGGTGAGTCGTGAGCCATGTGTCCAAGGTATTCCAGCTCAACCGGCAGGGATTTAACCTGCGCGCAGGCGTCGTCTTTGCGGTCGTGCTGGGGCTGCTGATCATCGTGGGCGTGCTCCCAGCGGAGCGGAGGTACTTCCTCACTGCGATCTTCGGGGTGGTGATCGTGGCCGTGAGCGACCCCGGCGGGAACTACGGCTACCGGGTGCCCCGGCTGGCCGTGGTCGCCGGGGTCGGGGCGCTGCTGACGGCCCTGGGATTCGGTATCGGCGGCGGGGCCTGGGGGTTCGTGGTGCTGGCCGCCTTCGTGGCCACGTTGCTGGGCGGGCTGGCGGTGACATACGGCCAGCACCGATTCGTCGCGGCCTATCTTCTCAATGTCTGGTTCATCGTCGCCCTCGGCCTGCCGACTCTCATCTCCTTCGAACTGCCGGGTCTGTTCGGCTCCGGCCTGATCCATACCGAACCGTGGAAGCAGGCGCTGGCCTGGCTGGTTGGGTCGGCGCTGTGGATCGCTTACACCTTCATCATGTGGCTGGCCCGGGGGCGGGTCACCGAGCCCCAGCCTGTCGCCGAGATCCCCGGCGATATCTCGCCGCGGCCGCTGACCCGGCCGCTGATCCTTTTCGCGGTGATCCGGGCCGGCGCTCTCGGGATCGCCGTCGCGATCTCCTTCGGGCTGCACCTGCCCAACGCCTACTGGATGCCCATCGCCACCATCATTGCCATGAAGCCCAGCCTGCAGCAATCCGCCCTCATAGCCGAGCGGCGCATCGCCGGGACGGTCGTGGGCGCCGCGGTGGCCGCCGTCGTCCTCCTGGCCGTCGACAACAGGACCGCACTCGAGGTCATCGTCGTTGTCCTGGTCGCGCTGGCAGCGTCGATCCACGGCGTGAACTACGCCTGGTACACCGCGGCCTTGGGCGGGGCTGTCCTGATCGCCGCGGACGTGCCCCACCCGTCCGATCTTGCCGATGAGGGACGACGGATCTTGTTCACGTTCGCCGGCGTGGGGATCGCCGTCATCGTCATGTTCCTGGCGGACCGACTGCAGAAGCACGCCGCCAAAGCGCAACCACAGGTACCTGCTCACCCGGCCCGGGCCGGGTGAGCGGCTAGGGCGCCGTCCGGCTGGACGAGTTCATCGCCCGCTGGATAGGGCGTCTTCGCCGCCGCCCATATACCCGCCCGCCCGGCCGAACTGGCGGGCTGCAGGCTAAGGCAGCGTCGTGACTGCGCACGCGGGCGATGCCGCGCCCTCCAGCCCCCCCGTCATCCAGGAGGGCCTGCAAGGGAAGTGCCCGGGTTTCGCATCGCGTTTCACCGCCTTCGCCGTAGACGTTGGGATCAGTTTCGGCGTGTTCATGCTCGCCCTTGCCCTCTCCTTCGCGGCGAGGGCGCTGACCGGCAAGGACGTCACCTGGAACAGGGGCGACGTCTGGGTGGTCGTCGCGTACGCGGTCCGGGGGTTCATCTACTTCGCCTATTCCTGGGCCGCGCGGGCGGCACGGCTGCGGTTCCTGTACCGGGGTTGATCCCGCAACATCACGCCGCCGCCTTGTGACAGCCAACGGCGGCCCGTCCATGCCAGCGTGACTCGCTGCCCCGAGAACCCTTGCCGGATCGGCAGCGGCGATGCCACGCGCCGGGTGAGCCCCCGGGACGGGCGTCCAGGCCCGGTCTGTGCCGCGGCTTCTCCCCTAGGGGAATTCGGCTGGCGGGTGATGCGGGGTCACCTGCCCGGGTGTGAGCCTGAGGCTCGCGATGCGGCGGCCGGGTAACGGCTGCGGCGGATTGGCTGAACCGCCTGGCAAGGATGCCAGCGGAACTGGAGGAGGTCGGCATGTCCGGTAGCACGTTCATCCTGGTGGCAACGTATCCGGATGAGGCAGCGGCACGGGGTGACTACCAGGTCGTCAAGGACGCTCACGCGGCGGGCCTGGTGGGTTCCTACGATGCGGCCGTGGTCACCAAGGATGCCAACGGCAAGGTGCATGAGAACAAGGACGAGACGGCCACCCGCCATGGTGCCTGGTGGGGCGTCGCGGCCGGGGCGGCGATCGGGGTCATCTTCCCGCCGGCGGTGCTGGGCGCGGCTGCGGTCGGCGGCGCGGTCGGCGGGGTCACCGGGCACCTGTCCAAGGGGATGTCGCGGTCGCAGGCCAAGCAGCTGGGGGACTTCATCGACCCGGGGCAGGCCGGGCTCGTGGTCGTCGGCGAGAGCAAGGTCGAGGACGCGATCAAGAACGCGGTGACCGGGGCGGAGAAGGAAACAGCCCAGGAGCTCGACGTGGACCCCAAGGACATCGACAAGGCCCTGCAATCCGCGGTCAACGAGATGTAACCTCCGGCGGCCGTCCCGGGCAGCGCCGTGCACAGCGGCCGCCGCCGAACTCAGCTGACCCACCCGTCCCCGGCAGGGCCAGGCTGTTCCGCCCGCAGGCCGGAACGCCAGCATTCTGGAGGAGATATGAGACTTACGTACCGGCCGGGCACGCGCACAGGCCTGCTGCTCGCGACCGCGGTCTTGGCATCGGTCTTGTCCGGGCTGCTCGCCGGATGCAGCAGTAGCACCCCGTCCTACTGCACCGCCGCCGCCAACCTCAAGACCTCGGTGAGCAACCTCGGCAATGTCGACGTGGCCAAGAACGGCCTCGGTTCCCTGCAGACCGCATTGAACACCGTCACCAGCAACGCGCAGACGTTCGCCGCCGACGCGGGATCGGCATTCGCGCCGCAGACCACGGCACTGCAAAAGTCGCTGTCCGGCCTGGAGTCCGCGATCAACTCCGCGAAGAGCCAGCCTTCCGTGACCGCGGCCTCGACGGTCGCGTCCTCGGTAACGCAAGTGAAGAGCTCGGCCAGCGCTCTGCAAACTGCCGTATCAGGATCAGGTAAATGCTAGCGAGCAAGTGCCCGGCCGGCGTGCCGGGCAGCAGAGGGAGGAACAGATTATGAGTGTGCTGACGGCCGGGGCTCCGCCCCGGCAGGCACTGCGGTACCAGCTCGATTCCGGGGTGAGACGACTCACCCCGGCCGAGCGCGCAGCCAATGGCAAGGAAGCGCGGGCGGAGGTGCCGCGGGACAGCCATGCGGTATTCGACCCGCCGTCAGGCCGGCCCGACCCGGTGGCCTTGCTGGAGGAGCAGGCGGCAACCCGCGTGCCGGAGTTGGTGCCGGTGCGGTGGGGCCGGATGATGGTCTCCCCGTTCACCTACTACCGCGGGGCGGCGCTGCCGATGGCCAGCGACCTTTCCCATACTCCGGTGTCCGGGCTCCCGGTGCAGGCCTGCGGGGATGCGCACCTATCGAACTTCGGCATCTTCGGCTCCGCCGAGCGGCGCCTGGTCTTCGACGTCAACGACTTCGATGAGACCCTGCCCGGCCCGTGGGAATGGGATGTCAAGCGGCTGGCGGCCAGCATGGAGGTGGCCGGGCGCGGCAACGGGTTCTGTGGCAAGGACCGCGAGATCGTCACGGCTACGGTCGCCAGCTACCGGCGGGCGATGCGGGACTTCGCCAAGATGACCGACCTGGATGTCTGGTACGCGCACGCGGACCTGGACCAGCTGCGGGCGGAATATAACTCGCAGCTGGAGAAGCGGCAGCGCAAGATGGTGGACAAGGGCATGGCCAAGGCGCGGACCGCAGACAGTATGCAGGCAGTGACCAAGCTGACCCACCTGGTCGATGGCCGGCCGCGGATCATCGCCGATCCGCCGCTGCTGATCCCGATCACGGACCTGCTGCCCAGGCAGGTGGACCAGGAGACCTTCGAAGCGCAGATCAAGGACCTGCTCGCCAGGTACCGGCGGACGCTGGAAACCGACCGCCGGCACCTGCTTGAGCAGTACGAGTTCGCCGATATGGCCCGCAAGGTCGTCGGCGTCGGCAGCGTCGGGACCCGGTGCTGGATCGTCTTGATGCTCGGCCGCGACGAGTCCGATCCGCTGTTCCTGCAGATCAAGGAGGCAGACAAGTCGGTCCTGGCCGAATTCGTCGGCGCCAGCAAGTTCACCAACATGGGCCAGCGGGTCGTCGCGGGCCAGCGGCTGATGCAGGCATCCAGCGATATCTTCCTGGGCTGGCAGCGGATCGAGGCCGGCCTGGACGGCCAGCAGCGCGACTTCTACGTCCGCCAGCTGCGGGATTGGAAATACTCCATCGCCATCGAGGCCTTGATCCCCCGCGGCATGCGGATCTACGGGGAGATCTGCGGGTGGTCGCTGGCGCGGGCGCACGCCCGGTCCGGGGACCGGATCGCGATCGCCGCCTACCTCGGCGGCTCGGACGTGTTCGACCAGGCGATCACCCGGTTCGCCGCCGCCTACGCCGACCAGAACGAACGCGACCACCAGGCTCTCGTCGACGCGGTCGCATCAGGACGGATCACCGCCGAGCAGAACCTGTGAGATCACGGCCGCGGCCACACGCCGCGCCGGCCATGAAGCTGGACCGCCTTCCGGACCGGAGGGCCCGAGGCGGAGATCCTGGCGCTTATCGGTGCTGGGTTCCCCGCAATCGCGGTAATCGACTTCCTCCGCAACGTCGACGCCGTCATCCGCAGCTGGCGTGTTTGCCAAGTCCACCTCGGAGACGCGCGAGAGCGCCATACCCGGCCGCCAGGTCCCTCAGCCGCGGCGCGGCCTCGTCATCAACGTGCTCGAAACCGAATCCCACGAGGCTGCATCCTAGGGGTGACGTGTTCCCGGCGGCAGCCCAGCCTGATCAGGCCGCGCCGGCAGTCCAGCCCTCTGCCCGGCGTGCAGGAACCGCCCCAGGCCGTGCCGGCGCGTGCCGTTGCTGTGCCGGGGGACCTTCAGGGCCTTGAGGATTAACGGGGTTACCACCGTTGGTTTCGACTCGGTTAAACGTCGATCGAGCAAGCGCGCGAGAACGTCGAACGGGCGCGTACTCTGACGATTCGCTGAGGAAACCCTTCATGTGTATTAGAGGTTCTGTCCATATACTTACCTGCCGTGGATCTGTTCGCGCGCGCCTCGACTATCCGGGCCGACCCCGCTGTGGAAGGCAACGCCCGTCTTACCGCCGCGAACGCCGCAGTGCTTTTGTTGATGCTGGCGGCTGAACGTTTCAGCCGGATGGCCCCGGGCTGGCGGTGAGCGGCCAGTGAACCGGTCCCGTTCGCGGCACGGGCCTTCGCGGTCGCCCGCGCCACCTCCGCCTCCGCTCCCCAGCCGGCACCTGGTTCACTGAGTCCTGACGTGCTGGGCCGGGCACTGCTTCCGTTGCGGGCCTTCCTCGGCTTCACGTTCTGCTTCGCCGGGCTTCAGAAGCTGGCCAATCCCGGGTTCTTCCAGACCAGTAATCCCGGGTCGATCCAGGCGCAGCTGGCGGGCGCGGCCCTGCGCAGCCCCATCGACACGCTGATCTCGCCGCTGGCCCATCTCGCGGTCCCGCTCGGCCTCCTGATCGCGGTCGCCGAGCTCGCCATCGGCCTCGGCACCCTGCTCGGGTTGTGGCAGCGGCTGGCCGCGGCGGGTGGCGTAGCTCTGTCGCTGATGTTGTTCCTGACGGTCAGCTTCCACGCTTCGCCGTACTACACCGGCGCAGACATCGTGTTCGCGTTCGCGTGGACGCCGTTGCTGCTAGCGGGCGGCGGTCCGCTCTTGTCCGCCGACGCGGCGATCACGGCCCGGGCGCGGCGAAGCTCTCGACGGATGAGCGCGGAGGAGGCCAGCCGCCGGGATGTCGTGCTGAAGGGGATCGTGACGGCCGTGGCAGCGGGCGCGGGCCTGATCCTGGGCGGTGCGGTAGCCGGCTTGGCCGGCTGGCAGGCGGTGCGAAGAACGCCTCCGGCACCCTGCAGTTGTCCCCAACCCAGTCGGTGCCCGCGCCCAGCGCCAGTGGGGCCGGCGGCAGCCATCCGGCTGGCACGGCGATCGGACCCGCCAAGGATGTCCCGGTGGGCGGCGCCGCGTCGTTCAGCGATCCTCGCACCGGCGACCCCTCGATCGTGATCCAGGCCACGGCCGGCAAGTTCGTGGCCTTCGACGCGGTGTGCCCGCATGCCGGCTGCACGGTCGAATACGACCAGTCCGCCTCGCTCATCGTCTGCCCGTGCCACGGTTCGCAGTTCAACGCCGCCTCCGGGGCGGTCGAAGCCGGCCCGGCCCCCACTGGCCTCAACCCCATCACGATCGCCAAGGGCAGCAACGGTCAGCTCTACGCCACATGACCCTCGCCGACTGCCGATGCCGAAGACTCTGTCACCGCATGGATGAGGAGTTTAGGTACTGGGTCATGACGCCGGACCACAGCTCGTTGGGAGGTCCGAGTTCCTTGACGAACTCCTGAAGGTCAGGCGCCTTCTACGGCTCGCAGTGGGGCACCCAGTCAACCAACGGCAACGGCGACGTCACTGCGGGCGGGCGCGCCCACTGCGCCATCTTGCTGGCGGTGGCCCTGGTCGGCACCACGCCGTGCCGGTAGGAGTGCTGGTATGCCGGCGAGGCCTGGTTCAGCACAGGATGTCCGGCCGATGTCGCGGCTGACGCTGTGGCGGTCCTGGCCATGGCGGCCACTCCAGCGGTTGCGAGCGGGATGCGCACCGCGATGGGGGTTCGCAAGGCGCGTCGCATGACGGGGCCGGGTTTTTCAAGATGTTTACCTGTGTGCAGGGAATTGCGTGTTATCCAGTCGATTGACTCCTGACCCTGCTCCTCCCAACCAGTTCTGGCGGGACGCGTACTGGCAACGCTTGAGGTCCGGCCGCGAAGGCCGCCCGGTTCCGGCGCTGTGCAAGGGCCGGGACCGGGCGGCTCACCGTCCGTGGGTCAGCTCACGTTGACCGCGGTGTCGTCGATGACGAAGGAGGTCTGCTTCTCGAAGTCCTCCTTGCCGGTGAACTTCAGCGTGATGGTCTGGCCGGCGTAGGCGCTCAGCGAGAAGGTCCGCTGGGCGTAGCCGGTGTTGTGGTCGAGGTTGGAGTAGGTGTGCAGGGTGGCGAGCACCGTGCCGGAGCTGTTCAGGATCTGGACGTTCAGCGTGTCGTACTTGGCGGTCGTGGTCGTCTCAGCCGTGTTGATGTGCAGCCAGAAGCTGAGGTTGTCGGTGGTGCACCCGGTTGGCAGCGTGACCGTCTGCGACAGCGTGTCGGTGGTGGTCGTGCCCCAGCCGTCGAGCCAGGCGTCCCAGCTTCCGCTGTGCGGCGGTTCGAGGGAGTTGTTGTTGATCACCTCGACCGGCGTGTGGGTCGAGGTGACCTTCCACGGTGCGGGGTTGGAGCTGCCGTTCTCGAAGCCGGGGTTGCCGAGCAGCTGCGCCGGCGTGCAGGTGCCTCCGGTCGGCGTCGCAGTCGCCTCGTTGCTCTGCGGGCCCTCGCCGATGGCGTTCACGGCGGTGACCTCGTAGTAATACGCCTGGCCGGCCGTCAGGCCGGTATCCGTGCACGAGGTCACGGCACCCAGGCCACTGCAACCACCGGAGGTAAGCAGGGTCTCATTGCCGCTCGACGTGCCCCGGTACACGCGGTACGACGTGATGTTGACGCCGCCATTGCTTGCCGGGGGCGTCCAGCCCAGGGAGACCTGGCCGGTCCCGGCGGTCGCCGTCAGGCCGGTGGGCGCGCCCGGCGCCGTGCCGGCGATGGGCGTGGCCGTGATGGTGACGCTCGACGAGGCGGTCTTGGCCGGCGATGAGCTGTCGGTGACGGTGAGGGTCGCCGTGTAGGTCCCGGCGGTGCCGTAGCTGTGGCTGGGGTTCTGCGAGGTGCTGGTCGTCCCATCGCCGAAGGCCCAGCTGTAGGAGTAGGGAGGGGTTCCGCCCGTTGCGGTCCCGTTGAAGGCGACGTTCACCGGGACCTGGCCAGAGCTCGGCGTGGCCGAGGCGGTGGCGGTGAGGGGATTGCCGACCGCGCTGACCGTGACGGTGACGCTGGAGGTGGCCGTACTGGCCGGCGAAGCACCGTCGGTGACGGTGAGGTTCGCCGTGTAGGTCCCGGCGGAACTGTAGGTGTGGCTGGGGTTCTGGGATGTGCTCGTCGACCCGTCGCCGAAGGCCCAGCTATAGGAATAGGGGGCGGTGCCGCCGCTGGCTGAGCCGGTGAACGACACGCTGAGCGGCGCGTTGCCCGTGGTCGGCGAGGCGGAGGTAGTGGCGGTGAGCGGGACGGCGCCCTGGACCCAGAAGTCCTCGAGCGGGTCGCCGAGGGCCGCCTGGTCGTTGGTCGTCATCGGGAACGTGGCCAGGCTGAGGCTGTCGCTGGGGTTGATGATGCCCGGGTGGACGTTCTGCATCACCCGTTCCATCGCGGCGAGCACGTTGCTCGTCGTGTACGCGACGTGGGAGATGTAGTGCGCCTTCACGTACGTCGGCGATCCGATGACGACCAGCGGCACGCGGTAGGTGTTGCTGACGTGGTCCGAGCCGTTGTTGCCGTTCTGGGTGTCATCCTCGGTGACCACGATCACGGTGTTGTTCTGGTAGAGCGGGTTGCCCATGATCGAGGTGACGATCTGGTTGGTCGTGGAGTCGTTCGTCGGGATGTCCTGGTAAGTGCCGGGGTGGTCGTTGAAGAGCTCGACGTAGTTGTAGGCGGGCAGGCCGTAGGCTGTTGACGAAGTTCAGGTAGTCGGTGGCGACCGTCGTGTCGGGGATGCTCTGGCCCTGGCAGGTGTACTCGTTATCGTGGAGCTCCTCAGGGACGGTCGTGCCGGGACGATCCGTGGGCAGCACCTCGAGGTTCCCGGTCGCCGGGTTGCGCCAGTACCCGCTGCCGGTGGTGAGCATCCAGTAGAAGTCACCGGCCGCCATGAACGTGTACGGGCTGCCACCGCTCCCCGTGCCGCTCTGAGCGTTGCACGGGTTGGTGCCCTCGGAGGTCGGGCCTAGATCACCGCCGAGGAACCGGTCGAACTGCGACCCGGTGGCGGTGGGGTAGGACTGCTGCTGCGAACTGGAGGCGGACTGCGCCGTGAACAGCCACCAGTGGTTGGGGCCGCTCGGGGGCTGCGTCCCCGTGCTGTAGGAGTCGCTCAGCGCGTATTGCTTGGCGAGCGAGTGGAGGTCGGGCACCGAGCTTATGTGGTTCGTGCTCTCCACGACGCCGTTGCAGCCGGCTCCGACCGTGGTGGCGCAGTCGCCGAGGTAGTCGTCGAAGGTGTGGTTTTCCCGCATGATGACCACGAAGTGCGTGAACGGCGGGAAGTACGGGGCCAGCGGGTTGACCGACGCGGTCGGCGCCCACGTCGTCTCCGGCTGCTTTGTGCAGGTTCCCGACTTGCAAATGGTGAGCATTCGGGTCGCGGGCGCATTCTTGACGTGGAAGTCGCGCGGCTGCGGGAACGTGGCGAACTCGACTCCCGGCTGGGCGAAGATGGCGCCGGTGCAGTCGAAGCCGTCGGGCCGGTACGTCATGGGGCGCTTGCCGAGCGGAAGATCCTTGGCGTTCTTCGGGTCCGCGTTGGGGTTCCAGTTTTTGAGTGGGCACGAGCCGACGCCCGTCGTGGGGTGGCCGGCGGCCGCCGTGGCCTCCACAGCGGCGCTCGCGCCGAGCGCGGTCAGCGCTACCACCGCCGCTATGCTCGCCACCAATAGTTTTCGTCGTCTGATCACTGAAGCTCCTCCAGGTAAGAGGTCCGAGCTTTGTGGTCACTGTTGTGGCCACGTACTTCGGATGCTCGCCGGGAGGTGGAACCGCAACAATAGGCAACATCAAACACTTCGCCAGGATTCTTGCTAGATTAATACAGCGTTCGCCCAAGGTTACTTCAGCAAATTCAGAAGATATCCATAGAATATGTTTATGGGGTGCCGAAAATACCTGTGCCACCAGGCGATATTCATGAATCACGCCACCAGCGCGGTCGCGCCGCCGGACACGGAGACGGTCCAAGTTCTGACGCCGTTTGGCACGGGGCGGAGCGGCGCGGCCTGGTTCAGGGTGCGGTGTGGCCGGTGCGTGTTACGAAGTCCTCGTACTCGCGCAAGACGGTCATCAGATGCCTCAGATTCCGTAAAGGGTCCGGTCCGGCAGCTCACGGCGGCAGCTGCCGATCCAGCGTTCCGATCGCTACACCCACCCGCTGGAGCAGCCCACCTGGCCGCGGCCGGGCAGACGACGGCGCTGGTGCGGAGCGCGAGGACGGCAGCATGACCGAGACGGATGTTCTCACACTGTTCTCACCCGAGGCTGGAGCAGCGAAGTCACAACCTGCCGGTAAACGGCTCCTAATCCCGAAGCCAAGGCGCGAGGCGATGTACCACCACTCTTACACCGCCTGACCCGCTTGGCGTCGTCCGTGGACGTCCGCCGGCGTCCGCAAGCGTCAGCGGCCGTTGTTACTGAGTTCCTTACTCACCGCGCCGGTGGCGCGGAGGGCAACCTACGGGGTCGTCCACCCGCCGGCGAACAGGCGGTGACGACGGACGTCGATCGGGGCGACGAGCTGCGACGCGAGCGCCGAGCGTGGTGCCTGCGCGCCGCCCGAGGCGAGATGTTCCTCGAACGCCTCTGCGGACGACCAGACGAGATCAGTTCCAGGTTCGATGGCCGGCAGCGCCGCTGCAGCAGCACCTAGCCGCTCATGGCGCCGTCGGCCGACTGTGCCGCGGCAAGCTCCTCGACGAGGGAAAGCGCCTCATCGAGGCGCGGCGGCTGGATCTCGATCTGCGTGATCACCACAACGTCACCGGGGTTGGCCTCGACGGTGAGCGAGACGAACTACCGCTGCGTGGTCCGCGACACTGTCGCCGACGGAATCCTGGCCGGCCCGTCCTGCAGGCGGCGGGCCAGCGTCCCGGTCGGCTCGTACGTGCAATGGTCCCGAGCCGGGACAGGGTGACGGTCTTGCGGTCGCAGCGGATCACCCCGGTCAGCCGAACGAGTCCCTGCATCTGCCCTTCTTCTGCCCGTTCCACAACCGGTGGAGCTCGGGCGCGGAGTACCATTTCCGCTCAGCCGCGTACCGCTCCCGGCACCTGGCCAGGCCCCAGTTCCAGGCGGACCGCGCCGCCCCGGTGTGCGACCGCAGCGCCTGGGCCGGGGTGGGGCCGAGCGATTACCGGTACGCCTGCCTTACCTTCACAGGCCGGCTCACTTTTCCCGTCCCGCTGAGGATGGTCGAACATCGGATGATCACGGGCATTGCTGCGGGCCGGTCACGGGCGCGCGGCACGCTCCTCGGCGATCGAGTTGCCGCCATCTACGACCAGGTATTGCCCGGTGATGTAGGAGGCGCCAGGGCTGGCCAGCCAGGCAACGGCGGCGGCGACCTCGCCGGGTGAGCCGCTACGCCCGGCCGGGGTGGCCAGTCCTTCGCCATGCTCTTGCGGGGTCTGGGACCCGGTAGCTATCCAGCCTGGGGCGACAGCGTTGACTGTGATTCCGTGCGCTGCGGTGTCGACTGCGGCGGCGCGGGTGAGGCCGACCATGCCCGCCTTGGCGGCAGCGTAGCCGACGTCCGCGCGTATGGCCATTACCGGGCCGGTCACGCTGGCCACCATGATGATCCTCCCCCAACTGCGGCTTGTCATGGCAGGCAGCGCCGCCTTGGTGACCAGGAAGGCGGTCGTCAGGTTGCGGGCGAGCGCAGCCTGCCAGGTCACCAGGTCCATAGACTCCACCGTGCCTGACTCGAACTGGGAGACAGCGGCGGAGATCATGCCCGCGTTGTTGACCACGATGTCGAGCCGCCCCCATCGATCCAGCGCAGCCGATACCAGCCTGGACGCGGCCTCGGCGTCGGTGAGATCCGCGACGATCCCTGCCGCGTCGAAACCGGCGGTGCGCAGTTCGCTGACCCTGTCCTGGATCCGGGCCGTGGTGGCGCTGATCATGACGGCGGCGCCGAGTTCGGCGAGCAGCCTGGCGGTGGCGATACCGATACCGTCGGTACTTCCCGCGCCGGTGACCAGCGCCACCCGGCCGGACAGGTCAAACGCTGCTGGGGTGGGCATTGTCTGATCCTAATCAGGCTGGATTCCCAGATCCCCTGGGCCTGCGGACGTGCGGCAACGCGGCCGGGCGGTGGGCCGGCGGGTCATGAGATAACCTTCCGGCTTATGGTTGAGCGCCTTGATCCCCTGGAGAGTACGCCGCCGACTTTCGGTGAGGAGGCAGCCAGGCAGATCCTGCGGGACAGGTTCGGCGTGGAATCGTCATCCCTGCATCCACTAGCGGGCGAACGGGATCAGAACTTCCGGGTGGACACGGCCGACGGGCCGCGCTTCCTGTTCAAGATTTCTAATCCGGCTGACGACCGGCCCATCCTGGAGATGCAGGCGGCCGCGCTTCGCCACATCGAGCACGTGGATCCGGGCCTGCCGATCATGCGCGCCCTGCCGTCCGTGACGGGGGAATCCTGGGTTGAGGTGCCTGGGCAGGATGGCCGGACCTACCCAGCGCGGGTTTTCACTTTCCTGTCCGGGCAGGTGACCGCGAACACGGCGCTCACCACCGAGGCGATCTGGTCCTACGGGCAGATCACGGCCCGTCTGGGGCGGGCACTACGTGGCTTTTTCCACCCCGCTGCCGACTACGAGATCCAGTGGGACGTCACCCACTTGCCCAAGCTCCGCCCGCTGCTCACCCATCTATCGGACGCGCACCGCAGGGCTCAGGTGGAACGGGTTCTTGACCGGTTCCAGGCCCTGGTAGCACCGGTGCTGCCCGGGCTGCGCGCACAGGTGATCCACGGGGACCTGAGCCTGGACAACGTGCTGCTGGGAGATGACCTCCGGGTCAGCGGAATCGTGGACTTCGGGGACATGACTCATGCGCCGCTTGTCTGCGATCTCGCCGTCGCCATAGCCGATGTGCTGCACGGCCGAGAAGACGCCATCGATGCGGCCGAGTCGCTGATCCGCGGCTACGTGTCGGTGACGCCGCTCGAAGAGGAAGAGGCCGGGCTGCTCGCGGACCTAGTGGCGGCCCGGCTAGCCACGGAGATCACGATTTCTGCCTGGCGGCAGCGGTTCTATCCAGACAATGCCGCCTACGCCGCGGGCAGCGAGCCGGGGGCCCGCGCCTTCCTGGATTCTATGCACGCGATGGGGATGGACGCTGTCGCACGACGTTTCGGCGATGCCTGCCGTGGGCTTCCCTACCGAAGGTCTGCCACCAGCGATCTGCTGGAGCGCCGCCGCCGGGCACTGCCCCGTTCGCCACTGTTCTACGAGCATCCTGTGCATGTGGTCCGCGGCGAGGGCGTCTGGCTGTTCGACCCCGACGGCCGACGGTACCTCGACTGCTACAACAACGTGCCCGTGGTCGGCCACAGCCACCCCCGGGTGGCGCAGGCGGTGACGGGGCAGCAGCGGCTGTTGGCGACCCACAGCCGCTATCTGCACGAAGCGATCGTCGAGCTCGCTGAACGGCTGCAGGCCACCATGCCGCTGGGGCTGGACGCCGTGATGTTCGTGAACTCCGGCAGCGAGGCCAACGACCTCGCTTGGCGGATCGCCCGCGCGGCCACCGGGCGAACCGGCGCGGTCGTGACCGCCTGCGCCTACCACGGGCTGACCGAGGCCACCCACGCCCTGTCCCCCGAGGAGTGGGCCAAGGGCGAACAGCCTGCCCACGTCGCCACAATCCCCGCCCCCGACGGATTCCGCGGCCCCTACCGACGGGAACAGGACGGGTGGACGCAGCGGTACGCCGCCCACATCGATGACGCTGGCCGAGCGCTCGGCGACCACGGCCTCGCCGCCATATACCTGGACCCGGCCTTCACATCCGACGGCATCCTGGCGCCCCCTCCCGCCTACCTGCGGGAAGCCGCCCGCAGGGCGCGGGCAATGGGAGGGCTCGTGGTGGCCGACGAAGTGCAGGCCGGCTACGGCCGGTCCGGGACGCACCTGTGGAGCTTCCAGGCCTCAGGGATCGAGCCCGACATGGTGGTGATGGGCAAGCCAATGGGCAACGGCTTCCCGGTCGCCGCTGTCCTGGTCTCGTCCCAGCTGCTCGAGGCCATTCCCGAGGAGGTCGAGCTTTTCAGCACCTTCGGCGGTAACCCGGTAGCGTGCGCGGCCGCGCTCGCAGTCCTGGCAGTCATCGAGGACGAAGGCCTGGTGGCAAATGCCGCCAAGGTCGGCGCCTACCTCCGGCAGGGCCTGCTGACACTCGCCGAGCGACACCCCGTCATCGGGGACGTCCGGGGCGAAGGCCTCCTGCTCGGCGTCGAGCTGACCGATGAAGCGCGTGAGCCCGCGACCGGGCGCGCCCGCAAAATGACCGAGGCGATGCGCGAGCGGGGCATTCTGCTCGGCGCAACCGGTCCGGCCGGAAACGTGCTCAAGATCCGGCCGCCCCTCGTACTCGAGCGCGAACACGCCGACCTCCTGCTCCAAGCCCTCGACGAGGTCCTCGCCTCCTCCTGACACGGAGGGCGGATGGGATGACTTAGCCCGTGACCAGCCTTCGGAGGTAGCGGGGGTAGGTGATATGGCGGTAGCGGTCTAGTTCGCGCTTTACGAAGTCGCGCCGCCAGTTTGCCGTTTCGGACTGCTGGCGGGCGGCGGCGAGTTCCGGGTCCTTCTCCGCGTGGAGCCGCGCGAATCGGGTGGTGGAGTCATTCAGGTCCTTCGCGATGTGCGCCTGTGTTCCGGCCCACTTCTGTTGCAGTTCGGCTTGCTGCTGTCCCTTCGCCACCCGTTCTACGCCTCGCGAGCCGGCCATGATCGCATCGCTGTGGTACTCACCGACGACACGGACCGGGAGGAGATCCGTGGCTCGTGACCGAGAGCTACCGGATCCTCGCGCCGAAGAAACTCACCGCACTGCTCGACTATCAACGCGGTCAATGGTCCAGTGCGTGCCTAAATCAGTCGCCCACAACGCCCGGCGCCGCCGCCGACGAACGCATCTCATAGGCGCAGAAGGGGCGCATAACCAGCGCACCGAATGCCGACGGCAGCGGGCCGGATCGCACCAGATCGGCGGGACTGCGCGTCGCCGACTCGGGGCCTGAGTACACCTCAGCGCTCACCAAGTGTCTTGATCATCTTTCTGTCAGCCATTGACAACAGCATCACCTATGTCCCCGGGCGTTCGGGCTGCAGCCGCACCGGACGAGGACTTCAAGATCTCCCCCGACCCGCTGCTGATCGACAAGATCCGCGACGTCGTCGGGCTGTACCTCGCGCCGCCGGCGAACGCGGCGGTCTTCGCCGTCGACGAGAAGCCGCAGATCCAGGCGCTGGCGCGGACGCGCGGTGCTGCCGATGATCCCCGGCAGCCCCGAGCGGCGCAGCCACGACTACGTACGGCACGGCACCATCGACCTGTTCGCCGCGCTGAACACCGCCACCGGCACGGTGATCGGCAAGCTGTCCGCCCGGCACCGGGCCGTCGACTTCCGCGACTTCCTCGACGAGATCGACCGCCAGGTCGACCCCGGCCTGGACATCCACGTCATCTGCGACAACCTCTCCGCCCACAAGGCGCCCGCAGTCCAGAAGTGGCTGCTGGCCCATCCCCGCGTCCGGCTGCACTTCACGCCCACCTACTCCTCCTGGATCAGTCAGGTGGACGATGTCGCCACTGTCGCCGCTGGATGGCATCGACGGCACTCGCGTAGCTTGGCATCGCGACTCGCGGCGCTGCGCGCCTCGTCAAGAGACTGATAGGGCCTAAGTAGCCGACGAACTAGCAGGTAGACGATCTTGAGCACCCGGCAAGCCAACCATCACCGAGTCAAGTCAGCTGGTGACAGCGCAGGTCACCGACACAATGGAGTATTCGAGCGGCCGGGAGACCTGCCGAAACCGGTTTCAGGTGGCGCGCGGGCTCGGGACAGGTGGCGACGCCTCAGCCGCGGGAATGCAGGCGGACGTGGGGCAGCTCGGGTGCGGGAAGCGTGTGCTCCCAAACGTCCGGGAACGCGCCGTAACGCCCCGGAGCGACGGGCGTCCGGTCGGCGCGCTGGCGCTGCCATTCCTCGCGGAAGGCGACTACCTCCTCGTGGCTGCGGCCGATGAAGTTCCACCACATGACGATCTGCTCACCGAACGGCTTACCCCCGAGGATGAGGACCCGCGTCGGCTCCGACGGGCTCGCCTCGAGCGTAATCGCCGAGGCACCCGTGGGCTGGAACACGATCTCACCCGGCCGGGCCACGGCGCCGCCCACGCCCAGGCTGCCGGTGTCGCACAGGAATCCGTGCTCGTGGCCCGCGTCGAGCTTGACGTCAAGCGAATGCCCGGCCGCCAGGGTCACCTCCGCCCCGACGAGAGCCGAATACATCGGCACCGGCGACGTCTGCCCGAACAGGCTGCCGATGAAGACCAGGACCTTCGCTCCGTCGACGTCGGTGACCGGCGGCTCATAGTGCGCGAACCCGGGAGCGGCGAACCGGTCCGCTCCGGGCAGCGCGATCCACAGCTGCGCGCCGTGGAGCACAGTCGTCGTCGGCGTGGAGTACTCCGAGTGGGCGATGCCGGAACCGGCGGTCATGAGGTTCAGCTGCCCCGGGCGGACCAGCGCGTGGGCACCGGTCGTGTCGCGGTGCTCGACCTCGCCGGTGAACAGCCAAGAGGCGGTCTGCAGCCCGGTGTGCGGATGGCCGGGCACCGCCATCCCGCCGGTCAGGGACACGTCGTCGGGCCCGTAGTGGTCCACGAAGCACCACGCCCCGATGAGCGACTGCGCTCTCTGCGGCAGGCTGCGCCGCACCGTCATCGCCCGCGGACCGCCGAGCGGCACGTTCCGGTAGGGCAGCACAACAGGCCCCGTCGAAGCATCCTCATGCCGTTCGCACTTGAGCTCGGCGGGAGACCGGTCCAGGTTGCTCACCGCCTCAGCCTAACCTCAGGGGTGTCGGCGTTACGCCCGCTGCGCCCGCGCTGACCGCTGTCACGTCCGGTCGCCGAGCCGATAGGCACGTCTGGCGTTTTCGACGCAGAGCATGCTGTCAAGCGCGCCACGGTTCTTTCGGTTCTGGGGTGCTGTCAAACCCCACTTCGGGCATCGGTGCAGGTCACGGACTTACGGTGCAGGTAGCCTTGCCGCAATCGCAACGAAGTTCGATAGCACACCCTTTTTCGAATGCGCCGCCCGCGGCCGTTCTAAACGCCCGGATTGCCGCTGCCTGCGCGATGGAAGAACCACGCAGAGTTAGATGCTTCCGTGATAGTTGCCGTTCTCAGCCAATGCTTTCCCGGCCGCAGACTTCACACCTAACCGTGCCTGCGCGAACTTTGATGTGCCGTGTGTTCCTCATGCACCCCACGCACCACTTGATCATGTTTCACCCCCTTAGTACAAATAATCACAAGAAACATAATTACCGCATCTATGTCAGAGAGTCGGGGCATACAGTTGTCACACAGCTACGCGCCAGTTTGGTTGATGCGACCACGGGGGAGCCAGGACCCAGGATGGTCGTCGGGTGAGCAGTACTGCTTGAAGCTCACCGCGGTCTTAGCGAGTTCGACCTAGTGGACATCACCAGTTTCAGCAAGGAAGGAAGCAGGCGGGCCGTCTACGGTTACCGCGCCATCCCATTCTCCAGATCGTGTGGACCGAACCCGCCTAACCTGTGGGCGGGCCGTCCGCCAACCCCCGTTTGCCCAGCTCAGCCTTAAACGTGAAGACCTCATCCGGGCCCCGTCCGCCGCCCGGGCCCCAGTCGAACACGGCTTCAGCGACCTCAAGCACTGGCGGATCCTCAGCCGCCTGCGCCTCGACCCCGGCAAGGCCACCACCGTGCTGCGCGCCCTGCTCGTCCTCACCCGCCGGCACACCAGCCGCTGACAGATGATCATGAGCTACGCTCACGGGCACCCACCAGGCCGAGCATCACCAACCCCGCTCACAACGGCCCCGCTGACCAGCCAACTCAGGTTGTAGGGTCGGGGACTGGCGCGGTGGCTCGCTGGCTTTAGGGCCTGGGGCCTTCGTGGCCGCCGGTTTCCCGGACGGTTGCGCCACCCCAGTGACCTTGGCCAGGTCTGCTCCGTTTCCAGTCCCCGCCACCTCGAACCGTGCATGCGGTTCTCCCGCACACGGCTCACCGACGCCGTTCACCGCCGGCATTCGGCTTCTCCCGCCAGGGCTTCCCGGCCCTGGGAGCGACGGTGATTCCGTACAAGCTGACCAGGCCAAGCTCGCGCGGCGTGCCGTTAAGCATCACGTACCAGCCGAAATTGCGGCTGCGGCGGTGCCTCTTGCTGATGAACAGCGCCAGGCGCATCCGCGCGTACTGCCTGATCTTGCTGAGGCGGCGGGCCGAGTGACCGTACCTGAAGTACCCGGCCCACCCGCGCAGGAACGCGTTCACGTCCTGCGCGATCACCTCCGGCGGAAGCAGCAGCCTCCGGCGGCCGGTCAGCTCCCTGATCCGGTCGCGGGCGTGCTGCATCGCCTTGTCCGCGGGCCACCTGGCAAGGAACGCGGTCCGCTTCTTCCCGTTCAGCCCCCGCGACAGCACCAGCCGGTGATGGAAGCCGAGGAAATCGAAGCCCCCGCCTCCTTCCTCCAGGTGCACGACGCGGGTCTTGGCCGCCTTCGGCTCCAGGCCGAGGGCGGCCAGCAGGACCGTGAGCCGCTCCAGCGCGGCCTCGGCCTGGCTGCGGGACCAGCACATGACGATCAGGTCGTCGGCATAGCGGGCCAGGATCCCATCGCGGTCGTCCCATGCCCGGTCGAGCCGGTGCAGGTAGACGTTGCACATGACGGGTGAAATCACCCCGCCTTGCGCGGTCCCGGTCGCCTCCCGGCGGACCTGGCCGTCTTCCATCACCCCGGCGCGCAGCATCGCGCGCAGGAGCTTCAGGACCGGCTGGTCGACGATGCGCTCCTCCACCGCCTCCATCAGCTTGTCATGCGGGATCGCAGAAAAGCAGGACGCGATGTCCGTCTCGACCACCCACCGCCTGCCCCGCGCGCACTCCTCAACGGGCACTTGCAGGGCGTCGTGCGCCGACAGCCGGGGCCGGAACCCGAAGCTGCACGGCAGGAAGTCCGCCTCGAAGACCGGCTCGAGCACGATCTTGGCAGCGGCCTGCACGATGCGGTCGCGAACAGCGGGAATCGACAGCGGCCTCTTCTCCGCCGTGCCCGGCTTGGGTACCAGCACCCGCCGGGCAGGAAGCGGGCGATACCGCCGCTCCCGCAGCTCGCTGGCCAGCTCGCCGAGCAGCCGGGTTACCCCGTACTCCTCGACCTGGGCCAGGGTGATCTTGTCGATGCCCGGCGCGCCGTTATTACTGCGCACCATGACCCACGCGCGCCAAAGGACGTCCCTGCGGAGAACCTTGTCCATCAGCGCGTGGAATCTCCGCCCGGGATCGGCCTTGGCCGCCCGGTAAAGCGCATGCTGCAAGGCACGAACCGGATCAGCCGGGACCACCCGGACCGACCCCGAAGCGGCGGGACTAGCCATGACGGCACTCACCGGGCCCCTCCTCACACCACTGCGCACCGACGAAGCAGCGGCCCTTCCCTCACCGGCGGTTTTGCTGTCCGCCCGGCTCAACCGGTACTACGGCCGCCTCCGACGCCCACCCGGCCAGCCATCCACTTCCCGGGGTCACCGGTTATAGGACGCCACGCTCCGGTGACAACATCCGCAGGTCACCGGGCCGGGGAGGGCCTCCCCAGTTCCCGCCGCCGCCATCGATGCGTTCCGCGCCCCATACGCCGGGGAGTCCCTCACGGCTGCGCCTCCAGGCTCTTCACCGCTTCCATGGCCTTCGCCCCGATTTCGAGAGGCTCGGCACTCCCTTGCCCGCCCCGAAGGACGGCTGAGTAACGACGCCGCAGGCTTCGCTTCATGCTACGGACCGCATCATCGCTCCCCCTTGCAGGGCTTCTGACGCTGGGCTCCGACCCCGCCCGTTTCCAGACGAAGCCGCCAGCCTGCTACCGGGCCTCCTGGCAGCTACCCGGACCGGACTTCCACCGGCAGGCGACGACGAGCTTACGAACACGAGGAAACACCATGCACTACGTCACGGTGCCACCTCCTGTTCTGCTGGGCGCACGGAACAGCCTCATTGCTGCCACGCCGGTCAGATTCGGTCCAGGGCTCGTCGGCATCGGCGTGGGATCGCGGAGAGCCCCGACTCGGGCGGGCCTGCGCCGCCGCCTTTGCTTATCTGCTGGGCTGCGGCAGGTGGCGGCAGGAGATCTCCGGGTCGACGCCGAGGTAGTTCAGCGGGCCCGCGAGGATCGTCACCGCGATGGTGGCGGCTTGGCTGCAATTCGCGGGCGGGCGAGTGTAGTCGTGGCGCTGACCTGCGGCAATGACGCCAACGATCAGCCACAAGACAAGCACCAGGGATCCGATGTAATGCATCGCACCTGCCAGTTCATTGCTGCCGCCGCGCGGTCGCGCCCCGGCGTGTGCCTCATCGTTCCAGTGTGAGCCGTTCGGCGCTCTCGTCAAAAGAGGCAGAAGTCCCGCCCTGCCCTTATCGGCACCGCGTGCCACCGCCTCCTTGAGCGACGGCAGGCACTCCTCCTGCAGGTCCGGCGGCGCGTAGTGGGCCGGCGGGAAGGACGCGCGCCTGGCCGGCCCCAGACTCGCTGGGGCCGGCCAGGCGCGCGGGATGTTCGCCGCGTGGCGCGGCGGTAGTAGCTGGCCGGCGAGGTTACATGCCGGACGGGTTGACGGGTCGGTTCCTGCGGCCGCTCTTGGACTGCGTGCCAGTCGTCTGGCCGGCCGCAGGGTTCGGCGCGGTGGTGACCGGGGTGGTCGTCGGGGTCGTGGTGGTGCCCGTCGCCGCGCCCTTCGCCGCCTGCTGCGCCAGGTTGTAGGAGACCGCCGTCGCGACGCCGTTCCCGTCCAGGGTGACGTTGACCGGATTGGCCAGGCCGTAATTGGAGCAGCTGAGGTTGACGAAGGACATCGACAGCCGGTTGCCGAGGAACGTGGCCAGGTTGTCGCCGATCGCCGCCACCGGGCTGGCGAAGGCGGCGTCCGCGGTCATGTCCAGATTGTTCCTGGTCGCGCCGATATTCGCCATATTCTGGCAGTAGCTGGCCGCGACGATCGCCGGGTGGGTGTTCGCCGCGAGCAGCGGCTGGTCGACGAGAGAGCGGTAGACGTTGGTCTTGGCGATGCTCATCTGGCCGCCGACCAGCGTCATCTCGTCGTTCGGCGGGATGACCGCGATCGTGCCCTTCTGGTCGGCCCGCTGCCTGCAGCTCGTTCAGCGCCTGCGACGGCCCGTCGGCCTTCGGGTAGGTGGAGTCGGGCGCGGTGAACGGCGTGCATCCGTTCGCCGGGTCGACGAACTCGCTGAGCAGCGCGTCGTCACTGCCGTTGATGAGGACCGTAGCGCCCGTGAGGGTCGCGTTGTTAGCCGGCGAGTTCTGCGCGGTCTGCCCGCTTGCGGTGATCAGGTACTGGCTGACCACGTTGTCGCTCTGGTCCTGGTCGATCAGGGCGAAGTCACGCGTGGTCTGGCAGGCCTGGCCATCGGTCGCCGTGCCAGCGGCAGGGATACTGAGCTTCCCGTCGGCGATGTCCGCGTTGGCGGCCCGGTAGAAGGCCACCGCGTTGCAGGCCGACACCTGTCCGATGAGCGACTGGCCGAGGGCGTCGACGCACTTGCCCCCGACGGCGCCGGCACCAGTAAGGTACAGGTTGGTGCCGTTGAAGCCGACGCTGATCTCCACCACAGAGCCGGCCGCGATGGCCGGCGCCACGGGCGTCACTGCGGGCTGGGTGCCCGCGGTGACCACGAGCGGGCTGTAGACCGACAGCTGCCCGCTCGGTGCCAGGATCGTCGCCTCGACGAACGCGCCCTCCGTGCCCGCGTTGGCCATCGAGCAGCCGTCGCCGAGCTGCCACGGCGTCGCCAGGCCGGCCGCGCTAAGCGGGTTGGCCGGGACGCTAAGCGAGCAGTTCATCGAGGTCGCGGCCTGCGCCGCGGTCTGCCTGGTGTTGATCGCCGCGCCGGTGCCGTCGACTGGCCTTGTCGCGACGTCTCCGAGCTGGGCGGTGGCGACCGCGCCGCCCGCGAACGAGTTGGCGGGCGCCACCGTGGCTCCCGTGCCGGTGCTCGTGCTTGGGCTCGCGCTGGCGGTTGCGCTAGCGCTCGCCGTGCCCGATGCCGATGTCGTGGGAGACGCCGATGGCCCCTGATGGTGCCGGGCGAACGACGAGTCCGCCACGTTGATCGACCCGCCGTGTACCGCGATGACCGCCGCTCCGATCGCGACGCCAGCCGCTACCGGAATGGCGATCACGGCCGCTACACGAGCGCGACGCTTACCTCGCGAGCGCTGACGCACTGTGTGCCTCTGGCCGGTGAGCATTCATTCACCTCCGTGTCCGCATTGACTGTTAGAAGTGAGTGCCGGTGATCGTCGCCCCGACGCCCGTCGGCGCGGGAGCAGGAGCGGTCACGGTCGGCTTGGCCGTCGGGGTGGCCATCGGCATGCGGTTGGTCGTGGCCGGCGCCGCGAACAGCACTAGTCGCGCCTTGAGCGTGCGGCCAACGCGCTCGCCGTAGACGAAAACGAGGTCACCCTTCGCGATGCGCGTGACCCTGGTGTTCATGGTCCACCGGGAGGGCACCTTCATGGTGCCGCCGGTCATGGCGGACATCCCGGTCGCGGTGCCTCCGACGTTCTTGGTCTTCGTGGCGCCGTTCACGTTCCACATCTTCATCGTGCCGTTCGCGGACTTGACCGTGAACTCGTTCTTGCCCACCGCCACCACGGTGCCGCGCTGGATGACGATGATGGCGTGGTGCCACGACTGGGACCGGTAGTTGGTCACCGGCTTCATGTGCGAAATGGTCGTGAGCGACGTACTCGGCGACTTGCTCCAGTCCTTGACCGCCGAGGACAACGCGCTGGCGTAGCTCATCGTCCGGCCGCTCGCCTGGGAGAACCCGGCCGACTCGGCAGTTTCTGCGCCGCCGCGGCTGGCACCTACCGCCACCAATGCTGCCGTCGTGCCGCCCGCGAGTACCACCGCGGCGGCCGCCAGGCTCATCCGCAGGGATACCCCGCGGATTCCGCGCTTGCTCATGGATGCCTCCTCACTGGGGCTGCACCCGCCCTGCACGCCCGTTCGGTTCTGACGGCATCGACGTTGCCCCGCCTGCGGCCGGGACAGCGGCGATTTGAAGGTCGCGTAATGGGCCCGTAGGAGTGATAACGCGTCGATTAACAATTGATCACGACTGATTGCGGTCGGAAATGATCGTCTAGGCGTGTTCGTGAAAGGGGATCGTGCAGGTCGCCGCCTTCGGGCTCAGCCCTCGGCGGTACGGGGTTCCCCAGGCCATAAGGCTCGAGTACATCGAGGGCTTCCATAACGGCCGCCGCCGCCACAGTGCCCTCGGGTGGGTCAGCCCGCTAGAGTTCGAAACAGAGCACCGTCACCGGGCCACAGCTCCTCAGGGCCGATACCCCTAAACCGGGGAATGATCGCGATGCCGTCAAAGCGGGCCCAAGCTCAGGGATCGACTGAGCGACAAGGCCAACTGTGACAGCCAGACCGCGCTCAACAGCGCCGACCTATCTATAGTATGCAGTGCTATAATTATCGCGTGCCCGAACGCGGCGAGCTGCTCCGCGAGGTGATGCGCGAAACGCGCACCACCCAGTCAGCGCTGTCTCGCCTTAGCGGCGTTCGCCAGCCCAGCATCAGCCAGTTCCTTTCAGGCACCGTCGACCTGAGCGATGATCAGCTCGACCGACTGCTGTCCTGCATGGGCTACCGCCTCGAGGTGAGCCGAAGACCTGTGGTCCCTGACCTCACCCGCTCCGAGCGGCGGTCCTGGCGCCTCCATTGCCGGCTCTCCATCCGCCTGACCCCGGCTAGCTTGGAGGAGTGGCGTCCCGTCATCGAGCGCAACCTCAAACGGCTCCGCAGCGGCGTGACCGGCCAGCCGCACAGTCGCAACCTCGATCGGTGGGAGTTTCTCATCGGGCACGGCGACGTGCTCGCCCTGCATCGGGTCCTGACCGGCCTCGACCGCGATTCCATCGAAATGCGGGAGGTGTCGCCAATGGGCGGCCTACTCCCCGAAGATGAACGGCAAGCCGCTCTCCGGGAGGCAGGCTGATGCGACAGGACCAGCTTGAGCACGCGATCCGCACCGCATGCCAGATCATCGGCAGGCACGAGGTGATCGTCGTCGGCTCCCAATCCATCCTGGGCACTTTCCGCGAGGACCAGCTGCCTGCCGACGCGACAAGATCCGTCGAAATCGACATCCTTCCCATCGCCGACGACAACTCCGAGACCGAGCGCCTCGCGGACCTCATCGAGGGCGTCGCCGGGGAATTCTCCCCGTTCGAGGCGCTCCACGGGTTCAGCATCGACGGCGTCGACCTCATCACGTCCGCCCTGCCGACGGGCTGGCGCGGCCGGCTCGTCAAAGTCCAGAGCGCCAATACAGCGGCACCAGACGGCGAGCCCCAATACACAGGCTGGTGCCTCGACAAGGAAGACCTATGCGTCGCCAAGCTCTGCGCCTTCCGGGAAAAGGACCGGAATTTCGTAGCGGCACTCATACGGTTCTCGCTCGTCGACCGCGACACCATCCATTCCCGGCTCGCCTCCGTCGACGAGCGCTACCGCCCAGCGGCCGAGGTGGCCACCTCGTGGCTCCGTTCGCTATGAACAGCTAACCGACCCGGACCGCCACGCGTCTCCCCCTTGGCTTGGATGTCGCGAAGGATAGTGACTCAGCTAGTGACTACGAGCGCAGCTTCCGCCAGACCCAGCGCGACGACCTCAGACTGCTGCGACGCTCCGACCTGCGGGAACCAGACCCAGTCAGACCGCCTCCGACAAAATCGCTGCGCATGGCGTGCAGAAGGTCACGGGCGAGGGCGCTCGATCCGGTGACCAGCTCGGCCTCCTGGACGAAGGCGGTGGTGGCTTGGCCGCTGATCAGGCAGTCGCCCACGGCCCGCTCGGCGCGGGCGCGGTCTGTGCTGACGCCGCACGTAGAGCGGCCCGGGCCGGGTGCTTCCCACAGCAATAGGCTCACGGTGTTCACCTTCTATAGCTCGGGTGTCCCGGTGTATCTGGCAGTTAAGGCGACGGCCAGGCCAACTCCTCGCGGGTCAGACCTCGGGACTGCTCAGCACCGGTCCGATTGCGGATTTCTGGCCGAGCCACGGACCGCGCTTCGGCGCCGATACGGTGGCTTTGATATCTCCCATGAGTTCGATGCTCAGGGTCACTTCGTCGTCGGCGGCAAGCCACGGATATTCCTCGAGTGTGTGCCTGATGGACAGCTCGAGGATGCAGCCACCCTGGCAGGTACCACTGCCGAGGATGGAACCCGCTTCCACGCGTGAGTTCCAGGAGGCGTAGGAGATCAGTTCCTCGAATGACCAGTAGGCGAAGGACCAGTGGTCACTGCCGTAAGGCCGTCCGTTGACCGCGGAGGTCATCAGGAGGTCGTAGCCGGTTCCGTTGCGGCGGTCCTCGATTTCATCGGGGGTGACGAAGACCGGGCCGAGCGACGAGCCGAAGTCCTTGCCCTTGAAAGGGCCGAGTCGGCCGTCCATCTCACGGAATTGCAGGTCACGAGCTGACCAGTCACGAAGGATAAGGAAGCCCGCTATGTGTCCGGCGGCCTGTTCCGGAGTGACGGAGCACGCTTCCCGGCCCATGATGGCGCCCACCTCTAGCTCGAAATCGAGTTTCTCTGAGCCGCCTGGGATCTCGATCAGGTCGCGTGGCCCGCGGATCGTCGCCACGTTGCCGAAGTAGCCGATGGGCTGCTCGTACCAGACGTCCGGTCCCCTGCTCATCCCGGACTGATGCCAGGCTGGCAGAACGTGTTCCTCGAAGACCATGAAATCGCGCATGGCCACCGGGTCAACGGGCCTGAGTAGGCTGAGCTGGTCCATCGCGACCTCGCTGGCCGGCGCATGTATGTCGTCGGCCAGCCGGCGGAGCGACTCCCCGTCGTCCCCGAAGTAGGGTTCGAGGCGGGACGCGTCGTGCGCCAACTCCACCGAACCGTCCGGGCGGACCACACCGAGGCGCGGACCCTGCCCTGTTTGTGCCTTGACGAATCGCACGGTGCCCCAATCAGTAGAGGTAACCGGCTAAGCGGTCCGGGTGCGGTTGCGGACCAGGTGCGCGACGGAGACGGCGGCGACGAGCCCGCCTCCGTAGAACGCGTCCTGCACCCATCCGCTGTACCCGAGGAGCTGGAGGCCGATGATGCCGGTCTCCAGGAAATAGATGCCGAACAGCGTGCCGATCGGGTTGAACTGGCCGGGCATCACGATCGCGGTGCCGAGGAAGACCGCGGCCAGCGCGGGCAGCAGGTAGCTCGGGGACGCGGTCGGGTCGAAGCCGCCCACGGTGGCGATGAGCATGATGCCCGACAGCGCGGCGACGATGCTCGCGGCGATGTAGCTGCCGAAGCGGATCCGGTTGACGTTGATGCCTGCCAGCCGGGCGACCTCGCGGTTCGCGCCGACGAAAATGATGTGGCGCCCGATCGGTGTCCACCTCAGCACGTAGGCGAAGCCAATGCACAGGATGACCCCGTACCAGAACGAGAGCGGCAGACCGAGGATGTTGTGCAGCGCGACGTTGGCGAAGGCGTTGTCAGTGACCGAGACGGTGTTCTGGTCGGAGAGCAGTTCGGCGATGCCCAGGTAGAGGCTTGCCGTGCCGAGCGTCACGATCAGCGACGACACGCCAAGGACCGCGATGAAGAACGCGTTGATCACGCCGCAGGCAATGCAGGCCGCCAGTGCGATCAGGCAGGACAGGGCGATGTTCACGTGATGGAGGCCGGACAAGACCGGGACGATCGTCGCGGACAGCCCCATGACGCCCGCGAAGGACAGGTCGAACTCCCCGACGACGAATGTGCAGAGCGCGGCGATCGCCAGGAACAGCAGCGGCGACTGCGAGCCGAAGATGGCCTGCGCGGTCCTGACTTGCAGGAACAGATGGGGCATGAGCCCCTCGTAGACGGCGGCGAGCAAGATCCAGACGCCGATCAAGGCGTACCGGGATCCCAGCCAGTGCAGCCGGTCGCGGATCGCGCTGGCCGGGCGCGATCCCTCAGGTAGTGGCTGCGCTCCGCTCACGTTGTCGTGCTGTTCGGCGGCCTGGCCGGTCTGGTCAGAACATCGTCATGCCGGGCTCCCTGCGGTGGCTGCGTTGGTCGCGTAGATCATTTCGATGAGCTCGTCCGTCGTCGTCACCTTTGCCTCGCGCAGTCCCACTTCCCGCCCGTAGACGAGGATGCGGTCGCAGGTGGCGACTAGGTCCTCCGGCTCGCTGCTGACGAGCAGGACCGATACACCGGAGTCGGCGGCGCGCTGGATTTGGCGAAGGATGTCGGTGCGCGCGCCGATGTCGACGGCCTGTGTCGGTTCGTGCAGGACCAGCAGCGCGGGCCCGGTGTTCAGCCACTTAGCCAGCAGTACCTTCTGCTGGTTGCCTCCGCTGAGCTCCTTGACGAGGATCGACGGCGCCCGCGGCCGGATGTCCAGCCTTTGCGCCGAGGCTTCGGCTTCCTCTTGCTGCCAGCGACGGGCCACGAACCACGGACGCCCGCGGCCGCGCAGGACCGGGAGGCTGATGTTGTCAGCCACCGTGAGCTCGAAGGCGAGGCCGTCGCGATCGCGGCGCTCCGGCACTAGGGCCATGCCCGCCTGCAGGCAGGCCGCCACGCTGGCGCGCGAGAGCCGCACGGTTCCCACGGTCGTCCGAAGCTCCCCCGCGGCGGCCTTACGGGCCCCGGTGAGCAGGTACGGGAGGTCCTCGTAGCCACTTCCTGGCAGCCCGGTGATGCCCAGCACCTCGCCCTTGGCCACCGAGAAGCTCACCTCGCGCAGATGAGCGCCACTCAGGCCGGTCACGGTCACGGCCGGCCCGTCCGGCGACGGGGGTGTTGCCGGACGGGGGGTGACGGCCGCCACCGAGCTGCCAACCATCAGGCGTGCTATTTCCTGCTCGTTCAGGTCCGCGGTGGGCTCCCCGCTGGCGGCCAGGCGGCCGTCGCGCAGGATGGTTATCCGGTCGGTCACCGCGATCAGCTCGGGCAAGTTGTGGCTGATCATGAGCGCCGCACCGCCGTCAACGGCGATGCGGCGCAGCAGTTGGTGAACGCGGGCGAGATCGGCGCCGCTGAGCGCGCGGGTCGACTCGTCCAAGATGATGAGCCCCGCGCCCTTGCTCTGATCGCGCATCGCGCGGGCGATGGCGACCTCGGCCCGCTCCGCGGCAGTGAGTGTGGCCACGATTCTGCCCGTCGCGATCGTGACGCCGAGCCGGTCCAGGGTGGCCGCGGCCAGCGCGTCGCGGCGGGTTCCGTCGATGCGGCCCAGCCGTGAGGTGGGGAATCCGCCGACGCAGATGTTCTCCGCGACGGTGAGCTGGTCGAGCAGCCCGAGGTCTTGGTGCACCACTGAGATCCCCGCGGCGTGAACTTCCGGCCAGCGCACCGGCAGCCGCATCGCGCGGCCGTCGACCTCGTAGCTCGCTCCCGGATCGGGGGTGTAGAGCCCGGTGAGGATCTTGATGAGCGTGGACTTGCCCGATCCGTTCTGCCCGGCGAGGCCGTGGACCTCGCCGGGCAGAACGGACAGCTCGACATCGGTCAGCACCCGCGCGGACCCGAAGGTCTTGCTGAGCGCGTTCACCGTGAGGCGAGCGGGGACCGGCATTTTACTTAACACCCCAGGCGGTCAGGAAGGTCTGCTGGTATGCCTCGCTGCCGTACCAGGCGTTGGTTGAGTACGCGGCGGGTGTCAGGGCCAGGCCCTTGACGTTGGTTGAGTCGAAGACCCGGACCACTCCGAGGGTGAAGGTCGGCGTGCGGCCGACGAGCATCTCGAGGATCCCGTCCGCGAACTGCCAGCCTGAGTAGACCGGGCTGGCACCGATGTCGACGAACTGCACGTCGCTTGAGCTGATCCGCTGCAGGGAGTCGAGGTCGCCGTCGGTTGAGGCGAGCTTCACCTTGTGTGCGTAGCCCGCGGCCTCAATGCCGGCCACCGACGGCTGCGCAGCCGCGTCGAGTTCGTCCACGACATAGGTCGTGCTCGGATGCGAGATCAGGCCCGCGCTGACCTGCGAGGGCACCTTGGCGATGCTCGCGGTGTTGTAGTTGATCAGGGTCAGCGTGCAGCCGGGGCAGTGCGAGGTCAGGTAGGACGCGCCGTAGGTGGCGCCGGCCAGGGTCTGCGGTGAGTCGGTGACGCCAAGGTAGAGGATGTTCGCCTTGCCGCCGCTGTCGGCGATGACGGCGTCCATGTCCAGCTTCTGCATCAGGTTGATCGTCGGCTGCGTGTTGAAGAACGCCAGCTGGGGCGAGGATGTCTTGCCGCCGTCCAGGGCTTCGCCAGCGACCAGCACGGGGATGTGGTGCGACACTAGGCTGTTGAACGAGGTCGGCATCGATGCGTAGTCGATGTAGCCGGTTACGACGCCGTCGGCGCCCTGGCTGATGGCCTGCGAGATGCAGGCGGCGGCATTGGTCGGGAGGAATTTCCCGTCGCAGGTGCGCATGGTGATGCCGACCTGGCTGAGAGCGGACTGCATCGCGGTGCCGAAGGCGGCCAGGATCGGGACTGCCTCGCCGATCGGGATGTACCAGACCGTCTTGCCCTTCAGCGCGCTCACCCCGGGCACCGCCTGCTGGGCCGCGTAGCTGGAGACCATGGTGGCGTACTGGGCCACCCCCGCGGCCGCGCTGGTCGACTCGGCCGTCGCCGACGCCCCGGTCGAGGCGGCCGAAGCGCTGCTTGTCGTTGCGCTTGCAGGGGTGGAGGAACTGCCGCCGCTGCTGCTGCAGGCCGCGAGCGCGAGGGTCACCGCCGCCAGGCAGGCGACGCTGAGGGCTTTCAAGCCGTGTCGGTTTCGATAGGGCGTGTACGTCATTGTCTGGGCCCTCCAGAGAAATCTGGGCACGACGAAATCGCGCCAAGACGGGGGAACATTGCCGGCGTCCTAGTGGCCGCGGGCTACTCGATCGCCGTGAGGGCGGCGGTCGCTTTGACGTGCATGTGTTGTTCAGATGAGTGCGTAAAGGATCATCCGGACTGTTAAGGATTATTTGGTCCAAAATCGATTTTAACAGTGATGCTCGTCGATGAATATCATGATCGCCAGCCCTCCCGTCCGGTCTGGGCAAGGGGCTTTCTAGCCGAGGAGATCTGATGCGTGAGCCCGTTGCACCCGCCCGCACCCTGAGCGGGGCCGTTTACGCCGAGATCCGCTCGGACATCCTGGCCGGGCGGTACACCCCGGGCTCAAAGCTCAGCCCCCGGGTGATCGCAACGCAGTCCAAGGTGAGCCTGTCTGTCGTCCGGGAGGCGCTCACCCGGCTCACCGAACAGGGCCTCGTCATCTCTGAGCCGCAGCTCGGGTTCTCCGTGGTCGGCCTGGACATCGACGACGTGCGCGACCTCTCACGGGTCAGGATCCTCATCGAGGGCGCGGCGCTGAAAAACGCGGTCCTCAATGCGGACGTCGAGTACGAAGCTGGCATCGTGGCAAGCCACCACCGGATGGTCAGGAACGCCCCCGCGGTGGACGACGGGACCGAGAGAGTCACCGATGAATGGGCCCGTGCTCACGCCGAGTTCCACCGCGCGCTGATCAGCGCGTGCCCCAGCCCGCGGCTGCGTGATCTCGCCGACAGCATGCGGGAGACCGCCGAGCTGTACCGGCGCTGGTCGGGCTCGTTCCCCACGCAGCAGGCACCGCGCGACGTGTCGGCCGAGCTGGCGGCGGAGCCGTGCGTTCTCGCCGCCGAGTTGCTTATTGCGGTCGAGGGCGGTGGTGAGCCTGGCCCGCAGCGACGCGTCGGTGGCCCGCTGTCCTGCGGGGATGGCGCCGGCGGAGCCCGCGCCATCCGTGCTTTTCCTCAGTCTGCGGATCTGGCCGCTGATGTCGGGCTGGGTATAGAGCCACGACCGCGAGACTCCCGCTACCTACCCTTCCCGCGGGATCGCCGGCACCGTCCCGCGATACCTTTCAGTGGGCCACGGCGCCACCGAGGAAGGACTCGACGAACGCCGGGCTGGCTGCGAGCTCGCCCGGGGTGCCCTCCATCTTGACCTCCCCGCCTGCCAGCACGTAGGTCCGGTCGGAGATCGCCAGCACCGCCCTGGCCCGCTGCTCGACGATCAGCACCGAGGCGCCGCCTTGCGCGAGGCCGCGGACGTGCTCTTCGAGCAGCGTGCGGGCGATGGCCGGCGCGAGGTTCGCGGTCGGCTCGTCCAGCAGGAACACGGCCGGCTCGAGCATCAGCACCCGGGCCATGGCCAGCATCTTCCGCTCGCCGCCACTCAGCTTGCCCGCGTGCCTGGTTAGCATCGCGCCGAGCCGCGGGAAGATCGCGACCACCTGCTCGATCCGGTCCCGCACCTCCTTGGGCCGCAGCAGGTAGCCGCCCATCTCCAGGTTTTCCCTGACGGTCAGCGGCCCGAACACGTCATCCACCTGCGGCACGTAGCCGACCCCGGCCCTGGCGATGTCTTCCGGCGGCCAGGCCGGTCACGTCGGCCTCGCCGATGGTGACGGTGCCCGCGCTGATGCGCACGACGCCGACCAGGCTCTTGAGCAGGGTGCTCTTTCCCGAGCCGTTGGCGCCGACCAGCGACACCACCTCGCCAGGCTCCGCGCGCACCGTGACTCCGCGGATCACCGGGTCGCCGCCGTAGCCGGCGGTCACCCCGGTCGCCCGCAGCTGCAATCCATGGGACACGCGCTCAGCCGACAAGGTATGCCTCCACGACCTCGGTCCGGCTCCGCAGCTCGGCCATGGTTCCCTCGGCCAGCACAGCGCCCTCCGCCATAACTATCACCGGATCGCAGAACTCGTCCATGATGGCCAGCTCGTGCTCGACCATGAGCACGGTCAGCCCGTCGGCGCACAGCGCGGCGAGCTCGGTACCGATCCGCCGGGCCAGGTTCGGGTGGACCCCCGCCATCGGCTCGTCGAGCAGCAGCACCCGCGGCTCGGTCATCAGCGCGCGCATGATCTCCACAAGCCTGCGCTGGCCGCCGCTGAGATTCCCGGCGTAGCTGTTGGCTTCCCCGTCGAGGCCGAACCGGGTAAGCAGGGCCTGCGCCCGGGCGATCGCCGCCGCCTCGTCGCCGCGCCAGTACCGGGGCCCGGCCAGCGCGCCGCGGAAGGAGTCACCGCGGTTGCCCGGCACCGCCGACAGCAGGTTCTCCATCACGGTCAGCTGCTTGAACTCGCTGGCGTTCTGGAAGGTGCGGACCAGGCCCAGGCGGGCGCGGCGGTATGCGGGCAGCCGGGTGACGTCCTGGCCCTGGCAGAGGATCCGCCCCGAGGAGACCGGAAGCGTTCCGGCCAGCATTGCCAGGAGGGTCGACTTGCCCGCCCCGTTGGGGCCGATCAGCCCGGTCAGGGTACCGCGCCGGAGCGCGAACGAGACCCCGGTGACGGCCCGGACCCCCCCGAACTCGCGGGCCACGTCGGTGGCCTGCAGCACGATCTCCCGGTCCGCCGCGGGACCGGCCATCCCCGCGGCGGACGTGCTGGCCGCCTGGCGGGCGTCGGACGTGCTGGCCGCAAGGGGGGCGACGGCCGGTCCGGCTCCTGATAGCCCGCCGGGCGGCCGCGCGGGCTCACCCGGCCACGGGCCGGCGGGCGCGAGCGCCGGGGCCGGGATCACCCGCTTGCGCTCCGGCAGGATCCCCTGCGGCCGGACCCAGAGGAACACCACGATCAGCAGCCCGATGACCACCCACTCCAGCGAGGGGATCAGGTAAGGCGGGAGGCTGCTGGAGGCCGGGATGTACCGGGTGACCTCCCCGAACCCGACCGGCACCAGCACGGCGCCCAGGATCGCGCCGAAGTGGTTGCCGGCCCCGCCGATGATCACCGCGGCGAACAGCACCACGGTCTCGGCGTAGCCCCACGCTGCAGGCGACCAGGTGCTTATGTAAGAGACCAGGATGCCGCCGCTGAGCCCGGCGATGGCCCCGCCGGTCACCAGCATCGCCGTCCGCAGCGAGAGCAGGTTCTTGCCCAGGGAGCCGGCCACTATGTCGTTGTCCCGCATGGCGCGCAGCGAGCGGCCGTACGGGGACTCGGTGATCCGGCGGACGAACAGCCAGACCAGCGCGGTGAGGACGATCGCGCCCGCCGTGAAGGCCCACTGGTAGCCGGACGACTGCGAGCCGACGTCGGCCCGCAGCGGCGCGGGGATCAGCGAGAGCCCGGCGTCCCCGTTCAGCAGCGGGCGATAGTTCGTGACAAGGAGGTTCAGCAGGACCGCGGTGACCAGCAGGCCGACGGCGGCGAAGTCGCCGCGGAGCCTGCGGCCGACCAGGAACGTGAACGGCAGCGCGATCAGCCCGCCGACCACGGCCGCGCCGATCCAAGGGAGCGGGAACGGCAGGTTCCAGCCGCCGATGTAGGACTGGAACCCCCCGTTGGCCGACTGGTCCGGCAGGGACATGATCGCGGCGGCGTAGCCGCCGGCCGCCTGGAAGATGATGAAGCCGAAGTTGGTCACGCCGGCGACACCGAACTGCTGGTTCAGGCCGAGACACGCCATCGCATCGACCGCGGCGTAGATGAGCAGGTTGATGAGGTAGTAGGAGTTCATGCGCGGGCCCCAAGCAGTCCGGTCGGGCGCACGCCCATCATCAGGAGCAGCGCCAGGAATGAGATCACGTACTTGTAGTCGGGTGTGAGGTAGGCCGCGCTGATCTCGGTGGCCAGGCCGATGACCACCGCGCCCAGCATGGCGCCGTAGGCCTGGCCTGGTCCGCCGAGGAACACAGCCGCGAGGATCAGGATGAGGAACAGGTCGGTGGCGGTGGCGCCGAAGCTGCCCGCGTCCATCGCGAAGACCACCCCGGCCAGCCCGCACAGCGCCCCGGTGACGGCCCAGGTGACGGTGATCACCCGGGCCGTCCTGATCCCGCAGTTGCGGGCCAGCGTCTTGTTGGCCGCCGTCGCCCGCATCGCCTTGCCGAGCCGGGTGTAGCGCAGCAGCACGTGCGTCCCGGCCATGACAAGCACGCTCAGCCCGATGACGGCCAGCTGCACCGTGGAGAGCACCAGCCCGCCTGCGCTCACGGTCGGCCCACCGCTCATCGTGTAGGAGACGCCGGTCCCGCCGGCGAAGGCCTGCACGCCGAACTCGATGATCAAGCCCATGCCGAGCGAGACGATCACCATCGTGATCGGCGACGTGCCGCGGCGCTGGAACGGCGCGTACACGCCGGCGTTGAGCAGCACCGACCCGGCCGAGCAGGCCGCTACCGCGACAACCAGCCCGATCCAGACGGACAGGCCCAGCTGGTTGATCACGTAGGCGATGAACGCGCCGGCGATCATGACGGCCCCGTAGGCCAGGTTCAGCACGTCTGTGACGCCGAACTGCAGGGTGAACCCGACCGCGGCGATCGCCAGGACGGACGCGGTCACCAGCCCGAAGCCGAGCGAGGCCAGGAAGATAGTCATCCGGACAGCGCCCGCAGCTGCGCGTTCGTCAAGTTGCCGACGACGTTCACCTGGCCGTTCGGGCTGAAGGTGTCCACCTGGAAGAGGCCGGTCGAGTCGTGGAAGCTGTCGAAGCTCGTCGGCCCGCCGGGACCCTCATACTTGATCGCGTGGCCCGCCTTCAGGCTGGCGGCGCAGTCGGCGAACGCGTAGCACACCGTCGCGCCGGGAACGCCGTCCCCGATCTTGATGATGTCCGGCCCGTACACGCTCGGGCTGGTGCTGCCGGACATGACCATCGCGAGGGCGGCCAGGTTGATCCCGTCGTAGAGGTGAACCCCGGCCGGCGCGCTCAGGAAGGCGGTGATGTTGCCCTTGGCGCCGGGGATCTGGTTCTGCTCGGTGAGCAGTATCCGGGAGAACGCCTGGTACGCCGGGCCGCTGGACTCCACGACCAGGTTGTCCGCGTGGAAGTTGGCCGCGAACGTGGACGCCCCCACTGCCGCGGCGGACGACTTGAAGAACGCGGGCGAGATGGCGGCGGACGTGCCGATGACCGGGATCATCTTGCCGCCGTTGAGCTGCGAGATCTCCGAGAACAGGGTCGGATCGGCCGTCCCGAACGCCTCGGTCATGATCGCGTCCGGATGGGACTGGATGATCGCCTCGGCCTCGGTGCGGAACGTGTTCGCCTTGAGGTCCAGCGTCTGGACGGTGGTCAGGACGATCCCGGCCTTCTTCAGCGCCGTGATCGCGGGCTGGACGAAGGTCTGCGAGCCGATGTCATTGCCGAACGCTAGGGCGATCCGCTTGTAGTTCAGTTTCTGCGCGATCGCCACCATCGCGTAGGACTCCTCCAGGTCCGGGGGGACCAGGCGGTAGAAGTACGGGAAGGGGACTTTGTCGAACTCGGACTGGCCGGTCATGCAGAACATGGCCATCTTGCGGCCGTTGATGATCGGCACGACTGACGCGGCCTCGTCCGAGGTGCAGCCGATGACCAGCGCCAGGTTGGGGGTCGTGGCGAACATCTGGTTTACCGCGGGCACCGCGTCGGCGGGGTCGCCGCGGGTGTCGGCGCTCTTGCAGGTGAGCTTATGCCCGAGGACGCCGCCCGCACTGTTGATGGCCAGGGTCGCGCCGTCGCAGACGCCGAAAAAGAACGGGCCGAGCACGGCGTCGGGACCGCTGAATGGGGCCACGTCGGCGATGGTGAGCGCTGATCCCGGGGCCGCGCTGCCGGAACTGCTAGCACTTGGGCTCGTACTGCCCGAGCTGCTGCATCCTGCCAGTGCGGCCACAACGGCGATGACGACGAGGAGAACCCAGGCGTGCCGACGGCGCCCAGCCCGCCTGAACCCGCTCCCGGCATCCGCCGCGGGTCTGTTCCCGGTTCTACTCCCGCCCGCGGCGCCTGCCACGGGTCCGGTCACGAGGGTCGTGAACTTCATTGTCTCTCCGCGCTTCGTTGTGGGGTTGGTTGCGGTGCGTTGTGGAGTTAGCTGCGATGGTGGGGTTGGCTGCAGAGCCGGCCCGGCTGGGAGCCCGCTCTTCGGTGCGCCGGCTGGACGCCATCTCCAGCCGGCGTGGTCGCCCTCCTCGGCGACAACCCGGGTTGCGATCGCGGTGGTGAGGGTCCGGCTCATGCGTCCTTCTCTCCGGCGAAGATGGCGGTGACGGTGCCCAGGACGGCGAACGTGGCGGTGACGGTCTGGCCCGCAGTCACGGGGATGGCGGCGGTCACCGATCCGGGCAGGATGACGTCTCCGGCGCGAAGGACAACGCCGCGCTGCGCGACGGTGTTCGCCAGCCACACCAGAGCGCTGAGCGGGTGGCCGTCCTAGTGGCCGCGGGCTACTCGATCGCCGTGAGGGCGGCGGTCGCTTTGACGTGCATGTGTTGTTCAGATGAGTGTGTAAAGGATCATCCGGACTGTCAAGGATTATTTGGTCCAAAATCGATTTTAACAGTGATGCTCGTCGATGAATATCATGATCGCCAGCCCTCCCGTCCAGGCGAGTGCCGCGCTGGACTAGGGTCTGGGCAAGGGGCTTTCTAGCCGAGGAGATCTGATGCGTGAGCCCGTTGCACCCGCCCGCACCCTGAGCGGGGCCGTTTACGCCGAGATCCGCTCGGACATCCTGGCCGGGCGGTACACCCCGGGCTCAAAGCTCAGCCCCCGGGTGATCGCAACGCAGTCCAAGGTGAGCCTGTCTGTCGTCCGGGAGGCGCTCACCCGGCTCACCGAACAGGGCCTCGTCATCTCTGAGCCGCAGCTCGGGTTCTCCGTGGTCGGCCTGGACATCGACGACGTGCGCGACCTCTCACGGGTCAGGATCCTCATCGAGGGCGCGGCGCTGAAAAACGCGGTCCTCAATGCGGACGTCGAGTACGAAGCTGGCATCGTGGCAAGCCACCACCGGATGGTCAGGAACGCCCCCGCGGTGGACGACGGGACCGAGAGAGTCACCGATGAATGGGCCCGTGCTCACGCCGAGTTCCACCGCGCGCTGATCAGCGCGTGCCCCAGCCCGCGGCTGCGTGATCTCGCCGACAGCATGCGGGAGACCGCCGAGCTGTACCGGCGCTGGTCGGGCTCGTTCCCCACGCAGCAGGCACCGCGCGACGTGTCGGCCGAGCACCGCGGGCTGATGGACGCCGCTTTGGACCGGGACGCCGAGCTCGCCGCCCGGCTGCTCACCGTCCATATGAACAACACCGCCGCCCTCCTTGAGCGCTACGTCGCGGCCGACCGGACCCAGCCGGACATCGGCCTGGTGACCGACGCGGACGGCGCGGCCAGCTAAGCATCGAGCTAGACCGCGACCTCGCGAGCGAGCCGCGGCAGCAGCCGCCGCGCGTTGCCGTGCAGCGTCGCTGCCTTCGCCTCGTCGTCTAGGACGTCCGTGGCGGCGATGACCTCGGCCAGTTGGCGCACCCGGGGCGCCGGAGTGAATGGGTAGTCGCTCCCGTAGACCAGCTGACTGGGGCTAGCCAGCCCGAGCAGCGCCGGCAGCGCTCGCGGCAGTGGGGTGCCGGCCAGGTCGTAGTGCAGCCTGCCGAGGGCGGCGATGAGATCCACCGCAGGCGCGGGCGGGCTGATCCACGGGTAGATCCCGTCCACGCGGTCCGCGAGCGCCGGCAGCGCCGCGCCGGTGTGCGGCACCACCCAGCGGATCGCGGGATAGCGGTCGAGCACGCCGGACAGCGCGAGGTTGATGACCGCCCGCGTGGTATCGAACAGGAACTCCACGACCGGGCGCGGCCGCCCGAAGGAAACAGCCTCCCACCCGCAGGGCGACACCGGGTGGATCGTGACCAGCGCGCTCCTGGCGTCCAGGGCCGCCATGAGCGGGTCGAGGCGCTCATCGCCGAGATACACACCGCGGTAGTGCGTGTGCAGGCCAACGCCGTCCGCGTTCAGTTGCCCGAACGCGTAGTCGATCTCAGCCAGCGCCGCGTCCACGTCGGGCAGCGGCAGGCTCGCAAGCAGGCCGAACCGGTCCGGGTAGGCGGCGACGGCCGCCGCCCCGTCCTCGTTCACGGCCCGCGCGAGGGCTGCCCGCTCCGCTGGTGACCCGAGGAAGGCGACGCCGGGCGATGAGATGGACAGCGCCGCGGCGGCGATGCCAACGTCGTCCATCATCGAGACCGCCGCCGCGGCGCTCCACTCGGGCAGCGCGGGCATGCCGTCGGGATGGGACTGGCCGTGGGCGAGGGCGCTCGCCCGGTAACGCTCAGGCAGGAAGTGGGCGTGCAGATCGATGGCACGGGGCGTCAGCTGGACCATTGGACGAGAATAACACTGGCTCTAAAATCGATTATGCGTTGACAATCGACTTTTGCTCCGAGCAGCATGGGGAGCACCCTCGCGGACCCACCCGTCGAGGTGTGACGCACCCTAGCGGATGGAGTTCACGTGCGCATCGTCAATGTCAGCGGGCGGCTGGTCCTGGTGGACGCTTCTGGCGCCGGCCTCGACGTCGAGAAGGCAAGCGACGGCCGCTTCCCCAGCGACCCGCAGGCGATCTTCGCCCAGTGGGACGAGTTCAGAGACTGGGCGGCCGGCGCGGCCGGGCGGGCGGACTTCGCAGTCGACCCGGCCGAGCTCGGCGCCCCGACGCCCGCCCCGCGCCAGGTCTTCGCCATCGGGCTGACTACGACGATCACATCAGCGAATCAAAAATGGGACGCCCCGACTCGCCGACGGTATTCACCAAGTTCCCCACCTCCATCACCGGGCCGAACTCCCCGGTCGAGCTGCCAAGCGGCAACGTCGACTGGGAGGTCGAGCTCGTCGTCGCGATCGGCCGCCTCGGGCGCAACGTCGGTGAGGCGGACGCCTGGGATCACGTCGCCGGGCTCACGGTCGGGCAGGACCTGTCCGAGCGGGTCGTCCAGCTGGCCGGCCCGGTCCCCCAGTTCTCGCTCGGAAAGTCCTACCCAGGGTTCGCGCCGCTCGGTCCCGCGCTGGTCACCGTCGACGAATTCGACCATCCGGACGACCTCGAGCTCGGCTGCCGGCTCGGCAACGAGGTCCTCCAGCTCGGCCGGACCCGCGACCTGATCTTCAGCGTCCCCGAGCTGATCGCCCGGCTGTCTGCAGTTTGCCCCTTGCTGCCCGGTGACATCATCTTCACCGGCACGCCGTCGTGCGTCGGCAACGCCCGCAACCCGAAGCGGTTCCTGCCGCCGGGCGGCGTCCTCATCAGCCACATCGAGGGCATCGGCGAGCTGCGCAACGAGATGGTCGCGGGCCGCGGCTACGAGGGCCAGCTCTGACATGTCCCTGCACCGGCTCACCACCATCACCATCGGGGTCCCCAACGTCGCCGACACCGCGCAGTACTACGCGGAGTTCGGCCTCGCCCCCGAGCCCACACACGTGCCCGCCGCCGAGGCCGCGCACGACGGCGATCAGGCGGTTAGCTTCAGCACCGGCGACGGCGGCGTCCAACTGCGGCTGCAATCCGCCGCCCGGCGCCGCCTGGTCGAACTGCGCGTCGGCGCCGACGAGCCGGATGACCTAGCCCGCGTCGCAGCCTCCCTCGCGCGGCTCGGCATCGCCGCCGAACAAACCGGCACGGAGATCCGCACCTACGATCCCGGCACCGAGGTCTGCGTCGTGGTGGAGATCGCCGGCCGGATCGTGCAGGCCGATACCCCGGCGCCGCCCTACAACACGCCGGGGCACATCAGCCGCCCCGACACCCGCGCCCCCGGCGTGCTCCGCGAGACGCCGGTGCGGCCGCGCAAGCTCGGGCACGTGGTGCTCGGGTCAACCGACCAGGCCGGCTCGCAGCGGCTGTTCACCGAGGGACTCGGCTTCAAGATCAGCGATACCGTGCCGGGGCTGGCCGCGTTCATGCGCTGCTCCACCGATCATCACAACGTCCTGGTCCAGCAGGCCCCGCTGGCGTTCCTGCACCACACCTCGTGGCAGGTCAACGACGTCGACGAGGTCGGGCGCGGCGCCACCACGATGCTCGAGAAGGACCCCGGCCGGCATGTCTGGGGGCTCGGCCGCCACCACGTAGGGTCGAACTTCTTCTGGTACCTGCGCGATCCGGCGGGCAATTTCTCCGAGTACTACTCCGACCTCGACTGCATCGTCGACGACGAGCTGTGGACGCCGCAGACCTGGGAAGGGGCCCGCGGGCTGTACAACTGGGGACCGCCGCCGCCCCCGTCGTTCCTGGCCCCCGATGACCTGGCCGAGCTGATGACCGGCGTGCACGGGGGAAGCTGATACCCGCAGTCAGGGCAACGACCCGGGCGTGCTGCCCGGTGCCGGCGGCGTAGTCGAGGCAGGCGAGCAGGCTGGCGCGGTCGGCCCGAGCCCACGCCAGTGCCTGCTCCTGGTCAGCCAGGATGGGAACCGCGGCCGGAACCGCGCCGCCCACGGCGGCCGGGCCGGGGCGTGTCTGGCGGGCCAAGTGGGCGTCAGCGCGGGCGGCGGTGTACTGGTAGTAATCCAGCAGCCGGGCAATCGCGTCTCCGTCCTCCTCCGGGTCAACGCGGTCGGCCAGGGCGCGGGCGTGCTCGCGGATGAGGTCGTGCGGCCGGTAGCGGCCCTGGGCCGGCTCGCTCAGCAGGTACTGGTCGTAAAGGGCCTCCAGGCCCCGGCGGGCGGCGGGCAGGCTACAGCCGTCCAGGGCGGCGGCGGCGTACTCGTCGATATCTTCGCCGGGATGCAAGCCGAGCCGTCGGAACAGCCGCTGCTGATCGGGAGCCAGGTCAGCGTAGGACAGGTCGAACGCGGCCGCCACCGACAGGCTCTCGGTCTCCATCAGGGCCAGCCGGTCCCGCGCCGACGCCAGCTCTCCCGCCCGCCAGGCGGCGGTCCACGCCGGGTGATGACGCAGCTGACGGGCCACCATCCCGACCGCCAGCGGCAGGTACCCGCACAGCCCGGTGATCTCCCGCACTCCCGGGTCACCTGGTCGGAGCCCGGGACGGCCCGCCAGCCGCACCAGCAGCGCCGTGGCCTCCTCCGGCGGCAGGGTGTCCAGGCTGATCGCCGTCGCATCATCCAGCGCCGACAGGTGCCGGCGGCTCGTCACCAGCACCAGGCTGCCGCCCGCGCCCGGAAGCAGCGGCCGCACCTGATCGCTGTCGGCCGCGTCATCCAGCACCAGCAGCAGCGGCCGGTCCGCCACCCGGTCCCGCCACAGCGCCGCCCGCGCCCCCAGCCCCGCCGGGACCTGCCCCGGCGGAACCCCGACGGCCAGCAGCAGGCTCGCCAGCGCGTCCGCCGGATCGACCGGCGCCCGGCCCGGGGTGTGCCCGTGCAACTGCAGGAAAACCTGCCCGCCGGGGAACCGGCCGGCTAGCCGGTGGGCGGCGTGGACGGCGAACGCCGTCTTCCCGACCCCGGCCATCCCCCCGATCGCATGGATACCCACCACCCCGCCCGCGGTCACCGCGGCCTTCGCCAGCTGGTCGAGTTCCCGCTGCCGTCCGGTGAACGAGGCCACGTCCCGTGGCAGCGACCGCATCGCTGCCGCGGCAGCCGCCACCGGCACAACCTCCAGTGGACGGCCCCGCGCCGCCGTCTCAAACCCCGTCCGCTCCGCGCCGGTCAGGGAAAGCGCGTCCGCCAGCAGCCGCACTGTCTCCCGCTGCGGAACGCCCCCCAGCCCCCGCTCCAGTCCGTTCACCCGCCGCAAGCTGACCCCGGCCGTATCCGCCAGTTCCTGCTGCGTCAGCCCCGCCTCCGCACGCAACTCCCGCAGCAAGCAGGCGAACACACCCTCCGGCTCCGCCATGGTCCTCCCCAGTCAGCCGGCCGACCAGGTGAATTCTCCCAGGCGGCACGCGAACGCCGCTACCAGCACCACCAGCACCACCAGGCGATCTACATCACAACTAGTGCGCAGCAGCGCGGTCAGTCGTGATCCCCAGCAGGACTGTGCCGAGCGCTGCCCTCGAGGTGATTCCCAGCCGCGGGAACATCCGGTACAAGTGACTGGCCACAGTTCGGTGTGACATGAACAGGCGTTCGCCGATCTCCCTATTGCTGAGGCCAGCGGCGGCCAGCTCGGCGATCTGCAGTTCATGCGGTGTCAGGACCTGGTGACCGCGGTTTTCCGCGCCCGACGGAACCTGGCCGGTGGCGCGCAGCGCCATGGCGGCACGGTCGGCCCAGGTCGGGGCGCCGAGGCGGCGGAATTCGTCGAGGGCGGCGCTCAGGTGAACGCGGGCCGTGCCCGACGCCCGCAACCGCCGCAGTCGCTCACCGAACAGCAGCTGCACCCGCGCCCGGTCGAACGGCCACCGCCCGGCATCGTCGCTCGCCAGCGCTCGCTCGAACAGGGCCGGCGCCTCGTCATCCGAAGCGGTCATCGCCATCGCGGCGGCGGACAGCAGCGCCATGCGCGGTGAGGTCGCGGCCTGGCCGGGGGCCTGGGAGAGCGCCCGCCGGACGGCCTGGACATGGGCGTCAGCGTCGTCGCGCCGGTCGGTCCGCAGCGCCCCCTCGACCAGGTCAAGCAGCGCCCACGCGGCGAAGGGCTCGCAGGAGACGATGTCCCCCGCCGGGCTGATCCGGGCGGCATGCTGATAGGCCGCCGGGAAATCCGACTGGGCCAGAGCCGTCAGCACGCGGGCGTAATGCGCGCCGGCGAGCAAGGACGTAAGTCCGCGCGGCGCCGCCCACAAGGCGATGTCATCCGCGAGGGCCTGGGCGGTCCCGGCGTCACCGCGACAGGCCGCGGTGAACGCCTGCACGGTCTGCGCCTGGCGGCGCAGCAGCTGATAACCGCGGCTCGCGCACCAGTCGCCGGCGCCCTGGGCCAGCCGCCAGGCTTCATCCCACTGGCCGGTCTGATAGGCCTCGAGCGCCAGCAGGATGCTGGCCTGCACGGCCACCGGGCCGGCGCTGCCGGTCGGCTCCGGTCGCGCGACGCGGCGCAGGGCTTCCCGGCAGTCCGCCAGGCGGTCCGCGAAGGCGGACGCGCGGGCGATCCGCACGATCTGGGCCGGCTCGGCCTGGTAGGCGAGCGATCCGATCTCCGCGCCGAGCGGCCCGGGCGCGGTCCTCGGGTCGAGGACGCCGCGGACGGCAGCCCGCACGCTCGCAGGGACAGCCGGACCTGCGCTGGCGATGAAGCGATCCAGCGAATCCCGGTCCTCCGCCTGGCCGCTGAGCTGGCACACCGTCACGAGGAGCCACACGGCCTGCGCGGCGCTGAGCGGCCCGTCGTCCCCGCCGCGCGCGGTCTCCAGTCCCGGCAGCAGCAGGCGGCGCGCGGCGGCCACGTCCCCGTCCCCGTGCAGCAGCACGAAGGCGGTCGCGAGCGCGGTCTCGGCTGACGGCTCGCCGCCCGGGCAGGCGCGCCGGGCGTCAGCGAGCAGAGTCTCGGCTGCGCTGAGATCTCCGTCGACACTCGCAGTGAGGTAGGCGGCGGTAGCCAGCCGCCTTGCCTGGTCGGGGTCGTCGGTTTCCTGCGGCTGGCGCGGCACCGGCGCGAGCGTGCTAGCGCCCTCCCCGCCCAGCTCGACGTCCGCTTCGGTCAGGTGCCAGGCTCTGCGCTCGGGCTGGTCGCGGAGCTGCGCGGCCAGGGCCAGGTGGGCCCGGCGAACGTCCCCGCTCGCGGACAGTTCGAGCACGGCCGACCGGATGCCTGAGTGCAAGAAGACGACCCGCTGGGCGGCGTCATCGACATGCACCAGACCCGCTTGCACGGCTGGATCAAGACCGCCGGTCTCGCACTGCCGCCCCGCAGTCAATCGCAGCAGGCTGAGGTCCCCCGTGCCCGACAGCACCGCCAGCAGCAGCAGGTAGCCGGCGGCGGGGGGCAGGGCCGCGACGCGCGACGACAGGACTGCCTGCAGGCGCCCGTTCAGCGGCAGGACCTTAGGCAGCGCGGCGCGGGCCGAGCGCTGCTGCTGGCTGAGCCCGGCCGGCAGTTCCAGGAGGGCCAGCGAGTTCCCGCGGGCCTCGGTCACGATTCGCTGCGTGACCTTAGGGGCCAGGCCAGGAAAGCGCGTGGCGACCAGCCGGGCCGACGCGTCATCGTCGAGCGGCCGCACTTCGTAACCGGGTACGCCGAGAACGGAAGGGCGCGACGCCCCGGCGCGCTCCGCGGCGATGAGCCCGACCTGGCTTAGCCGCAGGCGCCGGGCGATGAATCCCAGTATCTGGGCACTAGCTTGGTCCACCCAGTGGAGGTCGTCGATGATCAGCAGCAGCGGACGGTCGGCGGCGGCCTGGCACAGCAGCGTCAGGGCCGCGTTCGACACCACTAGCCCGAGTTTCCGATGATCATGGGTTTCTGAGGTTCGCCCGGTTGCCGGCGCGTTGAGTTCCTGCAGGTGACGCGCCGGCTAGGTGTTTGAATTGGCGACCGGGATGGTGTATTTCCCATATATGGCGTCGATCGTGGGGAAGAAGCGCGGCACGGCCACCTACTACTACCTGGTGGAATCCGCCCGGGTAGACGGCCAGCCCCGGATCGTCTCCCAGGAATACCTGGGCACCGCCGAGGAGCTGGCCGCGGCGATGCGCGGCGGCGGGCTCGGGCTGCCGGACAAGACCCGGCACAAGGAGTTCGGCGCGGTCGCCGCGGCCTGGGGCATGCTGGACGATCTCGGCGTGGCGGCCATCATCGATGAGGTGACCGGGCCGCGGCCGGCCGGGCAGCCGCTGTCTACCGGCACCTACCTGGCGCTGGCGGCGCTGAACCGGCTGGTCGCGCCGTGCTCGAAGGCCGCGTTCGCGGACTGGTGGAAGACCACCGCCGCCGACCGGTTCGCCAAGATCCCCGCCGCCGCGCTGGACCACCGCCGGTTCTGGGACGCGATGCACGCCGTCACCGCGGGGCAGCCGGGGGAGATCAGCCAGAAGATCGCCGTGACGATCGTGCAGTCCGCAGGCGTGGACGTGTCCTCCGTCGCGCTGGACATGACCAACTTCGCGACGTTCATCGACACGGCGAACGGCCGGGCGCCGATCGCGCAGCGCGGCAAGGCCAAGCAGAAACGCAGCGACCTGCGGCTGGTGGGGCTGGGGCTGGTCGTCACCCGGGACGGCGGCATCCCGCTGACCTGGCACGCCTACCCCGGCAACAAGCCCGACGTCACCCAGTTCCCGGCCATGATCACCCAGCTGCGCGGCCGGTACCAGGCGGTCTGCGCCGCGGCCGGGGTCCCGGCCGCGGCGGCGGACATGACCGTGGTCTTCGACGCCGGGCAAAACAGCGAGGCCAACTTCACCCACCTGGCCGCCGCCGGGCTGCGCTACATCGGGTCCGTGCCCGCCTCGGACTGCCCGGACCTGACCGCCCTGCCCGCCGGCAGGCGATCGGTGGTCGATAAAGACCGGTTCGGCGGGCTGACCGCCTACGACACCCGCCGCGACGTCTACGGCGCGCCGCGCCGCGCCATCTTGACCCACTCCCCGGAACTACGCGACAGCCAGGCCCGCGGGTCCGACGGCACCACGCTGGCCAAAGCCGGCCGGAAACTCGACGAGCTGGCCGCCACGCTGGCCCGCGGCAAGACCCGCCGCGGCAAGGACAAGGTCACCGCCGAGATCGAGGCCATCACCGCCGGGCCCTGGGTCCGGCGCGTCATCCGCTGGCAGCTCGATGGCGAGCAGCCCAGGGACCTGCGCCTTTCCTGGCACGTCGACCAGCAGGCCCGCGCCGCGCTCGAACAGGAGATCTTCGGCAAGCACGTCCTGATCACCGATCATGACGACTGGCCCGTCCCCGAGGTCGTCGCCGGGTACCGGTCCCAGTCCGAGGCCGAATTCTCCTTCCGCCAGATGAAAGACACCCACGTCGTGTCGTTCAGCCCGATGCATCACTGGACCGAGCACAACATCCGCGTCCACGTCTTCACCTGCGTCCTGGCCCTCCAGCTCGCCCACCTCATGCGCCTTCGCGCTACCCGCGCCAGGCTGCGCATGTCCGTCCGCGAGCTTCTCCGCGAGCTCGCCGGCATCGGCGAGACCATCCTGCTCTACCACGGCGACCGCGGCCGGCCCCGAGCCCACCGCATGCTCACCGAGACCACCCCAGTCCAGGACAGGCTCACCGCTATCTTCGGACTCGCCCGCTACGCCCCCAAGCGCTGACATGGGTAATACGCCAAAACCACCCCCGCCACCATACTGACCAGCCGAAACAGCCGACTCTCACCCCGAATCTCGGAAACTCGGGCTAGCCCGCCGCAACCCGGCCCGTCATCAAAGCCCAGCGCGACGTCCAGGGCGGTACGTTGCAGGTCATTGAGCCGGTCAAGGTCGCCGGCCAGCGGAAGCAGGAGCTGGTTGAGCGCGAGGAAGCTCGCGTCCTCGAACTCCGCGCCCGCCGCCCGAAGCACCCGGACGTTAGCCGTTTCGGCTTGCGCTTCCGCCGTGTCAAGCAGCGCGGACTTACCGACGCCGGGCTCCCCGCGCAGTAGCAGGCTTCCACCGCGAGCCGGCAGCTCAGCCACGAAGGCCGCGATGACAGCCAGGTCCCGGTCACGCCCCACAAGCTCCCGCGGCTGGCTCGGCTGATCACGAAGCAGGAACGGCCCGGCTCCGGGGTACGACGAGGCCAGCTTGGGCAGCCTTCCCAGTTCCCCGCGCTGACTCGACGAGCCGTACCAGTCGGAGACCTCGACCACCGTCATCGGGTCACCACCGTAGCGACTTGGACGCCGTGCCGGGACAATCCAGCGCCGGGGCTCGCTCCACCAGGCGGGCTTGAGCGCGGTCCGGGATGTACAAGGCCCTGCATGAGCGATGTCCTTTGCGGTTTGTTCCCTTGGCTTCCTGCTCTTAGCCAAGCAGCACTGTCGCCAGGGGAATAAGAAAAACCATGCGCAAGACTGGACGCGGAACTGCCAATGCTTACCCGGCCGAGACCGCGAACCCGGTGATTGACTTGGGGAGCTTGGCGGGTGCTTCGAGGGGGATGAGGTGGCCGGCGGCCGGAATGACGGTGAAGTCCGCGTGGGCAAGGTAGGGCAGGAGGTTGTGGCGGAGCACGTCGGCCGTCTCGACCTGGACGTGTTCTCCGGCGATCACGAGCACCGGCACGTCGATCTTCTGGGCCTGGCTGGTGATGTCCTGCGCGATGCCGCGTGGCGGCCACTCGGTGCGCGCGGCTTGGGCGCTGGCGCGCGAGTCCGCCACTACCTGGGCCTTGATGCCGTCGTCGCGCGGGGTTGCCGTCAGGATGTTGTCGCGGGCGGCCACGGTCTCGTCAGAGTCGTAGGCGTGGGACAGGCCCGCCTGGTACTCGGGGGTGATGACGTCGGCGGACTTGGCCGGTCCGGACCCGACGAGCACGAGCCCGGCTAGCCCGCGGCTAGCCCCTGAGGGCGGGCGGCGGCTACGAGCTGGGCGACTTTGCCGCCCATCGAGTGGCCGACCAGCACGTAGCCGCTCAGGCCGCGGCGTCCCTGATGACGTCGAGGATGTCGCTGGCGAACTGGTCCAGCGTGTAGGGGCCCGGAAGGTCGCTGGAGCGGCCCCACCCGCGAAAGTCGATGCTCAGCGTGCTGCGGCCGGGCAGCCGGATGACGACTTGTCCACAGGTCCGGGTTGACCCTCCCCAGTAGTGAAGGAACACGAGCGCGGGGCGGCGCCAAGAGCCAACGACCCCAGATTTCACCAGACCTTAGCGCGACCTCAGCAGACTCTCATAGCGCTCTGACATGTGGTAGTCAGACCAAGGCGGACTTCATCAGACGACACCGGGGTGCATGGCGTGCAGAAGGCGGCGGCGTTGGTTGGCTTGTCTCTCAGCTGGTTGTCGCTTGAGCTTGCCCCGCTGCCGCTGACCGATTGAGCGCGCGTGGCTGGGACCGACTCACGCGGTTACCCCCACCGGCGCCTCGAGGTCGTAGGTCCTCTCGTCGTTCAGCCACGCTCGGATTCGCGGCCCCTCCGGGTTGAAGAGCCAACGGGCTACCAGCCGGGCTCCACCATGGGCACAACCACATCCCCGATCGTGCATGTCCTGGTCCCGCTGCTCGCACAGCAGGTGGCACCCGCCGGGGCTTGTGACCGACCCGCAGAGGAGACTCAAATTCCACACGGCATTGGCCTTGCGGGGGCCAGTGGGCCGTGCGGGCAGAGCCACGGTCCGTTCGAGATACTGATTTTGACCTTTGAGCCGACCTAGCTCGTCTCGGCGTCGACGGCGCTTGTGTCGTCGATGTCGATGCTGCGGTCGCTGAAGGGTTGGTCTTCGGTACGCAGCGGCCGGATCTCGCTGATATTAATGGGGTAGACGAGTGGCTCCCCAACCCGGCAGTCCCGGTTACGTCACCAGGACGGGCTTGATCGTGATGCCAGCGCGCATATCGTCGGCGGCTTGCTGAATATCAGCGAAGGGGTACGTCCGGACAACGCGCTCCAGAGGAAAGCGGCCCCGCCGCCACTGCCGCATGAGCATGGGCAGGAAGGTCTGCGGAACCGAATCACCTTCCACTAGTCCGCGGACGGCCCGGCCGATCAGCAGTTGCATAAGGTCCGCTTCGAACTTTGTGCCGGCCGGGGCGGTCCCGATCAGGGCGAGTGTGCCCTCGGATGTCAGCACCAGCAACGCACAGCGCATAATCTCCGGCCGGCCCGTTGTGTCCACGGCGAAGTCCGCGGCCCCGGTAATCGCGCGGATGCGACTGGCAGCGTCGTCGGCCGAAGGGTCGACCGCGTCAGTGGCACCCAACTCCACCGCCAGCGAGCGACGGGATACATTGGGCTCCACTACGACTATGGGATCGGCCCCGCAGAGGACGGCCGCCATGACCGCGCTCATTCCAACGCCTCCGGCACCGAAGACGACCACCGACTGTCCCGGGCGCACTGCAAGGGTCTGGAGGACCGCGCCAGCTCCTGTCTGTATGCCGCACCCGAGCGGCGCGGCCAGCTCGAAGGGCAGATCATCAGGCAGCGGGACAAGATTGCGCGCCCGGGTGAGCGCGTAGCTGGCGAACGACGACTGCCCGAAGAACCCACCGCTGACTGGGCCGTCGGCGCCGACAACGGTGGGGCTGCCATCTTCGCGGAACCAGAAGGCGATGTTGCGTTGGGCGAACGTCTGGCAGTATGCCGGCCGACCTTCCGCGCACGGGGCGCAGCGGCCGCACGAGCTGAAGGAGAGCAGCACCCGGTCACCGACGGCAAAGCCGGTCACGGCACCACCGACCAGGGCGATCTCACCCGCGCCCTCGTGTCCGAGCAGCAAGGGAAACTGCGCCACCTGGCTGTTGCCGGCCACATGAAGATCTGACCGGCACATTCCGACGGCGCGGACGCGGACGAGGACCTCGTTCTGGACGTGGATCAGAGAGCGTGATCTCTGCCAGCTCGAAGGGCGCACCCGCCCGGGGGGTTATCGCGGCGAGTGCCCGCGTTCCATTCACGGCGACGCCTTCCATGGTTGTCGTCACCACACCACTGGCAGCTGCAGCGGGCCACGGGTCATGCTGTACCGCATGGGGATTTCCCTGTCCGGTTCTAGGGTGAACGGCGGAATGCGGTCGAGCAGTTCATCGAGCACGATGCGGATTTCCATCTTCGCGAGGTGTTCTCCGAGGCAGCGGTGGCGCCCGAAGCCGAAGGCGAGGTGCTTGCCGAGATTTTTCCGGTCCGGGTCAAAGTCCTCCGGGCTTTCGAAAACGCCAGGGTCGTGGTTCGCCGCGCCGTAACACAGCAGGAGCCGGGCACCTTCAGGAATCGGGCACCCGCTCAGCTCGGTATCGACGACAGCACTACGGGCCAAGCCGAACACCGGCGAGTCAATGCGAAGCGATTCTTCGATCACACGGCTGCGCAGCTCCTTATCGCCCCCGCGGACCAAGGTCTGAAGTTCGGCGTCCGCAGCCAGTAGCCGCAACAGGGCACCGAGGCCGTACACAGTGGTGTCGAAGCCTGCAACGACAACGATCTGGACTATGGCGAACGCGATGGCCGGGTCGATCGGTGCACTGTCTATGAACGCGTGCATGACCGCGCTGATGATGTCATCCTTCGGAGCATGTCGCCGGTCCTCGCACTCGCGTCGCAGGATGGCGCCTAGCTCCGTCGCTGCTTTCCCGGCCATGGCATGATCACCGGCCACCGCCGCCAGCTGAGTGCGCGTCGTCACGTCCTTGAGTTCTGACGAGCTCGCGGGCGGCAAGCCGAGCAGCATGGCGATCACCATCGCTGGCACCGGGTTCGCGAGCTGCTGGACAAGATCGGCATGCCCTGCCTCGCGAAAGCTCTCGATATGGTCGACCACGACGGACCGGACCCGATCTTCCATGTCGGCGACGCGGCGCAAGGTGAAGAACGGCTGCAGTATCTTGCGGTAGATGCCATGCTCGGGTGGGTCTGCCTCGAGCGGGAGTGAACGAACTGGCAGCTGAACTTTCGGCAGGGTGATGCCCCCAGTTGGAGTGAAGCGGTGAAAATCGTTCGCCGCATCGGCCACGTCCTCGTGCGCGGTGACCGCGAAGAAGCCGCCGTGCCGCGGGCTGTGAATCACCGGGCAGGCCGCGCGCAGTTCCGCCACGTTGGCGTAGGCGTCGGCGCAGAACTCGGCGTCGGTATGGTCGAAGATCAGCTGCTTGTCGCCGGTGGTCATGACGCCCCCAAACCATCCCAGGCACGCAGTGCCGCGGTCATCGCGTGGTTCACATCATCGTGAGAGGCTTCGGGAACCTGGGCGAATATCGTGCCGGTGGCGGGATCGCGGACCTCAAATGTTCTGGTGCCGTAGACGGCGGAGTCTTCGATCGTCATCGGGTAGTGAGCGGGCACCCAGCCTCCTGTTCGCTTGGCGATAAGCGCCGCGGTAGCTGGTTCCTGATCCTCAATGCCGCGCGTTAACGCCGACATTACGGCTGCCGACCGTCGTGGGCATCGACGACCGTCCCCTCAGGCAGCGTGACCGGGGGATCTCGCTGGCAAGAGTCCGCTCTTGATCGCCGGCTTGGCATGGAACCCCGTATCTCGCTTCCTTGCGATAACGCGATGCGTAACGCAGCAGAGCCCTACTAATCGGGATGACCCCACGTTTGCCGTCGCTGCTGGAGATCAGGCATGAGTTCGATAAAGTTCGGAATGATGCTGCCCGTCGGCACCAAAGGCGAGCTTGACTCCGACATTGGTGACGCTACTGCCCACTGGCAGCATGTCCGGTCAATCGCGCAACGCGCAGAAGAGCTTGGCTTTGACTCGCTTCATGTCCCTGACCATTTGCACAACACTCCGGTAGCCGCGAACCGCAGTCTGTTCGAGTGCTGGACAACGCTCGCCGCCCTGGCCGAGGCAACCAAGACGGTGCGACTTAGCCAGAGCGTGACCAATGCGGCGTTTCGCAATCCTGCATTGCTCGCCAAGATCACCAGTACCATTGACGTGATCTCAGGGGGACGGCTGGACTGGGTGGTTGGGGCGGGGTGGTTCGAACCAGAGCACCGCTCCTACGGGTACCGTTTCGGGACACCTCCGCAGCGCCTGACGCTGCTGGAAGAAACAATCCAGATCGTCAAGCAGATGTGGACACTAGAGTCTTCTGATTTTACTGGCGAGTTTTGCTCGATCTCGCAGGCGCAATGTGATCCAAAACCTATCCAGCGCCCGCACCCGCCAGTATGGGTGGGCGGTCACGGACCCAGGCTAATGCATATTGCCGCACGGCAGGCGGATCGCGTCATGAGCGGTGGTTCATGCGCGGAATTTGAGCAGAAGATGGCCGCGCTGGAGCGCGGCTGCGCGAAGGAAAATCGCGATCCTGGAAGTATCGGACGCGCATGGTTCGGCGAGTGCTTCATTGCGGAAACGGAAACTGAGGTCCGTGACCATTATGAGGAACGCAAATCCGCCACGGCAGCCAGTCGAACTGGAGAGGGATCAGAGGAGGCATGGCGGAAACTGTTCGATTCGGATTTCAATCGGTGGACGGATAAGTTCCTGTGCGGCACAGTAGAGCAGATCAACGATAAAATGACGGCGTTGTGCCGCATGGGGGTCGACTACTTTGTGGTGACGTTTGCCGACCTGCCCGCTACTCCGACGATGGAGAAGTTCGCCGCGACGATCATGCCGTTGTTCAACGACGGCCCCGCAGCGCGCCGGGCAGCTCGCTAGCATCTCGGTCCAGACCATGCGCAGCAGCACACTGTGCCCGGCGCCTCGCCCGCTCGGCCGGCGCTACCGCCTGCTCGAACAGCATCCGCATCGGGTCCGGGCCGAGTAGCGCCTTGTTTCACTGGTTAGGCAGCGGCGCCCAGAATGATCTCGCCGAGGCGTGCCACCTGCCGGAATACGGGTTACTCTAGGGAAATTGAGCGTAGGTCGCCGAAGCCCGGGAGAAGTCGTGCGTCACTTGCCCGCGCGGTCAGCAGCGTTGCCGAAGGCGGCGGGCGCCAGCTTCGTAGGCCGCCAGGACGAAGTTGCGCAACTCGACCGCCTGCTACGTAACTCACGGCTGGTGACGCTCACCGGGCCAGGCGGTGTCGGCAAGACCCGACTGATGATCCGCGCGGCCGAGCATTTGGGACCCTCGTTCAGGGACGGAGTCGCGCTCGTCGACCTGGCGACGCTTACTGATCCAGATCTTTTGGTCGACGCGGTCGCCTCTGCCCTGGGCGTGATCGCCAGTTCCGGGCAGCGGCTGCTCTCGGGGGTGACCGACTACCTAACAGAGCGTGAGGTACTTCTGCTTCTCGATAACTGCGAACAGATGCTGGACGCGTGCGCGGTGCTGGTCGACGAACTGATCGCGAGCACCAGCATGGCTCGCGTTCTGGCGACGAGCAGGGAACGCCTGAACGTCGGCGGTGAGATGGTCCTTGCGGTCCCCACCCTCGCGGTCCCGGACCTTGACGAAGCTCTGACGGCTGCGGATGTCATGCGGTTCGACGCTGTGAGACTGTTCGACGAACGCGCCCGGGCGACCGCCCGCAGGTTCGCTGTCACCGACCAGAACGCCAGCGCCGTTGCGGCACTCTGCGCCCGCTTGGACGGACTGCCACTGGCCATCGAACTCGCGGCCGCCCGCATGAACGCGCTTACGGTCACGGAACTGCTTGACCGCATTGACGCCCGCTTCACGATCTTGACCAGCGGCAGTCGTGCCGCCGCCCCGAGGCAACGTACCTTGCACGCGCTAATCGACTGGAGCTTCAGACTGTGCTCCCGCGACGAGCAGACATTGTGGGCGGCCGCGTCGGTGTTCTCGGGAGGATTCGACCTGCGCGCCGTGGAACAGGTGTGCGCCACCCCCGATCTGCCCGCGGACAAGGTGATAGCCGCGGTAGCCGGACTGGTGGACAAGTCGGTGCTCATCCATAGCAGCGACGATCGCTTCCTGCTGTTGGAGAACATCCGCAAATACGGCGCAGAGGTGCCGCTGGAGTCGCGCGGGGCGCTGACCGCCCGTCACCGCGACTATTACCGCGACCTGGCTTGCCAGGCTGCGGAGGCGTGGGCGGGCCCGACTGGCGAGGAGTGGCGGCGCCGCCTGCGGGCCGATCTGCCCAACCTGCGGGCGGCGCTCGAGTACTGCTGCTCCACGCCCGGCCAGGGCGCCGAAGGCCTGCGCATTAACACCGAACTCTGGCTTTTCTGGCGTGCGTACGGTCTGGTCGGCGAGGGCCGCAAGTGGTTCGACCGGGTACTCGCCGTCGAGACGGCGCCTAGTCGCCTGCGGACCGAGGCACTATGCCGCGGCGCCTGGATGGCTATCGCCGATGGCGACGCGGACCGCGCTCGCATTCAGTTGCGCGAGCTGACAGCGCTGGCCGATGAACTGCACAATGAGACCACGTCGGGGTACATCGCCCTGCTGTCGGGAGATCTCGCGCTGGTCGACGGCGACGTAACCCGCGCGGAAGAGCTACTCGAGCGCGCCTTGTCTCATCTGACCGCCCGGAATGAAGGACAGGGCGCGCGGATGGCCCTGGGCCGGCTGGCGCTGGCGGCTTCCAGCCGCGGCGCCACTGACCAGGCACTCGGGTACGTAGGCCGTTTCCTGGATCTGTGCAGTTCCTTTGGCACGCCGCAAGTGATGGCGCACGGAATCTGGGCGCATTCAGTGGTGGTGTTTGAGTCCGGCGATATGGCCGGAGCCAAGCGTCTCGCGCGACAGAGCATTCAGGCCAACTGGGATAATCACGACCGGCTCGGCTGCGCGCTCGGGATGGAGGTGGTGGCCTGGGCCAACGCCGTGGCTGGAAAGTCGGCCGAAGCCGCTCGGCTGCTCGGATCGCTCGACCGGATCTGGCAGTGGAGCGGCACCCGCCTGAATGGCTATCCGCACCTGCTTCACCTGCGCATGGAGTGCCTGCAACGAGTTAGGGCTCACCTCGGATCTCAGCAGGCGGACGAGCTGGTCGAGCAGGGACGGCGGCTGAGCTTCGAAGACACCATCGAACTCAGCCTGCACGGCAAGACCTCCGGGCCCTCGGGTAGCAACAAGGCTGAGGCCAGCCCGGCCGATCCGCTGACCGAGCGGGAGCGAGAGGTCGCCCAACTGGTAGCGCAGGGCCTCAGCAACCGCGAAATCGCGACGCGGCTGGTCATCTCGCCCCGCACGGCCGAGGGTCACGTCGAGCGCATCCTGCACAAGCTGGACCTCGGTTCTCGCGTCCAGATCGCGAACTGGGTGTCGCGGCAAGCCTGACCTGGCCAGGCCGGTGAGCGCACGTTCGCCCGCCTAGAGTGCGCTGCGCAGCGCATCATGCAGCCGCGCGGGATCGTCGTCACAGTCCCAGGGAACGTCGATGACCAGGTCATCAAGTCCCGCCTTGGCCAGTTCGCCCAGTCGGCCAGCGACAGACGAGGCATCGCCAGCAACCCGCAGCACGACGCGTCGTACTCCAAGCTCCTTGGCTTCGGCGATCGGGGCAGGCGAGATCTCGTGGGCGTGCTGGAAGGCGAACCAGCCGTCACCGAGCGTGCGCGAGCGCCGCAGGGCTGCCGGACTGCTGCCGCCAATGAGGATCGGGATGGGGTGGGCCGGGCATGGAAGGGTACCGAGGTCGGCGGGCAGACGGAAATGCTGGCCGGCGAATGCCTGCGGACGTCCCGTCCAGACCGCTCGGATGATCTGCAATGACTCGTCCATGCGCCGTCCTCGGGTATCGAATGGCGCACCGACGGCGGCGAACTCCTCGGCCAGCCACCCGGTTCCCGCGCCGAGCGTGACCCGGCCTCCGCAGAACGCGTCAATGGACGCGAGTTGTTTGGCGAGTGTGACCGGCTCGCGCATCGGCACGACGAGCACACCGACGCCGACCTCAACCCGGTCAGTCGCCATCGCCGCAAGCGCGAGGCTGACGATGGCATCGAACCAGGGCGTGGTCGGACGCGAAGTCGCGCGACCGTCGCTGGAGAAGGGGTACCTGCTTTGCGGGTCGGCGGGGATGACGATGTGGTCGCTCAGCCAGATCGAGTCGAAGCCGGCCTCCTCCAGGGTCTTGGCCATGTGGGTGAGACCGCGCTCGGCGGGCAGCCCGCCGAAGTTGGGAAGCTTCGCTCCTATCCGCATGTGATGACATTCCCAGGATGGGAGTTACCGAGGCCGTTATGGTCTCAGCGCCATAGTCTGCGGTCCAGCGGCGAGCCAGTCCCTATAACGAGCCACATAACGCGGACAAATGATCCTCGGTAAGAAGCGACCCGGAAGGACTCCATGGACAATTGCTTCCTCCTCTTCGCCGACAGCCACTTCCGGCGTGACCGTGTGGTGAGCCTGCTCACACGTTGGGTCTCGGCTTTTGCCTATGCCAGCTTCGATAACTCGCTGATGCCACCGCTGACCGAGCCATGCAGCTGAACCTCTCGGGAAAGCGCGCCTTGGTCGTCGGTGCCAGCAAGGGGCTGGGGAAAGTGACTGCCAAGGCTCTCGTCGATGAGGGCGCCACGGTGTCCTGCGTCGCCAGAAACCCGCAGATGCTGGACGACGCGGTCGCCGAAATCGCACAAAGCCCGGATTCGGCGCGCGCGTTCCCGGCCGACTTCACCAGCGCCGCCGCGGTGGCGAGCGTCGTCAGGCAAGCGGCCGACTGGATGTCCGGCCTGGACATTCTGGTGAACTGCGCGGGGCTCAACTACGTCCGCCAAGCCAGCATCCTCGACATAACCGACGACATGTGGCAGGCGGCGTTCGATGTCTGCGTGATGGCCACCATCCGTGCCTCCACCGCCGCGGTGCCGATCATGCTGGCCGGCGACGGCGGGTCCATTGTCAACATCTCGGCCCTGTCGGCTCGCTGGCACCGGCCCTACTGCGCTCAGTACGGCGCCATGCAGCTCGCCAAGGAGAACTACTCCCGCTGCCTGGCCAAGGAAATGGCCACCAAGGGGATCCGGGTCAACGTGGTCAATGCCGGGATGATGCGCTCGGAAAAGGTGTACGAGCTGATGGCGCACGCCCTCGCGTCCGATGGGATGGGGGACGCCGTCACCGAAACCAACATCACCGCGGAGACTCCGCAGGATCTGCGGCGCCAGGTGGACATCAAGGAGAACATTGACCTCCGCCGCGCCGAGCAGGCGCTGATCAAGCTGCGCGAGGGTGGAGCGATGTTCTGGAACGATCGTTTCGGCGCCTCAGAAGAAGTCGCTGACGTGATCCTGTACCTGGCTTCCGATCGGGCCGCGTTCGTCAATGGCGCGATATGGATGATCGACGGCGGCGGGTCTTACGGGCCGCCTTAGGATCTCGCATCTGCATCGGCATCGGCATCTGCTCGCGGGTCGCTGAGGTCGATCATTGGGCGCGGGCCACGGGGGGCTCGCCGACCATGATCACCGTCCGCAGCCCCGCCCCGGTTCGCAGATCGTTCATGGCCTGGTTGACGTCCTCGAACGGCCTGCGCGCGGTCACCATCTTCTCCAGCGGCAGCAGCCCCCGCTCCCAGAGGCCGACCAGGCGCGGAATGTCGCGGGCCGGGTCGGAGGATCCGAGAAAGCAGCCTTTGAGCTTCCGCTCGCTCAGCGAGAACCACGATGCCGGGATGGTCACCGTTTCGCCGGGGTGAGCGCTGCCGGCCATCGCCACCGTTCCGCCGGGACGCACACAGCGGAGCAGCGTGTCGACGAGCGAGGCGGAACCGGCCGACTCCAGACCGATGTCCGCGCCGATCCCCTGGGTGAGGTCACGCACGACGAGCTCGAGATCCTCTTCGGCCGGGTCAACGACGTAATCGGTTCCGAGTTCAAGCGCCGCCTTTCGACGCTGCGGCCGGGTGTCGACACCGATGATCAGCGCGGCGCCCGCGATCCGGGCGCCGATGGCGGCGGAAAGCCCGACCGTGCCCAGACCGGTGATAACCACGGTGTCGCCGACCTGCACTCGAGCGGAGTTCAGGGCGGCGCCGACGCCAGTCTGCACTCCGCAGCCGAGCAGGCAGACCAGATCCAAGGGAGCGTGGTCGGGAACCCTGATCGCGCCGCTGGCAGGAGTCACGACCACATCGGCCAGGGCGGCCAGGCTGATGCCCCGGTTCACCGTGCGCCCTCGGTGCCGCAGGCGTGTGCCGCCGTCGGGGAACACGCCACCGCGGGCACCCAGCTCGGGGCAGAGCTGCGGTTGTCCGCGTACGCACCAGTAGCAGCTGCGGCACGGCGGGCGCAAGCTCAGCACCACGTGATCACCGGGCGCGAGCTGGGAGACGCCCGCGCCGATCGTCTCCACCACTCCGGCTGCCTCATGGCCCAGAATGGCCGGAAGAGGGCTAGCGCGAAGACCGTCCGCGAAGTTGAGGTCCGAATGGCACAGGCTGCAGGCGACGACTCGGACCGCCACCTCGCCCGGATGCGGAGACTCGATCTCGACGTCGTCGGCGAGGACCAGCGGTCGCCCGGGTTCCTCCAAGAGGGCGGCTTTCACCCCTCAGATCTCCCCGACTACTATCCGCTGGATGCGATCATCGTCGCGGAACGACGCGGCCGAGCCCGATAGCTGGACCTTCCCGTTGTCGAGGACATAGCACCGGTCGGCCTCGTGCAGCGCGCGATCGACGTCCTGCTCGACGATCAAGATGCTTTTGGACTCGGCCTTCAAGCTGGCCAGGGCGGCGTAGATGGCGTCGCCGACGACCGGCGCCAGGGCGGAGGTCGGCTCGTCGAGTATCAGCAGTCGCGGAACCGCCATCAGGGCCTGGCCGATGGAGACCATCTGCTGCTGCCCGCCGCTGAGCTGGCCGGCGGTCTTGCCCGCGAACGCCGGCAGCACAGGAAACAGGGCGAAAACCCGGTCGATCTGCTCGCGAACGAGGTGGTCGCCGCCGCGCCGATGATGAAAGGCGCCGAGGCGGAGGTTCTCCATCACCGTAAGGCTCGGGAACAGGCGGTGCCCTTCGGGGACGAACGCGATCCCCGCGCCGACGATGCTGACGGTGCTTGCCCGCTCAAGCTGCTGCCCGTCGAACACGACCGACCCCGCGGAACGGCCGTGCCGCAACCCGGCGATCGCCGATACGGTGGTCGTCTTGCCCGCGCCGTTGCGGCCGACCAGCGCGACGATCTCCCCGGGCGCGACCAACAGGCTGATGTCCGACACCACCTGCATCGGGCCGTACCCAGCGCACAGGCCGGTCACCTCGAGGCCGCTGCCCTGTCCCGTCATCACTCAGCCTCCGTCGCGGCGATACCCTCGTGGACCATTCCGTCGTGGACCATGCCGTCGTGGACCATGCCGTCGCGCGCGCCCGCGCGGCCGCGCGCACCGGTCGCGGACCGTTCGATGGCCCGCCTGGTGGCCGGCCCGTTGCCCAGGTAGGCGGCGATCACCTCTTCGTGCGTGATGATGTCGGCCGGCGTCCCCGATGCGATCACCCGTCCCTGGTGCAAGACGGTGACCTCGTCAGCGACATCGAAGACGAAGCTCGTGTTGTGCTCCACGAGAAGAACGCCGACCCCTTGGCTGGCAGTGCGCCGGATCGAGTCGCGCAAGGCGGCCAGTTCCTTCGCGGTCAGCCCCGCGGCCGGCTCGTCGAGGAGCACCACCCGCGGCCCGGCGGCGAGGCATCGGGCGACCTCGATCAGCCGCATGCTGCCGTGCGGCACCGATTCGGCCAGGATCGAGGCCGTCTCCAGCAGGCCCAGGTCACGCAGCGCCTGCAGCGCGGCCCGGGTGGCACGCGCATCCGAGCTCCGTCCCCGCGGCAGCCGCAGCATCGATTCCAGCGCGGTGCCCGGGGTGCTGGCATCGGCGGCAAGAATGACGTTGTCCAGCACGGTTTCGCTGGTCATGAGCTTCGGAGTCTGGAAGGTGCGGCTGATCCCGAGCCGGGCGATCTTGGCCGGGGTTGACCCGCGCAGCCCGGTCGGGCCGAGGACGACGGTCCCGGCCTGGGCCCGGGTGAACCCGGAGATCGCGTTCAGCAGGGTCGTCTTGCCAGAGCCGTTGGATCCGATGAGGGCATGGACCGTGCCCGGCACCACCCGCAGGCTTACCCCGTCGAGCGCGGTCACGCCGCCGTAACGGCATACGACATCGCTGACCACCAGCGCGTCAGCGCCCCGGTCAGGATGGGGCCGGGCGCGGTCATCGGCCGCCAGGGCGCCGAGCGGCGCCGGGGGCGGCTTACGCGCCGCCTGCGGGATCAGCCGGCTGGCGAGCCCGACCAGGCCGCGGGGAAACGCCAAGGTGCACAGCAGGAGGATCGCGCCAAACACGATGGACAGGTATTCCTGCAGGCCACCGAGGTGGAGCTGGACCTCCAAGAGGAGAATCGTCCCGATGACGGGACCCCACAGCGTCCCCAGGCCGCCGAGGATGCAGGCGGCCACCAGGTAGATCGAGGTGCTCGCGTCGGCGCTGGTGGGACTGACGAACTGCTGGGAGTACACGTAGAGGGCGCCGCCGAGCCCGGCCGGGATCGAGCTGATGCAGAACGCCACGATCTTGCTCGAGTAGGTGCGCACGCCGACCGAGGCGGTGAGCTGGTCGCCCGTGCGCAGCGCGAGCAGCCGCCGCCCCAGCTTCGATTTCAGCATCATCCAGGTGGCGAACACCGTCACCAGGACGACCGCAGCGCAAATTTCGTAGAGTCCGAGCCCGGTTATGTTCTGCACGAAATCGGGGTTCGACACCAGCGAGATTCCCTGCTGGCCTCCTGCCCAGGACACGTTGGTGAAGATCTCGGGCAGCACCAGGGCCATGAACAGGGTGACGATCGCCAGGTAGAAGCCGCCCACGCGGAGCGCGGGCATGGCCATCACCAGTCCGAGCAGCACCGCCGCCGCGATCCCGATCAGGCCCATCAGCCAGAGCGAGGCGTGGCCGGGCAGCTCGTTGGCGAACACCGCGCACGCGTAGGCGGCCGTGAGGAAGGTCGCGCCGGGGCCGAGGGTGAGCTGCCCCGCGTAGCCGGTCGCGACGTTAAAGCCGATCGCCACCAGGACCATCGAGAGCACGTACTCGCTCTGCCCGAGCTGATAAGTGCCGGTTCCCGTAACCACGGGCGCGGCGAGGAGGACGACGACGAGGATCGCCGATCCGGTCAGCGACCAGGTTCGCGCCCGCATCAGGCGGTCCGGATGCGGGCGCTCGACAGCAGGCCGTTGGGCCGCACCAGCAGCACCAGCAGGAGCAGACCGAGGGGCGCGGCGTCCTGGAAGTTCGGGTCGACGTAGACGTCGAACAGCTGCTGAGCGACGCCGAGCAGGAGCGCGCCGGCGATCGCGCCCCGCACGTTGCCGAAACCGCCGATCGCGATGGCGACGAAGCCGGTCAGCCCGTAGCTCAGGCCGATGGTCGGGTCTGCGCCGACGATGGGCGCGATGGCGAACGCGGCGACCGCCGCCATGGCGCCGGCTATCGCGAACGACAGCCGGCTGATCGCCTGGGGGCTGACACCGCGCAGTCCGGCCAGTTCCCGGTCGTCGGCGCTCGCCCTCATCGCCGTGCCCATCCAGGTGCGCGAGTAGAACAGGTCGAGGCCGATCGTGGCGATGATGAGCACGACGATCGGCACCATCATGCGGTACTGGATCGGCAGGCTCCCGATATTCCAGGAGGTACCAGGGAGAAATGAGTTGATGGGCCGCACCGCGTTGTTGCCGTACCTGATGGTGGCGATCCCCTCGAGGATGAGGCTGAATGCGAGCGTCGTGATCAGCCAGCCGAGCATGTTGCCCCGGTACGCGGCCGACAGGAACGGCCGGATCGCGACGCGTTCCTCCAGGCACGCGACTGCGACGAGTGCCACGACGACCGCGGCGAAGGCGAGGAGCTGGGGCCAGTGCAGTACCGACAGGAACCAGTAGGACAGCAGCACCCCGACCATCACGAGGTCCCCCTGCGCCAGGTTCACCACGTTTGTGGCCTTGTGGACGACGGTGTAGCCCAGCGCGATCAGGCCGAAGACCGATCCGATGGCCAAGCCGACGATCACCGAGTTGAGAAAGACGATCACCGCGTATTCACCTCCCAGCTCCTCGCCCGCGGCGTCACGGCGCCATGGAGACGCGCACCGGCAGCCCTTGCGGACCGGTCTTGGCCATGGCGCAGGCGTAGACCTCGGAGTTGGCCACGCCGTTGTGATCAGTCGGAGTGAACGTGTAGGTCATGTAATTGGTCATCAGCGCCCGGTTCTTCCACGTCTCGAAGTCGGCCTTGAGAGCCGGGCCGCTGGTGGAATGGGTGTCGTTGATCGCGGCGGCGAAGGCGAACACGCTGTCACCGACCGACGGCGCGGTCTGGTGCGTTGCCTCGGGTCCGCCGACCGTCTTGTCAACTCCGGCCAGATAGGTGTTCAAGGTGGCACCGAGCGCCCCGCCGACGGGCACGCTGACCGGTGCGCAGCCGTACACGATGTGGCTGACGAGGTTCCCCATCGAGGCCGCGCCGTCAACGACCGCGCCTGGCGTGGTCACGATGGTGGGGGTCCACCCGATGGCGCGCAGGCCGTTGTAGATCTGCGCGTAGCCGGTCCCGGTGAGGATCGCCAGCATCGTGGCGCCGGAGTTCTGGGCCGCGCGGAGCTGTGACGTCACATCCAGCGCGCCCTGAGCGTAGACCCCTGTGGCGGTGACGCTGATCCCGCGCGTCTTCGCCACGGCGTTGAAGGCATCGGTCAGGCCGACCGCGGTCGGGCTGCCATCGCCGATCAACGCCACCTTGGTGTTCTTCGGTATGGCCTCGACCGTTCCCTGGATGATCCCGGCCGGGTCAGCGTAGTTATTGAAGAAATAGCGGTACTTCGCGGTACCGCCGCCGAGGATGGTGCCGGTCGGGTCGATCTGGAAGACCGGGATGTGGGCCTTCATGAAGATCGGGACGGTGAGCGTGTAGACGTTCGGGAATCCCGCGTAGGTGATCCCGGTGACCTTCTGCGAAACGAACTGCTGTGCGATCTGGACCGCGTTGCTTGGGTTGCCCTGGTCGTTCTGCACGTCCAGCGTCAACTTGTGCCCGAGTACGCCGCCGGTGGCGTTGACCTGGTTGATCGCTACCTGCAGTTCGCCCTCGATCGACTTGCCGAAGAGAGCGTACGGGCCGGACAGGCTGAGGATCGCGCCAAGGGTGATGTTCCCGCTGGGGATGCTGTCGGACGCGGCGGCAACTCCCGTTCCGCCCCCGCTGCTGCTGCTACTGGCGCCGGACGAGGCGCACGCGCTGACGGCCAGCGCGACGCCAAGACCGCAGGCCATGGCTGCGGTCACTTTCCAGCGGCGTCTAACGGACGCATCTTTACTCATAAGGCCCCCCTTTGGGCGGGAGATAGGTCGAAAGCCAGATCCCACAGGGTGACCCGGGCCACATTATGTGTGGCGTTACGCAGGGCGGGAAGTCCGTCGCGCGCGTCCATAACGCGTGAGGTAATGAGGCTGGCCCAGCATGACGTCGTGCCCGCACAAAACGACGTCAGTGAATGCCGCGAGGGCCCGCCCGGCCCGCTCGCCGGACTCACGGTGGTGGAGCTAGGCCGGTTCGCCTCCGCTCCGTCGTGCGCCACGCTGCTGGCCGACTGGGGTGCGCGGGTCATCAAGATCGAGCCGCCGCAGGGCGATCCGGCCCGCGGCCCGGGCTCGGTCGGCTCAGGTTCGGTGCCCAATCCGCGCTTCGACGTGCACAACCGTTCGCGGCAGAGCATTGCCCTCGACCTCACCCGCCCGGCCGATGTCGCGGCCGCCCACCGACTCGTCCAGTCAGCCGACGTTCTGATCACCAACCTTCGGCCGTCGGCTCTGCGGCGGATCGGCATGGACGCGCCGACCGTGCGCGCGCTCAGCCCGCGGCTGGTCTACGGGCACATCACCGGATACGGGCTCGACACCGCGCGCGCCGATGTCCGCAGTTACGACCACGGGGCGTTCTGGTCCTACGTCGGGCTGGCCGACCTGTTCACCGGCCCGGACGGCGAGCCGCCGCAGCCTGCGGGCGGACTCGGCGACCGCGCCAGCGGCGGGATGCTCGCGGCCGGCATCCTAGCCGCGCTGTTCGCCCGGGCGCAGTCAGGCGCCGGCGACTACGTCACTACCTCCCTGGTCACCACCGGCCTGTGGCTGGCCGCCTCGGATGCGGCCGACGCGCTGCTGACTGGCGCGCACCGCCCCACCGAGCGGCTGCGCCCGCCTGTTCCGACCGTGAACTGCTTCCGCACCCTCGACGCACGCTGGCTCTGGCTGCAGGTCATGCTCCCGGCCCGGGACTGGCCGCAGCTGGTGGCGGCGCTCGGCGCGCCGCAGCTGGATGATGATCCGCGCTTCGGCGGCGGCGACCCTGACAGCCTCAAGGGGAACGGTCCCGCCCTCGTGATCGCGCTCGACGAGATCTTCGCGCAGCGGACCCTGGCCGACTGGGGCGCGCGACTTGATCGATCCGGCCTCACCTGGGCGCCGGTTCGCACCTTGGTCGACACCGTGAACGACGACCAGATCCGGGGCAGCAGCGCGCTACGGCCCATCCGACGGCGTGACGGCGGCGACTATCAGGCGATCAACACCCCCTGCACCTTCGGCGGGGCGGGTCCGGCGGCCGGCTTCGAGGCGCCGCTGGCGGGCGAGCATACCAAGGCTGTGCTCACCGAGCTGGGCTACTCGGCTCCCGAGATCGCCGAGATCATCTGCCCGGCCGATGACCACCCAACCACTGCAACCGTGGAGATGCCATGAGCTACGCCCGCGATACGCTGATCGATGACCGGGAGAACGGGATATTCCGCGTTCACCGCTCCCTGATGACCTCGCCCGAAGTATTCGCCGAAGAGCAGCGCCGGATCTTCGATCACTGCTGGCTCTACGTCGGGCACGAGTCGGAGGTCGAGCAGCCGGGTGACTACGTCCGGCGCACGGTGGCCGGACGCCCGGTCATCCTGCTGCGCGACTCGGCCGGTCGGGTGCGGGTCTTCTTCAACACGTGCACGCACCGGGGCGCGACGCTGTGCCGCGAGGATGCCGGGAACGCGCGTGTCTTCCAGTGCTTCTACCATGCGTGGACCTTCAGCAACGACGGCAAGCTGGTGGTAACGCCGGGCGCCGACGGGTACAGCCAGGGCTTCAGCAAGGACGACTACGGGCTACGCGGCCCGGCCCGAGTCGATGGCTACCGCGGGCTCTACTTCATCAACTTCGATCCGGATGCGCTCGACCTGGTTGACTACCTCGGCGCCGCCACCGAATATCTCGATCTCGTCTTCGACCAGGCGGCCGACGGCATGCGGGTCGTCGACGGCACGCACCTGTACAGCGTCGGCGCCAACTGGAAGCTGATGGTCGAGAACAGCATGGACGGCTACCACGCCCCGACCGTGCACGCGACGTACATCAACTTCGTCAAGGACAGCGGGGGCGGTCAGCGGAGCAGCGCGCTGCTGACCGGCGGCGGCGTCGATCTCGGCCACGGGCACGCGGTGATGGAGAGCGTGGCCGCGTGGGCGCGCCCCATCGCCTTCTGGGAACCCTTCTTCGGTGACGACGCCCGCGAGGACATCGAGGCCATCCTGGACGACCTCATCCGCAGGCACGGCGAAGAGCGGGCGCGCCGGATGGCGGGGACGTTCCGCAATCTGCTGATCTTCCCCAATCTCATCATTAACGACGTGGCGGCCATCACCATCCGCCGCATCGAGCCGCTCGCGGCCAACCGCCACCGCCTCGAGGCCTGGGCGCTGGCGCCGAAGGAGGAGCAGCCGGGCAGCGCGCGACTGCAGCGCCGGCTGGACAGCTTCCTTACCTTCCTCGGGCCGGGCGGATTCGCGAGCCCGGATGACGTCGAGGCGCTGGAGTCGTGCCAGCAGGGCTTCCAGGCTGACGAGCCGCAGTGGAGTGACATCTCCCGCGGCATGTCGAGGACACCCAATCCCCAGGATGAGATGCAGATCCGCACGTTCTGGCGCGGGTACATCTCGATGCTGGACAGCGGCACGTTCCCCGACCGGGTGCAGTCCCCCGAGGCGCGCGCGGCGGCGCTGCAGGCGGCGTCATGACGATGCAGCTGCCCGCGAACGCCGCTCCCGGCACCGAATTGCGCCGGGCCGTTGAGGACTTCCTCTACTACGAGGCGGAGCTGCTTGACGGCTGGCAGCTCGACTCCTGGCTCACCCTCTTCACCGCCGACGCGCGTTACGAGGTGCCGAGCACCACGCGCCCGCAGGGCGGCCCGGCCGACTCGCTCATGCTGGTGTCCGACTCCCGGGCCATGATCGGCGCGCGCGTCAAGCGGCTCAACAGCCGCAAGGCCCACCGCGAGTTCCCCTGGTCGCGCACCCGGCGCATCATCGGCAACGTCCGGGTCCGGCCGGTGGCCGGCGACCAGCCCGGTAACGGGCCGGGCGGCGACGGGCGGGACGAGGTCGAGGTGCGGGCCAACTTCGCCGTGTACCGCAACCGGCAAGGGCTCAACGTCTACGTAGGCGAGTACACCTACCGGCTCGTGCCCGATGGGGAGTCGTTCAAGATCCGCTTCCGCCGGGCCGAGCTCGATCAGGAGACCCTGAACGACCACGGCACGCTGAGCATCATCCTCTAACCGCGAACGGACCCCATGGATCGACGCCTGCAAGCCACACAGCAGCCTGTCCGCTTCCGGATCGACGCAACCCGCTGCGACGGGCAGGGCGTCTGCGCCCTCATCGCCCCCGAGGTGTTCGCCCTCGACCGATACGGCATGGGTTACGTGGCCCCCACCGCGGCCGGCGCCATGGCCGACCCGGACATCCGCAACCGCGGGCTCGAGGCCAGCGCGCTGTGCCCGCGGAACGCGATCTTCGAGCAGCTGCTCGAGGGGGCCGCGCCGCGCGCGGATGCCCCGGGCCCGGATGCCCCGAGGGCGCAGCCCGGTCCCCCGGTTGACGCTGCCCAGACGAACCGGCTGTTCGTCGGCAACCACGTCGAGCAGGTCCGGGAGTGGGTGGCGAAGGGCGGGTTCACCGACCTGGCACCGCAGCGGATCACGGAGACGGTTCGGGAAGCCGGCCTGCGGGGACACGGAGGCGCGCTGTTTCCCACCGCGGCCAAGTGGCAGCGGGTGACCGGCGAGAGGCCGGTCGTCGTGCTCAACGGCTCCGAGCGCGAGCCTGGCACGGGCAAGGACCGGTACCTGCTCGAGCACCGGCCCGCGCTGGTCCTCGACGGCCTCCGTCTCGCGCTGCGCGCCATCGGGGCGGACCTGGCCGTGGTGGCCATCGACGCCGACGCCACCGCGGCGGCGACCGCGTTCTGTGAGAGCGTCGAGGCCGCCGCTGCCTTCGGGCTCCTCCGTGGGGTCGAGATCCAGTTCCAGGAGGTGCCGCCGCGCTACGTGGCCGGCGAGGAGAGCGCCCTGATCAGGCTGATCGAAACCGGCGCGCCGCTCCCCCGGATCCGGCCGCCTTACCCGAGCGAAACTGGGCTACACGGGCGGCCGACGGTCGTCAACAACGTGGAAACCCTGGCCGACGTGGCCCTCGCCATCGCCGGCGGGGCAACGGCCTACCGCAGCGTCGGAACACCGGACGAGCCCGGCAGCGGCCTGTTCACCGTCGGCCCGTTCGGCGGCCCCTTCATCATCGCCGAGCGGCCGATCGGCTATCCCTTGCGGGCGCTGCTCGACGAGACCGGTCAGGCCGACCCGACGGCGGTCGTCATCGGCGGCTACGCTGGCGCCCTCATCGCCGCCGACCAGCTCGACGTGCGGCTCGACAACGCGTCCTTGCGGGCCATCGGGGCAGCCCTCGGCACCAAGTCGGTGCAGGTCCTCGGCCCGGACCAGTGTCCGGTGGCGGTCGCGGCCGAAATCCTGGCGTACTTCGCGGACGAGTCCGCCGGGCAGTGCCCGCCCTGCGCCCGCGGGCTGCCGGACATGGCCGCCACACTGCGCGCGCTCGAGGACGGCGCGGTCGGCGAGGTCTCACTCACCGAATTCGAGGAGTTCATGAGCACGCTGCCCGATCGCGGCGTGTGCCGGCTCCCCGATGGAGCGGCGCGGCTCGCCCTGTCGCTGCTCCGGCACTTCGCGCCCGTCGTCATGGCGCACCTTGGCCGAGGCTGCCCGCGAAGCGGCAGCAGCGGCACCGGCGGCGGCGGCAGCCCCGGCGAGACCAGCGGGAGGCAGGCAACTCACGGGCAGGCAACGTTCGCGGAACGGAAGGCCGGGCAATGATCGCGGAAGCGGCGGCAGTGGTCGAGAAGAACACGTTCTTCCTCGGCGGGCGTTGGCAGGCGCCCGCCAACGCCGACGCGGGACGCCTCCGCGTCGTATCCCCCTCGACCGAAGAGACTATCGGCTGGGTGCCGGCCGCGACCGGCGAGGACATCGATGCGGCCGTCGCGGTCGCGCGCACGGCCTTCGACCACGGCCGCTGGCCACGGCTGGGGCGCCGGGCGCGAGCCGACGTGCTGCGCCGACTGGCGGCCGCGCTGACCAAGCGGGCCGACGAGGCCAGCCGACTGCTCACGCTGGAAATGGGCGCGCCGATTACCCGCGGCAGCGCCCGCAGCTCGGCTGACTACATCACCGCGATGACGCCCCTGTACGCCGACTGGCAGGCGAGCGAGCTGCGCCGCGGACCGGTCACCGCGGCGATCGTCGATCGTGAGCCGGTCGGCGTGGTCGGCGTCATCGTCCCGTGGAACGGCCCACTGTTCCTCGCCCTCGCGCACATGGTCCCGGCCCTGCTGACCGGCTGCACCGTCGTCGTCAAGCCCGCGGAAGAGACGCCGCTGATCAGTTACCTGCTGGCCGAGGCGGTGGCCGAAGCAGGCTTCCCCGACGGCGTTGTCAGCATCGTCCCCGGTGACCGCTCGGTCGGCGAGCACCTGGTCCGGCATCCCGGGGTCGACAAGATCGGGTTCACCGGGAGCACGGCGGCCGGCCGGCGGATCGCGGCGATCTGCGGCGAGCAGCTCAAGCGGGTGAGCCTGGAACTCGGCGGCAAGTCCGCCGCCATCGTGCTCGATGACGCCGACAGCGCGACCGTCGCCCGGGTCATGCGGGCCGGCGCGTTCAACAACAGCGGCCAGGCCTGCAACGGGCTCACCCGCCTGCTGGTGCCCGAGCGACGCTACGACGAGGTCCTGGCGGCCGTCGTCGCGGCGGTCAGCACCCTGCGGGTCGGTGACCCGTTCGATCCCTCGACCGAGATCGGCCCGCTCATTAGCGAGCGGCAGCGGCGCCGGGTCGAGGGCTACCTGCAGTCAGGGACCGAGTCGGGTGCGCGGCTCATCCTCGGCGGCGGGCGTCCACGGCACCTGCGGACGGGCTACTTCGTCGACCCGACGGTCTTCGCGGACGTTGACAACCACAGCCCGATCGGGCAGGAAGAGATCTTCGGCCCGGTGCTGTCCGTCATCCGCTACTCCGGATCGGACGACGACGGGATCCGCATCGCCAACGACAGCCCGTACGGGCTGCACGGGGCCGTCTTCACCGAGGACCCGAACCGGGCGCTGTCGGTCGCCCGCCGGGTCCAGGCAGGCACGTTCTCTGTGAACGGGTACCTCACCAACACCGCCGCGCCGTTCGGCGGCCGGAAGGCGTCGGGTCTCGGGCGCCAGCACGGCCGCGAGGCATTCAACGAGTACGTCGAGTACAAGACGATCAACCTGCTCGACGGCCGGATTCCGGCCGGGTTCGAGGCAGAGAACCCGGCCGTCTAAGAGGACTCAGGGGTTCAGCACCGCCCGGCCGACGATGCTGCCCTCCCGCAGCCGCTGGTAGACGCTCAGGGCATCCGCCAGCGGGAAGCGGGTCGTGGTGACGGCGACGTCGCCCCGGCCGGCCAGCGCGACGACCTCATGCAGGTCCGGTATCGAGCCCATCCCGGTGATGCTCACGTTGGCGTCCCTCGGCAGGGTGGCGAACGACACCGGCAGGGTGCCCATCGCCGCGCCGACGATGACCAGGCTGCCGAGCGCCGCGACCGAGCGGGCGCCAAGCGCCATGGTGGCGTCCGATCCGACGAAGTCGAGGACGATGCCGGCCCCTCCGGCCCGGGAGCGCTCGCGGAGCAGCGACTCGGCGTCCCCGGGCTCGGCCGCCGCGTGCGCGCCGTTGTCGAGGGCAAGCCGCCGCTTAACCGGGTCGATGTCGACCGCGATCACGTCGACGTCGCTGAGCGCGCGCAGGAACTGGATCGCCAGGTGGCCAAGCCCCCCAGCGCCGATGACCAATGCGGTCTGACCCGGCCCGCTGACGTCTCGCAGCGCCCGCCGCACCGCGTGGTACGCGGTGAGGCCGGCGTCGGCGAGCGGGCCGGCGGCCTGCGGATCGAGGTCGCCGAGGGGGATGAGATAGCGGTCGTCGGGGACCAGCTGGTACTCGGCCAGCCCGCCGTCGCTGCCCATCCCGGCCAGCGGGCGGCGCTGGGGGCACCAGTGGTCCAGCCCCTGGATGCACCGGACGCAGCGGCCGCAGCCCCAGGAGATGTAGACCAGCACCGGGTCGCCGGCCGCTACCCGCCGCACCCCCGGCCCGGCCTCCTCCACCCAGCCCGCGGTCTCGTGGCCCAGGATGAACGGCAGCGGGTAACGCCCGGCGCCGCCCGCCGGGGTGTCCATGATCGCGAGATCGGAATGGCAGGCGCCAACCCCGGCCACCCGCACCAGCACCTGCCCGGGTCCAGGGGCGGGGACCGGGACGTCGACGAACTCCGGTGCCTGGCCCCACGCGAGCATGCGCAGCGCCTTCACCCGCTGCCCCCGGCCGGGAACGTCACCGGCAACGACCGCATCTCGCGGTTCATCCCGGGTGTCCACTCAACCGCGTCCGGGTTGACCAGCTCGTAGTCCGGGATCCGGCGCAGAACCTCGCGGGTCACCACCGCGATCTCCAGCCGGGCCAAGTGCTCGCCGAGGCACTTGTGGGCGCCGGCCCCGAACGCCAGATGATGGTTACGGCGGCGGTCAAGGCGGAACGACTCCGGGTCCTCGAAGTGCTCCTCGTCATGATTGGCCGAGCCCCACAGCAGCCCCACCCGGTCGCCCTCGCTGAAGGTGTGCCCGGCGAACTGGCATTCCTTGGTCACCACCCGGGCGAGCTGAATCTGCGGCGCGTCGAACCGCAGGATCTCCTCCACCGCCGCCGGCAACAGCGATGGGTCGGCGAGAAGGGCGTCGCGATGATCCGGATGCAGACCCAGGTAGCGCAGCATGTTCGCAATGGCGTTGACCGTGGTCTCGTGACCGGCCACCCCGATCAGCGAGGCGATGCCCAGAATGCGCTCCTCGGGCAGGGGCTCACCGTCGATGCTCTCCGCCAGCAGCGTGCTGATCAGGTCCTGACCAGGCGCCGCGCGCTTGCGCTCAAGCAGCGCGTGCAGGTATTGCTCCAGCTGGTCGGTGTTCGCCTGCTCGTCCTCGTCGAGGCCGCCCATGGACGCGTGGATGCTCGCGCTGACCCACGCCCGGAGCTTGCGCCAGTCATCGACGTCCATGCCGAGCACGTGGGCCACGATGACCGGCGGGACCGGCTCGGCGATGTCGGCGTAGAAATCGGCCTTGCCCTCGTCGATGATCGCGTCGATGGCCTGGTCGATCGTGCTGACCATCACCGGCTCGAGTTCGAGCGCGTTGGCTGGGCGGAAACGGGGCAGCAGCAGCCGCCGGTAAGCGGTGTGCTCGGGCGGGTCCACCTCAAGCGGGATGGCGGGCATGCTCTTCTTCATGGTCGGGATCGTCACGCCGCGCGACGTCGTGAAGCGTTCGTGATCCATGGCGGCGTGACGCACGTCGTCGTAGCGCGTCAGCATGTAGTAGCCGCCGAAGCGCTCACTGTAGGCAACCGGGCTGGCCCGCCGGACCTCAGCGAACGTCTCGTAGAGATGATCGTGAATATCAGCGTCGTTAACGTCGAGGTGCGGGAGCGGGCAGCGCTGCCGATCGTCAGGAATTTCGGCCATCGATGAATCTCCTCACACGGCAGTTCTCGGATATCTAAGATTTTTCGCGATTCATTACCGGGGGCGTTACCCGCCTCGCGCGCGGCTTGAAGTTCTGCTGCCGTGATGGTTGCATTGCGCTCGTGTCACACGCTGTAGTCTCTCCCGCCCAAGGACACCGGATGACGATCGCCGGCGCGCCGGCTTCGAGTATCTCAGCCTTCCCGGTTATTGACCCGTCATCGGGCCAGGTCACGGACTACGCACCGGTCTGCAGCGGCGAACAGGTTGAGCAGGTCATGACCGCGATGCTGGCCGCCGCGGCCGACTGGGCCGCGCATCCCGACCAGCGGCGGGCCTGTTTGCGTGACGCAGCGGACGTGATCGACGCCCACGCGGAGGAACTCGCCGCCCTCGTCAGCCGCGAGCTCGGCGCGCCCCGGCACCAGGCCCGGTTCCAGGCGACCGGGCTGGCCAACTTCTTCCGGTTCTACGCCGACCTGGTGGAGCCCGAGGCCGAGGTCCTCAGCGACGACCAGGACGTTCGCGTCGTCGTCCGGCGGCGCCCGGTCGGGCCGGTGGTGGCGATTCCCCCGTGGAACGGCCCGCTCTACATGGCGGCGATGAAGGTCGCGCCCGCGCTCGCGGCCGGCAATCCGGTCGTGGTGAAACCGTCCCCCTATACCCCGCTGGCGACGTTGCGCGCGGGCGAGCTGCTGGCCGGCGTCTTCCCGCCCGGCGTTCTCAACGTCGTGAGCGGCGGCGATGACCTGGGGCCGATGCTCACCGCGCACCCGGTGCCGCGGATGGTGACGTTCACCGGTTCGATCGCGACGGGCCTGCACGTCGCCGCCGCGGCCGCGGCCGACCTGAAGCGGGTCACGCTCGAGCTGGGGGGCAACGACGCGGCGGTTCTGCTGGGCGACATTGACGTCGAGCAGGCGGCCAGGGATCTGTTCCGGGCCGGGTTCCACAACTGCGGCCAGGTGTGCGTGGCCCCCAAGCGGGTCTTCGTCCACGAAGCGGTGTACGACAACATGGTGGACGCGCTGGCCGAGCGGGCGCGGGCGGCGGTGGTCGGCGCGCCCGGCGACGACGGTGTCGAACTCGGCCCGATCCAGAACGCGGGCCAGTTCGCCCGGATCACCGCCCTGGTCGAGGATGCGCGGTCCCGCGGCGGGCGCGTCGTGGCCGGCGGCACCGCGATCGACCGGCCGGGCTACTTCTTCCGGCCCACCGTCGTCGCTGACGCCGCCGAGGGCATGCGGCTCGTCGATGAGGAGCAGTTCGGCCCGGTCATGCCGGTGATCAGGTTCTCCGACACCGACGACGCGATCGAGCGGGCCAACGCCACCGAGTACGGACTTGGCGCCTCCGCCTGGTCGGCCGACCCGGCGCGGGCGGAGCAGGTGGCCGACCGGCTGGTGGCCGGGCAGGTCTGGGTGAACACCCACCAGGCCACCCTCGGGCCGCGCCAGCCGGTCGTCGGGGTGAAGCACAGCGGCCTGGGCGCGGAGAAGGGGCATTGGGGACTGGAGGAGTTCACCGACCTGCAGGTGCGGTACAGCGTGCGGAACCGCGAGCCGCGCTAACCCCGGTCCCGGGACTCAGCGACAGCGGGCTCAGCAGGGATTGCGGCCGACGAAGAACTCCGCGTCGTCGGAGGGGGCGTCGAGGATCCCGGCCACCGCGGCGGCTGCCCGGTATCCCTGCATCTGCGGGGCGACCAGCCGCTGCGTGGGCTGCCGGATGGGACCGCCGTTGAAGCCGGTCAGCCAGGCCTGGTACTTCCATGCCATCCGGTGCACGCTGTTGGCACCCGCCACCCCGATGCGCTCGTTAGCCAGCCGCGCGGGGTGGACTTCCCAGTAGCGGGCCATCGCCTTCTCGTACTCCCCCGCCCGGCACAGCTCGAGCATCTGCGGGACCGCGCCGCCGAGGCACTCGGTGTTCGACGTCGCGATGAGCCGCAGCGGCACGATGGTCGCCAGCGGGATCGCCTGCTGCTCGAGCGGCATCGTCACCACCACCCGCTGATGCAGTCGGTTCCACGTCTCGGTGAAGCCGGCGATGGCCGGCATTCCCCCTTCGGCCTTGATCGACACCACGTTGGGGAGGGTGTCGACCATCTCCTCCAGTATCCCGACGGGGATCGAAGACGGATGGAGTCGCTCAAAGCCCCAAAGCGGAACCGGGAACAGCATGACGCCGAGATCGGTGCTGCGGCAGAACTCGGCCGTGTAGTCGTAGACCTGGCGCAGATCGCGGGGGTAGAAGCTGGACGGGTACGAGAGCAGCACCATGTCCGCCCCCGCGTCCCGCGCTCGCCTGGCCATCTCGATGTTCTCGGCCAGGGTGTTGAAGCTGGCGTGGAAGAACAGGATGAGCCGGCCGCGCGCCTCGTCGGCCGCCCACTCGGTGATCTTGATGTACTCGTCCTTGGTGGTGGCGGTCTCAGCCACGATCAGGGCGCCGCTGAACCCGAGCTCGATCTCGCGTCGGACGTCGTGCCTGGTCGCCGCCTCGTTGACGGTCGTCAGATCGGCGCTGAAGGACGGGATGATGACGTTGCAGACGCCGCTGAGGTGCTCCAGCGCCCAGTCGCGTGCCTCGCCGGACGAGTAGTGCATCATGGCCTCCCGTTGGAGGTTGGGATCGGTTCTGGTTTGACCCGCCAGTACTTCGCCAGCGAACCGGAATCCACCGGCAGGTCCACCCCGGTGACCGCCCGGGCGGCGGGCGACGCCAGGAACACCGCGGCGTTGCCATAGTCGCTCGGCGCGGGCAGCCAGCCGAGCGGAACCTGCCGGGCGGCCAGCCCGATCGCCTCGACGTGCTGCGGCAGGATGGTCGACATCCCCCAGCGCCGGCTGCGCTCGAGCCCCTCGGCCAGGTCGGTCGAGGTCGGGGTGAGGCTGTTCACCCGAATCCCGTAGGGCGCCAGCTCGACCGCGGCTGACCGGGTGAAGTTCAGCAGCGCCGCCTTGGCGGTGGCGTAGCCGATGTTGCCCGGCTCGCCCTGGTGGCCCGCAGTCGAGATCAGGTTGAGCACCGAGCCGGCCGCGCCGGCCGCGATGAGCCGTTCGGCGACGTGCTTGGTGAACAGGAACGGGCCGTCAAGCAGCACCGCCAGCTGCGAGCGCCATTCGGGCAGCGTCATCGCCCGGATGCCTTTCTCCAGGTACCGGACGGGGCCGTTGACGAGGTGCCCGGGCGGCCCCAACTCCGTCGTCACCGCGTCGAGTGCCCGCCTTACCTGCGACTCGTCGGTCACATCGCAGGCGAAGGCGGCCGAGTGCCCGCCGCAGGCGGTGATCTCGTCCGCCACCGCCCGGGCGACCGCGGGATCGAGGTCGACGCAGGCCACCGCCGCTCCCGCGGCGGCCAGCCGCAGGGCGATGCCCGCGCCGATGTTCGGGCTGGTGCCGACCATGACGGCGACCTGGCCGTCGAGACGGAAGGGATCGCTCATCGCGGCGCCAGCCCGCCCCGGGCCCGGTATCAGAGGAACTCCTTGATCATGGCCTCGACCGAGGGGGGCGCGGCCAGATGGGCGGCGAACCAGGAACCCGCCGCCTTCGCCGCGAGGTCGAGGGCGGTCAGGTCGCTGTAGAGCGTCATGTGGCTGGTCGAGGGCAGCACCACGAGCTTCTTGTCGACCGAGGGGATGGACTGGAACACCTCCGTCTCCAGGTCCCACAGCGTGATGTCGTCCTCCTCGGCCACGATCATCATGACCGGCTTGTTAACGATCCGCCGGGCGTAGGGGGCGGCGTTGTAGTCCAGCAGGCTCTCCAGCGACTCGATCGTGTTGCGGTGCTCGTGGGTCGGCGCCTGCGTCTTCTGGAGCTCGAGGAACACCTCCCGGATCTCGTCGAAGGGCCAGACCGTGAACTCGTCGTCGATCCCGCGCGGGGTCGCGGACATGCCGATGTAGGAGTGCTCGCCGGTGGCGTAGCGCTTCCTGCGGTCGTCGAGCACCAGCTGCTGGAGCCGGCGCATCCGCTCGCTGCCGTGCACGCGGTTCATGTTGACCCAGCCGTCGATGACCGGCACGTTGCTGACCACGACTTTCACCCGGGGGTCGATCGCGCCGAGGATCAGAACGTGGCCGCCGCTGTAGGAGATCCCCCAGGCGCCCACCCGGTCGCCGTCGATGTCGTCGCGTGACTCCAGATAGGTGATCGCGTTGCGGTAGTCCTCGATCTGGTCCCAGGCGATGATGTGCTGGCGCGGCTCGCCGTCGCTGACACCGAGCCGCCGGTAGTCGAAAACGAGGGCGGCTATTCCCCGGCTGGCGAATTCCTCCGCGTACTGCGGCTGTCGCAGCTCCTTGACGTAGCACCAGCCGCCCGCCATCACTACGATCGGGTGCGGGCCGGGGGACTCGGGTAGGTAAAGGTCGCCCCGCACCGTTTCGCCGGCGCTGGTGAACGAGACCTGTTCGACAGTCATGCGCTCTCTCCTCGATCTGGGCTTGTCGCCGACGGCTCGGCCGCGGCGGTCAGAACAGCTTGGGCTGGGCGAGTTCGGGGACGTCCCGGCCGATGCCCCGGCGGCGGGCGGTTTCGTACACATGCAGCGCCGCGATGAGGTCCTGCTCCGCGGTGCCGACGGACTTGAACAAGGTGACCTCCCGCGCCGACCGCCTTCCGGTGGCCCGGCCCGCCAGCAGATCGCCCAGGGAGACAGGCTCATCCCAGTCAGGCCGTTCCCGCGTCAGCTCGATCACATCGCCGGATTCCCGGCTGACCTGCTCGGGCGCTGCGTCGAGGACCACCAGGTCGGCGCGGGTGAAGGTCGCGGGGTCGATCTCGCGCAGGGTCGGCGAGGTCGAGCCGATGGAGACGACATGCTGGCCTTCCTCGATCAGCGCACCGCGAAAGGCGACGGGGCCGTTGGTTCCGGTGTTGGTGGCCACCAGCACGATGTCACCGCCCGCGACCGCCTCGGCCGGGCTCTCGCAGGCGGCGACCGGAATGCCGAGCTGCTGCGTCATCTCGCCGGCGAACGCGGCCCGCCGCTGCGGGCTGCGGCTGTAGACGCGGACATCCGCCAGCGGCCGCACGGCGGCGATCGACAGCAGGTTCGTCCGCGCCTCGAGGCCCGACCCGATCACCCCGACGCTGGCCGCGTCCGCGCGGGCCAGCGCGGCGGTGGCAACCGCGCTGGTCGCGCCGGTACGCGCGGCCGTCAGGTAGGCCGCGTCGAGGACGGCGAGCAGCTCGCCGCTGGCCAGCGATCCGATCAGGATGAGGTAGCGGACGCCGTCGGCCATCGACCCCTGGAAGAACTTCAGGCCGTAGACGCCCGCCTCCGGCAGCATGGCCGGCATCACCCGCAGGAACGTCGCCCCCAGGCTCAGGTTCATGCGCTCCGGGAGCAGCGCGCCGGAGGCCTCGCCGCCCTTGCGCAGGCCGTCGGCCAGGCTGGATACGAGGTCCGGGAGCACGCAGGCGGCGCGCACGTCCTCGTCGTCGAGCAGCAGTGTCACCGCCGTCCCTTTCCCCTCTAGATCAGGCAAAAGCAAAGATCGGTATCTCGAACGGACGCGTGGCTCCGCGCATCAGGCCCATTGCTCCCTGCCACGCGAAGCACGCGTCCGTTCGATATCGATTGGTCTTTGATCTCACCGGGCAAGCATGGGAAGCACCTTCTCGAGCACCAGGTCGAGCTGCTCGCGCTGCCGCCAGGACGCGATCCGGAGCGCGACATGGGTGACCCCCTCGGCGACGAGAGTGCGCAACTGCTCCGCGCACTCCTCCGGGGGGCCGATCGCGGTGATCGACCGGGCCGTGTCCCGGTCGAACATCCCGAGCCCGTAGTACTCGTCGAAGAACCGCTGCGCCTCATCCAGGCAGCGTTCGGCGTCGTCGCCGATGTTGATGCTGTGATACGCCGCGACCGGGAAGTCGTCGGCCGCCGGCCGACTGCCCGCAGCTCCGCTCCCAGCTGGGCGCGGATGGCGGCGATGTAGCCGGGGAAGTACTGCAGCGTGAGCAGCCCGTCGGACTTCGCCGCCACCCGGCGCAATACCTTGGCCGCGTTCGGCCCGGCCGGGTTGGCGCTGATCCAGATCGGGCACGGCTGTTGCACCGGCGTCGGCCTGATCTGGATGTCGGTGTAGTGCGCGTAGCGCCCCTCGAAGCTGACCGGCTCGCCCGTCCACAGCTCGCGCACCAGGTCCATGTACTCCTCAAGGCGGGACGCTCGCTCCTTGTCCGGCACCCCGCCGAAGTGCTGCCCTTCCTTCTCGGAAGCCCCGTCCCGTTTCTGCAGTCCATTGCAGACGGCCAGCAGCATCCGCCCGCCCGAGACCTCGTCGAGCGAGGCCCACTGATAGGCGAACAGCGCCGGATCGCGGACCGGGAAGCTCGCCATGCATCCCACCGCGAGCTTCATTCGGTCGGTCATTCCCGCGAGTGCCGCCAGGCAGCTGAGCGAGTCAGCGCGCGCCTTCGAGGTGAGGCTGTCACCGACCCACACGGTGTCCATCAATCCCGAGCTCTCGGCCACCGGCGCCAGCCGCAGCAGTTCAGGCAGCGAGGCCACTCCGAACATGGCCGCCCGCTGGGGAATGATCAGACCGAAGGACGTCATCGGCGGCTTCACCCTCTCGCAACTGCCGCACGTCTGACCGGTGCGGCTCCCGTCAGGCTGCGAGAGCGGCCGTTATTTCGGCCGTTACCCAACCGCCAGCCGCTGTTACCCGCGCCTTGCCCCCCGTTACGCGACGGAAACACGTAGCCGATTCACGTAGAAACACGCGTGTCCTGGGGACCGCCCCGGCCTGAGGCTGTGAGAAATCAGCCAACGGAGGTGGATATGGACCATGGCAGCTCTGCCAGCGGCTCCCAGCCTGTCCTAGCGGCCGTGCCCTCGCGCCCCAAGGCCGGGGAACTCCCGGGTGAGGTCGTCCAGCAGTTGCGCGTGCTCCCCTTCGGGTCGGACCGCGATCTCGAACTGGACGGCCGCCGGCTCGGCATCGGCAGGCTCAAGATCATCGAACTGGCCGCCTTCCTGGCCCTCCGCCCGCACGGGGTTCCCCGTTCGGAAATCGCGTGCCAGCTCTTCCCCGACTCCGAGCCCGGCCACGCGGGTAACCACTTCCGCCAGGTCACCCATAAGTTCCGGGTCACTACCGGCATCCCCGTGATCCGTCGCCACCCGAACCTGGTCGCCCTGCCGGACAGCGTCCGGCTCGGCTCGGCCGACGCGGAGCTGGAGTCGGCGCTCGCCCGGGGGTGCTCCAGGGACGGAACCGCGACGCTCGAGGCCGCCCTTGGCCAGGTGCAGGGCCGCTACCTCGAGGACAGCCCCCTCCCCTGGGCTGAGCAGCGGAGATACCGGGTTGACGTGCTGGAAGAGGAGGCCAGGCTGACCCTCGCGCGGCAACTGGCCGAGCAGGGCCGGCAGCCCGCTGCCCGCGAGCAGTGCGAGCTGACCCTGACCAGGAACAGGTACAGCGACCCGGCCTACCGGCTGCTGTTCTCCATCGAGCGCTCGACCGGCACCGAGGTCTCGTGCATGGCGGTGTACCGGCGCGCGGCCGAGGCACTGCGGGAAATAGGCCTGGCGCCGGGCGACGCACGGCGGCTATTTCTCGTCGGCTCGCCGGTGAGCGAAGGCGCGGTACGCACCGCCTGACCGCACGCCGTGGATAACGCGGCGCATAACGACGGGCGGCCAGAGTGTCTGTTCAGCCCGCAGGTGGCATTCGGAGGTAATGCAATGACTCAGCCCGGAATCTCCGGCCCGACGATTCCGCGCTTCATCAGCGTGGACGACCACATCATGGAACCCGCGCACGTGTGGACATCACGGCTGCCCGCCAAGTTCCAGGAGGCCGCCCCCCGCATTCACCGGGGGAAGATCGAGAAGATCACGCGTATCTCCGGTCAGGACTGGAAGGTTGACTTCGGCGAGAACGGCACCGTGGGCGACTACTGGATGTACGAGGGCGCGCCGATCGCGCTCAAGCGCATCAACGCGTCCGTCGGGCTCCCGCTCGATCTGCGGGAGAACGTCCCCGTCACCTACGAGGATGTGCGCCCAGGCTGCTGGGACGTCACCGAGCGGCTGACGGACATGGACATGAATCACATGGAAGCATCGCTCTGCTTCCCCACCATGCCGCGGTTCTGCGGGCAGACCTTCGCCGAGGGCAAGGACAAGGAACTCGGCCTCGCGTGCCTCAAGGTCTACAACGACTTCCTGCACGAGGAGTGGTGCGGCCCGTCCGGCGGCAGGCTGATACCGCTGGGCCTGGTGCCGCTGTGGGACGCCGAACTGGCGGCCCAGGAAGTTCGGCGCAACGCAGCCCGCGGGTTCACCGCGGTCGCCTTCTGCGAGATACCCGCCTTCCTGGGGCTGCCGAGCATCCACAGCGGTTTCTGGGACCCGTTCTTCCTGGCCTGCGCCGAGACCGAGACCGCCATCTGCATGCACGTCGGATCGTCGAGCAAGATGCCGGCCACCTCGCCTGACGCACCCGCGGCGGTGGGCATCTCGCTGTCGTTCAACAACGCGATGGCATCCCTGGCCGACTACATCTTCTCCGGCATCCTGATCCGCCACCCGGCCCTGAAGCTCGCCTACTCGGAGAGCCAGATCGGCTGGATTCCCTACGCCCTGATGCGGATGGACGACGTTCTGGAACCAGCACCGGGCGTGGATCGGCCTGGGCGACTCGATCCCCGAGCCCCCGTCCACCTACTACTACCGCCAGGTATACGGCTGCTTCTTCCGCGACGACGTTGGCGTCAAGAACCTCGACCTGGTCGGCGTCAACAACGCGACCTTCGAGGTCGACTACCCGCACACCGACTCGACCTGGCCCGACACCAAGAAGCTGGCCGAAGATCACTTCGCCCACCTGTCGCAGGAGACCGTCTACAAGATCTGCCGCGGCAACGCCATCCGGATGCTCAGGCTCGACCTCGACCAGGACCTGGACGAGAACGGTCAGCCTCGATGACGCAAACCCAGGACCAGACGCAGGCCAACTTCCCCATGCGCCGCGGCTGCCCGCTTGATCCGCCGCCTGAATACGGGCGGCTGCGGGAGCAGGAGCCGATTTCGCGGGCGACGCTGTGGAACGGCCAACCGGTATGGCTGGTGACCCGGTTCGCCGACGTGCTGGCGTTGCTCGGCGATAGCCGGCTCTCGGCACGGCCCTCCTCTCGGGGCTACCCGCAGGTCAGCGAGGGTGTCGGGGCCACTGCGGCCCAGGAGCGGACGTTCCTGCGGATGGATCCGCCCGAGCACGACGTGCAACGCCGGATGATTCAGCGGCACTTCACCGTCAAGCGGGTCGCGGCGATGCGGGAACCGGTGCAGCGCATCGTCGACGAGCTGATCGACGCGCTGGTCGCGGCCGGGCCGGGCGCGGATTTCGTCAAGCTCTTCGGCCTGCCGCTGCCGTCTCAGGTCATCTCCCTGCTCATCGGCGCTCCGTATGAGGATCACGAGTTCATCGAGTCACGCTCGAGCACCCGGATCGACTACCGCCGATCGAAGGACGATACCCTTCAGGCCACCGGCGAGCTCCTCGCCTACCTCGATGACCTGGTCACGAAGAAGGAGCAGGCGCCGGGGGACGACATACTCAGCGCGCTGATCACCGAGCACCTGGCGACGGGCGAGCTCACCCACGGCGACATCGTGGCGCTGGGGCGGCTGCTGATCAGCGCGGGCCACGAGACGACCGCGAACATGCTCTCGCTCGGCCTGCTGACCCTGCTCCAGAACGACGATCAGCGCCAGGCCTTCCTGTCGTCACCGGAGACGGTGGTGTCCGGCGTCGAGGAGCTCCTGCGCTACCTCACCATTATCCCGTTCTCAACCCGGCGCGCCGCCCGGGAAGACGTCGAAGTGGGCGGGGTCACCATCCGGGCCGGCGAGGGCGTGTTCCTGCTGACCTCCTCGGCCAACCGAGACGCCGCGGTTTTCCCGGACGGGGATCAGGTGAATGTCCGACGCGACGCCCGACGCCATCTCGCGTTCGGGTACGGGGTGCATCAGTGCCTGGGGCAGAACCTCGCCCGGCTTGAGCTCCAGATCGCCCTGTCGACGCTCCTGCGGCGACTGCCGTCGCTCCGGCTTGACATCCCGTTCGAAGGTCTGCAGTTCACGGACGAGTCGGTGTCTTACGGCGTCCGGCGACTGCCCATCACGTGGTGAATCCAACACTTGGCGTAGAAGGCAATCCGGTGACGGAAAGGCGGGACCATGCTTGTCAGGGTTGAGCGGGATACTTGTGTCGCCGGAGGGCACTGCGTCTTGCAGGCCCCCAGCGTGTTCGATCAGGACGACCAAGACGGTCAGGTCCTGCTGCTCAAGGCCGAGCCGGGACCCGAGGAGCACGAAGCCGTCCGGGTGGCCGCGCAGATGTGCCCGGCGGCGGCCATCATCGTCACCGAGTAGGCCACCGTCATCGAGTAGGCAGGGTCTCCAGCAGCGCGCGAACGTCGCCGAGATCGGCGCCACGCTCGAGCAGCGGGCGCATCCGGGTGAGCACCCGGGCGTTGTTCATCGCCGCCACCCCTATGACCTGGGACGATGTCGTGTAGAGGGCGAGCAGCCGGTTGTCGTCGTCCTGGATCAGTTTCACCGTGACGTCGGGCGCCACGGTACCGAGGGTCTGGATCCGGACGCCGTACTGGTCGCTCCACACATAGGGCAAGCCGCTGTACATCTGCTGCTCGCCCGGGGCGGCCAGCAGGTTCCTTGCGACGATGTGGGCCTGCTCTACGGCCGCCGTCCAGTGCTCCCGCCGTTGGTGGCGGCCGGTGCGCGGGTCCAGCCAGCAGGCGGCGTCACCCAGGGCGTAGACGCCGACCGCGGAGGTCTGCCCGGTCGCGTCACACAGGACGCCGTTGGCCAGATCAAGGCCGGAGCCGGCGAGCCAGGCGGTGGACGGCACCGCGCCGACCGCCTCGACGACGACCGCGGCGTCGAGGTCCTGGCCGGAATCGAGCCGCACCCGCCACTGCCCGGGCATGCCGGTTACCGCCCGGACCGGGCTGCCGCCGACCATCCGCACGCCGTGGTTCTCGTGCAGACGGGTGATGCGCTGTGCGACCGCCGGGCCAAGCACGCGGGCAAGCGGGTCGCCCAGCGCCTCGACGACCGTCACCGGCAAGCCGAGTGCCCGGGCGCTTGAGGCTACTTCGCAGCCGATGAACCCCCCGCCGATGATGACCACCTCACCGCCGCCCGCCAGCGCCCGTCGCAGGCGCAGCGCGTCCTCGTAGCCGCGGATCCGGTGCAGACCTGCGGGCAGTCCGGGCAGGCGACGGCTGTGCGCTCCGGTGGCGATCACCAGGCGGTCGTAGCGCACCTGAGTGCCGTCGGCGAAATGGAGCACCCCGTGGGACGGGTCGAGCCTGGCGGCGGCGGTGCCGGTTCTGATGTCGATCGACTCGGCGCTCACATCCGGTCGCATTGTGAGCACCGGAAGGTCAGTCACCGGGCCGGTCAGAAAGTCCTTGGAGAGAACCGGACGCTCGTAGGGTGGATGCGGCTCGGCGCCGAAAAGGAGGACGCGACCGGCGAAGCCGCGTCGGCGCAGAGCCTCGGCGGTCCGCACGCCCGCGAGTCCCGCGCCGACGATGGCAACGGTGCTCCCGGCGTCGAGTGCGTTCAGGGCGTCGGGGTTGGGGGGGTCGATGCTCATGCGTGGCCGGACCGCGCCGCGGCGTCCTGGCCCGCCAGGGTTCCGAAGACGAGGGCGGGGCCGAGCGTGGAGCCGCTGCCCGGGCAGCCGTCGCCCAGGAACGATGCCATCGCGTTGCCCGCTGCCCACAGCCCCGGTACCGGGGTGCCGTCGGGCCGCAGCACCCGGCCCGAGCCGTCCGTCGCGGGCCCGCCGCTGGTGCCGGACAACCCGGCGTAGACCCGAGTGGCGTGCAGGGGCGGCGTCGCCAGCGGGCCCAGGCAGGCCGCGGCTCCTGTCTGCTCGGAGTCGCCCCAGGATTGGTCGAAGGCGGAGGACCCGCGGCCGAACTGGGTATCGGTGAAGGCGGCGGCATCGTCGTTGAACCGTTTGATCGTCTCGTCGAACCGCGCGGTGTCGATGCCCAGCACGCTGGCTACATCGCGGGCGGAGCCGGCGGTGACCCACCCGCTGCTGCCCGGCCCGGCGTCACCGAAGCAGCGCGGGCCATACCGCTGCGCGAAACGTTCGTCGACTACCAGCCAGGCCGGCCGAGACGAATTGTCGGCAACGGCCCGCCCGACGTCGTGGAAATTTGCCCCCTCGTTGACGAACCGGGCTCCTGTGCTGTCCACCATCAGCGATCCGGGCAGACAGCGGGCTGGGGCGGAGTCATCGAAACGGGGCGTGCCCTCTCGGTTCTCGTCGCGGATCCGGACCAGCGCATACCACTGAGCGCTGTCCATGCTGCCAAGCGCGGCTCCGGCGGACTCCGCCAGGCGCAGCCCATCGCCCTCGTTACCAGGCGAGCTCCATGCTCCCTCGATCTGCGGGAGGAACCGGCCGAGAAGGGAGGGGCTGTACTCGTAGCCGCCGGTCGCGAGGACGACACCCGCCCGTGCGTGCACTGTCGCGTCGCCATTCGCGCCGGTGACGCGAACCCCGCGCACCACCCCGTCAGTGAGCAGCAGTTCCTGCGCCCGGGCCTGCGTCCAGACCTGCACGCCGGCGTCCAGGCAGGCCCGCAGCAACGCTCCTACCAGGGCGGTGCCGCCCGTCCAGATACCCCCCGACTCCAGTGCGCGGTACGGGCTACGCCGTACGGACTCTTCCCACTCCCCGAGAACCGCGGCGGTGAAGGGTTCGAGCGCGACCGGACGGCTCACCGAGGCGCCGGTTTCCCCGGGGTAGAAGTCGGCCAGTCCGGTCCGCCGGAGCCGTACCCCGGCCGATTCCAGATCGGCGATCACCGGGCGGGCCGCAGTAACGAACACGCGGCCGCGCTCGCGGTCGAAGCCGGTCCTGGCGCAGGCGGCCAGGTAGTCGAGCGCGGCGTCGAGATCCTCGGTGACGCCGGCTTCTGCCATCTTGGTGCTGCCGGGCGCGTAGATGAGGCCGGAGGAGGTCGCGGTGGTGCCGCCCACCAGCTCGGTCCGCTCCAGGAGGAGGACCTGCGCTCCGTGCCTGGCGGACGACAGGGCGGCGGCGAGCCCCGCAGCGCCGGTTCCGCAGACGACGACGTCGGTGATCGTGTCGGTGGCGAGAGTGCCGCCAGGGGCAGCAGGCTGGTGCGTAGTCATGGAATCAGTCTCGGCCGGCACCGTGAACGTTCCCGTTATGCCGTGCGTTTGGTTCACTGGCGGGGCTGGTGGCGCACCTGAAGCTCGGTGAAGGAGAGCAGGCCCCAGAGTCCCTTCTCGGTCCCGACGCCGCTGTGCTTCCATCCGTGCGAGGGCTGGGCCGCGCCGAGGGTGACCCGGTGGGCGTTTACCCAGACGGCGCCCGCCTCAAGCCGCTCGGCGACGCCGGCGGCGCGCGGCACGTCCGGCGACCAGACTGACGCGCCCAGCCCGTAATTGCCGGCGTTGGCGCGCTCGATGGCGTCTTCCTCGTCGTCATAGGCGATGACGGGCAGGACCGGACCGAACTGCTCCTCGTCGACGATCGCCGTGCCGTCAGCCACCTCGGTCACCACGGTCGGCGCGTAGAAGTACCCGGGGCGGTCGATCCGGTGGCCGCCGACGGTGATCTGGGCGCCGCGGGCGCGGGCGTCGTCGACCAGGCTGGTGACCCGGTCCAACTGCGGCTTGGTCGTCAGCGGGCCGAGCTGGGTCTGCGGGTCGCGACCGTCTCCGACCACCGCGGTCCTGGCCAGCTCGGTGAAGAACTCGGTCACCGCTGCGGCCTTGCTCCGCGGCGCGTACACGCGCTTGACCGCCACGCACGCCTGCCCGGTCCCCCGCATGGCCGCCCAGAACAGGGCCGGGCCGAACCGCTCGACATCGAAATCGTCGAGCAGCACCGCGGGGTCGTTGCCGCCCAGTTCGAGGGTCACCCGCTTCAGGTCGCCTGCGGCCGACATCGCCACCGCCCGGCCGGTGGCGGTAGAGCCGGTGAGGGTGATGGCGCGCAGCCCCGGGTGCGCCGTCATCGCGGCCCCGACCTCGCCATCGCCGTTGATGACGTTGACCACGCCCGGGGGAAGCGCCGTCTGTAGGACTTCCCCGACGCGCAGCGACGATAGCGGTGTGAACGGCGAGGGCTTGAGTATCACCGTGTTGCCGGCGGCCAGGGCCGGGGCCAGCTTGATCCCGGCCACGTAGACCGGCGCGTTCCAGGGGGTGATCGCGCCCACCGGGCCCATCGGGCGGTGCACCACCTCGACGAAGGCGCTGTCGTCATCGCGCAGCACCTGGCGCGGGGCTTCGACCCCGACTTGATAACGCAGGAAGGCCGCGAGGCTCGACACTTCCCAGGAGCTCTCGGCCAGCGGCTTGCCGTTCTCGGCCGTGATCAGGGACGCAATCTCACCGGCGGCGCCGTCCAGGGCGTCGGCCGCGGCGAGCATCGCCGCATTACGCGCGCCGCGGTCGGCGCGCCAGGTGACGAAGGCGGCCTGCGCGGCCGACACGGCCGCATCGACCTGGTGCGGCGCGGCGAGCGGTGCTTCCCCGATGACGGCCTCGGTCGCCGGGTCGATCACCGGCTCATAGCGATCGGTGTCGACCAGCTTGCCGTCGATGACCAGGCAAGCACGGCCCAGCCTTGGCTCAGTTGTCATGGCACGAGGGTGCGCCCGCGTCGTTACCGAGTTCGTTATGGCAAGGTCGCCTGCGTTCGTTATCGCCGGGGCGCCGACGGTCCGGTCTCGAGAGCGGGGTCGCGGCGGGAGCGGGCCGCCGCGCGGCCCGCGATCCGCCCGAAGACCAAGGCGTTCGTGATCGCCGCGCCCTGTCCTGGATAGCGGGCGCCGACCGCGTTGCCGGTGACCTCCCCGGCGGCGAACAGGCCGCCGACGGGGCTGCCGTCCGGTCCGCGGACGGCGCCGTCGGGGTCGATTTCCAGACCGAATCCGGAGATCAGCACGATATGCGGGCGCAGCTCGATGGCGTAGAACGGCGGGGTGCGGACCGGACGCAGATGCTCGGCCGGCTTCTCGAAGTCGCGATCGGCGCCGGCCCGGCAGGCGTCGTCGTAGCGGGCCATGGTGGCCGACAGCGGCCCTGCCGCCAGGCCGAGCGCGGCGGCGAGCCGCCCCGGGTCGGGCGCGCACGCGATCCGCCCGGCCGCGAGCTGCTGCACGACCGCCTCCGCCCAGCTGACACCTCGCAGCAGACCCTTGCGCGGGGCGCCGAAGGCCGTCCGTCCCGCCTCATCGAAGATGGCAAAGCAGCGCCCGCCGCGGCGGCCCACGACCTCGCGGAAGGTCTGCGGCGGGGCTGATTCGTCGGCGAATCTCCGCCCGTCGGCGTCGACCAGCAGCAGCCAGGGCGGCAGGTAGAGATCGCCAGCGGGAAAGCTCGGGTTCAGCCGGACGACCGTGCCGCCGCGCTCGCAGGTTCGGCACGCCAGCCCGGCGGTCAGCCGCAGCCCATCGCCGCGCGCGGTCTCCGCCGCCGGTGACGAGGCCGAGGCACCGGGCCAGGCCACCTCGGCACCGAGGTGGCGCCGCACGAGGTCGGCGTCGTGGGCGAAGCCACCGGTCGCCAGCACTACCGCCTGCGCGGGAAAGGACTCGCGGCCGACCTTAGCCCCGCCGACCTTGCCGTCGCGGACGATCAGCTCGGTGGCCCGGTGGCCGGCCAGTATCGCTACTCCGGCCGTGAGCGCCGCCCCCTGCAGCGCCGCCACCAGCCCGGCGCCCTGGCCCGCGAACCGGTGAGAGCGCGGAAACGTCTCCCGCCCCGCTCGGTAGAGACCGTCAACGGCCAGAGCGGCCCCGTGCGATTCAAGCCACGCCAGCGTCGGAACGGCCTGCTCGCAGAGCGTACGCGCGACTCCGGTCTCGACATCGAAGCCACTCGCGGTGAGCAGGTGATCGAGCATGGCCTCGGGCGTGTCGCCCGCCCACCCGGCCCTGGCCTGCGCGGCCGTCCCGGCGGCGAGGTAGCTGCCGGCTGACAGGGCGGTGCTGCCGCCCACCGCCGCGGCCGCCTCCAGGATCGTTACCAGCCTCGCGCCGCTTTCCGCCGCCGACAACGCCGCGCACAGCCCGGCCCCGCCTCCGCCAAGCACCAGGACATCGGACTCGCCGGCGGTCACGGCGTATCCGGGCGCGTATCCAGGCGAGCGGTCCGGCCGCCGTTGAGGAGGGACCGCAGCCCTTTCTTGTCGTACTTGCCGACCGAGGTCAGCGGCAGCGCGTCCAGCCTGATGAATCGCTCGGGCAGCCACCATCTCGGGAAGTGCGCACCCAGGTAACGGCGTAGCTCGTCATCGGCCGGGTCGCGCACGCCGGGCTCGAGCACGAGCGCGGCGACCGGCCGCTCGCTCCACCGCTCGTCGGGCAGGCCGACGACGCAGGCCAGCCGCACGGCTGGATGCTCGAGGAGAGCGTTCTCGAGGTCCACGGTCGAGATCCATTCCCCGCCGCTCTTGATGAGGTCGGCCTTGCGGTCGACGACCTTCACGTAGCCCTGGTCGTCGATCGAGAACGATGTCACCGGTGTGATACCAGCCGTCGACGAACACCGCGGCGCCGCGCAGGTCGCGTTCGTACTCCTCGGCCACCCAGGGCCCGCGAATCAGCAGCTCGCCGATCTCCGCACCGTCGTGGCGGGCCGGACGACCGTCCTCGGTGACCACCGATACCTCGACCCCGGGAACGGGAAGGCCCTGCCGGAGCCGCCGCGCGAATCCGGCCGCCGCGGGCTCGCGCGCGAGCGTGGACTTCATCTGGCCGACCAGGACGAGCGGGGTCGCCTCGGTCATTCCGTAGGAGTGAATGAGCGGCAGCCCGGCCCGGTCCGCCTCCGCCAGCAGCGCGGCGGGCAGCGGGGCGCCACCGGAGACGAACAGCCGGGCGGCCGGCAGCCGCGAGCCGCGCTCCGACAGCACCGCGAGGACCGAGAGCCAGACCGTCGGGACCGCCGCCGCGAACGTGACGGAGTGCCCGGCCATCAGGTCGGCGAGTTGCTCCGGGCTCGGCGCCGTGCCCGGCAGGATGATCGTCGATCCCAGCCAGACCGCGGCGAACGGCAACCCCCAGGCGTTGACGTGGAACATCGGCACGACCGGCAAGATCGTGTCCGCCTCCGACAGGGCCCAGGTGTCGGCCAGCCCGAGTGCCATCGAGTGCAGGTACAGCGCGCGGTGGGAGTAGACCACGCCCTTCGGCCGTCCGGTGGTGGCTGACGAGTAACAGGTCGCCGCCGGCTGCCGCTCGTCAAGCTCAGGGAACGGATACGGCTGCGCGGACGCGGCCGCCATGAGCTCCTCGTAGCAGGCCTGGTCCGGTTGCGCGCTCCCGGTTGCCGCATCGGTGAGGGCGATGATCCGCGGCGGCCGCTCGAGCGCGCTGACGGCTTGCCGGGCGAGATCAAGCTTGTCCTGGTCGGCAAAGAGGAGCACGTCGCCCGCATGCCCGACGATGTTGGCGATCTGCCCGGCCGCCAGCCGCAGGTTGACCGTGTGCAGCACGGCCCCCGCGCAGGGAACGGCGAAGTACAGCTCCAGATGGCGCTGGTTGTTCCAGGCGAGGGTGGCGACCCGGTCACCCGGCTGCACGCCGAGGTCGCGCAGTACGTGGGCAAGCCGGTGCACGCGCGCCGCGAAGTCCAGGTAGCTGATCGTGATGTCCCCCGCGGGAGTACGGGTCACGATCTCCCGGTCGGCGAACAGCGCCACCGCGCGCCGGAGAAAGCTCGTGAGCGTCAGCTGGTCACCGTTCACGGCGTATCCAGAATCAGCTGGCAAAGGCACTGGACCGGCATGCAAGCAGCGTCGAGCCGCCACCGTTACCTCGAACATTATCGAGACTTCCCCGGTCACGGCGCGGCCGGCAATAACGCGGCCGGTAATGAGCGCCGACCACGATGGCCATCGGCCCCCTTCCCCCACTGCCCGTCTTTAAGGAGCCAGCTTCGTGACCCCCACCGAGACCGATCTCCCCAGTGCCGAGGTAAGCACCTCGGGCCCTGCGCTGGCCACTGACCTCGGGCTCATCTACCGTCCGCGCAGCATCGCCGTCGTCGGGGCGCACGAAGAGCGCGGCGGGCTCGGCAAGATAACGAAACAGGCGGTCGAGAAGGCTCAGTCGGTCGGGGCGGAGTTCTTCGCAGTGAACCCGACCAAGGACACCGTGTTCGGTTTCGACTGCGTCGCCAGCCTGGCCGACATCGGCCGCCCGGTCGACGTGGCCCTGGTGCTGACCGGCGACCCGATCAGCATCATCGAGGACGCCACTGCGGGCGGAGCCAAGGTCGGCTTCTACATTGTGTTCGCTAACAAGTTCCGTGAACTTGGCACCGTCGAAGGCAGCGAACGAGAAGCGCGTCTCCTCGCCGCCGTCCGGCGGGCCGGGGCCCGTCTGATCGGGCCGAATACCAACGGGAACGCCTGGGAACCGCTTCGCGACCTGCCCGGGCCCAAGATCGCACTGGTCTCGCAGAGCGGCGTCCAAGGGCGGCCGCTGACCCAGGCCCAAGACCTCGGCGCCGCGCTGAGCTTCTGGGCCCCGACCGGCAACGAGGCCGACCTGGAGTCGGCCGACTTCATCGAGTGGTTCGCGCGCGACCCGGACACGGCGGTCATCTGCGCTTACATTGAGGGTTTCGCGTCCGGGCAGCGGCTACGGGAAGCGGCGACGACCGCCATCGAGCAGGCGACGCCCATCGTCATGGTCAAGGTCGGCCGTAGCGCGGCCGGATCGTCGATGAGCCAGTCGCACACGGGCCACCTGGCCGGCGCCAACGAGGTCGTCGACGCTTTCTTCGAGCAGTACGGCATCGTCCGGGTGGACGACCTCGACGAATGGGTCGAGGTGGCCGCCGCGCTGGCCCGGTGTCCCGTCCCGTCGGCGGACGGCATCACGATCATTAGCGTCTCGGGCGGCACCGCAGCTCACCTGGCGGACCTGGCCGAAGCGAGCGGCCTGCGCCTTCCACCGCTGTCAGCGCAGACCCAGGCCCGGCTGCGCCGCATCATCCCCGAAGGCTTCGCGGTCTCTAATCCGGTCGACAACGGGGGCGGCATCATGCGCACCGGCGCCGGACCCGACATCTGGCGGCTGTGCCTCGACGACCCGGCGACCGGAATCCTGCTCTCGCCGATCCCGGCCGCCAGCCCCGGCCTGACCGAGGCGGTCGGCGACACCCTGGTCGAGATGTGGCGGACTTCCGCCAAGCCGATCCTGCCGATCTGGTCGGGACCCTCGGTCGACCACCCCACCTACCGCCAGTTGCTCAACGCGGGGCTACCCGTATTCCGCAACTTCCGCAACGCGCTGCGCGCGGCGCACGCGCTGCTGCGCCATCCAGCCCGCGACAGCGAACTTCGCGAGGTCGCGGCGGCGGCTCGCGCACTGCCGCCGCTCCCCGCTTCCCCGCCGACCGTGGTCACCCTTGAGGAAGCGGAGGCGACAGCCTGGCTGGCCCAGCGCGGGCTGCCGTTCGCACGCTCCGAGATCGCCGACTCGGCCGACGGCGCGGTGGTCGCGGCGCAACGGATCGGTTTCCCCGTCGTGCTCAAGGGCCGCGGCGCGATCCACAAGTCCGAACGCGGCTTCGTCCGTCTCGGCCTGCGCTCACCCGAGGCCCTGCGGGCCGCGGCCGAGACGATGACCCAGGCCGGCGCGTCCGGCTTCCTGGTCGCGCGGGAAGAAACGGGCGGCGTCGAACTGCTGGCCGGGATCAGCACCGACCCCATCCTGGGACCGGTCCTGGTCCTGGGCGCCGGCGGCGTGACCGCCGAGGCTCTCAGGGACGTGCAGCGAGCGGTGCTCCCGGTGACCCGCGCGCGGGTCGCGACGATGATCAGCCGGCTGCGGATCGCTCCCCTGCTCGACGGGTGGCGCGGCGCCCCCGCCTGCGACCGGGACGCCATCGTGGGCGTGGTCCTGCGGCTGGCGGCCCTGGCGGCCGAGGGCGAGATCGTTGAGCTGGACATCAATCCGCTGCTTGCCCGGCCGGACGGGGTCATCGGGCTAGACGCGCTGCTCCGGCTGCGGGTGCCCGGCCCGGCGGCCGACGGCGCGCTGCCTGGCGGCTCAACGTGACCGCGCGACGCCAGGCAGCGGTGGTCGGGATCGGCGCCTATCCGTTCTCCAAGAGAAGCGATGCCTCCGAATGGCGGATGGGCGCCCTGGCCAGCCTGGAGGCGCTCGCCGACGCCGGCCTGCGCCCGGCCGACGTCGACGGGATGTTCAGGTCGACGATGGAGTACACGCCGGAAACGGCCATGGCCCGCGCCCTTGGCGTTCCTAACCTGCGCGCTTTCGGGGCGGTGGACTACGGCGGGGGTGGCATCGTGCCCGTCGTCGCCCACGCCGCCCAGGCGGTGGAATCCGGGCTGGCCGACGTGGTGCTCACCTGGCGGGCGCGGCTGCGCAAGTCCGGGCCGCGGCCGTGGATGGCGCGCGGTTCCGGTGGCACCAGTGACCAGCAGCACTATGAGCGCGTGTTCGGAGTGGCGCGCCCGGTGGACTCGACCGCGCTGCTCACCAGGATCTGGGCCGACCGCTACGGCTGGCAGCCCGAGGATCTGGGCCGTATCGCCATCACGGTGCGCGAGCACGCCAAGCGCAATCCGAACGCGATGATGCGCAAGGACCTCGACCTCGACGAGTATCTCCGGTCGCGGATGATCGCCGATCCGCTGCGCCTGTACGACTGCTGCCTGGAGTCCGACGGGGCGGTGGCGCTGGTGATTACGACCGCGGAACGGGCGCGGGACTTGCCCTCGGTCCCCGCCTACATCACCGCGTACGCGATGGGGACCGGGCCGGACTCCTACAACATCAGCCAGTGGTACAGCGACCCCCTGGGCCTGACGCAAGGCACGTATGCGGGCGCGGAACTGTGGAAGCGCACCGACCTCACCCCACGCGACATCGACGTGGTCCAGTGGTATGACGCGTTCACGCCCGAGGTGGCGATCAGCTTCGAGGAGTACCAGTTCTGCGGCGAAGGCGAGGTCATGGCGATGCTGGCGGCGGGCGAGCATCCGCCCTACAACACCGCGGGCGGCTGCCTGTCCGAGGCGTACCTGCACGGGATCAACCTCTTCAGCGAGGCCGTCCGGCAGATCCGCGGCGCCTCGACCGACCAGGTGGCGGATGCCCGGCACGCGCTGGTCAGCAGCGGCAACACCACACCGACGGGCGCGATCATCTTCTCGAGCGAGGCGGCATGACGTCACCGGTGAACTCATTTCCCGTCCCCGCGCCGGACCGCGACGGCGCGCCGTTCTGGGAGGCGGCGCAGCATAAGCGCCTGACGGTCCAGCGCTGCCCGTCGTGCCATCGCTACACCTGGCAGCCGAAGCCGGTCTGCCCCGCCTGCGGCTCCCCCGAGCTGGAGTGGGAAGAGGCCAGCGGTCACGCGACGATCCTGTCCTGGACGGTGCCGTACCCGCCGGTCCTGCCCGCCTTCGCGGACCTGCTGCCCTTCGTCGTGATGCTGGTCGGGCTGGACGAGGGTCCGCGCATGGTCGGGCAGCTGGTCGATGGCGACGGGAACCTGCTGCGCACCGACGGATCAGATGTGCCCGGGCTGCGCCTCGGCGCGCCCGCCGAGCTGCGCTGGCGCCTGCAGGGTGAGACGCTGCTGCCGAGCTGGACGCCGGCCGATGCCGGGCTCTGAGCGGCGGTGAGCGTCCTCGACCTGTTCCGGCTCGACGGCCGCGTCGTGTGCGTGACCGGAGCGTCATCCGGGCTTGGCGCCGCGACCGCGGTGGCGTGCGCCCAGGCCGGCGCCGACGTCGCGCTGGCAGCCCGGCGCGTGGACCGGCTCGAGGAGACGGCCGCCGCGGTGCGGGCCGCGGGCAGGCGCGTCCTCACCGTCGCGACCGACGTATCCCGGCCCGCTGATTGCCAGCGCATGGTCCGCGCCGCGGTCGAGGACTTGGGCGCCCTAGACGTGCTGGTCAACAACGCGGGCGTGGCGTCGGCCCGGCCTGCGACCCGCGAAACGGCCGATGAGTTCCGGTCCGTCCTGGCGGTGAACCTCGAGGGCGCCTACTGGTGCGCTCAGGAGTGCGCCCGGGTCATGCGGCCGGGGAGCTCGATCGTCAATGTGTCGAGCATTCTCGGGATCACCACGGCGGGGCTGCCCCAGGCCGCCTACACCGCGAGCAAGGCGGCGCTGATCGGCCTGACCCGCGATCTGGCCCAGCAGTGGGGACCGCGCAAGGGAATCCGGGTCAACGCCGTCGCTCCCGGCTTCTTCCGGACCGAGATGACCAGCGCGTACCGCGACGGCTATCTGGAAGGGATGGCCCCGCGGATGCTGCTCGGCCGCCTGGGGCGGGCCGAGGAGCTAGCGGCCACGATCGTGTGGCTCGCGTCGCCGGCCGGCGGCTACGTCACCGGGCAGACGGTGACCGTCGACGGCGGCGTCACCATCACCTAGCACCGCCCCGTAACGCGGATAACGCCGCACATAATGCGGCCCGGTCACGCTTGAGAGCGACGGGAAGGGGATCACGATGAGCACGCCCGAGGCAGTGGTCGTCGATCGTACCCGGTCACCCCACGGGACCGTGTACGAGCTCGACATCACCGTGGCGGATCCGCGCGCAGCAGGTCGGGCGCGCCGTTGCGCGGCGGCCCTGACCGTGCCCGCGGATGTTCGCGGGGCGCTGCACATCCTGGTGCACGGCGCCACCTACAACCGCTGGTACTGGGATCCGGACATCGCCCTGGAGGAGCACTCGTATGTGCGCGCCGCCGCGCGGCGCGGGTACGCGACGGTCAACATCGACCGCATCGGCTCGGGACGCAGCGACCATCCAGACGGCGAGGAACTGAGCCTCGACCTGCACGCCGCGACGGTCAACTCGATCGCTCACCTGGCGCGAGCCGGCCGCCTGGCCGGTCTCGGCTGGGACAGCGTTGTCGCCGTCGGCCACAGCGTCGGCACCTACGTGGTCATGAAGGCACTCAACGGCCAGCACGCGCTCGACGCGGCGATCCTCACCGGAATCAGTCACCAGCGGACCGACGCGGATCCCATCGGGATGAACATCCCCGCCGTCGACGACCGTCAATTCGCCCAGCGGAACGTGACCGGCTATTTCGCCGTGCCCGCCGAGGTGCGCGCCAACTTCTACTACCTGCCGACGACCGACGAGAAAGTCCTGCTGGCCGATCAGCGTCACCGCGATGTAGTCGGGGTGGGCGACCTGCACGGCGTCGCGGGGGTCGTCGGCAACCCGTGCGACGCTGCCGTGCCTGTCTGCGTCGCCGTTGGCACCCGCGACTGGATGTTCGCGGCCGCGGACGACCCGGCGTTCCGGTCGGCCGAGACGAATTGGTATCCGCAGGCCCCCTCGGTGGACTTCCTGATCTACCCCGACACCGGGCACAACATCAACCTGCACCGCGCGGGCCCGGGCGCGATCGGCGATCTTCTCGACTGGGCGCAGGAGGTGGCGTAATGGCTGACGGCCCTATCCGCCCGCTCGCGGGCGTGCGCGTGCTGGCACTGGAGCAGATGCTCGCGCTGCCGGCCGCGACGCAGATACTCTCCCGCCTCGGCGCCGAGGTGGTGAAGATCGAGCCGCCCGGCGGCGAGGGCGGACGCGCGTCACGGCCGCAGGCCCTCGACGCCGCCGACTCGGAAGTCGGCGCCACCTTCATCCGCGGCAACCGCGGCAAGCAGAGCATCGTGCTTGACCTCAAGCAACCCGAGGGAGTGGAGCTGTTCTACCGACTCCTCCCCCGGTTCGACATCTTCGCCGAGAACCTGCGCCCGGGGGTCACCGCCCGGCTGGGCATCGATTACGCCCGCGTCGCGCAGGCCTCGCCGCACACGATCTACCTGTCGGTCTCTGGCTTCGGCAACGGGAGCTCGCCCTATGGCGCCTACCCGGCCTTCGCGGCGGTGGGCGAGGCCGTCGCGGGACTTTACGAGTTCCGGCGTCCCGAGGGCGAGGCCCCCCGGGTCGGGGCGAGCGGGCCGATCGGCGACTTGTCGGCCGCGCTCTACGCGGCGATTGGCGCTCTGGCGGCGCTCCGGCTCCGCGAAAGCACCGGGTGCGGCACCCACGTGGACATCGCGATGGCGGATACGGCGCTGGCGATGAACGATATGGCCGTCAACCTGTGGTCCATGAATGCCATGGATATCGCCGACGGCCGCAACGTCGGCGTCCTGACGTCATTCCGCGCCAGTGACGGCTACTTCGTCGTCGTGGTCATCCGCGAGCATCTGTGGCAGCGGTTCTGCGCCGTCATCGGCCAACCGGGATGGCTCACCGACCCGCAGCTGCAGAGCCGGAGCGACTGGTCGGCGAACCTCGAGACCCGGATCCGCCCCGCCGTCGAGGCATGGGCGGCTGACAAGACCAAGCGCGAGGCAGCCGCGGCCCTGGCAACGGCGGGCGTCCCCGCGGGCCCGAGCAACGAGCCCGCCGACGTCGCCGACGATCCGCATTACCGTGCGCGCCAGATGATCGAATCGGTGCCCGGGCTTTCCGGCGACCAAGTCCTGGTGGTCGGCAATCCGATTAAGTTCCTCGGCCAGGAGCTGCCGGAACCGGGCGGGCTGCCGACGCTCGGCGAGCACACGCGCGCGCTCCTGACCGGGGAACTAGGCCTCGACAGCGAGAAAGTCACGGAGTACTTCGACCACGGAGGTGTGGCATGACCCGGTCCGCCGGGCTGCTTGGCGAGGTGACGGTCCTCGACTTCTCGACCCAGGGCCCCGGGCCGCGCTGCACGCGAATCCTGGCCGACTACGGGGCCAGGCTGATCAAGGTCCGCCCCACCGACGCGGAGAACCGGCTGCTTGAGCCGCCCGCGTACTCCTACAGCGGGGACCGCGGGGCCGAGCGGATCAAGGTCAACCTCAAGCATCCCGACGGCCACGAGGTCGCCCGTGAACTCGCCGCGCGGGCCGACGTGGTGGTGGAAAGCTTCCGTCCGGGCGTCGCCAGCAAGCTCGGCATCGACTACCGCTGCCTGTCCCTGGCCCGGCCGGGGCTGGTCTACTGCTCGGTGTCGGGCTATGGCCAGGACGGCCCGTACGCCACCCGCCCCGGGCACGACCTCAATTACCTCGGCGTGTCTGGTTACCTAGCGGTCGCCGGGCGGCGCGACGACGGTCGCCCGGCCCTCCCCGGCGCCACCGTGGCCGACGCGGCCGGCGGCTTCGCTGCTGCCATCGCGGTCCTCGCCGCGCTAACGCACAGCCGCGCGACCGGGCAGGGCGCCTACCTGGACGTGTCGACGGTCGAGGCCGCGGTTCGGCTCGGCGTCAACTTCCTCGACGAGTACCTGGCCACCGGCCAGGCCGCAGCGCCCCTGGGTCACCGGCTGACGGGCGGGCTGGCGTGCTACGACGTCTACCGGGCGGGGGACGGGCGGTTCGTTACCGTGGCCGCCCTGGAGCGGCCGTTCTGGCTGACCCTGTGTCATCGGCTGCAGCTTGAGGAGTTCGCCGATCATCAGCGCGACGAGGCGGCCCAGGATCGGATCCGGGCCGTCCTCGCCCAGCGTTTCGCCGAGCAGCCCGCCGCTCACTGGGCCGAGCTGCTCGACGACTGCTGCGTCGGCCCAGTCCATGAAATCCCCGAGGTGTTCGACGACGAGCAGCTCGATTCCCGTGGCGTTACCTGGCAGGTGCCGCGGCGCGGCGGCGGGACGGCCAGGCAGCTCGCCCCCGCTCTGGCGGGCGTGGCCGACACCCCCGATCCAGCTCACGAACTGCGGGATCGCGGCGAGACCGATTGCGGTCCGCTGCTCACCGAGATCGGGTATCCCCCGGACCAGCAGGACGCGCTTCGCCGGGCCGGCGTCGTCGCCTGAGCGCGCCGCGGTCGGGCGGCATCAGCGGCTGACGGTATCAGGCGCTAGCCGACGCCATCGGGATGCGCAGGCACCGGCCGGAACAGACCAGCCCAGGCCGCCGCCTGCACGCTTCTGGCCATGATCCGCCCAACGGCCGCGTCCAGTTGCCCCGGCGAGGTCGCGTCCGCGGGCACGGGGCGGAAGCTCAGCACAAGCTGGTGCTCCGGTGGGGCGACTTCGGAATAGCCGCCGGGCACGGGATTAAAGGCGATGTCTAGTCCCTCGTCCGCCAGGCCCGGGGCGGCCGGCCCCGGATACTGCTCGCCGGGAGCGGCAGGGACGGCCAGGATTGCCAGCAGGGCGGGGAAATCGCGGTCAAGCGAACTCAGCGGTCCGGCCGCTTCGGCGTCGGCCAGCGTCCGCGCGTAGCGATAGCGGCCCCGGTGTACCTGGCGGCGCTGGGTGAACATGCGCCCGGCGGCCGCCAGCCGGGGATGTTCCGTGGCCGACCAATCCTGATAGGCCGGCAGCGTGCCGGCCAGCAGGAAGAAGGTGCCGAGGAACGTCCGCGACGCATCGGCGGCGCCATCTGGCGTCCAGGCAGACGTGCCCTGCCAGCACTGTCCGGCGACGACGCCGGGGCCCGCCATCGCTCCCGCGTAGTAGTGGTCGGTCGCGTACCAGCGTCGGAACGCCGTTTCGTGGCCGGCCAGCGGCTCGACCAGATTGAAGATCAGCCCGCCAAGCTCCGCCGCGCCGTTCACGGCAGGAAGGTCGACCGCATCAGCCAGGCCCGGATCGACGGTCTTTTGAACCCCTCGATGACCTGCGGGTCCGCAGTCACCCAGCGCTCTGCCGCCTGCATCGAAGCCAGTCGCACGAGAAAGATCCCGTGCCCGGTGTTCTCGCCCGTGACCTCGTCCACCAGCGGGCCGGTTGCCAGCACGACGCCGGCCTGCTGCTGCTCAGCCACCCAGTCCAGGTGCGAGGGCACGATGCGCTTGAAGTCATCGGGCCGCTCATGCCGGGCTGGGGTCGGAACAAGCTCGACCAGGTAGATCCGTTCTGACCGTGCGATCGGGTCCGTCACGCCTCAATGCTCCGGGTCCGCCGGTTACCTTCCCCGTTAACCGGTCACTTCCTCCGCCTGTTATCCGCGCCGGGCGCCCATAACGGCCCCGGTAACCCCCGCCGTGAAGGCTGACGGCACTGGGCTTTCGAGAACTTCGGCTGGGAGGTGAGCGTCCGGATGGCGGTAACGAGACGGATTCAGCTCGGTGCGACGGCGCGGCACCGGGCGCATGGGCCGAAGCTGAGCGAGGGGCGGGGCATCTTCACCGACGCGGTGCACTCGTGCGTGCAGGCCGAGCGGGACGGCTATGACTTTGTCCGCTGTTACGACGCCACCGACTTCATGGTGCCGCAGGCGGGGAACCAGCCGGAGTACAGCGACTACGCGGCGGGCGCGGGCGACTGGAACGCCGCGCTGACCATGGAGCCGGTCATCGCCGCGGCGGCGGCGCAAACGGCCGGACTGCGGTTTTTCCTGGGACCGATCGATTCCGTGCGCCGGGCGCCGGTGAACATCGCTCAGATGGCGCTCACGCTCGACCACGCCACCCAGGGCCGGACGGTGACGGTCCTCTCTCAGGGCCAGGCCAATCACATGCGCCAGTTCGGGATGGCGCGGGCAGGCACCAAGGACAAGTTCTTCGATGCTGTGCAGATCGTGCGCCGGCTGACGTCCACCTGTGATGAGTTCTCCTACCGGGGGCGGGTCTGGCAGATGGACCGCGCGTCGCTGCGCCTGCCGTCGTTCGATCCCGCGGTCCCGCCTCGCCTCTACGTCGCCGGCGGGGCGCCGGAGTCGCTGGAACTCGCCGGCGCCTACGCGGACGGGTGGTATCACCGTCCTCCCGGCATGGACCGGGGCGACCCGGGCGAATTCGGCTCGCGCGTCCGCCTCATCAGGACCACAGCCGTCGGGGGCGGGCGCGAGCCCGACGAGATTGATATTCACCTCGGCATCAACGTCGTGATGACCGAAGACGAGCAGGCGCTGCCCGCATTGCTGGCCAATCCGATCGTCAAGTGGTTCGCCGCCGTCATCCTGCCGATCAACACGTCGATGTTCCGCGACTGGGGAATGCCGCACCCGTACGGCTACGACTACAACTATCACCGCGACTGCATCCCGGAATGGGTCGGAGTCGACGAGTTCCGCCGGGTGACCTCGGCAGTGCCGGTCGAGGCGGTGCCGAAGGTGATGTTCGTAGGGACCGCCGAGCAGGTGCACGCACAGATTGAGCCGTATCTGCGCTATGGGGTCTCCGAGATAGCGGTAAGCAATCAGGCGGCCATGTGCGGGGCCGAATTCAGCGCCGCCGCGTCGCTCGCCGAACGCCGACTGAATGACCTGCTGCGCGAACACGAAGTGACGTTCGCGCAGTGACATAACGCCCGCGGTAACGACGACCCGGGCACCGTGAAGAGCTCATGGCCAACAGAGTCCGCCAGTTACGTTTCCCGGGAAAGGGATCACGACATGAAGTCGATCGCGCTCGTGCTGCGCGCGCCGGGCGCGCCCCTCGCGCTGGAAACCGTGGAGGTCGGCGAACCGGGCCCTGGTGAGGTGCTGGTCCGGCTGGTGGCCTCGGGTGTCTGCGGTTCGGACAACCACGTGCTGCATGGGCGCAGCGCTATCGCCCGGATGCCCACCGTGCTCGGCCACGAAGGCGCCGGGGTCGTGCAGGCCGTCGGGCCCGGGGTTACCGAGCTGGCGCCGGGCGATCACGTGGTCCTCGGGCTTTACGTGCCCTGCGGTAGTTGCCGGCAATGCCGCGCGGGACGATTCCAGCACTGTTCCGGTGAGGCCCGCAGGCGCAACACGCAGGGTATCCGCGCGGACGGGACCACTCGGTTCAGCCTGGACGCGGAGCCGCTGTACCCGCTGATGGGTCTCGGCACCCTGTCGGAGTTCACGAACGTGCCAGCGGCGCAGGCCATCGCCGTTGACCGGTCACTGGACCTTGCCGCCATGTGCCTGACCGGCTGCGGCGTGACCACGGGCTTCGGCGCCGCCGTCAATACGGCGGGTGTCGGACCGGGCGATTCGGTCCTGGTCGTGGGCTGCGGCGGCGTCGGGCTGAACGTCATCCAGGGCGCCCGCATCGCGGGCGCGACCTGCATCATCGCCGTGGATCCGCAGCCCGCCAAGCGCGAACTGGCGCGCGAGCTCGGGGCCACCCACGTGGTCGACCCGGACAGCGAGGATCTTCCGGCTGCGGTGGACGGTTACGCGCCGGGCGGGGTCGACTGGGCTTTCGAGGTGGTTGGCAGCGTGGAGCTCGCGGCCCGCTGCCTGGCGCTGACCCGGATCGGCGGAACGTGCGTCATGGTCGGGGCACCGCCACCGGGCACGGCCGTCGCCGCGAGCCGTGAGGCGCTCATGGGCGAACGGCGCCTGGTGGGCTGCCGGGGCGGCAGCAACATCCCGGCCCGCGACATTCCCCGGCTCGCCGATCTCTACGCGGGCGGTCAGCTCAAGCTTGAGCCGCTCATCGGCAAGCGACTGCGCCTGGAAGAGTTCGCCGAGGCGTTCGCAGCGCTGGACACCGGCGAGGTGGCGCGCAGCGTGATCACCTTCGACTCGGCCATGGCGTAGCCGCGATCCAGAGAGGCAGCATGATGGACCTGATTAATGGTTATGGCTATCTCACCCTCGGGGTACCCGACGTCGAGGCTTCCGCAGCCTTCTACCAGCAGGTATGCCGGCTGGCGGTAACGGATCGTCGTCCCGGCGTGATCCACTTGAGCGGGGACACGAACCACCACTGGCTGACGCTCGTTGAGCACGAAAGCACCGAGCTGCTGCGGGTCGGCTACCGGGCCGTGTCGAGGACGGCGATCACCGAGGCTCGCAAACGACTAGCGGACCGCGGGATCGAAGTCGTGACCAGGGAGGGCACCGACGCCGACCAGGTATCCGGCGGGTTCACCTTCCGCGATCCGGCCGGGCTGCAGTTTGACCTCTACGAGGAGATGCAGCAGCTGGGTTCGGCCCTCACCGACCCTGACGTCGGCTTCACCTGCAACCTGCACGCGGTTATCTTCGTCCCGGATCCGATCGGCCTCTCGCAGTTCTACCGCGAGGTGCTCGGGTTCCAGCGGTCGGACCAGATAGCGGACATCGTCATCTTCCTGCGGGCGGCCAACCGCTTCCATCACGCGCTCGCCTTCGCCCGCGGCCCTCAGGTCTCGCTGGATCACTTCTGCCTGCTGGTCAACGGCGTGAACGAGCTGATGCGCCTGCGCGCCCACATCATCAGCGAAGGGGTCCTAGGCGATGACCTGGTACGGCACTCGGCTTCCGGGTCCATGTCGGTGTACGCGCGCAATGATCTGAACGACTGCGGAGTCGAGTTCTGCACCGGACACGCGGTCATCACCGACGAGAGCTACCAGGGCCGGCTGCTCAAGCCCGGGCCGACCACGGTGAACATGTGGGCTCGGCCGTTTCCCCGGCTGGCGGAGACGCGCGCTCCTGGCCACCCCGTCGCGGACACCATCCTCGCTCCCGGTACGCAGGCAGCCGTGCTCGCCAGCCGCGGCGACTGATTCGCACAGACATCGTGTCACCGTTACTCGCGCGCCTGCTGTGTCACTCGCTGCCCCTCGCGTGGGCAGTGATCCCGGTCAGGTGGAGCCGGATAAAGCGAGCGATCGGCTCAGATCGCGTCGTAGTCCGTTTCGCGCAGGTCGGTCAGCAGGCCCAGTCCGGTGGGGGCCCAGTCCAGCTGCAGCCGCGTCAGCGCGCCCGAGGCTGGCAAATCCTGAGTGGCGAGCGACTCCAACCACCCGTAGTAACCCGGCCTCCTCGGGCGTGATCGACTCGACGGGCAGCTTCAGCCCCGCCCATCAGCCCCGCCCATCAGCCCGGCGATCTCTCGCAAGGGCGCGCCGTCCCCGGCCACGGCATGGTAGCGGATGCCTGCATTGCGTCTTTCCAGCGCCAGCCGGAACACGCTGCCCGGGGATCACGGCTGATGTGGGGTGCGACCCGGGTCAACCGGCGAGATCGTGGCCGGTGAGTCCGGAAGCCGACTTAGGAGGAATCCGGCCGTCCCGGAGCACGGCGGGCTGCTACGCCCCGGCATCACCGCGGACGACGTCGTTGCGTTCGTGAGCATGGCCGACTCCGCCCCCACCCCGCGGCTGCGCCGCAAGGCGCAGGAGGCCCTCCTGGCCGACATCGCCGCGGAGCGCTAGGAAACGGTAGCGGCTCTTCAGCTGGTACGTCGACGCGCTGGACTTCAGGCGCTGGGCCCGCTCGACGGCCTGTTTACCGAGGACGTTACGTCCGACTGGCTCGGCCAGAATCAGATCAACGGGCGCGAACGGTTCATAAGCCAGGGAAAACCTCTGCCAGGGCCCGGCCGATTGCAGGGATCTTCGCCGGGTCCTCCGGGCCGATGATGATCATGCCATCGGCGCCGACGGCCGCGAGTGCCCGCGCCGAGACCTCGAGCGCACCCAGATCCGAGGTGTCGAATGCGAACACGGTCTTCGTGATCTCCGCCGGGTCCCGCCCGACTCGCTCGCAGTGATCCGCGAGCACGTCGAACTTCCGCCGCACCTGGGCAGGCTCGCCGGCGAACACGTTGCAGGCATCCGCGTACCGCGCCACCAAGTCGAGCGTCCGTTTCTCGCCGCCCCCGGCCACGAGCACGGGGACCGTCCCGTGAACCGGCCGGGGCGAGTTGTACGCCTCACTCACCGCGTAGAACTTCCCCGTGACGGTTGCCCGGCTGCCGGTAAGCAGGGCGCGGCAGATGGCCAGTTCCTCGCCAAGTCGGTCGAACCGCTCGGCGAGCCCGGGAAAGTCGATTCCGTACGCCTCGTGCTCGGCCGCGTCCCAGCCCGCGCCCACGGCGAGAACCGCCCGCCCGCCGGACAGCACGTCAACCGTGGTCACCGCCTTGACGAGCAGTCCGGGTGCGCGCAGCGTCACCGGGCTGACCAGTGAGAACAGCCGCGCTGACGATGTGATCACCGCCAGCGCCCCGAGCACTGTGTAGGCCTCGAACATGGGCGAGGCAGGCCCGCCGCCCACCTGGTTCTGCTGCACGTGGTCTGGCACCGAGATCGCGTCGAAGCCAGCTTCTTCTGCCGCCCGCGCCGCCTCCGCCAGCCGCTCGAACACCGCGTGGCCGTCGTCGGCCCGCCCATACGACCCGAAGTGGATGCCCCGCCGGATCAATGTCATCAGCCTCCTCGCGGTAAGCCTAGTATCGCCAAGCCCAGTCCGGGTGACCAGCGTAAACACCCGCCTAGGACGGCAGCCGGGATTTCCGTGACGGGTGAACGCCCAGTCATTCGCGGCCGGTGCGGCCGCGCGACCTCCTCAGACTCTCGCAGCGCGCCGACCTGCAGTAACCAGATCTGATCGGACGCCACAAGCCGAACCGGGGTGCATGGCTTGCAGAAGGACACGGTGCCGATCCGTGGCAACGGCCACCTGGAGTTAATTGCGGGCCTCAGTCCTTGGACCGTCGTGCAGGAGGCGTTTCTGTGGCGGCGGCGGTGGTTTCTTACGAGCATGCGAATGCGTGAGTACACCATTTCGAGAACTGCCGGAGATGGCTGGGACATCGTCATCTCTTTATCTCACTGGATATATCACCATGATATTGGCTGCCTATTCCCCACCGCTTACCGTCATAGTCACAACGACCCTCCAGTACAGCGAAAGGGAGGACTCTACTGACAGGCAACGCCAACGACCCACATGCCCTGGCGGTCGCACAACCCTTCCATCCGGCACAGGCCAGGACGCGCTCACAACACCATGAAGTCTCTTCGCCTCGTGAATCGGAAGACACCCGGCAGGGACGACGAGACACCGACGAACTGATCAGCATTAGCGACATCCGCACGCTGTTCAAGCTCGGCCGAACCGCTGCCTACGAGCTGACCCGTCGCCCGGAATTCCCCGCCCCCGTTCAGGTCTCCAGCCGTTGTCTTCGCTGGTGGGCCAGCGAAGTGAACGCCTATGCGGCCTCCCTTCAGCGCGAAGGAGGACGACGCAGGACTCGCCGGACGCCGACGCTGCAAGCGAATCCCGCTACGCCGCCTCGCCGGATTACCGGGACGGTACGTCCGGCCCGCGGCCGTAGAGAGCCGTCATGATCAACTCCGCAGCGCGGGAACTGGCCCCAGAGCGCCCGGTTATTGAGCGTGAGTGCGGGATCACGGTGTATCCGGCGCGGTGCGAGCGTGGCCGGTGGCGGGCCGTCTGGTACGAGGGCGGGCGGCGGCAGCAGTGCGAGGCGGTGTCGGAGGACCGGCTGGCCGCCAAGCTGGAGAAGGTCAAGGTCCGGCTGGAGGCCGACGCGCCGAACATGCGGCGGCCGGGTGCGGATCTGATCGCCCATTACCTGGATCCCGACCGCCTCCCCGTTGAGGAGCGGTGGTCCCGCAAGCACGCGCACACCCAGCAGCGGCTGTGCGAGCGGTTCGCCGCCCCGGTCATCGGCGCGGTCACCTGCCAGGACATCAAGACCGAGCACACCCAGGCGATCGTCAACGCCGCCCCCACGGCGGGCGAGGGCAACCGGGTGCGGGGGATGATCTCGGCCCTGGTCAGCGCGGGCCTGGACGGCGGCTACCTCGCTAACCCGCGGCTGGCCAAGGTGCACTGGCAGGCCGGGGACCGGCCACTGCCCCTGCCGTCGGTGAGCGTGGCGGGAGAGTCCGCGCTGTGGGTCGACCCGGCTGAGGTCCCGTCCGACGATGACGTCATCAAGCTCAGCCAGGCGCTCGGCAAAGGACGGCATGGCGAACGGGACGAGCTGATGGCGAGCACCGCCGCCTACAGCGGCCTGCGCTGGGGCGAGCTGACCGCCCTGACCATCGCCCAGGTCGACCAGGCCGCGCGCGTCATCACGGTGGACCGCAAAGTGGTCGAAGTGGCCGGGCGCTTGTACCTTGAGGCGCCGAAGAACCGCAAGTACCGCAGGACGATCTACCCGCGGCGTACGCCCGGCGGCTACCCGCTCGCCAGCAATCTGGCCGCGCGCGTCGAGGCCGCCCGAGCCGAGCAGGAGGCGGGGACCAACCCGCTCGGCCTCATCTTCCCGTCCCCGGCGGGGAAGCACTGGCGGTCCTCCAACTTCAACCGCAACGTCCTCAAGCACGCCTACCTTGCCGCGGGGTGGCGCGACGTCGACGGCGCGGGGATGTGGACCTGGCACAGCCTGCGGCACGTGTTCTGCACCACCGCGCTGTTCACCTGGAAGCTCGACCCCACCGACGTGTCCCGCCTGGCCGGCCACGCCAACTACCGCATCACGCTCGACATGTACGTCGGCACCACCGCCGGCGTCCTCGACCGCGCACGCAAAGCCACGGAGGGCACCTGGCCTCGAAGACCTCTACCTGAGTGTGCCGGTGAATGTGCGCCATACGGCGGCCGGGACGCTGAGCGCCGGGCCGGTGCGGTCGGCGGTGTCCCTGACGTGGATCTCGCCGTCGCCGCTGGCGGCCTCTACGCAGTCCCCGCCGTTGCCGTCGGAGTAAGAGGACTTGCGCCAGCCTTCCATATGCCTTCCAGCCTTTCCAGCAGTGCGGCGGACTCGGACACCCGGTAGCACTCTCCCCGAAGGGTATCGAAGCGCAGGCCGAGCGCCGAAATGATTTCCCGCTCGGTGTAGACGAAGCCTGCGGCGGCGTGCTCCACCCATGCCGCGTCGTCGGCCATCAGGAAGCCGCTGGCGTTGACGGGGTGGGCGACGGGCGGGAGCACCTGAACGGTGATCCTCGGCATCGCGGCGACCTGGAGTATCTGACGGAACTGGGCGGCCATGTCCTGCGGGGTTCCCACCTGCCGGTACAGGGACAGCTCGTCGATGATGAACCACGCCGTCGGCGGGATGTCACGGCCGATAATGCGCTGCTGGCGTTCCATGCGGGTAGCCAGCCGCTCGTCTGCGGTCTGCCGGGTGATGTGCGGCTGCGCGCAGATCAGCGCACGCGCGTACGCCGGCGTTTGCAGGAGTCCGTGGATGATCGACGGTGACCACACGCGCAGGCTGGTCGCTTTGTCTTCGTACTCCGGCCAGGACTTGAAGGTCGCGGGCACCTCGGGCCAGTCGCGGGACTCGTCGTAGAACTCGGTGAACCAGCCCCGGCGTTCGGGAAATGCGGCGTCGCACTTGGCGGCGAGGTTCTCGGTCGGCGGCCGCTTGCCGCTTTCCACCCTGCCGAGATGCGCGGCGTCAACGCCCATGCGCTGCGCCAGCTCCAGGATCGACCAGCCGCGCGCCACCCGTTCCTTCTTCATCTGCCGGCCGAAATGACCTGCCGCGCCATTACCCTGCCTGCCAGCCATGCCAGTAATTCTGCCACAAACATGACGATAGCTGGCACCTGCGGCAATCTATTAATCACGCCCTGCCGCCACCAGCGGCGGGAAGCCCGAAACCCTGAGCACCCTGGGAAAGACCATGACCGGTGACACCGAATTCACTCAGCTAGACGACCCCGCGTTCCTCGCCGAGCGGACGCGGGTGCGCGAGGAACTGGAAAAGCTCACGGAGCGATCCCGGAGGCTCGACGACGAGTTCGACCGGCGGGCGCGGGCCGCATGGACACAGGCGGGATAGGAGGCAGCAGTGGGCAGCACACCAGGAACCACAGCGCAGCACTCCACGACGGCGCGCCTGCTCGCCACGGAAGTACTCCTAGACGACCCCGAAGCACTCGGGGACGACGTGCTCGAATCATGCCTCTACCTCCTGCGCGACCGGTTGCTGGGCACCGAGAGCGAGTGAGCCCCGCGCCTCGGCCATCCGGTGGCGTGCCCAGCGGCGTGAGGTCGTGCCGAATGCCTCGGCAAGCCTGCGCTCGGACATCGGCTTTCCCTCGCGGACGCTGGCACGGTAGGCGGCAACTGCGGCGACATTAATACTGCTGACCGCACTGACGGCGCCGCCCGGCCCCCGCGAGCCGTCAACGTGGTCCGCGCGGTCCGGTACGTCGCCGCATCCCTCCCCTACCTGGTCCGGTTGGTCAGGCGCGTTCGAGCCTGGCCCGCGGACCAAGGCCACCGGACGGACCACGCGATGCTGGCCCGGCGCGCCTTCCGACAGACGGCTGGCACCGGATCTGGGTGTTGCCGCACGGCCGGACTGCCTTAGCACGGAGACCGCAGGCTGGAGTCCGGCCTCCGCCTGGTCCGCAGGCGGTACGCGCAGGTCCGCCTCTGCTACGTGGTCCGCTTGGCGGGCCGCCGCTGTCCGGATCATCCAGGCGAGCAGTTCGTATGAACCAACGAGTGCGACTGCGGGCCACGCCGCCACCACCGCGCCGACCACTCCGTGGGACCATCCCTGCGCAACGTTCACAGCGAGCGAGGCGGCGATGCCAAGCGCGAGCATCCAGCGGGCCAGCCGCGGCACCGGCAGCCGGTGCCGCGCGGCGTACAAGATCACCATGCTCGACGCATAAACCAGACCGTCGATGGCGGCTGGCTCCAGCAGCGCGGTGACGCCCCTCTCGCCGTACTCGCGCACGACCGCGTACGCATGCCAGTAAGAGATGTACCCTGCGACGCCCGCCACGGCCAGAACGACGACTGCGGTGGACGCGCGGATCGCACGATCTACACCACCGCTACGTTCTCCAGCCAGAGGGCCAGTGACGGCGGTCACTCGGTTGCCGAACGGGCGCGGTCGAGGACGCCGACGGTGGTGCCGACGTACATGTCGAGCGTGATCCGGTAGTTGGCATGACCTGCCATCCGTGACACGTCGGTGGCGTCCAGCTTCCAGGTGAACAGGGCCGTGGTGCAGAACATGTGCCGCAGGCTGTGCCAGGTCCAGCTGCACTCGACGTCCGCGCCCCGCCAGCCGACGGCAAGGTAGGCGCGCTTGAGGACGTTGCGGCTGAAGTTAGACGACCGCCAGTGCTTGCCCGTCGGAGACGGGAAGAGGAGGCCGAGGGGATTGGTTCCTGCCGCCTGCTCGGCGCGGGCCTCTGCTACCCGGGCTTCGAGCTTGTCGGCAGCGGGTAGCCGCCGGGCGTGCGCCGGGGGTAGATCGTCCTGCGGTACTTGCGGTTCTTCGGCGCCTCAAGATAGAGGTGCCCGGCGACCTCGACGACCTTGCGGTCGACGGTGATGACCCGGGTGCCCGTGCGGACCTGAGAGACCGTGAGGGCGGTCAGCTCGCCCCAGCGCAGGCCGCTGTAGGCGGCGGTGCCGGCCATCAGCTCGTCGCGGTCGCCGCGCCGTCCGGCGGCGAGCGCCTGGCCGAGTTTGGCGATGTCGTCGTCCGACGGGATCTCGCCAGGTTCGACCCACAGCACGGACTCTCCCGCCACGCTCACCGATGGCGCGGGCAGCGGCCGGTCCCCGGCCCGCCAGTGCACCTTCGCCAGCCGCGGGTTGGCCAGGTAACCACCGTCCACGCCGGCGCTGACCAGCGCGGAGATCATGCCCCGCACCCGGTCGCCCTCCCCGGCGGTCGGGGCGGCGTTGACGATCGCCTGGGTGTGCCCGGTCTTGATGTCCTGGCAGGCGACCGAGGCGATGACCGGGGCGGCGAACCGCTCGCACAGCCGCCGCTGGGTGTGCGCGTGCTTGCGGGACCACCGTGCGCTGACCGGCAGGCGGTCCGGGTCCAGGTAATGCGCGATCAGGTCGGCGCCGGTCTTCTTCATGTTCGGCGCGTCGGCCGCCAGCCGGGCCTTCACCTTTTCCAGCTTGGCGGCCAGCTTCTCCTCGGTGGCCGCCTCGCACTGCTCGCGCCTTCCATCCTCGTGCCAGACCGCTCGCCAGCGGCCGCGTTCGTCGCGGGCGGGATACACCGTGATGCCGTGCTCGAGCTTGATGACCTCGCCGCCGCCGCGGGTGGCCGGGCGCCCGGCACCGGTAGAGCGAACCTGGCTAGGGACAGGGCAGGGCGCCGCGCTCCGGGCTGCTTGTGGGGATTTTGAAGACCGCAGGCGGGGCCTGCGTCACGGCACTTCCCTCACTTCCTGCGTTGTCGCAGGTGAGAGGGCTGGCAAGGACGACCTGAAGGGCTCCTGCGATAGGACTCGAACCTATAACCTGCCGGTTAACAGCCGGCTGCTCTGCCAATTGAGCTACGCAGGACCGTCACGCGCGGCGGGCCGGAAGCCGGTTCCGCTGCTTGTGCTGCGCATAAGCGTAGCGCACCTTGGGGGGTGCCCGTGGCACCCGGGAGGCTGCTCACGGGCAGAACTTCGGCCGGCCCCGGTGAACTTTTCCCGGCCGAGGTGGACTGTCTACGGCAACGGTGGACAGATAACCTTGGACGGCCAACGCAGGGTAGCGGCGGCCAGCCGGAACGTAGGAGACGTCGGGGACGGATGGCCGCAACGCCACCGGCGACGTCGCGCACTGGAAGAAGGGGAACCAGATGCGGTACAAGGCAATGTTCATCGCGGGGTTCGCCGTCGGCTTTGTGGCCGGCGCGCGGTCCGGCCGCGGTACCTATGACAAGCTCGTCGCCTACGGGCGTCAGGTTGCCGAGAACCCGAAGGTGCAGCAGGCCACCAGCACGGCCCAGGCGAAGGCGACCGAGCTGGGCAAGACGGCCGCCGCCAAGGCGCCCGAGTACGCCAAGTCCGCCGCCAGCAGCGCCGCCAAGGTGGCGGCCGACAAGCTGCCGTTCGGCGGCAACGGCGCGGGCAAGGACAACCCGGGCGGCACTGGGGACGACGTAGCGGCCGACGGGAACCTGGTCTACCCGGCCTAGGGCGGCGCGGGCCCGTCCGCGCCGAACGGCGTCCGCTTCACGCCCGATGCCCCCGGCAGGCACTGATCACCCACCCGGGCCAGCCAAGCCAGCCCGGATAGTCGTGCGGTGCGAGGCGGAGCAACGGTCCGTTCGATAAGACGGATTTTGATCTGGTTTTGATCTTCTCGGCTGCGGACCGGGACCGGGCAGACAGCCGAATGCCGGCGCCGACTACGTCGTCGGCGCCGGCAGGTCCGGCTGGTCGCGCTAGTCCAGGTACTCGCGCAGCAGCAGCGCCCGGGACGGGTGACGGAGCTTGGCCAGGGTCTTGGACTCGATCTGCCTGATCCGCTCCCTGGTCACGCCGAACTCCCGGCCGACCTCCTCGAGCGTCCGCGGATGCCCGTCCGACAGCCCGAACCGCAGCTGGATGATCCGCTGCTCCCGTTCCGAGAGCTCGCACAGCACCCGGTCGAGCTGGTCCTGGAGCATGATGAACGCCGCCGCCTCGATCGGCACCACGGCGTCCGCGTCCTCGATGAAGTCACCGAGGTCGGACTCCTCCTCGCCGATCGGCGACTGGAGCGAGACCGGCTCCTGGGCGATCCGCTGGATCTCCGCGACCCGCTCGGGCTCCACCCCGAGCTCGGCCGCGAGTTCGTCCACGGTCGCCTCGCGGCCCAGTTCCTGATGGAGCTGCCGCTGCACGCGAGCGAGCTTGTTGATCGTCTCGACCATGTGCACCGGCACCCGGATGGTGCGGGCCTGATCGGCGATCGCCCGGGTGATGGCCTGCCTGATCCACCAGGTCGCGTACGTCGAGAACTTGTAGCCGCGGGTGTAGTCGAACTTCTCGACCGCGCGGATCAGCCCCAGGTTCCCTTCCTGGATCAGGTCGAGGAAGACCAGGCCGCGCCCGATGTAGCGTTTGGCGATCGACACCACCAGCCGGAGGTTCGCCTCGATCAGCCGCTGTTTGCCGCGCACGCCGTCGGCCGACAGCCACTCCAGGTCGCCGCGATCGGCGTCCGAGATCGTGAAGATCGAGTTCAGCTTCTCCTCGGCGTACAGGCCCGCCTCGATCGACTTGGCCAGCTCGACCTCGTCCTCGGCGGTCAGCAGCGGTACCCGGCCGATCTCCCGCAGGTAGATCCGGACTAGGTCGCTGGTCCCGGCCCGGCGCGCCGTTTCGGCGTCGCTGTCGGGCAGCTTGGTATCTGTCTCCTCCTCAATTGGTGCGTCAAGCACCTCGATGCCTTCATCGGCCAGCACGCGCACTACCCCGTCGAGTGCGTCTCTGGTTAGCTCGGCCGAATCGATTGCCGCGGTGACGTCCCCCGTCGTCACGAAGCCTCGTGAGCGCCCGAGCGCCACGAGTTCCGTTAGTTGCTGCGCAAGCGTTGGTGCGCTCGTTACTACGGTGAGGCTCACGAAGAACAGTGTGCGCCTCGTCACCCGCCCTTCGGGGGACCCAATTTTATTACTTTGACCTGAGGTTTAACCTGTAAGAAATCTGAGTAAATACTCCCGGAAATGTCTTTCCTGACCGGGTAGCGACCGCTTCTCAGGCCCCCGTCGCCCGGTCGAGCAGCCACTTGCGCCGCTGCTCAAGCGCCACCAGCTCGCCGAAGACGCGACCGTAGGCGGCCTGGTCCTCCTCCGGGTTCATCCGCTGCAGCCGGGCCTTGATCCCGGCGATCTGCCGGCCGGCCGCCAGCTCGCCGACCCGGGCGAGCACGACGTCGGCGTACTTCTCATCCGGCTCGCCCGACACCTGCAGCGGCTCCACCGCCAGCTCGGTCACGAACCCGCGCACCACGTCGTCCGGCGCCGCCTCGAGCAGGGCCGCCGCCCAGTCCCGGGCGCGGCCCGCGGTCGACACCCCGCCGCAGGCGGCGATCAGCTCGAACACCGCCGCGTGGGCGGGCAGCGTGAACGCCGTCGCTCCTAGCCCGTCGAATTCGGGCCCGGTCAGACCCGACCACTGCACCGCCAGCTTGAGCGCCTCCCGCTCCACCCGGTGCACCGGGTCGGACCGGTCAAAGGCGCGGCCGGTTTGCGCTTGGCGCAGGTTTCCTGGGCGCTGCGGGCCGGACTCGGGTGCCGCCTCTCCGTTGTTCGAACGGACCGGTGCTCCGCGCTTGGGCTGCATGGCCGCGGCGGCCTGGCGGACCCGGTCGAGGACGTAGCGCTCGTCCATGAACCCGATCCAGCGGTCCAGGTCGACCGCGTACTGCTTCCACTTGGCCCGGTCCTTGATCCTGACGATGATCGGCGCGGCCTCGTCGATCGCGGCGAACTGCCCCTCGCGGGTGTCCAGGTCGTGCTTGGCCAGCACCGACCTGATCGCGAACTCGAACAGCGGCACCCGCCGCGCCACCAGGTCGCGGACCGCGGCGTCGCCGTGCTTGACCCGCAGGTCGCACGGGTCGAGTCCGTCGGGCTGGACGGCGACGTAGGTCTGGGTGACGAACTTCTCCTCCAGCGCGAACGCCCGCAGCGCGGCCTTCTGCCCGGCCGCGTCGCCGTCGAAGGTGAAGATGACCTCGCCGGTTGACCCGTCGGTGTCCATGATGAGCCTTCGCAGGATCTTCACGTGATCCTCGCCGAAGGACGTGCCGCAGGTGGCGACCGCGGTCGGCACGCCCGACAGGTGGCAGGCCATCACGTCGGTGTAGCCCTCGACGATGACCGCCTGGCGGCGCTTGGCGATCTCCCGCTTGGCCAGGTCGGCCCCGTAGAGCAGGTGGCTCTTCTTGAAGATGGCCGTTTCCGGCGTGTTCAGGTACTTGGGCCCGTCCTCGTCGGCATTGAGCTTGCGCGCGCCGAATGCGACCGTTTCCCCCGTCAGGTCCCTGATCGGCCACATCAGCCGGCCGCGGAACATGTCGATCAGGCCGCCCCGGCTGGTCCGCCGGGCCAGGCCCGCCTTGGTCAGCTCCTCCTCGGTGAAGCCGCGCGCCCGCAGGTGCTTGACCAGCTCGTCCCAGGCGTTGGGCGAGTAGCCGACGCCGAACTTCCGGGCGTCGTCGAGGGAGAAGCCGCGCTCGGCCAGGAACGCCGTGGCCGGGGTGTGGCCCGTGGCTGTTGCGAGCCGGTCCAGGTAGAAGTCCTGGGCGGCGCGGTTTGCCTCGATCAGCCGGCGCCGCTGGCTGTGCTCCTGGCCCGGGACGTAGCCGCCCTGCTCGTAGCGGAGCTCCACGTTGGCGCGGGCGGCCAGCCGCTCCACTGCCTCGGTGAAGTCGAGGTGCTCGAGCTTGCGGATGAAGGTGATGACGTCGCCGCCCTCGCCGCAGGAAAAGCAGTGGTACAGCTCCTTGCCCGGGGTCACGTTGAAGGACGGCGAGCGCTCCTCGTGGAACGGGCAGAGGCCCTTGAGGCTCCCGCCGCCGGCCGGCCTCAGCTGGAGGTACTCGCCCACCACGTCCGCGATGGGAGAACGTTCACGAACGTTGGCGATGTCTTCCTGGCGAATGCGACCTGGCATGTCTGCGAGTGTATGACCGCAGGCGGGCGATGCGGCTGGGTTCGGGGCGTGTTGGGGCCCGGTTCACGACCGATGGTGATTAGCGGGTGCTTTGGTCGGGGAAAATCCGTGATGCGGTGGCCGCCTTCTGCAGGACTGCAGGCGGATGGAGAAGAGGATCTGTGAGCGAACAGCTGGTGCTCTGGGACATCGACGGCACACTGCTCAACGCCGACGGAGTAGGCCGTGACCTGTACGACATAGTGTTCGTACAGCTCTTCGGTCGCTCGATCGACGCGTTCGCGCCAATGGCAGGACGCACCGATCGGGCCATCATCCTGGAGACTCTGACCATGGCAGGGGTCGCCGAGCCACGGCGCTACGTCGACCCGTTCATCGCAGGCCTGACCGCGCAGGCACCGTCGGTCCGGGAGATGGTCGCCATTCGCGGGCGCGCCCTGCCCGGTGCCTCGGACGTGCTTCGCGGGCTGCATGGTCGCGCGCACCAGTCCGTGCTAACCGGGAACATCCGGCCGGTGGCCGAGGTCAAGCTGGCCGCCGTCGGGTTGCGGGACGGCCTCGACCTGTGCATCGGGGCCTACGGCGACGACCACGAGGTGCGGGCCGAGCTGGTCCCGGTCGCCCGGCGGCGGGCGGCGGCCGTCCACGGGAAGTCGCCCGCGGAATTCGACGGCGCGGCCACCGTGGTGATCGGCGATACGCCGCTCGACATCGAGGCCGCGCTCACCACCGGGGCCCGCGCGATCGGAGTGGCGACCGGCGGGTTCACGGTCAGCGAGCTGACCGCCGCAGGCGCCGACGCGGTGCTCCCCGACCTCACCGACACCGACGCGGTCCTCAAGGCGCTGCTGACGTTATCCGTCACGCCTTGCCCGCCCTCCCGGCTGGCCGACCTGCCGCGTGCCCAACCGCCGCGCAGGTCGGCGAGCAGGGCGTGAAGGGACCGACGTAGCCCCGCTTGACCAGCGCGGCGTGCACCTGTCGGGCGGAGTCGCACCGTTTCCTGGTGACGTCAACCCAGCCGTAGCGGAGCGTGGATCCGACGGTCGCGGTGGCGTCGTTGTCCCGGTCCTGGTCGCGGCCTCGGTGTTCGAGCGGGTGGTACTGCTTGCCGTCGAGTTCGACGATGAGCTTGTACTCCTCGTAGCACCGGTCGCGGTATCCCCTGCTGCCGTCGGGCTTGGTGTACTTGACCTGCTTGGCGGCCGACGGGAGCCCGTGCGCCTGCTCGACGTCGCGGTCGTAGCGGTACTCGATGACGGAGTGCGCGCCGCCCGCGCCGGCCACGATGATCTCGGTCAGGTCGCCGCGCCAGCGAAGTTTCTTCCGCGCGGCCGCTACTTCCATGAGCCGTCCCTCGCTGACCCGGTTCTTCGCGAACCCGCCGGTAACGTACGCGATGACGTCGTTGAGATCGGTCGCCGCGTGCACCAGGTCGACGATCGTCTCCTCGGCAAAGGTGTGCGGCGGAATGCCCCGGGCAAAGCGCCAGCCAAAGCTCAGTTGGGACGAAAGGTGAATGATCACTCCTTCGGGCGCTGTTATGCGCCTGTTGGCCGGGATAGTCACGTGAGTGAAGGGCGACCGGCGATCCGTGAGGCGATTGATTTCCGCGGCGGTCTCGTGGCTCAGTTGCGCGCCCGGCCCGGCCGCGAGCACGGCCGCCCAGAGTTGCGCATCCCTGGTCATCGGTCCGGTAAAGGTGGCGTAGACGCCGGCGTGGACACGCTGCCAGCGGCCGAATTTGAGTTTCGCGGTAATAGCGCCCACGGACATCCCGGCCGCTAGCGCCTGCGCGCGCGTTACCACGCCTGCCTGGTCACGGGCCAGCGCGCGCAGGCTTTGCGGGGTTATGTCACCCATGTCGATGAGTATGGCTACCGCCACCGACAATTCGGCCGCGACGGGGCCCGGAGCCGTCCGCTCACGTGATCACGAAGGATTCATGCACCTATACGATAATTATCCTTCGTCAGGATAAAAGCCTTCGTGATCATGGCGGCGGAGCCAAGCGGGAATGGTGAAAATACCGGAAATGCGGGACCGGTGGGGTGAATGGGGCGCGGCGGCTCGGGCGTCTGGGAGGCGAGGCGGGCTAGACGTCTGACAGGCGGATGGCGGGGTCGGTCAGGCGGGCGGGGTCTAGCTGCCTGCCCGAGCGGATCAGGGACTGAATGTCCCCGGTCACGTCCCAGACGTTGACGTTCATGCCCGCGACCAGCCTGCCTTCGTTCAGCCAGCAGGCGATGAACTCGTAGCCGCGGCTGTCGCCTCGGTAGAGGACCTGGTCGTAGCTGCCTGGCAGTGGCAGGCCCGAGCACTCCATGCCGAGGTCGTACTGATCGCTGTAGAAGTAGGGCACGCGGTTGTACTCGACCTGCTGGCCGAGCATGGACTTGGCGACGACCTGGCCGCCGTGCAGGGCGTTGGCCCAGTGGTCCAGCCGCACGTGGCGGCCGAGGAGCGGCAGGTAGGAGTTGGCCACGTCGCCCGCCGCGAAGACGTCGGGGTCGGAGGTGCGCAGCGCGGCGTCGGTCAGCACGCCGTTGTCGATGTCGAGGCCCGCCGCCTGCGCGAGGCCGTCGTTGGGGACCGCCCCGATGCCGACCACGACCACGTCGGCCGGGAGCTCCGCCCCGGAGGAGGTAGTCACCCAGCCGACCGGCCAGCCCTCGCGGGAGTCGCCCGCGGCGGGCAGCTTGCCGGAGACCTCGGCCGGGCGGAACGCCGTCGACGACTCACCGAAGCGGAACACCACCCCGTGCGCGCGGTGCAGCTCCGCGAACTTCTCTCCCAGCTCCGGGCCGAGCGCGCTGTACAGCGCCGTGGGCTGCGGCTCGACGATGGTGACGTGGCTTCCGGCCAGCCGCGCGGCGGCGGCGGCTTCGAGGCCGATCCAGCCCGCCCCGACGATCACGACCTTCATCTCCGGCTTGAACGCGGCCCGCAGGGCGTCCGACTCCTCCAGGTTGCGCAGGTAGAACACGCTGCCCAGATCGGCGCCGGGGATGGCGAGCTTCCGGGCGGAGGCGCCGGTCGTGATCGCCAGCTTGTCGTAGGCGATCTTGCCGCCGTCGAAGGCGATGGTCCGTGCGGCCCGGTTGATCGAGGTAACGGGAGCGCCGAGGTGCAGGTCCACGGCGTGCTGCTCGTACCAGTCGGCCGCGTGGACGAAGACCGAGTCGCGCTCGTCCTTGCCGAGCAGGTAGCCCTTGGCCAGCGCGGGGCGCTCGTAGGGGCGCTCCGCCTCGTCGCTGAAGAGCAGGACGTCGCCGTCGAACCCCTCGGTGCGGAGCGTCTCGGCCGCCTTGGCGCCCGCCAGCCCGCCGCCCACGATCACGAAAGTCGTCATTGCCGCCTCCAGCGCGTTAACCGAGCCGTCGCTGCCGACGATAGCGGAACCGCCCGCGAGCCGGGCGAACGGCCCGCGCTAACCCGTCAGGCTGGTGTGCCAGGCCAGGGCGGAGGTGTCGGTCAGCGAGGCTAGCTGGTCGATGATCACGCGGCGGCGCTCCGCCTCGGTGCGGGCGGTGTCCCAGGCCGGCTGGAAGACCGGGGCCAGGGTCGCGGGCGCGCCGCGTTCGATGACGAGCGCCAGTTCGGTGATCACCTCGCGTTCGCGGGCCTGCTGATCGACTGCGGCCTGGCGTCTCATCACATAGTGGGCGGCCACCGCCTTCAGCAGCGCGCACTCGAGTAGCTGGCGCCGCGGCACCACGAGGTCGGCGGCGTAGCGGGTGAGCCGGGAGGGGCCCGCGGCGGCCCTGGTGGCGTCCTCGGCCGCCTGGCAGAACCGGCCGACGAGCTCGCTGGTGAGGTTCTTGGCGGCCGCCAGGGCGGCGGGCCCGCCGTCGAAGCTGAACTGCCAGCAGTCCAGCTCCATGAACTCGCCGAAGACGGTGTCCAGCTCAGCCGCCGTGACCGCCCACGACGGGGGGCAGTAATAGGTGCGGGCCACGGTGGAGACCACGGTCCGTTCGGAATGATCCTTCAGGTTTTTGATCGAGACCAGCCCCGCGTCGAGGCCGTCTTCCAGGTCATGGACCGAGTACGCCACGTCGTCGGCCCAGTCCATGACCTGAGCCTCCAGGCAGCGGCGGCGGCCGGGGGCGTCGGCGCGAATCCAGCTGAAGACGGGAACGTCGTCGGCGTAGGCGCCGTACTTGGCGGGCAGGTGCAGGGTGACGTTGGCGGGCGCGCTGGCCGAGCGGGGCGCCGCCTCCCGGCCATCCGCGCCCGGGCCGTCGGGGGCGACCCAGGGATACTTGAGCGCCGCGTCCAGGGTGGCGCGGGTGAGGTTCAGGCCCGCGCCGGGCACCTTCGGCTCCAGGCGGGTGAGCAGGCGCAGCGACTGGGCGTTGCCCTCGAAGCCGCCGCAGGCCAGCGCGCCGCCGTCGTCGGCCAGGGCCGCGAGGGCGGACTCCCCGTTGTGGCCGAACGGCGGGTGCCCGAGGTCGTGCGCGAGGCCGGCCGCGTCCACCAGATCGGGGTCGCAGCCGAGCACCGCGCCCAGGTCGCGGCCGATCTGCGCGCACTCGAGCGAGTGGGTAAGCCGGGTTCTCGGGAAATCGGCCGACCCGGCCCGCAGCACCTGCGTCTTCGCCGCCAGCCTGCGCAGGGCGGAGCTGTGCAGGACCCGCGCGCGGTCCCGCTGAAACTGCGTGCGCTCGGCGCGCTTGGGCGGCTCGGCCACCCAGCGCTCCGTGTCCTGCGCCGTGTACGTCACATCTCCAGTGTGCCTACTGCCTCCGACAGTTCGAGCCAGGTGCCGCCAGTGTCCGCGAACTGTTAACGGTGCCGCTAACAGTTCGCGGACTCCGGCGAGTCAGCGAGTGTCGCTGCCGCTGCTCGCGACGGCGGCGCGACCCGCCTCGAGGCGGGCGATCGGGACGCGGAACGGCGAGCAGGACACGTAGTCGAGCCCGGCCTGGTGGAAGAACCAGACCGAGGCCGGGTCGCCGCCGTGCTCGCCGCAGACGCCGAGCTTCAGGCCGGGCTTGGTGGCCCGGCCCTCGGCGGCGGCGATCCTCACCAGCCGGCCGACGCCCTCGACGTCCAGGGTCTCGAACGGGGATTCGCCGAAGATGCCCTTGGCGATGTACGGGGAGAAGAACGCCCCCTCCACGTCGTCGCGGGAGAACGCCCAGGTCATCTGGGTGAGGTCGTTGGTCCCGAAGGAGAAGAAGTCAGCCGACTTCGCGATCTCCCCCGCCGTTACCGCGGCCCTCGGCACCTCGATCATCGTGCCGATGAGCGCGTGCACCTCGGCCCCCGTCTCCTCGGCCACCTCCGCCAGCACCCGCTCGGCCGACTCCCGGGTGATCTCGAGCTCTTGAACGGTCGCGACCAGCGGGATCATGATCTCCGGCTGCGGGTCGCCGCCCGCCGCGAGGCGGTCGGCGGTGGCGTGCGCGATCGCGCGGACCTGCATGTCGAACAGGCCGGGGATGACCAGGCCGAGGCGGACCCCGCGCAGGCCCAGCATCGGGTTCTGCTCGTGCAGGCGGCGGACCGCCTCGAGCAGCCGCAGATCCTGCGCGCTGGCGTTATCGCCCTCCAGGGCGACCTTGACCGACAGGTCGGTGAAGTCGGGCAGGAACTCGTGCAGCGGCGGGTCGATCAGCCTGATCGTCACCGGCAGGCCGTCCATGGATTCCAGGATCTGGACGAAGTCGCCTCGCTGGAGCGGCTCGAGCGCGTCCAGGGCGGCCCGCCTGGCGGCATCGTCGGTGCCCGCGAGGATCAGGTCCTCGACCAGCTGGCGGCGCTCGCCCAGGAACATGTGCTCGGTCCTGACCAGGCCGACGCCACCCGCGCCGAACCGGCGGGCGCGCGCGCAGTCGGGGCCGTTGTCGGCGTTGGCGCGGACGCCGAGCCGCCGGGCCCCGTCGGCGTGCGTCATCAGCGTGTGCACGGCGGCGACGAGCGCGTCGGCGTCCGGCTCGAGCTCGCCTTCGAAGTACTGCACCACGTTGGACGCGATCACCGGGACCTCGCCCAGGTAGACCGCTCCCGAGGTGCCGTCGACCGAGATCACGTCGCCCTCGTGAACCACCAGGCCGTCGGGCCCCGTGAACTGCTTCTCGGCCGCGTCGATCTCGAGCGACTCGGCCCCGCAGACGCAGGTCTTGCCCATGCCGCGGGCGACCACGGCCGCGTGGCTGGTCTTGCCGCCGCGCGCGGTCAGCACCCCCTCGGCCGCGATCATGCCGTGCAGGTCCTCGGGGTTGGTCTCGCGGCGGACGAGGATGACCTTCTCGCCGCGGCCTTCGGCCCAGGCGACCGCGGTGGCCGAGTCGAACACCGCCTTGCCGACGGCCGCGCCCGGCGAGGCGCTGATCGCGGTGGTGATCAGCCTGACGTCGCCGCTAGTGTCGAACCGGGGGAACATCAGCCGGGTGAGCTCGGCCCCGGTGACCCGGGTGAGCGCCTCGTCGAGGTCGATCATGCCCTGCTTGACCAGCTGCGTCGCGATACGGAAGGCAGCCGCCGCGGTTCGCTTGCCGACCCGGGTCTGCAGCATCCAGAGCTTGCCGCGCTCGATGGTGAACTCGATGTCGCACAGGTCGCGGTAGTGCTCCTCGAGCGTCTGCATGATGCCCATGAGCTGGTCGTAGGCGCCCTTGTCGATGCTCTCCAGGTCCTGCAGCGGCACCGTGTTGCGGATGCCGGCCACGACGTCCTCGCCCTGCGCGTTCTGCAGGTAGTCGCCGTACACGCCCTGCGCGCCGGTGCCCGGGTCGCGGGTGAAGGCAACGCCGGTGCCGCTGTCGTCGCCCAGGTTGCCGAAGACCATCGCGACCACGCTGACCGCGGTGCCGAGGTCGGCCGGGATACGCTCCTGGCGGCGGTAGAGCACCGCCCGGTCGGAGTTCCACGAGTTGAACACCGCCAGCACCGCGAGGTCCATCTGCTCGCGCGGGTCCTGCGGGAACTCCCGGCCGGCCTCGGCCAGCACGATCGACTTGTAGGTCGCGGTCAGCGCCTTGAGGTCCTCGGCGTCCAGCTGGGTGTCGCTGGTCGCGCCCTTGGCCTGCTTGGCGTCGTCGATCGCGTGCTCGAAGTGCGCGCCGTCGATGTCGAGCACGGTCTTGCCGAACATCTGGATCAGCCGCCGGTAGGCGTCCCAGGCGAACCGCTCGTTGCCCGACTGCTTGGCCAGGCCGTCGACCGACTGGTCCGACAGGCCGACGTTCAGGACGGTGTCCATCATGCCGGGCATGGAGAACTTCGCGCCCGAGCGGACGCTGACCAGCAGCGGGTCGTCGGGGTCGCCGAGCTTGCGCCCCATCTCGCTCTCGAGGGCGGTCAGGTGCCTGGTGACTTCGTCGTCGAGGCCGTCGGGGACGGTGCCCTGCGCTAGGTAGTAGCGGCACGCGTCGGTCGTGATCGTGAACCCGGGGGGCACCGGCAGGCCGAGATTGGTCATCTCGGCCAGGTTCGCGCCCTTCCCTCCCAAGAGGTCCTTGAGATCCCTGTTACCTTCTGTGAAGTCGTAGACAAACTTCGGCACTGAACGCTCCTCGCGCCGGCGAGCTCCGTTGTACGGACTGTACCCGGCTCCGATACGGTCTAAGAAATGTGAGCGTACATAAATAGATACAAGCCGACAATGGTTGCATTAGTGTGGCATTAAACACGCTGCCGTCGCCGGTTAACCGCCCCTGACCAGTGGTTTAGACCACTCTGCGGGTATTGGTATAGACCGCTGGCGCAGATCGGGGCAATGGAACTATGTCCTGACTTCGGGAATTTCGCAGCGATAATTCAGAAACTAGCGCTCGACCCCGACTTGACGCATCCTTTACGTTTTACCAGCCCGCCCGTATCGCGTCGCCGCGTGACGACCGCCACACGCCGACGTAGCGCGCGGTCGCCGCCACGATGAGAGTTCCGGGCGGGCGGGCAACCTTCCGGCGTTCGCAGAGTCTTTACTAGGTGGACCAACTGGACATGGAAGACACCGACGCAGGTGCCTGGACCGCCGAGCGGCACGTGACGTCGCTGTACCAGACGCACGCGCTCAGCCTGGCCCGCCTCGCGCTGGTCATGCTGGGCGACCAGTCGGCCGCCGAGGACGTGGTGCAGGACGCATTCCTCGGCCTCTACCGGCGCTGGGGCAGCCTGACCGACCCCGCGGCCGCGTGGCCCTATCTGCGGACGAGCGTGCTGAACGGCTGCCGCACCGCGCTGCGCCGTCGGTCGCGGCGCGGCGTCCTCGCGGGCGGCACCGCCGGCGACCAAGACGATGGCGCCTTCGCCGGGCCGCCGCTTGAGTCCGCTGAAGCCACGGTGATGCACGGAGAGGAGCATCGCGCGGTGCTCGCCGCCATCGGGCGGCTGCCCGCCAGGCAGCGCGAGGCGCTCGTGCTCCGCTACTACCTCGACATGACGGAAGACCAGGCCGCGGAGGCCATGCGGGTCAGCCGGGGCACCGTCAAGTCCGCCACATCCCGGGCGATCGTCGCGGTCGGCCGGATGCTCGGCGCGCCAGTCAGCGCAACCCGGCCCAGGGAGGGCTCATGAGCTCGGTCGAAGATCAGATCCGCGCCGCCACGCGAGCGCAGGCGTCCACCATGCGCGAGGTACGCCCGCTGAAGCTCACGTCGGCGAGGGACGACGTGCTTGCGCCTGTCCGGTCCGTCCGGCCCCCGCGCGCGGCACGCCGTCTGCGACCTTGGCTGGCCCCCGTCGCCTCCGCAGCGGCGGTGGTGGCTATCGCCCTCTCCGTGGTAGCGATCAGAGGCAACTCGAATCATCCCATCGGCGCAACCGCCGCTCCCGCGGCCACGTCCGCCTCCACCGTCCCGGGGTACTACGTGGCGGTCACCCCGCTCGGCGGGAAGGGCACGGCGGATGGCCTGACGGTGGCCGATACGTCCACCGGAAAGAGGGTGGCAACCGTTAGGCCGCCGGCCGGCCGTACCTTTACAAGCGTGTCGGCGGCCGCTGACGACCGGACGTTCGTCGTGTACGCCATGCCCGCCAGCGGCAGCCGCGCCCAGGCCGGGACCTGGTACGAAATGCAGCTCAGGCCGGGCACCGCGTCCCCCGCCCGGCTCTCCCGGCTGCGGGTACCGGCGCTGGCCAGCGTCCTGTCAATGGCCGTCTCGGAGTCCGGAGGCAAGCTCGCGGTTGTCATCGCCGACCCCGAAGGGCAACCGAAGTCCCTGACGATCTACTCGGTCACGACCGGGCGGTCGCTGCGATCGTGGCCGCACGGCCTGTTCGGCTTCAACTCGGAAACCTGGCAGAAAGGAATGCAGACCGCGGAGCTGACCTGGATCGACGGGGACCGGGACATCGCGTTCCCGTCCACGTCGGTCTACCAGCAGAACAAATACAGCGCCGCCATCTGGGGCGTGCAGATCTGGCATCTCAACCTCAGCCGGACCGGCAGCAACCTGATCGCGGACAGCGGTCTTGTCTGGTCAATGAACGTCCCGGTGGACTCGACGTCCGCGCAGCGCTGCACGCCCTTCTCCACCCCGATGCTCAGCGCTGACGGCAAGACGGTCGTCTGCGAGTCCACTTCGGCATCGCTTGCGCAGACGGGCGCGATCTCCTACCGGCAGACGACCAACACGGCGCAGCGCTGGACCGTGGCGTGGCTCGCCTTCTCGATCTCGGCTCCTGGCACCGCTCGCACGCTGTACTCGACTACCGTGCCCGCGGGAGTGGGAGTCGCTCTGCAGACAGCGTGGACAAACGCGTCCGGTACCTCGGCCCTGGTCGAGTGGGGCCCGCTGAGCTCGGGAACCGCGCTGGCGGGGCTGCATTTCGGCCTGGCCAGCCACGGTGTCCTCACCCGGTACGCGAGTCCCCGGGTCATCGGCACGAACGTCAACTTCTTCCTCCCCGGCGTCATCTGGTAGCGGCACAATCGCCTCAAGGCGACTACCAAGACGTGCCCGCCAATTCGCCTGGTGGTAGGCAACACGTACACCGGGGCCAAACTGGCCACGCTCACGCCGTCCCCCGGCACCACGTTCGGAACCGTTTCTGGAGCGGCCGACGACCGGACGTTCGTCACGGACACCGTCGGATTCCCCGTTTCCCTAACAGCCAAGACCCAGCATGTGACCTGGTACCTGATCACGATCCGGCCAGGCTCGCCGACTCCCGCCCGGCTGACCAGGCTGCCCGTCCCCGCCACGCCGGCGACCGAAAACTGGAAAGTGTCTCGCTGTCGCCGTCCGGACGTGAGCTCGCCGTCCTCTATCACCTGGGATCGCAGACGACGCTGGGTGGCACCACCGTGGTGCGGATCTACTCGGTGGCCACCGGGCAGCTCCTGCACTCCTGGTCCACAGCTCAGAGGGTTCTGTTCAGCACGTACGCGTTCACTCCTTACTCGCAGTCCAATACGCTGTTGAGCTGGGTAGACGGGGACAGCGCAGTTACGTTCATGACCACCCCGTACACCCTGGAACCGAATAGCAATAATGAGTACACAGCCGGCGCCACCACCGTGCGGGTGCTCGACGTGGCGGCGAGCGGGCACGATCTCCTCGCTGACAGCCGCGTGGTCTGGACGGTGCCGACCTGGCACTCAGGGGGTCCGGGGGCCGTTGTCTCCTGCGGGCAGGAGACAACGGCCCCCTCGCTGGTCGCGAACGGAAAGACGGTCGTGTGCATCGGCTTGTCCGGCACCCCGATCGGGTCGGGCAAGAAGGCGCCCATCCTCTGGCGCCTGTCCTGGCTGTCATACGAGACCTCGGCGCCGACGGTCGGCCACGTTCATTACCAGGTCACCTCCCGCAACCCCCTAACGGAGAGCGGTCCCAACGGGAACGTGCTGTGGACCGACCCGTCGGGCTCCACGCTGCTCATTGCCTGGGCTCCCTACGGCCCCGTCAATCCGGTCACCCACTTCGGCGTGGTGAGTCATGGCAAGTTCACCCCACTGCCGACTCCGCCAGGCAACCTGCTCGACGTGGGGCCTGCCATCGCCTGGTAGCGGCAGGCTGACCGGCCCGCGGACTCGAATGTTCCGGTTGGGTGGAGGTTCGGACCCGGGTCGGTTGCGCGGGAACGCCAACCGACACAATGGGGACGGAACGCCGCTTACCGCGCTGGAGGTTCCGATGGCGACCATTGGGCTGCTGCACCCCGGGGAGATGGGGGCCGCCGTGGGCGGCTGCCTGGTGTCGGTCGGGCATGAGGTGCTCTGGGATCCGGCGGGCCGGTCGCGGGCGTCCACCGGGCGCGCGCTGGCGGCCGAGCTGACCGGGGTGAAGTTCGACCGGCTGATCGAGCGGTCTTCGGTGATCCTCTCCATCTGCCCGCCGCACGCCGCCCTCGACGTCGCGAGGCAGGTGGCCGACGCCGGCTACACCGGGATCTACGTCGACGCCAACGCGATCTCGGTCGCCACCGCCGAGCAGGTCTCCGGCATCGTAATCGCGGCGGGCGCGACCTACGTCGACGGCGGGATCATCGGCATGCCGCCCGAGATCGCCGGCCACACCCGGCTCTACCTGTCCGGCCCGCGCGCCAACGAGGTTCGGGTCCTCTTCGGCCGCTCCGCGCTGGACGCGCGGATCGCCGACGGCCCGCCGTACGCCGCGTCGGCGGTGAAGATGGCCTACGCCGCCTGGACCAAGGGCAGCTCGGCCTTGCTGCTCGCCGCCCGCGCCCTCGCCCGGGCGGGCGGCGTGGAGCGCACCCTGCTGGCCGAGTGGGCGCTGTCCCAGCCTGCCCTGGCCGAGCGGTCGGAGGGCGCCGCCGCGGCCGCGGCCGCCAAAGGCTGGCGCTGGGTCGCGGAAATGGAAGAGATCGCCGCCTCCATGACCTCGGCCGGCCTCCCGCCGGCTTCCACCAGGCGGCGGCCGACATCTACGACCGCGCGTCCCAGGCCGGCGCCCTAGCCACCCGACGCCCGACGCCGGAGCCGCCCGCGTCCACCCTCGATTCGGTCATCTCCGGCCTGATTTAACCCACCGAGCCGAGGAGCGGGGGGCCACCTGGCTTAGTAGAGCGGCAGCCGCTCGGACAGGTAAGCCGGGAGGGCGTCGATGCCGACCCGCTCCTGGCCCATGGTGTCGCGCTCGCGCACGGTGACGGCCTGGTCTTCAAGGGTGTCGAAGTCGACCGTGACGCAGAACGGGGTGCCGATCTCGTCCTGGCGGCGGTAGCGGCGGCCGATCGCCTGGGCGTCGTCGAACTCGGTGGTCCAGCGCTTGCGCAGCATGGCGGCGAGGTCGCGGGCCTTGGGCGACAGGTCGGCGTTGCGGGACAGCGGCAGCACCGCGACCTTCACCGGCGCGAGGCGCGGGTCGAGGCGGAGCACCGTGCGCTTCTCGGGAACGCCCTTGGCGTTGGGTGCCTCGTCCTCGGTGTACGCGTCGAGCAGGAAGACCAGCGTGCCCCGGTCCGCGCCGGCCGCGGGCTCGATGACGTAGGGGGTATAGCGCTCGCCTGACTCCTGCTCGAGGTAGGTGAGGTCCTGGCCGGAGTGCTCCTGGTGCGTGGTCAGGTCGAAGTCGGTCCGGTTGGCGATGCCCTCGAGCTCGCCCCACTCCGAGCCGACGAAGTCGAACCGGTACTCGATGTCGACCGTCCGCTTGGCGTAGTGGCTCAGCTTCTCCTTGGGGTGCTCGTAGAGCCGGAGGTTGTCCCGGTTCACGCCGAGCCCGGTCCACCAGTCGAGACGCTCCTGGATCCAGCGCTCGTGCCACTCCTCGTCGGTGCCCGGCTTGACGAAGAACTCCATCTCCATCTGCTCGAACTCGCGGGTGCGGAAGATGAAGTTCCCCGGCGTGATCTCGTTCCTGAACGACTTGCCGATCTGGCCGATGCCGAACGGGACCTTCCGCCGCGAGGTCGTCAGCACGTTCTTGTAGTTGACGAAGATGCCCTGCGCCGTCTCCGGCCGCAGGTAGGCCAGGCCGGACTCGTCCTCGACCGGGCCGATGTAGGTGCGGAGCATCCCGTTGAAGTTCTTGGGCTCGGTGAACGTGCCCTTATTCCCGCAGTGCGGGCAGGCGATATCGTCGAGGCCGCCCGGCGGGACGTGGCCGTGCTTCTCCTCGTACGCCTCGATCAGATGATCGGCGCGGAACCGATGGTGGCAGAACTGGCACTCGGTCAGCGGGTCGGTGAAGGTGGCGACGTGGCCGCTGGCCTCCCAGACCTCACGGGCCAGGATCACCGAGGAGTCGAGGCCGACGATGTCGTCGCGCTCCTGCACCATGTACCGCCACCACTGGCGCTTGACGTTGTTCTTCAGCTCAACGCCGAGCGGTCCGTAATCCCACGCGGCACGCAGACCACCGTAGATCTCGCTGGACGGGTAGACGAATCCCCGTCGCTTGCTGAGGTTGACAACGGCATCGAGGCGGTCACTGCGTAGGGCCATGCCGTGAGCTTATGAGCCGACGGCACTTCGCGCGAACCGATTTGCCGGGTCCGCGTTACGGAACGGGGGTGATGCTGGGCACCGCATTGGGCACCGCGCCGCCGTATCTGCGGTCTCTTGACGCGTAAATTTCGCAGGCATGCCAGAGATGCCTGCGGTCGAAATCGGGCCAGAGCGTGTCGAGGAAGACAAGCTCGGCGTAGGCCGACTGCCAGAGCAGGAAATTGGAAAGGCGCTGCTCACCCGACGAGCGCACCCACAGGTCCACTTCCGGAATATCCGGCTCGTCGAGGTAGCGGGCGAAAAGGCGCTCGTCGATCTTATCGGGGCGGATTTTGCCGGCCGCCACGTCGCGCGCGATCGCGGCGGCGGCGTCGGCGATTTCCGCCCGGCCGCCGTAGTTGCAGCAGAACTGCAGGGTGAGGACGGTGTTCTCCTCGCTCAGCTGCTCGGCGTCCTCGAGCTCCCTGATCACGCTGCGCCACAGCCGCGGCCTGCGGCCCGCCCAGCGGATGCGCACGCCCCGCTCGGCCAGCTCCTCCCGGCGGCGGTGGATCACGTCCCGGTTGAAGCTCATCAGGAACGCGACCTCGTCCGGGTGACGCCGCCAGTTCTCGGTCGAGAACGCGTAGGCCGAGATGTACTTGACGCCCAGCTCGATGGCGCCCATGAGCACGTCCATCAGGGCGGACTCGCCGACCTTGTGCCCCTCGGTCCTGGGCAGCCCGCGCTCCTTGGCCCACCGGCCGTCGCCGTCCATGACGATCGCGACGTGCTGGGGGACGAACTCGGCGGGGATGGCCGGCGGTCGGACCCCGCTCGGGTGCGGGTAAGGCGGCTTAATCAGACGGGGCTGTTTTGGTTCCCCGGGAACCTTGCTCAAGCACGCTCCACGTGACGCAACGACCGGATCGAATGCTCCAGGTGCCACTGCAGGTAGGCGGCCACCAGGCCACTGCACTCTACCCGGTGCCTGCGCTCGCTCCGCATCGCCGCGTCCCAGTCGCCGCGCAGCAGCGCGCGCATCAGCGCCGCCGTCTGCGGCGCGGGCGAAGCGGCGCCCGGCGGCCGGCAGTTCGCGCACACCATGCCGCCCGCCGCGACCGCGAACGCCACCAGCGGCGTGTCGGGCGCGGTGCCGCAGCGGGCGCACTCCTCGAGCGAGGGCGCGTAGCCCTCGAGGGCGAGCGAGCGGAGCAGGTAGGCGTCGAGGACGAGGCGCGGTTCCCGATCCTGCGCCGCGACCTCGGCCGGCTCGCCGTCCGGGCCGGACTCTGCGAGCCCGGCACCGTCATCAAGATCGCCGGGGTCGTCAAGATCGTCGGGCTGGTCTGGTTCCAGCGCCTCGCCGAGCGCCCGGAGGCCGCCGATCAGCAGCAGGAACTGGCGGATCGCGGGTTCCTTCTCCACCGGCGTGAGCCGCTCGGCGGTCTCGAGCATCGCGGTGCCGGCCGTGTACCTGGGGTAATCGGTGGCCAGCGGCTTGCCGTAGGCCCTGATCACCTCGGCCTGCTGTATCACGTCGAGCGACCGGCCGGGGTGGATGAGGACGTCCACGTGCGTAAACGGCTCCAGGCGGCCGCCGAACCGGGACTTGGTCCGCCGCACGCCCTTGGCGACCGCCCGCACTCGGCCGTTCTGCCTGGTGAGCAGCGTGATAATGCGGTCCGCCTCGCCCAGCTTCTGCGTCCGCAGCACGACCCCGTCATCCCGGTACCCCTGCACGTCTCCATTGTCCCCTGCACCCGCGCCAGTCCGTTGCCTCACGCCGCCAGGAGCCAGGTGATTTCTGGATGACGGGGCGGATGCGCAGATTCCGGGTGGACGTCGCCTTCCCGGGCCATGTTTGGCGTGGAGGCGGAGCACGGACCGTTTGAGCTTGCGGTGAACTTGCCTGAGTTACCCGCGGCGGGCGCGGTTGACGGCGGAGACGATCGCGCGCATCGAGGCGGTGGCGGTGTTGGTGTCGATGCCGACGCCCCACAGGACCTGGCCGCCCGTCTCGACCTCGACGTAGGAGGCGGCCTGGGCGTCGGTGCCCTCGGTCAGCGCGTGCTCGGCGTAGTCGAGAACGCGGGCGTCGATGCCGACCGAGGCCAGCGCGGCGCAGAACGCGGAGATCGGGCCGTTGCCGGTGCCCTCCACCTCCTGCGTCCGGCCGTCGACGCTAGATCGCGGCGGCGAGCTTGTGCTTGCCGTCGACGACCGAGGAGGACTGGTGGTCGAGCAGCGCCACCGGGCCGTCGGCCAGGTACTGGGCGCTGAAGGTGTCCCAGATCTCGGCCGGGGTGACCTCGCCGCCCTCTTCGTCGGTGCGGACCTGGATGAACTTGGAGAACTCGATCTGCAGGCGGCGGGGCAGGTCGAGCGAGTGGCCGGTCTTCATCACGTAGGCCACGCCGCCCTTGCCCGACTGCGAGTTGACCCGGATCACGGCCTCGTACGAGCGGCCGACGTCGTGCGGGTCGATGGCCAGGTAGGGGACGTTCCACGGGTAGTCGCCGAACTCGACGCCGGCCGCGGTCGCCTCGTCCTCGAGCGCCTCGAAGCCCTTCTTGATCGCGTCCTGGTGCGAGCCGGAGAACGCGGTGTAGACCAGCTCGCCCGCGTACGGGTGGCGCGGGTGGACCGGCAGCTGGTTCACGTACTCGACGGTGCGGCGGATCTCGTCGATGTTGGAGAAGTCGATCATCGGGTCGATGCCCTGGCTGAACAGGTTCAGGCCGAGCGTGACCAGGCAGACGTTGCCGGTCCGCTCGCCGTTGCCGAACAGGCACCCCTCGATGCGGTCCGCCCCTGCCAGCACGGCCAGCTCGGCGTCGGCGACGGCGGTGCCGCGGTCGTTGTGGGTGTGCACCGAGACGCAGACGCTGTCGCGGCGGGACAGGTGCCTGCTCATCCACTCGATCTGGTCGGCGTACACGTTCGGGGTGGAGCGCTCGACGGTGCAGGGCAGGTTAAGGATGATCTCGCGATCCTTCGACGGCTGCCAGACGTCCATCACCGCCTCGCAGGTCTCCAGGGCGAAGTCCAGCTCGGTGTCCATGAAGATCTCGGGCGAGTACTCGTAGCCGAAGTCGGTGCCGCTCAGGTAGTTCTCCGCGAACTTCATGACGTGCTCGGTGCCCGCCACCGCGAGCTGCTTGCACTCCTCGCGGTCGATCCTGAACACCACCTTGCGGAACGTCGGCGCGGTCGCGTTGTACATGTGCACGGTCGCCCGCTGGGCGCCGACCAGGGACTGGACCGACCGCTCGATCAGGTCCTCGCGGGCCTGGGTGAGGACCGAGATCCGGACGTCGGCCGGGATCTTGTCGGCCTCGATCAGCTCGCGCACGAAGTCGAAGTCGGTCTGGCTCGCGCTCGGGAACCCGACCTCGATCTCCTTGTAGCCCATCGCCACCAGCAGGTCGAACATGGCCCGCTTGCGGGTCGGCGACATGGGGTCGATCAGCGCCTGGTTGCCATCGCGGAGGTCGGTCGACAGCCACCTCGGCGCGCGCTCGATGGTCTTATTGGGCCAGGTGCGGTCGGGCAGGTCGACCGGTTTGAACGGGGCGTACCGATGGCACGGCATGCCGCTGGGCTGCTGCACTACGGGGGTTACAGACGGATATGCACGATCGCTCGACATTGTTGCTTGGCTTCCTTCGCGGTGAGTCTGCTCGGGCTTGATGGCGGCCAGCGGACATGCTTAGGACCCGCGACGAGGGAGCCAGCCTCTATAGGCCCCCGCCGCGGCCGCTAAGGAGGAGCAGCTCGTACGACATATCGATCAAGAGCATATCAGCTCGAACGCTCGCGTGGCTTCGCCTTGCCGTCCCACGGCTCCGGTCCGGTGGGCCGGCCTAGGGCGCGGCGGGCGTAAAAGAGGTAGCTTCTCGCGGGCGGGGCGGGGTTAGCTAGAGGGCATGCGCATCGTACAAGGGGACGCACTGGACCGGACGACGACGTCTGCCTGCTTCGAACTCGTGCGGTCGGCGGCCGAGGTCGATGACCCAGACGGGCCGCCGTGGTCGCTGCAGCGGCTGCGGGGCTGGATCGAGCACCCAACCGACCCGGCCGAGATGTGGATCGCCGTCGACCAGGCCACCGGCGCCTACGACGGGTGGTACTGGATGGTGCTGCCCGAGCGGGAGAACCGGGACCGGGCCTATTTCTACGTCGATGTGCGGCCGTCGTCGCGGCGCCGCGGGATCGGCACCGCGCTGCTGCGGCACGCGGCCGGGCGGGCGGCGGCCGCCGGGCGGTCGGTCCTCGGCAGCGAGGCGTACCAGGGCACGGCCGGCGCGGCATTCGCGGCGCACGTCGGCGCGACGCCGGGACTGGTCGGCGCGCGACGGGTGCTGGTGCTGGCCGACATCCCGGCCGGCCGGATCACGGCCCTGCGCGAGCGGGCCGCGCAGGCGGCGGCCGGGTACTCGCTGGTGTCCTGGGACGGCCGCACGCCGGACGAGTATCTGGCCAATTACGCCGAGGTGGAGAACGCGATGGGGGACGCGCCGCACGACGACGGCGAGGAGAAAGCGGTCTGGGACGCAGACCGGGTCCGCACGCAGATCGACGACCTCCGCGAGCGGCAGGGCAGGCACGTCTACACGCTCGCCGCGCTGCACGCCGCCAGCGGGGAGATGGCCGCGGTCACCGCGGTCGAGCCCGACCCGGACTTCCCCGGTGGGGGCACCAGCAGATCACGGCGGTGACCCGCAAGCACCGCGGGCACCGGCTCGGCCTGCTGGTGAAAACCGCCATGCTCGACTGGCTGGCGGTGGCCGAGCCGCAGCTTGAGCGCATCGTCACCGGCAACGCCGCCAGCAACCAGCACATGATCGCGATCAACACCGAACTCGGCTACCAGCTCCTCGAGCCGCTCGGGCAGTCCTACGAGCTGCCGGTCGTGAGCGCTTGACCGTCGCGCGCGCCTGACGTTCGGGTCGGCGCGGCCGCCGGCCGCATTACCGCGCCCGAAATTGAGTCGCGCCGCGCGGGCTCGGCGCGGTTAGCTTGCCCGCATGAACATCGTGCGACGGGACGGTACCGACCCGAGCGTGATCCGGGCGTGCCACGAGGTAGCGGCGGCGGCGGACGCGGTCGATGACCCATGCGGGCCGCCGATGACGCTGCGGCGGCTGCGCGGCTGGCTGGCGCATCCGGTCGAGCCGATGGAGCTGTGGGTCGCGGAGGGCGCGACGGCGGGCGGCATTGCCGGATGGTGCCATCTCCGGCTGCCCGACCGGGAGAACCTCGACCGGGGCTCGCTGGACCTGTTCGTGCATCCGGCCAGCCGTCGAGCCGGCGTTGGCAGTGCGCTGCTGCGGCACACGGCCGAGCGGGCCGCCGTGCACGGGCGGTCGACGCTGGCGGCCGAGGCACTGCAGGGCTCGGCCGGGGCGGCGTTCGCCGCGGCCGTCGGCGCGACTCCCGGGCTGGAGGAGACCCGGCGGGTGCTCGCGCTGGCCAAGATCCCGGCCGGGCGCGTCGCGGCCCTGCGGGAGCGGGCGACGCGAGCGGCCGTCGGGTACTCCCTGGTGTCCTGGCAGGGCCGCACACCCGACCAATACCTCGCCGGGATGGCCGAGGTGGCGAACGCGGCGAACGACATGCCGCGCGACGCGGGCGAGGAGGAGGAGGTCTGGGATGCCGAGCGGATCCGCGAGCAGATCGATGACCTGCGGGAGCGGCGCGGCAGGCGCGTCTACACGATCGCCGCGCTGCACGCCGCGAGCGGCGAGGTGGCGGCGCACACCGACGTCGAGGCCGACCCGGACTCACCGCAGTGGGGGTTCCAACTGCTCACCGCGGTCACCCGCCCGCACCGCGGGCACCGGCTCGGGCTGCTGGCCAAGACCGCGATGCTCGAGTGGCTGGCGGAGGCCGAGCCCCAGCTTGAGCGCATCGTCACCGGCAACGCGGCCGTCAACCAGCACATGATCGCGATCAACACCGAACTCGGCTACGAGCTCCTCGAGCCGGCGGCCCAGTCCTACGAGGTGGGCGTGGCCGAAGTGCGGCGGACGCTGGCGATGCCCTAGGCGCACCCGGGACGAACTACCCGATGGAGACCAGCCGCCAGGACTTGCCGTTCCAGAAGGCCGAGACGCCGTAGGCCTGGTAGCTCCCGGAGTAGTAGGGGATGTTGCCCTCGTTGCCGGACGCGACGCACCAGGTGGCGGACAGGCACGCGACGCTGTCGGAGCTGCTTGCGTTCTTGCCGCCGCCCAGCGGTGACGGCAGCGCGGCGTACTTCCACCGCTTGCCGTTGAACGCCAGCGCGAACGGGCTGGTCTTGGCGGAGGTCAGGTCGCCGCTGCCGACCGCGACGCAGCTCTGGGCGGATACGCAGGAGACGTCGAACAGCGCCGGGCCGCCGCCGGCCGCGAGCGGGGCGGCCGCCCGCCAGCTGCGCTTGGCGAGGTTCAGGTTCTCGACCAGCGGCTCGATCTTCCCGTTGCGCAGGCGCTTACCGCCGACCGCCACGCACGTCTTCGAGCGCAGGCAGGACACCCCGTACAGCCACGCGCCGACGCTCCCGGCCGGGGCGGGCACCTTGCTCTCGGACCACCGCTTGCCGTTCCAGAGCTCGGCCACGGCCGCGTTGGCCGGCTCGCCGCTGGGCGTGGTGGCGTTGCCGTAGCTGCCGACCGCCACGCAGTCCGTCGCCGACAGGCACGCCATCCCGTCCAGGGCCGAGGCGAATCCGCTGCCCGCGAGCCCCGGCGGCGAGTAGCGGGTCCACCGGCCGTTGCTCAGCACGTCGATGAGGCTGACGACCCGGCGGTTGGCCTTCAGCGTGTAGCCGCCGTCGATCACGCAGCTCTTGGCGGAGGCGCACGCAACGCCGCCGAGCTCGTAGCCGTAGCCGTTGGCGGGCACCGGCACCTGCATCCGCCGCCACGACCGCCCGTTCCAGGACTCGACCAGCGGCACGACCGTTTCGATATCGCCGCCGAGGGGGCTCATGTCGCCGACCGCGACGCAGCTTTTCTGCGCGGGGCAGGAGAGCCAGTTGAGGGTGGCGGACTGACCGCTCGGAATCGCCAGGTCGGCGGCCTTCCACGACTTGCCGTTCCAGGTCTCGACCAGCGGCTGGTCGGTGCGCATGTTCGCGCCCACCCCGATGCAGCTCTTGGTCGTCCTGCAGGTCACGTCCAGCAGATCGCCGGACGGCTGGCCGGCGGCGGCCGCGGCCGGCGCGGTGGCGGCGGGCGCTGCCGCCGGGGACGCCGGGCGGACGGCCGCCGACGACGCGGCGGGCACGGTAAGCACGGCCGATAGCACGATCAGACCGGAGACAGCCAGCAGCCGCATGCGCTCTCCTCACGAGACGATCCCTCACTGGGGATGATGTCCCATTCCGCGCCCGCGGACTAGCTAAGTTGAAACTCCTGCGGCAACGATCGAGTCTGGTCAGCTGCTCCGGCTGCTCAGCTCTGGCCCGCGTTCTGCTCGGTGAGGGCAAGCACGCCGATGCCCTGGGCCTGGGTCATGCCCAGGGCGATCGCCAGGTGCCCGGCGGCGGCGCGCTCGGCGGCGGTCAGCGGGCCGTCAGCCAGCGCGATCCTGATCGCCTCGGCCAGGTACCACTCCCTGGCCTCGACCTGGAGCTGGCCGCCGAAGGCGACGATCTTGGGTGCCTCGTCCTCGGCCGGCTGAGCGAGGTCGGCGTCGAGGGCGGCGTCGTCGTAGTCGCGCTCCCCCGTCCCGGTGACGGCCTCGATCGCCCGCCTGCGGGCAAGCGGGCTGCCCGGGTCGCCCACCCGGAGCATGGCGGTGACCAGCGCGCGCATGCCGGCAGCGAGCGAGAGCTGCAGGGCGGCCGTGGTCGGCAGCTTGAGCACCTCGGTGACGTACCTGGTCTTGCAGGTCAGGCACTGGACGTGCTCGCCGGTCCTGGTCAGCGGCAGCAGCGGGATGAAGAACAGCGTGACGAACCGGCGGCCGGCCCGGTGCCGGTACTTGCGGTCGCCGCCGCAGCGACGGCAGAAGAACACGCCCTTCCCGAGCGTCCGGTAGATGACGCGCAGGCCCCAGATGATGAAAGCGGGCATGTCCGTCCCTTCGGTGCGAGGTGTCCCGGCCGCTCAGAGTACCGCGTGCGGTTGCGGTCGGAGGTCTTAAATATACGGATATTTCATGACATTTCGATCAAATTCTCTCCGATTAATCGAACGTTAAATCGATCGAACCGGAAATAGGATGCGCTCGGCGAGGGAATGAGGTTGGCTCGACGGATGCGCATCGAACGGTGGGATCCCGACGACGAGACGATCGCGATGGCCCTTTACGAGGTGCAACTCGCGGCGCACCTGGCCGACGAGGCCGGCGATCCCCCGTTCTCCGCCGGGACCTTCGGTCTCTTCCTGCGCGAGGGGTTCGACAAGACTCCGGCCGAGGTGTGGTTCGCCGCGGACGACGATGCGGGGGTCGTGGGCTACTACCGGGTGCACCTGTGGGACTTGGAGAACCTCGAGCGCGCCTACGGCGGCCCGGTGGTCCACCCGGCGGTGCGGCGGCGCGGCTATGGCCGCGCCCTGCTCCGCCACGAGACGGCGCGGGCGGCGGCGAACGGGCGGTCGGTGCTGAGCGCCAAAGTGGTGGCCGGATCGGCCGGGGAGGCGTTCGCCGCGGCGGCCGACGCGACGCCCGGGCTCATCGACGTCAGGCGCGTGCAGTACCTGGCCAAGATCGAGCCGGGGAAGATAGCCGAGCTCCGCCAGTCGGCGGCGCGGTCGGCGGCGGGCTACTCACTGGTGGACTGGACCGGTGACGTCCCCGAGGAGTATCTCGGCCCGCTGGCGCACGTGATCAACGCCTTCGAGGACGCGCCCCGGGGGGAGAACGTCCAGGCGGAGGTCTGGGACGCCGACCGGATCCGCGAGCGCACCGGCGCCCACGTCCGAGCGGGGCTGCTGCGCGCCTACGCCGTCGCGGCGCTGCACGACGCGACCGGCGAGATGGCCGCCTACACCGGGATACTGGTCGATCCCGAAGGCCCGAGCTGGGGATTCCAGGAGCTGACGGCCGTGACCAGGCCGCACCGGGGGCACCGGCTCGGGCTGCTGGTCAAGGCCGCGATGCTCGAGTGGCTGGCGGAGACGGAGCCGCAACTCGAGTGCATCATGACCGGCAACGCGGCCGCCAACGACCACATGATCGCGGTCAACGAGCAGCTCGGATACGAGGTGGCCGGGCCGGGCTGGCGGCTCTACGAGGCGCCGGTCGAGAAGCTCCTCGGTCAGTCGTAGAACCCGAGGCGGCGCAGGTACTTGGGGTTGCGCTGCCAGTCCTTGGCGATTCGCACGTGCAGGTCGAGATAGACCCGCGAGCCGAGCAGCGCCTCGATCTGGTGGCGGGCGCGGGTGCCGACGTCCTTCAGGCGCTCGCCCTTGGTGCCGATCACGATCGCCTTCTGGCTCGGCCGCTCCACGTAGATCTCGGCGTACACGTCGATCAGGTCCGGCTGCCCCTCCCGGGGGCCCATCTCCTCGACCAGCACCGCGATCGAGTGCGGGAGCTCGTCCCTGACTCCCTCGAGCGCGGCCTCGCGGATCAGCTCGGCGACCATGATCTGCTCGGGCTCGTCGGTCAGATCGCCGTCCGGGTACAGCGGCGGGCCCTCGGGCAGGTGACTGACGAGGACGTCGACCAGCGTCTCGAGCTGGTAGCCGGCCACGGCCGAGACCGGGACCACGTCCGCCCACTCGCCCAGCTCGCTGACCGCGAGCAGCTGCTCGGCGACCCGGGCCTGCGAGGACTGGTCGGTCTTGGTGACGATCGCGACGACCGGCGTGTTCTTGAGCCCCGCGAGCTCGCGGGCCAGGTACTTGTCGCCCGGTCCGACGTCGTCCGGGGCCGGGACGCAGAACCCGACCAGGTCGACCTCGGTGAGCGTGGAGCGAACGAGGCTGTCGAGCCGCTCGCCCAGCAGCGTCCGCGGCCGGTGCAGACCCGGCGTGTCAAGGATGACGAGCTGGGCGTCCGGCCGGTGCACGATGCCGCGAATCACCCGGCGGGTGGTCTGCGGACGGTCGCTGGTGATGGCCACCTTGGTCCCGACGAGCGCGTTGGTCAGGGTGGACTTGCCGACGTTGGGGCGGCCGACCAGGCACGCGAAACCCGATCGGTAAACGGGCTCGGCCGACGCGGCGCCGGAAGACGCGCCAGCCTTCTTGGCGCGCCCAGCTTTCTTCTCGGTCACTCGCGGCGGGCTCATTATTTAATTGTCCCGCATTCCGGTGACCGCTACCGTCGTTGGCATGGCTGAGACCCCGGTATGGCGGCCGACCGCGCGATTGCTGGTCGTCGACCCGGACGAGCGGGTGCTGCTCTTCAGTTCGGCCGACGCGGACGGGCGGACCTGGTGGTTCACCCCGGGCGGCGGAGTGCACCGGGGCGAAACGGTCACCGAGGCGGCGGTCCGCGAGTTGTCGGAGGAGACCGGGTTCGCCTGCACCGAAGCCGAGCTCGGCCCGGTCGTCGCGACCTCGACGGCCCTCTGGAAGGGCGATCAGGACGGAACGCTGTTTCTGGGCGCCCACTCGTTCTTCCTCCTGCGGGTTCCGCATCCGGTGATTGACACCGATGGGCAGGAGGACCTCGAGCGCTCGGTCATCACCGGGCACCGCTGGTGGACGCTCGACGAGCTCAGGGAAACGACCGACGACGTCCTCCCGCGAACCCTCGTCGACCTGCTCGATGGGCTGTTGCGCGGCGACATCCCCTCGCGCCCCATCCGCCTCCCCCGAAGCTGACGCAGAACGCCCGCGCCCCCATGTCAGCTACGCCATCGACCCGAATGGCCACCTGTCACCTACGCCAGCGACACCAATAGGCGCTGTCGCTGGCGTCGTTGACCGGCTGGCGGACCTGTCGGCTACGCCAGCGACCCGGGATGCCGTGCTCCTGCGCCCCGCGCCGGTCGCCTACGCAAGCGACACCAGCGAAGGTTCGGCACCCGGGCGGGGCCCGGTGGCGGGCGGGGCAGTTGGGTTAGGGGATTAGAGGTTAGGGGATTAGGGTCGCCCGGAGGGTGCCGTCGGGGCCGGCGTGGAAGACGGGTGCGTTCGGGGCGAGGTCGCGCACGGCCGCCAGGTCGCCCGCGTCCGGCTCGGAGTCGCTGACCACGGCGGCCGCCTCCAGGCTCTCGGCCCCGCTCGACACCGCCATCGCCACTGCCAGCCGGAGGGCCGACAGTCGGAGGGACGGCAGCGCCACCGCGGCGGCGGTGTAGGTGCGCCCGGTCTCGTCGCGGACGGCCGCGCCCTCGGACGCCGCCACGCGGGCCCGGGTCGACCGCGCCAGCGTGATGATCTTCTGATCCTCCGCGTCCAGCGCGTCGGCTGTCACTTCGCTCACGGGCAGCAGTGTAGTGAGCCCGCCTGCGGCGAAGAAGACCCGGCCAGCGGTAGGCCGGCCGGACGACACCGGCCAGGCCATGACATATCCGGAACGCCGGGGCGCGCCAGCGGCCGATCGCCCGCGGGTCTAGCGCTCGATTACGGGCGCTTTCCCGCGTCAGCGACTCTCTTGCGTCACCCTAGTCTCCGAGCGTGACAACGTGCGCCGTTGCGTGCAACCAGGGTCCGTTCGAGATCACGATTTTGAAATTTTTAGTCTTTTTCTGTTTTCTGGGCGGGGACGCGCTCGATCAACACGGTGCCGAGGCGATTACGGCGGCCGGCCACGTTCTCGGCGGTCAGGTGCAGGTCGGCCACGGTGGCCTCGGAGCCGGCGATGGGGACGCGGCCGAGTTCGTGGGCGAGCAGGCCGCCGACGGTCTCCACATCCTCGGCCTCGACCGTGACCCCGAAGAGCTCCTCGAGCTCGGTGACCGGCAGCCGGGCGGTCACCCGGGCGGTGCCGGGGCCGAGCCACTCGACCGGGGCGCGCTCGTTGTCGTACTCGTCGGCGATCTCCCCGACGATCTCCTCGAGGATGTCCTCGATCGTCACCAGGCCGGCCGTGCCGCCGTACTCGTCGATGACGATCGCCACGTGGATCCGCATCACCTGCATCTGGCGGAGCAGCTCGTCGACCGGCTTGGACTCGGGGACGTAGGTGGCGGGGCGCATGATCGTGTCGACCCGCTCGGTGTGCTCGGCCCCCGGGTGCTCGTGGTCCCAGGCCACCATGTCCTTGAGGTAGCCGATTCCGACCACGTCGTCGGTGTTCTCGCCGGTCACCGGGATGCGGGAGAACCCGCTGCGGAGCGCGAGCGAGAGCGCCTGGCCCACGGTCTTGTCGTGCTCGATGAAGACCATGTCGGTGCGCGGGACCATGACCTCGCGGACGATCGTGTCGCCCAGCTCGAAGACCGAGCGGACCATCTCCCGCTCGCCCGGCTCGATTTCGTCCTGGGACTCGATGTAGTCGACCAGGTCGTCGACGCCGGGTCGGCCGTTGAGGTCGGGATCGCCGCCCTGGCCGCCGAACGGGAGCGCGCCGGTCACCGCTTCGAGCGCCTTCGCGAGCGGGCCGAGGGCGCGGTGCAGCGGGCTCAGCAGGCGGTCGGCGGTCCTGGCCATCTTCTCGGCGCGCTCCCTGCCCATCGCCCGGGGGCCCACCCCGATCAGCGCGTACCTGGCGACCAGGAGCAGGCCGGCCGCGGGCAGGAAGACCTGCCAGCCGCCGCCGAGCCAGTGCGCGAACGCGAGCGTGACCAGAACCGCGGCGGATATCTCGGCGCAGACCCGGAGCAGCGTCAGCACGCTGCCGTAGCGGTCAAGCCCGTCGGAGTCGGCCCGGGACATGGCGGTCTGCGCGCCTGCGCACCAGCCGGCTACGCCGATCAGCACGATGGCGGCGACCAGCAGCCACCAGGCGGAGGTCATAAGGCGGGACCTTCCGGTCCTTCCCCGGACACCGGCGGAGCGCCGGCCGCCTCGTCGCCTGCCGCCTCATCGCCGACGGCCTCGTCGTCGGCCGTTTTGGCGGCGGCCGTTTTGGCGGCGGCGGGCTGGCGGCCGGCCGACTCGCCGCGCCAGTCGCGGAGCAGTTCGTTCTGCAGGCCGAACATCTCGGCTTCCTCTTCCGGGTCGGCGTGGTCATAGCCGAGCAGGTGGAGCACGCCGTGCACGGTCAGCAGCTCGAGCTCGGCCTGGGTGGAGTGGCCGTGCTGCTTGGCCTGCACGGCCGCGACCTGGGGGCAGAGCACCACGTCGCCCAGCAGGACCGGTTCCGGCTCGTCGCCCTCCCGCCCCCTAGACCGGTTCGGGCCCGCCATCGAGTGCGGGCGCAGCTCGTCCATCGGGAAGGAGAGCACGTCAGTCGGTCCTGGCTCCTCCATCCACTTCTCGTGCAGGTTGGTCATGTGCGCCTCGTCCACCAGCAGCATGGACAGGTCGGCCAGCGGGTGCGTCTCCAGCTGCCCGATCACGTACTGCGCGAGCTCGCGGAGCGCGTCCTCGTCGGCCGGCATCCCCGACTCGTTGTTGATCTCGACGCTCACCGTCGTGTTTCCCGTCTTGAGTGGTCCTGGGACTTCGCGTCGTACCGTTCGTAGGCATCCACGATCCTTCCCACGAGCTTGTGCCGCACTACGTCCTGGCTGGTCAGCCGGGCGAAGTGGATGTCCGGGACGCCGTCGAGAATCTCCTGCACCACACGCAGGCCGCTCACCTGGCCGTCCGGCAGGTCAACCTGGGTGACGTCGCCGGTTACCACCATCTTCGACCCGAACCCGAGGCGGGTCAGGAACATCTTCATCTGCTCGCGGGTGGTGTTCTGCGCCTCGTCGAGGATGATGAACGAGTCGTTCAGCGAGCGGCCGCGCATAAATGCCAGCGGGGCGATCTCGATCGTGCCCGCCGCCATCAGCTTCGGGATCGAATCGGGGTCCACCATGTCGTGCAGCGCGTCGTAGAGCGGGCGCAGGTAGGGATCGATCTTCTCGTAGAGCGTGCCCGGCAGGAACCCGAGCCGCTCCCCCGCCTCGACCGCGGGCCTGGTCAGGATGATCCGGTTGACCTCCTTGGCCTGCAGCGCCTTCACCGCCTTGGCCATCGCCAGGTAGGTCTTGCCGGTGCCGGCCGGGCCGACCGCGAACACGATCGTGTGCTTGTCGATCGCGTCGGCGTAGTGCTTCTGGTTGAGCGTCTTGGGGCGGATCGTCCGACCGCGGGACGACAGGATGCCCTGCGTCAAGACATCGGCCGGACGGGTGCCAGGCTCGCCGCCCTGCGGCCCGCGGAGCATAGCGACGGTGCGCTCGACCGCGTCCGGGGACAGCTCGGCCCCCTTGCTCTGCAATTCGAGCAGCTCGTCGAAGAGCCTGCCGACGAGCTTCGTCTCCCGCGGACGGCCCGACACGGTGATCTCGTTGCCGCGGACGTGAATATCGGCGGCGAACTCCCGCTCGATGACCTGCAGCAGCTCGTCCTTGGTCCCGAGCAGGCCGACCATCGAGTGGCCATCCGGAATCACGATGCGGATCTGCGAACCTGGCAAGTCGCTGCTTGTGTCTGTCAATTCACTGCTCTCGGGAGATGTCAGCCGGGCGGCCACGTCATCGGACGTCCGCCAAGCACGTGCGCGTGCGCGTGCCCGACGGTCTGCCCGCCGTCCGCGCCGGTGTTGAAGACGACTCGGTAGCCGGAGTCCTCGATGCCTTCGGCGGCGGCGACCGCGCGCGCTTGGCCGACGAGCTCGTCAAGCAGCCCGCCGCCCGCCTCGGCCAGCGCCGCCACGTCGGGGTAGTGATTCCTGGGGATCACGAGGACGTGCGTCGGCGCCTGAGGGCTGATGTCACGGAAGGCGACGGTCCGCTTTCCGTCCAGCACGATCGTGGCCGGGATCTGCCCGGCAGCGATCCCGCAGAACAAGCAATCTGGCACGTCCACGATCATAGTGGCCCGACGCTAGCGCACTGTGCCTGACGTGCCGACGGCACCGGCGCTCTGCCCCGGCCGCCCTGCCCCTTCCCGGCCGACGGAGGATGCTCAGGGCGACCGCGCCAGCGGCGCACAGCCAGCGAAATGGGCCGCCATCGAAGCGGAGGCGGGCGAAAGTTTCGATTGCCCTACCGGGAATTAACCCGGGCGTAACCCATTACTCACCGGTAGACAGCATAAAACCGTCGATCCATCCCGCACATCATCCTCTTAAGTGCTGCCTACACCCGTCCTGACGGTTATTCTTGTCTTTCCGCAATCCTGCGGCGGTTTCCGGGGTGGAGTTACCGAATGTGGGTTGGGCAGTTCAAGATCGTCACGGGGCGTCGCATTCTGTTGCGAGCGCCGTTGCGTGACGTGACGCGGAAGCGGCACGTGCGCGGTGGGTGAGCCAGTGAACACAGTCGTCGACAGCCAGTCTGCGACGGCTGCCCGGGGCAGCCCCGATGCGGACCCGGTCCTCGAGCCCCCGACGGGCGGACTGCTCGACGCGCCGACCGAGGATCTCGACGCGCCCGACGGCCAGTTCGGGGAATTGGATGGCGACCTCGACGGGCTCGACGGCGAGCCGGCGGACGACGCCGCGGTGGCGGACGCTTCCGATTGCCCGGCCGAGGATATCGAGGTTGTCGACCGCGCGCCCGAGCTGATCGCGTCGGGCGACAGTGCGCCCGGCGCCGATCTTGACGTCGCCGATCCCGAGGAGGTGGCCGATCCCGAGGTTTCAGATCCCGGAGACGACGTCCGCCAGGAAGAAGAGGACGTCCGGCAGGAAACGGACGCAGACCCGGGCCCGGAATCGGAATCGGAATCGGGCCAGGAACAGGGCGAAGTCCGGGGAAACCCGGGAAAATGCGTAAACCTCGACGCGGACGGTGAACCTCCGGGCGTAGACGGGCGTCTTACAGGGGTGACGGCCACACTCTCGGAGACTGCGATCCTGCCTGAGATCGCGCCTGCCGACGACGCGCTCGCCCCCGACTCGTTCGCCACCACCGCGTTCGACGCCGAGGAGCGGCGCAAGCCTGCCGTCTGGGCCGCCGCCAACGTCGTCACCGAGATCTACCACGGCCACTACAACCAGCTCGTCCGTCTTGCGGTGCTGCTGGTGCACGATGTGCAGACGGCCGAGGAAGTGGTGCAGGACGCCTTCGAGGCGATGCACCTGGCCTCCCGACGGCTGCGCGACTCGGAGAAGGCGCTGCAGTACCTGCGGCAGACGGTCGTCAACCGGTCAAGGTCGGTGCTGCGGCACCGCAAGGTCGTCGACATGCACGCGCCCAAGCCCGGGCCGGACGAGCCGAGCGCCGAGCACGCCGCGCTCGCGATCCTTGAGCGCTCCGCGGTCGCGGCGGCGCTGCGCTCGCTGCCGGAACGGCAGCGGGAGGCCATCGCCCTGCGGTACTACGCGGACTTCTCCGAGGCGGACATCGCCAAGGCGATGGGGATCAGCAAGGGCGCGGTGAAGAGCCACACGGCGCGGGCGATGGCATCGCTGAAGACGATCCTGACTCAGGAGACGTCATGAAGCGGCCGAACGAACGCGGGCTGGTGATGGCATGACCACACCAGAGCATGGCATCGAGGAGGCGCTGCGGCGCGCCCTGGCGGCAGAGGTCAGCCAGGTCAACACGGGCGCCGACGGGCTCGAGCGGATCCGCGCCAGGATCGGCGGCAGGCCGCCCCGGCCGTGGTTGCTCAGCGTCGCCGCCGACGCCATCGGCCTGGCCAGGCACTGGGTCTGGCGCGGGCACTGGAACGTGGCCTGGCCGGCCGCGCTGGCCGCGCCGACCGGCATCTCCCTGTCCCGGCTGCCGCGCCTGTCTCAGTTGCCGCAGTTGCCGTTGCACCGGCTGCCGCAGTTGCGGCTGCCGCCCGCGGCGTGGCCGCGGCTGTCGCACGTGACGTGGCCGCGGCTCCCGCAGTTGGGGTTGCCCCGGCTGCGGCGGCTGCCGCGGCAAGGCGAGCTGCTCATGCCAAACCCGGTTCGGTCCGCGCGGACCGTCCGCCCGGTCAACGTCGGCTGGCTGCGGCCGGTGGGGGTGCTGGCCGCAATCGCGATCATCGCCAGCGTCTCGCTCGGCGTGCAGCCGTTCCGCCAGGCGATCATCGCGGCGAGCACCACCGTGTTCAACGCCATCCCGCCGCAGCCCGACAACGGCGGCGCCAGGGGCACCGCTGGCACCGACGGCAGCGCCTCGCCGACGACCAACGACACCGGCACGGGCACGGGCACCGGCACTAAGCCGGCCACCGGCACGCCGACCGACGCGCAGGGTCACACCCGGGGTCCGAACGCGACCACGTCGAGCGCCGAGGCGTCAGCGAGCCCGAGTGCCTCCGCGAGCTGCACGACACAAGTCACGACGGCCATGACGCACCACTCCGCTAGCGGCGCGACGGTGGCGACGGGGACTGGCACGGCGGGCGCCGAGAAGAATTTGGTGCCGCCGGGGCCGAGCGTCATCACGACGGTTCAGCCGACCCCGACCCCGTCGTGCATCACGCCGACCCCGTCGGCCACCCCTACTCCGACCGTGTCGACCGCCTCTCCGACCACGACCCCAACGCCGACGGTGGGCGCGACGTCCCCGACTCCGACGCCCACCACCTCGTCGCCGACGACGACCCCGACGCCGACCACCTCGGTGTCGCCGACCGGGTCCCCGACCCCAACCGACACCGGCAGCCCGACGGCTTCCCCGAGCGGCTCGGACATCCAAACCGGCGGAAGCAGTCCCGGCGGCAGCACCGGCAGCGGCAACACCGGCACCACGATCACCAGCACGCCGACGCCCAGTTCGTCCTAGGGTGCCCGGCAGACCCGGCAGGCCGTCGCACGCGGCATCCTGGCCGGCGCTAGCCTGGCCGGCATGGAATCGCTCATGCCGGTGGCCGGCCCGCCGCTCTTTCTGGTGGCGACGGGCGACCTGACCGGGTCGGTCCTGACGCTGACCGGACCCGAGGGCCATCACGCGGCCGCGGTGCGCCGCCTGCGGTCAGGCGAGCGGGCGGACGTCAGCGACGGCGCGGGAACGCTCGCGGAGGGGGTTGTCACCGCCGTCGGGAAGGACTCGGTCACGATCGAGCTCCGGGCGACGCGCTCGGTCCCGCCCCCGCAGCCGCGGCTGGTGGTGGCGCAGGCGCTGCCGAAGGGCGACCGGGGCGAGCTCGCGGTCGAGCTGATGACCGAGGTCGGGGTCGATGCCGTGCTTCCGTGGTCGGCCGAGCGCTCCATCACCCGATGGCAGGGCGACCGGGGCGAGCGCGCCCTGGCCAAGTGGCGCGCCACCGCCCGCGAGGCCGGCAAGCAGTCCCGCCGCGCCTGGCTGCCCGAGATCGCGCCGCTGGCCGGCACCGCCGCCCTGGCGAAGCTGGTATCGACCGCCGCCTGCGCGATCGTCCTGGAAGCCGACGCCGCGGTTAAGCTGCACGAACTCGCGCTGCCCGACAGCGGCGACATCATGCTGATCGTCGGCCCGGAGGGCGGCATCAGCCCGGCCGAGCGCGCCGCGCTCCGCGAGGCCGGCGCCATCGAGGCCCGGCTGGGCCCCACCGTCCTGCGGACATCCACCGCCGGCGCCGTCGGGGCGGCCACCCTGCTCACCCGGACCGCCCGCTGGTGACTCTGCTGTCCCCGCTCGCCGCCGGGCGCCTGAAGCCGATGCCTTCCCTCGTCGCTCGGCACAAACCGCCTCGCTCCTCAGTCCAGGCACCGGCGCGCCCTTTGGCTCGCGGGGGGCTACCTAGCGGCCGTTGAAGGCGTCGCGCAGACGGGAGAAGAAGCCCTGCTGGCCCGGCTGGAACTTGCCCGGCGGTGCCTCCTCGCCCCGCAGCTTGGCCAGGTCGCGCAGCAGCTTCTCCTGCTCGGCGTCGAGCCGGGTCGGGGTCTCCACCGTCATGTGGATGATCAGGTCACCCCGGCCGCTGCCGTTCAGGTGCTTGACCCCGAGGCCGTAGAGCGGGAGGACCTGCCCGGACTGCGTGCCCGGGCGAACGTCCACGTCGTTGGGGCCGTCCAGGGACTCCACCGACACGGTCGCGCCGAGCGCGGCCGCCACCATCGGGATCGTCAGGGTGCAGTGCAGGTCGTCGCCCTGCCGTTCGAATATCGGGTGCGGCCGCTGCACGACCTCGAGGAACAGGTCCCCGGGGGGGCCGCCGCCGGGGCCGGTCTCGCCCTCGCCCGCCAGCTGGATGTGCGTCCCGTCCTCGACCCCGGCCGGGATCCGCACCTTCATCGTCCGCCTGCTGCGGACCCGGCCGTCGCCGTCGCACTCCGGGCAGGGCCGGGGCAGTACCGTGCCGTAGCCGCCGCAGTTGGGGCAGGGCTGACTGGTCACCACCTGGCCGAGGAAGGACCGCCTGACCTGGCTGATCTCGCCCCGGCCGTGGCAGATCTCGCACGTCACCGGGTGGGTGCCGGGCGCGGTGCCCTCGCCCGAGCAGGTCGGGCAGACCACCGCGGTGTCAACCGTCAGCTCGCGGGTCGCGCCGAAGGCGCACTCCGACAGGTCGAGCTCGATCCTGATCGTCGCGTTACGCCCGCGCCGCGCCCGCGACCGGGGGCCGCGCGCGCCCTGGCCGGCGCCGAAGACCGCGTCGACGAACTCGCTGAACGGGAAGCCGGCCCCGCCGAACCCGCCGAACCCGGCCGCGCCCGCGCCCGCCGCGGCGAACGGGTCGCCCCCGACGTCGTACATCTGCCGCTTGTCGGCGTCCTGGAGGACCTCGTAGGCCTGGTTGATCTCCTTGAACTTCTCCTGCGTCTCCGGGTCAGGGTTGACGTCCGGATGCAGTTCGCGGGCCAGCCGGCGGTAGGCGCGCTTGATTTCATCTTGCGAGGCATCGCGCCGCACGCCGAGCAGCGCGTAATAGTCCTCAGCCACTATGACTCCCCGAGAATCTGGCCGACGTACCTGGCGACCGCGCGCACCGCGCCCATTGTGCCCGGGTAGTCCATCCTGGTAGGCCCGAGCACGCCGAGCTTGGCCACCACCTGCCCGCCCGCGCCGTAGGCGGCGGTCACCACCGACGTGCCCTGCAGGCCGGTTTCCGCGCCGATTCTGACGGTCAGGGCGGACGGGCTGGCGGCCTCGCCGAGGAGCCGCATCAGTACCACTTGTTCCTCCAGTGCTTCGAGCACGTCACGGAGCCCCTTGCCGAAATCGGGGGCGGCCAGGTTGGCCGCGCCGCCAAACACCACGCGCTCCTCGTGCCGCTCGGCCAGGCTGTCGAGCAGCGCGGAGAAGACGGCCCCGGCGTTCGACCGCTCGGGCGCGGGGATCCGGTCCGCCAGCCCGACGACGGTCGCGGCCGCGTCGGAAAGCTTATGGCCATCCAGGCACGCGTTGAGCACGGCGCGCAGATGGGCGATCGACTCGGGCTCCGACGCGTCCGGCAGGTCCACCGTGACCTGCTCCACCCGGCCGGTGTCGGTGATGAGCACCAGCAGCACCCGCTGCGGGGTGAGCGAGACCAGCTCGATGTGCCGCACCGCCGACCGGGAGAGCGATGGGTACTGGACCACCGCCACCTGCCTGGTCAGCTGGGCGAGCAGCCGAACCGTCCGCGCCACGATCTCGTCGAGGCTGTAGGCCCCGGCCAGGAACGCCTCGATCGCCCGGCGCTCGGCCCCGGACATCGGCTTGATCGACGAGAGCCGGTCCACGAAGAGCCGGTATCCCTTTTCCGTGGGGATCCGCCCGGCGCTGGTATGCGGCTGGGCGATGAACCCCTGATCCTCGAGGACCGCCATGTCATTGCGGATAGTCGCGGGCGACACGTCAAGTCCGTGCCTGTCAACGAGCGACTTCGACCCCACCGGTTCAGTGGTGGACACGTAGTCCTCGACTATCGCGCGGAGTACCGCTAGCTTCCGCTCGTCAAGCACCGTGTTCACCTCCTTGGCACTCACTGTCTCTGAGTGCCAATTCTATTTGCTCACGAGACTCTCCGGACGGCAAGAACAGTTTGGGTTACGCTTCCGTCCGCCTGCCGAGGGTCGGACGGGCGCGCCCGGGCGAGTCTTCCGGCTCGGACTGGCCCGCTGGATTAGGGTAACTACGGTGCAGAGCCGACAGTACGGGCGTGACGTCCTCGCGCCGCAGAACCGCAAGCCCAAGCCCGGACAGGGCCGAGTTGACCAGGTCGAAGCCGAGCCCGGGCTGGTCGTGGAGGACTTCGAGGCACGATTTTGCGGCGCGGTGGTGGCGCTGGAGAGGGACGCGGTGACGCTCGAGGACCGGCACGGGAAGCGCCGGGTGTTCCCGATTCCCGGTCCGTTCCTGCTTGACGGCCAGCGGGTGACCCTGGTCAGACCGCGGCCGGCCGCGGCGACGACAAAATCCGGATTTTCCGCGCAGCGAACCGCATCGGGGTCCGTCGCCGCGCCCCAGCAGCGGGCCAAGGTCGCCAAGGCCAGCCGGATCTACGTCGAGGGCAAGCACGACGCCGAGCTGGTGGAGAAGATCTGGGGCGACGACCTGCGGGACGTCGGCATCGTGGTCGAGTACCTGGAGGGCGTCGACGACCTGGCGGCCATCGTCGAGGAGTTCCAGCCGGGACCGCGGCAGCGGCTGGGCGTCCTGGTCGACCATCTCGTCGCCGGGTCCAAGGAGAGCAGGATCGCCGCCGCCGTGGCGGGCGACCCCAACGTGCTCGTCGTCGGTCACCCGTTCATCGATATCTGGGCCGCGGTCAAGCCCGCCCGGCTCGGCCTCAAGGCCTGGCCAGAGGTCCCTCGGGGGCTGTCATGGAAGGAAGGCGTGCTGGCCCGCATCGGCTGGCCGCACGAAACCCAGCAGGACGTCGCCGCCGCCTGGAAGCGCATCCTGCGCGCGGTGACCAGCTACGCCGACCTGGAGCCGGAACTGCTCGGCCGGGTCGAGGAGCTCATTGATTTCGTAACCGAGCCGGACGCCGGCTGACCCAGCCCGACGCAGGGGCCCTAGGTGAGGTCGCGGATGACGGCGTCGGCCAGTAGGCGGCCCTGGCGGGTCAGCACCAGGCGGCCTGCCGCGTAGCCGGACTGGTCGATCAGGCCGGCGTCGCGGGACCGTTCGAGCTGCGCCGACGCGGCCGGGGCGAGGAGGCTCAGCGGCAGGCCCTCGGCCAGCCGGGCGCGGAGCATGATCTCCTCCATCCGCCGCTCGGCGTCGGTCAGCTGCTCGCGGGCCGCGGCCGGGGAGCGCCCGGCCGTCAGGCGCTGCGCGTAGGCGGTCGGATGGCGGACGTTCCACCAGCGAACGCCGCCGACGTGGCTGTGAGCCCCCGGGCCGCACCCCCACCAGTCGCCCCCGGTCCAGTAGAGCAGGTTGTGCCTGCAGTACGATTTGTCGTCTTTTGCCCAGTTCGAGAGCTCGTACCAGTGGAGTCCGGCCGCGGTCAGCAGGTCGTCCGCGATCAGGTACCGGTCGGCCATCGCGTCGTCGTCGGGGGCGGCGATCTCGCCCCGGCGGACCTTCGCCGCCAGCCGGGTGCCCTCCTCCACGATCAGCGCGTAGGCGGAGACGTGATCGGGCTCCGCCTCGATGGCGGCGGCCAGCGACACTCGCCAGTCGTCGTCGCTCTCCCCCGGCGTGCCGTAGATCAGGTCGAGGCTGACCTGCTCGAAGCCGGCCGCGCGGGCCCAGCGGACGCAGTCGAGCGGTCGGCCCGGCTGGTGCTCGCGCTCGAGCACCCGCAGCACGTGCGGTACCGCGCTCTGCATTCCGAATGAGATTCTGGTTACACCGCCCGCCCGCAATTGCTCGAGCTCGGCCGGGCCGACGGACTCCGGATTAGCCTCGACGGTCACCTCGGCGTCATCGTCGAGGCCGAAGGCATCCCCAATTCGAGCGAGCATGCCCGCGATCTCGGCCGGGCGCAGCAGCGTCGGCGTGCCGCCGCCGAAAAACACCGTCGAGACGCTGGCCCTGCCCGCGGGCAGCGTCCTGGCGGCCAGGTCAAGCTCGGCGGCCACCAGGCCGGGGTAGGCGGCCTGGCTGCCGCCGCCGCCCAATTCCGTCGCCGTGTAGGTGTTGAAATCGCAGTAACCGCAGCGGGTGCGGCAGAAAGGCACGTGTACGTAAACGCCGAATGGGGTATCCCCAAAGCTCTGGGTCGCCATGGGCGGCAGCGACCCGTCATCCGGAACCGGTTCACCGTCCGGCAGCGTTCGTGGCATGCTGCCGAGGATAAGCTGTGGTCAGTACAACACGGGCGGGAGGCACTGGTGACATCAGATCCAGCACCTGGTTCAGACGGTTCGCCGCTGCCGCCGCAGGACGGCGAGCGGTTGCCCTACCAGCCGCCGGCGTACGGGCCGCCTTCCTACGGCCAGGCTCCGCCCTACGGCCAGGTTCCCCCGTACGGGCAGGCGCCCTACGGGCAGGTTCCCTACGGGCAGCCGCCGTACGGGCAGCCGGGACCGGTCCATCCGGGGATGCTCGCCGCGGCGGCCGACCGGGAGCGGACCATAGACGTGCTCAAGGCCGCCTACGGCGAAGGCCGGATCACCAAGGAAGAGTTCGACCTGCGCGCCGCCCGGACGATGAGCGCGCGGACCTACGCCCAGCTCGGCGCCGTGGTGGCCGACCTGCCGTCGGGTCCGCAGTCGTTCGGCGTGATGCCGTACCAGCCCGGCTACTACCCGGTGCCCGCCACCCCGACCAGCGGGCTCGCCATCGGCGCGCTCATCTGCGGTATCGCGGAGCTCTTCACGCTCGGCTTCGCCGCCATCCCCGCGGTCATCCTCGGCCACCTGGCCCGCGCGCAGATCAGGCGGACCGGTGAGCGCGGCGACGGGATGGCCATCGCCGGGCTCGTCCTCGGCTACCTCGGCATCGGCATCTGGACGCTGATCATCGTCGCCCTGGCGGCGCACCAGTAGCGCACTCGTCGCGCGCTGGCAGCGCGCGACGAGTGCGCTACTTGGGGCGGTTGTCGGTCTGGGTGGTGGAAAGCGCGGCCACGAAGGCCTCCTGCGGGACCTCGACCCGGCCGATGGTCTTCATCCGCTTCTTGCCTTCCTTCTGCTTCTCCAGCAGCTTGCGCTTCCGGGTGATGTCACCGCCGTAGCACTTGGCCAGCACGTCCTTGCGCAGGGCGCGGATGTTCTCCCTGGCGATGACGCGCGAGCCCACCGCCGCCTGGATGGGGACCTCGAACTGCTGCCGGGGGATGAGCTCCTTGAGCTTCGCGGTCATCGCCAGGCCGTACTCGCGGGCGTTGTCGGCGTGCACGATCTGGCTGAACGCGTCCACCGGCTGGCCCTGCAGCAGGATGTCGACCTTCACCAGGTCCGCCACCTGCTCGCCGTCCGGCTCGTAGTCGAGGCTCGCGTAGCCCCTGGTGCGGGACTTGAGGTTGTCGAAGAAGTCGAAGATGATCTCGCCAAGCGGCATCGTGTAGCGGATCTCCACCCGGTCGGTGGACAGGTACTCCATGCCCCTGAGAACGCCGCGGCGGGACTGGCAGAGCTCCATGATCGTGCCGATGTAGTCGGACGGGGAGATGACGGTGGCCCGCACGATCGGCTCGTAGACGTCCTTGATCTTGCCGCCGGTGTTCCCCTTGGGGGTGCCGCCGGCCGCCGCGAAGCCGTCGATGCCGCCGGGGAAGTCGCTCGGGTTGGTCACCTGGATCTCCCGGCCGCTCTCCATGACGACGCGGTAGACCACGTTCGGCGCGGTGGAGATGAGCGACAGGTCGAACTCGCGCTCGAGCCGCTCCCTGACGATCTCCATGTGCAGCAGGCCGAGGAAGCCGCAGCGGAAGCCGAAGCCGAGGGCGGTGGACGTCTCCGGCTCGTAGACGAGGGCGGCGTCGTTGAGCCTGAGCTTGTCGAGGGCGTCCCTGAGCTCGGGGTACTCGTCGCCGTCGACCGGGTAGAGGCCGGAGAAGACCATCGGCTTGGGGTGGTCGTAGCCGCCCAGCGCCTCCTTGGCCGGACGGGTCGAGACCGTGATCGTGTCGCCCACGCGAGCCTGCCTGACGTCCTTCACGCCCGAGATGACGTAGCCCACCTCGCCCGCCGCCAGGCCGTCGCTCGGGATCGGCTCGGGTGAGATGACGCCGAGCTCCAGGGTCTCGTGGACCGCCTGGGTGGACATCATCAGCATCCGCTCGCGCTTGGTCAGCCGCCCGTCGACGACCCGGACGTAGGTGATCACGCCGCGGTAGGTGTCGTAGACCGAGTCGAAGATCAGCGCCCGGGCGGGGGCGTCGGGGTCGCCGTGCGGCGGCGGCACCTGGTCGACGATCGAGTTGAGCAGCTCCTCGACCCCCACCCCGGTCTTCGCGGAGACCTTGAGCACCTCGGACGGGTCGCAGCCGATGATCGCGGCGATCTCGGCCGCGTACCGCTCGGGCTGGGCGGCCGGGAGGTCGATCTTGTTCAGCACCGGGATGATCTTGAGGTCGGCCTCGAGCGCCAGGTAGAGGTTGGCCAGCGTCTGCGCCTCGATGCCCTGGGCGGCGTCGACCAGCAGCACCGCGCCCTCGCAGGCGGCCAGCGAGCGGGACACCTCGTAGGTGAAGTCGACGTGGCCGGGGGTGTCGATCAGGTTCAGGACGTAGTGCGTGTCGCCCTTCTTCCACGGCAGCCGGACCGCCTGGCTCTTGATGGTGATGCCGCGCTCGCGCTCGATGTCCATCCGGTCCAGGTACTGCGCTCGCATCTGGCGCGCGTCGACGATGCCGGTGAGCTGCAGCATCCGGTCGGCCAGGGTGGACTTGCCGTGGTCGATGTGCGCGATGATGCAGAAGTTGCGGATCACGGCCTGATCGGTACGGGCCGGTGCCGGAACTTGGCCCAGGGCCGGATCGCTCATTGCCACCATGCTTCCATGAAACGTTGCGAGTGCGTGCGCTTTGCGCGGGCACGGGGAGTGCGCGAGACGTCGCGGCGCGGTCACGGCGACCACGGCCTCGCGGCCGCCGGCGCTCGTCGCGCGGACGTCCCCGTGATCAGGGTATCGTGACGAGACTGCGGTCCTGGCGCTGAGCGGCGCGGCCGGCGTCCGGCGGGCGATAACGCCGTTGGTTTGAGGTGGGTGCCGCGCGTCGGCTATCCTTCATGTTCGCGCCCACTTCTCACGCTGCCGTATGCCGCTCCGGGGCGGGCAGACCGTTCCCTGGGCCGGGGTCAAGCAGACTTACTTATCCAACGAAGGACAGACACGCGTGGCGAACATCAAGTCGCAGATCAAGCGCAACAAGCAGAACGAGAAGGCGCACCAGCGCAACAAGGCCGTCAAGTCGGAGCTCCGCACCCACGTGCGCAAGTTCCGCGAGGCCGTCGAGTCGGGCAACGTCGAGGCCGCGACCTCCGCGCTGCAGGTCGCCTCGCGCAAGCTCGACAAGGCCGTGTCCAAGGGCGTCATCCACAAGAACCAGGCCGCGAACCGCAAGTCGGCGATCGCGAAGAAGCTCTCCGAGCTCGCTTCCGCCTGAGCTTATCTTCTGCACTCGCGCCGGATGCTGATTGGCTGTGTCCGGCGCGTTTAGCGTGCGCTGACCCGGTACGCCACAATCTGCCTGATGGCCCGCTCGAGTGCGTACTCGGGGCTCACGCCGCCGCCCTTGACCTGCTCGTCCGCCTCCGCCACGGCCTGCAGCGCCCGCCCCACGCCGTCCGGGTGCCAGCCCCGCAGCTGCTGGCGGACCCGGTCGATCTTCCACGGCGGCGCGCCGACCTCGGCCGCCAGCGCGTTGGCGTTGGCGCCCCGCGGCGCCGCGCCGACCCGGCCGAGCAGCCGCACCCCGGTCGCGAGCGCGCTGGTGATCAGGACCGGGGAGGTGCCGGTCGCGAGGGCCCAGCGGAGCTGCTCAAGGGCCTCGTTGAGGCGCCCCTCGACCGCGTGGTCGGCCACGCCGAACCCGGTCGCCTCCGCCCGGCCCCGGTAGTACCTGGCCACCACGGCGCTGCTGATGCGTCCCTCGGTGTCGCTGGCGAGCTGGTCGACCGCGCTGGCGAGCTCGCGCAGGTCGCCGCCGATCGCGTCGAGCAGCGCGCGGACCGCGCCCTCGTCGGCCTGCCGGCCGACCCGCCTGAACTCCGCCCGCACGAAGTCGGTCCGCTCGCTCACCCGGGTCAGCTTGGGGCAGCTGACGGCGGCCACGCCGGCCTTGGCGAGGTCGGTGACGAGCGCCTTGCCCTTGACCCCGCCCGCGTGGGTGAGGATCACCGCCGCGTCCGGCGCCGGGTTGGCGGCGTACCTGGTCAGCTCGGCGGCGATGTCCTTGGCTGCGTTCTGGGCGTTCCTGACGATCACGGTCGAGCCCCCGCCGAACAGCGACGGCGACGTCAGCGCGTTGATCTCCCCCGCCGCGAGGGCCGAGGCCTCCAGGTCGTGCAGGTCTCCCCCGCCGTCGCCGCCGCCCGCCTCGGCCGCCAGCGCGGCCCGGGCCTGCGCGACCGCCTGCCGCACGGCCCGGTCGACGAGAAACTCCTCCTCGCCCACGACCAGGGTGACGGGCGGGTACGTAGCCATAGAGGCAAGCATGCCATGTCCAGGCAAAGTCAAAAAACTTTTGTACCGAACGGACCGGGGCGACTCCCCGCCGCCCGCTCCCACCCCAACCCGGGCCGGCGTTGATGGAGGACCCGGGCAAGACGGACGGGCAGATGACTACAGATAGTCACGCGGTGTGTCCGCGTGTGGCACTGTCGGTTACCGGAGATAAAGCCGGACGGGTGCTTCGTTAGGGGGGAACGATGCCCGAGGATGGAACACGTGCGTCGGCCGGTGGGGGGAGCGCGCGACCGGCCACCGCATCGGCGCAACGCCCGCCCTGGTGGCGCAGGCGCGCGATAATCACCGCGGTCGGCGGGGTCGTCATCGTCGGAGCGGCGGCGGGAACGGGCGCCGCGCTGGCCGACGAGACATCGAATCCGCCGCACGCAATCCCGACCGCGCACGCCTACGGCAGCACCATGAGCGTGCTGGCCGCCATGGGCAGCAAGGGCGTGGTCTGCTCCGGCGTCGGCCCCGCGGGCCAGTTCACCGACTGCTCTGGCGCCAGCAGCGGCGACACCGTGATCGGCATGTTCCCCAGCCATGCGGACGCCCTGGCCTACGCCTACGGCATGGTCACCCTGGGGCTGCAGCTGCACACTCCCACGGCCGAGGTGGTCGGCCCGAACTGGGTGGTCAACACCTCCCCCGCCTTCGCGGGCGAGGTCGTCGGGGCGATCGGAGGCCAGGTCATCACCAAGGCCAACGCGAAGCCGCCCCCGGTGACGGACCCGGCGGCGGCGTGGCCAGCTGCGGCCGACACCACCACCGGTCCGGGGTAGTCAACCGCCTCCGCTGACAGCGGACGGTGGAAGGCGGAGCCAGGGTCCGTTCGATAGGACGGATTTTGATCTGGTTTTGATCTTGTCAGGGGGTGGCGGGCTCGCCGCCGCGCCAGACGCGGCGCGGCTGCAGGCCGTAGTTCCAGGCGAAGGCGCCCTCGTGGTCGGCGTCCCACAGCACGATGTCGGCCAGACGGCCGCGGACGAGCGCGCCCCGGTCGGGGGCGCGCAGCGCGTAGGCGCCGCCCAGGGTGGCCGCGCGCAGCGCCTCGGTGACCGACATCCCCAGGTAGGACACCGCCAGCGCGATCACCAGCGGCATCGAGGTGATGCCGACGCCGCCAGGCGTGTGGTCGGAGCCGAGCGCCACCGCCACGCCCTTGTCGAGGAGCGCGCGCACCGGCGGCCGGGCGCCCTGCTGGAGGGCCGAGCCGGGGGAGATCACGGCGGCGACGCCGCCGCGCGCCAGCGCCGCCACGTCCTCGTCGGTCGCCGCGTAGAGCAGGTCGGCGGAGGCGCAGCCGAGCTCGGCCGCCACCCGGACGGCGCCGTTCTTGGTGTTGCCGCAGGCGTGCAGCCGGGGCAGCAGCCCCGCCCGGCGGCCCGCGTTCAGGATCCAGCGCGCCTCTTCCTCCGTGAACCGGCCGTCTTCGCAGTTGACGTCGACGCTGTCGGCGCCCACGGCGGCGGCGTCAGCGCACCAGGCGGAGACCGCGTCGATGTAGTCGCTGCGGCGGCCGAAGAACTCCGGCGGCACCGCCTGGGCCGCGTAGAACGTCACGTGCACCCGCGGCATGCCCGGCTCGTTCTCGAGCGACCGGAGCATCCGCACGTCGGCCAGCTCGCCGTCGCGCGTCAGGTGGTAGCCGGTCTTCGCCTCGATCGTGGTGGTGCCCGAGTGGAGCCACGCGGCCAGCCGCTCGCGGACGTTGTTGCAGAGCGTCCACGGGTCGGTTCCCCTGGTCACGGTGATCGTGGAGCTGATGCCGCCGCCCGCGGCGGTGATCTCGGCGTCCGACAGGCCGGTGGAGCGCATCGCCAGCTCGGCGTGCCGGTTGCCCGCGTAGACCGGGTGCGTGTGGGCGTCGATCAGGCCCGGGGTCACCAGGCCGCCGCCCAGGTTCTCCACCAGGTCCACGTCGACGATGTCGTCGACCACGCCGGGGACGCTCCGCGGCAGTTCGGCCGACGGCCCCACCCAGGCGATCCGGTCGTCGGAGATGACGATGGCGGCGTTGCCGATGAACTCGGACCCGGTCCATAGCCGGCCGATGCTTGTGAGCAGCCGGGCGGTCATCGGGGCATCACGCCCTGCCCGGAACCGTGAGGGTCGGTCCCTGCCATCATGTTCGGCCACCTGACATGCAACGTTGACGTCGGCGCTGACCGTGCTTACCAAGCAATGCAGGAAAGGCGCGGTCGCCCAGTTGGCACCGGGTTACGCGGTCCGCCCCACATATCGGTTCCGTTACGGTATTGCACCGAGGGGGTCGGTTACAAGCCCCTCGGCCAAGAACTCAGGGATCCCGAAGCTACCGGCGGGTACACTGTGGGCCGCCCCGATCGGGGCGGCCCGCATAGTGTTTTCCCGCTCTTTGCTGCGCCTTTACACGACCGCGTAGCGCTCGAGCTCGAAGGCGAGCTCCGGCGGTACCCGGGCCTCAAGCAGGGTCCCTTCGGGGCCGTGCTCCTCGTGCGCGACCTCGCCCGCGGCGTGCGCCCTGGCCACCAGGTCGCCCCGGCTGTAGGGCACGCTCACCCGGACCAGCTGGTCCTTCGCGGGCAGCCGCTCCTCGATCGCGGTGCGGAGCTCGGCCAGGCCCTCGCCGGTCCTGGCGGAGACGAGCACCGACTCGCGCTCGCGAAGCTGCAGCGCCTTGAGCGCCACCGGGTCGGCGTCGTCGATCTTGTTGATCACGACCAGCTCGGGGACGTTGGCCGCGCCGATCTCGGCCAGCACCGCGCGGACGGCGGACAGCTGCGCCTGCGGGTCGGCGTCGCTGCCGTCCACCACGTGCAGGATCAGCTCGGCGTCGGCCGCCTCCTCGAGGGTGGACCGGAACGCGTCCACCAGCTGGTGCGGCAGGTGCCGGACGAAGCCGACGGTGTCGGTCAGCGTGAAGGGCCGCCCGGACGGCGACTTGGCCCGGCGGACGCTTGGGTCCAAGGTCGCGAACAGCGCGTCCTCCACCAGCACGCCCGCACCGGTGAGCGCGTTCAGCAGGCTCGACTTGCCCGCGTTGGTGTACCCGGCGATGACCACGCTCGGCACCGCGTTGCGGCGGCGGAGGCCGCGCTGCGTTTCCCGGCCGGTCTTGAAGCCGTTGATCTCGCCCCGAAGGCGGGAGATCTTCGTCCTGATCCGCCGCCGGTCGGTCTCGATCTTGGTCTCACCGGGACCCCGGGTGCCGATACCGCCGCCGCCGGCCACCCGGCCGCCGGCCTGCCTGGACAGCGACTCGCCCCAGCCGCGCAGTCGCGGCAGCATGTACTGCAGCTGCGCGAGCTCGACCTGGGCCTTGCCCTCGCGGCTCTTGGCGTGCTGGGCGAAGATGTCGAGGATCAGCGCGGTCCGGTCGATCACCTTGACCTTGACCACCGATTCGAGCTTCCGCAGCTGGCTCGGGCTCAGCTCGCCGTCGCAGATCACCGTGTCGGCGCCGGTCGCGGCCACGATCCCGGCCAGCTCGCGCGCCTTGCCCGAGCCGACGTAGGTGGCGGTGTCGACCCGGCTGCGGCGCTGGATAACGCCGTCGAGCACGACCGATCCGGCGGTCTCGGCCAGCCGGCTCAGCTCGTGCAGCGAGTTCTCCGCGTTGGCCTGCGTGCCTTCGGTCCAGACGCCGATCAGCACCACTCGCTCCAGTCGCAGCGCGCGGTACTCGACTTCGGTTACATCGGTGAGTTCGGTCGACAGCCCGGCGACGCGGCGTAGCGCGTGCCGGTCTTCGAGGTCGAACTCGCCCGTCGCGGCGTCCAGCTCGGTCCGCTCGCCATAGGCAGTCGTCATTGTCCTCCAAGCATTTCGTCATCTTGATCGTGCCACCATCTCTGGCGGCAGTCATCTGAATAAACAACCGATCGGCTGCGGTTGTGCCCGAGCAGGCCCGATGACGGGGCCAGGCGGGCGGCGCAGGTTGATGCGGGCGTTGATGGGGGCCGGCGGATGCCCGCTAGTCGTCCGAATCGTCCGAGTCGTCCGAATGGCCGGAGGCGCGCGACTGGCCGGAGCCGTCGAAGAGCTCGTTGACGGCCTCGCGGCCCGCCACCAGGGCGGCCGTCAGCAGGGCGCCGTCGGTGGTGAGGCGGCTGACCGCCGGGGTCCAGGCGGGTGGGAAGACGGTGAACGCCTGGCCCGCGGCCTGCCGGTCGGCGATGTCGGCCGCGTCGGCTACGTTGCGGGCTGCGCGGGTGAGCAGGGCGGTGCGGAGTTCGGGGGATTCGTTCCTGAGCGTGGTGCGGGTCAGCAGCCGGACTGAGCGGGGCGCCCGGGCGGCTCGGGGCGCGGGCACGGGCGCGCCCGCCGCCGCCAGCGCGGTGGCCGCTTCCGCCTCCCCGTCGGCTTCGGCCTCATGGTCGGCCCCGGCCTCGTCTTCGATCTCCGCCTGGACGTCGGCTTCCAGCTCCGCGTCGGCCGCCGCCTGATCCTCGACGGCAGCCTGATCGTCAGCGGCGGCCTGGCCGTCCGCCAGGTCGAGGGGGCGGCGGGAGCGGAGCACAAGGATGTGCGTGGCGCCCTGGGCGAGCGGGGTGCGGAACGGGATCGACTCGGCCACGCCGGCGTCGTAGAACCGCCGGTCGCGCAGCTCGATCGGCGGCCCGGCCAGGAACGGGAGCGAGGCGCTGGCGCGCAGCGCCAGCCGGAGCTCGGCCGCGTCGGCGATCAGCGGGCGCAGGTCGGTCGATTCGCCGGTGGCGGCGTCCGTCGCCAGCGGGTGGTACTCGACCGGGCTGGCCAGGATCGAGGCGAAGTCCATGGGGAATTCCGTCTGGTACACCACCTCGACCAGCGTCTCCACGTCGACCACGGGACGCCGGCGGGGCCGCCGGTGCAGCACCGCCGACCAGCGGATGAGCGACTTGGCGTAGTCGGGATCGGTCCAGCCGCGCAGCCCTTCGGGGGTGGAGCTGAGCAGCCAGGCGCCGCTGATCGCGCCGGCCGACGAGCCGTAGACCGCGTCGAAGGCAGGCACCAGGCCGCGCTGGTGCAGCGCCAGCGCCATCCCGGCCGAGACGGTGCCGCGCATGCCGCCGCCCTCGATCGAGAGCGCGATTCGCAGGCCGTCGGTGCGGTGTCCCGGCCGGCTGCCCGACCGCGCCCGCTCCTCGATCACGCGCAGCACTTCGTGCACCCTGGAAGACTATCCGGCCGCGCGTCCAGGCCTTTGGGCGCGTCCGAGAAACAAATCCTTGGCGTTTCCGGTGTCACATAGCACCGGAAACGCCAAGGATTTCCGGGAGCGGCACGCTCAGCCGGCGGGGGTCAGCGAGCGGAGTGACGCGGGGAGGTCGCCCTCGTGGATGACGGTCAGGCGGTGGGTGGCGCGGGTGATCGCCACGTAGAGGTCGTGGCGGCCGTTGGGAGACTGGGCGATGACGCCCGCCGGGTCGGCCAGCACCACGCGGTCGAACTCGAGGCCCTTGGCCTGCGAGACGGTCAGCAGGGTGGCCGCCGCGTCCAGGGACTCGGGCCGGTCGCCGGTGACCGCCTCCGGGATCGCGGCCGCGACCTCGGCGACGCGGCCGTCGGGAACGATCACCGCCAGGCGGCCGCCGTCGGGGCCGCCTAGGTCGGCCAGGTCCGCGCGGGCGACCTGGGCGACGCAGGCCCCGAAGTCGGAACCGGAGGGGACCACGATCGCGCGCGGCCCGACGCCCTCCGAGCGCACCGAGTCCGGCGGGCCCTCGTCCGGAGCCACCGAGGCCAGCACGTCGGCCGCGACCGACATGATCTCCGCCGGGGTGCGGTAGTTCACCGTCAGCCGCTCTTCCCGCCAGCGGCCGCCCACCAGCGGGTTCAGCATCGCCTTCCACGATCGGGCGCCGGCCGGCGAGCCGGTCTGGGCGACGTCGCCGACCACGGTCATCGAGCGGGTCGGGTTGCGCCGCAGCACCATCCGCCAGGCCATCGCCGACAGCTCCTGGGCCTCATCGATGATCACGTGCCCGTAGGCCCAGGTGCGGTCGGCGCCGGCCCGCTCGGCGGTGGAGAGCGCAGGCCCGTTGTCCCGGTTCCAGGCGGCCAGCGTCTCGGCGTCGACCATGCCGAGGTCGGCGATGCCGGTGGACTCCAGCACCTCCTGGGCGTACTGGGTCTCCAGCCGCTGGGCGCGCTCGAGCGCGCGGCGGGCCGCCTTGGCGGCCGAGTCGTCGACCCCGAGCAGCTCGGCCAGCTCGTCGAGCAGGGGCACGTCCGCCACCGTCCAGCGCGATGGGCGGCCCGGGCGTGAAAGCAGGGTCCGTTCGGAATCGGAAAAGACGGCTCCGGCGGCGGACCTGATCGCGGTCGGCGACCTCAGCAGATCGGCCAGCAGCTTTTCCGGGGTAAGGAGCGGCCACAGGGCCTCGAGCGCGTCCGCCACCCCGGGCTCGGACCAGAGCCGCTCGCGGGCGTACGGCAGGTCCTCGTCGTCGAACGGGCGGTCGAGGACGCGGGCCTCGCCCCGGGCGAGCTCGTTGAGCAGCTCGGTGACGAAGAGCTTGCGGGCGACGTTGTGCGGCTTGCGGGTGGAGCGGGCGCGGTCGCGGGCGCGCAGGACCATCTCGCGGCGCAGCGGGACCCGCACCCGGTCGGCGTCGACCTCGAGGTCGGTCTTGGGGGCGCGCTGCCGGTCGCGGACCGCCTGCTGCAGTACGCGGACCATCCGCTCGTCGCCCTTGACGACCGCGGCCGGGTCGCGGGTGTCGGTCGCGTGCACGCCGGGAAACAGGTCGCCGAGGGTGTGCAGCACCACGTCGGTTTCGCCCAGCGACGGCAGCACCTGGCCGATGTAGCGCAGGAAGGTCGCGTTCGGGCCGATGACGAGGACGCCGCGGCGCTCCAGGGTGCGCCGGTGGGTGTAGAGCAGGAAGGCGGCGCGGTGCAGCGCGGCGACCGTCTTGCCGGTACCGGGGCCGCCCTGCACGACCAGCACGCCCGGGAGGTCGGCGCGGATCACCCGGTCCTGCTCGGCCTGGATGGTCGCGACGACGTCGGCCATCCGGCCGGTGCGGGCGCTCGACACGGCGGCGATCAGCGCGGCCTCGCCGGAGAGGGTCGCCCGGTCGCTGTCGGAAAGCTTGTCCAGGTCGAAGACCTCGTCGTCGACGCCGGTCACCTGCCGGAGCCTGGTGTAGATGTGACGTCGGCGGACGAGCCCCTGCGGGCTCCGCGGCGTCGCGGCATAGAAAGGCCGCGCGGCCGGCGCCCGCCAGTCGATTAGCTTCAGCTCGTAGTCGTCGTCGCGCAGGCCGATCCGGCCGATGTAAAGCGTCAGCCGCTGCTCGTCGTCGACGCGGCCAAAGCAAAGGCCGCGCTCGGTCAGGTTGAGCTGGGTAATGCGCTTTTCATGCTCGGCAGAAGAAACGTCGCGTTCCAGCCTGGCCTGGTGCGTGCCGCCGGCCCCGCCCTGGGCGCGAACGCTCGCGAGCTCGAGCTCACTACGCTCTCTGGCCTGGTCAAGCAGGCGGTAGAGCATCGACACGTACTCTTGCTCGGTCGCCACGGCGGCCGCGTAGCCGGTGGCGGGAGCGTTTTCCGCGTCGCTTTCCGCAACGCTTTCTCCAGCGTTTTCCGCAGCGTCTTCCGCAGAGCTTTCCTCGACTGGCGGCTCGGAATCCGTTTGACGCATTGCCATAATGCTTGGTATACTCCAGAATGCCGGCGTAGGCCGGATTGCTTTTATATAGAGGAAGTACTGCATGCCGTGGGCAGGATTGCTAAGCCTACCACGAGCGCTAAGCGCGGTTTTCCCCGGTAATTTCACCGACGCCGCCTCCCGCCCGCGTCGCGCAGGTGTCCTGCCTCACGCCACCTGCCTCTAGGCCAGCCCGGGCCGGCCGCCTAGGATAGACAGCCGTACCTGGGAGGAGCCGTACTAATGGCCGAGCGCGTGCAGATCACTGGGCCAACCGGTGAGCGGTATGTCGAGATTCTGACCCCGAAGGCGCTGGAGCTGCTCGTGCTGCTCCACGATTCGCTGGCCGATCGGCGGGCCGAATTGCTGGCCGCGCGGCGACGCCGGCAGGCGGAGCTGAGCGCGGGCGCCCTGCTCGACTTCCTCCCCGAGACCGCGCACATCCGCGCGGACGCCTCGTGGCGGGTCGCGCCGCCCGCGGCCGGACTGGTCGACCGGCGGGTCGAGATCACCGGCCCGACCGACCGGAAGATGACGATCAACGCGCTCAACTCGGGCGCCAAGGTCTGGCTGGCCGACTTCGAGGACGCCAACACTCCCCTGTGGGAGAACATGATCGAGGGCCAGCTCAACCTCAAGGACGCCCTCGACCGTACCATCGACTTCACCTCGGCCGAGGGCAAGAGCTACGCGCTCAACCCGGCCGACACCCTGGCCACGATCGTGGTCAGGCCGCGCGGCTGGCACCTGGACGAGAAGCACATCCTGATCGACGGCAGGCGCGCCTCCGGCAGCCTGACCGACTTCGCGCTCTACATGGCCGCGTCCGCCCAGCGGCAGCTCGACACGGGCAAAGGCCCGTACTTCTACCTGGCCAAGATGGAATCCCACCTCGAGGCCCGGATGTGGAACGACGCGTTCAACATCGCCCAGGACTACCTCTCCATCCCGCGCGGCACGATCAGGGCCACCGTGCTGATCGAGACGATCCCGGCGGCCTTCGAGATGGACGAGATCCTCTACGAGCTGCGCGAGCACAGCGCCGGGCTCAACGCGGGGCGCTGGGACTACCTGTTCTCCGTGATCAAGAAGTTCCGCACCAGGGGCCGCGAATTCATGCTGCCCGAGCGGAACGCGGTGACGATGACCGCCCCGGCCATGCGCGCCTACACCGACCTGCTCGTGCAGACCTGCCACAAGCGCGGCGCGTTCGCCATGGGCGGCATGGCGGCGTTCATCCCGTCCCGGCGCGACGCGGCGGTGAACGAGGTCGCGCTGGCGAAGGTCCGCGAGGACAAGACCCGCGAGGCGGGCGACGGGTTCGACGGCTCCTGGGTCGCGCATCCTGACCTGGTGCCGATCTGCCGCGAGGTGTTCGACGGGGTGCTCGGGTCCAGGCCCAATCAGCTCGACAAGCTGCGCCCGGAGGTCGCGGTGACCGCGAACGAGCTGCTCGCATTCGCCAAGACACCCGGCGGCGTGACCGAGGCGGGGCTGCGCAACAACATCTCGGTCGCGCTGCAGTACCTGGCCGCCTGGCTGAGCGGAACCGGCGCGGTCGCGATCTTCAACCTGATGGAGGACGCCGCGACGGCGGAGATCTCCCGGTCGCAGATCTGGCAGTGGATCCACAACGACGTCATCCTCGACGACGGCCCGCTGGTGACAAAGGACGTGGTGGAGCGCATGATCGACGAGGAGCTGGTAAAAATCCGCGAGCTCGCCGGGGACGGCTTCGACCCGGCTATGTACGGCCAGGCGGTCGCGCTCTTCACCGAGGTGGCGCTGGCGGACTCCTTCGCGGAGTTCCTCACGCTGCCCGCGTACGAGCGCATGCCATAGGGCCGCCGGGCGGCCGCAGGCCGCAGGCCGACCGTAGGAAAGGGGGCGCTCGATGGCCGAGTCAACTACCTCAGTCGCACCAGCCGCTTCGACCGCGCGGGCGGCGGCGCTCGCCCCGGCGATGCGCGCGATCTGCGGCGCGGGCAACGTCCTGACCGACCCCCTGGAGCTGCGCACCTACGAATGCGACGGGCTGACGTCGCATCGGGCCACGCCGGCCCTGGTCGTGCTGCCGTCGTCGGCCGAGCAGGTCGCGGCGGTGGTGCGCGCGTGCGCCGAGGCGGGCGTGATCTTCGTCGCCCGCGGCAGCGGCACCGGCCTGTCCGGCGGCGCCGTCCCGAACGCGGAGGGGGTGCTGATCGTCTTGTCGCGGATGCGCGGCATCCTCGAGGTCGATCCGGTCGCCCGGCGGGCGGTGGTGGAGCCGGGCGTCACCAACCTGTCGGTGACGGAGGCGGTCCGGCCGTTCGGCCTGTTCTACGCGCCCGACCCGTCGAGCCAGGTGGTCTGCTCGGTGGGCGGGAACGTGGCCGAGAACTCCGGCGGCGCGCACTGCCTCAAGCACGGGTTCACCGTCAATCACGTGCTCGGGCTCGAGATCGTCACCCCGGCAGGCGAGCTGACCTGGCTGGGCGACGGCACCGGCGTCGGCAACGGGTACGACCTGCTGGGCGCGTTCACCGGCTCGGAGGGCACGCTCGGCATCGTCACCAAGATCATCGTCAAGCTCACCCCCGCGCCCGAGGCGGTCCACCTGGTGCTGGCCGCGTACGACTCGCTGGAGGCGGGCGGGCGCGCGGTCACCGACATCATCGCCGCCGGGATCGTGCCCGCCGCGATCGAGATGATGGACGCGCTCTCCATCGAGGCGGCCGAGGCGGCGGTGCACTGCGGCTACCCCGAGGGGGCGGCCGCGGTGCTGCTGGTGGAGCTGGACGGGCCCGCCGCCGAGGTGGAGGCGGAGCTCGCCACGGTCCGCTCGATCTGCGAGGCGGCCGGCGCGCGGGAGATCCGGGCGGCCGACGACCCGGTGCAGCGGGCCGGGATCTGGGCCGGGCGGAAGTCGGCCTTCGCCGCGGTCGGGCGGCTGTCGCCCGCCTACATCGTGCAGGACGGGGTGGTGCCTCGCACCGCGCTCGGTGACGTCCTCGCCCGCATCTCGGCCCTGTCGGCCGAGTCCGGCATCCGGGTGGCGAACGTCTTCCACGCCGGGGACGGTAACCTGCACCCGCTGGTGCTCTACAACGACGCCGTGCCGGGCGAGACGGAGGCGGCGGAGGCGGTCTCCGGCGCCATCCTCGACGCCTGCATCGAGTACGGCGGCTCGATTACCGGCGAGCACGGCGTCGGGCTGGATAAATCCCGGTACATGCCGAAAATGTTCAGCGCCGCCGACCTGGACACGATGCAGCTGGTCCGCTGCGCCTTCGACCCGGCCTCGCTCTGCAATCCGGGCAAGGTCTTCCCGACCCCGCGCCTGTGCGGAGAGGTCCCGGGTCACCGCCGCGGTCCCCACCCCGCCGCGGCGCCAGGGATGGAGATTTTCTAATGCGGTCATCCCGAACGGACCCGCGCGGCTCTCTCGCCCCGATGACCCTCCGCGCGTGGTCAGCGGATCCGACCGCCATGGAGCGGCCACGATGATGGGTGACCTGGCGGTTATCAGCAAGGCGCTGGCGGCGGCGTGCCCGGAGACGCGCGAGGGCTCGGCGGCCGACGCGATCGGCGACGCCGGGATCGTCCCCGCATTCGTCGTCGAGCCCGGGTCGACCGACGAGGCGGCCGCCGTCATGCGGGTGGCGGCGGAGCTTGAGCTCGCCGTTGTGCCGCGGGGGGTGGGCGGGCGGCTCGGCTGGGGGATGCCGCCTTCGGAGTGCGATCTAATGATCGACATGTCCCGGATGTCGTCGGTGGTCGAGCACTCGTCGGGTGACCTGGTGGCGCGCGTGCAGGCGGGAGCGCGGATGGGGGACGTCGCGGCCGCGCTGGGCCGGGACGGGCAGGAGATCGCGCTCGACGTGCCGGACGGGGCGACCGTCGGCGGGGTGGTGGCCAGCGGGCTCGCCGGGCCCCGGCGGCTGCGCTACGGGACCCCGCGCGACCTGCTGATCGGGATCACGATCGTGCGCGCAGACGGAACCACGGCCAGGTCGGGCGGGAAGGTCGTCAAGAACGTGGCCGGCTACGACCTGGGCAAGCTACTGGCCGGGTCGGCTGGAACACTCGCGCTGATCACGGAGGCGACCTTCCGGCTGCACCCGCTACCCGCCGCCAAGGTGTACGTGACCGCGGAGTACGTGTCGGCCGGGATCGCGTGTGACGCGGTGGCGGCGGCGGCGAACTCGCCGCTGGTCGCTTCCGCGGTGGAGCTGAGCCGGCCAGAGCCGGGCGGGCCGATCCGGATCGGCGTGCTGCTCGAGGGCTCGGCCGAGGGGGTCGAGGCCCGCGCCATCCGGATGGCCGACTTGCTGGGCAAGGCCGAGGCCTCGGCCCAAGCGCCGCCCTGGTGGCGCGGCGCGCCCGACGCCGAGGACGGCACCCTGATCCGCGTCTCCTGCTGGGTGTCGGCGCTCCCGGCGGTGCTCGACGCCGTCGACGCGGCGGCCCGCGACGCGGGCGTATCCCCCGCGATGGCCGGCTCGGCCGGCGCGGGCGTGCTCTACCTGCAGGTCGGCCCGGACGTGGCGGCGGGAGCGACCGCCGGGTTGGTCCGGGCACTGCGCGCCGCCCTGGCCGACCAGCGGGGCGGGGTGGTCGTGCTCGCGACGTCGGCGGCGGTGCGGGAGACGCTGTCTGGTTACGGCGGGATGGCGGGAGCCGTCCCCTCGCTCGCCCTGATGCGGGCGGTCAAGGACCAGTTCGACCCCGGGCACCGGATGGCACCCGGCCGGTTCCCAGAAGTGATGTAAGGGATCTTGATGAGCGAAGACCCGCGGTCACCGCAACCACTAGCCGGTCGTGAGACTGACGAGGCGGAGCAGCGCGTCCGTTCGGCGGTCAAGGACTGCGTGCACTGCGGTTTCTGCCTGCCCGCTTGTCCCACGTATTCGCTGTGGGGCGAGGAGATGGACTCCCCGCGCGGTCGCATCCACCTGGTGAGCCAGCTGCTCGACGGCGCGCCGCTGACCCCCGCGACGGCTGACCACTTCGACCGGTGCCTCGGCTGCATGGCGTGCATGACCGCCTGCCCTTCCGGGGTGCAGTACGACCAGATCATCGAGGTGGCCAGGGAGTGGACCGAGGCCGGGGTCAACCCGCTGGCCGGCGGGCCCGCCGCCCTCGATCAGGCCAGGACCCGAACCCCAGTCGTCGGCGCCGGTGCGGTCGGGGATGTCGGTGCGGTCGGGGACGTCGGTGCCCGCGGGGACGCCGGGGATGTCGGCGGGGCCGGTGCGGCTGGGGACGTCGGCGTGGAAGCGGTCGATCTTGTGCCGACGGCGCCGCGGCCGCTGGCCGATCGGCTGACCCGGGAGGCGATCTTCGCGCTGTTCCCCTACCCGCGGCGGCTGCGGGCGGCGATCGCGCCGTTGCGGCTCGCGCAGCGGACCGGGGCGGACCGGCTGCTCGCCAAGACCGGTCTGGTGGGCAAGGTCTCCCCCGCCGCCGAGCAGGCGCTGCGCCTCGCGCCGGCATCGCGGCCGGTGCCGCCCGGACGGCTGCCGGAGCGGGTGCCGGCGCTTGGTACCCGGCGCGCGGTGGTCGGGATGCTGACCGGGTGCGTGCAGTCGGTGTTCTTCCCCGGCGTCAACGCGGCGACCGCGCGCGTGCTGGCGGCCGAGGGATGCGACGTGATCATCCCCCGCTCGCAGGGGTGCTGCGGGGCGCTTTCGCTGCACTCCGGGAGGGTGGCGGAGGCCGCGCGGTTCGCGCGGCACACCATCGAGACGTTCGAGGCCGCCGGGGTGGACACGATCGTGGTGAACTCGGCCGGGTGCGGGTCGGCCATGAAGGAGTACGAGCGGCTCTTCGCGCGGCTGGCCGAGGAAGGCGGCGAGGATGAGGCCGAGGCCGGCGCCTCGCCCGCGCTGCCCGGCCAGGTGGAGGCGGCGTCCTGGACGGCCCGGGCGGCGCTGTTGTCGTCCCGCGTCCGCGACCTCTCGGAGTTCCTCGACTGGCTTGGGCCGGTGGCCGCGCGACGCCCGGTTCCGGTCCTCGCCGCCTATCACGACGCCTGCCATCTCGGGCACGCGCAGCGGATCACCGCCCAGCCGCGCTCGCTGCTGCGCGCGATCCCCGAACTCGAGCTGGTCGAACTGCGTGACGCCGGGGTCTGCTGCGGGTCGGCGGGCGTCTACAACCTGCTGCAGCCCGATGCGGCGTCAGCGCTCGGATCGCGCAAGGCCGACTCGGTGGCCGCCTCGGGCGCGTCTCTCCTCATCTCCGCCAACCCCGGCTGCACCCTGCAGATCTCGGCCGCGCTGGCCGCCCAGGGCGTGACGATGCGGACCGCGCACATCGCCGAGATCCTCGACGCCTCAATCAACGGCGTCCCGCTCGCCTAATCCCGCAAACTGGGTCCCGACGGGTGGTGAGCGGTCCTCGGGTTGGGTCAGGGGGCGGGGAGGGCCACGACGGTGGGGGTGGTGCCCTGCTCGGAGGTTCCGGTGACGGTGGTGCCGGTGGCGGTGAGCGCGGTGACTTCGCTGCCTGCCGCCTGGACGGGGCGGGACCAGGTCAGCCCGTCGGGCGAGACCCAGGTCACGGCGTGCCGTGACCCGGACCGGCCGACCACGCCCGCCGCGACGAACCCGCGGGGGGCAGCGGTCAGCGCGGTGATCACGCCGAGGCCGGCCGGTGCCTGAAGCACAATCTGCCGCCAGTGGCCGCCGCCATCGGTGGAGGCCACGACCACCGGGATGTCCCCGTCCGGGGTGGCCGCGTAGCCCGCGGCGACCACCCGGCTTCCGCTGGCCGCGACGGAACGGAGGGTCGCGCTGTCCGCGCCGGCCGGGGCGGGCACGTAGCCTAGACGCCACTGCCGGCCGTCGGATGATGTCCAGAGGGACTGATCCGCGCCGTGGGAGCCGACCGCGATGAAGCCGCCCGCGGTCGCGACGACGGCGTTCGCGGTGGACGACGCCAGCCGGCCGTCAAGCCCGCCGTTGTCGTCCGCGGTCCAGCTTCGCAGGTCGGCTGAGTACCAGAGGGCGGCGAAGGCACGGCCGCCGATCATCTGCCGGCCGACGACCACGTAACCGGCGCGGCCCGCAGCGACCCCGAGGAACTCGGTGCCCGCCCCGGCCGCGGCGGCGAGGGGGGTGACCGGCTGCCACCGCAGGCCGTCGACGGAGGCGAGGACCACCGGTCCCGTCGCCTTGCCGACGGACGCGGTGCCGACCGCGATCCAGCCCGCGGGGCCAAGCGCCACCGAGGTCAGCCCGGCCGAGCCGGCGACCTTGCCCACGCTGGTGGCCGATTCCAGCGTCCAACTGCCGTTGGGGGCCCGACGCCAGATCGCCGGGTGCCCGTCCGCCGTCCCGACGGCCAGCGTGACGCCTGCCGCCGCCATCATCGAGGCGACGGTGACGACGCCGTGCTGACCCGGGTAGCCGGACAAGGCAGCGCTGACGAAGGCCGGCGGTACGCCGCCCGCCGCCGGGCGGGCGGCGGCGTTGGTCCCCGTCGATCCCTTGGTGGTGGCGGCCGAGGACGGGGCGCCCGTGTCCGCCCGGACGGCCAGCATGTCGTTGGCCCGGCCGGTCAGCATCATCAGGGCGCCCGCCCCCACCGTGACGATGACCGCGACTGGCACGCCGAAGGCGGCCACCTGCAGCGCGCGCCGACGGCGCGACCCCGGCGCGCCCCTGCGCGGGACCGACCAGGGCCTGCGCCCGGCCGCCGCCTCGTTGACCGATCCCTGCCAGGCTCGGAACAGCTCATCGGGCTCGCTCAGCGGCAGCGCTCCGCCCCCATAGCCGGGGGCCGTCGGGCCGTCGGGTCCGGCCGGGTTGAAGGCGCCCGGCAGGCCGACGGACTCCGGTGCCTGCGGGTCGAGCGTGACCGGCGCGCCCAGCGGCACTCGTCCGCAGCCGACCGGCCAGTCCTGGCCGGGAGACCCGCTCGCCGGGTACTCGCTCCAGGTCGGTCCCGGCCGCTCGGAGCGCCGCGGCTGACCCGCTCCGGGGCACCCTGGGTTCTCCCGCAAGTCCAGGCGCATAGCGTCATCCCGCGCCAGGTCCGCACCGATCGGCTCCGGGCGGGTCGGGTTCTGGCCACGGTGATTCGGGCGGGCGGGCGGTCGCACGGCATCGTCGCCCGTGGGGTCCCGGCGCATGAACTCCTGCCGGGCCTGGTCCTCGCCCGTAAGGTCCTGGCGTGTGGAGTCCTGGCGCCGATTCTGGCGTGCAGGTTCCCGCCTCGTGGCGTCGTCGGGCACAGCCCGGCGCTCCGCCGCAGCCCACGGATCGCGGGCGGGCGGAGCGTCGGCCTGACGGGGAGGGCGGCGAGACAGGGACTCGGACTCCTGGGGCACGACGCCCGAGTCGGCGAAGTAAGGGCCGCCGCCCTCGGCCGGTCCCGCCCCGACCGGCCCGGCAACGGCGGGCTCGGGGTCCGCGGGCTCGGGATCGGCCAGCCGTGCGTCGGCAGTGGCGGGCTCGGGCTGAGGCGGCTCGGAGTAGCGGGGCTCGAAGGTTGCGGGCTCGGCGGCCTGCGGTTCGTAGGCCGGGCGCTCGAAGTTGAAGGGCCCGTCGGCCTGGTACTGGCCGCTAGCGGACTCGGCGTCCGTGATCTCGGGGGGGTTGAGCTCCCAGGTCACCCCGGACTCCTGCCATACCTCCTGGGCGAGCTGCCAGCTGGAGCGCTTAGCCGGGTGAGGCAAGCCGGGGACCGCGCCCGGCGGCACGGCCGTCCCCTGGCCGCCTCCCCGTCCGCGAAGCGCCTCGGTCGGACCGACCACGGGAACGTACCGGGATACCGCCTGCAATGACCAGGGCCAGCGGGCGCGGAGGGGGTAGAGCGAAATCGGCGGCGAGTGCCGGTGCCAGCCGCCGTTCTGGTCGGCGCCGTCAGCTCCCCGATGCTCGGCTTTCTCATCCGAGCGGGCTGGCTCCATGCCGGGCCGAAACGGGGGGGCCGCTTCCCCGTCGGCCGACAGGAACCAGCCCGCCGGGCTTTCCGCGCCAGGCCCGGGCCGCTTGGGCCAGGCGCGGGCTTCGCCGGATTCAGGCGCTACTAGGGTTCTTTCCCTTATTGCGGCGCCATATCCGGACGTTTCTTGAGTGTTCCGCCAAGCATTTCCTGAGGACTGCGCATTAGTCGCCTGGCCGTTCGCTGGGCGAATGACGTCAGTCATCGACTACTCCGAGTCCTCGACAAGTTACTATCCGTAGCAGTATTGGGCGCGAACTTTGCGTCCAGAACTTCTATCGGCTGGCTCCTCGCTTTCGATAGTAACGGCGCGAACGCGAAATACCCAGAGCTCGAGGGCAAAAAATTACAAATAGTTCTGCGATGCTTACTTAAAGTGACCAATGGACGCATCGATCGGCGATTCCAGGTAATTCATGCAACTCACGAGATTCCTGTTGCGTTTGGATTCACGTCGATCACATGCGCAACAAAGGCGGGGCGCGCTTATCGGGGGACGCCACCTTCAATTGGTTCGCTAACCACGAATGAGCCTTGACCTCGCGGGTTAACAATCGCCACACAGCAATCACCGGGGCAGGGCCCCGGCTCTGGCCGGGTGAAGATCCGGCCGCTGCTGTCAGCCGCCCAGCTCCGAGTAGACCTCGTCGGCGACGGACGGCACCACGTCGGAGTCCGTCACGGCCGGCTTCTCGAAGTTCTGCGAGTAGAAATCGGCCGCCGCGACCGGATCGGTCTGGCTGTTCAGCTCGTCCACCGCGGACTGCCCGATCTCGTCTGAGTTGTAGTACAGAATGTCGGCCAGCTGCGTCATCATGTCCAGCGATACGTCGCCGGTGATGATGTTGGCGTTGGGCTCGCCCGAGCCGAGCGGCGTCCAGCCGATCAGGCCGCCGCCGCCCGAGCCCTCGGATTCGGGGTTGCCCCCGGACTCGCCGTCCACGCACGAGGCGACGCCCGCGGCTGCGGCTGCCGAATACCCGTTGTCCACTAGGTACTGGCCGATGGCCAGGAGGTTGTTGCCGTTGGCGATGTCCGCCTGGACGGCCGCGCTGCCGCCCGGCGAGGACTGCGTGGTGGCCTGGGAGGACGGACGCGGGACGGGGTGGCGGTCGCCGCGGCCTCGGCCGACGAGGATGGGGCGGTGGCCGCGGCCTGGGCGGTGGCCGTGCTCGCCGAAGTGGCGGACGGTGCGGCCGTTGGCTTCGCGGCGGCCTTCGGCGAGCGGCTGGCCTGCGTCTTAGCAGATCTCGGGGCGACGCCGCTGGCTGTGCTGGACGCCCGGATCATGGCGGACGCGGCCGAGTCGACGCCGCCGCCATGGTGGGCGGCGCCGCTCAGGCTGACCGGCAGCGAGAGGTCGGCCGAGAGCTGGGCGGCGTGCGGATGCCCGCTGGCCGCGACCAGGCCGTAGGCGGCCGCCCCGACCGCGAGGACGGCGGCGACCCCTGCGGCGGGGACGACCTTGCCCGCCCGCTTGCGGGCCGTCTTACGCCGGGGGTCTGCGTGCCGTCCGGTGTAGCGGTCGGCGGAGCCGCCGACTCCGGAGCGCTGACTCGCGTGCTGGCCGTCTTGGCTGCCCCGGTCGAAGGGGCCGACCTTGCTGATGCCGTTACGCCTGGTGCCTGCGGTCAAGAATTTCCTTACGCGGTTCCATGCCCGGCTACGCAGCCACTAGGGGGGAGACTTCTCGCCAGACCCAACAAGCGGTAAATCGCTCTCGAACAGCGTCACAGCCCGCAAACGCCCAAACGTGACTTTTCATCTCATATAGCCCAGGATGGCTACCTGTTCGGCAATCGACCCGAAGACCCGATCAGGACGCCGGCGCCCCGCCGCCCACGCCCTTCCGCGGGACACGGGCAACCTGACAACGGGGGTCACGCACAGCGACGAACCACCCAGAAGGGCCAGTCAACCCGGAGTGACCAAGACCATGCTCGACGTGGAAAAACTACTTAAAGCAACGCGATAGACCCAAAAAGTAATGGCACGCTCGGTCGTTGGGTCTCGAAAAAGCCGCTCAGGTGGTCAGCCGGTAACGGCCGGACGCAAATCGGCCGGCCAGACCCTGAGGGTCTGGCCGGCCGGAGAGCGGGGCCCGCCGTACGGCAGGGCTGGTGAACGCGGGGCCTAGATGCCGCAAGCAGTGGCGACGTCCTGGGCGGAGGCCTCGCGGGTGCTGGCGGCGGGGATGCCCGCACGCTCGAAGTCGGTGACGTAGATGTACGCCGCGTCGGCCGGGCTGGCGGCCGCGTTGAGCTCGGGCAGATAGCCCGCCCACTGCTGGTTGTAGGTCAGCACCGCCTCGAGCTGCGTCTGCAGGTCAACGGCGGGGTTGCCGGTCACGTACCCGGCCGGCAGCGGGGTGAAGCCGATCAGGCCGCCGCCGCCCATGCCCTCGGACTCCGGGTCGCCCTTGGACTCCTGGTACATGTTGCCCGCGATGCCGGCCGCCGCGTTGTCGGTGTAGCCGTGGGCGAGCAGGAAGCTCACGATCGCGGTGACGTTGTCCGGGAGCAGGCCGTTCGACAGGTTGCAGCTCAGCGTCGTCGCGGTCGGCGTCGATGACGAGCGGGCGGTGGCCGACGGGGTGGCGGTCGCGGGGGCCTCGGCCGACGAGGACTGGGCGGTGGCCGCGGCCTGGGGGGCAGCCGTGGTCGCCGGGGCGGAGGACGGCGCGACCGTCGGCTTCGCGGTGGCCTTGGCCGACTTGCTGGCCTGCGGCCGGGCCGACGCGCGGGCGACCGGGCGGCTGGCCGTCTTGGCGGCCCGGATCATGGCGGACGCGGCCGAGTCGACGCCGACGCCGCCGTGGTGGGCGGTGCTGCCCAGGCTGACCGGAAGCGTCATGTCGGCGGAGAGCTGGGCAGCCTGCGGATGTCCGCTCCCGGCGAGGCCGTAAGCGGCCGCCCCAGCCACGATGGTTGCGGCCACCGCCGCGGCGGGGACGGCCTTGCGGGCCCGCATGCGGGCCGTCTTGTACCGGGGGTCTGCGTGCCGCCCGGTGTAGCGGTCGGCGGGGCCGCCAACTCCAGGGTGCCGGCCCGCCCGCTCGCTGTCTTGGCTGCCCCGCTTGAAGAGGCCGAACTTGCTGATGCCGTTACGCCTGGTGCCTGCGGTCAAGAATTCCCTAACGCCGTTCCGTGCCCGGCTACGCAGTCACGAGGGGGGAGACCTCTCGCCAGGCCCAACAAGCGGTAAATCGCTCTCGAATAGCGTCACAGCCCGCAAACACCCAAATGTTACGTTTGCCCCCACATGGTCCAGGAGGGCTACTGATTACCCAAACAACCCAAACGCCCGGTCGGGACACCGGAACCCCGGCCCCCACGCCCTTCCCGTCCGGTGCCGTCAACCCTGACAACGGGAGTCACGTTCAGCGACGAACCACCCAGAAGAGCTAGTCAACCCGCAGTAACCAAGCCCATGCACGAGGTGCAAAAACTACTCAAAGACACAGCAAAAATCCGCTAGGTAAGCACACGCTCAGTGGTTGCACGCCCGAAAACGCTACTCAAAAAGAGCGAGAGCGCGCGCCGTCAGGTCCCCGCCGGGTGCGAGCCAGGCGATGCGGGGGTCTCTTCTGAACCAGGATTCCTGGCGGCGGGCGAAGCGCCGGGTCGCACGGGCCGTCTCCTCGCGGGCCTGCGCCGCGGTCCACTCGCCGTCAAGGGCGCGCAGCACCTGCTGGTAGCCGAGTGCCCGGGAGGCGGTCTTGCCGCCGCGCAGGCCAACGGCGGCCAGGGCGCGCACCTCGTCCTCGAACCCGGCCGCCCACATGCGGTCGACCCGGGTCGCGATGCGCCGGTCGAGTTCGGGCCGGTCGATCGCGAGCCCGATCTGGACGGCGGGGCGAGCGGAGTCGTAGTCGGGCAGGGTGGCGCTGAACGGCCGGCCGGACAGCTCCATCACCTCGAGGGCGCGGACGATCCGGCGGCCGTTCGAGGGCAGGATCGCGGCCGCCGCGACCGGGTCGGCGGTCTGCAGGCGCTGGTACAGGCCCAGCGGGCCGGCCGTCGCGAGCTCGGACTCCAGCCGAACGCGGATCTGCTCGTCGGTGCCGGGGAACTCGAGGTCGCCGAGCGCTGCCCTGATATAGAGGCCGGAGCCGCCGACCAGCACCGGGACCCGGCCGCGGGCCTCGATGTCGTCGATGGCGCGGTCGGCCAGCACCTGGTATTCGGCGACGCTGGCGGTCCTGGTGACGTCCCAGACGTCGAGCAGGTGGTGCGGGACGCCGCGGCGCTCGGCCATGGTGAGCTTGGCGGTGCCGATGTCCATGCCCCGGTAGAGCTGCATCGAGTCGGCGTTGATGACCTCGCCGCCGACGGCGAGCGCGATCTCGACCGCGAGGTCGGACTTGCCGGCGGCGGTGGGCCCCACGATCGCGATCAGTAGCCGAGGGCGGTCGGACATCGGCGGACGGCGGCTAACCGCGGCGGGCGGGCATGCCCAACAGGACCGGGGCGGGCGCCGATGCCGCGCCGGGCGCGGTGGCCACGCCCGAGCTTACGGCGTCCCTGCGCGCCTGCCAGGCGTCGCCGGCCCGGGTGCGGCGGAGGTCGAGCGGTGGGTTGTCGGCGATGAGGTGGTGCGGCGCGCCGTGGGTGACGCGGGTGGTGACGATGTCGCCGGGCCTCGGCACCGCCGTGGACGCCAGCGTCTCATCGTCCGCCTCGGCCGGCGGCGCGTACGGTACGAAGTGGACCAGGCGGTTATCCCGCGCTCGGCCGGACATGCGGTGCGTGGCGGCGTCCTTGCGACCCTCTCCCTCGGCGACGAGGACCTCGACCACGGTGCCGTCCTGCCTCTCGTTCTCCTCGGTCGAGATCTCCTCGATCAGCGCTACCAGCCGCTCGTAGCGGTCCTGCACCACGTCGCGCGGCACCTGGCCGTCCATGGTGGCGGCGGGCGTCCCCGCGCGGATCGAGTACTGGAAGGTGAACGCGGACGCGAACCTGGCCCGCCGCACCACGTCCAGCGTTTCCGCGAAGTCGGCCTCGGTCTCACCGGGGAAGCCGACGATGATGTCGGTGGTGATCGCCGCGTGCGGCAGCCGCGCCCGCACGTTGTCCAGGATCGACAGGTAGCGCTCGCGCCGGTAGGCGCGGCGCATAGCCTTCAAGATCGCGTCCGAGCCGGACTGCAGCGGCATGTGCAGGCTGGGCATCACGTTGGGGGTCTCCGCCATCGCCGCGATCACGTCGTCGGTGAAGTCGCGCGGGTGCGGCGAGGTGAAGCGGACCCGCTCCAGGCCGTCGATCTGTCCGCAGGCGCGCAGCAGCTTGCCGAACGCCAGCCGGTCGCCGAACTCCGATCCGTAAGAGTTCACGTTCTGGCCGAGCAGCGTCACCTCGATGACGCCCTGATCGACCAGCTGCCCGATCTCCTCGAGGATGTCGCCCGGACGTCGGTCGCGCTCGGTTCCCCGCAGAGACGGGACGATGCAGAAGGTACAGGTGTTATTGCAGCCGACGGAGATGGACACCCAGGCGGAGTAGGAGGACTCGCGACGGGCCGGCAGCAGCGACGGGAACGTGGCGAGGGTCTCCTCGAATTCCACCTGCGCCTCACGGCGCTCGCGCGCCCGCTCTAGCAGCTTCGGCAGCGAACCGATGTTGTGCGTGCCGTAGACGACATCGACCCAGGGCGCGCGCTTGGTGATCTGCTCCCGCTCCATCTGCGCGAGGCAGCCGCCGACGGCGATCTGCATTCCCTTATGCGCCTTCTTGGCCGGGAGGAGATGGCCGAGGTTGCCGTAGAGCCGGTCGGCCGCGTTTTCCCTGACCGCGCACGTATTGAACACGACCAGGTCCGGGGTCTCGCCCTCGGGCGCGCGGGCATAGCCGGCGTCCTCAAGCAGGCCCGCGACCCGCTCGGAGTCGTGCGCGTTCATCTGGCACCCGTAGGTGCGGATCTCGTAGGTCCGTCCATCTCCCACCTGACCAGGATAGGGGCGGTCGAGCGCCGGGACGCCCGCTCGTGATATCAGGTAGAGCCATGACTGAGATCGCTGCCTATGGAACGTGGAAGTCGCCGATTAGCGCCGCGGACGTGGCACAGGGGGCGATGGCGGTCGGGTTCCCGGCCATCGCGGGCGGCGAGGTGTGGTGGCAGGAGGGCCGCCCGGCCGAGGGCGGGCGGGTAACGATCATGGCCTCGGCCGGTCCCGCCGATGAGCCGCGCGAGCTGCTGGCCGCGCCTTGGTACGCCCGGACGCGGGTGCACGAGTACGGCGGCCGGTCGTACCTGCCGGTGCCGTCCGCCACCGAGCCGGATCGGTTTGATCTCGTCTTCGCCAACTTCACCGACCAGCGCCTTTACCTGCTACGCGAGGCCGGCCAAGGCGAGCCCGAACCGCTGACGCCGGACAACGCCGGATTCCGGTTCGCCGACATGACCCTCTCCCCCGACGGCAGGGAGATCTGGTGCGTGCGGGAAACGGTCCGCCCGGACGACGGCCAGCCCGAGCCCGGGTTCCACGTCGGCGGTGGCCTGCAGGTGAGCCGCGCGATCGTCGCGGTCCCGCTCGACGGCTCCGCCGCCGACGCAGCGACCGGTGACCCCGCGACCGGTGACGCCGGTGACGGCGGCGGCAACGTCGGCGCCGGCGCCATCCGGGTCCTCGTCAGCGGCGCGGACTTCTTCGCGTTCCCGACCCCGTCGCCGGACGGCAGCAGGCTGGCGTGGATCAACTGGGACCATCCGCGGATGCCCTGGGACGGCACCGAGCTGCGGGTCGGCGCCGTCACGGGCGCTCCCGACGGCTGCCGGGTCGCCGAGTCCACGCTGGTCATGGGCGGCCCCGAGGAGTCCGTGCTGGCGCCGCGGTGGCGCAACGACGAGTCCCTGTACGTGATCTCCGACGCGTCCGGCTGGTGGAATCTGTACGAAGTAGCGGCCGTCGCCGGGGCGACGCCGCGGCCGCTCCACTCGGCCGAGGAGGAGTTCGCCGGACCCCTGTGGCAGCTCGGCGGCCGTCCGTTCGAGCTCCTCTCCGACGGGCGGCTCGCGGTGCTGCACGGCCTCGGCGAGCTGCACCTGGGGATGCTCAACCCGGAGACGGGGACGCTGGCCGACATTCACCTGCCCGGCTACCGGACCGCCCAGACCCAGCTCGCCGTCTCCGGCATCACCCTCGCCGACGTGGCCGCCGGCCCGCAGGCCCCATGGGCGGTACTGCGGATCTTCACCGTCACCGATGACGCTCCCGACTCCTGCTTCGAGGTCATCACCGAGCAGCCGGTCGCCGCGCCCGACACCGCCTATCTGCCGGACGCCCGGCCGGTGCAGCTTTCCGGCGGGGCAGCGGGGCGGGTGATTCACGCTCTCGTCTACCCGCCTGCCAATCCGCACGCGAAGGCGCCGGACGGCGAGCGGCCCCCGTTCGTGGTGTTCGTGCACGGCGGCCCGACCTCGAACGCTCTGCCGGTGGTGAGCATGGAGAAGGCGTTCTTCACCAGCAGGGGCATCGGGGTCATCGACGTGAACTACGGCGGCTCGACCGGTTACGGCCGGGCCTACCGGGAGCTGCTGCGCGGCCAGTGGGGCATCGTGGACGTGGCCGACGCGATGAACGCGGCGCTCGCGCTGGCCTCCTCGGGCGAGGCGGACGGGAGCAGGCTCGGCATCAGGGGCAGTTCGGCCGGCGGCTGGACGGCGCTCGCCGCGGTGACCAGCGGCCCCGCGCTGACCGGGATCTCCAAGGCGGTGTTCTCGGCCGCGACCTCCTACTACGGCGTGTCCGACCTGCGGCCGTTCGCGACCGACACGCACGACTTCGAGTCCAGGTACCTGGACGAGCTAATCGGCCCGCTGCCGGAGGCGGACGCGCTGTACGTCGAGCGGGCGCCAGTCGGGCACGTCACCCCGCTGACCTGTCCGGTGCTGCTGCTCCAGGGGCTCGACGACCCGATCGTGCCGCCCGCCCAGTCCGAGGCGATCGCCGCCGACCTGGCGGCGCACGGCATCCCGCACGCCTACATCGCGTTCGCGGGCGAATCGCACGGCTTCCGCAAGGCGGAGACGGTCATCGCCAGCCTGGAGGCCGAGATCGCGTTCTACGGCCAGGCCTTCGGCTTCACGGTGCCGGGCATCCCGCCGATCAAGCTCTCGTAGCCGCGCCGCCGGGCGGAACCGAGGCGGCGAAGGCCGCGCTGGTCAGGGTGGCCGCAATGCGGGCCGCGCTGCTCATGGCGTCGTCCGGTGCGAGCCCGCACAGGTCGGTGAGCACGAAGAACGCCTCGGCGCTGACCACGACGGCGAGATCCTGCTTGAGGCGGGCCATTGCGTCGCGGTCGAGCGCGGGGCCGTCGGCCGGGTTCGCCTGGGTCTCGAACGGGGCCAGCGCGTAGTCGATGAGGCCGAACCGGATGCCGGGGCGGCTCCGCGCGGTGGCGGGCGCGGTGATCGTGTGCGCGATCATCGCGCGCACCGCGCCCTGATAGGCGTGCACCCCGCGCAGCAGGTATTCGCAGGCGAAGGCCACCCGGACGGCCGGGTCCCCGGACTCCGCAACCGGGGCGAGCGCCTCGGCCGGGTCCGGCCAGGCCCCCGCCAGGGCCTCCTGCAGGAGGGAGATCAGATCGGGGAAGTAGCGGTAGGCGGTGGCCTCGGACACCATGGCCCGTCTCGCCACCTCCGGCATGGTCACTTCCGCACCGGAACGGACGAGGTCTGCGCAGGCGTCGACGATCGCCGCGCGGGTCCGCGCCTTCTGGTTCACGCGCCCGCCCTGGCCGTTCAGCGTCGTCATCCGATCACCCTCCATGAAGGTCCATTCTCTTCATGAGAGTGTACTTGCATATTATTTGACGGCAAGCTATCGTCATGAGAGTTGGCTCTTACGAGATGGCTCGATCCAGGGAGAAGTCATGATCAGGGAATCCATCGTCGGCCCCCAGGGCGGCGAGATCGTGCGGCTGGGACCTGCCATCGTGCGAATCCTGGAGGACGGCTCCACCACCGGCCACCGTCTCGGCATCGGCGAGATAACCGTCGCGCCGCACTCTTCCGGGCCGCCGCAGCACCGTCACGCACGGCACGACGAGGGGTTCTACGTCGTATCCGGCACGGCCAGGTTCACGATCGGCGCCGACAGCTACGACGCCACGGCCGGGACGCTGGCGATGATCCCGCCGGGCGCGCCGCACACGTTCGCCAATCCGGGCGACGAGCCGCTGGTCCTGCTGAACACCTTCACCCCCGATCTGTACGTGCAGTACTTCCGCGACCTGCGGGAGCTGGCCGGGGGCGGGACCGGCCCGGGCGGGGCCGGGGCAGCGCCCACGGCCGAGGCGGTCGGGCAGGTGATGAGCCGGTACGCCACCGAGGTGACCGACGAGTACGCCGGCGACTAGCCGGCCCCGCTGACATCCAGACAACCCAGGGAGTTCGCAATGTCTTCGCGTACGTACACGCTGTCCATGCCCTACGGAGAAGTCCCGGTCACCGTTGCCGAGCGCGGCGCGGGCGCTCCCGTCCTGCTGTTGCACGGCGGCGCGGGCCCCGATTCCTTCGCCGGGTTCGCCGACCAGCTCGCCGCGCGGCTCCCGGTTCGCGTGCTGACTCCGGTCAATCCTGGGTTCGGCGGCACCCCGCGCCCCGCGGGGCTCGATTCCGTGCGCAAGCTGGCCGAGGTCTACGCCCGCCTGCTGGCGGAGCTCGACCTGACCGGCGTGACCGTCGCGGGCAACTCGATCGGCGGCTGGGTCGCGGCCGAGCTCGCGCTGGCCGCGCCGGACCGGGTGGCACGGCTGTTCGTCATCGACGGGGCCGGGCTGGTCAGCGCCGACCACCCGGCGGCGGACTTCTCCTCGCTCACGCTCGACCAGGTGACCGAGTACTCCTGGGCCAACCCGGAGGGGCACCGGATCGAGCTGTCGGCGCTGACCGACGCGCAGCGCGCGATCTTCGGCGGCAACAGGGCGGCGCTGGCGGTCTACGGCGGGCCGTCGATGGCCGACCCGACCCTGGCCGGGCGGCTGTCCGGCATCACCGCCGACACGCTGGTGATCTGGGGCGAGGCGGACCGGATGTTCACCCCCGGCTACGGCAAGGAGTACGCGGCCGCGATCCCGGGCGCGGCCTTCCGCCTGCTGCCCGGCGCCGGCCACCTTCCCCAGCTGGAGACCCCGGAGGCGGTGCTGGCGCTGTTCGCGGACGCGTGAGCGCGGCCCCTGGCCGGCTCCGGCCTGATCGTGGGTTGTCTGCGCTGGGACGTCGCCGCAGACAACCCACGATCCCGGTTCGATCGCCGCTTGTTACTTCAATGAGGCGGTGAAGCGGTGCCAAGCGCCGGCCGGGATGGTTAGTACCGCACCCGAGCGGTTCTTTGAGTCGCGCACGGCGATCGTGTCGACCGCGAGGCCGACCTCGACGCACTCAGCATTCCCGTTGCTGTAGCTGGCCGTGCGCCAGCCGCCATCCTGCCTATCCATTTCTCAGTCCCTCCCCTGCCCGACGTATCAGGTCCCTCGACGACGATTCATCGAGGGCTTGCTGCCAGATGTTGCGGAACGCGATGCTGTAGAGCTCGATCTCGCTGGGCTTTTCCAGGTACAGCGCGCCCGTGTGTAGTTCCGCGTACACAGTAGGGGGCTCGCTCTCCTCCCCACTCACGTTTACCGGGAACCTCAGAAGACTAAACGAGCCCGTCAACATGCCATGGTGCAGACCTGTTGAAAACGGAATCACCCGCAACGACACGTTAGGGAGTTCGGAAACTTCGGCCAAGCGGTCGAGCTGCCCGGCCATGACCTCGGCCCCGCCCGCCGGACGGCGGAGCACGGACTCGTCGAGCGCAACCTGGAGCACCGGAGGGCCGATCGGACGGTGCAGGATCGCCTGCCTGGCCATCCGCAGGCGCACCCGCCGGGCGACTTCGGCGTCGCCCAGACCCGGGTTGTGGGTGCGGACGACCGTGCTCGTGTAGTGCTCGCTCTGGAACAGCCCCGGGACCAGTTCCCCGTTGTAGACGAACAGCCGCGACGCGGCCGCTTCGAGCCCTACGTAGAGGTCGAAATAATCGGGCATCGCATCGGCGAACGCCTGCCACCAGCCGCGCGCCTTGGTCTCCTTGGCCAGGCCCATAAGAGCGGTGGTTACGTCGGGCGGGGCACCGTAGACGCGGCACATGGCCTCGACGTCGAGGCTGCGCAGGCTGGTCTGGCCGGTCTCGATGCGCCACATCTTCGCCTCGGACCATTCCAGCCCGCGAGCCGCGTCGCGCACCGTAAGGCCGGCCGCATTTCGCAGGTCACGGAGGTAGCGACCAAGCTGCCGACGGGGAACGGTGGACCCGGTGGAAATGTCGGCCATCGCCGCACCTGCCTCGATCTGAGAGAGTCACGCATCCGATATGAAAGACTCTCATCGAGACATTCTTCAATGCAATAATCTATGTGGAACTTTCATTCGCCGTATTCGAAGTGAAAGGTTGCAAATCGAGTCTTCGCCCTGTGATGCTTGTCATGCGCGCCCATGTGCGTCGGGCGCGCCCCCTGGCCCCGCGGTGAAGTAATGCCTGGGGGCCGCGCGGGGCCAGGGGTCCCAGCTGCGATAGAGGTAATTCGCGGGCCCGAGGGCCGGCCTGCTAGCGGGCGAACTCGGTGGCGCGGGACTCGCGGACGACGGTGACGCGGATCTGGCCGGGGTAGGTGAGCTCCTCCTCGACCTGCTTGGCGATGTCGCGGGCGATCACCTGGGCCTGGATGTCGTCGATCTTGTCCGGCTTGACCATGACGCGGATCTCGCGGCCTGCCTGCATGGCGAAGACCTTCTCGACGCCCTCCTTGTCGGCCGCGATCTGCTCGAGCCGCTCCAGGCGCCTGACGTACATCTCCAGCGACTCGCGGCGGGCGCCCGGGCGGCCGCCGCTCATCGCGTCGGCGGCCTGGGTGAGGACGGCCTCGACGGTGCGCATCTCGACCTCGTTATGATGCGCCTCGATCGCGTGCACCACGTCCTCGGACTCACCGTACTTCCTGGCTATGTCCGCGCCGATCAGCGCGTGGCTGCCCTCGACCTCGTGGGTGAGCCCCTTGCCGATGTCGTGCAGCACCGCGCAGCGCCGCAGCAGCATCGGGTCAAGTCCGAGCTCGCTCGCCATCATGCTGGCCAGGTGGGCCGACTCGATCAGGTGGTTCAGCACGTTCTGCCCGTAGGAGGTGCGGTAGCGCAGCCGGCCGAGGAGCGCGACCAGCTCTGGGTGCATGTCGGTGATGCCGAGGCCGGCCATCGTGTCCTCGCCCGCTCGCTGGCAGATCTGCTCGATCTCCGCCTTGCCGCGCTCGTAAGCCTCCTCGATCCGCTGCGGGTGGATGCGGCCGTCGTTGACCAGCCGCTCCAGCGTGAGCCTGCCGATCTCGCGCCGGACCGGATCGAAACAGGAGAGCAGCACCGCCTCGGGCGTGTCGTCGATGATCAGGTTGACGCCCGTCACCGACTCGAAGGCGCGGATGTTGCGCCCTTCACGGCCGATGATCCTGCCCTTCATCTCATCGCCCGGTAGGTGCATGACCGAGACCACGGACTCGGTCGTCTGCTCGACCGCGACCCGCTGGATGGCGAGCGTCACGATCTTCCTTGCGCGCTTGTCTGCCTCGGCCTTGGCGGTCGCCTCGATGTCCCTGATCGTCAGCGCCGCCTCGCGCTTGGCCTGGTTCTCCAGGGCGGCGACCAGCTCCGCCTTGGCCTGGTCGGCGGTCAGGCGGGCGACCCGCTCAAGCTCGGCCTGAGCCCGCAGGCCGGCCCCGGCGAGGGTCTGCGCCCGCTCGTCGAGCTCGCTGCGGCGGCGGTCGAGCGCCTGGCCGCGCTCTTCCAGGCGGCGGCTCTCGTCGTCGAGGCGCTGCTCGCGCTCGCCGATCCGCTGCTCGCGCCGTTCGAGGTCGCCGCGGAGCTGTCGCATCTCGTCCTTGACCAGGCGGATCTCGTCCTCGACCTCGCGCCGGCGCTCCGCGCCCTGCTCGGCCGCCTGCTCCGTCGCTATCTGGGCGGCCTGCCTGGCGGCCTGCTCGGCCGCCTCGGTGGCGCGGCCGAGGATCGTGTCGGCCTCGGCCAGCGCGCGGACGCGGATCTGCTCGGCGTCAGCCTGCGCCTGCTCGGCGAGCAGGGCCGCGTTAGCGGCGGCGGCCGGGAGACGGGCGGGTATTCGGCGTAGCACGACGACGAACACGCCGAGCGCGAGGGCCAAGGCGACAACGCCGATCACCAACAACGCCCCTGCGCCGCTCACGGTCGCCCCTTCCGTTATGCACCGAACCCTGGCGTTGTGCGGCGACAGGCGTCCTGCGGGGATGGCCGGGACGATCAGGTCGGCTGTGCTCATTACCGGCCAGCGCCGTACAACGCTTCACTGCCGTGAGGTTAAGCGTTTATAACGTTTTGAGCAAGGAGATAGGGCCTGTGGCAACCAAAGTTCGCATTATGTAATTACTTGACGTCATTCTGTGTCTGAATCTTCGTAGTCGAACAGCGTCTCATCCTCTAGCGCCGCGCTCTCCCCTTCCGCCTCAAGCGCCTCTCGGATTACGCGGTAGACGAGTCCAGGCGGGTACCCCTTGCGGGCGAGCATCCCCGCCAGCCGCCGGGTCCGCTGGTCGGCCGGCAGCCCTCTGGTTCCGGCGATTCTCCGCTCCACCAGCCGCCGGGCCGCGATGACCTCGGCGTCCGGGCTGAGCTGCTCATCGAGCGCGGCCCTGATCTCGTCGGCGGCGACCCCGCGCTGCTTCAACTCGGCCGACAGCGCCCGCCCGGCCAGTCCGCGGCTGTAGTGCCGGGATTCGACCCACGAGCGGGCAAACGCGGCATCGTCGATCAGGCCCACGTCTTCGAACCGGGCGAGCACCTCGTCGGCCACCCCATCGGGGATGCCGCGCTTGCGCAGCGCGCCGGCCAGCTGCGCCCGGGTCCGGGGCGCGAGCGTCAGCAGCATCAGGCACACCTGCCGCGCTCGCGCCTCCGGATCCTCATCGACCTTCTCAGCGTCTTCCTTTTTGTGGCGCGCCACGAAGAATCACACCCGTCACGCGCCGCCTGCGGGCGCCGGGATCCCGGGCGCGGGGACGGTGGCGTCGTTGTCCAGGCGCGGGCCGACGCCGAGCTTCTCCTTGATCCGCTTCTCGATCTCCTCGGCCCGGTCCGGGTTCTCCTTCAGGTAGTTACGCGCGTTCTCCTTGCCCTGGCCGAGCTGGTCGCCCTCGTAGGTGTACCAGGCGCCGGACTTGCGGACGATCCCCTGCTCCACGCCGAGGTCGATGAGCCCGCCCTCCCGGCTCACCCCGATCCCGTACAGGATGTCCATCTCGGCCGTCTTGAAGGGCGGCGCCATCTTGTTCTTCACGACCTTGACGCGCGTCCGGTTCCCGACCGCGTCGGTGCCGTCCTTGAGCGTCTCGATCCGCCTGATGTCCAGTCGCACCGACGCGTAGAACTTCAGCGCCTTGCCACCGGTCGTGGTTTCAGGGCTGTTGTGCACCATCACCCCATCGACGAAGTAGTTGTGCAGGCCCTCCACCTCAAGATCGAAGCGCTTCATCGAGCGGGTCGGCGGCTTCACGCGGACGTTCAGGACCCGCGCCGGGACGAGCCGCTGGGCGGCGGGCACGAACTGCGGCTCGACCGCGAACTGGCCGCGGAAGCGCGGCAGCAGCTTGTAGTCCATGGACGGGTGGATGAACGGCGCTACGAGTTTCTGGAACTTCTCGGACGCGGCGATGGTGAACTGGAGGACGCTTATCTGCCGTGCACCCCGTGAGGTGAGCTTGACGTCCAGCTTGCGGGTGTCGCGCAGGTACTTGACGATGCGGTCCCGCGAGCCAGGAGACATCGCCTCGACGCAGATCTCGACCCGACCCGTGCCGCCGGCCGTGCGCTCCTGAACCCCCTTTGACCGAAGGGTGAAGGAGCCGTCGTCCATGTACCAGATAGCCAGCGCCAGCGGCGTCAGGCTCTTGAGGTACTCCCAGGTGAGGTGCTTCTTACCGTCACCGAAGTAGACGGTCTCGTGGAGCTCGGCCAGCTCCGGTAGCGGCTTGAAGTCGGCGAAGACCGCGCCCTTGGCGTTGACCGTCCGCGAGTGCGGGACGTTACCGAGGAGAGACACCTTCCAGTCCAGGTACTCGGCCTGCTTCGCGCCGTGACCCATCCGGAACCGCGTCCCTGGCCTGTCCCGCCGGTTCGGCGAGAGGTTGCCGTCACCCATCAGCGAGCCGAGGATCACCTGAATCTGCTGCCCGCCGAGCAGGTGGTCTTCGGTGACCATGACTCGGTCGCCGGCGATCAGCTTGCCCGCCTCATGCCACCCGCCGGGTGTCCGGATGAGGTGGTTCTCAGTCGCGGCGAACTGGGCGCGACCGTTCTTGCCGGACTTCGCGACGGTGAACTGCAGGAATTGCTCGGCGTTGCCGTTGTCGAACCAGTTCACGATCTTGCGCGGCACCATGCGATCGGTTTCCGCGTCATAGGAGAGGACTTCGACGTCCATCCGCTGGTTGACGATCTTGCTGATCTTCTCCTGCGTACCGTCTGCAAGGGTGACCCGCGTGGTCCCCTGCATGCAGCCGAACATAACTCCGACCTTTTCCCGCAGCTGGTTGATGAAGATGGCGGTGGTCTTGGTGTTGCTGACGGCGCCGGTGATCTTGCGCAGGGCCTGGGACATCAGCCTGGCCTGGAGGCCGACGTGGCTGTCGCCCATCTCGCCCTCGATCTCCGCCTTGGGCACCAGGGCGGCCACCGAGTCGACGACCACGATGTCGATCGCGCCGGAGCGGATCAGCATGTCCATGATCTCTAGCGCCTGCTCGCCGGTGTCGGGCTGGGAGACCAGCAGCGCCTCGGTGTCCACGCCGAGCTTCTGCGCGTACTCGGGGTCGAGCGCGTGCTCCGCGTCGATGAACGCGGCGATTCCGCCGCCCTTTTGCGCATTGGCCACGGCGTGCAGTGCGATGGTCGTCTTGCCGGAACTCTCTGGCCCGTAGATCTCGACGATGCGGCCACGCGGGTAGCCGCCGATGCCGAGAGCCACGTCGAGGGCGATCGACCCGCTGGGGATCACCTCAACCGGGACGCGCGTCTCCTCGCCGAGCCGCATGATCGAGCCCTTGCCGAACTGCCGATCGATCTGGAGGAGCGCCGCCTCGAGCGCCTTTTCCTTGTCGCCGGCCCGATCCGGGGCCGACTTGCCGCTTGGTGCCATGAGGACTCCCTGCCGGTTGTATAGCTTCTGCGGTCGCAGAGGAACTTGGATGGCTCTGGGTGCCTCGCCCCTCGCCATCACCACACGCTACGCGCCGCCACTGACATTCCCGGGCCCATTCCCAGGCCGCTCCGCACGGAACAGCGAAAACGCGCTCCGGACGGCCGTTGGCTGTCCGGCAACCACCACTATAGTGGAACGGTTGTTCGAGCATGGCCAAGACGCGCCGATTCGTTCGATCAAGCCTGAACGAGGCGGCGCACGGCCAGGGCCGGGCGGGGACGGCGAGGCCATCGAACGGCGGGGCGAAGCCAAAGGTCCGTTCGAGATGACGGGTTTGGCCTTTTTTACCTGAGCGACTCGGGGACGTTGAAGGTGTCGCAGACCGCGCGCCAGACCACCTTCGCGTCCTCGCCGTCGGCGAGGGCCTTGTTGACGGTGCGGCCGCCGAGGCCGGACAGCACGTAATCCTTCGCCACGCTCTCGGCGTAGGCCTCGCCGAACTCCGCCCGCATCAGGTCCCAGAACATTGTCAGCCGCACCGTCCCAGGCTACCGGCGCTCGCCGACCGCCCGCGGCCCGCGCGCAGGCCTCGCGAGCGAGCGCGGTGACCCGCGCGCCCGCTGCCGCATCGGCCGGCTGCGGCCCTCCTACCAGCACCGATGCCAGCGGGCAACCCAGAGCAAACTTTCAGGATCAATGGGAGATAATCGGGACATTTACGGCTGGTATGTCGTTGTGCCCAATGGGGAACGTAATAGGCCAAGGGGCGCGTGCAGCCAGTACCCGGCACCGCGGAGCAGGAGCGGGAATGTCCTCGAAAGTCACGGGCGATGCCCAGTCGGACGCGGGTACCGGAAGCGGAACAGATCAGACTTTGCCGACTGAAATAGTCGAAAACATGGCGGGGGCCGGAGCAGGGGCGGTGACGGTGGCGGAGAGCACCGAACCGACGGCGGAATCCGGAACAGCGCAATCCGGAACGGCGGAATCCGAACAGGCGCCGGAGCCGGCGGACGAGCCCGCGCCGGGCGAGCCGACCGAGGTCATGGACGCGGCCGGGCTCGCGGCGGGAGCGGAGGCGGCCAGGCCGCCCGCGGCCGAGAGCGCGGGCGCGGCTGACGCCGGCGCCGGGGCCGAGGGGTCCGAGAACCTGGCCGAGCTGCCTGAGCCCGACGAGCCGACCGAGCTGATCGCCATGACCGGGCCGGTGGAGCTGGCCGAGCCGGTCGAGGAGCACGGCCCCAGGCGGCGCTTGCACGGGGTGCTGATCGCGATCGCGTTCGTGGTGGCGGCGGTGGCGATCGTCGGCGGGGCGATCGCGATCGTCGGCTCGCTCACCCACGGCTTCAAGAAGCCGGTGATCATCCACTACAAGAAGTCCGCTATCTTCTCGCTGAAGACCGGGGAGTGCATCAACCCGAACGGGCAGACCGCGACCATCGTCGCCTGCACCGCCCCGCACGACGCGGAGGTGTTCGCGACGTTCGCGCTGCCTGGATCGAAGTGGCCGGGTACCGCGGCGGTGCGGACCGTGGCCAGTTCCGGGTGCTCGACCCGGCTGACCGGGTACCTGAACCCGCAGCTCGCGATCAGCCTGGCGTCGACCTACATCTACCCCGACTCGGTCGCCTGGCAGGCCGGCACGCGGACCGTGATCTGCGAGGTGCGGGCGACGAGCGGGCAGCTCACGGGGTCGGTGCGCGGGGCGGCGGCGACGGCGGGCTAGCCGCACACGGCCGGCTCGCGGCTAGCAGCCGCCCGGCGGGCCCGGCACGCCCGGCCCCGGCTCGGCGTCGTCGACGATGCCCACCGGGGCGCTCCTGCTGTAGGACCCGAGGTGGACCACGTACCAGTCGCCGCGCCAGGAAATCAACGACGTGATCCCGAACGAGCGGGTGGCGCCGCCTTGCTCGTACACGACCCGCGGCCCGGGGACGTGCCAGTACCCGATGTTGTTGTAGCAGGCGCCCGGCGGCACCCAGATCGCGTACTGCATGGGGACGACGACCCTGATCAGCCGCGCGTCCCGGCCGACCAGCGGGCGGACCGCCTTGACGTCGAGCGCGAATTCGTCCCAAAGCCGGTTCTGCCAGTCGTAGGCCGGGTCCGAAATCGCCTTGACCTGCTGATACGCCATCTCGGGGAAGAACGCGGGCCGGGCGTAGTCCGGGTTGCCGGTGGTGACGGCGAGCCAGAAGTCGTGGACGAGGTTCTTGAACGCGGTATCGGTGGTGCTCGGGAGCGCGCGCGTCTGCGGGAGGGCGGCCGCGCTCGGCGGCGCGACCGGGAGTGCGGCGGGCTGCGGCGGCTCTGGCTTGGGCTTGGGCGTTGGCTTGGGCTTGGCCGTGGCGGCCGAACGCGCGGACTGGGTGGCGCGCGCGGTAACTGATGTCGTCGCGCTCGTTCTTGGCGTCTGCCCGGTGGCGGTGGCGGCGCAGCCCGCAAGAGCCCCCGCCGCCAGCAGGGCGCAGACCGTCTGCCCTCTCACGGACGGGAAACATACCCGAATCGATGGCTCCTGCACGCTGCGCAACCGAGCGACTCGAGATCCCGTCACCTACGCCATCGACAGGGACGCCAGCCAGTCGGCTACGCCAGCGACAGCCCCTATTGGGGTCGATGGCGTAGGCGACAGGTTGGGTTTGGGGTCGATGGCATAGGCGACAGGTTGGGAGGGCGGCGGGAGGGCGGACCGGAATGTCGGCGGATGGGGGCAGACTGGAGGGTGGAACGACCGGCGGGCCGGGCAACCGGGCTGACGGGTGAGCTGACGGGCTGAAGGGTGGCGGGCAGGCTGAGCGAGCCGGTGAGCAGCGCGGAGGCGCTGGACGGGTTCTCGACCGCGACGCGGGCGTGGTTCGAGGGCGCCTTTGCCGTGCCCACGCAGGCGCAGGCGCAGGCCTGGCGGGCGATCGGGAAGGGCGAGGACACGCTGGTCATCGCCCCCACCGGGTCGGGCAAGACGCTGGCGGCGTTCCTGTGGGCGATCGACCGGCTGGCGGCGACGCCGCCGCCGGCCGACAAGAACCGGCGGTGCCGGGTGGTCTACGTGTCGCCGCTCAAGGCCCTGGCGGTGGACATCGAGCGGAACCTGCGTTCGCCGCTGACCGGGATCGGGCAGGCGGCGCGCCGACTCGGGCTGCCGGAACCGGATATCGCGGTGGCGGTGCGGACCGGCGACACCGCCGCCGACGAGCGGCGCAAGATCGCCGCGCACCCGCCCGACATCCTCATCACCACCCCCGAGTCCCTGTTCCTGCTGCTCACCTCGCAGGCGCGGGACACCCTGAGGGGGGTGGAGACGGTCATCGTGGACGAGGTGCACGCGGTGGCGGGCACCAAGCGGGGCGCCCACCTGGCGCTGTCGCTCGAACGGCTGGACGCGCTGCGCGGCGTCGCCGGCGGGCGGGCGCAGCGGGTGGGGCTGTCGGCCACGGTGCGGCCGGCGGCCGAGGTCGCGACCTTCCTCGGCGGGGCCAGGCCGGTGACGGTGGTGCAGCCCGCCAGCGCCAAGCGGATGGAGCTCGAGGTCATCGTCCCGGTGGAGGACCTCAGCGATCTGGAGAGCGCGGCCGGGGCCGACGGCGAGGACGACCCGGTGCGGCGGCGGTCGATCTGGCCGCACGTCGAGGAGCGGGTGCTCGACCTGATCGAGGCGCACCGGTCCACGATCGTGTTCGCCAACTCTCGGCGGCTGGCCGAGCGGCTCTGCGGGCGGCTCAACGAGCTGGCGACGGAGCGGGCGTGGGCCTCGGCCGGCGGCGGCGAGGGAGACGGCCCCAGCGCGGGCGGGTTCTATCCCAACGGGCCGGCGGGACCTGGGACATGGCCGGCGCCAGAACCGGCACGGGAGTCGCGGCCGGGGCGGGGACCGCGGCGGGGGTCGGACCGGACGGGACCGTGGTCATCGCGCGGGCCCACCACGGATCGGTCTCGCGGGCCGAGCGCTCCGAGATCGAGGAGGCCCTCAAGGCCGGGCGGCTGCCGGCCGTGGTGGCGACCTCGAGCCTGGAGCTCGGCATCGACATGGGCGCGGTCGACCTGGTCATCCAGGTCGAGTCGCCGCCCTCGGTGGCCAGCGGCCTGCAGCGGGTCGGCCGGGCCGGGCACAACGTGGGCGACGTCTCCCGCGGCGTCATCTTCCCCAAGTACGCGGGCGACCTCATCCAGGCCTCGGTGGTGGCCGAGCGAATGCAGGAGCGCGCCATCGAGGAGCTGCGGATCCCCCGCAACCCGCTGGACGTGCTCGCCCAGCAGGTCGTCGCGATGGCCGCGCTCGACGACTGGGCGGTCGACGAACTCGAGGCGGTGGTCCGCCGGGCGGCGCCGTTCAGCGGGCTGACCAGGCCGGTGCTTGAGGCCGTGCTCGACATGCTGGCGGGCCGCTACCCGGGAGAGGAGTTCGCCGGCCTGAAGCCCCGGGTCGTGTGGGACCGGGTGGCCGGGGTGATCCACGGGCGACCGGGCGCGCAGCGGCTGGCGGTGACGAGCGGCGGCACGATCCCCGACCGCGGCTACTTCGGCGTCTTCCTCGCCGCGGGCGAGGCCTCCGGCCGGGGCGTCCCCGACGAGGCGGGCGGGACGGTCACGGTGCGGGGGGCCGGGGCCCGGCAGCCGAAGCGGGTCGGCGAGCTCGACGAGGAGATGGTGTACGAGTCGCGGGTCGGCGACGTCTTCGTGCTCGGCGCCTCGTCATGGCGGATCGAGGACATCACCCCCGACCGGGTGCTGGTGCTTCCGGCCCCCGGCCAGCCGGGCAAGCTGCCGTTCTGGCACGGCGACACGCCCGGGCGGCCGGCCGAGCTCGGCAAGGCGATCGGCGCGAAGGTGCGCGAGCTGGCCGCGCTCCCCGAGGAGCGCGCGGTGGCGTCGCTGCGGTCCGGCGGCCTGGACGAGCTCGCCGCCCGCAACCTGGTCAGGTACCTGGCCGAGCAGCGGAAGGCGACCGGCCACGTGCCGGACGACAGGACGCTGGTGCTGGAGCGGTTCCGCGACGAGCTGGGCGACTGGCGGGTGGTGCTGCACTCCCCCTACGGCGACCGGGTGCACGCGCCGTGGGCGCTCGCCATCTCCGCGCGGCTGCGCGAGCGCTACGGCGGGATGGACGTGCAGGCGCTGCACACCGACGACGGGATCATCATCCGGGTACCCGACTCCGACGAGCCGCCGCCGGCCGGCGTCGCGCTGCTCGACCCGGACGAGATCGGCGACATCATCACGGCCGAGGTCGGCGGCAGCGCGCTGTTCGCGTCCAGGTTCCGCGAGTGCGCGGCCCGGGCGCTGCTGCTGCCACGGCGGCAGCCGGGACGGCGCACCCCGCTGTGGCAGCAGCGGCAGCGCAGCGCGCAGCTGCTGGAGATCGCCGCCCAGTTCCCCGGATTCCCGATCACGCTGGAAACCGTCAGGGAGTGCCTGCAGGACGTGTTCGACGTGCCTGCCCTGACCGAGGTGCTGCGCGACCTGGCCGCCCGCCGGATACAGCTGGTGGAGGTCGAGACGGCCGCCCCGAGTCCGTTCGGGCGGAGCCTGCTGTTCCGCTACGTGGGCGCGTTCATGTACGAGGGCGACGCGCCGCTGGCGGAGCGGCGCGCGCAGGCGCTGGCGCTCGACCCGGCGCTGCTGGCGGAGCTGCTCGGCACCGAGGCGATGCGCGAGCTGCTCGACCCCGCCGTCGTGGCCGACACCGAGGCCGACCTGCAGCACCTGTCGGCCGGCCGCCGCTGCCGCGACGCCGAGGCCGTGGCCGACCTGCTGCGCACGTCGGGGCCGCTGACCGAGGAGGAAGTGGCGGCCCGGTGCGTGGCCGCCGAGCCGACGCGCGAGTGGCTGGCCGCGCTCGCCTCGGCCCGGCGGATCATCGAGGTACGGGTGGCGGGGCAGCAGATGTGGGCGGCCATCGAGGACGCCGGACGGCTGCGGGACGCGCTCGGCGTGGCTCTGCCGGTCGGCATCCCCGAGGCGTTCACCGAGCCCCTCCCCGACCCTCTGGGCGACCTGGTGGCGCGCTGGGCGCGGACGCACGGGCCGTTCACCGCGGCCGCGGTGGCGTCGCGCTACGGGCTCGGAGTGGCCGTGGTGGCGATGACGCTGCGGCGGCTGTCGGCCGACGGGCGGGTGGCGGAGGGCGAGTTCCTCACCACGCAGCACGGCACCCAGTGGTGCGACAGCGAAGTCCTGCGCATGCTGCGCCGGCGGAGCCTGGCGCGGCTGCGCAAGGAGGTGGAACCGGTCCCTGCGGCCGTGCTGGGCCGGTTCCTGCCCGCCTGGCACGGTATCGACGAGTCCAGGCGGCGCCGTCCGGACGCGGGCGCGGTCCTCGAGGCGATCGAGCGGCTGGCGGGCGCGCCGGTGCCGGCGGCGGCGCTGGAGACGCTGGTGCTGCCCGGCCGGGTGCCCGGCTACTCCCCCGCGCTGCTTGACGAGCTCACCGCGGCGGGCGAGGTGGTCTGGGCCGGGGCAGGCACGGTGGGCACCGGGGACGGCTGGCTGGTGCTGGCGCCCGCCGAGTCCGCCCAGCTGCTGCTGCCAGAGCCGGCCGAGCTGACCATGACGCCGCTGCACGGCGCGGTGCTGACCGTGCTCGAGGGCGGCGGCGGCCTATTCTTCCGGATGATCGGTGACCGGGTGGCCAGGGTGCTCGACGGCCACCCGCCCGACGACGGCGACCTGGCGGCGGCGGTGTGGGACCTGGTCTGGGCCGGGCTGCTGACCAACGACACACTGGCGCCGCTGCGGGTGCTGACATCGGGGGGCGGGGCCGCGCGGCGGCCGGCCGCGCCCCGGCGGACGACATCGGTGGATCTCGGCACCGCGGGCCGGGCCGCCGCGGTGCCCGGGGTGTTCAACCCCCGGCCGGCTGGCGGGCGAACCGGCGGCTACGGCGGCGGCCGGTCGGGCGGCTACGGCGGCGGATACGGAGGTCGGGCCCGCCGTCCGGCGATGCCGTCGCGGACCGGGCCGCCCACGGTCAGCGGCCGCTGGTCGCTGCTGCCCGACCGGCACGGCGTCCCCGTCGCCGCCGCTACCGGCCTCGGCGGCGATGGCGCTGCGGCAACGGGCGTTCTCGGCGGCCCGGCGGCGGCGACCATGCGGGCGCACGCACTGGCGCTCACCCTGCTTGAGCGGCACGGGGTGCTGACCAGGGGCGCCGTCGCGGCCGAGCGGGTGCCGGGCGGGTTCGCGGCGGTCTACCCGGTGCTGCGGGCGATGGAGGAGACCGGCCAGTGCCGCCGCGGCTACTTCGTCGAGGGCCTCGGCGCGGCCCAGTTCGCGCTGCCTGGCGCGGTCGACCGGATGCGGGCGATGGCGGGTGACCTGGTTGCGGGCGGAGCCGGGGACGAAGCCCGGCCTGGCCGGCGCTGCCAACGGCACGGCCAACGGCGCGGCCGATCCCGACCGGCGCGCGCGGACCGTGGTGCTCGCCGCGGCCGACCCGGCGCAGCCCTACGGCGCCGCCCTGCCGTGGCCGTCGCGTCCGGAGGAGACCGCCACCTCGCACCGGCCCGGCCGCAAGGCGGGCGCGGTCGTGGTGCTGTTCGCGGGCGAGCTGGCGCTCTACGTCGAGCGGGGCGGTAAGACGCTGCTGTCCTGGACCGACGACCCGGCCGTGCTGGCCCCGTGCGCGCACGCGCTCGCGGCCGCCGTCCGCGATGGCGCGCTCGGCCGGATCACGGTCGAGAAGGCCGACGGCGGCGCCGTGCAGGACTCGCCCCTGGCGGCGGCCCTGTCCACGGCCGGCTTTCGTGCGACCCCGCGGGGTCTGCGGCTGCGCGGCTAGCAAGACCCGCGCGAGCAGGAACTCCAATCATCCGGTAGCGAGCGGGAAAACGCCGCCGAACGCGGTCAAGTCTGACGCTTTCTTCCGCTTTCTCCGTGCCACGGTCAGTCTTTTTCCGCGCCATGAACGTTTTTCATAGACATCGTTATCCGATCAGCGCAGGATTGACAGGCTGGTTGGAGAGAACTCTGCGAGAAATGGGTCAGATGCGATACAAGAGACTATTGCGAGGGGCCGCGATCGCGACCCCGGTCACGCTGGTAGCCATGTCGGCAATAGCACTGCCGTCGGCGGCCGAGGCGCAATCCGCTGCGACTGCCGTCGTTCAGCCGCATCTCACAGCGGCTCAGGCCGCGGCGTGGTCCAAGAACGTCACTGACAAGGTCATCGTCGTCTTTAAGAATCAGTTCGCCGGCCTCGCGGACACCCCGGCCAACTCGGCCGCACGTTCTTCCGAGGTTAGGTCGTCCCAGCGCGGCGTCATGACGGAGCTCACCCAGACGCATGCGCTCAACGTAAAGTCCTTTTCCCTGATCAATGCAGTCTCCGCGACCGTTTCCGCGGGCGAGGCCAAGCACCTGGCGGCCAATCCGGCGGTCAGCGAAGTCGTCGCCGACCTGCCGATCCCGGTCGTCGGCGGGGATGCCCCGGCCACCGTCGCGCACGCCCCGGCCAAGGGCGCGGGCCTCAAGCCGCTCCCCGGCGCCTGCACCTCGGGAAAGACGGTCCAGCTCAACCCGGAGGCGATCGAGAACATCCACGCCGCCACCCAGTCGGGCAAGGGCAACGCGGCCCAGTCGCTCGGATTCACCGGCGCGGGCGTCAAGGTGGCGTGGATCGCCGACGGCCTCGACATCAACAATCCCGACTTCATCCGGGCCAACGGCCAGCACGTCTTCGTTGACTACCAGGACTTCAGCGGGACCGGCACCGACGCTCCCACCGACGGCGCCGAAGCGTTTCTCGACGCCAGCTCCATCGCCGCGCAGGGCCGCCACGTCTACAACGTTGCAGGCTACGGCGTTGGGCTCAGCACCAAGTGCAACATCCGGATCCTAGGGGTGGCGCCGGGCGCCAGCCTGGTCGGGCTCAACGTCTTCGGCTCGTCCAACTTCGCCTACAACTCGGTGTTCCTCGAGGCCATCAACTACGCGGTCAACCACGACCACGTCAACGTGATCAACGAGTCGTTCGGCAGCAACCCGTTCCCTGACGAGGGCAGCCTCGACCTGACCAGGCTCGCCGACGACGCGGCGGTCAAGGCCGGCGTGACGGTCACGGTATCCACCGGCGACGCCGGGGTAACCAACACGATCGGCTCGCCCGCCACCGACCCGGCGGTCATCTCGGCCGGCGCGACGACCACGTACCGCGCCTACGCCCAGACCGGAATCGGCGGCATCGCCGCCCCCGGCGTCAAGGGCTGGATCGACAACAACATCAGCGGGCTGAGCTCGGCCGGCTTCGCCCAGAACGGCGCGACCGTCGATGTAGTCGCTCCGGGCGACCTCAACTGGGCCCTGTGCAGCCCGAACCCCACGCTGTACTTTGCCTGCACCAACTTCGCCGGCCAGCCTGCCTCCGTCGAGCTGCAGGGCGGTACCAGCGAGGCGTCGCCGCTGACGGCCGGAACCGCCGCGCTGGTGATCCAGGCCTACCGCAAGGGGCATAACGGCGCGTCCCCGTCCCCGGCCGTGGTCAAGCAGATCATCGTGTCCACCGCGCAGAACATCAACGCCCCGGCCGATCAGCAGGGCGCGGGCATGATCGACGCCTACGCGGCGGTCATCGCGGCCAAGTCGTACCACGTGAGCAAGCCGACCGGGCACGGCGTGGTGGAGAGCGCGACTCAGCTCAACGCCGTCGGGCAGCCGGGCACTACCGAGCAGTTGGCCGAGAAGCTGACCAACGTCGGAGCCACCAGCGTGACGGTCGCGCTTTCCAGCCGGACGCTCTCGCCGTACCAGCCGGTCTCGACCAAGTCCCTGTCGCTGACGAACGCCGAGGGCTACACGACCGAGGTCACGTTCACGGTGCCCAAGGGGCAGGCCAGGCTGAACGCCTCGGTCTCCCTGGTCGGGGTGGTCAACCTCAGCCTCATCGCCCCCAACGGCGACCTGGCCGAGTACAACCTGCCGCAGGGCGCCGGCAACTACGGCAACGCCCAGGTGGCCAACCCGGCGCCAGGGAAGTGGACGGCCCTGATCTCGAGCGGGGGATCCGGCGCGCCGCTCCCCGCTCAGTTCCAGGCCAGCACCGCGACCTGGCAGTCGTTCGGCTCCCTGTCGCCGAGTTCGCTGACGCTGGCGCCCGGCGCCTCGGGCAGCTTCACGCTGACCATCGCGACGCCGTCACAGGCGGGCGACCAGGCCGGCTCGATCATGCTGCACAACTCGGCCAACGTCCCCGGATTCGCGGCGGAGACCTCGATCCCGGTTACGCTCCGGTCGCTGGTGCCGTCCCTCTCGACGACCTTCACCGGCACCCTGACCGGCGGCAACGGCCGGGCGACGAACACCGGCCAGACCGCCTACTACCAGGTCCAGGTGCCATCGGGCACCAGCGCCCTGAACGTCAGCGTCAACACCGGCAACGCCAACAACACGCTGTTCGCCGAACTGGTCGACCCGAGCGGCAACGCCGCCTCGGCCGCGTCCAACGGGCTGCTCACCAACACGGCGAGCGGCAACAACGTGGTCCAGCCCGAGGTCGGCGCCCAGCTGCACGTCCTCAACCCCAGCGCCGGGCTGTGGACGCTGATCATCGACTTCTACAACGCGGTGTCGGGGACCTCGGTGGCGCAGCCATTCACCGTCACCGTCAACAACCAGCCGGTCAGCGCCAGCGCGTCGGGCCTGCCCGACTCGACCAGTACCACGCTGGCGGCGGGCGCGCCGGTGACCGTCATGCTGCACGTGACGAACAACGGCACCACGCCCGAGGCGTACTTCGTCGACTCCCGGCTGAGCAACCAGGTCACGACCAGCCTGGCCGCGCAGTCGACCTCGTCGCTCATACTGCCCAACGTGACGGGCGTGGTGCCTGTGTACCTTGTCCCGTCGCACACGACCGCGCTAAAGACGACGGTGTCGTCGTCGGCTCCGCTGTTCTTCGACTTCACCTACCCGTACGGTGACCCGGACGTGATCTCGACGACCGGGAAGACCGCCACCGGGACCTTCTCGGCGTCGAACGTCGGGGCGGGCGACTGGACCGTCACCCCGTTCCTGGTCGGCCCGACCGGCAAGAAGGGGGCGAAGAACGTCACCGCCACCGTGTCGATGACGGCGACCACCGCCGGATTCGACCCGGCCGTCAGCTCCCCGACCGGGGACCTGTGGCTGGGCAGCACCAACCCCGCGGCGGCGTTCACGCCGTACGTGGTTAACCCCGGGCAGAGCGTCACCATCCCGGTGACGATCACGCCGGCCGGGCCGCATGGCAGCACGGTGACCGGAACCATCTATCTCTCCGACTCCTCGTTCAACTCCACCGATGTGAGCTTCAACCAGGTGCCAGGGAACACGCCCGCGGGCAGCGACGTCTCCGCCTTCCCCTACAGCTACACGATCGGGTAAGCGGGCAAGCCCCGACTGCGCGGGGCGGCCGGGCCTGGGGCCCGGCCGCCCCGCGTCCGTTATCACGGCCGCACCCGGGTCGACCCGTCGGCCAGGAGACGTGGCCGGGAGCGAGTCACCTCGGTCCGTTCGGGGAAAATAGATTTTTCCCGGACGCGAAGAGTCAGCTCGCAACCCCCCAAAACCAAACGACTAGTTAAGAACGGAAACCCGGATGACCAGCCGATCTTCAGCGATGGTTAAGAAGCGGTTTACCTGGCGAGGGTCTCCCTAGGATGTACCGGTGACCGGCAATAGCCGTCTGGGAGCCGGCGGAGAACGCCTCGTCTGATCGGAGTGCTATGTCTGGTTCGTCCGGTCAGCGGGGGACCGGCGACGCCACCGGCCTGGCCAGCGCCGACCCGGCCGAGGCCGGGTCCGGTGAGATCGCGCCACCCGAGGAGGCGCGGCGTGCCCCGTCCGCGCGGCGGTGGGCCTGGCCAGTCGGCTACGCGGTGGCCGCCGTCGTGCTGTTCCTGTGCTACCTGCGGATTTCCGGCACCCAGGCGGTTACCTCCGACGGCGCGTCCATCGCCCTGCAGGGCTGGGACATGATGCACGGGAACTGGCTGCTCACGGGCTGGAAGCTGGCCGACGTCACGTTCTACACGACGGAGGTGCCCGAATACATTCTGGTGGAGCTGCTCCGCGGGCTCGGGCCGGCCGACGTGCACGTCTCCGCCGCGATCACGTACACCCTGCTGGTGCTGCTGGCCGGCCTGCTCGCCAAGGGGAACAAGACCGGCCGCGAGGGCCTGATCCGGGTCGCGATCGCGTCCGGGATCATGATCGCGCCGCAGGTCGGCCCGGGTGCGTTCCTGCTCCTGCTGTCGCCCGACCACATCGGGACCGGCGTTCCGCTGCTGCTGGTCTTCCTGGTGCTCGACCGCGCACCGCGCCGAATGTGGGTGCCCCCGCTGGTGGGGCTGATGCTGGTCTGGGTCGAGGTCGGCGACCGGCTCGCGATCACCATCGCCGCCGCGCCTATCGTCCTGGTCTGCCTCGTTCGCGCCTACCAGGGCATCGTGCAGCGCCGCGAGCCGGCCCGCGAGCACGCGTTCGAGCTCAGCCTGGCCGCCGCCGCGATCATCTCGGTCGGCCTGAGCGATCTGGTGGTGAAGGCCATCAGGCACCTCGGCGGCTTCACCGGCGCCCCGCTGAACACCACGCTGGCGCCCAGCGCGACCTGGCCGGCCCACATCGCGCTGACGGCGGAGGGCCTGCTCGGCCTGTACGGCGCGGACGTGACCGGGCGGACCCTCGGCTTCTACACCGCCATCGCGCTGATCCACCTCGCTGGCCTGGCGCTGGCCGTCTGGGCGACCGGCAGCGCGATCCGCCGGTTCTTCGGCTGCCAGGACCTGATCACGCAGGTACTGGCCGTCGGCATCGTCGCCAACCTCTGCGCCTACACGTTCAGCGTGCTGCCCAACACCTACTGGGATGACCGGGAGATCGCGTCCGTGCTGACGTTCGGGGCCGTGCTCGCGGGCCGGCTGCTGGCCGAACGGCTGACGGCGGCGCGGCTGCTGCCGGCGCTGGCGGCGCTGGGCTGCTGCTACCTCATCGCCCTGGGCTACGGGGTCACCAGGCCGCAGGTCCCCGCCCACGACCAGGCGCTCAGCGACTGGCTGACCAGCCACCACCTGACGACCGGCCTGAGCAGCTATGCCGACGGCAACAGCCTCATCCTCGATAGTCACGGCGGCCTGCAGGTGTACGCGCCGTACTGGAGCGCCACCACGGTCCGGCCCGGCACGCACGAGACCAAGGCCTCGCAGTTCGACCCGAGCCTGCACGATGCCACCTTCGTCGTGAGCACCAGCCAGAACGGTCCGGCGTTCTACCTGCCGCCCGCGTGGATCATCCGCGACTTCGGCCAGCCGGCTCACACGTATCATTACCGGGTCTGGACGATCATGACCTGGAACAAAAACCTGCTCGCCGAGCTTCGCTAATTGCTCGGCGACCGGTCCGCACGAGCTGCGCGGCCCGCGATGCCCCTCGCGCTCTGCGCGGGGGTGAAAAGCCCCGCTGCAAACGTTTGTAGTGAGCCCGATGTCACTAAACCGGTCGGGAAGCTGCATAATGGCGAACATGCGACTGTCAGCACGAGCCGACTACGCACTGCGCGCCGCCATCGAGCTAGCCGCGGCACAGGATGGCCATGTGACGGCCGAACAGCTTGCGCAGGCGCAGAACATACCAGGCAAGTTCCTTGAGACCATCCTGACCCACCTGCGGCGCAGCAACATCGTGCGCAGCCAGCGGGGTCCCGACGGAGGCTTCTGGCTCGCCCGCCCGGCCGCCGAGATCTCGCTGGCCGACATCATCAGGGCGATCGACGGCCAGCTGCTCGGGGTACGCGGCGAGCGGCCGGAGAACGTCAGCTACCCGGGATCGGCCGAGCCGCTGCAGCGGGTGTGGATCGCGCTGCGCGCGAACGAGCGGGCGGTCCTGGAGACGGTGACGCTGGCGGACGTAGTCGCCAACAAGCTCCCGGACGCGATCCAGCTCCTCATCGACAGCCCGCAGGCCTGGGTCTGACCGACCCGCCGCGGCTGGCGACAGCCCTCAGCGGGCTACCATCACCTTCCGGCCACGGCACGCCCGGGGCCTCTCCGTAGCCCCCGGGCGGTGCCTCAGACGGCCCTCAGACGCCCACCACTGAGGGCAGGTGGTCGAGACCGTCGTCGAGGTGGCCAAGGTCGTCGTCGAGCGACTCCGCGGCCTCCGGCACGTCGACTGAGATCCGCTTGACCGGGATGCGGTCGGTCGGGATGCGCAGCCCCGGCTCGCGCAGGGCGCCGGAGAGAACCGGCTCGTTCTGCAGCTCGGCCAGGGAGAAGTTGTCGGAAACCTCGCGGAACACCTGCGAAAGCGGCGTGTCGAGGGCGGCGCAGATCGCAGCCAGCAGCTCCGACGAAGCCTCCTTGCGGCCCCGCTCCACTTCAGACAGATAGCCGAGCGACACTCGGGCCGACGCAGACACCTCGCGCAGGGTGCGGCCCTGCCTGATGCGGAGTCGACGCAGCACGTCGCCGAGCAGTTGACGAAGCAGAACCATCGTCGCACTCCCTTCCTGAGGCGCAACCCTTCCAAAGGCGCAACCGCTTGCCGGGCTCTCTTGCGAAGTTACCGGATCGCGACCCTCGCTACCTCCACCGTACCTTTCCGTACGGCTAGCCCGCGAGACCGCTACCGGTGTGTCCGCTCTCGACGTAACACTGTAATCACGGACACTCTTCCCTAAGTCGGCCTAGTAGCAAACCAAGTACCCGTTCAACGCTCAGTCTACGTATCTCATCTCGGTTTCCCGTCAGCGCTATCGTGCGCACCACCGTGTCGTCGGCCAGGCTCACCGCGATGTGCACGGTGCCCGGGGGATAGCCATTCTGGGGGTCAGGGCCAGCAACTCCCGTGGTCGCCACGCCGATCGTGGCCTGCAGGCGCTTCCTGACGCCCTCGGCCATCGCCGCCGCCACCGGGGCGTAGACCGGGCCGTGGGCCTTGAGCATGGCGACGTCGACGCCCAGGGCCTCCGCCTTGAGCTCGGTGGCGTAGGCGACCACGCCGCCCCGGAAGGCGCTTGAGGCGCCGGGCACGTCGGTCAGCGCGGCGGCCACGAGCCCGCCGGTCAGCGACTCGGCGGTGGCCACCGTCAGCCCCGACTCGGTCAGTAGCCGGAGGACCTCCGCGGCCAGTTCACGGGCGGCCGGACCGGCCACGCCTTCGACCATCCGACGATCCTCCGATATCCGCTGCCTACGCGGGCTTCTGAATCATTCGCACCGCGCGTATCACGTAGTCCGCGCCAGTCACCAGCGTTACCACGAGCGCCGCGCCCATGACAACCTCCTTCACCACGGCCGGCAGGCCGAACGAAGGAGGCAGCACGTACAGGCAGATCGCGATGATCTGCAGCAGCGTCTTGAGCTTGCCGCCCTGGCTGGCCGCGATGACGCCGCGCCTGATGACGGCGAAGCGGAGCGCGGTGATGCCGAGCTCGCGGGCCAGGATCAGCGCGGTGACCCAGGCCGGCAGCTCCCCGATCACCGTCAGGGTGATCAGCGCCGCCCCGGTGAGCGCCTTGTCCGCGATCGGATCCGCGATCTTGCCGAAGTCGGTCACCAGGCCGCGCCTGCGCGCCAGCTGCCCGTCGAGGAAGTCGGTCAGCGACGCGCCGCCGAACGCGGCCAGCGCGGCCAGCCGCCAGCCGGTGCCGCCCGCGGCGAGGCACGCGACGAACACCGGGACCAGGCAGATGCGGCCCACCGTGAGCGCGTTGGCGACGTTCATGAGCCCCGGCGGCACGGGCTTGTCGGCCGCGGCCGGCGCGCTGGCCGCGCCCGGTACGCCGACCGTGCCCGCCACGTCGGCGTCGGCCGCCGCCGCGAGAGCCTCGGCCGCGCTGATCCCGCCGTCCGCGGACGGAAGGCTGCTGTCCGGGACGGACCCGCTCACGCGCGGGCGACCAGATCGGCGCCTGCGGACTCCACCACCTGAGCTGTCACCAGGTCGCCCGGGGCTAGCGGGCGGTCGGCCAGCAGCGTCGTGGAACCGTCCACGTCCGGCGCCTGATGATCGGCCCGGCCCTCGTACCGGCCGTCGCCCAGTGCCTCCTCGACCAGCACCTCGACCGTCTCGCCGATCCGGTCGGCCGCCCGCTGGGCCATGACCTCCTCGGCGAGGTCGGCGAACTCGTCGACCCGCCGGGCGATCTCACCCTCGTCGAGCTTGGTCTCGTCGGCGAACGTGGCCGCCTCGGTGCCGTCCTCGTCCGAGTAGCCGAAGATCCCGATCGCGTCCAGCCTCGCTTCGCTCAGGAACAGCTCGAGCTCGCGCAGATCGTCGGCCGTCTCGCCGGGGAAGCCGACGATGAAGTTGGATCGGACGCCCGCGGCCGGGCAGGCCTGCCTGATCTGCTCGACCAGGGCGGTGAAGCGCGCCCGGTCGCCGAACCGGCGCATCCGCCGCAGCACCGGGCCGCTGGCGTGCTGGAACGACAGGTCGAAGTACGGCACCACGCCGGGGGTCGACGTCATCACGTCGATCAGCCCCGGCCGGACCTCGGCCGGCTGCAGGTAGCTGACTCGGACCCGGGCGACGCCCTCGGTCTTGGCCAGCTCGGGCAGCACGGTCTCGAGCAGCCGCAGGTCCCCGAGGTCCTTGCCGTAGGAGGTGGAGTTCTCGCTGACGAGCAGCAGCTCGCGGACGCCGCTGGCGGCCAGCCACTGCGCCTCCGCCAGCAGGTCGGGCGGGCGCCTGGAGACGAACGCCCCCCGGAACGAGGGGATGGCGCAGAACGAGCACCGGCGATCGCAGCCGGAGGCGATCTTCAGCGGCGCGGTGACGCCGCCCGCGAGCCGCCTGCGGATCACCTGCGGGCCCGAGGCGGGCGCGACGCCCGCCGGGAGATCGGTGAGGTCGACCTGGCGGTCCGCCTTTGCCTGCTGGCGGCTGGCGGGGCTCACCGGCAGCAGCGTGCGGCGGTCCCTGGCCACGTGCGCGGGCCGCTTCTTGCCCGCGAGCACGTCGTCGAGGCGGGCGGCAATGTCGGCGTAGTCGTCGAAGCCGAGCACCTGGGCCTCGACGTCCTCCTCGGAGAGGGCGGAGGCGAGCTCGGTTCCGTAGCGCTCGGCCAGGCAACCCACGGCGGCGACCTTGACGCCCGATCCGGCCGCCTCGATCACCTCGTTGATGGACTCCTGCTTGGCCGCCTGGATGAAGCCGCACGTGTTGACGAGGACGACGTCCGCGTCCTCGCCCTCGTCGCGCAGCGTCCACCCGCCCGCCGCCAGGCGGGCGGCGAGCTCCTCAGAGTCCACCTCGTTGCGCGCGCAGCCGAGAGTGACGAGGCTGACGGTACGGGAACTAGACACACGCAGAGCGTACGTGATTGGACGACGCCCTCAGGTCACCGGACAGGCTATCCCAGGGCTCCTAATCGGCGCTCAGCCGACCTGAACCGGGGTCTTGCTGAACGGGTTGATGTTCAGCCTGGCGACCTGGCCCTTGCTCAGCTGCTGCGTCTTGCCGTTCACCGTGAGGGTGACGCCAGGTGGATTGCCGATCACCATGGAAACCTGGTTCTTCTCGTTCCAGGTCCGGGTGGAGCCGGCCAGGATCAGGCCCTGGTACAGCGTTTGCCCGGTGGGGCTGTTCAGCCCCACCCAGCAGTTCTGGGCCGCGGTCAGCCTGATCACCGCCTCCGGCACCGTCGGCTTCTTCGGGGCCGGCTTGGACGTGGTGCTCGCACTGTTGGTCGGGGTCGTGCGGGGGTGCAGCTGAACCGTCGCGCTGGCCGCCGGGTCCGAGGTGTGCCTCGGGTAGAAGTGGTAGGCGCCGAAGCCCGCCAGCGCGAGCACCGCCACCGCGAGCACCCACCCGAGGTGCAGGTTCCTTGGCTCGCGGATCTTGATCGGCGTCGCGGGCTCGAAGATCTGGGCTGCGCGCATGTTGCCCGGCGCCCCGTGCTCGGCGTCGTACTCCCTGATCAGCGGAGCCGGATCGACGCCGACGGCGGCGGCGATGGACCGGATGTGACCGCGGGCGTAGAAGTCGCCGCCGCAGGACGAGAAGTCACCCTGCTCGATCGAGCGGATGATCGATTCTCGGATCCGGGTCTGCTGGCTGACTTGCGTGATTGTGAGACCGGCCTGACGTCGCGCTTCCGCCAAGGTGTCACCGATGCCCACGTCGCGCCTCCAAGAAGGTCTCGCTCCCGACCACTTCTTACCCAGTGAACTCAATTAGTCACTCGCGGTAGTACGGATTGATCTCGCAAACTTTTAAGCACCCCGGCGGGCGCGTGGGCACCGCCAGTAACTGCCCGAAAATGCGGCCGTTGTCCGCGTCAGCAGCGTCATCCGCCGCGCAGCGACGAAACCACGTCATCAAGGTCATCTGGCCTTTTCAGGACGTCCCGCGCCTTGGAACCTTCGCTGGGGCCGACGATACCCCGGCTCTCAAGCAGGTCCATCAGCCGGCCCGCCTTCGCGAACCCCACCCGGAGCTTGCGCTGCAGCATCGACGTCGACCCGAACTGGCTGGAGATGATCAGCTCGGCCGCCGCGATCAGCAGCTCCAGGTCGTCGCCGATCTCGGCGTCGACCTCGCGGGCCTTCTCCGGTACCACCTCGACGTCGTTGCGGTACTCGGGCCGAGCCTGCTGCTTGCAGTACTCGACGATCTCGCGGATCTCCTTCTCCGAGACGAAGGCGTTCTGCAGCCGCATCGGCTTGGACGCGCCCATCGGCAGGAACAGCGCGTCGCCCTGCCCCACCAGCTTCTCCGCGCCGGGCTGGTCGAGGATGACGCGGGAGTCGGTGAGGGAGGAGGTGGCGAATGCCAGCCGGGACGGGACGTTGGCCTTGATCAGCCCGGTCACCACGTCCACCGACGGCCGCTGGGTGGCGATCACCAGGTGGATGCCCGCCGCCCGGGCCAGCTGGGTGATCCTGACGATGGAGTCCTCCACGTCGCGGGGCGCCACCATCATCAGGTCGGCCAGCTCGTCCACGACCACCACCAGATACGGGTAGGGCGCGAGCACCCGCTCGGAGCCGGGCGGGACGGTCAGCTTGCCCGACCGCACCGCCTTGTTGAAGTCGTCCACGTGCCGGAAGCCGAAGGCCGCCAGGTCGTCGTAGCGCGTCTCCATCTCCCCGACCACCCACTCGAGGGCCTCGGCCGCCTTCTTGGGGTTGGTGATGATCGGCGTGATCAGGTGCGGGATACCCTCGTAGATCGCCAGCTCGACCCGCTTGGGGTCGATCAGGATCATCTTCACCTCCTCCGGTGCCGACCGCATCAGCACCGAGGTGATCAGCCCATTCAGGCAAACACTTTTCCCGCTGCCAGTCGCTCCGGCCACCAGCACATGAGGCATCTTCGCCAGGTTGGCCAGGACCGTCTTGCCCTCCACGTCCTTGCCCAGGCCCACCACCATCGGGTGATGGTCCGCCAGGGCCACGTCCGAGCGGAGCATGTCGCCCAGGCTGACGATCTCCTTGTCCGCGTTCGGTATCTCCACCCCGATCGCCGACCTGCCCGGGATCACCGGCAGGATCCGCACGTCGGCCGACTTGACCGCGTAGGCGATGTTCTTCGACAGCTGGGTCACCCGCTCCACCTTGACCGCCGGCCCCAGCTCGATCTCGTACCTGGTCACGGTCGGCCCGCGGCTGAACCCGGCCACCTGGGCGTCCACCTTGAACTGCTCGAACACGTCCTGCAGGGCCGCCACCACGATGTCGTTGGCCTTCGTCCGCGCCTTGTGCTGGGTGCCAGGGCGCAGCAGCGCCGTCGGCGGCAGCGAGTAGGTTCCCGCCGCGGGCTCGGTCAGCTTCAGCTGCTCGCCCCGCGGCACCGGGCTCGGCTCGACCGGCCGGGGCACGGTGCCCGCGGTCCTGGCGGCCGACGGGGCGACGATCTCCGCCGGCAGCTCCGGACCGACCTCGGGCGGGTTCCCGCCGATGCCGGCGCCGTCGCGCTCGTCGCGCCCGTCGCGCCCGTCGCCGGAGGCGAGCTCCTCGATCAGGTCCAGGCCGATCCTGGCCTCCGGCAGCGCGCCGCCCGCGCCGCGCCGCCGGCCGGGGCCGACCACCGGGGTGTCGTAGGGCCGGACGTGATCCCCGGCCTCGATGACCCCCTTCAGCTTGATCGGGCCGCGGCCGATGTCACGGCGGCGCGGCCCGCCCGTCAGTTCGTCGTCTTCGTCTTCATCCTCGTCGTAGGCGTCGTCGTAGTCTTCCTCCAGCGGGCGCTGGTAGCCGAACAGCTCCGCCAGCCCGGCCAGCCGGTCAGGGACGTGCCGCACCGGCGTTCCGGTGATCACCAGCAGCCCGTAGCAGCCCACCAGGCCGAGCAGCGGGGTCGCGACCCAGGGCGTCAGCCCCTTCGCCAGCGGCCACGCCGCCACCATGCCGATGAACCCGCCAGCGGTCTTGACGGCGGGCCAGCCGCCGCCGGCGTGCTCCAGGGTGGGCACGCCGCGCGCGATGCTGAACAGGCCCAGCCCGCCGATGAGCAGCGCGGTCCAGCCGATCTCGGCGGGCGGCAGCGCCGAATTGCGGTCCGGGTGGCGGAAGAAGCGCCAGCCGAGCAGGGCGAACAGGACCGGGATCGCGAACGCCCCCTCGCCCACGACGGCGCTGGTGAGCGTGTAGATGCCCTGGCCCGCCAGGTTGTCCATCCGCGCCCAGATGGACGCGGCGAACACGATCGCGAGCCCCAGGCAGAACAGGCCGACGCCGTCTCGCCGATGATCGGCCTCGAGCTCGCGCGCGTTGCGGCCGAACCGGCGCACGGTGGACCCCACCGCCCAGGCGATGAGCAGCCAGACTTGACAGACGGCGCGGTAGACCCAGCGCGCGAGGATCACCACCGGGTCCTTGGTCGGCGTCGGCGCGGCCGCATTCCGCCTGGTCGCCGCCGCCTTCTTGGCCGCTGCCGACCTAGCGGCAGCGCCGCCGCCGGCTCCGGCCCGGCCGGTTCCGCCCCGGCCCGTCCCGGCCGGGCGGCGTGCGCCCTTGCCCTTGCCCTTGCCCTTGGCCGCAGCCGCGCCGCCCCGGCCGCCGGTCGCGGCGCGGGTGGCACTGCCCCCACCGCCGCCGCGGCCGCTGTTCCCGGTCGAGCCGCTCCGGCCGCCGGATCGGCTGACCGACGTTCGCGCGCCGGACCCGGAGCCGGTGCCGCGCCCCGAACCGCCGGCGCCCGTGCCGCTCCTCGCCCCCCTGCTCCCGGCGCCACCGGGCGGCACGCTGGGGAGGATCACGTTCGGCGACTCATCGTTGTAGTAATCGTCGTCGACCGCGCGCGCCCGCCCGCTCCGCGAGCCGGCCGAGCCCGTCGAGCCTCTGGACCGAGAGGTAGCCATGATGACAAACGTAACGAGTACCCCGCCGCCATCGAAGCACAAGGGCCGGAACGGCCGGCGTGTCGCGCTTTGTTTCTAGGCCAGGGGAGGCTACAACCGGAGGCAGCAGCCGCTACGCGGGAGCGATCCGGTAGTGGTAGCGGTGCGAGTAGCGGAACCCGCAGCGCTCGTACAGGGCGCGGGCGCCCGCGTTGTCCACCTCGACCTGGAGGAAGACCCGGCGAACGCCCCGCGCGGCGGCCTCGGCGCAGGCCGCCGCCGTGATCGCCGTGCCCAGCCCGGCCCGCCGACGATTCTGGTCGACCTCCACGGCGGTGAGGCCAGCCCAGCCGTCGGCGATCGACAGCCGGGCGATGGCGAGCACGTCCACACCCGCCCTGATGCTGATGAACGCCTGGGCCTGGGCCGAGGTCAGCACGTCGCGCATGACCGGCGGCTGGCTGTCGGTGCCGCGGTAGTGGTACCGGGCGAGCCACGCCTGGTCCGGGTCATCGTCCGCCGCGATCTCCGCCCCGGCGGACAGTTCGCCCGCGGCAACCGCGAGCGGCAGGTCCGCCACCATGACGAAGGCCGGGCCGGGACGAGCCGCCCACGACCGCTCCGACAGCCGGGCGTCCAGCCCTCCGTCGCCCGAGTCGCCGGCCGACGCCGCCGGCGCCGCCGCCGACGGCGACGACGATCCCGACGACAGCGACGCGGGCAGCGGCAGCGGCACCGCGATCATCGCGGGCAGCCCGCGGGCGCGGTACCAGCCGGTCACGTAGTCGAGCGCCTCGTCAAGCGGCACCCCCGGGTCGCCCAGCGGCAGCGCCGAGTTGGCGCGCCCGGTGAACCCGTCGGCGGCGCGGAGCAGCCACGCGCCCAGCCACTCCTCCTCCGTCCCCCGCCAGTGCCCGGCCGCCGTCCGTTCGAGCTCAAGCATCGTGTCCACCTGAAGAGCGTTCCGCCGCGTCCGGAAATCAGGTGTTGGCCGGGATGCCCGTGCCCGCGCCGCGGCGGCGGACCTGGACCAGGTCCGCGGCCGCCGCGGCATCCGCGGCCCCGGCGGAGTCAGCCTCAGCGCCCTCGACGGTAAAGCCGGCGTCGGCGATCATCGCCAGGTCGGCCGCGCCCGGCTGGCCCTCGCTGGTCAGGTAGTCGCCGAGGAAGATCGAGTTGACGATGTGCAGGGCCAGCGGCTGGAGCGTGCGCAGGTGAATCTCGCGCCCGCCCGCCAGCCGGACCTCGGCCGACGGGCAGACGAACCTAACCATCGCCAGGATGCGCAGGCAGCGCTGCGGCGTCAGCGTCCACTGGCCGGCCAGCGGAGTTCCGTCGAACGGGATCAGGAAGTTGACAGGAACCGAGTCGGGCGACAGCGCGCGCAGCGCGAACGCCACGTCCACCAGGTCCTCGTCGGTCTCCCCCATCCCCGCGATCAGGCCCGAGCAAGGCGAAAGGCCGGCCGACTTGGCGGACTCCACGGTCGACACCCGGTCGGCGTACTCGTGCGTGGTGCAGATGTCGGCGTAGTGGCCGCCGGAGGTGTTCAGGTTGTGGTTGTACGCCGTCGTGCCGGCCTCCGCCAGTCGCTCGGCCTGTCCGGCCGAAAGCAGGCCGAGGCAGGCGCACACCTCCACCTCGGGGTTGCGCGACTTGAACGCGGAGATCGTCGAGGCCACCCGGTCGATGTCCTTGTCGGTCGGGCCCCGGCCGCTGGCCACCAGGCAGACCCGCCGCGCCCCGCCCGCCACGCCGGCCTCGGCCGAGGCGAGCACCTCGTCGGTCTTGAGCCAGCTGTACTTGAGCACGTCCGCGCCCGAGCCGACCCGCTGCGAGCAGTAGAAGCAGTCCTCCGGGCAGAGCCCGGACTTGATGTTGACCAGGTAGTTCAGCTTGACCCTGCGCTCGAAGAACCGCCGCCGGACGCGGAACGCGGCGGCCACCACGTCCATCAGGTCGTCATCGGATGAGGCGAGTACGGCGAGGGCTTCCTCCCGGGTCGGGGGGACACAGTCGATTGCCTTATCGGCGAGCGCGTCGAGCCAAGTCATGGGACAAGACGGTACCAGTCCGGCCCCGCCAGCCAGATGAGAGCCAGCCGGAGCCGGGCAGAGTCAGCCGGGTCCGTTCGGGAGAAAAGATTTTTGCTCTCGCATCCCCGCACGCTGGCGATATCGCGGTCGCCGCAGTTGACGTCTATGATGAGGAACCGTTGCCGATAGGACATCCGCTGCGGTGCGGATCCTCGGTCCGGGGCGCATGAGCATAACTAGATATTTCCTATCAGATAAGTTGACTTTACGGCCATCGGTGTGATCTCATGAAGATCCGAGCGAACCCGTAGGGAGTGAACCAGGTCCATGGCACAGATTCGGCCCCGCGACCTGCTCACCGACGGGCTGCTTGCGCGGCTCGGCGGCACCTCGCCGTACGCCAGCGCGCTGGCCGGGCAGGTGCTCGCGGGAAGCGCGCCCGCGGGCAGCGCGGCCGCGCCGGCCCCGCGGCCGGGGCCGGGACATCAACCGGCACCGGACCCGACATCGCCGCCGTCCTGCGCCGTGACATCGCCCGGCTCGCCGACGTGAACTACCTCAAGGTTGCGCTGCCGCCGGAGTTCGGCGGGCTCGGCTGCACGCTGCGGCAGGCCGCCTGCGGGCAGCGACGGCTCGCCCGGCACGCGCCGCTCACCGCGCTCGCCGTCAGCGCGCACCTGTACTGGACCGGCGCCGCCGCCGACGCCTACCGGGCCGGAGACGACTCGGTCCGCTGGATCCTGCTCGAGGCCGCCCGCGGCGCGCTGTTCGCGGCCGGGCACGGCGGGGTCGCGGCAGGCGGCGACCTCCGGCTGGCCGACCCGCAGTCGCGCTGCGAGCCCGCCGGCGAGAGCGGCTACCGATTCCGCAACCCGGCGGTGCTCTCCTCGCTGACGCCGACCTGGGACTGGGTCGCGGTGCACGCCATCCACCCGGCCGACGGAACCGAGCACCCGAGGCCCGACGCGGTGCTCGCGTTCGCCGGACGCGGCTCGCGCTGCGCGCCCGCCTTCCGCGTCGCCCGGGTCGCGCCGGCCGGCGCCCCGGCCGACATCTTCGCCTCGTCCGCGATCGGCTGGGGCCACGCGATCCTGGCCAGCGTCCAGTACTCCGACGCCCGCCGCGCGTTCAACGCCGCCATGGCGTCGACCGCCGCCGAGCTGGCCGACTCGCCGGCCGGCGCCGACGCGCCGCACCCGCTCGACCAGTGGCCGGTGGCCGAGGCCGGCCTCCGCCTGGACGACATGAAGGCGCGGATCGCCGATATCACCCACCCCTGGCCGCTGGTGGCCGACACCACCCCCGACCTCGGCGGGCAGCGGCTGATCGGCATCTACGCCATGCGGCACGAGGTTGCCGACGGCGCCGCCCGGGTGCACGACCTGCTCGCGCAGATCGCCGCCGCCCCGGCCGTGGCGGCGCTGTAAGAGCCGGCCAGGCTCCCTCGCCCACAGCCCAGCCCCGTCGCCATGTCACTGTCCGCCATGTCACGCTTCCCCGGTGCCGTGATCTTCCCCGTGCCGATGCTATCGGCGGTTCAATGCCCGTACTGACAGGCGTTCGTGCGGGGTCTGACAGCGGGGCCGCGCAGAATTGGCGGCATGAACGCGGAAGACGCAACCTACGCCATCGAGGCGAGGGGACTCACCAAGCGGTTCGGCAAGACGACGGCGCTGGCCGGCGTGGACCTGACCGCGCGCGCAGGCACCGTGCTGGGGTTGCTCGGCCCGAACGGCGCGGGCAAGACAACCGCCGTCCGCATCCTAGCCACGCTGCTGCGACCCGACAGCGGCGAGGCGTACGTATGCGGCTACCACACCCAGCGGGACGCGCACCAGGTGCGCCAGCTGATCGGGCTCACCGGCCAGTACGCGTCGGTCGACGAGGGCCTGTCCGGGACCAACAACCTGATCATGATCGGCCGCCTGCTCGGCCTGGGCCACCGCGAGGCGCGGGCCCGGGCGGCGCAGCTGCTGGCGCGGTTCGAGCTCACGGATGCGGCCGGGCGGCGGGCGAAGACCTACTCGGGCGGCATGCGCCGCCGCCTCGACCTCGCCGCCAGCCTGGTCGGCCGGCCTCGGGTGCTCTACCTCGACGAGCCGACCACCGGTCTCGACCCGCACAGCAGGAACGAGGTCTGGGCGATGATCAGGGAGATGGTCGCCGACGGCACCACGGTGCTGCTCACCAGCCAGTACCTGGAGGAGGCGGACCAGCTCGCGCACGACATCGCGGTCATCGACCACGGCGCGGTCATCGCCACCGGCACCCCCGACGAGCTGAAGGCGCAGACCGGCCGGCAGGTGCTCGAGGTGGCCCCCGCCCGCCGGGAAGACGTGGCCGCGGTGGCGGCGCTGCTCGAGGCTCGGCTGGGCACCGCGCCCGAGATCAGCGCCGAGTCGGGCACCGTGGCGGCCACGGTCGAGGGCGGCAGGCGGCTGCCCGAGATCGTCCGCGAGCTCGACGCGGCCGGGATCGAGCTGGCCGAGTTCGCGCTGCGCAAGGCCAGCCTGGACGAGGTGTTCCTGGCCCTCACCGGCCAGCCGGCCCAGCCCACGCCGACGCCGCAGCCCGACGACACCGAGAAAACGCCGGAACTGAACGGGAGCACCCGATGACCACTGTTGTCCCCAGCCGCTTCCCCGCCCCCGCCCCCGCCCGCAGGCTCGGCCCGCTCGCCGGCCTGCGCAACTCCTTCACGCTCACCTGGCGCTCGCTGCTGAAGATCCCCACCAACATGGAGGACCTGTTCAGCCTGTCGCTCACGCCGATCATGTACCTGCTGCTGTTCACCTACGTGTTCGGCGGCGCCATCTCCGGCAACACCCACAAATACCTGCAGACCGAGCTGCCGGGCATCCTCGTGCTGAGCGTGGTGTTCGCCACCATGGGGACCGGGATGATGCTCAACGCCGACATCACCACCGGCGTCTTCGACCGGTTCCGCTCGCTCCCGATCGCCCGCTGGGCGCCGCTGGCGGGGGCGATCCTGGGCGACGCCATCCGCTACGTGATCTCGATCGCGGTAACGCTTGGCTTCGGCTTCATCCTCGGCTTCCGGATCACGGCGACCCCGTTCTCGGCCGCCATGGGCTGCCTGCTGCTGCTCGTGTTCGCGCTCGCCATGTGCTGGTTCTCCGCGCTCATCGGCGTGGTGATGAAGTCGCCGCAGGCCGTGCAGGGATTCGGGTACCTGCTCATGTTCCCGATCGTGTTCGGCTCCAACCTGCTGGTGCCCACGTCGACCATGCCGGGCTGGCTGCAGGCGTTCGTGAAGGTCAACCCGGTCACCTACCTGTCCGACGCGGAGCGAGGCCTGCTCATCGGCCCCATCCACGGCATCCCCACTTCGACCTCCGTGGAGCGGTCGCTGCTATGGGCGCTCGGCATCTTCCTGGTCTTCGCGCCGCTCGCGGTCGCGATGTACCGGCGCCGCACATGACAGCCGGTCAATCGGCCACTGCACAGGCGAAAAGCTCAAATCAGCTTTGATCGAACGGACGCGGCCGACTCTGCACGCCCAATGACCCGGGCACCCCGGGCACACGGGAAGCGGCCGCGCCGCCCCCGGGCACCCTCGTGCGCGGCGTGACGGCGTTCAGGCCGACGACAGGGCCGCCCGGGCCAGGTCGATCGCGGTCCGGTAGGTCGAGTCGGCGGCGGACCGGTACGCGGCGTCGAAGGCGGCCGGACCGAGCGCGTCGCGGGCGGCGTCGCGGGCCTGCGGGGCGTCCGGGCTCGACTCGTCGAAGGCCCCCCGGACGGCGTGCGCCGCGCCGAGCAGCCGGGCGGCGAGCTCGGCCCGGCCGACCGTGACCGGGCCTACCTGGCCCGGGTCGTCACCCGCGGCAGCCCCGCTCTCGCGGCGGAGCAGGTAGCAGGCGCACGCGTCAAGGACGGCGGCCAGCGGCGGGTGCTCGGTCCAGCTGGCGGCGGCGTCGAGGGCGGCGGCGAGCAGCTCCCGGCAGCGGCCGGCGTCGCCCTGCGCGAGCACCGCCAGGGCGAGCCTGGCGCGGATGCGCGCCCGCAGCGGCTCCCACCAGATCCCCTGGTAAGAGTCGAATGCGGTGAGCACCTCCTGACAGTAGTGGACGACAGCGGCCAGGTCACCCTCCCGCCAGGCCAGCTCGGTCCGCATGAACGTCACCCAGCGATCGATGTCGATCTGGCCGCGCCGCGCCAGGGCGTCCTGCCCCACCCGGTCAAGCTCGGCCCGGGCGCGGGCGAGCTCACCGGTCCTGGCCCTGACGATGGCGAGCCTGGCCTCGACGTACGCCAGGTCTCCCCAGGCGTTGAGCTCGCGGCCGATGGCCACGGCCTCCTCCAGCGCCGCGATCGACGCGGCGTGGTCGGCCCGCAGGTCGGTCAGGTCGGCCAGGATGGTGAGCGCGAGGGCGGTCCCCCACCGCTCGCCGATCGCCCGGAACTCTCGCAGCGCGACCCGGAGCTCCTCCTCAACGCCCGTAAGCCGCCCCATCTCGCTGGAGTGCATCGCGCGGTAGAACGTCCCCATGGACCGCAGCCACGGGTCACGGGCCGTGGCGTACCGGTCGTAGACGGCCTGCACCTGCTCGCGCTCCCCGGTGAACTGCAGCAGCAGCGGCTCGGCCATGGCCGCCACGGGATGCAGGGAGCCCTCGCCGTCGGCCCATTTCGCGATCCCGGCGACGCCCTCGATGAGCTGCTCCCTGACCGACTCGAGGTCGTACGACCAGCCTGCCGCCAGCATCGCGCAGATCACCCGCGCCTCGGCGATCTTCTTGGTCGGCGGCTCGGGCGGCGTCAGCGCGAGGACCCCGCGGGCCAGCACGTCGCCCTCGCCGTGCCCGAGCTGCGCCCAGTAGTAGCCGAGAGCGCGGACGAACCGCAGCGCCGTGCCGGCGTCGCCGCGGGCGATCGCCCAGCGCAGCGCGGTGTGCATGTTGTCCTGCTCGGCGAAGAGCAGGTGGAACCAGCGCATCTGCTCGCCGGTGCGCAGCAGGGGGTCAGCGGTCTCCGCCAGCTCGCACAGGTAGCGTGCGAACGCGTCCCTGATCGCGGCCTCCTCCCCCGCTTCCGTCAGCCGTTCCAGGGCGTACGCGCGCACGGTCTCGAGCATCCGGTAGCGCGGTGCGCCGCCGTCGGACGCCTCCGCCATCGTGAGGATCGACTTGCCGACCAGACCGGACAGCGCGGTCAGGACCCCTGCCCGGCGCAGCGCGTCAGCGCCGACGGCCTGCCCGGTCGCAGCCTGCCGATCGCCGCCCGCGGCGTCCCCGCAGACCTGCTCGGCGGCGGTCAGCGTAGCGCCGCCGGGGAAGACGGCGAGGCGCCGGGCGAGCACGCGCTCGGGCTTGGACAGCAGCTGCCAGCTCCAGTCGACGGTGGCGCGGAGCGTCTGGTGCCTGGGCAGGGACGTCCGGCTGCCGCCGGTGAGCAGCGCGAACCGGTCGTCGAGGCGCTCGGCCAGCTGGGCCGGGGTCAGCGTGCGGAGCCAGGGCACCGCGAGCTCGATCGCCAGCGGCATGCCGTCAAGCGTCCGGCAGATTTGCGCCACCGGCTCGGCGGTGCTCGCGTCGAGCTGGAAGTCGGGCAGGACCGCGGCCGCCCGGTCGGCGAACAGGCGCACCGCGGGAAATGAGTTCGGATCGGTCTGCGGCCAGCGACCGGACGCGGGGTCGGCGGCGGGCGGCACCGGGAGCGGCGCTACCACGTACAGGCTCTCGCCATCGATCCGCAGCGGTTCCCGGCTGGTCGCGAGGACGCGGACGCCAGGGCAGTCGGCCAGCAGCCGGGCCGCCAGGAGGGCGGCGGGCTCGATCACATGCTCGCAGTTGTCCAGGATCAGCAGCGCGTCCCGTTCCGCCAGCGTCGAGCAGAGCCGGCCGAGCGGATCGGCCGTCCCGTCGGCGCCTCGCCTGGCGATCGATCGCTCGCGCAGGCCGAGCGCGTCAAGGACCGCGTGGGGCACCTCGGACGGCTCCGTCACCGGGGCGAGCGCGGCGAACGAGGCCGAGCCTGCGAACCAGGCGGAATCCGCGCCGGCCAGCCGCTCGGCCGCCTCGGCCGCCAGCCGGGTCTTGCCCACGCCGCCCGGCCCGGTCAGCGTGACCAGCCGCTCGGTCGCCAGTTGCTTCAGCACGCCGACCACATCGGAGTCCCGGCCCACGAAGCTGGTGGGCGAGCGCCAGCCGCTGCCGCGCCGTACGGCGCCTGGACGTTCGGCGTTCGGCCGGTCGTCGCTCCTCGCCGCCGTGGATGCCTGGGCCGGGGTTGTCGCCGTGCAATCCGCGGCTATCGCGCCCTCCCCGGCTGCCCCGCTGGCAACCGTGATCTCTTGCCGCAGGACCGCGACGTAGGCCTGGTCAAGCTGGGCGGACGGATCCATGCCGAGGTTCTCCGCCAACTGGTCGCGGATGCGCTGGTAGACGGCGAGGGCCTCGGCCTGGCGGCCGGCGGCGGCCAGGGCGCGCATCAGCAGCGCGGCCGGGCGCTCGGCGAGCGGGTCGGCGGCGGTCAGCTCGCGCAGCTCGCCGGTCAGGGCCGGACCGGGCGCACCGAGGGCCAGCTCGGCCTCGATCCGGTCAAGCACCGCGGCGCTGCGCAGCTCAGCCAGCCGGGCGGCCGGCGCGGCCGCGAACTCCGCTCCCGCCACGTCGGCCAGCGCGGGGCCGCGCCAGCGGGCGAGCGCCTCGCGCAGCAAGCGCGCGGCGGTCGCCGGGTCGCCGCCCGCCAGGGCCTGGCCCCCCGCGCGGGCCTGCGCCTCGAACGCGAGCGCGTCTACCGCCGCCGCCGAGGTCGCGAGCCGGTAGCCAACGGCCGATGACTCGAGCACCCCGTCGGGCAGTCCGGCCCGCCGGAGCGCAACCCGCAGCCGGGACACCAGCGACTGGAGCGCGTTGGCGGCGTCGGCCGGGCGCTCGTCGGGCCAGAGCCGCTCGATCAGCGTGCGGGCGGAGACCACCCGGCCGGCGTCCAAGGCGAGCAGGATCAGCAGCGCGCGTACCCGCTGCCCGCCGACGCGGACGGGGCGGCCCGCCGCGTCAGTGACCTCGAGCGGGCCGAGCACGCTTACCCGAACCATGTCCGCTGCCGTGATCACACCGAGTTCCCCGATCAGAGCCAGCCGCCTTCAAGGGCGGTCGGTACCATGCTAGCGCCGAACCACAATCGAGATCTATCTCGTTTTGAATCCTTCTTGAGGGACCAGGAGCTGCACCGATGTCACCGGAAAGGCCACCGAGACTTTCGGAATGTTATAGCGTGACGTAAACGTTATCCATGAGTAGGGGCTGGCCGCCGCGCTCGCACGCGCGCCGGCCGAGGCCGCCGCGAACTTAGCGCTCCGGTCGCATGGAATGACCCATGCCGGCCGGGGCTATCCATTTTTATAGGGCGTTCCAGGACGGCGATGGCAAGGAGATGGCATGGAGCGGGCTGATTGGCTGGATGAGCGCGTCGACTCGGCCGACGCACGGTTTCTGATGGTGACCGCGATCACCCACCACAGGTTCAGCGCACCGATCTGGGGTGCGCGCGAGGTCCGCAAGCTCCAGGCCGAGCTGGCCGAGATCACCAAGCGCGCGGCCGAGATCCTGCACGAGCACCAGCCCTCGGGCAAGCCCGCCCGGCGTCGTGGCCCGGCGCCGCAGTGGCGAGGAGTCATGGCGGCCCTGCACGGCAAGCCCAAGTGGCAGTGGCGAGGGGTCATGGCCGCCCCGGCCTGGTAACGACGCGGGTAGTCGGCCGGGCCGTCAACGACGACGGCCCGACGACGGCTAGACCTCGACGACCACCGGGATGATCATCGGCCGCCGCCGGTAGTTGTCCGATACCCACTTGCCGATGACGCGGCGGGAGAGCTGGCGGATCGCGTGCGCGTCCGCCACCCCGTCGTTGGCCGCGCGTTCCAGGGCGTCTTCCAGCTTGGGCAGCACGTCGACCCGGAAGGCCTGGTCGTCGATGCCGGAGCCGCGGGTGTGGATCTCCGGGCCGCCGACGATCTTGCCGCTGGAGGAGTCGAGGACCATGATCACCGAGATGAACCCCTCGTCGCCCAGGATGCGCCTGTCCTTGAGCTGGGATTCGGTGACCTCGCCGACCGTGAGCCCGTCCACGTACACGTAACCGCAGTCCACCGCCCCGGTCACCGACGCCTTGCCGTCCACCAGATCGACGACCACGCCGTCCTCGGCGATCACGATCCGGTCGTCGGGGACCCCGGTCAACGCCGCCAGCCGGGCGTGCGCCCGCAGGTGCCGCCACTCGCCGTGCACCGGCATGAAGTTCCTCGGCTTAACCAGGTTGAGCAGGTAAAGCAGCTCTCCCGCGGGGGCGTGACCGCTGACGTGGACCAGGAACGACTCCTTGTGCACGACGCGCGCGCCCAGCCTGGTCAGCCCGTTGATCACCCGGTAGACGGAGGTCTCGTTGCCGGGGATGAGCGAGGAGGCGAGGATGACCGTGTCCCCGGCCGCGATCCTGATCGGGTGGTCGCGGCCCGCCATCCGCGACAGCGCGGACATCGGCTCGCCCTGCGACCCGGTCGAGATCAGCACCACGTCGCCCGGCGGCATCTCCTCGGCGTCCCGCAGGTCGATCAGAAGCCCGCCGGGGACGTGCAGGTAGCCGAGGTCACGGGCGACGCCCATGTTGCGCACCATGGACCGCCCGACGAAGGCGACCTTCCGCCGGTGCCTGGCGGCCGTGTTCAGCACCTGCTGCACCCGGTGCACGTGCGAGGCGAAGCAGGCCACGATGATTCGCTGGGCGGCGTTGGCGAAAACCTCGTCCAGCACCGGCGCGATGTCCCGCTCGGCCCGGACGATGCCGGGGACCTCGGCGTTGGTGGAGTCGGAGAGCAGCAGGTCCACGCCCTCACCGCCAAGGCGCGCGAACCCGGCCAGGTCGGTCAGCCGACCGTCGAGCGGCAGCTGGTCCATCTTGAAGTCGCCGGTGTGCAGCACCACGCCGGCCGAGGTCTTGATGGCCACCGCCATCGCGTCGGGAATCGAGTGGTTGACCGCGAAGAACTCAAGGTCGAAGGGTCCCCACGAGCGCGTCTCCCCCTCCTTCACCTCGATCGTCTCCGGGGTGAGGCGATGCTCGGTGAGCTTGGATCTCACCAGGGCCAGGGTCAGCTTGGTGCCGACCAGCGGGATGTCGGCCCGCTGCCTGAGCAGGTAGGGCACCGCGCCGATGTGATCCTCGTGGGCGTGCGTCAGGACCAGCGCCTCGACCTTGTCCATGCGGCCGTCGAGGTAGCTGAAGTCCGGCAGGATCAGGTCCACCCCCGGCTGCTCGGACTCGGGGAACAGCACCCCGCAGTCGACGATGAGCAGCCGGTCGCGGTACTCGAAGACGGTCATGTTCCGACCGATCTCGCCCAGGCCGCCCAGCGCGACAACGCGCAAACCGTTGCTGGCGAGTGGCGGCGGGGGGGTCAGGTCGGGATGCGGATAACTCACAGTAGTCCTTCGTCTGGAAGCTTGACGCCGCCCGCGGTCAGGTCCGCGCGGAGCGTCTGTAGCTCGGCCGCGCTGGCCGGGAGCAGCGGGCCGCGCACCCCACCGCCGGGCAGGCCGAGCAGGTCCAACGCGGCCTTGGTCAGCACCGCGGCCTGGTTGCGGAAGAGGCCGACGTTGACCGGAAGCATGGAGCGGTGCAGTCGCGCGGCTTCGGCGTTCCTGCCGTTCCCGAACGCCTCGATCATCTCGTAGATCCTGTCGCCCACCACGTGGGCGGTAACGCTGACGACGCCGATCCCGCCGACCGCGAGCAGCGGCAGCGTCATCGGGTCATCGCCGCTGTAATAGGCCAGGTCCGTGCGGGCCAGCACCTGGGACGAGCCGGCGATGTCGCCCTTGGCGTCCTTGACCGCGACGATCCTGGGGTGCTGGGCCAGCCGTATCAGCGTGTCGGTCGCCAGCGCGGTCGCGGTGCGGGCGGGGACGTCATAGGCGATCACCGGCAGCCCCGTGCTGTCGGCGACCTTGGTGAAGTGAGCGACCAGGGCGTCCTGGGCCGGCCTGCTGTAGTAGGGGGTCACCACCAGCAGGCCGTTCGCGCCGGCCTGCTCAGCCTGCCGGGCCAGTTCGATCGTGTGGGCGGTGATGTTGGTGCCGACGCCCGCCACCACCGCGGCGCGGCCGCCCACGGCCTCGAGGACCGCCTTGATCACGCGGGATTTCTCCTCGTCGGTGGTCGTCGGCGCCTCACCGGTGGTGCCGTTGACGACGATCCCCTCGTTGCGCATGTCGTCCACGAGGTAGGCGGCCAGCCGCGCCGCCCCGTCGTAGTCGACCGCGCCGTCCGAGGTCATCGGAGTGATCATGGCCGTCATCAGCCGGCCGAAGGGCGCCGAAGTGGTGGTCATGAAAGAACGCTACCGCGCTGACGGGGCCGGCGGGTACTTCGCTACGCCGACTGGCGCGGAATGGGTGAAAGACCGGGGAAACCCACGCTTCCCGCGCTCACCGCACTCCGGCGCCCGGTCGAAACGGGCTTGTTTAATTGGTGCCGACGGGGGTCGTATCGGCGCGGCGTACGATATCGGTGCAACCCACCACAATTCTGGCTACGCGGAGTCCTCTGATGAGCGATAGCGTCCCGGTCGGCGCTGCCCCCGATGTCTGGGATTGGGACAGCGCCGGGCCTAGCGCGCAGAACCCGGCCCGGATCACGACTACTACCTGGGGGCAAGGACAACTTCCGGGTTGATCGCGAAGCACCGCTGAGGTCAGGCAGCTGTTCGCGGGCTTCGAACTGCTGTCGCCCGGCCTGACCGACGTGCGGACATTCACCGACCCGACGTTCGCGTACTCGCCCGACGACCCTGCGCCGGGCATCTGGATGCCCTGCGCCCTCGGGCGCAAGCTCTAGCGACTTCTTCTGGATTGCCTCTATCCCCTGGCCGTCACCAGGACTCTGAGGAACGGTTGAGGATTCGGGGATCTGCCCCTGATCCTGCTTGGCCATGCTGGAGGCGTAGGACCGAATGGCCTCGAATTCAGTGGGAGCGCGATCATGACGACTCACAACCTGTTCGACTCGGACGAACTGGCCACGGCGCAGCGGAACCGGCGGGCCCGGCTCGCGGCGGCGCCGGCCGTGGGGGCCGCGGCGAGCGCGGCGGCCGACCAGGGCCGGTGGCTCACCGCGATCCTGCGCCCGGCCGGGTCGCTGGACCGGGGGGCGCTGCGGGGGCTGAGCGACTCGCTCGCTTACCTGTCGACCAGCAGCAACATGATCATCGTCGACCTGACCGCCGCCGTCGTCGGCCAGCCGGGCGCGTTCGCGCGGTACCTGCTGGCCCCCGCCCGCGCGTTCAAGCGCGCCGGGCAGTGCCTGCTGCTGCTCGGCGCTTCCCCCGAGCTGACCGCCGCGCTCGACCGGTACGCGGTGCCGGTGGTCACGCTGCCCGCCGACGCACTTCCTCCCCAGGCAGCCTGATCCCGGCGGCCGATCGGCTCTTCGCCGGGGATGAACACGGCTCCGTCCGGCCCGGCGCGGCGGTTACAGTCCCAGGGTGGACCACGACGGTGTGATCGAGACCGGGGCAATCCGGCTGGCCTACCGGGTCTGGGGTTCGCCCGGCGCACCGACGCTGGTCCTGCTGCACGGGCTGGGCGAGGGGTCGGCCGACTGGGCGGGCGTGGCCCCGGCCTTCGGCCGGCACTGGCGGGTCTACGCACCCGACCTGCGCGGCCACGGGGGCAGTGACTGGCCCGGCGACTACTCGGTGGAACTCATGGAAGCCGATGTGCTGGGCTTCCTTGACGCGCTTGAGCTCGATCGGGCGGACCTGATCGGGCACTCGATGGGCGGGCTGGTCGGCTACCTGTTCGCGGGCGATCATCCAGCGCGGGTGGGCCGCCTGATCCTGGAGGAGGCCGCGGAATTGCTTCCCCGGCAGCGCGGCGCCCTCAAACGACCGGACGGCGAGCTGCCCTTCGACTGGGACATGGTGCTGGCCATCCGCAGGCAGATCGACGACCCCGACCCGGCCTGGCTGCCGCGGCTCGGCCGGATCACGGCGGAGACGCTGGTCATCGCCGGCGGCGGGGGAAGCCACATTCCCCAGGACTGGGTGGCGTCGCTGACGCGGCGGATCCCGGGCGCCCGGATGGAGACCGTCGAGGCCGGACACTCGATTCACCAGGCCGAACCGGACGCGTTCACGGAGATGGCGCTGACGTTCCTCGGGCCCGCTTAGCGGGGGGCCGCCCCCGCGCGCCCTAGGGTGGCCGCATGGACGGGTTTGATCCGGAGGCGGCGGCAGCGGCGGTCGCCAGCGCGCTGCGGGCGGCCGGGACGGCCGAGCGAGCCGAGCAGGAGAAGCGGTACCTCAAGAGCGAGCTTAAGTTCTTCGGGGTGACCGTGCCGGAGCTGCGGCGCGTGGTCAAGGCGGCGGCGCGGGACTACCCCGGGCTGGACGAGGCCGGGATGGTCGCCTGGGCGGTCGCGCTGTGGCGGGAGCCGGTGCACGAACGCCGGATGGCGGCGGCGGAGCTCCTGACGCTGGCCGCGCCCCGGCTGCGGGCGGACGACCTGGCGACGGTAGAACGGCTGCTGCGCGAGTCCGGTACCTGGGCGCTGGTGGACGGGCTGGCCGTCAACGTGGCGGGCGAGATCGCGCTCCGCGATCCGCGGTCGTGGCCGGTCATTGACCGGTGGGCGGTCGACCCGGACTTCTGGGTGCGGCGGTCGGCGCTGCTCGCGCTGCTGCGGGGCATCCGTGCCGGGCAGCCGGACCTGCCCCGGTTCACCCGCTACGCGCAGCCGATGCTGGCCGAGCGGGAGTTCTTCATCCGTAAGGCGATCGGCTGGGTGCTGAGGGAAATCTCAAAGCGCGATCCGGCCTGGGTGGCGTCATGGACAGAGCGCCGCCTCGCGGAAATGTCCGGTGTGACGTTCCGCGAGGCGGTGCGGCGGCTGCCCGCGAGCGAAGCGGTCCGGCTGCAGACGCTGCGCTGAGATTTCGGCGGCGGGGAGGACGGCTGACCCCGTGTGGCAGGCTGGCGGTCATGAGGCAGACATGAGCGACGAACTCACGTTCTCGCCCGACCTGTACCGGGGCACGGCGGAGTACTACGACCGGTTCAGGCTCGCATACCCGGACGCGCTGATCTCCGACCTGGTGCACCGGACGGGCGCGTCCGGGCGGGGACGGCTGCTCGACCTTGCCTGCGGCACCGGGCAGCTCGCCTTCGCCCTGCGCTCGTCGTTCGCCGAGGTCTGGGCGGTTGACCAGGAGCCGGACATGATCGAGGTGGTGCGTGCGAAGGCCGCCGCCGATGCTGACGCTGTCGGCGGACGCATTCGGCCCGTCGTCGCCAGCGCCGAGGAACTGGACGCCCTGCCCGCGCGTTTCTCGCTGGTCGTGATCGGCAACGCGTTCCACCGGCTTCCCCGTGAGCTCGTCGCGGGCCGGGTGCACGGCTGGCTGCGGCCCGGCGGCTTCCTCGCGCTGTGCTGGTCATCGGGTACCCAGGCGGGACCGCTGGACTGGCAGGTCGCGTTCAACGATCTGCTGAGACGGTGGCAGACGGCGCTCGGCGGCTGCGACCGCGTTCCCGCCAACTGGAGCCAGGCTCGGCAGCGGCGGCCAGACGCCGACGTCCTGACCGGCGCCGGGTTCCAGGTGGACGGCCGTTTCGAGTTTCTGGTCGAGCACCGCTGGACGCTGCCGGAACTGGCCGGGTTCGCGCGCTCGCTGTCGGTCCTCCCCGCGTCCGCCCTCGCGGGTCACGCCGCCGCCTTCGACGCCGAGCTCGCGGCCGAGCTCGGCCGCTACGCGAGCGACGGTCACGTCACCGAGACGGTTAGCTTCGCCTACGATCTTGGCCGAAAACCAGCGTGAAATGGCCGCATCGCCCCCGGCGCTCCAGGCCGTCGTGCTTATAGCGTGGCGGCTATGACGATCGTTCCTGACAGCAAGGACTGGACGTGGGTGCTCGGGCGGCCGTGCCCGGAGTGCGGACTGGACACCCAGTCGTTCTTGCGGGAGGAGATCCCCGCCCTGATCCGCGCGAACGCGGCCGCCTGGCGCGCGCCGCTCGCCGCCCCCGACGCCGGCGACCGGCCGCGGCCCGACCGATGGTCCGCGCTCGAGTACGGCTGCCACGTGCGGGACGTGTTCCGGCTCTACGACTACCGGCTCGGCCTGATGCTGACCGAGGACGACCCGCTCTACCCCAACTGGGACCAGGACGAGACCGCCGTCGCCGACGACTACGGTTCCCAGGACCCGGCCGTGGTGGCGGACGAGCTCGCCTCGGCCGCCGACGCCCTCGCCGCCAGCTTCGCCGCCGTCTCCGGCGACCAGTGGCTCCGCCCCGGCCGCCGCAGCGACGGCGCCTCGTTCACTGTGGAGACCTTTGGCCGCTATTTCATGCATGACCCCATCCACCACCTGCACGACGTAACCGGCGTCGAAGCCGCCCGCCCGCGCTAGCGCCCTCGCAGCGCGACTACGCAGGCGGCTTACGCAGGGCGTGCCGAAGACGCCACGGCCGACGGACTCATCTTGCTGTTATCCGGCTACGCCACCTGTCGGCTACGCCACCGACAGGACCCCGAATCTGTCACCTACGCCAGCGACATGGCCTATTGGTGTCGCTGGCGTAGGCGACAGGAGGCGTTTGGGGTCGCTGGCGTGGGCGACAGGCGCGGCGGTGGTCGATGGCGCGCACCCTCAACCGTTTTACGCCCGCGCCGGACCGGCAAGCCCGGCGACACTCAGCGACACCCAGTGGGCGGTCTAGCTAGGCAGCAGCGGCTGCGCCCAGGTAGGCCTCCCATTGGGGATCGCCGTCGTACTGGGCCCCGATGAGCCGCCAGTGCGCGCCCTTGGGGACGGCCGGGGCCACCGGGAGGGTCCAGCCGATCTCGGACAGAAACCGGTCGGCCTTGCGGTGGTTGCAGAGCTGGCAGGCGGCGACGCAGTTCTCCCAGGCGTGCCCGCCGCCGCGGCTGCGCGGGATCACGTGGTCGATCGTCTCTGCGTGCCTGCCGCAGTAGGCGCACTTGTAGTTGTCCCTGCGCATCAGCGCGGACCGGGTGAGAGGCACCCGATTACGCTGCGGGATCCTGATGTACCGGCGAAGCCGGATGACAGAAGGGGTTACCACCTCGACGTTGGCGGAGTGCAGTAGCGACCCGCTGGTGTCCTGATGCACGATCTCTGCCTTGTCGCCCAAGACTAGGCAGACGGCCCGTCGGAGACCGACGGTGGTAAGTGGCTCATAGGTGACGTTGAGCAGCAGCACGCGTCGCACGGGCACCTCCGGAGGCACCGGTATTGAGGCGCCGCTCGCATCACCGGAACAGGACTGATTCCGGCGTGACCGAAGCCACGTGCCTCCGCCAACCCCTCTAGAGTACAAGGCGATCTGTGGATTGTTGGTTAACGCCTGGTAACGAGCAACGAATAAGGTTCCGCTATGGCTTCCTTTCGCGCCGAGTACCCCGCAGCGCAGCGGCTGAACCTCGTCGAGGACCTCTTCGGGCACCCCGTGGCCGACCCCTACCGTTGGCTCGAGGACGCCGACTCCCCGCAGACCAGAGACTGGCTCGCGGCGGAGGAGTCGCTCTGGGACGACTACCGGTCCGGGCTCTCGGACCGGGAGGCCTTCGCCGCCCGGGTGCAGGAACTGCTTCGGGTCGGGTCCGTGGGCCTGCCCGCCTGGCGCGGGACGACGCAGTTCTACCCCCGGCGCGACCCGGACCAGGAGCACGCGGTCCTCTACGTCGCCGATACCCCCGCCACCGATACCCCCGCCGCCGCCTCCGGCGCAGACGCCGGCGAGCGGGCGCTCATCGACCTGATCGCCATCGATCCCTCCGGGCGGACCACGCTGGACGCCTATCAGCCGGACAAGGAGGGACGCCTGCTCGCCTACCAGCTCTCGCACGGCGGGGACGAGGAGTCGCTGCTGCGGGTGCTTGACGTCGCGACCGGCGAGGTCGTCGACGGGCCGATCGACCGGTGCCGGTACTCCGGGGTTGCCTGGCTGCCCGGCGGCAAGGCGTTCTACTACGTGCGGCGGCTGCCGCCGGACACGGTGCCCGAGGGCGAGGAGCAGTACCACCGGCGGGTGTACCTGCACCAGGTGGGGGCGTCGCCGGAGTCGGACGTGGAGGTGTTCGGCGCGGGGCGGGACAAGACGACCTACTACGGCGCCAGCGTCAGCATGGACGGGCGCTGGCTGATCATCTCGGCGTCGATCGGGACCGCGCCCAGGGAGGACATCTGGATCGCCGACCTGACCGCCAGCGATCCCGCGTCCCCGTTGCTGGTCCCGCTCATGGTCGGGCTCGACGCCCAGGCCTCGCCCCGGATCGGGCGGGACGGGCGGCTCTACGTGCTGACCGACCTGGCCGCGCCGCGCGGGCGGCTCTGCGTCGCCGACCCCGCCGCGCCAGGGCCCGAGGGCTGGCGGGACCTGATACCGGAGGACGCCACCTCGGTGCTGCGGAGCTACGCGATCCTCGACGAGCTGCCCCGGCCGGTGCTGATCCTGTCCCGCATGCGGCACGCGATCAGCGAGGTCGCGGTGCACGACCTGGCCACCGGCGAGCGGCTGAGCGAACTCGAACTGCCCGGGATCGGGTCGGCGGGCGGGATCGCGGAACGGCCGGAGGGCGGTCACGAGGCGTGGTTCGGCTACACCGACTACACGACGCCGCCCATCGTGCTGCGCTACGACGCGGCCACCGGGGAGCTGTCGACCTGGGCGAAATCCCCTGGCGCGGTCGCCACCCCGCCTCGGGTCACCGCATCGCAGGTCACGTACCGGTCCGGTGACGGCACCGAGGTCCGGATGGTGGTCATCGAGCCGGGCGCCGAGGCGAGCACCGACGGCGGGCCGGCTGGGGAGGCCGCCCGCCCGGCCGAAAGGTCCTGCATCCTCTACGGCTACGGCGGGTTCGACATCAGCATGACCCCGGGCTACTCCGCCAACATCCTCGCCTGGGTCGAGGCAGGCGGCGTGTACGCGGTGGCGGCGCTGCGCGGCGGGAGCGAGGAAGGCGAGGAGTGGCACCGGGCGGGGATGCTCGACCGCAAGCAGAACGTCTTCGACGACTTCCACGCGGCGGCGGAGCACCTCATCGCGACCGGGGTGACGTCACCGGCGAGGCTCGCGGTCTGGGGCGGGTCGAACGGCGGGCTGCTGGTCGGGGCGGCGGTCACTCAGCGACCCGACCTGTTCTCGGCCGCCGTCTGCTCCGCGCCGCTGCTCGATATGGTGCGGTACGAGCGGTTCCCGATCGGCGAGACGTGGAACACGGAGTACGGGACCGCGTCCTCGCCGGTGGAACTCGAGTGGCTGCTCGAGCTACTCGCCTTACCATCACGTGGTCGACGGGACGGCCTACCCGGCGGTGCTGTTCACCGTCTTCAGCAACGACACCCGGGTTGACCCGCTGCACGGATACAAGATGTGCGCGGCCCTGCAGCATGCCACGTCTTCGGGGCGCCCGGTGCTGCTGCGCGCCGAGGGGCAGGTGGGACACGGGCAGCGCGCGGTGTCGCTGTCGGCCACGCTGGCCGGCGACTGCCTGGCGTTCGTGGCCCGGCAGACCGGGCTGTCGCGGTCCTAGCCCGGCCCGGCCGCGCCAGGGTCGGTCAGCGGGCAAATGTCACAGTCGGCACGCCCTGCCCGCGGTCCCGGTAGCCTCGCACGGGAGCAAGGATCCGGATCGCGCGATGAGGAGGCTGGGCGTGGAAGGGCTAGTGCACCTGTCGGTGCTCAGTGCGCAGCATGTGCCGGACACGCTGACGGGAAGCTGCGGGAGCGCCCCCGGGCTGGCGTGCCGCCTGGTGTGGAACGTCTCGCACGACAGCCGGGCCGCCTCGCTCACCAACGACTTCCTCGGCCGGGCCGGTGCACCTGCTGCTCCAGGTCCTTTTCGTGGTCGTTCTCGCGCTGGTGATCCAGTGGCTGGTGCACCGGCTGATCAACCGGCTGACCGCGCGGGCGTCGGAATCATTGGTCGACCAGCTGCGCAACGGAATGGCTGCCTCACGCTTCGTACCCACGAGGACCGCCGGGCGGGTCTCCCGGCGGCTGCGAAGCCGCCTGGGCGGCCCGGCCCACGAGGCGGTCCGGGACGGGCTGGGCCGCCGCCTGCGGCGCAGCCCCACGACGACGCGCTGGCGGACGACGCGGCCGCAGCCCGGGCGGGGAGCCCGCTGCGGGACGCCCGGCCCGGCGACCCGGTGTTCGCCGCCGCTGACGGTACGGACCAGGGCGCGATCAACGGCGCGGCCGCCCAGGCGGAGGCGGCGCTAGTCGACGAGCGGCGCACGCAGCGGGTGCAGCGCGCTCGGGCGCGATCTTGCGCAGCGCCGCGTCGGTGACAATCTTCTCCATCGCCGGATTCGTCGATCCTGGGCGACCTCGGCATCAACCTGGCGCCGCTGCTCGCGAGCGCGGGCGTGGTCGGCGTCGCCATCGGCTTCGGCGCGCAGAGCCTGGTCAAGCGACTACCTGTCCGGGATCTTCATGCTGGTCGAGGACCAGTACGGGGTCGGCGACGTGATCACCGTCGGGGACGCCACCGGGACGGTGGAGAACGTCACCCTGCGGGTCACCCGGATGCGCGACGTGAACGGCATCGTGTGGCACATCCGCAACGGCACCATCGAGCACGGTCGGCAACGAGTCCCAGGGCTGGGCCCGGGCGGTGATCGACTTCCCGGTGCCATTCGCGGCCGACCTTCTGACATCAGGGAACTGCTCGCCCGGACGGGCGAGGAGATGTGGAACGACCCGGCCTGGCGTGCGGTCATGCTGGAGGCGCCCGAGGTATGGGGCGCGCAGCAGATCACCAGCAGCGAGGTCACCATGCGGATCGTGGTGAAGACGGCGCCGCTGCGCCAGTGGGAGGTCGAGCGCGAGATGCGGGCCCGGGTGAAGCGCGCCCTCAAGGAGGCGGGCATCATGCCAGCCCCGGCGGAGACGCCGACCATGGCGGTTACCCTGACCAGGGATGAGTGAGTGCGATGAGCGAGAACAGCGAACGGGCCGTGCAGCTTTTACGAGGCCGTCGGCGGCGAGGAAACCTTCACCCGCCTGGTGCAGCCGGTTCTACCAGGAGGTCGCGGCCGACCCGGTGCTGCGGCCGGTGTACCCGGCCGAGGACCTGGGGCCGGCCGAGGAGCACCTGCGGCTGTTCCTCATGCAGTACTGGGGCGGGCCGAGCACCTACAACGAGCTGCGCGGGCACCCGCGGCTGCGGATGCGGCACGTGCACTTCCACATCGGCGAGACCGAGCGGGACCTGTGGCTCAAGCACATGCGGACGGCGCTCGACGAGCTCGACCTGCCGCCCGCGCTTGACGCGCAGTTCTGGGACTACCTCGTGATGGCCGCGCACTCGCTGGTCAACGTGGCGCCCGAGGGAGGCCCCGACCAGGGCGGCCGCGGCGGCATCGGCCTCGCGCCCGCTTAGCTGCGCCTAGGGAGCGGCGACGTTCGACGAGTGGGGCGGGGGTGGTGAACGATCCGGAGAACCGGACCCAGATTCAGATCGACGCCGTATCATGCGGAACGCCTTGCCCGGGCCCGCGATCTGTTGGCGGCGAACTTCGACGTGACGGACTGCGCGCTCGCCTGTTACTCCGCGGCCGGATTTAGCGCCGAGCTGTGCGCGATGGCAGGCCCGGGGCTGTCGCTCGTTTCACTGACCGACATATACCGCTCGTAGCGGATCTCCTGGCCCGGGGGTGTCGGTGCCGAGGCGAGCTACTTGCGGCCAAAGTAGGCGCTTGGCGTCACCCCCGTCACTCGGCGGAACGCGGCGATGAACGCGCTCGGCGTCTCGTAGCCGACCCGGCCCGCGACCCGGCCCGCCGCTTCGCCCGCCGCGAGCAGCGGCAGCGCCGACTGGATGCGCAGCTGCGTCCGCCACTGGCCGAACGGCAGACCGGTGCCCGCCACGAAGGCCCGCGCGAGCGTTCGCTCGCTCGCCCCGATCGCGTGCCCCCATTCGGCCAGCGTTCGCTGGTCGCCGGGGTTGTCGCGCAGCGCTCGCGCCATCGGCCCGGCGAGCGGGTCATCGGGGAACCGCACGTCCAGCGTGGCAACCGGGATAGGCGTGAGCAGGTCGCTCAGCACCGCCTCGGCGCGGGCCCGCCGGGCCGCCGTCAGGTCGCCCCCCAGGTAGCCGATGACCTCGGCCAGCAGCGGGCTGGCCGCGATCACGGCCGGCACGGCCCAGTCCACCGGCGTCAGTCCGGGCGGCACGTACACGCTGCGCATCGTCGCCTGCCCGGACGCGCCCGTTTCGTGGGGCAGGCCGGCCGGGATCCACAGCGCCCGCGACGGCGGCAGCACCCAGGTCGCGCCTTGGGTGAGGACGGTCAGCACCCCGGCGGACGCCCACGCGAGCTGATGGTCTTCGTGCGTGTGCCAGTTGAACAGCGTCCCGGCCGGCATCGGGAAGGTGGCGACGAAGAAGCCGTCCGGCGAGCAGGCCGGAGACTGTCCTGTACGCGACATACCTTGGCAGCTTACGCGCTATGCCCGCGCCGTCGCGGGTCGTAGCGTCGGGTCCGTGAACGAGAACCATGCGAACCTGCTCGGCACGGCCGAATGGGCCGCGCACCTGCACGAAGACATCCTTCCCGCCGTCGCAGGCGGCGTGGATCTAGGCGATGACCTGCTTGAGATCGGCCCGGGCCCGGGGGCCGCGTCCGAGTGGCTCAGGCATCGAGTCCGCCACCTGGTCGCCCTCGAGCTCGACCCGTCTGCCACCGCGGCGCTGCAGGACCGGTTCAGCGGGACGAACGTCGAGGCGGTCACTGGCGACGCGACGGCGCTCCGCTATCCGGACGCCTCGTTCGACTCGGTAGGCATGTTCACCATGCTGCACCATGTGCCGACCCGTGCTCTGCAGGACGCGATCCTGGCGGAGGCGCTGCGGGTGCTGCGCCCGGGCGGAACGCTGATCGGTTCCGACAGCCTGCCCAGCGACGGGCTGCACCACTTCCACGCCGGCGACACCTACAACCCGGTCGAGCCTGCCGCGCTGCTCACCAGACTGCAGACGATCGGCTTCGCCGAGATCACGATCACGGTGGGGCACACCCTGCTGTTCCGGGCCAGGAAGGCACAACGGGAGGAGACGGCGTGAGCACGATCGCGCAGCTGCGCACCGTCGTCGCCAGGCTGATCGCCTTCGCCGCCGCCGAGGAGGAAATGCTGCTGGTCTCCGCCCTCGGGGGCACCGGCGCGGCTGGCAGCACGGAGTCCGGTAACGAGCGGCGGTGGGCCGCCGGGCCCACGGTGGCCCACAACACCGAGTTCAAGGCCCAGCAGGCCGAGCGGATTACGGCCGTGCTCACCGGCCGCGTCCCGCCGACCTTCGGCGAGATCGATCACCGGTCCCCCGCCGTCTACGGGCGATACGCCGACCGTGCCGCGGTTGCCGTCGTGGGCGAGTCTCGCCAGGTCACCGCGTCCCTCCTGGCCGGCTCGGTGGCACTGGCGGACGATGACCTGGTCGATCCGTCCCGCCATCCGTGGCTGAACGGACGGCCGCTGTGGCTGCAGCTGATCGTGCGCGGGTTCTGGCACCCGACCGGGCACGTCGCGGACTACTACCTGGGACATGGGCAGCAGGGCCGAGCCGTCGCGCTTCAGGAGCACGCGCTTGCCACGACCCGCTACCTGGAGGCCCCTGACCAGGTAGCGGGCATGGCCGCCTACAGTCTGGCCTGCGCTCAGGCCGTCGCCGGGAGTGCCGAGGACGCCGCCCGGACGCTGGCCGAAGCCATCACGCTCAACCCTGACGTGCGCGCCAACGCAGACCGTGATCCGGACCTCGAGTCGCTGCGGGGCAGCGGACGGCTGACCGCCATCCTCGCCGGATGAGCAATGTGCGAGTTACGCGGAGCCAGGGTCCGTTCGAGATAAAAGATTTTGAATTCACGATCTTGATCTCGAACGGACCCTGAGTGACTAGCCTCGGGTCAGCTTCCGGTAGGTCACCCGGTGCGGCCTGGCCGCCTCCGCGCCAAGGCGCTCGATCTTGTTCTTCTCGTAGGACTCGAAGTTGCCCTCGAACCAGAACCAGTTAGCGCCGCCCTCCCAGGCCAGGATGTGCGTCGCCACCCGGTCCAGGAACCAGCGGTCGTGGCTGGTGATCACGGCGCAGCCGGGGAACTCGAGCAGCGCGTTCTCCAGGCTGCCGAGCGTCTCCACGTCGAGGTCGTTGGTCGGCTCGTCGAGCAGCAGCAGGTTGCCGCCCTGCTTGAGGGTGAGCGCGAGGTTCATCCGGTTGCGCTCGCCGCCGGACATCACCCCGGCCGGCTTCTGCTGGTCGGCGCCCTTGAAACCGAACGCCGCCACATAGGCCCGGCTGGGGAACTCGACGTTGCCGACGTGGATGAACGTCTCGCCGTCGGAGATCGCCTCCCAGACGTTCTTGTTCGGGTCGATGCGCTCGCGGTTCTGGTCGGAGTAGGAGATCTTGACCGTGTCGCCGATCCGAATGGTGCCGCTGTCCGGCTTCTCCTCGCCCACGATCATCTTGAACAGCGTGGTCTTGCCGACTCCGTTCGGTCCGATGACGCCGACGATGCCGTTCCTCGGCAGGCTGAAGCTCAGGTCGTCGTAGAGCACGCGGTCGTCGAAGCCCTTGACGAGGTGCTCGACCTCCACCACCGTGTTGCCCAGCCGCGGGCCCGGCGGGATCTGGATCTCCTCGAAGTCGAGCTTGCGGTTCCGGTCGGCCTCGGCCGCCATCTCCTCGTAGCGCTCAAGTCGCGACCTGGACTTGGTCTGGCGGGCGCGGGCGCTCGACCTGACCCAGTTCGAGCTCGTCGTCGAGGCGCTTGCGCATCTTGGCGTCCTTGGCGCCCTCGACCTTGAGCCGGGCCTGCTTCGTCTCGAGGTAGGTGGTGTAGTTGCCCTCGTACGGGTAGGCGTGCCCGCGGTCAAGCTCGAGGATCCACTGGGCGACGTTGTCCAGGAAGTACCGGTCGTGGGTGATCGCGACGACGGTTCCCGGATACTTCTCCAGGTGCTGCTCAAGCCAGAGGACGGACTCCGCGTCCAGGTGGTTGGTGGGCTCGTCGAGCAGCAGCAGGTCGGGCTGCTGGAGGAGCAGCTTGCACAGGGCCACCCGGCGTCGCTCGCCACCGGACAGGCTGGTGACGTCGGAGTCGGGCGGCGGGCACCTGAGGGCGTCCATGGCCTGCTCGAGCTGGCTGTCCAGATCCCAGGCGTCCTTGTGGTCGATCTGCTCCTGGAGCTTGCTCATCTGGTCCATGAGCTCGTCGGAGTAGTCGGTTCCCAGCTTCTCGGCGATCTCGTTGTACTCGTCGAGCAGCTTCTTGGTCTCGGCGACGCCTTCCTCGACGTTGCCGAGGACCGTCTTGTCCTCGTTGAGCTTCGGCTCCTGGGCGAGGATGCCCACGGTGAAGCCGGGCATCAGCTTGGCCTCGCCGTTGGAGACCTGCTCGGTCCCGGCCATGATCTTCAGGAGCGTGGACTTGCCGGTGCCGTTGGGGCCCACGACGCCGATCTTCGCCCCGGGGAGAAAGCTCAGCGTGACATTGTCGAGGACGACCTTGTCACCGTGCGCCTTACGGACGGCGCGCAGGCTGTAAATGTACTCGGGCATGTATCGTTACCTAACTATTGGCGCAGGTATCTGACCCGCGACCCTCGTCTACGTCAGGGCAAGTCAGAGGTGCAGCGGCATGGCACTCGCGGTTAACCGAACCGGTGTCATCCTGAAAAAGCGTGACATGTCCACCCTCGTCCGGCCTCAGTCAAGCGGTGCGCTACTGCCACCCTCAAGCATACGTGCCCAGCCGACACCATAGAGAAATGTCCGCGCCGCGACTTGGCCCTCCAACTATTGCGCGGCCACGGGCCGGGTTAATTAAGCCGGGCGCGCCGGTGGCGCCGTTCAGGCGGGGGTCATGCCGGGGGCTGGGGTCATGCCGGGGACGCCCGTCATGCCGGTCGCGCCGGTCGCGCCGCTGGTCGCGTCGGACGGCTCGTACAGGCAGACCCGGTCGCGGCCGGTGTGCTTCGCTCGGTAGAGCGCGAGGTCGGCGGCGGCGAGCAGTTCGAAGAGGTCCGAGCCGTGGCTGCCGAGCGCCGCGACGCCGATCGAGACGGTGACGCCGACGATCGTGTCGGGGGTCAGCACCTTCACCACGCAGGCACCGCGACGGATCCGCTCGGCGACCCGGCACGCCTCCTCCTCGCCGGTGGCGGTGAGCAGGATGACGAACTCCTCGCCGCCGAACCGGCCCACCAGATCGGACTCGCGGACCTGCTGTCGCATCTCGGTCGCGAGCGTCCGCAGCACGGCGTCACCGGTCAGGTGGCCGTGAGTGTCGTTGACCATTTTGAAGTGATCGACGTCGGCCAGCAGCAGTGCGAGCGGCTCGTGGCGGCGCTGCGCCCGGGCGACCGCCAGCACGGACTCGCTCTGCCAGGCGCCCGCGTTGAGCACGCCGGTCTTCGGATCGGTGCGGGCCTGCGTCTTGAGTTGCGAATGGAGCAGGCTGCGCTGGAGCAGGATCACCGGCGGCAGCGCCACCACGATCAGGATGGCGCTCAGCGCGCAGGCGATCGTGACCAGGATGCCCATGCAGGTTTCGGTCAGGTCGAGCAGCATCCGCTCGGGGTCCCAGAGCATGTCGGCCAGCCGGGCGTCCGGGTCGGCGAGCCAGGCCGCGATCGCGACCAGGCACGTGTTCAGCACCGCGAACGCGACCGCGCAGCCCACCGCCAGCCCCGCCTGCTGCGGCCGCATTAGCCATGCGTTCGGCCCGGGGTAGGTCATCCAGTCGGCCGTCTGGACCTGCGCCACCACCGGGGCGAGCCAGCGGAACAGGATCGACGCGCACGCGCCGGCCAGACCCAGGGCCGCCGTGCTGAAAACCAGCCGGTAGACCGCTCCCCGGCGCACCCGCACGTAGATCAGCAGGCCGAGAACGGCCGGCGCGATCAGCGCGTAGATCGGCGGCAGCAGCAGCGCGACCGGCAGCCACCAGGCCGACAGCAGATCCCGCCAGACCCCCGAGGGCTGCCCGAGTCGCCTGGTCGCCTCCACACAGAGCGCACCGCAGCACATCAGACCGATGAATAGGGTGACATCACCCGCCGTCACATCAGTCCCCGCGACCTCAATGCCGGTGAGCGTGAGATAGCAGGCAAGGACCGACAGCACGTAGCCAATCAGCGGAAGCGACTCGTCGAACAGCGCGCAGCGCCACGGCCACGCCGGGCCCTCGGGGGCCTCCTGCTGCCGCTGCCTCATCGCGTCCTGGACTGCTGACATGCGGTGCCTGTCGCCTTCCTTGACTTCCCCGACGTCCGGTCTGGCCCAGCACTTCTAGGTCACTCTAGGTGACACAATAGATGCAAACTGTGTGGTGCGTGCACGGAACTTCTATGTTGGTCGGACGCAGATCGGGTGCCGCACGGCTTGACTCTCGTCACTATGAGTAACCATGACAACGTGCGGCACCCGTCGCGGCAGGTCATCGGGCATTTAGAAAGCCGGGGCGACGTCCGGCTGGGCTCCGAGATCGCTGGTCAACTTCTCGAAATCGGCGTCGGCTATTTCCCGGTCGCGCGAGTCGCCCGCGCCGTAGGAGGCGTCCGCTCCCTCTCGATCGCCCGCGCCATCGGCGGCGTCGAGGGCATCCACGTCGTCGGCCTCCTCGAATGCGTCGACATCGTGCATGGCCGCCTCGCCGTTGGCCTTCTGCCGCGTCGAGTTCCACGGCGACTGGTCGCCGCGGTTGAAATGGGACCAGCCGAACGCGAGGTCGTGTCCTACCGAGTCGGCCTCGACCTGCATCTGCACCCGGTTGCGCTGCTGGTCGTCCACCCAGGTCCGCATGACGACCTTGCCTCGGACGAGGATCATGTCCCCCTTGCGCAGGGAGCCCTTGACGTTCACCGCGAGCCGCCGCCAGCACTTAACGGTGTAGTACGACGTCTCCCCGTCCTCCCACTCCCCGGTGGCTCGGTTCAGCCGCCGGGGAGTATGGCCCAACCGGATCTCGGCCAGCGGCGTTTGCGTGGGCGAGCTCTGCCAGAACTTCGGTTCTGCGGTCACAAATCCGCGCAATATGATCATGTTTTCCTGGCTCATGGAGCCATCCTCCTTGCGTGCGCTGCCTGTTCTGCCGCGCCGGGCGGCCCCGCCGCCCGGCGCGCAGTTCCACCGTGCCTGAACGGCGGCTCCCCGGCAGCGGCCTGCCGCCGCCTGTGGATAACGCGCCCGAATTGTCCACTGCCTGTGGACAACAACTTGCGCTTACGGCAGCGATACGGCACACTGCGCCCCGCCGGACAACGCGACGGCCATGGCCACGCCGCCACCAGCTCGAATTTGATCAGGATCGGCCTCTGACGGCGAGGCCAAAGACCCAGATCACCCAGATCCCCGTGAATTACGGCAGCGCCAAGCAAGAGTTCCTCAACAAGAGCGCGCAGTAGCACCGCGATGCCGGAAACTCCAGAATTCTGTCCTAAGTCAGGTCAGTGTTCGTCAGTGTATTTCCTCAACCAGCCGGCAAATGTTAGTAGCTGCGGATATTCTTGCCGCACCTGGGCAATGTTCGCTTCGAAGCCCTCTTCGCGAATCCAGCGGAACATGTCCGCGAACTCCTTCGGCATCATCATCTTGGCCACAAAGGCGGGGATCGGGGCCACCCACGGCTTGTGCCCGATTACGGTCTTGAAGGTCCTGATTATATCGGCGACGTTCAACTCGTCCCCGGCGAGCGGTATAACGCGTCCGGCGTAGCGCTCTGGATCTTCGAGCGCGCGCGCGGCGAACCAGCCGATGTCGTAGGTGGCTACGAATTGGACGCGGTGTGAAACTCCCCAGTTCGCTCTGAACATTCCGAGGTACATTCCGCGCTGCATCGCTGGGACGCCCAACGCATCCATGAAACCGACCGGACGCAGAATCGTCGCCGGGAGTTTTAGATCACGAATGTGCTGCTCAATCGCCCATTTGCTCTCGTAGTGGGCGAGGCCGCTTTCCCGCTCGGCCCCCTCCGCCGATGAGTAGACGAGATGAGGGCTGCCCGATGCCTTTACCGCATCGGCAAACCGCTTCCCGTTTAGCGCCTCGCCGCGGTTCCACCCTTTTCCGTCCATTGCTGCACCGAAAACGCGGCGGAGACGCCTGCCAACGGCGTCCTAAGCGAAGCCACGTCTTCGAAGTCACCCTTGACCAGCTCCACGCCACGCGCGGCCAGGCTCTTGGCCTTCGGTGATTCCAAGTTCCGCGTCAGAACCCGCACGCGAACCTTTTTCGCCGCCAGCAGATGAGTGACAGTCGCACCGCCCTGACTGCCGGTTCCACCAGTAACAAGCACCACGTTTTCGTTAGACATGGATTTCATCCCTTCTTGACTTGAATGGACTGGGGAAAGCGTGTCGGAACACCGCAGGAGATCTCTGGTCAGGAGACTGAAGACGGTGACCGGCCAGGCGCCTACCCATGCGAATCTCCGCTCGCCGCCACGAGCGACATGCCTACCTGATCGGGTTTTTGGAGGGGTTCGCTCGCCAGCAGTTCCGATTGAAACTTCGGCCCTGAGAGATACCGCTGGGGAGCGGTTGGCGGCGGTCCAGACGCAAAGGGACCACGCGTTCCCCACGGACTTTCCAAGGGACGGCTGACGCGGCCGTCGGAGTCATATGCCGATGCTGGACCCGAAGGACCGAGTTGTCAGCGTACGAATAAGGAGCGCGCCAGCGCTATGCCGACTTAAAGGCGACTCACGACCAAGCGCGCGGCGATGCGGATCGGGCGTTCGCACATATCAAGCGCATCGGCCCGGCGATCCCGCTGGAGAGCCTGCCCCAGCTCGCAGATGTCGGCCGCTGCAAGCTGCGCAACGACGACGGCACATTCGCGCGTCGCACAGGACGGTTCTAGGCGATAGCGCTTCGGCAACAATGCAGCCACCACGAGCTGTGGAACAGGCAACGCGGGTGCCGGGCGTTACGCGGCCACCAGCTCGGAGGGCTCGGCGATCACATCGACCAAGGCGCCGTTGCGCATGACGGTGATCGGAAGCCGGCGGCCGATCGCCTCGGCGAACATCAGCCGCTGCAGGTCCTGGGCGGTCGCGACTTCGTGGCCCGCGGCGGTGAGCAGCAGGTCGCCAGGGCGGAGCCCGGCCCGGTCGGCCGGGCCGTGAGACACGACCGACGAGACCCGCAGCCCGGTCGCGCGGCCGCCCAGGCGCGGCCGCCAGACCGGCGCCACCGGGGCAGGCACCACGACCACGCCCAGGTAGGCGCGGCGCACCCGCCCGTCTTGCATCAGCGCCGACACGATCCTCCGCGTCGTCGAGTTGACCGGGACGGCAAGCCCGACCCCGATCCCGGCGACCGCGGTGTTGATCCCGACCACCCGGGCGCGGGCGTCGGCCAGCGCGCCCCCGGAGTTGCCCGGGTTGAGCGCGGCATCGGTCTGGATGACGTCCTCGATCAGCCCGCGCTCCCCGGCCGGGAGCGACCGGCCGAGCGCGCTGACGACGCCCGCGGTGACCGTCCCCGACAGTCCGAGCGGGTTGCCGACGGCGACGACGAGCTGCCCGACCACCAGGCCGTCGGCCTCGCCGAGCTCAGCCGGATCGGGGGTGGCGCCGGTCGCGCGCAGCACCGCCAGGTCCGACAGCGGGTCCGCCCCCACGACCTGGAACGGCGTGGTCGTCCCATCCGAGAACGCCGCCGTCCCACCGGGCGAATGCCCGACTACATGCGCGTTCGTCAGCAAGAACCCGTCCGCGGTGAACACCACCGCCGACCCGAGTGACTCCCCCGCCCGCTTCGGCACGCGCACGCTCGCGACCTTTGGCGTGAGGGACTCCGCTACCCCGGCGACGATGGCCGAGTACGCGTCCAATGGTTCACTTACACTCATTCTCTGATTACATCATTACAAATCAAAAAATCAAGTCGGCGCCGAACGGACCCTGGCTCCGCCTTCCTCCTCCGACGTCTTCGCCGACCGGGGTCATCCGCAACGCGGGCGCTCGGCATCGTCGGGCGGCTCTCGCCGCCGACCCCCGCCTGGTCAGCGGTCAGGAGACTCCCCAGATCTCGCCGAGCTGCCCGTAACAGTCGGAACGTGGTCAGGTCGGTGCCCGCCGTGGCCGAGCCGCCCGGATCGTCGAGACACAGGCCGCTGGCCTCGTTGATGAGTTCGCCGCCCGGGCCGTACAGCCAGAACCTGGTCCGGTTCCCCGTCGCAGTTGCCGCTGGCGCCGGGCCCCAGGCAGCGGCCGAGGCTGCTCGACACCGAGCCGTCCAGGTTGATCCAGTAGTCCTGGGAGTCGCCGTCGCGGCATGGCTCGATCATGTACGGCGAGGTGTGGAAGCCATCGTCGTCGTCCGCCAGGCACATGCCGGGCACGGCCGAGGTGTAGCTCACGGCGTTCAGCCACCACCGCTGGTACCCCGACGCGGTGTTGCATTTCGTCATCGAGAGCGGATTGGCCTGCCCGCTGGCGGTGGTGAGGCAGCTGCCGGTGCCGGTGTTCTCCAGGACCCCGCCGAGGAGCTGGCGCCAGCTCTGCGTCGCGTCGGCTCGGTTGCAGGTCTGGAGCTCCAGGCCGCCGGATACCAGGCCGAGGCACAGGCCGCCCACGGTCAGCTCGTCGGGTGCGCCGGGCGCGCCCTCGGGCAGGTAGGACCACAGCTGCTCGACCTCGCCGGTGCAGCCCTGCAGGGTGACCTTGGTTCCGGCCGTGTCCGCGCCGCTGTCGAGACAGCCGGTCGCCTGGTTGACGACGAGGCTGGTGGAGATGATCGTGGTGACCGGCTTGGCCGGGGTCAGCGAGCTCGCCGCGACGATGGAGAAGCGCGTGTTTCCGGTCTTTCCGGTCTTGGGGTCCCTGGCCGTCACCGTCACCGCGTACGAGCGCGCCGCAGCAGGCAGCTTGCCGGTGACTTCCGCGTCAGTGGTCTTGGCGACCGGCTTGATCGAGAGCCCGGCCGGAAGCCCGCTGGCCGTGTAGGCCAGCGTGATCGTCCCGCCCGCGCGGGAGTCGAGACCGGTCAGGCCGATCGCGACGCTGGCCCCTGCCTCGCGGTCCTGGGTGCCCGGGTCGGTCACGGTCACCGGTCCGATGCCGGCGGCCGAGAAGGCTCCCGTCCCGTCCGGCGCGCCGAGGCCGGTCGGGCCGTCGTAACCCGGCCCCGGGGTGCACAGGTACTGGCCGCCGTACGGGTCGCAGTTGCCGTTGCCCGGGCCGAACTGGATGTCGTACAGGTGGCCGGCGTGCTGGTACGGGTAGCTGGCCGGGTAGCTGCGCGGCGCCGGAGTGCCCGCCAGCGCGTACGCCGCGGTGACGATCGCGGCCGCCAGCGCGGTGCCGCCCGCCTTGGTCCAGCCGGCCCCGCTGCCATAAGAGTCATAGACCGAAGCGCCAGTCGACGGATTGGCATCGGCCGAGACGTCGTTCTCCGTGCGGTTCATGCAGCCGGTCGTCGCGTTGGCGTCCGCCCGCTGCCAGGACGGCTTGGGTTCCAGGAAGGAGCAGCCGGAACTCGTGTCCGCCCAGCCGACTTCTGACCAGCCCCGGGTGTTGAAGCTGCTCGGGGTGAGCGTCGTCCCGCCGACCGACGTCACGTACTGGAGGGCGGCGGGAAAGTTCGAGCCGTACCCACTGCTTCTGGCGGCGAACACGATCGCCGACCCCGGGTGGTTGAAGTAGTGGGCGTACTGGTTCTCGTCCAGGGACTCCTGCTGTCCCCAGCCGTTGACGACGAACCGGGCGCCGTCGGCGACCGCCGTGTTCTCGGCCGCGCCGAGGTCGGTCAACGAGTTGCTGGCCGCCTCGACCAGCAACAGGTGGCACTTGGGGCAGAGCGCGGAAACGGCGTCCACCTCGGTCGACAAGGTGGACGCCCAGGCCGAGTTTCCGGCGGGCAGCGTCCCGGTGCCCCCGTGCTCGTTGCGGACGCGCAGGCAGCCGCTCGCCACCGTGCAGGCGGGCAGTTTGTAGTGCGAGCGGTAGACCGCCAGGTCCGCCGCCGCCCGCGGGTCGCCGTAGGCGGTCACGATCGCGACCGTCGCCCCGGCGCCGGCGGTGACGGCGGCCTTGGTCAGGTTGTACGCGCTGCGCAGGCTGGCCGGACCGTAGCCGGCGATGGACGCGGCTGAAGACGTCGCGGGCCGCGTCGAAGCCCGACTCCAAGCAGCGCCTGCAGGAAGAACTCCGGTCACGTCGGCCGAGGTGGCGCCGGGTGTCGTCGTGGCGGCCGCGGTCGAAGCGGCGGACGCAGCCGACGCAGCCGAAGCGGCGGCCGGCAGGGCGGGCCCGGCCAGGGCCAGCGCCGTAACGGCGGCGCCGACGGCGGCCGCCAGCCGGCGAAGACCGGGTCTGCGCATGGATGTCTCCGATCACCAGTGCGTATCAGCAATTCCCACGCGCAGAACATCTGTCTCGCACGGCAGTTTCTATCACATAGTGCTGCTAAAAGTTGGTATCTGCTAACGTCCCTTTCGCCGTCACGTCGGCGACCCACGCCCTGCGAAGGGCAATTTGCCTGGAGGGCAGCAGGATGAGACGCAGCAGGCGCGCTCGGGTGCTCGGTGTGCTGGCGGCCTTCGCGCTGGCGGCCGGGATCGTGTCGGTAGCCTCAGGCTCGGCCCGGGCCGCCGTCACCTGCCCGACGGTCGATGCCTCGACCGGTGCGGTCACGCCCGCGCCGACCCCCGACGTCGACTGGGCGGGCTGCGACCTGACAGGCGCCTACCTGCCGGGTGCCAGCCTGAACGCCGCCGATCTGGCCGACGCCAACCTGGACGGCGCGTACCTGGTGAAGGCGGACGTGGCGGGCGCCACCCTGACCGGCGCCAACCTGTACCACGCCTCGGGGGCCGGAGCGAACTTCTCCGACGCGGACCTGTCGGGCGCCACGCTCACGATCGCCGAGTTCTCGCAGGCGGACCTGGCGGGCGCGAACCTGGCCAACGTGTCGGCCGAGGCCGCGGTGTTCCAATTCGACAACCTGACTGGGGCGACGCTGACCGGGGCGGACCTCACGATCGCCGACCTGTCGTCGGCCGACCTGGTTGGCGCGACCGGCCTGCCGAGCGCGACGACCACCAGCGTTACCTGGACCAACGCGATCTGCCCGAACCACCTCAGCGCCAACGACTACACGGGCGGGTGCGTCGGCACTGTGAGCGTGACCACGCCGAGCGCCGCCCCCGCCATTACCGCCGGCACGCTGGGCGACAACGGGTGGTACCGCTCGCCGGTCACCGTCAGCTGGTACTGGGCCGACAGCAACGCCCTGGACAACTGCCCGGCCACGACGACCAGCGCCGGCCAGGGTGCGGCGGTGACGATCGCCGCCTCCTGCACCGACTCCGCCGGGCACACCGGAAAGGGCTCGCTGTCGGCCGCGATCGACACCACGCCGCCCGCGGTCTCGATCACCGGCGTCCGCCCCGGCGGCGTCTACCAGCTGGACCGGTTCCCGCTGCCGACCTGCGCGGTGACCAACGCGGTCTCCGGCGTCGGCAGCTACGGCGTCTGCTCGCTCTACTCACCGGTGATTCCCGGCACCAAGCAGGAAGACCTGGCGGGCGTCTGGAAGATGACCCTCAGCGGCGCGACCGACAAGGCCGGCAACGTCGCGCGCGCCGTCTCCGCCCAGTGGACCCTGGTGTATCTGTTCGGCGGCTTCTACGCGCCGAAGGTGGGCAGCACCTTGAGCCACAGCGCGCGTGACATCACCGTCAAGGCGTTCCTGGCCGACAACTCCGCCAAGGCGATCCCCGCCGCCGAGCAGGCCGCGCGCGCCAAATACCACCAGATCAGGGCGACGCTGCGCGGCCCTGGCATCACCGCGGTGACCGTCGCCTGCGGCTGGAACGCCAAGGGCCGGTACCTGCTGTGCCTGATCCCCACGCCGCGGAAGGTCAAGACCGGGCACAGCCACCGGTACACGATCACCGTGGCCGAGAACGTGGGCAGCGGCTGGATCACGGTGCCCGACGACGCCGCCAGCCTGAACCCGGCCCCCGTCTACTTCAAGTAGCCAACCGCTGCGGTCGGAGAGCCTGTCGGGACGGCGCAGCCTACCGGTCCCGATGCGGTCGATGGCGTAGCCGACAGGTCCGCGCAGCTGTCACCCACGCCATCGACCGCGCCTATCAGTGTCGCTGGCGTAGCCGACAGGCGCCGGTGCGGGTCGATGGCGTAGCCGACAGGGCCCCCGGCGGCGCGCGCTTCCGTGGCGGGTACCAGTGAGGAGCTTTTAGCTTCTTGGGGTTTACATCTTGCGGGCGGCGGGGGGTGGGCGTTTGATGGTGGAATCATGCGGCCTGTCGCGCATCTTGCCAACCTCGACCTGAACCTGCTCGTCGCGCTGCGCGAACTGACGCGGGAGCGGAGCGTCACGCGCGCAGCGCAGCGGCTGGGGGTGACCCAGCCGGCCGCGAGCGCGGCGCTGGCGCGGCTGCGGCGGCATTTCGGCGACGAGCTGCTGGTCCGCGAGCACGGCGAATACGCGCTGACGCCGCTCGGCGAGCAGCTGGCGGTGCAGGTTGAGGCGGTCTGCGGCGCGGCCGAGCGGCTCTTCGCCGCCTCCGCCGATTTCGACCCGGCGACCTCCGATCGCGAGTTCACCCTGGTCATGGCCGACTACACGATCATGGTGATGGGCGAGGCGCTGTCGCACGCGCTGCAGCGGGCGGCGCCGCGAGCCCGGCTGCACATCCGGCTGGTGCGCGAATCACTGGCGACCGAGTACGCGGACGGCATCAGGTTCGTGGACGGGATGGTCGCCCCGCCCAGCAACGGGTTCTCGCTGCCGGACACGCGGTCGGCCGAGCTGTTCATCGACCGCTGGGTGTGCGTGATCGACGCCGACAATCCGGTGCTCGACGGCGGCAGCGCGCTGCAGCTGCGGGACCTGGCCGGGCTGCCGTGGGTGGCGCCCTACTACCGGTCGGGGCAGCGGGGGGTCGCCTCCGTTCCCGTGATGCGGCAGCTTGCCCTGCTCGACCTGCAGCCGCGGATCGCGGTCCGGGTGGAGAGCTACCTCGCGGTTCCGTACTTCGTGGCCGGCACCGACCGGGTCGCGCTGATGCAGGAGCGGCTGGCGAGCCGGCTGGCGACCACGGCCAACCTGCGGGTGCTCGAGTGCCCGGGCGACGCCGAGCCGATCGTGGAGGCGCTGTGGTGGCACCGGCATTACGAAGACGACACCGCGCACGCCTGGCTGCGCCGGCTGATCATGGAGACCGCCCGGCGGCTGTGAGGGCCAAGGCGGCGGAGGCGGCGGACACCAGCCGAGTCGCGCCCCGGTCAAGTCGGCCACGCTATTTGACACCAACAAATAGGCGCTGTCGTTGGCGCGGCCGACAGATTAAGGGCGCCTTCGTTGGCGTAAGTGACAGCGGTAAGGCGGAGACCCGTTCGCAGGCGGTTAAATCGGGCCGCGAAACAGCAGGTCAGAAGCATTGCACAACGGCGTAATAAATGCGGTTTATACCCATTAGCACAAGCTTTTTCTTGTTTGACTGATGTTCACGGACCTAACGTCCCAGACATGCCGCATGAACTTACCGAACTCCGGCTGGACGCGGTGACGCGGCCAGTCGCAGAGCCCGTGCACGAGATCAACGCCGACGTCTGCGTCGTCGGCGCCGGGATCGCGGGCTCGACTGCGGCGATCGAGTCCGCCCGCCTGGGCCGGTCGGTGGTGCTGATCGACTCGCTGCCGCTGATCGGCGGCCAGATGGTGCACTCGCTGATCGGCCTTTTCTGCGGGATATTCGGGAACGCGCCTGCGTACACCCAGCTCACGCACGGGGTGTTCGACGATATCTTCGCCGCGCTGGGGCCGTCCGGTGGCCTCTACTTCTCCCGCGGGCACACGACCACGGTCTTCTACAACGAGGTCGCGCTCGGGCGGTGGCTGGAGAAGACCGTCCAGTCTCTCGGCATCCAGGTCATCACCGGGGCGGTGCTCGGCGACGTGTCGATGCGGGACGGCTTCGTGACGTCGGCCGACTTCGCCACCCGGTACGGGAACGTGCGAGTGCGGGCGTCCGGGTACGTCGACGCGAGCGGTGACGCGGCGCTGACCTGGCAGGCCGGGCTGCCCTGCTGGGAGCCGTCGCGGCCGATCTACGGCAGCCAGCAGTTCATCGTGGAGAACCTGCACGAGGAGCACAAGCCCGAGGCGGGCGAGGTCGACGCGGTGTTCGCCGCCCGGGGCGAAGAGGCCGGGCTGCTGCGCCGAGGCGGGCTCGCGTTCTTCTTCCCCGGCCGCGGCACCGCCGTGATGAACGTGACCCACATCGACGCGCCGCTCGACCCGGTCTCCGCCTCGCGGGCCATGTTCGAGGGCCGCGACCAGGCCGATCGCGCGCTTGAACTGCTCCGGGCGGAGTTCCCCAAGGCCTTCGGCGAGGCCCGGGTGCGGGCCTACGGGTTCCCTGGCCGTCGGCAGACGCGGTGGATCAAGGGCGTGCACCAGCTGACCGTGGACGAGGTGCGGTCGGGGGTGCGGTTCGACGACGCCGTGGCGCGGACCGCGTGGCCGGTGGAGCTGCACGACCGGTCGGACGGCTACGTGTGGGAGATGTTCCCGGCCGAGCATGTGCACTACGTGCCGCTGCGGTCGCTGCTGCCGCCGGACGCGCACAACCTGGTGGCGGCCGGGCGCTGCGCCGACGGTGACGCCGCGGCGCTGTCAAGCGTGCGGGTGATGGGTCCGTGCTCGGCGATGGGCGCGGCCGCGGCGCACGCGCTCGACCTGGCCGGCGGCACCGCCGACGGCCCGGCCGGCAGCGTGCATGACATCGACCTCGGGCGGCTGCGGGAGCGGCTCGGCGCCAACCTGGGCGACCCGGCGCAGTAACCCGGAGGTCACCGATGATCCACGACGACGGGCGGAGCGGCTGATGTTCCTGACCGATGACGAGAAGCGGATGCGCGACGGCGCCGAGGGCGACGCGGTCGCCGCCGCCATGGACCTGCTGATCAGGTACGGGTTCGCGCTCGACGCGGAGCGGCTGTGCGACATCCGCAACGTGGCCGGGACCATGACCCAGCCGTCGCCGGTCAAGGCGCGCCTGGTGGCCGAGGGCGGCTGGGACAAGGCCTTCGCGGTGATCAACCTGGACAGCGACCTGGAGCTGTCGATCCCCTCGATGCGGGTGCCGACCTGCCAGCTGCAGCACGGCTTCGGCCCCGACTCGGTCGACATCGTGCCCTACCCGAGCGAGAACGTGGCGCTGCAGGAGGACGCGGAGTCGTTCTACGGGCGGCACGGGGTGAACATCCTCGCCACCTGCACGCCGTACCAGGTGGGGAACCTGCCGCTGCGCGGCGAGCACTGCGCCTGGATGGAGTCCTCGGCCGTCATCTACGCGAACTCGGTGCTGGGCGCGCGCACCAACTGCGAGGGGGTCGCGTCCACCGGCGCCGCCTCGCTGACGGGGAAGGTCCCCTGCTGGGGCAACCACCTGGACGCCAACCGGCACGGGACGCACCTGATCTCCGTGCAGGGCCTGACGGTGGAGAGCTTCCAGGACTGGGGGATGCTGGGGTACTTCGCGGGCGGGGTCGCGGGCGAGGACCACCCGGTGATCGTCGGGGACATCGCGCGGCCCGACCTGACCGAGCTGAAGCACTTCGGCGCGGCGGCGGCCACCTCGGGCGGGGTCGAGCTGTACCACATCCCCGGGATCACGCCGGAGGCGCCGACGGTGGCGGCCGCGTTCAACGGCGACGCGTCGGTGCCGGAGGCGGTGGCGTACGGGCCGGCCGAGCGGCGGGCGATGTACGAGACGCTGAACGAGATCGGCTCATCCGATGACGTCGACTTCGTGCTGCTCGGCTGCCCGCACGCCTCGGTCGACCAGATCAGGCGGACCGCGGAGCTGCTCGACGGCAGGCGGCTGTCGGCCGGCACCGAGCTCTGGATCATGGCGCCCCGGTCACTGAAGGTGGTGGCCGACCGGTCCGGCTACACCGAGGTGATCGAGCGGGCCGGCGGCCGGGTGCTGGCCGACTCCTGCCCGGCCATGTCACGGGCGGCGCCGCGCGGCACCAGGGTGTTTGCCACCGACTCAGCCAAGCAGGCGCACTACCTGCCCGCGATCCTCGGCATCGAGGCCTGGTTCGGCACCCTCGACGAGTGCGTCGACGCCGCCGTCACCGGCCGCTGGAACGGAGAGCTGAGCTGATGTCCGAACGACGCATCCTGCACGGACGAACGGTCGTCCCCGGCGCGGTCGAGGGCGAGGCCCTGGTCTCGCACGAGCCCATCTCCGGGTGGGGCGGCATCGACCCGGCCCGGGGCGTGATCATCGAACGCCGGCACGAGCTGTACGAGGTGTGCTTCACCGGCAAGATCCTCGTCTTCCCGAGCGCCAAAGGCTCCTCCGGCTGGTCGGGGTTCTTTCAGACGACGCGGCTGTCCGGCACCGCGCCCATCGGCATGGTCATCGGCCGGATCTCGGCCAAGTCGGCCCTCGGGGCGGTGGTGACCCGGGTTCCGACCGTCACCGACCTCGACGCCGACCCGTGCGAGGTCATCGCCACCGGCGACTGGCTGCTGCTCGATAACTCAACCGTGGAGGTAACCAAGCGATGACGGTGACGGAGTTGTCATCAGCGGGCGGGAGCCCGCACACACCCCGGGGCAGGCCAGCGGAGCTGCGCTCCAACTACGAGCCCGGCACCTCCCGGTGGGCGACCCGCCGGGCGCAGTGGCTCGCGCTCGGCCTGTCCGACGAGGACATGGTCAAGCCGAAGATCGCCATCGTGAACACGTCCTCGCAGCTCGCCATCTGCTTCAGCCACCTGGACGAGATCGCCCGCCGGGCCAAGCGGGCGATCGAGGTGGCGGGCGGCATCGGCTTCGAGATCCGCACCGCCGCCCCGAGCGACTTCATTCACAGCGCCGGGCATCGCGGCGGTTACATCCTGTCCGCCCGCGACCTGATCACCAACGACATCGAGATGCAGGTCGAGGGCGCCCAGCTGGACGGGATGATCTGCCTGGCCTCCTGCGATAAGACCGCGCCGGGCCAACTGATGGCGGCCGCCCGGCTGAACATCCCGACGATCATGGTCGCCTGCGGCTACCAGGCCAGCGGTTCCTACCGGGGCAGGCACTGCGACATCGAGGACGTGTTCCTGGCCGCCGGGCACGTCGCCAGCGGCCGGCTGAGCGCCGCCGAGCTCACCGAGATGAGCGCAAACGCGGTGCTGAGCCCCGGCGTCTGCGCCGGCATCGGCACCGCCAACACGATGCACCTGGCCTGCGAGGCGCTGGGCATGGCACTGCCGGGATCCACCCCGGTGCGGGCGAACAGTGAGCCGATGTGGCACGCGGTCGACGCGGCCGCCGCCCGCATCGTCGAGATGGTGGCCGAGGACCTCCGGCCCCGGGACATCCTCACACCCGCCGCCTTCGCCAACGCGGTCACCGCGATCTTGTCGGTCAGCGGGTCGATCAACTCGGTCAAGCACCTGCAGGCGGTCGCGGCCGAGGCGGAGTGCGACGCGGACGTCTACCGGCTGTTCGAGACGCTGGCCGACGGCGTGCCGCTGCTGACCGCGATCAGGCCCAACGGGGAGACGTCAATCGAGGAGTTCGAGGACGCCGGCGGCACCCGGGCGATCATGAAGCAGCTTGAGCCGCTGCTCGCCGGTGACGCGCTGACCGTCACCGGCGATCCGGTGGCGGCGAACCTGGCCGGGGTCACCGTGGCGGACGAGCAGACCATCCGCCCGCCCGCCCGCGCCCTCGGCCGGCGGCCGACGATCGTGCTGATCCGCGGCAGCCTCTGCCCGGACGGCGGGATCGTCAAGCTGGCGGTGGCCGACGACCGGCCGCTCGACTTCGCCGGCCCCGCGATCGTCTTCGACTCTCCCGCCGCGTCGCTCGACGGGCTCAAGGCCGGGCGGATCGAGGCCGGGCAGGTCGTGGTGCTGCGCGGCCAGGGCGTCACCGGCTCCCCCGGCATGGGCATGGCCTCCCAGCTGGTGTTCGCCCTTGACGGGGCCGGGCTGACCGGCCAGGTCGCGGTGGTCACCGACGGCCAGCTCTCCGGCCTGGTGAACAAGGGCATCGTGGTCGGCGAGGTGTCGCCCGAGGCGGCCGCGGGCGGGCCGCTCGCCCTGGTCAGGGACGGCGACACGATCCGCATCGACGTTCCCGCCAGGACCGCGGACCTGGACGTGCCCGCGGCCGAACTGGCCGACAGGAAGGCGGCCCTGGAGGCGAGCCCGCCCGCGCGGCCGGCCGAGGTCGGCTGGCTGTCGGTCTACCAGCGGCTGGTCCGGCCGCTGCCCGAGGGCGCGGTCCTGAGACCACGGAGGACGGCGTCATGACGGCCACCGGGAGCACCCCGGGCGAAGGAACGAAGAAGGGCGGCGCGTCGAGGAGCGGCACGTCGCGCGGCGGGGTGGCGCTGGCGGTGCGGAACCTGTCGGTGGCGTACGGGAACGTGGTCGCGGTGCACGACGCCACGTTCACGGTCGCCGAGGGCGATGCCTGCGCGATCATCGGGCCCAACGGCAACGGCAAGTCCTCCATCCTGATGGGCGTCACCGGCATGGTGCGCCGCCACGGCGCGGTGGAGATCTTCGGCGCGCAGGCCAGGAACGGCGACGTGCGCTGGGCGGCGCGGCACGGCCTCACCCTGGTGCCCGAGCGCCGCCAGCTCTACCCCGACCTGACCACGGCCGACAACATCCTGCTGGGCTGCTACACGTGGACGAGGAGTATCGGGAAGGCGCGAAGATCGGGTCCGTTCGCCCGTGCGATTGAGCTGTTCCCCGAGCTCAACCTGCACCTCAAGCAGCTGGCCGGCACCCTCTCGGGCGGGCAGCAGCAGATGGTCGCGATCGCGCGCGGGCTGGCCGCCGACCCGAAGATCCTCGCGGTCGACGAGCCCTGCCTCGGCCTCGCCGAGGCCGTCGCCAAGCGGGTGTACGACGCGCTGGCGAAGATCCACGAACAGGGCACGACGCTGATCGTCGTCGAGGAGGCGCCCAGACGGGCGCTCACCCTGTGCAACCGGCGGGTCGAGGTGCGCAACGGCGTGGCGGGCGACAGCGTGGCAGGTGCGGCATGATGAAGTTCGGCAACCTGCTCATCGCCGGCATCACCACCGGCGCCATCTACGCCATGTTCGCCGTCTGCGTCTCGGTCTGGTACCGGGTCTCCAACATCCTCAACCTGGCCGTGGGCGACTTCGCCATGGTCGGCGCGCTCGGCGTGGACAACCTGTACCGGGTCAAGGGGCTGCCGCTGCCGGTGGCCATCATCAGCACGCTGCTGGTCGTCGCCGCCTTCGCCTACGTCTACGACCAGGTGGTGCTGCGCATCGCGCAGGACGGGCCGCGGCGGATGGACGGCATCGTCGTCACCTTCTTCTTCACCTTCGCGCTCTCGTTCTTCATCGACGGGGTGGCGAAGATGCTGTTCGGCACCGACGTGCACGCCGCCCCGGCGCTGTGGAACGGCGCCTCGCTCAGCCTCGGCAGCCTGCACTTCGAGCGGGCCGGGCTGCTGGTGCTGGCCTGCGCGGTGATCATCGGCGGCGCGTTCTGGGTGTACATCAGGTTCACCCTCGGCGGCAAGGCGCTCGAGGCCAGCGGCGAGAACGCGGTCGGCGCGCGGATCGTCGGCATCGACACCCGCCGCTACCGACGGCTGATCTTCGTCGGCACGGCGGTCATCGCGGCCGTGTTCGGAATCGTGGAATCGCCCATCACGGGGTTCACCTACCTGTCGGGGGCGACGATCTCGCTGACCGGCTTCCTCGCGGCCGCCTACGGCGGGTTCCGCAAACCCGGCCGGGCGCTGCTGGCGGGGCTCTTCATCGGCGTCCTGGAGGCGATGCTGGGCGGCTACGTCAGCGCCGAGTACGGCGACACGGTGCTGTACGCGATCCTGGCCGCGCTGGTCCTGGCGTGGCCGCGCCAGCTCGGCTTCGAATCGGCGGTGGGCGGATGAACGGGCTAGTCGCCTCCTCGCGGCGCTCGGCCCAGCGCTCGGCGCTGGCCGCGGCCCGGGTCCCGCGCGGGCTGACGCCGACGGCGGTCGTCGCCGTGGTCGGGGTGCTCTTCGTGCTCATCTGGGGTCAGCAGTACACCGGCTCGGTGTTCGTGCTAGCCGCGTGCTACGCGATCGTCACCGCGGGCATGGCGGTGCAGATCGGCTTCTCGCAGCAGATCGCGTTCAGCCAGTCGGTGTTCATGGGCGTCGGCGCCTACGGCGTGGCCATGCTGAACTCGCACTACAACATGCCGGTGCTGATCGCCACGCCGATCGTGCTGGGCGGCTCGGCGCTGCTGGCGCTGCTGCTCGGCTCGGTCGTGACCCGGGCCTCCGGGCTGGCGCTGGCGGTCGCCACGCTGATGCTGCCGCTGATCGCGGTCGGCTACGTATCAGGCACCGGGTTCCTGGGCGGCGCGGTCGGCGCGCCGCTGCCCGGCACGCTGTGGCCGTCGTCGTCCGCGTCCACCTCGGTCGCCCTGGTCGGCGGCGGGCTGATCGTCATCGCGCTGCTGGCACTGGCGGTTTTCATCGCCGCCCGGATCCTCTCCTCCGACATCGGCCTCGAGCTGTTCGTGCTGGGGGTGGACGAGCGGACCGCGGCCGCGCTGGGGGTGCGCACGCCGCGGCGGAAGCTGGAGCTGTTCGTGCTCGGCTGCGTGTTCGCCGCCCTCGGCGGCGCGGTGTACGCGGGCAGCCAGCAGTTTGTGCCGGAGACCCTGATCGACCCGACCGCCGAGCTCGCGCTGCTGATCATGCTGTTCATCGGCGGGCGGCGATCGGTCATCGGGGCGGTCGTCGGCGCGATGGTCATCCAGTACCTGCAAGGCGCGAGCAACTGGGTGAGCGTGAACATCCTCGTGGTCGAGGGACTGCTGCTCACCGTGGTGCTGCTGGTGGACCCGGAGGGGCTGGCGGGCATCGTCACGACCGGGATGGCGTGGCTGCGTACGCGGCTGGGCGCCGCCCCGGGCGAACTGGGCAGCCAGGCCGGCGGGGCGGGCACGCCGGACGGCGCGGCGGGCCCCGCCAGCGCAGCGGATCCGGCGGGTCCGGCCGCCATGGCCGGAGTCGCTCAGCCCGCGCGGCTCAGCGCGACCGGCGGCGCCACCGGGACCAGCGCGGCCGCGGCCGGGATCGGCCCGGCCGACGCCGGGCGCCTCGGCGGCGGCGAGCCGCCGACGGCGCTGCTCGAGATCAGGTCCGTCTTCAAGGAGTACGGCGGGCTCAGCGTGCTCGAGGACGTCAGCCTGGCGCTCCCCCAGCGCGGCCTGTTCGCGCTCTGCGGCCCGAACGGCGCGGGCAAGTCCACCCTGCTCAACGTCATCGGCGGCAGCGTCCCGCCGTCCAGCGGCCAGGTCGTACTGAGCGGCGCCGACATCACCAGGCGGCCGCCGCACGAGCGGTTCTACCAGGGCATCAGCCGCACCTTCCAGTCCGTCCACCTGATCAAGGGCCGCACGGTGCTCGACAACGTGGCGGTCGCCTGCCTCGCCTCGCACAAGTCGTCGATCGCCACCAGGATCGCGCGCAGCCGGCTCGACCAGGCCAGGGCGCAGGCGGCCAGCGCGCTGGCCGACCTGGGCATGGCCCACCTGGCGGGCCGCGAGGTCTCCAGCCTCACCCTGGAAACCCAGCGGATGGTCGAGCTCGCCCGCGCGCTCGCGCCCAACCCCCGCCTGCTGCTCCTCGACGAACCCGCCTCCGGGCTGTCGGAAGAACAGCGACAGCGGCTCGCGGTGGTGCTCACCACGCTCGCCAGCCGCACCTGCGTGTTCCTGGTGGAACACGACCTGGCGCTGGTCGCGCAGGTCAGCGAGCGGATCTTCGTCCTGTCAGCCGGCCGCCTGGTCTTCGACGGCGGCCCAGAAGACTTCCGGTCCTCGCCGGTCGTCAACGCGCTCCTGGTCGGGAGCTAGCGAAAGCCCTCAGTGCTCACAGCAACCGATGTACCAGCAATTTCCTGGAGGGAAGAACCATGATTCGAAGACGAACCCCGTTTAAGGCGGCCGCGGCCGCAGCCATCGTCCTGGCGGCGGGCGGGCTCGCCGCCTGCAGTTCGGGCGGCGGCGGGAACTCGGCCAGCAGCAACTCCCCCATCGTCGTCTGCGGCGACCTGGCCCTGGCGGGCCCGTACGCGCAGATCGGCGAGACCGACAACTGGGGCGCCCAGGCGTACTTCAAGCACATCGACGCGACCGGCGGCATCCTCGGCCACAAGGTCACCTACGTCACGCTCAACAACCAGTCCAACGCGGCCCAGTCCGAGCTTGACGCGCGCAAGTGCATCCAGACCTACCACGCGCAGTTCATCGTCGGGCCGGAGTCGGGGGCGGACACCGAGTCCGCGCTGCCGCTCGCGATCGCCAACAAGACGATCCTGATCAGCCTCTCCTCGGGCTGGGCGAGCAACGGCTACCCGGCCAGCGAGCTCAACTCCTGGGGCTTCCCCGGCTTCTACGACGTATTCGCCGAGGACCAGATCGCCTCGGTGCAGAACCTCATTGTGCCCCGGCACTACACCCGGGTCGCGCTGCTCGAGGACAACTGCGGCTCGGTCTGCCTGGCCAACCAGGGCACCGTGCAGGCCCTCGCCAAGCAGGACGGCTTCCAGCTCGTCTCCACCCAGATCGACCAGGTGGGCGCCACCGACGTCACCCCGCAGGTGCTCGCCATGCTGGCCGCCAAGCCGCAGATCATCCTCTTCGGCCTGGTGCCAGGCACCGACTCGATTACCGCCATCCGCGCGATCAGGGCGCAGAGCCCGACCATCCCGATCAGCGAATGCTCGGCCTGCGAACTGCCGAGCTTCATCTCGGCGGCCGGCGGCCCGTCGGTGATGCAGGACATCTACGTGCTCGGCTCCATGCAGGACTGGCTGACCGCCGCCCAGCAGGGCACGTCTTCTACGGAGAAGGCCACCGCGGCCGGCCTCGAGGCGTACATGGCCGGCATGAAGGCCGCGGGCCTCGGCAACGACAACGCGATCGACAACAGCCAGGAAGGCTGGGACGCCGGCCTGGAGATCGACTGGGCCATCACCCAGGCGGGCAACCTGGACGAGACCACGATCATGCAGAAGCTCCAGCATCTGGACATCAACACGCTGGGCATCCTGTGGACCAGAACCCCGTCCAACTACGAGAGCTACAGCGCCGTGCAGGCCGCGATGGAGACCATCAACTCCGACGGCTCAGCCAATCTCTACAAGTAACGAAGATCAAAAGCTAGAACCCAAAACCGGTTATCCCGAACGGACGGTGTCCTTCGCACCGTCCGTTCGGCTGTGCCCGGCTCCGGGGCGACGAGGGGGCGGCCGTTCCCACTTATGACACCGAGGCGATCGCCAGCTCTTTCCTGAAGCGCTCGTACTGGGCGATCTCGCCGCCGGCGGGCGTGAGGACTAGGTCGCGGGTGGCTTCCGGAGACCCGGTCGCGCATGGTCCGCTCGGCCGCGTCCCGTTCCCGCTCGGCCGCCGCGACGGTCATGTTCTTGCAGCCGACCGCCGTCAGGAAGCCGAGCACCAGCAGCGCCGCCGACAGCGCGAGCAGCCACGGGATCAGCGAGGCCTCGCTGATCAGTCCCTGACGGTGACCGGTCAGGCGGGCGATCGCGATCACGATCGAGAGTCCCACGCAACCCAGCGCGAGCAAGGTCAGCAGCCACTGCCACAGCGCGACCAGCCGCCACCAGGCCGGCGGGCTCGGGCTGCCTGCCGCGGCCACGCCGCGCACCGCGGTGGCCAGCGTCCCCGGCACCATCCCGGCGTTGCAGCGGGCCGCCTCGCGCAGGCTGGCCGCCCACGGCACCGGGAGCGCGCCGCCCACGGTGTCGGCGAACGTGGTGATCGCGTTATCCACGTCGGACTGCTGGGCCTGGCCGACCGCCTCGGCGGCGCGGCTGGCCGCGCCCGTCCCGCCACTGCGCCGCGCCGCCACGCCGCGGCGGCGGAGCAGCCGCGCGGCGGGCCAGCCGGTCAGCCGCGCGGCCTGCGCACCGCGGGCGCTCGCCATGGCCTGCGCCACCGCGGCCACGCCGGCCGCCCGGGTGAACGCCTCCGCCAGTTGCTCGGCGGGCGCCGGGGGGACGCTGGCGCTCAGGTCCACGACGTCGGGCTTGGTTCCCTCCGGGGTGGCGTCCTCCCACGGCGGCCTGCCGGGGTCGGGCTGCGCGAGCTCGGCCGCCTGCTCCTCGTCGCTCAGTTCCCACGGCGGTAGCCCCTGCGCCCTGTCATCGACGTCGGTCGGCGCCGCCAGCGGGCCGTCGACCGGGCCGGCGGCCGACCCGGCCAGGGCCGGCTCCGCCAGCGCCGCGTCCGGCGCGACCTGCGGGCCGGCGTGCGGCACGAAACCGCCGATCACCCCGTCGATGTCGGCCGCGATCCGGTCGGTGACCGCGCGGTTCCACTGCACCGTCTCGGTGAGCAGCGCGCGCAACTCGCCCAGCCCGTCGCCGGTGCGCGCCGATACCGGCAGCACCGGCGTGTCGGTCAGGCCCTCCGCGTCGAGCAGGCGGCGCAGGTCCTGCTCGCAGTCCCTGATCTGCTCCGGCGGGAGCGTGTCGATCTGATTGAGCACCACGGTGAACACGGACGCGTGGCCGGCCAGCGGGATCAGGTACCGGTTGTGCACGGCCGCGTCGGCGTACTTCTGCGGGTCGAGTACCCAGATCACCATGTCGGCCAGCTTGGCCAGCCGGTCGACCGCCGCCATCGACGCGGTGACCACCGAGTCATGGTCCGGCAGGTCGAGCAGGATCAGGCCGTCGAGGTCGGACTCGCCGGAGTCCAGCACGCTGGCCCGGGCGTACCGATGGCGGCGCTGCACGTTCAGCCAGTCGAGCAGCGGGGCGGCCCCTTGCATGCCCCACACGCACGCGTGCACGTGCCTGGTGGTGGGCCTGGTCACTCCGGGGGGCGAGAAGGTCGCCCCCGACAGCGCGTTGAACAGCGTCGACTTGCCGCTGCCGGTGCCGCCCCCCAGCGCGATGACCGTGTGGCTGCTCGACAGGCGCAGCCGCTCGCCGGCCCGCTTGAGCACCGCGTCGGCGTCATCGAGGAGCCCCTTGGCGAAGCCGGGCACGGCCTCTTCGTTCTGCCCCGGGGCCGACGTCAGGTCCTCGCCGTGGCCCTGACGGGCCCGGCCGATCCTGACCAGCTCGGCCAGCGCGTCGAGGCGCCGGGACAGGGTTCTGCTCGCCCAGCCGCTGGCCGACCGAGGGAAACGATGTCATCGCGCGGCCTCCAGCGAGTACTCGGCCTGGTAAAGGCGGACGGCGGCGACCGCGTCGACCGGGCCGGCCTGCATCGATGATCTCGCCGAACCGCAGCAGCTCCTCATCGAGCAGCAGCCCGACGTGCTGCTCCAGGTCCGCCCTGGCCCTGGCCAGCAGCTCGGCCGACTCGGCGGACCCGATGAGCGAGGCCAGCAGCTCGCTGGGCACGGTCACGATGTCGTTCTCGGCTTCCATGGCCTGAGCCGGTTGCGGCTGGCCGCCGCGCCGGCTGGGCTGGCCAAGCAGCGCGACCAGCGTCACGACGCCGAGCGGACCATCCTCCCGGCTCGCCGAAGACTGCGGCCGACCGAATGGCGACCGCTGCATGAGGCGCATGAGCTGATCCTGCCACGTGCTCACCGCACGGGAGATCCGCAGCGGCAAATCGGGCGACGAGCGGTCAAAGGCCGCCTGCTTGACCGGTGACTGGCCCGCGGGCACGGTCCCGAAGGCGGACTCGAACTCGCGCTTGGCGCGCTCATCGCGGGCCCGGTTCGCCTCGGCCGCGGCGATCAGCGCGGCGCCGCCCGGGTTGTCCCGCCAGACGCGCGCGACCTGCTCGGCGGCGCGGTCCGCGACCGATACGATCAGCGACTGCAGGGCGCCGCGGAGGGCCGAGTCGAGCGCGGCGAACCTGGCGGCGCCCGCGTCGGCGCGGGTCCGCCTGCCCCCTCGCCGGGCCGAGGAGATGGTTCGCTTGCCGCGCAGCGCGCTGCCCAGGTCGCCGCTGGCGGCGTAGTCCTGCCAGCGGGCCAGCACCTCGCCCGCCAGCAGGCGGCCGCCGCGGGTTCCCTCGTCGAACTCCGCCAGCGCGGTCGAGTAGGCGGTCTCAAGCTCCTTGCGCAGCCGGGTGCGGAGCACCACCTGGGCGTCCACGTGCGCGGCCAGCCTCGGCACCCGCACCTTGAACGTGTCCAGCATCCCCGACATGGTCTGGCTGAGCACGGCGACCCGCCGGTCGTCGCGCTTGGCCGTGTCTTCCAGCCAGTCCCTGACCGGCTGGAAGATGTCGTCGGGGAGATAGCCGTCCACCAGTGCCGGTCTCGGGGATCACGAACCGGTTCTCGGCCTGGATGCCGTTGGCGTCGAGCATCGCGTTGAAGTGGGCGACGAGCTCGGTGCGATGGCTCGGCGGCACCCGGGAAAGGACGACCCCGAGCGCGGCCCCCCGCTCCCGCGCGTGCTGCAGGAGTTCCCAGACGGGAGCGTCCGCGTACCGGCTGGCGCTCGTCATGAACAGCCAGAGGTCGGAAGCGTCAAGGAACTGGTAGGCGAAGTCGTAGTGCGCGCGCACCACCGAATCGATGTCCGGGGTGTCGAGCAGCGCGATCCCCTTGGTCATCCCCTCGCTGGCGGCGAGCACCAGCAGCCCGTCGCGGCCCGGCCTGGCCAGGCCCTCCTGGCGGACCCGGGGCAGCGTGGGCAGGAACATGTTCTCCGCGAACCAGTGGATGTCGTCGGGGTGGCAGGCGAGGACCGGCGAGTTGGTGGTGGGCCGCCTGACCCCGGTCTGGCTGACCTGGGTGCCCACGATGCTGTTGACCAGCGTGGACTTGCCGGCCCCGGTGGAGCCGACCAGGGCCACGAGCAGCGGCGCGGCGGACTGCCTGACCCGGGGCAGCAGGTAGTCGTCGATCTGGCTGATCAGCTTGGCTCGCTCGGCGGTGACCTCATCGGCACCGGGAATGTCGAAGACCAGCGGGATGGCGGCGATCCGCTTCCTCAGGTTCAGCAGGGTCGCCTCAAGCAGCCGGGCGTCAACCCGGACCCGCGGCCGGTCCCGGTTAGCGGACATGTCCGGTTCATTCCCGTCCACCGGCAAAACAGCACCACGCATTGGCACTATTTCACCACCGTGCGCATTGACCCCGATCTTCTCGTCCTGCTCGCCGTTTCCACCGGGCAGCGACGATTCTTCCGCCGCCGTGCCCTTACCTTCCATGGTCCCGCCTGCTTTTATGCTCGTTTAATTAATCCGCCGCCAGTGGGGGTACCGGCGAAGGTGCGGCACCGAGGCCATCGTGGTCTCCGCCGCCAAGCGCCCGCCCGAGCCCGGCGAGTTCTGCCGCGATAGTTACCACGTCGCCGATAACCACTACAGCCGGCGGCCTGACGCCTTCTTCCGCTAGTCGCCTCTCGACGTGTTCTAGCGTTGAGTAAATTGTGCGCTGCGTGGGCATGGTACCGTCCGCGATTACCGAAACCGGACAGTTCCGTGACCGTCCATACTTGATAAGCGTCTGGGCCACCGCCCCGATCCTATCGAGGGCCATCAGAAGCACGAGCGTCCCGTCGGCCCTGGCCAGCGCCGGCCAGTCCACCGTGGAGCGCTCGTCGCCCGGGGGCACGTGCACGGAGATCACGTGGAAGTCCTGTGCGGTGCCCCGATGCGTCACCGGCAGGCCGACCGAGGTCGGCACCCCGGTCGCGCTGCTGATGCCGGGGACGACCGTCACCGGCACCCCGGCCCGCAGGCAGGCCAGCATCTCCTCCCCGCCCCGGCCGAAGACAAACGGGTCGCCGCCCTTGAGCCGGACCACGAACTTCCCGGCCCGCGCGTGCGCGATCAGCGCCTCGTTGATCTCCTCCTGGGACATCTGCCGCCGGTAGGGGACCTTGCCCGCGTCGATGACGGTGACGTCGGGCGGCAGCTCGGCCAGCAGCTCGCGCGGCCCCAGCCGGTCGGCGATCACCACGTCCGCCTCGGCCAGCAGCCGCCGCCCGCGGACGGTGATCAGCCCGGGGTCGCCGGGGCCGCCGCCGACCAGCGCCACCCCGGCGGCGCGCCTGCGGTAGTGCCGGGCGGAGATCGTTCCCGACTGCAGTCCGGTCGTGATCGCGTCGCGGATCGCGGCGCTGCGGCGGGGGTCGCCCGTCAGCACCCCGACGCTGGCGTCGCCGACCCGTCCGGCCGCGGGCGTCCACACGCTCGACGCGGCCGCGTCATCGGCCCGCGCGCACCAGATGCGGTTCTGCTCCGCATCGTCCGCGACCGCCGCGTTCACCTCCGACGGGCCCGCGCAGGCGACGACCAGCCAGGCGCCCGCGCAGTCGCCGGCCTGCGTACTCGCGCGGCCGCCAGTCGATCCTGCGCTGGGCGGCGAGCTCCTCGAGGGCCGGGGTGACGGCGGGCGAGATCAGCATCACGTCGGCACCCGCCGCGAGCAGCCTCGGCACCCGGCGGGCCGCCACCGTCCCGCCGCCGACGACGACCACCCGCCGCCCGCCCAGCCGCAGGCCGAGCAGATACGCCTCCGCCGTCCCCGCTGGCTCCGGGCCGTCTGCCTGCGCCGTCACGGCTGTCGTCCTGTCACGCCGGCAGGCTACCGCGCACCGTGACCTCGCCCGTCTCCCGGCCGGCGTCTGGCGCGCGGTAGGTAACCGCCATGTCACCAAAATCTTTAGAACTACTTCAGCCAGACTGCAAATTGGCTAAAAGATGTGCCGTTTCGGGCGATAAGGTACGCGGCGCTGGGGAAGTCACATCATGCTGTAGCGCGAGGCCGATACACTTGGCGGGCGCTTGATCATGTCCCGTGCAGAGTCGCAGGCCGCACCAACAGCCGTAGACCGCACAAGACGATCAGCGAGATCTATCAGCCGGACCTGGCCACTCCCAGCCGGCGCGACTATTCATGCCGGAGGCAATCAGCGTGTTCTATTCCAATCCGGCCGACGCGGCGACCGACGCCGACGCGCTGCAAACCGTCGCCGATGCCTACGGGGAGCGGGCAAGCAAGCTCCCGCCAATCGCGCTGGTGATCGCCGCGTACAACGAGGAGGGCGGCGTCGGCCCGGTGGTGGAGGCGCTGCCGCGCACCGTGTGCGGGCTCGCGGCCGAGGTGATCGTGGTCGCCGACGGCTGCGCCGACGCGACCGCCAAGGAGGCCGACGCGGCGGGCGCGATCGTCGCCGACGTCCCAGTCAACCGGGGCCAGGGCGCCGCGCTGCGCCTCGGCTACCGGATCGCCCGCGAGGGCGGCGCGCAGTACATCATCACGACCGACGCCGACGGCCAGTACAACCCGGCCGAGATCCCGACGCTGCTGCAGCCGATCATCGACGGCAAGGCCGACTTCGTCACCGGGTCCCGCCGGCTGGGCAGCGAGGAGACCAAGGACCCGATCCGCAAGGCGGGCGTGCGGTTCTTCGCCGCCCTGGTGACGCTGCTCACCGGGCAGAAGATCGGCGACACGACCTTCGGCCTGCGCGCGATGCGGGCCGAGGTGACCGGGGCCGTCCAGCTCGAGCAGCCGCAGTACCAGGCGTCGGAGCTGCTGATCGGCGTCATCACCCACGGGTACAAGCTGCTCGAGGTCCCCGCCACCATCCACAAGCGGGCGGTCGGCGAGTCCAAGAAGGGCCAGAACCCGCTCTACAACCTGCACATCCCCGGGCTGAACAACATCTTCTACGGCAGCCGGTTCATGCGGGTCGTGCTCGGCACCTGGTGGCGCGAGAGCCGCCGCCGCAACCGCGGCAAGTAGCCGCAGCCCACAGCGCACGCCAACGCGAAAAGGCCTGGAACTTGAGTACGTTCCAGGCCTTTTCGCTTGGGTGAAACCAGGGTCCGTTCGGGATAAAGGGTTTTGAATTTCCCGCCGCGGGCGGCGGGCTGCCTCTCCCGTCCCGAGTACGCAGAACGCCGCGCCGCCCGAAGGCGACGCGGCGTTGAGGCTTCGCAGTTACGACTTGGCGCTGGTGCGCTTGGCGGCCGGGTCGGCGGACGTCGTGGCGGCGGGCGAGACGGGCACCGACACCACGACGGGGGCGGCGTCGGACGCGGCCGCGGCCGTCACGTCGGACGGCGACGGGGCGGTGCGGGTGCCCGGCGGCACCGAGTCCGGGCCGGTGGCCGCGGCGCGGGCGGCGGTGGTGCGGTCGGCGAACAGCACGTAGTGGAAGATCACGAACCGGAGCGCGAACGTCACGACGTTGGCCGCCAGGTACACGAGGCCGACGACCGCGGCGCGCTTGATCCCGTGCTGCAGGCCCATCCAGGACGCCAGGTGGTAGCCGAACTTGGTCGCCAGCGTGAGGATCACCCACACCATCGCCGAGATCACCCAGAACGGGACGGTCTCGCGGAGCACGTCCGGCTTGCCCTTGCGCTCCCAGGCCCAGCGGCTCAGCACGTAGCTGACCGCCGCGCCGCCGAACGTGGCCACCAGCGCCGCAGGCGTCGAGGTCATGTGGAGCCCGCTGTCGCAGATAGCGAGCAGGATCTCGCTAGTCGCCAGCGCCGCGGCCGCGACCCCCACGAAACGGGTGAAACGAACGCCCACCTTGGTGCGGAGCTTCATCACGAGGCGGTTCTGAGCGAATGCCATATGCTTCCTTGGGTCGGGAACCAGAGCGACTGGTGTTACTCAAGTCAACAGCACGGAAACCTCAGGGTCCTGATACTACCCCGGAAGCGCCGGATCAGGCGCATCTGCGAGGATGCTTCGGTCACGCGTACTTTATTTCACGTTACCTTGTAAGGCCGCTCGCCGTTGCCCAGACCTGTTGACTCGTGGGCGATCGCTTCGGAGCGTAACCTTGGCATCCGAGGTCGGACAGGAGGAGGCGGCATGAAGATTCTGGTGCTTGGCGGTGACGGCTACCTGGGCTGGCCGACGGCGCTTCATCTGTCGGCCAGCGGCCACGAGATCGCGGTGGCCGACAACTTCGCCCGGCGGCACTACGACGACGAGCTCGGCGTCGAGTCCCTGGTGCCGATCGAGCCGCTGCGAGCCAGGATCGCCTTGTGGGAGTCGCTGACCGGCGCGTCCATCGGGTGTTACGTGGGCGACCTGTGCGACCCGGTGTTCACCTATCGGATGCTGCGCGAGTTCCGGCCGGACGCCGTGGTGCACTTCGCCGAGCAGCGGGCCGCGCCGTACTCGATGATCGACCGGTCGCACGCCCTCTACACCCAGTCCAACAACGTGCTCGGCACGCTGACGCTGCTGTACGCGATCGCGGAGATCGACCCGCGCATCCACCTGGTCAAGCTGGGCACGATGGGCGCCTACGGCACGCCCAACATCGACATCGAAGAGGGCTGGCTCGACATCGAGCACAACGGGCGGACGGATCGGGTGCTGTTCCCGAAGCGGCCCGGGTCGTTCTACCACCTGTCCAAGGTGCACGACTCGCACAACATCGAGTTCGCCTGCCGGATCTGGGACCTGCGGGCGACCGACCTGAACCAGGGCGTCGTGTACGGGCAGGCGACGACTGAGACGCGTTTTGGATGACGGGCTTGCCACCCGGTTCGACTACGACTCCGTCTTCGGCACGGTGCTGAACCGGTTCGTGATCGAGGCGGTGATCGGGCACCCGCTGACCGTGTACGGGTCGGGCGGGCAGGTGCGCGGGCTGATCGACATCCGCGACACCGTCGCGTGCGTCCGGCTGGCGATCGAGAACCCGGCCGCCGCGGGCGAGTACCGGGTCTTCAACCAGATGACGGAGTCGATGTCGGTCAGCGAGATCGCGTCCGTGGTGGCCGCGGCCTACCCGGGGCCGGTCACGATCGAGAACCTGTCCAACCCCCGGGTGGAGGCGCCGGAGCACTACTGGCAGGTGAAGCACACGGCGCTCATCGACCTGGGGCTCGAGCCGCACCTGCTGTCGGACACGCTGATCGAGTCGCTGTTCTCGATCACCAAGCGGTACTCGCACCGGGTCCGGCCGGAGGCACTGCGGCCGACGATCGACTGGCGCAAGCCCGCGCCTGAGTAGGTCGCTAGATCGCGGCCGATCCGGCGGCGGCGAGCGCGCCGCGAACTCGGTCCAGCACCACGGCGGGCGTCTGGAATAGCTCCTGCCAGGTGAAGTGGACCACGGTGTAGCCGGCCGCGCGGAGCTGGTGGTCCCGCTCGCGCTCGGCCAGCAGGTCCTTGCGGTCGTTGTACTTGACCAGGCCGTCGGCCTCGGCGATCACCTTGGCGGCGCGCCAGAGGAAGTCGACCCGGGCCGCGAATTCCGCGCCGTGGATGGTGACCTGCAATTCCGGCGGGTCCAGGGGCGGGTCGGCCTCGGCGAAAACGACCCGGGCGGCCGACTCGAGCGGCGACTCGGCGCGCTCGTCGGCGAAGTCGATGACGCGCCTGGCCTGCCTGACGCCGGGCCAGCCGGCTGCGCATTGCTTCAGCACCTGCTGGAGTTCCGGCTTGGTCGTTTTCTCCTGCTGGAGGGCCGAGTCCGCCACCACGACTGCTTCCAGGAACGGCAGCGTCCGCGCCAGATCCACCACCGTCCGCGCGACCGTCGTCAACGGCAGGTTGTAGAGCCTGGTCACGTGCTCCTTGGGAAGCTCGCTGGTGTGAAAGAGGACGTCCGCGGTCTGTGTCCGGTTCCACTTCTTGGCCAGCGTGAGGGTCACGGTGTCGTTCGGCGGTGCGGTCAGCAGGCTGAGACGGTGCAGCAGGGCGGCCGAGTGGTAGCTCGCGACCGCGTTTCCCCCGGCGGTGGCCTGGGCCGCCAGCACCTTCAGGGCGTGCCCCCGCACCGGGTCGGCGCCGGCCCAGTCCAGCGCGCGCTTGGTCGCGTACACGCCCTGCCGCAGCCGGACCAGGTCGCCCGAGCGGACCAGCGAGCGCAGCAGCGGCGGCGAGATCCCCTTGGCCCGCCACTGCCTGGCCGACTTGACCGTGTTTCTGCTGACAACATCGGGCACAGCGGTACGCGTCACCGCTTAATACTCGCAAACGGATGGGGCCGCCCGCGAGCGGCGCGCTCAACTTTCTATCAGTTCTGACCACTTTTTCATCTTGGTATCGGTTCTGACCACTTTTGCGTCCGATTTGTCGGAATTTCGTGGTCAGAACCGATAGGAAGATGGAGAGAATGGTTAAAACCGATATGAAGTTAGGCCTAGCTTGAGGTGCTGCCGGGACTGGCGTGCCAGAGGGTGCGGGGTGGGGTTTTGAGGTTGCCGCCGGGGGCGCCGGTCTCGGCGTAGGGGGAGAGCGTGAAGCCGTTGGCGAAGACCAGCGGGCGGGCGGACGGGTTGTCCGGCGACGGGTCCGCGCCAGTCGGGTCGGCTGCCGGGTCGGCTCCGGGGTCGGCGGGGGTGATGAGGTTTTTGGGGACGGCCGGGTTGCGGGTGCCTGCGGGCGCCTGGCCTGCCTGGAGATCATGGCCGGTGGCCAGCGCGGCGCGGACGGCCGCGATGCCGCCGGCCAGCCGGATCTCCTCCAGCGCGGGGATGTCCCAGCACTCGGTCGCGTTCACGGTGACGGCCATCGGGCCCGCGCCGGCCCGGCGGACCCGGCCGCGGACCAGGAGCAGCCAGGAGCCGAAGAGCCTGGCCGCGCACCGGTCCTGCACCGACTCGAAGAACGCCAGGTCAACCAGGCCGACCGCGTCGTCGAGGGACGCGAAGATGATCCGCTGGCCGGAACGGACGGCCGGCGTCTGGGTCGCCACCTTCGCGCCCGCCACCAGGATCGTCTCGCCGTTCCTGCAGCGGTCCAGGTCGGCCGAGCGGACCACGTCCAGCTCGGCCAGCAGGTCGGCGTAGAAGTCGATGACGTGCTGGCTGACGTCGAAGCCGAGGATCTCCAGCTCGGCTTCGACGCGTTCGGCCAGGTCGAGCTCGCGCAGTTCGCCCGCGGGAACCAGGTCGGCCATGCCGTCGGCCGTATCGGCGCTGACGAACAGGTCAAGGGCCAGCGACGTTCCCTGTCGCGCGGATGCGGCCTGCCTGGCCAGCACGCCGACCCGGGCGAGCAGGTCCCGCCGGGTCGGCGCGGGCGGGGCGCCGGATGGCTGGGCGGGCATTGCGGCACTGCCTGGTTGGAGGTGGGATTGCTGACTCGGGCGAGGAGCCGGTCCTGGGGAGGGCGGGGCCGGGAGAGCAGCGGGATAGGCGGGGTGGGCGGGCGGATAGAGGGAGTCGAAGGCGCCGATGAGGGCCAGCCGCTCTACGACCGGGCGGGAGATTCTCGCCCGGTCCCAGAAGTCACGCAGGCTGGTGTAGGGCTGGCCCGCGACGATGCGCTCCACCTCGGCGTCGCTGATGCCCCGCACCTCGCGGAGCGAGCAGCGGATGGCCGGCGGGGCATCGCGGCCGGCCGCCCGCTGGTCGTCGTGGCGTCCGGGAAGGCGGATGGCCCAGCGGCCCGGCCTGCGGTCGTCGGGAGCGGGAGCGGGAGCGTCGACCTTCTCCGTCCGCCATTCGCCGGAGGAGGCGTTGACGTCCACCGGGAGGACCTGGACGCCGGACAGGCGGGCGTCGCCGATGATCACGCGCTTGGGGTACATGCCGGGGTCATGGGTGAGCACGCCGGCGTAGAACGCGGCCGGGTGATGGCGCTTGAGCCACGCCGACTGGTAGACGGGGATCGCGAACGCGGCGGCGTGCGCCTTGCAGAAGCCGAATCCGCCGAACGCCGCGACCACCTCCCACACCCGCTCGATCGTCTCCGGGTCGAAGCCCCTGAGGTCGGCCTTGGCCCGGAACCAGGGGGCGGTCCGCTCGGGGCCGCCGGGCGCGGACAGATGGCGGCGGACCAGGTCCGCCTCGGCCAGGCCGCAGCCGGTCAGCACGTCGATGATCCGCAGCACCTGCTCGTGGAAGACCACCACTCCCCCGGTCTCCTGCAGCGCCTCGCGCAGCTTCTCGTCCGGGTAGCGCGGCTCGGCCAGGCCGTGCCGGGCGCGCAGGAACGGGGTGATCATGTCGGAGTTGACCGGGCCGGGCCGGAACAGCGAGATGTCCACGATCAGGTCGGCGACGTCGCGCGGCGCCATCTTCTTCACCAGCTCGCGCTGGCCGGGCGACTCGATCTGGAAGCAGCCGAGCGTGTCCGACCGGCCGATCATCGCGTAGGTGGGCCCGTCGTCGCGGGGCATCGCGTCGATGTCGATCTTCTCGGCCGTGGTCCGCTCGATCTCGGCCAGCGTGTGGGCCATCGCGGACTGCATGCGGACGCCGAGCACGTCCAGCTTGATCACGCCGGCGATCTCCGCGTCGTCCTTGTCGAGGTGGCTGAGCGGGAATCCCTCGGCGCTCGCCTGCACCGCCGTCCGGTCGAGCAGGGTCCGGTCGGAGAGCAGCACCCCGCACGGGTGCATCGCGACATGGCGCGGGAGACCGTCCAGCTGCTCGGCTATGTGAAAGATCGTCGCTAGCTGTTCGGTGTTGACCCGGGAGCGGCGGAGCTCCGGCAGCTCGGTCAGCGCGGCCGTGATGTGCTTCGCGCGGATATGCGGGAAGGCCTTGGCGATCGCGCCGATCTCGTCCGGCGGGAGCGACATCGCGGCGGCGACATCCCTGATCGCGCTGCGCGCCCGGTAGGTCTCCATCATGCAGACGCAGGCGGTGCGCTCCGCCCCGTAGGCGTCGAAGATGATCCGGTACGCGTCCAGGCGGCGGGCCGACTCGACGTCCAGGTCGATGTCGGGGAGCGTGGACCGCACCGGGGTGAGGAACCGCTCCATCAGCAGGTCGTGCTCGAGCGGGTCGATGGCGCTGATGCCGAGCAGGTGGTTGACGAAGCTGCCCGCGCCCGAGCCTCGGATCGCGCAGCGGATGCCGGCCGCGCGGATGCGGTCGGCCACGTCCGCCACCGTGAGGAAGTACGGCGCCATGCCGGTCGCGCCGATGATGGCCAGCTCGTGCTCGAGGCGGTCGCGGGCGTTCCTGGCGGCGCGCTGCCTGCTGATGCCCGGCCGGGCGGACGGGTGCGCGGTGCGGTAGCGGCCGTCCAGGATCGCGTGCTCGCAGCGGGCGCGGAGCGCCCGCTGCTGCTGGCCGACGGCGCCCTGCGACTCGGGCAGATGGTGGGCGCCGACGCCGAGGTCCCCGGCCGGGTCCAGGGCGCACCGGCTGGCTAGCTCGGCGGTGTCGGCGAGCAGCCGGGCGGCGGCCCGCGTGTCGGCCGACCGGCCGCCTGGCCCGGTCATCGCCGCGGCGACGCGCTCGGCGACCCGGGCCATGTCAGCGGGCCCGGCCAGGTACGCCCGGCCGTTGTGGGGGACAAGCCGGGGCGAGCCGAGCGGTACCAGGTTCCTGGCGGCGTCGAGCACCTGGGCGGCCGGGCTGTCGGCCGGGTCCAGGTACCTGACCGCGTTGGCGAGCACGGCCGTGGTCCCGGTGTCGCGGGCGAGCTCGGCCAGCCGGGCCGCGTTGGCGGTGGACTTGTGCTCCAGGTGATCGACGATCTCGACGACGGCCTCGCAGCCCAGGGAACGCCAGCGGGCCAGCAGCCGCCGGGCCTGGTCGCGGCGGTGGCCGGCCACCGCCCGGCCGACGTCGCTGGCCGGGCCGAGCAGCAGGATCAGGCCGGCCGCGTGCTCGGCGACGAGCTCGGGGGTGACCGCGGGCACGTCGTCGTCGGCCGCGCGGGCCGTTCGGCCGCCCCCGGCCGCCTGCGCCGCGCGGGTCCCCTCGGCCGCCTGCGCCGCGCGGGTCCCCTCGGTCGCCGACGCGGCGTGGGCGGCCGACACCAGGCGGCAGAGCGACGCCCAGCCCTGGCGGCCGACCGCGAGCAGCGTCACCCGGCCGGCCCGCGAGCCCGTCTCGCCGGGAGACGACAACGCCAGATCGACGCCGAGCAGGGGTTTGATACCGGCGTCGACGCAGGCCTGGACGTGCTTGAACGTGCCGTAGAGGCCGTCGCGGTCGGTCAGCGCGAGCGCGGGCATGCCCAGGTCGGCCGCGCGGGCGGCCAGCGCTCGCGGGGTCGCCGTGCCGTAGCGCAGCGAGTACGAGGACGCGACCTGCAGGTGCGTGAACTCAGTGCGGTCTCCGAGCGTCATCAGTCCTCGACTCGGCGCAGGGTCCAGGCGTCGGCCGCGATGTCCCGGCGCAGCTCGTAGGTGCCGGCCGGCTGGCCGCGGCCGGCCGACGCCTCGACCCGCCAGAACTCAAGCTCGGGCCGGGCCGGAACCGGATTGGACTCCCGCCACCAGTCGCGGTTGACCATCCAGTACTCCTGAACCGCGTGCACCGCGTAGCGCCGTCGCCGCCACCCGAACCAGACGGGCAGGCCGTCCTCCCCCGTCTGGACCTCGACCGGTTCTCCGTACACCCGAGCCATATCTTGCCCTGCACTTCCCGCACGCCAAGCCACCAGCGCCGCGCGGCGTGGCTCGCGCGGGCCGGCCCGCCCGGGGGAAGACGGGCGAAACCAACGTTCGCCCGACCCGACGAACCCAACAGCATGATCGAATATAGATTCACTCGAACATGCAGTCAAATCACTGGCAACGCCTGCAACTTCATGCTCAACAATGACATCGAAAGCCAGGCACAGATAAGCGTCACGTTACGGCGCTTTCAGCCCGACGGGATAAGAAGTTCGACGTTGTGCCAAAACGCCCGTCAGCCCGCCGACACTAAGGCGCAGGCGGGCTGACGGGACGGGGAACGAGACCGGGGCTAGGCGGTCCAGCCGGGGATGGGGTAGGCGGACATCAGCTCGCGGATTTCGCCCGCGATGCGGCCGAGGGGCGCCTCGTCGTCCTTGACCGCCGCCGTGATCGCCTCGTCCATCCAGGCCGCCAGCTGCGGCATGTGCTTCTCGGTCAGGCCCCTGGTGGTGATCGCCGGGGTGCCGAGGCGGATGCCGGACGGGTCGAACGGCCGGCGCGTGTCGTAGGGGACCGCGTTGAAGTTCAGCTCGATGCCGGCCTTGTCCAGGGCCTTCGCGGCCGGCTTGCCGCCGATCCCCTTCGAGGTGAGGTCGACAAGCAGCAGGTGGTTGTCGGTCCCGCCGGACACCAGGTCGTAGCCCCGGGACTGCAGCGCGGTCGCCAGCGCGGCGGCGTTGGCCACCACCTGCGCCGCGTAGTCGCGGAACGACGGCTGGGCCGCCTCCCGCAGCGCCACCGCGATGCCGGCCGTCGTGTGGTTGTGCGGTCCGCCCTGCAGGCCGGGGAAGACCGCCTTGTCGACCGCCGACGCGTGCGCGGCGTCGGTCATGATCATCGCGCCGCGCGGGCCGCGCAGCGTCTTGTGCGTGGTCGTGGTGATCACCGGCGCGTAGCCGACCGGCGACGGGTGCGCGCCGCCCGCGATCAGGCCCGCGATGTGGGCGATGTCGGCGACCAGGACCGCGTCCACCTCGGCGGCGATCTCGGCGAAGGCCGGGAAGTCCACCGTCCGGGGCAGCGCCGTGCCACCGCAGAAGATGATCTTGGGCCGCTCCCGCAGCGCCAGGTCGCGCACCTCGTCGAAGTCGATCCGGCCGGTGTCGCGGCGCACCCCGTACTGAACCGCGTTGAACCACTTGCCGCCCACCGCCACCCCCGCCCCGTGGGTCAGGTGGCCGCCCATCGGCAGCGCCAGCCCCATGACGGTGTCGCCGGGCGAGGCGAACGCCAGGTAGACGGCCAGGTTGGCAGGAGACCCGGAGTACGGCTGCACGTTGGCGTGCTCCACCCCGAACAGCGCCTGCGCCCGCGCCACCGCGATCGACTCGATCGGGTCGATGAACTGCTGACCCTCGTAGTAGCGCTTGCCCGGGTAGCCCTCGGAGTACTTGTTGGTCAGCAGCGTGCCGGAGGCCTCGAGCACGGCCACCGACACGTAGTTCTCCGACGGGATCAACCGGAACTTGTCCTGCTGGCGGCGTGCCTCGTCGTGGATCAGCCCCGCGATCTCCGGGTCTTCAGCGTCGATCTGCGGGATGGGCGGCTGGTGCATCGCAAACGACCTCCTCGTCGGGGCAAGGCTACCAACCGCCCGGCCGACCAACGGAGACGGTTCGGCCCCGGGCGAGTCGGCCCGGCGCCGCGCCCGCCCGCGAAGACGGCTCAACCGGGAGCGGTCGGGTGAAATGCAGGGTCCGTTCGATACCTTCGGTCTGTTTCCCAGGCAGCGACGGACAGGACCTCACCATGAGCACCACCATCATCCTCGACTGCGACCCCGGCATCGACGACGCGCTGGCGATCGCCTTCGCCGCCGGGTCGGCCGAGATCGAGCTGGCCGGCCTCACCACCGTGGCCGGCAACGTCGAGCTCGCCAAGACCACCGCCAACGCCCTGGCGGTGGCGTCGTTCGTCGGCCTCGGCTCGGTGCCGGTCACCGCCGGGTGCGGCACGCCGCTGCTGCGCCCGGCGCTGCACGCCGGGCACGTGCACGGCGAGAGCGGCCTAGGCGGGGCGATGCTGCCCGCCCCCGCGCGGCCGGCCGAGGCCGGGCACGCCATCGACTTCATCATCGAGGCGGCCGCCGCCGCGCCCGGCGAGATCACCCTGGTCGCGACCGGCCCGCTGACCAACATCGGGCTCGCGCTGCGGCGCGAGCCCCGGCTGGCGTCGTGGGTCAGGGACTTCGTGATCATGGGCGGCTCGGCGTCGCGCGGCAACGTGACCCCCGCCGCCGAGTTCAACATCTGGGCGGACCCCGAGGCGGCGGCGATCGTGTTCGGCGCGGGCTGGCCGTCGGGCGTGCGGATGATCGGGCTCGACGTCACGCTGCTGGCGCGGGCGACCGAGGCCGTCCAGGGCCGGATGCGGACACTGGGGGAACTCGGCTCACGGCTGCTGCTCCCGGCCCTCGCGCAGTACCGCGACTCGGCCGACGGCGCGGGCGAGCCGCCGGTGCACGACGTGTGCGCGATCGTCTCCATCGCCGACCTGTCGGTCTTCGACTACACGCCGGCGCTGGTGGAGGTGGAAACCACCGGCAGGCTGACTTCTGGCATGACGGTGAGTGATTTCTCAGAATCCAGCATCCCGAACGCTCGCGTGGCCACCGCGATCAACGCCGACCGGTTCTGGGACATCGTGCTCGACGCCTACGGGTCGGTCGCCGCGCGGATCGGGTAGCACTGCTGCTCCGACGCCGCCCTGACCGCTCACGCCGCCCGCCGGGAGAATGCTGAGAACCGGTCTCGTACTGCAGGAGACTAAAGCCCCGGTTGTCGTGGCAGCGATCAGCGCGTTGGGCTCGGCCACCGCGATTGTCGTCTCGTACGCCTGGACGGCCTGCTCCGCCACCTCGACCAGGTCGCAGTAGCTCCACTGCTGGACGGCGGTGCCCCGCGCCCGCAGCCAGGCCGCGCCGGAACGGCACCAGAGCGTCAGGCCGCTGGCGATCGAGAGCACGGCCATGTCCGCCCCAGGGTCGTCCGCCCGCACCAGCTTGTCGGCCAAACCTCGGGTGCCGAGGTCCTTCTCCAGCTCGGTGGTCGCCTCGCCAGCGGTGGCGGGATCTCCCCGGCCCGCCGACCGCCCGGCGTCGCGGGCGTCCGCGGGCGCGGGCAGTGCGAACCAGACGGCCTTGCCGCGCAGGACGGTACCGGCCAGGCGAGCCCGGGAGAGATGATGGCCCCAGCGTCCCGATGACAGCTCGTGCACGACCTCGAGGCCCCGTCCGCTCGTCGCGTCAGTCGGCGGCCGGGCGACGGTGCGGCCGGGCACGTTGCCGCGCACCCAGCCAGGAAGCGTGTCGAAGACCTTGCACACGAGCTCTGCCTGCGGGCCGACCCCCCGCAGGTACAGCCAGAGCTCGGGGTTGGCGGGGGCGGGCCGCCACTGCTTCACGTGCAGCGTATTGGCGGCGAGTTCGCTGACCATCGTCACGCCGTCGTCGATGGCCTCGGGTTCGAGAGCGAGCCCGCTTGCCACCCGACGGAACAGGCGGCGGGCAACGCCCGCGCAGGTTGGGTCCCCCGGGAGCGCCCACACGCCACACGCGCGAAACTGCACCGTCCGCAACCCGTCATCCATATCGATGCCTCCGGCCCAAGCCACCGTAGTGCCGTCAGAGCCCCCGTCGCGCCGCTACCGGGTCCCCCCTCTGCCGACCTGATTCCCAACTTGCGAAGCACAGCTTCAGAGTCATGTATGTCACTTCACAGTACTCTGCGGGTCACAGATAGGGAAGCGGCACCGCCCGCCCGCCTGGCGGGCCATAAGCCAACAAATGGGCATTAATCGGGGCAATTACTCCTCCCGAAAGCTTGCATTTCTACGCACCGGTGGCCATTTCCGAGGGGACAGCACCTCCTAACCGCGCGAAATCGCCCCGGCGCGTCGACGCAGCCGCCGGTCGGCCGGCCGACCATCGACGCCGATTGTATTCCACGATTCGAAGGATTCACATAGATCACACGACTGTGCAATTGCGCCACGCGCAACTGATTGCGCGCTTGGTCTGGCAGCCGCGGACCCGGCCGGGGTACATTCGCACGTGGCGACCGGGAGCCGCGATGACGCGGCGAGCCGCCAGGGCTCACGAGACAGGGCTCGCAGAAAACACGAGGGTCCCCTGGGATGCACCCCAGGGGACCCTCGTGTCGTGCGTCACGACACCTAAGAAGCTAGATATCGTAGCGCCCCCCCTGCACGTCTACCAGAAAAGCGGTGAAGGCGGACCGGTCGATGACGTGAGCGCCGCCCTCCGGGCGCTTGCTGTCACGGACCGCGGTTACGCCGGGAAGGTTGGCTGCCACCTCAACGCAGCCGCCGTTGTGCGCGCTGAGCGCGGCCTTTCGCCAAATAGCCTGAGACAGGTCGATCACGAGTAGTTACTCCATTCTCTTGGCGAGTTTTTCGAGGTACACCGTAGTGTCCTCGGGTTCGAGCGCGGCATCGCACGCGCGCTCGAACGACTGGATGTAACCATTGACGGCGTCCGGCGCGCTTACCTCTTCGATGGAGTAGTCGGTCTCGACGAAGACAAGCGACGGCTCGTCGCCGGGGAAGTCAAAGATGTTGACCATCGAGAACAGGCCGGTGGGGGGACCATCGTCGAACCGCTGAATCCGCAGATCGATGTTGCGCCGCTTGCTCATTTCCCATAGGTGCTCGATCTGCTCCCTGCGGTCGCCGTGCATGCCCCACCGATACCGCAGCGAGGCCTCGGTGATCACGACCGACAGCTGCGGCGCGGTGCTGTCGCCGCGGTCGAGGATCTCCTGCCTGCGCAGTCGGGTGGCGACCGCCTTGCGCCGCCAGGCGGGCGGGCGCGGACCCGACTTGAGCTGCGCCTCCATGTAAGCGGAGGTCTGCAGCAGGCCGGGCAGCACGAGTGGCATGTAGACGCGGATGGCCGTCGCGTCGTTCTCGTAACCGGGGAACTCGTTGTCGAAGATCTCGCCGTACTCTCGCCACCAGGGGCGGACCCGGCAGCGCACCGCGAGCTCCTCGATCTCGTCCCGCTCCGGGCCCTCGATCTCGTAGATGCGGATGAGATCGCGGATATCGCTCATCTCTGGCCGCTTCCACTGATTGGCCTCAAACCGGCCGACCTTGCCGCGGCCCCAGTTCAGGATGTCGCAGACGTGGTTTGCGGTGTAGCCGGACGCGCCCCGCAGCTCGGCCAGCCGCCGGGATAGACGCCGCTTCGCCACGGTCGCGCCGTAGGCATCATCGCTCATCGATATCCCCTCCGTCCTCGCCGCGTTGCCCGGGATATATGACATCTCAGGTTTTGCCGGTATTTTGCACGCTCGAACCGCTGATAACAACGCACGGCGACAGGACCTGAGGTATGCGGTCACGAGCATACCAACCTTGCGATTCACAAACAAGGATTTTCACATACAGCGTCAGAGGTCTCGGTGAATATCGCTACGAATCGGACTCACCGGGGCCCGTCGCGTCGTCGAACTCGCCGTTCTTCGCGCCGTCGAGAAAGCAGTCCCATTCATTCCTGTCGAACACGAGGATGCGCCCGGCCGGATCGCCCGCCACCCGCATCAGCACCCAGTCGCCGCGGGTCCAGCGCACGCTGAGCGGAAGGGCGATCTCGATCGACCCGTCGCCCTCCCCGGACCGCTGCCAGACCAGGCGAGCCAGGTCGATGCCGAGCTCGTCCGGAGTTGGCTTGCCCTCAGTGCCCGTTTCTGCCTCGACTCCGATGCTGATGGTGTCCGCCGTGACGCCGACCGAGGAGTTCATCACGGGATCCTCGCCACCGCGCAGTACAGCCAGCGAGACCCGTCACTGTCAGCGAGCTGCACGTCCTCGGCGCCCCAGAGGCCACTGTACGTGAGCGCAGGCACGCCGCCCTGGTACGGGGGGACGATCTCAAGCCCGTCGAAGAACCGCCCTATCTCGGTCTTCGAGCGAAAGTACATCTGCTCGGTCGCCTGGTCGAACACCCGTCGAAACCCGTCGACGGCCACCGGCGGCTTGGCGTCATCGGTGATGTGCGACAGCGACAGATAGCCGCCTGACCCGACGGCGCGCACGTAGCGCGAGACCAGGCCCCACGGATCGGAGGCGTCGGAGACGAACATCAGCACGGCCGTCATCAGCAGGCCGGTCGGCTCCCCGCTGTCGAGGAGCGCGCGCACACTCGGGTGACCGAGGATCGCGTCGGGTTCGCGCAGGTCACCACAGAGCACACTGACCGAGCCCTCGTCGATGATCGTCTGACTGTAGAGTTCCACCATCGGGTCATTGTCCACATAAACGACGCGCGCGTCCGGGTGGATTTTCTTGACCACCTCGTGTGTGTTCCCAATGGTGGGCAAGCCGGAGCCGATATCGATAAACTGCCTGACCCCCTGCCGGGCGATCCAGGCCGCCGCCCGCTGGTGGAACCCCCGGTTCGACCAGGCGCAGTCCTTAATCTCCGGGACCGCGGCCAAGATGCGCTTCGCGGCTTCCTCGTCAACGTCAAAATGACTGGTCCCACGGAGCATGTAATCGTAGATCCGCGCCGGGGAGGGCTTGGTCGTGTCCAGGCCCTCCGGAAGACGCAAAGCCTTGCTCATCAAGGGCCTCCGGGGGTCGTCTGGTGCGGCTCGCAGCCAGTTTTACACGCAGATCAACCTCTCGGAATGAATTGGCGCGAAGATCGGCAGTTCTACCTAGCGCACCTTAACCACCTAGTTACAATCCTGGGTCGGCCGCACGCTCTCCGTATCGCCCTCTTGGTTCTAGTGAAAATTCAAAACCATTCATATCGAACGGTCCCGTGCTCCGCCCGCACGGCGCGTAAATTGTCTTCATAGGGATCGCCGCGGCCAGCTCAGCCATTCTTAGGGCCGAAGCTGCGCCGACGAATCGAACATATTGCCCGTCGAGGCGTACGACTTCGGCCCTGAGCCGGCGGCCGGGAGCAGTGGCGTCTCGCGTGATTGAATGCACACGAGTACGCACAAAGCAACAAAATAACCCTTGGAGGCCGGGTGTCCCGACGGAGCGGGTATCAGGCGAGCGCGGCGGTGCTAGGGGTGCTCGCCGGAATCGGCGTACTCGCCGCCGCCATGATGATCGGCGTTGCCGAGGCTGGCGGGACCGCGCAGCCGGCCCGTGCGACCTTGGTCGACGCGAGCGCGGCCGGCCCCGGGACGGGGATCACCTACCAAGTGAGCGGGGCGTCGCAGCGCGAGGCGCTGATCCACTGGACGCCGCAGCGGATGCAGGGTGCGACGGCGGCGGCGCTCCCCCGCAGCCTGACGCTCACCGAGTTGCCCACGGTGACCCGCACGCCGACTCGGCCAACGCAAAGCCGGCCGACTCCTGAGGTCACCGCGCCCAGGGGGACTCCGAGGGCGGTCCCGTTCTCCGGGTCGCCGACCACCGGGGTGCTCTTCTACACGACCGGCGGCAAGAATCACTTCTGCACCGCCTCGGTGGTGGACTCGACCGCCGACGACCTGGCGCTCACGGCGGCGCACTGCGTGTACTGGAAAGGGTTCGCGGCCAACATCGAGTACGTGCCCGGCTACCACAACGGAAAGCAGCCCTACGGGGCGTGGCCGGTCAAAACCATCACGATCGCGAGCGGCTGGAAGCTCTCGCACAACCCCGACCTCGACTTCGCCTTCCTCACGCTCGCCTCCACCGGCGGCAAGCAGATCCAGGCGCACACCGGCGGCCTCACCATCGGGTTCACCCGCTGGTACAGCGAGAAGATCGAGGTCATCGGCCACAACGACAGCGACGGCGAGCCCATCCGCTGCGCGACCAAGAGCTTCAAGTTCCGCACCGGGCAGATGGAGTTCTACTGCCACGGGTTCTGGACCGGCACCAGCGGCGGACCGTGGATCATCGGCTACAACGCCAGGAACGGGACCGGCACCGTGTTCGGCGTAATCGGCGGCTACGAACTCGGCGGGGACTACGAGTGGGCCTCCTACAGCTCCTACTTCGGGTCGGCCACGCGCGTCCTTTACCAGCAGGCCGAGCGCCAGGCCACGCCCCACCCGACCCCGACGCCAACGCCCTCCAAGTCCCCGACAACCGCGCTGCCCATGGCCGTGCCCGCGGTATCGCCGACCCCGACCACGGCGGCATCGGTCAGCACGACGTACCCGGCCCCCGTCCTCCCCGGGTAGGCCACATCCGCCACTTCGACCACAACGCCCCCTGTCACCACGTCTTCGACGGGCTCGGTCGGCACCGCCTACTGGCTCCGATCCTCGTCGGCTAGGCCTGCACCTACATACCAGGTAGGCGCACCCCTTTAATAGGCCGAGGTCAGGCCTGTCGCCTACGCCATCGACCCCACCATTCACACCTTTCACAGCTGCCCCCATCTCTCTATCGGTTCTGACCACTTGGTTCACCTTTCTATCAGTTTTGACCACGAAAATCGGACAATTCGGACGCTAAAGTGGTGAGAACCGATAGGAAGATGAAAAATGGTCAGAAGTGATAGGAAGCTGACCGGGCTTTGCGCCTTCGCGCCTTCGGCCACCCGAGCAAAGGGGGAAGCGAAGAAGCGCGATCCTGTCGGTGGCGTAGTGACACGGGCTCGGACCGGCAGATGGCGCAGCTGAGAGGCTCCAGGAACTCCAGCACCTGTCGGCAACGCCACCGACACTAAACGCGACCTGTCAGCGACGCCACCGACACCAATAGGGGCGGTCGATGGCGTAGGCGACAGGAGCCCGGACCTGTCGGTGGCGTAGGTGACAGGGGCTCGGCGGACGCCGCTGGCCGGTGACTAGGACGGGATCCCGTGGGTGGCTTAGGTGACAGGGGCTCGGCGGACGCCGGTGGGTTAGAGGACCTTGGTGCCGTACATCTCGCCTAGGGGGTCGGCTAGTAGTTCCAGGCGGACGCCGTCCGGGTCCTTGAAGTACAGCGAGGTGCCGCTCGCTTCGGTAAAGGGGACTCCGGCGTCGGTCAGCTTGGTCCTGAGGTGGGACCACTGCTCCGGGGTGACGGAAATGGCAATGTGGTTGATGTTGCCGAGCGTCTCCATGTACGGGCCCAGGTCGAGGCCGGGGAAGTCGAAGAACGCCAGCAGGTTGCCGTTGCCCACGTCGAAGAAGAAGTGCGTCGAGCCCTTGTAGTCGCGGTTGCCGAAGAGTTCGGTGAGCGGGAACTCCAGGATGCCCTGGTAGAACTTGATCGTCTGCTCGACATCGGAGCAGATCAGCGCGGCGTGGTGGATGCCGCGGGCGGAGGTTGCGGGCCGCCCGGGGGTGATGTAGGCGGCCTCAAGGCGAGCGCGCTCGGCCTTGATCGCGTCCAGGTCGATCTCGGTCATCGGCTTACCTCCAGGTCCGTGCGGGGATGGTCACGGGTCATCGTTCCCCTGGGCCACGGAGTAATGCGGGGATGCGGCGGAGCAACGGTCCGTTCGATATCCCCGGAATTTGAATTTCAGAGAACGCGCAGCTCGACGCTGATGTTGCCTCTGGTCGCACGGGAGTAGGGGCAGACCTGGTGCGCCGCCTCGGCGAACTCGCGGACCTTCTCCCGCTCCATGCCGGGGACGTGGATGACCAGCGTCACGATCAGGCCGAAGGCGTCGCCGTCGGGGCCGATGCCGACCTGCGCGGTCACCGTGGAGTCGCCCAGGGAGGCGTGCTCGCGGCCCGCGACCAGGCGCAGTGCGCTGTGAAAGCAGGCGGCGTAGCCGGCCGCGAACAGCTGCTCGGGGTTGGACCCGGCGCCCGTGCCGCCCATCTCCGGGGGGAACGCCAGGTCCAGGTCGATCTTGTGATCGGAGGAGGCGACGTGGCCGTTTCGGCCATCGCCGGTTGAGGTCGCCTCGGCGGTGTAAAGAACCTTGTCGGGCATACCCAGGAGACTATCGCGATGGGCCCGTCGCGGCAGGGGCTCGCAGAGGGTCGCGGCGGCCGTGATCGCCGGCGGGCACGGAGGTTCGGTCACGTTCGGTATGCTGAGCAGGTTCTTCTTCTCGCGGACTGCGACCTACGTGTAGCCGTTGCGTGACCTTCGCCATGCACAATGGTCATCGAGCGCCCGTAGCTCAGTCGGATAGAGCGGCTGCCTTCTAAGCAGCGGGTCGCGGGTTCGAATCCTGCCGGGCGCACTTTCTATTTTCAGCACCGTTTGCCCAGGTCAAGTCCCATGGCGGCGTGCAAGCCGATCACATCACAGTGTCTCGGCTGACGCGGCCCCTGCTCTAACGCAAGGTAGTTCCTGCAGTTCGAGGCGATATTTCGCGATTTGCTGTGACCCGCTGCCGCCATGGCAGCGGATCGCGTAAACACCTTCCTCTGACCAGCTGATTTATGCTGCGGATCCGCGTTGGGAGCCAAACGGGGAGCCAAGGGAGGTTGGAGGTTCCGTCTTGCCGGAACCAGCCCGGGCCGGTGGATGGACAAGAGCTGCATCCGTTATGCATAATGAATGCATGCCGTTGATTCAGATTCGCGACGTCCCCGAGCCCGTCCGGGACGAACTTGCCAGGAAGGCCGCCGCCGCCGGGCAGTCCATGCAGGCGTACCTGCTGGGCGAGCTGAGCAAGCTCGCCGAGCGGCCGAGCATGGCCGAGATCGTCGCCCGGGCGCAGGCCCGGGCAAGGGCCACCGGGTCCACCGTGACGATGAACGATGCCGTCGCCGCGGTACGCGCCGCACGCGACCGGCAGGAACCGTGAGCGGATACGTCCTGGACGCATCCGTCGCCGTCACCGCGCTGACCGAGCCGGGAAGCCCGGCGGCGGCCCTGCTGTCCGGAAACGACGCCGCCTTCCAGGTTCCCTCGATCTTCGACGCCCAAGTGCTCAGCGCCCTGCGCGGCCTGGTCCGCGGCGGAAAGTTCGACTCCGCCGCCGCTGCGGACCTCGTCGTCGACCTCATGGTGCTTCCCGTCGACCGATGGCACATGTCACCCCTGCTCCCGCGCATGTGGGAACTGCGCGAGAACCTCACGCCCTACGATGCCGCCTACGTGGCCCTGGCCGAGCTGGCCGGGGCCATCCTCGTCACCGGCGACGAGCGCATCACCGCCGCGCCGCGCACACGCTGCGAGATTCAGATCATCAAGTAGACGCGTCCGTTGCCCTGACCGTTAAGTCACGTCAAGCCCTCTGCGGGCCGCGCCATCGCGTACCGACCCCTTCCTCACCCTGTCCGAGAACGGCTATCAGGAGCTCCTCGCCACGGTGGCAGCCAGGCAGATCCTCGGAGGACCGCCTACGACGCGCTGATCGCCTTCGCCGCCGAGCACAACGCGACTCTCCTGAGCCTCGACCAGCGGGCTGCGGCGACCTACGAGACCGTCGGCTCCCACGTGGAGCAACTACTCGGCTAGCGACACTCGGCTACCGGCGCCATACGGCCATACACCGGACCTGAGCGCGCACGACAGGCGCAGCCATCCCGGAGACGCGCTCGCAAGGAGATGGTCACGGCCGCGACCGCCGGGTACCTAGCGACGATCCGCGCACCGTCGCCGCGGCGACGCCGCAGGCTGCAGCAGGCGGTGGCGACGACCCTCAGGGCGATTCGGTTGGCTGTACCGGGTGACCAGGCCAGGCGCGTGTCGTCTTCGAAGACCGCGCCCGTCGGCCCGTCCGCGCCGAGGGTCGCGAGTCGCACGGCCACCTCGGCGCTCCCTTGCGGGGTGCCGCGGAAATCGTTGAAGTGGGTGGCGACGACTCCGGGCGCTGCTCCGTTCACCTTGACAGGCGTGCCGGCTAGCTCTCGGGCGTAATGCACGGTCAGGGCGTTTAGTGCCGTCTTGGAACTGGAGTAGACCATCGGTCGGCGGCGGAGAACTGGCGCAGCCGGATCCGCTTGGGTTCCCAGCGGCGGGCCGTGCCGTCTAGGGCGAGCATCTGGGTCCAGGCCAGCAGCGCGCAGGCCGGCGTACTTCCCCGAGGTCTGGGCGGACTCGTACACCCCGTCCCCGGTCGACCTGTACGAGACCGGCGGGATCTCCTCGTCCACCACCTATGACAACCAGCCGTCGTGGGGCACCAAGCTAGGCTCGGATGACGTCTGGAACTCCTCCGACACCATCGGCGGCGCTTCCGGCTGCCCGATCGGCGCCAAGGACGTCTCTTACAACATCGCGTCGGTGGCCGCGTCCGACGCCGCGACCAAGTCCGGGTCGTTCCCGGCCTTCAACGTGGGCCTGAAGGCGGAGGCCACCTCCGGTGTCGGCTGGAAGCTGTTCGCCGACCCCGGCTCCGCGATCGACGAGAACGCCTCGCTGACTACCACCTACGCGACCCCGCCGATCACGCCTACCCTGTCCACCTCGGACGACGCGGACTGCGCGAAGGGCACGTCCGTGGACGGCGACGGGAACATCACCTTCATCGCCAGCGGCCAGGACGCGCAGAAGATCGCCCCGACGGTCAGCTACGACATCTACGCGGCCGGGAACACCAGCGACACCATCAAGTCGGCGTCCGCCTCCTGCTCGATCAGCGGCACCGCCTACAAGGCCACCCTGCAGCTGACAGCCGCCCAACTGGAGACCGTCGACTCCAGTTACGGGCCGACGCCGAGGTGGTGATCGACTGCCAGCTCAACGGCGGCAGCCCGGTCACCGTCGCCGCCGCAACCAGTTCCCCCTACACGGGGCGACATCACCCATCACCCCGACCCGGGTCACCAACGTGCTGACGGTGGTCGCGATCGCGGCCGGGGACGCTGTTGGGGAGACCTACACCTGCTGGATCACGGCGGCCGCCCGGCGGCCGCCGTGATCCAGGACATGACCGGCGACGGCGTCGAGGACCTGCTCACGGTCGGCAGCGGCACCACCGGTAGCGCCCGGGCCTGTGGCTCGCACGTCGCCGCCGGGCATCGGCAACCGCACGCCCTCCGCGCCGACGAGCGACCACGCGTGCAGCGACGGCGGCATGACGGTGACCCGCCTGCCCGCCAGGCAGCGCGCAACCTCCAGCGCGGTCGTCCCGCTATCGAGGACGACCGACTCCCCCTCGGCCAGCAGGTCGGCGGCGACCCGCTCGATACGGCGCTTGGCATCCCCGGCCGCCACCCCCCGAATCTGGAACGGCGGATCCTCCGCTCGCAGCAGCTGGCTGATCGCCCCGCCCCGCACCCTGCGGGCCACCCCCTGGGCGACCAGGGCTGTGATGTGCGTACGCACATGCTGGATGTTCGATTCGCTTGGGCCTCGCTGCGCGATGCTGCGACGGCGTCTTCTAGCAGCGCGGCTGTTAGCCCTTGATGCCGCCGGAGATCAGGTCGATGCGCCAGAAGCGCTGGAGCGAGAGGAACAGTATCGCCAGGGGGACGATGGCGAGGAAGACCCCGCCGACGACCAGCGACCACTGGTTGGGCTGCCCGCCGGTCGGCATCAGCATGCCGTACAGGCCGAGGGTGAGCGGGTACAGGTTGCTGCTTGTGAGCATCACGAACGGGAGCAGGAAGTTGTTCCAGATCCCGATGAACTGCAGCAGCAGCACGGTGGTGAGGGCGGGCAGCATCAGCCGCGAGCCGACCGACCAGAAGATCCGCCACTCGCTGCCGCCGTCGATGCGGACCGCCTCCATGATCTCGTCAGGGACCGCCGCCTCGGCGTAGATCTTGCACAGGTAGATGGCGAACGGGCTGATCAGCTGGGGCAGCAGGACGCTCTCGTAGCTGTTGGTCATGTGGAACTTCGCCAGCAGCAGGTACTGCGGCACGGCCAGCAGCACCTGCGGGAGCAGGATGGCGGCGGTGATGATGCGGAAGATCGCCCTGCTGCCGGCGAACCGGTACTTGCCGAGCGCGTACCCGGCCATCCCGGCGAATACGGTGGACAGGATCCCGCCGCCGACCGCGTAGATCACCGAGTTGAGCCACCAGCGCAGGAAGATCTCGTGGTTGTAGGTGACGATCCCTGACATGTTCGACCAGAACGCGCCGGTGAAGGACGGCACGTAGGGCGCAGTCGAGAAGAGCTGGGCGTTGGTCTTGGTGGCGGCGACCAGAATCCAGAGCGCAGGCAGGATGCAGTAGAGCCCGCCGATGATCAAGATCGTGGTGGCGGTCCAGTTGGTCCGGCCCTTGCGCGGCTGCCGTCCGGCCGACGGCGCGATGATTCCCGGCTCACGGCGGGCGGTAACGGTTGTCATCTGGTCTGCCTCCGAAACAGCCGGGTCGCGACGGCGCCCGCGCCGACGGTGAACGCCACGGTCATCACCAGCAAGCTGAACGCGCTGGCGGCGCCGCCGTAGATGTTGTTGTTGATGAACGCGTCGGAGTACACCCGCATCAGCGGCACCCAGGTCGAGGTGATCGCGTTGGTCAGCGGCTTGAGCGTGGTCGGCTCGTTGAACAGCTGCAGCGCGCCGATGACGCTGAACAGGGTGATCATCGCGATCGCGGGGGCGATCTGCGGCAGCTTGATGTGCAGCGCGATCTGGCGCTCGGAGGCGCCGTCGATCTCTGCCGCCTGCCGGACGTCGCGCGGCAGCGCCCTCAGGGTGGTGTAGAGCACGACCGTGTTGAACCCGACCACTCCCCAGACCGCGACGTTGGCCACGGTGAAGAAGATCAAGTTGTTGCCGAAGTAGTTGATGGTCGAACCGCCGATCGGGCTGGTTCCCGGCAGGTAGAGGAAGCCCCACAGCATCGAGGCGATGACGCCGGGCACCGCGTAGGGCAGGAAGATGGCCAGCCGGGCCACGCCCGTCAGCCGGGCCGAGTTGGCGTCCAGGCACAGCGCGAACAACGTCGCCAGGATCACCGTGGACGGCACCCCGATGCCCGCGATGAGCAGCATCCGGATCAGGCTGTGCCAGAACTCGGGGTCGCCGAAGGTGCTCGCGTAGTTGCTGAAGCCGGCGAACACCTGGGTCGAGGAGGTGCCGAGGAGGCCTCCGGTGATCCGCAGCTTCATCAGGCTCAGGTAGAACGCGTAGCCGGCCGGGCCGAACGTGAACACCGCGAGCAGCAGCAGGGCCGGCAGCACGAACAGCACCGGCAGCTTGCTGGATTGTTTTCTCCTGCCAGCGATCGCCATCGTCGCTGCCTCTCTCTGTGTGGCGCCGACCGCGGCGGGGTCACTCCCCCGCCGCGGCCGGGCGCCGATGACGGAACTAGCCGGCGACTTGGAATCCGGTGCTCTTCATGCTCGACACGGTGGTGTTCTGCACCGTGGTGAGCGCGGAGGCGAACGAGTTATGGTTCTGCAGCGCTGACGCGAAGGCGTCGGAGTAGGCGCTGAAGGTGACCGACGCGTTCGGGCCCCAGATCTGGAAGTTCCTGACGCCCTGGGCGACCGAGGCCATCAGCGTGTTGTAGCCGGGCTGGGTCGACATGAACGTGGGCGGGGTCGACAGCGCGGGCGAGGTCCGGGCGAACGTCGCCGCCGGGAACACGGCCACGTTCTTGATCAGCAGGTTGAGTCCCTCCTGGCTGTCGTTCATCCAGTTGATGAACTCGGCCGCCTGCTGCGGGTGCTTGGAGTTGGCGGTCACCACCTCAGCCTCGCCGCCCCAGGTGCCGACCGTGGTGTCGCCGGCGGTCCAGGCCGGGAGGGCGGCCGCGGCCCACTTGCCGGCCGTGCTCGGCGCGATCGTGGGGAACTGGTTGGGCGCCCACTGGGCCGACACCCAGCCGACGATGTTCCCCTGGTTCATGTCGGTCAGCCACTGGGTCGACCAGCTCGGCTCCGGGCTGATCACCCCGCTGTTGACCAGGCCCTGCCAGTAGCTCGCCACCTTCTGGGTGGCGGCGTCGTCGATCGCCACCGTCCAGGCGTTGCCGCTGGTCGTCCACCAGTTGGCCCCGGCCTGCTGGGCGAGGCCGGCGAACCACTCGGGGTCGGCGGCGTCGAAGTTGCCCAGGTACTCCTTCGCGTTGGCCTTGTGGATCTTGGCCGCGTCGGCCGCGTACTGCGCCCACGTCGTCGGAGCGGACAGCCCGAGCTTGGCGAACACGTCCTTGCGGTAGAAGAACACCATCGGGCAGATGTTCTGCGGCACGCCGTAGGTCGAGCCCTGGAAGTTCACCAGGTTCATGATCTGCGAGCTGTACGACGACGACAGGTTCGGCAGGTATTTGTTGAGCGGGACGACCACCTTGTTGGCGACCATCTCGGGCAGCGCCTGGTACTCGATCTCGGAGATGTCGGGGTTGGTCCCGGCACTGTTGTCCGTGATCAGCTTGTTGTACAGGGTGTAACCGGTGCCGGACGGCTTGATCAGTTGCACCTGGATGTTCGGGTGCTCCTTGTTCCACTGCGCGACGACGGCCGGCATGCCGTTGTCCCAGTCGGTGATCGTCAGGTGCACCACCCCGCCCGCGCTGGACGAGGAGGCCGCCGAGGACGCCGCCGAGGACGCCGTCGAGGACGCCGTCGTCGACGACGAGCTTGAACTGCAGGCGGCCAAGGCCAGAGCGGAGGCGGCGAGCACGCCCGCCGCGGCGAGGCCGGGTCTGGAAAAACCTCTCAACTTATGCTCTCCCTTTGATTGTTCACTGATCCGGTGATTGAGATTCAGCCCAGGCCGGGTACGGGACGTCCGTCGTCTGGACGCCGATCCACTGCCGTCGGGTAAAGGCCCGTTGCTGACCTTCGCCCCCGTGCCTGGCGTAGCCGTCATTGACGTGCACTTCATTGCTGGCGGCGCGCTTGGCGAAGGCCAGGCCGCGCATGTGGTCGCCGGTGAAGACCGAATTCATCATGCTGTGCTGCCGGTTGAGCAAGGTCAGAGCCTCGTCCTCGGTGTCCACCACCGTGATCGGCATGACCAGCCCGAAGATCTCCTCGGTGAAGACGGGCATGTCCGGAGTGACATCCGGTGAGCACGGTGGGGGTGTAGAACAGGCCGTCGTGGGTGCCGCCGACCGCGACCCGGGCGCCGGCCGCGACCGACGGCAGCACCATGCCGTCATGGAAGCGAGCGAGCTGACGCTCGGTGATGACCGGTCCGAGGTCGACCGACTCACGCAGCGGGTCGCCGACCCGAAGCCTGGAGACCCGGTCGGCCACCGCCTCGGTGAACGCCCGGGCGGCACCGCGCAGCACGATGTGCCGCCCGGCGGTGATGCAGGTCTGGCCCTGGTACCACAGCGCCGACCAGACCGCGCAACTCGCCGCCCGGTCGATGTCGGCGTCCACGAGCACGACGAAGGCGTTGTCTCCGCCGAGCTCAAGCACCGCCGGGCGCATGGAGGCGGCCGCGAGGCCGGCGATCTGGCGGCCGACCGGACCGGAGCCGGTGAAGTGGACCATGTCCACCTCGGGGTGACGGACGAGCGCCTGCCCGATGCCCTGGCCGTCGCCGGGGACCACGCTGAACACGCCGCCCGGCACTCCGGCCGCCCGCGCCGCCTCGGCCAGGATCTGGCCGCCCGCGATCGGGGTCAGCTCGGCCGGCTTGAGCACGACGGCGTTGCCGTACGCAAGCCCGGGTGCCAGCGCCTGCATGGCCAGGCTCATCGGGTGGTTCCAGGGCACGATCAGGCCGACGACGCCGAGCGGGACCGCGCACGAGAGTGAGATCTTCCCGGGCTTGTACGGCGGCAGGATGTCGCCCGCGTTCTCGGTCAGCTGGGTGGCCGAGTTCATCAGCTGCGTGATCGACTGGCCGAATTCCTCCTCGGCCTTCTCGGCGGCACCGCCGGTCTCGCGGATGATCAGCGCGATCAGCTCGTCGCGACGGAGCTCTAGCTCCATCGCGAATGCGCGCAGGATCGTCTGCCTGGTGGTGGAGCTGGTGGCGGCCCAGCCCGGCTGGGCCCGCCTGGCCGCGGCCACGGCCTGGTCCACCTGCTCGGCCGAGCAGTTCCTGTACCGGCCGAACGGGACGCCGGCCGCCTTGTCGAGGACCGGGATCCAGTCCGCGCTGGCGGGCTGGAAGTCGCCGTCGATGTACGCGAGCACCTCGTAATCGGGGTGGTCGACGTGGTCGCGGAACCGGGAGCCACCGGATGCGGCATCCGACCGGGCCGAGCTCAGGGCTGTCGAACTCATTCGGCCGCCTCCTCTCCTGCAGTGCGGGTGGACGTTGGTTGGCCGCCGGGCTAAGCCGTCATGGCCTGGGATTGACCGCTGACCGGGAACCTCGGCGGCCGGCCGACCGCGAGCTGTTCGAGTTCTCGCACCGCGCTCTCGCCCAGCCGGTGCAGTTCGTTCCCGAGCGAGCCCGCCACGTGCGGGGTCAGGATGACCCCGGGCAGCGTGCGGAGCGGATGGCCGGCCGGCAGCGGCTCGGGCTCGGTGACGTCGAGCACCGCCCGCAGGCCGTTGGCGCGCACGGCGGCGACCAGGGCGTCGTGGTCGACGATGGCGCCCCGAGCGGTGTTGATGAGGACCGACGCCGGTCTCATCAGCCCAAGCTCGCGGCGGCCGACCAGGCCGACCGTCTCCGGCAGCAGCGGCGCGTGGACGCTCACGATCGAGCTGCGCCGCAGCAGGTCGTCAAGCCCGACCCGGCGGGCGCGGGCGAGGACCGGGTCGTCGTCGCGGACGTAGGGGTCGTAGAGCAGCACGTTGAAGTCGAACGACCCGAGCAGCTCGATTACCCGGCGGCCGACCCTGGACGCTCCCAGTATCCCCACCGTCCGGCCGTAGTTGCCGATGTCGACGCGGTCGTCGGCGGCGAAGCCGGGGTCGCGGGCGTAGGCGACGGTCAGCTCGGGCACCGCTTTGCCCTCGTTCAGGATCGCCGCCAGCGTGTACTCGGCGACCGGATAGGCGTTGGCGTCGGCGGCGGAGGTGACCAGGATGCCGCGCGACCACACGTCCGGTCCGACGTGCGACTTGACCGTTCCCGCGGCGTGCAGCACCGCCCGCAGCCTGGGCATGGCGTCCAGCTCGGCCGGGCCAAGTTCCGGGCAGCCCCAGCCGGTGATCAGCACGTCGAGCGCCGCCAGCAGGGCCGGCTTAGCGCGCGAGAAATCGCTGATCGTCACTTCCTCGTCGAGGTCGGCGACGGCATGAATGCGCTCCAGTTGGGCGGGGCCGAACAGCCGGGGCGCAAGGCCTGGCCGCATTGCGAACGCGGCCCTGAGCCGGTCGGGAAAGCGCATTCCCACATGGTACGAGCCTTGGTTAAAGTCGTCAAGAAGTGAGAAATGTATGGATATTCGCAGGTAGAGGCGTTATCGTGGCTAGTTTTCTGCATCTGGACGGTTGTCTACAGCCGTACGCTTACGAACGGATCTCGGAGATATATCGGGAAAGTAGCGGAAACTCAGGAAAACTTAAGGGCCGGATCGCCGGGCGGCCCGACCGCCGCCCTCCCCGCTGCTGACGAGGCGGCAGGCCAGAGCCGCTGGGATGATCTTCGCTGTTGTCACGGTATGGGTGTATCCTCTCAGCCGTCAGGGAAAGTGCTTTCCCACGCCTAGGCTTCGCCCGGAGACTGGCGCACGACGACACTCACGGACGGGCGATGGATACGCAACAGACTGGCGATGGACACGCGGCCAACACCGGGCCGGACGGGCAGCCAGCAGCCGTTGCTGACCCCGGACCGACTGGGCAGCCGCTACGCGGCCGGTCCAGGCGCCCGAGCGGCGCCCACGACAGCCGGGACGGGCGGGCGACGCTGCGGGACGTCGCCGACCGGGCCGGCGTGTCGATGACGACCGCGTCCCGGGTGGTCAACGAGGGCGCCCGCAAGGTCGGCCCGGAGATGGCCGAGCGGGTCAACCGCGCGGTGACCGAGCTCGGTTATCAGGCCAACCTCCAGGCCAGGGCCGTCGCCAGCGGCCACACGAGCATGATCGGCGTCATGGTACGCGACATCGACGATCCCTACTTCTCCTCGATCGCGGCCGGCCTGATGGAGGCGACCGACACGCACCAGCTGCTTGTCTGCATCTCGTCCACGTCATCGGGCGAGCAGGGCGAGCGGGAGTACGTCGCGCTGATGCGCGCCCAGCGGGCACGCGCGGTGGTCCTGATCGGCAGCCGATCACACAACACGGCGGCCCGCGAGGCGCTGCGGGCGGAGGTCAGCGCGTTCACCGCCTCCGGCGGCCGGGTTTCCTGCATCGGACAGGACCTGCTCGGCGTCGACACGATCATGCCGGAAAACGCGGCCGGCGCAGAGGCGCTTGCGCACGCGCTGGCCGCGCTCGGACATCGCAGCTTCGCCATCCTGGCCGGGCCGCGCGAGCTGATCACCGCGCGCGACCGGGTCGCCGGATTCCGGGCCGGGCTGCGCTCCTGGTCGGTCGAGGTCGACCCGCGCTGGCTGATCGAGGGAGCGTTCACCCGCGACGGCGGCTACGAGGCGATGAGCGCCGTACTTGCGGCCGGCGGCGAGCGGCCGGACTGCGTGTTCGCGGTGAACGACGTGATGGCCGTCGGCGCGCTGGCGCGGCTGCGGGCAGCCGGCATCTCGGTGCCGTCCGACATCGCCCTGGCGGGCTTCGACGACATCCTCACCCTCCGGGACGTGTACCCGCCGCTGACCACGGTCCGGCTGCCGCTCAAGCACATGGGCGAGATGGCCGCCAGCCTGGTCCTCGGCGACGCCAGCCCGGCCCGGCCGCGGATCATCCCGGTCCCGGGCGAGGTCATCTTGCGTCAGAGCACACTGCCCAGAGGCCCAGGGAGGCCGCGATGACCACACCGCTGCTTGCCTACACCCGCACGACCGGATACCGGCACGACTCGATCCCGGCCGGCGTGGCTGCGCTGCGCGGTCTTGACGGCTACACGGTCGACGCGACCGAGGACCCGGCCGCGTTCCGGCCGGACCTGCTCAGCTCCTACGCGGCGGTGGTCTTCGTGTCCACCAGCGAAGACATCCTCGACGACGCCGGCCGGGACGCGCTCAAGGGATATGTGACCGGCGGCGGTTCCTGGCTCGGGATCCACTGCGCGGCCGCCTCCGAGTACCACTGGCCCTGGTTCGGCGAGCTGGTCGGCGCCTGGTTCGACGAGCACCCGGAGATACAGGACGGCACGATCGTGGTCGAGGATCACGACCACCCATCCACCAGGCACCTCGGCCCGACCTGGGCCTGGCGCGACGAGTGGTACAACTTCCGTACCAATCCCCGCCCGGATGTGCGCGTCCTTCTCACGGCGGACGAGGCCAGCTACGACGGCGGCACGATGGGCGCCGACCACCCGCTCGCCTGGTGTCATGACCGTCTCGGCGGCCGGAGCTTCTACACCGCGCTCGGGCACATCAGCGAGGCGTACGCCAACGCCGCGTTCCTTGCGCACCTGGGCGGCGCCCTCGCCTGGCTCACCGCGTAGCCCGCTTTCACGTCGAACCGAGAGGAACCCAAGATCATCATGGGCAAGCTCGAAGGCAAGGTCGCCTTCATCACCGGCGCCGCCCGCGGTCAAGGCCGCAGCCACGCCGTCCGGCTCGCGCAGGAGGGCGCGGACATCATCGCGGTTGACATCTGCCGTCAGATCGACAGCGTGGCCTACCCGTTGGCCACACCGGAAGACCTGGCAGAGACGGTCAGGGAGGTGGAGGCGCTCGATCGGCGGATCTTCGCCAGGCAGGCCGACGTCCGCGACGAACCGCAGCTCAAGCACGTCTTCGAGCGGGGCGTGGCCGAGCTGGGGCCGGTCGACATCGTGCTCGCGAACGCCGGCATCGCGCCGATGTCGCGCTCCGAGCCGCACAGCGCCTGGCAGGACGTCATCGACGTCAACCTCACCGGCGTGTTCAACACCGTCGAGATCGCCATCCCGTCGATGAAAGAGCGCGGCGCCGGCGGCGCGATCGTGCTGACCAGCTCCACGGCCGGCATCACCGGCATCGGAGGCCCCACCCGAGGCGGCCTTGGCTACACCGCCGCCAAGCACGGCGTGGTCGGGCTCATGCGCTCCTACGCCAACACGCTCGCCCCGTACAGCATCCGCGTCAACACCGTGCACCCGACCGGGGTGAACACCCCCATGATCGTCAACGACGCGATGGCGGAGTTCCTGGCGGCGGACCCGCAGATGTCCAACGAGGTGGCCAACGCGCTCCCGGTCTACATGGTCGAGCCGATCGACATCTCTAACGCGATCGCGTGGCTGGTCTCCGACGAGGCGCGCTACGTCACCGGGGTGACCCTTCCGGTCGACGCCGGCTTCACCGTCAAGAAGTAAGGGCAGATTTCCTGTCAGTCGACGACGAGCGGCCGCGGGGCCAGGGCGGACCGGTCGAGGGTCGCCCAGACTCCGCGGACCCGGGTGACGGCGCGCTCAAGCACCTCGGCGGACTGGGTGTAGGGCAGCCGCAGGTAACGCTCGAGGGTTCCGTCGGCACCGAATCGCAAGCCAGGGACAAGCTGGACGCCGGCCGGCCGCGCGAGCACGCTCAGCGGCGTGGACAGCGGCGCGTCGAGCTCGGCCCAGAGCGAGGGGCCGCCCTCCGGGGGCTGACCCGCCAGCCGCGCAGGTCGCGGGCCAGGTCGCCAGCAGCGCGTCGACTGGGGCCGAACCTCGGCGACCCGGGCGGCGGCGAGCTCGTCCAGGCGTCCCATCAGTTCGACCGCAACCAGCTGGTCAAGCAGCGCCCCGCCCATGTCGGTGGCGGCGGGCAGGGCGGCCACCCGCTGGACGAGGTCGGCCTGGGCCCGGATCCAGCCGATCCGCGGCCCGCCCCGCACCACCTTGGAGAGCGACCCGATCGTGATCGCGGAGGGGTCGATCGCCGCGGCCGGCGTGGCTGGGCCGGCGAAGCCGAGGTCGACGAAGGTCTCGGCCGTCGCCGGGGACCACGTTGCGGCAGGAGCGCTGCGCTTGATGGTCTTGATGTTGACGGTGTCTTCGACCCTGCCTGAGCTGTAGGGCATGGACAGGCCGTTGGTGACGGCCTGCCGGTCGGTTCGGATTCCTGCGACGAGGGTGCGGAGCTCGGGCAGGTCGTCGGCCTCGACGGCGGTGAGTCAGGCTTCGAGGTCGCGGTGGCCGGTGCGGGCGGTCATCATCTCGGCGAAGGCCGCGGTGTGCCGGGCGAGCGCGTCGATGTGCGGGCAGCGGCTGCGGAGGTTCTCGAGCTAGGCCTGCTCGTCTGGCCTGAGCCGGTCGGGGCGGGTCAGGAGCCACCTGGTGATGTGCCGGGTTCCGGGGACCGCGGGGCCGGGGTCCGGTGCGGTGTGGTCCTCCCGGAACGGGGCGACGTAGCGGCGGACGGTCTTCGCGCTGCCGCTCCAGCCGCGCTGGAGCAGCTCGGCGTGCAGAACTGCGGCGTCGGTGACGCCCTCGTTCCACCGCTAGCAGATCCAGGGTTTGAACGGGTCGAGCTTCGATTCCCGTCTCCCGGCCGTGACCAGGAGCTCGTCAAGGCTGGCGGCGCGGGAGAACCGCTGGACGGTCTTGCGGTCCAGGCCGGTGGCTGCGATCGACTGCCGGCCTCGAGCCGCTCGCGGATCTCGGCATGACGCTCCCGGGTGCGCCGGGCCAGCCGCCCTTCCCACCGCCGGGCGCACTCAGGTTTTTCACTTTCGACCCCTGACCGCGTGCCGTCCGCGTGCCAGAACTTTTGGTCTTGCCCAAGTGCCGTCTCGGCGTACTTGCCGACCTGATCGGCTATGGCGCGCTGGCGATCGGCGGAGCTGTGAAGGTAGATGAGCGCGGCCCGCATCGAGTCATGGCCCATGCGCTCCATCATTTCGCGGATGTTCGCGCGCGTGTCGGCGGAGAGCTGGTTGCCCGTATGCCCAAGGTCGTGCAGGTGGAGCTCACCTTCCAGGCCAAGCGCCTTGAGCGCAGGCATCCAGGCGCGGCGGTAGAAGTTGCCGTGTCGCTGCGGCGCGCCCTCAGGACTGGTGAAGACGAGCGCGGCGGCCTGGCCCTGCTCGCACGGCACGGCACGGAGCGTGACGGCGAGGGCCAGGCCACAGGCCAGGCCCGAACGCGCGCGGCGAACCTTCCACGAAGACGGACAGCACCATGACCCTTCTGTCAGGGGCGTCAGTGCGTCGAGTGCGCCTGGCGCTCGATTTCGCGCTTGATCTGGACCTCCGAGATTGGCTTGCGCAGGTATACGCCCAGGCCGAATGCAACCGTCAGGAACGCCCATGCGATCGCCGGGTAGATGATCCAGATGTTCCACACGTCATGGATTCCGGAACTCTGGCTGAATCCCTGGGTGGGCCAGCCGCCCGCGTTGTGATACTCCGTGATGGCCCAAATGGCCGCGAGAGTTAGCATGCCGAGGGCGGACACGGCAGTACTGATCCAGTAACGGCGCTTGCGCTCGATCTGCTTGATCGCCCGCTCGCGAGCGAGTTGTCCGGTGTTGGCAGGCGTATCCGAGTCAAGGTGCGCGAGCCTCTCGTCGGTGATCTTCGTCATCTCAGACTCCTTCCAGCACGCTGGAAGCCGTGGACCCTCTTGGGGAGCTCACTGGTCTCCCAGCGTCAGGATGGATCCGTGGGCGACGGCCGCCAAGGGTCATAAGTCGCTAGTCAGTCGGCGAAACGGCCTCTTTTTTCATACTGCTTCGGCCAGGCGCCACCAGGCTGCCGCATCCGCCCGAAACTCCATGATGAGCACGCCGGGTCCAGCGTCGGGCCATCGTCCACGACCGTTTCCCAGTACACACGCGCCGAGGTGCCATCGGCAAAGCGCAGGCTGCTCGCCACCCGGCCCTTGGCACGTGAACCAGGGGCTGCGCCAGCAGGCGGATCGTGCTCGCGAAGCAGCCAGCCAGAGCCCGCCGCGTCGCCGGATAGGCAAGCGGCGACGGCTCGGCCACGATATCCCCTTGGCCAGGCACCAGATCGGCCTGCCCACCACTGCCCACCTCACGAGACGTTGGCGGCCAGACGCTCGGCGCGCTGCTTTATTCCGAGCAGCATCTTCCGCTCCATGACTAGGCTTCCGGGCTCCATGAACAGCATGTAGAACAGGCGGCTGGCCGGCGGCAGGCCTGCGGTGACGATCCGGTTCCGGCTGATCAGCCTCGTCGTTCCGTTCTCTGGGACCAGCGCGAAGATCCATACCCAGTTCATGTCGGAAATCCGGACCGTGAGCGTGTGCTGCGGGTCGAGCACCTCTACTCGCATGACCTGACGGTTAGGTCCCATGGGAAGTTCGTCACCGATCTTGAGGTCTTGATACTGCGGAAGAATCTGGTCGGCGCTGTGCATGTTCAGGCCGAGGAGGTTCTCGATCCAGTCATAGGTGTAGGCACCGCCGCGCCCGCTGCCCATCTGCACCAGCCATGGCCAGATGGCTTCTGGCGGCGCTTTGATGGTGATCGCCCGGGTCGTCACCAGGCCGGCGCAGGGGAGCATCTCGTCACCCGGCAGCTTCCTTGCTACTTCATTGCTCCGGGCGCCCCAGGTAAGGCACCAGCGCCGGAAGAATAGCGGGTGGGCAAGCGGGACGAGCCCGGCTGCCAGGCCGGCCCCGATCCCCAGGATTCGCCTTGCTGACATGTGAGCTCCTTTATCGTCTGCCGACGTGCCGGTCCCGGTCAGGCGGCTCGCAGGCCCTGGCTATCGGTCTCGTCAGGCGCCGGGCCGGTCTCGGCCGGGGTTACCCGCACGCCGAGGCGGAGGCGCGAAAGCCACTTCGGCCGGTACCAGTTGCTGTCGCCGAGCAGTGCCATGACGGAGGGCAGCAGCACGCCGCGGACGACGGTCGCGTCGAGCAGCACCGAGACCGCGAGGCCGACGCTGAGCTGCTTGAACTGCTGGAGGGAAAGCGTGCCGAAGACCGCGAACACGGCGACCATGATGATCGCGGCGCTGGTCACCACACCAGCCGTGGAGCGGATGCCGTGCTCGACCGCCTGCTTGGTGGGCATGCCCTGGTCGTGTGCCTCCTTGATCCGCGACACGACGAACACGTTGTAGTCCATGGACAGGCCGAACAGCACGACGAAGACGAATAGCGGGATCCACGACTCGATCGCGCCGGGGGCCTGGGTGCCGAGGAGCGAGGCTCCCCAGCCGTGCACGAAGACTGCGGTCAGAATCCCGTAAGCGGCGCCCACCGAGAGCAGGTTCAGGCCGATCGTGGTCGCCGCGATCACCACCGAGCCGAACGAGACGAGCATCAGCAGGAACGTGACGCCCATCACGAACAGGAACACCCAGACGATGCTGCTCCGCAGGTGGTTGTTCCAGTCAAGCGACGCCGCCAGGTTGCCGCCGACAAGCGCGGTGCTGCCCGGGATCTTGCCGACAGTGGACGGCACGATCTGGTCGTGCAGCGTGGCCAGCGCCTGCTGCGAGGTCGCGTCGATCCCTGACCCTGCCAGAGGCACCGTGATCTCCGCGATGTTGGCGGCGGGGTAGACGGTGGTCTCTACCGGGGTGCCGAGCGCGCTGCTGCGGTAGCTGACCAGCGCGGCTATCTGGCGGCGCGCAATCGCGGACTGGATGTCGGGCGCCTTCACCACGACCACGGCCGGGGCGGGTCCCCCAGGAAACGCTTTCATGATGTGGTCGTAATTCTGGACGATCGGCGTGCTGGATGGGAGCATCTGCTGCACGTTTAGGTTTTCCGTATGAATGCTCAGCGCGGGTGCCGCCAGGGCAAGCAATGCCCCGGTCGCGAGTGCGGCGGAGAGCCCTGGCCTGGCGAGGACCTTGCCGAGTATGACCTTCCAGAGCCGGCTGCCGTCCGCTGGGCGGCCGGCCCGGCGCAGGAACGGAACGTGCCCGAGTTCCACCTTGTCGCCGAGCAGTGACAGCATCGCGGGCAGCACCGTCACCGAGCCCGCGACCGCAATCAGCACCACGGAGATCGTCGCGATCGCGAAACCGTCGAAGATCTGCATACCGGCCAGGAACATGCCGGCCATCGCCACCATGACGGTCAGCCCGGACACGAGCACCGAGCGGCCCGAGGTGGCGGCGGCGGTCCGCAGAGCCGCTTCCCGGCTGGCGCCGCTGGCTCGTTCCTCGCGCTCCCGGCGCAGGTAGAACAGGCAGTAGTCGACGCCGACGGCCATGCCCATCAGCAGCATCACCGAGCTGGCCGAGCTGTCCACGTGCAGGGCGTGGCTGACCAGCGCGAGCAGCCCGTTGGCGGCCAGGAACGCGGTCAGCGCGAGCAGCACGGGAAGCAGTGCGGCCAGCAGCGCGCCGAAGACCACGAGCAGGATGCCGATCGCGAGCGGTACCACCGTCCACTCGGTCTGCCTGAAATCCTTCGCGATCGTGTCACTGAACCATTTGTTCGCACTGGCCGCACCGAACTCCGCGACCGTGATGCCCGGATGCGCGGCCTGCACGCTGGCGACCGCGTTCTCGACGGGCAGCACGCGGTTCGCCGCGGTGTCCGGATCTCCCTTGATCGCGAACTGGACGAGGACGTCACGCCCGTTCGCGGCAGGTACCGGCGGACGGATGTCCTGCACCTGCCCCGTTGCCTGGATGGCGGTAAGCACAGCGCTGACAGTGGACCGCAGCGCGGCCGGATCGGCTGAGGGACCGGAATCTGAGACCATGACGAGTTCGGCTGCGGGGTTCTTGATGCCCGCGTCGGCCAGCAGCCATGCCGCCTGGCCGGACTCCCCGGTGCCGTATTCAGCCTGTGTCATGGTGACCTGGCCGGCCGCGCTGCCGACCAGCATCATGACCGCGACGAGCACCAGCCAGGCACCGATCGCGGCAAGCCGGTGCCGCGCGCTCCACCCGCCAAGAGTCGCGGCAAGGTTAGCCCGTGCCACGACGCACTCACCTCGCCCGGTAAGTTTCGTCCCAGCCATATGACCGCCCTCCGGCTGCAAGACTTCATGTCACTCCAGCCTGGCCACAGCGCCCAAGGTCGCAACAGGCCGGCAAGTCCCGGAACCGGCGGCCGTTGGTCACTAGTGCTGGTCGCTGCCGGGTAGACAGCGCCAGCCAGTCAATCTGGATCGTCCGGAGAGCAGGGGAACGAACATGGCATCCTGCTGAGAACGCGGGCTGACCTGAGGCGGCGAGGCCGAGGAGTGGTTCATCGGGTGAGCGAAGGCCCGCGGCGGGCAGCCCGCCCGGGTAAAGCTGACTGACCTTCCTCGAACCGTCGCTCGACTCCCTGCTCGGGGACCTGACCTGACCTGACCAAGTTCCGGTCAGGCCGTGCGAACACCGCGGGTCAAGGCCCCAGACATCGACGAGGCGGCTGCCCTAGTCCGTCCCTAGTGCTTGTCTTATAGTGGTCGTATGACAGCCGTAACGATCAGCTTCCGCGCCGATGAGCAGACGATGGCCGAACTCCGCCAGCTCGCCGGCGACGGGAACCTGTCGGATGCGATCCGCGAGCTCATTCACGCGCAGTACACGGCCCGGCTGTACGCGCAGGCCGCCCGTGACGCCGAGCGGCTCCGCGATGACCCGGCCGATCTAGCTGAGATCAAGGCCGTCAATGAAGAACTGGACGAGATCAGTGCGTGGTGACCTGTTCCGGCTGCGCTCCGACAAGGCCGCCGCCGGGCATGAGCAGCGCGGCCCCCGGTATGCCGTCGCGATCCAAAGTGACGGGATCCTGCTCTCCACGCTGATTGTCGCCCCGACGTCCACCAGCGCCCCGGCTGCCGTCTTCCGGCCAGAGATCGAGATGGACGGGACCCGGACTCGCGTGCTCGTCGATCAGATGCGCGCGGTCGACGCCAGCCGGCTTGGCGACTTCGCCGGCCGTCTTGACGCCGCTGAGACTGGAGATGTCGACCGGGCCGTCCGACTCATCCTCGGCGTGCTCTGAACGGCCGGCGGCGCCCGTCTCCGCTGATCGGGCTGGCGCAGACCGAGGCACGGCCTTTGTCAAGGATTCGAACGCCAGAGGGCCAGCAAAATCTGGGAGCCAAACTGGGAGCCAACAGCCACAATTTCTAGGCAACACCAGGCCACAGTCAGCTTTCATTGCTGCAGTTAGACCCCTCATCGAGCTGACGCCAGGCAACGTCCCGCGATGGTTAAAAGGGCGCCTTCTAAGCAGCGGGTCGCGGGTTCAAATCCTGCCGGGCGCACTTCACTGTTTTCCCAGGTCAAGTCCTAGTGGCGGGGCGCAAGCCGATCACGTCGCCCCGTCCGCGCTGACGCGCTCCTGCCGCAACGCGAGCTAGTTCCTGTAGGTCAGAGCGATATTTCGGGATTCTCCGTGACCCGCTGCCGCCGCGGCGGACCGCCAGGCACGCCGCCCCCGCCTGCCGGCCGCGCAGCACCAGCGTCTCCGGCGTCTGCTCCGCGACGATAAAGCCGAAGTCGGCCAGGAACCGCCCGGCCACCTCCAGGTCCGGCTTCTCGAACTCCAGCCACGCCAGCCCCGCGATCTTAACCAGGGGATTGTTCGACCGCCCCGGATGCTCTCCCGGCCGCGCCCCCGTCTCGCCGTGCAGTGAACGATGCGGATCCTGGATCTTTTCCGAGTGGCCCCGGACCTCCGCCCCGCTGTCTTGTCTCACCATGATCGCTCCTACGCTTCTTCAGATAATGCTATGTTTGATCAGTGTTGTTATGAAATATCAGCTATGATTAGCCAATCGTCAAGGTGGGTCACAGATAGATGCGGGAACCGCCTGGCCCGGACACGATCCGGCTTCTCGGAGTCCAGCCAGCTGGCCCGGCCGCCTCGGCAAGCCGCCTCCTTGCCACCGGTCGACTGCACGAGGGCGAGACCAAGCGCCGGGCCGGTTGCCAACCGGTCAGCCGGGCACCCGGTGCTAATGTCCAATAGGTGGCGGCAAGGACACAGCCCGCCTCATCCGGGGCAGGCGGGCAGACCACACCCAGCCTCGGTGCGCATCCGGTTCGCGAGCAAAGCGTCGCGGCCGGCAAGGCGGCTCGTCAGGTGGCTCCGCTGGAGTTCCACCAGGACTTCTCCGCCGCGGCGTCCAGGGACCCGACAGGGCTGCTCCTCGGCCAGGCCGAGTCCCGCGTGCCGGAGCTGGTTCCGGTCCGCTACGGGCGGATGCTGGTGTCGCCGTTCGCGTATTAGCGGGGTGCCGCGCTGCGGCGCTCCCCCGCGAATAGGATCACCGCGGCCCACTGCCTGCAGCCACGGGCAGTAGGCCGGATGAGAGCGGCGTCTGGCAGCCTCGCCGCTACGGAAGAAGCCGAGCGCCGGGGCAAAGATGCGTCTCTATTTCCTGTCATATAGGATCAATCTTGTGACTATGTATCATCATTGAGATTGATGCGTGGAACGAGAGCCGGGCAAGGATCAGCAAGCGTCGGCCACGGGTGAGCTATGACCAGGAAGCGCGGCCGCCAATGCGACTGGCGCGGCGGGTAGGAGATGCAGTGATGGCAGAGCCGACATCGGAAGTCAGGGCGCCGAACGCACCGCGGGCTTCGCGGCTGGACCGGCGCAAGGCCCGCACCCGGCAGGCCCTTATCGACGCGGCGGTGCGCCTGATCGCCGAGGGCCGCGGTGACCGGGCGAGCATCCAGGAGATCACCGACGCGGCCGACATCGGCTTCGGGTCGTTCTACAACCACTTCGATAGCAAGGAGCAGTTGTTCCAGACCGCCTCCGAAGAAGTGCTGGAACGCTGGGGGCAGATGATCGACCGCGCCACCGCCGGTATCGCCGACCCGGCGGAGCGGTTCGCCGTGGGGATGCGGATCTCCGGCCGGCTCGGCTGGACCCTCCCGGACATCGCCGGCTTCCTCACTGGCATGGGCCTGGACGCGCTGGACATCCCAGTCGGCCTGGCACCTCGCGCCCTGCGCGACATCGAGGCGGGGCAGGTCGCGGGCCGATTCACCGTTCCTGGTGCCGGGATCGCGCTGAGCGCCGTGGCCGGCGGCCTGCTCGGGCTGCTGCGGATATGCCAGCGCCACCCCGAAGGCGTCGACGAGGCGTCCGTTGATCAGTTCGCCGAGGCCGAGTTGCGCCTGCTGGGCGTCCCCGCCCCTGAAGCCGCCCGCCTCGTCGCCCCTCCGCTCCCTCCCATTGAGGCCTGGTGACAGTCGGGACGCTGCCATCAGCCGCGCGCCCGTAAGCAGCCCCGAGTGGCCCGAGGGCGCGGCATGGACCTCGCTCCCACCGGCGACGCGAAGGAGCCAACTGCACCTGTTCACAAGTGCGCCAGGAATTGGCGTTCTTGCGTACTCCTTGCTTAGCGGCCGACCTTGGGCCAGCACACTGACTGCCGATCACGCCGGGCGGCCTCGGTTGGGAAGGGGTACGTCAGGGGCTGCCTGTCCTGCCGGGGTACGGCGGCCCTGCTGGCGCATGCTGGGATTGGATGTCCTGAGCCCGTACGCGAGGGCGCACGCCCTGCCGTTCGTAGGGAAGGTCTGGCAGATTTAGCCGAACAGGCCGGCGATGAGGTTGACCGAGCCCGCGACGATGACCACGCCGAACACATAGGACAAGAGGGCGTGAGCGAGCGCGGTGTTGCGGACCCGGGGGTTGCGCAGGGTCGTGTCAGACACCTGGTAGCACATGCCGATGGTGAACGCGACGTAGGCGAAGTCGCGGTAGCACGGATGCTGCTCGTCGTCTTCAGTGCCGAACGCGATGCCGACTGGCTTGGACCGGAAGTATTGGTCTGCGTAGCGCAGGGTGAAGACGGTATTGATCACGGTCCACGACAGCACAACCGTCAGCACGGCGACGCCGATCAGCCCTACCCGCGGCGCACCGTTTTCCCTCCCCGCTAGGTGCAGCGCGTACCCGGCCCCCAGAAGGCTAGCAACGCTAGCCCCGACCAGCAGCGCCCTGGCAGCGCCTTCTGTCTCGTCTTCGCGGGCAGCCAGCAGCGGCGCGAGTGCGCTGTCGGCCCGGATGATGATCGGCCAGATGGTCAGGAGGGTGGCGAGCGCGGTAACGTTCCAGCCCGTGACCAGTGCCAGCCCCCACGTCACGAACGGCAGGACGACAACGGTGACGATCAGCCCGGCGATGAATACCACGATCGCACGCCGCATGGCGGGGGCATGCCAGCCAAGCCACCGATGGTACAAGGTGGTTCCGGGGACGCCAGTCATCGTCTGAGTTTTCATAGGTAGCGGTCTCGGCCGTTCCATCTGGCCGGGCCAGTCCTGACACGGCGCAGAGTCCGAGAGCCGACCGCCGTTCCCTGGGCCGCGTCAGCTACGCTTGTCGCCTAGCTCGAAGGTGACGCGGCGGCCCGCGCGTCGGCCCAAGTGCGGGCGTCTATCGCATCGAGGAGAGCCAGCTGTGCCTGGTCGACCGCCCACGAGGCGTAATCCAGCGCATCGGAGGCGTCCGCCTCCGCGTCCTCGGCCTGCCGTTCGGCTCGTTTCACGTCACGCTGGTCGCGCTGGCGGCCGATGCGGTCCTGCAGAGCCTGCATCTTCGCCGCCGCATCGGCTTGCATCGACTTCCACTGGCTCTGCGTCCGCCCGGCAGCCTGACCGGCTTTCTCCGTGACCGCACTCTGACGGGCAGCGATGTCGGCCTTGGCCTGGCTGATACGCGCCTGAACCTGCTCATTCGTTTCGTGCCGGGCCTCGTCAGCGGACCTCTTCAATTCCGCTGCCCGCGCTTGCACGGCGTCTACCTGCTCAGAAATGCTCATGATCCCCCCAGGAGCCAGCTGAGAGCTGTAACCAGCATGACTGGCAATCACCCTCGCCTCTGGCCACCATGTAACCGCAGCGGTCCCGCGTCAAACATCAGGGACCAGCACGCCCCGGCCATCGGCCTTCCATCAGGTTCGCCGCAGTGCCGCAGGCCATCCCTCTCGGGGAGTCCGGCCACGGGGGACTGTCAAAGTTAACCGCTCTGTCGCCCTTTCGGTGGTGACGGTTTTTAGTGCTCTCCATGGCCAGCATCGATTATTGATCGATGCTGGCCATGTTCGCGTCGTCGTGGCGCGCACCCGACGCGGGCCGCGAGCCTGTCGAGGCGATCAAGCTGGGCGGGAGTGAGCTCGATGCCGTCCGCGGCGATGTTCTCCTCGACGCGGGCGACGCGGCGGGTGACGGGGATCGTCATCCTGCTGCCTCCTGTGGCGTCGGTCGGACCTCGACCATCAGTCGCCCCACGGTTGCGTTCGGCGGTGGCCCGCTACGGGCAGCCCTTTTAACTCGACTGTGCACCGAACGAGGCGGCGGGGTATCCGCATCGTCACCGCACTTCCGAGTCCTGTGACAGCCGCATCGCCGACCAGCGGGACATGTCCGCGCCGATCAACGCTAGGCCCGCTGCCGGGGGGCTTGGCCGACCGTCCAGAGCCGCCCCGCGACCGTTCGAAATGACCGGCCCTTGATTTTAAATAAGGAGGAGTCCCCGCCGAGCCAGGCTCAGCCCTCCGCGTAGAGCCGCTCGACCGCCGCGCCGCAGCCCACGACGAGGGAGCCTGGGTCAGGGAGGCCGCCTCGCCCACGGGGCGAAACACTCAGATCAACACCACCAAAATCAGTCGTCCGAACGGTCCCGGCTGACTGTGGAAGGCGACCAGTGACTGACCACGATTGGCCGCTCTACGAGGCAGTCTCCCCCGACGGCTGCGTTCCCGCCGGGGTGCGTCCTCTCGTCACCGTCGCCGAGGAGGAGGGCCTGACGCTCGTCCTGTCCAGGCAGGACGCCGACCGTACCGGCCTCGCCTACGATTACGGCACCTACCAGTGGACCGCCAGCTACAGCGGCGACACCAACAACAATCCAGCCGCCTCGCGGGCTGCGGCGACAGGCAAGTGCAGATCGGCTCCGGCCCGAACCTGTACTGGACCGACGACCTTGGCAATATCGTGACGGTCCCCGCGAACGGCGGCTTCCCGGTCGTGCTGGTCAATGACCAGAACGGCCCGGCTTGGGTGGCGGCGGGCGGCGGCACCGTGGTGTGGGCCGACCGCGGCACTGGCACCATCATGGCGCTCCCCGTGACCGGCGGCTTCCCGGTCGTGCTGGCCAGCGGCCAGAACGACCCTGCTTACCTGACGGTGGACAACGGCACCGTGTACTGGGCCGACAGCAGCGAAGGCACCGTCATGGCGGTCCCCGTGACCGGCGGCGCCCCGACCGTACTGGCCAGCGGGCAGCCCAGCCCGGCTTACGTGACGGCGGACAACGGCACCGTGTACTGGGCCGACAGGGGCATCGGCACGATCATGGAGTTCCCTGAGACTGGCGGCATCGCGCCCAGCGCGCTGGTCAGCGGGCTGGGCGCGAACGTCCCTGAGGACATGACGGCGGACAGCGGCTACGTGTACTTCGTCAGCGGCGGGCAGGTCTTTGCGGAGCGCGATGCTTGAATATTGTGTTCGTTTACTCTTTAATCCTCCCTTATGGGGGGAATTACTGCTATGCCGGACGCATCTGGGCTGCTCGAGCGATCCGGAGAGCTTGATGCGCTGACCCGGGCGCTCGCGTCGGTGACATTCGGCGGGCAGGGCCGAGTCGCGCTAGTGGCGGGCGAGGCAGGAATCGGCAAGACCGCCCTCCTGCGTCAGTTCGCCGCGAGCGCGTCATCCTCGGCGCGGGTGCTGTGGGCCAGGTGCGAACCCTTGTTCACGCCCCGTCCGCTGGGACCGGTCGTCGAACTGGCCAGCGCGATCGGCGGCGAGGCAGCAGCGCGCGCGGCCGACCGCGGGACGCCCTATGACGTGGCGATGACGCTTTTCCCTGAGCTGGCGGCAGAGCCAACGGTGGTTGTTTTCGAGGACGTGCACTGGGCGGACGAGGCGACTCTGGACGTGGTACGGCTGCTGGCCCGCCGGCTGGCGAGCGCCGCGGTCCTGCTGGTGCTGAGTTACCGTGAGGGCGAGCTCGACCATTCACACCCGTTGCGGGTCGTGCTCGGGGATCTGCCGGGAAGCGATCAGGTTATCCGGCTGGAGCTTGCGGGCCTTTCGCCCCGGGCGATCGCGGAGCTGGCCGGCCCGGGGCGAGTGGACGCCGGGGAGTTGCACCGGCGAACGGGGGGTAACCCGTTTTACGTCACCGAGGTGCTGGCGGCGGGCACTGAAACGATCCCCCGCTCGGTGCGCGACGCGGTGCTGGCGCGCGCGGCGCGGTTGCGCGGGGGGGCTCGCGACTTGCTGGACGTGGCCTCCGTGGTGCCGGGCCCGGTCGAAACGTGGCTGCTCGACGCCCTGGCACCGACGGCAGCGGAACTGCTGGATGAATGCCTCGCAACCGGGATGATGGTGCTTGCCGGACACCGCGTTGAGTTCCGGCACGAGATCGCACGGCAGGTGGTGGAGGGGTCAATGCCGCCGGGGCGGCGGAAGGCCATGCATCGTGCCGCGCTCGCGGCGCTTACCTCGCGGACAGCCGGACAGCAGGACCCGGCCCGGCTGACGCACCACGCCGATGCGGCCGGGGACGCGCAGGCAGTGCTGGAGTACGCCCCTGCCGCGGCCGCGCAGGCCGCCGCCGCCGGGGGGCGCCGCGAGGCGGCAAGACTTTACGCGCGGGCGCTGAGGTTCGCGAACATGCTGGAGCCGGACCGGCATGCCGCGCTGCTCGAAAGATTCGCTGACGCGGCGTACTTCACCGAATTGAGCGGCGAGGCGACCGAAGCGCTACGCAAGGCGGTGGCGATCCACCGGGAGCTCGGTGACCACGTTCGGCAAGGCGACACGCTGCGCCGCCTCGGCAATCAGCTCGGCAAGGACGGCGCGCTGGTCGAGTCAACGACGGCTATATCCGAGGCCGTGGCCCTGCTGGAGCAGCAGCCACCGGGCCGGGAGCTGGCCTGCGCGTACAACTCGATGGCGGCGGTCACGGGGATATTCAACGACGAGCAGGCCGTCTTGTGGGGCAAGAAGGCGATCGAGGTAGCCGAGCAGGTTGGCTGCCTCAACGCGGTCGGCGAAACCCTGAACATCGTAGGGACCGCTGAGCTGCGCCAGGGCAATCTCGGCGGCCTGGAAAAGCTGGATCGTAGCCGGGAGATCGCGCAGCAGACAGGCGACGAGATCGGCCTGGCGCGCGCCTACATGCACCCCACGGCGGCACTGGCGGGGCGCCGCGAATGGGTGCTCGCGGAGCGCTACCTACGGCCGGGACGGGAATTCTGCCGGGAACGCGGCCTGCACGGTTTTTACGGGTGGCTGACGACGTTCGCGGCTGAGGCGGCGCTGGCCCAGGGGCGCTGGGCGGAGGCAGTCAGCGCAGCGGCCGAGATCCTGGCCTGGCCGGTTGACGGCTTCGGGCCGTTGCGTGTCACCGCGCTGGTGGTCACGGCCACGGTACGAGCGCGGCGCGGCGAGTCCGGATACCAGGCGCTGCTTGACCAGGCGGCCATGTTGGCCCAGGCAGAGCCCCCCACGGCGCGGGCCGGGGCGCAGATCGCCGCGCTGCGGGCGGAGGCCGCGTGGCTGGCGGGGGCGCAGCCGCAGCGGACCGGGGAAGCGGCCTGGCCCGCAGCGGCCGGAGCGGATGTCACGCGCTGGTTCGCGGGTGACATCGAGGTTTGGCGTCACCGGGCCGGGCTCGACTGCGGCGACCCTGCGGAGCTCCCCGAGCCGTACCAAATGGAGATCGCCGGAGACGCCGGCAGCGCGGCCCGCTGGTGGCAGGAGCGCGGCTGCGTCTACGACGCGGCCCTTGCGCTCGCCTGCTCCGGCGACCTTATCCTGATGCGCCGGGCACTGGACATGCTGTACGACGTTGGCGCGCTGCCCGCAGCGGCTGTCGTCGGACGGCGGTTGCGCGCACTCGGGGCACGGGGCCTGCCCCGCGGTCCCCGGCCGGCCACCGCGGCTAACCCGGCGGGCCTCACCAGCCGCGAGGCGGAAGTGCTAACGCTCCTGGCCACGGGACTGGCCAACCCGGAGATAGCCGCGCGACTGGTCCTGTCCGGCCGTACCGTCGACAATCACGTGTCGGCCATATTTCAAAAGCTGGGCGTGCCCAACCGGGCAGAGGCGCGAGCGGCCGCGATACGGCTCGGGCTGGTCACCCCCATCGGATGAGGTCCGCATTACGTTGTGCGCATCCCCCGCTCTCCGCCTCGGGCGCGCAGGCTCAAGGCCACGGGCCTAAGCTTGCGCGGCGCGTGCGGCAGGGGCAGCAGCAGGTAGTCGGCGCCGAGGTACCCGGCCACGCGCCAGGCAGCGACGAGCAGGACGCCGAAGAGGATGAAGACCCCGTTCGGCCCGGCAGAGCCACCGGTGATGTAGAGAATGTTCAGCGCGACGCCGCCGGCGGCGGCAATGCCGGTCAGGCAGCCGAGCAGCAGGCCGATTCCGACCGCGAGTTCGCTGATGGTAACCACGCGGCTGAACACCTGGGCGTGTGCGCCGAAGGCGTTGAGGATGTGCAGGTACCAGCCGTAGTTGACCTCCGGGTGGCCGAACGCCTGGGCACGGTGGTCGTAGGAGCTGTTGGCGGCGGCGATGAAGCCCTGCAGGCCAGTGGCATGGGTGAACCAGTTGCTGTAGCCGGCTCCGGTCAGCTTGCCCCAGCCAGCCGAGAACCACTGCCAGCCCAGCCAGAGCCGTACGATCAGCCACAGGATGCTCGCCTGGCGGGAGCGGAACAGCCAGCGGGTCCACGGCAGCTCAAGCGCGCCGTGGGCCAGCTCGCTGGTGCCGGTGGTACCGCTCGCGGCGGGTATCTGCGGAGCCTTGGCGGTTGTCATGACTATCCCTCCCGGGAGGATTGCGGCCGCGATGCCCGCGTCCTGCAGGCGCCCCCCGACCTGAAAAGCCTGATGGGAGCAAAGGAACCACAGAACGAATGCCCCGCATCAGCGGGGACGGTGCTCATCTTGGGCCTTGCGGCTACCTATGTTGGCTTGGCCGCCCCGCGAGGATTCGGCGCCTATGAGGGGACGGCCACCTTGCCTGGCGCCTCAGTTTCTACGCAGCCTTCCGCCGGCGGGCCGGGCCGCGTCACCTGATCCGCCCTGTTCCTTGGCAACTACCTGATCCTGCGCGAGCGGGCCGCCGCCTTCCGCGCCGACCCTGCAGTGCGCGAGGCGCTCAAGGCTTCCCGGCTTGACCAGCTCGCCCAGTCCACGCTCGCGCCCGGCGAGAAGCTGGCCGAGCTGCTGGCGGACCGCAGCGCCTTCGAGGACTTCGACGTCGAGGCCGCCGCGGCCCGCGGAATGGCGTTCGAGCAGCTCGACCAGCTCGCCATGGACCACCTGCTCGGTGCCTGAATCCGCCTCTCGAGTCCGCGCCGCGCCGACCTGACTACGACGCGGCGCGGGCCTGGAACGGGAGACGCGGACGCACAATCGATGCTGAAATCAATTACGGGCCGTTCGATCCGGGCGGAGATCGACGGGCCGTTCACCGATAATGCCGACATGACGCTGGAAGAGCTGTACAAGGACCTGCACTCACATCCCGAGCTGGCGTTCGCCGAGCATCGCACGGCCGCCATCGCCGCCGAGTGGCTGGCCGGCGCAGGCTACATGGTCACCGCCGGCATCGGCCGGACCGGCGTCGCGGGCGTGCTGCGCAACGGCGACGGCCCGGTGGTGCTGGTCCGCGCGGACATGGACGCGCTGCCGCTGCGCGAGGAGACCGGCCTGGACTACGCCAGCGACGTGGTTACGACCGACGCGCTGGGCGAGCGCACCCACGTGATGCACGCGTGCGGCCACGACATGCACGTGACCTGCCTGTGCGGCGCGACGGCCGAGCTGGCGGCGACCACGGACACCTGGCGGGGGACGCTGATCGCGGTGTTCCAGCCGGCCGAGGAGATCGGCGCGGGCGCGAGGGCGATGCTCGATGACGGCCTGTTCGACAAGGCGGGGGTACCGGATCTCGTGCTCGGCCAGCACGTGATCCCGCAGGACCCCGGGTCGGTGCTGTACCGGTCGGGGCCGTTCCTAGCTGCGGCGGAAACCTGGGACGTGACGTTCCACGGGCGCGGCGGGCACGGTTCTCGGCCCCAGGAGACGGTCGACCCGGTGGTGATGGCGGCGTCCGCCGTGCTGCGGCTGCAGACCCTGGTCGCGCGCGAGATCGCGCCCGCCGACAAGGGCGTGGTCACGGTGTCGCGGCTGCGCGCCGGGCAGGCGGAGAACGTGATCCCTGACACCGCGACGATCACGCTGAACTTCCGCGCCTTCGATCCGGGCGTGCTGCGCAAGCTCACGGAGGGGGCCAGGCGGATCATCGCCGCGGAAGCCGCCGCGTCGGCGGCGTCGCGTCAGCCGGAGGACACCCTGCTGGCCTCGTTCCCCGTCGTGGTCAACGACGCCGCCCTGACCGCCGGGCTTGCCGCGGCGCTGGACCGGACGCGTGAGATCGACCCCCGCATGGGCAGCGAGGACTTCGGCCTCTTCGGGACGGCCGCGGGCGTCCCCTCCTGCTTCTGGGACCTGGGGTGCGCGGCCGACGGCTCTGCGGGTAACCACACGCCGCGGTTCGCGCCACTGATCAACCCGACGCTCCCGGCCGGGGTGAACGCGCTGGTGACCGCAGTCCGCCACCTGCTCCCGGTGGCATGACAGCGGTCCGTTTCCCAGGTTTCACTGCCGAGTAAGAGGACTTCATTAGCGTCGGAACATGGACACCCAAAACGGCCCGGTCATCACCGGGGTGCACCACATCTGTCTGACCGTCACCGACATCGACGCCAGCATGAACTGGTACCAGCAGCTCTTCCAGACTGAGCGGTGGCCCGGGCGGCTTCCGCATTACGCCCGGGAGGAGACCGGTTTCGCGGAGATGCTGGTCGAACCGCACACCGGCCTGCTCATCGGCCTGCACCACAACAACGCCAACCAGGGCGAGAAGTTCGCGGAGAGCCACACCGGCCTCGACCACATCTCGTTCGAGGTCGCTGACCGCGCGGCGCTGGAAGCCTGGATGGACCGACTCGACGAGCTCAACATCGGGCATACCGGCATCCGCAGGCGGCCGAACGGGCCTTACTCCACCGTGGTGTTCCGCGACCCCGATAACAACCAGCTCGAATTCGCGGCCCCGACGCCTACCGATGCGGATTCTTAGCTTGTTATTTAAGGTGACTGCCTGCGGGTCTTCTTCTTCGGTTCCTCGCGCTTGACGGTTTTGCCGACGTCGTGGCGGGTGGCAGGCCTGTGGTTCTTCGAGCCCTTCGGGCGGCCGGGGCCGGGCCGGGAGGGTTCGGCGCGCTGGCGGGAACGGGCAGGTCCTGGCGGATGCGCCGATAGCCCCGGCGGACCCGGGACGGGGTGAGGCGGCCGGGAGCGCACGGCTGCTGCCAGGGGAGCCGGATGTCGTCCGCAAGATCGCGGGCGAGGTGCAGCTGGGCGTAGGCGGCGATGTCATCCAGGAGCCGTCGGAGACGGCGAAGGGCGAGACGACCAGGTCGCCCCGTCTGACGGTGGTGACCTCGGGCCCGGTCTCCTCGACGACGCCAATGAACTCGTGCCCCACCCGCGCGGGGCCGTCCTCCGGCTTCAGCGAGGCGTAGGGCCACAGGTCGCTGCCGCAGATGGCGGACGCGGTGATCCGGACCAGCGCGTCGGTGGGCAGCTCGACGGCGGAGTCGGGAACCTCCTCGACCCGGACGTCGCCCGCCGCGTACATGAGGGTTGCGCGCATCAGCTGGCGTCCTTTCAGCGTGCGACGGGCGTCTCAGGCTCGGCCTCGTAGGAGCGCTGGATGGTTTGATGCCGGGTCCCGAGGCCGTCGGTGACCTTGCGTTCCCATGGGACCTGCTGGAGGTGCCTGGTCTCTTCGATCATCGACTTGGGCTCTAGGTTGCGGTACCTGTCGACCTGGCCGGCGGCGACGGCCGTCAACGTTGCGTAGACCGCCTCCGGATCAAACTGCGCTCGGGGGAAGGCGAGTTTGGAGTAGTCAAAGACGCGCTGGGACGGGTCGTCCTCCCAGCTCTCCCAGGTTTGGAACATGCGGTCATTGAAGCCGGTCAGGAATGGCCCCGGGTTGACCGTGGCGACTTCGATGTTGTACTCCTGCAGTTCGTAGGCCATGGTCTCGGCGATCGCCTCGATGGCGTGCTTGGACGCGGAGTAGAGGCCGGTGAAGGGGTTGACGTTCAGGCCTTCCCTCGAGGAAACCCATACGACGCGGCCGCCACCGCGTTTGATCATCTGCTTGGCGATCCCCTGGGTGAGGAGCAGAGGCCCGGTGACGTTGACCTCAAACTGGTGCCGAATGTTCGACTCGGGGATGTCAACGGTCGAGCCTCCTTCGCCGACGCCGGCGTTGTTCACGAGGATCTCCACACCCCAGCTCAGAGCCTTGCGACGGTCACCGTTGTTCGTGACGTCAAGCTTCTCCACCCGCAGCTTGACCCCTCGCTCGGCCGCCTGCCGCTTCAGCGTCTGCACCTGGGCGTAGATCTCAACCGCGGCGATGACGTCGAAGCCCTCGTCGGCCAGTCGCATGGCTGCCTCATGGCCGAAGCCGGTACCCGCGCCCGTGATGAGGACCTTCGTCAGTGCCGAACTCGCCATGTTGATGTGCTCCCTTCGTCTTGGCGCATTCGAGAGGACTCCAAAAGAATCCTCTCGTTCCGCAGTGGAATTCTTCTTTAGCGCTTTTTTCGCTGAATGGCGATGAAATGCCATTTTCGTACGTTATGAAGACCGACGGGATGTATGTCGCGGCCGGGGGAAAATGGGTATCCAAGGGGGTCAGCTCCCACCCGCCGCCGAGAGGGCGGCCATGTCGCCCTCCCAGCTTGAGCATGATCGCTGCGTGGGATGATAGACAAACGGCCGCACTGAACTGCCAATGGACGCGCCGGTGCTTCGCCAGGCGTCCTATGTCCGTCACGATCAAGCGCGCGTAAACAGGCACGCTGTATGGCGAGTCCGCGTGGAGGGGAAAGATGGCGACGTTTCCGCACATCTCACCGGTGGCACATTCGCCATCATGATTTCCTCTTATCCAGGGATAAATTGCGCCGGGCGCCGGCTCCGCGTCGCCAGCCGCGAAGACGTCTGTGTGGCGGCAGGGCAGGCACGTTGTCTCAAGGCACGCCGGTCGCGGCTCCATCCAGCGGGCAGAGCGGAGGCTGGCGCGAAGGCCACCTCACGAGCGAACGTTCAGCTCAGTCTGCTCGGCCCCGTGCGGGCAAGGCGCGGCCCGGCCGAGCTGGATGTAGGCCCAAGGCAGCAACGTGCCATTCTCGCGCTGCTACTGGTGCGAGCCAATCAGCTCGTCACCGTCGACGGCATGATCGCGCTGCTCTGGGATCAGAACCCGCCGGGCAGTGCGGTCAACATCATCCATAAGTACATCGGCTGCATCCGCCGCCTGCTTGAACCGGATCTCCAGGCGAGGGCCAGCGGGCGCTGGCTGACCAGGCACGGTGAGGCATACCGGCTTGCCGCCGATGAGGACATGTCAGACCTGATCGCCTTCCGCCGCTTGGTGAAAGCCGCGCGGTCGGCTCACGCGAGAGGCCGGCCGACGGCCGCTCTCGATCTCTTGCGGCAAGCCCTGGCCTGTGGCGGGGAGCCTGCGGCGAGGACCTGTGGCTCCATGGCCGCAACCGGGATTACTTCGCGGCGGTAGACCAAGAGCACACCGCCGCCGTCACTAGAGCGGCTGACGCCGCCCTCGCGAGCGCCCAGCCGGCCCGGATACTCGCACTGCTCAGGCAGGCAGCGGTGGACGAGCCGCTGAACGAGTCGCTGCAGGCCCGCCTGATGCTGGTGCTGGCCGCCAGCGGACAGCAGGCGTCGGCCCTGTCGCATTACGACCAGGTCAGGGCGCGGTTGCGCGATGAGCTTGGGGTGGATCCGGGCGCGGAGATGCGTGCCGCGCACGGCCAGGTGCTCCGGCAGGAAATCCCGGCGCCCGCCGCCGGTGACCTGGCTGACTGCGCGGTCGAGCCCCAATCGGCCGAGCCGTCGCCAGGATCGGCCGAGCCGCCGGGCAGCCAGGCGGTGTCAGGTCCCCCGCCGCCCCGCGGCCCGTCTCCGCTGGTGCCACCGGCGCAGCTGCCCGCTGACCTGCCCGCCTTCGCCGGTCGCGAGGCGGAGCTGTCGCAGCTGTCGGAAATGCTCGACCAAGCAAGCAAGCTCCCCCGTACCGTCGGCATTTGCGCGGTCGCGGGCCTGGCCGGCATCGGCAAGACCACCTTCGCGATCCACTGGGCGCACCGCGTGGCGAATCGCTTTGAAGACGGTCAGCTGTACCTCAACCTGCGCGGCTTCGATCAGGGCGATCCTGCCGTGGCGCCGACGGACGCGCTGCGGACCCTGCTCTGCTCGCTGGGGGTCCCCGCCGCGGACATACCGGACGACCTGGACGCCCGGGCTGGCCTGTACCGGAGCATCCTGGCCGGACAGCGCGTTCTCGTCGTCCCCGACAACGCACACGATGCGCGGCAGGTCCGCCCGCTGCTGCCCGGCAGCCCCGGGTGCCTGGTCCTGGTGACGAGCCGGAACCCACTGGCAGAGCTGGCCATGGCCGAGGGCGCCCGGCTCCTCACGCTGAGCCTTCTTTCCTTCCCCGCTCACGGCCGGGGAGGTCCTCGAGCGCAGGCTCGGCGCCGGCCGGGTCGCCGCCGAGCCGACGGCGGCGGAGGACATCATCGAACTGTGCGGGCGGCTCCCGCTCGCGCTGGCTGCCGTGGCCGCGCGGGCCGTCGTTCATCCCGATGTCACCCTGGCCTCGATCGCCTCCGACCTCCGGCGCACGCGCGGCAGCCTTGACGTGCTCGCAGCCGCCGGCGCGACTGCCGACACGCGGTCCGCCTTCTCCTGGTCGGCCTGGGCCGACATGAGGTACCCGGGCCGCTTGAAGTGAGAAGTCAGTGATTTTGCACTGTCACCCGGTGTCCTAGTGGGAAAGACACCGCCAGAGGGGCGAAGAGCCCCGCGACCGCAAACACCTGGGAGTAGCCATGCCCGCCATCACCGTCGGCACCGAGAACTCGGGGTCCATCGACCTCTATTACGAGGATTACGGCAGCGGCACGCCGGTGGTCCTCATTCACGGCTATCCGCTCAGCAACCGCGCCTGGGACGAGCAGGTCCCGGTGCTGCTCGAGGCCGGGCACCGGGTCATCACCTATGACCGGCGCGGGGCCGGCGCCTCCAGCAAGCCGGCCACCGGGTACGACTGGGACACGTTCGCGGCCGACCTGGCCATGCTGGTCGACAAGCTCGGACTGGAGCACACCACCCTCGTCGGCCACTCCATGGGGACCGGCGAGGTCACTAGGTACCTGAGCACGTACGGGTCGGCCAAGGTCGACCGCGGGGTGCTGATCGGGCCGATCCCGCCGTACCTGTCGCAGGCGCCGGACAACCCCGAGGGGGTGCCGCCGAACCTGTTCGACGGGTTCCGCCAGTCGGCGGCGGCGGACACCCCGGCCTGGCTGAAGGGCTTCCTCGACAACTTCTACAACATCGACCAGTTCGGCGGCAACCGGGTCAGCGACGAGGCGTACCGCGCCAGCTTCAACGTGGCCGTCACCATGTCCGCCATCGCCGCCTACGCCTGCATCGGGACCTGGCAGGCCGACTTCCGGGCCGACCTGCCCAAGATCGACGTCCCGATGCTGGCCATCCAGGGCGACGCGGACCGGATCCTGCCGTTCGACAAGACCGGCAAGCGGCTGCCCGGGCTGATCGCCAACCTCGACCTCGTCGTGATCGAGGGCGGACCGCACGCCATCCCCTGGACCCACACCGATCAGGTCAATGCCGCACTGCTCCGCTTCCTCGGGCATCCAGCGGCGTAGCCGCGCCGAGATGGTAGGAACCGACGAACTGGTCTGCTCGCAGCGGTCATCGCGGCAACGAGCCGGATAGGGCGTTGTGGGCCAGGTCCTCGTTGTGGGCCAGGTGCTCGTCCAGGGCCCGGGCGGCGACCTCGAGGTCGCGCTGGCGGAACTCGTCGACCAGCAGCTGGTGCGCCTCGCGGCACCGCTCGTGCTCGCTCGGGTCGGGGTCGAGCAGTCCGAAGCCGATGCGCACGTACCGCTCGCTCGCCCGCTCGCTCATCGTCAGGATGCGGATGTCCCGGGCCGAGGCGGCAGGCGCGAGCAGTGCCAGGTGGAACGCGCGGTGGTCGTCGTAGATGTTCAGCGCCGTCGGGCGGGTGACTGGCGCGCAGGCCGTCTACCTGCTGTCCTTCGGAGAGGACTTCCGGCACTTCCACGCCCGAGCTGCGCGGCTACGGGCTAATCCGGGTGCTGGCCGACGGCCGCGACATCCCGGCCGCGCAGACCCTGGCCGGGCAGGTCAGACTCGTTTACGAGGAGATCGTCCGCGGCCGCGAGCACGCTGCCGTGCGCTGACCGCGGCCGCAAGTTCGAACGAAGGAACCAAACATGACCACCAGCAGCGCCGATCCGACCGCCAGCGAGGCAGCAGGCCCGACCTACGACCAGGGCGTGCTGCGGGAGATCGCCCAACGGGTGCTGTGGCTCTCGGCGGCGATCGTCGACGCCGCCAACGCCGGCCGGGCCAACCCCTCGGGGGTCAAGGTGGGCGGGCACCAGGCGTCGAGCGCGTCGATGGTCGACATCATGACCGCGCTCTGGTTCGCCGAGCTCACCCCGCTTGACCGGGTTTCCGTCAAGCCGCACGCCTCGCCGGTGCTGCACGCCGTCAACTACCTGCTGGGCGATCTGGATGCGGCCTACCTGCCGACCTTGCGCGCGAAGGGCGGCCTGCAGTCCTACCCCTCCCGGCTCAAGGACCCGGACACCGTCGACTTCTCCACCGGCTCGGTCGGCATCGGCGCCACCGCCGCGCTGTGGGCGGCGGTGGCGCACCGGTACGTCGCCTCCCAGTTCCCCGGCTCGCCGCCAGCCGGCCGCTTCATCAGCCTACTCGGCGACGCCGAGCTCGACGAGGGCGCGATCTGGGAGGCGGTCGCCGACCCGGCGGTGGCCCAGCTGGGTGAGCTGCTGTGGGTGGTGGACCTGAACCGGCAGTCCCTGGACCGGGTGGTGCCCGACATTCAGATCGAGCGGCTGCAGGGCATGTTCGCCGCGGCCGGCTGGCAGGTGGTGACGGTCAAGTGGGGCCGCCTGATCAGCGGCCTGTTCCAGCGCCCGGGCGGAGCGGAGCTGCGCGCCCGGCTGGAGACGATGCCGAACGAGGAATACCAGCGGATGCTGCGGGTGCGCCCGGCCGAGATCGCCAACCGCGTCATCGGCACGACCGGGAGCGAGCAGCTCCGGGCGCTGCTGTCCGCCATCGAGCCGGCCGAGCTGGCGGCCGCGATCCGCGACCTCGGCGGCCATGACCTGGGGCTGCTGGTCGACACCTTCCGCGGCATCGACTCCCACCGCCCCACGATCGTGTTCGCCTACACCATCAAGGGCCGCGGGCTGCCGACCGAAGGGCACCCCAACAACCACTCCGCGCTGCTGACCGCCGCCCAGATGCAGGCGCTGGCCGAGGCCAGCGGGGTGGACACCGCCCGGCCGTGGCAGCCCTTCGATCCCGGTACGCCGGCCGGCCAGCTGTGCGCGCGCCGGGCCCGCCAGTTGCGGCGCGACCCGGTGACGTCGTCCGGCGCGGTCGCCATCCCGGCCTCGCTTGGTCATCCGCACCGCAAGCCGGTCTCCACTCAGGCGGCCCTGGGCCGCTTCCTGTCCGACCTCGCCCACGACGCCCCCGACGCGGCCAAGCGGGTGGTTACCTGCAGCCCTGACGTCGCCTCCTCAACCAACCTCGGCGGCTGGATCAACAAGACCGGGGTGTGGTCGGTGCGGGACCGGCACGACTGGTTTGCCGACGACTCGGAACGGGTGCTGCGCTGGCGCGAGGTCAGCAACGGCCAGCACATCGAGCTGGGCATCGCCGAGGTCAACCTGGTGTCGCTGCTTGGCGAGCTCGGCGCCACCTGGTCCCGCTGGGGCGAACGCCTCATCCCGGTCGCGACCCTCTACGACCCGTTCGTCTCCCGCGCGCTCGAGCCCTGGTCCTACGGCATCTACGCCGGCGGCCAGTCGATCCTGGTCGGCACGCCGTCGGGGGTGACGCTGGCGCCGGAGGGCGGCGCGCACCAGTCGATCACGACCCCGTCGATCGGGCTGGAGCAGCCCGGCTGCATCGCCTGGGAGCCCGCCTTCGCCCAGGACCTGGAGTGGTGCCTGCTCTACGCCATGGACCGGGTGGGCGTGCCCGGCGGCACGTCGTCCTACTTCCGCCTCAGCACCCGCCCGGTTGATCCCGCGCTGGCGCAGGTACCGGCCGAGCCCGCCCTGGCGGAACGCCGACGGCAGCAGGCCTGCGCCGGCGGCTACCGGCTGCCGGCCGGGCACCCGGCCGGGGAGGAAGCGGTCACCCTGGTCGGGGTGGGCGCGATCATGCCAGAGGTGGTCGCCGCCGCGGCGGCGCTGGCGGACGCCGGCATCAACGCCGGCGTGGTGTGCCTGACCAGCCCGGATCTGGTCTTCCGTTCATTCCAGCAGCGCGGCCGGCGGGAGGCCGGGGTCGGCGGCGGCATCGTCGACGAGCTCTTCCCGGCCGGCCAGCCCGCGCCGCTGGTCACCGTGCTTGACGGCCACCCGCACACGCTCGCGTTCCTGGCCGGCGTGCGCGGTGACCGTATCCGCTGCCTCGGCGTGACCGAGTTCGGCCAGTCGTCCGGGCTCGATGACGCTTACCGCATTCACCACATCGACGCCGGATCGATCACCGACGCCGCCATGACCATGGCGGGCCGCTAGGAAGAAGGACCTATGGAACGCAGACTCATCGCGGCCGACAGCGGCAGCGTCGCCGTGGGCCACCACGCCCCGGCGGCCGCGACCCCCGGGCTGCCGCTGCTGGTCGCCCTGCACGGCGGCACCTACACCAGCGCGTACTTCGGTGTCGCGGGCGGCCCGGCCGGATCGTTCCTCGACATCGCCGGGCGCAACGGGTTCGCGGTGCTGACCGTCGACCGCCCCGGCTACGGGGAGAGCACCCTGCTGCCGGAGGCGGAGAACACCTTCGCCCGGCAGGTCGAGATCCTGGACGGCGTCATCGCCGAGGCACTCTGTGGCCGGCCGAGGGGCTGAGGCGACATGGAGAAGATCGCGCTAACCAACCTGCGGGTGTTCGACGGCGAGCGGCTGGTCGAGCCGGCCACGGTCGTGATCGACGGTGACCGCATCGGAAGCGGCCTGGCGGGCGCCATCAGGGTGGACGGTGACGGCCGGGTGCTGCTGCCCGGTCTGATCGACTGCCACATCCATCTCACGGACGAAGCCACCCTGTTGGCGCTGGCCCGGCAGGGCGTCACCACCGGGCTCGACATGGGAACCTGGCCGCCTGAGCTTGTCGCCTCCCTGCGCAACCGCCCCGGTGTGACCGACGTCCGCTCGAGCGGCACCGGCGCCACCTACCCGGACAGCGCGCACGCCAAGCGGATGGGGCGCGCGCAGGGACTGGTCGCCGATCCCAATGAGGCCAGGGCCTACGTCTCCCAGCGGGCGGCCGAGGGCGCGGACTACATCAAGATCATCGTCGATCCCCCCGGCTTCGACCAGGCCACCGTCAGGGCGCTGGTCGAGGCCGCGCACGCGCAGGGCCTGCGCGCGATCGCCCACGCCGCCACCCGTGACGCCGTGCTGTTGGCGCAGGCGGCCGGGGTCGATGTGCTCACCCACGCGCCCATCGACCGGGAACTGGAAGAGGGCGAGGTGGCCCGCACCCGCGCGTCGGGGCAGGTCGTCGTGCCCACCCTGACGATGATGGAGGCGATCGTCGAGAAGATAGGCAACTTCGCGCCGGTCTCCTATGACGTCGCCCGGTCCACCGTCGGGCGGTGGCACCGGGCGGGCGTCACGATCCTGGCCGGGACCGACGCCAACCAGGCGCCGTCCGCCCCCGCCTCCCCGCCCTACGGCACCAGCCTCCACCGTGAACTGGGGCTGCTGGTCGACGCGGGCCTGTCCCCGGCCGACGCCCTGCGGTCGGCGACGATCCTCGCGGCCGAGCACTTCGGGCTGTCTGACCGGGGCGTCATCGCGGCGGGCAGGCGGGCCGATCTGGTGCTGGTCGACGGTGACCCCTTGAGCGACATCAACGCGGTCGGCAACATCGCCGCGGTGTGGTGCGCAGGCGTCCCCGTCGCCGGCGCGTCCCGCTGAACGGAGGCCCGCGACGAAGCTCATCACGCTCGAGGAGCACACGCTCAACCCCGTGGGCTTAAAGGCGTGCCACCGCTGACTTGAGAGACATCACCCTTTAAGTGTGAGTTCACGACAAGGTCGCTGCTTCATCATCGAATATGGCCACGGAACAGGGGTCGGCCCGCGACCCCGTGATTGAGCTGACGGCCCCTGCCGAGCGGGGCGAGCACTGGTGGCCGGTGGCCCTTGCGATCATCGTCGCCGCCGGACTGCACGTGGCGCTGCCCGCTCGCTACCGGGTCCAGCCGGTCTGGGTGGTCCCGGCCGTTCTGCTGGGGCTGCTGGCCGTGCTGATCGTCGGGGATCCGGGCCGCATCGACCGGCAGAAAACCTGGCTGCGGATCGTCACCGGCGCCGTCATCGCGTTCCTGACCGTGGCGAACCTGCTCGGCGCGGCCCGGCTGGTGGCGGAGATCCTGACCAACAACAAGCTCTTCGCCGCCCATCCGGGCGGCCTGCTCGCGGCCGGCGGCGTGGTCTGGGCGACGAACGTGATCGCCTTCGGGCTCTGGTACTGGGACCTCGATCGCGGCGGCGCCGCCGCCCGGGCGCACCATCCGGACCGGAACCCGGCGTTCGTCTTCCCGGAGATGCAGAACTCGGCGTACGTGCCCGCCAACTGGGTGCCCCGTTTCGTCGACTACCTCTCGCTGGCCTTCTGGACCGCCACCGCGATCAGCCCCACCGACATATCGGCGATCAGGCCATGGGCCAAGCTGCTCATGATGCTCGAGGCGGGCTGCTCGATCGTCCTGGCCGCGCTGGTCATCGCGCGCGCCATTAACGTTCTCTAGGAGCCTGCCTCGGCGGTGGACCTGACCCTCGGGCCTGATGCCAGGATGTCGATGCTCACCGCCAGGATCCAGGCCGGAAACAGCAATTCCACCCAGGGTGAGATGCCGACACCGACCAGCAGCACCACTGCGGTCGCAAGCCCGGCGACGGTCAGCCATCGGGACACGATCTTGGTCCGGCGCGCGATGGTCACGGTGGTCAGCGTGAACACCGCCGCCATCCGCATCGAATAGACGTTCAGCAGGCCCCCGGTGACGTTGCGGCCCAGCGCCAGGGTGTCCGCCCCGGGCGAGCCGGATGAGGAAATGTCCGCCAGGAGGCCGCCGGCGACCGCCGCGGCCACGAACAGCATGCCGACGAACAGCAGGCCGCTGCCCAGGAACACGGTCGCGAAGAAGCGATCCTCGTGCGCTCCGATCCGGTCCCTGATCACCCCGATGAACCACAGGAAGGCAATTCCGGCGAACGGGATGAGGTTCAGCCCGATCACCACGGCGGTTCGCTTGCCCGAATCGGTCAGCCAGGCGCCCGCCACGCCCGGATTCGCCGGGACGGAAGCCCTGAGCAGGGAGAGCGCTGAGATCAGGAGCACGGAAAAGACGATGCCGGCGACCGCGGCCGCCCGGGGCGTCCGCAGGGCGCTCCCAGCGGTCAGCGGGCCCTGGCCCACCGACGTGTCCGTCACAGGGCATCCCCCTTCCACGGACGGGTTCCGTCCGTTGAATAGCTGCGGTGAATGCGCCGGACTGCCGCCTGATCATCACCCGCTCATAGCAGATAAGCACGCTGCGTGATGGCCGGCATCGCCCCATCCGGGTGAGTCATGTCTTGACTGCCGGGAGGCTTGTTACCAAGATTTCCACGTCTGCCGCAATTGCCCGAAGACGATCAGTGGGGGTGATTTGGTGCGCGCTGTCGATCGGCGGCAGGCACGTCGTCAGCTACGGCCCGGGGACCGGCTCGACCTTCACCGGCCTCGCCAGCCTGACCCAGGGCAAGGCCGTCTCCTTCGAGCTGGACGCCGCCGGCCTCACCGCCGGCGGCGGTGGCGGCGGGTTCTTCGGGCCGTCGAGCGTGGTCAGCCTGACCTGGGCGCCGCAGGAAAACCTGCTGTGGCAGGCCGCCGCCAACGCCGCGAAGTCGTCCAGCATCGCGGTGGTGTTCGCCAGCAACTACTCCGCCGAAGCGATGTGCACGCCAACCCGCACGGGGCGACGGCCCAGGTCACCATCACCAACACCGGGCGCAGGGCCGGCTCTGAGGTCGCTCAGCTCTACCTCACCGACCCGGCCGCCGCCGGCGAGCCGCCGTACCAGCTCAAGGGCTTCCAGAAGGTAACCCTCGCGCCTGGCCGCAGTCAGCGGATCACCTTCCAGCTCACCGCCCAGGACCTGAGCTACTACCAGACCGCCACCAGCAGCTGGGTAGTCGCCCCTGGCCTGTACCGCGTCAGCATCGGCGGCAACGAGCGCGACCTCTCGGTCAGCGCTCCGTTCTACCGCCACTGAGGCGTCACGCCCGGCGAGGAGGGAGGAGCGACGGCAAGCGGGCCGGGCGGCCAGTGCCGCCCGGCCCGCCCGCTCAGCCACAGTTCCGACGAAGGCAAAAGATCCGTTATCGCGTTACTTATGCGGACAGATTTACGGTGGCAAGACTTAATATCGGGATAATCTTTGGGTACGCTGCCGTCATGACAGTGCTTACCCCTGGTTCTCAGACTGCGCAGTCCCTCGACCCGGGCACCGTCCGCGACCGAGTGGCCGAACACATGCTCGCCGACGGCTTCGAGTTCATACTCGACCTGGACCGGTCGCACGGATCGACGCTGGTCGACGCCAGGGACGGGTCGGAGTACCTCGACCTGTTCACGTTCTTCGCGTCCTCCGCGCTCGGCATGAACCACCACGCGCTGGCCGGGGATCCGGAGTTTCGCGCGGAGATCGCGGCGGTCGCGATCAACAAGCCGAGCAACTCCGACATCTACACCGTGCCGATGGCGCGGTTCGTCGAGACCTTCTGCCGCGTGCTGGGCGACCCGGCGCTGCCGCACCTGTTCCTCATCGACGGCGGCGCCCTGGCGGTGGAGAACGCGCTCAAGATCGCCTTCGACTGGAAGTCCCGCCGGAACGAGGCCCACGGCCTCGACCCGGCCCTCGGGACCCGGGTGCTGCACATGGAGCGGGCCTTCCACGGCCGCAGCGGGTACACGCTGAGCCTCACCAACACCGACCCGGCCAAGGTCGCGCGGTTCCCCAAGTTCGACTGGCCGCGCCTGCCCTGCCCGGCGGTCAACCTGCACGACGACGCGGCCGGGGTGGCCGCCGCCGAGACGGCGGCGCTGGCCGCCGCCCGCGAAGCGTTCGAGGCCCGGCCGCACGACATCGCCTGCTTCATTATCGAGCCGGTCCAGGGCGAGGGCGGCGACAACCACTTCCGCCCGTCCTTCCTGCAGGCGATGCAGGCGCTCTGCCGCGAGTTCGACGCGCTCTTCATCGTGGACGAGGTGCAGACCGGCGCGGGCCTGACCGGCACCGCGTGGGCCTACCAGCAGCTCGGCCTGGCTCCGGACGTGGTCGCGTTCGGCAAGAAGACCCAGATCTGCGGCGTGATGGCGGGCGGGCGGGTGGACGAGGTCCCGGACAACGTGTTCCGGGTCAGCTCCCGCATCAACTCCACCTGGGGCGGCAACCTCACCGACATGGTCCGCTCCCGGCGCATCCTCGAGGTCATCGAGGCCGACGGGCTTATCGAACGGGCCGCCTCCCTCGGCGAGCACCTGCTGGCCCGGCTGCGCGACCTTGCCGCGCGCCACCCCGGGCTCGTCACCCACCCGCGCGGCCGGGGGCTCATGTGCGCGCTCACGCTGCCCACGGCGGCGCTGCGGGACGAGGTCGTCCGGCGGCTGCGCGAGGAGGAGCGGGTGCTCATGCTCGGCTGCGGCGCGGCCAGCCTGCGCTTCCGCCCGGCCCTGACCGTGCGCAGCGAGGAACTCGACCGCGCGCTCGCGGCCCTGGACCGGGTCCTTGCGAAAATAGGCTCATAAGGACGCCGCAGGGGTTCTCGATCAACCGCCTCACCCATGCGCTCACCAGGCGCTGACGACTCTTGGAGAACGGCCATGCTCAACCATGACACGCTGCGGGCACAGACCCAGGACCTGCTGTCCCGGCTTGGCGTCGAGCTGCCGTCGGGCGCCGGCCTGCCGCCGGGCACCGGCCGGGAAGACGCGACGCTGATCGCGCGCTCACCGGTGACCGGCGGTGAGCTCGGGCGGATCGCGGCGCACCGGCCGGACGAGGTCGCGGCGATCGTCACCCGGGCGGCCGACGCGTTCGCCGTCTGGCGCCTCGTCCCCGGCCCGGTCCGGGGCGAGCTGGTGCGCGTGTTCGGCGCCCTGCTGCGCGAGCACAAGGAAGACCTGGGCGCGCTGGTGTCGGTCGAGGCGGGCAAGATCCGCTCCGAGGGCCTGGGCGAGGTGCAGGAGATGATCGACATCTGCGACCTCGCGGTGGGCCAGTCGCGGCAGCTGTTCGGCCTCACCATCGCCTCCGAGCGCCCCGGCCACCGGATGATGGAGCAGTGGCACCCGCTCGGCGTGGTGGGCGTGATCAGCGCCTTCAACTTCCCGGTGGCGGTCTGGTCGTGGAACACCGCGCTCGCCCTGGTCTGCGGTGACACCGTGGTCTGGAAGCCGTCGGAGAAGACCATGCTGACCGCGCTCGCCTGCCAGGCGCTGCTGGCCGAGGCCGCCCGCCGGGTCGGCGCGCCCGCCGGCCTCAGCGCGCTCGTGCTCGGCGGTTCCGAGGTGGGCGAGGCGCTGGTGGCCGACCCCCGGGTGGCGCTGGTGTCCGCGACCGGCTCGACCCGAATGGGCCGGGCGGTCGCGCCGGTGGTCGCCGGGCGCTTCGGCCGGCTGCTGCTCGAGCTCGGCGGCAACAACGCCGCGCTCGTCGCGCCCTCGGCCGACCTCGACCTGACCGTGCGCGGCATCGTCTTCTCGGCGGCAGGCACGGCCGGCCAGCGCTGCACCACCCTGCGCCGGGTGATCGTCCACTCCTCGATCGCGGACGAGCTGACCGGACGGCTGGCGGCGGCCTACCGCACGCTGCCGATCGGGTCGCCGCTGGCGGACGGGACCCTGGTCGGGCCGCTGATCGACGCCGCCTCCTATCAGGGCTACGAGGACGCGCTGGCCCAGGCGCAGGCCGACGGGGGCAAGCTGGTGGCCGGCGGGCGCCGGGTGCTGGCGGACGAGGCGCCGGACGCCTACTACGTCGAGCCCGCGATCGTGGCGATGCCGACCCAGACCGAGGTCGTGCGCAGGGAGACGTTCGCGCCGATCCTGTACGTGCTCAGCTACGACACCCTCGACCAGGCGATCGCCCTGCACAACGACGTGCCGCAGGGGCTGTCCTCGTCGATCTTCACCCTCGACCTGCGCGAGGCCGAGCGCTTCCTGGCGGCCAACGGCTCCGACTGCGGTATCGCCAACGTCAACATCGGGCCGTCGGGCGCGGAGATCGGCGGCGCGTTCGGCGGCGAGAAGGAGACCGGCGGCGGCCGCGAGTCCGGCTCGGACGCCTGGCGGTCCTACATGCGCCGCGCGACCAACACCGTCAACTACTCGACGGAGCTACCGCTCGCCCAGGGCGTCTCCTTCGGCTGACGGGATCAGCGTCAGGACCGAGAGCCGGCCGGGTCCGTTCGGAAGCCTGAATTTGATCCTTCGCTCTTGAATTTTCTCAGCCGGCCGGGTCGTGCCTGGCCAGCGGAATGCCCCGGCCCGGCTTTCTCGCCACCACCGCGTAGACCGGCGCCGCCCGACCAGGACGGGCGCCCGCCCCGCCGGGCGCCGGGCGCCACTCGTCCACCGGCACCAGGCCGGGTTCGACCAGGTCCAGCCCTGCGGTCAGGCTGCCCACCTCGGCCCGCGAGCGGAGGGTGACGTGCAGCGGCGACATCCTGTTCCAGTGATCGGCGCCGGCCGCGAGCGCCGGGTCCAGGTCGCTCGCGACGTGGCAGAGCGCCAGGTAGCTGCCCGGCGACAAGCCCGCCAGCAGCGCCGACACGATCGCGGCGGCCCGCTCCAGGCTGGGGATGAACGGGACCGTGGACGGCAGCAGCAGGGCCGTCGGCTGCCGGAGGTCCAGCGTCGCGGCGACCCCGGCCAGCAGCGCGTCCGGGTCGGTGAGCTTGGCGTCGAGCGCGACGATGGCGCCCTGCGAGGTCGAATTCGAGAACGCGCGGACGTGGGACAGCACCATCGGGTCGTTGTCCACGTAGACGACCCGGCAGGCCGGATTGACCGACTGCGCGAGATCGCGACTGGTCTCGGCGCCGGGCAGGCCGGTGCCGACGTCGATGAACTGCCTGATGCCCGCCTCGAGGGCGAGGAAGCGCACCGCGCGCTGGTGGAACGCGAGGACGCCGGGCACGATCGCGGCGACGGCGGGCGCCGCGCCGAGCATGCCCGAGGCCGCCCGGCGGTCAGCGTCGAAACTGTCCCGGCCGCCATTGAGGAAATCCGCTACCCGCGCGGCGTTGGGCATCGCGGTGTCGATCCGCTCGGCCTTCGCCCGCCGGATCGCGTCAAGCTGCCAGTCGTCGATCATTTCGCCCCCGTCTGTAGTTTCCCGGCGGCGCCCCGTGACGTCAACGGTGAGGGGTGGGTAGTACGCGGGCCCCCCTCAGGACGGCTCACTCCCACCCCTCCGTCCCCGCGCATGCCCGATGTCCCCTCGCCGTTGACGTCACCAGTAGCTGAGACACGCCTCGGAAGGAAAAATGGCCGTGCGGGCGGATATTTTCTTGAAGTCGGTAATGTTGCTGACGTCGAGGGATGTCTGAGAGATCCGGGGGGATCCGTGAGCGAGTCACTGTCGGCTGACACGGCGTTGCTCTCCCTCGCCCAGGCGGGCGACGGCGAGGCGTTCGGCCGGCTCGCCGAGCCGTTCCGGCGCGAGCTGCAGGTGCACTGCTATCGGATGCTCGGCTCCGCCCAGGACGCCGAGGACCTGCTGCAGGAGACCCTGATCGCCGCCTGGCGGGGGATCGGCCGGTTCGAGGGCAGGTCCTCGCTGCGGAGCTGGCTGTACCGGATCGCCACCAACCAGTGTCTCAATGCGCTGCGGGGCAGCAAGGCCCGCGCGCTGGCGGACCGGCGGGGGGCGCCGGCCGTGGCGGGCGTCCCCGGAGCCGCCGCGGCGGGCCCCTCGGCCGCGCTGCCGCTGCCCGCGTCCGACGATGAGCCGACGTGGCTGGAGCCCTATCCGGACGAGCTGCTGGCCGACCTCCCGGACGCCACCCCCGGCCCGGAGGCGCGGTACGAGGCGCGCGAATCGGTCTCGCTCGCGTTTATCGCCGCGCTGCAGCACCTCACGCCGCGGCAGCGGGCCGCCCTGGTGCTCAGGGACGCGCTCGGCTACCGGGCGGCGGAGGCGGCCGAGATCCTCGACTGCAGCCTGGACACGGTCAACGGCTCGCTGAAGCGGGCGCGGGCCTCGCTGTCGGGCCTGCTGCCCGGGGGCGCGCTGGGCCAGGCCCCGCTGCCCGGGTCGGCGGCCGAGCGCGAGGTCATCGACCGGTTCATCGACGCCTTCGAACGCGGGGACGTGAACGCGCTGGTCGCGATGCTGACCGACGACGCCTGGCTCACCATGCCGCCCTGGCCGCTCGGGTTCCGGGGCCAGGCGGCCGCCGCGGGCCTGCTGTCCACGGTGGTATTCAACGGCGGTACCCGCCGCCACCGGCTCGTCCGCGTGCTGGCCAACCGGCAGCCCACGTTCGCCTGCTACGTCTCCGACGACGACGCGCCGCCCGTCACCGGCCAGGGGCTGATCATGCTGACCCTGGCCGGGACGCAGTTCAGCGGCGTCACCCGGTTCCTCGACAACGGCCTCCTGCCCCGCTTCGGCGTCCCCGCCAACCTGCCCTTACCCGGGCACTCGCCCCGAGCCTAAGATCGGCTGGGCGGACTCGGCAGATCGGAGGCGGGCTCGTGAAGCTGGGCACGGCGCGGCGAGACGGCGCGGCCCGGGTCGCGGTCGCGGTCGACGACGACGGGCGGGCGGTCCTGCTCGACCCGGGCCTGACGATGAGCGGCCTGATCGCCGACTGGGCGGCGGCGAGGTCGGGGGTGGAGCGGTCGGTGACGGACCCCCGGGCGGCGACGGTCCCGGTCGGCGACCTGGAGTGGCTGCCGCCGGTGCCGCGCCCAGGCAAGGTCATCTGCGTGGCGCTCAACAACAGCGCCAACGTCGACCGGATCATGAGCGGCCCCAGCCACCCGGCCGCCTTCACCAAGCCCGCCAGCTCGCTGCTTGGCCACCGCCAGCCGATCCGGCTGAAGAAGGAGTACGGCCGCGTTCACCCCGAGCCGGAACTGGCGGTGGTCATCGGCGCGGGCGGCCGCGACATCACCCGCGACGCCGCGCTGGGCCACGTCTTCGGCTACACGATCATCAACGACCTGACCTCGCCGACCATGCGCGCGGAGGACACCTTCCACTACCGCGCGATCCATCCGCGATCCGACGGCGCCGAGGGCATCGAGTACGTCGACACCTGGGTGTCGTATCCGGGCCGGTACAAGGGCGCCGACGGGTTCGGCCCGATCGGCCCGTGGATCGCGACCGCCGACAGCGTGCCCGACCCGCACGCGCTCACGGTCTCCTGCGTCCACCAGGGGCGGCTGGTCACGTCGGACAGCACCGCCAACCTGATGCACACGGTGGCCGACGTCATCTCGTTCATGTCGTCGTACCTGACGCTCGAGTCGGGCGACATCATCGCGATGGGGACCGCGCTCAAGCCGTCCGCGGCCGGCGGGTCTGCGATCCAGAACGTCAACCTGGTCGCTCTGGGCGGACCGATCGAGGTCACCATCTCCGGCATCGGCACCCTGAGCAACCCGGTCGAGCTGCGGTGACGGCGGGCGAGGGGGTGGCGCTGCTGCGGGCCGAGATCGACGCCGTGCTCGCGGACTGGGCTTACCACCTCGACCACGGCCAGTTCGACGAGCTGGCGGAGCTGTTCACCGACGACGCGCTGTTCGTCACCGGCCCGGTGGAGCTGCGCGGCAGAGTCAAGATCAAAAATCGGTATCTCGAACGGACCGTGGTTCGCTCTACCCGGCACACCTACAGTGGCCTGCGGGTAAGCGTCGTCGGGGGTGGCCCGGAGACCGCTGCGGCCGCCACCGTCGGCCGACCTGACGGCGCCCGCCCGGCGCGGGTGCGCGCCTCGTCCACCTGGGTCAACTACGCGGCCAACGCCGCGACCCCGGTCGACGACGTCGGCGTCTATCTCGTGGCCGACTTCGACGACGTGCTGACCTGGTGCGCGGACGAACGCTGGCGGATCAGCGAGCGGCGGATCATCCCGGTTTTCCGCGATCCCGCCCGGGCCCCGATCACGGCCTGACCGCTTCCGTTTCCCGCCCTCCGAGCGGCGATCAGGGACGGGCTGGTAACAATGCGGGCCGCGACTAGCGACGGCGCGTCACCCAATGTTTCCATCAGTAGCCATACGGTAACTATAAGCAACGGCTGAGCTGCATGCGTTCCCCCCCGAGGCGGCCAGGCACTGATCGCAACGGTAACGAGCGAAGCGCTGGGGGCGATAATGCCGAGACCTGTTCGGAGCGACCAAAAGTATCTGCCTGGGCTGGACGGGCTGCGCGCGATCGCCGTGACGGCGGTCATCGTGTACCACCTCGGCTACGGGTGGGCGCAGGGCGGACTGCTCGGAGTGGGCGTGTTCTTCACCCTCAGCGGCTACCTCATCACCGACATCCTGGTCGGGCAGTTCGCCGCTGCTGGACGGATCAAGCTCGGCGACTTCTGGCTGCGACGGGCGCGGCGGCTGCTGCCGGCCTTGTTCGTGATGCTCGCGGTGGTCACGGTGTGGGTGAACGCGTTCAACCGCACGTTCGTGCCCGGGTACCGGGGCGACGTCGTCGCCTCCGGGCTCTACGTCAACAACTGGTGGTACATCTTCCAGCACGACTCCTACTACTCCCGGTTCGCGCCGCCCGCGCCCCTCGACCACCTCTGGTCGCTGGCCGTGGAGGAACAGTTCTACCTGGTGTGGCCATGGGTGGTGCTGGCGATGGTGCTGCTGGCGGGATGGCTGGTGAAGCGGCGGCGCGTCCGCCTGCTCGGGCCCGGCGCCCACGTCGGCGGTAGCGCCGACGGCGGCGCCGCTGCCGCCGCTGCCGCGGCGACCGCCAAGGCGGGCGAAAACGACTTCCTGAGCGGGCGCGCGCGCTGGGCGATGGCCGGCGTTGCGCTCGTGCTCGCGGTAGCGTCCGCGATCGAGATGGCCATGCTCTACCACCCCGGGTACGACCCGACGCGGGTGTATGAGGGGACCGACACGCGGGCGTTCGGGCTGCTGATCGGCGCGGCGGTGGCGATGGTGTACCCCACCAGGCGAGGCGGCCGTACACTCTCGGCCGGACCGCGGCGACTGCTCGACGCGGCCGGCCTGGCCGGCCTGGTGGTGGTCGTGCTGCTGGTGTGGCGGACCAACCAATACTCGCCGTTCATGTTCCGCGGCGGGCTCGAGCTCCTGTCGGTGGCGACGGCGCTGGTCGTCGCGGCCGTCGCGACGCCGGGCGGGCTGCTCGGCCGGACGCTCGGCTGGACCCCGATGCGCTGGATCGGAGTCCGCTCCTACGGCATCTACCTGTGGCACTACCCGATCATCGTGCTGACCGCGGCGGCCGGCACTGTCGGCACGCCGGTGAGCGCGGTTCGGGCGGTGGTCCTGGTCGCCGTGACCGTCGCGATCGCCGCCCTTTCCTGGCGGTTCATCGAGGAGCCGATCCGCCGCGGTAGCTACCGGCGGACGGCCCCGGCCACCGTCGCGAGCGCGCGCGCAGCGCGCAGTCGGCGGCGGTCACGTCGTCGTCCTCGGAGGCACTGCCGGGGGCGGCGCAGCGGCGGACGGTGCAGTCACTGCTAGCGGGGGCACGGCCGGCAACGCCGGTGCCCGTGAAGTCGCCGGCGCTGGCGCTGGCGGCCGACGACGGTTCAGCGTGCTCACGTCGCCGCTGGCCATCGGCGGGCTCTGCCTGCTCGCCACGGCGGGCATCACCGCCGGGGTGACCTCGTCGAACGCGGGCCAGGCGAGCAACACGGCCGATACCGCCGCTGCGGGTGCCGCGGGCGCCGGCGCCACGGCGCTTGCGCAGTCGGCGGCGACGGGCACGACGGCAGAAAACCAGAGTGGCGCCGCCGCGATAGCGCGGTCGGCCTCGATGACGTCGGTCGCGCCCAGCCACGGCAAGCCAGCCGTCACTCCGACCGCCGCCGCCAGCTCCAGTCCCTCCTCGACCGGGCAGAGCGGCGGCTACGCGCTCCAGCCGGTCGTCGGCGGCCCGCCGACCACCCTCGCCACCGGCGCGGCGATCGTGGCGGCGCTGCCCACGCCGCCGCCGCGAACCTCCTGCACGTCGGTCGTGCACATCGGGGACTCCACCTCGGATGGGCTGTTCTCCAGCGACTACCTGCCCAACAAGGCGCAGCAGATCCCCGCCCAGTACGCCAATGTCGGGGTCAAGACCACCTACGACCGGGTCGTCGGGGCGACTTCGGTGGTCGAGTCGCTGCCGGGCACCCCCAACGCCTCCAAGATGGCGAGCCAGATGATCAAGAGCGGCTACCACGGCTGCTGGGTGATCGCGCTCGGCACCAACGACACCGCCGACGTGGCCGTCGGCTCCGAGATCAGCCGCGCGGCGCGGATCAAGCAGATGATGGGGCTGATCGGCAGCCAGCCGGTCATGTGGGTCGAGGTGAAGTCGCTGCTGTCGTCCGGCCCCTACGCGGAGTCGAACATGGAGCTATGGAACCAGGCACTGCAGCAGGCGCTGCCGTCCTACCCGAACATGCGGCTGTACAACTGGCCCGCGGTGGTGCAGAACTCCTGGTACATCAACGACGGCATCCACTTCACCTCGCAGGGCTACGCCCACCGAGGCAAGATGATCGCCGAGGCCCTGGCCGAGGCCTTCCCTGCGAACTGAGCCGGCCGCTCGGCGCTGCCAGAACTGACCCCCGCCCGGACAGCCGGGCAGGGGTCAGTCGCCGGGCCGGGGTTCCAGGATGTCGGCCGGCTCAAGGCGCATAAGCTCGTCCCGGGTCCACTCGCGATGCAGCTCGGACGAGACGCGGTGCGCGTGCCGAAGTCGCGCGAGCTCGAGCGAGTTGCGCACCGTGCGGGCGTTGGCGAAGTGCGGCTCGGCCATCATCCGGGCGACCTCGTCCCGCAGCGCCTCCTCCGCCGCCGGCGACAGGTAGTAGGCGGACCGCTCGAGCATCATCGCGCCGATGGCGCTCAGCTCGTCGATGTCGTAGGAGGCGAAGTCCAGGTGATGCGCGATCCGCGAGCGCATCCCCGGGTTCGACTCGAAGAACACGTCCATGCGGTCCTTGTAGCCGGCCAGGATGACGACCAGATCGCTGCGGTTGTTCTCCATCACCTGGAGCAGGATGTCGATGGCCTCCTGCCCGTAGTCCTTGGAGTCCGTCGCCCGGTACAGGTAGTACGCCTCGTCGATGAAGAGCACGCCGCCCATCGCCCGCTCGAGGACCCGGTGGGTCTTCGGCGCGGTCTGGCCGATGTACTCCCCCACCAGGTCGTCGCGCATCGCGTGAACCAGCGCGGCGGACTCCAGGTAGCCGAGCCGGTGCAGCAACTCCGCCATCCGCAACGCGACCGTGGTCTTACCGGTGCCGGGCGCGCCGGTGAAGCACATGTGCAGGTTGGGCCTCGGCGCGGTCAGGCCGTAGCGCTGCCTGGCCTGGTCGACCAGGAGCAGCGCCGCGATCTCCTCCACCCGCTTCTTGATCGGCGCCAGGCCGACGAGCTGGCGGTTTAGCTGCTCGATGATGTCGTCGATGCCCGCCGCCTCGCGCTCGGCCGCGAACGTCACCGTGGCGTCCTCGCGCAGCTGTACGTTGCGCGCGCCGTCGGCTCGGCGTAGCCGCGACGTCTTTCCATTCCCCGACTGAAACCGGCCGACCGCGCTCAAAGCACTCCCTTATCGATGCTGGTCACCAGTCTGCCCTGCGCACGGAAGCACTTCGCACCCGAGGTGGCGCCCCGCCGGCGGCCGCCCGGATCGGGGCACCGCCCTTGATTGGGGGACGTTACCGGCCGAAAGCGGCCCGGCCCAGGGCAAGCGCGATCGAGTCGTCCTGCGGGGTGTGGACACGGGCGCAGAGCACGTCCCGGTAGTGCCGTTCGAGCGGGTTCTTCCTACTCAGGCCGTTGTTGCCGGTAAGCGCCAGCGCCTGCTCCACCGAGCTGATCGCGGCCCTGGTCGCGACCAGCTTGACGGCGGGGGCGCGACTCACCGCGGTCTCGTCGCCGTCGTCGACGCGCCGGGCGACGGCGTCCACCAGGTCGGCGGCCGAGCCAAGGGCGGACTCGATCTCGCCGACCGCCTGCTGGAAACGGGGCAAGGTGGCGAGCGGGGCACCCAGAGACGCCGGGGTCCGTTCGGACAAAAATCTTATGAGCCACTCCCGTGCGGCAGACGCGACGCCTAGATAGAGAGCGCTCAGGCCGAGGGAGTTCCACGCCATCAGCGCCACGGCCGAGCCCGGCGGCGGGTCGGGAATGGCCGCCGCCGGGGTGGAATCGAAGGACACGTCGTCGCTGCGGCTCGCGCGCAGGCCGAGATGGTCCCAGGTGCGCTCGATCGTGATGCCGGGCGCGTCGTCCCTGACCAGGAAGCTGCCCGCCCTCGGCTCGGCGTCATCGACGCGAGCCCAGACCGCCATCAAGCGCAGACCTTCCGCGCCGGTGGAGAAGATCTTCCGGCCGGTGACCGACCAGCCTTCCCCGCCCGCCCCGGTCCTGCGGGCGACCGTCTTCGGCAGGCCGCCGCGGGCCGGGGTGCCGAGCTCCGGCTCCACCCGGAGCGCGTTGATCGGCACCGGGCCGGCCCCCGACTCGGCCAGTGCCGCCCGGTACACGTCGTCCGGCCAGGTCGGCGTGGCCGCCTGGGCGGCATGCGTGAACAGCGTCATCGCGGTGATGAGGGCCACCGACGGATCACCCCGGCCGAGCGCGCCGAGGATGCGCGCGGTGTCGGCCAGCCCGCCGCCGGGGCCGCCGTAGCGGCGGGCGACCGTCGCGGTGAGCAGCCCCGCCTGGTGGACGACGCGGATCCCCTCGGCCGGGAAGTCGGCGGTCCGGTCGTTGCGCTCGGCGTTCGCCGCCAGGGCGCGGGTGACCTCGGCCAGCCGGGCCGTGTCCGCGAGCGGGATACCGATTATTTCGGTTGACATAATAGTAATTATGCCGCCCGTTGTCGCGTGCGGTCGCCGCGGCTGCCGCCCTAGCCGCGCCTGCCCGGGCGGTCGAGCAGGGTGAAGTCGGCGAAGTCGAAGCCGGGGGCCACCACGCAGCTGACCAGGACCTCGGACGCGGCCGCGGGGCGGGCGGACTGCCAGTGGCCGGCCGGGATGACGTGCTGCGGCCGCTGGCCGCCGGTCAGGTCCGATCCCAGGGTGGCGATGGCCGGGGTGTCCGACGGCGTGTCGCGGTCGCCGCCGTCGAGCAGGGTGAGCGGACCGCCCGAATGCCAGAGCCAGACCTCGTCCGACCTGACCCGATGCCAGGCGGATTCCTCACCGGGGGCGAGCAGGAAGTAGATGCCGGTGGCGGCGGCGCGCGGACCCGGGTAGCCGTCCGGCACGGACTCCGGGGCGGCGCGCCACGTCTCCCTGAACCAGCCGCCCTCCGGGTGCGGCGCGAGATCGAGCAGGTCGGCCGTCGTCGGCCGGGGTCGCTGGTCCATGGTGCAACTATGCCCCGGCCCCGGGTTAGCGGAGGGCGCCGGGGGCGTTGCGGCCGAGGATCGCGATGATGAGGCAGAGCGCCGAGACGGCGACGATCGAGACGGTGATGAGGAACAGCCTGGTCGCCCTGGCCACCGGCATGACCGGGAGCCGATCGCCCGCGCCCGGGCCGACACCCCTGGTCACCCGGCCGAGCTGCCAGATCAACGGGGCGATGGCCAAGATGATCAGGCCGGTTATCACGTTCTCCTTGAGCACGGCGCCGCCGAGGGCGGCGAACGAGATCGCGGTCCTCGTCCACGACAGCGCGGTCCGCTCCCTGGCCAGGCCCGAGTCGCGCTCCTCGGGGTCGTCGGCCGTCGGATCCTGCTCCGGGGTCGTCATCGCAGGGCCGAGAGGAGCAGGACGATGCCGGAGACGATCGCCATCCCGGTGATGGCGGCGGCCAGCACCCATGGCATCACCGACCGGGGCAGCGGCTCGCCCCGGCGCAGCGCCCGCTGGTTGCGCACCCACTCGGCGTAGGCGACGATCGCGAGCACCGCGCCGAGCGCGATCAGCGGCACGCCGAGCAGGTGACGTCCGGCCGGGACGCCGGGGAACGGCGGCAGCAGCTGCACGATGGCGAGCCCGGCCACCACCAGGGCCAGCGCCGTCCGGCTCCAGGCCAGGAACGTGCGCTCGTTCGCGAACGTGAACCGCGGGTCCGGCTCGGTGCCGCCGGCGTCCCGCTCGACCGTCCCCGGCAGCAGCGCCGCCAGGCGCCTTGACCATGACATCCGACGAGACCTCCCTCCGGTCCGGGCGTACCTCGGTCCCGCCCGCCATTCTGCCGGTTACCGATGTAACGCCGCGCCTCGGGTTAGCAGCCGGCCGCGCCGATGACGCGGACGCGGCGCCAGCCGGCTCAGCCTCAGTCCTGGCCGACCGGGCCTGCGGGCGTGGCGGGGAGCGTGCCGTCGGGCGGGTCGGGGGGCGGGTCGGGGGTGTCGGCCAGCCGGTCGATCGCGCGCGCCAGCGCGTCGAGGGCGGGGACAGCGGCGGCGAGCGCACGGCGCTGCTTGGTCGGCAGCGTCGACAGCGCCAGGTGAAGCACGGCCGCGTTGGTGGCCTGCCAGGCGAGCACCGCCTGGTGGCCCGCCTCGGTCACGGTCAGCTCGACCGCCCGCCGGTCGTCCGCGGCCGCGACCCGGTCGAGCATCCCGCGCGAGCTGAGCGCGTTGACGATCGTGGTGACGGTGTTCGGCCGCATGTTCAGCAGCCGCGCGAGCTGGCCGGGACGCGCCCCTGGATGTTCGGCCAGCGCCGCCAGCAGCTCGAACTGGGCCACCGCGAGGGTGTTACCGGGATCGGCCACGCGGGCGCCGCGGCGCAGCGCGCGGCGGAGCCTCGCGATCCCCTCGGCCAGGCCGTCGGCCTGCGGCGCGGTACCGCCCGCGGGCTCTCGGGAACCGCCACCGGTCACCGCTGCCCGCGCCTCTCCCGGCGGCCGTGGTGCTGACCGCACCAGACCGCGATCAGCGCCACGGCCGCGAGCGCCGCCATGGACAGCGTGCGGCCGGCCTCGGGCTGGCGCAGGAACGTGCCGACGTGCAGTCCGATCGATACCAGGGCCACGCCGAGCGCGGTGCCGATGCCTCGGGTCATGTTCACCATCCCGCCTGCCGCCGCCGCATCCCGTGCGGGGACGGTCGCCATGATCTCGGCGTTGTTGGCCGGAGTGTATATGCCGAGCCCCACGCCCAGCAGACCGAGCAGCAGCACTGACAGCGCATCGGGAGCGGGCACCGCCAGCGCCGCCGCGGACCCGGCGGCGAGAGCCCCGCCGAGGGCGCACCGGCCGCCGTTCGGCCAGCGGGCCGGGATCAGCCGGTCGGCGGCCACGGCGGCGAGGCCGAACCCGGCCGGCAGCGCGGTGAGCAGCAGGCCGGCCGCCGCCGCGCTGCCGCCGCGAGCGGCGACCACCTGCGGGAAGAGCACCAGCGGCCCGAACAGGACCAGGTAGGCGCAGAGCGCGCCGCCGAGCGCCGGGCCCGCGCCGGCGGCGGACAGCGCCCGCAGGTCAAGCAGCGGCGCCGCCGCCCGCCGCGAGTGCCGCACCAGGGCCGCTCCCGCCGTCACCGCCACCGCCACGCACGTCGCCACTGCCCAGACCGGCAGGCCGAGCCCGGACAGGGACGAGACGGCCAGCAGGCCGGCTGAGGTCGACGCGGCCAGCAGTCCCAGCCCGCCCAGGTCGCCGCCGCGACCGCCGGCCCCGCGATCGCCTCCCTCCCTGGTACGCGGCAGCAGGTACCAGCCGGCCACGAGCGCGAGCAACCCCACGGGCACGTTGATCAGGAACACCCAGCGCCAGCCCACCGTCCCCACCAGCACGCCGCCGACGACCGGGCCGCACGCGAGGCCGACGGCCTGGGCCGCCGCCTGGATGCCGAGCGCCGTCCGGCGGGTCCGCGCGGGGACGCTGGTGACCACCAGCGCCACGCTGTTGGCCTGCAGCAGCGCCGCCCCGGCGGCCTGGATCACGCGCAGCACGATGAGCACGCCGAGCGAGGGCGCGAGCCCGCAGGCGGCCGAGGCGCCGGAGAACACCACGAACCCGTACAGGTACAGCAGCTTGCGCCCGGCCCGGTCCGACCACCGGCCGGCCGGGACCAGCAGCGCGGTCAGCACCAGCAGGTACGCGAGCGAGACCCACTGCGTCGCCGCCAGCCCGGTGCCGAACTGGCGCTGCAGCGCGGGGAAGGCCACCGTCACAACGCTCGCGTCCAGCTGCCCCATGAACGCGCCGAAGCACACCGTGGCGACCGCGAACCACGGCGCCAGCGGATGCTCGCGGATCGCCGTCGGCCGCGCGGGCTCGCGCAGCAGCGTCACCATGACCGGGCAGCCGCCGTCATCATTGTCTCTCGTTTCTATCTGTAACAGAACTATTATTAGTTCTAACACAGAACTTAATAGCTCGGCAAAACGAGCGGCTGCGGAGTGCCTATCATGGCCTCATGACCCTGGATCAGTCGTGGTATGCGAGAGACACCCGTGGCTGGACATGCGAACCGCCCGACGACGGCGCCGCGTCGTTCCATCGCTGCCTGCCCGGGTACGCGCCGACTCCGCTGGTGGAGGCACCCGCGATCGCGGCCGAACTCGGCGTCGGACGGCTGTTCGTCAAGGACGAGTCCGCCCGGTTCGACCTGGGCGCGTTCAAGTACCTGGGCGCCTCGTGGGCCGGGTTCCGCGCGGTTTCCGCCCGGACCGGGTACGCCGGGCCGGCCACCCTCGACGGGCTCCGCTCCCATCTGGCCACCCGCGACGGCAGCGCCGCCGGGGGCGGAGCGCTGGCGCTGGTCACCGCGACCGACGGCAACCACGGGCGGGCGGTCGCGCGGACCGCGCGGCTGCTCGGGCTGCCGGCCCGGGTGTACGTGCCCAAGGGCGTCCCCGACGTGGTGATCGACCGGATCAACGCCGAGGGCGCGCGACTGACCGTGGTCGCGGCCGACTACGACGGCGCGGTCCTGGCGGCCCGGGCGGACGCCGAGGCCAGTCCCGCGCCGGGCTGCGAGGCGAGCGCGTCCGGCGGTGCGGGCGGGCTGCTGATCCAGGACACCGCGTGGCCGGGGTACGAGCAGGTGCCGTCCTGGATCGTGGCGGGCTACGAGACGCTCTTCGCCGAGATCGACGATCAGCTGTCCGCGGCCGGCCTGGAGGGCTTCGGCGGCGCCGGCGGCGGCCTGATCGGCGTGCCGGTCGGGGTGGGCAGCCTCGCCCAGGCCGCGGTCGCGCACTACCGGAGTCCCGGCCTGCCCGACGAGGGGCGGCCGCTGCTGCTCTCGGTCGAGCCGGACAGCGCCGCGTGCGTGCTGCGCAGCCTGGCCGACGGCGCGCTCACCTCGGTGCCGACCGCGGCCACGGTGATGAACGGGCTCAACTGCGGCACCCCGTCCTCGATCGCCTGGCCGTACCTGCGGGACGGGCTTGACGCGGCGATCGCCGTCACCGACTCCGACGCGCGCGAGGCGGTCGCGGCGCTCTCATCGGCCGGGGTCAGCGCCGGGCCGTCCGGCGCCGCCGGGCTGGCCGGACTGCGGGCGGCGCTCACCGGCGCGGGCGCGGCCGCGCGCCGCCGCAACCTCGGCCTCGACGCCGCCGGGCGCGCCGGTCGTGGTCTGCCTCAGCACCGAAGGACCGCTTAGCGCCGCCCGGTAAATCGCCGGCGGAATCGAGCAACCCATTGCCCGGAATAAGGTGATTTATGCCAGTGTAGGCATGCGTCGCGCGCCATTGCTCAGCAGGCCAGCTGGTGAACTAATTTCCCAGGGATAACAGACTAATTTGATCAGCGGCCGCGCAGAAGATCATATGATCCTAGGATTTGCGCATGGCGGCGCACGGCGGCAGCGAGCTTGAACGCGGGGAGATCGACGTCGCTGGCGTACGCCGGTCGTACTGGCTGGCGCGGGCGCCGCGGCGGCCAGGGCAGCCTGCCCCGCCGTTGCTGATCGCGCTGCACGGGTCCGGCATGGGCGGGCGCGGCATGGCCTGGGCTACCGGTCTCGCCCAGCGGGGGCCCGCCGCCGGGGTCACCGTGGTCTTCCCCGATGGCTGGCAGGAGACCTGGCATCCGATCCGGCCGCCGGACGCCGAGCCCAAGCTTGATGACGCGCGGTTCCTGCTTGAGCTCGCCACTCACCTGGAGGGCCTTGGCGCCGCCAGTTCGTGGCCCGTCTTCCTGGCCGGGCTGTCCCAGGGCGCACGGTACGCCGAGCACATCGCCCGGCACGGCCTGCTCCCGGTGACCGGCCTCTTCCTCGTCGCCGGGACGGCGCTCGAGTGCAGCCGCCGCCTGTCCCCGGCACCCCAGCTTCGGGTCGGCATGACGCTCGTGATCGGAACCGAGGACCGCACCGCGCCCTACGAGGGCGGACCGCTGAGCAGGCGGTGGCTGTCGGGTCTGCTGCTCAAGCGGCGCGCGGCCAAGCACGGCGAGCTGCCGGGCGAGGACATCGTGGTCGGCGCGGACGCCCTCATGATCAACTGGGCCGGCGCGAACGGCATCACGACTCCCCCCGCGATCCAGGAGCTCGACGTGCCGCCCGGCGACCTGCCGGTGACGCGGAAGGCCTGGGCGAAGCCGGGCGCCCAGGCGGTCACCCTCTACCGGATCAACGGCGGCGGCCACGGCTGGCCCGGCGGTCCCCAGTTCCTCCCGGCCCGCGTCATCGGCTCCATCGGCGGGCACCTCGACGCAACGGCTCTCCTGCTCGAGATGACCGAGCGGGAGACCGCCAGCGCCAGCGGGCGCCGCATGCTCGGAGGGCTTTAGGAGCGGGCGGGGCCGGTCTTGGGGTTGTGGTTGGTGAAGGTGAACATGACGGCGGCCGGGTCCAGGGGGTCGGGCGGGGCGATGCGGCGGTGCGCGCCGGTGCACTGGGTGTAGTTCGGGCTTGACAGCCAGGCCCGCTCGAAGCCGCGCTCCTCGAACCAGGCGCAGATCTGCGGTACCAGGTCCGGCGCCCAGCGGGCGCGGGTCCAGACGACGGTGCCGTTCTCGGCGCAGAGCTGGGCGCAGTAGCGGATCGTCGCCTCGACGTCGGCGTCGGTCAGGTTGCCGAACAGGCCGCACGCGAGCACCAGGTCGGCCGGCCCGAGGTCGGCGTACTGGCTGGTCAGCGACGCATCGCCGGTGACGATCTCGACCTCGGCCAGCCCGGCCTCCGCCGCCAGCGCGGCCGCGACCTCGGTGTTGCGCGGGTCGAGCTCGACCAGCCGGGCCGTCACGTCGGCGCGGCGCGGGTGGTCGGCCAGCACGCCGATCAGGTCGCGGCCCTGGCCTGCGCAGAGGCTGATGGCGCGGATCGGGCCGGGCGGCGCGCCGTCAAGCGCCGTCCTGATCTGGTCCTGCACCCACGACAGCCGCCGCGACAGCCCGGTGCCCGGGTCGTCATAGCAGGCATGCCAGTCGTACCAGTCGCGTTGGGCCATAAGGCTGACCACATCCTAGAATTAAGGTCAGATTAGTAACTATCAACCGGGGCCAGGCTGACGGCGTCCGAACTGGACATAATGCGCTCATTCCCGGCATGGGTACAGCCTGCTGCACGGCGGGCGCGCTTGTCACCCGGATTCCGGGCGGCGCGGGCGCGTCGTCGGTAAGACGGTCAGGGGTGCGCCGCGGCGGCCTTCTCCAGCGCGGGGACCGGCACCCAGCCGTCGTGGGACCAGGTGATCTTGCCTGCCGCGTTCACCAGCACGAACCAGGGCTGGTCCTGCACGCCATAGCCGTCCGCCACCCGGCCTGACTTATCGAGCGCGACCTGATACGACAGCGGTCCGAGGGTGGCGAGGTAGTCGCTCACCGACGCCGCCGACGGCTCCGTCACGGTCTCGTCGACCGCGGTGAGCGCGGGCAGGTGCCTGCCCGCCGCGGCCTTGGCGTAGGCGTTGAGGCCGGCCAGCTCGGCCGACAGGTCGGACGTCTCGGTCAGCCAGGTGGCGAAGAAGACGACAAGCCGCGGCTTGCCCGGCCCGAGGGCCACCGCAGGCGGGCCGTTCCGCTTATCCCCGGCCGACTGGGCCTGGGGCAGCGTTACGGCGGTCGCCGGGGTCTGCGCGGGGATGGTAGCGAGGGACTCGATGCTGGACAGCTTCGGGTGACCGGGCAGCAAGGTGGCGACCTCGGACGCGAGGACCTGGGCGGATTGGGTGACGCTGGAGTACGCCATCGCGGTCAGATAGAGCTTCTCCAGCGTTCCCTGCTGGTTGATCACGTAGAGCGCGGGGGTGTGGTCGATCTGCCCGGCTTCGATCTGGACCTCGATGTTGTAGGCCTTCCACACCGCCTTGAGCTGGGCGCTCGATCCGGTCAGGAAGTCCCACTGGTTGACCATGCCGTGCGCGCGGGAGTAGGCCATCACGTCGGACACCTTGGTCGCGTCCGGGTTGGCGTCCACGCCGAGCAACTGGACCGAGTCGCCCGCCTTGCCGAGCAGTTCCTTCGCCAGGACCATCGACTGCGTGGTCAGCGGGCAGACCGTCGTGCACTCGGAGTCGCTGAACGCGAGGACGACGACCCGACCGCGGAACTGGCTCAGCGACATCGGCTGGCCGAACTGGTTGACCAGCTTGATGTCGGGCGCGCGCTCGCCGTAGAGCGAGGAGCCGAGATCGAGGTTCGGGTTCCGCATGGCGGCCTGGTTGGCCGCGCTCATGGCCGACGAAGCCGGCGCCGAGGACGACGACGCGCAACCCACCGCCGCGAGCCCCGCGGCGACCGCCAGGGAGCACGCCAGGGTTGCCCTGGATCGGAGTTTCCGCAGGCCAGCCTTGGCTTCGACGTGCCGGGGGTGCCGTCGCATCATGCCGCTAAGACTACTACACGGAGTCGTCGATCGCCCGGGCGGAGTCCCCTCGGGCGATCGCCTGGGCCTCCCCCGGGAGCGGCTGGTCCGGCTCGTCGCCCACGATCACGCCGCCGCCGTGCCCCCAGGCGAGATACCGCCAGGACAGGTTGATCAGCGTTGCCACCCGGTTCCTGTTCCCGAGCAGGTACAGCAGGTGCAGGCCGAGCCAGGCCAGCCAGGCCAGCGTCCCGGTGAAGCGCACGCCCTGGGGCAGTTGCACGATGGCGGAGCGGCGGCCGATGGTGGCCATCATCCCCCTGTCGTGGTAGCTGAAGGGCTGCGTCGGCTCGCCGCGGGTAAGGCGCACCACCTGCTCCGCCGCGTGCTTGCCGTGCTGGATCGCGGGCTGCGCGAGCTGCGGCGCCGGGTCCTGCTGGTTGAGCGCGATGTCGCCGATCGCGAAGATCCGGTCGCTGCCCTCGACCCGCAGGTCGGGGCCCGACGAGCAGCCGGCCGCCCTTGCCCAGCGGCAGGCCCCAGTCGGCCATGGAATGCGGCCCGGCGACGCCGGCCGCCCACACGGTCAGGTCGGTCGGCAGATCCTGCCCGTTGTCGATTACGACGCAGTCGGGCCGGACCTCGCGGATCTTGGTGTTCAGCTTGATGTCCACGCCCCGGGCGACCAGCTGCCGCCTGGTGTACTCCCGCAGCTTCGGATGGAACGGCATGACCAGCTCCGGTGCCATCTCGATGAGCCGGACATGGACCCTGGCCGGGTCCACGTCGGGGAAGGTGGACTGGATCACCTCGCGTCGGAGCTCGGCCGCGGTGCCCGCGAGCTCGACCCCGGTCGCGCCGCCGCCGACCACCGTGATCACGAACTCCTGGTGCGGGTCGGTGCTCTCGCTGAGGCGCTCGAAGCCGTTCATGACGTGATCGCGCAGCACGATGGAGTCGGCCCGGGTGTAGAGCCCGAAGGTGTTCTCGGCCGCCCCCGGCAGGCCGAAGTAGTTCGCCGCCACGCCGGTGGCCACCAGCAGGTAGTCGTAACCGAGCTCGCGCCCGTCCGTGAGCCTAACCCGCCGGGCGGCCGCGTCGATGCCGGCCAGGTCGCCGCGGACGTAGTGAGTGCGCCGACGGGAGGTGAACCCGCCGATCGCGTACGAGACGTCGCCTGGGTTGAGGCCGCCGGTCGCCACCTGGTAGAGCAGCGGCTGGAAGGTGCTGTAGAGGTTCTTGTCAATCACGGTGACCATGAAGCCGGCCTTGCGCAGCCGGCCCACTGCCGACAGGCCGGCGAAGCCGGCCCCGACGATGATCACGTGCGGCGAATCCGTCATGCGGCCTTCCCTGCCTTACCGTCGCGTGCAGGCTTCCCGTCGCCCGCGGGCGCATTGCCGCCCGCTGACTCATTGTCGCCTGCCGTCCGCGGGGCCGGCGCGGTGGGTCGATCTCCGCCCGCGGAACCGTCCGCGTCGGCCGAGCGGTCGGCGTCGGCGGAAACATCGGCCTGGGCGTCGTCGTCCGCGTCGCCAGCATCGGGCGCTGGCAGCACCGAGACCGGCCACAGCCGCTTGGCCAGCACCACGTCCACCTCGGCCGCCCACAGGGTTGCCTCGGCCTGCAGGAAGAGCCAGGCGACGAGGCCGAGCACCACTCCGAAGACGCCGTACAGCTCGGACGCCCGGTGCAGTTGATGGCTGACCACGTAACCGCCGGCCACCTGCAGGACCTGCCAGATGACGGCCGCGATGAGCGCGCCGACCAGCAGGTCACGCCAGCGCACCATGCGAGCGGTGGCGAGCCGGAAGCCGAGCCAGAACACGCCGATGTTCAGCACCAGCGAGACCAGCACCGCCCCGACGGTGGCGCCGACCCCGGTCAGCAGGTGCCCGGCGCCGCCCGCCACGCCGGACAGGAACGTGGTGACGATGAACCCGATGGCGACGGTGAGCAGCAGCGCCAGGGACCACACCTGTGACATGGGGAAGGCGGGACGGCTCTCGCGAGGAATGCCCCAGACCTCGCACAGCGCATTCTGCATCGCGTTGGCGACGCCCCGGGCGCCGAGCAGCAGCAGGACGGCGCCGATGATGAGAGGCAGGCCGGTGCCCGGGATCGACCCCAGCTGCGCCTTGATCTGCTGGCCGATGACCGGGTACTGGGCGAGGGCCGAGTCCGTCAGGCTCTTTTGCAGCGACGGGTTGTCCCTGAGCAGGAGATTCAGCACCGTGACCAGCAGGAGCAGCAGCGGGAAGATCGCATTGAAGCCGTAGTAGGCGATGAGCGCGGCGAGGTACCCTGCCTGGTCGTCGTTGAACTTCTTCCAGACCGCGACCGGGAAGGCCAGCAGCCGGTGCCGCTGCTGGAAGGCGTCGGCCGCGCGTCCGCTCCGTTCAGCCGCGCGCCCGGTCCGGTCAATCGCCTTCATATGCCCCGTCTACCCGGTAGCCGGGCCTTAATTCGCCTGGCCGAGCGGCTAAAGGGCGAAGGCCACCAGCTCGGGGTCGGCGCACAAGCCGGCCGAGGCGGCCGGGTGCGGGCAGGCGGCGATGACCACGTCGCCGCCGTCACCGGAGACGGCCGCGCTGCCGCCGAGACCGGACAGGTCGGAGAAATAGTGCGGCCACGGCAGCGACGGCGATGTCCAGGTAACCCGGTCGGCCACCACGTCGTACGCCCACGCATCGCCGTTGGCGCCGCTGTCAAGGCCGAGCGCCACCCCGTCGCGCACCACGTACATCGCGCCTGCGGCGTCGGCCGAAGAGCCGGAGATCAACGTCTTCACCTGCCCGGTTAGGGGATCGACGCCGGTCAGCGTGGTGCCCCCCGACGTGAGGTAGACCAGCCGCTGCGCCGGGTCGATCCCCTCGGGCACCGATCCGGCCCTCGTCCAGAGCGTCCCGCCCGTTGTCCCGCTGTAGGCGGTCACGCCGCCGGCCGAGGCGAACAGCGCGACGCCGTCGGTGACGATGGCCAGGGTGCCGGAGAAGGGCTGGCCCAGAGGGGAGCTCAGCGGCCGTTCGGCACCGGACTCGAGGTTCATCACCCGCAGGGCGGTCACCGGAGACGAGCCCAGGTAGCCGTGGGCGGACTCGGCCACGTAGAGGGTCGTCCCGTCCACCCGCCAGGGCTTGTTCTGGCCGGTCGGGTGGTACCAGCGGACGCGGCCGTTCTTGTTGTCGTAGCTGGTCACGCCGTCACGGCCGACGACCACGGTGGTCGCGAGCGACGCCGCGACCGCGCCGCCGAACAACCCGGCCGGGTAGTGCCGCAGCTCCGCGCCGGTGGACGAGGCGACGACCGCCTCCGTCCTGGTCCGGCCGTTGGCCGCCAGAATCCCGGCGGTCACCACCCCGGGCCAGGCGCGGACCGACATGATCGACGCTCCGACGGGCGCGTTCAGCGTCATCTGCCACAGCTGACTGCCGTCGCCGAGCGCGAAGGCGGTCAGCGTCAGCCCGTCGCCGAGAACCGCGATCCCGCCGCCCACCGCCACATACCCCTGCCCGCCGGCCGGCACGGTGCCCGTGCCGCCGGTCAGCCATGCGCCCGGCAGCGGTACCGCCCAGCGCTGCAACGCCGCGGGCTGGGCGCCGCCGCAGCCGCGGCAGGCCGTCGGCTGGGGCTGCCCGTCGGACACCAGGCCGGAGACGGGGAAGGCCAACACGGCAAGCAGGACGGCGGCCAGCAGGACGCGGCGCGCCACCGGCGGCCAGCGGCCGGGCAGCCGCTTGCGCGGCGCGGCCGGCCGCCTCGGCCGGGCTGCTCGCGGCCGGCGCCGCTGTGCCGCTCGCGGCCGACGCCGCTGTGCCGCCGTGCGCACCGCAGTCATCACCTGCCGTCCTGCCGCCGTGCGGCTCGCATCGTGGGAAGATCCAACAATCAGGGTATTTCCGAACGGTCCCTGGCGCTGCCACTAGGGTCCGGCTGCCACTGGCTCGGTGGCGAGGCGTCGAACGGCACCGATAGCTTTGGGCATGGATGCTTGCTGAATACAAGGAGGTATTACATGGCTGACCGCGCGCCGCTCCCGTATGACTTCATGCCGACCGTACCGTCCTTCACCGTCACGAGCGAGGACATCGCCCACGGCGAGATGATGGGCGACCGGCACGTCTACAACAGCTTCGGCATGAGCGGGGAGAACATCTCACCCCAGCTGGCATGGTCCGGCTTCCCCGCGGAGACCAAGTCGTTCGCGGTCACCTGCTACGACCCGGACGCGCCGACCGGTTCCGGATTCTGGCACTGGCTGGTGATCGACCTTCCGGCCTCGGTTACGTCGCTGCCGGCCGGCGCCGGGGCCGCGGCGGGCGGGCTGCCCGACGGCGCATTCCAGGTGCGCAACGACTACGGGACCAAGGACTTCGGCGGCGCCGCGCCGCCGCAGGGCGATGAGCCGCACCGGTACGTGTTCGCGGTGCACGCCCTCGACGTCGAGAAGCTCGGCATCGACTCGGACGTTTCGCCGGCCGTCGCGGGGTTCAACCTGCGATTCCACACGATCGCCCGCGCGACGCTGGTCTCTGTCTACGGGCACTAGTCGATCAGTCCGCTGCGCCGTGGCTGACCGCCCCGGCGCAGCGGGCTAATCCTCGTCCGCGGGCACCGGCGCAGCGCCGAGCGCGTCCTTGTGCCTTAGCTCGTAGTGCTTGGTGAGGGCCGCGCTCGCTGCACCCGTCACGCCTGGCCGATAGGCGACGGTGCGCTGGCAGATCGTGCAGCGCGTAATTGGCAGTTGCGTCACCGTGACGGGGAAACTCTTACTGGCTGAGCGGGTCATAAGCCTTCACAATGCCGGAAGATTCGGGGCGAAATCCCACCCCGCGCTGCGTATTGTCTTCCCAAATGATAGGTGATGCAAGTGACTGAGGCGGAGTCCGCCAAGTCGCGGCTGAATTTGGACCGCGCGCAGACCCTCGGCCAGATCGCGGATCTCGAGCGGGAGTTGGCCGCGATCATCGCCAGCGCGGCCGATGGCTCGGCCGGGAGCGACGACGAGCACGACCCGGAAGGTGCCACCGTCGCGTTCGAACGGCAGCACGTGGCGGCGCTGCTCGACCGGGCGCGCGCCCACCTCGAGGACATTGACGCGGCATTCAGGAAGCTCAACTCCGGCAGATACGAAATATGCGATATATGCGGCCGCCCGATTGGCGCCGAGCGCCTGGCGGCGCGCCCCGCGTCGCTCACCTGCGTCCGCTGCGCCGCCACCCGCTAGCGCGGCGCCAGTAACGGACTCGGCCTTGCATTCGTCGGGTAGACCGCTACCGCGCGCTTGCGGCTTCCCGGCCGCGTCAGGCGGCCGACAGCCGCCAGGTCCTACCGTTCCAATAGCCGGACAGCATCATCGGGCGCGCCCGACCGGCTCGGTAGCCCCAGTGGCGGCCGACTCCCACGCGGGGCGCTGTCAGGCAACTGGCAACTGGCGTCCGCAGCCAGCTTTCTATCAGTTCTGACCACTTTTTCGCCTTCCTATCGGTTCTGACCACTTTAGCGCCCGAATTGTCCGAATTTTGTGGTCAAAACTGATAGAGAGATGAATCTTGTGGTCAGAACTGATAGCTAGGTGCGCGCGGCTGTGGAAGGTGTGAAGGATGAGGCGGGCGGCGCGAGCGCCGTTGACCGCGCAGTCCGCGTCGGTGTCGGTGGCGTAGGCGACAGGGTCCGCTTCGGGTCAATGGCGTCGCCGACAGGTTCCCGGTGATGTGCTAGGCGGGGCGGCCGGGGATGACGGCGCCGGTCTCGTAGGCGAGGATGACCGCCTGGACGCGGTCCCTGAGGCCGAGCTTGGCGAGCAGGTGGGCGACGTGGGTCTTGACCGTGGCCTCGCTCACCACCAGGTCTCCGGCGATCTCCAGGTTGGTCCGGCCGCGGGCGAGGAGCAGCAGGATGTCACGCTCGCGCGGGGTCAGCGAGGCCAGCCGGGACGGCGACGGCAGCGCCTCGGCCGGCCGGGCGGCGAACGCCTCGATGAGCCGGCGGGTGACCGACGGCGCGAGCAGCGCGTCGCCCGCCGCGGCGACGCGAACCGCTGCGATCAGGTCCGCGCGCGGGGCGTCCTTGAGCAGGAAGCCGCTTGCGCCGGCCCGGAGCGCCTCGTACACGTAGTCGTCCAGGTCGAAGGTCGTCAGGATCACCACCTTGGGCGCGCCCGCCCCGGACGCGGTGAGCTGCCTGGTCGCGGCGATGCCGTCCAGCACCGGCATCCTGATGTCCATCAGCACCACGTCCGGGCGGTGCAGCGCCGCCAGTTCCACCGCCGCGGCGCCGTCGGGCGCCTCCCCCACCACCACGAAGCCGGAGGCCTCGAGGATCAACCGGAACCCGGCGCGGACGAGCTCCTGGTCGTCGGCCACGAGGACGCGCAACACGCCGGTCACGTCAGCGGCAATCGGGCGGTCACGGTGAAACCGCCGTCCGGGGCCGGGCCCAGCGCAAGCGAGCCACCGCAGGAGGCGACCCGCTCGGTGATCCCGGCCAGGCCGTAGCCGCCGGCCAGCCGCGGGATCGACCGGGCGATCGGGTCCTGTGGCGCGGATGACATCGGTGAGATGGTCGAGACTTCGGACCCGCCGGCGGCCGGAATCATAGGGGCCTTCGGGACGAGCTGCGTCATAGGAGTAGCGGCGGGCGGGCGGGGGGCGGTGTTGGTGACCTCTACCGAGAGGCAGTCGTCCTGGTAGGCCACGGCGACGGCCGCGGCCGCGCCGGGGGCGTGCCGGAGCGCGTTGGTCAGCGCCTCCTGGACGATCCGGTACGCGGTCAGGTCCACGCCGGGCGGCAGCGCCGTCGCCGCGCCCGTGACGGTGCAGGACACGACGAGACCGGAGCCCCGGACCAGCGCAAGCAACTCGTCCAGGCCGGACAGGGAGGGGGCGGGAGTCAGCCGGGTCCGTTCGGGCGAATGGTCTAGATCTGCGGAGTTGAAGCGGAGCACCCCCAGCAGGCGGCGCAGCTCGGCCATCGCCTTCCTGGCGGTCGCCGCGATCGCGTCGGCCGACGTGGACGCCTCGGCCGGACGGGACGGCAGCAGCGCGCCCACCGCCTCGGCCTGCACCGCCATCAGGCTCACGTGGTGGGCCACCACGTCGTGCAGCTCGCGGGCGATCCTGATCCGCTCGGCCGCGGCCGCCCGCGCGGCGGCCACGTCGAGCGAGGCCTCGGCTCGGGCCGCGCGGGCCGCGGCGGCGGCCAGCGCGGCCCGGCGGTGGCGGCTGAGCGTGCCGATCGCCCAGGCCGAGCCGAAGATGGACGCCTGCACGATCGCGTCGTAGGGCTGGTTATGACCCGGCAGCGCCTGCGAGTAGGCGATCCCGCCGACGGTGGCGACGACGGTGATCCAGCGGATCGCCGGGCGGCTCCGGTCGGCGACGGTGGCGAACGCGATGGCGGGAGCGAGCGGCAGCGGCGCGAAGCCGAACTTCAGCCCGTCGTAGAGGTCCCGCAGCACGCCCGAGCAGATCAGCACAGGAACCGGCCACACCCGGCGGAAGGCGAGCGGGAGGCACTGCCCGCCGACCAGGGCAAAGGCCTCCCAGCGGGGGTGCAGCTGCGCCTGGTAGGGCAGCAGCGACAGCAGGTTGAGCACCGCCAGCGCCAGCGCCAGCGCCCCGTCCTGCACGATCCCCCTGGTTCTGGCCGGCCGCGCGGCGTACCAGGAGGCGGCGCCCGCCGCCAGCAGCTGCCCGCGTGGTGCCCGCGCCGCCTGGCCGGCCGACGACGCCGCACGGCCGGCGCTGCGGGCCACCGTGCGTGCCGTCTGCGTCACGAACCGATCGTAAGGCTTACGAACGCCGTCAAACCATCGGCCGCAAGGGGGAGACGGGAGTTCATCCGTCCGGCCGAAGCGCGCGCGGCGACGCGGAACCGACCCTGGCCTCATGGACGCAACCATGACTACGCGGTCCCCGGCCCCGCCCGCAGGCCCGCGCGTAATCACCAGCGCGATGAAGAGCGCGATCACGGACCGGGCGGTCTGGCTGGTGGCCGCCGCCGCGTTCGCCGTGGAGCTGGCGGTCAGCGGACGGTACGGGTACGTCCGCGACGAGCTCTACTTCCTGGCGGCGGGGCGGCACCCGGCGTGGGGGTACGTGGACCAGCCGTCGCTGACCCCGCTGCTGGCCCGGCTCGATTCCCTGCTGACCGGCAACACGCTGGTCGGCCTGCGCGCGCTGCCCGCGCTCGGGCTGGCGGCGCTGGTAGTGCTGACCGCCGCGATGGCGCGGGCGCTGGGCGCCGGACGCGGCGGCCAGCTGCTGGCCGCGCTCGCGACCGCGTGCTGCGCGGAGTACCTGGGCGCGATGCACGAGCTCACCACGACCCCGGTCGACTTCGTGGCCTGGGCCGCCACCCTGCTGGCGGTCACCCGGCTGCTGCGCCGCTCCGATCCCCGCTGGTGGGTTGCGGTCGGCGGGCTGGCGGGCCTCGGACTGGACGCCAAGTGGAACATCGGCTTCCTGGTGGCGGCGCTCGGCCTTGGCTTCGCCGTCACGCCGGCCGCCAGGCCGCTGCTGCGCAGCCGGTACCTGGCCTACGGGGCGGTCCTGCTGGCCGCGTTGGCCGCGCCGGACTTCGTCTGGCAGGCGCTGCACGGCTGGCCCAACTTCGCCGTCTTCGGCCAGCTCAACCAGCAGGCGTGGAAGAACCGGGCCGTTTACTGGCCGACCCAGGTCGTCTACACGTCCATCGCGCTGGTGCCGCTCTGGATCGGCGGCATCGCCTGGGCGCTGCGGGACGCGAGGCTGCGGGTGGCCGGGATCGCGGCGGTGGCGGCGATCGTCGCGCAGTTCGTCCTCGGCGGCAAGGGCTACTACCCGGGCGGCATCTACACGTTCTGCTTCGCGGCGGGCGCGACGGCGCTGTCCGGCCGGCCGCTGCGGCGGCGGGCCATGGTGTATTGCGCGGCGGCGGCGGTGAGCGCGGTGATAGCGCTGCCGCTGCTGCCGGCCGCAGCCCTGGCCCGGTTCCCGGTGCAGAAGGTCAACTACGACCTGGGCGAGGAGATCGGGTGGCCGTCCGAGGTAGCGCTGCTCGCCCGCGCGTACCAGTCGCTGCCCGCCTCGGAACGGGGCGCGGCCACGGTCGTGGCGGGCAACTACGGCGAGGCGGGCGCGGTCGACCGGTACGGCCCGGCGCTCGGGCTGCCGCCGGTCTACAGCGGCGCCAACAACTACTGGCTGTGGGGACCGCCGCCCGCCCGCGATACGGTCGCCGTCGCGATCAACGTGGACCCGGCGCTGCTGCGGCGCTGGTTCCGCTCGGTACGGGTGGCGGCCGTCTACCGGAACGGCCTCGGCGTGTCCGACGACGAGGAGGGCGCGGTGATCTACGTCGCCGTCGGATTGCGCTCGTCTTGGACCTCGGCCTGGCCCGCCTTCCGCGACTACTCGTAGCCGCGGCGGCGGCCGGGCGCTAGCTGAAGCGCTCGCCGCAGGTCGCGGCGTCGTAGCCGGGGATGCTCGCCAGCTGGGCCAGTAGCCAGGGGGAGGCCAGCACCTTGAGCAGCGCCTGCGCCTCCCTGGAGGCGGCGTGCTCGGCCGGGATGACGAGGTCGAACCGCTCGTGGGCGAGGGGAACGAAGGCCAGCCCGTAGGCGCGGGCGGCCGGCTCGCTCGCCACCCCCGCGTCGGCCAGGCCGGCCGCCACCGCCGACGCGACCTGCAGGTGGCCCGCCGCCTCGGCGCCGTATCCGATCAGGTCGGCCGGATCGAGGTTGAGGCGGACGCGCTCGCGGTCGAGCAGCCGGCGGGCCTCCGCGCCCGGCTCGCGGTTGACGAGCCGGAGCCGGCGGCGGGCGATCGCGTCGAGGCCGGTGACCGCCGACCGCAGGTCCGGCCGGACCGCGAGCCCCTCCCGCCAGGCGGTGAACCCCACCACCACCGCCCCGTCGGGCAGGCCCGCGCCGTTGCCGCCGTTGCCGGTCTGGGTGTGAACCCCGGCCGCGTGCACCAGGCCGGCTCGGGCCAGGCGGAGCGCCTCGCCCGAGCCGCACGGCCACCAGGCGAAGCTGACCGGCGGGTCGAGCAGCGACAGCGGGGTGGCGAGCAGCGGCAGGGCCGGATCGCAGCCGGCCACGACGACCGTAGGCCGGGGCGGGCCGATCGGGCGGACGGCGACCTCCGCGAACGCGGCGGCCGCACCGCCGTGGACGGCGAGGCCGCCGGCCGGCAGGAACCCCAGGCCGACCCCGGTGTCGCCGCGCAGCGGCAGGGCCACGAAGCGATCGCCGACCGGGGCGAGCATCACCCGCTCGCCGCCTGCGCGCTCCGCCGCGGGCCGCTGGCCGTCGCCGTGATCGGCCAGCCGGACGACGCTCACCGCGGTCACCGGCGCGGTCGGCTCCCCCGGGCCGAACAGCTGCTCCACCGACATGCCGAGCGCCCGGGCAAGGGCCAGCGCGACCCGCAGTGACGGGTCGGAATGGCCCGATTCGACGGCCGACACCGCCTGCCTGCTGACCCCCGCCATTCCCGCGAGCTGCTGCTGCGAGAACCCCCGGGTCTGCCGAGCCATCCGCAATCCCGCGCCAGCGGTACCAGGTCCGTCCATCATGCCTACGGATCGTAGCCGTCAACCGGAATCCGCGCCCGAGCGGGCATTGCGCGCCCCGTCTGCTGTTGGCTTCCCATCCCGCCTGCTCGCGGGGCCGTATCGACATTGGTTACCAATGCGATAACTACCGTCTGAGGCAGTGGCCAGCATCGGGGGCGGGAAGATACCCTAGGGAGTCCCCTGATCAGGTTCAGGCCGCCGACTACCTGCAACGACGCACCGGCGACTGTTTTCGGGCTCCGCCCTCCTGATAGCCGCTTGATGATGAGGTGATGACGACCATGGCCCGCATCGTTGTCATTGGCGACTTGATGACGGATACCGTCGCGCACGCGACGCTGCCGCTCGCGCGCGGCAGCGACACCCCGGCCAAGGTAACCACGCACGGCGGCGGCTCCGGCGCCAACGTGGCCGCGTGGGCCGCCGCCGACGGCGCCGACGTCGCGTTCATCGGCCGTCGTGGTGCCGATATCGCCGGCCGGAACCGGGACATGGAGCTGATGGGCTACGGCGTCGACGCGCGCCTGGTGATGGACCCCGAGCGGCCGACCGGGACCTGCGTGGTCATGGTCACGCACAAGGGCGAGCGCACGATGCTGTCCGACCCGGGCGCCAACGCCGCCCTCGCCCCTGAGGACCTGCCCCACGACCTTTTCGTGGCCGGCGCCCACCTGCACGTCTCCGGGTACACGCTGCTGTCGGAGGGGTCGCGGGCGTCGGCGCTGTCCGCGCTCGACTTCGCCCGCCGGGTCGGCATGTCGACGTCGGTCGACGGCGCGTCGGCGGCGCCGCTCGAGCGGGTCGGCGCCGAGCCCTTCTTCGAGCTGACCGGCAACGCGGTGCTGCTGTTCGTGAACGTCGCGCAGGCCAAGGTGCTGACCGGCCGGGATGAGCCGGAGGCGGCCGCCCGGGTGCTCACCGCCTGGTACCCGCAGGTCGTCATCAAGCTCGGCGCCGAGGGGGCGCTGTTCTTCGCCAACGGCCGTCCCCCGGTGCGGGTGCCCGCCCCGCCGGTGGAGCGCGTCATCGACGGAACCGGCGCGGGCGATGCCTTCGTGGCCGGCTTCCTGCCGCCCTGGCTGGACAAGAAGCCGCCGGTGGAGGCGCTGGGGAGCGGCTGCCGTCTCGCCGCCCACGCGCTCAACCTCATCGGCGCCCGCCCGATGCTGTAGGCTCCCCGCAAGCGTGGAAGAGCGTCACCGAACCTGGATACGATTCAGGCACATTTGGGTGACTGACGGCTCGGCCTCGGCTGCCCGTGTGGTAAGCAGTCCGTCATGACCGGGTTCCTGAAAGAGCTGTTCTCCCTTGAGGGCCGAGTGGCGGTTGTCACCGGTGGGAGTTCTGGGATCGGGGAGGCGATGGCCTCCGCGCTGGCGTTCGCCGGCGCTCGGGTCGTCATCGTGGCGCGAGACCCGACCCGGCTCTCCGCCACCTGCAAGTCGATGCGCGACGCGGGCTGCGAGGTGGCGTGGGTGAGCGCGGACCTGTCCGACCGGGCCGAGGTGCGCCGCGGCGCGTCCGCCGCGGCGGCGGCCTTCGGCGAGCCGGACATCCTCGTCAACTGCGCCGGCGTCAACCTCAGGCCGCCGCACGCGTCGCTGTCGGAGGAGCACTGGGACCTGATGCTCGCGGTCAACGTGACCGCGCCGTTCCTGCTCGGCCAGCGGTTCGGCCCGGAGATGGCCGCCAGGGGCTGGGGGCGGATCATCAACGTGACGTCGCAGCAGGCCGGGCGGGCGTTCGGCAACAGCGGCGGGTACGGCGTGTCCAAGGGCGGCATCGCGTCGCTGACCCGCTCCCAGTCCGAGGCGTGGGCCTCGTCGGGGGTGTGCGTCAACTCGGTCTGCCCCGGGTTCGTCTCGACCCCGCTGACCACCGAGGTGTCGTCGGACCCGGTTCGCTCGGCCGCCCTGGCCGCGCGGACGCACATGGGCAGGAACGGCGAGCCGTCGGACTTCGCGGGCGTCGCGGTCTTCCTCGCATCCTCGGCCAGCGACTACGTGACCGGCACGACGGTCTTCGTGGACGGCGGCTTCTCCGCCATGTAGCCCCGCGTCCCGTTAGGCCCGCCCCCGCACGGCTAGGGGAGACGGTAGGCGGGGCCCAGATACGTGAGCTGGCGGGTGAGCGCGGTGCCGGAGCCGTCGCGCCTGCCCTGCATGCCGGACAGGTCCACCATCACGCCCGCCTCGGTGGCGGCGAGCACCGGGGGCGGGCCGATCCAGGCCAGGATCAGGCCGTCCTCGCCCTTGAGGAAGCGCTGGCAGCGGACGCCGCCGGTCGCCCGGCCCTTCGGCGGGTACTCGGCGAACGGTGTCACCTTGACCGACGCGCCGCCGGCCCCGGGCAGCGCGCCCGACCGGCCCGCCACCGTCACCACCACGTCCTCGCCGCCGGGGCCGGCCGCCGGGCCGAGCGCGCCGAACCAGATGGCGGACGCGCCGTCGGACAGCCGGATGCCGGCCATGCCGCCGGCCGCGCGGCCCTGCGGCCGGACGGCCGAGGCCGGGAAGCGGAGCAACTGGGCGTCCGACGCGATGAACACCAGCTCGGCGTCGTCGCCCGCCAGGTGGACCGCGCCGACAACCCGGTCGCCGTCCTTCAAGGTAATCAGCTCGAACTCGTCGCGGTTAGCCGGGTACTCGGGCAGCACCCGCTTGACGACGCCCGACGCCGTGCCGAGGGCCACCCCGGATGACTCGCCGCCCTCCAGCGGCGCCAGCGCCAGCACGGTCTCGCCCTCGGCCAGGCCGGGCACGAACTCGGCCACCGGGTGCCCGTCCGCCAGCGACCCCGCCCCGGCCGACGACGCCGGGGGGATCTCGATGACGCTGACCCGGATCATCCGGCCGGCCGAGGTGACGGCGCCGATGCTGCCACGGGCGGTCGTGGTGACCGCGGCCGCGACGATGTCCCCGGGGCCAGAGGCGGCCGAGCGTTTGGGTGAAACCGGGGTCCGTTCGATATCCGGATTTTGCTGATCTTGACTTGCCAGCGGGACGCGGGCCAGCAGGCCGGTCGCCGACAGCACCACCTGGCACGGGTCGTCGCCCACCTCGAGCGGGACGGCGGCGGTGACCGCCGCGCCCGCCTCCATCAGCACCGTGCGGCGCGGCGTGCCGAACTTCTTAGCGAGGTCGGCCATCTCGCCGCCGACCAGGGCGCGGAGCTTCTCGTCATTCTCCAGGATCTCGGTCAGCTCGGCGATCTCGGCCCGCAGGGTCTCCTGCTCGCGCTCCAGCTCGAGCTTGTCGTACCTGGTCAGGCGGCGCAGCGGGGTGTCGAGGATGTACTGCGCCTGGATCTCGGACAGGTCGAACACCTGGATCAGGCGGCGCTTCGCCTCGGCCGAGTCGTCGCTGGTCCTGATGACCTGGATGACCTCGTCGATGTTGAGCAGCGCGATGAGGATGCCGTCGACCAGGTGCAGCCGCTCCTGGCGCTTGCGGCGCCGGTACTCGCTGCGCCGCCGGGTGACGTCCAGCCGGTGGTCGACGTAGATCGTCAGCAGCTCGCGCAGGCCGAGCGTGCGCGGCTGGCCGTCGACGAGGGCGACGTTGTTGATGCCGAACGTCTCCTCCATCGGGGTGAGCCGGTAGAGCTCGGCCAGCACCGCGTCGGCGTTGAAGCCGGCCCGGACCTCGATGACCAGGTTGAGGCCCCGGTTGCGGTCGGTGAGGTCCTTCAGGTCGGAGATGCCGGTGAGCTTCCTGGCCTGGACCAGGTCCTTGATCTTGGCGACGACCTTCTCCGGGCCCACGCCGTACGGGAGCTCGGTGACCACGATGCCGGTCTTGCGCGCGTTGAGCTGCTCGATCCTGGTCGTCGCGCGGGTGCGGAAGATGCCGCGGCCGGTCTCGTAGGCCTCCCGGATGCCGTCCAGGCCGACGATGTGGCCGCCGGTCGGCAGGTCGGGCCCGGGAACGTACTTCATCAGCTGGTCGAGGGTGGCGTCCGGGTGCTTGAGCAGGTACCGGGCGGCGGCGACGACCTCAGTCAGGTTGTGCGGCGCCATGTTCGTCGCCATCCCCACCGCGATCCCGGCCGTGCCGTTGACCAGGAGGTTCGGGATGCCGGCGGGAAGGACGTCGGGCTGCTGCTCGCTGCCGTCGTAGTTGGGGACGAAGTCGACGGTCTCCTCGTCGATGTCGGCCACCATGGCCATCGCGGCCTCGGTCAGCCGACACTCCGTGTACCGGTAGGCGGCCGGGGAGTCGTCGCCGCCGAGGCTGCCGAAGTTCCCGTGGCCGTCGACCAGCGGGACGCGCATCGCCCACGGCTGGGTCATCCGGACCAGGGCGTCGTAGATGGCGGAGTCGCCGTGCGGGTGCAGGCGGCCCATCACCGCGCCGACCACCTGGGCGCACTTGACGTGCGGGCGGTCCGGGCGCAGGCCCATGTCGTTCATCAGGTACAGGATCCGGCGCTGAACCGGCTTGAGTCCGTCCCGGGCGTCGGGCAGCGCGCGCGAGTAGATGACGCTGTACGCGTACTCGAGGTACGAGCCGCGCATCTCCTCGGTCACGTCGATGTCGACGATGTTCTCTTCGAACTCTTCTGGAGGCGGTGCGGTCGTTCCGCCGCGGCGTGGTGGCATGCGGGGTCCTCGTACGGTGTCTGTTCGGCTCTGCTTGGTCTGCTGGGGGCTAGGTGTCGATGCGGGACAGGTCGAGCTCGGCCGCGCCGCCGATGATGAAGTCGCGCCTGGGCGCCACGTCGGTGCCCATGAGCAGGTTGAACACGTTCTGGGCGGCGGCGCCGTCTTCCATCCTGATCCGGCGCAGGGTGCGGTGGCGCGGGTCCATGGTGGTGTCGGCGAGCTGCTTGGCGTCCATCTCGCCGAGGCCCTTGTAGCGCTGGGGCGGCTCCTTGAAGCGCTGGCCCTTGCTCTCCAGCTGGATCAGGGTGCGGCGCAGCTCGGCCTCGGAGTAGGTGTAGATGTACTTGTCCTGGCCCTTGCGCGGGCTGGACAGCTCCACCCGGTGCAGCGGCGGGACGGCGGCGAACACCCGGCCCGCGTCGAGCATCGGGCGCATGTACCGGAAGAACAGGGTGAGCAGCAGGGTCCGGATGTGCGCGCCGTCCACGTCCGCGTCCGCCATCAGGATCACCCGCTGGTAGCGGGCCGAGTCGAGGTCGAACGTGGAACCGGAGCCCGCGCCCAGGACCTGGATGATCGCGGCGCACTCGGCGTTCTTGAGCATGTCGGCCAGCGACGACTTCTGCACGTTGAGGATCTTGCCCCGGATCGGCAGCAGCGCCTGGAACTCGGAGTCCCGCGCGAGCTTGGCGGTGCCGAGGGCGGAGTCGCCCTCGACGATGAACAGTTCGCTGCGGTCGTCGGCCGACCGGCAGTCGACCAGCTTGGCGGGCAGGCTCGAGCTGGCGAGGACCGACTTGCGGCGCTGGTTCTCGCGGTGCTCGCGGGCCGCGATGCGGGTCTTGGCGGCGGCCACGATCTTGTCCAGGACCGCCTTGGACTGCTGCGCCGCTCCGCGCGGGGGGCTCTCGAAGTAGCTGGCGAGCTGGCTGGAGACGACCTGCCGGACGATCGCGGTGGCCGCCGGGGTGCCGAGGACCTCCTTGGTCTGGCCCTCGAACTGCGGCTCGGGCAGCCGCACGGAGACCACGGCGGTCATCCCCTCGAGGATGTCTTCCTTGGTCACCGGCTCGTCGCCGTTCTTGAGGCGCTTGGTGTTGCGGAGCTGCTCGTTGATCGTGCGGGCAAGGGCGCGGTCGAAGCCGGTGACGTGGGTGCCGTGATGCGGGGTGGCGATCACGTTCACGAACGAGCGGGTGATGGTGTCGTAGCCGGTCGTCCACTGGACCGCGACGTCCACGTCCAGCCGGCGCTCCACCTCGGTCGGCGTCATGTGGCCGCGGTCGTCGAGCACCGGGACGGTCTCGGTGAACGTGCCGTCGCCGGTCAGCCGGAGCACGTCGGTGATCTTCTCGCCGGTCGCCAGGTGCTCGCAGAACTCGCTGATCCCGCCCGCGAAGCGGAACTCGGCCACCCGCGACTCGCCCGCGACGTCGGCCGCCTCGGCGCCGTGATCCGCGCGGACGGCGATGGCGAGGCCCGGCACCAGGTAGGCGGTCTGCCGGGCGCGCTCGGCGAGGCCGTCGTAGCTGAAGGTGGCGTCCTTGAGGAATACCTGCCGGTCGGGCCAGAACCTGATCCTGGTGCCGGTCTTGGCCTTGGCCACCGTCCCGGCCGGCCGGAGCCCGGACTTCCTGGTGAAGCCCGCGTCGGCCCCCGGCCCGTCGAACTCGCCCGCCACGCCGCGCCGGAAGCTCGTGGTCCAGGTCTTGCCGTCCCGGTCGACCTCGATGTCGAGCCGCGCCGACAGCGCGTTGACGACCGATGCGCCGACGCCGTGGAGGCCGCCGGAGGCCGTGTAGGAGCCGCCGCCGAACTTGCCGCCCGCGTGCAGCCGGGTGAGCACGAGTTCGACGCCGGAGAGCTTGGTCTTCCGCTCGGTGTCGACGGGGATGCCCCGGCCGTTGTCGCGCACCTCGGCCGACCCGTCGGCGTGCAGGATGACCTCGATCCGGGTGCAGAAGCCGCCGAGCGCCTCGTCCACCGAGTTGTCGAAGATCTCCCAGAGGCAGTGCTGCAGTCCCCGGCCGTCGGTCGACCCGATGTACATGCCGGGGCGCTTGCGCACCGCGTCCAGGCCCTCGAGGACGGACAGGTGCCTGGCGCTGTAGGAGTCGGCGGCATCCACCGTCGCCCGGACGGTTTGAGTGAGCGATGGCACGGGCGGCGGGGTCTCCTCTCGAATGTATATGCGGCAAGCATCGGCTGCCACATTCGAAGAGTAGCGTGCCGCGGCCGGTGCGAGGACTATGCCACGCGCTTTCGCGCCGACATGGCGGGATAGTTGCACGCAAATGTGTTGCGACCCGCGTATCGGGTATCAACCACACGAACCGCACGGGTCCTCACCGGTGACTACCCAAACGGTGGTGTGGTCACGGGAGACCGCCGCGCTGAGCTGGGAGCAGAGACAGGGTTCGTTTGCTCGCGGCGTGGCCAGTGCGGTTTTCGCTTGTGGCGTACACCCCCCGGTCACGGGAAGCCTGACACCGGGGTATGCGTTGTGCTGTCCTGTAAGGGCAACCGGAGCCAGCCGGACGGAGCAGCCGGAGGCATGAGACCAGGAGAAGGCGACGTGACCGGAGCGATAGCCCCCACTAAGCCGCTGACCGCACTGGACCTGTGCGATCGATGCGGCGCCCAAGCATACGTCCGCGTCCTGCTTCCGAACTCGGGTGAGCTGCTCTTCTGCGCGCACCACGGCAGGGAGCACGCGCAGGCGCTTGCGAAGGTCGCCGTTGACATCCAGGACGAGACACAGCGTCTGGCCAAGCCGGAGAACTAGGCCGGCCGTAGACACGCGCTAAACCCCCCGGGCGATCAGGTTGTCGCCCGGGGGGTTTAGTGTGCGTGCCTTTGCGTTTAGCGTGCAGCGCCGTCGGCTGAGGTGGTGCCGGTTAGTCCAGGTAGTCGCGGAGAACCTGGGACCTGGACGGGTGGCGCAGCTTTGACATCGTCTTGGACTCGATCTGCCTGATCCGCTCGCGGGTGACCCCGTAGACCTTGCCGATCTCGTCCAGGGTCTTCGGCTGGCCGTCGGTCAGGCCGAACCGCATGCTCACGACGCCGGCCTCGCGCTCCGACAGCGTGTCGAGGACCGAGTGGAGCTGCTCCTGCAGCAGGGTGAAGGACACCGCCTCACCCGGCTGGATCGCCTCGGAGTCCTCGATCAGGTCCCCGAACTCGCTATCGCCGTCCTCGCCCAGCGGCGTGTGCAGCGAAATCGGCTCCCGACCGTACTTCTGGACCTCGACCACCTTCTCCGGGGTCATGTCCAGCTCGACCGCCAGCTCCTCCGGCGTCGGCTCCCGCCCGAGATCCTGAAGCATCTGCCGCTGCACCCGGGCCAGCTTGTTGATCACCTCGACCATGTGCACCGGGATCCGGATCGTCCGCGCCTGGTCGGCCATCGCCCGGGTGATCGCCTGCCTGATCCACCAGGTCGCGTAGGTGGAGAACTTGTAGCCCTTGGTGTAGTCGAACTTCTCCACCGCCCTGATCAGGCCCAGGTTGCCCTCCTGGATCAGGTCCAGGAACAGCATCCCGCGCCCGGTGTAGCGCTTGGCCAGGCTGACGACCAGCCGGAGGTTGGCCTCGAGCAGGTGGTTCTTCGCCCGGCGGCCGTCCTCGGCGATCCACTCGAGGTCGATGCGCTGATCCGTGGTCATCCCGTCGGACTCGGCCAGCTTCTCCTCGGCGAACAGGCCCGCCTCGATGCGCTTGGCCAGCTCGACCTCCTGCTCGGCGTTGAGCAGCGGAACCTTGCCGATCTGCTTGAGGTAGTCCTTGACCGGGTCGGCGGTCGCGCCCGCGACCGCCACCTGGGCGGCGGGGAGGTCGTCGTCGTCGTCGCGGAAGACCAGGTCCTCGTCCTCCGCGTCATCGCCGCCGGCCTTGCCGTCGGTCTTGCCCGCGCCCTGGCCGGCCGCGGCCGCCGTGGCGGGGTCCGCGTCCTCGGGCAGGTCCGATTCCGAGTCCTCGGGCAGGTCGGCTTCCGCCAGCTCTGCGTCAGGTGCCTCTACCTCGACGACCTCCAGGTCGACCTCCACGACCAGCGCGTCGTCGTCGAGGTCGAAGTCCTCGAGATCGACCGCGCCGTCGAGGTCATCCCCATCGAGCTCGGCGTCGGCGTCAAGGTCGTCTGCGCCTGCCAGGCCGGCAGGATCCCGGGCCGGGACCGCGGCCAGTTCCTCGCGGGCCTTGGCCGCCCGGCCGTTGCCCGCTGCATTGGCCGTGACCGGGGCCTGCGCGGCCTCCGGTACGCCGTCTGATGCCGGCACTCGCGAATCCCGGGCCGCGGAACTAGACGGCCGGGAGCGCTTGCGCGCCGCGGAGTTGGGAGCGCTCACTACCACGGTCACCTCTTCCTTCGCTGAGTAGCTGGGCTAAGCTGCGTACGGATCGCGTCCCCACCGGAGAACTGCGCGCCCGCCGCGATGGCCGTTTCCGCCATCGGGCGCGTAGCTGGGGGATAGTCGGGGGCATCCCCCCGGATGACAACAGCGATAATCGTGCCCTCCCGAGAGGGTTTTGACGCTTGGTCCGTGCCGGGAAGCAGGCTTCCCGCTTGCCAAGGGGATTTCGACAGCAACCCACCCGCCTCCTCTCCACCACCATAGGTGGCACCCGGGAGTGCCTTGTACGCCTTCCAGTGCGGCATTGCGACGTCGGCGCGGTCCGCGCCGCGGCCCGCCGGGGCTGACGCGTCGCGACCCGCCGGGCCCGGCCGGACGGGCCGGGCGGCGGGCCGGATCGCCGCGGTCACCGCGACGCCCACGTATGCTCCGCCGTCACGACGTCGGAAACGCCCGCGTCGAGGGGCACGTGCATGACGAGCACGGTCACGTCGTCGTCCTGCTCATGGCCCGCCAGCATGTGGTCGAGCAGGTACTGCAGCAGGTGCCCGGGCGCGTCGACCTGCTCCTCGGGCGCGCTCGCGGCGACCCGGACCAGCTCGTCCAGACCGGCGTCGAGACCGCGCCTGCGGTTCTCGACCAGGCCGTCGGAATAGAACACGGCGGTCGACCCGGGCGGCAGCCGGAAGGCGTGCTGCCTACGCGGACTGGCCCAGCCGAGCGGCGTGCCCGCCTCGGCCCCGTCGAGCACCGGCAGCGCCCCGGGGGTGAGCAGCAGGGTCGGCGGGTGGCCCGCGTTCCCGGCCTGGCCCTCGCCGGTCTCCGGGTCGATGACCAGGTAGGTGATGGTCGTGACCTGCTCCTCACGCTCGGTCGCGGTGAACAGCCGGTCAAGCCCCGCCAGCACCGCCGCGGGCCGCGGGTCAGTCAGTGCGAGGGCGCGCAGCGCGTTGCGCACCCGGCCCATGCCCGCCGCCGCGAGCAACCCCTTGCCCATGACATCGCCGACCGTGACCGCCAGCCGCCTGTCCGGCAACCGGAACACGTCGTACCAGTCGCCGCCCACCTCAGTTGACCTCGGCAGGTAACGCGCGTCAAGGACCAAGCCGCGAACGCTCGGCAGCTCGTCCGGCAGCAGGCTCCGCTGCAGCGTCACCGCGGCGGTGTGCTCCTTCTCGTACATCTCCGCCCGCTCGACCGCCAGCGCGCACTGGCCGGCCAGCGCCTCGAGGAAGACCCGCTCCTCCTCGAGAATCGTCCGCGGGGTGCGGAACGAGAACCGCAGCGCGCCGAGCGGCATCCCGGCCGCCAGCAGCGGCAGCCCCACCCAGGCCTGCTCGTCGCCGGTGTCAAGCACCCGGCCGCCGTCGCCGCCCGCGTCAGGGTCCGACTCGAACTGGGTGCGCAGCTCCTCGGGGTCGGCGATGAGCACCGGCCGCCTGGTCGCGATCGCGCGGGTCATCACGCTGGGGGTGTCCAGGGTCAACCGCACGCCCAGCGCGTCCGGCCCGGCCGGCGCGAGGCCGCTCGGGTTGACGACCCGCAGCCCGAGCTTGTCGTCCTCCAGCAGCGCCACCGCCGAGCGGAGGGCGCCGATCGCGGTCCGCCCGACCTCGGTGATCACCTCGACCACCTGCTCGACGTCGAGCGCCTCGGCCAGCATCGCGGTGGCCTGCTGCAGCCGAGCGGTGCGGAGCGCGGCGGCCGACAGCTGGTCGGTCAGCCGGTGCCGCATCTCCTCGGCCTCACGCTGGCTGGTCACGTCGGTGCAGGCGCCGACCCACTCGGCGATCTTGCCGTCCCGCTCGATCGGCACCGACCGCACGTCGTAGTGCCGGTAACCGCCGCTCCTGGTCCGCATGCGGAACCGCTCTTCGAAGATCCGGCCGGTGCGCAGCGACTCGCGCCAGTCGCGCTCGACCCGCTCGCGGTCCTCGGGGTGGATCGACTCGAGCCAGCCGTTGCCGAGGAACTCCGCCACGGTCTGCCCGGTGATCCAGCGCCATTCAGCCGAGTCCTCGAGCATCTCCCCGTCGGGCGAGGTGACCCAGGTGATCTGCGCGCCGCCCTGGACGAGGGCGCGGTAGCGCTCCTCGCTGCGGCGCAGCGCCTCCTCGGTGGCCGGCCCGGCGGTGCCCGCGATCACGATGAGCCCGGCGCCGGACCGAACGCCATCGGGCCCGTGCACGCCGAACCAGTGAAAGATCCGCTGACCGGGCTGGGCGCCGCCGCCGACCCCGCCCGGCGCGAACGTCTCCAGCGCCGGACGTCCCTGGGTGAGCACCTGCTGCAGCGCCACCTCGGCCCGGGCGGCGTCCACCGCGGGCCACACCTCGGCCACCAGCCGGCCGGTGAAGTCCGCCGCCGCGCGGCCGAACATCTCGGCCAGCGCCTCGTTCACCCACACGAAACGCATGTCCTGGCCGAAAATCGCCATCCCGGCGGACGCGTCACGCAAGACGGCATCAGGAAGCCAGGATTCGAACTCAGTCAATCCGGCCTCCCGCTGCTTTGGCACAGAGGTATCAGCGCTCAACGAGCACCTCGCCTACCATGCAGGCGCCTGCCACTGGCGGCTCCTTCCTGCTCTGCCCTGCCAGCCACGCCACTTTGATACCTTGCTACCCGGCGCCTGGCGGCAGTTGCGCCGGCAAGACGGCTAGGTGCCGCCCGCACAGCGTTCATACAGAATAAGCGTGCCACAATCCAGGATGCGATGCTGCCAGCTAACCGCACGGAAGCCAAGCGCGAATCGCAGCCGACTCCCATCACTAGGGCCTCACCAGGGTCCGGAACGATACTGGGGTGACACAAAATCGCGACACGGCCGGGATCATGGCCAGCACGGGGCACAATGATGACAGCATGGGTAGATTCTCCTACAGCGGATGGAAGTGCTCCCTCTCACTGACCGCAACCCATTGCGGACTCCGGGGCGAAGCGCTGTTTCCACATGTCCAGATCTGAGAGGCTATCAGGGTGAGCCCGCAGAGCAGGCGTCGCGGCCAGGCAGGTAACGCCGCGCCCTCAAACGCGCTGTTCGAGGAGTTCCTGCACGCGGCGCGGGAGTTGCTCGCGGTGCGCAGTCCGCTCGACGCCGAGCTGCTCGTCAGCGATCTGCTCGGCACCTGGTGGCCGCAGCGCCATCACACCATCGGCGGGGCCGGGGTCGAGCAGCTCGTGGGCGAGGGCCTGGTCGAGTACGCCGCCAACCAGCAGTCCCCGGCCGCGCTCGCGCTGCTGTCCGGCATCGCCTGCCTGGGCACCTCCCGGCAGGCGGCGGCGGCCGAGCAGGCGGCGATCACGCTGATCGACGCGGGCGTCAGGACCCCGCGCTGGGCCCAGCACCTCGGCATGGTCACCGCCGCCAAGTGCTACGTGAACCCCGACGAATGGGGCGACCAGGACGAGCTCATCTGCGTCTACAGCTACGACGGCGAGGAGCCGCACGCGCTCGTCTGCGTGATCGACTACAACGCGTCGGGCATGCTCAAGGACGGCTGGGTCAGCTCGCAGGTGGACAAGCTGCTCGATCACTGCCAGCAGATCGCCGCCGCCCGCGGCGACGGCAGGATCGAGGACGGCTTCCGTGAGATCGACCCGCCGCAGGCGAGGAAGATGCTCGAGGCGGCGCTCTCGGCCACCGACGACGCGGAGGATCCGCTAGTCAGCGAGTCCTTCGCGGCCAGGCACGCGTTCATCAGGTCCCGTATCCGCGCGCTGTCGCCGTCCGCCGGGCGCGGTGCCCGGGCCCGGCGGCTGTGGTCGACGGAGCGCCGGGCGCTGCTCGCGGCCGAATTCCTCGCTTCCGATGAGGCCGAGGAGCTGTCGGATCGGCAGGCGGCCAGCCGCTGCATCGATCGCATCATCGACTTCGGCTGCGACCAGGACAGCGGCCGTCCGCTGCGGATGTCCCCGGTCAAGGTGCAGAGCTTCATGCTCACCTGGCTGCCGCGGAAGGTGGTGCTGTCGGCCGCCGACCAGAACGCGATGCCGCACGTGGTCAACGCCTGGGTCCGCTGGTCCGGCCGCAAACGCGGGCTGTCGGACGCCGCCATCGGACAGACACTCGACACCCTGTTCGACTCGATGTCCACGTTCACCCGGATCTACCGTGACCCGACCGAGCTCGGCATCGACGAGGAGCTGGCCGCCCGGCTGCTGCCCGACTCCGACCTGGAGGCGCTGCCGCGCCGCGTGTTCGCCTTCCCGCTGCTGGTGGGCAAGCACGGGGGGGTCGACCTGTCCAAGCTCGACCCGGCCGACCCGGCCGACCGCCGGCTGCTGCTCGCCGCCGACCACGACACCAAGACCGGGTCGCCCAGCGCGGCCGGCGTCGGCCGGCATATCGACCGGCACCTGGCCCTCGCGGACCGGCTCTGGCGCGGCAACCCGCCCGCCCTCTGGGACGCCGCGCAGCGGCTGCTCGACACCGGCGAGGACCGTCACATGGTGCTGCACGCGCTGATGGACGTGCTCGACGCGGCCGCCGGCGACGAGGCCGCCCTCGAGGTCGCGCTGCGCGAGCTCGCCACCGGCCTGACCGACGATGACATCAACGGCCTCGGGAACATGGACTCCTGAGCGTTTTACGCGCTCCCGGTTACCCTGTCACCGATGCCATCGACAGCGCCTATCGGGGTCGCTGGCGTAGCCGACATGGCCGTGGAAAAACCGCCGCCGCCGGGGGTTTCGATCACGAAGACGTCGCCCGCCGCCAGGTCGGCGGTGTCGCAGCCCTGCATCGGGGTGACCGAGCCGTCCACGCGCTCCGCCCAGTGCCGGCCGAGGGCGCCGGGGGCGCCGCCGCGCAGGCCGAAGGCGGGGACCCGGCGATGGCCGCTGAGCGTGCTGACCGTCATCGGCTCGAGGAACCTGATCCGGCGGACCCCGCCGTCGCCGCCGCGCCAGCGCCCGTCGCCGCCGCTGCCGTGTCTGATCGCGTAGGACTCGAGGCGGACGGGGTAACGCCATTCGAGCACCTCGGGGTCGGTGAGGCGGGAGTTCGTCATCTTCGTCTGCACCACATCGGTGCCGTCGAACCCCTCGCCTGCGCCTGAGCCGCTCGCGACCGTCTCGTAATACTGGTACCGGTCGTTGCCGAACGTCACGTTGTTCATCGTCCCCGACCCTTCGGCCATCACGTTGAGCGCGGCGTAGAGGGCGCCGGTGACAGCCTGGCTGGTCTCGACGTTGCCCGCCGCCACGGCGGCGGGATACTCCGGGCTCAGCATCGTCCCGGGCGGGATTTTCACGTTCAGCGGCTGCAGGCAGCCGGCGTTCAGCGGGATATCTTTGTCGACCAGGGTGCGGAACACGTACAGCACGGCGGCCATCGCCACCCCGGTCGGGGCGTTGAAGTTGTCGCCGAGCTGCGGGCTGGTGCCGGTGAAGTCGATGGTGGCCGTCCTGGCGTTCTTGTCGACGGTCACCTTCACCCGGATCGTGGCACCGTTGTCCAGCTCGTAGGCGTACTCGCCGTCGGCCAGCCGGGCGATGACGTTGCGCACCGACTCGGCCGCGTTCTCCTGGATGTGCCGCATGTACGCCCGGATCACGGCCAGGCCGTACTGCCCGACCATGCGGCGCAGCTCCTCGACCCCCTTCTCGTTCGCGGCCACCTGGGCGCGCAGGTCCGCGAGGTTCGTGTCCGGGTTCCTCGACGGGTACTCGGCGCCGGCGAGCAGCTGCCTGGTCTCCGCCTCGCGCAGCCGGCCGTCCTCGACCAGCAGCCAGTTGTCGATCAGCACGCCCTCCTGCTCGATGCGGGTGCTCGCGGCCGGCATCGAGCCCGGGGACATGCCGCCTATCTCGGCGTGATGACCGCGGGAGGCGACGTAGAACCACGGGGCGGGATCGGGGGCGGCGGCCGGGAAGACGGGGGTGACCACGGTGACGTCGGGGAGGTGGGTGCCGCCGTGGTAGGGGTCGTTGAGCACGTAGACGTCGCCCGGCTTAATGCGGCCCGTGTTACGTTCGATGACCATTCTTATTGACGCGCCCATCGAGCCCAGGTGGACGGGGATGTGCGGGGCGTTCGCGATCAGCCCGCCGTCGGCGTCGAAGATCGCGCAGGAGAAGTCGAGCCGCTCCTTGATGTTGACCGAGTGCGCGGTGGAGCGCAGGCGCTCCCCCATCTGCTCGGCCACCGCCATGAAGAGGTTGCTGAAGACCTCCAGCAGCACCGGATCGGCCGCCGTCGTCGCCCGGGTCGCGGTCGCCGCATCCGACGCTATCCGGGTGAGCAGCAGGTCGAGCCGATCGGTGACCAAGGCCCGCCAGCCGGGCTCGACCACCGTCGTCGCCAGGTCCTCGGCGATGATAGCGGGCCCGTCCACCGCCTGCCCGGGCGGGAGCTCGCCGCGCCGGTACAGCGGCACCGCCGACCGCTGCCCGGCCGCGAACATGAGCACGTGCTCGGCCGGCTCGGCGATGGCTGGCGGCCTGGCCGCAGCGGGGCCGACGGGGGCGGGCGGAGCGACGGGGGCGGTATCGCGGCGGCGGGGGTCGGGGTGGTTCGGGGCGACGGCGGCGACCGAGACTGCCTCGATGATGATGCGCCGGGCGGGCATCAGGAAGGAGAACCGGCTGCGGTAGGCCCGCTCGAAGGCGGCGGTCATCTCCGCCGCGGTGCCGTGCGGAACCGCGAGCGGGGTGTCGGTGCCGTCGTAGCGGAGGTGCACCCGGTGGGTCACCTCGATGGAGGCCGGCGCCGCGCCCTGGGCGATCAGGTCGGCGCGGGCCGACTCCGCCAGCGGGCGGAACGCCTCGGCCGGCAGCCGGGCGGCCGACTCGGCCGTCAGCGGGGCCTCGACCGCGGACTCGCGCATCGCGATCACGTCGGCCAGGCCGATGCCGTAGGCGGAGAGCGCGCCCGCCAGCGGGTGGATGAGCACGCTGGTCATGCCGAGGGCGTCGGCGACCGCGCACGCGTGCTGGCCGCCCGCCCCGCCGAAGGTGGACAGCACGTACCTGGTCACGTCGTATCCGCGCTGCACCGAGATCTTCTTGATCGCGTTGGCCATGTTCGCCACCGCGATCTCGAGGAAGCCCGCCGCGACCTGCTCCGGGTCCCGCCGGTCGCCGGTGGCGGCGGTGATCCGCGCCGCGAGCTCCTCGAAGCGGCGGCGGGCCGCCGCGACGTCGAGCGGCCGATCGCCGCTCGCGCCGAAGACGCGCGGGAAGTGATCGGGCTGCACCCGGCCGAGCAGCACGTTGGCGTCGGTCACGGTCAGCGGGCCGCCGCGACCGTAGCAGGCCGGGCCGGGCGCGGCGCCCGCCGAGTCCGGGCCGACCCGGTAGCGGCCGTCGCCGAAGTGCAGGATCGACCCGCCGCCGGCCGCCACCGTGTGGATGGACAGCATCGGCGCGCGCATCCTGACCCCGGCGACCTCGGTCTCGTACTGCCGCTCGAACTCCCCCGCGTAATGCGACACGTCGGTCGAGGTGCCGCCCATGTCGAAGCCGATCACACGGTCGAAGCCCGCCGCCGCGGCGGTGCGCGCCATGCCGACGATCCCGCCCGCCGGGCCGGACAGGATCGAGTCCTTTCCACGGAACGACGCCCCGGCGGCCAGCCCGCCGTTGGACTGCATGAACAGCAGGCGGACGCCGGCCAGTTCGGCCGCCACCTCGTCGACGTACCGCCGCAGCACCGGTGACAGGTAGGCGTCGACCACGCTCGTGTCGCCCCTGGACACCAGCCGCATCAGCGGGCTGACCTCATGCGACTCGCTGACCTGAGTGAACCCGACGCGGGTGGCGATCGCTCCGATCAGCTGCTCGTGGGCCGGGTAGCGGTAGCCGTGCAGGCAGACGACCGCCACGGCGCGGTACCCGTCCGCGTAGGCCGCCCGCAGCTCCCGCTCGACGGCGTCGGCATCAAGCGGCCGGATCAGCTCGCCGTGCGCGCCGACCCGCTCCGGAGCCTCGACCACCCGGTCGTAGAGCCGCTCGGGGAGCACGATGCGCCGGTCGAAGATGCGCGGCCGGTTCTGATAGGCGATCCGCAGCGCGTCGCCGAACCCCTCGGTGATCACCAGCACGCACGGCTCGCCCTTCCGCTCGAGCAGCGCGTTGGTGGCGACCGTGGTGCCCAGCCGCACGGCGGCGATCCGCTCGGCCGGCAGCGGGGCCCCCGGCTCGACGCCGAGCAGGTGCCTGATCCCGGCGACGGCGGCGTCCCGATAGGCAGGACTGACCGACAGCAGCTTGTGCGCGACGAGGCCGCCGTCCGGGGTCCTGGCCACGATGTCGGTGAACGTCCCGCCCCGGTCGACCCAGAACTCCCACAGCTCACTCACCCGCTCAGCGTACAAACGGCCGAGCCGCGCCCGAGGAACGCTGTCATGACCCGAGTTGCGTTCGGGACCGGTGGCACCGTACGCACGCAACCTTCGTTGAACGGCTGTCAAGCGCGTCAGCGCCTACAACGTCGACAGACAAGGGAAAAAGTGACACCCCCACGTAGAAGAGGCTCCACGTCGGCCCGCGCGATCGTCGCGCTGGCCGCCATCATCGTCATCATGCTGATCTCGGTCCTCGGCAACGAGACGCTCAGCCCCGGGAAGTGGCATCAGCAGTTCAAGGTCGGTCTCGGCCTTGACCTGTCAAGCGGCACCGAAGTGGTGGTGAAGGCGGAGACCCATGACGGCAACCCGCCCGCCGGCGGCGAGATGCAGCAGGCGATGACGGTCCAGCAGTCCCGGGTAAACGGCACCGGCAACTCCGGCGCCCAGGTGCAGCAGCAGGGCAGTGACACCATCAACGTCACCGTGCCCGGTACCCCCACCTATAACGTCGTCAACCTGCTGACCCACGCCTCCCAGATGAGCGTCCGGCCGGTGTACCTCGAGGCGCCGTACGTCCCGCCATCAGCGGCCAGAGCGAGCGCGGTCGCCTACGGCGACTCCGCCCTCGTGAACGCCGCGACCCGCAAGCTGTTCGACAAGGAGGTGTGCCATCCTGGCCGCGACGCCAACACGGTGAACCCGAGCTGGCAGAAGACGGTCGGCTACTCGCTTCAGGGCGACCAGTGGGCCGACCTCAAGGGGCAGATCGTTTCCTGCGACTCGAGCGGGACCAGGTACGTACTTGGCCCGGCCGTCTACGTGGGCAGTGACATCACGTCGGTCACCGCCGGGCTGCAGCAGGGCGGCGCCCAGTGGGTGGTTGACCTGTCGCTCAACGGCGGGGCGGCCTCGAAGTTCGCGACGCTCACCACCAATCAGTACGACGCGTACTCGGCCGGCTCCCGCAGCGGCAATCAGGATGACCAGGCGCTCAACTCGACCGCGGTCGTCCTCGACGGCAACGTGACCTCGGCCGAGGTAACGGCCGAGCCCATCGTGGGCGGCAACGTGCAGATCACCGGCGGCGGCAGCACCGGGTTCAGCAAGGCGCAGGCGACCGACCTGGCGGACGCGCTCAAATACGGCTCGCTGCCGCTGGACTTCCAGCTGCTGAATGAGAACACCGTCCCCGCCCAACTCGGCCACGCCTCGCTGGTGGCAGGCCTGACTGCGGGGATCATCGGGCTGTCGCTGGTAGCCGTCTACCTGTTCGCGTACTACCGGGGCCTCGGCCTGGTGGCGGTCTCCAGCCTGCTGTTGGCGGCGCTCCTCGCCTACCTGTCAGTGGTGCTGCTCAGCAGGTACCAGCACTTCACGATGACGCTGTCGGCCATCGCCGGCCTCATCGTGGCGATCGGCATCACCGCCGACTCGTTCATCGTGTACTTCGAACGGATCCGCGACGCGATCCGCGAAGGCAAGGCGCTGCGCCCGGCCGCCGAGAGCGGCTGGAAACGGGCCCGGCGCACGATCTTGCTCTCCGACACGGTGTCGTTCCTGGCGGCGGCCCTGCTCTATCACTTCGCGGTCAGCGACGTCCAGGGATTCGCCTACACCCTGGGCCTGACCACCCTGATCGACGTCCTGGTGGTGTTCCTGTTCACCAAGCCGATGGTGACCCTGCTGGCCGGGACGCGGTTCTACGGCGGCGGGCATCGCTGGTCCGGCCTCGACCCGGCCCGGCTCGGCGCCAAGGCGCCCTGGCGCTCGTCAACCCGATAGGGCGTAGCCGCCGGCGTTGCCTGGACGACCGGGTAGTTCAGGTCGGCCAGGCAACAGCGGGCGGGGTTGGCTCGGCGGGAGGCCGCCCCGGTTCAGACGGCTGGGCCCCGGTTCAGACGGCTAGCTCGGCGTAGGCGCCGCGGACGTCGTCGGCGCTGAGCGTGGTCAGGTCGGCCGCCGTGGCGCCCTCGCCCAGGCGGACGACGCGGACGTCGCGGCAGGCGCAGGCGCGCTCGAACAGCGACCGGGCGAACCGTCCGTTGCCGAGCTCGTCGATCCGCCCGGCCCGCTCGGCGTGCGCGAAGATCTGGTCGAGGGCGTACAGCGCCTCCGGCTCGAAGGCGTCGCCCGCCTGCTCGGCCAGCAGGATCGCGATCCGCGACAGGTCGCGCGCGGTGTAGCTGGGGAACGCCACCCGGGTGCTGAACCTGGAGGCGAGGCCGGGGTTGGAGCGGAGGAACCGTTCCATGTCGCCGGTGTAGCCCGCCAGCACGATGACCAGCCGGTCGCGGTCGTCCTCGGCCCGCTTGAGCAGCGTCTGCACGGCCTCCGCGCCGAACGCGTCGCCGCCGGAGTAGCCCTCGTTGTGCAGCGAGTACGCCTCGTCGATGAACAGCACCCCGCCGAGGGCCGAGTCAACCAGCCGGTTGGTCTTGATCGCGGTCGAGCCGAGATGGTCGCCGACCAGGTCGGCGCGGTGCGCCTCGACCACCTCGGGGCGGACGAGGAGACCAAGCGCGGCGAAGATATGCCCGAGAATCCGCGCCACGGTCGTCTTCCCCGTGCCCGGCGGCCCGGTGAAGACGAAGTGCCTAACCGGCGGCTGGCTGGTCAGCCCCTGCCGGTCGCGCAGCCGCGCCACCCGCAGCTGCGCGGCGATCGCCCGCACCTGCTGCTTGACCGGGTCCAGCCCGACCAGCTCGTCAAGCTCGGCGATCGCGGACTCGAGGGTGGGGGTCTCCTCGTAGCCGCGCAGCCGCGAGGTCAGCTCGGCGAACGCCTTGCCCAGGTCCACCGCGCCGATCGTGAGCAGGTCCTCGGCCCGCGGGTCGCCGCCCTCGCTCATCACCCGGACGTCACGCGCCTGGCCGGCCTTCTCCAGCAGCGTGCGGACGAAGCGGCCGTTGCCGAGCTCGTCGGTGGTCCGGCGGCGGCCCACCTCCTCGAGCGTCCGCCACAGCGCGGGCCGGGCGTCGGCCGCCAGCAGCTCCTGCTTGCCCCGCAGTTGCAGCTCGGCCAGGGCGAACAGCTCCTCGGTGGAGTAGGTGGGGAACCGGATGCGGGTAGCGAATCGTGACGCCAGGCCCGGGTTGGTGGCGAGGAACGCCTCCGTCTGTTTCTCGTACCCGGCCAGGATGATGATCAGGTGCTCGCGATCGTCCTCGGCCCGCTTGAGCAGGGTCTGCACCGCCTCGGCGCCGAACCGGTCGCTCTGCCCGTCGCCCTCGTTCACCAGGCTGTAGGCCTCGTCGATGAACAGCACCCGGCCGAGGGCCGAGTCGATGAGCTCGTTGGTCTTGATCGCGGTCGCGCCCAGGTACTCGCCGACTAGGTCGGAGCGCTGCGCCTCGACGACGTCGGCGCTCTCGAGCAGCCCGAACGCGTAGAAGATCTTGCCGATCACCCGCGCCACGGTGGTCTTCCCGGTCCCGGGCGGACCGAGGAAGACGAAGTGCCGCATCGGCTTGTCGGCGCCGAAGCCGGCCTCCGCCCGGCGGCGGGCCGCCTCGATCGAGACGTAGATCGAGTGGACCTGTTCCTTGACCGAGCCGAGCCCGACCATCGAGTCCAGTTCGGCCAGCGCGTCCTCGGGCGTGATGGGCGGCTCGGACTGCTCCGCCTCGACCGCCTGCTGCCGCTTGCGGGCCGAGCGGTCCGCGTACACCTGGGCCACGCCCTGCGCCCGCGCGCCGTACTGGGCGGGCGCGTGCCCGGCCGGACCGGCCGGGCCGGTGGTACCGCCGCGCTGGATCGGGCCGGGCGGGCGCCGGCCGGCGCCGGCCGGGCGCTGTCCAGCGGGGTTGACCGGCCCTGGGGGCGGGGCCTGCGGTCCGGCGTCGGGGTCGCCGTACGCCGCGAGCACGCCGTCCGGGCCGAACATGCGGGCCTCCTGCGATCCCTTGGCCGCGCGCCAGCCGATCACGGCCGCCGCGATCACCCAGACCGCGATCACCCCGACCTGCGCGTGCTGCCACCAGGCCTGGATGATGAGGATCCCGACCGGGAACGACCACAGCAGCGCCCAGGCCACCGTGCGGCACGGCACGAACCAGCGGGACAGCGGGCGGACGTGCGCGATCGCGGCGATGGCGAACGGCGTCGCCATCATCGCCAGCCACCAGCCGACCTGGACCCGGGCGCTATTGCCACTGGCGCTGCTTGCGGGCGCCCGGTTGATATCGATCACGCAGAAGGTCCAGGTGCCGAACGCGGCAACGTACAGCGAGGCCATCACCGAGCGCACCCCGCGATAGACCGAGATCGGCCCGAGCAGCCAGGGCAGGAATGCCACCGCGAAAAGCGCGAGCACGGGCCGGAGCAGCAGCGGGCTGCGGGCGATCGCCCGGTGGACGCTATCGACCACCGGTACCGGCTCGCCTCCCGCCGTTGCTTGGACCCTATCTGGTGGCAACATCGTGCTCCCTCGGACAGTGGTAAGTCCCTGTATAGCGCATCTCACCGGGCTCGCGACAGGACGCGGACGGGTGGGTCGCGTTTAGTATCAGGCACTGCGAGTGACCCCCGGAGCCCGCATCCACCGGGCTTCTTGCGCGCGCCGACCGCCTAGCGGTACTGGTAGATATCGTGCGTGCATTCGGAATTATCTAGCTGCCCAGTGCGATTGGATGACAGTCAGCCGTCCACCAGGTCCCGCGGGGGCGAAGATCAACGGAGCGAATAGGTGAAATCACGCGTCCGTTCGAGATGATCGCTTTTATTTTTTTCCTTTCAGACGGGGCAGGTGAGATCGATTTCGTCGCGCAGCGGAATGCCGAAATCACCGGTTCTGGGGATCTCGGGCTTGCGCTGCCGTGACCGGTCCACCGCCCCCGGCCGGAGCGCAGTCAGCCGGAAGCCGCGGCGCTGGTAGAAGCGGAGTGCGCCGATGTTGTCGTTGGTGGTGGTCAGCGTGATCTGGTGGCAGCCCTGCCGCTTGGCCTCGGCCCGGACGGCCTCGATGAGCATCGTGCCGATGCCCGCGTAGAGGTCGAGCGCGTTGATCGTGACGATCTCGAGGATGCCGGGCCGCAACTGGAAGGTGACCAGGCCGGCGATGCGGCCCGCGCGCTCGGCGATGAAGCCGGGCAGGGTGGCCGGGTAGAACACTCCGTCGTGCACGACCACCTCGGCGGCGCCCCACAACTGGGTCGTCAGCCACTCGACCGTCGGCCGGTCACTCTCCTCGACGGGCCTAACCGCCATGTCCCGCTGATGCACGCCAACCATTATCCAGACCGTATCCCCACTTTCGCGCGAAGCGCCACAATCGGGCGGTGCGGCCGCCTAGCGGCGGGATCGGGCGAACCGGCGCAGCCGCGCGACCACCATCCGCAGGTCGCCCCGGTCGAGGGCGTAGGCCCACACGCCGAACGCGACGACGGCGAGCACGACCGCCAGCGCGCCGACGCCGGCTTCGAACAGCTTCCCGCCGGCCGGGATCGCCAGCGTGACGCCGACGCCCACCGCGCCGCCGATGCCGCCCGCGACGAGCCCCGCCAGCGCCGCGTGGCCGAGGCCCGCGATCGCGGCCGGGCCCCGGAACCGCCGGATCGCGAACACCATCGGCACCGCGACCGCGAGCAGCGCCACCGTGGAGCCGAGCGAGAGCGCCGCGACCACCAGCCGCGGCGGGGCCAGATAGGCCAGCGGGATGGAGACCGCGGCCTGCACCAGCGGGGCGGCCACCAGGCCGGCGCCCGCGGCCTTCAGCCGGCTGAGGGCGAACATCGCCCGCGACATGCCGGTGACGAGGGCGTAGCCGGCCACCCCGGGCGCGGCCACCAGGAACGCCTCGGCCAGCTGCGTCACCTGGTCCGGCTGCTTGGCCAGAACGTGCGCGGCGGGGATCGCGACCGCGGCGATCACGGCCGTGCCGAGGCACGACATGAGCATGACCGCCCGCGTCGATCCGGCGCAGGTCCGGTCGAAGTCAGGGCCGTCGGCGGCCGCGAGGGCGGGGAACACGCTGGTCACGATCGCTATCGGCAGCACCGAGCAGACGGAGGCGAACACCAGCGTCGAGTAGTTGAGCAGGACCAGGGCGCCGGTGTCGCCGCGCCCGTTCGCCAGCGCGATCGTGACCACGCTCGCCACGTCGCCGACCGCGAACTCGAGCAGGCCGACCAGCGCGAGGCCGCCCGCCTTGCCGATGACGCCGGCCGGGAAGCGCAGCGTCGGCCGCAGCCGCAACCGCAGCCGCCAGGTGGGCGGCAGCGCCACCAGCACCAGCATGCCGATGTTGAGCGTGGTGCCGATGGAGAGCACTAGCTGGGCCACCAGCGGCGTCCTGGCCAGCGGGAGATTCTTGTCGAGCGACGCGAAGAGCAGGTAGGAGGTGATCGTCACCACGTTGCCGAGGACCGGCGCCAGGGTCGGCCCGGTGAACCTCCGGTAGGCCTGCAGCAGCCCGGTCAGCACGACCGATATCCCGTACAGCATGATCTGCGGCGCGAACGCGGTGATCAAGTCGGTGGTCGTGCCCAGCATGGCGGGACGGGCGCAGGTGGCGTTCGGGTTGGCCGGGATGAGCAGGTCGGCGATCGGCCGGGCGGCCAGGACGATGGCCACCGTCACCGGCAGCAAGATAACCACCGCCCAGCTGAGCAGGGCCGAGGTGACCTGGGTGACGTACGCCTTCTGGACCTCGTCGGTATCGGCCCGGCGGGCCGCCCGCGCCAGCACCGGGACCATCGCGCTGGCCAGCGCGCCGCCCAGGGCCAGCTCGTAGATCAGGTTCGGCACCGTGTTGGCGGTGACGTAGGCGGTGCCGAGGCACCCCGCGCCCACGGTCTGCGCGAACACGAGCGTGCGGACGAGACCGAGCAGCCGTGACGTCGCGGTGAGGACGGCGATGAGCATGGCGCCGCGGGCGATCATCTCCCCGGCGCCCATCCCCTTAGGTCCCTCGGAAGACGGCGAATCGGTCAGGCCGGCACTGTCCGTCTGCACCCCGCTACCCAGCCCTCCGCGCGACGTCATGGCCCAACTGGCCTTCAGGCTACGACGATCCTGGTCACCTGGCAGGCTCATAGCGTCGTTTGGCCGGAAGCGTCAGGCCGTCCGCAGCCGCGCGATCTCCCTGGTGGCGTACGGGTTGAGCTGCCCGCCGCGGGAGCCCGCCAGCTTGGCGGCCAGGTGCTCCCCCACCGTCACGGGCTCGTACTTGGCCGGGTTGGCCGCGCTCACGCAGTTCGGCAGACACTCGATCAGCGCATCGACGTCGCCATCGTGGAAATAGGCGGCCGATCGTCGCGGGACGAGAACGCCGTTCACCCTCGGGGCGGCGACGCGGTGCATGGTCGAGATCCACTCCTCGTTCGTCCACCGGGCGATGGCATCGCCGAGGTTGACGAGCAGGGCGCCGGCGGCGGGCATGACCGGGTGCCAACCGCCGTCGGCGCCATGGATCTCCAGGCCGGGCACCTGGTCTGCCCACAGCACGGTCACGATGCCGTAGTCGGTGTGCGCTCCCATGCCCAGCTGATCGGGCTCGAGCGGCGTGCCGGGGTCCGGCAGCCGGTAGTTGTTGATCCGCAGCACGTCGATTGAGTGCCCGGTGACGTCGGCGAAGTAGTCCTCGCGGCCGCCGAGCGCTACGCCGAAGATCCGCACCATGGTCCTGGCCACGGCCCCGGCCGCCAGGAACCAGTCGGTGACGGCGGCCTCGAAATCGGGAACCTCGCTGACCGGGTACACGTTCGCCGCGTAGACGTCTTCCGGCAGGTCGAGGCCGGGGTAGTCGGCGGCGCTGGTGCCGACGTTGATCGCCTCGAACAGATCCGCCGCGCTCGCGAGGTCGAGGCTGTTGGCCAGCGACTCCGCCTTGGGCGGGGTGTAGCCGCGGTTGATGCCCGGCGGGCGGCGGTACTTCTTCTTCGTCTCCATGTCGAGCGCGAAGAACGCGCCCGTCGCCCGGGTGAACTCATTGCGGGTCGACGCAGTGATGCCGTGCCCGGTGATCTGCATGAAGCCCACGGTTCTGGCGGCCTGGTCGACCTGCCGGACGACCTCGGACCGGGCGGCGGCATCGGCATAGGGCATGCGGAAGCTGGAGATGTCGATCACGGGGACGGCGAGGATGCCGTCGCGCAGGGCGGCTGAGGACACGGGCAGTTTTCTCCTTGCTGACCTCGTCGATGGCCGGCACGTTAGTCGCGGGCCATGACAGCAGTCAATATGAGCAGCTCGGATAACGCCAGTGCGCGCGTTGGGTTACGGCGACGTGAACGTCTGCTGCCTATCGGCTCGTCTACCAGCCCCTTTAGGGCAAATCATGCGAACCGGGCACCGGGCTGCAGTGTTATTACGGTACCGTGACGCCGCAGTGGCGGCGCCCGTCGTGGCCCGGCATTACCCTGAGTGGGTGACGCCCGAGGAGCTTGCCAACCTCGCCCACCTGCGGCGGGCCCGCGATCTGATGGACCGCGACTATGCGCTCCCGCTTGACGTCGCCGCGATCGCCCGGGCGGCGCTGATGTCGCCCGCGCACTTCTCCCGGCAGTTCCGCGCCGCCTACGGCGAGACCCCGTACTCCTACCTGATGACGCGCCGCATCGAACGGGCCAAGGCGCTGCTGCGCCGCGGCGACCAGTCGGTCACCGAGGTCTGCCTGGCCGTGGGCTGTACGTCGCTCGGGTCGTTCAGCGCCCGCTTCACCGAGCTGGTCGGCGAGACGCCGAGCGCCTACCGCCACCGCGATCACCGCGCGTTGGCCGCCGTGTCCACCTGCGTTTCCAAGGAGCTGACCCGACCCAGCAGGATCAGAGAAGCCATCTCCGCATCCGCTGGGTAGCGTTGCCGACATGGATCTCACACTTTCTAGCTGCTTCGTCATCGTCAACGACCCCGACGCCGCGCTCGCGTTCTACCGCGACACGCTTGGCCTTGAACTCCGCAACGACGTCGCCCGCGAGAACTTCCGCTGGATCACCGTCGGCGCGGCGTCCCAGCCCGGCATCTCGATTGTCCTCACCAACTACGTGCAGGGATCGCCCGCTGACCTCGACACCGTGGCCGGGCTGGTCGCCAAGGGCGGGCTGTATGGCCCGCACTTCAGCGCGGCCGACCTGGACGCCGTCTTCGCGGCGGTGCGCGACGCGGGGGGCGAGGTCGTGCAGGAGCCGACCACGCAGCCGTGGGGCGTCCGCGACTGCTCCTTCCGCGACCCGTCCGGCAACCTGGTGCGCGTCAATCAGGCCTAGGCGCGGCTTAGTACTGCAACGGCACTTACGCGGTTCGTCGGGCATCATTTTGTGCGTGGTGGTGGATCTGGCGACGTGTGAGCTCGAGCGAGTGCTCGAGCGGGTTTCCGGGCGGTTCGCGCGTGCTGAGCCGCGGGCGCGGGTGCGCCGGTATGTGTCGGGGCTGGTCGCGGTTCTGGAGCGGAAGAACGGGTGGACGCTGGCCGAGCAGGCCGGCGAGACCGTCCCGGACGGGATGCAGCGGCTGCTGCGCCGCGCGGACTGGGACGTGGACGGGGTCCGCGACGACGTCCGCGCCTATGTGTTGGAGCACCTCGGCGACGCGGGCGGGGTGCTGATCGCCGATGAGACCGGCTTCGTCAATAAGGGCACCCGGTCGGCCGGGGTGCAGCGGCAGTACTCCGGGACCGCCGGGCGGACCGAGAACTGCCAGGTCGGCACCTTGTCGATGCTCGCGCTGGCTTGGCTGTCCGCGACCCGCGCCCTAGCGGTAAAAGGGGAATCGGCACCGGCGACCCGGGCATGATCGGGTACACGCTAGCGGAAATCCGCCGCCTGCTGGCCAAGATCAGCCCGCAGCCCCCACCCGGCCCCGAACACGCCTGGTCCTGGTCCCGATGGCGCCGAAAACGCCAGTACCAAGCCCGCATCTGCCACTACCAGCGACGAGGCTACGCACTCACATAAGTGCCGCTGCGGCTTAAGTGTCAACGGGGACGGTCCTGCGCCGTATCCGTCCTGTCTGCTGGTGATTGTCTGTCGCCAGGGAGCACTGGCCATTACGTGTAGGCACTGTGCCTTGTCATGCCTTTCCCCAGTACCAGCCTCGGCACTCGCAAAAAGCGCAGGGGCCGTGCGGTCGCTGCCCGGTGCCGTGGCACAGCCCGCAGGTGAGTTTTACCTTGGGCTGGTCCGCAATTTCGGTTTCCTTCTGAACTTTTCCAAGTTTATTCTTTAGGTTGAATATGCTCATGCTGACTACCCTCGTTCGACACAGACCGACTCCATAACGTGACTATACATGTACATAAGGTAGTCGGCCGTGGGCGACCCCCTCCATCTCCGAGGAGGTGCTCAGCCAGCTGGGCTACGCGATCGAAACGCATTGGGCTGCCGGCGCGGATCGAACTGCGGGCACCAGGCGCACGCTGGGTCGACGTGCATCCGGTGAACTTCAGCGCGGACGGCTATGGCCGTCAGCCGGACCTGGGCGGCGGGCACTTCGACTATCCGCCGACCGCTTTCACCACCGGGTCAATCGGCAACCGCCCGGTCAACTGCCTGTCCGTCCAGCAGCAGCGCCGGTTTCGCACCGGGTATGAGCATCGCCCGCAACACCTCCATGATCTCGCCGAACTCGACGCTCTCCAAAACAGCCCCGAGCCACCGGCATGACAAGTGCCGTTCAGTATTAGGCGTCGTAGCGCACGAGGACCTCAGGACGGGCGGGGCGGGGGCGGGGGCGCGGTCCGGCGGCGCGCGGTCCGGCGGCGACCGGACGCGGGCGTGGTGATAGGACAGTGCTGATGCGGCAGTGACCCATACGCCAAGTAAGGAGCACCCGATGCCCGAAGCGCCAGCCAGCCACGTCGACCTGCTCGAGCGACCGAACTTCGCGCACCTGGCCACGATACGACCGGACGGGTCGCCGCAGAGCAGTGTCATGTGGTTCGCCTGGGACGGGTCGCGAATCCGCCTCACGCACACCCGCACCCGGCAGAAGTTCGCCAACCTCGCCCGCGAGCCCCGGGTGGCGCTGTCCATCGCCGACCCCGACGACCAGTACCGGTTCCTCGAGATCAGGGGAACCGCCGAGGAGATCGTGGCGGACCCGGGGGCCGAGTTCTACCGCTCGCTGCAGCACCGCTACGGGATGGACTACCCGATCCTCGACGCCGACGTGCGCGTGATCATCACGATCCGTCCCGACCGGTTCGTCGCCGTCCGCGGCGGTTCGGTCGTGGGCGCCGAGGTCTGACCACATCGGTGGCCGAGTACCGTGCGTCCTTCGACGCCGCCATCAGGTTCAGCAACGGCGGCGACCTGACCGCCCGCGGATTCCGGGTGGACGTGCCGTCACTCGAGGTGAGCGAGGCCGAGATCGCCGCCTTGTTCGTGGCCTCGCTCGGCCTGCTGATGACGGACACGGTCGTACTGAGCAACGTCGAGGTGTTCGCCGAACCGCACAAGGGCACCCGGGGAGGGCCGTCCGATCGCAGCATCGGACTGCCCTCGCCGGGCGCAGGCGGACGGCTGGTCGAGCTCAGCCACGTGATCCGGGCCGGGCTGATCACCGTTCCTGGGCTTCCCGGTCCGACCATCACCCCCTATCTGACGAGGGAAGCCTCGCGCGAGCGCTACGGGCCGGGCACCGAGTTCGCAATCGACACGCTCACCCTGGTGGGCAACACCGCGACCTACCTGGACGCGCCGTACCACCGCTACCCCGACGGCGCTGACCTCAGCGCCATACCGCTGGCCCAGACGGCCGACCTGCCGGCGACGGTCGTGAGGGTGGCGGGGAGCGGACAGCACGCGATCGACGTCGGAGCGGTGGCCGGGCTGGACGTACGCGGCACGGCCGTGCTGCTGCACACCGGCGACGACACACGCCACCGGTGCCCGGTTCACGGCCGCCCGCTGCGCATCGAGGGATGCGGCCAACCATCCATTTCCTGGGGTGCGGGGTGTCGGGGAGCGAACCAGGCCGGTCACGGTCCGTTCGAGAAAATCGATGTTTCCGAACGGACCCTGGGTGACTCTCGAGGGGATACGAGCGCCGGGGTCCGGGGAAGCCCTCAGGCGGGAGTGCTCCCCGGCCACCTGTCCACGCTTCCGTAGCGCCGATCTGAGTCGATCTGATCCGCGGCGCCGACGGAGAAGACGCGAGGGGCGGCGGCAGCGCCGCCGTCCCTCGTGATAGTCGCTTTGGGCGGCGCGGTCACCGCTGCCGCCCAGGCCGAAGAGCTACTTCTTCTTGCCCTTCTTGCTCTTCTTTTTGTTTTTCTTGCTCTTCTTCGCCATGCATATCACCCCACTTCAGGACCTATGCAGGTCAACGAAATGTTGACAAGACGTCAACATATCATTGACCGGTGCCAGTTGTCGAGTAGGCTTTGATGGTGGCCCCCAAGAGTACCGTCAAGCGGATCCTCGCTGCGCTGAGCGCCTTCGACGTCGCCGACAGGCCGATGAGCCGCCTCGACGCCGCCCGCCTCCTGCGCGAGGCGGCCGAGGAACTGGAGGCTGCCCAGGTTGAAGCCGCCCGCAAGGCCGGAGCCACGTGGATGGAGATCGGCGCGCGCTACGGGCTCACCAAGCAAGGGGCCCAGCAACGTTTCCGGGCGGCCCGCAACCAGCCTGAGGCCGCTACCTCGGCGGCACCAAGCAAGAAGGCTGAGTCCGCGGCCTGACTCGCAAGCTCGTGGCCGATCTGCCGACAGGTCGGTGCACGATCTGCCGATGTGGTTGTGGCCGATCTGCCGATATCTTCATGGGCGATCTGCCGGTTTGTTAGCGGTAGCCCAGAAAGCGTCAGGAGGGGTGCGGTCACCGGACCGCATCCCTCCTGAACTGCGAATATCCGGATGAGCAGGCCATGGCCCGACGGGTCCGATCGTTACAGGCGACGCAGGACTGTGACGACCTTGCCGATGATTTGCGCATTGTCGGCCATCATCGGTGAGTACGCGGGATTGTGGGGGATCAGCCAGACATGACCGTCGACCTTCTTGAACGTCTTGACCGTCGCCTCGCTGTCGCCTGAGGTGTCGCTTTCGAGCATGGCGGCGACGATGTCCCCGTTCTCCACGTCAGACTCGCGGCGGACGACAACCCAGTCGCCGTCGGCGATCGCGGCGTTGATCATCGATTCTCCGTCAACCCTGAGCATGATGAGATCCCCCTCACCGACTAGTTGCTTTGGCAGCGGGATGATCTCTTCGACAGACTCGTTCGAAATAATCGGGTTACCAGCTGCGATACTCCCCACGAGCGGCACTGGCGCCATCTCCTGTTTCGCAAGCTCATCCAGCCCGACATCGGCCTGACGCTTTTCAGCCGTCCGGAGCACGGCCGTTCGCGGCCGCCCCGCCTCGCGGGTCAGATAGCCCTTTTCAGCTAGCACCGCCAACTGGTAGGAAACGCTCGACGTGCTCGCCAGCCCTACTGCCTCCGCGATTTCCCGCAGGCTAGGCCCGTAGCCGTTGCATCGGAAGGAATCATCGATGATCTGGACAATCTTGCACTGACGATCAGACAGCTCAGCACGTCGCATCGCTCGCCCTTCAGAGTCATAGCTCTTGATGACGACACGCTAAACTGATTTTTTCATGATGTCAAACATCTCTTCGATAAGCTCGGCGTGACCGCTACCCAGCAGAACGCGTGATGAGACCTGGCATTCCGCCAGGCTCATCCCGGGACGGGCATTGTCGCCTCGGTTCCGATGCCGCCCCGCGAGCAGGGCGACGCCGAAGGCCGCGAAATCTTCATTTTGCGTTCAGCAAGCGCATCGGGTCATCGCCCCCCTACAGCGGCGACTCCTTTTCCGCGTACATGGCGCAAAATGGGGGATCTCACTCTAAGTGCGTGATCAGGTTACTTAGAGTAGTCAAATGATGGCGGGGGACGGCCGTTTCGGGGGGAGACAAGATCATGATGCCCGTGAACAGCGAGAACGCAAGCCTGCGGGGCTGGATGGGGCAGGAGCAGATGACCGATGTCACTGACGTCTGGTGTTGTTGCATGTTCATTCTGGGCACCGGGAACCACGAATGAGAATCAATTGGCAGTTCATCAGGCGTCTCCTGATCGTCTGCACGACAGTCGCAATAGCCGGACTCGCGGGCGGGCTGTATACGCAGTTCGCGATCATCGCCGTCGTCGTAGGCGCCGCGGCCTTCAACATGACGCTCGGCCTGGCCGAGATGTACTGGCGGCTCTACTGCTGGTGGACGCCCAAGGCCATGGCTAACTGCGCCTGGCCTGATCCAGTCGCAGCGGACGACGGAAGGCTCGCCTTCACTGTCGCGCTGGCCGCGCTGCACGAGCAGCACATCGCTCGGACGCTCGATAGCTTGGCGCAACTGGACTACGCGAACTTCGAGGTGGTCGCCGCCCTTTGCGCTTGCGACCTGGAGACGATTCAGAAAGCGACAGAAGTCGCCCACCGCTATCCGGGCAAGGTTCGGCTCGCCGTTTGTCCGCACGGTAATCAACACCGCAAGGCCTACCAGCTCAATGCGGCCATCAGATCCGTCTCCCCGGGCGACAACCGGCGTATCATCATCGCCGACGCCGAGGGCGGAATGCACGCGCAGATCCTGCGCTACATGGCGGCCCGGTTTATCCAGACCGATGCCGACGTGGTGCAGGGCGGCGTTCAGCTCATGAACCTGGGGACGAAGCTAAGGCATTGGTACCAGGTCTTTTCCGCAATGGAATACAAGGCTTGGTTCGAGGGCAACTTCGCCCGCCAGCACCGAGACGGCGTGGTGCTGTTCGGCGGTAACACCGTGGCCTTCTCCATGGCGATCCTGGCCAAGATCGGCGGCTTCCCTGACAGCCTCACCGAGGACGGTGCAGCCGGCATCATGACGGCGCTCGCCGGGGTAAGGTCGCCATCGCCTACAGCCCCGAGCTATGCACGCGGGAACTCTCGCCACCCACCGTGTTCAGGAAGAACGAAGGCTCGCTCTACCATCAGCGCGTTCGCTGGGTGCAGGGCTACGTGGCGGAACTGCTCAACCGGCGGTGGCTCCGGTTGCCCACCACCAGGCAGCGCCTGTCGGCGGGCTACGGGCTTGCCGCGCCAGTCCTCCAGTCCGTCTCAACCCTCCTGCTCCCAGTCGCGATCATCACCGCGCTAGTGGCAAAGGTCCCCATCGGACTATCAATTCTGACGTTCGCTCCACTTATACCGTACGGGCTTGCCGTCTGGGCTCAGGTGATGCACCTGGCCGATTTCGGTCGGCGGTTCGGGCAAAAGATCAGCTTCTGGCATTATGCGGCACTTGTGCTCCTCGGGCCGCTCTACCAGATAGTTCTGATGGCAGCCGCAGCAACAGCCGTCTGGCGTCATCTGTCCGGACGCGCGGACTGGTATCGAACCGGTCGCGGTCACACGCCGGAGGCGCTGCGGCTCACGTCTCTCAAGGGAATATCGGCATGACGACCGTAACCCTGCCAAGAGATCCTCAGACACAGCAGCTCCGGAGCGTTTTCCGGCGCGTCCCGTGGGCGAACCGGCACCTGACCAGCCTCTGCATCATGGGCCCGCTGCTCATCGCGGTATCCGCCGCGAATGCCTGGAATCTCCAGGGCTGGCCCCTCTACCTCGATGACGACGAAGGCACGTATGTGTCACAGGCGTGGGCCGTGATTCAACCGCAGCACCACCTGGCTCCTTACACCTACTGGTACGACCATCCGCCACTGGGGTGGATGCTCATGGGCGGCTACTTCTGGATCACGGACGCCCTCCATCGCTATCCGATCGCGCTCATGGCCGGACGCGAGTTCATGTGGGTCATCAACGTGGTGGCCTGCGGCCTGCTCTACATCCTCGCTCGACGCATGACCATGTTAAGGCCGGCGTCGGCGGCGGCCGTCCTGCTCTTCGGGCTCAGCCCACTGGCAATCAGCTACCATCGCATGGTCTTTCTAGACAACATCGCCGTCGCCTGGATGATCGCGGCGCTAGTACTGGCGCTATCCCCGCGACGAAAGATGGGGGCGGCACTCTGCAGCGCGGTCTGCTTCTCCGCCGCGGTTCTCAGCAAGGAGACCTTGCTCCTACTACTGCCGGTCTGGCTGTGGATGGTGTGGCGAAACTCAGACGACCGGCATCGCGCCTTCTGGCTCGCTTGCTGGATATTCTTCTTCATCGTCATCGTCGGATACCCGCTATTCGCGGCGCTCCGTGGAGAGCTATTCCCTGGAAAAGGGCACGTCAGCCTGGTCGGCGCCATCCAATGGCAGCTCCTCAGCAGACAATCGACCGGTAGCCTTCTCGACACGCACAGCGGAACGTACTCGAAGGCCGTCACGTGGCTCCATGAAGACCCATGGCTACTGGTCGGCGGCTTCGACACTAGCGATCATCGCGATCTTCATCAGGCGGCTCCGGCCATTGGTGCTCGCTATGGTCATCCAGCTGGCATTCCCGATCAAGGGCGGGTACATACCGTACGCCTATGTGACGGCCGTGCTGCCGTTCGCCGCGCTCGTTATTGTCGGTGTGGCGGATACATGGTGGCGGCCGCTGCAACCGTGCCCGGCACGCCCAGATCGGAAGTCATCGGCGGGTGCAGTGGGCTCTGAACTACTCCGGCCGCGTCCCGGTGATAGCCGGCATACTGGTGCTGGCGATTCTCGTCGCACCGTCGTGGGGTCGGGCTCTCGTCGCTCAGTCTCACGCGGACGCTCCCGCAAACACCTTGGCCGCAGAGTCTTGGGTCGAGCACAACGTCCCACGGGGCAACGTCGTCGTGGTCAATGACTACATGTTGACAGACCTCAAGGTACACAGCCAGGTGCGCCCGGTATGGGTGTGGAAAATCGATCTGGACCCCGCGGTGATGGCGAATACATTGCCCCACGGCTGGCCCAGCATTAGCTATATCGTCTGGGATCCTCAGTCCGCGGGAGACCCGCTATCGGAGCTGCCTACGCTGCGGTCCGCGTTCGAATCATGCAGTGGCGGTGAAGCGGTTCGGCACCGAGATCACCGTATACAAGGTGCTTGTTTCGTCTTGATGGTGATGGGGCGCGGCAGATGCCGGTACGTGACGCCAACGCACGTCCGGCCGTCCGTAACGGATAGTGACAATCCGTCAGAGGTTAGCTGCGAAAGGGGGCTTTCCTACAGGAGTCCATGCTGGCGTGCGTAGCTGGCAAAGCCAGCGCCTGTGCAGGGCAGCCGGTGGCCGATAGCACGCAGCGCGTCAATCAGGGTGGCTGTCCCTCCCTGGGTGAGTTTCCCTTGCCTGCACGCTCCCGCCAGTAGCCAGATGGTTCCATGGACATCCAGCCCGTGGAACCTGCCCACCTGGGCTGCTCTGCGATCGTCGGTGATCGCCGTCGCTCCCTGCTGCTCGGCCGCGGCGAAGACGCTGGCCTCTCCCTGGTCGCGGTCTGTCGAGCCCACGCGCCTGCGCCAGGTGTCGTACAGGCGGATCCCCGCGATTGAGTCCAAGGCGTCGATGAGCAGCTACTCCTGGCCGGAGACGTGGCCCAGCAGCGGTAGTCGGCGACGCCCTGGTTCAGCTCCGCGAGCACTATCTCGGTCGTCCAGCACCTTCTGCCCACCAGCAGGTCCTGCAGGACATCGAGCCGGTCCGCCCGCGCGAAATGGCTCAGACAGGTCGCGTCAAGCACCAGCGGGGAAGGCTCAGCGCCGGAGTCGGTCACGGCTCATCATCTGCCTCGTCGTCGGCTGGCAGGTCGGCCAGGCTGGCCTGGCCGTGCAGGAGCTCAACCGCCCTCGTCGGGGTGATCGCTGCCATTCGCAACGCTTCCAGCACCGCGTGTGCATATCCCGGGGGAACCCGTACTGACTCCAGGTCCGGCTGCGGCGCCCAGCCGAGCGCGTCCAGGAACTCGCTGCGCGTCGGCCTGATCCGGGCCATGGCGCGCTGTGATTCCGGGTCCAGCACGCCCGCGTGGACGGCCTGATGGAGCGCGAGTGACCACGAGACGCGGTACCGGGCCGCCACCTCGACCAGCTGGCCCCGGGAGATCCCGCTCGCGCCGAGGCCGACCAGCACGGGCGAGGGCAGCAGGAACTCAGCGGCAAACGCGTCGATGACGTTCTCCCGATCCGGCCTCGACGCGTACACGCCAAGATCATTGGAGTACTCGTCGCCGAGGACAAGATGCCCCAGCTCATGCGCCACGGTCGCCCGCCTGCGCCCTGGGTCATCGCTGAGGCTGACCACTGCGGCGGCGATGTCCCCGTCGATCACCGAGGCGCCCTCTCCCGGGACCTCGGCGACGAGAACGAACTGACCCGCTCGCTCGCACAGCTCCACCATCGAGCCGATCGGGTCAAGCTGGCATCCGAGGGCCTCGCGTGCCCACAGCGCGATCTCCTGCGCCGAGGCCGCGGAGTCCCCCGGCCGCTTGCTGGCGAGCAGCAGCCGCGGGCGCAGTACGCCCAGCTCGATGAGCTGCCGAAGATCGCTGAGCCAGGTTGCCAGGACCATCTCAAGCCGCCCCGACTCCTGAGCTACTGCTGAGTCGAAGTCCTCATCCACGGCGCTACCGCGTCGCGACACGACTTCAGGGAGAGGCTCTAGCAGGTGGCCGACGGGCACTCCCAGCGCAGCCGAGAGCTGAGTCAGCTCCAGCGCGCTGATACGCCGGGTGCCCGCCTCGATCTTGGCAATCATCGTGCGGTCAAGGCCAGCCGGCTTCCCCAGCTCCGCCTGGGACATGCCCGCGATCAACCGGGTACGACGCAGCCGCTCCCCGATCGCCCTCCACTCATCTTCCCCAGCCATGATGCGATAATCGCACACTCGCCTGGCAAACGAACGCAGGGGCCACTATCCTGACGCAATGCTGGACTTGAACGTCCTCGACTTGGGAGAGATCAGCTACGCGCTGTCCGATCAGGCCGCTTACGAGCACTGCTGGCTGATCCACTCGCAGACCGGGGAGATCGTGTACTGGTCGGCCGACACCGGCATCGACGGGCATACGCGGGTCGACCTCGACGACCTCGACCCGGAACTGATCAGCATCCACCCGCTGCCGTCCGGGGTCTGGTACCAGGACATGGAGGACTTCGCTGGGGGGATCACCGACGACCGCGCCGGGCGCAGCCTCACCCGCGCCATCGCCGGCCGGGGTGCCTTCCACCGGTTCAAGGACAAACTCAACGAGCAGTACCCGAACCTGCTTCCCGCCTGGTACGCCTTCAGTGAGGCACGCGCCCTGCGCCGCGCCGTCCAATGGCTAGCCGAGCAGGAACTCATCGACCAGGAAACCGCCGACCACTACCAAACCAGCCATCCCGAACCGGACCTGCCCTGAGCCAGGAAGCGGCAACGCTGTCCTGCCGGAAAAGTCACGTTGAGCAACAGCCATGCCAACTCGACCAGTTGCATCAGATGACACAATCAGCACCCAGGCAACACCCAGGAGGGATGCAGTCGCTCGGCTGCATCCCTCCTGAACTGGAAAATGCCTACAGGATCGCTGGTTTACTGGGGCAGTGCACTTATTCGAGTGCGCAGTATTGCCCAGCCGCCAACGGTAGCGGCTTGGCTTCGCGTCACGCACGGTGACAGTGGGTCAGGCGCATTTGCGTCGTCCCGGCGCGCAGCAGGGTGCCCTGTTCGAGGTGCTGGCCGGGCCGCTTGGCCGGGCGTCCACTCCGGGGATCATGTTCGGCGGCTTCCGGACGGTGTTGTTCGACGGCTGCAAGTCGATCAGGGTGCCTGATACCGGGGCGAACCGGGCGTGGCTCGGCAAGCAGAACGCGTCGAACGGGGAGACCGGCTATCCGGCGCTGTCGCTGATGGCCCTGGCCGAGACCGGCACGCGTGCGCTGATCGGCGCCGTCTTCGGCAGCCAGGCCGAGGGCGAGACCGCGTGGGCGGGAAAGCTGCTGCACCTGCTGGACGCCACGATGCTGCTGCTGATGGACCGCGGCTTCGACGGAGGGAAGTTCCTGGCCGCGGTCGCCGCGACGAAGGCGCAGTTCCTGGTCCGGCTCAACGCCAACCGCCGCCCTCCGGTGCTGCGGCACCTGCCCGACGGGTCGTTCCTGTCGGTCATCGGCGGCGTGCAAGTCCGGATCATCACCGCCCGCGTGACCGTGACCTGCCACGACGGCACTGTCTACGGCGACGTGTGGCGGCTCGCCACCACCCTCCTGGATTGCCGCGCCCATCCCGCGCAGGCGCTGATGGCGCTATATCACGAGCGCTGGCAGCACGAGATCACCTACCTCGCCCTGCGCCATACCCTCCTGACCGGCCGGGTGCTGCGCTCGGGCGACCCGGCCGGCATCCGGCAGGAGACGTGGGCGCTCCTGGCCGTCTACCAGGCGCTTCGCATCGCGGTCACCGACGCGGTCCAGACCGTGCCGGGTCTGGACCCTGACCGGGCCAGCTGGCAGCTCGCCGTCGAGACCGCCCGCGACCTCGTCACCGCCGCCGCGAACATCACCGATCCCGGCGCCGGCGACCTGGCCGGCGATACCGGCCGCGCCGTCCTGGGCAGCCTCTGCGGGCCGCGCCGGCCCCGCGTCTGCGCCCGCAAGGTCAAGTCCCCGCTCAGCCGCTGGAACAAGCACCCCGACGGAAAACCCCGCGCAAGCAAGCGGATAACCCCGGGTTAAGGGGAATCAACAGCGGATGGCCGCTCTAGCGGCTTCGTTCCTTACATTTTCGTGACTGTCTCCCCTCGGCGGGCCCGCTGCCTGGTTAATCGAGGCAGTTATCGTATCGTGATTAGGTGCATCCAGTGCGTGTCTGGCATTTGGGATGGCGCTGGCTAGCCGTGCTGGCCGGCGTCTCCGTGCTCTGCTGTCTGCCCGTCCTGGCCAGTGCGCTCCCGGTGAGCGTCCCGAAGCTCACCCCGCAGCAGCTTGAGAATCGCATCATCGGCTCGGAGCGCATGTCGTTCTCAGGTTACGCGGAAAGCAACGCGACATTCGGACTCCCGCCGCTGCCCGCCTTCTCCAGCGTTACACCGCTGCTTGACGGGGTGACCCGGATGCGGGTCTGGCAAGCCTCGCCGGACCACTGGCGGGTGGACACACTCTCCGACGCCGGCGAGAACGACACCTACCAGGCGGGCTCCAACGCCTTCATCTGGGACTCTGGTGAGCAGTTGCTCACCGGGATCTACGGGACGCAAGCCGTCCGGTTGCCCAGAGCCGCCGACCTCGTGCCGTCGGCCCTGGCCATCCGGATCATCAGCGAGGCCGGACCGGGAGCGAAGCTCGGCCTCTTGCCGCCACGGCGCGTCGCCGGAGAAAGCGCGACCGGGCTGAAGATCACGCCGGCCAGCCCGCAGTCCACGGTTGCGCAGGCCGACGTCTGGGCCTCACCGGGAACGGGGCTGCCGCTGCTCGTCGAGGTCTTCAACCGCGGCTCGGCCCAGCCGGCGCTGGAAACGCAGTTCCTTCAGGCAGGCCCATGGACACCCGACGCCAGTGTTCTGACCCCGCAGCGCGGGCGGGGCACCGGGTTCACCACCACCACGCCAGCCGGCTTCATCGGCGTGCTGAAGAACCTGGACGACGAGGTGCTTCCCGGCAGCCTGGCTGGGTTCGCGCGGCAGCCGTCGCCCGTCCCGCAGATCAGCGTGTTCGGCAGCGGGCTGGCCACGTTCGCCGTGCTCACCTTCCGCCGCGGCATTGGCGGGCAACTGCTCGGCGACGCGCTTGACGCGGGCGCGGCGCCGCTGACGTATGACGATGGAACCGGCGCGGTCGCGAGCGCTCCGCTTGTCAACCTCGTCCTCGTGCACCCATACCGCTCGCCCGACACGTTCCTGCTGGTCGGGCTGGTCAGCAAGACCGCGCTCGAGCGAGTGGGCGCGGTGCTGGCCGCCAAACCGGATCAGGATTTTGACCATTGATCACGACACGGGACCTGACGAAGCGCTTCGGCAACGTCGAGGCGGTCCGCGAGGTCAGCCTGGACGTCCGCGAGGGGGACCGGTACGGTCTCCTCGGCCCGAACGGCAGCGGCAAGTCCACCCTCGTCCGCATGCTGCTGGGCCTGGTGTACGCGACCAGCGGCGAGATCTCCGTACTCGGGCACCGGATCCCGAATCAGGCGAGCCGCGCCCTGCCCGAGATCGGCGCGATGATCGAGGAGCCAGCGGCGTACCCGCACCTGTCCGGGCGCGCCAACCTGCGGCTGCTCGACGCGGCGGGACCGCACGGGGAACGCCGCACCCGGCACCGCCGCGTGGACGACGCCCTGGAGCAGGTCGGCCTGGCGGGCATCGATCGGCGGCCGGTCCGTGCCTACTCGCTCGGCATGCGGCAGCGGCTTGGCCTGGCCGCCGCGCTGGTGCGCCGCCCCCAACTGCTCATCCTCGACGAGCCGACCAACGGCCTCGACCCGCGTGGCATCAGGGACATCCGCGACCTGCTGGTCGGCTTGAACGCCGCAGGCGTGACGGTCTTCCTCTCCAGTCATCTGCTGCCGGAGGTCTCCGCGCTGTGCACCAGGATCGGCGTGCTCGACTCCGGCAGGCTGGTGCTGCAAGATCAGCTCGCGTCCCTGCAGCAGCCGACCGGCCGCGTCCTCATCTCCACCGACGATCCGGAACGGGCGGTCGCGACTCTGGACGGCCTCGTCGAACACCGGGACGGGGCGGACCTGGTAGTCCGGTGCCCTGACCCGGCGGAGCTGAACGCCCGCCTCGTGGGCGCCGGCGTGCCGGTCCGCTCGCTCGTCGTGCAGCGGCGGAGCCTGGAGGAAATCGTGCTTGACGTGACCGGGACCGGCTCAGACCAGTTCGGCGTTCCCGCTTCCGAACCCGGCGGCACGGTGAAGGCTGAGCCGCCTCAGTCCGCGGGCGGCGCGCCCACCGACCCGGCGGACGCCGTTCCCCCTGTTCCCGCGGACGTCGTCCCCCGGCCCCCGAAGATCCGGAAACATCGTGATCGCTGTCGAATTGTTCAAGCTAGTGCGGCGGGTTCGAACCTGGCTCACGATCGTGCTGATCTGCGCGCTGCCGCTGGTCGTCGCCATCTTCATCGCGGTCACGCACCTCGCACCGCCGCCGGGGCAGGCCAGCGCGTTCCTTTCTGCCGTGCTCGACGACGGGCAGCTTTATCCGGCAGCGGCGCTGGCCCTCGTGCTGCCGGTGTTTTTGCCGGTCGCCGTGGCGGTGGTGGCGGGCGAGTCGATTGCGGGCGAGGCTTCCGCGGGCACGCTGCGGTACCTGCTGGCCCGCCCGGTGGGACGGACCCGGCTCCTGGTCGCCAAGCTCATCTCGGTCACAACGTTCACGCTGATGACCGTCATCGCTGTCACGGTCACCTCATACGCGACCGGCGTGCTGATCCTCGGACCGTCTCGCGCGGCGGCCGTCGGCACCGCGCCCGGCGGGCTCCCCGGTTCGATCGCGCCGGGCGCCGGTGGCGCGCCCACGGCCGGGTTGCAGGCCGGCGCGGCCATCACGTCGCTGTCCGGCGCGCCGCTGACCACCCTTGAGCTTGTCGAGCGCGTCGTCGGCGCGATGGCGTTCATCACCGTCTCGATGCTCGGCGTGGCCGCCATCGCGATCTTCCTGTCCACGTTCACGGACTCTGCGCTCGGCGCCGCGCTCGGAGCGCTGGCGACGCTGGTTGCCAGCGAGGTGCTCGTCACGCTGAACGCCGCGAGCGTGGTACAGCCGTACCTGCCGACCCGGTACTGGCTGGCGTGGATCGACTTCTTCCGGCAGCCCATCTTCTGGCGGGATATCCAGCGCGGTTTCGCCATCCAGGCGGTGTACGTGGTCGTGTTCCTGGCGGCAGCCTGGGCCAACTTCGCGACCAGGGACATAACAACCTGAGCGTCACTGGCCGAGGGACTGCAGAGTCGCGCAGTCGCCGGGGGGTGGGGCGGTGAGGCGGTTGCTGGCCAGCGCCCGGAGGACCAGGCCGACGACGAGCGGCGCGGTGGGTAGCTGGCTATGCTGGATGTCCGCCCCCGGGCAGACGGACTGGAGCGGCACGTTCACCGCGCCGGGCAGCCGTGCCGAGTCTGTAGGCTGCACCGTCTGGTCATCGGTGCTCCACAGTGACAGCCAGGGCGGCCGCACCTGTGTGGACTGCTGCAACTGTGTCAGCAGCGCGCTGCCGGGAACCAGCTGCTGACAGGCGACCGGGCACTCCGCCGGGTCGAACCCGGTGCCCACGGCCGCGATGCGCGCACCGTGCAGCGGGGACCCAAGGGTGATGACCTTGCCTGCCCGCGAGGCGCCGCCGTAGTCGACATACCAGAGCCACGCCACCACGCCGCCCGCCGAGTAGCCGATCACGGTGACTGGCCCTGACCCTGCGCCGATGGCCTGGTTTACGTACCCGTTCAGCACGCGGGCCTGCACCGTCAGGTCGCCGGTGCCGTCGCCCGCCAGCGATACCACGGTCGCGGTGCGCCCGGTGCTGCGGATCCGCGCGGCCAGCTCGTCCAGTGCCGTGGTCGACCCGCCGTACCCAGGGACGAGCAGCACCGCGCCGGGCCGCCCGGGTACCGCTTCCGGCGGCCCTCCCGATACCTGCACCCCGGTCACGATGGCGGCCACGGCGACAGCAACGGCAAGCGCTCCGAGGAGGACCCTTCGCCGCGGGCTCAGGCCGGTCCACCAGCGGAAGGGGGTACGCATATATCCCATGATGCGTCCCGTGACCCGCCGCGCGTCACGAGCTCCCCCAGAAACGCTGTCGCTAGGCCCTGGGACGCAGATTTGCATCAGATGCAACGAACGGCGTCCAGATAGCGCTCAGGAGGCGCGCAGCCACTTGGCCGCACCCCTCCTGAGCAGGGGAATCTCCCGTTACAGCGGTACCTGAGTACTGGGGAGGGCACTTATTCGAAGGTGCAGTATTCGCCGGTCACTCTGTAACCGAGCGTGACAATCTCGCCTCGAGTTCGCGGAGCCAGTCGTCGGCGTGCGGACAGGCATCCCGGATCGCACCAAGGCCGGTCTCTGCAATGACCAAGGGGGATCCATGCGGGCGGTCCACCATCCCAGGCGCCTCAGGCGGGAACGCGTAGTAGTCCAGTAGTGTGGTCAGCGCCGTTGTCGAGCTGTCGTGGAGGAGGAGATGCAGCTCGCGAGCCAACTTCGGCCAGGTGGAGACACCGCCCTTGAACGCAGGACCGATAGCAGGGCGCTTGGTCGCGAGGACGGACCAGGTGACATAGGTGTGCGCACTGGCAAAGTGGGCTTGCAGGACGTCGCTAGCGATTATCTCCTCCGTCTGGCCCTCGCAGAGGATGTGAAGGTGGCGCACCGTCAGCCGCGCTCAGGCCGGGGTCGCCCGCCCAGAAGGTTCTTCTCCCACAGCTCGCCGAGCGAGTACTCCGCGAGCCATTCGCTAAGGCGGCCTGGATCAGGGCGATCGAAGACCGAAGCCCCGTCTTGGCGCTCCACGACGATAAGGTCATCCAGTTCGAACTGGTTCATCAAGGTGACGGACTGAGTGGCGAGCAAGACCTGGCTTTCACGGCTGGCCGCGCGCAGCATTCCGGCGAGCTGAACGATCGCGAACGGGTGGAGTCCTAGTTCTGGCTCGTCCAAGATAATGAATCCAGGCAGTTCGGGCTGACCGAGCAGGGTGGCTAGGCAGATGAACCGCAGCGTGCCGTCAGAGAGCGCGTCAACTGGGAGGATGGTGTCAGCGCCTTCCTGCTGCCAGCGCAGTCGCACCCGATCTGGAGCTAGTTCCGGCTCCAGGACGAAAGCTCGGAAGAATGGCGCAACCTGCTTAACCGTTCTGACGATCCGCTGATAGCGTCCGCGGTCATTGGCCCGCAGGCGCAGCAAGATGGCTGCCAGGTTCCCCGCGTCGGAATGCAGGGACTTGTTGTCTGCCGTGTATGCCTGCTGCTTAACCGGAGCATTGCGACTGGTGTCGTGGAAGTGGAACACGCGGCAACCCCGCAGTGTCTCCATTAGTGCCTCGTCCTGAGACGACCACGACGAGTCAGACGTCAGGAGCCCGCTTTCCCGGTGGCCGGCGCCCAGTGGCCGCTGCTGTCGCACATGCCGCATCGAGTCGTCACGCCAGGTCCAGGTAAGCTCCGCCGAGAAGACGAGCGCGTCCCCAGCTGCCGGGACGAGTTCGGCCAAGTATCCGCCGGCATCGGACTCCACCTGCAAGCGAATCCGGCGAGGGTCTGTAGGGTCGGCGTTCAGAAGTGCACTTGCGCCACCAGACAGCCCAACATACAGGCCCAGCTCACCGTCCATGATCCGGCCGAGCATGCCCAGGGCCCGGATCAGGTTGCTCTTGCCCGCACCGTTAGCGCCGACTAGGACATTTACGTCATTCAGCGCAAGCGAAGCGGACTTGATCGACGTGAACCCTTCCACGACGACCGACCGCAGCCGCTGATGCCTCATGTGATCAGGGTAGCGGGCGGTACGCGCAGGTCGTGAAACCGCGCAACGAACCTTCCAAACAACCAGACAAACAACCTAATCGGGGCGGCAATTAGCGCGTTTAGCGTCGGCCACTTCGGTTGCACCAGATGCAACGAACGAAATTCAGGGAGCCCAGGAGGGGCGCGGTCGACACTGCTGCACCCTTCCTGAACTGGTAAATCACCAGTGAGGCTACCCGTTTTTCAGCTGCAGCCGCTGGTGGAGCCGCAGCCCTCGCAGACGTAGCAGCTGCCGGCCGGGCGCATCTTCGTTCCGCAGGTCAGGCACAGCGGGGCGTCCGCCGTGCGGCCCTGCTGGAACTCGATCAGCTCGGCGGTGGAGTGCGGTCCGCCGGTCCGCGCGGCCTTGGCCTCGGCAGGCGCCGGAGCCGGCCCGGGCGAGGCCGGGGCCCGGCGTGGCAGCGGCACGGTCCTGGCGCCCGGTGCTCTCCCCGCCGAAGGACTGGGCGAGCGTCACCGGGTCGACCTCGACGCCGAGGGTGGCCGGATCCTGACCGGCGAGCTCGGCGGCGCGCTCGGCGGCGGAGAGGATGCCGAGCTCGGCGCGCCGCTCGTAGGGCAGGTGGTCAAGCGCGAGACGCCGGAAGATGTAGTCCATCATCGAGGTCGCGATGCGGATGTCCGGGTCGTCGGTCATGCCGGCCGGCTCGAACCGCAGGTTGGTGAACTTCGCGACGTAGGACTCGAGCGGGATGCCGTACTGCAGCCCGACCGAGATCGCCATCGAGAACGCGTCCATCACGCCGGCCAGCGTGGAACCCTGCTTGCCGAGCTTGAGGAAGACCTCGCCCACGCCATCGTCCGGGTAGGTGGAGGCGGTCATGTAGCCCTCGGCGCCGGCCACGTCGAACCGGGTCACGGTCGCGGGCCTGGTCTTCGGCAGCCGCCTGCGGACCGGACGGTGCTCGTGCGGCTCAGGCGCCGGGCGCCGGGGCCGGGGCGGCCGCCTCCTCCTTGTCCTTCGGCTTGGCGACCGAAAGCGGCTGCCCGACCTTGCAGTTGTCGCGGTAGATCGCCAGCGCCTTCAGGCCGAGCTTCCAGCCCTCGTAGTAGATCTCCTCGACGTCCTCGATCGTGGCCGCTTCCGGCATGTTCACGGTCTTGGAGATCGAGCCGGACAGCATCGGCTGCACCGCCGCCATCATCCGGACGTGGCCCATCGGGCTGATCGAGCGCTCGCCCATCGCGCAGTCGAACACCTCGTAGTGCTCGGTCTTGAGGCCGGGAGCGTTCACCACGTGGCCGTGCTCGCCGATGTACTCGGTGATCGCCTCGATCTGCTCGGGCTGGTAGCCGAGGTTCTTCAGCGCGCGCGGCACGGTCTGGTTGACGATCTGCATGGAGCCGCCGCCGACCAGCTTCTTGAACTTGACCAGGGCCAGGTCGGGCTCGATGCCGGTGGTGTCGCAGTCCATCATGAAACCTATGGTTCCAGTGGGCGCGAGCAAACTCGCCTGGGCGTTCCGGTAGCCGTTGGCCTCGCCCAGGGTGAGGCACTGCTGCCAGGTCTTGTTCGCCAGGTCGAGGATGACCCGGTCGAACTCGGCCGCCGGGTGGACGCTCGCGCTGGCCTCCGCGTGCTTGCGCATGACCCGCTTGTGCGCGGCCGCGTTCTTCGCGTAGCCCTCGTAGGGGCCCACCACGCCCGCCAGTTCGGCCGACTTCTTATAGGCCGATGCCGTCATGAGCGAGGTAATCGCGGCGGCAATGGCCCGGCCGCCCGCGGAGTCGTAGGCGTGCCCGGTCGCCATCAGCAGCGCGCCGAGGTTGGCATAGCCAATGCCGAGCTGACGGTAGTCCCTTGTGATCTGGCCTATTTTCTCTGTGGGGAAGTCCGCGAAGGTGATCGAGATGTCCATCGCGGTGATGATCAGCTCGCTGACCTGCGCGAACCGCTCGACATCGAAGGTGTCGTCGGCCGACAGGAATTTCAGCAGGTTAATGCTGGCGAGATTGCAGGAAGAATTATCGAGGCTGAGGTACTCGGAGCAGGGGTTACTAGCGGTAATTCGCCCTGATTCCGGGTTCGTGTGCCAGTCGTTAATTGTGTCGTCGTACTGCAGCCCCGGGTCCGCGCATTCCCAGGCCGCCTGCGCGATCTTGCGGAACAGGTTCTTCGCGTCGACCGTCTCGATCACCTCGCCGGTGCGGCGGGCGAGCAGCTCGAAGGGCTTGCCGTCGTCGACCGCCCGCATGAACTCGTCGCTGACGCGGACCGAGTTGTTGGCGTTCTGGTACTGGACGCTGACGATGTCCTGGCCGCCGAGGTCCATGTCGAAGCCGGCGTCGCGCAGGGCGCGAATCTTGTTCTCCTCGCGCGCCTTGGTCTCGATGAAATCGGCGATGTCCGGGTGGTCCACGTCGAGCACGACCATCTTGGCCGCGCGGCGGGTCGCGCCGCCGGACTTGATCGTGCCGGCCGACGCGTCGGCGCCGCGCATGAAGCTGACCGGGCCGCTGGCGGTGCCGCCGCTGGTGAGCAGCTCCTTGCTTGACCGGATCTTCGACAGGTTCACGCCCGCGCCCGAGCCGCCGCGGAAGATCTGGCCCTCTTCGCTGTACCAGTTGAGAATCGACTCAATTGTGTCATCTACTGACAAAATAAAGCACGCCGAGACCTGCTGCGGGGAGGCGGTGCCGACGTTGAACCAGACCGGCGAGTTGAACGAGAAGATCTGGTGGATCAGCGCGTACTTGAGCTCGTGGTCGAAGATCTCGGCGTCCTCGTCGGAGGCGAAGTAACCGTGCTCCCGGCCGGTGGACGTGTAGACGTTCACCACCCGGTCGACCAGCTGCTTCAGCGACCACTCGCGCTGCGGTGTGCCCACCGCGCCGCGGAAGTACTTGGTGGTGACGATGTTGCCCGCGTTGACCGACCAGAATTCGGGGAACTCCACCCCGCGCTGCTCGAAGTTGACGGAGCCGTCGCGCCAGTTGGTCATCACCACATCGCGCCGCTCCCACTCAACCTGGTCATACGGGTGCAGGCCCTGGGTGGTGTGAATCCGCCGGATCTTCATGCCCTTGCTGCCGCCGCGCTTGCCCTTGCGCGCCGCCGGACCGCTCGTCGTCTCCGTCATAACTCCAATTCCCCCTTCATCTCGGGTCCCGCCGGACCCGTCCTCAGCGTCGTTTTCACTTTTCATACGGCAGCGTGAAAGACACCGTCCGGCACCGTGACCGTCGGCTGGCTGCCCGCCCTATTGATTCCTTCGGCCTAGCCAGGCCGTCCATCGCGCGCGCCCGGGTCGTCGATGTCCCCGCCGACTTCCCCGAGGTGCCGGCCGCGCAGTTCCGTGATTGCCTTCTCGAAGTCGTCAAGCGACTCGAAGCCCCGGTAAACGCTGGCAAACCTGAGGTACGCGACCTCGTCAAGGTCCCGGAGCGGTCCGAGGATCGCCAGCCCCACTTCGTGCGACGGTACCTCTGCGAGGCCGCGCGCCCGAATCGTCTCCTCCACCCGCTGGGCGAGCATGGCCAGCTGGTCCTCGTCGACCGGCCTGCCCTGACAGGCCCGCTGCACCCCGCGGACGATCTTGTCTCTGGTGAACGGCTCGGTCACCCCGCTGCGCTTGGCCACCATCAGGATGACCGACTCCTGCGTGGTGAACCGGCGTCCGCACTCCGGGCAGGATCGCCGTCGGCGGATCGCGACGCCGTCGTCGGAAGCCCGGCTGTCGATAACCCTGCTGTCCGGATGACGGCAGAACGGACAGTACACGCGATCACCTCCAGGCGTATCCCTGAGATACCCATTCTACTACGAATGTCCACTACTGCTAGAAGAACCACATCACTGTAACTACTAGATGTTGTGGTCAACCGTAGTCCAGAGCGGCGGCCCTCGGCAAGCGGAGACACCCATCGAAGCCAAAATTCCTGGTCGGCCCGGCAGACCCGCGCTAGCGCCGGCGTGTCGCGCGCGCGAACGCCTGGTGTCGCGCGCGGCGCCGCCCGCAGGACTCGGAACGTCTCGCATGCCATCTTTGTACCTCGACGGTCCGACATTTCCACGACACGTCGAACAGATGTTTGGTGAATTCGAAGATAAGCGCTAGGCTCGTGTCCGTAAGCAACGACTCAGGAATCGGAGGTTCATCCGATGGACGACACCGCAGATTACGGCACACCCGAAATCGCGGACGTACCGGTACGCCCTAAGGGCAGGCCGGGGCGCAAGCCCAAGGGCAGCGTCCCCGTCGTGATCCCGGAGACGCCGGACAAGCCGGACCCGGACCATGTGCTCACCTGGCGGCAGCGCAAGGTGCTCCAGGTCATCAGGGACTCGGTGCAGAAGCGCGGCTACCCGCCGTCCATGCGCGAAATCGGCGAGGCGGTCGGCCTGACCAGCACGTCGAGCGTCTCCTACCAGCTCTCCACCCTGCAGCGGAAGGGCTACCTGCACCGCGACGTGGGCAGGCCGCGCACGGTGGAGGTCCGACTGCCCGGCCACCCCGCCATCCGGCCGGAGCAGAACGGCAAGGACGGCGACCAGGAGCTAGCCGCGGACGGCATGGACATCGCGTCCCAGGAGGCCGCCTACGTCCCGCTGGTCGGGCGGATCGCGGCAGGCGGCCCAATCCTGGCCGAGCAGCAGATCGAGGAGATCTTCCCGCTCCCCCGGCAGCTAGTCGGCGAGGGCAACCTGTTCATGCTCAAGGTGGCGGGCGACTCGATGATCAACGCGGCCATCGCGGACGGGGACTGGGTGGTCATCCGCCAGCAGGAAAGCGCCGAGAACGGCGAGATCGTCGCGGCCATGATCGACGGCGAGGCCACCGTCAAGACCCTCAAGCAGAGCGACGGGCACGTCTGGCTGATGCCCCACAACCCGGCCTTCACGCCCATCCTCGGTGACGACGCCGCCATTCTCGGCAAGGTGGTAGCGGTTCTCCGCCGCGTGTAAGGCGGCGACGATGTTGACCAGCTTGGGTGGGCGCACCACCACCCGCTGGATGCCCAGTCCAGTCAGCGCGCGGGCCGCCCCCGAGGCGGCCAGCGCCAGGTCACGCAGCTCAGCCTCCGCGATATCGGGAGAGACTTCCAGCCGGTCGCGGACCTTCCCGTTCACCTGCACCACGCAGGTGACGGTCTCCTGAACCAGGAGCGCCGGGTCCGCGACTGGCCAGGAGGTCCTGGCCACCGACGCGATGTCGGCCGGGCCGACGCGATCCAGGCCGCCTAGCGCCGCCCAGCACTCTTCCGCGGTGTACGGGGCGAACAGCGACAGCATGACCGCCAGCGCCTCCGCGCCCTCGCGCACCGCCGGGTCGGCCGCGCCCGGGCCCGAGTCGATCGCCTTGCGCAGGGCGCTGACCAGCTCCATCAGCCGGGCCACGGCCACGTTCAGGTGATAGGTCTCGACCTGCCTGGTGACCTCGTCGACGATCCGGTGGACGACCCGCCGCAGCTCCAGGTCACCGCCGGCCAGGTCGCTCTCGGTCGTCCCGCCGAACCCGCCGGCGCCTCCAGCGGTGGCCACGTCGGCGGCCACCCTTCGCACGCGGCCCAGGAACCTCACCATGGCGTCCGGGTTCACGTCCGCCCAGTCGATGTCGTCCTGCGGCGGCGAGGCGAAGATCATCGTCAGCCGGATCGCGTCGACCCCGAACAGCTCGATCTGCTCGCCCAGGTTGACCCCGTTACCCAGCGACTTGGACATCGCCTTGCCGCCGTTCACCACCTGGCCCTGGTTCATCAGTCGGGTGAACGGCTCGCCGAACGAGATCAACCCCATGTCCTGCAGCACCTTGGTAAAGAACCGGGCGTACAGCAGGTGCAGGATCGCGTGCTCGACGCCGCCCACGTACAGGTCCACCGGCGCCCAGCGCTGGACGTCATCGGGCCGGAACGGCCCGCCTTCGTACCCCGGCGAGCAGTACCGGAACATGTACCAGGAGGAGTCGACGAACGTGTCCATCGTGTCGGTGTCCCGCAGCGCCGCGCCGCCGCACTTGGGGCAGTCGACGTTCACCCAGTCGGTCGCGGCCGCCAGCGGCGACACGCCCTTCGGGGCCAGGTCGGCGCCGCGCAGGTCGGGCAGCACGACCGGCAGCGACTCCTCCGGCACCGGCACCTCGCCGCAGGACGGGCAGTGGATGATCGGGATAGGCGTGCCCCAGAACCGCTGCCGGGACAGCAGCCAGTCGCGCAGCCGGTAGTTCACCGCCGCGGCGCCCAGGTCCTTCTCCGACAGGATCTCGATGATCCGGGAAATCGCCTCGGCCTTGGACAGCCCGTCCAGCGGCCCGGAGTTAACCAGGACGCCGTTGCCGGGTGCCGCCACCCCGGTGGCCGCCGGGTCGGCGCCGTCGGTGGCCACCACCACCCGCACGGGCAGGCCGAATCGGCGGGCGAAGTCAAGGTCGCGCTGGTCGTGCGCGGGCACCGCCATGATCGCGCCGGTGCCGTAGTCGGGCAGCACGTAGTCGGCCGCCCAGACCGGGATGCGCTCGCCGTTCACCGGGTTAACCGCGTGCACGCCCAGGAAGACGCCGGTCTTCTCCCGGTCGGTCTCCTGCCGCTCGATGTCGGTCAGCTTCCGCACCTGCGCCGAGTACGCCTCGAACTCGGCCCGCTGGGCATCGGTGCACAGGTCGGCGGCCAGCGGCGAGTCCGCGGCGACGACGAAGAACGTCGCGCCGTAGAGCGTATCGGGCCGCGTCGTGTAGACGGTGACCGGCTCGTCGCGCCCCTCGATCTCGAACTGGACCTCAGCGCCGGTGGAGCGGCCGATCCAGTTCCGCTGCATGGTCAGCACCCGGTCGGGCCAGTTGCCCTCCAACGCCTCGGCGTCCGCCAGCAGCCGGTCCGCGTACTCGGTGATCTTGAAGTACCACTGGGTCAGCACCCGGCGGACCACCTCGGTGCCGCAGCGCTCGCAGCGGCCGTTCACGACCTGTTCGTTGGCCAGCACGGTCTGGTCCTTCGGGCACCAGTTGACGTAGCCGCCCTTGCGGTAGGCCAGCCCGCGCTCGAAGAACCGCAGGAACAGCCACTGGTTCCAGCGGTAGTACTCCGGGTCGCAGGTCTGCAGCCGGCGCGACCAGTCGAACGACGTCGCGTACCGGCGGAACGACGCCGCCTGCGTCTCGATGTTCTTGTAGGTCCAGTCGATGGGGTGCGCGTTGTTCCTGATCGCCGCGTTCTCCGCAGGCAGTCCGAAGGCGTCCCAGCCGATCGGGTGCATCACGTTCTTGCCGCGCAGGAACCAGTACCTGGCCATCGCGTCGCCGATGGCGTACGCCTCGGCGTGTCCCATGTGCAGGTCGCCCGACGGGTACGGGAACATGTCGACCAGGAGGAACCGCTCGCGCGGGTCAGCCGGGTCGTCGCTCGCCCGGAACGGCTCGACCGCAGCCCAGTGCGTCTGCCATTTGTCCTGAATGTCGCGCGGATCGTAGCGCTGCGCCTCGTCGGCGTTTTCGACCGCAGTCATCATGTCCTCATCGTTGATCGGTCCGGCTTGGGATTTCCCGCATAGCGGGCGCCCTGCGTGGCGGATGCTCTGCCTGCCCCAAACACTGTGTTTACCTCAAAACAAAAATGCCCCCCGCGCACGAGGAGCGGCCGCGCCGACGACAGATTAGGTCGACGCGGCTAGCTAAGGAGCAGCCGGACAGGACTCACGTAACCCAGGATACCGTATCGGCCCCGGGCTCGACGGCTAGCGGCCCAGCACGCCATGTACACGAATCCATAACGCCTACGTGGCAGTTCGGCAACATTGACCAGGCACACTGGAGGCATGACCAAATCGACCTCACCCGAACCGAAGCGCATCGCCCTCGTCGCCCACGACGGCAAGAAGGACGACCTCCTCGAGTGGGCCGAGCACAACCGGGATCTGCTCGCCGGCCACTCCCTATACGCCACCGGTACCACCGGCAGGCTCCTCGGCGAAGCACTCGACCTGCCGGTCACCCGCTTCCAGAGCGGCCCGCTCGGCGGCGACCAGCAGATCGGCGCGCTCATCGCCCTAGGCGAACTCGACATGCTGATCTTCTTCTGGGACCCGCTGAGCTCACAGCCGCACGACTCCGACGTCAAGGCCCTGGTCAGGCTGGCCGTGCTGTGGGACATCCCGATCGCCTGCAACCGCACCAGCGCCGACTACCTGATCACCTCGCCGCTGCTCTCAGAGGCAAGGTCGGCTCGCACCGCCACCCGCGCGTAGACAGCCAGAGCGGGCCGCTCGCGGCCCGCTCTCGCACGTGCGTCGTTAGGAAGCCACCTGCGCCCGGGCGATGGAGGGCTCCCAGTCGGGGCGCAGCGGCATGCCCGAGGTGCCGTCCTTGGCCAGCTTGACGCCGAGGATCTGGTGGAGCTGGACGACGTTGCGGTCGAAACCGAGGACGCAGCCCGCCATGTAGAGCCGCCAGACGCGCGCGGTCCCCTGCCCGACTTCCTCGACCGCCTCGTCCCAGTGCTCGTCCAGGTTCGCGCACCAGGCCTTCAGGGTCTTGGAGTAGTGCTCGCGCAGGTTCTCCTCGTGCCTGATCTCGAACCCGTTGTCGTTCATCGCCCCGGCCAGCCAGCCAGGACCCTCGAGCTCACCGTCGGGGAAGACGTAGCGGTTGATGAAGCCGTCCCGGTAAATGGACGGGCCGGTGTTGTCGGGACGGGTGATGCAGTGGTTCAGCATCCGGCCGCCGGTCTTGAGCTTGCCGTTAAGGAAGGCGAAGTAACCCGGGACGTTCGCCTTGCCGATGTGCTCGGTGATGCCGATGGAGCTGATCGCGTCGAAGTCGGTCTCGGGCACGTCGCGGTAGTCCTGGTGGCGGACCTCCGCCAGGTCCTCGAGGCCGGCCTTCTTGATCGCCTGCTGCGCCCACAGAGCCTGCTGCTCCGACAGCGTCACGCCGATCGCCTTGACCCCGTATTCGCGGGCGGCGTGCATCACCATGCCGCCCCAGCCGCAGCCGACATCCAGCAGCCGCATTCCCGGCTTGAGCCCGATCTTCCTGGCGACCAGGTCGAACTTGTACTCCTGGGCCTCCTCGAGGGTGGCTTCCTCGGTCGGGTAGCAGGCGCAGGTGTAGGCCATGGTCGGGCCGAGCACCCACTCGTAGAACCGGTTGGACACGTCGTAGTGGTGCGAGATCGAGTTCGCGTCCCGGCTCTTGGAGTGCATCCGGCCGACAGTCAGCCCGCGGCGGCGCGGCTGCACCTCCTGCGGCGGCGGCGCGATCCTGGGGAACAGCACCTTCGGTCCGCCCAGCGACTGCAGCAGCCGGAGCCGGTCCGCCCAGCCGATCTGCGAGTCCTGCGCCTTGGACAGCCGGGAGAGCGCGGTGATCATGTCGCCCTCCACGTCGAGGTGGCCGGAGACATAGGCCCGGGCCAGGCCGAGCGCGCCCGGTGCCTGCGCCAGATACGAGACGGCGACAGGCGACCGGACGGTGATCTTGACCGGCGAGCCTGGAGCGCCCGCGCTCGATCCGTCGTACGCCCGGAATTCGACCGGAGCATCCGGGCCAGCGATCGCCTCGAATATCTCAGCCAGCGCCATAGAGCGTTCCTTTCACGTTGTGGCTGCCTTGTTTGTTAGCCGCATTTGGCCGCGTCAGTCTTGCTGCCCGGCACCGTTGCCCGGCCGCCTGGGTCAGCGACGACGCACGCACTTGTCGTACAGGCCGAGGAGTCTCCCGCTCCCGTCGTACTCGGCCTTGAGCTTGTCGTACTCCGCGCCGCTATAGCGGCTGCGGAACTCCTCTTCGGAATAGAAGGAGGTGGAGTACAGCGACTTGTGCCCGTCGAGCGCGCTGACCTCCTCCTCCACCATCCGGTTGTAGTAGCCGTCGGTCTTGCCCGGCGGCAGCGGGACCGTGCCCCAGAAGCCGAAGTTGACGTAGACCTCGTCCGGCTGCATCGGGTAGAGCGTCCACGAGCGGTCGCCCCGCAGGCGCAGCGGGCAGAGCCAGACCGGATTCATCCGCACGTTGGCGGCGAAGAACTCGAGGAACTCGTGGCCGCGCTCGACCGGGATCTCGACATCCTGGATGACCATCTCCCGCTGCGGCTGGTGCCGGTTGGCGTAGAGCGCGGCGGTGAGGCCGTATTTCTGGTCGAAGGCGACGAGCTTGCGGTAGACGTCCGACCGGCGGTACTTGCGCGGCCAGAAGGGGCGGAGCCTGGGGTTCTGCACGCCGAACGGGCGAGAGCACCAGAACCAGTCGGTGTCCCAGCGCCAGATGTAGTCCTTGATCGTCAGGAAGTCCTCGCGGCTGGTCTGCAACGACTTGTAGTAGACCTGCTGACCGGTGTAGTCGCTGAGCCAGGGCGCCTTGTCGCTGAACGCGCCGACCGACAGGTACAGCTCGCTGGTGTTGAACGCGGTGCCGTCGACGAAGTCGGCCTTGTGCCCCTGGTAGCTCCCGGCCGCGGCGATCTCGGCGATCGCGTCCATGCACCTCTTCGGGTCGTCGAAGGCGAAGTGGCGCAGGTGGACGTACGGCTTGACCGGCATCAGCTCGATGGTGAGGGCCAGCGAGTAGCCCAGGGTGCCGTAGGAGTTGGGGAAGCCGTAGTACAGGTCGCTGTGCGAGTTGTCCTTGGTCGCGATGACGACCGAGCCGTCACCGGTGAGGATCTGCATCTCGATGACGGACTCGTGCGGCAGCCCGTGCCAGAGCGAGCTCGACTCGATCCCGAGGCCGGTGACCGCCCCGCCCAGCGTGATGGTCTTGAGCTGCGGTACCACCAGCGGCATGAGCCCGTGCGGCAGCGTGGCGTCGCACAGGTCCTGGTATGTGGTCATGCCGCCGACGACGGCGGTGCGGGTGGCGGCGTCCACGTGGATCACCCGCGCGAATGCGGACACGTCGAGGCTGACTCGCTCGGCGGCCGCTCCCGGCTGGGCGGTGTCGCGGAAGCGGAACAGGTTGGACGTCGGCTTGGCGAGGCGCACGGGGACGCCCGGCGGGACCGCGGCGTACGCGTCGCGCAGCCGCGCCACCGCGGCCTCGTGCGCTGCTAGCTTTGCAGGCGGCAGTGCTGAGATACCGGTCACGTATTCCTCCTCGCTCCCTTCAGGCCATCCCGCCCGTCCCTGCGCGGCCATCATGACAAGGATGCGCACAAGAGCATAAACGGGGCAAGCTCCGCGCCCACCGGGGCGAACGGCTCAGGCATTGTATCGGGTCATTCCCAGTCAGCTCCGCCGCGCCTCACCTGCAGGGACGCTCCCGCGTCTTATCCCGCCACGGCGGCCTGGGCTGCTTCGGCGTCCGCCGCCGCTTCCTGAGCGTCGTAACTGGCGGCCACCTCCTCCGGGGTCATCGGCAGCAGGGCCATCGAAGGGGGCGCGCCGGAGTCGATCGCCCGGCGCAAAAGCTTGGCCATCGAGTAGCGCCGCTGGTCGGCCAGCGCACGGTCGAGGGCGACGTTGGCAAGCGCGCCATCGCCCTCCTGCCAGGCGACGAAGGCGAAGTGTCGTTAGCAGCAGGTGACGGCGCACCTGAGTTCTTGACCGCATCGTTGGCCTCACTATCCGTCGCCCTGACCGGGCATGTCACTGACATTCCTGGCCGTCTCCGCGCGGATGCCCGCAGAGCGAAAGGCCGCGCAGCGGGCATCGCCGAAGTGGCCCGACACGATCACTGACCAGGGCCCGACGTACGGGGCACGGAAAGTCACGGTTAGGAGCGCGGCCGGGCCCGGGCTTGTCGTGGCTGGCCGTTCCGGAGCTACCGCCACTGGCCCGTGCTGGCGGCATCCCTATCTGGTCACAGCTCGGCGACTTCCGGCATCTAACACGGCCTGCTGGCCAGCTGAAGCCTGAGCAGGCTGGGTGAAGACGCGGGCTCGCGCAGCGGCGAGGGCCGCGGCGGCGGCCTGGTCGGCGTCCAGCCCGGTGATCGGCTCGAACGTGACCAGGAGCTGGTAGTACAGCGGCGCGGCGACGGCGCGCATGGCTGCTTCCGGGTCGGTGCCGGCGGGCAGTTCGCCGCGGGCGATGGCGCGGTCGATGATGACGGAGATGGCGGCTAGCCGCGCAGCCCAGTAGTCCTGCATCAGGTGGCGGATCTCCGGCGATGCGGCCGATCCTGCCAGAAGGGCACGGGTGATGGCAGCGCCGCGCGGACTGGACAGGACGTCCTGGATTGACCGGGCCAGGTCGCGGAAGTCGGTTTCGGCGCGGCCGGTGTCCGGGACCGGGATCAGGGATTGCGCGATTCGTGCCAGCGCGTGCGTGATGAGTTCGGCCTTGCTGTGCCATCGGCGGTAGAGCGTGGTCTTGTGCACGCCGGCGCGGGCGGCGATGGTCTCGATGCTGATGTCGTCGTAGCCGCGCTCGGACAGTTCGTCGATGGCGGCGGCGAAGACGGTCGCTGCGGTCCGGGCGGTGCGGCCGCCAGGCCGGGATGCTCCTCGTGCGCTCACGATGCCATACTAACGCAACACAGAGTTGCATTTGATCTATTCCCGTGGCAGACTCTCCTAACGCGACAAATCGTTGCGTTAGATCTAGGCCGTGACCCCAGGCTGGAAGGGAACGACATGACCACCTCACCCGCTCGGCCCGCACAGGCAGGCGCAAGCCCCGGGCGCAGGGCACTGCCCGTCTTGGCCGGGGGTCCCGCGCCGCGCCGCTGGCCTGGCCCCCTGCCTGCCTGGGCCGGGATCTGCTACGTGGCCGCATGGGCAGCCGGACTGGCCTCCTGGCCTGCGAACCTGGCCCTGAATGCGACAAGTGCCCAGGTCGCGGCCAGTTACCGGGCGCACCCAGCCGGTGCCGCGAGCCAGTACCTGCTGTCTGAGGGCCTAGCCGGGCTGCTGCTCGGCACGGTCCTTGCGGCCGCCGTGATCTCCAGCCGTGACCGGGGCCTGGCCCGCCCCTGGCCAACCGCCGCGGCGACCGCGGGTGCCGTGGCCATCTCGCTGCTGCAGGCGGTTCTCGGCATGTTCCTGATCACGGCAGCGACCCGCCATGACATCGCGCGCGCCGGCGAACTGTCGAACCTGGTGAACCGCCTCGACGGGGTGAAGATGCTCGCCCTCGCCGCCGTCGCGGCCTACCTGTCCGCCCGCAGGACCTGGGACCGCCGCCCACCGAAGTGGCTACGGGTCACCGCTGCCCTGGCAGCCGCTGCCCTGACCGTATCGGGCCTCGACTACCTGCTGCTGGCAAACTCGCTGGCCTGGACGGTCTACATCTCAGGCCCGCTGCTGCTGGCCTGGATCGCCGCAACGGGCATCTGGCTGACCCGCAGCAGCCCTGCCGCAGGTACCAGCCGAGCGGCGCGCCGGGGCCCAAAGAGCTCAGGCGCCGGTCACTGACAACACGGAGGTGGCAGTTCCATGACTCACATCGATTCCAGTGACGGCGTTGCGGTGGACCGCATGGCTGCGGCCGCGATTTTGATGTTCGCCAGTCACCACGACCGCACTTCCTGATGCCGCCGGTAGCAGGTCCAATGAAGGGCCCTCGTCACCCCGGCGCGGGCGGTCGGATAACCCGTCGCCGGATCGGCTGCGCTCCGTTAGAGTGCGCAGATGCCCGAGTTGCAGCTCGTGCGGGCCGATCACGGCCCGGCGATCCTGGCCTTCGAACTGGAGAACCGCGGTTACTTCGCCGAGTCGATCAACGACCGGGGCGATGAGTACTTCGACCAGTTCACCGAGCGGCACAACGAGCTACTGGCCGAGCAGGAGGCTGGCACCGGCGCGAGCTACGTGCTCGTCGACGTGGAGGGCTCGGTCCTGGGCCGGTTCAACCTGTACCGCCTGCAGGAGGGCACGGCCGACCTCGGCTACCGGGTCGCGCAGCGGGTGGCCGGCCGTGGGGTGGCGACCGCGGCGGTGCGGGAACTGTGCCACCTCGCCGTGTCACGGTACGGCCTGCGCACGCTCAAGGCGGCAACCAGTGACCAGAACGTCACGTCCCAGCGGGTGCTGATCAAGGCCGGGTTCGTCCCGGCCGGGCCCGCCGACCCAGCCGACATCGGCGGCAAGCAAGGCAGCTGGTACCGGCGCGACCTCACCGCCCGGCACGGTCCCGTGGGTCAACAGCCGGCCGCAGGCCAGTCCGCAGGGACGCGAAGCGCTGTTGAGGCGCGAGGGCTGGGACGTACCCTCTAGGCCGCCGCCCGCCCTCACCCCGGCGATGTCGCGCGGTCAGCTCCCAGCCTCCAAGTCGGATCTGGGGAACAGAAACTCTATGGTGACCGGCTTGAGCTGCTCGGCGGCGGCCAGCACCTCGGCATTGAGCCGCCGCAGCCCGCCGATCGCCGCCTCATACTCCCGGACGGACGCGGGCTGGGCTGCGGTGAGCCCGGGCACGGCGTCCATCCGTCGGCCTGGTTCTGTCTCACCTGCGCGGACGCATCGGCGTCTATCCCGCCACGGCGGCCTGCGGCCGCTTCGGCGTCCGCCGCCGCCTCCTGAGCGTCGTAACTGGCGGCCACCTCCTCCGGGGTCATCGGCAGCAGGGCCATCGAAGGGGGCGCGCCGGAGTCGATCGCCCGGCGCAAAAGCTTGGCCATCGAGTAGCGCCGCTGGTCGGCCAGCGCACGGTCGAGGGCGACGTTGGCAAGCGCGCCATCGCCCTCCTGCCAGGCGACGAAGGCCAGCAACGACGCCGGAGCGGCCACGTACCCAGGCGGCGCCAGCCGGGTGAGATCGGTCCACAGCCGGGTGTGCGCAGCGTTGTGCTCGGGCAGCATCCGCGCCCATGCATCGTCGCGTACCCGTAGCTCGCGCAGGGCGACGGTCAGCCAGGCGGCCGACTCGGGCCCGATCGTGTCCCCGTCTCGGTAACGGCGGATGGCGTCGGCGATCATCGGCTGGCCGACGGCGGCGACGAGGCGGCGCCGGGCAATCCGGTGCCCGGCCCGCGTCATCCGGCCGACCCGCAGAGCCACCTGCCGCTCGGCCTGTTTCGTCGCCAGCCGCATCGCCGTGGCCTGCTCGCCCCCGGCCGGGGCGATCGTGGCCGCCAGCTCCTGCCTGCTGGCGAGCACCAGACGCCCGCTGGCGGCGAACGCGCGCGTCACCGGGTGGTCGGAGACGTCGAACGGGGTGCCGTCGGCCGGGCAGCACCTCGGGTTCGTGCAGACGTAGGACCAGTAGCGGTTGTCCTCGGCGCGGAGCACCTCGGTCAGCGCGATGCCCGCCTCGGCCGCCCGCGACCGCAGTTCGGCGGCGACCGGGGAGACCGCCTCGTCGACGCCGTAGCCGACCGCGGCCGCCGTGGTAATGCGCTGCGAGGTCAGGATTGCCATCACGCCCTGGGCGATCGCCGCGGCTGCTCGCGCGGCGGCCGGATCGGGCAGGTCGTACCTGAGGGTGAGCTGGACCTCGGCACCGGGCTGTCCGGTGCCGAGCACGACGATGCTGTCGGCGGGCTGGAATCCGAGCAGCCCGGGGACGACCGCGAGCAGGGTCAGGGGCGAGCCGACCCGCACTCGCTGTCGCGGTGTCCGCGCGTCGGGTGGGTTCGCTCCCTGGCCGGACCGCGGTGGCTCGGCCAGGGGCGGCCGCTCGGCCGGGGCGGGGTGCTTGGGGTGCGCAGCTGCGGGGGGGTTGTGTGTCATGGGAACAGCTTGCGGCGAAGTGGATGCGAAAATGAATGCGAGGAGTGGGGCTGTGGATAACGCGCCGGTAATCCACAGCGCCAGGAAAGTGTTGCTTGACGGGGTGGGGGCTGGTCGGTATTGGGCGGGCGGGGTTACACGGCCACGCCAAGCAGCGCGTCGGCGGTGTCGCGGATCAGCGCCGCCTCCCCGGCCGCGCCCGCTCCGGCGCTGTCGGCCGCTAGCGCCGCGTCCGCCCAGGCGTCGACGGCGGCCAAGCGCGCCCGGCGCGTCGAGGTCGTCGGCCATGCGCTCGCGGACCGCGGCGAGGACGGCCCCGGCGGCCGGCCCGGCCGGCGGCGGGGTCGCGGCGACGGCCGCGCGCCAGCGATCCAGCCGGCCCTGCGCCTGCGCGTAGCACCTCGTCGGTCCACTCCCAGTCGGACCGGTAGTGGTGCGCGAGCAGCGCGAGCCTGATCGCCATCGGGTCGACGCCGTCCGCGCGCAGCCGCGAGACGAAGACCAGGTTGCCGAGCGACTTGGACATCTTCGCGCCCTGGTAGGCGACCATGCCGGAGTGCGCGTAGACGCGGGCGAAGACATGCTCGCCCGGCCCGGCGCCGCAGGCCACCCGCGCGTGCGAGCCGCTCATCTCGTGGTGCGGGAATACCAGGTCGGTGCCGCCGGCCTGCACGTCGAAGGACGGGCCGAGGTACTCGGCCGCGATGGCGGCGCACTCCACGTGCCAGCCCGGCCGGCCGGGGCCGAAGCGGGACGCCCAGGCGGGCTCGCCCGGCCGCTCACCCCGCCAGACGAGCGGGTCGAGCGGGTCCTTCTTGCCCGGCCGGTCGGGGTCGCCGCCGCGCTCGGCCGACAGCACCGTCATCTGCTCGACGGAAAGGCCGGTGGCGGTGCCCGGCCCGGACAGCGCGCCGAACGCCTGGTCCGCGCCGCGGGCGAAGTAGATGTCGCCGTCGAGGTCGTACAGCGAACCGCGGGCGGCGAGCCGCTCGGCGTACGCGTCGATGATGCCGATCGCCTCCACCGCGCCGATGAAGTGGGTCGGCGGCAGGTTGCGGAGCGCCTCCATGTCGCGCCGGTACCGGTCGGTCTCGCGCAGCGCCAGCTCCCGCCAGTCCTCGCCGTCGCGCTCGGCCCGCTCGAGCAGCGGGTCGTCCACGTCGGTGACGTTCTGCGTGTAGTCGACCTCGTGCCCGGCGTCCAGCCAGGCGCGCACCAGCAGGTCCCAGGCGGTGAAGGTGGCGGCGTGGCCCATGTGGGTCGCGTCGTAGGGGGTGATACCGCAGGCGTACAGCGTCGCCCGGTGCCCGGCGGCCGCGACGGCGAGCTCCCCGGTCGCCGTGTCCCGCAGCCGTACTTCCACCCCGCGCCCCGGCAGAACGGGAACCTCAGCGCCGCGCCATGCATCCATGCTGCCAGGTTACAGCCCTGTCGCCCCGATCAAAGGCCCCCATATCGGTGCCTTGGGCAACATAAGCCGCAAACAGGGATCTCTCCGATGCCGCGGGCCCCGCTGACAGGGGTAGTGGGTCGTCGGCTGGAACCAAGGGTCCGTTCGGCAAAATTCAAGTTCTTTCCCCCGAACGGACCCGTGCTCCGCGCTGCTGCTCAGCCCTCGCCTTCCCGGGGTCGCCGGGCGGGTCCACCCCTACTACGATCACGGTCATGGATCTGGTCGCCGGGGTTGACTCCTCCACGCAATCCACCAAGGTGCTGCTGTGCCGGGCCGAGGACGGGACCGTCGTCGGGTCCGCGAGCGCGCCGCACCCGCCGGGCACCGAATGCCCGCCCGAGCGGTGGTGGCAGGCACTGTCGGCGGCAGGCCGCGACCTGCTCGAACGGGCGGACGCGGTCGGGGTCGCCGCCCAGCAGCACGGCATGGTGGTGCTCGACGACTCCGGCGCGGTCATCAGGGACGCGATGCTGTGGAACGACGTGAAGTCCGCGCCGCAGGCCGCCGAGCTGGTCTCGGAGTTCGGGGGGGCGGCCGAGTGGGCGGCCGTTACCGGGTCCGTCCCGACCATGTCGTTCACCGTCACCAAGCTCCGCTGGCTGGCCGAGAACGAGCCCGACCACGCCGCCCGGGTCCACCGGGTGCTGCTGCCGCACGACTGGCTGACCTGGAAGCTGGCCGGCGGACACGTGCGGGTCGAGCCGACCACCGACCGGGGGGACGCCTCCGGGACCGGCTACTTCTCCCCCGCCGAGGGCGGGTGGCGGCCGGATTACGCGGAGCGCGCGCTCGGCCGCCCGGTGGCGCTGCCGCGGGTGGCCGGGCCGGCCGAGGTGGTCGGGCATACCTCCTGGGGCGCGGCGCTGTCCGCCGGGACCGGGGACAACATGGGGGCGGCGCTCGGGCTCGGCCTGCTCGACGGCGACGTGGCGGTGTCCATCGGCACTTCCGGCACGGCCTTCGCGGTCACCGCGAAGGAGTCCGCCGACCCCACCGGGCTGGTCTGCGGGTTCGCCGACGCGACCGGCCGCTACCTGCCGCTGGCCTGCACGATCAACGCGGCCAGGGTGCTCGACGTGACCGCCGGGATGCTCGGGGTGTCCGCGGCCGGGCTGGCCGAGCTGGCGCTGGCCGCCCCGGCCGGGGCCGGGGGCGTGACCCTGCTCCCCTACCTCGACGGTGAGCGGACGCCGAACCGCCCGGCCGCCAACGGGGTGCTCCGGGGGCTCACCACCGCCAACATGACCAGGGAGAACATGGCCCGCGCGGCGGTCGAGGCGGTGCTCTGCTCACTGGCCGACGCGATCGACTGCCTGCGGCCGTGCGGGATCACTCCGGGACGGGTGGTGCTGACCGGCGGGGCGGCGCAGTCGGTCGCGGTCAGGCAGATCGCGCCTGCGATCTTCGGCCTGCCGGTGGCGGTGCCCGAGGCGGCCGAGTACGTGGCGATCGGCGCGGCCCGGCAGGCGGCCTGGGCGCTGTCCGGCGCGCCGGAGCCGCCGTCCTGGCCTGCCCAGCCCACCGTGACGTACGAGGCCACCGCGACCCCGGAGGTCCGCGAGCGCTATGCGTCGCTGCGCGACGACGCGGCCGCCTGGCAGCTTCCCTAACTCGAGGTCGCTCGCCGCAAATCCATGGCGTTTCCGGCGTGGGGGCACCGGAAACGCCATGGATTTATGTGAGCTAGCGCGGGACGCGGGAGAAGGCGGCGCAGGCGCCGAGGGCGAGCAGGCCAGCGAAGGCGAACAGGCCTCGGTAGCCGGCCCCCGTGGTGATCACCAGGGCGGCCACGGACGGGCCGATGACCTGGGGAATCGAGGACGCGATGTTGATGATGCCGAGGTCGCGGGCGGCGCTGGCCTGGTCCGGCAGCACGGTCAGGGACAGCGCCGAGCTGACCGACTGGTAGGCGCCGTACCCGGCGCCGAGCGCGAAGGCGCAGGCGATCACCGGGTCCCACGAGTTGATGACGGCGAGGGTGAAGCCGGTGGCGGCGAGCAGCGTGGTGGCGAGCATCGCGTACCGCCGGTAGCCGGCCGACCGGTCGGCCAGCCGGCCGATCGACACCGTGGCGATGATCGTCGCGCCGGTCGCCACCGAGACCAGGATCAGCTGGCCGGTCCCCGGCTTGGGGTAGTGGATGACGTCCTGCAGGTAGTAGTAGAGGTAGAGCAGGGCGATCGAGTTGGCCAGCTCCATCAGGAACTGGCCGATCCAGACCGCGCTGTAGCCGGTGCCGCCGTTCAGCAGCGCCTTGAGGCCGTCGCGGACCGACCGGCCCGGACCGCTGAGCTGCACCCGCGGCAGCCGCCGGAGCAGCAGCACCAGCGGGAGCAGGCTGAGGCCGTAGATGACCGTGATCGCCGTCATCCCGCCGGTCACCGAGGGGAAGACGATGACGATCGCGCCGAAGCCGAGGATGATGCCGAGCGCCTGGGAAATCGCGATGAGGCCCCAGGCGAACCCCCAGTCGGTCTTCGGCACGTGGTCGATGACCGAGGCCGCCATCGACGAGTAGGCGATGTTGATCGTGGCCTGGCAGAGCGTCCAGCAGATCGCGATGCCGATGACCGACGTTTGCGCGCCGAGCAGGCCAAGCGACGCGGCCCCGCCCGCGAGGCCGATCGCCACCACCGTCGCGCGGTTGTCCGAGGTCACCCGGCGGTCGGAGAAATAGCCCGCGAGCGGGTTGAATACCAGCGCCGCGACGGCGCCCAGACCCGTGACGAGCCCTAGGTAGACGGCCTTGTGCTGGCTGCCGGCGGCCGCCTCGATCAGCCTCGGCAGCACGTTCTCGACCGGGGCGAAGAGGGCCACCGACGCGCCGAAGTACGCCAGCATCAGCGCGGCGATGAAGGGCGCCCAAGATCGCCGCGAGACCCCCGGCACGAGAGCGGCCGGCTTTCCGTCGGCGTGCTCCATCGCAGGCGCGGTCTCCTTAGGCACCTGTCCCTCGTTCACGTGGCAACCAGTCCCGAGCAGCACGGTACCACCCCGGGCGGGCCGAGCCCGACCGCGGCATCGGCCGGGCAATCCGCAGCCGACATTTCGAAACATTTCGATTTCCGTCAGACCTAGTGACCGGGGTAGAAACATCGACTAATCGGCCGCAAAAGCCTCATCTAGCCTCATTAATCCTCTTAATTAACAAGAAAAGTTACTATTGACACACTTTGAGCACCCATCTACGGTGCCATTATCCGACAGATGCACACCGAAATTTTCGGAATAGCTCGAAACATTTCGGGAAGCGACAGGAGGAAATTCGTGAGACGCCGTAGTCTTCTCGCAATGGGCGCCGCCGGCGGCGCCGCGGCGGTGCTCGGGACCGGCAGCGCCGCCTGGGCGGCGCCTTCCGGCGCCAGGCTGGCCTCCAGGGCGGCCGCCGGGCCGAGCGCAGGCCAGGACGACGAGCCCGCCTCCCTGCGCGGGCTGGCCGCCAAGGTCGGCCTCCGCTTCGGCACCGCGCTGATCCCGCAGGACATCGAGACGCCCTCGTACGCGGCCATCGCCGGGAGCCAGTTCTCCGTGGTCACCCCCGGCAACGGGATGAAGTGGCAGATCGTCGAGCCGACCCAGGGCACCTACGACTGGTCGGAGGCCGACCAGCTGGTCGCCTTCGCGCGGGCCAACGGGCAGCTCGTCCGCGGCCACACGCTGCTGTGGCACAACCAGCTGCCCGACTGGCTCACCACCGGCGTCGCCAACGGCACCATCACCGCACCGCAGCTCAAGCAGCTGCTCTACCAGCACATCACGATCGAGGTCACGCGGTACCGGGGAAAGATCTGGCAGTGGGACGTGGCCAACGAATTCTTCCTCGACAGCGACCCTTCGGGTATCGACCCGAACAATTTCTGGATCGCCAACCTCGGGCCCGACATCATTCCCCAGGCCTTCCGGTGGGCGCACCAGGCCGACCCGCACGCGCTGCTCTTCTACAACGACTACAACATCGCCGGCGAGGACGGCACCAACGCCAAGAGCGACGCCGTTTACGCCTGGCTCCAGGAGCAGCTCGCGGCGGGCGTTCCGATCACGGGGATCGGGAACCAGGGGCACCTGGACACCCAGTACGGGTTCTCCGGCGCGCGCTTCCAGCAGGACCTGGAGCGGTACGCCAGCACCGGTGTGAGGGTGGCGATCACCGAGGCCGACGTCCGCACGTTCGTCAACAACGCGACCGACCAGGTGCCGACGGACAACCTGGCCGTGTTCGCGCAGCCGTACGAGTACTCCCAGATGCTCAAGGCGGCGCTGGCGGTGCCCGGCGTCATCTCGTTCACCGTCTGGGGCTTCACCGACTCCGACTCCTGGGTGCCTGGATTCTTCACCGGCGAGGGCTACGCGGCGATCTACGACGTGAACCAGCAGCCGAAGCCCGCCTACTACGAGCTGCAGTCGGACCTGCGGCTAGCCGCCTACGGCGCCCCGTACCGGGTGCCGAGCGGAGCCGGCTTCTGAACACCCGGCCGGCCGGGACGGCCGGGACGGCCGATGGAAAACCGCGCCGGCCACGACGGGCGATGGAAAACCGCCGGCCGGGCACGCGGAACGCTTCGCGTGGCCGGCCGGCGGCGGGCAAGGCTGGTGCAGCCGAAGTCAGCGGACGCCGTACAGGTGCTCCATCGCCAGCTGGTCCAGGTGCTCGTAGCCCATGCCCCGGGCGCCGAGCTCGTCGGCGTCGACCACCACCTCGCGGACGTCGCGCCAGGTCTCGCCGGGGGCCAGGGTCGGCTCGGCCAGCTCCGCCGTCCGCGCCGCTGCCAGTGCCGCCTGCACCTCCGGGTCGGCTCGGAACGCCCGCGCCTTCTCCCGCAGGATCAGGTAGTTCCGCATGCAGGCGGCGGCCGACGCCCAGACGCCCTCGTCGTCCTCGGTCCGCGGCGGCTTGTAGTCGAAGTGCACCGGGCCGTCGTAGCCGCCCTGCAGGAGCGTGTCGACCACCCAGAACGCGCCCCGCGCGTTGCCCGCGCCGAACCGCAGGTCCTGGTCGTACCTCGGCCCGGTCTGCCCGTTGAGGTCGATGTGGTACAGCTTGCCGTGCCACATCGCCTGGGCGATGCCGTGCGCGTAGTTCAGGCTCGCCATCTCCTCGTGCCCGATCTCGGGATTGACCCCGACCAGGTCCGGGTGCTCGAGCTCGTTGATGAAGGCGAGCGCGTGGCCGATGGACGGCAGCAGGATGTCGCCGCGCGGCTCGTTCGGCTTCGGCTCGATCGCGAACCTGATGTCGTACCCCCGCTCGAGCACGTACGAGGACAGCAGGTTCAGCCCCTCGGCGTACCGGTCCAGCGCGACCCTGATGTCCTTGGCCGCCCCCGACTCGGCGCCCTCCCGGCCGCCCCAGAAGACATAGGTCTTCGCGCCGAGCTCGGCCGCCAGGTCCAGGTTGCGCATCACCTTCGACAGCGCGAATCGGCGCACCGACCGCTCGTTGGCGGTGAAGCCGCCGTCCTTGAACATCGGGTGCGCGAACAGGTTGGTGGTGGCCGTGGTCACCACCAGACCGGTCTCTTCCAGCGCCTTGCGGAAGGCGCCGATCCGCTGGTCCCGCTCGGCCGGCGTCGCGTCGAAGGCGAACACGTCGTTGTCGTGGAAGTTCACTCCGTAGGCGCCGAGCTCGGCGAGCTTGCGCACCGCCCGGTCGGCCGCCATCGGCGGGCGGACCGCTCCCCCGAACACGTCGACCCCCTGCCAGCCCACCGTCCATATCCCGAACGAGAACTTGTCTTCGCGAGTCGGCACATACACGTCTGATGTCATGATCTACCTTTCCTTCCAATACCTCTGACCGTAATGAATCGCTTGTTCATCCGACTAGGCCCTTGCCCCGGTAGCAGTGTTCCCGGTGGGCCTCCGTGTGACGATGCCCCCCAGGCTGTTCATCACCTGTCGCCGCATCAAGACGAACACGATGACGAGCGGGAGCGCGGCGGTCGCCCTCGCCCGCTTGTCAGCTCACCGCGGCCGCCGTCCACGAGACAGGCGGCAGCTCGATGGTGAGTACGCCGGCGGCGAGGACCGCGCTCGCGTTCGTGGCCGGGGTTACCCGGTCCCGTTCGGCGAGCGTGTTCTTCGCGTAGACGTCGGCGTCGGCCAGCGTGACCGCCTCGATTATCCTGGTGGAGCGCAGGCTGCGCACGTCAATCGTGACCTGCGCGGTCTGCGTGCGGTCGCGGTTGACGAGAAACACCGCGGCGCGACCGTCGTCGACAGTCGCGATGGCATCGATGACGGATGCCTCGCCGTGGCGCGCCGTGTGGTATGTCGGCGTCTCGATCACGGGGCGGATTACCTCGCCGGACGCGAGCCGGCTCGTGATCGAGAACGGGAAGAAGGTCGTCTGCCGCCAGGCGGGCCCGCCGGGCTCGGTCATGATCGGCGCGATCACGTTGACCAGCTGGGCGAGCGACGCCGAGGCGACCCGGTCGCTGTGCTTGAGCAGCGTCATCAGCAGGTTGCCGACGACGACGGCGTCCGCGACCGAGTAGACGTCCTCGAGCAGGCGCGGCGCGTAGGACCATTCGCCGCTGGCCTCGGCAGCCTTCTCGCGCTCCTGGTGCTCCTTGAGATACCAGACATTCCATTCATCGAACGAAAGCTGCATCTTCTTATTCGATCGCTTCTTGTGGCCGACGTGGTCGGCCGTCGCGACAACGGTGTCGATGTAGTAGTCCAGGTCGAGCGCCGAGGCGAGGAAGGAGCCGAGGTCGCCGTCGAGCTCCTGGTAGTAGGCGTGGCACGAGACGTAGTCGACGTGCTCGTAGCTGTGCTCAAGTACGGTGCGCTCCCAGTCGCCGAACGTCGGCATGCCCGAGCCGGAGGAGCCGCAGACCACCAGCTCGAGATCCTTGTCGGCCATCTTCATCGCGGCGGCGGTGCGGGCGGCGATCTTCCCGTAGTCGTCGGCAGTCATGAAGCCCTGCTGCCACGGGCCGTCCATCTCATTGCCGAGGCACCACATGCGCACGTTGTGCGGCTCCGGTGTGCCGTTCGCGATGCGCAGGTCCGACAGTGCGGTGCCGGAGGGATGGTTGGCGTACTCGAGCAGGTCGAGGGCGGGCAGGATGCCACGGGTGCCGAGGTTCACGGCGAGCATCAGCTCGGAGCCGGTTAGCTTCAGCCACCTGGCGAAATCGTCGAGGCCGACCTGGTTCGACTCGAGCGAGTGCCACGCGAGGTCGCGGCGCACCGGGCGCGCCTCCCGCGGGCCGACCGAGTCTTCCCACCGGAAGCCGGAGACGAAGTTGCCGCCCGGGTAGCGGACGGTCGTGCTGCCGAGTTCCCGGACGAGCTCGACGACGTCCATGCGGAAGCCGTCCTCGTTCGCGGCCGGGTGACCGGGCTCGTAGAGCCCGGTGTAGACGCACCGGCCAAGGTGCTCGACGAACGCGCCGAACGTGCGGCGGCTGACGGGCGCGATGACGGCGCGCTTGTCGAGCTCGATATGAGCGTGAGGCAATACAGCGGTCCTTTCTGACAAACGCAGGCGGGTACGGTCGCCGGCCTCGCCGCCGACCGTGCCCGTGCGCCTAGCCCTTCACCGCGCCAGTCAGGCCCCCGACGATGCGGCGCTGGAAGACAGAGAAGAAGATCAGCGCGGGCATCATCGACAGCGAGGTGAACGCCAGCACCCGTGCCGTGTCCTGCGAGTACACAGAGGAGAACTGCTGCACGCCGAGTGGCAGCGTGTAGTGCGCCTGCGAGTTCAAGACGTACAGCGGCAGGATGTAGTTGTTCCAGCTGCCGATGAAGGCGAGGATGGCGACGGTGATCACGCCGGGCAGCGCCAGCGGGATGGCCATGCGGAAGAAGAACCCGAGACGGCTCGCGCCGTCGATGGCCGCGGCCTCCTCGATGTCCTTGGGGATGGCCCGCAGGAAGGGCGTCAGGATGATGACCGTCGTCGGCAGGCCGAATGCGATCTGCGGGATGATGATGCCTGTCAGGCTGTCGATGAGGCCGAGGTCCTTGACGACGATGTAGAGCGGGGTGATCGCGACCACCAGCGGGAACATCAGGCCCGCGGCGAACAGCGAGTACATCGCGCCCTTGAGCTTGAACTCGTAGCGGGCGAGCGCGAAGCTCACCATGACGCCGAGCACCACGACGCCGACCGTGGTCACGACCCCCACGATGGCCGAGTTCGCGAATTCGCCCCAGAAGGTCGCTCGACTTCAGGACGCCGATGTAGTTGCTGAAGACCCATGGGTTCGGCAGGCCGGCCGGGCTGACTGTGATCTGCGAGTTGGTGCGGAAACCGCCCAGCACGATGTACAGGATGGGCCCGACGCTGACCGAGATGAACAGCAAGGCGATGAAGTAGATGCCCGGGTTGCCCCACTTCTGCGGCTTGTCGCTGCGCTTGGCGGGCCGGGCCCGCAGGGACGGTGCGCCGGAGGTCGCCGCGCTCATCAGTTAACTCCCTGGGTGACGGCGCCCCGCAGGTCGCGGCGCAGGACGAAACGCTGGTAGCACAGCGCGACGATGAGCGAGATCAGGAACATGACCACGGCGACCGCGCTGCCGTAGCCGTAGTTCCCGGCGAGGCGGCCGTTAAGGGCCATGTACGTCGCCATGGTCGAGGTGCCGGCCGTGCCGGAGATGTACTGACCCCAGATGATGTACACCAGGTCGAACAGCTGCAGCGAGCCGATGATCGACAGGAACGCCCAGATGCGGATGGTCGGGCCGAGCAGCGGCAGCGTGATGTGGCGCTGGACCTGCCAGTAGGAAGCGCCGTCGATCCGCGCGGCCTCGGACAGCTCGCCGGGGATCGACTGCAGGCCGGCGAGCATCAAGAGGACCGCGAAGCCGATGTACTTCCAGGTGATGATGCCCATCAGCGTCCACAGCGCGATGTTCGGGTTGGCAAGCCAGTCGGTGGCGAGGAAGCCGAGGCCGATGTTGTGCAGCGCGTCGTTGACGGCGCCGGTTACCTGGAGCATCAGGCTGAAGCCCGTGCCGACGATGACCTCGGAGATCACGTAAGGGACGAAGATCAGGACGCGGATGAGGGCCCGGCCGCGGATCTTCTGGTTCAGCAGCAGCGCGAGGCCGATCGCCAGCGGCCCCTGAATGACGAGGGACAGCACGACGATCAGGCCGTTATGCTCGAGCGCCTGCTGGAAGGTGGGGTCGGTGAAAATGATCTTGTAGTTGCCCAGTCCGACCCAGTCGGTGGGCGGGCCGTAGCCTTGCCACTTGTAGAAGCCGTAGTACGCGGCGAGCGCGACCGGGAAGATCACGAGCCCCACGAACACGATGATCGCGGGGCCGGTGAGGAGCGCGATTTCAAGCCGCAGGCGCACTCGGCCGCGGCGCTTGCGCGCACGCGGCGTCGGGGACGCGGTGTCCACCGCGTCCCCGACCTGAGGTGCGCCCCGGCGGCCGCGGCCGAGGGCCGCGGTGCCCAGGGTGTGGCTCATCCGACTGGTCAGCCCTTCGCCGCTGCTTCGGTGGCGGCGCTGACGATGCCGGCCGGAGTGCCCTTGCCCGCCATCAGGTTCACCACCGCGGCGTTCAGCGCGTTGCCGACGTTCTCGCCGTACTGCGTGTCGAGGAACTGCATCGTGTATCCGGCCTTGTTCAGGGCCTGGAGCGACGAGACGCTGACCGAGTCGGTCACGACCGACTGCGCGGCCTTGTTGACGGGGAGGGTGATGAACGCCGTGGCGTAGGCCTTCTGCTGGGGCGTGGTCAGGAGGAACTCAAGGAACTCGAAGGCCTCCTTCGGGGCGTTCGGGGACACCGAGTAGCCGTCGATGCCGCCCATCATCGCGCTCGGGTCGCCCTGGCCGCCGGGAACCGCCGGGAAGGGGAACCAGCCGAGGTCAGGCAGCGGCTTCTGGTTCGGGGTGAGCGTGGAGATCGTGCCCGGGTCCCAGGCGCCCATGAGCTCCATGCCGGCCTTGTGGTTGGCCACCAGGCCGGCCGAGGAGCCCGCGCCCACCTGCGCGGCGGTCGTCAGGAAACCCGGCTGGAACGGGTTGATCTTCAGGAACGCCGCTAGGTCGTCACCGGCCTTCGTCCAGCACGGGTCGGTGAACTTGAGGGTCGTGCCGGCCGCGTTCATCGTGGCCTGGCTGCACTCGCGGAGGGCGAAGTTGTAGTACCAGTGGGCCGCGGGCCACGCGTCCTTGGCGCCGACCGCGATCGGCGCGACGTTGATGGCCTTCAGCTTGGCGACATCGGCCTCGAGCTCAGGGATGGTGGTCGGCGTCGAGGTGATGCCCGCCTGCTTGAAGAGGTCCTTGCTGTAGTAGATCCCCTCGGGCTGCTGGTCCATCGGGATGGCGTAAATCTTGCCGTTAAGAGTCTCGCCGGCGAGCGCGGCCGCGCTGACATTGGCCTGGTCGGCGGCGGTGAGGGTAAGCGGCGCGACCTGGTTCGCGTTGACCATGGCCAGCATCTTGCCGCCGCCACGCTGGAAGAAGATGTCCGGCGTCGAGTTCGAGGCCAGCGCGGTCTGCAGCTTGCCGTCGTAGTCCTCGTTCTGGATGGCCTGCATCTTGATCGTTACGCCCGGGTGGGCCGCGTCGAAGGACTTGACGGCGTTCTGGAAGAACGTAAGGCCGGGGCCAGGGGTGGCGTTCGTCCAGAAGGTCAGCGTGACGGGGCTGGTGGAGGAAGGGCTATTGCCGCCGTTGCTGCTGCCGCCGCTAGAGCAGGCGGCGGCAGCCAGGACGACGCCGAGGCCGAGTGCGGCTATCGCCGCAGCGGGGGTTTTCTTCATCATCGTAGAAACTCCTTGAGCGAAACTGGGTACCACGACTACTCCGAAGACGCTCCGCGGGAGCGGCGGCAACAGCCCGGCTGCTACGCATGGTCGTCTCCTGGGATTGGGCACAAGCCACTTTCGAAAGTTTTCGAACACTTTCGACGTGCCGCCATCGTAAGGACGGGCGACAGCGGGGTCAACCCCCCGTTTCCATGGTGTTACGAACATTTTCATCACTTGACGATTCGCGTACGATGCTGCGAGAACAGCGCAGTTCAGTCGATCTGCGCTACCGAGAAGTTTCGAGATTAACCCGAAAGGTGAGGCTGTGCGGAAGACCACGCTCGCCGCCATCGCAGCCGAGGCAGGAGTTTCGCTGCCCACTGTGTCGAAGGTGGTGAATGGCCGCCCGGACGTCTCGCCGACCACCCGCGCCCGGGTGGAGCAGCTTCTTGACCGGCACAAGTATCCCCGAACCGGACCGCGACTCAGCCGTCGCTCTGGCCTCATTGACCTCGTGTTCAACGGCCTGGACAGCCCGTGGGCGGTCGAGATCCTGCGCGGCGTCGAGGAATGGGGAGCGGAGCAGGGGACCGCGATCGCGGTCTCATCCGTACGTCACGGCGACGCCCGGCCGGCCAGCTGGACCTCGACGATCGCGAGCCACCACAGCGACGGGGTGATCCTGGTGACCACCAAGGTCACCGATACGCAGTCCGGCCAGCTCCGCGGGGCGGGCATACCGCTCGTGGTCATCGACCCGGCCAACACGCCGCCGGCCGACATCCCGTCCGTCGGGGCGACCAACTGGGCCGGCGGCTTCGCCGCCACCGAGCACCTGCTCGCCCTGGGCCACCGGCGGATCGCCGCGATCACCGGTCCGGCTGATTATCTGTGCAGCCTGGCCAGGCTCGACGGCTACCGGTCGGCCCTGGAGCGGGCCGGCATCGCGTTCGACCCGGCGCTCGTCCGGTACGGGGACTTCCACCACGAGGGCGGGTTCAGCTGCGCGTCCGAGCTGCTCGGCCTGCCCGACCGGCCGACGGCGATCTTCGCGGGCAGCGACCAGCAGGCCTTCGGCGTCTACGAGGCCGCGCGCCAGCACGGGCTGCGCATCCCCGAGGACCTGTCCGTGGTCGGCTTCGACGAGCTGCCGGTCGCCCGCTGGGCCTCGCCGCCGATGACCACCGTGCGGCAGCCGCTGGCGGAGATGGGAAACGCCGCCGCGCGGATGCTCGGCGAGCTGATCGACGGCGTGCCGCTGCGGTCCAGCCGGATGGAGCTGACCACCGAACTCATCGTGCGCGAGTCGACCGCCGCCCCCAAGGCCGACTCCGCAACCCCCAGGGAGTAACCACAAATGACACGTCCAGTGGACAACACCGAAGTTTCCGTCATGGCTCCATCCGGCGCCGGCTCGGTGTCGATCCCGATCGACCAGGCGGAACCCTGGCGTGACCCCGCGCGATCGGCCGATGAGCGGGTGGCCGACCTGCTGAGCCGGATGACCCTGGCGGAGAAGGTCGCCCAGCTCGGCAGCATCTGGCAGGGCGCTTCCGGCGAGGGCGACGGCGTGGCCCCGATGCAGGATCAGTTCAACGAGGAGCAGCCGCCGCTCGACGAGCTCGTCAAGAACGGGCTCGGCCAGCTCACCCGGGTGTACGGCAGCCGCCCGGTGCCTGTCGCCGCCGGGATGAAGGCGCTCGCCGGGCTGCAGGCGCGGATCGCGGCCAGCAGCCGGTTCGGCATCCCGGCGGTCGCGCACGAGGAGTGCCTGACCGGGTTCGCCGCCTGGGGCGCCACGATCTACCCCACCTCGCTGGCCTGGGGCGCTTCCTTCGACCCGGCGCTGGTCCGCGAGATGGCGGCGGCGTTCGGCGCGACTATGCGGGCGGCCGGGGTGCACCAGGGGCTCGCGCCGGTCCTCGACGTCACCCGCGACTACCGGTGGGGCCGGGTCGAGGAGACCATCGGCGAGGACCCGTACCTGGTCGGCATGGTCGGCACCGCCTACGTGCAGGGGCTGCAGTCGGCCGGCGTGCAGGCCACGCTCAAGCACTTCGCCGGCTACTCCGCTTCGCGCGCGGGCCGGAACCACGCCCCGGTCTCGATGGGCCCGCGCGAGCTGGCCGACGTCATACTCCCCCCGTTCGAGATGGCGATCAGGATCGGCGGCGCCCGGTCGGTGATGCCGACCTACATCGACCTCGACGGCATCCCCGCCAGCGCGGACCCGAACCTGCTGACCGCGCTGCTCCGCGACGAGCTCGGCTTCGACGGCCTCGTCGTCTCCGACTACTTCGCGGTCTCCTTCATCCAGCTCCAGCACCGGGTGGCGGGCGACCCGGCCGGCGCGGCCGCGCTGGCGCTCGCGGCCGGGCTTGACGTGGAGCTGCCGAGCACCCGCTGCTACGGCGACCCGCTGCTGACGGCCGTCACGGCGGGCGACGTCCCCGAGCATCTGATCGACCGTGCGGCCGCCCGGGTGCTCCGGCAGAAGCTCGAGCTCGGCCTGCTCGACGCCGGCTGGTCGCCGCTCCCGGCCGACGCCGGGCGGGCCGGGGACCAGGAGCCGGATCTCGACCTGGATCCGCCCGCGCAGCGGGACATCGCCCGGCGGATGGCGGAGGAGTCGGTGGTGCTGGTCGCCAACGGCCGGCAGGCGCTGCCGCTGCCGAAGACGGCCAGGGTCGCCGTGATCGGGCCGCTGGCCGACGACCCGCTCGCGTTCTTCGGCTGCTACACCATGCCGAGGCACCTCGCGCACCAGGCGTGGTTTGACCGCGGCAGCAGCGCGGGGGTCGAGGTTGCCACGGTGCTCAGCGCGCTCCGCGAGGAGCTTACCGACGTGGGCTACGCACGCGGCTGCGACGTCGCCACGGCCGACACGAGCGGCTTCGCCGAGGCAGTGGCAACGGCGCGTTCGGCCGAGCTGGTCGTTGCCGTGGTGGGCGACCAGGCCGGCCTGTTCGGGCACGGGACCAGCGGCGAGGGGTGCGACGTGACCGACCTCACCCTCCCCGGCGTGCAGCAGGAGCTACTGCAGGCGCTGGCCGACACCGGCACCCCGGTGGTGGCGGTGCTCGTCACCGGCCGGCCGTACGCGCTGGGCGAGGTGGCGGACCGCCTGGCCGCCGTGGTCCAGGCGTTCTTCCCCGGCGAGGAGGGCGGTCACGCGATCGCCGGGGTGCTGACCGGGCGGGTGACGCCGAGCGGCAAGCTGCCGGTCGAGATCCCCCGGCTGGCGGGCGCGCAGCCATCAACCTACCTGCGGTCTCCCAACGCGTCGCTGCACGCGGGCAGCGACGTGGACCCGACGCCGCTGTTCGCGTTCGGGCACGGGCTCTCCTACACGACCTTCGGCTACGCGGATCTGGAGCTGTCGGCGGACCACACGGCGACCGACGGCGGGGTGGGCATCTCGTGCACCGTCCGCAACACGGGCTCCGTGGCCGGGACCGAGGTGGTCCAGCTGTACCTGGGCGACCCGGTGGCCTCCGTGGTGCGCCCGACGCGCTGGCTGGCCGGTTTCGCCCGGGTGGCGCTCGCACCCGGCGAGAGCGCGCGGGTGTCGTTCCGCCTGCACGCCGACCGGACCGCCTTCAGCGGCCGGGACGGGACGCGGATGGTCGAGCCGGGCGACATCTCGGTCGCGGTCGGCGGCGCGTCAGACGACCTGCCGCTGTCCGGCTCGTTCACGCTGACCGGCCCGGTGCGGGCGGTCGGGGCAGACCGGGTGCTCACCACGCCGGTCTCGGTCCGGCGGCTGGCCGAATCCGATGAGTGAGCGGTCTAGACCAGAGCACGCAACGTGACCTATCATCCCACGTCATTGATCATCAACATTTATCATCGCAATATTGCCGTGGCAGCCGCGGGCGGACATCATGAAGACACGGCCGACAAGGGAGTTTATTAATGGCACAGATCGTCCTTGAACACGTGGAGAAGGTCTACTCGGGCGGCGTCAAGGCCCTCGACGACCTGAACCTTGAGGTGAGGGAGGGCGAGTTCATGGTGCTTGTCGGTCCTTCCGGGTGCGGTAAGTCGACGGCGCTGCGGTCCATCGCCGGCCTTGAGGAGATCACCGACGGCACCATCTCCATCGGCTCGCAGGTCGTCAACGACCTGCCGCCGAAGGACCGGGACATCGCGATGGTCTTCCAGAACTACGCGCTCTATCCGCACATGACGGTGGAGGCCAACCTCGCCTTCGGTCTCAAGCTGCGGCACACGCCGAAGGCGGAGATCAAGCGGCGGGTCGGCGAGGCGGCGGCGCTGCTCGGCCTCGAGCCCTACCTGAACCGCAAGCCCGCGGCGCTGTCGGGCGGCCAGCGGCAGCGCGTCGCGATGGGCCGGGCGATCGTCCGCGAGCCGCAGGCCTTCCTGATGGACGAGCCGCTGTCAAACCTCGACGCCAAGCTCCGGGTGTCGATGCGGGCGGCGCTGAACCAGCTGCACGAGCGGCTCGGCATCACCACCGTCTACGTGACCCACGACCAGGTCGAGGCGATGACCCTGGGCGACCGCGTCTGCGTCATGCGCGACGGCCGCATCCAGCAGGTCGACAGCCCCCAGCGGCTGTTCGAGTCGCCCGTCAACCTGTTCGTGGCCGGCTTCATCGGCTCCCCGGCGATGAACTTCGCGCAGGCCACCCTCGAGCGAGGCGACGGCGGCGCGACGGTCAGCTTCGCCGGCTACCAGCTGCCGGTGCCCGCGTCGGTGTTCGAGGCGAAGCCCGGGCTCGACGGCTACCTCGGGCGCAGCGTCATCCTCGGCGCCCGGCCGTCCGACTTCGAGGACGCCTCCTTCGGCGACGCCTCCTGGGCGCGCTTCCCGGTGACCGTCGGCGTCACCGAGGAGCTCGGCACCGAGATCCACGCGATCTTCACGATCGACGCGCCGCCGGTCGAGCACGCCTCGATCGCCAGCGCCTCCGACGGCTCCTCGGAGGAAGACGAGACCGTCACCGCGCTGGCCGGCGGCAAGACCCTGTGGACCGCGCGGGTGTCCTCCAGGTCCGCCGTCCGGTCGGGGCAGCCCCTCGAGCTCGCCATCGACACCAGCCGCCTGCACTTCTTCGACACGGCGAGCGGCGAGTCCATCGGCCACCCGCTGACGGTGGGCGCCCCGGCGGGGGTCGCCAGCTAGCTGGGGCCTCCCTGGCTGTTGCATGGCCGCGGGCCGTTTGTGGCGAGATCCGCCGCGAGCGGCCCGCGATCGTGAGCGGGACGCCATTGCCCGCCGCGCCCTCCTTTGCCAGTCTCGAAGGAAGCGGGACCCAAGGAGGGTGCGATGAGCGGACTGCCTGACCTGGCCGGGAAGATCGCCGTGGTGACCGGCGGCGCCTCCGGGATCGGGAGCGGGATCGCGACCCAGCTCGCGGCCGAGGGCGCCCGGGTGGTCATCGCGGACATCCAGCGGGACGCGCTCGAGGCCACCGCCGCCGAGCTCGGCGTGGTCGGCATCCAGACCGACGTCAGCGACGCCGCCAGCGTCGAGAACCTCGCCCGCGAGGCCGTGGAGATGTACGGCACCGTGCACGTGGTCTGCAACAACGCCGGCATCGGCCCGCTCGCCCCGGTTAAGGACCTCACCCTCGACGACTGGCGCTGGATGCTCGGCGTCAACCTGTGGGGCGTCATCCACGGCGTGCACACGTTCCTGCCGATCCTCTCCGCCAACCCCGACGGCGGGCACATCGTGAACACCGCGTCGATGGCCGGACTGGTCGCCCACGCCCGGCTCGGCGCCTACTCGACCGCCAAGTACGGGGTGGTGGCGCTCACCGAGGTGCTGGCGGAGGAACTCGCGGCCGACGAGTCGCGGGTCGGGGTGTCGGTGCTCTGCCCGGGCACGGTGCACACCAACATCGGGACGTCCTCGCGTAACCGCCCGGCCGACCTCGGCGACGGCGGCTTCAAGGACGTCGACATCGAACTCGAGGACAACCCGCGCTACCGGTGGATCTATCCCGAGCAGGCCGGCCAGGTGGTGGTACACCTGATCCCGGCAAGGGCGTTCCAGCAGCCGGTAACGTTGTAAGTATTCGCAGATCCCGTGCGGCCCACCCGCACGGGATTTGCGACATGATCCGCCACTCGTCCGGCGACGTGCGGCGACGTCGTAAGACCCGGACCGGGGCGGGGCCGGTTGAGCCTCGGACGACCAGCTCGGGCTCGAACAGGAGCTCCTCGGCGTGCCCGACGCTGGTCTCCATCTGGCCGACGAGCAGGGCCACGGCGGACTTGCCCATCGACTCGATGGGCTGCCTGACCGTGGTCAGCGGCGGATCGGTGCAGTTCAGCCACGCAGAGTCGTCGTAGCCGACCACCGAGACGTCGCCCGGCACCGTCAGGCCCGCCCGGCGCACCGCCCTGATGGCGCCGAGCGCCAGCACGTCGCTGCCGCAGATGATGCCGGTGACGCCCTGACGCAGCATCCGGCTGGCCGCCGCCTGGCCGCCTTCCAGCGAGAACAGCGCGTGCTCGGCCGGCCCGACCGGGATGCCCATCCGCCCGGCGTGCTCTTCGAACCCCGCCATCTTGCGGCGCGACGGCATGTGATCTTCCGGCCCGAGCAGCAGGCCGATGCGCTCGTGCCCGAGCGCGGCCAGGTGACCGAACGCCTGGCCGGCAGCGGCGAAGTCATCGGTGGCGACGCAGGGGAACTCAAGGCTGTCGATCGCGGCGTTGATGAGCACGACCGGCACCCCCCGGCTGCGCAGCAGCCGGTAGTGGTCGTGCGGGGCGGCGACCTCGGCGAAGTGCCCACCCGCGAACACCACCCCCGACGCGTGCTGGTCGAGCAGCATGTCGACGTAGTCGGCCTCGGAGAGCCCGCCCGCGGTCCGCGTGCAGAGCACCGGGGTGAAGCCGCGCTGGGCCAGCGCGCCGCCGATGACCTCGGCCAGCGCGGGGAAAATGGGGTTCTGCAGTTCGGGCAGCACGAGGCCGACGAGCCGCGCGCGCTGTCCGCGCAGCTTGCTGGGGCGTTCGTAGCCCAGTACGTCCAGGGCGGTGAGCACGGCGTCTCTGGTGCTATCGGACACACCTGCCTTACCGTTGAGCACTCGGCTCACGGTCGCCTCACTGACCCCAACCTTCTTGGCGACGTCGGCGAGCCGCCTGGCGGGAGTTCGCGTCATGCTGCAAACCATACGGCATTTTTCCGTAAGTTACAGTCGTCTTCCACCGGTTTCTTCGCTATCTGCCGCCGTAATAAAGTTGTGTCTTTTCATCAGATCATCAACATCTTGCAAGCAGATGTCCGGAAACGTATCGTGCTCTCAACGGCGACGGCGCCTAACCGACTCATCGAAGCGGCGCGGTCGCACATCGCCGAGGTTCAGCCCAGGGAAAGGGATGGAGCGATGAAGAGCAGACAGCGTTACGGACTGCGCTACCGCCCGATAGTCGCGGTCGCCGCCGCGGCAGGCGTTATCTTCAGCGCCGCGGCCTGCACGAGCAGCAGCTCGAGCAGCACGGCAAGCAGCACCACCAGCGCAAGCAGCACCACCAGCACCAGCACCAGCAGCACCCCGACGGCCGCCGCCGCGGCCCCGGTGACGATCACCATCGACTGCGCGCCACCAGCGTCACAGCAGCCGCAGCAGCACAAGGAGTGGCTGGAAGACGTCGCCATCTTCGAGAAGGCCAACCCGAGCATCACCGTCACCAGCGTCTACAACTACCCGTGTGAGTCGCCGCCCACCTTCACCGCCATGCTGCGGGCCGGAACCGAGACCAATCTTTTCTACACGTACTTCACCGACTTGCCTCAGGTTTTGACGGCAGGCCAGGCGGCGGACATCACCCCGTACGTCAACTCGACGACGGTGCCGAACCTCGACTCGATCGTGCCGGGCGCGATGGCGGACGTGACGGCGGGCAAGACGATCTACGGCCTGCCGACCTCCAACTACACCCAGGGCCTGATCTACAACAGGAAGCTCTTCTCCGAGGCGCACCTGAACCCGAACGACCCGCCGACAACCTGGGCGCAGGTTGAGAAGGACGCCACCGCGATCGCCAAGCTCGGCAACGGCATCGAGGGCTGGGGCGACTACAGCGCCGGCAACAACGGCGGCTGGCACTTCACCTCGTACATCGACGCGCTCGGTGGCTCGGTGGTCAACACCACCACCGCACCGCCCACGGCGAACTTCGACAACGCCAACGGCCTCGCGCTCCTACAGGCCCTGCACACGCTGCGATTCACGGATAACGCGATGAGCGCCTCCCAGGGCCTGGCCTGGGGCACCCTCCAGACGCAGTTCGCCGCGGGCAAGCTGGGGATGTACATCGGCGCGCCCGACGACATCTACAACGTGATCGTGCCGTCGGACAAGGGCAACCTCAGCGACATCGGCATGGGCGCGCTGCCCAGCCTGACCGGCAAGCCGGCCGGGTCGCTGTCTGGTGGCAACGACTACGTGTTCGCCAAGAACGACACCCCGGCCCAGATCCAGGCGGGCATCAAGTGGATCGACTTCGAGGACATGACGCCCGGCGTCGGCCAGTTCAACTTCGTCCGGCAGAAGGCGGACGGCTTCCCGGTTGGCTTCGACGAGCCCGACCTGTTCAACGGCGCCGTCGAGTCGCAGATCAACCAGCTCAGGTCCGCCTCCGCGACGATCAACACCTCGTACTACACCTCGTATGTCAACGCGAACGAGGCCAGCGACGGCGAGCCGATCGACGCTCAGGCGGTCTACAAGTCGCTCGACCCGACCATGCTGGCCGTGCTGACCGAGGCGAACGCCAACATCCCGGCGCTGCTCAAGCAGGCAGCGACCAACGTCAACGACGTGCTGCAGTTCGTCGCCGGGTAACCGCGGAGACCACGGTCCGTTCCATCTCATCGATTTAGAAACTCCAGTGGACTCCGGGGCGGGCGGCGACCTCAGCCGCCCGCCTCGAGTCCGGTCCCCCGGCCGATTTACCTCACCAGCGAACAGGAGACTTCCCATGGCGGATGTCGCGACGGCGCCCCGGCCGCTCGACCGGCGCCGGCCGCCGAAGCAGCGCGGCGGCAGCCACCTCGTGCCGAAGGTGCAGCGCAACGTCGCCGCGTGGGGGTTCCTGATCGGCGCGGTGCTCTGCTTCAGCTTCTTCTCCTGGTACCCGATCGTGCGCGAAGTCATCATGAGCTTCCAGAAGCCGGTGTACGGCGGGGGCTACGCGTGGGCGGGCTTTCTTGACTACAAGATCATCTTCCATGACCCGACGTTCTGGATCGCCTGGCGGAACACGCTCGAGTTCACCCTGCTCGCGCTCGTCATCGGCTTCGCGGTCCCGTTCTGCGTGGCGATCCTGCTCAACGAGCTGCGGCACGCCCGGGGCTACCTGCGGGTGCTGGTCTACCTGCCGGTGATGCTGCCGCCGGCCTCGGCGCTGCTGCTGTTCGCCTACTTCTACAACCCGCAGTACGGTCTGTTCGACGACATCCTGCGCATCCTGCACCTGCCCACCTCGCAATGGATGTTCCAGCCGGGCACCGGCTTCGTCAGCACCGCGATGATCTCGGTGGTGATCGCGTCGACCTGGATGAACATGGGCGGCGCGACGCTGATCTACCTGGCCGCGCTGCAGAACATCCCGGGCGAGCTGTACGAGGCGGCCGAGCTCGAGGGGGCGGGCCTGTTCCGGCGGATCAGGCACGTCACGATCCCGCAGACCAGGCTGATCCTCATCATGCTGCTGATGCTGCAGGTCGTCGCCACCATGCAGATGTTCGTCGAATCGTTCGTGCTGACCAACGGCGGCGGCGGCGTCGGCGACAACACCGAGTCCGTGGTGATGCTCATCTACCAGTACGCATTCCAGTTGAGCGGCGCCAGCAACTACAACGCCGCATCGGCACTCGGCGTAATCCTCATGCTGGTGCTCGCCGTCTTCTCCGCCGGGTTCCTGTGGGCAACCCGCGAGCGCAGCTAGCCGGCTTAGGAAGGGAATCTGATGGTTCGACTCGCCGCCACCGCCAGCCCCCGCGCCTGGCTGCCCCGGCAGACCCGGCCGACCCGGAAACGGATACCGCGGACGACTACGACAAGAACGCTGATCTCGAGCGTGCAGCTGAACCGCGCACGCGGCAAGATCATCTACCGAATCGTGCTGACGCTGGTGATCGTGGTGTTCACGCTCATCTTTATCGGGCCCATGTACTTCCTGTTCACCGACGGGCTCAAGTCGACCCAGGAAGCGATCGCGACCCCGCCGACGCTGTACCCGCACCATATTTACCCGGGGACCTATAAAGCGGCGTTCGACCGACTCGATATCGCGCAGCTAATGTGGAACACCGTCTACTACGCGTTCGGCGCGCTGGTGTTCCAGCTGATCTTCGACGTGGCCGCCGCCTATTCGCTGTCCGCGCTGCGGCCGGTGCTCGGGAACGTGGTCCTGTTCGCGATGCTGGCCACGCTCATGATCCCGGCCACCGTCCTGGTGGTGCCGCAGTACGTGACGATGGTCGACCTGCCGATCCTGCACGTGAACCTGATCGGCTCGCCGGAGGCCATCTGGCTGCCCTCGGTCGCCAACGCGTTCAACATCTATCTGCTCAAGCGGTTCTTCGACTCGATCCCGCGCGACTACATCGACGCGGCGCAGGTCGACGGCGCCTCCAGGACGATGATCCTGCTGCGGATCGTGCTACCGATCTCCCGGCCGATCCTCGCCGTGGTCTCGATCTTCGGCCTGGTCGCGGTCTGGAAGGACTTCCTCTGGCCGCTGCTGTCCGAGTACGGGTACACCCCGACCAGGGAGACCCTGAACGTCGGCATCTGGCAGGCCTCGCAGCAAACGCCGCAGAACCTGATCATCGCCGCGTCGGCGATGGCGGCGATCCCCACGATCGTGTTCTTCCTGATCTTCCAACGCAACATCATGGCCGGCCTCACGGCCGGCGGCATCCGAGGCTGATCTCCGGGTGCGAGCACACCGCCGCACGCGCGTCAGCCGGCCGCGGTCATCGACCGCTGCCCAAACCCTGGAGAAAGCAGGTTCACCGTGCACAAGCCGGCATCACCCGAGCCATCGTCATCGGGGTCGAGCGATTCCTGGTGGCGCGGGGCCGCGATCTACCAGCTATACGTCCGCAGCTTCGCCGACGCGAGCGGAGACGGGATCGGCGACCTGGCGGGCGCCCGCGCCCATCTGCCGTACCTGGCCGAGCTCGGCATCGACGCGATCTGGTTCAACCCCTGGTACCCGTCGCCGATGTTCGACGCCGGGTACGACATTGCCGACTACCGCAGCATTGATCCCCTCTTCGGCACCCTGGCGGACGCCGACGCGCTGATAACCGAGGCGCACGCGCTCGGCATAAAGATCATCATTGATGTGGTCCCCAACCACGGCTCTTCCCTGCACCCGTGGTTCATCGAGGCCCTGGCGGCCGGGCCGGGATCGGCCGCGCGGGACCGGTTCTGGTTTCGGCCTGGTACCGGACCAGGCGGGGACCAGCCGCCGAACAACTGGCAGTCGATCTTCGGCGGCCCGGGCTGGACCCGGATCACCGAGCCGGACGGCACGCCCGGCGAGTGGTACTTGCACCTGTTCGCGCCCGAGCAGCCCGACTTCAACTGGGACAGCCCCGCCGTCCGGCGCGAGTTCGAGGACGTGCTCAGGTTCTGGTTCGATCGGGGCGTCGACGGCATCAGGATCGACTCGGCCGCGCTGCTGGCCAAGGACCCGGCCCTGCCTGACTACTCGGCCGACCAGGCTGGTCCGAACCCATACACCGACCTCGACGAGGTGCACGAGATCTACCGGTCCTGGCGGGCCGTCGCGGACGAGTACCCGGGACGGCTGCTGGTAGGCGAGGTCTGGCTGCCCGACGCCGCCCGGCTCGCGCGCTACGTCAACCCGGGCGAGCTGCACACGGTTTTCAATTTCCCGTACCTAAGCTGCCCGTGGGACGCGGCCGCGCTACACCAGGTCATCGATCAGACGCTGAGCCTGCCGGGCGAAGCCCCGGCGACCTGGGTGCTGTCCAACCACGACGTCGACCGGATCGTCACCAGGTACGGCCGGGCGGACACCGCGTTCGACCTCGGGCGGCGCCGGTACTTCCACGGCTTCGCCGCCGACCTGCAGCTCGGTGCCAGGCGGGCGCGGGCGGCGGCGCTGCTGACGATGGCGCTGCCCGGTGCGGTCTACATCTACCAGGGCGAGGAACTCGGGCTGTGGGAGGTGCAGGACATCCCCGATGAGCTCCGCCAGGACCCGATCTTCTTCCGCACCCACGGCGAAGACCCAGGCCGGGACGGGTCCCGGGTGCCGCTGCCGTGGTCGGGGACCGAGCCGCCGTTCGGCTTCACGCCGCCCGACGCGTCGGCCGTGCCATGGCTGCCGCAGCCGAAGGAGTGGCGCGACCTCACCGTGGCGGCCGAGTCCGCCCGGGCCGACTCGATGCTGCGGCTCTACCAGGATGCGCTGCGAATCCGGCACTCCGAGGACGCGCTCGGGGACGCTCCGATGACGTGGCAGGCTTCGGCCGACGGGGTGCTCGCGTTCGACCGCGGCGCGTCGTTCCGCTGCGTCGCGAACCTGTCAGCCGAGCCCGTCCCGCTCCCGGCGCACTCGTCCGCCCTGCTCGCCAGCGGGCCGCTCGACACCGGGCTGCTGCCGCCCGACACCACCGTCTGGCTGCGCATCGAGTTAACTCGAGCCGACCGTCGGGCGACGCGCGCCTTGCGCGCTAGGCGCGCCGCCCGGCGGTCTCCTGGTCGGACTGGCCGGCCTGGGGCGGCACCTGAGCCTGTTCACGGTCGGCCACGCGGAACGCAAGCGCGCCGCCTTCCTCGGCCACGGTCACGTGCTGCCCCGGGCTGAGCTCGCCGCCCAGCAGCATGGATGACAGCCGGTTGTCCACCTCCCGCTGAATCGTCCGGCGCAGCGGCCGGGCGCCGAACTCGGGCTGGAACCCGCGCCGGGCGAGCCAGTCGATCGCCTCTGGCGTGAAGTCCACCGTGATGTCCTGCGCGTGCAGTCGCCGGACGGTCTCCTCAAGCAGCAGGCTCGTGATCTGGCGCAGCTGCACCTCGTCGAGCTGGCGGAAGACGATGATCTCGTCGATCCGGTTGAGGAACTCCGGCCGGAACGCCTCCCGCAGTCTGCTCATGACCCGGTCCTGCGCCTGGTCCTGCGCCTGCGTATCCTCGCCCCCGCCGTCGAACCCGAGTCTGCGCCGCCCGATCAGGTCCGAGCCGAGGTTGCTGGTCATGATCACGACCGTGTTCTTGAAGTCGACCGTGCGGCCCTGGCCGTCGGTCAGCCGGCCGTCGTCGAGAACCTGCAGCAGAATGTTGAACACATCGGGGTGCGCCTTCTCTATCTCGTCGAGCAGCAGGACCGCGTACGGGGTCCGGCGCACCGCCTCGGTGAGCTGGCCCGCCTCCTCGTAGCCGACGTAGCCGGGAGGGGCGCCGACCAGCCGGCTGACGGTGTGCCGCTCCTGGAACTCGCTCATGTCGATCCGGATCATCCGGTCCTCGCTGCCGAACAGCGCCTCGGCCAGCGCCCGCGCCAGCTCGGTCTTGCCGACGCCGGTCGGGCCGAGGAACAGGAAGCTACCGATGGGCCGGTTCGGATCGCCGAGCCCGGCCCGCGAGCGGCGGACCGCCTCGGCGATCGCCTTCACCGCGTCGTCTTGCCCGATGACGCGGTGGTGCAGGTTCTGCTCGAGCTCGAGCAGCCGCTCCTTCTCCTCTTGAGTGAGCTGCGCGACTGGGATGCCCGTCGCGCGGGAGACGACCTCGGCGATGTCGGCAGTGCCGACCTCGGGTACGTTCTTTTGGGCGGCCTCGTCGCCGGGCCCGCCCGCGGCGCTGTCAACGCGGCTGGTCAGCTCGGCGATCTCGTCCCGGAGCGACCCCGCCCGGTCGTAATCCTCCGCCGCCACCGCCTGGTCCTTCTCCCGGTGAAGCTGGTCCAGGCGCTGCTCGAGCTCGCGCCGGTCCTTCGCCGGCCGCTTGGTCCGCAGCCGGACCCGGGCGCCGGCCTGGTCGATGAGGTCGATCGCCTTGTCCGGCAGGAACCGGTCGGTGATGTACCGGTCGGACAGCTCGGCCGCCGCCGCCAGCGACTCGTCGGTGTAGCGGACCTGGTGGTGCGCCTCGTACCGGTCGCGCAGGCCGTGCAGGATCTCGATCGTGTTCTCCACGGTCGGCTCCGGCACCAGAATCGGCTGGAACCGCCGTTCCAGGGCGGCGTCCTTCTCGATGTCCTTGCGGTACTCGTCGATGGTGGTGGCGCCGACGATGTGCAGCTCGCCGCGGGCGAGGGCGGGCTTGAGCATGTTGCTCGCGTTCATCGCGCCCTCGGCGGCGCCCGCGCCGACCACCGTGTGCAGCTCGTCGATGAAGACGATCAGCTCGTCGCTGTGTGCCCGGATCTCGTCGATGACCTTCTTCAGCCGCTCCTCGAAGTCGCCCCGGTACCGTGTCCCGGCGACCAGGCCGGCCAGGTCGAGCCGGACCAGGCGCTTGTCGCGCAGCGTGTCGGGCACGTCGCCGTCGACAATGCGCTGCGCGATGCCCTCCGCGATCGCGGTCTTGCCGACGCCGGGCTCCCCGATGAGCACCGGGTTGTTCTTCGTCCGCCGCGAGAGCACCTCAATTGTCTGCTCGATCTCGGACGCGCGGCCGATCACCGGGTCGATCTGGTCATCGCGGGCCATCGCCGTGAGATCGGTGCTGAACTCGTCGACGGTGGGAGTGTCGGACGGCGGCTGCCCCGCCCCCGCGCCCGGGCCGCCGCCGGCGGCCGCCTGCTGCAGCGTCTCCGGGGTGACTCGCGCCTCCCGCAGCTGCCGTCCGGCGGCTGACTCGGGGTTGAGGGCGAGTGCGAACAGCAGGTGCTCGGGCCCGATGTAGGAGGAGCCGAACGCGCGGGAGACCTGGCGCGCGTCGAGCAGCGCCCGCTTGGACGAGGGGGTGAGGCTCGGCGCCTCCTGGCGGGGCTCGCCGCGCTTGCCGCCGGCCTCGATTTTGCCTGCGATGGCGTCAGGGTTGGCCCCCGCCGCGGCGAGCAGCCGACGGACCGGCTCCTGGCGCGTCGCGGCCCACAGCAGGTGATCGGTGTCGAGGTCGGGGTCGCCCCACCGGGCGGCGGCGGTGGCGGCGTCGCGCACCAGCTCGCGCGCCTGCTCGGTCAGCAGCTGGCCAATGTCGATCCGCTGGGCCGGCCGTTGCGGCACCGAGCCGCCGAAGAAACGCGCGAAGATGTCGTCAAAGGGGCTGGCGCCGAAGTCGCCAGACCCGTATGGGTCGTACGTCATGGTGTGTGGATTCCTGACTGGCAGTCGTTGGCGTCAGGGGCGCTCGCCCCGGGGGACAAGCGCCCGGCAACGGCCAGCCCTACCCGGCCCGATAGCAGGTCAAACCGTCCAGTGCCGGCAGCGAGCTACCGCCAGGAAGCAGAACGTAAGCGAACGAAAGCGGGACCGGGCGGCGATGTTTCCAGGTCAGCCCAGGAGGGCGGCGCGGGCGGCGGCGATTACCTGGGGTGTGTATTCCGGGCCAAAGAGGCAGGCGTGGACCAGGAGGGGATGCAGCTGATGGAGGGGGACGCGGGACCGCCAGCCGTCGGCTAGCGGGACCGTCTCGGCGTAGGCCCGCAGGATCTCGTCTAGATACGGAGCGCCGAAGAGGGCCAGCATGGCCAGGTCGGTCTCCCGGTGGCCGCCGTGCGCGGCCGGGTCGATCAGCGCGCCGCGGCCGTCCGGCCACAGCACGTTCCCCGACCAGAGATCACCGTGGATGCGGCTCGGCGGCTCGGGCGGCCCGGCCAACTCGCCGATCTTCCCGATGACGGTCTCCACTTCGCGCACGTCGGCCGCCGAGAGCGCGCCGCCGTCCCGGGCCCGCCGCAGATAGGGAACGAGCCGTCGTTCCGCGTACCAGCTCCCCCAGTCCGCCTCCCCCGGGCGGTCAGGCGGCGTGTTGTCGAGCGGCAGCGACGCGATGTACCCGGGCCACGGCGCACCGAACCCGGGCGCGCCGGCCGCGTGCATCCTGGCCAGCGCCGCGCCAAGCTCCGTGGCCGCGCCCGGCGTCGGGCTCCCGGTCGGCAGCAGCTCGATGACCAGCGTGCTCTCGTCCACGCCGAGCACAGCCGGCACCGCCACCGACCCTGCCTGAGCGAGCCAGCGCAGCCCGTTCGCCTCGGCCGCGAACGCCTCCGCCTGCCCGCCGCCGCCGGCCGCCTTGACGAATACCGCCCGGCCGTCAGCCAGCGTCCCCGTCAGGTGCCGGAACCCGTGCCGCGTGCCAACTTCGCGAACGCCGGCCACCGGGAGGCCGACGACCGCGCCGATGCGCATTCCGAGGTTCTCGGTCATCGCCTTATTGTCCGGCAGCATCTCGGTGGTCCGGCCCGGCCCGGGCATGTCGGCTACGCCATCGACCCGAAACGGAACCTGTCGGCTACGCCAGCGACACCGATAGGGGCTGTCGATGGCGTAGATGACAGATCGCGGACAGGTCGATGGCGTAGGTGACAGGTCGGACAGTGGCGGCTGGGACGGATGGGAGGGCCTCCGGGCCGGATTTGCGGGGCGCCTCAGTAGTGAATGGGGCCGCGGGCGCCGCCGCCGGCGGCGATGGCGTCGCCGTTGATGGCGACGCTGCGCGGTGAGGCGAGGAAGGCGACGACGTCGGCCAGCTCGGCGGCGGTGACCGGGCGGCCGATGCTGATGCCCTTGGCCAGCATCACCTGCGCGGCGGTCTCGGTGATGCCCCGGGCCGCGGCATAGGCGGCCACGTGGTCGCCGGTCCGCTCGGTCACGGTCCAGCCGGGATGGACGACCGTCACGTTGATGCCGTGCGGACCCTCACCAGTCTTCGCCGATCGTAATAGTCATGTTCTGGAGGAGGCGGAGCCACGGTCCGTTCGGGATAATTGGTTTATGGACTTTCAAATCACGCGCGATGGTCACGGGGTGCCGCATGTGCGGGGAGAGACGGCCGCCGACGCGTGGGCCGGGATGGGATACGCGTGCGCGCAGGACCGGCTGTTCCAGCTTGACTACGACCGGCGGCGGGCCTGCGGCCGGTGGGCCGAGATCGCCGGGGTCGGGGCGATCGGCGGGGACGTGCTGTCCCGCCGACTGGGGCTGGCCTCGGCCGCGCAGCGGGACGTAACGGTGATGTCCGCGCCGGTGCGGGCGGCGTTCGAGGCGTACGCGGACGGGGTCAACGCCGCGATTGCGGACGGGGCGCTGCCGCTGCCCGGGCGCTACCGCGTCGAGCCGTGGCTCGCGTGGCACTCGGTGGCCGCGTTCCTGGTGCGGCACGTGCTCATGGGGCAGTGGCAGCACAAGCTCGCCAACGCGGTCCTGCTGGCGCGCATCGGGCCAGCGGCCTTCGCGCGGCTGGAGACGCGGCCGCCGCTCGGCTCACCGCTCGCCGTGCCGCCGGGCGGGCGGCTGTCGGCCCCGGTGTCCCGGCTGCTCGACGACGCGCTGGGCGATGTCGTGGGGCATCTGGGGTTCCTGGCCGAGGTCGAGCCGGGGTCGAACGCGTGGGCCGTCAGCGGCCGCCGGACCGCGCATGGCGGGGCGGTGATCTGCAACGACTCGCATCGGGCGCTGGACACCCCGAATGTGTACTGGCAGTGCCGGGTGTCGTGCCCGGACTTCGACGTGGTCGGCGCGACGTTCCCGGGGCTGCCCGGGTTCCCGCACTTCGGGTTCAACGGGTCGGTTGGGTGGGCGATCACCCACGCCGACGCCGACTCACAGGACCTCTACCTGGAGCGGTTCTCCGGCGGGCGTTACCTGACCGAGGACGGGTGGGCGCCGGCCGACCTGCGGCCGGAGCGGATCGAGGTCCGCGGCGGGTCGCCGGTGACCGTGTCGGCGTGGGCGACCAGGCACGGGCCGGTCGTGCACGGGTCGCCCGACTCGGGGATCGCGCTGGCGCTCAAGTGGACCGGGACCTACCGGGCCAACAGCGGGTTCGAGTGCATGTTCCCGATGCTGACGGCGGGTTCGGTGGCGGAGTTGTGCGACGCCCAGGACGGCTGGGTCGATCCGGTCAACAACCTGGTCTGCGCCGACGTTTCCGGGCGCATCGGCTATCAGTGCCGCGGCGAGGTGCCGGTGCGGTCATCGGCGGACGGGCGGCGGCTGCCGGTGGCCGGCTGGGACGGTGGGTGCGAGTGGACCGGGACCGTGCCGTTCTGCGAGCTGCCGCGCACCGTCGATCCTGCGGCCGGATACGTGCTGACCGCCAACAACGCGATCGTGGACGGCGACGCGCCCTACCTGTCTTACACGTTCGCGCAGCCGTTCCGGGCCGAGCGGCTGCGGTCGCTGCTCGACGGCCGGGCCGGGCTGACCGTGGACGCGCTGGCCGGGCTGCAGACGGACACGGTCTCCCTGGCGGCGCGGGGATGGGGGCGGGTCCTCGGCTCGCTGGGGCCGTTGGCCGACGAGGACGCCGAGACGGCGCGGTCACTGCTGGCCGGATTCGACGGGGACCTCGCGGCCGACTCGGCTGCGGCGCTGCTGTACGCCTGCTTCACCCGGGCGCTGGCGGCCGAGTTGTACCGCCCGGTTCTCGGCCCGGCTACCTGGGACTGGGTCGCGTCGGGGGTGCTCGCGCCGACGATTTCCCTGATCAGACGGTGGCTCGGCCACGACACCTGGGAGCTGCTGGGGATGCCGGTCCCGGTTGGCGGCGTGGCCGGCTCGGACTCGCGCTCGGACTCGCGCCCTGACTCAAGCTCCAGCCCGGGACCGGCGGTGGCCGTCGACGACGGCGGCGAGCGGCGCGAGCGGGTGCTGGCGGCGGTTCCGGCCGCCCTGGCCTCGGCGTGGGCGGCGGCCGCCAGGATCGGCGGGCCGAACCCCCGGCAGTGGCGGTGGGGCGACGTCCACCAGGCCGTCCGGGTGCACCCACTGGGCGGCGCGGCAGCCGGCCGATTCCCCGGCACCCCGATGGGCGGCGACGCCGACACCATCCAGGCCGCCGGGTACGGCTGGCGGGCGGGCGCCCCGTTCACCGTCGCCAGCCTGTCGGTGTACCGGCAGGTGGTGGACCTCGCCGACGGCAGGTCGGCCAGCTACGTGATCCCCGGCGGCGCGTCCGGCGACCCGGCCAGCCCGCACTTCGCCGACCAGCTGGCGCAGTGGGCGGCCCACCGCCGCATTCCGATGACCGCGCCCGATGAGCCGGGCGACTGATAGCTAGAAGACGACTACTTCGGCGCCGATGGGGAGGTGCTCGTTGTAGTAGTGGGCGTTGGCGACGGTGAGGTGGACGCAGCCGTGCGACCACTGGGTCAGGCTGCCGCCGTGGAAGGCGACGCCGCCGGGGGCGAAGAAGGTCGCCCACGGCATCGGCTCGTTGTAGATGTCGCTGACGAAGTCCCGGCCCCCCTTCCATTCGACCTGGAAGGTGCCGCTCGGGGTCGCGTGCGGCCCCGAGCCGGGCTTGCCCGGCTCCATCCGGACCGGGCCGAAGCTGACCTTCCCGTGGGACTGCAGCCAGGTGAGGTGCCTCGCCAGGTCAACGCAGGCGACGGCGGCGGCCGGGCAGTCCCTGCGCTCGACGGCGGTGAGCACCAGCGGCGCGTCTGCCACCGGGAGCCGTGTGACGACCGCGTGCCCGGTGCTGATCATGGCCGGCGCCGCGTACGCCCAGGCCGGTCCGGGCGAGGAGGCGGCGTTGTCCGGGCCCACCTCTCCGATCAGCCGCGTCCCGGAGGTCGCGCCGCCCGCCGACCCCGACGCGGCGACGGCCGCGGCGATCGCGGTGATCGCCACGGCGCCCACGGCCAGTGCGGTCACGCTCAGCCGCCTGGCCGGAGCCCCCGACGTATGCCTGCCTGTCCCCTTCACTTGATCACTCCGCCCCCGTTTAGTGATCCCACTGTGTCCATCTTGCTACCAACGGTTACATGTGAACCCCTGCTTGCGCTGGAAAACAGGCAAACACGGGGGTCAATATCGAGCATCGCATCCGTTCATCAACTTCTATATGGGGACATCACGGGGCTAGCCGTACATGACCGGCGCAGCGGGCGATATCCCTATTGACTACTGAATGCGATCTATTGTTCACTAAGTGTGAGATTCAGTGCGACAGGCGATGGCTGCCGGGCCCGCTCCGGGCTCACCCCGGGTTGGGCGGCGATCGGCGGATAGGAGTCTGACATGCCCGAACTACCGCTGGTGGGCGACGAATTCGCCGGATACCGGTTGCGGGCGGTCCTCGGCAAGGGCGGCATGAGCACCGTCTACCAGGCCGAGAACCCGCGACTCGGCAACGTGATCGCGCTCAAGGTGCTGGCACCCGAGCTCGCGACCGACGACGTGTTCCGCACGCGCTTCCTGGAGGAGTCGAGGATCGCGGCCGCGATGAACCACCCGCACGTCATCCCCATTCACGACATGGGGTCGAGCGACGGACTGCTGTACATCGCGATGCGCTGCGTCTCGGGCACCGACCTGCGGCAGATGATCTCCAAGCGCGGGCGGCTGCTGCCAGACACCGCGATCTTCCTGCTCGGCCAGGCGGCGCGGGCGCTCGACGCGGCGCACCGGCGCGGCCTGGTGCACCGTGACGTCAAGCCGGGGAACCTGCTGACGGAGCGGGGCAACGACGACTCCGACCCTGACCACCTCTACCTGGCCGACTTCGGGATCACGAAGCCGGCCATCGGGCGCACCGGCCTGACCGCCACCGGGCAGTTCCTCGGCACGATCGACTACGTGGCGCCCGAGCAGATCCGCGGTCTTTCCGTGCTCGGGATGGCCGACCAGTACTCGCTCGGCTGCGTGCTCTACGAATGCCTGACCGGGCGGGTGCCGTTCGAGAAGGACCTGGACGCGGCGATCATCTGGGCGCACGTCGAGGAGCCGCCGACCAGGCTCACCCTGCTCCGCCCCGACCTGCCGCCCGCCATCGACGAGGTGTTCGGCCGGGTGCTGGCCAAGCACCCGGGCGACCGGTACGAAAACTGCCGCGAGTTCGTGGCGTCGGCGCGGCAGGCGCTCGGCATGGCCGATGTCCCGATGGCGGCTACCCCGCCCGCCGGCTTGTCGCGCCGGGTGCTGCGGCCGACGCCGTCGGCCGCCGACTACCGGGAGGTCGCCCACGACGCGCCCGACGCCCGCGACGTGCACACGGGCCTGCGCGTCCTGGCCACGAGCATCGCGCGTCCCACCTCGCTGCCGCACGAGAACCGGCCGGCGCTGCCGGAACTCGCGCCCGTCCCTGAATGGTCGCCGTATCTGCCCGGCCGCCCGCTGCCGGACGGTTTCCCCGGCCTCGACGGGCCGGGCGGGCCGGGCGGGCCGGTCGGGCCGGACTTGCCAGGCGGGCCGTCCGGCGAGGGCGGCGGCGACGGTCCGGGCAGTTCCGGCGAGCACGGCGACCAGGTCCGGGTGACCATGGACCGGGCCGGACGCGAGCAGCAGGTCGGCCGCAAGGTTCCGGTGCTCCTGCTCGCGCTGGCGTTCGCCCTCGCGGCGGGCATCGGGATCACGCTGGGCTCGTGGCTCGGGTTTCCTGGCCGAGCCGACTCCGGCCAGCAGCCCGGGGCCGGCTCGTCGCCCGCGCCGGCGGTTGCCGCGGGGGCGCCGGCCGCGGCGCGCACGTCGGCGACGAGTACGGCGCTCACGCCGCCGATCCTGCCCGCGACCGCGCAGAAGACCCTCAAGCAGGCTCTGGCCCTGGTGAACGCGACCGTGTGGACGACCGGGTTCCTGCCGCCGAGTAGCTGCACGTTCGCCACTGCGGTATCCGCGGAGTGCAGCAACCCGTATCCGGGGATCACGATGGCGTTCTTCCAGAACTACGGCTCCGCCGGCGCTCTCTACCAGGCCTACGAGGCGGCGATCAAGCAGGCCAACAACGGGCGGCTGGTGGTCAACCGGCAGGACTGCGGGGCGTCGGCGCCGCCGGCGGGCGGCGCGGAAATCTCCTGGAACCACTTCGGCGAGCACAGCCGGGCGTATTCCATCCAGCAGCTGGAAACGGGCAAGCTGGACGCGGCCAGCCAGGCGGCCGGCCGGATGTTCTGCAGCTACAACAGCGGCACGAACACCGAGGACATCATCTGGACCGAGACCGACGGCAACATGCTGGGCGAGGTGACCGGGTCGCCGCACCTAGCGGTATGGAGCTGGTGGCTGCACGTCCACCACAACATCGCCTTCAACGGACAGCCGATGGGCGCCATGGACATGGCGCCGTCCGCGTTCCCGAAGGCCTGATATTTCCAACTAAACGAGTCTGAATACTTGACTATCGGCAAAGGTCGATGTGAGGGTATAGGGGGAATGCGAGAAGGGACTAAGAATGGCTCAGCTCAAGGATCACGCCGCACCCGCGGGAACCCTCGGGCCGGCCCGCGCCGTCGACTACCACCGCATCGCCGTCCGGCAGGTCGGCGGCGTCATCGGCGCCGTGGTCGAGGGAGTCCGGGCTAACGGCGAGGTGGAACCGGCCGCGCTCGCGGAGCTGCGCGCCGCCCTGCTCAGGCACAAGGTGGTGTTCCTGCGCGACCAGCATGACCTCACCGACGACGATCAGCGCGCCTTCGCCCGGCTGCTCGGCCCGCTGACCAAGCCGCACCCGACGGTCAGCGGCGACGGGGTGGCGATCCTGCCGATTGACTCCGAGCAGCAGAAGGCCAACTCCTGGCACACCGACGTGACCTTCGTGGACCGGGTGCCCGCAATCAGCGTGCTGCGCGCGCTCGTGCTCCCGCCCTACGGCGGCACCACCGTCTGGGCGAACACCGCGGCGGCCTACGCCCGGCTCCACCCCGCGCTCAAGGCGCTGGTCGGCAACCTGCGGGCGGTGCACACTAACCTGTTCGACTACGCCGCCGACCGGATGATAATCGGCGGCGTCGACGTCAAGGAGCAGGGCTACCGGGACCAGTTCCGGCAGATGGAGTTCGAGACCGAGCACCCGGTCGTTCGCATCCACCCGGAGACCGGCGAGCCGACGCTCCTGCTGGGCCACTTCGTCCGGTCCTTCACCGGGCTGTCGTCGGTCGACTTCAACGAGCTCTTCAGCCTCCTCCAGCGGCATGTCACCCGGCTTGAGAACACGGTCCGCTGGACCTGGCGCGACGGTGACATCGCGATCTGGGACAACCGGGCCACCCAGCACTACGCCGTCGCCGACTACGACGACGAGCCCCGGCTGCTGCACCGGGTCACCGTGGCGGGCCCGGTCCCGGTCGGCATCAGCGGCGACACCTCCGTCGTGCGCAAGGGCGACGCCTCCCACTATTCCGATCTCCCCGCCTGACGCTGTCGGCTACGCCATCGACAGGTTCAGGCTCCTGTCACCGACGCCATCGACTGCGCCTAGTGGTGTCGCTGGCGTGGGCGACAGATCGCGTTCCGGGGCACTGGCGCAACCAGCGGGCCGGATGGCGGCGGCGCTAGTCGAGGCTCCCTACGGCCCGCGGCCACCAATTCCGAGCCTGCATATCGGCCAGCCTGGGCGGGTCCGCGCCCGGGCGGGTGCAGGTAAGGGCGGCGACCGCGGCGGCGCACCGCAGCCCGGCCCCGACCAGGTCCGGGCGCCGCAGGTCGTCGCGACCGAGGCCGTTCTCGGTCCACCAGGCGAGGAAGCCGCCGCCGAAGGCGTCGCCCGCGCCGATCGTGTCCACCACGGGAACCACCGGCACGTCCGCCGTCACCAGAGCGTCGGGCGCGCTCGGCCGGCCTGGCAAGAAGGCGCGGGCGGGTCGGGGGCCGTCGGTGACGAGAACCAGCGCGGGCCCGGCAGCGAGCAGCAACTCGGCCGCCTCGACCGTGGGCGAGCCGGGGTAGAGGTAGTCGAGGTCTTCCACGCTCGCCTTGACCACGTCGGCGCGAGCCGTGACACGCTCGATGCGCGCCAGGTAGGCCGCCCGGTCCGCGATCGCGCCCGGCCGGCAGTTGGGATCGAGCATCACCAGGGCGTCGGGCCCGCACATCGGTCAGCAGCAGGCGTTCGATGGCCGCCCCGATCGGCTCCATGACCAGGCCGAGGGCACCGATGTGGACGGCGCAGACCCCCCGCGCGCCACCGCCGGCCCCGCCACCGCCTGCCACGCCGCCGCCGGTCACGCCGACGCCTGCCACGCCGCTGTCGGCCCCGCCACCGCCGGCCGCGTCGAGCGCCCGGCCGGCGGTCTCGGCGTACCCCGCCGCGAGCGCCGGGTAGTCCAGGTCCGCCGCGGCGGTGCCCGTCAGGTAGAAGCTGTAGCGGGCGACGCCCGCCTGATCGAGGTCGACCAGCGCCAGCGTGGTCGGCGCGGCGGACGGGCCGGGCACCCCGATGACCACGCCCTCGGCCCGCAGTGCGTCGCGGAGCAGACGTCCGAAGCGGTCCTCGGCCAGTCCGCCGAAGAACGTGGTCGCCGCCCCCAGCCTGGCCAGGGTTCGCGCGGTGTTATAGGGGCCGCCGCCCAGCCGCGCATCGACCCCGCCGTCGGGCTGCACGATCAGGTCGACCAGCACCTCACCCGCGACGACGATCACCGGCAGCGCCTCCGCCCGAGTGGACAGTGAAGATAGTGGACCGTTGTGTACATCCCGCTGTAGACAACGGTCCACTATCCCACGAACGACCGATTCCGCCTCCCGCCAGTAGTTCAGGAGGGGCGGATGTGCCACTTGATCCCCTGGCCCGCCCGCACCCGGCGCAGCGCCTCGCCGAACTCGGCCAGCGGCAGCGGCTCGCTCAGCAGCGGGCGCGGGTCGACCGCGCCGCTGGCGAGCAGCTCGACGGCCGGGGCGAAGCTGCGCAGGATCGCCATCGAGCCGGTGACGGTGATCTCGTCGTTGTAGATCCGGAACGGCGACACGCTGATCGCCGCCTCGGCGGGCGACACGCCGAAGACGAGCAGCCGCCCGCCCCGGTCGAGCAGCCCCGTCGCGGCGTCGATCAGGGCCGGCACGCCGGTCGCGTCGACCGCGATCTCGAACCGCTCGTCCGCCAGCTCGCCGACGTCGGCGGTAACGCGGGCCGCCCCGAGCTTGCGGGCGACCGCCAGCCGGTCGGCGACCCGGTCCACGACCGTGACCGGGCCGGCCCCGGCGTGCACGAGCAACTGCAGCAGCAGCAGTCCCATGGTGCCGGCCCCGGTCAGCACCACCGAGTCGCCGAACACCGGCCCGAGCCGCCGCAGGCCGTGCACCGCGCACGCCAGCGGCTCCACCATCGCGCCCGCCTGCCCGTCGATGCCGTCGGGCAGCAGGTGCGCGTTGACGGCGGGGGCCAGCACGTACTCGGCGAACGCGCCGTCCACGGTGTCGCCGATGGCCGCCCAGTTCTCGCACAGGTTGTCGTGGCCGGACCGGCAGCGGCGGCAGTAGCCGCAGTACAGCGACGGGTCCACCGCGACCGGAGCGCCGACCGGCAGCCGGATCGCGACGTCGGCCCCGACGGCCGCGACCGTCCCCGCGAACTCGTGGCCGGGCGTGATCGGGTAGGGCGTCGGCGGGAACTCGCCGTCCATGATGTGCAGGTCCGTGCCGCAGATTCCGCAGCAGTCCACCTTCACGACGATCTGGCCCGGCCCCGGGGTGGGATCAGGCACCTCTGCCACCCGGAAGCTGCCGGGACGGTCGAGCACGATGGCCCGCATGTGACCTCCATCGAAATGGTTGAACAGCTGTGTTAGCCGGCGGGCGCTAGCCCGCCAGGCGGGCACCGGTGACCGGGTGGAAGGCGAAGACGTCCGACGGCTGGACGCGGAAGGTGACCCGCTGACCGGGGGCCGGCGTCCTGCGCCCCTCGGTCCGCGCCACCACCGAACCGCCGCCGTCGGCCAGCCGCACGTGCAGCAGTGCGTCGGCGCCCAGCTCCTCCACCAGCAGCACCTCGCCCGCCAACTCGGGCTGGCCGGCCTCGCCGCGGCCGCCCGCCAGGCCGGCGCCGTCGGCGGACGCCCCGCCCGCGTCCCCCGCCGCCCGGCCGGCCAGGTGCATGTGCTCGGGCCTGATGCCGATGACGAGCTCGGTCAGCGCATCCCGCCGGGCGGCGGCGCGCACCGCCGGGGCGAGCGGTATGACGGTCCCCGCCAGCCTGGCGCCGTCGTCGGTCAGCGGGGCCGTCTGCAGGTTCATGGCGGGCGAGCCGATGAAGCCGGCCACGAACTGGTTCACCGGGTTGTCGTAGAGCTCGCGAGGCGACGCGCACTGCTGCAGCGTCCCGCCGCTGAGCACCGCCACCCGGTGCCCCATCGTCATCGCCTCCACCTGGTCGTGGGTCACGTAGACGGTGGTGATGCCGAGGCGGCGCTGGAGCTCAGCGATCTGGCTCCTGGTCTGCACCCGGAGCTTGGCGTCCAGGTTGGAGAGGGGCTCGTCCATCAGGAACACCTTCGGCTCGCGGACGATGGCCCGTCCCATCGCCACCCGCTGCCGCTGGCCGCCGGACAGCGCCTTCGGCTTGCGGTCGAGCAGGCCCTCGTCGAGGTCGAGGATGCGGGCCGCCTCGCGCACCCGCCGGTCGCGCTCGGCCTTGGGCACGTGCTGCATCTTCAGTGCGAAGCCCATGTTCTCGGCGACGGTCTTGCTCGGGTAGAGGGCGTAGTTCTGGAACACCATCGCGATGTCCCTGTCCTTCGGCTGCACGTCGCTGATGTCGCGCCCGGCGATCTCGATCCGGCCGCCGTCCAGCCGCTCGAGGCCTGCCAGCATGCGCAGCGCGGTCGTCTTGCCCGAGCCCGACGGCCCGACCAGGACCATGAACTCCCCGTCCTTGATGTCGAGGTCGAGCATGTCGACGGCCGGCTTGACGCCCTTGGCGTACACCCGGCTCGCCGCCACATACTTAACTCCTGCCATGGAGGGTCCTCCTCGAAGCAACGGTCCGTTCGGGCGAATGCCTTTGAAGCCTTTGATCTTTCGCGCGCCGATGCTGACCGGTCACTTGATCGCCCCCATGGAGAGACCGCGGACGAGCGAGCGCTGCGCGATCCAGCCCACGATGATCACCGGGACCGAGGCGATCGTGGCCGCCGCGGAAAGGTGCGCGATGTACAGGCCCTCCTGGGGGACCGAGCTGATCAGGAACATCGGCATCGTCGACGCGTTGGTGACCGTGAGGTTGAGCGCCAGGAACAGCTCGTTCCAGGCGAAGATGACGCAGATCAGCGCGGTGGACACCAGGCCGGGAGAGACCACGGGCATGATGACCTCGGTGATCTCCCTGAACCGGCCGGCGCCGTCGAGCCGGGCGGCCTCCAGCATCTCGGTCGGCACCTCGAGCATGAACGAGCGGATCATCCAGATCGCGAGCGGCAGGTTCATCGCCGCGTACAGGATGATCAGCAGCCAGAGGCTGTCGAGCAGGTGCGTCTTCAGGGCGATCACGTAGAGCGGGCCGATCGCCGCGACGACCGGCAGCATCTTGGTGGAGATGAAGAAGAACAGCGAGTCGCGCCACTTGCCCACCGGGTGAATCGACAGCGCGTAGGCGGCGGGCAGCGCGAGCACCAGGACCACGATGGTGGAGCCCACGGTCGCGATCGCCGAGTGCTCGATGTACGGGCCCATGCCGTCCCAGACCAGCCGGAACTCGCTCAGGGTGGGGCTGAAGGTGAACTGCGGCGGCCAGGTCTCGGCGGCCGACTCCGGCTTGAACGCCGTGATCACCATCCACAGGATCGGCAGGAAGAAGGCGATGCCGACCACCCAGCCGAGCACCGCCCAGCCCGCCTGCCCGGAGATCTCGCGGGCCCGGCGCCGGCGCCGGGGCCCGACGGCCGTGCCCCCGGCGGGCGCGTCGGCTGCCGTGATCGCGGTCATCCTGCCTCCTCGAACTGGAAGACCCGGGCGAACATCCGCAGCGCGAAGCTGGCGACGATGATCGTCAGGACCACGGTGACCACGCCCGCGGCGGCCGCCCCGCCGATGTCGAAGGCGTAGTTCACCTTCTGGTACAGGTAGAAGGGGAGCGTGGTGGTCTCGGTGCCGGGCCCGCCGTTGGTCATCAGCCGCACCTGGTCGAAGGCGGTCACCAGGTAGATCGAGCCGAGCAGGATGCCGAGCTCGATGTACGGGCGCAGGTGCGGCAGGGTGAGCTCGCGGAACGTCGCCCACGCGTTCGCCCCGTCGACCTTGGCCGCCTCCAGGGTGTCCTGCGCCTGACCCTGCAGGCCCGCGAGGACGATGAGGGTCATGAACGGCGTCCACTGCCAGATCATCACCACGATCACCGACCCGTAGGCGTGCGTGGTCAGCCAGGCCACGTGGTGCACCCCGAACGGCTCGAGCAGCCAGTTGAGCAGCCCGAAGTTCGGGTCGAGCATGGGCCCCGACCAGATCAGCGCGGCGGCGGCCGGCATGACCAGGAACGGCGTGATGATCAGCGTGCGGACCACGCCGCGGCCGAGGAACTTCTTGTCCAGGAGCACCGCGAGCGCGATCCCGAGCGCCATCGCGACGATCACCGCGATCGCGGTCATCGTCACCGAGCGCCACAGCGCGCTGCGGAAGCTCGGGTCGGTGAAGACCTCGCGGTAGTTGGACACCCCGGTCCAGTGCGCGCCGCCGGGCTCGTTCCAGAAGTAGCTCTGGAAGCTGTACCAGAGCGTCACCAGGAACGGGACCTGGGTGACGACGATGGTGTAGATCAGCGCGGGCAGCAGCGGCAGGCGCCGCTGCCAGCGCTCGCGCCGGCTCGCCCCCCGCGGCCGGAGCCCGGTCGCGGGAGGCGAGGTGACGTCCTCGAGAACCGCCATGTAATCGACTGTCCCTGCGTCAGTTCGAGCCGGAGAGCTCGGCCGGGGTGAAGGCCGAGGCCGCGGACTGGGCGGCCGACAGCGCCTGGCTCACCGATTCGGTGCCCGCTATCGCGCCCGCGATCTGCTGGCCGACCTGGAGGCCGAGGGTCTCGAACTGTGGGATGTCGACGTACTGGACGCCCACGTAGGGCACCGGGCTCACGGTCGGGTGATCGGGGTCGGTGCCGTCGATTGACTGGAGGGTGATGTTGGCGAACGCGGCGGCCGCCTTCTGGTAGCTGGGGTTGCTGTACAGGGAGGTCCTGGTGCCCGGCGGCACCGCCGACCAGCCGTACTTCTGCGCCACCAGGGTGTCGTACGCCTTCGAGGTCGCCCAGGAGACGAACTTCCAGGCGGCGCCCTGGTCGCTCACGCCCTGCGGGATGCCGAGCGCCCACGACCACAGCCAGCCGGAGGAGGCGGTCTTCTGCACCGGCGCGAACGCGTAGCCGGTCTGCGCGTAGACCGCCGGGTAGGTGGTCGCGATCGAGGTCGCCGCCACGGTGGCGTCGTACCACATCGCGCACTTGCCCTGCCCGTACAGCGTCAGCAGCTGGTTGAAGCTGTCGTTGGAGGCACCGGACTCGCCGTAGTTCTTGACCAGGTTCACGTAGAAGTTCGTGGCCGCCGAGACGGCGGGCGAGTCGAGCTGCGCCTGCCAGTTCATGTTGTACCACTCGCCGCCGAAGGTGTTGATCACGGTGTCGAGCGCGGCCATGTTGTCGCCCCAGCCCGCCAGGCCGCGCAGGCAGATGCCGGCGACCTTGCCCGGCTGGTTCACCTTGGCCGCCGCGGCCTGGACCTGCGTCCAGGTCGGGTGCAGGGGCATGGTGACGCCCGCGGCCGACAGCAGGGTCTTGTTGTAGTACAGCATCGAGGACTCGCCGTAGAACGGCACCGAGTACAGGTCGCTCTTGTAGGAGAGCGCCTTGGCGACCGGCGGCAGCAGGTCGGCGGCGTCATAGGACGGGTCGCTGGCGATGTACTGCTTGGACAGGTCGACCAGCCAGCCGTTCTTCGCGAACAGCGGCGTCTCGTACGGGCCGATCATCACCACGTTGAACGAATTGCTGTGCGTGCTCACGTCCTTTTCGATGGCGGCCCGCAGGTCGCCCTCGGTGTAGGTCGCGAATTTGACGTTGATGCCCGGGTTCTCCTTCTCGAACACGGACTGGGTGAGCGGGATCATCTGCCCGGTGATCAGCGGATTGGACACCACCGCAACGGTCACCGTGCCGGAGCTGCCGCTGCTCGCGCCGGCCCCGGCGCTGCTGCTTGACCCGCCGCCGCTTGAACAGGCGGCGGCCAGCGTTGCTAGTGCGACCGCGCATCCGGCGGCCGCGAGCCTTCTCTTAGAAAAGGAGGACCTGGACGAACTCATAAATGAACCTCCACGGCGATGAGGACGTTCCGGCGCGAAGCGCCGCCGACCCTGCACGAGGTATGCTCATATGAGCGGGATGTGCTCAAATGAACTTGACTTCACACTGAACTCGCCGCTATGCAATGTCAATAGAAGCTGCAAACATGAGATATATGCGCTCAAATGAGCACATGGCCGGAGGCGTACATGGCCAGCTTGTCGGCTGATCGGCCGTCCGAAGTGGTCCTCGCCGCGCGGGTGGCGCGGCAGTACTACCTGGAGGGCGTCTCCAAGATCGATATCGCCGAGCGGCTCGGCATCAGCCGGTTCCGGGTCGCGCGGCTGCTCGACTCGGCCCGGGAGAGCGGACTGGTCCGCATCGAGATCGGGCTGCCGGGCGGCGTGCTTGACGCGGGGCTGTCGGCCGAGCTCTGCTCGGTATTCGGCCTCAAGCAGGCGTTCGTGTTCAACTTCGGCGACGACGAGTCGCCGCTGCGGGTGCGGCTGGGCGAGGAGGTGGGCCAGGTGCTGATGGACCTCATCAAGCCGGGCGACGTGCTCGGCCTGTCCTGGTCACGGACGCTGAGCGGGCTCACGGCCGCGCTCACCCAGCTCCCGCCGTGCCCGATCGTGCAGCTCACCGGCGCGGTGCCGCCGCCCGACGGCCGGGACCTGCTCGACCTGGTCAGGAGTGTGGCGCGCATCGGCGGCGGCCCCGCGCACGTGTTCTACGCGCCGATGCTGCTCGACGACCCGCAGACGGCCGCCGCGATCCGCCGTCAGGGCGACATCGCGGAGGCGTTCGCCCTCGTCCCCAGCGTGACCATCGCGGTGGTCGCGATCGGCGCGTGGGAACCCGGGCTGTCGACGATCTACGACGCGGTCACGGCCGACGAGCGGGACGCGCTCACCGCCCTGGGCGTCCACGCGGAGCTGGCCGGGGTGTTCATCGGCGCCGACGGCCGCCCGCTGGGCACTCCGCTCGACAGCCGGATGATCGTGACGCCGGCCCCGCTGTTCACCGAGATCCCATTCGTCCTTGCCGTCGCCTATGACGCCGCGAAAAGTCACGCGGTGCGGGCCGCGATCCGAGGAGGGCTTGTCCATGGCCTTGTCACCCACACGAGTCTCGCCCGAGCCCTGCTCAGCGCCGTGGACGGCCACGACGGAGGTGCCTAGCCCGCGCCCGTCGGCCGACGGTGGGCAGCCGCTGTGCGGCGGCACCGCCAACCGCGGCCGCGTCGTCCGCGTCGGCGACACCGTGCGCAGGCCCGCGGGCCCCTGCTGGCGCGCCACCCACGCGCTGCTCGAGCACCTGGCGGAGGTCGGCTTCGACGGCGCGCCGCGGGTGCTCTCGACCGGGCCGGCCACCGAGACGCTGAGCTACATCGAGGGCCGGGCGGCGGTCCCCCCGCTGGCGGCCGACACGCTCACCGACGACGCCCTCGTCAGCGTGGCCGAGCTGCTGCGCCGCTACCACCAGGCGGCATCGTCGTTCGACCCGACGGGCTACGACTGGCCCCGACCGGTCCCCGCCCGCTACCGCACCGGCCTGGTCAGCCATAACGACGTGTACCCGGCCAACCTGGTGTTCCGCGACGGGCGGGCGGTCGCGCTGATCGACTTCGACCTGGCCGGGCCGGGCAGCGCGGTGTGGGACTACGCCGCCGCCGCCCGCTCCCTGGTGCCGCTGCTCGACGAGGCCGACGTGACCGACGGCCGCCGCGGGCGCGCGCTCGAGCGGTTCCGCATCCTGCTCGAGGCGAGCGGGCTCCCCCGGCCCGACCGCAGGCGGGTCGCGGAGGCGGTGCTCGCCAACCACGACTGGACCTACGCCATCGTTACCGAGGCGGCGGCGGCCGGCCACCAGGGCTTCGCCGACCACTGGCGCGCGGTCGCGCCCGCCGCCGCCCGGGCCCGCCGCTGGTGCCAGCGCCATCGCCGCGACCTGCTCGCCGCCGCGCGGTGAGATCAAGGCAAATTCACAATCTTTTCCTCCGAACGGACCCTTAGCTCCGCCTCCCACCGTCCATTCTCCTGAACCCGGCCCAACTACGGCCGCGCACGACCGTCGACGGATCCGGCAAGTCGGCTTCGTTATGATTACCGGGCCCGGCCCGGCCTGGCCGATGAATTGGCAACAAATTGCCAATTCGGCTTTTAAACAGATCACTGCCTACTTCCGGAACCATCGCAACCCATCCTGCCGTGATCTATAGTCGACTGGATTGTTCACGTACACGATGAAGCGCCAGGAGAGTCCGAAGATGCGAGAGTGGCCGTATTGGACACGCAACAAGCTGGAGATCCTCGGCGGCTACCTGTCCGCGTTCAACCAGGCGTCGTCCGGGAAGTCATCTGAGCGGATCTACATCGACCTGATGGCCGGTGAACCGTTCAACCGGGACGCACAGACGCGAGAGGAGTTCGACGGCTCGGCCAGGCTTGCACTATCCGCGTCACCGGTATTCACTCGCCTTGCCTTCTGCGAACTTCCCACCAAGGCCGCCATCTTGCGGGCGGACCTGCATGACCGCTTCCCTGGTCGCCTCTTCCGCGTCTACCCAGGGGACTGCAACGAGACAATCGACCGGGGGCCGCCGCCCTGGTGGGGTGGCTGCGGTCGGCGGGGAACCCGCAGCGGAAGCGGAGCAGGCCGGGCGGCTACCCGCCGGGATCGGTCAACCCGAAGACGGGCAAGCCGGTTCCGTCGGCCGGCTACACGCCGGCCACGACCGCGCACAACCTGACGGTCGTCCACGGCTTCTACGAGTTCCACCGGCACTTCGGCCGCGGCCCGGCCCTCAACCCGGTCCCGGAGAGCAAGTCGCGCCGGCGGGCCCTGGCGCACGCCTCGCCGGTCGAGGCACCGGGGAAGTTCCGCCGGGGACGGCTGCGGCCCAAAGTCCAGCCCAGGCCGATCCGGGCGATCCCCGACGCGCAGTGGGACGAGCTGTTCGCGCGGATGAGCTGCGCCCGCGACCGCGCGCTGCTGGCCTGCTGGGTCTCCTCCGGGGCGCGGGCGGAGGAACTGCTTGGCGTCGGCCTGGCCGACGTCGACTGGCAGGCCGGGAAGCTGCGGGTGGTCTCCAAGGGCACCCGGCTGCAGCAGGAGGTCCCGGTCTCCCCGGAGGCCCTGGCCTACCTTGCCGCTTACCTCGACGAGGCGGGCCTCCCGGCCGGCGGCGGGCCGGTCTGGCGGGCAAGGCGCGGTAACCCCCGGCCGCTGACCTACTCGGCAGCCCGGCGGGTCATGCAGCGCGCCAACGATCACCTGGGGACCAACTGGACCCTGCACGACCTTCGGCATACCGCCGCGACCCGGATGGCCCGCGACCCCGGGCTGACCCTGGTGGAGGTGCAGAGCATCCTGCGGCACGCTCACGTCACCACCACCGCCCGTTACACGCCGGTCGGGCTGGAAGACCTGCTCGGGAAGCTCGCCGAGCACTACCAGCGGCCGGCCGAGCCTGCCCGCTGGGCAGCGCAGTACAGCCCCGACGACATCGCGGCGGTGTTCGGTGACCGATAGCGCGTCCGGCCCGACCGTACGGGCGCACACGACCAGCAACCGGATCCGCCGCCACGACGCCGGCCCGGTCACCCCGGAGTCCGGGCTCCCCACCCGCATCGTCGCCGAGGAGCCCCCGCGGCCCGCGAAGCCTCCCCGTCCGGCCGGCGATCTGTCGGCCGCCCCGGCCGAAGAGGTCGTCAGAGCCGTCAGCGACGTCTTCGCCGCCGCCGGCCGCAACCGGGACACGCTCCAGGGCTACCGCCACGGAATGCGCAGGCTGCTGAAGATCCTCGGCCAGCACCCGGGCGGCACGTGGCAGGAACGCTGGGAGGCAGCCGGGATGAACGAGCCGGGGGCCACGGTCGCCGGCCTCGCCGGCGACCCGAAATGGCAGAGCGTCGTCCACACGGCTGCCAGCAACGCCTGGTGCGTCCGGCTGATTCAGCCGACAATGCAGGTGCTGCGGGCCGGCGGCCCGATCCGCTACGCGGAGCGCTTCAGGTCCGTCGCCGGTGACCCGCTGCTGGATGAGTTCTGGGCCCGGATGGACGCCTACCCGGTAACCGAAGACACCAGGAAACAGGCCCGCACCGAACTGTGCTACCTGCTGACCGTCTTCGGCATCACCATGGCCGACGTCACGCCGGGCGCGGTCATGCTCTACTCCGAGCAGAACCCCGCCAAGGGCATCGCCGGGGCATGGCCGGCGCTGCACGACATCGGGCTGATCCCCGCGTGGGCGCCCCGCACCATGCAAGACGCCAGGATCCGGGGCCGCAAGTCGGTTGAGGACCTGGTCGACCGGCACCAGCTGCGCAACCGCGGGATCCGGGACCTGCTGGTGGACTACGTCCGCCGCCGGTCCGCCGAGGTGGACTACGCGACCATGGAGAACCTCGTCCGGAGCCTGGTCGAGTACTTCTGGAAGATCATCGAGGAGCTCAGCCCCGGCCAGGCTGACCTGCGCCTGTCCGAGCAGCAGGTCCGGGCGTGGAAGGAGCGCCTGCTGGTCCGCAAGGACGGCAGGCCCCGCCAGAACGTCGAGGGCCCGTTCCTCGCCGTCCGCGCCCTCTACCTCGACCTGCAGACCTGGGCGGCGGCCGAGCCCGAACGCTGGGCCAGATGGGTCGCACCCTGCCCGATCCGGGACGCTGACCTGCGATGGTTCAACATCCGCAGGCGCCGCCTGCGCGAGCGCATGGCCGCCCGGACCCGCGACCGCCAGCCGCTGCTGGCGATCTTGTCCCAGCACGTCAGCGACCGGTGGCAAACCCTGCGGGCCCTGCTCGACGCGGCCGGGAAAGCCGCGCCGGGCGAGCAGTTCACCGTCGACGGGACAACCTGGCAGCGGGCGGCCGAACCAAGAGGGCAGCGACCCGGGCCGGGCCAGCCGGTGCGCGTCATCAACAGGGACACCGGCGCCCTGGTGCGGCTGACCCATGAGGAAGACAACGCCTTCTGGGAATGGGCCATCATCGAGACACTGCGGCTGGCGGGCCTGCGGCGGGAGGAGCTGACCGAGCTGACGCACCTGAGCGTCCGCCAGTACCAGCGGCCGAACGGCGAGGTCGTCGCGCTGCTGGTGGTCAGCCCGTCCAAGAGCGACCGCGAACGGGTCATCCCCATGTCGGCCGAGCTGTTCCACGTCATCGCCCAGGTCGTCCGCCGCCACGTCGCCGCGCACGGCACCGTCCCGGTCTGCCCCCGCTACGACCAGCACGAGCGGAACTGGTGTGAGCCGCTGCCCTACCTCTTTCAGCGGATGCAGAGCGGAACCCCGCGCGCCCTGTCGGTCAGCGCGGTCCGCACCATCGTCTTGCGCGCCGCCAGGGCGCTGATCCCCGCGCACCCCGAGTTCGCCGAGATCCGGTTCGCCCCGCATGATTTTCGCAGGCTTTTTGCCACCGATCTGGTCAACAACGGGCTCCCCATACATATCGGAGCCGCTTTGCTCGGACATCTCAATGTCGAAACCACACGCGGGTACGTCGCCGTCTTCGAGGAAGACGTAGTCCGCCACTACCAGGAGTTTCTGGACCGCAGGCGCGCTCGCCGGCCCGAGAGCGAATACCGGGATCCTACTCCCGAAGAATGGCTCGATTTCAACGAGCACTTCGACAAGCGCAAGGTCGAATTGGGCTCCTGCGGGCGCCCATACGGAATTCCCTGTCAGCATGAACACGCTTGTGTCAGGTGCCCGATGCTCTCGATTAACCCCAAGATGCTTCCGCGTCTCGACGAGCTCGAGGCCAACCTGGTCGAGCGCCGCCAGCGGGCCGCCGACGAAGGCTGGCACGGCGAAATCGAGGGCATCGACCTCACCCTGACCTACCTCCGCGGCAAGCGCGCCCAGGCCCAGCGCGCCGCCGCCACGGGCCCGGTCACCCTCGGCATGCCGGCCGTCCGCAACCGCTAGGCCCCCAGCCTCAGAGGGAGCCACATGACCATCCCCGGCCCTGCCGACCTTCCCGGCGCGCTCACAGCCAGCGCCGTCGGCATCCACTCCCTCGAGGCCGCCGCCGAGCTCATCATCGGGTGCGGCTGCTGGCTGCACCGCGAGGACTTCACCAGCCGGTTCATCACCGCCGAACCGGACACCAGCGACTCGGGCAGCATGCTGGCCAGCATCGACTGGGAAGCCGCGATCTCCGCGCTCGACGCCGGGGAACTGCCCTGCAGTAACGGCGAGCGCCGCGTCCCCCTCCTGGCCGCCAGCATCGCCGCCGGAACCCCGGTCAGTCTCAGCGACACGCTGACCGGCATCGACGACCGCAACGCGACCCTGGCCATCCAGGCCGTCGCCCGCGCCGCCGGACAGGCCTGGCTGACCAGCAACATGATGACCGACCTCGCCGAGCTGCTCACCGTCGTCGACGAGTTCCTGCGCAGCAGCGACGAAGTGACCGCCCTCCTGGAGCGGTTCCTGGTGTTATCGGCATGATTATCTGGTCAGGATCGAAGATCAACGGCAACGCTAATTTGTGACGGGGCAGCCAGGAGTTGCTTCCATACGCAGGCCGCTTGTCGCGGAGAGTGATCGGCCCGGCCGGCCCGCCAGGCGGCGGGTCCAAGCAGATCGCC
>CAVZAA010000005.1:0-1002391 GCA_963773105.1 uncultured Actinomycetota bacterium
TTACTCTCTGTGGTGGCCACAATGCCCTTTTTCGTGACCGTCAACGGGCAGATCCTTGTGGCCGCCCACAGCGCCCGCAGCGTGGCGCAGATCCATCGGTGCCGGCGGATCTCTGGCGGCCGATCGCGGTGAACGTCACGCGCAGGTCGGCGGCGGTCAGCCAGCGTGACGCACCTGATATGGCGGCTCGAGGACGAGTCAATGGTCGCTAACCCGGAGCTTCCATAAACGCCCGATTATGAGACGGGTGCCCGCAGGCGCCTAGTGGTGCCGTTTGCCGTCTCAAAACACATCCAACAACTTGGCCGAACCGCCGCACGTTTTGAGGCTGTTTTGAGACCGTGTTCGCCAGCGGGTTCACGCAGATGCGATCGATCCGTCGGGGTTCATGCCGAACCGGCGCAGCCGCTCGGCTTCTTCACCCTGCCCTTGGTTGATCAGCAGCTCGGCCAGCCGCTGGGCAGCGTCCCCGTCGCCGGCGACAGCTCGGGCGCGAAGCCCGTCCAGGTCGCCGGCGCTGGCCCAGCAGCTCGGCCAGCCCGCCGGCGGCGTCCACGTCGCCGGCCTGGGCGCGTATTACCTGTACGGCCTCATCCAGGTCGCCGCGCTCGACCAGCAGGTCGACCAGCAGCGCGAAGACGGACGCGTCCCCGGCGTCGGCCGGCGCGCGCAGTATCTGCATGGCCTCGTCCAGGTCGCCGCGCCCAGTCACCAGGTCGACCACCCCCCGCGGTGACAAACGGTGCTCCCGGGCGGGGTGGTGCTGGGCAGCGGCACCGCTCCCGCCGGGCGAAGGAAGACCGGATCGGGTGGTTTCGGCGGAGCGGGCGGCAGGTTGATGATGAATCTGTGCGCGATGACGACAGCACCCGCCGCCGGGCGCTGGATGAGAATGATGAGGTCAGCTTCGGACCGCGGCGCCCGGATGGTCGCCGGCCATCGGGCCGGCTGCTGATTGCCTGCGGGGCCGTGCTGGCCGCGGTGGCCGCGGTGGTCGCGACGCTGGTCACCGGGCACGGGAGCAACCCGCCGCGGGCTCAGCCGGCGAGCACAGGCGCGGCGAGCGCCGGCGCGGCGAGCACAGGCGCGGCGAGCACAAGCGCGGCAGTCCCCCATCTGCTGGGCGTGCGGGGAAGCTGGGAGCTGTTCGGCTATGGCGCTGGCCGGCTGGTGCGGATTCAGTTCGCCTCGGGCCGGATCACGCAGACGGCCGTCCCGGTGACGAGCGGTGGACCGGTCTCGTTGGTCGTTGGCCCGCACGAGGCCATCATCCGCCCGCTGGATTTCGTGCCCGGTTACCTGGTGCCCGACGGCCGGCCCGCCCGCGTCCTTTCTGGTGCGCTTGGCAATGGCGGCATAGTGATCCCGGGGCCGCAGCCCGGGACGGCGTGGGTGCAAGCCGGATTCCAGGTCACGTCGATGCCGCTCGTCCGGATGGACGGGACCGCGACCGGCGTGTCCGTGCGCCTGCCGCCGGGCGGCCCTTGGCAGGCGTTCCCGGACGGCCGGGGCGGTGTGCTGGTGGTCGATTACGACGCTGGCAGGTACGACGACGTACGGTCCGGCGGCTTCCAGCGGATCGCCGGAATGCTGGCCGCGGTCGGCCCGACCCGATGGCTGATCGTTGACTGCCACGCTGGCCATCGCTGCTCAAATGTCATCGTGGACCCGGCGACCGGGGCACGGCACACACTGCCCGGTCTTTCGGCCGAGCCCCCGCCCGCGGCGGCGCCCGGCGTCGTCGCCCCCGACGGCTCCGCCGCGGCGATCATGCGGGCCAACGGCGACCGGCTAACCCTTCACCTGATCAACCTGGCGTCGGGATCCGATCAGCAAGTCTCTGTTCCCCTTGATGGGGAATCGGCGGACGGCCAGATGCTCGCCTGGTCACCCGATAGCCGGTGGTTGTTCGTCGTGACCGGGCAGGGCAAGGGGCAGGGCAAGCTGGCCGTGGTCGATGCCCGCACCGGGCACGTCGAAAGCCTCGGAGTCTCGCTGCCTTCCCTCAGCCTGATCGCCATCCGGAACTAGCGAGCGGGCGTAACACGCCCCAGCGCCCTGACATGGGCCCAGATCTGCGGAGGCGCTCAGCACTAATTTTGCCCGATACGTGCCCAAGTTCGCCACGGGCGCGGCATCGTGGCTGGTCACGGAATGGATGAAGTGTCCCATGGTAAGGAGACGATCAGTCGCCTCCCTGGCGGATGCGAACGCACTCAATCGATAGCGGTTTGTGATCACGGATCTGCATTGTGGCGAATACGTGGTCAAGTGCCTGACAGGGGAGATGACAGGGCTAGTCGTTTGCGCAGATAGTCCGGCATGGAGGGGTGCGCGAGACGACTGGACTCATGATCCGCCGATCAAGGCCCTGGTGTCCGATATGTGCCCAACGTCGGGCACGTGAACTCGGGCGTGTTAGTAGCGGGTTGGTGACAGCTATCCGGGGATCGCTCGAGCGCTTACGTAAGCTCAAGTTGTTCCATCCCCATGGGGGGGCCGGGTTTCCGTCTCGCTCACGACCGAACCGATACCGAATCTGATAGTTGGCCTGTTTGGAGAAGAGATCGAACATGCCCTCCGCTGGCAGGCGTTGAAGAAGCGTGTTGAAGTGCTTGCCGACGTTGGCGTCCTCTAGCGCATGGACCAGTTCTGCAACGCCAGAGCGGTGGTCGAGGGGGATACGCTCGGCCGCGCGACTCGCCAGTGCTCTCACCTGCTCGTGTGCGCCGAGCTTCCGTAGCGCGTTCAGGAGATGGGCGACATGGGACGGTTTATCGAGAACGGCGTGCTCGGCGGGATCGCGCGCGAGCAGTACTGCCAATTGGTCGCCCGCCCCGAGGTCTTGCAGCACTGTCAGCAGCTCGGAGATGTATGGATCATCGATGCGGGCGTGGTCCGCGGCGCGGCTGGCAAGCGCAGCCACCTGCCCAACCGCACCGACATCCTGCAGCGCTGTAAGCAGCCCGGAGATGTATGGGTCATCGATGCGGGCGTGCTCCGCGGCGCGGCTGGCAAGCGCAGCCACCTGCCCAACCGCACCGACATCCTGCAGCACTGTAAGCAGCTTGGCAACGGCGAGCAGGTCATCTAGGGAGGCGTGCTCGGCGGGATCACGTGCTAGCAGTACCGCCAATTGGTCGCCCGCCCTGATCTTTCGCAGCCTTTCCAGCAGTTCGGCGACGCCCGATGGGTCATCTAGAGAGGCATGCTCGGCGGCGCGGCTGGCCAGTGCAGTCACCTGCTCGCCTACGCCGAGATTTGTCAGCGCCTTTAGCAGCCAAGAGACGGCGAACGCGTCATCGAAGGCGGTGCGGCTGGCCAACACTGCCACGTGCTTGCTCTTGTCTGCCTCCGGCAGCGCTGCCGCTAGCTTGGCGTAAACGTACGGGTTTTTGAGGACAGCCTCCTCGCCGATGCGATTGGCCAGCGCCGCCACCTGCTCGCTGGTGGTGTAAACGAGCAAGGCTCGCAGGAAGTTGTCGACGTCGAACGAGCTGTCGAGAGGGGCGTGTTTTCGCGGCGTGTTTTCGCAGACAGGGGCTGGCTAGCGCCGTCATCTGCTCACTGCAACCAAGATCCCACAGCGCGGTTACCAGCACGGTGACGTTGGCCAAGTTATCGAGGGGAACACGCTCGGCGGCGCGGCTGGCTAGCGCCGTCATCTGCTTATCCGAATCCACATTGTTCAGCGCGTCCATCAGGCGAAGTACGGCCATCGGGCGGTCGACAGGGGCGTGCTCAACAGCGCGGCCGACCAGTGCTCTCACCTGCCCGGCCGCGCCGGCCTCCCGTAGTGCTATTACCAGTCGGGCGACGGCGGACGGGTCGTCCAGGACGGCCAGCGCGGCGGGATCGCGTCTTAGCAGCGCCGCCACTTGCTCGCCCGCGCTGACTTTCTGCAGTGCTCTTAGGAGCTGAGCGACGCGTGACGGGTCTTCGAGGATCACCTGCTCGACGGCGCGGCTGGCGACTGCTGTCGCATGCTCGCACGCGCCTAGGTCATGCAGCGCTGTCAGCAGGTCGGCGGCTGTGGACGCGTTGTAAAGGACAGTGTTTTCGGCGACCCACTCCACGAAGTTGCAGTCAGCGCTGTGTAGTGAGTGCAAATGCCGGACGAGGGTGGCTGCCTCGCCGGTGTTTCCCTGGGCGACGGCGTGCTTGCGGAGGCGCGCTGCGTCTCGAAGCAGGCCGCGGCCCTCTGCTGCTCTCGCGAGGGCAGGCAGGTCGGTGGGGCTAGCGAAGCGCGCCGCCGTCCAGAAGCTAGCCGGGGGAATGTGTTGGCGGCGAGCGTGGCGGCCGTGCTGCTCGAGGTAGTCAGCTAGCCGGTAAGAGGGTCCGGGGGCCGGGATGTCTCCGGTGCGGGGGCGGATGAGGGCTAGTGGTCCGCGGGTGCCCTTGCACGGGGAAGCGGTGTAAGCCAGGACCTGTTCCAGCCAGTCGGCGGTCAGGGCGTCCCAGTCGGTGTCGTCGAGGTACCCGGGGGCGGCCGCTTCCAGGAAAGCCAGCGGCAACGCCACCCCCATGCCCAGGCGGCGGGCATCCATCGCCGCATTGATCAGGGCTGCGGCGGCCGGCGGGGCATTCCGGTAGCGGGCCATCAGTTCCGGTGCCCCGGCTATGAACTGGACGACCCGCCCGTCTTCCGCGCCCGCCCCGGCCGCGTTCAGACGCGGGTCCCGCGCAGCGGACAGGCGCTCCAGTTCGGCGGCGGTGAACGCGGCGGGCACCGTGATGTCTTGGCTCGCCAGCAGTTCCCGCGCCTGGGCATGAGGGTCAACCGCGCCCGCAGCAGGCCGGGCGGTAAGCGGGTCCCAGTACTCGGGCCACAGGGTGGCCAGCACCAGCACCGGAGCGCGGCCGGGGTCGCGCAGCAGTTCCCGCAGCCCGGCGGCGACCTGTTCCCCCAGCCCCCCCGGCGGCGTCGAGGTAGAACTGCGCCTCGTTAAGCCACACCACGGTGCACGGGCCGATCGAGGGCAGTTCGCGCAGCGCCGCCTCCGGGCGCGACGGATCGATGGGGTGCCACAGCCGCCAGCCTTCCGGCCGCTCCCGCAGCAGGCTGATCGCCTCCCAGCAGGCCCGGGTCTTCCCGGTCGACGACCCGCCCACCAGCACCACGACCCTGCTATCCCCTCGCGCGGCTGCCGCGACCACCCGCCCCAGCTCTGAGTCATGCTCCCGCGCCACGTACGCGGGCAGCGTTGGCAGACCGGGCTGCAGGCCATCGGGCTGCACTGGATGGTGGACTTCCAGGGCGAACGGGTCGGTCACCTCGGCCAGCAGCCGCCCGGCCGGCGCTTCGCGCCGCGGCCTTGCCCGCGCCCCGGTGTCGAGATCCTGTTCAAGGTCGAAATACCGGCGCTGCCAGTCCGCCTCGTCGCTCAGGTCAGGCGGCACCAGGCGGGCAGCGGCCTTTGCGTGCTCCAGGCAGGCGCGAACTATCGCGATCGTGACACCCCAGTCGGGAGGCCTCTCGATCTTGCCGTTCAAGATGTCCGAGACCTGCGACCCCTTCAGGCCCGCGGCGCCGAGGAGATCCGCCTGCTTGATGCCAGATTGCGTCTGAAGGCGCTTGAGCCTGGCGCAGAATAGGCCCAGCGGATCGGAGGCGGTGCCCGGGTCCCCCAGATCCATGCCACATGCCTCCGGTGTCCGGTTCCGTCCGCTGTCCTGGTCTTCATTCTGGCGTCCCGCCTGCCGCTATGGGCAAGCGATCCGCTCATTTCCGGTGCCAGCGCTAGCCTACGGTGCCAGCCCGCATCCTCATCCTCATGAGAGCTTCCGCCCGCGCGATCGCCGCCGTCGCCACCGTCGCCGTGACCCTGCCGGCCCACGTGCTGCTGATCCTCAGTGGCGGGATGGCGGCGCTGGTCCTGCTCGTCTGCATGGGAATCGCCCTGCCCGCCGTCTGGTCGGCCAAGCCCGCCCGCCGCAAGGCAGCCGCTGCCGTCCTCCGTCTGGTCCTTAACGCCTGCACCGGCGGGGAACGCCGATGAAGGCCAGCCCCAGCCCTGGCACGGCGAATACGCGGTCAAATCACCCGGGCCAAGGCAATCGGCTGGTCGTTAGCCCTGGTCAGAACCGTGGAGTCTGGCAATGGACGAGCGGACTCATAATCCGCCGGTCGCAGCGCCGAGCAGGCGAAGCCCTTCCCGAGCCTGGCGCGCCGCCGGAAGTCGCGGTGGCCGTCGTTACGGCGACACTGCCGTACTCGCGGACCTGGGGCGAGAGGCGGGTGGTCGCAGCGGCGTAGGGAAATGCGCGGCCGGACCTGGAATCGGCACCGGTCGGCGCTGCGGTCGCGGCACTGCAGCGTCTGTCTCCGCGCTTCGCATAAGCCGAAATGGCCCCGGTGGTTGAATAAGAATAAGCACTAGCATATTCATTGTTGCGAAACCCGCGCAAAGCTCGCTGCCGACTTGCGGAAACGGGCACCCTCGGGCCGTCGGGCGAGGGCATAGTTTGTTCATCTGCGGCACAGCCATCCGGGGGCGCGGCTAAGGAGAAAAGGCATGACGGAAGTCGTCCACCCGCTCGACGGCGACGCGGTCGCCCTGCGCCCGTGCCCGCCCTGGTGCACCGAGAGCCGGCACTTCGCCGACGGCGAGGCGGTCTACGCCGACCACGGCTACCACCACTACGGGACCGAGATCGAGGTACCCACCTCGGACACGTTCCCGGGCATGGCCGACGGACCCCAGTCGATCGTCCGGGCGGTCCTGAAGTCCTGGACGCACCCGCTGGGCGCCTCCCCGGGCCCGGCCCTCATAGAGCTGAACCTCGGGACGACTGGTGAGCGCACTGACATGTGCGCGGAGATCACCCCGGCCGAGGCGCGGGCCGTCGCCCAGGCGCTGCTCGCCCTCGCGGCCACAGCCGAGCGAGACGGCCCGTTTCCCATTCACCCGTGAACCCGAAGGGAGCGCGGCCGTGGCCGGGAGGGCAGGTGACGACGAAGTGCTCGGCGGCGCGCTGCACGCGCGGATCGAGCGGTGGCTGGAGTTGGAGGGCGTCTTCACCATCGTGGGGTTCGGCGACGTGGAGCTGGCCGGCGAACTGGACTGGGAACCGGGCGCCGGCCCGGTTTACCTGCGCAGACTGGACGACGGCCTGGTGTGGCGCGCCGACATCACGGTGACCGCCCGCCCGGCCGCGCCCGGGGAGGCAGGGCGCGCTAACGGCGAGCCGTGGTCATGGTCGAGCTCCTCCTTACCATGAGACACATCATGACCCTGACCTGCGGCGCGGTCTGCTGACAGGCCGTTGTGGGCACGTATTCGGCTCAGAGCATCCTCGCTTGCCATCGCTGCGACCTTAGCTCACGTCGTTAGCGGCGCCAGATTGTCACGGGCCACTTTCGTATTCGGGTGCTCGGCGCCCAGCAGCCGCTTGCGGTCGGCGAGGGTCCGCTCGAGCAGCGGGATCGCCTCGGCCGTCCGCCCAGCATCCTGGTAGGCCAGCGCGAGGTTGTTCCGCGACGTCAGGGTGCCGGGGTGCCCGGCGCCCAGCAGTTACCTCCCTGCTGCGGCGATGCAGGTAGCGGGACGGTCCACGCTGGCCCGTGTCTGATGTTGCGAAGTATCGACTACTACCACTCACGAATAGTCCGGGACGAGTCAGTCCGGCGTATGCCGGCGTTCAGGGGAAGAAAAATATGAGCGACGGAACTCCCAGAAGGAATCATCAGGAGCTGGCCGTCCGGTCACGCGACGCAGGGGCGGGCCAGAGCGTACGACATGCTGCCGGACTGTGTTGATGAAATCCTGACGGCGCGCCTCGATCGGGTCCCGAAGTGCGGGCCAGCCCCCGTCACCCAGCCAGCCCCTACGCAGTTGCAAGTGCACTCGCCAGAACTCGGCGTCGATTTCCTGCGCCGCCAGGACGATGTCGTGATCAGCCACGAGGATTATCGTGGCAAGCGCCTCGTTCCAGGGTCTCCAGTCAAGCGAGTTGGGCACGTAGATGCCGTCCGCAACCGGCTCGACCCGTTCTCGGCTCAGCTTGGCGAGTTCCACCAATACGTTAGACGACTCGCGCAGGACAAGAACGCAGGCGTCCGCATTACGGTCGCGTGACCATTGGTCGACCTGCGAGCGATGACTGAGAACACTGCCGACTACAACTCCGAGGAGTGTGGTAATCGCCGCTGCGACGGCAGTAACGAGCAGACCCATAACTTCCAGTGTCGGCTCCCAGGCGACGCTTTGCCATAGCGGCGCATGTAGGCATCCTGGATCTATAACACGGAATCGGCAAAGTCGGATGGATCGGCGTCTATAGCGGGATGACGTCGAGGATTCGGGTGCTGTCACGGTTGAATGCCTGCAGGGTGCGGGCGATCTTGGTGATCCCGGCTAGGCGGAGCAGGCTGATGGCGACGTTGCGGAGGGTGGCCATGACCTGGGGCCGTCGTCTGCGGGGCCGGTGCTGTGGTCCTCGCGGTAGCGGTGTCGCGGATCCAGTGGACGGCCTCGATGGCCCACTGCCCGCGGGCCAGGGCGGCCATGGCCTCGGGGGTTCCCCGGACGGCGTCCAGGCTGGTGGCACCGTGCACGATCTCCTTGGCGATGATGCCCCGTCGATGTCGTAGGTGTCGCGGCGTATGCGGATGACCTGGCGGCGCGCGGGAAGTCGATGGTCTCGTCCGCGGCGGCGGCCGATGCAGCCGTGGCTGCGGTCGCTGTCGGGATTTCGCTGTCGGTATGCGTCGAGATCCCGGGCGAGCCTGTCGCCCCGAGGTCGCCGACTGCGCACGCTGGTCGCAGACGTGGCGCTTGGGCTCTGCGTGCGGTGTAGTCGCAGGCCCTTCGGGCAGCAGGACATTGCCTGTGATATTTCGTGGTGACCGCCCCTTTCAGGAGTACATTTCGTACTGGTGATCGTCGCATGCAGGAGGCGGGCATGCTTCGATCCAGGTCAATCTAGGCGCTGACGGCGCTCGGGGAGGACCTGGTGTCGGTGAGCGCGTACCCGGTGCATCGTGCCGGCCGTGGGTGGCGGCCAGGTGGCCGCGGTCACGACCGGCTGCCTGCTCCTGGTGAGCCCGTTCATTATCAACCGGATCGAACAGCTGTCGCTGGGAGCATCCGGCCTTCAGATGCGGTGCGGCCTAGCTGGGCCGTCAGATCCGCGCCGTGTCTGCTGCTGTGAAGCCGAAGTCGTTAGCCATCGTTACCATGGCCTGCCGAACCAGCGAGACGATCTCTTGAGAGCTCAGACCCAGCGGTGTCGTCACGCCGACCGACAAGTCGCGCAACTGCGTCCGGCGGGTCCGGCCGAAGACGGAGAGATCGACCAGATCGAGGGTTCGCAGGGTGCGCGGGCCTCCGCTCAACTCGGGATGGCGGTTCTGGATGTACAGCTCCAGCCGGGGCGCACCAGCTGGCGGCAGCTCCGATGCCTGCTCGCCGGTGGTCAGAACGAGGGCTGTTACCGCCTGCCAGGCGCTGGCATAGAACCTGACCAGCTCGCTGGCAGTGATGCGGAGCTCGGGGGCAATCTCGGCTGGGGTGGCTCCGGTGTCCGTCTGGATGGCAGCGAAGTCGACGTACAGGTCTGCGGTGGCCCTGACGTCAGTAGTCCGGCCGCCAGGCAGCAGGAACCACAAGGATCCCAGCAGTGCGGGGCGGCCGCTGATACCGGGAACCACTAGCTGGTAGGCCGCGATCCGGCTGTTGTTGGTGCCTTCCGGCTCGGGCGTCTCCTGCCAGGTCAAGTCCGCCGGTTCGAGGTCGTAGCGCTTGGCCAGGGCCGCTATCACGTCGGTCAGGCCAGTTAGCGGCAACTCGGCGAGCATCTGCGCGCGGCCGGCCTCGGTGACGCGCAGGGGCTCAGCGACCAGGGGCATCCGGGCCGCTAGCCGCAGCCGCAGGTCCATATCGCCGTGCCGGGAAGACCCAGTGTCTTGATCGCGGCATGCCTCGCTGTCAATGACGATCGCCGGCTGCCATCGCCAGCCGCCCGATGTCACCGGGATCAGGCGCCCGCGCCCCCACGCGCCGCCGTTCAGCTCGACCGGACTGCCATCGGCCTTGATAAGCGGGCGTTCTGCAGACGCCACGGGAAAGCCGACGGCCGCCGTTCCGCTGACGTAGGTTCCGCGCCCCAATTGCCCAAGCGCGTTCCAGATCTCCTGCTCAACTGCCACAGCGGACTCACCGAACGGCGCGCAGATCACCGCCGCCCGGCCGCAGTTCCCGCCATCGAAGTGCTGCACCCATCCGGGGCCGTCCTCGTAGACCTCATCAATCGCAGTGCCGAGACGCTCCCGTCCGCCGCCGGCTTCGAAGGCTTCCCCGAAGGCAGCCTTGTTCCCCGGCTGGCCCGGACGGATCTCAGCTGTGGGAGGCGGCACGACAAACGCCGGCGCGACCGAGTTGAAGGTGTTGAACTGCTGGTTGCCGTCGCCAACCTGGACACCCATCGCACCCTGAAGATCAACCCGGTACTTGCCCTGCGCTGTCCCCGTCTGGTCCAGCAGGGCCATCAGCTGCTGCGCGGCCTCGATGATGGCCTGGTCACCGCTCACACCGCAAGCGGTGAGTGCCTTGGCCAGAGGCGCGCGCCACGTCTCCGGGTCAGTGGCGTGCTCGGCCAAGGCCACCTCGGCCGATTTGCTACCGGAGAATCTGACGCTGACCAGCCGTGTCAGTTTCGCGTAGGAGGACTTCACCGCATCGCTGACGCTGTCGGCGGCACCCTGTGCGGCACCGGAAGCCAGCGCAGTCAGTATGAGCGAGACAGGATCCACTGCCCCTCCCGTCGAAATCGGTTACCACCGAACCAGGATGCCACCTCAAGGCGCGTCCGGTCGCCAATGTCAACGTCGACCCAACCCCGGACCATCGCTCACAGCCACAAGCACAGATAACAGACCGTGGCAGTACTCGTCGACCACGTGACATGCCGTGCCGACTCTGTCGCTGTCAACCGCCGCCACTGCGGGAGTAGACGCTATGCGCAGAACGTCCAGTTCCGGGCTCACGCCGTTGGCGCGTCGTGCACGCATCTCGGCAGAAGAGTGCGAGGGGCAGGCCATCCTGAGTCCAGGCGAAGGATGGTCTCCCCGATCAGTAGAGTTAAAGTCCCTATCCGCACGCAGGCGGAAGATCCGGCGGCGACGTGCCCACATACGCTGAGGGCGGATTTCCGCTGAGTGCGGCTACCTGAATCTGATTGAAGACGTAGGCCCGCACTTCCTGTGATACGTCACTATACGGCGCGTACACTGCGACATTGCATTGCCGCGGATCGGACGCTAGCAGCCGGACCGAGTACTGGACATAAGTGCCTGCGGCACAACCGGGAATGCAGTTGTTGACATTGAGTGTGCCGGTGGCAGTAGCGCTACGCGGACCCACTTGCGTCCACTGAAGACTAGACAAGTAAGCGCCGTTATTCAATCCTATGCGGGCAGGAAAATCCGGATACTTATACAGCGATCCCAGCTCGTAGCCGTTATGGACGTAGAATTCTGGTGTCACGGAAGACGAATTGGCCTTCTGGGTGAGCGACTGAAGTAGCGCCTGGGAAGGTCCGCCCTTGCAGCTGTGGATGATGCTTCCGTTCTGCTCGGTCAGGCAATAATTGAACTCCCCCAGAACGTAGACAAACGTCCAGGACGCCCCTTGCTGCTTGAAAACCGCATCGACAGGGTAACCGTTACCGCCAAGCTCGGCCAGGGCATAGCCACTCTGGCAGGCGTAGTCCTGCACGACCCAGTTCCCAGGCAAGAGGAGTGGCTCGTTTGCCGCCCGGAGCGCGCTAGACAGGGCTGCTGACGTGCACGGTGGCGTCAGTCTCGCCGCGAGGTACGCCTTGATGGCCGTGATGGTGTCGCCTTGCCAGCGTGCATCGGTGGTCTCGGTCAGGTGCCAGCACGTCACTGGCGGCGCGGGAGCCTTCAGCGAGAGGCTTTCGTGATACCAGCTGATGTCGCTGGCCGGAATCGACCCGCAATTCAGCGTCGTGCTGCCCGCGCCCGGTCCGGCGTGCAGTGCGCCCTGCCGGTCATCGGCGAGAGCCGACGCGACCGGCACGACGATATCGCCGTCGTTGCCCACGACATACGTGTGGCCGAAAAGACTTGTCGTCTCGGCTATTGTGGGTGCCGAAAACCTATGCCACCAGGTGGTATTCGTGAATCACGCCCCCGGCGCGGTCGCGTCGCCGGACGCGGATTTGCTCCAGATCGGTGACATCGCCTGGCAGCGAGCGCAGTGGCGCGGCCTGGTCCAGGGCGCGGTGCGGCCGGTGGGAATTATAGAAGTCCTCGTACTCGCGCAGCACCGCCATCAGGTGGCGCAGGTTCCAGATCAGGGTCCGGTCCAGCAGCTCTCGCCGGCAGCTGCCGATCCAGCGCTCCATGATCGAGTTCATTCGGGGTGCCTGAACGGCGGAGCGGATGACCCGGATCCTGGCCGCCTGGAACACGGCATCGAACGCCCGCGTGAAGCTGGCGTCCCGGTCATGCAGGACGAACTTCGCTCGTGTCCCGGCGTCCTCCAGGTCCATGAGCAGGTTCCGGGCCTGCTGGACGACCCACGACTGGACGGGGTGCTCCGTGGCGCCCAGGACCCGGACGCGCCGGCTGCGGTGCTCGATCACCACCAGGACGTACACCTTCGCGCCGTTGAGGAGGTCAGCGGTGAAGAAGTCCATAGCCAAGATCCCCTGCGCCTGCGACCGCAGGAACTCCGGCCACCCAGGGCCGTCCCGGCGAGGCGCCGGGTCGATCCCAGCGTCCTTGAGGATCTGCCAGACCGTTGACGGCGCTACCGTGATGCCCAGGGTCGCGAGTTCACCGTGGATGCGCCGGTAACCCCACGACTCATTCTCCCGGGCCAGCCGCAGCACCACCGACCGGACATTCCGGCGCACTGGCGGGCGTCCGGATCGGCCGCGGCGCGACAGCCGCGCCCACCGGCGGCGGACGATGTCGCGATGCCACCGCAAGATCGTGGCCGGGGTCACGATCAGCCGCAACCCGGCAAGGCGCCCGGCCGGCAGCGTCCCGGCCAGCAGAGCCAGCCACGCCCGGTCAGGCCAGGTCAACCGCGCATGAGCCCTCGGCCGCTCGCGCTCAGCCACAGCGAGCTGATGACGCAGCATCAGGATCTCGGCGTCCTTCCACCACGCCTCCCGCCGCGACAAGCCCAGCACCGACACGGCCCGGGTAACGACGAGGAAGATCAGCTTCAAGCCCACAAGCCGAAGATCATCGCACGCCAGCCGAACCAGGCCCGCCCGCCAGACGCCATCCGCATGACCGGGTCGGCGCTGCCCGAAAGCATCTGCCCAGGTGGCACCGGTTTTCGGCACCCACACTGTGATCTTCTCACCTGGCAACTGGCCGTCGCGGATCAAGAACGCCGCCCCGGCCAGCGACGCCAGTCCCGCGCCCACGAACCACGCCGTCTTATTCTCCACACCCGCGGGCCTCCGCGGGCGCGCGTACGCCTCGTAATTGCCGCTGCTGTATACATGGTCGTTCCCGTCTTCCGCCGCCTGCCGGCCGATCATGCCGCCACCCTCCGAGGGGTAGCCACGCTCAGTCACTCGCTGAACTGGGCGGATCCCTGCCATCGCTGGTCACCGGGGGTTTCCGGTGCCTGCGCTCTCCTCATGTCCCGTCCGGGCCGGCCTGGGCGGAGGCGCGGCTCCCGCCAGGGCCCTGGCCGAGGACCTTGGCCTTCTCCTGGTCGAATTCCGCTGGCGTGATCACTCCCCGGTCCCGCAGACTAGCGAGCTTCTCCAGCTCGTCCGCGGTTGCAGGACGCGGGTTGCCGGCCGCCTGGATGATGTAGCTCCGTAGCTCGGTGTCCTCCTGCTGGGCCCTTTGCGCCGCGTGCTCGTGCAGGGAATCGCCGCGGACGATCACGTACACCAGCACCCCGATCAGCGGGATGACCAGCACGAACAGGAACCAGGCGGCCTTCTCCCAGCCGGACAGGTCGTGGCTGCGGAAGATGTCGATGAACACGGTGATCAGGATCCAGAACCAGACCACCCAGAGGAACACCTCCAGAATGGTCCAGAAGATATTCAGCAGCGGATAGGACGATGACGAAGCTGCTAGTGGCATTTCTCCTCCTCATGCGCTCGAACGGTCGTGCTGCCCGGCCAGCGTGCCCTTCATCCACCCGCCAAGTCAGGAGCCGGGCCTTGGACGACCGCGGCGGGAACGGTGCCGCCGACCACTGCGACCGACCCGCCCGCATAGGTGCTAGTGGCTGGATGACGAGGTCAGCTTGTTCTTGGACTCGAAGAGGGCCTGGCGGACATCGTCGAAGGCCTTTTCCAGCCCGGTGCGCACCGTGTCCGCCACGCTGGACGCCGTCTTGACGCTTTCCTCGAGCTGCCGCCGGGCGTCGGCCCAGCGGTCGCGGAGCTTTTTCATCTGCGCGGTCGCCTTGTCGCTGGCTTCGACCGCGCCGAGGTGCATCTGGACCTCAAGGTCCTCGATGCGCCCCTGCCACTGGTCGAGTTGGGCCTTGGCCAGCTGCCTGCGCAGGTCGGCCTGCTGGTCGTGGAGTTCGTGAATTTGGTCTTCTAGCTGAGTGACGCGATCTTCTGTAGTCATAAACCGAGCTTGCGCACCGGGCGGGCGGCGTGCTAGAGCCGGAGGTCCCTCGGTATCGCGCGAAAGGCCACCGCAACCTCATGTCACCCGGCCGGAGCTGTGCCGCCTGGTCTGACCAGCGGGCCCGGGCCGGCGTCATCGCGGTGGGCTGGGTGAAGGGTGTGGGCGGCGAAGCGGGCGGCGCGGCGGCGCACGCGGTGGCCGGGGGTCCGGTGCCGTGGCGGTGCCGTGGCCGGGGCCTGGTAAAGGCGGTAGAACCAGTACTTGCCGACCTCGATCAGCGCCAGGTAGCAGACCACGATCCCGGCCAGGGCGGCGAAGAACGTGCCCGGCAGGGGCTGGAAGCCCAGCACGTGGGCCAGCGGCGTGTAAGGCAGCACCGCGCCGACGGCGACTATGCCGACCGCGGCGAGCACCAACTGCGCGCTCGGGCGGCTACGGAAGAACGGGACCCGCCGGGTGCGGATGACGAAGATCACCAGGGTCTGGGTGGCCAGGGACTCCACGAACCATCCGGTTTGGAACAGTGCCTCCCCCGCGTGGAAGACCCACAGCATGATGCCGAAGGTGACGAAGTCGAAGAGGGAGCTGATCGGGCCGAAGACGATCATGAACTTGCGGATGAAGCCCAGGTCCCAGCGGGTGGGCTGGGCGACCAGCTCCGGGTCGACCTCGTCGGTGGGAATGGCCAGCTGGCTGGAGTCATAGAGCAGGTTGTTAAGCAGGATCTGCGAGGGCAGCATCGGCAGGAACTTGAGGAATATCGACGCCCCGGCGGCGCTGAACATGTTCCCGAAGTTGCTGGAGGTGCCCATCAGGACGTACTTGATGGTGTTGGCGAAGATCCGCCGGCCGCCCACGACCCCGTCGGCAAGCACGTTCAGGTCCTTCTCGAGCAGGAGCACGTCGGCGGCGTCCTTGGCCACGTCGGTGGCCGAGTCGACCGAGATCCCGACGTCGGCGGCGTGCAGTGCGACGGCGTCGTTGACCCCGTCGCCGAGGAAGGCGACGTCGGTGCCGGTGGCCCGCTGCGTCCGCACGATCTGGGCCTTGTGCTCGGGGCTGACCCGGGCGAAGACGGCAGTCCGGGCGAGCAGTTCGCCGAGCTGGTCGCCGGCCTGGTCGATGTCGGCGCCGGTGGCCACCTGCCCGGGCGGCAGGCCGAGCTCGGCGCAGACCTTGGCCGCGACTACCGGGTTGTCCCCGGTGAGGATCTTGACCGTGATCCCGAGGCGGGCCAGCCGCTGCAGCGCCGCCCTCGCGGTGGTTTTGGGCGGGTCCAGGAACACCAGGATGCCGCGGAAGGAAAGGTCATGCTCGTCGGCCGCGGTGATCGAGGACACGCCCGGCGCCTGGCGGGTGGCCACGGCGATCACCCGGTTGCCGGCCGCGAACTCCGCCTCCAGCGCCGCGCGGGCGGCAGCGGGAATGACGGTGCACCGCTTGAGCAGTCCCTCCGGGGCACCCTTGGTGATGATCATCCGGTTGCCGTGGTCGTCCTCGGCCAGGACCGACACCGCGCGGCGTTCGTGATCGAACGGCACGATATCCAGCCGCCGGTAGCGGGTCAGCGCCGCCTGTTGCCCCGCGGCGGACGGGGAGTCCCACAGCGCGACGTCGAGCGGGTTACCGCCGGCTGCCTGGCCGTTCTCGACGACCGCCTCGTTGCATAGCAGCCCGAGCAGCAGCGGCTCGTCACCGGCCGCGCCGTCTGGCCCGGCCGAGCGCATGAACCGCAGGCTGCCCTCGGTCAGCGTGCCCGTCTTGTCGGTGAACAGCACGTCGATGTCGCCCAGGTCCTCGATGCAGACCAGCCGCTTGACTAGGACCTTGGAGCGGGCCAGCTGCCGCGACCCGGCGGCCAGGCTGGTCGAGACCACCGCCGGGAGCAGTTGCGGGGAGATGCCCACCGCGATCGATAGCGAGAACAGCAGCGCGTCGATGACCGGCTTGTGCAGCGCGACGTTGATGATGAAGATCGCGCCGGTCAGCACGCCGGCCACTTCGACGAGCAGCATCGAGAACTTGCGCAGCCCGGCCTGGAACTCCGTCTCGGGCTGCCCTTGTTCCAGGCCCACGGCGATCCGGCCGAACTCTGCGTTACCGCCGGTAGCCGCGACAAGGCCGGTGCCAGAGCCGGCCTGGACGACCGTGCCCATCAGCGCGCAGCAGTTCAGCTCGGCCAGCGGCGTGCCGGAGCCGACCGGATCGGTGGACTTCTCCGCCGGCAGCGACTCACCGGTCAGCACCGACTCATCGCACTCCAGCCCCGCCGTGGTCAGCAGCCGCAGATCCGCGGGCACCACCTGGCCCAGCTCCAGCTCCACCACGTCACCGGGCACCAGTTCCGTCACGTCCACCGTGCGCGGGTGCGCGTCCCGCCACACCACGCAGCGGTGATGGACGCTGGAATGCAGTGCCTCGGCAGTCTTGGCCGCCTTGTACTCATTGACGAACCCCAGGCCGACCGAGGCGAGCAGGATCGCTCCGATGATCACCCCGTCGCTGGTCTGGCCCAACAAAGCCGACACCAGGGCGGTGAGCGCAAGCAGCAGGAGCAGCGGGGACCGCAGCTGGCTCATCAGCACCGGCAGCGCACGGGCCCGGTACGAGCGCACCGCGTTCGGGCCTACTGCCTGCAGCCGTCGCGCCGCCTCACCCTCAGTCAGCCCCTCCGTGCCGCTCCCCAGCCGCGCCAAGGCATCAGAAACCTGCAGCGTGGCGGCCTCCGCCGCGGTCACCGGCGACGGAACCGGGATACTCTCCCTGCTACCAGAAACGGCGACTGCCACACGCCCACCTCCCCCGTCTGGTTCCCTGCCCGCAGCAGGCCGCCGGTTAGCCCTTGAGTGCTTCCCGTAGTTCGTCGGCGATTTCGTCGGTAGACGCATCAACGAAGCGCTTGGCGACCTTGGCAGCGTCGGCGATTGCGTTGTCGACCGCTTTTTCGATGGTTGGGTCGCCGACCGCGATGAGCCCGGCTTCGCCGGCGGTGAGCTCTTCGGCGGCCTCGTGGAGCTCCTTTCGCGGCAGGGTCCCGGCGCCGAAGGCCTCGGGGATAATGCGGGCTCGCGGACGGTCCATACGCTTCACGATGTGGGGCTTGCCGTTTTCTTTGTCGATCACGGCTGCGTCATAGGAGCCGATCACCTCGTCCCTGTGCAGCTGCTCGATGGCATCCAGGCCCGCCAGCGCCTGCGTGACGTTTTGGTAGGCCGCGGCGTATACGACCTGCCGCTTGCTATCCGACATGACATCTCCTTCGCCTGTTCTAGCCTTACTTCACCCTGTTCAGCCCGCCCCGCAGCGCCCAGAGGCGAAGGTCCTTCCTCCGGTCGCAGCACCGCATATTCGTCGCCGCCGCGATAAGGCCGCAGCCGGATCCCTGGGAAGAGAAGCCCCTCCCCGTTCAGCGGGCAAGATTTTTCATTCAGAACGGGCCGGGGGTGTCTCCCGATGCCTCACCAGACTCCGCCAAGCGGCCGGGTGCAATCGTCCCCGCCCGTGGCGGGTAGAGGCACCCCAGACAAGGAGAAGGGCACGCTGCCGTCGGGCACGATGGCCGCGGATCGGTAGCAGTAGCCATACTCGACGTTGAGCTCGCCGAACCCCATCGACTGCGCCCGCATCGCGCGCAGTACACCCGAGCGGTACCCTGTCCCGCTCGAAAATAGGATCCTTGTCGTGACCTACGGTTTTCGGGGTGTCAGGCGGCGCGTGAGTATTCGTTGATCAGGCCGCCCAGGATGGGTTTTCGGTGGATCCGTACACGGCCGAGGCCGGCGACGGTGAGGTGGCCGCCGTCGTGCTCGCTGTCGGGGACGCGCTGGGCGATGCCCTAGTACGGCCGGGCCGTGTTGTAGTGCCCCTGGTACTCGGCCAGGACGGTGCGCAGGTGCGCCTTACCGAGAATCAGCACGCGGTCGAGGAACTCTCGGCGCAGCCGGACGAGGAACTTCACGCCCTCGAACCGCTCGCCGAGGCTGAGGGCGAGCGCGGTCCACTCGCCCGCCGGGCTCGCGGTGACGCCGCCAAGGTGCATCCGGCGGGTGCCATGCTCGATGAACACCACGTACAACCGCTGGAGCAGCACCGTCTCCACCACCAGGAAGTCGCAGGCGATGATCGCGTGCGCCTGGGCGGCCAGGAACTCCCGACAGGTCGGCCCGGTCCGCCGGGGCGCGGGATCGATACCAGCGGCGTGAAGGATCTCCCACGCCGTGGATGCCGCGATCGCATGCCCGAGCCGGGCCAGTTCACCTTGGATCCGCCTATGACCCCAGGCCGGGTTCTCTCGCGCCATCCGGACGATCAGCGTCTTGATCGAAACGCCCGTGGACGGCCGCCCTGGCCGACGCCGGTCGGTAAAGGTCCACTTGCGAGCGACCAGGTGACGGTGCCAGCGCAGGATCGTGGCTGGCGCGACCGGGAAGATCTCCGCCCACCGGCGGTTTACCAGCCGGGACAACGCCGCGAGCCACAGCCGGCCGGATGATCCCGCCGCACCCGACCTGTCAGCTGACGACGCAGCACCTGGTTCTCGTGACGCAGCACCAGCAACTCGGCATCCTTGGACAGATCAGAGCGCACCAGCACCGCCAGCAGGCCAAACAGGCACCTCACCAAGCGATAGACGATCGACTACTGCACCCCGAGATGGTCCCAGCCACGCCCCTGATCCCGCAGCAAAACCCCAGCTCACAGAACAAAAGCGGGTTTCCGAGCGGGGCACGATGCGCTGAGAGCAGACAGCGGCTGAGCTCGCGCGGCTGCCAGTAATATCCCTTTGACCGCGTGGTCGCTTACGCTCGACTATAGTCACCTGCAACCAAGGGAAGGCGAAGAGCTGCTCTCGATGAGTGTCCCGTGCCAAATAAATCGGCCGGTTGCCAATTAACCCGGCCCATCTGCCGTTTTTGTCAGTAGAGTTGGCCCTTTCCTGATCGGTGCAATGACGGGCGGACGGGTGACGAGTGCTGCTGTCGCGGCTGCGGATGCCGCGGATAGGCGGTTCACGCTGGAGTTCCGGGGTGCTGACGGTGCCTGGCAGCGCGGTCCGCTGATGTCGTGCCTCGGGGTGCGGTTCGAGGACGTGCTGCCGGCGCGGGAGTTCCGGTTCGAGAAAGGGCTCCGGAATTTCGCTGGCTGGTGGTACTTCGCCACGACGGGCACCCACGTGGGTTTCGAGTCCTGGCTGGAACGGGACCATCTCATGCTTATGGACTTCGACCCGGCGGTGGCCGCGGCATCGTCGCAGCCGTTCTGGCTGCACTGGCATGACGAGGGTGACGAGGCCCGCCGGCATGTGCCCGATTACTTCGTCCGCCGGCGGGACGGGAGCGCCGTGGTCGTGGATGTCCGCCCGGATGACCGGATCCCGGAGCGGGACGCGGGGACGTTCGCGGTGACCGCGGCGGCGTGCGAGGCGGCGGGATGCGAGTACCGCAGGTCCGGGGACCTGGACCCGGTCCTGGTGGCGAACGTGCGGTGGCTGTCGCGCTGCCGGCACCCGCGGTGCCTCGTGCCCGGGGTCGCGGCGGTGCTGCTGGAGGCGTTCGCCGGAGGGCGGGCCCTGTTCGAGGGGGCGGAGCTGGCCGGGGACCGGCTGCGGATCCTGCCGGTACTGTTCCACCTGATGTGGCAGCGGCGGCTGACCGCTGACCTGTCGGTTCCGCTGGGCACGGCGACCGCCGTCTGGCCGGGCGGGACGCGGTGAGCGCTGCCCGCCGCCGCGGGGTCGGGGTCGGCGACCGGATCCTGGCCGACGGGATCCCTAGCGTGGTGGTCAGCGTGTCCGGGACGCATGTCCGGCTGGCCGACGACGCGGGCACGGTCCAGACGGTCACGGCGGCGGACCTGGCCGACAGTGCCCGGTTCGCGATCCCGTCGCCGGCCTCGCCGCGGGGACTGCGGCCGGAGACCGGGTTGGAGGGGCTCCCGGCCGCCGCGGTCGAGGAGGCCTCGTGGTGGGAGGCGCATATCGCCGAGGTCGTCTACGGGCTGCGGCCGGACGCCCCGGCGGGGACGCGGCCGAGGCCGCAGTACGACCCGGAGCGCACCAGCCTGACCGAGCGGGAGAAAGCGAAGGCCGCCGAGCTGTCGGCCACGGGGAATAAGGTGCCGGCAAGCACGGTCAAGCACCGCCGGCAGCGGTGGGAGGCCCACGGGCTGCCAGGGCTGGCCGACCGCCGGCTGGCCAGGAGGTCCCGGCCGGCCGGGCGGGCTGACGAGCGGGTCGCGGCAGCGATGCGGGAGGCGATCGGCGAGACAGCCGACGCGTCCTCGCGGACGGCCGGGTTCACGATCTGGCGGGCGAAGGAGATCCTCGCCGGGACGGGCTATGACGGGCCGGTGCCGTCGGACCGGACGTTCTACCGACTGTTCGCGGCGATGTCGCACGGCCGGGAGGCGACCGGCTCGGCATCGACCCGCCGGTCGCTCGCGGGCCGGCCGGAGGGCATGTTCGGGTCGCTGCCCGCGGCCGCGCCGGGGGAGGTGATGCAGATCGACTCCACCCCGCTGGACGTCCTGGTGCTGCTGGACGACGGCGTCCCTGGCCGGGTCGAGCTGACCGGCATGATCGACGTCGCCACCAGGGTGGTGTCGGCCGCGGTGCTGCGGCCGACGACGAAGTCCGTGGACGCGAGCGTGCTGCTGGCCCGGGCCCTGACCCCGGAGCCGGCCCGGCCGGGCTGGCCCGAGGCCCTGAAGATGGCCCACTCGGTGCTGCCCTATGAGCGCCTGCTGGACATCGACGCGAGGCTGGAGCACGCTGCGGCCCGGCCGGTGATCGTCCCGGACACGATCGTGATCGACCACGGGGCCGTGTTCGTCTCAGCCGCGTTCCGGTCCGCCTGCCGGCACCTGGGCATCTCCGTCCAGCCCGCCCACCTGGGCAGCGGAGCCGAGAAAGGCCACATCGAGCGCTTTCTCGGGTCAGTGGCCTCGATGTTCTGCCAGTTCGTCTCGGGCTATGCCGGGCGCAGCGCGGACCGCCGCGGCCGGCACGTCGAGGACCAGCCGCTGTGGTCGGTGGCCGAGCTCCAGGAGCTCCTGGATGAGTGGCTGGTCGCGTTCTTCCTCAACCGCCCGCATGACGGCCTCCGTGACCCCGGGCATCCCGGGCGGGCGTTCACCCCGAACGAGAAGTACGCCTCTCTCATCGAGGCGGCCGGATACGTGCCGGTCGCGCTGTCGGGCGATGATTACATCGAGCTGCTGCCCGCCGAGTGGCGGAAGGTCAATGCCTACGGCATCAAGCTTGGCCGGCGCAGCTACGACAGCGAGGAGCTGAACCCGCTGCGGCTGCAGCCGTCCGGGAACCGGGAGCAGGGCAACCGCTGGGAAATCCGGCACGACCCCTACGACGTCTCGAAGATCCACGTCCGCGGCCCGGACGGCTGGATCACCGTGTTCTGGAAGCACCTGGGCCGGGCACCGCTCCCGTTCGGGGAGCTCGCCTGGGATCATGCCCGCCGCAGCCTGGGCCGCGAGGCGACCGAGGAGCAGATCGGCAACGCCGTCGCGGCGCTGCTGCGCCGCGCGAACGCCGGCCCCGGGGAGCAGGAAAAGCCGAAGACGAGCAAGCGCGACCGCCGCGTCGCGGCACGGACGAAGGCGGCCCCGCCGCACGGGCAGCCCGGCCAGGCGGCCGTCAGCCCGCCGCCAGAGCCGCCCGGGCAGGAGGAAGAGGATGCGCCGCTGGCGGACGTGATCCCGATGGGGATCTTCGATCCCTTCCGGGAAGCGGACAAGCGGTGGTAACCGCTGCCCCCGGCAGCACGGACGGGAACCGCCCCCAGCTCACCACCCTCGCCGGGTGGCGGCAGTTCGCCGCCGAGGTCCCGGCAGTGCCGGACCTGCTGCCCGACGACGCCTGGACGAGCCTCGGCGAGGACAAGCGGCTCGCCTACGACGAGGACCGGCTCGCTCACCACTCCCGGCTCGTGACCGTCCAGACGCCGGTGATCAGCAAGGTGATCACCGAAGGCAGGAGACTGTCCTACCTCAACCGGGCCGCCGTCTCCGGGCGCTGCGGCCTGATCCTGTCCGGCCCGCCCGCGACCGGCAAGACCACCGCGCTCACCCAGCTCGGCAAGATGACCGAGGCCGTGCACCACCGCCGGCATCCCCGCTCCGGCGACATCCCGGTCATCTACATCACCCTGCCGCCCGCCGCGACCCCGAAGATGATCGCCGTCGAGTTCGCCAGGTTCCTCGGCCTGCCCGCCAGCCGGCGGATGAACATCACCGACGTCACCGAGGCCGTCTGCGGCGTCTGCCTGAGCACCCGCACCAGCCTGGTCTGCGTGGACGAGATCCACAACCTCAACCTCGCCACCCGCGCCGGGGCCGAGGCCTCCGACGCCCTGAAGTACTTCTCCGAGAGGATCCCGGCTACCTTCGCCTTCGCCGGCATCAGCGTCGAGCGGGCCGGGCTGCTGTCGGGCACCCGCGGCGAGCAGATCGCCGGCCGCTTCTCCATGATCCGGACCGGGCCCTTTCCCCGGAACGGGCAGTGGACCGCCCTGATCTCCGCCCTCGAAACCAGCATCCGGCTGCACCGGCATGCTCCCGGCGCCCTCCCCGGCCTGGGCCGCTACCTGCACCAGCGGACCGGCGGAATGATCGGCAGCCTGCTGAGACTCACCCGCTCGGCCGCCGTCCAGGCCATTCTCGACGGCACCGAGGCCATCACCAGGAAAACCCTCGACGCCATCGACGTCGACATCGCCGCCGATGCCGGCAGCCGCGAACCACCAGGAAGGAAAGCATGACCACCCGCCCGCTGGCACCGCTGCCGGTCCCGGTCCGGCCCCGGCACGGCGAGACCGCGGCCTCCTACATCCGGCGGCTCGCCCGCGCCAACCACCTGCGCCCCAGCTACCTCCGCTCGCTTGTCTGCCGCCCGGCCCAGCGGGGCATCAAGGCAGACCTGCTCGCCGCAGTCTCCGGCCGCACCATCACGGCACTCGAGCACACGCTCGCAGGGCTCTACCAGCCCGCCGGATCCGGTCCCCCGAAAATCCTGAAGCCTCCGCGCAAGCCATCCGGAGAAGATCCCCCCGTCCTCGGCGCGATCCGCCGCGATGCCGCTGCACACCCCGCGACACCCGTCCGCCAGCTGGCAGCACGCCACCGGGTGCCAACCCGCCTGGTCCTGCAGGCACTGACCCCGCCCGGCTCGGGAGACGCAGATACCCGCCCCCGGTGGCCAGCCCCGGTCCTCGCCCCGCTCCGGCCGGTCATCGACATCTGGCTCGCCGAAGAACCCGGCCTCGCCGCCTACAAAATCTGGGAACGCCTGCTCGATGAGCATGACGCCGAGATCTCTTACCTCAGCCTGAACGCATACGTCACACGCTGCCGGGCCAGGTTAAATGGCAAACCAGGCCCCGGCACGGGTCGCGGACCTCACTCGCCCGTCCCGCCGATCATGATCATTCGCCAATCAAAAAGGCCCGCACAGGTCAGCGGGGGTGGGCCGGGCCGATTTATTTGGCACGGGACAATGAGCCCCGGCTTCCTCGCCGACCGCTACTGCTCGCCTGGAGGCTTCGATGACACGGGAAAGGCTCATCCACGGCTCTGACCGCGTCAAGCGACTCGCCCAGCGACCGGACATCTCGAGCGCAGTCCGGCGGATCCGCGCCGACATGGCCGAAGCCGATCGCGCGTACGCTGAACGCGAGGAGCCCTCTGGCTGTAAGCGCGGGCAGTTCATCGAAAGAGTCCCGGCCACCCCGATGACATGGCGGGACTCGACGCGCATCCTCTTCAGATCCCGGCCGAATACAGTCCTATTTCCGGGTCACATGGTCCATGTTTGGGGCCATAATGAGGGCATGGCCCAGACAGCCGCTCCGCCATTGCTTCCCGTGTTCCGTTCCAGGCTCCAAGGAGAGCTCCTCGCGCTGGTCCTCGGCGCCCCTGCCGCCGAGTGGACCGCAGAGGAACTGTCCCAGCGGACCGGGCACCCGCGGCACACCGTCGCCAACGAGCTCCGGCGACTGGAGGAGGCCGGCGTGTTTGCCGCGCGGATGATCGGTCGGAGCAAGCTCACCCGCGCAAACACCGACAATCCTTACTACGAGCCGCTGTCGCGGCTGGCGCTCATGTCCTTCGGCCCGCCGCAGGTGATCCGGGAGGAGCTCGGGGCCATCGACGGTATCGAGCAGTTGTTCATCTTCGGATCGTGGGCAGCCCGCTACGCCGGCAAGCAAGGCCGGGCCCCCCACGACGTTGACGTGCTGATCATCGGGGCACCCGACCGCGACGAGGTCTACGAGGCTGCCCGCCGCGCCCAGGAGAGGCTGGGCCGCGAGGTGAACACGACGATCCGCAGGGAGGAGCAGTGGCGGGGCGCACAGGACGGGTTCGCCCGGCAACTGCGCTCGTCGCCGCTCGTGCAGATCCCGCTACCTGGCTCTGACCGCTAACGCAGACAAAGAGGAGGTGCCATGGCCCGGTGGCGCAAGGGAGAACAACAGGTCGCCGGTCTGATCGAGCAGCGGCACCTGCAGCAAGTTGCGGCCGATTCCCAAACCGCGGCCGCCCTCCTGGCATCGGCCGGGCGTCACGTTGAGAGCGCCCGCCGGACCGCTGACACTGACCCGGAAGCCGCCTACGCCCTGGCCTACGACGCGGCCCGCAAGAGCGCCACGGCACTGCTCGCCCACCAAGGACTCCGCCCCACCACAAGTGGCGGGCACATCGCCGTCGTCGACTCCATACGCGCCCAGTTCCCCGGCGTCCCCGGGCTGACCTCGCTCGACCGGCTCCGAAGACGCCGCATCCAGGCCGAGTACCCCAATCCCACAAGCTACGACCCCATCACCGTCGACGAGGCGAACCACGCCATCCAGACAGCCGGAGAATGCGTCTCAAGCGCGAGCAGGCTCCTGCAACTGGACGAACTCGGAATCTTCTAGGCGGCGGCACGTCGCCCCGAAAGACCCGATAGCCGTTCTTAGTTCAAGCTCCGGGATGCCGAGGGCGTGATCAGCGGCATCGGACGAGCTACGCAGCCAGCGAGAATTACCAAGCGTGTCGGCGGCCATTACCGGACCCGATCGCAGCTACCGCCTCGCGCCGCGCCTGGCGGCTAGACCTTTGCCCGCGACTCGCGCGGCCTCTTTCGGCGGCGCCCCTAGAGGTATCGACATAGTGGTCTAGACCTTTCCCCACCGATGGTTGCTCCATGTTTGCTCGAATGCCCCGGTACGGTCCGGTACCACCCGGTATCCGCAGCGCGGCACAGGTACGGGCTGACCGCACAGAACGGCAGCTCCCGGCACATGCTAGTATTGCTTGACAGCAGTTCAAGGATAATAACCGAATATAGGAGCGGACTCTTAATCCGCGGGTTCGGGGTTCAAGTCCCTGGCGGCGCACCCGGAGGTCTTCACGTTTCGGTGAGGCCTAGTTTCACGTTTGGGTCTGACATTCGGGTCTGTTGGTAGCCCGTAGTGTGATGCCAGGGTCTTCGGACGGCGCGACGGGGCCTGGTGCGTGGTTTGTCCTGTGCTAGGGCGTGCTTTCGCCTGGCTGTGGCGGCTGTCGTGGCGGTGACGGGCGCGGGGCTCGTGGTCGTGGTAGCGGCGGGGTTAGGGCGGTCCGGCGGCCAGGCCGGCGAGGGTCTTGCGGCGCCGTTTGCGGGTTTTCGGGGGCAGGCCCTTGGCGGCGCGGCGCTGGTTTTCTTCCTGCCGGGCGTCCCAGGCGCGCAGGATGCGCTGGTTGCGGACGACCAGCAAGGTGGCGGTGAACAGCGTCAGCGGGGCGAGTCCCATGAGCCGGCACCAGCCGCGGCTGATGTCGCTGGCGGCGGGGTCCTTGATGGTGGCGAAGCCGCGCTCGGCGCCGGTGCGGCGGGCGTAGGAGCGGCGCCAGGCCGCCGACGGGTAGTCGTGCTTTTGCGCGGTCTTGGCCAGCGCGTCCGGCGGGACGGTGATCGTCTGCTGCGCGCAGCAGGCCGGGGGGTGCTCGGGGGGCTGCAGGATCTCCGGGCGGTCCCGGTCCAGCGTCATCGACGCCGGCCGCAGCGGGCAGCGGATCTTGCCCATGGCGGCCGGGCACTGCACCCGGTGGTAGCCGTCGGGGTCGTCGGCGGTGAGGCGGCCGAGCTTGTAGCGGGCGGCCTCGGCGGTCTTGCGGTCGTGGTCGGCGGCCTGCTCCCTGGTGGCGGTGCGGGCGGGCGGCCCGAGCTCCAGCAGCGGGCGCGGTGTCTGGGGGCAGTGCAGGTTCCCGTTGCTGATGACCGCACCGTCGTGGGTGCCCTTCGGGCCGCGGTCATGGGGGTGGAGGTCCTGGACGAGCTGCGCGCCGGCGGCGCGCAGCGGGGCCGCCCAGTGCTGCGGGACGCGGTGGGAGTAGCCGGAGTCGGCCAGGACGTCGCCCAGCGGGATGCCGGCGGCGGGCATCGCGGTCAGGATGCCGACGAATGCGGGGACGGGGTCGTGGCGGCAGGAGGACACGGCGGCGCGGCGGGCGAGCTCGGGGACGGGCGGGCCTTGCTCGTCCGGCATCATTATCCCGGCGGACAGGTAGTACCCGAAGAACAGCTCGTCCTCGCTGCGCAGCAGGTTGTTCTTGCGGTGGCCCCAGGACGCCTCGGGGTCGGCGCAGGGTCCGCCCCGGGCGGGCGGGGGCCGGGAGAAGGACTCCAGGTCCGTCCAGTCCACCGCCAGCGACCGGCTGGCGTCCTTGTACTCCTGCGGGACGGACGCCTCGAGCAGGCCGTCGCAGATGCCGGCCAAGGCCGCGGAGGGGACCGTCCGGCCCGCCCGTGCCGAGGGCGCCCGCGACCAGGCCGAAGGTGCGCTCGGTCTGCCGGTAGGTGAGCAGGTGCGGGCCGCGCTCCCAGTCCGCGAGCACGCCGAGCCGCCGCAGGTCATCGCCGGGCAGGCTGATGAGCGCCTGGTGGACCATGGTCAGGTGCGCGGGCTGGTGGCCGGCCTGGGCCAGGCACATGCCGGCCAGCAGGGTGGCGACCTTCAGCTGCCGGGGCCGCACCCCGACGGGGAGCATCGCCTCGATCCGCGGCGCGACGCCGGAGGCGTCGATGACCGCCTCGAACGCCGCCAGCGGGGTCATGGCCGGGCGGCCCCGAGCAGCCGGACCGCGTCGGCCTCGCCGCCCGGCTCCAGGCCGGCGACCAGGTCGCCGAGCCGCTGGGAGCAGCTGATCCCGGCCGCCGCCATGAACGTGGCCAGCCCGAGCAGCTCCGCGCAGCCGGCCAGCCAGGTCGCCCGCAGCCGGGAGGTGTCCAGCCGCGCCAGCCCGCCCCCGCCGTCCAGCGCGCTGACCAGCGGGTAGGTGAGGTTCCGGCGGCCCGTCTCGGTGCCGCCGCAGACCAGGGCGCTCCCCGCGAACTCCGCCGCGGCCAGCAGCGGGCCGTGGTAGCGGGCCATCACCGGCACCGCGCGGGCGCGCGGGCCCCGGACCGCCACGATCACGCCGCCGGACCGGCAGGCCACGTCGGTGCCGCGGACGTCGCGCAGGTCGCCGCGGATCAGCCCGGCGCCCGCGCCCAGGCAGACCAGCCCGGCCGCCCGCATCCGCCGCCCCGCCGTGGGCTGGGCGTCCGCCAGCGCCAGGAACCCGGCGATCTCCGCCGGGCTGTACGGCTGCCTGGCCCGCTCCCGGGGCAGCGGCAGGTCCGCCGGGTAGAGCTGCGGGACGACGCGCCGGCCGATGAACCGCAGGTTCGTGCGCAGCGTGCGCCGCGCCACCGGGGACAGGCCCGGCGCGCAGCGGGTGAACCGCTCAGTCACGGACGGGTGCAGCAGCACCCCCGGGACCGCCTCCAGCCCGAGCCCCATCCCGTAGTCGGCGAGCTTCCCGGCCGCCCACAGCAGGTTCTTCGCCCGCTCCCGGCCCGCAGGCCCTGTCCGCGCGGTCACCTCACGGGCGAACGCCGCCGCCGGCGGCGACACCGACGACGGCCGCCACCGCCCGATATAGGCGGCAACCTCAGCATCCGTCACTTCCACACAGCACTTATACTTAACGGAATGCGGAAGATGCGGGATCCCGGCTGCGACAATAAGAACGTGTCGCCCACCCCGGCCCAGCAGGCCCGCGCAGAAGCCATCGCCGCCGAGATCACCGCCCGCCTCGCCGGCACCGCGTTCGCCCTGCCCGGGACCGTCGCCGACCGGCTCACCCGCTGCGGATACCCCGGCTGCCGCTGCCGCGCCGACCCCCCGCAGCCGCACGGCCCCTACCACCAGTGGACCCGCAAGAAAAACGGCAAGACCGCCACCAAGATCCTGACCGACGACCAGCTCGCCGACTACGGCCCCTGGTTCGACAACCACAAACGGCTCCGCGAGCTCATCGCCGAGCTCGAGGAACTCAGCCTCGCCATCGCCGACAACGACCCCCGCTGGAACCGATAGCCGCACCGCAAGCCCGGACACCAGCCACGGGAACCGGAAACCAACCCTCCGGAAAGTGTGGGCTAAACTCGCTTAACCTGTGGACAGCACCCAGCCAGACCACCGTTTCCACAGGTCACACCCAAACGTGAAAACCTCACCCGTAATGACCTGGGGTTTTATAAACCCCAGGTCATCTTTTCCTGCCCGGTTTGCCCCGAATTCTATGCCGTGCTCGCTCCGTGCTTGCTCGGCGGTCGCATGATGGGCCGGGGACGGCTTGTCAAAAACGGGGAGATTGGTCTAGACCAGCCGTCTGAAGTCCCTTCCGGCGTAGTCACGCAGCGCCATAACCGCAGGAACAGGTCCCGCAGCCTGGGGGTGTCAGAAGTCTGCATGCCCTGTGACCTGCGGAGACGGTCACGCGTACGGCAGCATGATTATCCGTGTGCCTGCGCCTGCTTTACTTCATCTTCGCCCGGGTCTGCGGCTGGCTGGTCTTGCTCAGCCGGTCATCGGCATCCAAGAACGCTGAGCTGCTCGTGCTGCGGCACGAGGTCGCCGTGCTGCGCCGCGCCAATCCACGGCCCCGGCTGGACTGGGCGGACCGGGCGGTCCTCGCCGCGCTCATCCGGCTCCTGCCAGCAAAGTTGCGGGTGCACCGGCTGGTCACCCCTGGCACCGTCCTGCGCTGGCACCGCCGCCTGATCACCCGCAAATGAACCTACCCGAACCGGACGGGACGGCCGCCGGTCAGCGCCGAGATCGCCGCGCGCACCGACACGGCCCGGGTGACGGCGAGGAAGATCATCTTCAAGCCCAAGCCGAAGATCATCGCACGCAAGCCCGAACCCAACCTGCCCGCATCCCCGGCCGATATTCCCAAGCGACGAGCAAGAGGTCATCCGCCGCATCACTACGACACTTGGGCCGGGCTCAGCCGAGGAGCTTCAGGAACTCGGCGGGAGTCAAGCCCGCCTGCCGCAGGATCGATGCGAGCGTGCCGCGCTTTACCACGCCGTGCTGCGGGATGACAGCCACCCGCCCTTGCTGGTCGCGGTAAACTGCGTGGCTGCCTTTGGTTCGCACGTAGGCGAAGCCAATGGACTCCAGCGCCTGGATGACCTTGCGTACCGGCAGATCAGCAAGCGCGGGGCTCACGCGGCGGGGAGCTGGAAGGAGGTCACCAGCGGAGTCGCCGTGACGTGCCCGGCCGGATCGTCGACCTCTTCCAGGTACAACTCGACCGCCTCGGCTAGGCCGGCGAGGGCCTCGTCAATCGTGTGCCCCTGGCTGGCCACATCGACCTCCAGGCACTGCGCGATGAACCAGTCCTCTTCCCGGTGCAGCGCTGCGGTCAAGGTATGCGGTATCTCCGGCATGGCACTAGCATAACCGGTCAGCCGCCAGGCGGCCTGAAGCCGGCAGCAGATATCTCCTCTCCCTCTTCTCGGCATCGTGCTCGGCCTTCATAAACACCACGTTCATGTTCACCCAGCCCGAAATCCTGGGACTGCCGGCAGAGATCACGAACCGTGTCGCCCGCACCCCCGGACTCGGGCTCCACCTAGCGGCGCCACGGTCTATACCTTTGCGTACGACTGCCTACCCCTCTCCCGGCAGGGCCCAGACCCCGTGCGTCGCACTGGTCTAGACCTATGCCCGCCAATGGTTGCTCCATAGTTGCTCGGATGCCCGGTACGCGCCGGCAGCATCCGGTATCCGCGGCGCGCTGCGGATACCGGCGACCAGACAAAATGGCAGCTCCCGGCACGTGTCGACATCGTCCGACACCAGGTCCTGGCCGGAGCCGCGCGCGGCCACCGTCACGCAGTGCCCGAACGCCCAACCGCGCTCTGTACCGTGCTCGACAAATACCAGCACGTACACGCGCTTCAGCAGCACACAGTGTCCACGTGCAGGAAATCGACCGCGAAGATCCCGGCGGCCTGGGCTGTCAGGAACTGCCGCCACGTCGGGCCGGACCGCCGGGGCGCAGGATCGATGCCCGCAGCGTGCAAGATCTCCCACACGGTAGACGGCGCAACCGTCACGCCGAGCTTCATGAGCTCGCCGTGGATCCGTCGGTGTCCCCACAGCGGATTCTCCCTCGCCAGACGGACGATAATGCGTGCGATGCCCGGGCTTGTCGGCGGCCGTCTCGGCCTGCGCCGGCTGCTCGTGTCGTACTTCCCCGCCGCCAGCCAGCGGTGCCAGGCCACCAGCGTCGCGGGCGTCACGGGGAAGACCTCGGCCCAGCGCCTGCGCGGGATGAGCCGCGCGAGCGCGGCGAACCAGGCCCGGTCAGCCGGCTCGTACCGCACCCGGCCGGCATGCCGCCGCAGTACCGCGTTCTCGTGCCTGAGCACGAGCAGCTCGGCATCTTTCGCCCGGTCGCCCCGGAACACCAGGACGGCAAGGCCGAGTACCCGGCACGTGAGCAAGTAGACGATCTTGAGCAGCACCCGGCGAGCTAACCAGCACCACGTCACGACTGCTGGCGAAAGCGCAGGTCAGTCACTCAATCGCGTATTCGAGCGGCACACCCGGGGAGGCCAGTTCAAGCTAGGGCACCGAAGGTGCCCTAGTCATCTGGACGCGCGTCAGGGCCCGAAGCGAACTCGTTGGGACGGGGCTACGGCGTCATCCGGGTCGTTCTTCAGTGTCGGGCGAATTGGAGCCGGGTGGGTTGTATGACATTCGGTAGCAGCGCGATTCCGTTGATGGTCAGTTGCTGGCCGTAGATGTCGGTGATCCGGATCGGGCCGCCGCAGCCGCTGCCGTCGGCCGAGAGGAAGTAGTTGTAGCTGGTGCGGGGCAGCTGTCGCCAGCCGCTGCTGGCGCGGATCTCGAGCAGGGCCACCGGATTGCGGTGGCCGATGACCTGGATGCCGCACCACCAGCGGCTGGAGCCGGTCTGGTACCGGATGGAGGTGGTGCTGGACATGACGGGGCTGAGCAGCTTCCACGTGATCGGGATGCGGCCGGCCGCTGGGTTTGCGATTTTGGCGAAGGCCTGCTGGCTGAGGTCGATTTGCCCGGGTGCGCAGGGGAGCGGGCATTCGTTGGTGATCAGGACCGTGACTGAGGCTCCGTCGGCCGCCCGGACCAGCACGTAGTCCCCGCACGCCTGGGCGGTGTCGTAGTCGGTGTAGTTCATCGCCGCGATCATGAGGTTACTGGCCGGGCCGAACAGGCAGGCGCCATCGCCGTTCCCGGCGCTGTATTCGGTGGCGACCCCTTGATAGGTGACGTCGGGCTTGATCCGTCCCGCCAGCGGTGCTCCGGCAGACACCGTTGGTGGGGTAGCCGTCGCCGGGGGCCGCGTCGCCAGGGGCCGCGTCGCCAGGGGGCCGCGTCGCCAGGGGCCGCGTCGCGGCGGTCCGTGCCGTCGCGATGGCCGGACCAGCGGCCAGGGTGGGGGATCCAGCCGAGGTGAGCGACCCCGATGTGGCAGGGACGACTGCTGCCCGGGTCCTGGCGGCAGGCGAGACTGCCGCGTGCCCGGCGCCGGCCTCCGGGCTGTGCTGGAACGCCATGGCCAGTGAGATGACGACCCCGGCGGCCGCAAGGACCGCCGCGGTCGCCAGCACGTGAGCTGCCTTCATGCTTCATCCCCTTCGGGAAGTTCGAGTTCGGTTAACGCCCCTCAGTGGCCGGGGGCAGCCGGAAAGGTTGCCGTGCATCCGCGGAATTTCAGCCAGCACAGACCAGCCCCGCCCGTTCTGCGGCCCGACGTCCGCGTCTTCACGGGAAATGTCACAATCGCGCGACGCGCGGCAACCTTATTGCCCGCTGACGGCCACATCGGTGCGGAACACCGGAATGATCTTCCCGAAGGGATGAAGCGTGAAGGTAACACACCTGGCCGCACGACACGGCATGCAGGCGCTCGGGCTGGCGGTAGGCGCTGTTCTGGCGGTGATAACCGTGACCGTTCTGGTCTCCGGCGTGGCGCCCGGGGCGCACAGCACCAGGCTCGAAGCCAGGTCCCAGCCCGCGCCCCTGCCGTCGGCCGCATCCGCGGTTCCGGGCAGCGCGATGCAGTTCGCGGCCGCGATGCAGCCAGGCTGGGGTCTTGGCAACAGCCTGGACGCCATCCCCGTCGAGACGTCCTGGGGCAACCCCCCTGTCACCAAGGCCCTGCTGGACGCTGTCCGGGCCCAAGGGTTCCGCAGTGTCCGGATCCCGGTGACCTGGACCGGTCACGAGGGACCCGCGCCCGCGTACACGATCGACCCGAAGTTCATGCGCCGGGTCAAGCAGGTGGTCGACTGGGGGCTGTCCGACGGGTTCTATGTCGTCCTCAACGTCCACCACGACTCCTGGCAGTGGATCAGCAGCATGCCCACCGACCGCAACGGCGTGCTCGCGCGCTATAACGCCACCTGGGCCCAGATCGCCCACGAGTTCAGGAACGAGTCCGGCAAGCTGGTCCTGGAGAGCGTCAACGAACCGCAGTTCAGCAACACCACCGATGCCGAAGGGGCCCAGCTGCTCAACAAGCTGAACACCTCGTTCCACACCATCGTGCGCCGGTCGGGCGGCAACAACGCCACCCGCTTCCTGCTGCTGCCGACGCTGCGTGACTCGCCGACCAAGCCCTTGATAGACAGCCTGGTCTCCGAGATCGAGTCGCTGCACGACCCGCGGCTGATCGCCAGCGTGCACTATTACGGCTACTGGCCGTTCGCCGTGAATATCGAAGGTTACACGCGGTTCGACGCTGCCGCCCGGCAAGACATGGACACCGCCTTCGGCCTGCTGCACAGCCAATTCATCGCCAGTGGCATCCCCGTCTACATGGGCGAGGTGGGCCTGCTCAACTATGACGACACCCGCCCCGGCATCGTCGAACGGGGCGAGGTGCTGAAGTACTTCGAGGCGCTCGGCTACGAGGCGCGAATCAACGAGGTCACCACCAACCTGTGGGACGCTGGCTATCTCATCAACCGTCACACGCTCCGGCCGCGCGATCCGGGCTTGTTCGCCCTCATGAAGGCGAGCTGGACCACGAGATCGGGAACCGCCGCCTCCGACATGGTCTTTGTCCCCAAGGGCAGCCCGATCACGGCTCAGCCGCTCGTCCTTAACTTGAACGGGAACGCCTTCACCGGGCTCTACGACGGCAGCGCGAAACTGGTCAAGGGCATGGACTACACGGTGTCCGGCGACCGGCTTACGCCGTCGTCGGCCCTGCTCACCCGGCTGACCCGCAACCGCGGCTACGGTGCGGACGCCACCCTCCAGGCCCGTTTCTCCCGTGGCGTCCCCTGGCAGATCACGGTGATCACAAACGGGCTCCCCATCCTGGCCAACGCGGCAGGCACGATCAATTCCTTCACGATCCCCACCCAGTTCAACGGCGACGTGCTCGCCACGATGCAGGCCCAATACGCCGACGGCAGCCCCGCCGGCCCGGCCAGCTGGACCTCCTACCAGGAGTACGCCACCGCCTTCTCCGCCGTCTACACCCATAACGACATTCCCCTGACCTCGACGTTCTTCGGCTCGGTCACCGACGGCGCGCGTGTGACGCTCACCTTCCACTTCTGGAGCGGTGCCGCCGTGACTTACTACGTGACGAAGAGCGGACGCACCGTCACCGGCACAAAGTCCTGAGCAGGTCATCCGCAGACCCCGGTGCGTGAAAGATGCCGGTTCACTCCTGTATAGCCTGCTATATTCCCCGCGTGCGTGAAGCGGAAGGTGGCACCGCGATAGACCGGCCGGGCGCTGATCGCGCCGCATTCGACGTATTCTTCGCCGACCATTACCACGAACTGGCGCGCTTCGCCTACCTGCTGACCGGTGATCACCACGCGGCTGACGACGTCACCGCCGAGGCGATGGCCGAGACGTGGAAGAACTGGGCCCGGGTCGCCTCCGCTGACTGGCCGTTGGCGTATGTGCGCCGTATCGTGGCCAACATCGCCGGCGCCCGCACCGCGCGGCTGGTCCGCGAGCGCCGCAGCTGGCGGCTGTGGAGCGCAGGCCGCAGCGAGCAGTCCGAAACCCCCGACACGGACGCTGCGGTCGATCTGCGGCAAGTCATGCTGCGGTTGCCCGCGCGTAAACGTGCCTGCGTCGTGCTGCGCTATTACTACGGCCTGAGCGAACGGGAGACCGCTGAGACCCTCGGCATCGCCGTGGGCACCGTCAAGAGCCAAACCTCACGAGGCCTGGAAGAACTCGCAGCCCAACTGCGTGGATCGCGCTCCGCCCTGAGCGCGGCGCCCCGTGCGAACCGGCGGTCCGCCGCCGAAGGAGCGGCCCGATGAATCAGATGAATCGTAGGCGAGCGCGCGAGTCGCAACCGGACGCTGCGTGGCTGGCCGCCGCACTGCGCGAGCAAGCACACGAGCACGAGGCGGACCCCGGCCGTATCGGTGCCAGATTTGAGCGCCTGATCGCCGGCGAAAGCCGTCCGGGCGAGCCCCGCCGGACGGAGCCGCGGCGGCCCGCCGGCCCGGCGCGGCTCCGGCTGAGCGGCGTCCCGCTGGGACTCCTGGCGGTGCTCGCCTCGGCGGCCGTGGCCGCCGCCGTGGCCTTCGGCGTCGGCGGCGGCCACGTCGCGCGTCTGTCCAGTCAGGTCGCGGCACCGCCGGGTAGCCGGGATTCGGCGACCGCAGCCCCCGGACCGAGCTCGCTCTCCGCGTCGAGCGCGGCGCTCCCAGTCACCACCCCACCCGCCGCCACCCCGGCAGGCAGCGCCGCCGCCACGACCAGGCCGGCTGGCCCGCTGACGGCAGTCGGGACCGTGGACCCGGCCAGCTTCCGGTACTGGGCGCAGGAAAACCTGACCGTCACCACAACGCGCGCCACCCGAGAGCTCCACGTGACAGTCACCGTCTCCGGCGGCCCGGCCGTGCGGTCCACCGGAATGTGGACGACGATCCTCCCGGCCGACGTCGAGACGACGGTGAGCAGCGTTCCGGGCGGCCTGGTGTATGACATCACCCTCAAACCGGGGCAGATCCTCCAGCCGGCCGCCTACAGCTTCGGCTTCCAGTTCGATCGCCCCGTCACTGGCCACGACTTCGCCCTCGATACCTACTGGGTCAGCGCAGTCACCACCGGCGCCCCCGTCGAGTCCGACTCCGGAACGTTTTGAGGGTAGAGTGTCCGCGTTGGTTCTCGCCCAGCACCTGATGGGGTGAGGAAGCGGTAGACCGTGGTCGGCGACCCGCGGCATCTCGATTCCCACCGCGTCGAAGCACTGATCAATAAGTAACAAGTGCGGATACCGCAAGCTGCCTGCCTAGCTACTTCGACCTGAAAAAGTCGGAGGGCTGAGTTCGGGACGGTCGCCAGAGTGCTGATCTTGACCGGGTTGTGGGCGAATACCCCATGTCCGCACCAGATGGCTGCCCCGCTCTTGCCGTCGAGGAGGGTGCGGTCCCAGCTGTAGCCGCGTTTGAGGTAGCTGATCCGGCCTTCGCATCCAGTTCGCCACTTCACGAGTCTGCGGAAGCCGCGGCTGTGCTCGACGGCCTTGCGGGCGGGCGAGGCGGCGGCCTGGCAGGGGATCGCCACGGTGCGGACGCCGAGTTCACGCAGGTCACGTTTGACGGTGCCTGGCCGTAGCCGCGGTCGGCGGTGACCGCGCGAGGCACCTGGCCCGCGCGGCGGGCGACCCGTTCCATGGCGGGCGCGAGCTGCGGGCCGTCGGAGGCGGCGCCGTATTCCACGCTGTAATCCAGGACGATGCCGTCGTCGTTATCAGTCACCTGGGCCTTGTAACCGAACTCGACGAGGCGGTCGATGCGGCCCTTGCAGATCGGCCGCGCGTCCGGGTCGTGCAGGCTGACCAGCCGAGTCGCGCTTTCCGGGCCTGCCCGGCCAGCCGGGTCCGGGTCTGGGCGATGATCTTCGCGGTGCGCTTGACCGTGACCGCCAGCTCGTCCAGCGCTCCGCCTCGTTGCGCGGATGACGGCTAGATGCCGATCATAGTGGCCGTCATTCAGGTCTCGGTGTTCCGCGTGCAGCCTCAGTCAGGCGTCTCATGGCGGCTTCGCGCCACGGTTCTACGCGCGCCTGCTCGGCTATGGCGAGCGCGTGCCTGTAGTGGGCTTCCGCACCGGGGAAGCGGAAGTGGCGGGCGAGGTCACCGAGGAGCTGGGCGGCGGGCCAGAGGGTCGCGATCATGACGACTTCGACTGGGCGGGCGGCGTAGGGCAGGAGATCCTGGTAAGCGGATTCGGCCCGTTCGCGGTCATCGATGGCGATGGCGAGCAGGCCGCGGACGCCGGTCATGAACAGCCAGAGGTGGTCCCGGCGGATCGGGCGCGGCTGGGCGGCCACCGCGCGGGCCTCGGCGGCGCGGCCGGCGGCGGCCAGCGCGAGCGCATACGGTTCCACGAACATGGCCCGCATGCTGCTGAGGGGCTCCAGTTCGCCGACCATCTCCGCCACCCGGTCCTGCATGATGAGCAGGGAGAAGCGGCCCAGGAGGCTGACGCCTGCCCCGTGGTCCCATAGCCCGAGCCGTTCCAGCTCAGCGGCTGCCTGCCGGTAGAACTGCTCCGCGGTAGCCATGTTGCTGTCCACCGCTGCCCGCCGCGCGCGGTGGACGCTGACCATGGCGGCGACCGCCGGGAGGTGGTAGCGGTCGGCGATGCGTGCGGCCTGGCCGGCATGCCGGTCAGCCGCGTCGAAGTCTGCGGCGCTGCTGCTGATTGCCACGAGCGCCACGTGGGCGAACGCTTCGGCGGTCACCGGCTTGCCGGGCAGCGCGAGCAGCTCGGCGACCAGGCGCTGGCGCTCGGCCAAGCCGTCGTGGCGGAAGCTCTGGATGGCGCGGGCGTTCATGGCCACCGTCAGCACGTCGGGATCGCCGAGGCGCCGGGCCATCTCGACGGCTTCGGCTGAGGCCTGGTAGCCGCGCTCGGACTCGGCACCCTCCAGCTCGAAGGCCAGCGTGACGAGCAGGCGGCAGCGCAGCGGATGGTCGCCGGGCGACAGCCTGGTAAGCGTCTGCTCGACCGTGGTGACCAGCTCATCGTCGGCTGCACCGTATTCGTGGGACTGAAGGGGCGTGGGGACGTCGAACGCGGTGATGACCCGGGCGAGCAGGACCGGGTCGTCCAGCGGGAGTGCGGCGCGGACGGCATCGCGGTGGTGGGAGCGGGCGCGGGCCAGATGGCCGGTGCTGGCCAGCGCGCGGACCAGGCCGAGCACCAGCTCCAGCCGGTTCTGGGCCGTGGCGGCACCGGCCTGGTCAAGGCAGATGACGGCCTGCTCGTAGAGCCGGGCGGCCTCGTGGTAGGCGAACCGCTGCTCGGCCTGCTCGGCGGCCAGGCGCAGGTAGCGGGCCGCCTTGGCGGGGTCGGTGCCCGCTTCGGCGAAGTGATAGGCCAGAGCCGCGACTTCGCCGGGGCTGCGCCGTTCGATGGCCTCGGCGGCGCGGGCGTGCAGCCGGGAGCGGCGCAACCGGGACAGGCTGTGGTAGAGGGTGTCGCGGACCAGGGCGTGGGCGAACCGGATCCGGCCCGCGGCGGGTTCGGTCACCAGGCCGGTGAGCAGCCCGGCTTCGATCGCGTCCAGCAGCACGTGCTCCTGGGCGCCGGTAACGTCGGCGAGCACGTCGGCATCGGTCTCGGTGCCGATCACCGCCGCCTGCCGCAAGATGGTCTGGGCGGTGGCCGGCAGCCGGGCGATCCGGCGCTGCAGGACGTCCCGCACTCCGGCTGGTACCTCGGTGGCCGCCGCGAGCGTGCCTTCGGAGTCGAGCAGCCGGGCAGTCTCCTTGATGAAGAACGGGTTGCCGCCGGTACGCTCGGCGATGCTGCGCGCCGTTTCCCTATCGATGGGGCTAGCGCAGGTCGCCGAGATCAGCTCGCCCGCGGCAGCCGCATCCAGCCCGCCCAGGTTTACCCGGGTCGGCTCACGGGCGGCCAGTGCTGCCAGGCAGGCAGGCAGCTGCTCGCCGACCTCGGCAGTCCGGTAGGTGGCCAGGACGAGAAGCCTGGCCGCGGTCAGGTGCGCGGTGACGTCGGTGAGAATGGCCAGCGTCTCGCCGTCGGCGCGATGCAGGTCGTCGAGGACCACAAGCAGCGGCGCGGCGCGGCTGACCTGCTCCAGGTACCCGCCGACGGCCCGGTGCAGCCGGAACCGGGCAGCAGCCGGGTCGCCCTCCTGCGCCGGGGCGTCGGCCAGCAGCGCGGCCAGCGGCTGCGGCTGGGTCGGCACAGCGACGGCGGCCAGGTACCGGAGGACCTCAGCCCAGGGCCAGCCCGCCGGGACGCCCTCATGCTCGGGGCACCGCGCGGTGGCCGTCAGCCAGCCCTGGCCGGCCAGGCGCTGGCTGACCTGGCTGGTGAGCGCCGTCTTGCCTGCTCCGGCATCTCCGGTCACCAGCACGATCCGCGTCCGACCTGCCGCCGCCTCCAGTGCCGACCGTTCCACCTGGCTCAGCTCAGCGTCCCGGCCGACATATGGCAAGGCCGCCGGCGCCGGATCACTGCCCGGCGAATGGGCGGCCTGCACGGATACGCGCGGCACGGCAGTCGGCGGAGCGGACAGCTGGGGCGACTGCGCGAGGATGCCGTCTTCCAGCGCGCGCAGGGCCGGCCCAGGGTCGACGCCGAGATCTTCGGCCAGCTGGGCCCTCGCCCGGCGCAGGGCCGCGAGCGCGTCGCCCTGGCGCCCGCACTGGTACAGCGCCAGCGCGAGCAGCCGCCACGCCTCCTCCCGCAGCGGATGCTCGGCGGTCAGCCGGCTGAGGCTAGCGACGGCCTGCACGGCACGGCCCAGCCGCAGCGCCGCGTCCGCGTGCATCTCCATGGCCGCCACGCGCAGCTCATCCAGCCGCGACGCTTCCAGGTCCGCCCACGGCAGGCTGCCGAACTCCTGGAAGGCCGCACCGCGCCAGAGCGTCAGCGCGGCCGTGAGCCCGGAGTGCACGGCGGCGGGGTCGTCCAGCCCGGCGGCCTGATGCACCTGTTCCTCGAACGACCAGGCATCGACCATGTCGTGGCCCAGCCGCACCGCATACCCCGGCGGGGAGGTAACCAGGACGCCCGCTGGACCCCGGGCCGCCCTGCCCGGCTCCAGCGCCCGGCGCAGATGAGAGACATAAGACTGCACCGCGGCGAGCGCCCTGGGGGGGGCCTCATCGGCATAGAGATCCTCGATGAGCCTGTCAGCGGAGACTACCTGGCCGTGTCCTGCGATCAGCCGCGCCAGTACGCAGCGCTGCCTCGGGCCGCCAAGGTCGGCCGGGACACCGTCAACGGCGACTTCCAGCGGGCCGAGCACCCGGACGCCGATCACAGGCACCTCCCTAGAAGAGGATCACCCCTACCCTGGCGCGCCGGCAACTGGGCCGCAAGTCCGCGGCGAGTCAGCCACTAGGGCGCTGGCCCACGCTCGGGACATGACCACCGCACCACCGTTCGCGCTCAGGGCGAGAACCGCCGAAGAGCCCGAGCCCGACCTCACGTCCATCGTGGTCATCCACCGGGCGATCCGCCAGGACCTGGCGCGGCTCGCCGCCTGCCTCGGCCAAGTTGCCGCTCACGGCGCGCCGCGCTCCCGGTCGCACGCCATCAGGCGGTACACCGCGGCACTACTGGCGGAGATCCGGACCCACCACCAGAACGAGGATGAGATCCTCTGGCCGGTGCTCGCCGCCACCGCAGGGCAGGCCGCTGACCTGACCCCGCTGACCGATGACCATCAGGCGATCAGGGCCGCGGCCGACCGGGCCAGTCAGGCACTGGTTTCCTTCCGGCGGGCACCACGCACACTCGCTGAGCTGCACGCATCGGTCAGCCAGCTGCACGACCTGCTCGATGAGCACATCGCCGACGAAGAACAGCAGATCCTCGCGGCCATGCGGCAGTACCTGCCTGCCGACGTGTACCGGTGGTGCGAGCAGCAGACGCGGCGGAAAGCCGCGCTGCCCGGCCTGCGGTTCACCGCACCGTGGCTAGCGCGCCACGCGCAGCCGGGCGAACTGAACCGGCTGCTGGCCGCCGGCGGCTGGCCGGCCCGGATCGTGCTGGCCGCCGCCCGCCCCCGGTACGCCAGGCTGGAACGCCAGGCATTCGGCACGTCACGGAACCATCAGGAGGAGGTAATGACAGGCAGTACCGACACATCCCCGAGGCCAGGAGGCCTGGTGACCGGCGCGGTGGACGCCGCGGTCATGATCGGACTGGCCAGGGTCGAGCAGGTGTATCGCGGCAGGCGGGGCGTCGGGTTCTCCGCGCTGAGCGGCGTGGACGTGGCCATCTCCGCAGGCGAGATGGTGGCGATCACAGGCCCGTCGGGCAGCGGCAAGAGCACCATCATCAAGCTGATCGCCGGCATCGACCGGCCCACCGTCGGCACGGTGACGGTCAGCGGCCGCCAGCTGGACCCGATGACCGAGAAGCATCTCGCGGTCCGGCGCGGCCGTCTCCGCGGGGACCGAAATCGGCCTCGACCGTGCAGTAACCGCAGCGCGGTGCCTTACATCCCGGCCGCACAAGCCGCGCTGATCGCCGCCGCCCTCACCTTCGCCGCGATCATGACATCCCTCGCGGCTATGTCACGCCATTCCGCCTAGAACAAAGGATGACTTCGCATGGAATCTGGAAGACTGGAAACCCGCCTCGGGCCGCTGGCCTGGCGATCGTCCGGCCGGGGGCCCGCGCTCGTCTTCTTCGCAGGGGCGCTCGCGAACCATGAGCTGTGGCGTGACGTCATCGCCGCGCTCTACGACCGCTACCGCTGTGTCACGGTCGACCTCCCGCTCGGGGGGCATCCCTGGCCCCTGTGTGAGGGAGCGGACCGGTCGGCCGTCTCGCTTGCCCGGCTGCTGCCGGACTGCCTCGAACTGCTCGATGTCGACGATGCCACGGTGGTCGTCAATGACACGGCCGGCGGGCTGCTCCTGCTGTCGCTGGCCACCGGTCATCCGGCGCTCGCGCGAGCAGGCCGTCTCGTCCTGACGAACTGCGAGAGCTACGAGCACTTCCCTCCGGAGTCGCTCAAGATGGCGAGCGCGCTGAGCCGCGCGCTTCCGGGGCTCGCCCGCGGGTCATTGTGGCTGCAGCTTTGGCTGTGGTCCCGGTCGCCGGCCGCCCGGGGCAGGGGACTGTCCGGCGTCACCGCGACCGAGATAGACGCCGGGCGCGCCCAATCGCTGTTCGGCCCGGCGCTGCGGGACCGGCGGGTGGCGGGCGACCTCGTCGCCGCCATGGCCGGCTTCCGCCCGCAGCTCCTCCTCGACGCCGCCCGGGAGATCCCGCGCTTCGGCCGGCCGGTCCTGCTGATCTGGGGCGAGGAGTGCCGCTTCTTCCCGCCGGACCACGCCCGGCGGCTCGCCTCCGACTTCCCCCGTGCCACGCTGGTCCCCGTTTCCGGCGCCAAGACATGGGTCCCGGTCGACAATCCGGCCGCGGTGGCCGGCGCCATCGCCGAATTCGTGCCCGCGCAAGTGCCATAACGACGGAACCTGTCGGGAGCATCCTGTGGGTGCCGAAAATCTCTTAATCCACTGCTATCACTCGCTTGCGCTGACGCCTGTTCGATGCGTGATCGTTCGCGGATAACGTGTCATCGTGAGTGAGATCCCGGTGGCGGTTGAGGCTGAGCTGGCGCGGTTGCGGGCGGAGAATGCGCGGTTGCTGAAGTTGCTGAGGCTCACCCCGCAGCAGGCTGCCCCGCCTGGCCCTGCGCAGGGCGCGTTCTTTGAGGCCGCTCCGGGGATTGTGCATCACAGGTCGCCGCAGGACGCGAAGGTGGCGTTCTTCGGGGCGCTGTTCGCGGCGCGGACCGACGTGTACGCGGTCCGGTACGACAACGCGCACACGGGGAAGGGCGGCTGGATCCCGGCGGTAAGCGGCGGGTGGCGCAAGGGCGTCCGGCACGAGGACCGTAACTACCTTCCGCTGACCCCTGCAGTGCTGGCCGCGCACCTGAAGGGCGAGACCCACATCGGCCTGTACCCGCTGCTTGACGGCGACAGATGCTGGTGGCTGGCGGCCGACTTCGACGGCCCTGAGGCAATGTTCGACGCCCTCATGTACGTCAAGGCGGGCCGTGCCCTGCAGGTCCCCGTCGCTCTGGAGGTCTCCCGGTCCGGCGTCGGCGCCCACACGTGGGTGTTCTTCACCGCCCCGGTCCCGGCCGAGCTGGCCCGACGGCTCGGCACCGGGCTGCTGCGCGAGGCGATGGCACTGCGCGGCCGGATGACCCTGGCCAGCTATGACCGGCTGTTCCCGTCCCAGGACCTGCTCCCCGCAGGCGGGATCGGGAACCTGATCGCCGCCCCGCTGTTCAAGCCCGCCCGGGACAACGGCGCCACGGTATTCCTGGACCTGGAGACCCTGGAACGGCACGAGGACCAGTGGGCCTACCTGTCCGCCCTCGGCCGGATGACCCCGGCCGAGCTTAAGCGCGCTGCCGACCATGCCGGGAAGGTGGCGGTCGCCGCCGAGGTCACCCGGCTCGCCGCGCCGTCCTCCACCGCGACCCGGCCCCCGGCCCCGCCCGTCCTCAGCGTCTGCCTGGACGCCGGCATCCGGCTGGAGCAGGCTGAGCTGACGCCGGGACTGGCGGCTACGCTGCGGCACGCGGCGTCGATGCACAACCCGGAGTTTTACGAGCGGCAGCGGATGCGGGCCTCCACTTACAACATCCCGAGGTTCCTGCATTGCTTCCGGGAGACCATCGACGGCGGCCTGGTCCTGCCGCGCGGCATGCTCGACACCGTCACCTCGCTCGCCGCGCAGGCTGGCAGCCGACTGAACGTCACCGACCAGCGCTCCCCCGGCACCAGCCAGGACTTCACCTGCACCGCCACCCTGACCTCCGTCCAGCGTGACGCGGTCACGGAACTGGCCAGGCATGACCTCGGCGTGCTCGTCGCCCCGCCCGGAGCCGGGAAGACCGTCATGGCTTGCGCGGTCATCGCCGCCCGCCAGGTCTCCACACTCGTCCTGGTCGACCGCAAGGCCCTGGCCGACCAGTGGCGAGCCCGGATCAGCGAGTTCCTCGGCATCAAGGCCGGGCAGCTCGGCGGCGGCCGGGCGAAGCTCCGCGGCACCATCGACATCGTCACCCTGCAAACCCTAGCCCGCCGCGACGACATCGCGGAGCTGACCGCCAGGTACGGGCTGGTCGTCGCCGACGAATGCCACCACGTCCCTGCCGCCGCGTTCGAGGACGCCGTCCGGCAGATCGTCGCCCGGCGATGGCTCGGGCTGACCGCCACCCCCTACCGGCGCGACAAGCTCGACGACCTCATCGGCATGCAGGTTGGCCCGGTCCGCCACACCATCACCACGCCCCGGCAGGCCGCCGACGGACCAGGCATGCTGCCCGGCAGCGCACCCGGCGGACGGCCCACGCCTGTGCTCCATCTCCACCCGACCGCCTACCGCTACACCGGAGACGCCAGCCCGACCACGCCCGGCGGGATGGCCATCATCTACAAGGACCTGATCGCCAGCGACCAGCGCACCCGCCAGGTCATCGCCGACGTCACGGCAGCTCTGGCCCAGGGCAGGAACTGCCTCGTCCTCACCAACTGGACCAGCCACCTGGAGAAAATAGCCGGTGCCCTTCGCGAGCTCGGGCATGATCCCGTGATCCTGCGCGGCGGCATGGGCGCGAAGACCCGGGCCGCAGCCATCGCCCGGCTCACGCGGCAACCCGACGGGCCACCGCTGCTCGCCGTAGCGACCGGCCCGTACGCCGGGGAAGGGTTCGACTGCCCGCCACTGGACACCCTGTTCCTCGCCGCGCCCGTCGCGAACAAGGGCAGCCTCCTTCAGTACGCCGGGAGGATCCTGCGCCCCTACGACGGCAAGGCCACCGCCGAGGTCCACGACTACCACGACGAGCTCACCGGCGTCCTCGCCTCATCACTGGCCAAGCGGGCACCCGGCTACACCAGCCTCGGCTTCCCCGACCCCCGCAAGCTCCCCTACACCCCCAGCGCCAGCACGGTGCGCCCAGCCCAGCCCGAAGGACCAGCGCCGTTAAGCCGAGGCCGATTAGGCTGGCGGTCGGGCGACCCCGTTCTGGGTGCCGGGCAGCGGCTCACGGCGAAACCGGAACGGGTGTCAGAAGTGCGCCTGTCGCGTCTGGCCTGCAGTTTGCTGGATCAGTCGGGGTCCGGCGGAACCCGGCCTATGCTGAGAGCTCCGATCGCCAGGCCGCGTAGAACGCTCGCAGTTCGGCCGCGGACGAGCCGTCTGGTACAGGTATTTCGCTGTCGGTGAACCGCTCGAGGGTAGCAATCATGTCGGCGAGGACCCTGACGTCGAAGCCCGCGTCGATCTGGGCGGCGCGGGCGAGCAGCACGTTCTTGCCGAAGCGGCGGGCGAGGACGTAGATGTCGGCGAAGTCCCGTGCGGCAGCCCGGTCGAACAAGGCGAGGAGCTTGTTGCCGGCGAGCTCTTCAGGGGCGAGCGTCGGCCCGGCCGGGGTCGCGGACGCGGGGAGATCCGGTGGCGCGTTCACGGCCAGATCGATCAGGACCCGGGCCTCAGCGCTGCGGATAACCATCCGGCAGAACGTGTCACTATCGTGGATCCGCTCGGTCATCCAGCCTCGCTGGCGGGCCTCGGCCTCCACGGCATCGCGCGCGGCGGGAACATGCCCGCGCTCAGGGGCGGTGAAGAAGTCGAGGTCCTCGGTGGGCCTTGCCGTCAGGTGCTGTGCGAGCAGCGCTGCTCCCCCGGCCAGCAGGAAGCCCCTGCTGGCCGTCGCCCGCCATCACCCCTGCGCCTGGCCGGACGGCGAGACCAGCGGCGCCCACGCAGACCGGACCGCCCGCGGCAGGACCAAGTCGTCCCACAGGTCAACGAGCAGCGCGCCATCGACGTAAGCGAGGATGTCGGCGGGCCTTCCCTCCTGCAGGACGATCTCGTACACCCGCGCCCGGTCGGCACGCGACCGCAGATCGAACACGCGCCCTGGCGCCGACCAGTTGAGGTGCAACGGCAGCTCCACCACCGCCAGGGCGCGCGCCACGTCCAGCCGCGGCAGCCGGTCCGGGACCCACGCGGCCTCCCGCGCGCGGACGGCTGCCAGGTGAATGACACCTGCGGCAGCGCCGCCAGCTCCCACCCCGCCCCGGATAGCAGCCGGGCGAAGGTAGCGACCGTCGGGGACTTCCGGCCGTGCTCGTACGCCAACAGCGTCGGCCGCGAGGTCCCGGCACGGCGCGCCAACTCCTCCTGGGTCAGGCCAGAACTGACCCGGACCTGCTCAAGCAATTCGGCGGCGTTCATCATCCATCTAGTGTATCCGATAAGATACCGTATCCGTTCAGATACCAATGCGGACTGGCGCCTATGGACCCGAAGTTCCTTCAGGGCACCCCGCCGCGATGCGCACAGCTCCGCACCGCCGGTACGCGGTGGTGCGGTCAGGGACATCGACTGCTTCTCACGTCCGGGACAATCCCGAGGCCGTGATCAGGAGTCAATCCGGGCGCTGCCAGCAGAGATCACGAACCGTACCGACCGCTTTCGCCGGACTTCGGCGGCGCCTGACATGTTGCGTCGTGCCGTACCTGTACCTTTGCCGTCGATGGCCACAGCCTCTGCTTGCCATGGCCCAGACACCCTCAGCCATACCAGTCACCGGAAGCCCGTTCCGGCGCAATTACGCAGCGCCATAATCGCAGGAACGATACCCGCGGATCGACCATGCCCCGCTCGAGGCCTCCCTCAGCTGCGAAGCCCCGCCCCTCCAGCGGACTCAATCCGCACGGCACCCGCGAGCAGTTCGCGCGGGAACCTGTGGGTGCCGAAAATGCTGTCGCCCTATGCGACCTTGGCATATTCGCGGATCAGGCCGCCGAGCCTATCCCGTCGCAGAACCCGGACATTCGGGCCAGCAGTCGGCGGATGCTCACGCGCGGCGGGCGGGCCCTGGCAGAGCGTTCGGTGCGGGCGACGAACGTTATAGTGCTCGACGTACTCACTCCGGACCAGCCGCAAGTGCCGCTCGCCGGTGATCAGCATCCGGTCCAGGCACTCGCGGCGGGCGCTGGAAATCCACCGCTCGGCGATCGCGTTCGCTCGTGGTGCCCGGACGGGCGTCTTGATATCCGGGTCCCAGCCGCCGCAAACACGGCGTCGAACGTCTTGGTGAACTTGGCGTCCCGGTCCCGGATCAAGAACTGAAGCCGTCTGCGTGATCCTCGAGGTTCATCATCAGGTTACAGGCCTGCTGCGTCACCCACTCCCCCGTCGGGTGAGCCGTGATGCCGGCCAGGTGCACCCGGCGGGTGCCGTGCTCGATGAAGACCAGCACATACAGGCGGCGCAGGAGCACGGTGTCGACATGGAAGAAGTCCGCCGCCAAGATCGTCTTGGACTGGGCGATCACGGCATTCCCTGATACATATCAGAGAGCTAAATCGAAATGAGCGCGGACGCTTAATCCGCGGGTTCGGGGTTCAAGTCCCTGGCGGCGCACCCTTAATGACCTGGGCTTTTAAAAAGCCCAGGCCTTCTTCTCTGCCCGGTTTGTCCGGATTTCATTCACGTGCTCACTCCGCGCTTGCTCAGCGGTCGGATGGTGGGTCTAGCGCCGTTTACCAATAACGGGGATTGGCCTAGCCCAGCCACCGGAAGCCGTTCCAGGGTAGTTACGCAGCGCTATACCGCAGGAACAATGCCTGCGGCTAGGCTGTCCTCCGCTCAGGATTACCCCTCGCTGCGAGGCCAGGCGATCCGTTCAGCCGAGGTGACTGTCCAGGAACTCGATGATCCCGTCGATGGCGCGCTCCTGGACGTCGTCAACCTGAGGCGCGCCGTCGGGGCCGGCCTCCGGGAAGATATAGCCGTGCAGCGGGTGGTCCCACGACACCCAGGTGGCCTGCTTGCCGGCGGCCGCGAGCAGGTCGTAGCTCACCAGGAAGATGCCCTGCAGGTGGTCGTCATCGCGCCCCATCACCAGGATCGGCAGGTCGATGGGCGCAATCCGCTCCAGAGCGAGGCGCTCATCGATGCGGGCCCGTACGCGCCCGGGGTCCTGCATCTGCATCTCCTCGATGTTGCGCAGGCCGGTGCTGGGATCGACGAACGCCGACTCATCGATGGTCAGGCTGAGGAACTCGTGGTTGGCGGGCTCGCACGCGACGCCCGCCCGCACCGCGCCGGGGTACTGCGAGGCGAGCTTGAATAGCATCTCGCCGGCATGGCTGACACCGACGTGCCCGAGCCGCTCGGCGTCGATCTGCGGGTGCGCGGCAACATGGCGGAGGACGGCAAGTTCATCCTCGAACTCCAGCGGCCCGCGGTTCATCAGTTCCATCCCCTGCCGGTGGTCGACGACAAGCGGGCCGCCGTTGTGGTAGCCGAGCTCGACCTCGGTGCGGTAGCGGGCCCACGCACAGGCGTACCCGGCCTGGAGCAGCCGCTCCATGATGTAGCCGTGGGTCTGCAGGCGTCGCTGGAGCCAGGGGATCCCGCCGCCCCCGTTGCCGTAGGCGAGGAAGACGAACGGAAAGCTGCCCTCGTCGGCCGGCGTCCGCAGCGCGTACGGCGTGTACAGACCGTCCAGGGTCGGGGCGAGGTAGATGCGGGCTGGCCGATCGGAGCCCTCGATGGGCTGGACTATCACCAGCTCGGTGAGGTCCGGGTGATGCACAGCGACATCGGCCATCTCAGGGTTCCTTCCGGGCTGCAGACGATTGCACGACCACGATGGCAAGCCGCGCCGAGATCCGCAACGCTATGCCATGCCAAAACTCCCTTCCCACCTCCACCCGGAATCCCGGGCCGAGCAACGTCCCTCGCCCGGGGCTTGCCCCGGCTCTGGTCAGACCGCGAAGACCACGGTGATGGAGACGCTGAGCTGCTGGGTTCCCGGCGTGATGGGCACGGCGGCCTTCGATGCGGCGGCGTTCTCCGCGCCATACACGGGGAATGGCTGGGTGTAGGCCTGGTCTGTGACGCTGACCACAGGCCCGAGCGGCTCGCCGAGCGCCTTGGCGTACTGCGCCGCCTTCGCTGTCGCGTCGGCGACGGCGCGGGCCCGGGCCTGCGCCAGCAGTGCGCCGGTGTCGGTCAGGTTGAGCGAGATGCCGCTGACCGTCGTGGCGTTGCCGCCGGCGTGGACCGCCGCGTCGATCTGGGCGCCGGCGGCGGCGAGGCTGTTCAGCGTGGCCGTGAGCGACTCGCTCACGCCGTAGCCGCTGGGCGTCTGCGAATTGGCCGGGTAGTTCGGCCAGATCGAGAGCCCTGAGGTCTCGATATCGGCGGCGGCGACCCCGGCGCCTCGCAGCGCCGCGGTCACGCGGTTGACCGCGTCGTTGGCGCGGGTCAGCGCCGATCCGACCGACGACCCGTTGACCTGGACGCCCATGTCCAGGACAAGCTGATTGGGGGTACCCGTCACGTTGCCGGTGCCGGTGACGGTGATCCGCGCGGACCCGGTCGTCGAGGCCAGCACCGCGAGCCGCGCGCCTGCCGGTGCCCGGCCCGCCGATGGCGAAGGCGCGGCTCCGCCCTGGCTGCTGCCGAGCGCGAATGCTCCTATCAGTGCAGCCGCGGCGAGGCCGCCGACGGCTAGCGCACGATGGGCGGGGGTGAAGGTAATGGCCATGGCCGGACTCCGGTTCTGTGAGGTTCCTGCCGCTTGGACGTGGCGGCACGGCACCCGGTTCCTCCGCCGCCCGGGCCGCGTCATCCTCGTGCGCGGGGCTTTGAAGCCAACGGCACGGCAGGGGCTGCGCTCGTAGGCGCTGCTCCTGCCGCGCTATCGCCGCCAGCCGGCTCGGCCAGCGGTCGCAGACCGTCGGGAAGGCGGATTTGCGCCCCGTTAGTTTCCGGCCACGGATACGGTCTCGGGCTGGCCTGGACCTGTGGCCCGCGCCGGTAATACTGAACCGCCACCGCCGCCAGGATGACGATCAAGACCAGGCCCGACCAGAGGCTGATGGGGCCGGTGCCGAGCTGCAGGCCGTCGCCATAGGGGGCCGGGACGGCCAGGTAGTCGCCGAAAGACGCGCCAAGCGGCCGAGTGATCGTGTACGCCACCCAGAACGCGGCGACGGCGGTTACCTGGTAGGCCTTCTCATTGACCGGCCGCACGTAGAACTTGGCGTACGCCACGCTCCCAGCGGGATGAGGAACAGGCCAAGGAAGGTGATGGCGCACCAGAAGGTGCTGACCGCCTGCGTGCCATTCTCGGATTTCGGCACGCACAGATCCCGAACGCTTGGCTTTCCCGACGCGCACGCGTATCGCGCCATGCCACACCAGCCGCTGTTCTTCAGGGGTGCCGTTCTGACGATGAGCGTGTCATGCAGAATTCGTTTCCAGCCGGGTCGCATAGCACGACCCAGCCTTGGCGGTCGGGCGTGCGGTGATCGGCCAACACGGTCGCGCCTAGCGCGAGGACGCGGTCGACTTCCGCGTCACGGTCCCGGTCCAGCGGCTGCAGGCAAACGTGCACCCTGTTCTTTACAGCCTTGTCCTCCGGCACAGCCTGGAAGAACAGGCGCGGACCGTCCGCCGGTTCGATGACGACCTCCGCGTCGCCAGGAAGACACTCCGGATGGACGGGATGACCGATCACTTCACTCCAAAACTCCGCCAACGCGTAGGGATCAGAGCAGTCGAATGACACATTGCGGATAAAGGACACCATGATCCATACCGTAGACGTGGCACTCGTCGGCTAGGCGTCGCAGGTCTCCCGGCGGCGGCGGCGGCGCTACCACCAGCACGACCTTGGGCCCGGCCGCTGTCCGTATCCGTCACACCCGCATCCCGGAAGAGCGCCCTGGCTGCCGGAGCTAAGCTCGTAGCTAGATCGTACTTATGGGAGGCACCCGTGACGGCAGGACGCGAAGACGGGACGGCGGGCGCACTGGGCCGGCTGAGGACCTCACGGGCCGACCGTGAGCAGGCGATCGACATGCTCAAGGCCGCGTTCGTTCAGGGTCGGCTGACCAAGGACGAGTTCGACCTGCGGGTCGGCCAGGTATTCGCGTCACGGACCTACGCGGATCTGAACGCGCTGACCGCCGATATCCCCGACGTGGTGACCGGCACCCAGCCGTCGACCGAGGACGCCCCTGAGGGGGGCAGGGCGCTCAGCTTCAAGACAGCGGCCCTCGTCGGCGCCGTCGGCGCCGGCCCGAGCATGGCCTCTGCCGCGCTGGTGCTGGCTCAGTCCAGCGGAGTCCCGGCGCTTGCCGGGGTGCTGTTCGTGGGCCTGACGGGCGTGCTCGTGGCCGGGCTGCTGGCCGCGCTGCTGGTCCTCCTGTCCTGGGCGGTGCGTCGCTCGCAGGGGGGAGCCGCGCAGGGACCGCCGTCGGGTCCGGGCGGTCTGCGATCCAAGCGCCAGGCGCCGACCCGGCAGCTGCCGTCGGCGAGGCAAGATCCCTGGCACTTGGCCGACGCGGCCCGGAGCCGCCTGCCACGCATACGGGTAAGCCCGGTTCAGGACCGCGGTGGCACTCCGGCCGTGAACGGCTGTTGATTGCGGCGGCAGCCGCACCTGCGCGGCGTCGCTGCGCAATGCCACGCCAGCGCAGTATTGTGAGGCGCGGCTGAGGTTCTAGAGTCACCCCGGGTCCGTTCGTGGCATAAAGTTTTCGCACGCACAGGTGGCGGCGCGGGAACTCAGACCGTGTGTTGGGTTTGGCGCAAGGCAACTCGCGCCGTCGCACTGGAGTCGCATCCGTGGCAGGCCCAGCTGCTAGGGTTGGGACACGGACCATCCCAACTCTCGCAGGGCGGCAGGGAGCTCCCGGCGGGAGCTCACGCCAAGCTTCGTGAACACCTTGCGCAGGTGGTACTCGACGGTTCGATGGCTGATGAAGAGTTGACTTGCGATCTCGGGGTTGGTCCGTCGCTCGACCGCCAGCCGTACGATCTGGCTCTCCTGGGCAGTAAGAACTTCGCGGGTCTCAACCACTCGCTTACGCACCGTTTCTCCGGTCGCCAGCAACTCGCCCCGGGCACGCTCGGCGAACGCTTCGGCCCCCATGCCACTGAACGCCTGGTAGGCGATGCGCAGGTGCTCTCGCCCGTCATAGCGCCGGTTCGCCCGGCGTAGCCACTCCCCGTACAACAGGTGCGCACGGGCGAGATGGATGACGATCCCGCCACGCTCAAGGCGCTCGATTGCTTCGCGGTACAGCGATTCGGCGGTGTGGCCGTCGCTCAGCAATGCCTTCGACCGGGCCAGGACGCCCAGGGCCCAGTCCGTGCCGCTAGCCTGCGTTCGACCCTCAAGTTGCCTGCTGGCGGCCGCGGCTTCCTGAGCTCGGCTGTGGTGCGCGCCTGCGCGCGGCGTGGCCGCGGCTGCCGTCACCGACGACGTCGCCCTGGCCGACATCGCCGAGAAGCCCCCGGTCAACGGCACCATCGAACTAGGCGGCCCCGAACGGTTCCGGCTCGACCACCTCGTCCGCGACTTCCTGAGCGCGACGGGTGACCCCCGGCACGTCACGGCCGACGACCACGCGCCCTACTACGGAATCGCCGTCGACGAGCGCGCCCTCATCCCCGGCGACAACGCCCGCATCGGCACGACCCGCTTCGCCGACTGGCTCAGCAGGTCCGCCAGGCAGGCGGGGCCCGGCAACGCAAAGCCGGAAGGCGCCTGATCCTGTCGGCTTCCCATCGGACACCCAAGTCACGCCAGGAGGAAAGATGACCATCCCGAGCGGAGATAACGCCTTCCTGCATGAGATCGAAGTCACTGTCAAGGAAGAGCTAACCATGGCCGAGTCCAGCCCGCTGGGCGAAGAGTCTGACGGCGCACCGACCCTGGAGTGGCTGCTCGACCCCGACGCCCAGCGCTACGAGGTCAGCCTGTGTATCCTTCTGGGCGCCGTTGAGGCCGTGGAAGACGACTCCCCGTGAACCTCGCAATTCGAACGCAACTAGGGAGCAGACTTGGCTAGCTAGGACTGGCGGACGCGCGCCGCCTGCCGGCACATCGACCCGGAACGGTTCTTCCCCGAGGGCGCGACGGGCCCGGCGCTTGAGGCGGCCATCGACCCGCCTGCCAGCAGCGGGCCCGCTGCGGCTGCGGTCGCGCGTCGCGGCAGGCCCGACCGACCTGGCGGTAGTGCCGCCCTTATCCCGTTATTACCTGGGGCCTTGTGGCTCCAGGTCGTTTTTATCCCCGATCTGATCCCATGCTCGCTCGGTCCGTGCTTGCTCGGCGGTCGGAAGCCCGTGATCACCGGGTGCTGGGAGGGCCAATGGACCAGGTAAGCGTCCTGACGACATGTTGGAGCGGTACAGGTACGGCCCTGGCGCGGCTGAGGTTCTAGAGTCACCACGGGTCCGTAGTAATGATTTGAAGTTCTGGGGCGGGATAGCTGTAGATCTGGAATTCCGACAGCTGGGCGGCGCTCCAGCCGGTGTTAGCGGTGAAGCTCAGCTGCACGTACTGGGCGCTGGTCCCGGACGGCAGGCTGATGGGTGACGGTGTTGCCGGTTGTGGGGTTGAAGGTGTACCCGACCGAGGCCACGATCTGGCTGAACGTCGTGCCGTTGGCGCTGCCAAGCACCGACAGCGTCTCGGTCCGGGTGCTCCAGGCGGTCGCCGGCGGCAGGTCCAGGGTGATCGACCCGAGCGCCTGGGCCGAGCCCAGGTTCACCGTGATCGTCTGCGGGTAGGCGGCGCCGTCGCTGCTCTCCCAGTAGGTGCTGGCCGGACTGTGGGCAAGCCCGGTCAGCGGCGCGTCGAAGAACCCGACGCGGAGCCTTGGTCCGGCACCGGTCTGCGGTGACCTGGGAGTCATCTGGATCTACCTTGCCCGGGCCGGCAGCCGGGGGGCTGCCAGCGGTCGGGCTTGCCTGGGCGCTGCGCGGGCGTCCCTCACCCGCCGCGGACCTGGCGGCCCAGGGAGTTCCCGAGGATCGTTCGCCCGCCGTCGGCGGGCTGCCCATGCCGACCGGGATAGCGGGTCCGATGGACAGCAGGTGCGCTGGATAACTCCCGGTCCGACGCCCGCGATGCGGGAATGGTTCGCGCGTTTCCCGGCCGGAACGGAAACGCGGAACGACGCTTACCTGCTGCAGCCCGGCTGCCGGATTGGCGGGCTGGCGGTAAAACTGAGGCAAGTCTGCGTCTTGGACCTGAAGGCGGTTGCGGTTGTGGGCAGCCCGAGCCGATCGAGCTGCCACATGGCGGCCGCGGCAGCCTCGAACTCTGGCGAAAGTCGTCCTTCTCCGGCGACGACTACTGCCGGGGGACAACAGCGGCGACGCGGCCCCGGGATGGACCACGATACACAAGAGGCGGACGGGCACCTGGTTTCTGCTGGCTTCCGGCGACGCCGCCACACCCCCGCGACCGCCTTGCCGTGGCGACGGGCTGCGCGGTCGAACTCGCCGAGACCCGCGTCGGCGTCGAGCACTATGCGTCAGTCGGGCTTGAGTCGCACGGCGCAGCGGAGTTGCTGCTCCCGGCGCTCGAGCACGCGGCCGGGCTTCTTTTCGCCGTGGCGCCGACTTGATTCACGACCTTACGCGGGACCTTGTGCCCTGCCGGCGGCCTCGCGGACAGCCCAGAGTTATGAGTGGGGCAGGTGATGCGAGATGACTACGTTGCGAAACGGAATCGTCGCGGGGTACGACGGCTCGCAAGGGAGTGACCAGGCGCTGCGCTGGGCCGTGGAGGAGACGCGGGCGCAAGGGTGCATACTCACGGTCTGCCTGGCGTGGACGCCGCACTACCTGGCGATGCCGGACGATCCGGCCGTTTACGCCCTCGCGCAGAACCGGGGCGAACACGTCCTTGCCGCCGGGGTCAGCTACGCTCGGTCGGCACTGGGAGCGGAATCAGTGGTGCCGCTGCTGGCGCACGGCTCCCCCGTAGAGGCGCTGTGCGAGCAAAGCGCTTCTGCTCAGATGGTCGTGCTCGGCGTCCGCGGTCACGGCGGCATCGCCGGGCTAGCGCTGGGCTCCGTTCCGTGGCAGGTCGCCGGGCACGCTCAGGGGCCCGTGGTGATCGTCCGCGCCCGATGGCGCCGGACCAACCAGCCACTGGGCCCGGTCGTGGCGGGCACGGACGGGTCCGCGAGATCCGAAGGCGTCATCAGGTTCGCGTTCCGGGAGGCGGAGCTTCGCCGTGTTCCGGTGCTCGCCGTGTGCGCGCTCGCGGACGCGCCCGCGACATTCGGCGAGGTGGGCCGGATCGAAGCGGACTTCGACCGCGTGCTGAAGCAGCACGAGAAGGAGTATCCCGAGCTGACCGTGCTGCGACAGGTATCGGCTGGCTCGCCACGGAGCGCGCTTCTCGAAGCCGCAGTCGGTGCGCAGCTGCTTGTCATCGGCTCGCGTGGCCGCGGCGGCCTCGAAAACATGAGCCTCGGTTCGGTAGCGCACGCCCTGCTGCACCACGCGCCCTGCCCTGTCGCGGTAGTTCCCGCGTTGTAGTCCCCGCGTTCCGGCACACGTTCTGAGGAATCGCGGACCCGCCGACCCGACCGGATCACCCAGATAACCCGCGCCGCCCTCGTCCTCACCCAATAGGAGCACAAATACATCAGCTGAAACTCGCTGAGATCACCTCAATGCCAAAATCCAACCACGAGGGGTCACCGTCACGCTTCGGCGGCAAGTCGGAAGTCCGCGCATAACAGGACTTCCGCCCCTCGCGAGACCAGCCGAAGAACCGCATATTAGAAAAACACTGCCATTTGGAAATCTGCAGCTCGGCGGACGCCGGAAGCCGGTGAGAGCATTGGGTAAACTGCTTTTGATATTTCTGGTGATACCGCTTCTCATTGTGATGGCAACACGAGATCCACAGGGAACGGCGTACCTCGTGGACATGATTTTCACGCTGGGCGCCAAGCTGCTCAACGCCACGGCGACCTTCCTGGACAGCCTGCTCGGCGGCCACTCACGCTGAGCATCGGGGTCCAAGCACTCGCACTGAACCGAGTAACAGAAGCCGCCCGGAGGCTCCGGCACCAGCTGGTGCGCCGGGTGAGCCGACGGCTGTTCCCCGGCCGGTTCCCGGCCAGGATCAGGGCCACTACCCCGAGCCGGAGAAGGCGGACCAGGCAGAACCCGCGGCGAACGTCAGCAGCCCGGCGCAGAACATGCGCTCAGTCCAGTGCCGCCGCGGCTTGCTGGAGGCAGGTGACGACCTCGTCATCGGACACTTGGGGGAAGCTCTTGTAGAACTGGCCGACTGCGAAGAACGCTGGCGGGGTGCAGAGGCAGTCCACCTCATCGGCATCCGCGCCGATTCTCGCCTGCCAGCCGGGCGGCGCAACGGGCACGGCCAGCACGACTCGTGGCGCCCCGTGCACGCGGGCGACCTGGCAGGCGGCACGAGCCGTGGCCCCGGTGGCGATGCCGTCATCGACCACCACCGCCACCTTCCCGTCCAGTGGCTGACGCGGGCACTGGGCCCGGTAGCGCGCGGCACCCGCGTCCACCGCAGCCTGCTCCCGCGCCGTGACAGCTGCCAGCTCTTCGTCCGACACCCTGGCCGCCCGGACGACCTGGCGGCTGATGACCTGGACCCCGCCCTCCCCGACCGCGCCCATGGCAAGCTCGGGCTGCCGCGGCACGCCGAGCTTGCGCACCACGATGACATCCAGCGGCGCGCCAAGCGCCCGCGCCGCCTGGAACGCCACCGGCACCCCACCGCGCGGCAGGCCGAGCACGACGACCGACTGGCCACGCAGGTGCCGTAGCCGGGCGGCAAGCCGCCGCCCGGCATCCTCACGATCAGCGAAAACCATGACACCCCCTCATAACCAGTTTCCCCGCAGACGGGCAAGCGGCTAGGGACTCCAGGGCCTGTCTTACGGACTTTGGTCTCTGGTCAGGGCTGTTAAGGCAGTCCAAGCTGCTTAACAGGGAACCTTGCGAGGAGGCGAGTCATGCAAGCACAAGCCGGAGACAAGCTGACAGTCAGGGGCCGCCACCAAGGTGATGAGGACCGCCACGGCACGATCCTCCGGGCGGACGGGAAAGACGGGGCGCCGCCGTACCTGGTGCGCTGGCAAGACGGGCACGACAGCTTCTTCTTCCCTGCCTCCGGCACCGAGGTGGAGCATCACCCCGCCCCCGAGGCCGCAGGCTAGGGAAGCGCGATGATCACCCTCGCGGAGGCCGGAAACTCGGTGCCGTGCATGCCGCCTACCCGGCCAGCGTCCGTCTCCCGATCCCGGCCTGGCGCTGCGCGCCGATCCAGGCGACACGCTGATCATTGACGGCGCGGGCATGAGCGGGCTGCCGCGAACCGGCACTATCATCGCCGTGATGGGCAAGACGGGAGTCCGCCCTACCTGGTCCGCTGGACCACCGGAGACTACGAGTCACGCGTCGGCCCTGGCCCTGTCAACGTCGGTCGAAAGACCTCGGGCATAATGATCCCGCGACTCAGGGACGTCACCCAGCACCGCGCCACCAGGAACGCGGCCGGAACCCCGCCCCCAGCAGCTCAGCCAGCCACGGCGACGGCATTGTAATCTGCTGTCAACACGCCGTTCCGCGTGCAGTGGCGCGGGGTCCCGATGGCCACGGAATTTTTCGGGGCTGGCCTGGAACATACCGCCTGCCCCCCCGCCGCGGAGGGCGGCGGACCCGCCTTGTGCGCTCGCTCCGGCGGGGACATGGCGCTTGCGGCGCACACCGGAGGACTCGTTGCCGGGACATGCCGCATGCCCGTCGCGGCGATCACCGGGAACACGGCTGACATGCTCCAGGCCCCCATGTGAACTACCGACCAGCGGGCAGGGCGATGTAGTAGATGGACCGGCGGTGAGCGCGCTATTCGCTGGCTCGAAGGTCTGCCTGACATTTGCATTGACGCACCACGAAGAGCGACACTCCTGCCGCCGCGCTGAGCAGCGTGACCGTCCACCGCCACTCCGCATTGTCGCCGGGCCCCTGGGCCGTCCCAAGAACCCCGTGCGATCGCGTGACGCCGACGACGATCGCGGTCAGCAAACTTCAGAGCAGGGCGATCGGCGCCGTCAACGCCGGTCTAGCCTGGGCCGCGCCAGCATGGCAGGCCCCCGGCAGCACCTGACGGGCAAGGTCTTCCCTGCCAGCTGGCCCGCCTGCTCGGTCGCTAGCGGCCAGACGAGGTCAGCTTGTTCTTGGATTCAAGAAGGGCACTGCGGAGATCATCGAAGGCCTTCTCCAGCCCGGTGCGTACCGTGTCTGCCACGCTCGACGCCGTCTTGGCGCTTTCCTCAAGCTGCCGCCTGGCGTCAGCCCACTTGTCGCGGAGCTTGTGCATCTGTGCGGTGGCCTTGTCGCTGGCTTCCACCGCACCGAGGTGCATCTGGACCTCCAGGTCCTCAACGCGCCCCTGCCACTGGTCGAGCTCGGCCTTGGCCAGCTGCTTGCGCAGATCGGCCAGCTGGTCCTGGACCCCGTGGATTTCATCTTCAAGCTGAGCAACGCGATCTTCTGTGTTCATGAACCGAGTATCCGGCCTGGGCAGGGGGCGGGACCAGGGGCAAAGGTCCCTTGGTCATCGAGCGAGGGGCCCGTCTCTTTGTGCCGCCCACCTCGGGTCACCCGGCCGGAGCGACGGCCAGCGCGTCCGCCGCGTCGGCGACGATGGCGGCGGACAGCGCCGGGCTGGGCGGCCCTGTGAGCAGCAGATCCTCAACGTGCTCGCCCGGTGCCCATTCGGCAACGATGTGAGGGCATCCGGCACCGTAGTCGGCGTCGAAGATCCTCGCCAGCCGGGGGTCACTGATGCTGGCGGCCGCCCGCACTGCCGCGGAAAGGCCGGCCGCGGGCACCCCCGGTGCCAGCACATACACCGCCACCGGTCGGCGGAGCAGCTCATCAGTGGCCTTCCACAGTGAGGCCCGGTCAGCTCGCCCGCCCGGTCGTCCAGCCGGAACCGGTCGGCGACGCGCACCCCCGTGCTGCTTCCGTCCGGCACGCCTGTGTACGCCATCGCTACCCCTGCTGTGTGACCAGCCTGTCAGCCGTGCCTCTAGGAATGCCAGGTCCAGGCAAACCATGACAGTCCCGCTGGTCCCGCGGCTGCGGGACCTTGGTCCCGCAGCCGCCTCGTCACCATCGCCGGCCACGGTCGGCTTTCGCGGGCTTGCTGGTAGGCGTGCCAGTCGAGCTCGCGGGACCGCCGGGCGTACCGGTCGGCGGGCGGCATGCGGGCCAGCGCGAGCGTGCCCAGCAGGGCCGCCGCCGCGCAGGCCAGCGCGCCGAGCCCAAGGCCGCACCGCGGACATTTGGCGCGGCCGCGTAAGTGGCGGCTCGCCGCACGGAGTGGTCACCCTCCGGCAGCCGGCTCGGCTCGGCCGAGCTGCGCAGGAGCCGGGTCAGCACGGTGGCGGGACTCTGCGGGCGCGTTGACACCGTGACACTGCCGCCGCCCTGTGCCGAGTGGCGGAGACAGAGGTCCCCGGGCCCGCCGGGCGCCGCCGGGGAAGAGCGGAAGGCGATACCGAACGGAAGGTGGCACCTGACCGCACGCCCGGCAGTCACGCGCCCAGGTGGCGGCGTGGCTCCGGGGGCGTGCGGCGTGGTGGCGTCGCTTGCCGGGGTCCTGGTCGCGGGGGTTCGCGGCACGGTACCAGTAGCTGGGGCGTGGTGCCAGCCGGCGGGCAGCGGCTGGCTGGAGAAGAAGGCGACAGCGTCGATCGCCTCGGCCAGGTCGTCGGTCGCGACGACGCCGACCCGGCGGAACAGCTCGTCCCGGGTCACTGCGGGAGTCGCGGTGGCCGCGGTGTGGGAGCGGGCAGCCCGCTGAGCCACCTTCGAGCTGCCGGCCCGCACGATCACGAGGGGCGTGCGGCGGGCAAGCTGCCTGGCCAGCCGGGCGAACTTGCGCGGGTTCCCGAACGACTCCAGGTAGATGATCGCCACCTTCGTCCGGTCGTCGTGGCGCCACCAGAGCAGCAGGTCATTTCCTGACACGTCGTACTTGTTGCCGACCGAGGCGAACGTCGAGACGCCGAGCCCGACGCTGTGCAGCAACTCGGAGACCGCGAATCCGATCCCGCCGGACTGGGTGAGGACGCGCCTCGAACCCGTGCTGGACGCCTACCGGGCCGAAGGTGCTGCCCAGGGCCGCCAGAATTCCGCGGCGAAGGCACAGGCGGCCTCGCGCCACCCAAGCATATGCCCTGATTACGGGCTGCGGTCGCGAGCGCCAAGGGTCCTTTGGCCCTTGGCAGGAACGGGGTGTCCTGCTCGTATGGGGTGAACGACGACAGCGCTGAGCCTGCCTGCTGAAGGTAAGGGAGAGGAAACATGAGCCGTGACGATGCCTACCTTAGCGCCATGCTGCGGCAACTGGGCGCCACCTACTACAAGACCTTGCGCGGTGACGGGGCAGCCTCGGACGTGGGCCGCGCTGTTGAAGCCGTCGCCGGCGCCAGGGGCAGCAGCGATCTCGCCGCCGGGCCGGAGCGTGCCGCCTCCGGTGACGGCGACGCCAGATCCGACGGCTGGCCCCGCCGAAGCTGGCGGGTCGGTGACGTCATGACCACCGATGTCGTCACCGTGGACAGGGACATGTCGTGCAAGCGGGTGGTCAGGCTCATGACCGACCGCCGGCTCACTGCCATCCCCGTGGTGGACGACAGCCGCAAGGTACTGGGGATGGTGTCGGAGGCTGACGTGCTCCGCAAGCAGGAGCGCCATCGCGGCCGGCTCGCCGCCGGCCTCCGCCGGAGCCGGAGCCGGGCCGACGCCCGCACCGTCGGCGGGCTGATGACGTCGCCGGCGGTCACCATCCACCCGGACGCGCCGCTCGGTGCCGCCGCGCGGCTCATGAACGAGCATCATTTCAGGCGGCTGCCGGTCGTCGGCGGCTCGGGGGAGATCGCGGGAGTGGTCAGCCGCCGCGACCTGATGAAGGTCTTCCTGCGGTCCGATGCGGAGATCGAGGCCGAGGTCCGGGACGTGCTCGCCAGCATCCTGCTGGAGCAGGCGGACGGGGTCACCGTCTCAGTCCGCGAGGGCGTCGCGACCCTGACCGGGGTCCTCACCGACAAGGACATGCTCGCGGTGGCGACAAGGCTCGCCTCGGACGTGCCCGGGGTGGTGGCGGTCGCCAGCCACCTGACCGAACAGGACCAGGCCCGGCCAGGGAACCCAGCCCAGCCCTGAGGCGGGGAGGCAGGCCTGTTCTGGCTGTGGGCGGGCGGCGTGTTCAATGTGGAGTTCCTCTTCTACGGAACGCTGATCATGACGTTCGGCCTGTCGGTGCCGCGGGCGGTAATCGCGATCATCATCGGTAACCTGACCTAGGCGTTCCTCGGCTTCGCCAGCCTGCAAGGGCCGAAAACCGGGACCACCGCCTTCACGATCTCCCGCGCCCCGTAGGCCGCCTGCGCCGGGGTCGTACTTGCGCTCGATCTCGCGAACGACTGCGGCCATTCCCTTTGCCGCCTGTGCGCGAGTGGTTATGGAGTGACGAACTGGCGGCGACTACTGTGCGACATCCGAGTGACCGGTCGAGGTGCCTGCAACTGAGTCCCGAATTATTACGACAGGACAGGGCGCGTAGTGAACGCAATGTTGGCTGACTGAGCCAAGCAGGGCCTCGACGAACCCGCCGTGACCGCGGCTGCCCACGACTAGCAGGTCAGCTCCAGCGGACGCATCCACCAGGACCCGGGCGGCATTGCCCTCACCGCCTCTACCGTTGCCCCGGTGAGTCTGGCCTGCCTGATCGCCCAGCCCAGCGCGGACTTCGAGGGGTCTGACCCGTCCACTCCGACCACGATCCGGTGTTCATGCTCCGCGGAAGTCTGCGTTGTCAACTCTCCTCCTCGTCTGTTGGCCCGCCTGGACGGGCGGCACCCAGTGCCCTCGACACTGCCTTCCCCGGCCAGCTGCCCCCGCCACCGCAGACCGTTCTACCGGCGCGGTGAGCAGATCAGCGCGAACAGGCTGGTCCGCCTCAACGCGTTCGGGCTCGCAAAGACGATCGGGACCGGCCTGCTGTTCCCCACCTTGCCATCCGCAGTAGACGCCTGCTGCCAGCATGACGTGACGCGCTGCCGCGGGCGGTCGCCACCCAAAGGAAATGAATAGCGGCCGCCAGCCGGACAACCGCATAGAACACGGCAGGATGGACTTTGCGGAAACGGAGCATGCGGCAATCGTTCGGATTAATCCTGTCTTTGACTTTCATAATTCTTTGACTTTCACAAGTGACGGCCGCACCCACGGGCGCGGCCGTTGCTCGTCACTTGATTATGCGACCTTGCGGAGCTTCTCCGAGTGCTCCAGGGACCGCGCCTCGTCGGTCACCTTGCGGGAGATCCCAGTGAAGAACTCCAAGATGACGCGCCAGAAGTAGCCAGCGCCCGCGATCGCGAACCCGGTGAGCGTCACGGCGATCCCGTGGTCTCGGACTGCCAGGCCCCAGACGGCGAACAGGTCAAAGTTCGCCAGCCACGCCGTGCCGATGCCGAGCAGCACAATCAGCAGCGCCCAGAACTCGCGCGCCATCGACAGGTAGCGGTAAGCAACCGCGGCAACCCCGAACGTCGCTAGTCCCAGGAGCGCCACCATACCGAAGCCGTACATCATGCCTCCTCTGCCCGCAGACTGCGGGCCCTTGCAATCTCACTCTTGCGCCGCAATCTCCCGCCCGTCAGAGTCAGACGTCTCGCGATCGCCGCCGAACGGCCCCTTTTGCGGGATTTTCCGTTCACGCCGGATTTGGTTCCCCGTCGCCGACCAGGGCTGTCACCTGCCCGACGGGAAAGTCCGGGCAGTGCTCGTGGTGGACCACATGGGAGCTGACCGAGCCGAGGAGGAGCTTCTTGAAGCCGCCGTGGACGGCAGATGTCGCCAGCTGCCCAGCCGCCGCCGGCGCCGTTGAGGCCCCACTGGGCGTCGAGGTAGCCGTCGTTCAGGATCGCGCCGCCGTAGCCGGGCAGGCTCGCGGCGTTCTGGATCGTGTCCGTGACGTACGTGAACTACTCGGACTGCTCCGTCGGATCCCACCACGCGGGCGCCTGGCTCTGGGCGCCGCCGCTGCCGGCTTCGAAGTCGCTGATCCACGGGGCCGGGCTGCCGCCCCAGCCGGCCTGCCAGAAGATCGGGATGAGCTGGATGCCGGCCGCGCTGGCATTGGCGAGCTCGGTGTCGAACTCAGCGAAGCTGAACGTGCCGGCCGCGGGCTCGATGGTGCCCCACGGCATGTTGAGCTCGGCGGTGGTCAGGCCGTCGGACGCCAACCCGGCGAAGAACGACTCCGACCAGGCGGTGCCGTTGTTGTCGAAGTCGAGTTGGGTGGACCAGATCGGCGTCGTGGGCGACGAGGCCGCCTGCGCCATCGGGGCGTGGAAGCCGCCGGCCAGCGCGACCGTCACCGCCAGGACCAAGAACGGCACCAGCCACCGCTGCCAAAATCTGCGCTGCCGCAACGCCAGCGTGTGTCCCTGCACGCTCACGTCGCGTTCCTCCTTGAGCGCATATATCCGGGTCTGGTCGCTCCGTTGAGATGACTGTAAGGTTCGTCACACTGTCCTGCAATATATTGGCTGATATTCGCAATTATCTATTTCTTGCAGCAGATTTCTGATGCCGCGTCCCCCGAGGACCTGGCGCGGGCGGCTGCCAGCGAGGGCGCGGCATGCCCTTGGGCGGTCACTGCCGCTGCCTGGAGTAATGGACGGCACCGGAGTCAGCCGGGTCCGTTCGGGAAAATCCGGCTTCTTGATCTTCGAGTGGACCGGACCGCGTGGGCCGCCACGGACTCGGCAGAAGACCCGGATTCTCCGGGACCTTAGCCCGGTGCGGGGGACCCTGGCAGCGCGCCATCCTGGAAGGTAGGAACCCATAGCAGGGGAGCATGAGATGTCCCTTCCGATCGATCATGCAGGGCTTGAGGTACTGCCGTTCGACTCCTGCCTGTCACTGCTGGCGGCGGTCTCGGTAGGACGGATCGGTTTCGTCGCGGACGGCGAGGTGGTGGTGCTGCCGGTGAACTTCGTCATGGACGGGCAGTGCGTGGTGTTTCGCACCGCCACCGGTTCGAAGCTGGGCGGCGCCGAAGACAGGATCCCGGTGGCCTTCGAGGCCGACAACTACGACGACATCACCCAGTCTGGCTGGAGCGTCATGGTCAGCGGCCGCGCCGAGGTGGTGGAGGACGACGCCGAGATCGCCCGACTGAGCCGACTCGGCCTGCGCTCGTGGGCCAGCGCCCTCGACCGACCGTTCTGGATCCGGATCAGGCCAACCTCGGTGAACGGACGGCGGACGCCGGGATCGTGATCGCACCGGACCGGCGTTGCCAGGTCGTAGCGAACGCCTGGCGCGCCGTGATCGGGTCGAACGAGGCATGAACTGCCGGTTGCCGCGATGAAAGCTGGTGGCGTCAGTGCGTGGCGGGGGTGCGCTCCTCGCACTCCCAGGGAGCACCGTGGCTGTTCAGAAGGTCGAGGAACGGCTCGGCCGGCAGCGCCTCGGGGCCGAGGACTCCGGCGCCTGACCAGGCGCCGGAGTCGAGCAGCTCGAGTGCCACCACCGGGTTGATCGCGGTCTGCCAGACCACCGCCTGCGAGCCGTATTCGGCCATCGACCAGCCGTTGTCCACGACATGGTGCAGGTAGACCTCGCGCGGCGACCCGTCCTGGCCCGTTCCCTTGACCCAGGTGCCTGCGCAGGTGAGCCCCGACATCGCTGCCCCGAGCCCGGCGGGGTCGGGCAGGCAGGCGGCGATCACGTCCCGCGGTGAGACGGCCGCCGTGCCCACCTGGACGGGCTCAGTCGAGTCGAGGCCGAGCTTGTGGATCGTCTTCAGCACGTCGATGAACTCTTCGCCCAGCCCGTACTTGAAGGTCACCCGGCCCGCGTCGATCCAGCGCGGGATGAGCAGGACCTCTTCGTGTTCCACGTTGACGCACTCGATCGGCCCGATCCCGGCCGGGAAGACGATGGTCTCCGGCTCGCTGAACGGCTCGGTGGTGTACCACTGCCTGCCACGTTCCCACACGATCGGCGGGTTCAGGCACTCCTCGATCGTCGTCCAGATGGAGAACGTCGGGGCGAAGTCGTAGCCCGCGACCACCAGGTTCGCGCCGTCGCGGACGCCCGCCTCGTCGATGGACGCAAACAGCCGGTCCGACGCGTAGCGGGCGAACACATCCGACAGCCCGGGCTCGACCCCGATGCCGCACAGGGCCAGCAGCCCGCGGCGCTCCCATTCCCCCGCGAGCGCGAACTGCTCGTCACCCAGTTTTACGCCCGGCTCCCGGTACGGATCTGACGCGTGCGGGCGGGACAGCGACATCGCCATGTCGAGGTAGGTGATTCCGGCGGTCAGGGCCGCGCGGAAGACCGGCATCACGAACCGCGGGTCGAGCGCGTTCAGCACGGCATCGCACCGCTCGGTTCTGATCAGCTCGACGATCGCCTGCTGGTCCCTCGCGTCCAGCTTGAACGCGGCGAACCGGTCGCCACCCCCGGCGATCGCCCGTCGCGCCCGCTCCTCGTCATAATCGGCCATGACGACGCGCTCGAATAGATTCCATCGCGCCACCGTTCGCGCGACCGCCGACCCCACTCCGCCAGCGCCGACGACTAGCACTCGCATCATGTGCCTCCCCGATCGATTGCCCGGCGGCGGGCGCCCGCCCCCGCAGGCCGATCCCGCTAGACGTTGTGGCGCGGCGCACAGGGCCATGTTCAGCCTAGGCCGGTAACCCCGGGAGGTAACTGCCGACGCGCAAGGCAACGATTGAGGTAGTCGGATTTTCTCGGATATCGCCGGTTGGATTGCGCCATAATCGCCGGGGCGGTATTCGAAGTCCACCGGCAGGGGCTGAGCGCGTGCGAGTGCGGATCCTGATGTATCCCGGGCGCGTGGTGATAGGCGTCCTGACGGCGGCGGTGACGTTCATTGTCTACTGGCTGCTCAAACCGCAGACGATAGCGCCGTCGATACTGCTGGCTCTGGTGGTTTACATCGTGCTGGTGCGGTATTGGGGGCGGCTGATGCGACAGCGGCGCCCGTTGCGCGTCACGGTGACCAGAACGATCGCCGCGCCGCCGGGCCAGGTGTGGTCGCTGCTGTCCGGAGCCGAGGCCTGGTCGCTGCGGCCGGGGCACTACGCGTTCGACGTCGCTCCCCTGGCCGGCCAACCACTGCGCGTCGTGCTCCGGGTCGGGCAGTCCGGCCGCGTCGGCTGCGTCCCCTATGAGCTCACCGAGCTTCCCGCCTCCCCCGACCAGACCGCCAGATCGCTGACCATGCGAGTGCCCGGGCCGGCCGGGACCGCTGTCGCGCACACCGTGCGGGTCGCGCCGGACGGGTCGGGGGCACAGGTGGTCATCACCGGGGAGGCATTGGTACAACGGGCCGGCGCGCTCGCCGGGCGGGCGGAATGGCGCGCGGAGCTGGGTTGCTGGCTCGACGAGGGCGCGGCGGTCCTCGCCGGGCACCGGTATGCGCCGACCAACGCGGTGCCGTCGGACGTTCTCGCCGCGCTCGCCGCGCCGCTGCCCTCGGAGGGTGCGATCGAAGTGTCGGCGTCCGCGCTGATCGCGGCCGCGCCGGCGCGGGTATGGCGGGTGATCTGGGACCCGTCGACCACCTTGCGGATGCCGGCCACCACCGTCATCGCGGCGGGCTTGGTGCCCGGCAGCCCGGTCGGGCAAGCGGGCGAGATCCAGTACTTCGTCAACCGGGATGAGCGGCGGGGCGGACCGTTGCGCGCGCACCTGCACTACGCACGCGCCACCGAGCCCGGGCACATGGCCGTGGGGCGGATCAGCGGCACCCTCAGCTGCGAGGTGCTGCACCGGATCGAGCCGGCCGCGGGCGGTACGAGCTTCACCCTGACCTACCGGTTCGCCGAGCCGAAGGTGATCAGGGAGCGAGTGCAGGCCGACCTCGACGCGGAGGTAACGCGATACAAGTCCCTGATTGAGGGAGCGGGCACGCTCCAGGAGGCGTGAAAGGGGCCGCTCAGCGATCGCTGGGCTGCCAGGTCAGGTAGCCGTCAATCGACGGGGTGACAGCCGCCACCACGTCGGCCGCCGGAAGCGAGGCCAGCGGCTCGAACCGCAGGATGTACCGGCACAGGGCCAGGCCGAGCAACTGCGCGGCGATGAACGCGGCGCGCTCGGGGGCCTGTTCCTCCCCCAGGGCGGCGATCCGCTCGGTGAGCCGCCGGCCGAGTATGCCCTGGACCTGGCCGGCGACGGCGTCGCTGGTGACGGCGGTCCGCAGCAGGGCGATCAGCTTGTCGTCGCCGCCGGGCCCCTCCCAGCGGGCGACGAAGTAGCGGACAAGCAGCTCGCCCCGGCCGCTGGCCGGCACCGAGCTCAGGTCGGGGACCTCCAGATCGGTGGTGACAGCGGCCGTGAACAGCCCCACCTTGGAGCCGAAGTAGCGCAAGACCATCGACGGGTCAACGTCGGCCTGCGCGGCGACGGCGCGGATGGTCGTCTGCTCGTACCCTCGCGCGGCGAATATCGCCCGGGCGGCACCCAGGATGCCCAGGCGGGTGCCCTCGGACCGCGGGCCGCCGGTCCCGGGGACCGGGCTGGCCTGGCTCGCAGTTGGCATCGCCGCACGACTACTGTGCGTCACAATAACTCAGCCTGCCCGTCCACCTCGGCTAGCGAGCGGCGGCGAGCTCGCGCAGATGCGCGTGGACGCTGCCGTAGGCCGGGTTGGCCAGGTAGCGCTTGGGCATCTTGGCGATGGACGTGTAATTGGTGTCGCAGACGTTGGCCAGCGGAGACTCGACCGCCTGGGTCACCAGCTGGTAGGCGTCGAGCGGGTGCAGGCCGCACAGCTGCGCTACCCAGGTCACCATGTCGTGCTGGGCGATGCGGAACGCGTCCTCGAGCGGCCGGGCGGAGCCGGCCGACATGATGTAGGCGTCGTCCTCCAGCCGCGGCCACGGGGTGGCGACGTTCTTGATCAGGTCAACCACTACGCGCGTGTTCATCGCCGTCTCGACCGCGACGCCGCAGGTCTCGCCCTCGCCCTGGCGGGCGTGTCCGTCGCCCAGGGACAGCAGCCCGCCCTCGACGTTGACACCCAGGTAGCACGTCGTGCCCGCGCGCATCTCCGGGGTGTCCATGTTCCCGCCGAACGCGTCGGGCACGAGCGCGCTGCGCACCTCGCCGCCGGCCGGGGCGACGCCGACCGTGCCGTGCATCGGGTCCATCGGCAGGTCGACGGTGAAGTCGCTCTTGCGGGCGTCGAAGCGGCAGGTTTGGGCGGCGCGGTCAAACTGCCAGATCCACATCAGCTCCTCCAGCGGCTCGTGGAGCAGCGCGGTGAGGTGCGTTCCGGTCAGCGCGCCGAACAACGGCACCGTGGTGGACGCGCCCCAGTCCCTGGCCGGCTCGATGCTGACGAAGTGGACCGCGACGGTGTCGCCCGGCTCGGCCCCCTCGATGTAGAAGGGGCCGGTCTGGGGGTTGAGGCCGGTGATGTTCAACTCCGAGACGAGGTCGGCCGAGGATCGGACGCGGCCGGCAAAGCAGTCCTCGGTGAACAGGTCAAGGACGACCGGTGTGGTGATCCGCCTGACCGGGGCGGCCCCGCCGAACGTCCAGGCGTACTCTCCCGGGTCCGGCCGGTACTGAATCAGCTCCAGATCGCTCATGGCCTTAGGCTACTGATCAGATGCCGGACGCGGCGACGAGGCCCTCGAGGACGGCTTCCTCGACGGTGCGGGGGGCCAGGCAGTCGCCGATGCCGATCGTCGGCAGGCCGGCCGGCTCGAGCGCTTCAATGAGCTCCCTCGCGGGGGACGCGCCGCAGGCCAGCACCAGCCCGGCAACTCCTTCAACCAGCACGGGCTCCTCGGTCAGCACGTGCTGCAGGTAGACCGTATCGTCGTCGACGCCGTAGGGCCGCGCGAGGGGCAGCACGGTGATCCGCTGCCGCGAGATCGCGGCGAGCAGGCGATCGCGGACGTACTGCTGCAGGCTCTCGCCCGCCGCGTACCCGCGCACCGCCAGTGTCACCTCGTGCCCGGCCGCCGCGAGCAGCCGCGCGGTGCCAAGCCCGACCCAGTCGCCCCGGGAGTCGGCCACGACGATCTTCCCCGCGGGAGCGATCCCAGGCTCGCGGATGACGTCCCAGGCATCCGCGGTCCACAGGCTGTCCATGATCTCCAACGGCGGCCGGTACGGCCGCGCCCCGGTCGCGACGACCACCAGGTCGGGCGACTGCGCCCGCACGGCGGGCAGGTCGACGGTGGTGCGCAGCCGCACCGACACTCCGGCCCGGGCCGCCTCGCGGGACAGGTTGCTGATCGCGCCGCCGAACTCCTCCCGCCCCGGCAGCCGCTCGGCCAGCAGCACCTGTCCGCCCAGCCGGCCGGCGGCCTCGTACAGGGTGACGTCGTGGCCGCGCTCGGCGGCGATCGCGGCGGCCTTCAGGCCGGCCCGCCGCCGACGACCATGACCTTCTTCGGCCGGTCGGCGCGCCGCCTGATGCCGTAGAGCCGCTCCCGGCCGGTCTCCGGGTGCTGGATGCACGAGATGGGGAACCCCAGGTGGAAGTGGCCGATGCAGGCCTGGTTGCAGCCGATGCAGGCGCGGATGTCGTCGGTCTGCCCGGCCCGGGCCAGCCCCGGCATCTCCGGGTCGCAGATCATAGCCCTGGTCATCACGCAGGCGTCGGCCTGCCCGCCCGCGATGATGTGCTCCGCCTCCTGCGGCTGGTTGATCCGGCCGGCGACGAGAACGGGCACGTCCACCGCCGCCCGCAGCTTCCCGGCCAGCGGCGCGACGTAGCCGTTGGCGTTGGTCATGTCGGGGGCTATGTGGTCCGATCCGGCGAGCGAGGCGGACGTCCCCGTCGTCACGCTCAGGTAGTCGGCCAGTCCCTCCTCGGCCATCGACACGCTGGCCGCGAACGCGATGTCGGCCGGCAGCCCGGCCGGGTCCCGCTCGTCCAGGGAGATGCGCAGGCCCGCCACGAAATCGGGCCCGCAGTGGCGCCTGATCGACTCGAAGGCCTCCCGCAGGAAGCGGAGCCGGTTCTCCTGGCTGCCGCCGTAAGAGTCGGTGCGCAGGTTGGTGACCGGGTTGAGGAACTGCGACGGGAGGTACCCGTGGCTGGCGACGACCTCGACGCCGTCCAGGCCGGCCCGCTGCAGCCGGGCGGCCGCCTGCCCGTAGCCGTCGGCGATCTCGCTGATCTCGGCCAGCCGCAGCGGCCGCGGCATGACCCGGAACCGCTCGGTCGGCACCGCCGACGGGGCGACCGCCACCGTCAGCGTCCCGTCGGCCAGGTCCATGACTTCCCGGCCGGGGTGGAAGAGCTGCCCGAACAGCACGGTGCCGTGCGGCTTGACCGCCGCCGCGAGCGCGCGGTAGCCGGGGATGCAGGAATCGTCGGTCGCCATCAGCACGTGGCTGGTGTACCTGGCCGTCTCGTGGATCCCGGCGACCTGCACCACGATCAGGCCCGCTCCCCCGCGTGCTCGGGCCTCGTGGTAGGCGATGAGCCGGTCGGTGATCTGCCCGTGGTCCGCCATCACGGTGTCGTGGCCGGAGGAGACGATGCGGTTGGCGATGGTCACCCCGCCGATGGCGAGCGGGCTGAACAGGCGGGGGAACATCATGAGCCGCTCCGCGCGGGCAGCGGAGCGGCGGAGCCGGCCTGGACGTCGTCTCGCCAGAGTCCGCGGCCGCGCACGCGGAGCTGGATGCAGCGGGTGAAGAAGTAGGAGACGAGGCCGACGGCGACCACGCTGAGGGCGATGAGCTGCTCGGTGCCGCCGCCGTAGCCGATGAGCGCCGGGTGGGTGAAGCCGATGACGATCATGAACACATTGAAGACCAGGAGCAGCACCGCGACCGGGACCCAGACCCGAGCCAGCCTGATCGGACGCTCGGCGTCGGGGCTCGTCTTGCGCAGGACCAGGAACCCGCCGAGGGCGAACACGACCGACAGCAGATAGCCCAGGTTGCTGGCGAAGATGATTCCGGCCACGTTGGACACCAGGAACAGCACCGCCAGGTTGAAGACGAGGTCGACCGTCATGCCGCGCACCGGCTGGCCCACGTGGTTGAGCTTGTGCAGCTGCCGCGGCGCGAGCCCGTCCGCCGCCATCCCGTACAGCGCGCGGCCGGAGTCGCTGGTGGCCGAGCCGAGGGCGATGAGCTGAGCCGCGCAGACGATCGCGATGGCAGCACCGCCGAAGTCGCTGCCGAGGACCTTGGTGACGAGCGTGGCGAAGAAGCCGACCGGGTTGGCGGCGATGGCGGTCTCGCCGACGGCGGCCGGGAAGATCGTCGTGGACAGGCCCACCACCACGACCATGAGCAGCGCCGAGCTGCGCAGGGCACGCGCGACATCGGTCTTCGGATTCTTGTACTCGGGGGTGAAGGTGGCGGCGATCTCCGTGCCGTAGGACGTCCAGGATGCGACGAACCCCCACGTCAGCAGCGTGACGATGATCGTCCAGGGGCCGTGCCCGGCGGTGAAGTGCAGGCTTCCGTGCAGGTCACCGGCCGCGATCGGGCCGATGATGCACACCCCCGCGAGTACCGCCAGCGCGGCTGCGATGACCACGTTGGTGCCGATGACGAGCTTGAGGCCGGAGACGTTGATCAGGTACACGACGATCACGACACCCGCCGCGATCCAGACCGGCAGCCCGACGCGGTTGCCGAGGACCGAGACCGTGCCGGTGTCGGCCGGGAACCACTGCGCCTGCACCAGGTCGCCGATAACCAGCGAGACCACCGCCAGGGTGAGCGACCAGCCCGCCCAGTAGCCCCAGCCGAGCACGCCCCCGAGCGGCGCGAAGTACCTGGCCCAGATGCGGCTCGCGTAGACCGCGATGCCGCCGGAGGCTTCGGGAAAGATTCCGGCCAGCTCGGAGTAGATGAAGTTCTGCAGCAGCGCGATGACGCTGGTTCCGAGCCAGACCGCGAGGGCGCCCCACGCGCCGAGCGCGCCGATCTCGTAGCCGACCAGGGTAAGGCCGCTCATGGGAATGACGAGGGCCAGCCAGAAGCCTCCCTTCCAGGTCAGCGTCTGGCGAAAGCCGGGGGTGGTTCCTGTCACGGGGTCTCCCAGTGGTGATGCGCGTCACTGCGCGACACGGCTTGAAGGATGTTAATACCGTAATATTAAAAAAGACAAGGCCCCGGGAGCCCACAATGGTGAGGTGCCTCTGGAAGTTCACCGGCCGTCCGGCCGTCCACCGCTGCATCCTGGCGAGCTCTCGAGGCGCAAGCGGATGATCCTCGAAGCCACCCTGCGCCTCGTCGCCGCCCAGGGCGCCGCCGCCGTGCGGCTGCGCGACGTCGCCCGCTCGGCCGGCGTGTCGGTCGGCACGCTGCAGTACTACTTCGACTCGCGCGACCAGCTCATCCGCGAGGCCTTCGACCAGCACGCGCGCGACGTCGTCGACCTGGTCGCGCTGGCGGGCGACGCGTCGGCGACCCCGCGGGCCCGGCTCGCCGCCGTCATCGAGGCGGCCGTGCTGCGCCCGGACCTGCGCTACTCGGCCGCGCTGTGGATGGAGTTCGTCACCGCCGGCCTGCACGACGACCAGTTGCGGGCGCTGCTCGCGGGCGCCTACGAGGCCTGGCGGGACCTCCTCGCCGAGGTGGTGAGGGACGGGACGGAGACCGGCGATTTCCGCCCCCTGCTGCCGCCCGAGACCGTGGTGGCGTGCCTGGTCGCGCTGATCGACGGCTTCGAGCTGGCCGTCGCCATCGACGTGGCCGACGCGACCCCGGCCGCCATCGCCGAGAACATCAAGCACGCGGCGACGGCCCTGCTCACCGGCCAGCGGGCCTGACAGCCGTTGGCCAGGACGGCCCGCAGGATCGTCGGGGGCACGCGCGGGCCCTGCGTCCCCGGGCGGCCGATGGTGTGCGTCTCGGCGGCCGGCGTTACCTCGGTCGGGGTGCGCTCCGCGTAGACCGCGGTCTCCGGCGCCGCCTCCGCCTCCGCCTGCGCGGCCGCGATCCAGGTCGAGACGGGCTCCGGCCAGAACGAGCCGAGCGTCGCGTGCGCTTGCGGTCCGGCCGCGGCGATCATGCCCGCCAGCTCGGCCAGCCCCGGCCGCCCCTCGGGCGACTTGCTCAGGCACGCCACGATGACCTCCCGCAGCTGAGGGGAGACCGGACTCAGCTCGGGTTCCGAGGAGATCGTCCGGTACAGGATGGCCGAATCGCTGCCGGCGCCGAACGGCGGCTTGCCGGTAGCGGCGAAAGCGAGCACGCAGCCAAGCGCGAATACATCGCTCGCCGCCCCGACCGGCTCGCCCTGGACCTGCTCGGGCGACATGTACCCGGGGGTCCCGATCAGCGTTCCGCCGACGGCACCGAATTCCGTATCACGCCGTTTGGCCGCGCTCTGATGCTCTCGATGGCGGCGGCGGCCTCGTCGCTGACCGACCACCATCCGGGCAGTGTCGCCTGGTCGGTCTGCGCAAGCCGCTCGAGCGGAGCGAGCGCGGCCGGGTCGCGGAGCTGCCCGAGTGCGAACGCCGCCCAGAACCTGACCTCGACCGAGGGATCGTCGAGGGTGGCAATCAAGGCCGGGACGGCCCGGCGCTCCCCTGGCCCGGCCAGTGCCTCCGCGGCGAAGCCGCGGAACCGCGGCGCCTCGCCCGGGTCGGCCAGCTTGGCTAGCAAAGGGTCTACCGCCCGGTCGTCGCCGATCAGGCCGAGCGCGTAGGCAGCGTCGGTGCGGGCGTCGGGGCTGGAGTCGGTCTGCAGGACCGCGATCAGCGCCGGGACCGCCTGCGGGCTGTCCAGCGCGCCGAGCGCCCGCGCGGCCGCGCATCGAACGGGCGCATCGGGGTCGCGCAAGGCGGCGACGAGCGGGCCGAGTGCGCGCTCTTCGCTCGCGAACCCCAGCAGCCAGCACGCCGTGGCCCGGTCCCCGCCCGCCGCCCGATCGTCCAGCACCGCCACCAGGTCCGCCCAGGAAACGACACCGCGACCGCGCAGCGCGCCGATATCGTCCCGTACCGAGGCCTGGGAGTCGGGACCGAACCGGGCGATCACCCCCGCAGTGAAGTCGTCGAAGTCATCCGTCACTTGGTCTCGCCACGGTTAGGACGACGTTTCCCGTCTTCTGCTTGGTCTCGACGTACGCGGTCGCGTCGACGACCTCGTCCAGCGGATAGCACCGATCGACGACGGCGCGGTAGTGCCCTTCCTCGATGAGCTGCCGGAGGAAAACGACATCCGCCTTGACGTATTTCGGAGGGATCGGGAACAGCACCTTCCTGTTCCCCACCACCGAGGTCCAGCCGACGAGCGCGAGATTGCGCAGATGGTCGGTTGCCAGGTACGCGCCGCCCGGCCTGATCGAGTCTTTGCAGCGGCCGAACGACTGCAGGCCAACCGCGTCGAATACGACGTCATAAGCCTCGCCGTTCGCGGTGAAGTCCACCCGCTTGTAATCGATAACGTGGTCCGCTCCCAGTGACCTGACCAGCTCGAGGTTCTCGGTGCCGCACACGGCGGTGACGTTGGCCTCGAGGTACCTGGCGAGCTGAACGGCCGCGGTGCCGATGGAGCCGGACGCGCCGTATACAAGGATGCTCCGGCCCTTGCCGACGCCTGCCGCGCGGAGGCAGCCGAGCGCCAGAATGGCCCCGTCGCACACCGCCGCGGCGTCCTCGAAGCTCAGGCCGGCCGGCTTGGGTGCCAGCGGGCCGCGCTCCCGTACGCACATGAACTCCGCGTGCGCGCCGAACCGCCACGCGTTGACGCCGAATACCTCGTCGCCGGCGGCGAACTGGGTGACGGCCGGGCCGACCGCCTCGACCGTGCCGGCCAGCTCGGCCCCGAGGATTCTCCACCTCGGTCGCGGGAAACCGCTGATCAAACGGCTTACGAACGGTTCACCCGCCCGGAGCCCGCAATCGGTCCTGTTCACGGTCGTCGCGTGGACGCGGATGAGGACCTCGTCCGGCTTGGGCGCGGGCCGCGCCATCTCTTCCAGCCGCAGCACGTCGGGCGGCCCGTACTTGTCGTAGACGACAGCTTTCACTGGCCTTACGCCCCCGCCCCGGCACGGTCGGTCCCGCCGATACCACGGACACTAGGCGACGGCCTGCCGCAGGGGCAATAGCCGGGTCGGCCGCCAGGCGCGGCCCCGCCCGGCGGTGCGGTCGCTAGGCCGGTTGGCCTGCGTGCCCGGGGGCGGCCAGGGCCCGCCGCAGCTCGCGGCGTGAGCCGACGCCGAGCTTGCCGTACACCTTGCCGAGATGCCATTCGACCGTTCGGGTGCTGAGGAACAGCTGGGTCCCGATCTCCACGTTGGTGCGGCCTTCGACGGCGAGCCGGGCGATGTGCGCCTCCTGGGCGGTGAGCTCGCCGGCCGTCTCGACCGTCCGCTTGCGCACCGTCTCACCCGTTGCGAGCAGCTCGCGCCGGGCCCGCTCCGCGAACGCCTCGATGCCCATGGCGGTGAGCAGGTCATAGGCGGTCCGCAACTCGACGCGGGCGTCCCGGCGCCGGTTCTCCCGGCGCAGCCACTCGCCGTACAAGAGGCGGGCGCGGGCCAGGGCCGGGCGCAGGCGGGTGCGGCCGAGCCGTTCGATCGCGTCGCGGTAGCAGGTCTCGGCCGTCTCGCCCTCACTCAGCAGAGCCCGCGAGCGCGCCTCGGCGCCGAGCGCCCAGTCGGTGCCGCTGGCGCGCGTCGTCTCGCACAGCCGCTGGAAAGCGTCGGATGCGCGCGCGGGCTGACCGCTGCGGACGGCGGCCTCGACCAGCTCCGTGAGCGACCATCCGAGCACGCCGATGTCGTCGTACTCGCACACCCGCTCGGCCGCGGCGAGGGCCTGGTCGTAGTGGCCGAGGCCGTTGTACAGCAAGGCGGCGGAGTACTGGCTGGTCACTCCCCTCCCCTCCCCCCGGCTGGTCACCCCGTCCATGTTGGCCTGGATGAGCTCGATCGCCTCGGCCTCACGGCCCCGCCAAGCGGCGACCCCGGTGGCGCCGTAGGGCGCGAGCTGGCTCCCGGTCGCGTCGGCGACTACCTGCGCCTCCGCGATGAGCGCCGCGCCCTCCGCCAACTCGCCCGAGTGCGAGTGCGAGTGCAGGAGAATGCGGGTGCGGACCGCGAGCGGAAGCTCGCTGAGTGCCCCCGCGTCACGCGCGAGCTTGACGTGACGGCTGGCCAGGGTGTGCCATGTCTCGTCGTCCCACACCGCCATGGCCGCCCGTTCGGCCAGCCACAGCCAGCTCAGTCCCTGCTCGGCCGAGACGTCCTGACTCAGGACGGCGAGCAGCGCCCGTTCCAGGGCCGGCGTCCCGGCCGCGTAGCCTTCGGTGACCAGCAGCGCCAGGCCGTCCAGGAGCAGATCGGGGGCGCGCCCAGGCGCCGCTGGCGCGGGCGCCAAACGGGCGGCCCTGGCCACGTCACCGACCGCCGGAGACAGGCGGCCGACGAACAGCGCGGCCGTGAACGCCTCCAGGTAGGTCTCGCGGGCCAGCCCGACGTCCAGCGTCTCAAGCCGCTTGGCCGCGCTGAGGAAGAGCGGCGGCGCATCACGGCCATGACTCGAGGCGAACGCGACCTGTGCGCGCAACAGGTCGCCGCGGGCGCGCTGCGATTCATCCAGCGGCCCGGCCTGCGCCATGGCCAGCAGGCCGAGCGCGGCGTCAAACGCGCCAGCGCGGTATTTGGCTTGCGCCGCAGCCAGCGCACGCTGTGCGCGGCGCGCCGGGTCAAGCGTCAGCTCGGCCGACCGCTCAAGGAACGCGGCCGCCGCCGCGAGACCACCGCGGCGCTGCGCCCGGCCCGCGCAGTGCTCAAGCTCGGCCGCAACCCCCTCAGCGGGGCCCGGCGCGGCCTGGGCACGATGCCAGGCTCGCCGCTCGGGATCGACGGCCGGGTCGGTGGCCTCGGCCAGCGCGCCGTGCAGCTCCTGCCTGGCCGCAACCGACGCCGACCGGTAGGCGGCCGAGCGCACCAGCGGATGCCGGAACAGCACCCGCGCGCCGAACTCCGCCAGTCCCGCCTCCGAGGCCGGCCCCGCCGCCCCGGCGCCGATCGCGAGCCGCCCGGCCGCCCGCCACACCAGCACCGGATCCCCGGTTGGATCGGCCGCCGCCAGCTGCACCAGTCGCCGGGTCTGGGCCGGCAGCGCCGCCAGCTGCCGCGCGAAGCTCTCCTCGATCCGCCCGTCAAGCGACACCGCGCCGCTGACCCCGAACCCGCCCGTCAGCTGCGCCGACGTCAGCCCGCGGGGAAGCTCGAGCAGCGCCAACGGGTTCCCGCGCGTTTCGGCGATAACTCGGTCGCGGACCCGTTCGTCTAGCGGCCCGGGCAGCGCCGACGCCAGCAGTTCCCGCGCATCGTCCTCGGCCAGGCCCTCCACCACCAGCTCGGGCAGCCCGGCCAAGTCCTGGCCGGGAACCCGCGCGGCGAACAGCAGGCCGACCGGGTCGGCCGCGAGTCGCCGGGCCGCGAACCCCAGGGCCTGGGCCGAGGCATGGTCCAGCCACTGCTGGTCATCGACCACGCATATCAGCGGACGTTCGCCGGCCGTCTCTGACAGCAAGCCCACCACGGCCAGGCCGACCAGGAAGCGGTCCGGCACCGGGCCGGCGCTCAGGCCGAACGCGGTGCGCAGCGCCTCCCGCTGCGGAACCGGAAGCGACTCGGCCTGGTCGAGCATCAGCGCGCACAGCTGGTGCAGCCCGGCGAAGGCCAGCTCCATTTCCGACTGCACGCCCGCCGCCCGCACCACCAGGCACCCGGCGGCATGTCCGGCCAGGTAGTCGAGCAGCGCGGTCTTGCCCACGCCGGGCTCGCCGCGCACCACCAGAGCCCGGCCCTCGCCGACCCGCACATCCGCGACGAACCGATCTAGTACGCCACGCTCGCTTACCCGGTCCACTAGCCCTGTCGCAGGCCCCCTCACACGGCCTCCCAGCCAGACGCCATGAATGCCCGTCCGTCAGCCTACCCGGACCGAACCCGGAGACCAGGCGGCCGCCCGGCAAGTACCGGCTTGGCCCGGACCATCGGCCAGAGCGCCGGCCAGTAGTCACCACGGGGGCGACGCAGTCGCCGAGGCGTGACGCTGAGGCGAGAACCACGAAGCACACCGAATGGGCCGGCGCCTGGCCCGCAGTCGCCGGCCTCCCCGCGAGCGGAAGGAAGCCGCATGCCCACCATCACCGTCGGCCAGGAGAACGACGCCGACATCGAGATCTACTACACCGATCACGGCGCCGGCCGGCCCGTCGTGCTGATCCACGGCTACCCGCTCAGCGGCCGCGCCTGGGACAAGCAGGTCTCGGTGCTGCTGGACGCCGGGTACCGGGCCATCACCTACGACCGCCGCGGGTTCGGCCAGTCCAGCCAGCCGGCCATTGGCTACGACTACGACACCTTCGCCGCCGACCTCAACGCCCTGCTCGAGCACCTCGACCTGCGCGACGCCGTGCTGGCCGGGCACTCGATGGGCACCGGCGAGGTCACCCGCTACCTGAGCCGCTACGGGTCGGCGCGGGTGGCCAAGGGCGTGCTCGTCTCCCCGATCCCGCCGTACCTGCTGCAGGCCGACGACAACCCCGACGGGGTACCGCAAGCCCTGTTCGACGGGTTCGCGCAGGCCGCCCGGGCCGACAACCCGGCCTGGATGAGGGGGTTCCTCGACAACTTCTACAACAGCGACACCCTGCGCGGCACTCTGGTCAGCGACCAGGCCTTCCAGGCCAGCTGGAACCTCGCCGTCACCGCCTCGGCCACCGCCGCCGTCGCCTGCATCGCCACCTGGGCGACCGACTTCCGCGACGACCTGCCCAAGATCGACGTGCCGGTGCTGTTCATCCACGGCGACGCGGACCAGGTGCTGCCGCTGGACAAGACCGCCAGCCGCCTGCCGGACCTGATCAAGGACGTGCGCCTGGTCGTGGTCGAGGGCGGCCCGCACGCCATCCCGTGGACGCACGCCGAGCAGGTGAACACCGCCCTGCTCGACTTCCTGCGCGCATGAGCCCCGAGAACGGAAACGGAGATCGCCTAGACGACACCACCCAAGCGAAGACCCGTCGAGGTCCTCATCTCAACGGAAACCGTCAATGCAATCAACACAACCCAGGAGGCACCCATGAGCGCCACTGAAGCAGATAGCGGCAGCCGCAGCGCGGCAGCCGGCCAGGTCGACATGCACCTCGAGATCCAGGTCATCCCGGTGTCCGACGTCGACCGAGCCAAGGAGTTCTACCAGACACTAGGGTGGCGGCTCGATGACGACGTCGCGCCCCTGCCCGGCCTTCGCATCGTCCAGTTCACCCCTCCGGGATCCGGTGCCTCGATCACGTTCGGCCAGGGGCTCACCACCGCCGCGCCCGGCGCGGCGGTGGGAGGGCTGATCGTTTCCGACATCGAAGCGGCTCACGCCGATCTCGTCGGCCTTGGCGTCGACGCGAGTGACATCTGGCACGGCCCGCCGTTCCCGGTCGAGGCCCGGCAGCCCGGTCCCGACCCCGACCGCACCAGCTACGGGTCGTTCTGCGCCTTCACCGACCCCGACGGCAACGCGTGGCTGGTCCAGGAGGTCACGACGCGGCGCCCCGGTCGGGTCGACCCGGCTAACACGGCATTCTCGTCCAGCGCAGACCTGGCGAGCGCGCTTCGGCGGGCCGAGTCCGCCCACCGCGAGCACGAAAAGCGCGCCGGGCGGTCGCACCTGTTCCACCGGTCGGAGCAAGACGAAAACTGGTCCGCCTGGTACGCCACGTACCTGGTGGCGGAGCAGGCCGGGACCGACCTGCCGGCCTGACCGATTCAGCGGCCGGCCTGACGATGCCCGGGTGCAGCGACCCGGGCATCACGGCCGTCCTGGTCAGGCGAAGGCCGGTCGGCGGCACCCCGATCACAGCTGACCTGGCGCGCGGGCAGGAGCGGCGTTACAACGCCCCGCCCCGCCGGTCGAGGGCTGACCCGGCAGCGCGAACGCCGCGCCTTTTCTCAGTAGGGGCCGGTGACTGGCACGGCGGCTCAGGTCCGGATATCAGGCTGGAGGTCCGGGCGCAGCGCGCATTCCTGGCCCGGGCGGTGCACTTCCAGCGGGCGACGTCGCCGCCGACGAGGTGGCCGAGGGCGTGCAGCGTTACAACGAGCAGGCCGCCGCCCCGGTCGCGGCGCGCACCCACGCCGAGGCCTCCCGGTTTTTCGCGGGCCTGGATCTGGTCGAGCCGGGCGTGGTGCAGGTGCACCGGTGGCGGGCCGGAACCGGAGACCCGGGCAACGGCCGGAACCTGGCCATCTACGCCGGGGTCGCGCGGAAACCCTAACGCCGCAGGTAACTCGGGTTAGGGGTCAGGGCGGTCGGGTCAGCCGGTCGGATCTGCTTAGGGAGCGACTACGATCCGGATGACCGCCGCCGGGGCGATCGCCTGGCAGGTGCGCTGGGCCGACCGAAACTGAGCGGAGTTCGGGTCGATGCCTGCGGTGGCGGTGATGAGCGCCACCCCGTCGGCCGACGGGTCGGGGAAATCCCCAAGGCCATGCGAGCGCATACAGGCGGCATAGGCCAGGTCGGCGGACCGTACCGACGCCGCCCCCGGGAATTGCCGGGCGGGCGCCGTGGCCGCCGCGGGGACGGGCACCGTGACCGCGACGGCGGCGGGCACGCTGGTAGCGGCAGCGGCAGGCACCCTGACCGCGACGGCGGGCACGCTGGCAGAGGCAGCGGCAGGCACGCTGGCAGCGCCAACGGCACGCACGCTGGGCGCTGCGGCGGCGGAGATATCCGGTGCCCGTGAGCAGGCCGCCGCGAGGACCGCGACGCCACCGACGGTGACCGCGAGCAGCGTGCTCACCGCCGCCCGGGCGACGGGCGCGGGAACCGGGGGACGCCGGAGTGGCCGGCCGGGGCGGGAACGGGGGCCAGCGGCGGGCGCCCGTCTGACGCGGTGCGCGCGCGAAGCCTGGCTCAGCCGCGCCGATAGCCACGCCGCCGCATCGCCGGGAGCGAGCCGTCCCGACGCCAGCGCCTCTATCACCACCACCGTGGTAGCGGCCGGGTTCAGGTCGGCACGCCAGCCGTTGAGCGAGAGGAACTGCAGCCCGGCGGCGACCGCGACCGGCTGATTGCGCTGCGAGAAGGGACGGTTCCAGAGCAGTGCGTGCACCAGCGCGACGGCGGCCGCGGCCGCCGCCGCGGCGTCAGGGAAGGCCGCATCCGGCTCCCGCCCCGGCTGCCGTGCCTGCGCCAGCGCGGCCTGCGCGGCCGGAATCTCCATCCGGGCGAGAGCGGCGTCGGCGTCGATGCCGAGGATCCGGCCCGCGATCACCGCTAGGTCAGCGGTGTCGAGCTCGGTCACGGCTGGTCATCCTGGAGCAGGTCGAGCAGACGCTGGTGGCGGGCCAGGTTGTCCTCAAGCAGGCGGCGGAATCGCTTGTCCTCGCGGCGCGCTTGGATCAGCGCGGCGATCGCCTCTCTGGCCACGTCGGACACCGACCGTCCCTCTACCTCGGCGACGGTCGCCAGCAGGCCGGCCAGGTCGGGGTCGAGCCGCAGCACCATGTTCTTGGTCCGTGTCCGGCCGAAGCCCGCTGGTTCGATACTGTCCATTTGACGATGATGATACCAAGATATCGTTACGCTGCACCAGGATGAACCAGGCGAGGCCCGCGACGGTCATCGTGATCGCGATGAAGAAGTTCAGGCGCAGGCCGAGGAAGTAGGCCGAGGAGTCGATCCTGATCGTCTCCTCGAAGATCCGGTACCCGGAGTACCCCGCTACGTACAGGGCGAACAGCCCCTGGGGCTTGATCCGGCGGTGGTGGCCTAGCCAGACCAGCGCCGCGGCCCACGCCAGGTCGAAGATCAGCTCATACAGGAACGAAGGCTGGAAGGTGCCGTACTTCAGGTCCGCGGCCGGAATGCCGGCGTTCACCCTGGCCGCCCGGCTGATCTCCAGTGCCCACGGCAGTGCGGTCGGCTGGCCGAACAACTCCTGGTTGAAGTAGTTGCCGATGCGCCCGATCGCCTGCGCGACCAGCAGCGCCGGGGCAGCCGCGTTCATGAAGAGGCCGACGCTCGCCCCAGCCCGGCGCACCCGCCACGCGCCCGCAAGCGCTCCGGCCGCTATCCCGCCCCAGACGCCGAGGCCGCCCTTCCAGACCGCCAGCGGCCCCCACCAGGTGTGCGGCGTGATGTCAAACGGCGTAGTGGTGTCGAAGTAGATACGCGCACCCACGATCCCGACGGGCACCACCCACCCGACGACGTCGTAGACCAGCGACCGGTCGCCGCCCGCCGCCGCCCAGCGCCGGGCGGTGATAAGCACCGCCAGCACAATGCCGATCACGTACATCAACCCGTAGACATGAACCAACAGCGGTCCCAGGTGGACGCCGCTGGCGGGCGGGCTGGGGATGAACGCAAGTGGCGCCGGCCGAGACGCCGCGCCAAGGACGCGAACCATCGTGAACCAACTTCCCTGTAGGACCGGAGCAGAGGCAGCCGGAAGTCATCTAGAAGATATCTAGATATCATGACATCAAATGGCCCGCAGGTCGATGCCGCCTCTGACGGACCCGGGTGCAGGAGCTGATCTTGTGAGTCCTAGTTGTGGCAGACCGGTACATTCTCAGCATGCCTCTTGCCGAGACAACCGCTGAGCCGACGGTCCGGGTATCCCGCGGCTGGACCGGCCGGTTCACGCTGCTGTGGTTCGGGTTCTGGATGGCGTGGCTGGTGCCCGTCCAGCTGGTGCTGCCGAACCAGTTCGCGGCGCTCGACGCGGCGCACAAGGTGCGGGATTTCGGTATCGCCAACGGGGCGGCGGGCGTGGTGGCGCTGATCGCGCTGCCGGTCGCGGGGGCGCTGTGCGACCGCACCCGGACGCGGTTCGGCCGGCGGCGGGTGTGGATGGCGGCCGGGGTGGTCGTGCTGGCCCTGTCCCTGGTCGCGATCGGCCCGCAGCGATCCTGGGTCGGGGTGATGGTCTGCTGGATGTTCGCCTCGCTGGGCTTCTCGATCGCGTCGGCCGGCCTGTTCGCGGCCGTCGCCGACCAGGTGCCGGTGACGCAGCGCGGGATCATCTCCGGCGCGATCTTCGGGCCGCAGGCGCTCGGCCTGCTCGTCGGCCTGGCACTGCTGGCGGAGGTGATCACCGGCACCGCCAGCGGGTACCTGGTGCTGGCGGTCGCGGTGGTGATCTTGTCGATACCGTTCGTGCGCCGGTACGTCGATTCGCCGATCATCGGCGGACGGCTGCCGCTGACCCTGAGCGCCCTGACCGAGGCGATGTGGGTCTCGCCGCGGGCCTACCCGGATTTCGCGTGGGCGTTCGGCGGCCGGGTGGCGGTGAACATCGGGAACGCACTCGGCACCACCTACCTGCTCTATTTCTTCACCAACGACCTGCGCCTGAAGGACCCGGACACCGCGCTGCTCGAGGTGACCGCGATCTACCTGGTGTTCACGCTGATCACCACCTACGGCGGCGGCGTGCTATCGGACCGGTCGGGGCGACGCCGGATGTTCGTGGCGGTGGCGTCGGTCCTGCAGGGCATCGCGGCGGTGCTGCTGGTGATCTGGCCGAGCTTCGGCACCACGCTGGTCGCGGGCGCCTTCCTCGGCGCCGGGTACGGCGCCTTCCTCTCGGTCGACCAGGCCCTGGTGACCCAGGTGCTGCCGGGCGCGGAGACCCGGGCCAAGGACCTGGGCATCATGAACATCGGCACCAACGTGCCCCAGGCGATCGCCCCGGTGGTGGCGGCGCTCGTCATTGACCAGCTCGGCGGCTACCGGGTGCTGTTCGCGTTCGCCGGCATCTTCACCTTCCTGGGCGCCACAATGGTCTACCGCATCAGGTCCATCAGGTAGCCGCCTGCGGCGGCCGCTCAGCGGCGCAGAGCCGTCTCGCGCTCCAGGTGCGACAGCTTCTCTGGATTGCGCACCGAATAGAGCCCGGTGATGAGGCCGTCGTCGATGCGCACCGCCACCACCGAGTCGATCTGGCCGTCGAGCCGGAGGATCAGGGCCGGGTAGCCATTGACCTGGACCGGGTGCAGCGTCGCGGCGGCGTCGAGCCGGCCAAGCCCGATGGCAAGCAGGCGGGCCACCTTGTCCGCCCCCACCACCGGCCGGGGTATGGCCTGCTTGACACCGCCGCCGTCGCCGAGCAGGACGACATCGGGGGCGAGGATGTCGAGCAGGCTCTGCAGGTCGCCCGTTTCCGCCGCCCGCTTGAACGCATCGAGCGCGTTCCGGGTCTCGGCGGCGGAGACGACCCCGCGCGGACGGCGGGCCGCGACGTGCTCGCGCGCCCGATGCGCGATCTGGCGGACGGCGGCCGGGCTCTTGTCGACGGCCTCGGCGATCTCCTCGTATCCGACGTCGAACACCTCACGCAGGACGAACACGGCCCGCTCGGTCGGCGTGAGCGTCTCCAGCACCAGCAGCATCGCCATGGACACGCTGTCGGCCAACTCGACGTCCTCGGCCACGTCGGGCGCGGTCAGCAGCGGCTCGGGCAGCCAGGGTCCGACGTAGATTTCCTTGCGGCGGCCGAGCGTGCGCAGCCGGGTCAGGGCCTGCCGGGTGGTGATTCGCACCAGGTACGCGCGGAAATCGCGTACCTCCTCGAGATCCACCCCCGCCCACCGCAGCCAGGTCTCCTGCAGGACGTCCTCGGCGTCGGCGGCGGAACCGAGCATCTCGTAGGCAACGGTGAACAGCAGATTGCGGTGGGTGAGGAACGCTTGGGTGGCGGGGTCCGGACCCATGGGCGGCTCCTGTTCACTCTCGACTGTCTCACCCACCAGATGCCCGGCCCCGTCGCTTTGTGACACCGGCGGTCGCTGTCACAAGGGTCAGTCGGCCGGCATCTTGTGTTCGTCCGGTGCAACAGCGAAGGCAACTTCATCGAGTGAGGACGAAATCTGATGGACGCCCGATTCAACATGTTCGACAACGAGATCGCCGTCAAGTTCACCCGGCGGTTCGCCAACGCCGCCCTCGTCATCCAGCAGTCGCCGCTGCCTGGGTCCACGCAGGAGCTGGTGTCGCTGCGCGCCAGCCAGATCAACGGCTGCGGCTGGTGCATCGACCTGCACACCAAGGAAGCCTCGGCCGCCGGCGAGACCGCGGTCCGGCTCCACCTGGTCGCCGGCTGGCGCGAGTCCACCGTGTTCACCGAGGCCGAGCGGGCCGCGCTCGCGCTCGCGGAGGAGGGCACCCGGCTCGCCGATGCCTGCCAGGGCGTGTCCGACGAGACCTGGGATCAGGTACGCCGGCACTACGACGACGATCAGATCGCCGCCCTGGTCTCCCTGGTCGCCCTGATCAACGCGGCCAACCGGCTCGCCGTGATCGTGCACCAGCGGGGAGGTGCCTACGAGCCCGGGATGCTCGCCGCCGCGCTCGGCTGACCGGCAGACGAACCCCGGGCTCAGTCGCTGAGCTGGCGCGGCAGGTCAGCGCCGGTGAAGCGCATCTGCAGGAGCGCGCCGCCGGTCACCGGTTGTCTCCCGTCTCCTCCAAGACCAGCCCGCCGGTCCACATCGCACGGAGGCGGCGCAGGATCCGCGCCTGGGGAGTGCGGCACCGGACCACGACCTTGTCGCAGGTGCTCGCGTTCCCGATGAGCCGGAGCAGATCCCCCGCGCACCCGGCGGACAGGAAGCACAGCCGGGTCAAGTCCACCAGGGCCTGCCGGCCAGGCGGCGCCTCGAACGCCACGCTCACCGCGGCGCGGAAGATGTCCCCAGTCGCCATGTCAGCGTCGCCGACCAGGTACAGCTCGCCCGGGGCCTGATGGGCCTGCAGGTCACCGGGCCGCTCGAGCAGGGCGACCGGGTGGCTGACCCGCATCTCCTCCACCACGGCGGGATCGAACCACCGGCGGTCATAGGTGCAGATTTCCGCGTACCGCCCGCTGTCGAAGAGCGAGTCCGCGTGCTTCTCGCGCTGCATCACGTCCTCGACGTCGGTGCCCAGGTCGTTGACCCAGGCCATGTCAATGATGGCGCGCAGCCCGGCGAACCCGTCCTGGCAGGCCAGTTCCGTCTCCTGCCGCAGCCTGCTCAGCTGCCTGCGTGCGGTGAATGACTTTTCCGGGCTGATCAGCTCGCGCATGCTGCTGAAGACCAGCTGCCCGCGGGCGCGGGCGTCGTCGGCGCCGCCGCCGAAGGCGTCCAGCCGTTCGCAGGCGTCATCGGCGGAGCACCCGGGGTCCATCATCACGATGACCTTCTCGCCCCGCGCCAGCCCCCGGAGGGCGAATATGGCCGGCACCTCCCAGCGGACGTCATCGTCGGCGTAATGGGCAAAAGCATGATCACCAAGCCGCATCTGCTCGACCGCGATTGTGTGCGCGTCTGCCCGCACGAGATACCCCCTCATTCACCCGGTTGCCCCAAATGACGGGAAGGTGAATAGCCTAGACCAGAATACGGTACGCGGATCCGAGTTCCTTCGCCGTGGTTTAGGCCAACCCATTATTAGCCGAGGCCCGTGGCAGCAATACAGAAAAATGGCATATGTCCCGATATGTGACGCCATATTCACACCGGATGCACGTTCATTTGCACGATCATCCAGGGCGGACGCATTTCGCCCCCGGTCAAATGGCGCCATTGTTCAGCCCTGGGGCGGGACGGCATCCCCGTCACCGGCGTGCTAGCGTGTTAACGAAATTGTGCACGGGAGCTCGGGCTGGACCGGGCTGAGAGGGCGGCTTGCCCACAGGGGCGCGCGCCGCCGACCGCTGGAACCTGACCGGGTAATGCCGGCGTAGGGAGGCCGCCGTGGCGACCACGAATACTTCCGCTCCATCAACTTCCGGCGAGTTCGTCACCGTGCCGGGCGACCGCCGCTCGGAGGTGGCGCGCACGCTGGCCGAGCCGGTCCCGCAGGCGCTCAGCCTGCTCGACCAGTTCGGGTTGTGGGGCAACCTGGGCGTCAGCCTGCTCGGCTTCACCGGGGCGATCTTCGTCCTGCAGCCGAACGGCGCCGGCACCCCGGAGCTGTCGTTGGCGGCGGCGCTGACCGCCGTCGTGGCGGGCACCCTGCTCGGCACGGTGCCGCTCGCCCTGGCCGGTCTGCCGGGCGCGCAGACCGGCGCGCCCGCCATGGTGCTGCTGCGCGGGCTGTTCGGCGCCCGGCTGTCCTACCTGCCGACCGTGCTCAACATCCTGCAGTGCCTCGGCTGGGGGATCTTCGAGCTGGTGACGATCGCGACCGCGGCCCATACCCTGACCCCGGCCCTGCCCAAGTGGGGCTACGTCCTCATCGCGGGGCTGGTCACCGCCCTGCTGACGATCCGACCGCTGGGCGCGATCCGGGTACTGCGCAAGTACGCGACCAGCGCGGTACTGGTCGTGCTCTGCTACCTGCTGGTGCAGCTGGTCAGGCATCCGCTGCCGGGGTTCGCGCACGGCACCTGGACCGGCTACTGGGCGGCGACCGACACCGTGGTCGCGGTCGCGGTCTCGTTCGCGCCGCTGATCGCCGATTACAGCCGGCACTCGCGCAGCCCGCGGGCCGCCTTCGTCGGAACGCTGGCCGGGTACAGCGTCACTCAGGTGCTGTGCTATGTCATCGGGCTGCTCGCGCTGGTCACGGTCGCGCACGGCAACCCGAAGGACATCTACGGCGCGTTCATCGCGCTGCCCGTCGGCGCGCTCGCCTTCGCCGTGCTGGCGGCCAGGGAACTCGACCAGGCGTTCGCCAACGTGTATTCGACGGCGGTGTCGGCGCAGAACCTGCGCCCGCTGTGGGACCGCCGGATCCTGGCCGGTTCGATCGCCGCCCTCGCCACGGCGGGCGCGCTGTGGCTGAACATCGCCGACTACGAGAACTTCCTCGACCTCATCGGCTCGGTGTTCGTGCCGATGTCGGCCGTCCTGATCGCGGACTACTTCGTCGTGTCGGGTCGCCGGTGGGACTTGTCAGCGGCCGCCAGGTCCCGCTGGCCGATGCTGCTCCCCTGGGGCGCGGGCTTCGTCACCTACCAGCTCGTCAATCCCGGCTACGTCTCCTGGTGGGTCTCGGCCTGGTCGTCGTTCGGGCGGCTCATCGGGTTCACCCGGCAGAGCTGGATGTCGGCGTCGATCCTGTCTTTCGCCGTCGCCGCGCTGATAACCCTGCTGGTCGGCTGGCTCGCCCGGCTGGCCTCCCGGGAGTTAGACCAGGCAGCAGAAACCAGGGTGTCCCCCGGGTGCGGCGCGAGGGCGCCAGCGACCAGGGTTGATGTCGTCGTCCGATCAGACCGCACCAGCCGAGGAGACCGACATGTCCGTCACGACTGCAGAAACGATCCGACCGTTCACGATCCCGGTGGCTACCAGGGCCGAGCTCAACGACCTGCGGGCCCGCATACGGAACACCCGCTGGCCCGACCGGGAGCCGGTGTCCGATCACTCGCAGGGCGTGCAGCTGGAGGTGATGCAGGAACTGGCGCGCTACTGGGCCGACACCTACGACTGGCGCAAGTGCGAGGCCCGGCTGCAGGCGCTGCCGCACTTCATGACCGAGATCGACGGGCTCGACATCCACTTCATCCACGTCCGCTCGAATCACCCGCACGCGCTGCCGGTCATCATCACGCACGGCTGGCCCGGCTCGGTCATCGAGCTGCTGCGGGTCATCGACCCGCTCACCAACCCCACCGCGCACGGCGGAAGCGCCGACGACGCCTTCGACGTGGTGATCCCGTCGATACCCGACTACGGGTACTCGGGGAAGCCGCGCGACACCAGCTGGACCCCCGACCACATCGCGGCGGCCTGGGCCGAGCTGATGAAGCGCCTGGGCTACACGCACTACGTCGCGCAGGGCGGCGACTGGGGCGCCGTCATCACCGACGTGATGGGCGTGCAGGAGCCTCCGGGATTGCTCGGCATCCACTCCAACATGCCCGGCATCATCCCGCCCGAGGTGGCGCAGGAGGTCCGCTGGGTAACGGGCGCCCCGGCGCCGGCGGCCTGTCACCCGAGGAGCGAAGCGCCTGGGAGCAGATCAACGTCGTGTACACCACGGGCGGCGGCTACGCGGTGGAGATGGCGACGCAGCCGCAGACGCTCTACGCACTGTCCGACTCCCCCATCGCCCTGGCGGCCTGGATGATCAACCACGATGCGCGCAGCTACGAGGACATCAGGGACGCCTTCGCGGGGCATCCGGTCGGGAACCTGACCAGGGACGAGGTCCTCGATAACGTCACCTTCTACTGGCTGACGAACACGGGCGTCTCGTCCGGCCGCCTCTACGCCGAGAACACATACGGTTTCTTCGACGCCAAGAACGTTTCCATCCCGGCCGCCGTGACCGTGTTCCCGAACGAGCTCTACAAGGCCCCGCGCAGCTGGACCGAGCGGGCCTACCCAAACCTGATTTACTTCAACGAGGTCGACCGGGGCGGCCACTTCGCGGCCTGGCAGGAGCCGGAACTGTTCTCCGCCGAGGTACGGACCGGGTTCAGGTCGCTACGCTAGATGACCATGTCCGGGTCTCTGCACATGCCCCCGCTCGGCGGGGCGGCCGGGTGGCTCAACTCGCCGCCGCTTAGCCCCGCCGAGCTGCGCGGCCACCCCGCGGTCGTCAACTTCTGGACGCTGACCTGCATCAACTGGCTGCGCCAGGAACCCTACGTCCGCGCCTGGTCGCGCGCCTACGCCGGTGACGGGCTGGTGGTGATCGGCGTCCACACGCCCGAGTTCTTCTTCGAGCACGACATCGACCTGGTCCGGCAGGCGACCAGGGAGCGCGAGATCGACTACCCGGTCGCGGTCGACAACCAGTACGCGATCTGGAACGCCTTCGACAACCACTACTGGCCGGCGCTGTACTTCATCGACTCCGATGGCGTCATCGTCGGCCAGCAGTTCGGCGAGGGAGAGTACGAGCAGTCCGAGCGCGTCATCCAGCGGCTGCTCGGCATCGACCGCGAGCCCGTCACCGTCGAGGGGCAGGGCGTCGAGGCGGCAGCCGACTGGGAGCACCTGCGCTCGCCGGAGACCTACCTCGGCCAGGGACGCAGCGAGGGCTTCGCCTCACCGGAGGGCGCGGTCCCCGAGCGCAGGCTCTACAAGGTCCCCGAACGGCTGGGGCTCAACCAGTGGGCCCTGGCCGGCCAGTGGACCGTCGAGCAGGAGAAGGCCACCGCCGAGCACGCAGGCGCGACCATCGCCTACCGCTTCCAGGCGCGCGACGCGAATCTGGTGATGGCGTCAGTCGCGGCCGAGCCGATCCCGTTCCGGGTGCTCGCCAACGGCCAGCCCCCGGGACCGTCGCACGGCGCGGACACCGACGCCGACGGCAACGGCCTGCTCGGCCCCGGCCGCTGCTATCAGCTCGTCCGCGAGCAGGGGGACGTCCTCGAGCGGACACTGGAGATCACGTTCGCCCGGCCGGGTGCCCAGGCGTACGTCTTCACGTTCGGGTAGGCCTCCCTGCCGCGCCGGGCGGGCCCGTTAGCCGAGCCCCAGACCCCGGCGTCCGATGTCGTTGAGCTGGTCCGGCCCGAAGCGGTCGGGCCAGCTGCGCTCGTAGTCCTCGGCCGGGAAGTCGGCCGGGCTGGCCCCGGTCAGGAACGCCTCGCGGACGCTGGCGGCGTAGCGCTCGTTACGCGGGCACCAGGGCGCGGCCGGGATGTACATGACGTTGCCCCAGCCGCGCTGATCCGTTACCGGCGCGACGCTGTGGATCATGTCGCAGTGCCACCAGACCGAGTCGCCCGCCCGGACGTCGGGGATGCCGGAAAGCGCCCCGAGTAGCAGCGGGTGCCAGGTGGCGCTGGCGGGGAAGGTCTGGTTGACGGTGACGCCGCACATGTCGTCGTCGGCAACGTCGTCGAGCAGCGGCCGCAGCATCAGGTAGCCCATGGCCTCGGGGATGGGCACCGTGTGCAGCACGCCCTGGTCGTGGTCCATGTCGGACAGCGCGGTCCAGCCCTGGAACGTCCGGAACGCCGAGCACATCGTCGTGCCGTCGTACTGCGGCCCGGCGGTGCGGTGGGCGGCGTTCCATGGGTCGTACTGCTCGACGGTCCCGTCGAACAGGTGGCGGAAGGCACGCTGATAGGCCCGGGTCATCCACAGATCCAGGGTGCCTGGGTCGAGGTGGGGGCCAAGGCCGGCCGAGTTCGTGCCGGCCGGGCGACGGCGGATGCGATCGGGGTAGAGCGAGTCGCGGGCCGGGTCGAACCACTGGACGCCGTCGGACTCGCTGGTCCACTGCGCGTTCAGGAACGCCTGGACCCGCGCCATCCGCTCGCTCTGGCGGGCCTGCATCTGCGGAGGCGACCAGTAGATCGGGTAGATCTCGGGCCGTGAGCCGACGCTGGCGAAAAAGTCGTCGGCCGGCCCCCGGTAGGTCTCGAAGAACCGGTTCTCCTCGACGTAGTCGAGCAGCTGCCGATCCCATCCGAGGGCCTGGTCGTGACCGAAGTGACCGCGCACGACCAGGCAGCCGCGCCGGTGCAGCGCGGCGAGATCCTCGGCCGATACCGTGCCCGCCTCGATGTCGGCGTAGTCGATGACCGGCCAGACGGTGGCGCCGCTGGCCTTGTCGGCCGCGATCTCCTCGACCCGCGCCCGGATGCGCGCCTCCAGCACGCCGAACACCTCGCGCACCGACCGGCCCGACGCCTCGATCCGGGCGCGCAGGGCGGCCTTGATCTCGCGGATGGCGGCAGGCAGATCGTCCGGAGCGGTCTCCCAGTGCGGCAGTTCCTTCTCGGCCGGTGCGGCGGATGTTCCTGACGTGGTGGGCGTCATGACCAGGGCTCCTTTGGATAGGACTCCTTACTTGATTGCCATCCTACGGGTCGGGACATATTTAGGCAAGACTCCTGTCTAGAATGAGCGGGTGACCGAGACTGATGTTCCGCCCGAGGCGGCCGGAGCGGTGGCGACGGCCAAGCCGTCGCTTGACCTGCTGCGTGAGCTCAGCGACGAGCACGTGCTGCGCGCGCTGATGGCGCGCGACCGGATGACGCGGGCCGAGCTGGCCGCTTACACCGGGATCTCGAAGCCAACGGTCGGCGAGAGCGTCCGGCGCCTGGTCGAGGCCGGGGTGCTGGCCGACACTGGTGAGCGCACGACCGGCCGCGGCCGGATCGGGTCCTACTACGCCCTCGCAGCCGAGGTCGGCTGCGCGCTGGCGGTGAGCATCGCCCCGGAGGGGGTTGCGGCCGAGGTGGTCGATGCCCGGGGCCGGGTGCTGGCGCGGGGCTCGGCGGCGGTGTCTCGCCCGGCCCGGCCGCGGCAGGTGGCGAGCGCGGTCCGGCTGGCCGGCCGGGAGGTCGCGGGGCAGGCGCCGTCGCCGATCCGGCTGGCCATGGTGAGTGCGGCCGATCCGGTCGACCGGGCGTCGGGACGGCTGGTGCACCTGCCCGGCGCGCCGTTCCTGGTCGGCGAGCTGTCCCCGGCCGACCTGCTGGCCGATGTCGTGCGCGGATCGGTGGTGGTGGACAACGACGTCAACTGGGCTGCGCGGGCCGAGAGCGACGCGGTCGGAAAGACCTGGACGGACGTCGTTCTACCTGTACCTGGGCGAGGGACTCGGCGGCGCGATCATCAGCGACGGCGAGGTGCGCCGGGGCGGCAGCGGCATCGCGGGCGAGATCGCGCATGTGATCACCGCCGGGCCGGATGGCGCGGCAGTACAGTTCCTTGACGTGTTCGGCGTCCTCGGGCTGTGCCACCCGGAATCGACCGCGATCGACCTCGGCGCGCTCATTGCGGCCATCGCCGACGGCATCGTGCTCGGGGCGCTGGCCCGCGCCATCGGCGGCGTCCTGTCGAGCGTCGTCGCGCTCTGCGATCCCGAGCTGGTGGTGCTGGGCGGCCCCTGGGGCGGCCGAGCCGAAGTCGTCGACGCCGTGCGCGCCGCCGCCGTCGGGCTCCGGCGGCCGGTCGAGGTGCGGGCCGCCGTCGTGACCGAGCAGGCGCCGCTGTCCGGCGCCCGCACGGCGGCGATCCACGCGCTCGGGGACTTGATCGTCGACTACCGTCGCACGCCCGGCCTGAGCGCTCAAGCAGGCGGGTGATCAGCGCTGCTGGGCGGGGCGGTGCTGCGCCGGACGACGAGGGTGGTTTCCAGCTCGAGGTGCCGGGGCTGCATTTCGCGCTCGGCGCCGGCCGACGTGAGCATCCAGAACGCGGTGGCGGCCATCGCCGCCAGCGGCTGTCTGACGGTGGTGAGCGGCGGCGTGGCCCAGGTGGCGATCTGCACGTCGTCGAAGCCGGTCACGCTGACGTCGTTGGGAGACCGCAGCCCGCGCTCGGCGATCGCCTGCAGCACGCCGAACGCCTGGGCGTCGTTGGCGGCCACGATCGCGGTCGGCCGGCCGGCCACGCTCAGGAGCTCCCTGGCCCGGCGCAGGCCCGCGTCGGCCGTCAGCTCGTCGCACCGCACCAGGTCCTCGTCGACCGGCAGGTCGGCCCGGCGCAGGGCGCTGCGGTAGCCGTCGAGCCGCGCGCGGCAGGACCACAGGTGGTCCGGCCCGCCGATGGCGCCGATCCGGCGGTGGCCGAGCTCGATCAGGTGCCGGGTGACGGACAGCCCGCCCTGCCAGTTGGTGGTGCCGACCGACCTCACTTCCCCGCCCGGCTCGGCCGGCGGGTCGATGACCACCAGCGGCAGGTTGGCGTCGGCCATCTTGCGCAACGTCGCCTGGTCGGGCAGGTACAGCACGCTCAGCGCGCCCAAAGTGCCGCGGGCGGTGGCGATCTTGAGCCAGCGCGCGAACTCGCCGGCCGAGGCGACGTGGGTGACGATGACGCTGATCTCGGTGTCGGCCGCCGCGGTGACGGCGCCGCGGATCAGCTCATCCGACCACAGGCTGCCGAGGCCGCCGATCAGCAGGTCGACCACGCCGATGCCCGACCTCGGCGCGACCTGGTAGCCGTGCAGCCGCAGGATCCGGCCGAGCCGCTCCCTGGTCTCCGGGGCCACGTCGGTCCGTCCGTTCAGCACCTTGGACACGGTGGAGACCGACACCCCCGCCGTGGCGGCGATGCTCGTCAGGCTGCCCGCGCGCCGGGAGCGCGACACGCCCGCACCCGCACCCGCACCTGCCATCGGCACTCCTTCCGTACCATCTTTTCGAAAAACTACTGCCCAGACTACGCCCATTGACACTGGTCCAGGTGCGATCTAGCGTGCTGTCTGGAGCGATCAGTTTAGCGGGAACTTTGCGAAAAATGATTCCCCAAGAGGAGCGTGGCACGTTGATCAGCAGTCCGCCGGCCCTGCAGCTTTACACCCTCCGCGAGCAGCTCGATGCGACGGGCAGGAAGGGGGTCCTGCGGAGTGTCGCGGCCTTCGGCTACGGCGCGGTCGAGCCCTACGACGTGCTCACCGACCCGGAGCAGCTGCGCGCCGACCTGGACGAGGCCGGGCTGGCGGTGTGCTCGGTGCACGCCAAGATCCTGGACGACGAGGGCGAGGCGATGGTGCGCGGGGCCCAGGTCGTCGGGGCCGAGACCGTGATCGTGCCGTGGGTGCCGCCCGAGCGGTTCGCCGACTCCGAGGCGATCGCCGTCCTGGCGGCCGAGCTCAACGATGAGGCCGTCAAGCTCGCGGACCGGGGGCTGCGGCTCGGCTACCACAACCACGACTTCGAGCTGTCATCCATCGTCGGCGGCCGGCCCGCACTCGAGGTGATGGCCGACGCGCTCGACCCGGCGGTGATCCTCGAAGTCGACACCTACTGGGCGGCGGTCGGCGGGCAGGACGTGCCCGCGCTGCTGCGCCGCCTCGGCGACCGCGTCCGCTACCTGCACGTGAAGGACGGCCCGATCGGCACCAGGGACGACGTGATGACCGCGGTGGGCAGCGGCCGGATGCCGGTCGCCGACATCCTCGCGTCCTGCCCGTCGGCCGAATGGCACGTGGTCGAGCTCGACCGCTGCGCCACCGACATGCTCACCGCCGTCGGCGACAGCCTGGCCTGGCTGGCCGAGCACAACCTGGCCACGCCGGTCCACGGCGCCTGATGTCGACCGGGAGCAAGCCCTTCGGCGTCGCCGTCGTCGGCTGCGGCAACATCAGCAAGCAGTACCTGAAGAACCTGGCCGCCTTCCCTGAGGTGCAGGTCCTGTTCTGCGCCGATATCGACGCGGGCAGGGCCAAGGCGCAGGCGGCCACCTACAACGTCCCGGATTCCGGCACCGTGCAGCAGGCACTCGAGCACCCTGGCGTCCAGCTGGTGGTGAACCTGACCATTCCCGCCGCGCACGCCGAGGTGGCCTCGGCCGCGATCGGCGCCGGCAAGCACGTGTGGAACGAGAAGCCGCTGGCGCCGGACGTCGCCGCCGGGCGCGCCCTGCTCGACCAGGCGCGCGCGGCCGGGCTGCGGGTCGGCTGCGCGCCGGACACGATGCTCGGCGCCGGCATTCAGTCGGCCCGGCGGCTCATCGCCTCGGGCGCGATCGGCACCCCGATCAGCGCGCTCACCCTGCTGCAGGGCCCGGGACCCGAGTCGTGGCATCCCGACCCCGAGTTCCTGTTTGCGAAGGGCGCGGGGCCGCTGTTCGACCTCGGGCCGTACTACCTGTCGGTGCTGGCGACGCTGTTCGGGCCCACTTCGCGGGTTGCCGCGGTCAGCCGCCAGGCGCGCGCCACCCGGGTGATCGGCTCGGGCCCGCGCGCGGGCACTGAGTTCGTCGTGGAGGTGCCCACCTATATATCCGCGCTGGCCGAGTACGCGGGCGGCCAGGCGGCGACGATGCTCTTCAGCTGGGACTCCCCGCTGAACCGGATGGGCTTCCTGGAGATCACCGGGACCGAGGCCACCCTCGCGGTGCCCGACCCGAACCACTTCGACGGCGACCTGCGGGTGCGCCGGACGGACGAGCAGGAGTGGACCGTGATCGGTTCGCGGGGGGCCGCGGCGGGACGCGGCAGCGGCGTGGTCGACATGGTCCGGGCGATCACGGACGGACGGCCGCACCGGGCCTCGGGTGAGATGGCGCTGCACGTGCTTGAGATGATGACCGCGATCGAGCAGTCCGCCCGCACCGCCGCGTTCGAGCAGATCGAGTCCGTCTTCGACGTGCCCGAGGCGCTGGCCGAGGAATGGGATCCGTATGTCGCAGACTCCTAGCATCGGCGTGGGGATGGTCGGCTACGCGTTCATGGGCCGTGCCCACTCGCAGGCCTGGCGGACCGTCGACCGGGTGTTCGGCCTCCCGCTGCGGCCCCGGCTGGCGGCGATCTGCGGCCGCGACGCGGCCGCCACCGCCGCCGCCGCCGACCGCCTGGGCTGGGCGGCGGCCGAGACCGACTGGCGCGCGCTCATCGCCCGCGACGACGTGCAGCTGATCGACATCGCCGCCCCCGGCGGGCTGCACGCGCCGATCGCGATCGCCGCCTTGCAGGCGGGCAAGCACGTGCTGTGCGAGAAGCCGCTCGCGAACACGCTGGCCGAGGCCGAGCAGATGTCGGCCGCGGCCGACGCCGCGTTCCCGAGCGGGGCGCGCGCCATGGTCGGGTTCAACTATCGCCGGGTGCCGGCCCTCGCGCTGGCCCGGCGGCTGGTCGAGGCAGGCCGGATCGGGACGCTGCGGCACGTCCGGTCCGTGTACCTGCAGGACTGGCTGGTCGACCCGGACTCGCCGCTGACCTGGCGAATGCAGGCCGAGCAGGCCGGTTCTGGCGCGCTCGGCGACCTCGGCGCGCACATCGTGGACCTGGCCCGCTTCCTGACCGGGGACGAGATCACGGGCGTGTCGGCCGTCAGCGCGACCTTTGTCGAAGAGCGCCCACTGCTCGACGGTCCAGGGAACGGATCCGACGCGAGCAGGACCGACGGCGGGACGCGCAGAACCGGCCGGGTCACGGTCGACGACGCGGTGGTGTTCAGCGCCCGGTTCGAATCGGGCGCGCTGGGCTCGTTCGAGGCGACCAGGTACGCCGCCGGACGCAAGAACGGGCTGCGGATCGAGCTCAACGGCTCGGCCGGCAGCCTCGCGTTCGACCTCGAGCGGCTCAACGAGCTCGAGTTCTACGACGGCGACGACACCGACGGCGGCTCGACCGCCGGGTTCCGCCGGATCTTGGTCACCGAGCCGGAACATCCCTACCTCTCCGGCTGGTGGCCGCCCGGTCACACCCTCGGCTGGGAGCACACGTTCACCAACCAGGCCAGGGACCTGCTGACGGCGATCGCGGACGGCGGGCAGCCGACGCCGTCGTTCGGCGACGGGCTGGCGGTGCAGCGGGTGCTTGACGCGGTGCAGCGCAGCGCGGCGGCCGGCAGCGGATGGGTGGCGGCTGACGAGGCCAGAGTCGCCTCGGTCCGTTCGAGATAAAGCTCTTGATTCTTTTGGAGGATCTATGGCGCGGCCATTCACCCTGTTCACCGGGCAGTGGGCAGATCTCCCGCTGGATGAGGTCTGCCGGCTCGCGAGCTCGTGGGGGTACGACGGGCTCGAGCTCGCCTGCTGGGGCGACCACTTCGAGGTAGACCGCGCGCTGGGCGAGGACGGGTACCTGGCCGGGCGGCACGCGCTGCTTGAGAAGTACGGGCTGAAGTGCTGGGCGATCTCCTGCCACCTGGTCGGGCAGGCGGTCTGCGACCACCCGATCGACGAGCGCCACCAGGCGATCCTGCCCGCGCGAATCTGGGGCGACGGGTCGCCGGAAGGCGTCCGGCAGCGGGCGGCGGCCGAGGTCGCCGACACCGCGCGGGCGGCGGCGGCGTTCGGCGTCCGGACCGTGATCGGGTTCACCGGGTCGTCGATCTGGCACACGGTGGCGATGTTCCCGCCGGTGCCGGAGTCGATGATCACGCGCGGCTACGACGACTTCGCGGCCCGCTGGAACCCGATCCTTGACGTCTTCGACGCCGAGGGCGTGCGGTTCGCGCACGAGGTGCACCCGAGCGAGATCGCCTACGACTTCTGGACCGCGAAGCGGGCGCTGGCGGCGGTGGGGAACCGCGCGGCCTTCGGGCTGAACTTCGACCCGAGCCATTTCGTCTGGCAGGACCTCGATCCGGTCGGGTTCCTGCTCGAGTTCAGCGACCGCATTTACCACGTGGACTGCAAGGAGGCGCGCAAGCGGCTGGACGGGCGCAATGGGAGGCTCGGCTCGCACCTGCCGTGGGGTGACCCGCGGCGCGGCTGGGACTTCGTGTCGGCCGGGCGCGGCGACGTGCCCTGGGAGGACGTCTTCCGCACGCTGAACTCGATCGGCTACCGCGGGCCGATCTCGGTCGAGTGGGAGGACGCGGGCATGGACCGCCTGACCGGGGCGCCGGAATCGCTCGCCTTCCTGCGGCGGTTCGACTTCGAGCCGCCTGCGGCGTCCTTCGACGCGGCGTTCAGCACCGGAAACCAGTAACTAAAAGGGCTCCCAACAGGGAAGACCCTTAGCCATGGCAGACACGACCCAATTCACGATCGGGACCGAGGCCAGCTGCAGCGACGGGGTAGTCGGCAAGCTAAACCGGGTCATCATCGACCCGATCGCCCAGGCGCTCACCTACCTGGTGATCGAGCCTGAGCATCGGCAGGACCTCGGGCGGCTGGTCCCGCTCGAACTCGTCGACAGCGCGGCGGGCGAGATCCGGCTCCGCTGCACCAAGGCGGAGTTCGAGGAGCTCGACCCGGCCGAGGAGAACCAGTTCATACCGTCGGTCGGCGGCAACGAAGCCTACGACCCGGGCCAGATCGGCTACCAGCCCTACTACGGCCTGGAGGGCGGCGGGATGATGGTGCCGGGCATCAACGTCGGGGCCGACGCCGGGGGGGCCGACGCGCAGCTCGTCACCACTGACTCGATCCCGCTGGGCGAGGTGGAGGTGCGCCGCGGCGATCCGGTCCAAGCCACCGATGGCGCCATCGGGCACGTCCAGGGGCTCGTCATCGACCCCGGCAGCCGCCACGTGACCCACGTGCTGCTGCAGGAGGGCCACCTGTGGGGACGCAAGCAGGTGGCCATCCCGATCGGCGCGGTGGCCAGCACCCGCGACGGCATCCAGCTCAAGATCTCCAAGCAGGAGGTGCAGGATCTGCCGCCGGTAGACGTCGCCCACCCGGAGAAAAGATCTTAAAACCCATGATCTAACGAGAATTCAATCCTGACGAAGGATAATTATCGTATAGGTGCATAAATCCTTCGTGATCACGGGAATCCATGGGAAAGCCTGGTAAGGCGGTACGCTCGCGTGATGCGTGGTTCGGTGGCAATTAACATGGCAGCGTCGGCTGACCGGGTCCCCAGGCGGCAGTGTGAGCGGGGTGCACGAAATCGGCCGACAGCCAGCTCATAGCGTCCTAGGCCACAGCCACCCCTGTCGCCTATGCCATCGACCCCAAACGCCATCTGTCACCTACGCCACTGACACCAATAGGGGCGGTCGCTGGCGTCGGTGACAGGATGGCGATCCTGTCGGTGGCGTAGCCGACCGGGAGCCATCGTCGGGGGCCCGTCGCCCACGTGACGCCGGCGTAGCAGCGCCAATCCTCCCGAGCAGACCTGAAGTCACCAACGACCATGGGCCTCACGTTTGCGCCTCGTTTCGCGTCTACAGGGAGCAACGAGGCACACGCCAACCGGAAGAGGTCGAAATCGTGGATGTTCGCCATGTCGTCGTCGACACCCTTCTTGGGAAGGTCACGCTGATCGCGTCGGGCGAGTCGGTCGTCGGCCTGTACTTTCCGCATCACTGGTACAGGCCCGCCCAGGACTCGCTTGGAGCCGAGGTTCCGGTGGCCGAGGATGCTCTGCTCAACCTGGCCGCCGGGCAGCTCGGCGGGTACCTGGCCGGGGAACGGGCATCCTTCGAGCTTCCCGTTGCCACGAACGGCGATCCGTTCCAGGAGCGAGTGTGGGGGCTCCTGCGGGACATTCCTCGCGGCGAAACGGTGACTTACGGCGCGCTGGCCGAGGAACTGGGCGATAGGGACCTAGCGCAGTCGGTCGGCCAGGCGGTCGGACGCAACCCGCTGTGCGTGATCGTGCCCTGTCATCGGGTCGTCGGAGCCGACGGAAGGCTGACCGGCTACGCGGGCGGACTGAAGCGCAAGCAGTTCCTCCTCGACCTCGAGGAGCCGGCTCGGGTGAAGGCCGCGAGGCTATTCTGACGGCGGCCCCGCGGGAGGGCGTCATGGCCTGCTACGCGGAGGACAGGGTCCGTTCGGGATAAGAGATTTTGATCTCTTCTCGGCAAGGGATGAATCGGGCGATTCGGGGTAGCCGGGGGGCATGGTTCGAGCGAGAACAATTGCCGGGTACGCCATACCGGGGATTATCGTGTTCTTTTTCTGGCTGGTGGTCACGATTGTCCTCATCATCCTCCTGGCGCGGCTGGTGCACTGGGCCGGCGGCGGCGTGGGGCATCTGCGGCTCGGGCACTTCACGCTTAACGTCGGCTTCACCTGATAGCCGACCACGCGACGGCCTAACCAGGCATTACCGGCGTACGGTAATTCACCGTGACGAAGCGGGCCATAGCCGCATTGGCGGCGGTCGCCGTGTGCGCAATCGGGATCACGGTCCCGGCAATGGCGGCGACGGCGGACCGGCCGGCGGCGGCGCGGGCGATTCCACGCGGGCTGCTGCCGATGGCGACGAGCTGGCCGACGCCGCAGCGCGGGATCGTGCTCGCGTACCCGTCCCGGACGGCGGGCGCCCGGCCTTACCTGATCATGACCGGTGACGGCGGCCGGACCTGGCGGTCGCTGCCGGCACCGCCGCTGGCGTACCCGGCCGACAACGACCAGCCCGACGTGACCTTCGCCAGCGGGGTCATCGTGGTGCAGGACGGCACGCATATCGTCGTAACGGGCGACGACGGGCGGCGCTGCTCGGCCGAGCGCGGCTGGCCGGCCTGTCCGGCCATTTCTACGTCGACGGGGTTGTCGTCGCCCACGGGCGCGTGTTCGCGCTAGTGACGATCGGCACGGCGACGGCCGTGTACGCCGGCCGGGCCGAGGACGACGTGCTGCGCGCGGTCCGCGGCCTGTCGGTCAAGGGTTCGCAGACGTACGGCGACATCACCCGACGGGCGTGCTGCAGGTCGACCTCGGTCGCGGTCACGCCGCCGAACGGTACTCCCGCGACGGTCTCCATTTCGTCGCCGCGCCGCTGCCCTGCCCGGTCGCGACCAGCGCGCTGCTCAGCGGGGTGCGCGCGGGCAAGGTGATCGCCCTCTGCAGCGGCAGCGCGAGCGACGTCGGCCTGGGCCAGAACGACAAGCGGGTGTGGGTTGCCGCGCGACTGGGCGGCGCCTTCGCGCCGTCGGGACCGGTGTTCGACTCCGCCAACGGGCAGGGATTCGCGGCCGCCTCAGCGCGGGACATGACGATCTCGACCACGTTCGCGCTTTACGTCACGGCCAATGGCGGCCGGACCTGGACCGCGGCGCTCATTGCGCCGAACGGGGCGTCCTTCCCCGACCTGTCGTTCCCCGGCGCCAGCACCGGCGCGGTGGTGGTCAACACCGTGAGTAACGCGGGCAGGGAAATCGGCTCGGTGGAGCGGACGACGGACGGCGGCCGGGTCTGGCGCGCGCTCGCGCTGCCCGAGCGCCCGCATTGCCAGCGTGGCTGGCGTTTGATGCGCAGTTGCCAGGGCAGTTGGCAGGCGCCCGGGCGCCCCGCCTTGGGCCGCGCTCAAGGGCGAGAAGCCAAGCACGCCGTCAAGAAATGACCCGTCCGCACGGCCGGTCAGCCAACCCCGCAGACACCGTCTTGCTTGCCGGACCCTAGTGCCGCAAGCGGTCAGGAGCTCCTCATGATCATCCTCGGCATCGTTCTTCTTATTATCGGGTTCGTCGCGAAAATCGCGATCCTCTGGACGATCGGCATCGTCGTCGTCCTGATCGGCTTGGCCCTGGCCGTTCTGGGCATGGTCGGCCACGCGGTCGGCGGCCGCCGCCACTATTTCTGACCAGCGACTTCTGCGCCTCGCGGCCGACCATGACCGCGGCCGACCATGACCGCGGCCGCCTGGACGCGGTGTCGTGCCCGGCCCGGTGCCGGGCACGACGCCAGGACGCCCAGTCGCCGACCCGCGGCTCGTGGTCGATCTGGACGCGCGCCAGGCGCGACGCAATAGCCGACAAGAAGTACTTTTAGGTCATGACGCCCTCAGGGATGCAGTGGACCAAGGCGGAGCCCGGTCACGTCTCGCCGGAGATCGACACGTACACGGCCAACGTGGCCCGGATGTACGACTACTGGCTCGGTGGCAAGGACAACTTCGAGGCCGACCGGGTCGCCGCCGAGAAGGTGCTCGCCCAGATGCCCGGCCAGCGGCGGTCCGCGCTCGAGAACCGCCGGTTCCTGCGCCGGGCGGTCAGGTTCCTGGCCGGCGAGGCCGGGATCGACCAGTTCCTTGACATCGGGGTGGGCCTGCCCACCCAGGGGGCCGTCCACGAGGTGGCGCACGAGATCAACCCGAGGTCGCGCGTCGCCTACGTCGACTACGACCCGGTGGTCGTGGCGCACGGCAATGCCCTGCTCGCCACCCCCGACCAGAGCGTGGTGGTGCAGGCGGACATCCGCCGACCTGGTGAGCTGCTGGCGGACCCGGTGATCCGCGGCCACCTCGACTTCGACCGCCCGGTCGCGGTGCTGGCACTGGCCATCGTGCACTTCGTCGCCGACGAGGACGATCCGGCCGCGATCACCGCGCGCCTGCGCGAGGCGATCGCTCCGGGCAGCTACCTGGTGCTGAGCCACATCTGCCAGGAACTCCTTCCCGACAAGGCGGCGGCGGCGCGCGCGAAGGACGTCTACCAGCAGGCCGGCCAGCCGATCAAGGCGCGCAGCGCGGACGAGATCCGCGGGTTCTTCGGCGACTTCGAGCTGGTCGAGCCGGGGCTCGTGCCCAAGCACTCGTGGCGGCCGCTGAGCGGCGCGGTGGCGGCCGACCCGTCGGACATCAGCCTCGGCGGGGTCGCCCGCAAGATCGCGTAGACACCGCGTAATCGCATCGCAAAATCCGGGCGCTGGGCCCTGCTACGGGGCCGCTATCGATCGGATAATGGCGACATGCGGACCCCCCTTCGCGCGGACCGGTTACATGGCCGCCGAGCGCGAGAAGTTCCCGTTCCCGGAGCGGATCTTCCTCGCCTATACCGCGGTGTCACGATGGGCCACGAGCGGCTCGATCACCAGCCCGGGCCGATCAGGCAGCCCGGACAGCCCAGACAGCCCGGACGGCCCGGACAGCCGACGAGGCTGCGCGAATCCGCTCGCCCTGGTCAAGGTCCTGCTCTTCCTGGTGATGATCGTGCTGCTGCCGATCTTCATACTGCCGATGATGCTGGTCCGGCTGCTTGAGTCGGGACGGCAGTCATTTCGGTACGGCGCGTCGGCCGACATCACCGCGGGCGACGAGGCGCGCTGGGGGCACGGCGTGCTGCCGCCGGCCGCCGACGACGCGGTCATCAGGTCAGGAACCACGGCCATGGCGAACCGCGACCCTGGTTTCCGCGTCGGCTCGCTGGCCGACTGGGCCGTCGCCGCGACGGCGCTGAACTGCCAGAGCCTGGTCTCGGGCGACGCGACCTGCACTCGGACGTTCATGGCGAACGGCCTCTACCGCGCTCACCAGGCCCTGCTCGAGCTACGTGCGCGCTCGGACGTGTCCTGCTCCGGCGCCTGGCGCGCGGTCGGCGTCGCCGTCGTCGGGGCCACCAGGAGCCAGCTGGTCGAAGAGGTGCGGGTTCGGGTGCGGTGCCAGGGGTGGCGGCTGGAACGGCACGAGCCCACCGGCGTCACCCTGCGCGGCGGCCCCGGAGCGGCCACCTGGTCGGAGGACTTGACGTTCGCCCGTGCGGCCGGCGCGGTCACCCCGCCCTCCGGCGGTCTGCCCGCCAGCCGCTGCCCCTCCTGCGGGGCGGACCTCGACCTCGATCCGGGCGGAGCCTGCCGCTACTGCAAGGGAGTCGTCACCGCGGGAAACTACGACTGGGTCCTGGTCTCCTGGCAGCGTGAGCCGTGGTAGCCGGGCAGCTGCTGGCGGCCGGCGCGGCCGGCGCCGCCTTCGGGGTGCTGGTCCTCGTCGTCATCGCGGGCTGGGCGCTGTTGTTCGCGGTGCTGTTCGGCCTGCTGATCTCAGTGACGGTGCTGCGCGGCAGGCGGCAACGGCGCAAGCAGGTGACGCCCGGCCCGGCCGTTCGCGCCGACCCGAACCTGCCCGCCGTCCTGGCCCAGGCGCGGCAGGCCGATCCGTATTTCGACCAGCAGCTCCTGCTCGACGCGTCACAGCTGATCTGCCTGGTCATGTTCGCCGCGATATCGACCGGCGACGAGGAAGCCATCCGCCACCTCGCGGCCACGTCGTTCTGGTCGACGTTCTTCGGCCGCTACACCAGGAACGCCGCGCGCTCCGCCCGGCTGCAGCGCGCACAGGAACAGGGCAGGCGGGCAGGCTCGCGCCGCCAGGCGCGGCTCCCGGTGGACTATCAGGCGCTGGCCCCCGAGCTGATCAGCCTCGACCTGCGCCACCAGCGCGCGTGTGTCCGGGTCTCGTTCAGCCAGCTGCGCGCCGTCGTGGCACCGGGCGCCGCCAGCCAGACCGCCATGGCCTCGGCCACCAGCCTGTCGTCGCTCGCGGTGTCGTTCGGCGGGACGATGAGCCAGCAGCGGAATTCGGTCGCGGGCCTGTCCTGGCTGTCCTGGGCGGGGAAGTACGACCTCGTCTTCACCCGGCCGCCCGGCGCCAGGACCGATCCCCGTGCGGCGATCGCCAACCGGACCTGCTCCGGCTGCGGGGCGACCTACCGGTCGGAGCTCGCCACCGCGTGCGCGCACTGCGGGACCGAACGGCCGGTGGCCTGGGGCACCTGGCGGCTGGCGGACGTCGCCGTAGTTGACTAGGGCCGGTCCGATGCGACGAACGAGGATTGAGGTTAACCGTGACCGGCGTGAAGCTCAGCGTGTGCATCCCGTACAAGGCGCGCCTGGACAACCTGAAGATCGCGCTCGAGGCCCTCGCGCGGCAGACGATGAGCGCCGAGGACTTCGAGGTGATCATCGGCGCGATGGAGTACTCCACCGAATTGATCGCCGCGTGCGCTGCCTTCTGCGATCGGCTCAACCTGGTCACCGTGTGCTCCTCCCGCGAGTTCCACATCCCGAGGGCCAGGAACCTGGCGATGCGCAGCGCCACCGGCGAGGTCGTGGTGCAGATAGACGCGGACACGATGCTGGCCCCCGACGCGCTCCAGCGCCTGTATGAGCTCTGCTTCGCGTTCGGCCAGCGAGTCTGCGCAGTCGGGCAGGTCGTCGGCTACGACAACAACTCCGGCGGCGACATCGCCTCGGTCGAGTTGCGCCCGTACGACGGGCATCTCGCGGCGCTGAGGGAAATGACCGCGTCGCCGGACTGGCCGGCCGACCCGCGCTTCCGGGTTGACCACAACATCCCCTGGGCGTTCGCGTGGACCGGGCTGATCGCGCTGCCCGCCGCCGCCGTGGCCTCCGATCAGCTGTACTTCGACGAGAGCTTCCGCGGCTGGGGAAACGACGACCTCGAGTGGGGGTACCGAGTCTGCGCGAGCGGCATTCCCATCGTGCTGCGGCCCGACGTCTACGCCCTGCATCTCCCGCACGCGCGGAACGCGACCGCGAACCGGCAGACCGGCTCCGCGAATGCCGCCCGTTTCCTTCGCAAGTGGCCTCGGCGTGACGTCGAGCTGGCCCGTTTCGCCGGCGATACCCGCGCCAACGGCCTGTGGCCCACGTACACGGCGGAACTTGCCCGCGCGAGTGGCGCGGCCGCGTTCGGAGTCGCCGTGGGCACGGCTCGCTCCGATCAAGGAGGAACCGCCTTGCTGATCGGCGTGCCACTCGACGGCGCCGACATCCCGGTCGGCCGCGAGCACCTGTCCCACTTCGACGTCCCGGCGGACGTCAAGATCCTGCCCTTGACCGGAATCTCGCTGCCTTACGAGCCAGGGGAAGTCGCCTCTTGCCGCGTCGGCCCGCGTATTCGGCGACTCCCGGCCGCGTATCGGGACGCGGTGCTGGCGGAGGCGGGTCGGGTCGCGGACCATGTCGTCGTGGATGATGATCGCTCGTGACCGAAGTGCTGAGCCAGCGTGCACTCAACCGGGCCACGCTCGCCCGCCAGTACCTGCTTGAGCGCGCGCCGCTGCCTGCGGTCGAGGCGATCGAGCAGCTGGCCGGGATGCAGTCCCAGGCGCCGCTCGCCCCTTACGTGGGACTGTGGACCCGGCTGCGCGATTTCGCGCCGGAGAGAGCTGGCGACGCTGACCCAGGAACGTCAGGTGGTGCGGCTGCACCTGATGCGCAATACCGTGCACTTGGTCAGCGCGCGCGATGCCCTCGCCTGGCGCGCCTTGTTCGCCCCGCAGCACGCCGCCCAGTTCAGAGCGAATTTCCGCGGCGGCATCGAGGGAGTGGACCTGGCGGAGCTACTCGGCCAGGCCAGGCGGCTGCTGGCGGAACGGCCGCGCAGCCGGGCAGAACTCGGCCGGCTGCTCGCAGAAGGCTGGCCGGACGCCGAGCCGACCGCTCTGGCCTACGCGGTCACCCATCACCTGATGCTCTGCCAGGTGCCGCCCAGGGGCGTCTGGGGCAAGGGCGGCCCGGCGATCTGGGCGCCGCTGGCGGAGTGGCTGGGCGCGCCGCTCGGCTCCGTGCCGGTCGACGAGCTGGTGCTGCGCTACCTGGGCGCGTTCGGGCCGGCCACCGTCGCCGACGTCCAGGCGTGGTCCGGGCTGACCCGGCTGCGCGAGGTGGTCGAGCGGCTTGACCTGCGGACGTTCCGCGGGCGGGCGGGGCAGCTCCTGCACGACCTGCCCGACGCGCCCCGGCCGGCCGAGGACGCGCCCGCCCCGCCTCGGTTCCTGCCCGAATACGACAACCTGCTGCTTTCGCACAAGGATCGGACCCGAGTGATCCCGCACGACCGCCCGGTGCCGCTCCCGCCCGGCAACGGCGCCGCCGCCGGCACCCTCCTGATCGACGGACTCTGGCAGGGCAGCTGGCAGGTCAGGGACCGGAAGCTGCGCATCTGGACCTTCACCCGACTGCGCCCGGCGGACCGCGACCCGCTGCTGGCCGAAGCCGCACGGCTGTGCGCCTTCGCCGCGCCGCAGGCGACGGACGACATCATCCTGGAGGAACCCGTAAGCGGGTTATGCGGCTCCGCGCGGGTGGCTGCGGGCGTAGCCCGCCGGGGTGACGGCGGTGTGCCGCTTGAAGTGGCGGGTGAAGTGCGCCTGATCGTAGAAGCCGACCGCGGCGGCCACGTCGGCTGGGGCTGCGCCCCCGAGCATGAGGCGCCGGGCGACGTCGATACGACGGCCGATCACGTAGGCGTGCGGGCTCAGGCCGAACTGGCGGTTGAAGCTCCGCACCAGATGGGGGACGCTGCGGTCGAGCGTGGCGGCTGCCCAGGACAGGCTGACCGGGCTTGTCAGGTGATCGTCGAGGAGCTGCCTGAGCTGCCAGGCGATGCCCGGCTCCGGCTCGGGAGGCGGCCGCCGCCTCCGGGTCAGGTGGCCGGTGATCCGCTCCCCCACCCGCGCGAGCCTCGCTTCGGCGTCCAGGGTTTCTGGCCCGGCCAGCAGGCAGTCATGCAGCTCCGAGAGCGCCGTCCGCAATAGCGGATCGCTGATGCCGGTGTTGTCGACCGCCGCACCGGTCAGCTCGGCCGGGAAGAAGCCGCCGTCCAGGTAGAGCTCGCGCTTGCGGAATCCGCCGGCGCCGGGCGCCGGGCGGCCATCGTGCGTCACCCCGGGCGGCAGCAGCGTCACGGTCTGACCGGCCGCGTCATGGCGACGGCGGTCGAGATCGTAGCTGATCGCGCCGTTGTCGACGATGAGCACCGCCCACGTCTCATGGCAGTGCGCCGGGTAGGCGTAGTCCACCATGCGGGCGTGGAACACCTCGCTGATCCCCGGCACCGGCGGCGCCCACGCCTCGACGCGGCAGCGCTCGGGCAGCTCCGCGTCCACGTCAACATTGTACAAGACAGGGGTCTTCTCGCCGCTGACGATGGAAGGCATGACGCACACACCCATCAGCCTGAGCCAGGCGCTGGCCGCCTTCAGCGACGTCTACAGCCCGCGGATCGTCGGCCGGGTCAACGACTACGACATCCGGGTCGCCCACGTCCGCGGCGAGCACGTCTGGCACGTGCACGATCACACCGATGAGTTCTTCTTGGTGGTTGACGGCCGATTCGACATCGCCCTGCGCGACGGCGGCCGCGAACGGACCGTCAGCCTGCACGCGGGGGACATTTTCGTGGTCCGGAAGGGCACCGAGCACAAGCCGTCATCGCCCGGCGGCTCGATCCTGATGTTCGAGCCGTCGGGGACGCTGACGACCGGTGACCGCCACGATGGCGATATCCCCGCCCACGTAGACAGCACCATCGGCCGGGAGATCGACCGATGACGCCTGCCCAACCCCGCTCGGGCGGCGAATCTGTTATCGCCGGACCACGTCTCGATGTGCTCCATTTGCGTGGTTGGCGCGTCATAACGAGCGAAGGATCGTAAACGGCGAAATTGTGGCATCCGGCGCCTGGCGTGTTCTGAATTCCCTGCTCGAGGTCGGAATTCGCCATGCGACGGTAGCGGCTTAGGGAGCCTCAGTGGGACGTCGGAAGGTGTTTACGTTCGGTCTGGCATTCGCCGTGGTGGCGGCATTGTCAGCGGCAAGCCCGTCCGCCGCGTCGGCCACGCCGGCGCGGGCGACCGTCGCGGCGGCGGCATCGAAGGCACCGCCTGCGCCACGGCCGGTGATCGCGAAGGTGTCCCCGTCCTCCGGCGTCGACACCGGCGGTGTCCGGGTCACGGTCACCGGGAGGAATTTCACCGAGGTCAGCAAGGTGCTGTTCGGCTCGGCGGCCGGGTCGGCGCTGAAGGTCGAGTCAAGCACCAGGCTCCTGGTCACCACGCCGCGGCATGCCGTCGGCGCCGTCAACGTCACCGTGGTGACGGCGCACGGCGATAGCGCGGCCGTCAAGGCCGACCGCTTCAGCTACGCCGCGCCCGCCGAGGCAGTGAAGTGGGGCCCATGGAAGCGGGTGGACGGCAACGGCAGCGGCAACGTCGGAGCCGTCGGCTGCCTGACCGCGACCCACTGCGTCGCGTTCGACGGAAACGGCGCCCAGCTGCTCACCTGGAACGGCAGTACCTGGTCACAGCCGACCGCCACCAAGCTCAAGACCACCGCCCCCTACGGCGACTTGACCGAGACGTCGTGCCCGACCAGCACGTTCTGCATGGCCGTGGGCGGCGAGGGCATCGCCTACCGCTACTCGGGCGGCACCTGGACGCGTATGCCCAAGCCGATCGGCGCCCTGATGATCCACGTATCCTGCGCGTCGCCCACGTTCTGCGCCGCCACCGACAACAACGGCGACGTCACCGAGTACAACGGCACGACCTGGTCCAAGGGCGTGCAGTTGGACGGCGCACGTTACCCCGACGATGACGTGTCCTGCGTCTCGGCCGACTTCTGCGTGCTCACCGACGACGAGGAAGCGGTCTTCGCCTGGAACGGGAAGTCGTGGAAGAAGACCGTGGCGGCCCTGCCCGGGGCGAGCGGACAGCTGGCCGTGTCCTGCGTCTCCAGCGCGTGGTGCCTGGCGGTCGACGGCGACGGTCACGCCTACAAGTACGAGGGCGCCTCCTGGACCGCGGCCGCCGGCGATGGAACGTCCGGCACGCTTGGCAACTTGGTCTGCCCGTCGGATACGTTCTGCCTGGTCGGGGAGTCCGGCGGGAATGTCGCCCGGTACGACGGCACCTCCTGGACGCTCGCGACCGGCGTCTTCAACGGCGGTAACAACCGGGTCAACCCGGCCGACGTGAGCTGCGTCGGCCAGACCTGCGTCGCCGTCGCGAATGACTTCTACGACGCCGTCGCGTTCGCGAACACGTTTGTCGGCGGCCGGTGGACCGGTCAGACGAGCGTCGACAAGAGCGGCGAGCTCGACGTGGTCTCCTGCCCGACGACGAGCTTCTGCGCGGCCATCGGCATGGGAAAGGACGTGGTGACCTGGCAGCACGGCCAGTGGCAGGCGCCGGTCTATCTGCCTGCGGCGCTACAGCCGTACAACCTATCGTGCACGTCGGCGACGTTCTGCCTGGCGGCTGACACCAACTCAACGGTGTGGCGGTACAACGGCGCCACGTGGGCCGCCGTCGCATCGCCGCCGGACGGGACGCCCATCCTCGGGCTGTCCTGCGCCAGCCCGACCCTCTGCGTCGCGGCCGTTATCCCCAGTACCGACAAGAACGGGCACCCCACCTCGAGCGCGCTGTTCACCTTTAACGGGTCACAGTGGTCGTCAGTCAAGTCGTGGGCAGGCAATAGCGCCGGCTGGGCTTCCGTCAGCTGCCCGAGCGCCAAATTCTGCCTGGTGTCCGACACGTTCGGCGACCTAGCCGCATTCAACGGGAAGAGCTGGCGCGAGCTCAACACCCCGTATTCATTCTGGGGCTGGTCGGTCGTGTGCACGTCGGCGACGTTCTGCGTCTCGCCCGTGCAGCCCAAGGGCTCCGGCCCCAGCGGGGTTGTGCGCTTCAACGGCCTGCGCTGGACGTACAGCCAGCTCTTGCCGAGCAACGGGCCAACCGGCAACGGCCCCGTGATCCTCGGCGCGTCGTGCGCGCCCCGCAGTAAGTTCTGCCTCGCGACCACCAGCAACGGCCGGGTGTTCAGCTACAACGGCACCCAGTGGTCGCGGTCGGGGGTTATCGGCGGCCAGAGTCCGAACGACGTCTCGTGCGCCTCGGCCAGGCTCTGCGTGGCGGTCGACGGCACGGGCGACGCCGCCATCGGCACCTGAGCCGACGCCGCGAAGCGCAGCGCGCTCATTCGGACGGCGGCGGGGCCTGGGGGAGCCTGACCGGGCCCCGCCGGGCCGGACGGGCCGAGGGCGGCGGCACCACCGGCCCGATGTCACCGTCGGGCGCCTCGTCCAGGTCGATCATCACCGGCGCGTGGTCGCTCGGCCCGGTGCCCTTGCGCGCCTCCCGGTCGACCCAGGCCGCCCGCACCCGGCCCGCCACCCGGTCGCTGGCCAGCGCCAGGTCAATCCGCATCCCGAGATCCTGGTGGAACATCCCGGCCCTGTAGTCCCAGTAGGTGAAGATGCGCTCGTCCGGCCACCGGTCCCGGACCACGTCGTGCAGGCCGACCGCCTCCAGGCTGGCCAGCGCGGCCCGCTCGGGCTCGGTGACGTGGGTCTGTCCGACGTAGGCGGCCGGGTCGAACACGTCCGCGTCGGCCGGCGCGATGTTCATGTCCCCGCAGACCAGCACGTCCGCTCCGGCCGCGAGCTGCGCGCCGACGACGTCCTGCAGCGCCGCCAGCCAGGCCAGCTTGTAGCGGTAGTGATCAGAGTCGGGCTGGCGGCCGTTGGGCACGTAAAGCGAGTACACCCGGATACCGCCGCAGGTCGCGGACACCGCCCGCGCCTCCGGCAGCGGGAAGCCCGGCGCGCCTTCGATTCCGGCCACCACGTCGGCCAGCCCCTGGCGCGACAGGATCGCCACCCCGTTCCACTGCGCCTGGCCGTACAGGGCGACCTCGTAGCCCCGGCGGCCGAGCTCATCGGACAGCAGCGCGCGGAACGCGTCGTCGGCCAGCTTCGTCTCCTGCAGGCAGACCACGTTGGGCTTGCGCTGGTCGAGCCACGGCAGCAGCCGCGGCAGCCGCTGCTTGACGGAGTTCACGTTCCACGTCGCCACTCGCATGGGCCTAATCTATGCCGGCGTCCGGGAACGCCGCAGGCATGCTAGCGGTCTGGGCAGTAGGATTCACGTTCGATTCGCTCGCCGGCGGGTAGCGGAGGGGAGCCATCGAACAGGAGGTAATCGTGACTGACAAGCCAAGCCCGCAGGACAACCCGGCCAAGGATCCGAAGGACTGGACCACCGGACACGAGCCCATGACCGGCCCGCAGCGGTCGTACCTGCATACGCTGGCGCGGGGGGCGGGGCGGGAAGTCGATCTCGACGGCATGTCCAAGTCAGCCGCGTCGGTGCTAATGGACGAGGTGCAAGCCGCCTCCGGCCGTGGCACCGCGAACGGATAGCCGTCGGCCCGGAGGGTCGATTCCCGCGCCGCCGGGCGGGTGCCCCAAGAACATGGTCATGGGGCCGTGCGGCGGGGTCCGGGCGGACGGGGACTGCGAACTGGCGGCGCGCCCGTGCGTGTTCCCGGTCCCCGAGCGATGGGCCGATCCGGTGCCGGCCGTCCCGCTGCGCTCGGTGCCGCTGATCGTGACCGACTTCACCTCGGAGCCGTACTCGGCCGCGTCGCACCGATCGGTCGCCGAGATCCTGGCCCCGGTCTCGGACGCGGTGCTGGCCGGGGATCATCAGCGCCATCCGGACTACCCGCCCGCGGTGCTGGCGTCGCTCCTGCAGGACGCCGGCGCGCGGGCGTGGGTCACGCTGACCTGCCGAGACCGGAACCGGGTGGCGCTTGAGCAGGAGCTGGCGGCCCTGCGTTACCTCGATGTAGACGCGGTGTTGTGCGTGACCGGCGACGGCCGGCCGCGCACGCACCCCGGCGCGATTCAGGTCTTCGACCTCGACGGTCCTCGGCTGACGGCGCTGGCGGCGGCGGCCGGGCTTCCCGCCGTCGTCCCCGAGACGCCCGGCGCGCCGCCGCGGCTGCTGCGACCGTTCCGGATCGCCCAGAAGCAGCGCGCCGGCGCGGCGGCGGCGGTGCTCAACCACGACACGGCGGCGTCGGTGGCCGGCTTCATGGCGGGCGCGATCGAGGCCGACGTGACCATCCCGGTGTTCGCCGCCGTGGCCGTGTTCACCGACGAGCGATCGGCCGCCGCCCTCAGCGTCCTGCCGGGGCTGGAACTGGACCGGGCGGCCGCACGCCGGGTGCTGGCCAGCCCGGACCCGGTCGCGGCGGGCATCGCCCTCGCGGCGGGGGAAGCCCGGGCGCTGCTGAGCATCCCCGGCATCGCCGGGGTGAACATCTCCGGCCTGGCCTCCGCCCGCGGCTATGAGTTCGCCGCCCGGATCAAGGCGGACCTGGCGCAGCGCGTCCGCGAGGAGTTCAAGGAGGGCTACGACCATGGCCGGTGACGTCCAAGCCCCGATGGAGGCCGAGTTCGGCACCGTGGCGGAGTGGACGGCCGAGGTCGCCGCCCAGTTCGGCCCGGACTACCTCATCCCGGCCGCCTGCCGCGGCAGCGGCCAGCCGGCCGCGCTGGACTGGCTGCTGGCGGGGCTGGACCCGGCCCCGGGCGCCCGGCTAGTCGACGTCGGGGCCGGCCTCGGCGGCCCCGACGCGTTCGCGGCGGCCGAGACCGGCCTCCGGCCGCTGCTGCTGGAGCCCGAGCACGCCGCCTGCGTGGCGGCCGCCCGGCTTTTCCGCGCGCCGGTTATCCAGGCCGACGCGACCGCGCTGCCGGTGCGGGACGGGCGGGCCGACCTGGCGTGGTCGCTGGGCGTCCTGTGCACGCTGCCGAGCCGGGACGCACAGCGGGCGATGCTGCGGGAGCTGGGCCGCATCGTCCGCCCCGGTGGGCGGATCGGCCTGCTGGTCTACGTCGCCGTCCGGCTGCCGGTGGACGACCCGCCGGAGGGAAACCACTTCCCGACGCGGGCCGACCTGGACGCGATGGTCGACCGGGCGGGCCTCGAGGTGCTGGCCGAGGCGGACGCGCACCGCATGAGGGCGGCCCCGGCCGACTGGCATGACCGGGTTGCGACGGTCGAGCGGGAGCTGCACCGGCGCTTCGGCCGGACGCCGCAGCTGCGCGCGTCCGACCAGCAGAGCGAACGGATCGGCCGGCTGCTCGAGTCCGGCCAGCTCACCTCCCAGGTCCTCGTCCTCCGCGGCCGGATCGCGGAGGAAGGGCCGTCATTCTGATAGGAGCCCGGAAACGGGGGCGGGAACTCACGGGCCGTTCGGGAGAAAGGATTTCAAATTCTTTTTTCCGAACGGACCCGGCTGACTGTCCGGGCGTCAGTCGGGCCTGCGCGGTTGAAGCGGTCCCGCGCCCGGGAATTTCACTAGTTATTTTCCTGGCTGCCCACTGGGGGCGGCGCACGTGCTTGCTTGAGCGCTTCTGATCACGGTATGGGCACTGACCAGAATTCCAGGGCGAACGGCCTCAGCCGGCGCCGCCTCCTCCAGGCGGGCGGCGCGCTCGCCGGGGCCGCCGCCGTCGGCGCGGGCGCCGTGCAAATTGCGGGCGCGCGCCAGGCAAGGGCCGCGACGGGCACCATCGCCGACCTCAAGCACGTGGTGATCCTCATGCAGGAGAACCGGTCCTTCGACCATTACTACGGCACCCTGCAGGGCGTCCGCGGCTTCTCCGACAAGCAGGCGCTCAAGTACCAGAGCGGCACCTCGGTATTTGACCAGCCCGACAAGTCCCGGACCGACCTCGGCTACCTGCTGCCGTTCCACATGGACTCCACCAAGGTGGACGCGCAGAACGCGGGCGACCTGGACCATAGCTGGTCCGGCGACCACAGCGCCCGCAACAGCGGCCTGTGGAACGACTGGGTGGCCGCCAAGACCGAGCAGTGCATGGGCTACTTCACCCGCGCTGACCTGCCGTTCAATTACGCGCTGGCGGATGCGTTCACCATCTGCGATGGGTACCACCAGTCGATCCTGGGGCCGACCAGCCCGAACCGGATGTACTTCTGGGCCGGCACGTCCGATGGCTGGACGTCCAACCCGCCGGACTACACGGTCGAGTTCACCGGGATCACGACCTACCCGGAGCAGCTGACGGCGGCGGGGATCTCCTGGCAGGTGTACACCGACCACGAGGTCGGCGACGGCAGCGGCAACAACGGGTGGGTCGGCGACTACGGCGACAACCCGCTCTGGTTCTACAAGCAGTACCAGACCTCGATGAACGCCACCACGACGGCCGGCCAGCAGCTCGCCATCCAGGGCGCGGTCCAGCCCTGGCAGCCCAACGCCGGCGTGCCGCTCGGCCCGACCCAGGTCAACTCCGTGCTGTCGGAGTTCATCAGCGCCTGCGCGGCCGGCACGCTGCCGCAGGTGTCGTGGATCGTCGCGCCCTACGAGTACTCCGAGCACCCGTCCGCAAGCCCCAGCTACGGCGCGCACTACGTCGCCACCGTGCTCAACGCGATCACCAGCAACGCCGCCCTGTGGGAGACGACGGCGCTGTTCATCACCTACGACGAGCACGACGGGTACTTCGACCACGTCCTGCCGCCGGCCCCGGAGACGACGGTCACCAACGAGTTCATCAGCTCGCTGCCGATCGGCATGGGACCGCGGGTGCCGATGCTCATCTGCTCGCCGTGGACCCAGGGCGGGTACGTCGACTCCAACACCTACGACCACACCTCGATGAACCGGTTCCTGCAGACCTGGACCGGCGCCCCGCTGGTCAACGTCACCGCCTGGCGCAACTCCGTCAGCGGCGACCTGACGGCGGCGTTCGACTTCGCTAACCCGGACTACTCCGTGCCCGCGCTGCCGGACACGGTGGCGCTGATCACTCAGTCCGACGCGGAGAAGTCGTTCCCCGCGGTCGCGCCGCCGGCCGAGGGGAAGCAGGTGGCCCCGGTTCAGGAGGCCGGCACCCGCCCGCACCGGCCGACCAACCACATGCCGCATGCCGATGTGGTTGTTAACCGATCCGCTTACACGGTGACCGCGACGATGAGCAACACCGGTTCGGTCGGCGTGTCCATGTTCGTCTTCCCCGACAAGTACCTCACCGCCTCGGCGACCCCGTTCACGGTCGTCAACGGCACCAACAGGACCTACACGTGGACGGCAACGAGGAAGAACAAGTACGGGTACGCGTTCTCGATCTACGGACCGGACGGCTTCGTCCGCTCGTTCGCCGGGGACGTCGTCGCCGCCAGCACGACCACCGGCCAGATCCCGGTGGTGACGGCCACCCCGGTCACCGGCTCGGCTCCGTCGCTGCAGCTCACCTTGGGCAACAGCGGCACCACGGCGGTGGTGTACACGCTCACCGTCAACGACTACGCGGGCACGACCCAGACGGTGACCGTCGGCGCGGCCGGGTCGACCCCGGTCAGCTGGCCGGTCGACGCCAACGGGTACTACGACGTGATCATCACGGCGAACACCAGCGACGGCTTCACCCGCCGCTACGCCGGCCGGATCGCGTAACGCCCGGTACCGCAGGCCGGCACTGAACGCCGGATAACCCTGGTCCCGGCGGACGCTTCCCGCGCCCGCCGGGACCGGGGACGGTGGCGCTATTACGGTCGCTCGACGGGGGTGCCGGGAATGCGGCCCCATTCGGCCCACGAGCCGTCGTAGACGCGTACGAGGTCGCGCCCGAGCAGGTAGGTGAGCACGAACCAGGCGGTGGCGGCGCGGCCACCGATGGTGCAATAGGTGATCAGTTCCCCGGTGCCGTCGAGATCGACCGAAGAGAAGACGTTGCGCAGGTCCGATGCACCGCGGAACGAGCCGCGCTGGTCGTAGAGGCCGTCGATGGGCTGATGGACGGCAGACGGTACGTGGCCCGCTCGGCCATCAGGTTCCATGCCGCCAGAGGGCCAGAAGCGCTCCCCCCGGTATTCCGCCTGCGACCGCACGTCAACGAGCGTCGTGTCTGGCCGGCCGATGGCGTCCTGCACCGCCACTCGGTCCGCTCTGATGCGAGGGTCCTCCCCGCCCAGGCGGGAGTTGCCGCCGGTCACGTGGCTCGCGGTGGTGCTCCATGGATGGCCCTCGGCCTTCCAGGCCTCCCGCGAGCAGTCGAGAATGCGGACGTCGGCATGACCGTGGAGCTTCATGAGCCAGAAACCCAGGGCCGGCGCGTACCCGTAGAACACCACCGTCGAGTCCGGGCGGATCCCTGACCGTTCAAGGAGCGCTTCCCGTACGGCGGTGTTCGCGAGGCGGTAGTCGGCGTCCTTCAGGTCCTGGTAGATGTTCCACAGCACCGCGCCATCGATATGCCAGTCGTTGTAGGCGGCCGGGCCGACATCGACTTCCACTACCCGCACCCGCGGGTCATCAAGGTGCGCGTGCAGCCATCGCGGATCGACGAGCACCTCGGTGCCAGGGCTCGGCTTCGATGCGGCCGGTTGTGTCGCTGTCTTCATCACAGTCTCCCTCTGCTAGCGAGCTCCGAACAGCACCTGTTCTACCGCGGCCTCGTTGCCTGAACCTTGGCGAAACCTTGGCGCCGGGCGCCAAGGTTTCGCCAACGTTGCGGCAAGCGCGGCGGGGTGCACTGTTCCGCGAGAACCCCGGAGCGCCTGGGTGCGCAACGGGGCCACAGCGGAGAACACGAGCATGGGAAGCCTCATCGTGACCAGAACCGACAGCAGGACTCAGGTGGGCCGCTCCGGGCGCGGCACCGCGCCCTGAGCGGCCGCCTATTCGACCCTGATCCAGCTGAGCAGGTCCTCCTGGCTGACCGTATCGAGCAGCGCCGGGTGATCGGTGGCCATGTGCCCGCGGATCACCCCCACCACTTGGTCGTCACGATCGCCCCGGGCCACGAACCCGCATTCGCATCTGATCAGCTTCGCCATCTCGACTCCCCCTCTGCCTTCGCCTTTACCTTCCTCTAGCTTCTCCCCACAGCGTATTGCCAAGATGGTGGCGTGGCCTTGGCGCCTTCGCACCCGGTGCGAATCCAGATTTGCGGGCCGCTCGCCATCGAACGCGACGGCCAGCGCCTGGATACCCGGCTGCCCGGTCGCCAGGGTCGGCTGCTGTTCACCTACCTGGTCGTCAACCGCCACCGCCAAGTTCCCCGCGACGAGCTGGCCGAGGCCCTGTGGCGAGAACCGGACCCGGCCGGGATCGACGCCAGGCTGAACCCGCTGCTGTCCAAGCTGCGCCGGGTCTTCGGGGCAGACGCCGTGGACGGACGCTCCGTCCTCCGGCTGGGCCTGCCTGACGCCTGGGTTGACATCGAAGCCGCGGCCGAGGCCATCCACCGGGCCGAATCCTCGGTCGCCCAGCAGGACTGGGTGCGAGCCTGGGGGCCTGCGCTCACCGGACTCTTCGTGGCGGAGCGCGGCTTCCTTCCCGGCGAAGACGCCCCCTGGATCGAAGAGATCCGCCGCCAGCTGACGGTGCTCCGCCTGCGCGCCTTGGAATGCTACGCGGCGTCCGCGCTGGGCATCGGCGGCACCGAGCTAACCGCCGCGGTCCGGGCCGGCCGCGAGCTGGTCCGCCTTGCCCCGCTGCGGGAAAGCGGTTACCGGTACCTCATGCAAGCTCTCGCCGCCCAGGACAACCTGGCCGAAGCGCTCAGCGTTTACGCCGAGCTCAGCGAGTGCCTGCGCGACGAGCTCGGCGTCTCCCCCGGCCCAGCCACCCGCGAGCTCTACCAGCGGCTCCTCACCGCAACCTGAATGCGGAGGACGAAAGAAGTTACTTGAGCAACGCGCCCCCGTCGACGGGGAGGGTCACGCCGGTGATGTAGCGGCCCTCGTCCGAGGATAGGAAGATGATCGCGTTGCTGATGTCCTCGGGCTCGACCCAGCCGATGGGCAGCACGTGCATCATCTGCGCGATCGGCGCCACGTCGTCCGGCCCGGGGTTCTCCACGTCCGGCCGGAACAGCCGGAACGTCCCCTCGTTCATGAACATCGGCGTGTTCACGTTGGTCGGGTGGACGGAGTTGACCCTGATGCCGTGCTGGCCGAGCTCTACCGCCAGCGACCGCATCAGCCCGACGACGCCGTGCTTGGCCGACACGTAGTGGCTCATGTTCGGCAGCGCGTGCATCCCGCCGATCGAGCTGGTGAGCACGATCGAACCGCCCCGGCCGCCCGCGACCAGGTGCGGGACGGCCGCCCGGGCGGTGTTCCACAGGCCGGTCAGGTTGATGTCGATGGTGTCCTTCCAGTTGCCGGGCGCCATCGACTCGACCGGGCCGCCGATGCTCGCGATGCCGGCGTTGGCCACCACGATGTCCAGCCGGCCGAGCTGCGCGACTCCGTCGTCGACCACGGCCTTCAGCGCGTCGAAGTCGCGCACGTCGGCCTCGGCGGCGATGATGCGCCGGTCCTGCGCCTCCACCAGCTTGACGGTCTCGGCCAGGTCGGCCGGGGTGGCCATGGGGAGCGCGCCCGCGACGTCGTGGCAGATGTCGAGGGCGATGATGTCGGCGCCTTCCTGGGCCAGCCGCACCGCGTGGCTGCGGCCCTGGCCGCGTCCGGCGCCGGTGATGAAAGCGACCTTGCCCTCGGCTCTTCCTGGCATGACTTACCTCGGTTCGTGAGTTGGCGGGTCTTCTGTGGTTGTCCTCAGCAGCCTGTCTGCGGCCGAGCGCACGGCCGCCAGAATGCCCTGGTAGCCGGTGCAGCGGCACAGGTTCCCGGACAGGGCGTCCAGGATCTGCTGGTCCGTCGGGTCGGGATGCTCCTGCAGGAACGCGGTCGCCGAGATGACGAAGCCGGGGGTGCAGAAGCCGCACTGCAGCGCGTGATGCTCGCGGAAGGCGGCCTGCACGGCCGACAACTCTCCCGACGCGCCCGCCCCGATGCCCTCGATCGTGGTGATCTCGCCGCCGTCGGCCTGTACGGCGAAGATCAGGCACGAACGGACCGCCTGCCCTTCGGGCGGGCCGTCGGGCGCGCATCCGTCCTCGTCGGGGAGCTTGAGCAGCACGGTGCAGGCGCCGCAGACTCCGTGCTCGCAGCCGACGTGCGTTCCGGTCAGCTGGCAGCGCTCGCGCAGGAAGTCGACCAGGGTGAGCCTCGGCGGCACGCTCCCCCGCCTGAGCCTGCCGTTGACCCGGATCTCGATGTCGATGTCAGCCACGGACCGTCTCCTCACCGCGCGATTCGCCGGACGATTGGCCGGGCGATCGGCCGGACGGCTCGCCCAGTGCCTCGCTCATCGCCCGCCGCCAGGCGGCGGCCACCACGGCCGCGCCCACCCGCTTGCGGTAGGCGGCGGGCCCGTGCAGGTCGGATGGGACCGAGTCCAGGTCGGCCACGGCCGCCTGGCCGATTTCACGGCCGAAGGCGTCCGTGCTCGCGTCGCGGGCGGGCAGGCCGACGATGGCCGCCTCCGCCGCCGAGGCGCGCAGCGGCGTCGGGCCGAGGCCGAACAGCCCGATGGCGCACCGGCGGACCCGCAGGTCGCCGCCGACCGCGTCGGCGCGGCCTGCGGGATCGAGCTCGATCGCGATCGCGGCCCCGGCCACCGCGAAATCGCCTGGCCGCCGGGCGAACTCCTCCACCGCGAAGCCCGCCCGGCCGCTCGGCGCCAGAAAGGTGACCCCGGTTAGCAACTCATCCGGTTCCAGCGCGGTGGTCCAGATGCCGGTGAAGAACTCGGCCGCGGCGATGGCCCGCTGGCCCCGCGGCGACAGCGTCTCGATGACCGCGTCGAGGGCCAGCGCGACCGCCGGGTACTCGGCGGCGGCATCGGCGTGCGCGAGCGAACCGCCGATGGTGCCGCGGTTGCGGATCTGGAAGTGGCCGATCAGCGGCGTCGCCCGGGCCAGCAACGGCACCTTCGCCGCCACCAGCGCCGACCGGCCGATCGCGGCCTCGGTGGTGCCCGCGCCGATCCACACCGCCCCGCCCGGCGCCGCCCCGCCGCGGTCCTCGATCCCGCGCAGCCCGGACACCCGGCGCAGGTCAACTAGGTGCTCGAAGGCGGCCAGCCGGAGCGCGAGCAGCGGAACCAGGCTCTGCCCGCCCGCGATCAGCTTGGCGCCGTCGCCCAGCTCCGCCAGCAGTTCCACCGTCTCCTTAGCGTCGGCGGGCGCGTGGTATTCGAACGCTGCGGGCTTCACGCGCCCGCCTCCTCGAGCAGCGCGACGATCGCGGACGGGGTGAGCGGGGTCCTGGTGATCGTCACCCCGAAGGGCGCCAGCGCGTCCGCCACCGCGTTGACGACGGCCGGCGGCGCGCCGATGGCGCCGCCCTCGCCGACCCCCTTGTACCCGCCCGGGCCGGGCTCGGCGCGTCCTCGACGTGCCCGTACTCGATCAGCGGCACGTCGGCCGCCGTCGGCAACAGGTAATCCATGAACGTGGTGGCGACCGGGTTGCCGTCGGCGTCGTAGGCCAGCTCCTCCAGCAGCGCGCCGCCGATGCCCTGCACGACGCCGCCCGCGATCTGTCCCTCGACCACGTTCGGGTTGATCATGTGCCCGCAGTCCTCGCCGACGATGTAGCGCAGCAGCCGCACCGCGCCCGTGGTCACGTCGACCTCGCAGGTGCAGACGTGGGTGGCGGTGGCCCACAGCATCGGGAACTTGGGCGCGTAGCGGCCGCTCGCCTCCAGGCCGGCCGACATACCCGGCGGCAGCGCGTACGGCTGGAAGTAGGCGATGTCGGCCAGTTCGGCGAAGCTCACGCGAGGGCGCGTCGGGGTCCCCGCGCACACCCGCGCGGCTGTTCGCGAGCTCGATGTCGGGCTCGGCCGCCTCCAGCTTGTGCGCGGCCAGCGCGGTGAGCTTGGCCCGAAGGACCGCGGCCGTCTCCCCGACCGCCCCGGCGGTCATCGGCCCGCTGCGGCTGCCGCCGGTCCCGGCACCGAACGGCGTCACCGCGGTGTCGCCCTGGATCGTCGCCACGTCGTCGATGTCGGCGCCGAGCGCGTCGGCCGCGAGCTGGATCACGGTCGTCTCCAGGCTGTTGCCGGTGGACCCGCCGGCCACGTAGACGTTGACCTTGCCGCTCGGCTCGATGCGGATCGTCGCGCCCTCGGTCGCGTAGTAGCCGAACGCGGCCGACGGTCGGCTCGGCGTAGCAGGAGATGCCGACGCCCAGGTAGCGCCCGGCCGCGCGGGCGGCCGCCTGCTCGGCCCGGAAGCGCGTCGTAGTCGAGGATCGCCAGCGCCCGCTCCAGCGTCTCCAGCGAGGCCATGTGGTCGTACGGCATGCCGTTGGGGTTGGCGAACGGCATGTCGGCCGCGCTCAGCAGGTTGCGGCGGCGCAGCTCGGCCGGGTCGATCCCGATCCGGCGGGCGGCGATGTCGAGGACGACCTCGCGGACGAGCGACTCGAACGCCCACGGTCCCCGGTAGGCGACCCGGCCGACGGTGTTGGAGAACACCGAGGCGTGGCTGAACGTCGCCCGGCTAATCCGGTACGGCCCGGGGAAGTTCATGCCGACGAACGCGCCGGTGCCGACCGGCCACGGCGTCGGGTAGGCGCCGACGTCCTGCACGTGGTCGAGGGCGGCGGCGAGGATGATCCCCTGGTCGTCGAACGCGATCCGCGCGGTGCCGTGCTCGTGCCGCGCCTGCCCGGCCGCCATCAGGTTCTCCTGGCGGTCCTCGATCCACTTCACCGCGGCCGGGAGCTTCCTGGCCGCCAGCAGCACGCACATGTCCTCGCGGAGCGGCATGACCTTCTGGCCGAAGCCGCCGCCGACGTCGCGGGCGATCACCCGGACCCGGTGCTCGGCCAGGCCGAGCAGCCGCGCGCTGAACATCCGCACCTCGTGCGGCGCCTGGGTCGCGGCCCAGATGGTGAGCTCGCCGCTGGCGGCCGACCACTCCGCGACGATGCCCCGGGTCTCCATCGGCACGGCGGCGATACGCCTGCTCCCAGATCGTCTCCGAGATCACGTGGGCCGCGGCGTCGAAGGCGTCCGCGAGCGTCTCGGCCGGCGCGCCGCCGAGCTGGCCCGCGAGGTTGCCCGGGTACTCGTCGTGGACCAGGCGCATCGGACGTCGATCCGGCGGTCGCGTAGTCGGCGACCGCCGGGCAGCGGCTCGTAGTCCACCTCGACCAGTTCGGCCGCGTCCTCGGCGAGGTAGCGGCTGTCGGCGACGACCAGGGCGACCGGGTCGCCCGCGAACCTGGCCTCGCCCTCGGCCAGCGGCGGCCGCGGCGTGTCCGGCACCTGGTTCCCGGTGCCGGTGTACCAGGCCTCGCGGACGTCGCCGTTGAGGTCGGCGGCGGTGAAGACGGCGTGCACCCCGGGCAGGGCGAGCGCGGCGGTCGACGTCGATCCCGAGGATCCGCGCCCGCGGGTGCGGGCTGCGGACGAAGCAGGCGTGCAGCATGCCCGGCCGGACGATGTCATCGACGAAGGTGCCCGCGCCCGTCAGCAGCCGCGCGTCCTCGACCCGGTGCACCCGGCTGCCTGCGTAGCGAGCCGCCCCGACGGCGGTCATCGTGGCTGCCCCGGCCCTAGCCGACCAGGAGCGGAAGCCGCTCCCAGCCCCGCACCGTCGATGTCTGCTGCATCGTGGCCTCGGCCCAGTCGACCTCCCAGACCGGCCAGCGCCGCAGCATCTCCTCGAGCGCGATGCGGCCCTCCAGGCGGGCGAGGGCCGAGCCGAGGCAGTAGTGCGGGCCGATGTTGAAGGTCAGATGCAGGCTCTTCTTCCTGCGGATGTCGAACCGGTCCGGGTCGTCGTACCGCTCCGGGTCGCGGTTGGCGGCCCCGATCAGGATCAGCATCGCGCTGCCCGCCGGGACCACCTGCCCGTACAACTCCACCGGCTTGGTCACGTAGCGGGCCATGGACGGGCCCGGCGGCTCGAGCCGCAGCACCTCCTCGACCGCGCCGGGGATCAGCGACGGGTCGGCCACGATCTCCGCCCGCTGCTCCGGATGCCGGGCCAGGGTCGAGCCCATCCAGCCGATCAGCCGGCCGGTGGTCTCGTTGCCCGCGCCCGCCAGCACGGTGACGTACATCAGGACCTCGTCGCGGGTCAGCGTGCGGGTCACGCCGTTCTCGTCCTCGAACTGCGCGGTGATCAGCTCGGTCATGACGTCGTCGGAGGGGTGGGTCCGCCGCCAGTCGATGTAGTCGCCGAACGCGTCGAAGGTGAGGATGGGGCCGTTACTGGTGTCCAGTCGGCCGCCGTCGCCGACCAGGTGGGCGTCTGCCTCGTCGCGGAAGGCCGCCTGCCCCTCCTCGGGGATGCCGAGCAGCATGCCGATGACCCGCATCGGCATCTCCAGGCCGAGCTTCTCGATCAGGTCGAACCGGGACTCCCCCACCAGCGGGTCGAGGCAGCGGACGCAGTACTCCCGGATCTTCGGCTCCAGCTCGGCGATCCGCCGGGGCGAGAATATGCGGGCGAGAAGCTGCCGGTGGATGTCGTGGATCGGCGGGTCCTCCATGATGAGAGTGCCCGGCGGCATCTCCATGTTCGCCTTGATCAGCTCCAGGACGACACCGCGGGCGGAGGAGAACGTTTCCCAGTCGGTCAGCGTCCGCTCCACGTCCGCGTACCGGCTGACCGCGTAGAAGTCATGGGTCTCGTTGTAGTACAGCGGGGCTTCCGTCCGTATCCGGTTGAAGACCGGCCACGGGTCAGCCACGAAGCGGGTGTCGTACGGATCCCAGTACAGCGGGTCGGATTCCATCCCGCGGCCTCCCCATCGTTAGGTAAGCAGTTACTCTCTTGTATAGACCGCAGCGCCGCCGCTGACAAGACCTCGCCGACAGTTGTCACTGAAATATGTCATTGACACTCGTCAGCGACAGACGTATGAAGGAAGCACCATGCCGCCAGCGGAAGACAAGCTCAACGGACGTGCGGCGGTCAGCGGCCGAGATGCGCAGCGCCAGCAGACCCGCCAGCGCGTCTACGCGGCAGCGCTAGCGGAGTTCAAGCGGACCGGCATGGCCGCCGCTGACGTGGGCGACATCGCGACGGCGGCGGGCGTGGCCCGGGGCACGTTCTACTTCCACTTCCCGACCAAGGAGCACGTCCTGGCCGAACTCGAGCGCACGGAGGAGGCCCGGCTGGTCGCCCAGCTGTCGAAGTTCCTGGCCGAGCTCGAGGCCCGATGCGGTCCCCCGTCGGCCGGGCCGACCGTGGAGAACCCGGCAGTGGAGAACCCGGCGGCGGAGAGCCGGCGGGGCGGCCCGGCCGGGCAGGCCTTCCTTCCGGCCGCCCTGAGCGAGGTCGTCCGGCTGCTGACGGCGATGGAGCGCCGGGTCGGCAAGACGTTGTTCCGGGAGATGCTCGGGCTGCACTTCTCGTCCCGGCGGCCGGACGTGCTCCCCGGCGCCGACAAGTGGACCGAGTACCCGGTCATGACGGTCGTGGTCGAGGCCGTCGAGCGGGCCAAGAAGCGGGGCGAGGTGCACCCCGACGCCCACGCGCTTCCCACCGCGCAGTTGTTCATGGTCGGGCTCTACGCGATGCTGATCGCCAGTCACGAGTACCCCAAGGCGGCCCGGGCCGAGATCCTCGACAACTTCATGGCCACCGTCCTGCGCGGCGTCGCCCCCCGGTTACGGCCGACCCTCGAGGCAGGCGGGCTTGGCGGGGCCGTCCGGGTGAAACCAGGGTCCGTTCGGAGGAAAAGATTTTCAAAAGCCTTTTTCCCGAACGGACCGTTGGTGACTGCTAGCCCTCCATGACCGGGGCGAGGGTGGTGCGGCCCGGGCACGGACCGAGCTTCGGCCGACGGCGGCTGCATGCGATTATCGACCGATACCTCAAGGAGTGACCATGACCCGCTACGGAGCTCAGTTCGGCCCGGATATCACCTTCCTCGGCGTCGACCGCTGCGACTGGGCCGACCCGGACAGCTACACCGGCGCCGACATCGTGATCCTGGGGGCGCCGTTCGACGGCGGCACCTCGCACCGGGCCGGCACCAGGTTCGGGCCGCAGCACATCAGGCAGACCTGCTACCTGCCGCACGACGGGTCGCGGCCGTCGCTCGCGCTGCGGGTCGACGCCCTGCAGGACCTGCGGGTCTACGACGCGGGCGACGTCGAGCTGTTCTCCGGCGACGCCGCCCGCTCGGTGCGCGACCTGCAGGAAGCGGTCTACACGGTGACCGGGGCGGGCGCGATCCCGCTGGTGCTCGGCGGTGACCACACGATCACCTGGCCCGACGCCGCGGGCGTGGCCCAGCATCGGGGGCAGGGCCGGATTTCGATGATCCACTTCGACGCGCACGCCGACACCGGGGACGTCGAGTTCGGGTCGCTGATCGGGCACGGCCAGCCGATGCGGCGGCTGATCGAGTCCGGCGCCCTCCGCGGTGACCGGTTCCTGCAGATGGGCCTGCGCGGCTACTGGCCCGGACCCGAGACGCTGGAGTGGATGGCGCGGCAGGGGATGCGGTCGTACGAGATGACCGAGATCGGCGCGCGGGGGCTGACTGAGTGCCTGACCGAGGCGTTCGGCATCGCGATGGACGACTGCGACGGGGTGTTCCTGTCGGTGGACATCGACGTCTGCGACCCGGGCCACGCGCCGGGCACCGGCACCCCGGAGCCGGGCGGGCTCACCGCGCGGCAGCTGCTGGACTCGGTGCGCCGGATCGCCTACGAGCTGCCGGTCGCCGGGATCGACGTGGTGGAGGTCTCGCCGCCCTACGACCACGCGGAGATCACCTCGTTCCTCGCCAACCGGGTCGTGCTCGAGGCGCTGTCCGGCATCGCCCGGCGCCGCCGCGACGCCGCCGACGGCACCACCTGGGACCCCGCCCAGCCCCTGCTCGACAACCGCTGACGCTTCTTCGGCGGCCGACGTTATCGGGTGTTGTTTGGGGCGCCCCGCGACCCGAACAGCACCCGATGACATCAATGTCGCTTTCGCCGTCCGGCGACCTGGGGCTGGCGTGGCACGCGTGGTGTTCGGGTTATCGGCCGTGCGGGTCGGAGGCGTTGAGCGTCGCGACGACCTGGTCGTAGTCGCCGCGGGCCTCGCCGTAGCGAAGGAACTTCACCCGCTCAACCTGGATCTCCTTGGCATCGGGCTGGGTCTCGAGCAGTCCCACGGCCTCGTTCATGAAATCGTCGAGCGGCATCGCGAACTCGCTGGCCTCCTGTCCGGGCAGCAGCGAGGTGCGGACGGACGGCGGCACCAGCTCGATGACCTGGACCGTGGTATCAGCGAACTGCAGCCGGATCGACTCGCTGAGCAGGTGGATCGCGGCCTTGGAGGCGTTGTAGCTCGGCGTCACCGCCAGCGGTGCGAACGCCAGGCCGGAGGAAACGGTCACGATGGTGGCATCGGGCTGGGCCTGCAGGTGGTCGATGAAGGCGGCGATGAGGCGGATCGGGCCGAGCACGTTGGTCGTGATGACCGACTCGGCCGAGGCGAGGAACGACTCGGGCCTGCGCCAGTCCTCGATCCGCATGATGCCGGCCATCGCAACCAGGACGTTGAGGTCCGGGTGCCTGGCCAGCACTTCCTTGGCGGCGGAGTCGATGCTGGCCGGATCGCTGCAATCGACCCGCACGGTGTCGATGCCGGGGTGCTTGGCGGCGATCTCGCTCGAGCAGGTCGGCCCGCCGGCCGCCGACGATGACCGTGTTGCCCTTGGCGTGCAGTTCCACCGCCAGCGCGAGGCCGATACCGCTGGTGGAGCCGGGGATGAAGACGGTGTTCCCTGAGATGTTCATGCTTCCAGCCTGCCGAATGGGCGCTGGCGGGTGCAGAGAGCGGTTATCGGGGGATCGGCGATCCCTGGCTCGCGGTCGCCGGCTGGCTACGCGGGACGGATACTGGATGCATGGACCGCGGAGCGCTCGCCGACTTCCTGCGCCGCCGCCGTGAGGCGCTGCAGCCGCAGGAGGTCGGGCTGCCCGACGGGCCAGCGGCGTCGGACCCGCGGCCTTCGGCGCGAGGAGGTGGCCGCGCTCGCCGCGATGTCGGCCGACTACTACACGCGGCTCGAGCAGCAGCGCGGCCCGCAGCCGAGCGAGCAGATGCTCGGCGTCGCTCGCCCGTGCGCTCCGGCTGACGGGCGACGAGCGCGACTATCTGTTCCAGGTAGCGGGGCACAACCCGCCGACCGCGGCAGCGGCCGCCACGCACGTCGCCCCGGCGCTGCTGCGGGTGCTCGACCGGCTCAGCGACACCCCGGCGCTCATCTTGTCCAACCTGGGCGAGACGCTGGTGCAGAACCAGCTGGCGGACGCTCTGTTCGGCGACAAGTCCGGCTACACGGGCCTAGCCCGCAGCGAGATCTACCGCTGGTTCACCGACCCGGCCGAGCGGCTGCGCTACCCCGAGCACGACCGCGACCGGCAGAGCCGCGCCCAGGTCGCGAACCTGCGCGCCGCCTACGGCTCGATGGGCCCCCGGTCCCGGGCAGGCGAACTCGTGCGAGCGCTGCAGAAGGCCAGCCCCGAGTTCGCCGCGCTGTGGGAACGGCACGAGGTCGCCAAGCGCTTCGAGGACCACAAGACGCTCATCCATCCCGAGCTCGGCCCGATCGAGGTGGACTGCCAGGTGCTGTTCACCGAGGACCAGTCCCAGGCCCTGCTGGTGCTCACCGCTCCCCCGCGCACCGAGGGCCATGAGAAGCTGCAGCTCCTCGCCGTCCTCGGTCAGCAGCGCTTCATCGACGCACGCTCCTGAGAAGCCTGAACCCGGTTAGGTGAGGACGGCTATCTGATCACACCGTCTGGGCGCCGTGGTGGTTCGGGCGGTTAGGGAAGCGGCCGTACCGTGATGTTCGGATAAGGCGCGGCGAGCAGGGCGAGGTCATCGGGGTCGCCGGTGAGCACGACGCCGCCGCCGGTCTCCACGGCGGCCGCGACCACGTGCGCGTCCGCCAGGTAACGGGAGTCCGCCTTCGCCCCGGTGAGGACCCCTCCGACCAGGCGCGCCAGCGGGCGGTCGGTGTCACGGACCCGGATCCCCGTCTCGCGTGCCATACAGGCGTCTACCACCTGGTTGCGGCCGGCCCCCCGGTAAAGCTCCGCGAGAATGACCGCCGGGACGATCACGTCCCTGTGCATGCGCGCGGCGGCTCGCATAGCGGCCCTGACCTCCTCTTGCCGCCGGGAAGGCCGACCGCCTAGCGTGGCCAGCGCCTCGGAGTCGAGAATGAGCGCACGGCTCACAGCAGTTCCGTGTACTTCGCGACGAGCGCCTCATCAACCGGCCCGTACTCGGCGTCAAGCGAGTCGAGCATGCCGGTCAGCAGGCGGTTGCGCCGACGCCGCTCGACCTCCGCGCGGATAGCCTCGTTCACCTGCCCGGACAGCGCCTCGTCGGCGGCCTCAAGCTCCGCGACAAGATCCTCGTCGAGGGAGACGGAGACTTTCCGCTTTGCGGTCATACCAGAAGCGTACCACGGTATTACCGAACCTCTGGCACTGGCACGCAGCGCGCGGGAGCGGGCTGCCGTATCCCCGAAAGCAGAAATTTTGCTCATGCCTCCGACGGTACGCGCTGCCTACGGCATTCAGCGGCGGGAAACACAATTGGTGTCTCACGACATTCCTTGGCATCACTTTGCGATTCGCAACTCGTTTCCTTCATTGCGAAACTTGCCGCCTCGTGAGATTGCCTATTAGCAATGCCGGTGGTCGCTGGTCGCGGTGGTGTTCTCCGGTGCCACGCCCGCTTTACCGGGTTATCTTTCTGATTCGGCCGGAGTCGGCGTCCGGGTTGCGGACATTCGGGGCGGCGGGGCCGAGGTCGGCCGGGCTCAGGTCGTCGTCGCCGATCAACTCGAACTGGTCCTCGTCCGGTTCGTCCGGGCTCACGCCGTCATCGTCGGCCGGCTGGCCGACGGGCTGGCGCGGCCGCGCGCCATGCCTATGTTCTGGCTGCCGGGCCCGCGGGTCGGCGATGACTTCGTCCTCGGGCTCCGCCTTCGGGCCGGGCCTGGCCGTGCTGTGGCTCATGACATCCCTCCATTGCCGGCTGCGTGGAGAGCCGACGTGAAGTTACCTGCCCGGTCCGATGAGGCCGTAACAGTAGGAATGGGAGGTTTGACCAGCCCGGCGCTAGTCGGGCTACAACGGGCGCGCCGATCTGCTTCGCGAGTCGATCGACGGACGGACCGGCCACTAAGCGGAGAGGCTCAGCGTTCGGAGAGGTGCAAACCAGGGTCCGTTCGGGAGAAAAGGTTTTGATCTTTTTGCCATTGAGGAGCGTCAGCGGGGGGTTCGGGCCAGGTCGCGCAGGCGGCTGAGGGTGTCGCCGGGGCGGCCGGTCAGGACCCGGACCTGCGGGAGGCGCTCGCGGATCTCCCGCGCCTGGCGGCTGGCCGTCCGGACGGCGCCGGTGGTGGCCGATGACAGGACCACCAGGTCGGCCCCGGTGTCGCCTGCGAGGTCGATGAGCTCGGCCGTCGGCAGGTCCGCGGCTAGGTGGTGGACGTGCCAGTGATCTTCGCGGAGGCAGGCCGCCGCCATCATGGACGGCAGGGCGTGACGTTCGTCGGGCGGCGTGGTGGTTACGGCGATGCCCCTCGGCCGGCCCTGCGGCTGGTGCACGCGGGCGGCGATCAGCCGCTCGCAGATCGCGGTCGCGCGGTGCTCCTCGGCGATCGACAGCTCGCCGGCCGCCCAGGCCGTCCCGACCCGGCCCAGGGCCGGGGCGATGACCTGGTCACACAGCCCGGTCAGGGACGTGCCGGCGGCCACCCGGGCGAGATCCTGCCGCGCCAATGTCTCATCGCCGGCTGCCAGGGCCGCGTACAGCCGGTCGGCCTGGGCGGCCCAGTCCCTGACCCTGACCTCCTGCGGGGGTTCCGCCCCGGCTTCCCGCCGGGCCATCAGGTCGCGCACGTCGCCTTCGCTCACCTCGTAGCCGCGCGGGGTCTTGCGCGCGGGCAGCGTGCCCTGCCGGACCCAGCCGTAGGCGGTCTGGTAGTGCACGCCGAGTGCGTCGGCAGCATCACGTAGCTGCATGGCGGTGCTCCAACCTCATAGTTTTAGTGTAACTTAGTATTGATTAAAGCTCGCGGACCGAAGGAGGCGGCACGGAAATGGGTCTCACGTACTCAAGTGTGGTGTGCGCGGAGCCGGACGAGGTGTTCGCCTGGCATTCCCGACCGGGGGCCATCACGCGCCTGATGCCGCCCTGGCAGCCGGTGCGCGTGGCGCGGGAAGCACCTTCGGTCCGCGACGGCCAGGCCGTCCTCGCGCTGCCAGCCGGGCTGCGCTGGGTGGCCGGCCATGATCCGGGCGGCTACGACCCGCCCCGTCGGTTCGCCGATGTCCTGCAGCCGCCGCTGGGGGCGGCGCTGCGCTGGCGGCACACCCACGAGTTCGCGCCCGCGCCCGGCGGCGGCACCCTGGTCGTCGATGTGGTCGACACGCCCGTTCCCGGTTGGGCGCTGCGGCCGATGTTCGGCTACCGGCACCGGCAGCTCGCGGCGGACCTGGCCGTGCACGCGCGCACCCGGGCGGCCTGCCCGGAGCCGCTCACGGTAGCGCTCACCGGGTCGGGCGGGGTGGTCGGCTCGGCCCTGGCGGCGCTGCTCACCACCGGCGGCCACCGGGTGATCGGGCTGGTCCGCCGGGCGCCGGGTAACGACGGCGAACGCCAGTGGCGACCGGACGACCCCGACCCGGGGCTGCTGGCCGACGTCGACGCGGTGATCCACCTCGCGGGCGCCTCGATCGGCGGGCGCTTCACTCCGGAGCGCAAGCGGGAGATCCTCTCCAGCCGAATCGGCCCGACCCGTGCGCTGGCCACGCTGGCCGCACGGTCCCCCGGCCGGCTGCGCGCCTTCGTCACCGCCTCCGCGGTGGGCTTCTACGGCGCCGACCGCGGCGACGAGATCCTGACCGAGAACAGCGGACGCGGCGACGGGTTCCTGGCCGACGTGGCCGCCGCCTGGGAGGACGCGACCGGGCCGGCCTCGGCCGCCGGGATCAGGACCGTCCAGGTCCGCACCGGCATCGTGCAGACCCCGCGCGGCGGCATGCTGCGGCTGCTGTACCCGGTGTTCGAAACCGGCCTGGGCGGGCCGCTGGGCGACGGGACCCGGTGGCTGCCCTGGATCGAGATCGACGACCTGCTCGACATCTACCTGCGCGCCATCACCGATTCCGCCCTGCGCGGCCCGGTCAACGCGGTCGCGCCTGAGCCGGAACCCCAGGCGGAGTACGCGCGTACCCTCGGCCGGGTGCTCGGCCGACCGGCGCGAATCCCGGTGCCCGCGTTGGGCCCGCAGCTGCTGCTTGGCGCCGAAGGGGCCAGAGAGCTGGCGATGGCGAGCCAGCTCGTGCGACCGGGAGTACTGACGGCGGCGGGCCACCCGTTCAGGTACCCGAGCCTGGAGGACGCGCTCCGGCATGTCCTGGGCCGCGCGCCCGCCCCCGCCAGCAGGGAACTTGTCCGGTCAACGTGACCTAGCCCGGACCAGGATCCCTCGTCTGTCACCCGAGGCCACCAATCCGGAAACCGACAGGTGGCGAATAGCAGATGTGACGCTAAGTGGGAGGAACGAGGTGACCCGACGCAGGATCGCCGTCATCGGGGGCGGCATCAGCGGGCTCACGGCGGGCTACATCCTGGCGCGGACCGACGAGGTGACCCTCTTCGAGGCGGCCGGACGGCTCGGCGGGCACGCCGACACGCACCTGGTCGACGAGTCCGGCGGCCGGACGGTTGCCGTCGACACCGGGTTCATCGTCTACAACGAGCGGACGTACCCGCTGCTGACCCGGCTGTTCGCCGAGCTCGGGGTGGAAACGCAGGCCTCGGAGATGAGCATGTCGGTCAGCTGCTCCGGCTGCGGGGTGCAGTACGCGGGCAAGCGCGGCCCGGCCGGCCTGGGTGCGGGCGTGGCCGGCGGCGGTCGGCCCTACCTGCAGATGCTCGCCGAGGTTCCGCGGTTCCACCGGGCCGCTCGACGGCTGCTGGCGACGACGCCGGCCGCGGGCAGCCGGCCGGTGAGCAGCCGTCCAGCGAGCGACCGTCAGGACGGGAGCCGGCCGGCCAGGAGAAGACGAGCCGGGAGCAGACGGGCGAGGCGCCGACGGGCGGCCTTTCGCTGGGCGATTTCCTCCGGGGGGGCGGCTTCTCCGCGTACTTCACCGAGCATTTCGCGGTGCCACTGGTCGCGGCGGTGTGGTCGTGCCCGCAGGGCCTGGCGCTGGACTATCCAGCCGGGTACCTGTTCGCGTTCCTGGCCAACCACGGCCTGCTGTCGGTCTCCGGGTCGCCCCAGTGGCGCACGGTCGCGGGCGGCTCGCGGCGCTACGTCGAGCGGATCGCGGCCGGCCTGGCGCAGGTGCGGCTCTCGTCCCCGGTTCGCTCGGTCCGCCGACGCCCGGACGGGGTCACGGTGCAGGACGCCTCCGGCGCCCGGCTCGACTTCGACGCCGTGGTCATCGCCACCCACCCCGATCAGGCGCTCCGGCTGCTCGACGCGCCCACCCCGGCGGAACGGTCCGTGCTCAGCTCGTTCAGCTACACGCCCAACGAGGCGGTGCTGCACACCGACACCCGGCTACTGCCGACCCGCGGGGCGGTCCGGGCGTCCTGGAACTACGCCCTCGCCTGCCACGACGGTCCGGCTGCGGCCCCGGCGCGGGTCAGCTATCACATGAACCGGCTGCAGGGCCTGCCGCCTGACCGGGATTACATCGTCACGCTCGGCGGCCGAGCGGAGGTGGACCCGGCGAGCGTCATCGCCGTGATGGACTACGCCCATCCGGCTTTCACCCGCGAGTCGGTTGCCGCCCAGTCGCGGCTGCCCGGCTTGAACACGGCGGTCACGGCGTTCGCAGGCGCCTACCACGGCTGGGGATTCCACGAGGACGGATGCCGGGCGGGCGTGGCCGCCGCGCGGGCCCTGGGGGGTTCCTGGTGACCGGGGCCGCCAGGCACGCTTTGCGTCCTGACCGGGCTCGGCCGCTGGCCGAGGGGGCGGTGCTGTACGAGTGCCGGATCTCTCACGCCAGGCTGGCGCCGCTGCGCAACGCGTTCAGCTACCGCAGTTACGAGTGGCTGGTCGACCTGGACAAGCTGCCGCGACCCCGGGGGTGGCCGTCGCTGCTGGCCGGATTTCACGCCCGCGACCACCTCGGCGACCCCGCCCGCAGCATCAGGGCCAACATCGACCAGTTCCTGCGCGCCCGCGGGGTCGACCTGGGCGGCGGGCAGGTGCTGATGCTCGCCCACGCCCGGGTCCTCGGATACGTGTTCAACCCGCTCACGCTGTTCTGGTGCCACCGCGCGGACGGCACCCTCGGCTGCGTCGTCGCGGAGGTCCACAACACCTACCAGCAGCGCCACGCGTACCTGCTGCAGACCGACGGCGAGGGCCGCGCCCGGGTCGACAAGGAGCTCTACGTCTCGCCTTATCACCCGGTCGACGGCTGGTACGAGATGAGCGTGCCCCGCCCTGGCGAACGGCTGGCGCTCAGCATCGTCCTGAACCGCCCGAACGGGCACCGATTCGTCGCCGCCGTCCAGGGCACCGCCGTGCCTGCCACCCGGCTGGCGCTGTTGCAGGCGGCCGCGCGGCATCCCTGCTCCACCGTCATGGTGTCCGCGCGGATCCGGTGGCAGGGGATCAAGTTGTACGCGAGAGGGCTGCGGCCGGTGCCGCGACCGCCGCGCCGTCCGCAAGAGGGGGTCCGTTGATACGAGGGGGACTATTGATCAGCACCATGCACGACACCGGATGGGTTATCGACCCGATTCGGTGGCCCGATGTCGCCGTGGCGCGTGGTTCCGCCTCGCGCGCGGAGATCGCGCGGCTGCTTTTCCGCGCGGCGGCGGCCGGACTTCCCATCCGGGTTCACCGCTCTGACGGCCGCCCGCTGGGCCCGGGGTCCGCAGACGCCCCGCAGATGATGATCCACAATCCCGGTGCCTTCTTCACCCGGCTGGGGGCGGGCGGCCTGATCGGATTCGGCGAGTCCTACATGGCAGGCGACTGGGACTGCGAGGACCTGACCGGCCTGCTGACCGTCTTCGCGGCGCACGTCGGCGACCTTGTTCCGACGCCGTTTCAGCGGCTGCGCACCATGGCCGTGCGCAGGCAGCCAGCCGCCGACGAGCAGACCAAGGACGGCGCGCGCCGCAACATCGGCCGGCACTACGACCTGTCCAACGAGTTCTTCGGCCTCTTCCTCGACGAGACCATGACGTACTCGTCAGCGCTGTTCGAGACCACCGCCGACGGATCGCCCGCCGCCGCCGGCCGCCTGCTCGGGCAGGCCCAGCGGCGCAAGAACGACCGGCTGCTCGACCAGGCGCGGGTGGGGCCGGGCAGCCGGCTGCTTGAGATCGGCACCGGCTGGGGCCAGCTGGCGATCCAGGCCGCCGAGCGAGGCGCCACGGTCCGCACGGTCACCATCTCCGCCCGGCAGCACGAGCTCGCGGCGCGGCGGGTGGCCGAGGCCGGGCTGCGCGGGCAGATCAGCGTGGAACTGTGCGACTACCGGGACCTGGACGGCGAGTACGACGCCATCTGCTCGGTCGAGATGGTCGAGGCAGTGGGCGAGCGTTACTGGGACACCTACTTCGCCCAGCTCGACCGGCTGCTCGCGCCGGGCGGACGGGTCGCGCTGCAGTCGATCACGATGCCGCACGACCGGATGATGGCAAGCAGGCACACCTACACCTGGATTCTGAAGTACATCTTCCCCGGCGGCCTGATCCCCTCGATCACCGCCGTCGAGGACAGCCTCAGCCGCCGCACCCGACTGCGGGTCGCCGAACGATATGACTTCGGCCGCCACTACGCGGAGACGCTGCAGATCTGGCGGGACCAGTTCAGCGCCCGCACGGACGAGGTCCTCGCGCTTGGCTTCGACGACGTCTTCGTCCGCATGTGGCTGTTCTACCTGTGCTACGCCGAGGCGGGCTTCCGCGCCGGGTACCTGAACGTCAGCCAGCTCACCTTGGAGCGCGCATGACCGGGCCGGCTAAAGACAGGGCCAACGTGGCAGCCGAGGGCGGCGCACGGGTCGGGACCGCCGCGCCGACTGCGGGCAAGCGGGCCAGACGCCGGGCGGACGCCGCGACGACGATCGCCTGGGCCGCTGGCCGAGCCGGGATCGACCTTCCGGTGCGGGTGCGCGCATGGGACGGCAGCGAGGCGGGGCCGGCCCGCCCACCGCTGTGCTGCGCTCACCGCTGGCGCTACGCCGGGCACTGTGGGCGCCCGGGGAACTCGGTCTCGCGCGCGCCTACGTCAGCGGCGACCTTGACTTCGAAGGAGACCTTACTGAGGGACTGCGCCGGGCGTTGCGTGCGGCCCGCTCGGCGCAGTCCGCCCGGGGATCGGGTGGCCGGGTGCCTGGTGGCCGGGTGCCTGGTGGCCTGAGGACGGGGGCTCCGCCCGGCTGGGGGCCGGGCCGGTGGGCCGACGCCCTGTCGGCGTCGGCGTTCGCCGCGAGCCGGCTCGGGGTTCTCGGACCGCCGCCAGCGGTACCGGAATCCGAGATCAGGCACTCCGGCCGCCGGCACAGCCGTGCCAGGGATCGGGCCGTGATCGCCGGCCACTACGACATTCCCGTCTCGTTCTACCGGCTCATCCTCGATCCCTCGATGGCCTACTCATGCGGGTACTGGACGAGCGACGAGCCCGGCTACGGCCTCGCCCACGCCCAGCGGGACAAGCTGGACCTGGTGTCGGACAAGCTCGGACTCGGCCGGGGTACCTCCCTGCTCGACATGGGCTGCGGGTGGGGGTCGCTCACGGTGCACGCCGCACAGCACCGCGGGTCCCAGGTCACCTCGGTCACGCTCTCCGCCGAGCAAGGCGGCTACGCCCGAGAGCGGCTGCGCGGGCTGGGCCTGGCCGATCGGGCTCAGGTTCGGATCCAGGACTACCGGGACGCCTCCGGCGGCCCCTTCGACGCGATCGCGTCCCTGGAGATGGGCGAGCACGTGGGTGCCGACGGCTACCCCGCATTCTGCCGGGCGCTGCGCGACCTGCTGCGCCCTGGCGGTCGGCTGCTCGTCCAGCAGATGTCACGGGGCAGGAACGCCCCCGGCGGCGGCGCCTTCATCGAGTCTTACGTCGCTGCCGACATGCACATGCGGCCGGTGGGCGAGACGGTCGGCCTTCTTGAGGACGCCGGCCTTGAGGTGCTTGGCGTTCAGGCGCTGCGACCCCACTACGTGCGCACCATCAGGGCCTGGCTCGGCAATCTGGAGGAAAGCCTGCCCGCGGTCGAGGCCATCATCGGCCGGGAGCGGGCCCGCATGTGGCGGCTGTACCTGGCGGGCGGAGCGCTGGCATTCGAAGAGGGCCGGATGGGCGTGGACCAGATCCTCGCGGCGAGGCGAGAATGACGGGGAGCCGATGTTCGCCCTGACCGCACTCGTCACCGCCTGCGCCCTTCTCGCGCTGGTGGCCGTCACCTTCGTGATCGGCGCCAGGACCGGCCGGCACAGCGTCATGGACACGGCGTGGGGCGCGGGGATCGCCGTGGCGGGCGCGGCGAGCCTGCTCGCCTCGATCGGGCACGGGGTTCCCGCCCGCCGCTGGCCGCTGGCGGCCGCAGCGGTGCTCTGGGGCGTCCGGCTGTCGCTGCACGTGGCGGCCCGCGCGCGCGGCGGTGGGGAGGATCCCCGCTACCGTGAGCTGCTCGACCGGGCGCCGGCAAATAGGAACTGGTATGCGCTGCGCACGGTGTACCTGCCGCAACTGCTGATCCTCTGGGTGGCCTGCCTGCCGCTGCCGGCCGGCATGACGACGCCGGCGGCGGCCGGCCCGATCACCGTCGTCGGCGGCGTCGTCTGGCTGGGCGGCTTCATCTTCGAGGTCGTCGGCGACTGGCAGCTCGCGACGTTCCGCGCCGACCCGGCGAACCGCGGGCAGCTCATGGACCGCGGGCTGTGGCGGTACACGAGGCACCCGAACTACTTCGGCGACGCCTGCATGTGGTGGGGACTGTTCGGCCTGAGCTACGGGTCGGCCCTACAGCTGGCGACCGTGGTGTCGCCGTTGCTGATGACGTTCGTCTTGACCAGGGGCACCGGCCAGCGGATGACCGATCGCAGGATGGCGGAGACCCGGCCCGGCTTCGCCGCCTACGCCGCGCGGACCAGCGGGTTCATCCCGCTTCCGCCACGACGCCCGCACGCGGGCAGCTAGAGAGGGCGGGCAGCGAGAGCGATGGGAAGATACGGGAGGGACCGATGGAGACCGCAATCGTCCTTTTCACCCGCGACCTGCGGGTACGCGATAACCCGGCACTGGCGCTCGCGTGCGCTCGCGCCCGGCAGGTGGTGCCGCTGTTCGTCGTCGACCCGGCGCTGAAGGTGCCGCCGAACCGGGCGAGGTTCCTGGCCGAGTCGATCGCGGTGCTCAGGGGCGAACTCCGCAAACGGGGCGGAGAGCTGGTGATCCGCCACGGAGAGCCAGTCGCCGAGGTCATCCGGCTGGCCGAGCGGACCGCCGGGCAGGCCGTCTTCGTGGCCGGCGACGTGTCCAGGTACGCGACGCTGCGACAGGAGCGTCTGGCACGGGAGTGCGCCAGACACCGGCTGGCGCTCGAGATCACCCCGGGGCACGCGGTGGTGCCGCCCGGCGACCTGCACCCGGCCGGCGCCAGCTACTACCGGATCTTCACGCCGTACTGGCGCGCCTGGCGCGCCGCCGCCTGGCGGCAGCCCTGCCTGGCGCCGTCGGCCGTCCATGTTCCGCGCGGCGTCACGCCAGGCGACCAGCCCCTGCTGGACGCGCATTTCTCCCGCTGCCTGGCGCCCGGCGGCGAGCGGGCGGGCCGGCAACTGCTCAGGGCCTGGCTGGACGGCCCGCTCGGCGGATACAGCGATGGCCGGGATGACCTGGCCGATCCTCAGACCTCCCGACTCGGCGCCTACCTCCGGTTCGGCTGCATCTCGCCGATCGAGCTGGCACGGGCGGCGCTGCCGCGGCCGGGGGGTGAGGAGTTCTGCCGCCAGCTGGCCTGGCGTGATTTCTTCCACCAGGTCACCGCCGCGTTTCCGGATATCGCACGGACGGACTACCGCTGCGCGCCCGGGTCCGCGCCCCGGTCGTGGTCGAGCGACGCGGGAGCGCTTGACGCCTGGCAGGCGGGTCAGACTGGCATCCCGGTGGTCGACGCGGCCATGCGACAGCTCGCCACCGAAGGGTTCATGCACAACCGGGCGCGGATGATCACGGCCTCGTTCCTCACCAGAACGCTGGGCATCGACTGGCGTCACGGTTACCGGCATTTTCGCGATCTGCTGGCCGACGGCGACGTGGCCTGCAACGCGGGCAACTGGCAGTGGGTGGCGGGAACGGGCAACAATCCCCGGCCCGGTCGGGTGCTCAACCCGCTGCGCCAGGCCGCCCGGTTCGACCCTGACGGCGATTACGTGCGCCGCTACCTCCCCGAACTGGCGAGCCTGCCCGCCCCGTACATCCACACCCCGTGGAAGCTTCCGGCCGCGCACCGCAGGCAGCTCAAGTACCCGGCCCCGCTGGTAACGCTGTCACCCGAGCCGTCACTGCGATAGCGGGCCGTCGGCCGCGGCGCGGATCTCGGCGGCAAGTTCACGTTCCCGGGCGGCAGCCGACGCCGAGCCGGCCCTGTCACCGCCCGCGGCGAGCAGGAACGCCCGCTTCGACCAGGCGTAGGTACTGCACTCCCTGACCGCGAGCCGCTCGCTCACCAGAGCGCTCGCGAGGTCCAGCCGTCTGGCCCTGATCGCCGCCTCAAGCAGGGTCCGCTCAACGGCGTCGCGCTGCGCATGACTTCCGCCGAACTCGTGTACCCGGGTGCGGATGGGCAGCAGTTCCGCAACCACCTGCTCGTATTGCCCGGCGCCGAAATAGACCAGACTGCGACACACCGGCAGGCCGACCGCCGATGTCATGGCCGCGCCGGTCGACACGGGCTGAGTCGGCACCGTTCCAGTTGTTGTTACGGGGCCACCAGCGCGGACCACGCGCTCAAGCGCCGCGACGACCTCTCGGGCGCGGTCAAGCTCGCCGTTGCCGATGAAGGCCATGATCGCGTGCATGTCGTTGAACGGGTAGAAGCCGGGCGCGAGCAGCCGCGCCCACGCCTGCGCGAGCGGCCGCCAGCGGTCCCCCGCATCGGTTCCTTCCAGCCACAGCCGCCACAATAGCGCCGTCGCGTCGAGCAACTCGAGCGCGATGTCGTCTGATCCGTCGTGGTGCAGGAACTGGTCGTAGACGGCGAGCGCGCCCGCAGCGTCGCCCGCCTGGAGCAGGTAGAGCGCATAGTGCCAGGAGTTGTGCACGCTGAGGAAATTGCCCTGGGCCCAGTCCCCGCGACGCTCGCGCATGAACCGCACGCCGGCCGGAACCTGCCCCTGCATCTCGTAGGTGTGCACGACTGCGTGCAGGCCCCAGACGTCGTCCGGGTTGGTCTCCACCGCGCGCTGGCCGACGGCGGCGGACTGGCCATACTGGTTGCATTCCTCCAGCCCGAAGGCGTACATGCCGTGCACGAAGCCGGCCTGCGGGTCCTGATCGCCCCAGGCGATCAGCGCCCGGCCGATCCTGTCCCTGAGGTTGACGGCGTCCCCGCGGAAAAAGTCGATCTGGTGGCCGACGAAGAGGGCGAGCAGGTCTCGCGGGTACCGCACGGAGATGTCGCCCAGGAGCGCACCCGCTCCCGCCATGTCGCCGGCTATCCAGCACCGGGCCGCCGCGAGGTGGGCACGCTCGCGGGGCAATGCGTCGTCCTCGCCGTCGGGTGACCCGAGCGCGGCCCGGGCGCCGGGCACTGCGCTCTCCTCGGTGGACATCAACCCCAGATAGGCGCCGAGCACCCGGCCCATGACGCACCCGTGGTCGGCGGCAACCGACTCCGCCGCCGCGTCCGCGACCGCGGGCTGAAAACGGATCAGATGCTCGACGGCCCGGTCGTAGGCGGCCACCGCCTGGCCGGATCCGGTCAGGCTCAGACCCTGGCTGTCAACGGCCATTTCCTGACCTCCATGCGCAGCGGTGGCGGCGCGGCATCGAGGTCGGCCACAGTCCGGTGAAAGTGCTTCTTGAGAGATCTTATGAAAGGGCACCCGGCCGCGCCGACCCGTCCGGCCTGCACCAGAGCTTCCAACCGTCACTGTGATGTGGAATAACAGCCCTAGGACTTCAACGGAGAAGGGCTAACGATCATGGCTGAGTTGAGCGGTACCTGCGATGCCCGGTTTGACGCGGTGCGGGAGGCGTTGCAGCGGAACATCGACTCCGGCGAGGAAGTCGGGGCGTCCATTGTGGTCGACCTCGGCGGCCAGATCGCGGTCGACCTGTGGGGCGGCTTCCGTGATGAGGCCGGGACCGAGCCGTGGACGCGGGACACGATCACCAACGTCTGGTCGACCACCAAGACCGTCACCAGCCTGGCGGCCCTGATGCTGGTCGAGCGCGGTCAGCTCGACGTCGACGCCCCGGTCGCCGCGTACTGGCCCGAGTTCGCCGCCCACGGCAAGCAGGACGTGCTGGTCAGGCACCTGCTGTCGCATACCTCGGGGGTATCGGGCCTGGACCAGCCGGCCGTGGTCGAGGACATGTACGAGTGGGAGAAGTCGACCGCCCGGTTCGCCGCCCAGGCACCGTGGTGGACGCCGGGCGCGGCGTCCGGCTATCACGCGCTGAACTTCGGGCACCTGATCGGCGAGGTACTGCGCCGGATCACCGGCACCTCGCTCAAGCAGTTCGTCGCCGACGAGATCGCCGGTCCGCTCGGCGCCGACTTCCAGATCGGCGCGGCCGAGAGCGACTGGGGACGGATCGCGGACGTGATACCGCCACCTCCGCTGCCGTTCGACATGGCCGCCCTGGGCCCGGACAGCCTGGTGGTCAAGACCTTCACCGGACCGACGGTCAACGCCGCGGACGCCAACACACCCGGCTGGCGGCGGGCCGACATCGGCGCCGCCAACGGCCACGGCAACGCCCGCTCGGTCGCCCGGATCCTGTCGGTCATCTCGCGCGGCGGCGAGGTAGACGGCATCCGGCTCCTGTCGCCGGAGACGATCGAGCTGATCTTCCGCGAGCAGGCGAACGGCGTCGACATGGTGCTCGGCGTTCCAATACGGTTCGGCATCGGCTACGGGCTGCCAGTCCCGGAGACGATTCCCTACATCCCGGACGAGAAGATCTGCTTCTGGGGCGGCTGGGGCGGCTCGATGATCGTGATGGACGTCGGCCGCGGCATGACCATCGCCTACATGATGAACAAGATGGCCCCTGGCATCATCGGCTCCCCCCGGGCCGAGCAATACAGCCGGGCGATCTACGACGCGCTCGGCTAGGTCCCGCGCGGACGGCGAAGCCCAGGGGTTTGGGTCAGATGGTCTAGGGTTCCCGGACGAGTTCGTCGAGCATCTTGCGCATGAGGGTCGGGTCCCCGCCCATGATGGCGGCGGACGCCGCGATGTTGCGGTCGGCGTCGAGGTGCTGCCAGTCGAGGATGAAGCCGGCCTCGCGGGCGAGCTGCTCGAAGAAGGCGCGGCAGGCAGAACCAGCTTCCCTTCGCGATCGCGACGGTCCGCAGCTGCCCGGCCCAGTCGTAGATGTCACCGAAGATCGTGCGATGGATCGCGCACAGGTGCCCCAGGTCGTAGGCGGGCTGGGCCGGTGCTTCCTTGAGGAAGACCAGTGCGGCGTGGGTGATCTCCCGCTCCGCGTCCTCCAGCCCTCTGGCCGTGGTCAGTCCGAGCTTGTTGCGCAGTACCCCCGTCACCGGGTCGGCGTAGGGTCCTCGGGCATCTACGGCCGCCGGTAGCGGGAGACCGTCCTGCGGTACAGCTCGGCGGCGCTTATCTCCCCGTCCACGTACGCCGAGACCTCCCGGTCATGCTCGGGGCTGAACGCTCCCGGTAGCTCCACCTGCACCGACTGCGCGGCGGAAAGGGCGTCGTCCAGGCGGGCGCGCTGGCGCGCCAGCGCCTCGTACCGCTCGTAGGCCTCGTATGGGATGAGGATCGCCTCCAGCTTGCGGTGCGACCCGAAGGCGACCGGCTCGGCCGCCGCTCCCTCACGCCGGAACCGGGCGAGGATGCCCGACAGCCGCGCCCTGACCTCCGACAGCGGGTGCACCTGGACGACCGCAGGATTAGCCACATCAATAGCGTACCAAAATCTGTACAGAATTTGGACGCTCCGCCTGGTGTCGGCACCGCCGCTGGCGACCAGCAAGCAATGAGTGGCGTTCAAGGCCGCCCCAGCGGGGCGTGCGCTGGATGCGCACGCCCCGCCGCACGGACTTAGGCCTTAACCGAAGATCTCGATCTCGGAGGCCTGCGCGCCGTTCTGGACGCTGTTGGCGGTGTAGCTGAGCTCCACGTACTGGTCCTTGGTACCGGACGGGAGCGGGATGGTGACGGTGTTGCCGGTGGACGGGTTCCAGGTGTAGGTGGCGGAGGCGACCAGCGTGCTGAAGCTGGTGCCATTGGTGGACCCCAGGACCGACAGGGTCTGGGTTCTGGTCGACCAGGCCGAGGACGGCGGCAGGTCGACGGTGATGGAGCCGAGGGTCTGGCTTGACCCCAGGTTCACGGTGATCGTGCTGGGCCAGACGCCGTTGTTGGCCTCCCAGTACGTGCTGGTGTTCCCGTCAACGGCGTTGGCGGGGACGTACGTCTGGGTGTAGCTGGACGCGGTGACCGCGGCGTTGAGGGCCAGGTCGGTGTTGGTGCTGACCCCGGTGCCCGACAGCGCGACGGTCAGCGGGCTGTTCGGCGCGCTGCTGTTGACCGACAGCGTCCCGGTTGCGGATCCGGCCGTCGGTCGGCGTGAACGTCACGCTGACCGTGCAGGAGGCGCCCGCGCGCGAGCGAGGTGCCGCAGTTGTTCGACTCGCTGAACGGCCCGGTGACGCCGACCGACGAGATCGACGCGGCGGTGGTGCCCGGGTTGGTCACCGTCACCGACTGGGCCGAGCTGGTCGAGCCGACGTTCTCGTTGCCGAACGACTCGCTCGACGGCGAGGCGGTCAGCGCGCTGGGGCCGCCGCTGCTCCCGCCGCCGGGGAAGACCTCGAACTCCGACAGCTGAGCGGCGGACCAGCCGGTGTTGCCGGTGAAGCTGAGCTGCACGTAGCGGTCGCTGGTACCGGACGGGCAGGCTGATCGTGACGGTGTTGCCGGTGGATGGGTTGAAGGTGTACCCGGCCGACCCGACGAGCTGGCTGAACGTCGTGTCGTTGGTGCTGCCGAGGACCGACAGCGTCTCCGTCCGGGTGCTCCAGGCGGTCGCCGGCGGCAGGTCGAGCGTGACCGACCCGATCGACTGGGTGGAGCCCAGGTCGACCGTGATGGTCTGCGGGTACCCGGCGCCGTCGGTGCTCTCCCAGTAGGTGCTGGTGTTGCCGTCGGTGACGTTGGCGGGCACGTAGGACTCGTAGTCGCTGCTCGCCGTGACCGGCTTGTTGAGTGCGAGGTTGGTGGTTGAGGTGATGCCGGCGCCGGACAGCCCGACGGTCAGCGGGTTGTTGTTGGCGTTGCTGTTCACGGTCAGGGTGCCGGTGTTGGTCGCCGCCGTCGGCGTGAACTCGACCGTCACCGTGCAGGTGCCGTTGACGGCGATGCTGGTGCAGTTGTTGGTCTGGCTGAAGGCGCCGGTCACCGCCACGCTGGAGACGGTGGCGGCGGTGGTACCGGAGTTGGTCACCGTCACCGTCTGCGTCGCGGCCGAGGAGCCGACCAGGGTGGCGGGGAAGGAGAGGCTGGCCGGGGAGGCGCTCAGCACCGGGCCCGGTGCCGTGCCGGTGCCGGTCAGGCTCACCGTGTTGGTGACGCCGCCGGCGTTGATGGTGAGGCTCCCGGTGGCAGTGCCGGTCGCCGTCGGCGAGAACGTCACGTTGACCGTACACGAGCCGTTCGCCGCGATCGACGATCCGCAATTGTTGGTCTGGGCGAAAGCGCCGCTGGTGGCGATGGACGAGACCGACGCGGCCGCGTTGGTCGGGTTGGCGACCGTCACGCTCTGCGCCGCGCTGGTCGAGCCGGTCACCTGCGGGCCGAAGGTCAGCGCCGTCGGGCTCGCGTTGACGCCGGTGACGGGATACGGCGGGTAGACCGGCGCCGGCGCATCGCCGACGCTGCACCCGGCCGGGCTGATGCCGGAGTTGCCGCCGTCATCGGTGATCGCGAAGGCGGTGCCCTCGCAGCTGTAGCTGGGATTGTTGCCCAAGTTGGCCTGCGCGACGCCGGTCGCCGTCACGTTGGTGAGCGTGGCGGAGCCGCCGGTCTGCTCTTGCAGGGCGAAGGTGCCGGTTCCGGCGATGGTCACGTTGCTGAGGTTGACGTTGCTGATCGTCCCCTCGACCCACTGGACGGCCTCGAACGGGCTCTGCTCGATCAGCGCGTTGCTCACGTTGACCGGGCCGCCGCCCCAGCCCTGACTGCCGTCGAACCACAGCGCGCCGACGCCGAACTGCCAGTTCGGGTCGAGCGAGCCGTCGCGGATCATGGTGTTGTTGGAGATGGTGGTCAGGCCGACCGGGGTGGAGCTGAACCGCTGCCCGACCTGGATGCCACCGCCCTGGGTGATGCCGGTGTCGACGACCAGGTTGCCGCTGACGGTGTTGTTGTTGCCGCCGTAAATCGCGATCCCGTTGGCGAGCTGCTGAAGCTGCACGGTGTTGTTCGAGATCGTGTCTTGGGCGTCGGCGCCGACGCCGGAGTCGGCCCAGGTTGCGATGCCGTCGTCACCGGTATTGCGGATGTCACTGTTGGTGATGGTGGAGCTGGTGACGCCGCCGTGCAGGTTGATGCCATCGGCCGTGGTGTCGCGGATGCGCATGCCGCTGAAGGTCAGGTTGGTCATCGGCCCGTCCATCCAGGCGCCGACCTTCATGTGCTCGATCCAGATGTTCGACACGGTGGAGTTGCTCATCGCGCCGCCGATGCCGTTGACCTGGGCACTGTCATCACGGATCTGGACGTTGCCGAAGATCGCGAAGTTCGACAGGTGCACGTTGGTGCTCGGGTTCGGAGCGGAGTTGCCGTAGAACCCGGGCGCCGTGCCGGCGACCGTCGAGTACCACATCCCGGCGCCTTCAACGGTCACGTTGTTGACCATGATGTGACCAGGGATGTCATAGGTGCCCGGCGGGATCCAGACCGTGCCACCCGCGCCGGCCGCGGTGATGGCGGCGTTGAATGCGTTGGTCGAGTCGTTCACGCCGGTCGGGTCGGCGCCCTCGCTGACGACAGAGACCGAGCCCGACGGCTGGGCGAGCGGCGCGGCGACGTTCTCGAAGTCGGCCAGGTCGATCGTGTACGAGGACGCGGTGTCCTCCGAGTCAACCTCCAGCTTGAACGTGGTGCCCGCCGGATAAGTGGTGGTGAACAGCCGGTGCACCTCGTCGTAGAAGTGGTGCGGGTTGCCGCTGCCCGGCGTGTTGACGAACGGGTAGCTGCCGTAGTACCAGCTGTAGGCGTTGGTCAGGGTGAAGTCGGGCTGCTTGGTGCCGTTGACGTACAGCGACAGCGGGGCGGTGTACACCGACCCGTCCGAGGTGTCAGGGATGCTGTAGCGGAAGTCGATGGAGTTGGTCGACACCGGCGTGGTGAAGGTGACGTACTGGCCGGAGCCATTGCCCGCGAGGGTGACGGCCTTGCGGCCTGATGCCTCGTCGGCAAGCTGGCCCTGGGTATAGCTGGGGCCGATGATCGTTCCGTTGGTCGCGGAGCTCTCCGCCTGGACTTCGGCGTAGGGCAGGCTCGCGCCCGAGCCGCCGGTGGCGGTCGCCGCGAAGGCAGGCGTGGCGGCGAGCACCGCGACGCCGACGAGGCCCGCAGTGGCGAGCGTGACGGAAGTTGCGCCTGCGAGGAGCAGACGTCTCAGACCTCGGAGTTTCGGACTCCGGATTCTGGGGGCGGGATGGAACACCGTTGATCCTCTCGACGTGGGGGGCATGTCGCGCGGGTCGGCGATCGCCTACGTAGCGTCGCCGACGTTGACGCTAAACTCCTTGACATCTCTTTGCAAGATGTTGATTTTCCACGGTAAGAGATCTACTAATTGAGGCAATGATGTGACTGGCCTCTGAGCCGTCCGTGGCCCAAACGCAGGCCGGCGGAGGCAGCGACCAGCGACCCGGCGCAGATCGCGGCCGACTTTGCCGCGCCCCGCGCACGCTGCCGCGCGGGCCCTTATGCCTGAGAAACCGTTTTCATAAGAAGCCGACGGACCTGGCCGGCTTCCACCCGAGGGCCGGCGCAACGTCGGTCGCGATGAGCTCAAGCGCGCGGATGGCCGCATCGTGGTCCGGCACCGCGGGGTTGAACTGCGTGATCAGATCGGTGGCGACCGGCAGCACCCGCTCGTTCTGCAGCGCCGCGATGATCTCGTCGGGGTGGCCGTAGAAGGAGACGAATCGGCGCAGCGCCTCCTCCTGGTCCAGGTCGGCCGGGAATGCTCCGCGCAGCGAGAAGCGCTGGGCGGCGGCGTGCACGTCCGCGCCGATCTGGTCGAGCGCGGTCTTCCTGTCCTTGGCCGGGAACACGAACCGGGACAGCCCGACCCTCGGGGCCCACGGCTGATCCCAGGCCTGCAGGTAGGCGTCTGCCCAGGGCCGCTGCACCTCGTCAGTCGGCTCGTCGTAGCCGTAGGCCGCGCGGTTCAGCAGCAGGTTGGACCCGCCCCTGGCCGCGTACTGGGCGCCCGGCCCGCTGAAGACGCCCTGCCAGATCCGCCCGGTGAAATCGCCGGCCGGCGGCTGGATAGTGAAGCCGGCCGCGCCCACCTCCTCGTTCGCGAGCGCGCGCCGCAGCACCTGCAGTCCCTCGCTGGTCAGCTCGCGCTTGCGGGCGACGTCCCGGCCGAAGACCGCGAACTCGATCTCGCTGCCGCCGCTGCCGACGCCGATCTCCACCCGCCCGCCGCTGAGCAAGTCGACCACGGAGACGTCCTCGGCCAGGCGGACCGGGTCCTCCAGCGGCAGGACGGTGATCGCGGTCGACAGCCGGATCCGCTTCGTGCGGGCGGCGGCGTGCGCGAGGAACGTCCACGGCGAGAGCAGGCCGCCACCCCCGAGGGGAGCGTGATGCTGCGCCACCCATCCCACGTCGAAACCCAGCTCGTCGGCGACGACGAACAACTCCTGCGCGTTCCGGTAGGTGGCGGCCGCGTCCCCCCGACCCTGGACGTGGGTGAGGAAGCCGAGCCGGAAACGCGGCTGGCTGAGCTGGTCGGTCATGAGCGGGTGCCTTTCAGTTCAAGTCCGCTAGAAGTAGAGGTATCGGGCCGGTGCGACATTCGAGGGAGGTGACCGAACAGTCGCCCGCACCACACTCGCACGCATCTCGCGACCGACTGATTGCGGGCGAGCGCCAGGGAGCGGTGGCGATCACCGTGATCGCAGCAGCTGACAATCCCCCGGGCATACGTCCCCCCGGCTTACGCGCTGGAGGACACGCCACCGGCGAGGCGGTCGCAGTCTTCACCGGCGGCTCGCTGCTGTACGGGCCGGCCGGTCCAAGCACCTGGGACGTGGTGAGCGCGGGTTCAGCGACCGGGTCGGCGAACAGCGTGCGCGGACCGGGGCAGCATCGACCTGGCGGTCTTCATCACCGAGGCGACCGCGCAGCTGGGCACGCTGGTCGGCTCCCTGCCGCTGGTGTGGTGCGCCGCGTCGAGCTGGACTCCCCCGCCGGCGGACGCGCCCTGGCCGCTGATCGCGATCGAGGAGCCGTGCGCCATCCGCGGCCGCGCCCTCGCCGTCCTCGACCAGCACGGCATCCCCGCCACCGTGGTCGGCGAGGCGGCCGCGCTCGGCGGCGTGCTGAACGCAACCCGCGCGGGGCTCGGCATCAGCCTGCTCGCGCTGGCCGGGCCGCCGCCAGAAGGCCTGGTCGAAGTGCGCGAGCTGCCGCCCGCGCGGTCGATCAGCCTGACCGCCCGGGCCAGGCACGGCGCCGACCAGCAGGCGGTGCGGATCGCGCTTCGCGTCCTGCACGCAACCCTGGAAGGAGGACCGATTACTCCGCCCCGGATGCGCAGTCTAAACAGGTGAGACACCTGAAACCCCGTAGGAGGTAGGCATGGCTTTCCCCGACGTCGTGACGCGCGAGGAGTGGCTCGAGGCAAGGAAGCGGCTGCTGGTCAAGGAGAAGCAGGCAACCCGCGAGCGGGACGCGCTGAACGCCGAGCGGCGGCGGCTGCCGATGGTCGCGATCGACAAGGACTACGTGTTCGACGGGCCAGACGGCAAGGTCACCCTGACCCAGCTGTTCGGCGACAGCCGGCAGCTCATCGTCCAGCACGTCATGTTCGGTCCCGACTGGGACGCGGCCTGCCCGGGTTGCACGGCGGGAATCAACGAGACCTCCGACGGAACGCTGGCGCACCTGAAGACCAGGGACACGAACTTCGTCCTGGTATCGCGCGCGCCGCTGGAGAAGCTGCAGAAGTACCAGACCAAGATGGGCTGGACGATCCCCTGGTACTCCTCCTACGGCAACGACTTCAACTACGACTTCCAGGCGACGGCGGACAAGGAGCGGCAGCAGTTCGTCTACAACTACCGGGAGAGCCCCGACCTACTCGAGGACGAGGACTCCACCGAGCTCCCGGGGTTCAGCTGCTTCCTCCGCGACGGCGACCGGGTCTTCCACACGTACTCGACCTGGGCCCGTGGCACCGACACGACCGGCAGCGCCTACTCGTTCCTCGACCTGACGGCGCTCGGACGGTCAGAGGAGTGGGAGGAGCCCAAGGGTCGCGCGCCGAAGCCGCACGGCGCGGACCCGACGTTCAGCGACTGATGCGCGAGGACGAGTTCACCGAGCTCGCCGCCGCCTACCAGGCCGAGCTGCGCGCGCACTGCTATCGCATCCTCGGCTCGGTCCACGACGCCGAGGACGCGCTGCAGGAAGCGCTGATGCGCGCGTGGAAGGGCATCGACCGCTTCGAGGGACGCGCGTCCGTCCGCACCTGGCTGTACTCCATCGCCACCAACGCCGCACTCGACATCACCAGGCACCGGTCGCGGCGAGAGTTCGCGGTGGACATCGGAGCTCCGGCCGAGACCGGGGCCGAGCTGGACCCGGCGCTGACGGAGCTGCCGTGGCTCGAGCTCTACCCGGACCGGTGGCTGACGCCGGGCGGCGAGCCCACCCCGGAGGCGCGCTACGAGCACCGGGAGAGCATCGAGCTGGCGTTCGTCGCCGCGGTGCAGCACCTGCCGCCGCTGCAGCGCGCCGTGCTGCTGCTGCGCGAGGTGGCCGGCTTCTCCGCCGTGGAGATAGCCGGCCTCCTCGGCACGTCGGCGGCGTCGGTGACCAGCGCGCTGCAGCGGGCCCGGGTCACGATGGCGGCGCGGGCGCCGGCCAGCAGCCAGCAGTCCGCCCTGCGCACGCTGGGCGACGCGCGCACCAGGGAGATCGTCCGCCAGTACGCGGACGCGATGGAGAACGGCGACATCCAGACCCTGGTCGGCATGCTCACCGACGACGTGACCTGGTCCATGCCGCCGATCCCGACCTGGTACCGAGGCCTCACGCCGGTCCGGGACTTCCTGGTCAGGTACCCGCTCACCGATCGCTGGCGGCACCGGCCGACCCGGGCCAACGGCCAGCTGGCGGTGGCGGGCTACGTGTACGACGAGGACGAGGGTCGGTTCATCCCAGCCTCCATCGACGTGCTGACCCTCGCACCGGGCGGCGGCAAGATCGCCGCCGTCACCGGCTTCCTGACCGCCGACCTGATCGGCCCGGGCGACGCCGGGAGCTGGATCTCCGGCGCGGAGCTGTTCGCGCGCTTCGGCCTGCCCGCCGATCCGCCCTGAATCCGCCTGCCACCGGACCGGAAGCGCGGACGCGGGAGGGAGTCGCCCAGGTCCGTTCGAGCTAAGGATTTTGAAGTTCAAACAGCCGGGGTGCTGCGCGCGTGGACAGCGCGGCCCGGCCAGGCTAGATTGGCCGCGTAGTCCGTGTGAAAGTAACTTTCACTGGACGAGAGATTCTGGTTCGGACGGAAGGGATGCCTGACCGGCCATGGCGCACAGCCAGTCCCCCCACGGCGATGCGCCGCCCCCCTCGTCCACGTCGACCGCGGCGGGCGTCGGCGGCGTGCGCTTCGTCGGCGGCCTGGCGTATGCCGCCCCGCTCGGCTTCCGCCCGCTCCTGCTCGACCTGTACCTGCCTGCGGCCGGGTCGGATCCCCCTCCGCTGGTGGTGTTCATGCACGGCGGCGGCTGGCTGCGCGGCGACCGCGCGATGGTCGGGCCCGGCTTCGCGGCCTGGCGGCCGGGTCCGCTGGCGCGGCTGGCGGCCGACGGGTTCGCCGTCGCCTCGGTGGACTACCGGCTCAGCGGCGAGGCGCGCTTCCCGGCTCAGCTTGAGGACGTGTCGGCGGCGGTCGACTGGCTGACTGGGCAGGCGGGGCAGTACGGCTTCGACGCCGACCGGATCGTGCTGTGGGGCGAGTCGGCCGGCGCGCACCTGGCCGCCCTGCTCGGGCTCCGGTCGGCCTTCGCTCGGGTGCGCGGGGTGGTCGACTGGTACGGGCCGGCCGACCTCATCGCGCTGGACGAGCAGGTCGGGGCGGCGGGCGCGCTTACCGACGACCCGCTCGACAGCCGCGAGGCGCGGCTGCTCGGCGCCCCGGTCGCCCAGGTGCCCGAGCTCGCCCGCGCGGCCAGCCCGCTCAGCCACGTCCGGGCCGGGGCGCCGCCGTTCCTGATCGCGCACGGCACGGCCGACCGCGCGGTTCCGTTTTCGCAGAGCCAGGCCCTGGCCGACGCCCTCGCGGCGGCCCGAGCGGATGTCCGGCTGGAGGCGGTCGACGACGCCGATCACATGTGGGTCGGCGTCGCCGACCTGACGCCGCTCTACCGCGCCGTGGTCGCGTTCGCGCGCGAGGTCACCGGCGCCTAGGCCTGCCGGCTCGGCTCGGGCTGCTTGTGCGCCCGCCCGGCCTGCACGATCCACTCGATGTTGGCCGCGTCCTGCAGCAGGGTGACGTCCTCGGCCGGGTTGCCCCGGACCACCAGCAGGTCCGCCAGGTAGCCGGGAGCGAGCAGGCCGAGTTCGTCGCCCATGCCCATCAGCTGGCCGCCCAGACGGGTGGCGGCGGTGAGCGCCTCGACCGGGCTGTACCCGAGCAGGTCGACGAAGAGCTGCAGGTCGCGCGCGTTGCGGCCGATCGGGTTGTTGGGGAAACCGTAGTCGCCGCCGGGCAGCGCGCGGATGCCGCGGCGGCGGATCTCGGGGTAGATCTCTGCCATCGCCTCGAGCGCGGCCACCGAGCCCATCTTCTCGGCCGCGGCCCGGTCGATCCCGTACTCTTCGCCCTCGTGCACGTTGGCGTAGATGATGCCGAGGGCGGGCGAGACGAAGGCCTCGTCCTTGACCGACTCGAGCAGGTCAAGAGCCTCCTCGTCGGCGTAGGTGCAGTGGTAGATGGAGCGGAACCCGGCCCGCACGGCGAGCTTGACCGACTCCGCCGACTGGGCGTGGCAGTTGAGCCAGACGCCGGACTCGCGGGCCTGCTCCCCCGCCGCCTGCGCCTCCTCCCAGCTGTACTGGGTCATCTGCGATCCGCCCGGTACGAAGACGTCGTCGTTGCTGAGCAGGAACTTCACGCTGTCGAAGCCCTGAGCGGCGTTCTCGATAACGTACTGCCTGCAGGCGTCGGGACCCTGCCAGTCGGCGACGAAATGCCCGTCGGGGCGGAGCGGGTGGTTGTCCCGCTCGGCGCTGGCGGCCCGCAGCCGGGGCCCGCGCACGGCCCCGGCCCTGATCTTGTCGCGCAGGATCACCTCGACCGGCATCGGCAGCAGCGAGCCGGCCGAGTAGGCGGAGGTGAAGCCCGCGTCGAGCAGGATCCCCGCGTTGCGCTCGGCGCGGGCGAGTTCCGCCTCCATGCCCTCGATGTGGTGGAAGAAGCTCACGTCGAGCGGCGGGTTGAACGAGGGGTCGATGTGCCCCACGGCCGACGGAAAGGTGAGGTGGGCGTGCGACTCGATCAGGCCCGGCATGATCGTGCGACCCGCGATGTTCACCACCCGATCCGTGCCGTGGTCGTCGCGCCAGCCGGAGCGGACCTCGACGATGCGGTCGCCGTCGACGACCACCTCTCCCGGTGCCGGGTCGGTGCCGGTCGCGTCGAACACCGCCCCGCCGGTGAACACGGTCCGTTCCATGGTCAGCTCCACATTGTCGACTAACTGCTTTCGCTCTGCGAGAGTAGCTTTCAGATAATTGGCTTCCTGTGAGTCTCCCTGCCGAGCCATTCCCTGTCAACCGCGGTTCTGTCACCTACTGGCCGGCCGTCGGGTGAACTCCGCGGTCCAGTTGGCCTCCCAGGTCGCGCCGCCGTCGGGCGAGAAGGCCTGCTCCCAGCGGGCGGAATCCGCCGTGATGTGCGACCAGGTGAAGCGCACCCGGATCGCCCTTCCCTCCAGCAACTCGTCGGCGTAGAACAGGCCAACGCCGTTCTCGAAGCGGCCGGTGACGGGCGGCACCCCGAGGATCCCGTCGCGGCTGTTGGCCCAGTAGATCGACCAGTCGCCGGTCGCCTGGTCTCTGAGCCGGACGGTGAGCCCGCTGAAGCCCTGCTCGGGGAACTCCACCTCGTCGATGTTGGCGGCGCCGCTGAAGGCCGACCAGCAGCGGGTCGACGACTTCATCTCGTACCACTCGTCGCAGTCGGCCAGCCACGCCCTCCTCCGCCGCTGCACGCCGTCCCATTCGCCGACGAGGAAGTCGAAGTCGCCTGCACCGTGATTCTGGTTCTCTGTGGATGCCATTGGTAGTCAGGGGCGCGGTGCCTGTGACGGCCCGTTTCCCCATCCCCCTTTCAATCCGTACGTGCGGTTTTCCCGCATACGGCTTACCGATGATCTTCTTGACATGGTTACGCTGCCTTCGGATAGCGGATCGTGCCGCGGAGCCTGTAGAGCCCGTGCCCGTTGAACCAGTCCTCTGTCCACGCGTCGGCCTGCCCGGCGTGCAGGTTCCGGCCCCGTTTCCTGACCATCAGGGTGCGGAGCCGCCACACGACATACTGGTCGACCTGGGTGAACTTGATGGCGGCGTTCCCGGTGCGGAAGTAGTTCCCCCAGCCGCGCAGCAGCGGGTTCAGGTCCGCGATCACCTCGCGGATGTCCGCTCCCACGCGGTTGCGGCCGGTGCGGGCGTGCACTTTCTCCCGGAGGCTTTTCATCGCCCGCTGCGAGGGCCAGCGGTGCAGGTAGTAGCGGATGACCCGCCTCTGCTCCCACAGGCGCCCCGACATGCGGGCGCGGAAATGGCATCCGAGGAAGTCCAGCCCCTCCCGGCCCTTCCTGAGATCGACTACCTTCGTTTTATCCGGGTGCAGCCGCAGCCCCAGGCCGCCGAGGATCTCCTCCACGGCGTCCAGGGCCGCCCGGGCCTGCGCCGCGCTGCGGCACAGCACCACGCCGTCATCGGCATAGCGCACCAGCTCGCCCACATTGCGTGCGGCGAGCTCGCGGTCCAGGACGTGCAGGTAGATGTTGGCCAGCAACGGCGAAATGACGCCGCCCTGGGGAGTCCCGGCGACCGTCCGCTCGAGGCTCCCGTCCACCATCACCCCTGCCTGCAGCCACAGGCGGACCAGCTTCAGCACCCGCCGGTCCGACACCCGCCGCCCGACCTCGGCCAGCAGCCTTTCATGGCTGATCTCGCCGAAGAAGTTCCGGATGTCGAACTCCACGGCAAAGCAGCGCCCGGCGATGAACCCGGTCCTGAGCCGTTCCATCGCCTGCACAGCCGACCGCTTCGGCCGGAACCCGAACGAGCACGGAAGGAAGTCCGCCTCGAAGATGGGCTCCAGCACGATCTTCGCGGCCTGCTGCGCCACTCTGTCGCGGACCGTCGGGATACCGAGCGGCCGCTTGCCGCCGTCTGGCTTCGGGATGTCCACGCGCCTGGCGGGCGCGGGACGGTACGTGCCCTCGCGCAGGTCAGCCTGGAGTTCCGCGAGCATCCGCTCGACCCCGTACTCTTCCTGCACGTATGCCAGGGTGATCTTGTCCACCCCGGCAGCTCCCCGGTTGGCCCGCACGCGGCACCACGCCTCCCACAGGACGTCACCCCTGTGAACACGGTCATACAGGGCGTGGAACCGGCGCTCCGGAGACTGCTTGGCCGCAGCCCATAGCTTCCGCTGCAGTTCTCGCACGTTCACAGGGTTCGCCCGCACCAAACCGGGGACCGGCGGCGGCGCGAACCCGCTACGACGGGCCAGCGGCCCGCCGGGGGAATTGGACCGGGAGGACCCGGCCATGCCCTGGCGCTTACCCTCGCGGAAAGCATGATCAAAGTGAGGGCCCTTCCCTCCCGGCGCGTTCTGTTGCACGCCGATCAGCGGTACTACGGCCCTCTCGGACTCCCGCTGCCCTCCAGGCGACTTCACCATCGGCTTATACGCCTGGTCTTCGCCCGACGAAGGCCGGGCAGACGGGCCTCTCCTGTTCCGGCCCAGACTGTGCGCGCGTGCCGCCCTCCGTACCCCGGGAGGACCCGGCAGGCTGACCCCGGAACAGGGCCCGCCGGACATGGCCTTCGCCGCGACATGACCGGCTCAGCTCCTCCGCTATACGTCTGACGAGGCTGCAAGGTTCGCTTAACGCTGCGGCCCGCGCGCTTGCTCCCTCCAAAGAGGCTTTTGACACCCCGCTCAGCCCGCCGCCTCTCAACGACGAACCGGGGCCTGCTACCGGGCGCTCCGGTGCCTACCCGGACAGGACTCACACCTGTAAGCCTGGGCCAGCTTTCAGGACGCAACATGCCTCGACGGTAGAAGCCAACCCTGACACGTACTGTCAGGGTTATGCGCGGATTAGCCTGGCCAGCTGCCCGGCGTTGACGTGGGCGTAGTCGCGGTAGCAGTTGTTGAACACCACGTGGGTCTCGTCGGCGTCCGCGGCCAGCCGCCTGACGTTGCCGGCCCATTTCGCCAGCTCGTCGGCGTCGTAGCGGTAGCGGAAGCGCTCCTGGATGTCATGGCTTTCCCACTGGTCCGAGTGCCCGTGCAAGCGGACCACGGCGAGGTCGCTGGTGGCAGCCAGCACCGGCGGGATGGAGTTCGAGTAGCCCTGCGGCTCGTCCACGCACACGTACGGCAGTCGGTGAGCGGACAGGAAGTCCAGCGTCTCCTTCTGGTTATCCTCGGTCATCCAAGTGTGGTTGCGGAATTCCACGCAGACCCGCCGCGGCGCGGCCCGTTCCGCGCAGGCGAGGATGTAGTCCTTGCGCGAGCGCGAGATCGGGAACCAGGGCGGGAACTGGAGCAGGATCGCGCCGAGCTTGCCAGCCTGGCGCAGCGGCTCGAGCGCCCCGAGGAACCGGTCCCACACCTCGCCGGTCACCTCCGGGTCGACGTCCTTAAGGTAGACGCGTTCCTTGCCCCCCTTCCCGGCGGCCTCCCGCAGGTCGGCGGGCAGCGCCCGCACCGGGGTGGGGTGCTGGGTGAACAGGCTGAACGCCTTGATGTTAAAAGTGAACCCGTCCGGGGTCCGTTCGGCCCACGCCTCGGCGGTCCGCTCCGCGGGCACCGCGTAATAGGCGGAGTCGACCTCCACCAGCGGGAACTGGGTCGCGTAGTACTTCAGCCGCTTCTCCGGGTTGCTGGCGTCGGCCGGATACCAGCCCGAGTCGATCAGCGACTTGTCGGTCCACCCCGCCGTTCCCACCCGGATCTGTCCCATGGTGTCAGCGTACGAACACGGCCGAGGAAACTCGTCGCCGCGGAAAGCACCGGGTCGGTATCGTGATGCGATGAGAACTTGGCCGCCCCTCAGGCCGACAGCGACTGCGGTGCTGGCCCTGGCCGGACTGACCTGGGCGCTCGGCGGCGGGCAGGCCGCTGCCACGCCGCAGCCCGCTGCCTCCGGTTCCTGGACGGTGTATCACGGCGATGCCGGCGGCAGTGGCGTGGCCGGTCCGATGGCGGCCGTCAACACTACGACCCGCGCCTGGACATCGCCCGCGCTCGACGGCGAGATCTACGGTGAGCCTCTCGTGTCATCGGGGCGGGTCTATGTGGCGACAGAGAACGACTCCGTCTATGCGCTGTCCGCGGCCACGGGAGCGGTGGTCTGGTCCACGCATGTCGGCACCCCTGTCCCCGCAACCGACCTGCCCTGCGGGGACATCGCGCCCACGGCGGGCATCACGGGCACCCCGGTCATCGATCCGTCCCGAGGCGAGATCTTCGTGGTGGCCGACGAACTGGCCGACGGCAGGCCTGCGCACATGTTCACCGGGCTCTCCACCGCGTCGGGCAAAGTCGAGGTGACGCAGAACGTTGACCCCGCCGGGGCGGATCCCGCCGCGCTGCTGCAACGTACCGGGCTGACCCTCGACGAAGGCCGGGTTGTATTCGGCCTGGGCGGGAACGACGGGGACTGCGCTTCCTACCGAGGGCGGCTGATCGCCGTACCGGAGCAGGGCGGAACGCCGGAGATGTTCACCGTCGACGCCGGGGCCGGCGAGTCGCAGGGGGCCATCTGGATGGGCGGGGCGGCTCCGGTGGTGGACTCGGGCGGCGACATCTGGGTCAGCACCGGCAACGGTTCGGTCTTCTCCTACAGCCATGCCTACGACGACAGCGATTCGATCCTCCGGCTGTCGCCGTCTCTCACGCTGGTGCAGTTCTTCGCGCCTGCCACCTGGGCCACGGACAATTCCAGGGACCTTGACATGTCGACGGCGCCTGCGCTGCTGTCCGACGGGCAGGTGATCGTCGCCGGGAAGTCCCGCATTGTCTATCTGCTCAACCGGGCGCACGTGGGCGGTATTGGCGGGCAGCAGGCGGCGCTCGGATCGGCGTGCGGCGGGGACATCGACGGCGGCGTCGCGGTGCACGGCGCGACCGTCTACCTGCCCTGCACAAGCGGCATCATCGCGGTCCGGGCGCTGAAATCCCCCGCCGCGCTTCGCCTGCTGTGGAGTTCAGGGACCGGCGGCGGGCCCCCCATCGTGGCCGGCGGCCTGGTCTGGACGATCGGGCGCAGCGGCATGCTCTACGGGCTGAACCCGGCCACCGGCGCGGTACGGCAGCAGGCATCGATCGGCGTGCCCGCCAACCACTTCCCCACCCCGGCCGCGGGCGACGGCCTGCTGCTGGCCCCGTCAGCGAATCAGGTAGTCGCCTTTTCCGCGTCTGCCGGCGCTTCGACCGCCAACCCCACCTCCCCCCCGAGCGGGGACTCGCCGGGCGGGGCAAGCAGCCGATCGGCGGGGGGCGGCGTGCTTCCGGTCAGCGCCATCGCCGGCCTCGTAGCCGCCGGTCTGGTCGTGATCGGCGGGACGGGCTGGTTCGCGCGACGCAGACGAGCCAACGGCTCCGAATAGTTCGCTGACGCCCTGCGCGGGGAACTCCGCCTCGTCCCCTGACACGTATTGTCAGGGTTATGCGCGCGAGCCGCCTTGTTTCGATTCTCCTGATGCTGCAGACCCGCGGGCGGCTGACCGCGATGCAGCTCGCCTCCGAGCTCGAGGTGTCGGTCCGGACGATCTACCGTGACGTCGAGTCGCTGAGCGAGGCGGGCGTGCCGATCTACGGCGACGCCGGCCCGGCAGGCGGCTACCAGCTCCTCGGCGGCTACCGGACCCGACTGACCGGGCTGACCGCCGCCGAGGCGGAGGCGCTGCAGTTCGCGGGGATGCCGGGCGCGGCGACGGAACTCGGCCTGGGGACGGTGCTGGCCACGGCGCAGCTCAAGCTGGACGCGGCGCTGCCACCGGAGCTTCGCGAGCGGTCGGCGCGGATTGCCGAGCGGTTCTTCCTCGACGCGCCCGGCTGGTACCACGACGGCGACTCCTCGCCCTACCTCGACCCGATCGCGGACGCGGTCTGGAACCAGCGGCGCATCGAGGTCCGCTACCGCCGCTGGGTGGCGCCGACCGACGTGACCAGGATCCTGGAGCCGCACGGCATCGTGCTCAAGGGCGGCAAGTGGTACGTGGTCGCCCGCTGCGACGGGGCGGTGCGGACCTACCGCATCAGCCAGGTGCTCGGCCTGACCCCGCTGCACGAGGAATTCGAGCGGCAGGCGGATTTCAGTCTGCCCGCGTACTGGGCCGCGCACGTGCTGCGTTTCCGCGAGGGCCTGCAACAGGGCGAGGCCACGATCCGGCTGTCGCGGGGTGGCCGTGAGCGGGCGCGCGACCTGCTGAGTCAAGCGGTGACGGCGGCCGTCGACGCGACCGCGGTGCCCTGTGAGGACGGCTGGGTCACGGCGGTCGTTCCGATCGAGTCGCCGGCGCACGCGCAGTCCGCTTTCCTCAGCCTGGGGGCCGAGGTGGAGGTGGTGGCACCGTCGAGCCTGCGCGCAAGGATGGCGGACGCGGCGGCGGGAATGGCCCGGTTGTACGCGCCCGTGACCAAGGACGCGTGATCGGCACTGCGTGATCGAGGCTGCGTGATCGAGCCTCGCTAGGCGCCCATCTTCAGTACGGCCTTGCCAAGCACCTTGCCTGCTTCCAGGGCGCGGTGGGCGTCGGCCGCCTGCGCGAGCGGGAAGGTTGCGCCTACCTGGACCCTCAGCTCGCCCGCATCGAAATGGGCCGCGGCCTGCTCGAGTATCCCCCGCTGGCGTTCCCTGTTTTGCTGCCAGCCGAAGACCTGCGGGGCCGGCATCCAGGTGAAGGACACCCGCAGGTTCCGGTCGTGCATGGCCCGGATCGCCTCGTCCCGCCACGGGCTCTCGACGTTCGATACGAGGTCGCCGTACGGGCGCACGAGCGAGAAGCAGGCGGTGAACGTCTGGCCGCCCACGGTGTCGTGGACCACGTCGGCGCCGTCCATCCCGGTCCACCCGCGCAGTTTCGCGGCCACGTCCTCGCGGGTGTAGTCGATGCACAGCTCCGCCCCGAGCGAGGACGCCAGCTCCGTCTTCGGGCCCGGCGAAACCGTGGTCGCCACCCGTGCGCCGGCCAGCCGCGCGATCTGCACCGACATGTGGCCGACGCCGCCCGCGCCCGCCTGCACGAGCACGCGCTGGTCCTGCTCCACCCGCGCGCGTCCGCGCAGGGCCTCCCAGGCGGTGATCGTGACCAGCGGCGCGGCCGCCGCCTCGACGAACGAAAGCCGCTCGGGCTTGCGCGCCAGGAGGCGCTCGTCGACGATCTTGACCTCCTGGTAGGTGCCGGGCGTCGGCCCGTAGCCGCCGTCGACGAAGTAGACCGCGTCGCCCTCCTTGAACCGCGTGACCGCTGACCCGGTGCCCGCCACTACGCCCGCGCCGTCGATGCCGAGGACCGCGGGCAGCGAGCCGCCGATCGTGCCGCCGGAGCGGAGCTTGTAGTCGACCGGGTTGATGCCCGCCGCCCGCAACCGCACCTTGACGTCCCGCTCGCCGATGAGCTCCGGTTCTGGCACCTCGGCGACCTGAAGAACCTCGGGACCGCCCACCGCCGTCATCAGTACCGCCCGCATCCGTCGCCCCCGTCGTTGTCGGAATAAGTTTTGAGGGCCCGGGTAGCTGGGGCCCGTGGCAAGAGTGAGATCGGTAGCCGGGTACTCCATTCCCGGTATTGTCGTGTTCTTCTTCTGGCTGGTGGTCGCTATTCTCGCCATCATCCTCCTCGCGTTCATCGTGCACTGGGCCGGCGGCGGGGTACTGAACCTGCGCCTCGGGCACTTCGTCCTGAACGTCGGCTTCACCTGATCCCCAGAGATAGCGGCCGGGCCGACCACGATCGTGGCCGACCCGGCCCTGTCAGCTACGCCGTCGACCCGCAACGCCACCTGTCGGCTACGCCAACGACACCGATAGGAGCTGTCGGTGGCGTAGGCGACAGGTCGGGGATCCTGTCGGTGGCGTAGGCGACAGGTCGGGGATCCTGTCGGTGGTCTGATTAGAAGCCACCATCGCAGGTAGCTGGCGGTTGTCGTAATATGCGCCTGACTGGCTCCGCTGAGCGGCGGACGGGCGAGTCCGGGGCGTGGAGGAGAGGACGGCCGGGTGGCGGGTACGGCAGATGCCGAGCCGGGGCGGGGGGAGGCCAGGTTGTTCGCCGCCGACGAGGAGGTCGGCCGTGACCTGGCCGCGGTGGACTGGGCGGTCACCCCGCTGGGGCTGCCGGGGTCCTGGCCGCAGAGCCTGCAGACGGCGGTCGACATCCTGCTGTCTTCCCGCTTCCCGATGTGGATGGCCTGGGGGCCGCAGCTGACGTTCTTCTGCAACGCCGCCTACCGGCGGGACACGCTCGGCCGCAAGTACCCGTGGGCGCTCGGCCGCCCGGCCAGCGAGGTGTGGGAGGAGATCTGGGACGACATCGGCCCGCGGATCGACATCGTGCTTGCCACTGGCAAGGCGACCTGGGACGAGGGACTGCTGCTGTTCCTCGAGCGCTCCGGGTACCCGGAGGAGAGTTACCACACGTTCTCCTACAGTCCGTTGCGCGACGACGACGGCGCCGTGGTCGGCATGCTGTGCGTGGTCCGCGAGGACACCGAACGGGTCATCGGCGAGCGCCGGATGGCGACCCTGCGCGATCTGGGCTCTGACCCCAGCGTCGTGCGCACCGAGCAGGAGACGCTGGAGTTCGCCGGGCGGCAGCTGGACCGCAACCGGCAGGACCTGCCCTTTACCCTCACGTACCTGTTCGACGAGGACGGCGTGACCGCCCGCCTGGCCGGGCGGACCGGTCTGGCAGCCGGGCACCCAGCCGCCCCGGCCGTGCTCGTGGCCGCTGACCAGGACCCGGACCCGGTGTGGCCCGTCGCTGCGTCGCTGCGGGGCGAAACCGTGGTGGCGGACCTCGACGGCGCCCGGTTCCCCGGTCTGCCGACCGGGGCCTGGCGTGAGCCGCCCGTCCAGGCACTGATCGCGCCGCTGGCGCAGCAGGGCGGTGCCCCCTACGGGTTCCTGGTGGCCGCCCTGAACCGGTACCGTCCGCTTGACGAGGGCTATCGCGCGTTCGCGGGCCTGGTGGCGGGGCATCTGGCGGCCGGGATCGCGAGCGCGCGCAGCTATCAGGATCAGCAGCGCCGAGCGGAGGCGCTGGCCGAGCTTGACCGGGCCAAGACGACGTTCTTCTCCAACATCAGCCACGAGTTCCGCACCCCGCTGACCCTGATCATGGGACCGGTGGAGGAGCTCAAGCGCATGCTGTCGGAGGCCAGCCCCCAGGTGCGGGAGGAACTGGAGGTCATCGGGCGCAACGGCCTGCGGCTGGGCCGGCTGGTCAACGCGCTGCTCGACTTCTCCCGCATCGAGGCCGGGCGCATGCAGGCGAGGTACGAGCCGGCCGACATCGCGCAGGTGACCGCCGAGCTTGCCAGCGTCTTCCGCTCCGCCATCGACCGGGCCGGCCTTGCCCTCGAGGTGGACTGCCCCCCGCTGCCCAACCCGGTCTACCTCGACCGCGGCATGTGGGAGAAGGTGGTGCTGAACCTGCTCAGCAACGCGCTGAAGTTCACCTTCGAGGGCGTCATCCGCGTCGCCGTGCGGGGCGAGGGCGGCCAGGCGGTCGTCACCGTGGCGGACACCGGCATCGGCGTCCCCGCGCCGGAGATGCCCCGCTTGTTCGAGCGGTTCCACCGCATCGAGAACGCCCGCTCGCGGTCAAACGAGGGCAGCGGCATCGGGCTGGCCCTAGTCCAAGAGCTCGTGCAGTTGCACGGCGGCGTCATCACCGCGTCGAGCGCCGAGGGCGCAGGCACCACGTTCACCATCCGGCTGCCTTTCTGGCACGCTCATCTGCCCGACGACGCACTTATCCCGGCCGGGCACGCGGGGACGGTGTCGGCCACCGCCGGCCCATTCATCCAGGAAGCCCTGCGCTGGCTGCCTGGAAGCATGCAGGATGGCGACGACGTTCCCGGCGCGAGCGCGCTGCCCGAGGAGATCACGCCGGGCGGCGGCGTCGATAGCGCGACTCAGGCGCGCCGCGTCCTGCCCGCGCGAGTGCTGGTCGCCGACGACAACGCCGACATGCGCGAGTACCTGGCCCGGCTGCTGCGTACCGCGGGCTACCAGGTCACCCTGGTCAGTGACGGGCAGGCCGCCCTCGCCGCCGTGCGCGTGGGCGCACCCGACCTGGTGATCAGCGACGTGATGATGCCCCGCCTGGACGGGCTCGGCCTGGTGGCGGCGGTGCGCGCGGACGCCCGCACCGCAGGCGTGCCGGTGCTGCTGCTGTCGGCGCGGGCCGGGCAGGAGGCGTCCATCGAGGGCCTGCGGTCGGGCGCCGACGACTACTTGGTTAAGCCGTTCTCGGCCCCGGAGCTGCTGGCCCGGGTGCGCTCCAACCTGGAGATGGCCAGGTTCAGGAACCGTGAATCGCAGTTCCGCCGCACCCTGGTCGACTCCCTGCAGGAGGGCTTCTTCATCACCGATCAGGACGGCACCATCCTGGAGGCCAACCAGGCATTCCTGCACCTGGTTGGCTACGGCGCGGACGGCCTGCCCTACCGGTGGCCGCACCCCTGGGTTCCCGACCGCGATGCCGACCCCGACGGATGGGCGGCCGTGTCCCAGGCCTTCAGCGACTACCAGCAGCACGGCGGCGGCCGGTACACGGTTCCGGTGCGACGCCGCGACGGGCACGCCGCCTGGCTAGCGTGCAGCTCGGCCACCGTGCCGAGCCCGGACGGGCGGGGCCTGCTGTTCGTCGGGACCGCGCGCGACGTGACGGCGGAACGGCTGTCCGGGCAGCGCGAGAGCATCCTGGCGGGTTTCGCCGCCGCCCTCGCCGCCGCCGGGGAGATCTCCGAGATGCTCACCACGGCGGCCCGCGAGATCGCCGCCGCGATCCACGCCAGCAGCGTGGTCACCGCGCTCTGGTCTAGCGACGGCAAGCCCGCCATCGCCCGATGGCCGCGGGCCGCCCCCGGCCACAGCGCCTCCGACGCGGTGGCGGAAGCGCTGGACGCCGTCCGGCATCAGCCGGCCGCCTCGGTCGTCCTGCTGCCGGGCGACGGGGGCGGCTGCCTGCTCGCCGCCCCACTCGGCGGGACCGGCTCTTCGGCCATCGCCGCCGTGTTCCCGGCCGACGAGGCGGTCGGCGCCGAGGTGCGGGAACTGTTCTCGATCCTCATCAGCCATCTGGGCCAGGTGCTGGCCAAGGCCAGGGACTACGAGCAGACGCGCGCCGTCGCGCTCACCCTCCAGCATGCGATCCTCGCCCCGACCGAGCTCCCGCACGGGTTCGCGGCCCGGTACACCCCGGCCGTCCCGCCGCTCGAGGTCGGCGGCGACTGGTACGACGTAGTTCCGCTACCCGGCCAGCTGACCGGCGTGGTCGTCGGCGACTGCGTCGGGCGGGGGCTGCCCGCCGCCGCGGTCATGGGCCAGCTCCGCTCCGCCAGCCAGGCGGTCCTGCTGCGCGCTGCCGGTCCGGCTGAGGCCCTCACCGACCTGGACACGTTCGCCAGCCGGATTCCGGGGGCGGAATGCACCACCGTGTTCTGCGCGATCATCGATCACGCGGCCGAGACCGTCACCTACAGCTGCGCCGGCCACCCGCCGCCGATCCTCGTCACCGCCGCAGGAGAGTACCGCCTGCTCGATGAGGCCCGGTCGCTGCCGCTCGGTATGCTGCCGGCCGACTGGCGGCGCAGCCAGGCGACGGTCGCGCTGCCGCCGGGCGCGACCCTGATGCTGTACACCGACGGGCTCGTCGAGCGTCGGAACCAACCGCTCGACAAGGGGATCGACGCCGCCGCGGTCACGATAGCCGAACGCGCCGAGGACCATCCGGACCACGTCGCGGACCATGTCATGGCGGCGATGACGCCGGCCGCCGGCTACGACAACGACGTCGCCGTCCTGATCTATCGGCACCCGCCCGCACCGCTGTCGGTCCAGGTGACGGCCGATGACCCCTCTTGCCTGGCCTTCCTGCGGGCGAAGGTGCGATGGTGGCTGTCAGCCGCCAGCGTCGGCGCCCGCGAGGCGAGCGACATCATGATCGCGGCGGGCGAGGCCACCGCCAACGCCGTCGAGCACGCCGCCGTCGGCCTGGCCGACGCGGCGCCGGTCCAGATCACGCTCACCGCCCGCGCGACCCACGCAACGATCCAGCTGACCGTCGCGGACACCGGGACCTGGCGACCTCCGCCGGCCGACCGCGCGCAGCCCGCCCCTGGCACCAGGGGCCACGGGGTCATCTTCATGCACGCCCTCATGAACGACGTCACGATTGACCCGTCCCCGCACGGGACGACGGTGACCTTGACCAAGGACCTGAAGCCATGACTGACGACGCCACCCCGCCCGCCCAGTTCGAGTTCCTCGCCGCCGACGAGCGGGAACCCCCCACCGTGCGCGCCGCCGGCGACATCGACCTGACCAACGTCGGTCGATTCGGGGCCGCCCTGGGCGAGGCGGCCGCCGCCTCCGAGGCCGTCACCGTCGACCTGACCGCGGTCACCTATTGCGACAGCGCCGCGATCCGGACCCTCATCACCGCCGCCAGGCAAGCCCGGCTCACCATCCGCGTCAGCACGACCGGTCCGGTCACGGAAACCCTGCTCAAGGTCTCCGGTCTGGACCAGGTCGCGACTGTCGTTGTGGTCGGCTAGGCGATCGGCAGGCGCTGCCGTCCCGGCCCGGGACGCTCAGGTTTGCCCCGTCTCGTGAGGGCAGGGACAACACGGCCGGGGGCAACAACAGAGCAGTGACCGGGCAGAACGGAGACAGCCATGAGCGGGCAGATGTCCACGCGGGGAACGGTCATCATCGCCGGAGCCGCGAACCTGCTGGTCGGCGCGATCAAGCTCGCGGCCGGCATTATGGTTGGCTCGAGCGCGATGCTGGCGGAAACGGCCCACTCGGCTGCTGACACCCTCAACCAGGGGCTGCTGCTTGCGTCGGTGAACCGGGGCGAGCGCCCCGCCGACTCCCGGCACCCGTTCGGGTACGGGCAGGAGCGCTACTTCTGGTCGCTGCTGGCGGCGTTCGGCATCTTCATCGCCGGGGCCGGGTTCTCGGTCTTCGAGGGGGTACTCGCGCTCAGACACGGCAACAGCGAGAACCCGTTGATCGCCTACGTGGTCCTCGCGGTCTCGGCCGCAGCCGAGGGGACCTCCCTGGTCCGGGTGCTCATTCAGTTCCGCAGCGAGGCCCGGCGGGAGCACACCGAGCTGCTCGATCGCGTCCGCGACAGCCCCGATACAACGGTCAAGACGGCCCTGTTCGAGGACAGCGCAGCGATGATCGGTCTCGGACTGGCCGCCTTCGGTCTGCTCATGCGGCAGCTGACCGGATCACCGGTCTGGGACGGCGCCGCCTCCATCGCCATCGGCGGACTGCTCGTCGTGGTGGCGATACGGCTCGGCCTCGACAGCCGGGACTACCTCATCGGGCACGCCGCCGCCCCGAAGGAACTGGCGGTGATACGGGCCGAGATCGAACAGGCTCCGGGAGTCGACGTGCTCGTGCGGCTGCGCACCATGTACCTCGGACCGGAGCAGCTCATCGTCGCCGCCCAGGTCGCCTTCGATGACGAGATCAGCGCCGACCAGGCCGAGGACATCGCCGACGAGGTAGACCGGCGGCTGGCCGACCGGCTGCCGCTGGTCCCGCACGTCTTCCTCGACCCGACTCAGTCCCCGTCCGGGTCGCGCGGGGTTAAGACCTTATCCTCGCGGCGCCCCAGTGGCAGGGCGAACCAGAGGCTCACGAGCATGCAGCCGACCACCGCGGTGATCAGCGCGGCCGGCAGGACGCCCGCGACGTAGCTGGTCACGAGGAGAACGGCGGTCAGCACGGCCGCGCCGACGGCCGCCAGGCCGAGTACGGCCATCAGGTTCGCGTACCTCACCAGGGGCTCTTTCATGCCCCGGCGGAACACCAGGCGGTGGTAGGCGACCGGGCCGAGCAGCAGCACGGTCGCGACGGCGGACGCCGTGATGCTGGCCAGGTACAGGTCGCGCTGCCAGCCGCCCAGGCTAGTGAACCTGACGGTGAAGGGCAGCGAGAGCAGGAACCCGAACAGCACCTGCACGCCGAGGCTCACCACCCGCAGTTCCTGGATCAGCTCGGCCAGGTTGCGGTCATCACGCGCGGCCACCGACTCCGGCCGCGGATCGGCGGCCGCCTTAGACCGCTCCCCCGCAGCCGGGTTCTGCCCAGGCCCCATCACCGGTACCTCCTGCTTAGCCTGCCGGTACTCACTGCCGCCCGCCTGCACTATGAGTCCGCCGGGGCGCCCTTCGGGCTGACCGAGCTCAGCGCGTCATCCAGCAGCGCCGGGAAGGTGTCCGGGTGCCGGGCCAGCAGATAGGTCACGACGGCGACCAGGTCATGGTTGTTGAGCGCTCTGACGCGGGCGATCCGAAGCTCGGCGGCCTCTTCACGCGAGTTGGTTTCTTTATCAGCCATACGCCTCCGCTACCCGAGGAACACGGTCTTCATCCCGGCCGAGACCCTGGCGGACCAGAGTCATCCAGGGTCCGTTCGGGATGATCGCTTTTAGGCCTTTCCCGCCGCCGTTTGCCGCTAGCCGGCGATGAGGTCGAATTCGTTGCCCTCCGGGTCGGCCAGGGTGATCCAGTGGGCAGCGTCGCCGTTGACCTCGTTGAGCTTGGTGGCGCCGAGGCCGGTCAGGCGGTCGACCTCGGCGTCGAAGTCGCTGGTGATCACGTCGAAGTGCATGCGGTTCTTGACCGTCTTGCCCTCGGGGACCCGGTGGAAGCCGATCCTGGATCCGGGGATGGCCGGGTCGGGGTTGATCACGGCGTTGTCGCCGTCGGCTCCGTCGGCGACGGTGCGCCCGAGGACGGCCGCCCAGAAGGCCGCGGCGGCGCGAGCGTCACGGGCGTCGAAGGCGACGCCGAACATAGTGCTTGACACGATGAGGACCCTCCAGAAGTCGCGATGAGTTTTACGCATCTCGGCGCGTTTGCTGGGAAGCAGAGCCGCCGTGAGTGGAACCACCAGCAAGGAAACGACGAGTCCGGCAGCGGCCGACGATCCGGAAGAGCAGCCTGCCGCAGAGCAGGTGCCTGCTACCTCACCGCTCCTCGATGAGGTTAAACCGGGGCACCCGGTCCGGGAGGCCATCGAGGACGCCGAGGCAGAGCGCCAGGCGGGCGGGCTCGGGAAGCCGGGCAAGCCGCTGAACGCCCGCTCGCCGTTCATGGTCGGGATGATGGGCGCCGCGGGCGTCGCCGTCACCTTCGGTCTGGTGGAGCTGTTCCTCAAGGCCAGCTCGGTCCTGATTCTGATCGGGCTCGCGTTCTTCATCGCGGCGGGCCTCGACCCGGTCGTGGTCTGGCTTACCCGCCATGGCCTGAGGCGCTGGGCGGCGGTGCTGATCGTCATTCTCGCGCTGTTCGCGTTCGTCGGCGGATTCATCGCGGCGGCCATCCCGCCGGTCTCGGCGCAGACATCCGCTCTGGTCAACGAGCTGCCGAAGTACGTGCACCAGCTTCAGGACCACAGCTCGACGCTGGGCAGGCTGAACGACAAGTACCACATCGAGCAGCGCGTGACCAGCCTGCTGAACACCAAGGGGAGCGCCCTCGTGGGCGGGGTGATCGGGGCGGGGCAGATCGTGATCAGCGCGGTGTCCTCGATGCTCCTGGTCGCGGTGATGACCATTTACTTCCTGGTCGGCATGCCGCAGGTCAAGCTGTTCCTGTATCACCTGGTCCCGCACTCGCGGCGCACGCGGGTGGTGCTCCTCGGCGACGAGATATTCACCAAGGTCGGCGGTTACGTGCTCGGGAACGTGATCACCTCGTTCATCGCCGGCGCGGGGACGTTCCTATGGATGCTGGCGTGGGGTATCCCCTATCCGGCGCTGCTCGGGCTGCTGATCTTCCTGCTCGACCTCATCCCGGTCATCGGCTCGACGGTCGGCGGCGCCATCGTCACGCTGGTGGCGCTCACCGTCTCGCTCCCGGTGGCGGTCGCCACCCTGGCCTTCTACATCGCCTACCGGCTGGCCGAGGACTACCTGCTGGTGCCCCGGATTATCGGGCACACGGTGAAGGTTCCGGCGCTGGGCGGCATGGTCGCCATCGTCATCGGCGGCGTGGTCATGGGCATCATCGGTGCGCTTATCGCGCTCCCGGTTGCCGCCGCGATTCAGCTGATCCTGGAGGAGGTCACCTTCCCGCGCCTAGACGACGGCTAAGCAGCAGCAGACCGCTCAGGGGCTCAGGGTCCACCCGCCAAGTACTTCAAGAAAAGACATCCACCGGACCATCGGGATGGGCTCAGGCCAGCTGCTTGACCGGCTGCTTCCGGCTGACCGGGACAAGGACGCCGACAACGGCCTGGTGACGTCGCAGGCCGCGCATCGCCGACGTCGGCGCCGCGCAGATTTACCCCAGCCCTGGCGAGCTGCTCGCCCGCCTGCCGGACAGCCTGATCGGACGGCCCGCCGGGCCGTCCGATCGGCGATAACCCCAGTGGGCTCTCAGGCCGCCCGCGCGAACGACTTGACCAGCTGCTCGTCGAACGCGTCCAAGTCGTCGGGCTTGCGGCTGGTCACCAGGTCGAAGCCCTGCTCGGGGCTGAGAACCACCTGCTCGTCACGCCAGGCGCCGCCGGCGTTGCGGATGTCGGTCTGCAGGCTGGGCCAGCTGGTCAGGGTCTTGCCCGCCACCACGCCCGCCTCGACCAGGGTCCACGGGCCATGGCAGATCGCCGCGATCGGCTTGCCCGCAGCGGCGAAGGCCTTCACGAAGGCGACCGCCTCCGGTACCAGGCGCAGCTGGTCGGGATTGGCGACGCCGCCGGGCAGGACCAGCCCGGCGAAGTCCGCCGCCGAGACCTCGCCGACCGCGTGATCGGGATCGAAGGAGTCGGCCGGCTCGGTGTCGTGATTGACCGTCTGGACCGCTTCCTTCTCCGGCGCGAGCAGGACCGGTTCGCCGCCGGCATCCTTGACCGCCTGCCACGGGGTGGTCAGCTCCGAGTGCTCGACGCCCGCGTTCGCGACCAGGAACGCAATGCGCTTACCTGCGAGTTCGTTGCTCATGTGCTTCTCCAGATCTTTTGCGGCGTGGTCACGGGTGCAGGATGACTTTGGTCCAGCGCGTCGGTCGGGCGCTCGATGGTGGCGTCCGCTACCTGATCGACCGACACGTTCTTCGGACCGTGGTAAACGAGTGCACGCGTGCAGAATCCCCTGTGATTTCTCGGATTGCCGCTTCACCTAGTGAGCTGGCATCACCGTGGCTCTCCTCCGAACCACAGAGACGGGACCCCTCCCCGCGCTCATCGAAGATATTCACACCGGGTTTGAAGTCGCCTTCTGCTGGCAGTTAGCCAGGAATCAGAGACGCTCGCAGGCGGGGCGCTATGAGCTGGCCGGGGACGGGGAACGCGGTCGGAAGCAGGACGGACCACCGTTTCGCCGCAACTGGACGCGTGGGAGCCCGAGGAACTTTGGCGGTGCTGGCGGGCCCGCCCCATCACCAAGCCGCTGGGCACCCCACTGCGCCGCCGACCGAGACGCTCCAGAGATGACAACCGCCAAGGGGGACTGACATGAAGATCGGATACAAGCTCACCGCCGAGGCTTTCGGCCCGAAGGATCTCATCCGTCAGGCCGTGCTGGCCGAGCAGGCGGGCTTCGACTTCGTAGAGATGAGCGACCACTATCATCCGTGGGTGGAAGCCCAGGGCCACAGCCCCTTCACCTGGGGCGTGCTGTCGGCCATCGCGATGCGAACCGAGCGGATCGGCCTGGCCACCGGCGTTACCTGCCCCTCGGTGCGCTACCACCCGGCCATCATCGCCCAGGCGGCAGCGACCCTCGCCATCATCTCGGACGGGCGCTTCACGCTCGGGCCGGCGCCGGGGAGCGCCTCAACGAGCACGTGGTCGGCACGGGCTTTCCGGCCCGGCGCCTCCGTCATGAGCGATTCCGTGAGGCGCTGGAGATTATCCGGCTGCTCTGGAAGGGCGGGTATCGCTCTTACAACGGGAAGTACCTGCAGCTCGAGGATGCCCGCGTATTCGACCTCCCCGACGAACTCCCGGTGATAGCCGTCGCGGCGAGCGGGCCGGAATCAGCCAGGATCGCCGCCGAGCTCGGCGACGGGCCTGTTCGCCACCGAATCCGACGGCGACCTGGTGAGCACTTGGCAGCGGCTGGGCGGCCGCGGCCCCGCCTACTCGGAAATGCCCCTGGCCTGGGCGCAGGACGAGGACGCGGCGGTCGCGGCGGTCCTGGAGAAGAGCGTCTTCGCGCTGACCGGGTGGAAGGTCATGGCCGAGCTGCCCAACCCGGTGAACTTCGAGGCGGCGACCGCAAGCATCGGCCCCGAACAGGTCAGGGGGCAGTTCGCCTGCGGGCCCGATGTCAAGCGGCACCTGCAGGTCGCACAGCAATTCGTGGACGCGGGCTTCGACCACCCGGTCACCATGAACGCCGGACCCGATCCGGAAGGGTTCATCGACTTCTTCGCCAGCGAACTCGCAGCCCCGCTCCGGGCCCTGACCCCGTCCGCGACTACCTGACACGGCCGTCGCCCCGTGTCCGCCGGGGCCGTACTCGCAGGGGGCGGGTGAGGGCGGCGGCGGGCGTAAAACCACGCGTCCGTTCGGCCCAAGGCTGTTGATCTTGATCTTTCGAACGGACGCGGGTTTCTGCGGGTTGGGCCCGGCGCGCGGTCACCATCGGTACCAGTCGGATGCGCGCATCCGGCTGCCCCAGGCACGCGTGAGTATTCCATCCGGGTCAAACTCCGGAGCGGGTAGGTGTGAACCGTGCGGCCTCGGGTAGCGGGTGATCTCCGCTTACCGTCTCCACCTGGGGGTTTACGCCGTGCCAGCAGGCAGCTTCACCACCGACATCACCGCAATCCGCAAGCGGGTCCGCCAGAAGATGGAGGAAGGACCGGTCACCGGCTCCTACGGTAAGGACCCCAAGGAGGTCATCGCCGTCCTCAACGAGGTCGTGGCCACCGAGATCGTGTGCTGGATGCGCTACACCCGGCATGCCATCTCCGCCTCGGGCATCAACCGCGCGCAGGTCGCCGGCGAGTTCACCGAGCATGCCGAGTCGGAACGGGGTCATGCGATGCGGGCGGCGGAGCGGATCAGCCAGCTCGGCGGCGACCCCGACTTCGACCCGGCCACGGTCGCGAAGCGGGCGCACACCACGTATGAGACCTTCGCCGACGGCGACCTGGAGGGCATGCTGCGCGACAACCTGACCGCCGAGCGCATCGTCATCACCAGCTACCAGGAGATCATTCGCTGGCTGGGCGACGCCGACCCCACCACGCGCAGGCTCCTGGAAGACATCCTCGCCGACGAGGAAGAGCACGCCGACAACCTCGTCGACCTGCTTGGCACGTGATGAACCATCGGGGGCTCGGGTGAGGGACCATCGGGAGTTGTCGGACCACTGGGGGCAGGGCGGCGAAGGCCCGCAGGCCGCCTGGCGGCGGACCGCCCGCGCGTTCGCCGCGGCCGTCGAGTCGGGCAGGCTGGACCTTCCCTTGCCTGGCGCCGGCGCGACCAGGGACCGGTGGGCCGCGTTCGCCGACCTCGCCGGGGAAGACCTGTCGCTGGCCCGGCTGGGCGAAGGGCACGCCGACGCGGTGGCGATCCTGGCCGAGCTTGGCGGCCCGCGTCCGGAACCCGGCAGCCGCTGGGGCGTGTGGGCGGCGAACCCGCCCGGTCCCAACGTGACGGCGACCCGACGGGAGAATAGCTGGCTGCTGCAGGGCACCAAGCAATACTGCTCGGGGGCCAGGATCTGCACAGACGTCCTGGTCACGGCGGCCGCTGACGACGGTGCGCGGCTGTTCGCCGTCGGCACGGATCTGCTTGACCCGAATGCGGGCAGCTGGCCCGCCACCGGGATGGCGGGCAGCGACACGCTGGACGTCAGCTTCCCGGGGGTTCCGGCGGTGCCAGTCGGGCCGCCTGACGGATATACGAAGAGGCCCGGGTTCAGCCACGGCGGCGTCGGGGTGGCGGCCTGCTGGTACGGAGGGGCGCGCGGCGTTGCGCGGACGCTGCTCAGCGCCGCTTCCAAGCGCGACATTGGCCCGCACGCGCTGGCGCATCTGGGCGCGGTCGATCTCGGGCTGCGCACGGCGCGGGCCGCGCTCGACCAGGCCGCTGACGAGATCGACGCCGACCCTGGTGACCTGCGTCGCCAAGGACCAGTGCGAGCCCTGCGGGTGCGCGCGCTGACCGAGGCGGTCGCCACCGACGTCCTGACAAGAACGGGGCGCGCGCTGGGCGCCGGGCCGCTCGGCCACGATGAGGCGCATTCCCGCGCGGTCGCCGATCTGACGGTCTACCTGCGCCAGCATCACGCCGAGCGTGACCTAGCGCGGCTCGGAGAGCTCGTCGCCGAGGGCGGAGACACGTGGTAAACCGCACCTCCGGCCGACATCCGATTGACGCGCCCGGCACGGATGAGCGAACCTGGGCTGCCTGGCCGTGGCTGAGCACGCTCCCCGGCGCCGGGCGGACCGGTCTGGCCGGGGTGAAGAGCGCCGTCGTCGTGGCCGCGCACCCCGACGACGAGGTGCTCGGGTCCGGCGGCCTCATATCCATGCTGGCGGCATCGCGCGCGCGGCTGCGGCTGGTGGCGGTCACCGATGGCGAGCGCTCGCATCGAGGGCATGCCTCGCCGGCCCCCCTCGGGCGGCGGCGGACCGCGGAGACCGACGCCGCGCTGCGCGCCCTAGGCGTCCAGGGCGCCGAGGTGATTCGGCTCGGGCTGCCCGACGGTGGCCTGGCCGACTGCGAGGATGAGCTCGCAGCAGCGCTGGCCCCGCTTGTCGCGGGCTTCGATCTCTGCCTCGCCCCCTGGGACCGCGACAAGCACCCCGACCACGAGGCAGCGGGCCGCGCCGCACGCGGGGCCGCGCCCGCCGCCTTCTACTGCTTCCCGGTCTGGATGTGGCACTGGGCCTTCCCCGCCGACCCCCGGGTGCCCTGGGACCAGGCGCTGCGGGTCCCGCTCGCGCCTCGCACGGCGAGCAGGAAGCGCGCGGCGATTACCTGTTTCGCCAGCCAGACCGAGGACAGGGGCCACGGCCTCGGGCCGGTGCTGACCCCCGGCATGATCGCCCACTTCACCCGCACCGTGGAGGTTCTGCTGCCGTGACGCTCGATCCGGGTCACTTCCGCGACCGCTACAGCGCCTCACCCGATCCGTACGGGCTGGCCGAACGCTGGTACGAGACGCGCAAGTACGCGCTCACCGTCGCCCTGCTGCCCCGTGAGCGCTATGGCACCGCATTCGAGCCCGGCTGCTCGATCGGGGTGCTCACCGCGCGACTCGCATCCCGCTGCGACAGCCTGCTCGCCTGCGACGCGATCCCCGACGCGGTCGAATCGGCAGGGTCGAGGACCGCAGGGCTGCCCGGCGTGCGGGTCGAGCAGCGGGTGATCCCCCGCGAGTGGCCGATGGGCTCGTTCGACCTCATCGTGTTCTCAGAGATCCTCTATTACTTCGACGACGCGGACCTGAACCAGATGCTCCGCCTCGGCCTCCTGGCGCTCCGTCCGGGCGGGCATCTGATCGCGGTGCACTGGCGGCACCTCGCGCCCGATCATCCGCGGGCCGGCGATGAGGTTCACGAGATCCTGGCCGGGGACCCGCGACTGGCCCGGCTGGCGAGGTACCGGGATTCGGATTTCACCGCCGAGGTCTACACCCACTCCGGCGGGGACCTGAGGTCGGTCGCCCAGGCCGGGGGGATCGTGTGATCCGCTCCATCGGCGTCATCGTCCCCGCGCACAACGAGCAGGACCTGCTCCCCGCCTGCCTGACCAGCCTGCGCCGCGCCGCGCGGGCGCTGCGGGGCATACCAGCGCACGTGGTCGTGGTCGCCGACGCCTGCCGGGACCGGACCGCCCAGGTCGCGCGGCGCGGCGGCGCCTCGGTCGTCTCGATCAGCGCCGGGAGCGCCGGCGCCGCCCGCGCGGCCGGAGCGCGCGAGGTGCTGCGCCTGACCAGGCACCTGGACCCGGCGAGCGTCTGGCTGGCGACGACCGACGCCGACACGCTGGTCCCCGCTCGCTGGCTGCGCCAGCAGGTGCGCCACGCCAGCCAGGGCTGGGACGCGATCGTCGGCACGATCCAGGTAGCCGACTGGTCCGGCTACCCGCCGGGGACGCGATCGCTGTTCCGTGAGCGGTACGAAGGCGTTGACACCGGAACCGGTCAGCACAGCCATGTCCACGGCGCCAACCTGGGCTTCCGCGCCTCGGCCTACCTGGCGGCGGGCGGATTCCCGGCGCTGCCCACGGCCGAGGACCACGCTCTGGTCGCGGCGCTGGCCGGCGTGGGAAGCCGGGTGCTGCGGACCCGCGCCCTGCCCGTCATCACCTCGGCCAGGCGCGAATCCCGCGCTCCGCACGGCTTCAGCCACTACCTCGCCCAACTGGAGGCCGCCCCCGCCTGAGCACCACCCGAGCACCGTTGCCTCCGACGGCGGCGCGATGCATGGAGTGTGCCCGGCCGGGTAACGGACCAACCTCCGTGACGATCTCTGACGAGAGGACACACGATGGCAGTCTCGGCCTTCCAAGACCTTCCGCTGGCGGACCACGACCGGAAGTGGGATGGTACGGCAGCGGAGAAACGCGTTAGGAAATGGACCGGCGCCGAGGACGCGCCCAACGCCAAGTACCGGGACGCGCACCTCTGGTACGACAGCGCGAACAAGGATCATTTCACCGCCTACAAGCTCCTCATCGCCGACGTGGTGGACGGCAGGCTCGTCGCCGTCCCTCACGGCATCATGGCCGCCGGAAATGTCATGCAAGGATCACGCGGTGGCGTCGAGCTGCCGCAATCCGACATCGACCGGGTCAAGAGCCACCTCGCCAAGTACTACAAGAAGATGGGCGAGGAAGCCCCCTGGCAGCGCGACTGAGCGACGCACAGGCGAGTCGCTCAGCTCCACTCCGGGGCACGAGCGTCACTGGCCAACGTCCGACAGTTCCGCTGCCGACTGGGCGGGCGCGGTTACCCGCTGGTGGCCCGGCCACATCCCGGCCCGGCCGGTCAAGGCCACCAGACTCGGCACCAGGACCGACCGGACGATGACGGTGTCCAGGATGACGCCGACGGCCATGAATATCGCCAGCTGCCGGAACTGCTCCAGCGGGATGATCGCGAGCAGGCCGAAGCTGGCCGCCAGCGCGATCCCCGCAGTGGTGATCGCCCGGGAGGCGCGCGGAGCGGCAACGGCTACCGCGTCCCTGGCCGGGCGCGACCGCGCCTCTTCCCATATACGCCCGACGACGAAGACGTTGTAGTCGGATCCGAGCGATACCAGCAACACGCCGGCCGCGAACGGCACGAAGAACACCAGGTCGGCTGATCCGAAGAACGCATCGCAGATCACGATCGTCAGCCCGAGCGTCGCCAGCACCGCGAGCAGGCTGGCCGCAACCAGGTAGACCGGCGCCAGCAGCGCGCGCAGGAAGACGATGAGCAGCAGCAGAGTCAGCCCGATGATCGTCAGCCCGACGCGCCACAGATCAGAGGCGGTCGCGTTGATGGCGTCGCCGGTCAGCGCGGTCTGCCCGCCAACCTGGTAGCTGACGCCGCGCAGGCCCGCCGCATCGCCCAGCGCTGGCAGCCGCGCGGTCAGCACCCGGACCTGCCCGATCGCGGTGGCGTTCAGTGGGTCGGTGTTATAAATCAGCGCGAAGCGGACCGCCTGCCCGTCTTTGGCGATCATCGGATTGGACGTCGATGCCGGGGCAGCGGAGCCGGCCAGCACCGACGGTCCGACGACGCTGGCCACGCCCGGCTGCCGTCCAAGGGCAACTTCCAGGCGACGGTCGGCCGCGGCCTGCGATCCGGCGTCCGGCCCGATGACCAGCACCTCGGTCGGCGCAAGTATCCCGGGCGCGAACCCAGCGGATGCCGCCGCGCTGGCCCGGACCACCTCCGACGACGACGGCATCTCGCCGATCAGCGGGGAGCCCAGACCAAGTTCCCTGGCGGCGGAAGCCGCAATCCCGAGTCCCACGACGCAAACGGCGATCGCCAGCAGCGCCACCGGGCCAGCGGTGGCGAACCGGGCGATCGGTGTCTCCGGGGCGGCCGGCTTGACCGGGGCGACGTGCCGGAACATCAACCCGGCGAGCGCACCGAGCAGCGCCGGCATCAGCGTCAGCGACACCACCATGGCCACCAGGACGGTCGCCGCGAGCCCGGGGCCGAAGGCGCGCAGCAGGCCTGCGCGGGCCACCAGGAGCGCCCCGGTACCCGCGGCCACGATCAACCCGGCGGCCAGGACGATCGGGGCCGACGCGGCGGTCGAGTCGCGAACCGCCTGGAGGCGGTCCGCGCCCTCGGCCAGCCTGGTCCGCATTCCGGCGAGGAAGAAGACGCAATAATCGGTGGTCACGCCGAGCAGCAGCACCACCAGGACCGGATCGGCCTCCTGCGGCAGCGCGATGCCGATGCGCTGGGCGCCCCAGGCCACCAGCCGGACTGCGAGCACGTACGCGGTCCCGGCGCACGCCAGCACGGTGAGCGGGGCCAGTAGCGACCGGAACCTAAGGCCAACGATCAGCGCGATCGCCAGCACGGTGAGCAGTTCCACCCAGATGAGGTCGTGATCGATAATCAGGCCCTGCTCGTACTGCGCCGCCACCGGCCCGGTCACGCCGACGACATCGCTCAGGTAGAGGTGAGCGTACGTTTCGGCGTCCGACACCTGCTGCTGCATCGTCGCGTCGGAGCTGAACTCAAGGAAGGTGACGATCGTGGACGAGCGTTGGCGGACTCCCTCCAGCAGGCCGGCTGCGCTGGCGGGCGAGACGCTGATAACCGCGGGGATGCCCGCCCCGTTCGGTATCGGGATGACTGCCAGCAGGCCGGGGATGCTGGCGTGGCGGTTGTACTTGACCGCCGCTCGCGCCGTCTTGTCCACCACCGATGACGGCAGGCCATGGGCGTCTCGCTGCTCGACGGCGATGCCCGCTTCCAGCGGGTAGCCGAACAGCCGGGCCGCGGTGGCGTCCGCTTGCGCGGCCGGTGATCCCGCCGGGATCAGGTCAGACAGGCCGCCCGACGGCGGCAACGGCGGCAGAAAAAGCAGGGCGGCGACCACCGCCGCCGCCCAGGCAAGAATGAGCGGGAACCGCAGCCCCACCACGAGATATCCGAACGCCTTCGCCACGAAGGCGCCCACTACCCGCTATACGCCCCTGCATTCCGAGCTCGGCCGCGGTTACCGGGGATCGGGCCGCCTGGCGTCGAATGCGGCCTCGTCAGCCGCCTGGTCACCGAAGCCAACGCCGATCACCTCGTCCTCGCGGCGCTGCTCGGCGTGGACGATATCGGCCAGCACCTTCCGGTCGGCGTCGGTCGGCTCGTCGATCATGGGCAGGGCTCGGGGGTAGAGCCTACGGGCCAGGACAGGGTTCAGCTCCGCCGCGTACAGGCTGAGCTTGGCCAGCAGCAGCAGGAACGCCACGATGCCGATGACCGCGCCGAACGCGCCGTAGGTCTGGTTGGCGTTCTTCAGGTCATGGGTCACCAGCCCGGTGCCGATGGTGATCAGCGCGGTGAACGCCACCCCGCCCAGTACCGCGCCGGGGAGGTGGCCGCGCGGGCCCACCACCTTGGCGGTCAGCAGCGTGAAGTTGGCGAAGTAAAGAGCGCAGTTGAGCACCAGCAGGCCGGCCAGAACCGGGACCCTGATCGCATAGTTGGAGGTACCGCCGGTGGCATAGGTCGTGACGAAGGCATTCACAAGGAACGCGAACCCGATTGTGATCAGGCCGGCGATACTCCGACCGAGCCGCGGCAGGAAGCCCGTGCGCTGAACCTGGGGGATGTTCCAGACCGTGGCCATCGCCAGCTGCGCGGTCTGGGTGACGCCCTGGGCGCCGTAGATCAGCCCGACCAGGCCGACAATCAGCCCGAGGGTGCTGCCGGGCAGGGCGCTGTTGTTAGACGCTTTGAAGTCGATACCGACCACCGGGAACTCCTGAAGCGTGTGCAGGACGCTGGTCCCGATTGAGGCCTCGCCTATCAGCCCGAAAATCGTCACCACGACTAGCAGCAGGGGGAAGATCGCGGTGAACCCGTACCAGGCCAGCGCGACGACGACCAGGTTGGCGTTGTCGTCGCCGAACTTCTTCACCACCGCGTAAGGCACGCCGGCCCAGCGATGTCGCCGCTGCCATGCATCGACCGCGCCAATCACCTTCTTGAGCAGCTCGACCGGGTTCGCCATATCGCCCTGCTTCCCCCGACCTGCGTAGTTAACCCCGTATCACAGGTGTCCCGGCAAGGGCGGCCTTACCTCGGACCACGGGGTTGACCAGCGCGCCGCCGATCCCGGAGATCGTGATGCGGACCTCGTCGCCGGCCTGGAGCGTGAACGGCAGCTCGGGAACCAGGCTGGTGCCGGTCGACAGGATCACCCCGGCCGGGAACTCGTTCTCGCGGAACAGCCAGGCGGCCAGCTCGTCGATCTTCCTATGCAGCGTCGAGGTACTCGCGCTGCCTTCCCAGGCCGCCCTGCCGTCACGAGAGACCGTCAGCTCGATGGTCAGCGCGTAGGGGTCGGGGATCTCCCAGGCCGGGACGATCCAGGGGCCGACCGCGCAGCTGCCGGCGTAGGTCTTGGCCTGCGGCAGGTACAGCGGGTTCTGCCCCTCGATGGACCGTGAGCTCATGTCGTTGCAGATGGTGTAGCCCGTGACGGCGCCTGCGGCGTTGAGCACCACGGCCAGCTCGGGCTCGGGAACGTCGATGGTGGAGTCGCCGCGGATCGACACCGGCGCGCCCGGGCCGCTGACCCGCCAGGCCGCCGACTTGAAGAACAGCTCGGGCCGCTCCGCCGCGTACACCTGGTCGTAGACGTCGGCCGACCGCTCGCTCTCCGCCATCCGCGCGGTCCTCGACCGTTCGTAGGTGACGCCGGCCGCCCACACCTCTATGCGCCCGTCGGCCGGCGCGAGCAGCTGAACCTCGACCGCGGGCATAGTCTCGCCCGCAGGGGACTCGCAGATTCGGCGGATCTCGGTCAGCGGCAGGGCAAGCAGCTCGCCCAGCGAGCCCGCCGCCCCGAGGACGGTCACCGAACCCGTCCCGCCCTCGCCACCCTGGCTGAGGATCCCGACGCGGGGCTCGCCGTCGCCGGCCAGAAATCTGATCAGCCGCATGACATCACCCTAGTTCAGCCGCCGCCGATGATCACCCAGCGGCGCCCGAAGGCGTGACCGGATCGGCCCGCAGCGGGACCTGATCCTGTCTTTTGGGCCGGCCGGCGGACAGGGATGCTTGAGGACATGACTCGCGCTCTTATCGTCATCGACGTCCAGGAATCCTTCCGCCAGCGGCCGCTCTGGCACGCCATCTCAAACCCTTGCATCGCCGACGAGGTCGCTCGCCTGGTCGACGGCGCCCGGGCCAGCGACAACCTTGTCGTGTGGGTACTGCACACCGAACCGGGATCAGGCGGCACATTTGACCCCGCCAGCGGCCACGTCCGCCTCATCGAGCCTCTTGCGCCGCGGGCCGGTGAGCCCGTCCTCACCAAGACCGCGCATAACGCGTTCACCACGACCGGCCTGCAGCGGCTGCTCACGCAGCGCGGTATCACGGAACTTGTCGTCTGCGGAATCAGGACCGAGCAGTGCTGCGAGACCACCGCCAGGCTGGCGTTCGACCTCGGCTACCAGGTGGCGTTCGTCACCGAGGCCACCGCGACCAACCCGATCGCGCATCGTGACGCGCCGCCCGAGCAGACGGTGGAAGAGCTGCTGGCGGACCCGCGAACGCTGCCCGCCAGCGCGGTGATCGAGCGAACCGAGTACGCGCTCGCCGGGCGCTTCGCCACCATCGCCACCATCGAGGAAGTGATCAGCAGACCGGCCGCGTTGACCAGATCGTGACTAGGGTCGTCTTCCTGCTCGTCCCGGGCCTGCACCTGCTGGACCTGGCCGGACCTGCCCAGGCGTTCTGCACCGCGGCCGACCTCGGGTGCGGATACGAGCTCCACTACGTCGCCGAGCAGGAAGACGTCCGCACGGCGCAGGGCGTTACCGTCCGCGCGGGGACTGACTGGCCCATGCTGACCACCGACGACCTCATCATCGTGCCCGGCTGGCGCTCCCCCATGATCGCGGGCACCGGCGCCCTGTCCGCCACCACGCTCGGACGGCTCACCGGTCACCATGCCGACGGCGGTACCGTCGTGAGCGTCTGCGCCGGGGCGGACGCGCTCGGCCGGGCCGGACTGCTCGACGGCCGCCGCTGCACGACGCACCACCTCATCCAGGACGAACTGGCGGTGCGGTACCCGGGCGCGACGATCATCCGCGACGTGCTCTACGTCGTCGACGGGCGGATCGCCACCTCGGCCGGGATCGCGAGCGGCATCGACCTCGCGCTGCACCTGATCGCCGTTCGCGACGGCCCTGTCATCGCCGCGCAGGTTGCCAGGGAGATGGTGGTCTACGCTCGCCGCAACGGCGACGAGCAGCAGGCCAGCGCCATGCTCCGGCACCGCAACCACCTCAGCGACCTCGCGCACCGCGCCCAGGACAGCATTGAGTCGCGGTTCGCCGATACCCTGCCGCTCGCGGACCTCGCCGAGGCCTGCGGCGTCAGCGAGCGCACCCTGACTCGTTGTTTCGTCGCCGCGACCGGCATGACGCCCCTGCGCTATCAGCAGGTTCTGCGCGTGGAGCGCGCAGAACACCTGATCGGGCATGGGGCGACGATGGAGGCGGCCGCGCGCACGGTCGGCTTCGCCGATGCCCGGATGCTCCGCCGCCTGCGCAGCAGGGCGGAAGCCAGCCTGCGTCCGCGTGCGCTTCCTACGCCGCCAGGAAGCGGCTGAGCAGCATGGCAAGTTCGGCGGCCGCGTGTCGGATCTGCGGGAGCGTGGCCGTGCCGTAGCCGATGATCAGGCCGTTCATCGTGGGCTGGCCCGCGAAGTAGCGGTCGAGCGGATAGACCACCACGCAGCGCTCGGCGGCCGCGTCGATCAGGCGGCCGACGGGGAAGTGATCGGGAAGCTCCAGGACCACGTGCATGCCGGCCGTGTCGCCGAGTATCCGGAACGGCATCCGGTGGTGGCCCGCGCCCGTGGCGTCCCGGCCTGGGCGGGTCAGGCCGTCGACGAGGGCGGCGCGGCGGCGGGCGTAGTCCAGGCGCATCTTACGGACGTGGCGCTCCAGGTCGCCCGAGCGGAGCAGGGCGAGGATCGCGTGCTGCACCGGCTCGGGGATGCGAACGCCAAGCCGGGGACGCAGCGCCGCCAGCTGGTCGACGAGCTCAGGCGGGGCGACCAGCCAGCCCGCGCCGAAGGCGGTGGCGAGAACCTTCGATGCCGTGCCCAGGTAGACGATCGAGTCGGGGTCCATGCTGTGCAGGGCTGGCAGCGGGCCGACGTCGTAGCGGAACTCGCTGTCGTAGTCGTCCTCGACGATGATCGCGCCGGTGGCCCTGGCCCACGCGATCAGTGCCTGCCTGCGGCTTACCGGAAGCCGACCGCCGAGCGGATACTGGTGCGCGGGCGTGGTGTAGAGCAGCTTGAGATCGCCGGGGAGTTCCTCGGGAACGATGCCGTGCGCGTCGACCCGGCACGGCACGACCCGCGCCCCGGCCCGGTGCAGCACCTCACGGCCCGTGGGGTAGCCGGGTTCCTCCAGGCCGGCCTTGTCGCCCGGCGTCAGCAGTGCGTCCGCGAGCAGCGCCAGCCCGCTCGATACTCCCTGCGTGACCAGGACCTGCTCCGGCCTGACGGCGAGCCCGCGTGACCGGCGCAGGTAGGCGGCGATCGCTTCCCGAAGCTCTGGCAGCCCGTACGGGTCGGGCCACCGGGACGGGAGGTGCGCGCCCGCCTGCCGCCACGCTCGCCGCCAGGCGGCGGGCTCGATTCCGTCCGCCCAGGAGATGCCGGGCTGCAGATCGATGAGCGCGGCGCGCCCGCCCGGCTCGCGCGCTGCCCCAGCGGGCGTTCCTGACTCGGCCGTTGGCGCCTTCGCACCCGGTAGGGCAACGGCGGCAGGACGTGAAGCACGCTTCCGTTCGGCGGGGGGCGGGGTGACATCGGCCACGTAAGTGCCGGAGCCGTGGCGGCCCTCGAGCCAGCCCTCCGCGAAAAGGCGGGCGTAGGCGTTGGTCACCACCGTCCTGCTCACGCCGAGCGTGGCAGCCATGTCCCGGCTAGACGGCAGCCGGTCTCCTGCGTGCAGCACGCCGCCCGTGACGGCCGCCTGGAGCTGCGCTGATATCTGTCCGGCAAGCGGCGCGGCGTTCGCCCGGTCGACGACGACCGGCAGGTCAGACGGCAAAGTGGTCATCAGGACTTCTCCATGATTGGCTATTTGTACCAGTCCACTTGTCCCTTAGGCTACGAGCTCATGAGCACCGAAACCACTCCCTTGTCCAGCACGCCCCGAACCACCCTGCGCAGGCACCGTGAACGCGGCCAGGCCGATCGCGCGGCCCTCTACGAGGTGCTCGACGCCGGCCTGATCTGCCACTTCGGCGTGGTCGCGGACGGCGACCCAGTCGTGCTGCCCACTGCCTACGGCCGGGACGGCGACACGCTGTATCTGCACGGGTCGTCGGCCAACGGGGCGTTCTGGGCGGCGGATGGGCAGCGGGTCTGCGTGACCGTCACGCACATGGACGGTCTGGTCGCCGCCCGCTCGGTGTTCAGCCACTCGGTCAACTACCGGAGCGCCGTCGTCTTCGGCACCGCGACGATCGTCAAGGACGAGGACGAGCGCTGGCAGGCGCTGCGGCTCATCACCGACCACCTGATTCCCGGCCGGTGGGCGGCCGCGCGGCAGCCCACAGCCAAGGAGATGGCGGCCACGGCGGTGCTCTCCCTCCCCCTCACCGAGGCCTCGGTCAAGGTCCGGGCGGGCATGCCCGCGGACGAGCCCGAGGACTACGACCTGGACGTCTGGGCCGGGGTACTCCCGATCGCAGTCACGTTCGGCGAGCCGCTCCCCGACCCGCAGCTGCGCGAGGAGATCCCGCTCCCGGCCCACATCCGCGAACGGGCCAGCTACCCATGGGCCAATTCGGGGCCGATCCCGCCGACCCCGGCGCGCGATGCGGTGGAGGAGGACGTTTCGCTCAGCGCGGCCCTCGCCGAGATGCGTGAAGACGAGCGCTACTGACGATCCACCCCGGTGCCCCGGCGGCAGGGGACCAGCCTGTCTCTTACGCCGCCCGCGCGAAGGTTCTGACGAGCTGTGCGTTGAAGGCGTCCAGATCATCGGGCTTGCGGCTGGTCACCAGGTCGTAACCCATGGCGGAGCAGAGGAGCACCTGCTCGTCGCGCCAGTCGCCGCCGGCGTTGCTGATGTCGGTCTGCAGGCTCGGCCAGCTGGTGAGGGACTTGCCCGCCACCACGCCCGCCTCGACCAGCGTCCACGGGCCGTGGCAGATCGCGCCGATCGGCTTGCCGGCAGCGGCGATTGCGTGCACGAAGGCGATCGCCTCAGATACCAGGCGCAGCTTGTCGGGATTGGCGACGCCGCCGGGCAGCACCAGCGCCGCGAAGTCTTCGGCCAGGACATCGCCGACCGCATGATCGGGATCGAAAGCGCCAGCCGGCTCGGTGTCGTGGTTGACGGTCTGGACGGGCTCCTTCTCCGGCGCCAGGAGAACCGGCTCTCCGCCGGCGTCCCTGACGGCCTGCCAGGGGCTGGTCAGCTCCACCTGCTCGACGCCCACGTTGGCGACCAGGAATGCTATTCGCATACCTGCCAGTTCGTTGCTCATGCGCTTTCTCCAAATAGGCGAACCACGGAGATCGCACTTCTCCCCACGTCAATCGAAGGTATTCGCGCCAGCCGGCGGAATCTGAGTCAGCCGGGTCCGTTCGGATGAGAAGAACTGGATCTTCGACCGGACGCGCCTGACCCTCTTCAACCAGCCTCTAGCCTGACATCGTCAGCCGACCGCGGGCGCCCGGCGAGCCCGGAGCCGGCCCTGGCACGGATACGTCAGGCCGCTCCGGCGAACTGTTGGTCTCGCCGCAGCTGCGCCGGGGCGCGATCGTGTTCAACGACAACGCCGAGCCGGACTACCTGGCCTACGTCCGCGATCCCGCCAACGGCTTCGTCGGCATGTCCCTCCCGCTCAAGGGCGGCACCGAGCTGTCGGCGCGGGTCTGAGCGATCCTTCTCCTCACGTTTCCTGCCGACGAGGCTATCGACGTCCGGCTGGTGGCATGTCGACTACGCCACCGACAGGTCCGTCAGGCTGTCGGCTACGCCATCGACATCGCCTATCGGGGTCGACGGCGTAGGCGACAGGTGACGCTTCGGGTCGATGGCGTCGGTGACAGGTCGCGTTTGCTGTCAACGGCGTACGCGAACGGCCTCAGAAACGTTATCGGACCAGCAGATGGTAGGCGGGCGCGGGAAGATCGAATTTCCGCAGAACGCGGGCGGCCTCCGTCGCGACGCCCGCGGGCGCGTCGCCGATTTCGATGTAAGCGTCCGCATGCGGTCGGCGGGCTAGCAGCACCGCGGCCTCCGCCAGCACCACGCAGCGCAGCATGGGAGCGATGTCGGTCCGGATCGGGCACGAGCCGCGCAGGTCATCCAGACGGCTCCGGCCTTCGCTCCAGTAGACCTGGGCGGCGGCGTTCCTGCTGCGCAACCGCTGGTAGACGCGGGCCCCGGTCTCGGTCGACTTGGGTCCGACGTCGTGCGGACGAGCGCCGGTCTCCATCACGATGTGGAACGCGAGGGCGGTCGCCGCTTCCTCCCAGCGCCCGACGTCCCACCCCTGGTCTCGGTCGTCGGCCGCGCTGTGGCCGGAGTCGGCGCCGTCCGCGAGCACGCCGTACTCGAACCGGTGGTTCGGCAGCCACGGGTCACCCAGCCACCAGGACACTGCTTCCGTGCGGTCGCTTAGCGTCCGATCGCGGTTCCAGCCGTGGTTCTCGTACAGCCAGCACTGGTACCCGTTGCCGTCCACGTCGACCCGGCGCATCCCCGGCTGCGGACCGCAGCGCTGCCGAATGAAGTACGCCTTCAGGTCATCGTCCGGGTAAAGACCCGCTAGCAGGCTCATCGCCGTCATCACCGCGTTTCCGGCGTCGTAGCAACCCTCCTAGCTAGGATTTCGCGGCTTTGCCTTGGTTACAACTCGTTTAGGGATACACCGCGCAGACGCGGGGTTAAGTCCCGGATCACCAGCGCTGCCATTCCTCGGCCAGCAGCTGATGGGAGCGCACCCGGTCGGCCTGGTCGTGGGTGATGGTGGTGATCAGCAGCTCGTCCGCGCCGGTGGACCTCAGCGACCCGGAAAAAGCTCTTAAAATCCTTCCTCCGAACGGACCGTTGGCGACTGTCGTCAGCCAGCCTTAGATCACGACCTGGGCGTTGTAACCGAGGTACGGCGGCGTTAGGCCCCTACGGGGGCGGTGCTGACGTCCCAGATGGCCCCGGTGTCGTCGCCGGCCAGGTGGGCCAGCAGCGCCGCGGCGGAGTGCTCCGGGGTGATCAGGGTGCCCTCGGCGAAGTTCTTGTTGAACCGCTCGCGCAGGGCGCCGACGCGCTCGGGGGCCTGGCTGCGGATCCAGGCCTGCATGGCGGTGTCGACCCCGCCCGGCCGGTAGGCGTTGACGGTCACGCCGGTGCCGGCCAGCTCGGCGGCGAGGTTCACGGTGTGCGCCTCGAGCGCGGCCTTGGTGGTGGCGTAGGCGTTGCCGCGGACCATGCCGGCCGGGTAGGCGACGATGCCGCTGGAGACGTTGACGACGCGTCCCCAGCCGGCATCGACCATGCCCGGCAGAACGGCGACGGTGAGCGCGGCCGGCGCGACGACATTGACCTCGAAGGCCAGCCTCAGGTCCGCGGCCGCGATGCCGATGGAGGGGCCGAGCGGCTCAACGGTGGCCGCGTTGTTGACCAGGATGTCGACGCCGCCCGCCGCCAGCGCGGCCGCTACGGCACGGCCGCGGTCCTGCTCATCGGCGAGGTCAGCGGGCAGCACGCTGATCCGCCCGGCGGGCACGCCCCGCTCACGCAGCAGGGCGCGGGTCTGGTCTAGCTGCCCTGGGGTGCGGGCGAGCAGAATAACGCCGGCGCCGCCGTCGGCCAGCCCGAGCGCGATGGCCCGGCCTATGCCGCGGCCGGCCCCCGTGATCAACGCGGTCTTGCCGGTGAAGTCAGTCGTCATGGTGGTCCCCTTAACGGTTGACGGTGAGGCTGGGCGGCGGAGAGCCAGCCGGGTCCGTTCCTCAGATGCTTATGAACTGCTGGATGCTTTTGGTTAGCGGCGTACGGCCGTGGCTTCTTACCGGCCGGCACCCGGGCGAAATTCATCGGTAAGACGGGCGGGGGACACGACGCATATGCGTCAGACGGTTCTCGTCCGACGCCGTCACGAGCGACCATGAAGGAGAAGCACAGTGCCTCTGCTCAACCCCGGCGACCCGTTCCCCCGGCTGACGATCAGCACCACCGACGGCCAGACGCTTACCATCCCCGAGGCGTTCGCCGGCGACTTCGGCGTCGTGCTGTTCTACCGGGGCGCGTGGTGCCCGTACTGCAACGCGCAGCTGCGGGCCTTCGAGCGGTCCGGTCAGGCGCTGGCGGACGCGGGCATCCGCGTCGCCGCCCTCTCGGTCGACGACAAGCAGGCCACCGCTGCCCTGGTCGCCAAGCTCAACCTGACCTTCCCCGTCGGCTACAGTGCGGTGGCTCCGGCCGTCGCCTCTCTCACCGGCGCCTTCGTCAACCAGGACCCGGTGTACCTGCAGTCCACCGGCTTCGTGCTCGACCCTACGGGTAACGTCGTCGTCAGTGTGTACTCAAGTGGCGCCATCGGGCGGCTCGTCCCCGAGGATGTCATCGGCCTCGTCCGCTATCTACGCGAGCACTCGCCGGCCGCGAAGGCCTGACCCCCGCCGGGGCTCAGTGCCCGCGCTGTCTGCTGGCGGCCGTGCTGCCAGCAGACAGCGCATGCATGGGGGCTGTTGCAGAATCGTCTGACCTGGGATGACTCGTTCCCAGGCTTGCCGACAGGGTGTTCGAAAGAATCTGGTTAGGGCGAAGGGGTACCTTCCGGTTGACCGCGATCAGGCGAGTCCGCGGCGGCGGCTTCGTCCAGGGCTGCAACCCCCAGAACGTCATCCGCGCCGACGGGCTCGTCCTGGCCACCCTGCTCACGAACTCGCCGGCCGACGCCAGCTGCTACGAGCCGATGATCACCGCGGCGGAGCAGGCCGCCGCGATGATGGCCGCCGCCGGCGTCCCGGGGACGGGGCCGACAGACCAGCTGCGCCGGCTTTGTATTCGGATCGCGGCTGCTGATGCTGGAGCACGCCCCGCCACGGTCGCCCTGGCCCGGCGTCAAGTTCTTCTATCCCGAACGGGGCGGCTGACCCGTCAAAGCAGTCCGTTTCACTGGTGAGACGGATGCCGCTAGCGGTGGTCACACCGACGAACGCACGGTCCGCGTGACGCCATTGCCCCGTGACGGGCAGGCCGGCCTCCCCAGCGGCCCGCAGCAAGGCGGCCGTGCCCATGCGGGCCCAGGGAAAGACCGGGCCGCGTCGGCCGTCGGGGTGTTCCAGCCATCCGGTCAGCTGCTCATCGACGTCGCCAGGCTCGGCTTCGATGAGGATCCGGCCGCCCGGCGCCAGCAGCTGGGCGCAGCGGTGCAGGAGCCGGGTCGGCAGGCCGCCGATGCCGATGTTGCCGTCCGCGAGCAGTACCGTGGCCCACCGGCCGGGCCCGGGCAGCGGGTCGAATACCGAACGGTGCAAGGCAGGAGCCCCGGCCTGGCGCACTCGGGCCACCGCAGTCCGCGAGATGTCCACGCCAAGCGCCGGAATCCCCCGCTCGGTCAGCGCCACGGTCAGCCGTCCGGGGCCGCAGCCCACGTCGAGGACGGGGCCGCGGCAGTGCCGGAGCAGTTCCTCGTCGGCGGCATCGGGCGGCCCGCACCACCGGGAGACCTGGAGCGGCAGCGCGCGGCCGTCGGCGGTCCGCAGGACCAGCGCCTCGGTCTGCTCGCGCAATGCCTCTTCGTACAGAGCGATCGCCCCGGCCCTCACGCCGTTTCCCCGAGGGCGCTGGCCCCGATGACGCTTTTCCCCGTGCCGACCGGGCTCAGGACCACGGCTAGCTCCCGCGCCCGCGCGGCGAACCGGCTGTGCGGCGCCGTGCGGGCCACGGCCAGGGCGTCCGCCGCCGTGTCCACGTCGCGCAGCTGCGGCAGGTCGGTCACGCGCAGCCCGGCCGCGACAAGCCGGGCGCGCTGGATGGCGCCGGTGGCCGAGGTTGACATGGGGACGCCGCGCAGCAGGGCGGGATCGGGCTCGCGCAGGCCGAGCGCCCAGAAGCCTCCGTCGGCGGCGGGGCCGAACACGGCGTCGGCAGCCCGCCAGTCCACGGCAAGCAGACCGGGGGTGACCTGCGGCGTGTCCATCCCGATCAGGAGCGCGGGGCCGCAAACAGCGGCGAAGGCAGCGGCAAGGCGCTCGTCGAGCGTGCCGCCGCACTGCGGCACGATGTCGAACCCAGGGGGCAGCCACGGGCCCGGCTCGCCCTCAAGCACCAGGACCCGCCGCGCGGCCGGCGCCATCAGGACGGTGTGCAGCGTGTCGGCGAGCGCGGCCTCGGCGAGCGCGGCGGCCTGCTCGCTTGTGCACGGCGGCACTAGGCGGGTCTTGACCCGGCCGGGCACTGGCTGCTTCGCGATGACGAGCAGGGTGGTAGCTGGTTTCGGCGCTGGGGTCATCACCGGGCGAGTACCTGGCTCATGTCGCGCACGGTGCGCAGGCAGCCGCCCACAGTGCCCGTCACCTTGGACTTTCCGATGCGGGGAAGGTAGGTCACCTGGACCTCGGACACGCGCCAGCCGGCCGCCGCCGCGTTCATGACCATCTCAAGCGGGTATCCGAACCGCCGGTCGGCGAGGTTCAGGCTGAGTAGCGCCTCGCGGCCTGCCGCGCGCATCGGTCCCAGGTCACGGATGCCCAGTCCTGTGCGCCGGCGGACCCGCCGCGCCAGTTCCCAGTTGGCCACCCGCGCGGGCAGCGGCCAGGCATCCCGCTGCTGCGTGCGGCGGCGGCCGAGGACGAGGTCGGCCTGGCCGGCTTCCAGCGGGCCGGTCAGCAGCGGAAGCTGCCGCGGGTCGAGGCTGCCGTCGCAGTCGCAGAAGCACACCAGGTCGGAGGTCGCCGCCAGCAGGCCGGCGTGGGCGGCTGCCCCGAAGCCCCGGGCCGGCTCGGACACGACGGTCGCGCCGAGCGACCGGGCGACTTCGCCCGACGCGTCGGTGGAGCCGTTGTCGACAACGATCGGCTGGAAGCCGGCCGGCATCCTGTCCAGAATCCAAGGCAACGCCAGCGCCTCGTTCAGGCACGGCAAGATCACGTCAACGATCACGGCTGCGACGCTATTACGTGTGCAGGGCCGGAACAGACGGTAGAGCCTTACAAAACGGAGAACTCACAATCCGGGCACCCCGGGCGCTACCCCGCCACGGCCGGACAGGGGATTTATGACAATCCGACGAAATATCCCGGCGGTAACGCGGAATGAGCGCCTGACCGCTCCTGGTGAGTCCCGGGCGTTCTTAGACTTGGCCCGTGGATACGCGCATTCTCCTTGTGGAAGACGACTTCACCGTGGCGGAGGTCGTGCTGGACTACCTGCGCCACGCCGGCCTGGAGCCCCGGCACGCGGTGGACGGGCAGACCGCCTTGGACATCGCCGCCGTCTGGCGGCCCGACCTGGTGCTGCTCGACCTGATGCTGCCAGGAGTCAGCGGCCTGGAGGTCTGCCGCCGACTGCGTGAGGGAGGGGACCCACAGACGCCGCTGCCGGTGATCATGCTGACCGCGCTAAGCGAGGAGAGCGACCGCGTGCTGGGGCTTGAGAACGGTGCCGACGACTACGTGACCAAGCCGTTCAGCCCGCGGGAGCTCACCCTGCGCGTGCAGGCGGTCCTGCGCCGGGCGCGCGCGGCCGACGCGGCGGTATCGGCCCATCAGCAGCCCGTGCGCTCAGGACGGCTCGAGGTCGACGTCGCGGCACGGCGCGCGCGTAGTGACGGCCGGGAGCTGGACCTGACGGTGCGCGAGTTCGACCTACTCGCCTTCTTCGTCTCCCACCCGGGCAAGGCGTTCACCCGGGCCGAACTGCTTGAGCAGGTATGGGGCTGGTCGTTCGGCGACCAGTCGACCATCACCGTGTACGTTCGCAGGCTGCGGGACAAGGTCGAGCGGGATCCCGCCGCGCCGGCGGAGCTTCAGACCGTCTGGGGCGTCGGCTACCGCTGGGAGGCGAGTTCGTCATGACCCCGCAGATCCAGATCGTCCTGATCGCAGTCGGCTGCACCAGCGCCGTCGGCCTGGCGGGCATGGGCCTCATCCGGCTGCTGCGCCGGGCCTCGCTGCGCCTGTCCATCCAGGCGAGCAGCGTCGTGCCCGTGCTCGCGATCGCGGCCGGCACTCTCGGTACGGCCAAGGCGATGTTCCTGTCCCAGCACGATCTCGGCGTTGTCGTGATGGTGTGCTTCGTCGCCGGCGTTGTGGCGTGCGCCTTCAGCTGGCTGCTTGGGCGGCAGGTCGCGTCCGGCAGCGCGGCGCTGCGGCAGGCCGCGCGGTCCCTCGGCGACGAGGCCGACCAGTTCAGGCCCCCTGGCCTGCCGCTGGCGGCAGAGTTCGCGGCCCTCTCCCGGGAACTGGCGGATACCAGCGCGAAGCTGGCTATGTCCCGGGGGCGGGAGCGCGCGCTCGAGCAGTCCCGCCGACAGCTCGTGGCCTGGGTCTCGCATGACCTGCGGACCCCGCTGGCCGGACTGCGTGCCATGGCCGAGGCGCTGGAGGACGGCCTGGCCACCGACCCCCCTCGTTACCACAAGCAAATGCGGGTCGACGCCGAACGGCTGGCAACCATGGTCGACGACCTGTTCGAGCTGTCCCGGATCCACGCGGGCACCCTGCACCTGTCCACCGACGAGGTCGCACTCGATGACCTGGTCAGCGACGTACTGGCCAGCACGGAAGCGTTGGCGCGGGAACGCGGCGTCTGGCTGGACGGCAGGGCGACCGGGCGTCCTACCGTCCGCGCCGACTCGCGCGAGCTGTCCCGCGCGCTTACGAACTTGCTGAACAACGCTATCCGGCATACTCCGCCTGGCGGCCGCGTGCACGTCGAGGCGAGGCGAGAGCGCGGCGACGCCCTGCTGGCGGTGGCCGACGGCTGCGGCGGCATCCCGGAAGCCGACCATGAGCATGTATTCGAGCTGGCCTGGCGCGGCACCGACGCGCGCAGCCCCGCGCCCGATAGCGGTGCCGGCCTCGGCCTCGCCATCGTGCGCGGTGTCGCGGAAGCCCACGGGGGCAGCGTGCGGGTCGTCAACACCGAGCGCGGCTGCTGCTTCGAGATGAGACTGCCCGGCTGCCTCTGAGCGCGCCGTCAGACCCGCACCCGGCCGGCCGGCGTCGCCGCGAACTCTGCGACCCCCTCGGCGAACGGCACCGATGCCCGCCAGCCGATTTCCCTCGCGATACGGTCGCTCGACGCGGTCACGTGCCGCACGTCGCCCAGCCGGTACTCGCCGGTGACGACGGGGGCGGGTCCTCCGTAGGCGTCAGCCAGCGCCGACGCCATGTCGCCGACGGTACGCGGGGTGCCGCTGCCCACGTTGTAGGCCCGCAGCACGCCGGGCCGGGCCGGGCCGTCGCCGGCCGAAACGGCCTCAAGCCCGGCGACGGTGGCGCCCGCCACGTCCCGGACATGGACGAAGTCCCTGCGCTGGGCCCCGTCCTCGAAGACCCGGGGCGCGCGGCCGGCCTCCAGCGCGGAGCGGAAGAACGACGCCACCCCGGCGTACGGCGTATCGCGCGGCATCCCGGGGCCGTACACGTTGTGATACCGCAGCGCCACCGCGCGCGCCCCGGTGGCCCGGGCCCAGGAGCCCGCCAGATGCTCCTGCGCGACCTTCGTGTCGGCGTAGACATTCCGCGGCCCGACCGGCGTGTCCTCCCCCACCAGCTCGGCTGACAGCGGCTCAGCGCACCGGTCACAGCGCGGCTCGAATCTGCCAGCGTCGAGGTCGGCGGCCAGCCGAGGCGGCGGTGTCGCGGCCATCCCGTGCTCGGCGCATGAGTAGGACCCCTCGCCGTAGACGACCATCGACGAGGCCAGCACGAGGCGGCTGACCCCTGCACGTGCCATCGCGGCCAGCAGGACCGCGGTCCCCAGGCCGTTGCAGCCTGCGTACAGCGGTGCATCGTCGAAGTCGGCGCCGAGGCCCACCATCGCCGCCAGGTGGCAGACCGCATCGACGCCGCGCAGCGCGTCATCGACCGCCCTTCGGTCGCGGACGTCGGCCTGCACGAACTCGAAGCCGGGGTCATCGGAAAGGTTGCGGGCGCCGTCGGGGTGGACGAACGGCAGCAGCGCGTCGACCACCCTGACGTCATGACCGGCGCCGGCCAGCGCCCGCACGAGGTGGGATCCGATGAAGCCGGCCCCGCCGGTTACCAGTACTCGCATGGTCCGAGGCTACGGACGGTCATGCCCCGGGGAGGGCTGGCGCGGCAGACTCTCATCACTTTGTAAGGAGTGCGCCTGCGCCGCGCGCTCGTCGCCGGCCGAGAGCTTCCGATTCGGCCATGAAATGCCTGCTGAGACAGCGTTTTAGGGCGGACCACGGTCGCTTAGAGCGCGCGCAGCGACGCGATCACCCGGCCGCCAAAAGCGTACATATGGGGCGAAACATCCCATGATCGCGGTTTGCCGATACCTCCCCCTCGTGCGTGTAATACACAGCGTGATGCCTCCGATCGCAGATGACTCCCTGGCTGGCGACGGGACGGCCGGGGCGACCGGTTTGATCACCGCCCAGTCGCTCCCGGCCGATCCGGTCTCCCCGGCGTCGACCGCCCCGGCGGCCCGCGCCCCGGTGGAACGCGCTCCGGGCGGTTCGGGTCGCCGCCGCGGTGGCCGGGCTCGCGGTCATCGGCACCTATGTGGGCGTCGCGCTGGCCCGGCTCGGCTATCCGGGCCATCTGGAAATCCTCGAGGACAACTCCCTGATCGAGATGCGCCGCATCCTGGCGGGCCAGCAGCTCTACCCGGCGCCGTCGGCCGGCTACGTGCCGGACGGCTACCCGCCGCTCTACTTCGCCGTCTCGGCGGCCGTTGCCAGCGTGCTCGGCCAGTCATACCTGCCGCTGCGGCTGGTGTCGTTGGTCGCCTCGCTGGCCTGCCTCGCGATCCTGGGCCGGCTGGTCCAGCGCGAGACCGGCAGTCGCGGCGCCGGGCTGGCCGCGGCCGGTCTGCTGGCCGCGACTTATTTCGCCACCTACACCTGGTTCGACCTCGGCCGGGTCGACTCGCTGTTCCTGGCCCTGAGTATGGCGGGCCTGTACGCCGCCCGCTGGGCGGGCCGCACCCGCGGGGCGGTCGTCGCGGGCTTGCTGCTCGGAGCGGCGTTCTGCACCAAGCAGAGCGCGCTGGCGGAGGGGGTCGCGGTCCTGGTCGCGCTCGCGGCCGGCCCGCGCCGCCGACTCGCCGTGCCCGCCGCGATCGCCTACGCGGCGGTCGTCGGCGGCAGCACGCTCGCGCTCGGGCTGGCCAGCCGCGGCTGGTACGTGTACTACGTCTTCGAGCAGATGAGCCAGCACGCGCTCAATCCCAGCGCCGCCAGCCAGTTCTGGGTCAGTGAGCTGCTGCCGACCCTGGCCGTCGCGCTCTGCGCGGCGCTGCTTGGCGTCAGGCGAATGCCGTTCATCCTCGTCGCGGGCGGTGCGGCGCTGCTGGCGGAGTCCTTTGCCGCCCGCGCGCAAAGCGGCAGCAACCTCAACGACCTGCTGCCCGCCTACCTGGCGGTGGCGATGCTGGCCGGGCTGGCGATGGGCGGCCGGTCCCCGGTCCTGCCCGGCGGCGCCCCCGGACGGCTGGCGCGGGCGCATGCGCGGGTCGCCGGGATGGCACCGTTCGCGCAGATCGCCCGGTGGCGCGCCGGGCCGACCGGGCGATGGATTCCGGTCGCGGCGAGCGTCCTGGTCATCGTTCAGATCGGACTGCTGGCGAGCGGCTTCCGGCTCAGCCAGGCGTTCCCGCCCGGCACCGACATCGCCGCGAACCAGCGCCTGGTGGCGGCCGCGCGATTGCTCGGCGGCACGGTCGCGATCCCGGCCGCTCCGGGCACCGCGGTCGAGGCCGGGCTTCCCCCGACCGAAGACCAGGTTGCGTCGGCGGACGTCATGCGCGCTTCCGACCAGAGCGCCAAGGCCATCTTCACGGCGAGCCTGGCGCAGGCGGTGGCGACGCAAAAGTACAGCGCGATTATCACTGAATTTTACGGGGACCTGCGGGGCTTCCCAGCCGACCTGCCGCTCTACTATTACCAGTGCCCGCAGCTGCCGCTGGACGGCGCCCTGTCCGTCCCGTTCGCCGCGAACGAAGCGCCCCTGAATATCTACGTATGGCTGCCGATCGGGCGCGGGGCCTCGTGCGCGGCCGTCATCCGGACGCTCGAGTCGTAGGAGACCTGAGATGAGCGACGCGGACCACCCGGAGCGCGCGGCGGAGCCCGGACCAGCCGAGCAGCCTCCGCCTACGGCAGGACCCCCGCCTGCGGCAGGACCCCCGGCCACGGCAGGACCCCCGCCGACGGCAGAGCCCCCGCCTGCGGCAGAGCCTCCGTCCGGGGCAGAGCCTGCCCCCGGGGGACAGGCTCGGCGCGAACGTCTACCGCGGCGGCCGAGCCGCCCGCGGCTCCCTCGCCCGGCGGCCCGGCCCGGCCAGCTGGCCCGGCTGCTAATGCCGGAAGAGCCGCCGCCCGGGCCGTTCCGCCGGTCGTTCTGGCGCAGCCCGGTCCGAGGGCCGTGGCTGACCTCCATGCTCGGCCTGGTCCTGCTGGGCGGCATCACGATCTTGTTCGTGACCGGGCTGCTGTCTTACGCGGCTTACAACCCGAACCTCGGCGGTGGCAACGACTACACGTCAGCCAAGGGCTGGCTCGGCTTCTATCTGTTCTCCTGGCCGACGGACCCGACCTGGGCGTACCAGCTCAATCAGGGTACGCACGTCACCCTGGGCCTTGCCCTCGTCCCGATCCTGCTGGCCAAGCTCTGGTCGGTGCTGCCGAAGCTGTTCGAGTGGCCGCCGCTGCGCAGCCCCGCCCACGCGCTCGAGCGGATCTCGCTGTTCCTGCTGGTCGGCGGGGGCGTCTTCGAGTTCGCGACCGGGGTCATGAACATCCAGCAGTGGTACATATTCCCCGGTTCCTTCTACCAGCTGCACTTCTACGGCGCGTGGGTCTTCATCGCCGCCTTCGTCGTGCACGCGGCCCTGAAGATGCCCTCGGTCATCCGGTCGCTCCGCCGCCGCGGGCTGCTGCGGGAACTGCGGGTGGACACCGCCAGCACGGTGCCGGAACCGGCCGACGTCAGTTCGCTCGTCCCCACCGCGCCGTCCGCGCCGACGATTTCACGGCGCGGCGTGCTCGGCTTCGCCGGGGCGGGGTCACTGCTCTTGATCGCTCTGTCGGCGGGCCAGTCGATCGGCGGTCCGCTGCGCCGGACTGCGTTGCTCGCGCCGCACGGCCAGGTCACCGGCAGCGGGCCGCTGGACTTCCAGATCAACGTGACGGCGGCCGAGGGCGGCGTCAAGTCCGGGGAGACCGGAAACAGCTGGCGGCTCACGCTCAGCCGCGAAGGATCAGGCACCAGCGCTCCGGTCACCCTGACCAGGGCTCAGCTGCTCGCGATGCCCCAGCACAGCGCGAGCCTGGCCATCAACTGCGTCGAAGGCTGGTCCACCGGGAACCAGGTGTGGACAGGGGTTCGACTGCGTGATCTCGCGCGGCTGGCCAGCGCGGACAATCCCGGGGCCGTGTTCGTCCAGTCGCTGCAGAAGCACGGCGGGCACGCCACCCTGTCGGCCGGGCAGATCATGAACCCCGACTCGCTGCTCGCGTTCCGCGTCAACGGCGTGGAGCTCTCCGCCGATCACGGCTACCCGGCGCGCGTGATCTTGCCCGCCAGCCCCGGCGTGCACAACATCAAGTGGGTCACGAGCATGACGTTCAGGAGCTGACGTGCGCCGTCTAACGCGCTGGTACGGCGCCAACCCGCTCCACCTGCTGGCGCTGCTCGCCTGCTTCGCCCTAGCCGGCTACGCCGCGACGCAGCTGGTGCGGTCCCGCCCGGAGAGCGTGGCGATCTGGTTCGTGGGCGCGGTCATCGGACACGACCTGGTGCTCATGCCGTTGTACTCGATCGCCGACTGGTCCGTGCTGGCAGCGGTCAGGCACCGCACGCCGGATCTGCCCCCGGTCCCGTGGGTCAACTATCTGCGAGTGCCGGCCGGGCTATCCGCCCTGCTGCTGCTCGTCTGGTTCCCGCTCATCCTCAGGCTGAAGACCCACTACCAGGAATCCACCAACCTCTCGCCCGACCCGTTCCTGTGGCACTGGCTCGCCGTGACCGGGGCGCTGTTTCTGCTGTCGGCCACCGCGTATGCGCTGCGCCTGCGCGCCGCGCACCGGGCAGCGGCTCGACCAGGGAAAAACCGTTTACCGGCGCTGCCATTCCTCGGCCAGCAGCTGGTACGACCGGACGCGGTCGGCGTGGTCGTGGGTGATGGTGGTGATGAGGAGTTCATCGGCGTCGGTGGCGTCCCTGAGCTGCTCGAGCTTGTACGCCACCTGACTCGGGGAGCCCACGAACTGGGTGTCGACCCGGTCGGCGACGAGCTCGCGGTCTTCCTCGGTCCAGGTGTAGGCGCGCGCCTCCTTCGGCGTGGGGAAGTTGATCGCGCCTTCGCCGGAGCGGATGCTGCGGACCCACGGCGCGTAGCCGACCGCGAGTTCCGTGGCGGTGGCCTCGTCCTCGGCCACGACGACATCGGCCGAGACGCTGACGTAGGGCCGGTCCAGATCGGCAGAGGGCCGGAACGCGGCCCGGTAGCCGTCGACGGCCTCGAGCACCGTCGCCGGGCTGACGTGGTAGTTGGCCGCGAACCTGAGGCCGTTCGACCCGCCGACTTCGGCGCTCTCCCCGCCGCTGCTGCCGAGGATCCAGACCTGCACTTGCGCGCCCTCGCCGGGGACGGCGCGCCCGTGCTCGCCGTCGGCCGAGCGGTACGTTCCCTGTAGCAGGGAAAGGACGTCCCTGACCTGCTCGGCGTAGTCCTGCGACTTCGCACCCGGCAGCTGCAGCAGCGCTCTCTGCATCGCGAAGCGGGGCGAGCCGAGCAACCGGGTGACGTCGAACTTCGGCGGGATCAGCAACGCGGCTCTTGCCGCAGGGGGAGCGATCCCCCCCAGACCCCCCCTGCTCTTGGGGTGGCTGTTCTCCAGCATGGGGGGCTCCCGCCCCCCATCCCCCCTGGCCGCCCCCCCAATCCCCCCCGGGCCGGCCAGCACCGGCTCGCCTTTGGACCGCCCGCCCGATCGGCCCAGGCCGAGATCGAGGCGGCCCGGGTGCAGGGCGTCAATCAGGCCGAACTCCTCGACCGTGGCCAGGGCGGTGCGGTGCCCCATCTGGACCGCGCCAGAACCGATCCGGATCGTCGTCGTCGCCGCGGCGGTCAGGGCCAGCACGACCGCCGGGGACGTCCCGGCGACGCCGGGGTTGAGGTGGTGCTCGGCGAACCAGTACCTGGCGTAGCCGAGGCGCTCGGCCGCCTGCGCGAGGTCGATGCTGTTCCGCAGGGCCTCGGCGGCGGTGGAGCCCGAGCTGATCGGCACCAGGTCCAGGACGGCGAGCGGGGTGGTGGCCATGTTGTCTCCGTTAGGCGGGCGAGCCGGTGATCGGGAGGAACTTCACGACGTCGCCCGGGTGGCGGCCGGGGTGCCGAGCGGGGCGAGTCCGAGGTGGTCGCGTAGCGTGCTGCCCTGGTACTCGGACCGGAAGACGCCGCGCTCCTGCAGCATCGGCACGACTCGGTCGGCGAACTCGTCGAGCCCGCCGGGGGTGATGTGCGGCACCAGGATGAAGCCGTCGCTTGCGTCCGACTGCACCAGGTGGTTGATCGCGCCGGCCACGGTGGACGGTGACCCGATGAACGTCTGGCGGCCGGTGACCTCGATGATCAGGTCGCGGATGGACAGCTTCTCCGCCTCCGCCTTGGCCCGCCACTGCGCCGCGGTCGCCATCGGGTCCCGGTACATCCGCACGCTCGCGCGGCCGCGGGCGATCGTGTGCTCCCCCAGGTCGGGATCGACGTGGGGCAGCGGGCCGTCCGGATCGTAGGCGGACAAGTCCCGGTTCCACAGCTGCTCAAGGAACGCGATCGCGGTCTGCCCGCTGACCTGCTGCCGCCGCACGACCCGGGCCAGCTCGGCCGCGTCGGCGTCGGTGTCGCCGAGCACGAAGGTCGCGGCAGGCAGGATCAGCAGCTGGTCGGGCGTCCGCCCGTACTTGGCCAGGCGCCCTTTGACGTCGGCGTAGAACAGCCGGCCCTCGGCCAGCGTGCCGTGCCGGCTGAAGATCGCGTCGGCGCTCGACGCCGCGAACTCACGGCCCTCTTCTGAATCGCCCGCCTGGAAGATGACCGGACGCCCCTGAGGGCTGCGGGGCACGTTGAACCGCCCGCCGATGTCGAAGTGGGCGTCCCGGCGGGTGAACCGCCCGGCGTCGGCGCGGGTGAGGAACAGCCCGGACTCCTTGTCGGCGATGATCTCATCGCCGCGCCAGGAGTCGAACAGCTCCCAGGTGGTCTCCATGAACGTCCGCGCCCGCTCGTACCTGGCCTGCTGCGGCAGGAAGCCGCCGCGCCGGAAGTTCTCGCCGGTGAACGCGTCCCAGGACGTGACGACGTTCCAGGCGGCCCGGCCGGCTGACAGGTGGTCGAGGCTGGCGAACTGGCGTGCCACCTCGTAGGGCTCGTTGAAGGTGGAGTTGATCGTGCCCGCCAGGCCGAGCCGGTCGGTGACCGCCGCGAGCGCGGCCAGCACGGTGAACGTATCGGGGCGGCCGACCACGTCGAGGTCGTAGATCTGGCCGTTCTGCTCGCGCAGCCGCAGACCCTCGGCCAGGAACAGGAAGTCGAACTTCGCCCGCTCCGCGGTCTGGGCCAGATGCTGGAACGAACTGAACTCGATGTTGCTGCCGGACTTCGGGTCGCTCCACACCGTGGTGTTGTTGACGCCGGGGAAGTGGGCCGCGAGGTGAACCTGCTTGATCATGGTCAGTTGCTCCCAACCTGTGCGTAGCGGCTTGCCGGGCGGCCGAGACCGAGCAGGCCGCGCAGCGTGCTGGCCTCATAGGCGGTCCGGAACGCGCCGCGGCGCTGCAGCTCGGGTACCAGTTCCCTGGTGATCGCCTCAAGGTCGTCGGGGATGGCGCCGGGCCGCAGCCGGAAGCCGGCCAGGCCGGCCTGCCGCCAGTCGGTCAGCAGGTCGGCGAGCTGTGCGGCGGTGCCGGTGAAGATGGTGGCGTCGCTCGTGTACGGGGTGCCCGCGAGCTCGTCAAGGCGTGCCCGGCGCTCGGCCGCGGCCGACTCGCTCGGGCCGAGGAAGACGACCAGGTCGCCGAAGACCTGCACCGGGTCGGCCGTGTGCCTGGCCTGGTCGATCTCGGCCACGATCTGCCGGGCGTCATCGGCGTCAGCCGGCGTCACGAAGCCGACGTCGGCGGCCTTGGCGATCAGCTGGTAGGGGACGGTGCCGTGGCCAAGGGAGGAGACGATCGGCTGTCCCTGCGGCGGCCGCGGGGTGATCGACGGCCCCTTGACGCTGAAGTAGTCACCGGAGAAGTCGATGTAGTGCAGCCGCTCGCGGTCGACGAACCGGCCGGTGGCGGCGTCGCGGATCTCCGCGTCGTCGTCCCAGCTGTCCCACAGCCGTCGGACGACCTCGACGTAGTCGGCCGCCTCATCGAACAGCGCCTCCTTCAGCGGCCTCACGGCCGGATCGTCTCTGTCCCTCAGGTCCAGTTCGGGAAGGGAGCGCCGGCCGAAGAGGGCGGCCTCCTGCGGGCTGGCCGATATCCGGACCCGGACCCCGGCCCGGCCGTTGCTCGCGTAATCGAGCGTCGCGATGGCCTTCGAGATGTGAAACGGCTCGGTGTGCGTGACGACCACGGTCGGTATCAGCCCGATGTGCCGGGTCAGCGGCGCCACCCGCGCGGCGATCAGCACCGCGTCCAGGCGGCCCGCTACCCGATCGGCGCGCGCCGACTGGACGGTGAAGCCGTCCTCGATGGTGACGAAATCGAGCAGGCCGCGCTCGGCCTCGGCGATGACGTCGGCCCAGTAGCGGCCGGTGAGCAGCTCGGCCGGGCGGGCCCGGGGCTCGCGCCACGCGGCCGGATGCCAGCCGGCGCCCTCGAGCGCGACGGCCAGGTGCAGGGGGGTGGAGTCGGAAGTCACTCGTTCGCTCCAAATCCGTCTAATGAGATCGGGATAATAGAGATAATCGAGTCATCTCATTTCCTATTCCCCGGGATCCGGGCAGATCACATGCGCACGGCCAGGTTCCGCGCCAGGTGATCGATCACCTCGCGCGCGTCGTCCTCGATGCCGTAGATGAACGTGGACTTCCGTCGCCGCAGCACCGGCAGCCCCAGCGCGTACAGTCCCGGGCTGTCGACCACCCCGCCCTCGTGGCGCAGCTGCCCCTTCGCGTCGACCACGGGCACGTCGAGCCAACCGTAGTCGGGCCGGAAGCCGGTCGCCCACACGATCGCGCGGATCTCGCCGCCGGCCAGATCGAGCTGGAGCCGCGTCGAGTCGGGCACTCGGGTGGGCGCGAAGCGCTCGGGAGCGTCGAACTCGGCGTCGCGGCCGAGGGTCCCGGCCCAATCGTCGAAGGTCCCGAGCAGGCGCGCCATCTTCAGGTCCGCGAGCGAGAACACGTTGCGCAGGCCGCCGGAGAACAATGCGCGGCCGTCCCTGATCGCCGCCAGGCGGCCCACCAGCTCGACGCCAAGCGAGTCGAGCGCGTTGAGATCGAGCGTGGTCCGCTCGGGCGTCCCGACCAGCTGGGGCGACGGCAGCCGCCGGGCCCGGGTGAGGTCCTCGAGCTCGTCGTACCGCTGGTCCCACACGCCCGACGCGTCCATCCACCAGAGCACGTCGCGTCCGCGGTACAGCCGGGGCAGCCGGGTGTGCTCCCCCACCGACAGGGTCACCGGCCGGCCGGAGCGCGCCAGCTCGGCCGCGAGCTGCACGCCCGTCGCCGACGCGCCCACCACCAGCACGCCGCCGTCGGGAAGCCGGTCCGGCCCGCGGTAGTCGAACGGCGTCAGCTGCCTGACCGACGTAGGCACCGCGTCGCTGAGGGGCGGCACCGTCGGCCGATTGCACGCTCCGGTGGCGATGACCACGGCCCGGCAGGCGAACTCGCCCCCGGTCGTCGTCAGGCGGTACCCGTCACCGGCGCGCCGGACCGACGTGACGTTCACGCCGGTCCGGACGGGAGCGCGCGAAACCTTGGCGAACCGCTCGATGAACTCGGTCACTTCCGGCACCGACATGTAGCCGTCGGGATCCGGGCCCTCAAAGCAAAGGCCGGGCAGGCGGCTCTGCCAGTTGGGCGTCAGCAGCCGCAGCGAATCCCAGCGTTCCCGCCGCCAGGAGTTTGCCACCTCGCCGCGCTCGAGCACGACGTGGTCGATCGACCGCTCGGACAGGAAGTGGCTCGCCGCGAGGCCCGCGTGCCCCGCGCCGATGACAACTGCGGTGAAGTGCTCGGCAGCCTTCGCGATCAAGCGACCTCGACGGTCACGTCGGTCGGGTTGGTGAGCGCGTCGAACACCGCGGAGCGCTTCTGGGACTGGGCCACCAGCGCCTCGATGTCCTCCTTGGACGCGTCCGCGTCGATGGTGAACGTCACCTTGATGTCGTTGAAGCCGTTGCGGACGTCGCTGTCGGCGCCGAGGATCCCCCGGACGTCGTGATGTCCCTCGACGATCGACTCGACCGAGCGGAGCTGAATGCCCCGGTTCTGCGCGACCGACGCCACGCCCGCCGACAGGCAGCTCGCGAGGCCGACGAGCACGTACTCGATCGGCGTGATGCCGTTGTCGGTGGCCGCGAAGATCTCGGGGTGGTCGGCCTGGAAGACCGCCTCTTCCTTGTGTGCCTGCGCCTCCCCGAGGCCGAAGTAGTTCTGTACGGTGACCTCGCTGTGCACGCCGTTCTGCCACTTCGATGAGGCCCGCCAGGTGAACTGAGCGGCCTCGGGAGCGCCCTTCAGCACTTCGCGCGCCTCGAGCAGCGCCTCCACGTTGACGCCGTTGGTAACCGTGGTCATGTCGCTTTTCCCCTTCCCCTACGTGCTTGCCCCGCTAAATTTCCTATGAGATCGATTGACAATACACCGGATCTTAAGAGTTACGATAGCTCCCATGTCAGATCCCGTCTCGATGCCTCCGTCCGGCTCAGTCGGAACTGCAGAAACGCAGTACCTCGACCTGCCGAAGCCGGTGCGGCTCGACTGCGGCCGGGATCTGCACCCGGTCCGGGTGGCCTACGAGACCTACGGCACCCTCTCGCCCCGGCGCGACAACGTCATCCTGGTGTGCCATGCCCTCAGCGGCGACGCCCATGCGGCGGGCTTCGCCAAGACCCCGCCGCCGGAGAGCACCCGCGACGGGTTCGGCGCCACCGATCGCGACGGCACCGCCGGCAAGGGACTCGGCTGGTGGGACGGGATGATCGGCCCGGGCAAGGCGTTCGACACCGACCGGTTCTTCGTCGTCTCCACCAACCTGCTCGGCGGCTGCCGGGGCACGACCGGGCCGTCATCGCTGGACCCGGCCACCGGCGAGCCCTACGGGCCGGACTTCCCGGTGATCACGGTCGCGGACATGGTCCGGACCGAGCGCGCGTTCCTCCACCAGCTGGGCATCGACCGGCTGGCGGCGATCGCGGGCGGCTCGCTCGGCGGGATGCAGGCGTTCGAGTGGGCGATCCAGTTTCCCGACCAGGTCGATCGCGTCGTCGCGATCGCCAGCACGCACGCCCTGCAGCCGCAGGGCGTGGCCTGGAACGCGATCGCACGGGACGCGATCATGCGCGACCCGGCCTGGCAGGGCGGCCGCTACTACGGCACCGGCCGCGCACCGGACGCGGGCATGGGCCTGGCGCGGATGGTCGGGCACATCACCTACCTGTCCGCGCAGGCGTTGTGCGACAAGTTCGGCCGCCGCCTGCAGTTCTCCGACGACATCCGGTACACCATCACCGAGCCGGACTTCCAGGTCGAGAGCTACCTTCGGCACCAGGCCGACTCGTTCGTCAAGCGCTTCGACGCCAACACCTACCTCTACCTGTCGCGCGCCCTGACCTACTTCGACCTCGGCCGGCAGTACGGTGGCGGCGACCTCTCCGCCGCTCTCAAGGACGTTTCCGCGCGAACGCTGCTGATAGCGTTCAGTTCCGACTGGCTGTACCCGCCGGCCGCGTCGCGGGAGATCGCCGACGCGCTTCGCGGGCAGGGCAAGCTGGTCGAGTTCCACGAGATCGAGGCACCCTACGGCCACGACTGCTTCCTGCTCGAGGAGGCGCGTCAGACGCCCCTCATCCGGCATTTTCTCGGCGGGGCCGCGTTACAAAGTGAGTGACCTCGAGGAAGAGGATTCTTTCGTGACCGACGACAACCAGTACCGAACCGAGGAAGACCGCGCGTTCGGATTCGAGACCCGGCAGCTGCACGCGGGGCAGCGGCCCGACCCCAACACCGGCGCCCGCGCGGTGCCGATCTTCCAGACCACGAGTTACGTGTTCGAGGACCCGGAGTCGGCGGCGGCCTACTTCAACCTCCAGGAGTATGGGAACACTTACTCGCGGATCATGAACCCGACCGTCGCGGTGTTCGAGGAGCGGGTTGCCAACCTCGAGGGCGGGGCAGGCGGGGTGGCGTTCGCGAGCGGGATCGCCGCGCAGGCGGCCGCGCTGTTCACGCTGCTCCAGCCGGGCGACCACATCGTCTCGTCCTCTGCCCTCTACGGCGGGACCGTCAACCAGTTCAAGCACCTGCTGCGCAAGATGAACGTGGAGCTGACCTGGGTCGACCCCGACGATCCGGACGCGTGGCGGGCGGCGGTGAGGCCGAACACGAAGGCGTTCTTCGGCGAGACGATCGGCAACCCGGCCGGCAACGTGCTCGACATCGAGACGGTGGCGGCCGTCGCGCACGAGTCCGGGCTGCCGTTGATCGTGGACAACACGTTCGCGACGCCGTACCTGTGCCGCCCGATCGAGTGGGGCGCCGACATCGTGATCCACTCGGCGACCAAGTTCATCGGCGGCCACGGCACCTCCATCGGCGGCATCGTCGTCGAGTCGGGCCTGTTCAACTGGTCCAACGGGCGGTTCCCGGTGGTCGCGGAGCCGTCGCCGGCCTACCACGGGCTTGAGTTCCACGAGACGTTCGGCACCTTCGGGTACCTGATGAAGCTGCGGGCGGAGACGCTGCGCGATCTCGGCGGGGCGCTGTCGCCGTTCAACGCCTTCCTGTTCCTGCAGGGGCTCGGAGACGCTGTCGCTGCGGATGGAACGCCACGTGACCAACGCGCTCGCGGTCGCGGAGTTCCTCGAATCGCACGAGCTGGCGTCGAACGTGACCTACGCCAGCCTGCCATCGAGCAAGTACCGCCCGCTGGTGGAGAAGTACCTGCCGCTCGGCGCGGGGGCGGTGTTCTCGTTCGACTGCGCGGGCGGCCGGGCCGGCGGGCAGGACCTCATCCGCGGCGTGTCGCTCTGGTCCCACCTGGCAAACGTAGGCGACGCCAAGAGCCTTATCATCCATCCCGCGAGCACGACCCACCGCCAGCTGAGCGACGACGAGCTGCGGGCGGCCGGCGTCGGGGCGGGGACCGTGCGGTTGTCGGTCGGCACCGAGTCCGTCGACGACCTGATCTGGGATCTCGAGCAGGGTTTCAAGCGCGTCGCCGGGACGGCGGGGAAGAAGGTAGCGACGTCATGACCGAGCTGAATGTCGATCACGAGCTCGATCTCGATCTGGGGCGCTACCAGGACGTGATGACGATCCAGCGGGTCCTGCACACCGCGAAGACCGTCGCGATCGTGGGCCTGTCGAGCAACCAGCTGCGGGCCAGCAACTTCGTCGGCTACTACCTCAAGCGGCACGGCTACCGCATCATCCCGGTGAACCCGCGCGAGACCGAGATCCTCGGCGAGACCTGCTACCCGAGCCTGCTCGACGTGCCCGAGCCGGTCGACGTGGTGGACGTCTTCCGCGCGCCGAGCGCCGTGCCCGAGATCGCCCGGGAGGCGGTGGCGATCGGCGCGGGCACCCTCTGGTGCCAGCTCGGCGTGATCAGCGCCGAGGGCGCGCGGATCGCCGAAGATGGCGGCCTGACGGTCATCGTGGACCGCTGCATCAAGTTCGAGCACGCCCGCTACGTGGGCCGGATGCACTGGCTCGGCTTCAACACGCACCGCATCACCTCGGTCCGCGCCGGTCTCCAGTAGCTGCGGGGGGCTGAGAGTCATCCAGGGCCCGTTCGGAAAAACCAAAGCTTTTACCGAACGGACCCTGGTTTCACGTCGCCCTCCAACGCGCGCCGTCGCCCGGACGAATCGATCAGCGTGGTGTATGATGTGGTGTATGAAAAGGACGAACATCTACCTCGCGGATGGTCAGGCGGCTGCGCTGGACCGGGTTGCGCAGGCAGAGGGCGTTTCCCGGGCGGAACTGATCCGCGGCCTGATCGACCGGGCGATCGGCGGCCATCCTGGCGCCGATCTCGCAGCGGACCTCGCTGCGATCGACGGCTCTTTCGGGATCCTCGCCGAACAGGAGGAATTCTCCCGTTCGCGGGACCAGCGTACGGATTACTTGGACCGACTGGCCGACGCGTGATCCTGGTCGACAGCGACGTGCTCATCGAGCACCTGCGTGGTAAGACGGCCGCCAGGGACTGGCTTGTGAACGCCAGGCGGACCTCCGGACCGCTGGCCATCAGCGTCGTGAGCCTGACCGAGGTCGCTGGAGGTATGCGCTCACCGGAATTGCGCGCGGTTATGCGCCTGCTCGGCAGCATGCAACGGTTCGAGGTAACTGGACAGGTGGCCTGGCGAGCCGCGACCCTCATGAACGAATATCGGCGCTCCCATTCCGGCATCGGCCTCGGCGACTACCTGATTGCCGCCACCGCGCTGGCAGAGGGGCTAGAACTCGCCACCCTTAACATCCGCCACTACCCCATGTTTCCCGAGCTCGCTCGGCCCTTTTGACCCGGCCATCGCCAGCGCGATCGACGCCCGCGCCCTCTTGAATCTTGTTCTTTTCTTAGATCCGTTTCGGCCGCATCTCGATCCGACGGCCCTCCCTGAGGTACTCAGGGAAGTAGGTCAGCTCCGGATCTGTGAGATCGCCTCCAAGAAGCCGCCAACCGGACCGGGCCTCAGCCGCCGTGTAACGCCGACCCATTTCGCGTGTCTAAGGTAGTAGTCGCGGTGAGACTACACGGGCCGCACGAGCATGCCCGCGTGCGCGCCGAGAGAGTCGTACTACAGTACGTAGTAATCAGAATGTTCGCGGGCCTGGCTGTCAGCGGGAGGTTTGGGCGTGACGCTAGTGCTGATCGGCCTGGTCGGCGGGATCATCACCGGGCTTTCCCCGTGCGTCCTGCCGGTCCTTCCCGTCGTCTTCCTCGGCGGCGGCGCGGGCGCGGAAACGGACCCGGGCACCGAGAAGGCACGGTGGCGCCCCTATCTCATCGTGGCCGGCCTGACGCTGAGCTTCGCGGTCTTCACCCTGTTCGGCAGCCTCATTCTGGCCAGCCTGCACCTGCCGGACGACGCCATCCGCTGGGTCGGCCTGGCCCTGCTGGTGCTGGTCGGGCTCGGGCTGCTGGTGCCGGCCCTCGGGCACGTGCTCGAGCGTCCCTTCTATCGCTTCCCGCAGCGCCTCAGCGACACCGGCGGCAACGGCTTCGTCCTCGGGATCGCCCTCGGCGCGGTCTTCGTGCCGTGCGCCGGGCCGGTTCTCGCCGCCATCACCGTGGCGGGCGCGACCGATCACATCGGCCTGCGCACCGTCGGGCTCACCCTGGGCTTCGCCGTCGGCACCGCGATACCGCTGCTCGCCTTCGCGCTCGCGGGCCGCGGCCTGAGCCAGCGGCTGGGGGCCTACCGGCGGCACCAGGGTGCCTTCCGCGCGGTCAGCGGCGTGGTGATGATCGTGCTGGCGGTCGCGCTGACGTTCAACCTGTCCGACATCATCCAGCGCGATATCCCGAACTACACCCAGGCCGTGGGCAACTCCCTGGAGAAGGGCGCCGCCGCGCCCGCGGGCGGCGGCAGCGCGTCCCTGCAGGACTGCCAGACGGCCGCCCTGTACGGCGGCTCCGGCCTTGAGGACTGCGGCGCCGCGCCCGCCTTCAAGGGCATCCAGCAGTGGTTCAACACCCCCGGCGACCAGCCTGCGAGCCTCGCCTCGCTCAAGGGCAAGGTCGTCATCGTCGACTTCTGGGCCTACTCCTGCATCAACTGCCAGCGCGAGCTCCCGCACGTGGAGGCCTGGTACAAGGACTACGCGGCCGACGGGCTGGAGGTCGTCGGGGTGCAGACCCCCGAGTACGCCTTCGAGCACGTGCCGTCCAACGTCCTGGCCGGCGCCCGCCGGCTCGGCCTCACCTTCCCGGTCGCGGTCGACGACTCCTACGACACCTGGAACGCCTACGACAACCAGTCCTGGCCGGCCGCGTACATCATCGACGCCGCCGGCCAGATCAGGCACGTCTCCATCGGGGAGGGCGACTACGGCCAGGAAGAGCAGCTCATCAGGCAGCTGCTGACCGCCGCGCACCCGGGGGTCGCCCTGCCGAGGGCGACCGACGTCCCCGACACCACCCCCGACAACCCCGGCCAGTCGCCGGAGACCTACCTCGGGGCCGATCACGTGCAGTACTACGACGGCAACTCCTACTCGACCGGCCGGTTCGCGCTCCCAGCCGGTGCCCTCCCGGCGCACTCCTACGCCCTCGGTGGCCCCTGGAGCATCGGCCAGCAATCGATCACCGCGGGCGCGGGCGCCGCGATCAAGCTCGCGTACAACGCCTCGTACGTCTACCTCGACGTCGGCGGCAGCGGCGCCCTCACCGTCACCTCGGGCGGCACGAGCAAGGTCATCCGCGTCTCCGGCGCCCCCGACATCTACACCGTCGCCGCCACGCCGACCCCGCGAAACGGCACCGTGACCATCAAGCTGTCGCCCGGGCTCCAGGCCTACTCGTTCACCTTCGGCTGAGAGCGGCCGCCCGAGCGTTAGATGTCGCCGATCGGGAGGACCTCGAGGACCTCCACCGAGCCGCCCGGCATGGACGCCAGGTGGGGGTTGCCGTTGAGGATGGACTCGATCTCCTCGGCCGAGCCGGCCTCCAGGATGGAGTAGCCGCACACGCCGTCGGCGCTGGCCGCGCCCGGGCCGATGTGGGTGGTGTGCGCGAGCGGCGTGCCGAGATCCGCAATGGCGTAGTCGACCCTGCTCGCCCAGGCTCGCCAGGCCTCCAGGCCGGCCTGCAGCTGCTCGGGGGTGGAGTTCGCCATCTGGTCCCGCGCGGACTCGGGCGCGCGGTAAAGGATCATGAATTTCGACATCGTGACCTCCCGGATTTCGCGGCTACCCCGCCGCCTCTGCGGGCGAGACTACACCGGCCATCCGCAGCCGCTGGCGCTCCCCTTCGTCATCCGATCGTCACGCCCCGGCACCAATCTTTCCTCACGAGCACCGACCGTGGCCGTTCACTGTCCGTCATGCAGTTGATTGTGCAAGATTGTGTGTCTGACAATGCCAGAAGAGAGGGCAGCCGACGTTGGCACAGTCGATCGTGCAGCCGCTGCGCCGCTGGGACCCGGAGAAGATCGGCCCTTACTCGATCATCGGGAAGCTTGGCGCGGGGGCGATGGGACAGGTGTTCCTCGCCCGCTCCACGACTGGGCGTCTGGTTGCGGTCAAGACGATCAGGGTCGAACTGGCGGAGGAGCCGGGCTACCGGGCCAGGTTCGCCCGCGAGGTGGCCGCCGCCAGCCGGGTGAGCGGCGTGTTCACCGCGTCGGTGATCCAGGCCGACGCGGAGGCGGACCTGCCCTGGGTAGCCACCGCGTACGTGCCCGCACCGTCGCTGAATACGCTGGTCCGCCGGTGCGGCCCGCTGCCGGTGCCGGCCGTGCGCTGGCTCGCGGCCGGCTGCGCGGAGGCGCTGCAATCCATCCACGGCGTCGGGCTGGTGCACCGCGACGTCAAGCCGTCGAACGTGCTCGTCGCGCCGGACGGCCCGCAGGTGATCGACTTCGGGGTGGCCCGGGTCGCCGAGCGAGTTCAGCTCACCGCCACCCGCGGCGCAGCCGGCACGCCCGCCTACATGGCGCCCGAGCAGGCCAGGGATGCCACCCTGACCTCGCCCGCGAGCGACGTGTTCTCGCTCGGGGCGACGCTGGTGTTCGCCGCGACCGGTCATCCGCCTTACCGGGGCGACACCGTGATGGACATCCTCGTCCGGCTGGCGACCGAGCCGCCCGACCTGACCGGCATGCCCAGGGAACTGACCGACCTGGTCGCCGCGTGCCTGGAGCGGGTGCCGCGCGACCGCCCGACCGACGCCGCGATCCTGGCCGACCTCGGCTCGTTCGCGCTGCCGGCCGGTCCCGGGCACTCCTATCTTCCCGACTCCGCGATGGCGCTCATCGCCGAGTACCAGCACGGCCCGAAGCTGCCGGCCGAGGCCAGGGCGGACGGCGACGAGACGGACGAGGACGACGGCCATGTCGGCGGCGCCACCGATGGCTCGTTCGCCCAGATCACCAGCGACGCCACCTCCGGATCGCATACCGCGCTGCCCGGCTTCGCGCCCGCCCCGCTGCAGGCCTGGCAGGGGCCGCCGTCTCGCCGGAGACCCTGGCGCCGGGAGCCGGGCCACGGTGCGGGCGGACGATTCACGCCGCGCGGCCGCCGGTGGGCGTGGGCGGGCCTGGCGGCCGGGGCGGTGGTGCTGCTCGGCGCCGGAATCGGGGCGGGGATGCTGCTGGGCGGGTCGACGGCGACGGCGACGGCACCGTGCAGCCTGACGCCTGCCCTCAGCGGCACGCCGGCGATCTGCGTCAACCAGCCGTTCGGCGACAGCTACACGGACTTCGTGATCCACGGCGCCGGCTTCCCGCCCAAAGAATCGGTCACGGTCGCGCTCGACGGCGTCGCCTCCCCCGACCACCCGACGACGGACAAGGAGGGGACCTTCAACTACGTGATCGACCAGGGTCACTACTTCTTCCACTCCCGTCCGATCCCGCCTGCGACATACGAAGCCGTGGTCACCGCTCCGGGCGGACTCAGCGCCGACGCCTCGTTCATCGTCTACAGCTACTACGCCGAGCAGCCGTTGCAGCAAGTGCCGCCGGGCCCGCCGCCAACCGGCCCCCCGCCGGGCGGCGGTGCGCCCTAACTCGCGGGTCCACCACAGGTCCTCCTGGCGCGAACACCAGGCCGGATCGGCCAGCAGCCGCAGGTCACCGGCCGAGACGACCCCGTGCTCAATCAGCACCCGGACCGCGACCTCGTCCGAGAGCCTGACGTCCGGTCCGGCCAGACCGCGATCGGCGATCTTGCGCCGCAGGACCTTGAGGTGCTCGGCCACGCGAGCGGAGAGCCGGTCGCGGAAATCGGGGTTGGCGTCGAAACGCTCAAGCTCGTGGTGCGCGCCCGTGACCTCAAGCGCGGCGCGGGCGATCTCGGGGGTGCGCGGCAACGGGGACGCGGCGCTCGGGTCAAGCAGCCACGGCCTGCACCACATCAGCGCGACCAGGAACAGCTTGGTCATCGGGTCGAGGTAGAGCGGCAGCAGGGTGCTGTCCGCGTCGGCCGGCTCGGGGCCGCTGACGGCCGCCGCCAGGGGCCCGGTAGGCCGCCGGTGCCGTCCCGGCACCGTGATCGCGAGCTGCAGCCCGTCGTCCATCATGGTGCGCGAGCCCACCATCGCCGTCCCTTCGTGGATCAGCCAGCCCCCGGCCGGATCCCCGTCGCCCTCTGCCCGGGGCAGCCGGATCCGGTAGCCGTCGCCCGCCACGTACAGGGCGTGCGTTCGGCTGATGTTGGCGATCCAGGCGCCTTCCGGCGTCGTCCTGATCACCCCGGCCCGGCGGGACAGCCCTCGCCCAGCAGTTATCGCCAGGTCAACTTCGGGACCCCGCCCGAATACCAGATGACTGCCTTCGGTGAGCCGGATGACCTGGCCAGACGCGGTACTCACATGCGCGGCCACCAAATCACTATAAGACCGGGCACTTCGCCGCAGGCACCCCCGGATTCGGGGGTGTTGCGCAGCTGCGCGATGCGGTTAACTCCTGTTGGCGAGGGGCCGGGCACCGCTCGGAAACCACCTTGATGGAGGTGGAGAGGGGGGGAGTACCGGGTGGGGGGTCAGCGATGGCCCCGGGGTAGCCCGGTGTTACCACGGAAGCGGAGCCCGGCACCTCGCCAGAACGTTGGACCCGCACGACTCAGGCGCTCTTGGCCGCGCTCAGATCGGCCGTGTCGGCCGGCTCGCCGCGGCCTTCCCGCGGGCGCTCCGCCTGCGGGCGTCCCGGCTCGGCGCGGGCGGCCAGCCGCTGCACCAGCGCCGGGGTGACGCGCCGGTAGGCGGCCGGGTTGATCGGGTTGATCCAATGCGAGGCACGGACACCGCGGCCGATGTTGAGGTCGAGGTCGCCAAGCACCTCGTCGACGTTGTGCATCGAGAACGGAATGATCTTGGTGCCGCGGCAGTGGTGGCCGCTGGTGGCGTCGTCCATGAACTCCAACTGCTCGGTGATCTGCTGCCTGATCGCGGCGGTATCGCGCAGCGGTACCACGCCCGCCAGGTCGGCCGCGATCCACACGGCCGCCATCTCGGCGTTCAGCGGGCTGAAGAACGAGGAGTTGTAGCCGTTGAAGTACAGGCCCGGGACGTCGATCGGCCGGATCTGGCGGTAGAGCAGGAAGTTGCCGCGCTCGTCCAGCAGCCGCCGCTGGACGTCGGCCGGGAGGAACGGCACGCCCTGGGTGAAGCCGGTTGAGCAGACGACCAGGTTGGCCGGGAGCGTGGTGCCGTCGCTGAGCTCTGCGAACGGGCGGCCGCCGGCCGCGTAGAGCCGGGCGATGGTCCGGTCGCGGTGCACGGTGATGCTGCCGTCGGCCACGCCCTCGAAGAAGCCCTCGGTGGCAAGCCCGATGGCGCCGCGGACGATGTCCTCCATCTGGCCGACCGGCACCAGGTCCAGCCTGGCCAGGCCGAACTGCCTGACCGAGACCGAGCCGATCGAGTTGATCATGTTGCCGCGCAGGCCCTTGCCCGGGCCGTGCAGGAACTTCTCAACCCCGCGGAGCACCCGGTACCTGAACAGGGCCTCGCCCATCCGGGTCAGCAGCAGCAACTTGAAGTTGAGCCTGCCGTTGATCTTCCTCGGCACCTTCCACAGCAGCTGCCGGGCGATCACGTCGGTGCTGGCGGCGACCGCGCTCACCGGGACGGTGACGTCGCAGGCGGACTTGCCGTAGCCGACCACGAGGACGTGCCTGCCCCTGGCCTGCTCGGCGTCGTGCAGTTCGGTGCCCGCGAGCAGCTCGCCGCCGGCCGCCGCGAACTCATCGCGGCCGGGAAAGGCCGGGATCGCGGGCTCGCAGAACACGCCGTTGGCGACGACCACGCGGTCGAACCCGGCGGTGGTCGTCGGTCCCCCGGCGGCGGCGCCGACGTCGCGCGTGTCGACGATCCAGCCGTCGCCGGCCGGACGGGCGGCGACCACCTCGGTGTTCAGCCGCAGCGAGCCGTCCAGGCCGAAATGCGCGGCGTAGGCGGCCAAGTAGGCCTGGATCTGCTCGCCGGACGGCCACTCGGGGTAGCTCTTGGGCATCGGGAAGTCCGACAGCGAGTACTGCGCCTTCGGGCTCTGCGTGGTCAGGCCGGGGTAGCGCCTGGTCCGGCTCCACACCCCGCCGACGTCGGGCGTCTTGTCGAACACAACGACCTCGTGGCCGGCCTGGATCAGCACCTTGGCGGTGGCCAGGCCGGCCACGCCCGCGCCGATAATCGCGACTCTCATGGCTAGCGGACCTCGGGCGGCAGCTGCAGCTGGATGCCGAAGTCTTGCATGATCTTCTTCAGCAGCCGGACGTCCTTCGGACCGGGCGGCAACTCCCCGAGCGCCTCGTAGTACCCCTCGAGCCCGGCGGGCGAGACGACCGAGATGATCCGCGACTCCTCGTCATAGGGGTTCCTGAACGTGTGCACCACGTCGCGCGGCAGATAGAGGTAGTCGCCCAGCTCGAGCGTGAAGTCCTCGCCGCCGAGCTGGACGTCGAGGCGTCCGGAGAGGCAGATGAAGGACTCGTCCTCGCGGGTGTGCAGGTGCGGAGGCGGGCCGTCGACCTTCGCAGGCACCGAGTACTCGAACAGCGAGTACGCGTCGTGGGTGGACTTGCCATCGGTCTTCATCGTGATGCCGAGCCCAATCGCCGCGATCGCGTGGCCCGCACGCGAGCGCAGCATGTAGCCGCCGCCTAGTGACACGACTTCCTCCTTCACCTCAACCGCCGGCGATCATCGGTGTGCCGGAGATCACAGCGTGTGCGCGGTCTTGCGGCTAAGGCAAATACCCGTCCCAGCCATTGGGACACTTCCACCGGGAGGCGGTCGGGCGACGGCGGCGGGCCAGCCGGCGTCAGGCGTCGGGTTCAGCCGGGGGACTCACCGGCGGGTGGAGTAGGCGCGCGACACCGCCGCCGCCGCCAGCCGCACGGCGGGCCCGATCCGCTCGGCCCGGACCAGTCCGGTCGGCCCGGTGACCGACAGCGCGGCCGCAACCTGGCCGAGCGGGCCGAAGACGGGCGCGGCGACGCAGCTGATGCCGATGTTGCCCTCTTCCCGGTCGACCGCCCAGCCTCTGGCCGGGATCGCGGTCAGCTCCCGCAGCACCGCCACCGGGCTGGTCAGCGTGCGCGGCGTCCGTGGCGGCAGGCCGGCCGCCAGGACCGCCTCGATCGTCGCGGCGTCGCTGTAGGCCAGGATCGCGCGGCCGAGGGCGGAGCAGTGCGCGGGGATCTTGCCCCCGGCCTGCTCGAGCATCGGCATCGGCCGGTGCCCGCTGATCCGCTCGACCACCAGGACCTGGGTGCCCTCGAGAACGCCGAGCTGCACCGTGGTCTTGGCCGCGGTGTACAGGTCCTGCAGGAACGGCAGCGCCGCCTCGCGCAGCTCGTGCCTGATCGGCGCCAGGCTGGAGATCTCGAACAACCGGTTGCCGACCCGGTAGCGGTCCTTGGGCTTGTCGAGCCATCCGAGTTTGATCATCCGGTCGGCCACCCGGTGGGTGGTCGAGCGGGGCATGCCCGAGCGCGCGACCAGGGCGGCCAGGGTCAGCTCGCGATGGGTGGCGTCGAAGGCGCCGAGTATCGCCGCCGCTCGGTCGAGCCCGCCCACCCCCTCAGAACCATCGTCCCGCTTAGCGGGACTCATCATTGGCTCCTGCGTCCATACGGGTGATGCTAAACCCATCGCCACCCACGACCTAGCGGGAAAGTACCGACCTGCCTACGGTCGACGGCGGACGAACGGAGACGATCTGATGGCGCAATCCGGGCCCGACTTCACCCTGGCCGATTTCCTCGGCGGCCTCTCCGACATCGTGCGACCGGTCATGGCGCGACCGGTGGTGGTGCACGCGGGCGAGCTCGAGGCGCTGCCGGCCGGCCACGTCCACAATCCGTCCGCGCTGTCGATCGCCGGCCGGCTGCCGACCGCCACGTTCGAGATCTTCCGGCAGACCATTCCGCCCGGCCTCAGCTCCGACATGCAGCGGCACCACCACGAGACGGTGCACTTCGTCATCTCCGGCGACGGGCACAGCGAGATCGAGGACGAGACCGCGGCCTGGTCGACCGGGGACTTCATCTACACCCCGCCGTGGACCTGGCACCGCCACTACAACGACTCCGCCGACGCCCCGGCCGAGTTTCTGACCATCGAGAACTCGCGGCTGCTGGGCCTGCTCGGCGTCGGGCGGCGGCAGAGCGCCGGGCTGGCGACGCTGGCAGAGGCCCGGGCTCGGTTCGGGAAGGACGCCGCATGAACGGCCCCCCATCCCCCCTGGCCACCCACGTCAGCATCTGGGGCGAGCTCGGCGACGTCGATCACGAGCTGCGGCACGTGGACGTCGGCGGGGTACGCACCCGGGTGCTGCGGGCCGGGTCGGGCCCCGACCTGATCCTGCTGCACGGGACCGGCGGGCACCTGGAGGCCTACGCGCGCGACATCGCCGGTCTGGCCGCCGACTTCCGCGTCACCGCCTACGACATGGTCGGGCACGGCTGGTCGGACCTGCCGGACACGCCCTACACCATCGACGTGCTCTCCGATCACCTGACCGGCCTGATGGACGCGCTCGGCGTCTCCCGCGCGCACCTGTCGGGCGAATCACTCGGCGGCTGGGTGGCCGCCTGGACGGCCGCCCGCCACCCGGGCCGGGTGGACCGGCTGGTGCTGAACACGCCCGGCAACATCGCCAACAAGCCCGCGGTGATGGCCAGGATGCGGGACAGCACCTTGGCGGCCGTGCAGGACCCAAGTGACGCGACGGTCCGCCGCCGGGTGGAGTTCCTGTTCCACCACAAGGAGATGGTGACCGACGAGTTGGTCAACCTGCGCCGTGCGGTCTACGGCCGGGACGGGTTCCTGCGTGCGATCAACAACACGCTCGTGCTCCAGGACCCGGAGGTGCGCAAGGACTTCGCCTGGGATCCGGCCTGGGTCGGCCAGGTGTCAGCCCCGACCCTGCTGCTGTGGACCGAGCACGACCCGACCGGCGGCCTCGACGAGGCCGCGATGCTGCTCGGCTGGCTGCCCGACGCCCGCCTGCACGTGATCGCGGACGCGGGCCACTGGCCGCAGTGGGAGAAGCCAGGCGAGTTCCTCAGCGCCCACCACGACTTCCTGATCCTGGGCAAGGACCCAGGCGGAGACAGCTTGTGAGCGAGCGGAGGGACACCCCGAGCGCCCCGCAGCGAGTGGGAGGCACCGCGTGAGTGAGATCATCGGCCTCGTCGGCATCTCCCATTCGCCCTTCGCCACGATGCTCCCGCCGCCGGACGCGTCGCAGCCGGGCGGCCGGTTCTTGGCCGACGCCGCGCGGGTGGCGTCGACGGTCGCCGGGCTGGCGCCCGACGCGGTGGTAGTGATCGGCCCCGACCACTTCCACGCCAACTTCTACGACGTGATGCCGCCGTTCGTACTCGGGGTCGAGGAGGCGGAGGGATTCGGCGACTTCGGCAGCAGATCGGGTCCGCTGCCGGTCGCCGCCGGGCTGGCCTGGCCGATCAGGGACGGGCTGGCCGAGGCGGGATTCGACGTGGCGCTGTCCTACGCGCTGACCGTCGACCACGGCATCGTCCAGAGCTATGACCTGGTCTGCGGCGGCAGCGGCGCGGGCGCGGGGGTCCCGCTGGTGCCGCTCGTCGTCAACACCGCCGCGCCGCCGCTGCCGAGCCTGCGGCGGTGCGCGGCGCTCGGGGCGGCGCTGGGGGCCGCGATCCGCGCGGCCGAGTTCGGCGGCCGGGTGCTGCTCATCGCCAGCGGCGGCCTCTCGCACTGGCTGCCGTCCAACGACCCGCGCGACTGCTCGGTCGCCGCCGGGCGGCGCGCGTCCGTCATCCACGGGCGCAAGGACGTCCGCGCCGTCGCGGCCGCCCGCGAGCCTGCGGTGCGGGCGATGGGCGGGAACCCGAACGCGCACGTCAACTCCGAATGGGACGGCTGGTTCCTCAAGCAGCTGGCCGACGGGGACCTGGCCCCCGTCGCCGAACTCAGCGACGCGGGGCTGCAAGAGAACGCGGGCCGGGGCGGACACGAGATCCGCACCTGGCTGGCGGGGTTCGCCGCGGTGCGCGCCCCGCTAGTGTGGACGAGCTACGAGGCGGTGCCCGAGTGGATCACGGGCATGGGCATCGGCACGACCTTCGAGGTGAGCTGACATGGCAATCGTCAACCGCGCGCTCGACGGCGACGCCGTCAAGGCGCTGGAGATGCTCACCGCCGCCCGCGCCGCCCGGCGGCCCTGCCCCCCGGTACGCGGCCTGCTGCCCGCCGGGGACGTCGACGCCGCCTACGCCGTGCAGTCCGCCTGGGTCGCCGATCAGGTCGCGGCCGGGGCCCGGGTCATCGGCCGGAAGATCGGGCTGACCAACCCGGTCGTGCAGGCGCAGTTCGGCGTCGACCGGCCCGACTTCGGGGTGCTGTTCGACAGCATGGCCTGCTTGCCTAACACCCCCATCGACCGCGCGCGCACCCTGCAGCCCAAGATCGAGGCCGAGATCGCGTTCGTGCTGGCGGAGGACCTGACCGGCGCCTTGATCGGCCCGGCCGAGGTCGCCGCCGCCACCGCCCACGTCGTCGCCGCACTGGAGATCGTGGACAGCCGGATCGCCGGCTGGGACATCGGCATCGTCGACACGATCGCCGACAACGGCTCATCCGGCCTTTTCGTGCTCGGCGACCGGCGACAGCCGCTCGGTCGCCTTGACCTGGCCGAGTGCGCCATGACGCTGCGCCGCGGCCAAGACGGGCGGGGCGGCGAGGTGGTGTCGACGGGGACGGGCGCCTCCATCCTCGGGCACCCGCTCGCCGCCGTCGCCTGGCTGGCGGCGGCCGCGCGCGACCACGGAAGCCCGCTGCGGGCCGGCGAGGTCATACTCTCCGGCTCCCTCGGCCCGATGGTTCCCGTCGCCCCCGGCGACGCCTTCCACGCCGACATCAGCGGGGTCGGGCAGGTCAGCGCCGTCTTCGCGGGAGGAACGACATGACGGGAAAGGCCCAGGCCGCGGTCATCGGGTCGATCTGCCGCCCCTCCGCCGTAGCAGCAGGCCGGTGATCAGGCCGCTGGCAAAGGTGATCAGGAGGACCAGCCACAGCGACGCGGTGATCTTCGGCACCCAGAGGTAGATGCTCACCTTCTGCGTGTTGACCAGGATGAACCAGACCGCCGCCACCACGATCACGAGAACGGTGATCGTCTTCGAGGTGATCTTCACCCCGGCCACCTTCTTCGGCCCGTTACCTGTCTTTACCCCCGTAGTAGACATCTTCCGCCTCAACTTCCCCCGTCACACTCCCATCCCGATACGGACAGTAGTTCCCGAAGCACACTAAAGTAACCAGCCGGACTATCCGTTGGCCCTTCATCCGGCGCGGGTGAAGTGCCTGCGCGGGCTGCGGGCGATGATGACGCCATGACCGATACCGAGCTGGCGGGTACGCTCGCGGGTTCCCTGGCCGGCGTGCGGATGGACGGCGAGCTGCCGCGGCAGGCGGACCTCGGACGGGTGTTCGACCAGCTCGACTTCCAGCTCGCGACCCAGGCCTACCTGTGGGCGCTGCCGCTGGTCTCCTGCGCGCAGTGGCAGGCGCAGCACCGCGACCTGTTCGGCGCGACCAGCTACGACCTGGTCCACTACGCGACCTACCAGGACAAGCTCGGCATACTGACCGCCAACGCCACCACGCCCTACACGATCGCGCTGATCGACCTGAGCGAGACCGGCCCGGTCATGATCGAGGTACCGCCCGGCCCGACCGCGGGCGGCCTGTCGGACTTCTGGCAGCGAGAGTTCGCCGTTCTGGGCGAGATGGGCCCCGATCAGGGGCGGGGCGGCAGGCATCTGATCGTCCCGCCGGGACAGCAGGCGCGCGCGCCCGACGGGTACTACGTGCACCAGTCGACCGGCATGAACGCGTTCTTCGGGTTCCGCACCCTGGACCCTGACCCGAGACACGCGCGGGCCCAGGCCCGGGCGGTGCGGATCACGCCGGCCGACGGGCGGGCCGCCCCGGCCACCCGGATTGTCTCGCCCATGGGCCGCCGGTGGAGCGCGGTCCAGCCGAGCGGACTCGAGTACTGGGCACGCCTGCACGATATCTACCAGCGCGAGCTCGTCGACGAGCGCGATCGCTTCTACCTGGCCATGCTGCGCCAGCTCGGGATAGCGAAGGGCAGGCCGTTCACCCCGGGCGACCGGCTGGCGGCCATCTTGACCCAGGCGTCCGCCACCGGCGAGCTGATGGCCCAGGCCAACTCGTTCGCCAAGCGGTTCACGGGCAGTCGCTACTGGCCCGACCGGCAATGGGACCGGGTGCTGCCGATGAGCAATTCCGCTCAGCGGGGCGACGGCTACGACGAGCTCCTCGAGCGCACCTCGTGGTTCTACGAGGCGGTGACGTTCTCCGAGGCGATGAAGAGCCAGACGCCGGGCAAGGGCCAGGCCTACCTCAGCTCCTACACCGATTCCGGCGGCGCTTGGCTGGACGGCGGCGCCAGCTACACCCTGCACGTTCCCGCTGACCCGCCCGCCCGGCTGTTCTGGTCGGTCACGGTCTACGACGCGGGCACCCGCTGCCTCATCGACAACGACCAGCAGCGCGGCGACCGCGGCTCACGCGACCGGGACCTGACGCGAGGGGCCGACGGCTCGGTCGACCTTTACTTCGGTCCCACGGCCCCGGCTGGCCGCGAATCCAACTGGGTGCAGACCATCCCCGGCCGGCACTGGTTCTGCTACGTCCGCTTTTACGGCCCGCTGGAGCCGTACTTCGACCGAACCTGGAAGCTGGGCGACATCCACCCAGGCCTTAAGCCGCAGGCGCCCCGGCCCCGGCGCGGCTCGGCGTAACCGAGGAGCGCCAGAGCGCGCGTCGGGAGGCGTGTGGTCGGGATGTACCGCGCCGATAAATCTGTCGGCTACGCCACCGACCGAACTGCCGATCTGTCATCTGCGCCATCGACCGCGCCTATTGGTGTCGATGGCGCAGATGACAGGTGACGTTTGGTGTCGATGGCGTAGCCGACAGGAATGGTGACCGGTGAGGTCGGTATCGCCGTGCATCCTAAGGGGTCCGGCCAAGCATCCCGAGACGGCGGGCGGATGAGAGTCAGCCGGGTCCGTTCGATAGGAGGGTTTTGCTGGTTTTGATCTAAGTCGCGCAGGATGCAGCGGAAGCCCAGGTGCGCGGTGGAGGTGTCGACCGCCTCGCCCTGGCGGGCGGCCGGGCGGTAGCGGAGACAGTAGTTGGGCGCGCACAGGTGCGAGCCGCCTTTGATGACGCGGCGCGGGATGTGGGCACCGGGCTGGTCGGGGACGAGGCTGTCTTCGGCCGAGGTGATTCTCGGGTTCCTCGGCACGCAGCAGGCGTGGTGCGCGGCCGGAGCGGCGTAGTAGTCGCTGGTCCACTCCCAGACGTTGCCGACCATGTCGTAGAGGCCGAAGCCGTTGGGCGGGAAGCCGCGGACGGCGGAGGTGCCGTGCCTGCGCGGCGGCTTCAGGTTCTGCCAGGGGAATTCGCCCTGCCAGGTGTTGGCCATCGCCTTGTCCCTCGAGGCGGGGTCGTCGCCCCAGGTGTAGGTCGCGCCATCGAGGCCGCCGCGGGCGGCGCACTCCCACTCGGCCTCGGTCGGCAGCTCCTTGCCCGCCCAGGCGGCGTAGGCGTCGGCGTCCTCGGCCGCCACGTGGGTGACCGGGTGCAGGTCGAGGCCGTTCAGGGTGCTGGCGGGGCCGCGCGGATGACGCCAGTCGGCGCCGGGGGTGTACCGCCACCACTGCGAGACGTCCCCCAGGTCGACCGGCCGGTCCGGCTGGAAGAACACCAGCGAGCCGGGGCGCAGCAGGTCCGGGTCGGCGCCGGGGTACTGGGCGGGGTCGAGCGGACGCTCGGCCACGGTGACGTACCCGGCCGCCTTCACGAACGCGCGGAACTCGGCCACCGTCACCGGGTGGTCGTCCATCAAGAAGCCGTCGACCTCGACCCGGCGGACCGGGCGTTCCTCCGGGTAGAAGTCCGCCGACCCCATCAGGAACTCGCCGCCGGGCACCCGGACCATGCCTTTCACCCGGCGGCGGGCGGGCACCGGCGTCGCGGTCACGGCTTACTCACGCATCAGCATGAGCGCCGCTTCGCGCTCGAGATCCAGGTACGGGTCGCCGCTGACGTCGATGACGATCCGGTTGATCGTTCCGCCGGTGAAGGCGTAAGGCGACTGACCCGGATAGTCGGCGGTGATCGGCTCGCCCGGGTCCCGGCCCACGTTCAGGCCGGAGCCGGCGATGGCGAACGCGCCGAGCTGGGTCCTGATCCTGCCCTGGCCGATCTTGCGGTCGCCGCGAAAGAGCGTCAGGGTCCCGATGGCGCAGTCCGGCCGCTGCTCCTCCTTCTCGAACGACGCGCTCAGGATGAGATCATTCCCGGCCGGGATGTCCTCGTCGGCCACGATCTTCTGCTCCTCGCTGCCGAGGAAGTTGTTGACGTACTGCAGCCGGCCGTTCTTCACGTACAGGGTGTGGCCGCCGAACCGCGAGCCCATGGCGAACAGGACCCCCTGAGCGGGCGGCGCGGTGACGTCGACCAGCGCGCCGATCACGAAGGAGCGGTTGCGCGTGTTAACGGCCTGCCATTCGGGGACCGGGGCGGTGCCAGGGAAGTAGACGTACCGCGAACGCGGGGCGGTGAGCTGCGGACGCGGGGTCCCCATGATCTCCACCGCGGAACGGTCATCCAGTGGGAAGGCCCCGTTGGCGCCGGCCTCGGCGAACCACAGCGCCACCAGCTCCCTGAGCTTGTCCGGGTGCTCGGCGGCGAGGTCGTGCAGCTCGGCCCGGTCGAAGTCTGTGTGGTAGAGCTCCCAGGTGTCGTCGTTGAAGTGGCCCCAGCCGGCGATGCACGGATGCGTGGTGACGGCCTTCCAGCCCTCGTGCCAGATCGCCCGGGAGCCGAGCATCGCGTAGAACTGGGTCTTGCGGTTCGATGAGGCGGACCCGTCGTCGATGCTGCCGCGCATGCTGACCCCGTCGAAGGGGCTCTGCGTGTTGCCCTTGATCGTCTCGGGCGGGTCGACGCCGAGGATGTCCAGGATCGTGGGCACGATGTCGATCGCGTGATGGTACTGGCCGCGGATCTCGCCCCGGGCCTTCGTGCCGGCCGGCCACGAGATGATGCACGGGTCGCAGGTGCCGCCGTTGAACTCGTACCGCTTCCACATCTTGAACGGGGTGTTGAACGCCATCGCCCAGCCGTTGGGATAGTGGTTGTAGGTGCTCGGCCCGCCCAGGTCGTCCATCTTCGCGAGGTTCTCCGCCAGGTCGTCGGCGACGCCGTTGGCGAACTTCATCTCGTTGACCGATCCGTTGGGGCCGCCCTCGCCGCTGGCGCCGTTGTCGGAGACCAGAACGATGACCGTGTTGTCGCGCTGCTCGGTCTGCTCCAGGTAGTCGAGCAGCCGCCCGATGTGGTGGTCGGCGTGCGCGAGGAAGCCGGCGTAGACCTCCGCCATCCGCGCGAACAGGCGCCTCTCGTCGTCGCTGAGCGAGTCCCACGGCCGGGTGTAGTCAAGCTCGGGGAACGGCTTGCCGTCTGGGCCGGTCCTGGACTGGGGTGTGCCGATCGGGTTGAGCGGCGGGAGCCCGGTGTTGGGCGGGACGATCCCCATGTCCTTCTGCCGGGCCAGGGTCTGCTCGCGGATCGCCTCGTAGCCCATGTCGAACTGGCCCCTGAAGCGGTCGATCCACTCGCGCGGGGCCTGGTGCGGCGCGTGGCACGCCCCAGGAGCGTAATAGAGGAAGAACGGCTTGTCGGGTGCCACCGCCTTGGCGTCCTTGATGAACTCGAGCGCCTTGTCGGTGATGTCGTCGGTCAGGTGATAGCCCTCTTCCGGGGAGCGCGGCGGGTCCACCGGGTGGTTGTCGTAGACCAGGTCCGGGTACCACTGGTTGGTCTCGGCGCCGAGGAAGCCGTAGAACCGCTCGGTTCCCCGGCCGCTGGGCCAGTTGCGGCGGGTCGCCGCCAGGTTCATCTCGTCGGTCGGGCACAGGTGCCACTTGCCTACCAGGTACGTGTTCCAGCCGCGATCGGCCAGGATCTCCGGGAGCATGCCGTTCTCCGGCGGGATTGTGCCGCTGGCGTTCGGGAAGCCGATGGCGGCCTCGGTGATGCAGGCCATGCTGTTGCGCGTGTGGTTGCGCCCGGTGAGCAGGCACGAGCGGGTGGGCGAGCACAGCGCCGTGGTGTGCCACTGGGTGTAGCGGACTCCCTGGGCGGCGATCCGGTCGATGTTCGGCGTCGGGACCGGCCCGCCGTAGCAGCTCATCGCCGAGAAGCCCACGTCGTCGAGGACGATGTACACGACGTTGGGCGCGTCGGACGGCGCCTTGGGCGGCTCGAATGGCGTCCAGTCGGGTTCCGAGTCGCGGATGTCGACGTTGATGGTCCCCTTAAACGGCTTCGCCATTAGGACTCCTCGTTTGTCGGTGGCCCGTCACCCGCACGGAGGGGAGGCCATACAGGCCGATTCCCCAGCGCTGGGCGGCGATGTCACCCATGGCGGGTGACATCGATGGGCCTATCCGGTTAGGCGGGTGATCGCGTCGCCTGGCCTTCCCCGTGCCGCACGGGATCGGGCACCGGCCGGCGGCCGGTGCCCGATCTCTTCCTTGCGACTGGTTAAGGCGGCGATCATGCGTAGCCGCGGCGCGGGGTGAGCAGCGCCCAGATCACGAACGCGTCGAGCGCGATCACTACGATCGACCAGATCGGGAAGAAGGGCAGGTAGACCAGGTTCAGGAACAGGCTCAGCGAGGCGACGGTCACCCCGACCACGCGGGCCCAGGTCTGGTCCGCCAGCAGGGCGGCGCCGGCCAGGAAGATGACGATGCCGGCGATGAGGTGGATCCAGCCCCAGGTGTGGACCGAGAGGTTGTAGGTGTAGTTGGACGCCGTCACGAAGTACGAGCCATTGACGAGCTGCGCGATCCCCTCGAGGATGTTGCCGATCCCGGAGATCATCAGCATCACCGCGGCGAAGACCGTCCAGCCGATCACCGCCCCGCTCGGCTCGGCTCCGGCGTACCCGGCCTGGTCGTCATAGCCCGGCGCCGGGCGTGGCACGTACCCACGGGTGGCCTCGGCCGTCGGGCTCGCGTGCTTGCCGACGGTGGCACCCATTCCGGTTCCGCCGGTGGTGGCGCCCGTCCCGGTGGCGCCGGTCGGCTGATCCTGTGGACTGCTCATCGAATCGACCTCTCTTCACCTCGGCCTCACTTGTGACCTTCAGTAGTCACTACGGTACCCATGGCAACATTCCCGGAACATCACACCGAGCAGTCAATTTCAGACGCTGCGCCGGGCTTGTTTCGCTTTGCCTGGCGGCCCGCCGGACTAGTCCGCGCGTCGCGGTGAGCCGATGCCCTGGTGGTCCGGCACCATCGCCCCGGCGGCGACCGCCTCACCTGGCACGGGTGAATGGTTACTGGTCGGGCCAGAGGTCCTCGGGCTCGCGCCCCCTGGTCTCAGGAAGCAGCCAGAACAGCCCCACCAGCGGTATCACGGGCAGGAAGGTGAGCAGCCCGGCCAGCGCGAACGGCTGACCGGAGCGCGCCACCAGACCGAAGATGACCAGGCCGGCGACCGCCCCGAGCACCCCGACCGCCAGCGACCAGCCGACCACCGAGGCGCGGACCGCAGTGGGGAACAGCTCGGTGGTCATGGAGCCCATGGCCGGCCCGAAGACCGAGGCGGCGAACACCTCCAGGATGTAGCCGGCCACCAGCGCGGGCGCGGAGCCCGAGTAGGCCAGGACGGCCAGCAGGGCCATCGCCACCATGGCGAACGAGCCGGTCAGCCGCCTGCCCACCCGGTCGGCGAGCCACCGTCCTGCCAGCAGTCCGGCTAGTCCCGAGGCGCCCGCTCCCACCACCATGCCGGCCGTCACCACGCCCGGCAGGCGGAGGAAGTTCTGCGCGAAGAGGAAGATGAAGCTGTTCGCGGGTCCCGTGATCACCGAGACCGCGAAGGCCAGCGCGACGATCACCGCCAGGCGGGCGCGGAACGGCCGGGCGACCGCGCCGAGCACCGGAATCGGGTGCCTGGGGCCGGCCGCCGCCACGGCGAACCGGTCGGGCTCCGACAGCCAACGGCGGAGCACCGGCAGCAGGGCAAGCGGAAGCAGGGCGAGCGCGAACACCCCGCGGAAGCCGAGCGCGCCCGACCCCAGGCTGTGCACGATGGCGATGGCCCCCGCCCCGAGGCCGTAGCCGGCCGCGACCAGCGCCACCGCCTTGGCCCGGTCGGATGAGGCGGTCTCCTCCGCCACATCGACCTGCGCGAGGCCGTTGGTGGCGCTGAGCAAGGGCCGCCCGCAGGCAAAGATGACCACGAACCACCAGTAGGTCGGGCTGGCGGCGGCCAGCGCGGTCAGCGCCAGCCCCGCGCCGACGGTGATGAGCAGCATCCTCCGGCGGCCGAAACGGTCGGCCAGGCCGGTGACCGGGAGGCCGCCCAGCGCCGCCAGGCGGATGATGGCCAGTCCGATCCCCAGGTCGGTTCCCGACAGCCCGGCCTGGTCGGCGAACGTCGCGCCGTGCGTTACCTGGCCGAACCCCTTGGCGACGTCGCCCAGCGCGGCCACCACGCCGAATTGCCCGAACCCGGAGGCGAAGGCGGCGATAGCCACGCCAACCACGGCCCGGTCGGTCCAGCGATGCAGCTGGAGCCCGGCTGCTCGGGGCTCAGGAGCCGTACTCGGCACGCGGCCACTGTATTGCTTTCCTGCTCATTGCTTTCCTACTGTCGGGGTTGCCGAACGGCCCGCGGGTAGATGCAGGGCATGCTGAAGAAGATTCTCGAGCTCCTGGTCTGCATCCTGCACCCCCTCGCGGTGATCCTCATCTGGATCAACCTGGCCGTGCGCAAGGACATCGGCGGCCTCGCCAAGGTCGCCTGGGCGCTGTTCAGCCTGATTCCGCTGGTGCCATTCCTGTACGTGCTGACCGGCGGAGATCTGTGGTGAAGGCGGCCCGCTGAGCGATAATCCTCTAGTGGAACCGCGCATCAGGACGCTGGTTCAGGTTGAGGGCGTCGTTCAGGGGGTGGGCTTCCGCCCGTTCGTCTACTCGCTCGCGACCAGGCTCGGGCTGGCCGGCCACGTGGGCAACGACTCGGCCGGCGTCTTCATCGAGATCGAGGGGCCTCCGCCGCGCGTCTTCGATTTCCTCGCCTCGCTCGAGCATGACGCGCCGCCGCTCGCTCGGATCGAGACGGTGCGGACGTCGGCTCTCGCGCCGAGCAGCGGCGCTGGGTTCTCCATCGTGGCAAGCGACCCGGGCGGACGCCGCCAGGCGCTGGTCTCGGCCGACACCGCGACGTGCCCCGACTGCCTGGCGGAGCTGGCCGATCCGGGTGACCGCAGGTTCGGCTACCCGTTCATCAACTGCACCAACTGCGGGCCGAGGTTCACGATCGTGCGGGACGTCCCCTATGACCGCCCGCTGACCACGATGGCGGGCTTCGGCATGTGCGCCGATTGCGCCGCCGAGTACTCCGACCCCGCCGATCGCCGGTTCCACGCTCAGCCGGTCTGCTGTCCCGCCTGCGGCCCGCGACTGCGCCTGCTCGACGCGTCGGGCGGCGAACGCGGCGGCCACCCTATCGCCTTGGCAGCGGCGCTGCTGGCCGACGGCAAGGTGCTCGCCGTCAAGGGCCTCGGCGGCTATCACCTCGCCGTCGACGCGGGGAGCGAACCGGCGGCGGCGGCCCTGCGGGAGCGCAAGCACCGCGAGGACAAGCCGTTCGCGCTGATGGTGGCCGACGTCGAGGCGGCCCGCGCGCTGTGCGAGATTGACCCGACCGCCGCGTCGCTGCTGGCCGGCGCGAGGCGGCCGATCGTGCTGCTGCCCCGGCGGTCCGACGCCGCGGTCGCGCGGGCGGTGGCGCCTGGCAGCCGCCAGCTCGGCGTCATGCTGCCGTACACGCCGCTGCACCACCTGCTGGTCCGCGAACTGGGCCGTCCAATGGTGCTGACCAGCGGCAACACCTCCGACGAGCCGATCGCCTACGACGACGGGGACGCGCTCGCCCGACTAGCGGGCATCGCCGACGGCTTCTGCGTCCATGACCGGCCGATCCACATGCGCACCGACGACTCCGTGGTCCGCGGGTTCCGCGGCCGGGAGATGATCTTGCGCAGGTCCCGGGGCTACGCGCCGGAGCCGATTCGGCTGCGGGCGCCGTTCCCGCGGCCGGTGCTCGGCTGCGGCGCGGAGCTGAAGAACACGTTCTGCCTGGGCAGGGACGACCACGCGTTCGTCTCCCATCACATCGGCGACCTGGAGAATTACGAGACCCTTCGGTCCTTTGCCGAGGGCATCGCCCATTTCCGGCGGCTGTTCGCCATAACCCCGCAGGTCGTGGCGTATGACCTGCACCCGGAGTACCTGTCGACCAAGTACGCGCTGGAATGCGAGGACGTCGAACTCGTCGCCGTGCAGCATCATCACGCGCACATCGCGTCCTGCCTGGCCGACAACGGCGAGGACGGCCCCGTCATCGGGGTGGCATTCGACGGCCTGGGCTACGGGACCGACGGCACGATCTGGGGTGGCGAGTTCCTGATCGCCGAGCTGGCCGGATTCGACCGGGCCGGGCATCTCGCCCCGGTGCCACTGCCGGGCGCGGGGGCCGCGATCAGGCAGCCGTGGCGGATGGCGGCCGCCTACCTCTCGGCCGCCTACCCGGAGGGAGCGCCGGGTTCCCTCGACGTCATCCAGCGCAACGCGGGCCGCTGGGACGATGTGCTGGCCGTGGCCCGCAGCGGTGTCAACTCGCCGCTGACCTCGAGCGCGGGCAGGCTGTTCGACGCGGCCGCGGCCGTGCTCGGCGTCCGGGACGCGATCAACTACGAGGGTCAGGCCGCCGTCGAGCTCGAGCAGCTGGCCGACCCGGCCGAGCTGGCTGCCTACCCGGCCGGCATCGACGAAGGCGACCAGCTGCGAGTGGTCGGCGCGGACCTCGTCCGTGCGGTGGCGGAGGACATCGGCGGCGGCGTCGCGGCGGCGGTCGTCGCGGCCCGGTTCCACAACGGGGTGGCCGCCGCGATCGCGCGGACGTGCGCGATCCTGCGGTCGCGGACCGGGCTCGGGGTGGTGGCGCTGTCCGGCGGCGTCTTCCAGAACCTGCTGCTGCTCGACCGGACCGTCAGCCGACTCGAGGCGAACGGTTTCCGGGTCCTGGTGCACGCCCGGGTGCCGCCCAACGACGGCGGCATCAGCCTCGGCCAGGCGGCCGTGGCCGCGGCCCGCGACCGGCCGTTATTCCGGGTATTCGTCGGGGGTCTCCAAGAATTCCCTGGTCATTACCCCCATGGTTATGTCACCAGGCTGGATCAGGTCGGATGGGACGTCGGCGGCCATTGGATTGATCTTGACAAAGGGCGGAAGCTGCGGCTCGGCCCAGATAACCTGCCGTCTCTTGCCGAACCATCGCCTGATTCTCACCATGCGGCAGGAACTACCCGCCGAGGGCGATTTACACCTTCGCTGCCTCGCTATCAACACGGTCTGCCGCTCGATTTGGCGACAGCCGAGGAGCTGGGCTTGTCGGGCCCGGCCGGCCGTCGACGACGCCGCGCCTTGACGCTGAGCGCGAGGCGGCGCGGCTACGGGTGCTACTCGACGGGCTGCGCGTCCAACTCGTCACCACGCCCCGCCAGACCACAGCCGAGTGGGCGCTGTCGGTGCTCGATGACCACCTCGCCGCGCTTGCCGTCCCGCCCGCCGAGGACGTCGCGGGAAGAGGTCAGCCTGAGCCGAGGGTGCCGAACTGCAGGGCCGCGAGCCGCCATCCGTCCGGCTGCTTGACTCCCAGAGGACGCCGCCGATGGCGTTTGGCGCACCGGCCCTCGAACCGTCCCCGTCGTGTCCGCGCGACTACCCTCGGTATGCATAGCCGCCCGCGCGGCCGGGCATGGCTGAGTACAGCCATCCGGTTCGCGCAGGGCAGCGCCGGCCCGAGGAGCACAGGCCATTGGCTGATCCCGAACATCACCGCTCGTTCGCCGACAGGGCGCACCAGGCGCTGTCCAACGTCGGACAAGACGACCGCGTCAAACAGGCCGCGGCCGCGGCCAGGGAAGCGGCCGAGCGGGCCGAAGAGGCGTCGAGGAACGTCACCCGGAGGGTCGGCCAGGAAGACGCGTGGGACGAGCTACGGGGCGACGTGGAGCTGCTGAGCGAGGTCGCGCGCGCCCAGCACGCGCTGATCGTCGACCTGGTCGATCGTGTCGCGGAGCTCGAGCGCCGGGCCGGGACCGATCCGGGGGCCGGCCGCGGTGCCTGACGCCACGCTGGTCGAACTGCTTGCCGACGCCAGGCGCCGCGCCCCCGATCCGCCATCGCTGGACGTGGTCGTCGAGGACGCCGGACGCCAGCGTCTAGCCGCCTATTACCTGTACAGCGCGCTGGCTGCCGAGGTGATCGGTCCCGGCGACCTGGCACCCGCGCGATGGCCGCAGGAGCTGGCCGACCCGCTCCGGCGGCTGGATCTCACCCGGTTCGCACCCAGGACCGGCCGGGGCCTTGACGCCCAGCTGAGCCCGGCCGAGCAGGCCACCTGGCCCAGCCCGGACCGGCAGGTCAGGTTCGCGCAGCTCCTCGTCGATTTGATCAACCACGGTGCGTTCGGCCCGCTGTGCGGGGAGGCCGACCGCGTCCGGCTGGCTCGCGCCGTCGGCGGGCGAGACCTGGACCTGGAGCTCATCCAGGGCCAGCGCGTCGTCGGCACCTGTGCGGTCAAACATCACTGGGAGCTGGTCGCGCAGCACCTAGCGGGCATGCCGCTCCACAGCCAGATTGCCGAGGCAGCGCGCGGGCCGGGATCTATCCAGCGGGCGGAGCACCAGCTGCAAGAGACCGGCATCGCGCACGCGGTCAGCGCGGGCGTCACTCTCGCCGTCAGCATTCACCCGCTCGGCGCCGCCGCCGGCCTGGGCACCCGGCTCGTCCGGGCGCGGATCCGGGCCGGGCTTGACGAGGCGGACGCGCTCGGTGCGCTCGGCGAGGAACTGCGCACCCTGCGCGCCGAGGCCGACCGCGAAGTCGGCGACCTGCGAAAATAAGCGAACACGGCTCCGCAGATCAGCTGAGTTCCCAGGGATTGATGACCTCGATTCCCGTTTCCTCGAAGTCGGCCGTGTTGCGGGTTGCCAGTTCGGCACTCAGGTCACGGCAGATGGCTGCGATCTGAGCGTCGGCGATGCCGACGGGCCTCCCGATTCGCTCGCGGCCGGTGACGATGTCCGCGTACTGCACGGAGGAGCGCTCATCGAAGGGAAGAACGCGGCCGTGAAAGTCTTCGGTCAGGATGTCCCGGATGATCGCTGTCAACTCTCGCTTGCGGTGGCCGTCGGGAAGCCTCGCGATGCCGTACCGCAGCTCGGCGGCCGTGATCGCGGTCGTCGCCACGTTGGAGACTGCAAGTGAGTCAAGCCACGAGAGGACGCCGGGGTCAGGTACCTGGCGGGCCAGTTCGGATATGACGTTCGTATCGAGGATGATCACAGGTCGAACTCCGCCGCGCGCGGCGGTTCGGCGGTGCGGTCGGGAAGCTCCAGATCACCCTCAAGCCCACGGAATCGGGCCCGGATACGGCTTCCGAGGCCGTGTTCGCCGTCGCTGGGCGTCAGCCGCTCCTGGAGAATGGCCCGGACCTCGGCTTCCATGGACCGGCCATGCCGCGCAGCCTCTACGCGCAGCCGCGCATGCGTCACTGGGTCAAGGCCTCGGATCGTAAGCGTGGCCATCGCGCCTCCTTCGACTTCCTTGACTTCAATGCCGTCGGTGCTTTCAATGCTATCGCGACCAGCACCCGATCGACAGTCCCGAGAGCGCCTCATTTAACCGGTGGAATACGAAGCGGGGTATGGTCCGTTTATGACCGGTGACCGCGCGGCAGCCCGTTGCCGGGCCGGGCCAACCCCCCGCAGATTGGAAGGTAAAGACATGCCTCTCACCGGAGAGTACGCGCCCAGCGAGTTCGATTTCGCCCGCGACCAGGTGGACCTCTACGAGCGCTCCGGCGGTACCGAGGGCACCACGAATCCCGGGGGCGAGCCCGTGATCGTGCTGACGTCGGTGGGCGCCAAGACCGGCAAGCTGCGCAAGACGCCGCTGATGCGGGTCGAGCACGACGGCGAGTATGCCGTGGTCGCGTCGCTGGGCGGCGCGCCCAAGCACCCCGTCTGGTACTACAACCTGACCGCGAACCCGCACGTGGAGCTGCAGGACGGCCCGGTCAAGAAGGACTACCAGGCCAGGGAGGTCCACGGCGAGGAGTACGCGGCCTGGTTCGAGCGGGCCGTCGCGGCCTGGCCGGACTACGCCGAGTACCAGAAGAAGACCACCAGGACGATGCCCATCTTCGTCCTGACGCCCCAGTAGGTGACAGTGCGGTAACCCTAGCGCGCGGCCGGGATTCACCGGGGATGCCGCAACATCATGCTCTACCTCGACGGCTGCTGTCCTAACGGGCTTTGGCGATGAATCGTCCCGAGCCCGCCTAGACGGACCACGGATCGATGACGTCTACTCCGGTTTCCAGGAAATCTTTGACGTTCCGAGTCGCCAGGACTGCCCCATGGGCGCGGCATATGGATGCGATCTGGGCGTCGAATCCGTCGATCGGCAGCCCCAGACCGGCGCGCCGCACCTGGAGCGGGCCGAACCAGGCCGCCGCTTTGATATCAAACGGCCGAACGAGGTCACCGAACGTCGCGAAGAGATCCGTCGCGGCAGACAGCAAGCTTGCCTTCCGCCGCCCTTCCGGGAGGCGTTCGATGCCATGGCCGATCTCAGCGACCGTGATCGCCGTGGTCCCGAGTTCATCGGCGCGCAGTCCGCTAACCCACTGCCGCACCCGGTCATCGGGCTCCGGCCGCATCAGCTCGGACACTACGTTGGTGTCAAGAATTATCATCGGCAAACTCGACTGCTCGCGGCGCGGCACCTCGCGGCGGCAGGTCAAGCTCGACTCCGCCCAGCTCACCGAAGCGCGTCATGATCGCCTGGGCCAAATTGGGGCCTTCGTCCTGCTCGCGAACTGCATCAACAAGGATCGCGCGGACCTCCGCCTCCATCGACCTGCCGTGCCGCGCGGCCCGGATGCGGAGCAGCTCCAAAACGCGGTCATCGAGGTTCCGAATACTCATGGCCGCCACCGACCTCACCCCTTCCTGCTATCAATGCTAGCAAACGTTGCCGCGGCCTGCCGCGTGTGCCGGTCTGATCTGGCCGTCCCGTGCGCGATAGGCCAGTGCCAGGGGCGATCGTCGGGGATAGCGTGGGGAGCATGCGAACGGCGCGACTTTACGGGCCCGCGGACCTCCGGGTCGGGGAGGAGCCGGCGCCCGAAGTAGCAGCGGGCCAGAGTCTTGTCCGGGTCACCGCGGTTGGCATCTGCGGCTCTGACCTGCACTGGTACTCCGAAGGCGCCATCGGCGACGCCAAAATCGCGCGGCCCCTGGTGCCGGGGCACGAGGGTGCGGGCGAGATCGCGGACGGCCCGCGACGCGGGGAACGGGTCGCGATCGATCCGGCGATACCCTGCGAGCGGTGCCGGGCCTGCCGTGACGGCTACCGGAACCTCTGCTACAGCATCATCTTCTCCGGACACGGCGAGACCGACGGAATGATGCGCGAGCTCATGCCGTGGCCGTCGCACCTGCTGCATCCGCTGCCCGAATCAGTGTCCGACGTAGGCGGCGCGATGCTTGAACCACTGGGCGTGGCGCTGTGGGCGCTGGATTTGGGGCATGTGCCGTTCGGCGGTTCGGTTGCCGTGGTCGGGGGCGGGCCGATCGGGCTGCTCCTGATCCAGCTATTGCGAGCCGCTGGCGTGTCGCGGATCGTCACGGTAGAGCCGTTGGCGCACCGGCGCGAGGCGGCGGTTAAGTGGGGTGCGGATGAGGTGGTTACGCCGCGCGATGACATCTCGGGTTACGGGGCGGACGTCGCATTCGAACTGGCCGGAAACGACGACGCCGTGCGGATTGCGCTCGAGTCCGTGCGGCCGGGCGGCCGTGTTGTCCTCGGCGGGATTCCCGACTCGGACACGACCACGTTCCGGGCGTCGCTCGCGCGGCGCAAAGGCCTGACGATCGCGATGGTGAGGCGCATGAACGAGGTCTACCCGCGCGCGATCGACTTGGCGGAGCGCGGTGTGGTGGCGCTGGACCCGCTCGTATCGTCGCGTACTCCGCTCACGGACGCTGCGCAGGCGTTCGCCGCTGCCGAGCAGCGCGCCGGACTGAAGGCGATCATCGCCCCTTAGCACTTGCTGACGGGACCGGCCAGTCGAACGGAGCCGCGGCTACCCGCACGTCCCGCCAGCGGCGTAGAAGCGGGCGCCCGCCAGGCCAACGATCTACTTCTATATCGGCGCCCACGCGGGAGTCGTGGACTGCCGCTATTCGCGATGTATCTTGAGATCGCGGGACGGTGTCTCGGACTGTCCGAGGGCACGGCGAGGCGCGGCAACGCGGTTCTGGCCAGCGGAGGATCCTGCTGCGGCATTGGCTTGGGGGAAGGCGAGGCGGCTATGTTGGACGACGAAGACCGCGCCGAGATGGCCAGGAGACTGGCCGAGGGTGGCGACAGCCGGGCCGCGGCTGAGGCATTCCGCGCTATCGCGGTTGACGCGGGCGTCGATGACGACGTGCGGCTGGAGGCGGCAAGAGGTCTAGCCGAGATCGACGAGCAAGCTGCAGCAGAGGCCTCGTGGAGCATCGCGGTCGATGGCGGCGTCGACGACACGGTCCGCCTGGAGGCGGCCATGCTAGCTGCGGGCGACCGCCGGTGGGCGGCGGCGGCGTTCGGCGCTATCGCAGCCGACGAAGGCGTCGATGACGACGTCGCCTGGAGGCGGCACGAGGTCTAGCCGAGATCGACTGAATGCTTAGTACTGCTCCTTGGCGAGGTGTGGGGCTGCCTGCGCGCGGCCGGGATTCACCGGGGATGCTGTCCTGACGGGGAGGGCCGCCCGCCCACCGCTTGCGGCCGCGCTGATCACAGGCTATCCCAGTCACCCGGTCCCCGTCGGGGAGCTTGCCCGCGGGCGAGCCGCGCCCCGGCGCGTGGTAGTTCGCCACCTCGCCGTTGGACTTGAGGATCCAGTAGCCGCCAGTCGCGGGCGCGACGGCCAGCGCCGTGGCGGTTACCCCGCGGCCGGTGGCGCCCGCGGCCGAGCCGTACCACGTCGCCCCGAAGTTGTGGACGCCGCCGTTCGAGGTGAGCACCAGGTAGCCGCCCGGGGCGGCCGCGATGCCGGTCACGGACTCGCCCCGGGGCAGTTTCCCCGCCAGCGATCCGTGCCACGGCGCGTCGTACGCCGCGACCCCTCCGTCGGACTTCAGGATCCAGTAGCCGCCGGTCGCGGGGTCGGCCGCGAGGCCGACGGCCGTCACGCCGGTGCCGAGAGTGCCGGCGGTGGAGCCGTGCCACGGCGCGCCGAAGTTGTGCACACTGCCGTTCGAGGTGAGCACCAGGTAGCCACCGTAACTGGCGGCTATCGCGGTCACCCGCTGCCCGCGGGGCACGGCGGCCAGGGACCCGCGCCAGGGAGCGTGGTACGCGTTGACCCCGCCGTTGGACTTCAGGATCCAGTAGCCGCCGGTATCCGGGTCGGCGGCCAGGGCGACCGCCTTGACGCCCGCTCCCATCGCGCCGGCGGCGGAGCCGTACCCCGGTGCGCCGAAGCTGCGCACGCTGCCGTCGGAGGCGAGCACCTGGTAACCCTTGCCGGTGTTGCCCTGCAGGTTCACGAACGTGTACCCGTGGCTGCGGAAGAACTTGATGATCGTGGGCAGGGCCAGCACCGTGGCCGGATCGCCGGAGGGCGCGTTGTGCATCAGCACCACGGGATGGGAAAGCGCGCCGCCTTCCTGCTCGGCCAGCTGGATGATCCGGTTGACCCAGTACGACGACGAGGAGCCGTCAGCTCTCCAGTCCTCGGTGTCCACCGACCACAGCCATACCTTCATCCCGCGCTGCTGCGCCAGGCTGAGGGTGGTGGAGTCGTAGTCGCCGTACGGCGGCCGGAACGCGCACGGCCCAGAGCCGACAAGGTCCTCTTGCTCCGCGGTCGCGTCGTCCATCTGCGCGGCCTGCGCGGAGGGTGACAGCGAGGGCATCACGGGGTGATTCCAGGTGTGGTTACCAACCAGGTAGCCCAGGCTGGCCTCCGTGCGCACCAGGGCGGGCCTGGCGGCGGCGTTCTGGCCGATGTTGAAGAAGGTCGCGGGCACGCCGTAGGTCCTCAGGACCGAGATGACGCCGGCGGTGGTCGGACCCGGCCCGTCGTCAAAGGTCAGCGCGACGGTCTTGCCGCTGCCGGGCGCGTAGAAATTAGGGCCGTAGGGCGCCCCGACGCAGCCGGCCGAGATCCCCGGGGACGTCACGGCCGGCGGCGCGGCCACGCGGCCGCCCGGCGTCAGCGCCGGCGGGCCGGCCGGTCCCTCGTTACCCGGCGCGGTTCCGGCGGTCGCGGGAACCGAGGCACCCAGCGCACCCGCGAGGCCAAGCGCCATCACAGCGAACAGAACGCGGAAATTGACCATGGACATAGGGGCCTTCTCCGTAAGCGGACCTACCGACCCCCGGTCCCTCCGAGGTAGTCACGCGAGGATCATAAGGCCGCGCGTGGCCGGCAGGCCGGAGACGCGCGGCGGCCTGGCCAAGTGTGGGTGTCTGGCTGCGGTTGACGCTGTTGGCTGCGCCAACGACCCGAAACGGAACCTGTCGGCTACGCCAGCGACACCAATAGGGGCTGTCGATGGCGTAGCCGACCGGCCCGAGGACCGTGTTGACGGCGAGGCCGGCGGATCAGAGTGCATGCCGTCAACGGCTTCGGCCTGCTGGACCACCGACAATGGCTGCGTGGTCAATCGCGTTCGAGCCGCCCGGCCGATCCTTCACACCTGCCACAGCCGCACGCAGCCATGTATCAGTTCTGACCACGCAGTTCATCTCCTTATCGTTTTTGACCACAAAATTCGGACAATTCGGGCATGAAAGCGGTCAGAAGTGATACGAAGACGAAAAATTGTCGAAGTGATAGGAAGCTGACCGAGGGTGCGCCTCCGGCACCCAAGGCTCGACAGTCGACACGCTGAGGGCCAGGCTCAGCGGGGCGCATGCGGCGCCGGGGGAGGTCTGCTGTTGCCAACGCTTCAATCGGGTGGGGCGGTGAAGCCAAGGGTCCGTTCGGACGAATGATCTTGCTCTTGACCTTGCCTGCGGGCAGGCGGGCATCAGCAGATGCGGGGCAGCGGGTCGCCGACGAGCATGTCGACGATTCGCGTCCCGCCGAAGCCGGTCTTCAGCTGGACGATGCCGGGCGGCTCGGCCGTGACGTGGCCGATGATCGCCGCCTGGGCGCCGAGCGGGTGCGCGCGCAGCGCCGCCAGCGCCCGGTCCGCCTCGGCGGCGTCGACGACGGCGACGAGCCGCCCCTCGCAGGCGACGTACATGGGGTCGATGCCGAGCAGCTCGCTGGCGCCGCGCACCTCGGCCCGGACCGGGATGTCGTCCTCGCGGACGAGCACGCCGACGTCGGCCGACTTGGCGATCTCGTTGAGTATGGTGGCGACGCCGCCCCGGGTCGCGTCGCGGAGCGCGCGGACCCCGCCGGTGGCGGCCAGCAGGGCGGCCACCAGGCCGTTGAGCGGAGCGGTATCGGACTGGACGTCCGCCTCGATGTCCAGCTCGCCTCGGGCCAGCATGATCGTGACCCCGTGGTCGCCGATCGGGCCGGACACGATGATCGCGTCGCCCGGCCGGGCCAGCGCCACCCCGACCTCGGTCGCGTCCTGGGCGATCAGGCCCACTCCGGCCGTGTTGATGTAGCAGCCGTCGGCCTTGCCCTTCTCCACCACCTTGGTGTCGCCGGTGACGATCTGGACGCCGGCCGTCGCGGCGGCCGCCTGCATCGACTCGGTGATGCGGATCAGGTCGGCGACGGGAAAGCCCTCCTCGAGGATGAACCCGGCCGACAGGTACAGCGGGACCGCGCCGGACACCGACAGGTCGTTGACCGTGCCGTTGACGGCCAGGTCGCCGATGTTCCCGCCGGGGAAGAACAGCGGCGAGACAACGTAGGAATCGGTCGTGAACGCGAGCCGGGCGCCCGCGATGTCCAGCCGCGCCGAGTCTTCGAGCTGCTCGAGCCGGGGGTTGCGGAACGTGTCGAGGAACACCGCCTCGATCAGGGTCTGGGTCGCCTTGCCGCCCGCGCCGTGCGACATCGTGATGCGTTCTTCCCTGACCTTGGGCCGGCGGCGGCGCGCCCGGTCGATGCGGTCGAGCACCTGCTGCTCACGGTCGGCGGGCAGCGGCCGGCGGCCGGCGTCGGCGTGGTCGTGCCGGTCTCGCTCGCCCTGCTCCTCGTGCTCGCGCAGCGCCTCCGCCACCCAGCCGGCCCGGCCGCCCCCGACCGGGGTCCCGTCCTCGCCGACGCTCATCGGCTGATCACCTTCAGCGCCTCGGTGACCCGGTGGCGGTTCATCCGGCCGAAGTTGTAGTAGGCGGCGCAGGCGCCCTCCGGTGACACCATGCAGGTGCCGATCGGCGTCTCCGGGGTGCAGGCGGTGCCGAACACCTTGCACTCCCACGGCTTGAGCACGCCCTTGAGCACCTCGCCGCACTGGCACGCCTTGGGATCGGCCACCCGCACGCCGGGCACGTCGAACAGCACCTCGGCGTCGAACCGCTCGTATTCCGGCCGGACCCGCAGGGCGGAGTGGGAGATGAACCCGAGCCCGCGCCACTCGAAGTAGGGCCGCAGCTCCATGGTCTGGCCGATCACCCGCAACGCGACCGGGTTCCCGTCCCACGGCACCACGCGCGAGTACTGGTTCTCCACCACCGAGCGGCCCTGGGACAGCTGGAGCATCAGCATGTAGATGGACTGCAGGATGTCGAGCGGCTCGAATCCGGCCGTGACCACCGGCTTGCCGTAGTCCCTGGCGATGAACTCGTACGGCCGGCAGCCGATCACGGTGGACACGTGACCGGGGCCGATGAAGCCGTCCAGCCGCAGGTCGGGCGAGTCGAGTATCGCCTTGATGGCGGGGATGATCGTGACGTGGTTGCAGAAGACCGAGAAGTTCTCCAGTCCCTCGGCGGCGGCGCGCAGGATGGTCATGGCGGTCGACGGAGCGGTGGTCTCGAACCCGATGGCCATGAAGACGACCCGCTTGTCCGGGTTCTGACGGGCGATCTTCAGCGAGTCGAGCGGCGAGTACACCATCCGGATGTCGGTACCCGCCGCCTTCGCGTCGAAGAACGACCCGGCGCTGCCGGGCACCCGCATCATGTCGCCGAACGAGGTCATGATCACGTCGTCGGCCGACGCCAGGTGCATCGCGTCGTCGACTCGGCCCATCGGGATCACACACACCGGGCATCCCGGGCCGTGCACCAGGGTGATCGACTCGGGCAGGTAGTCCTCGAGGCCGTGCTTGTAGATCGTGTGGGTGTGCCCGCCGCACACCTCCATCAGCTTGTACTGGCGCCCCGGCTCGCACAGGGCCGCGATCTTGGCCGCCAGCGCGTGCGCCTTGTCAGCGTCGCGGAACTCATCGACAAACCGCATGCGCCACGCTCCTATTCGATCCGGGATTCCTGCAGGGCGGCGAGCTCGTCGTCGTAGGCCTGCCCGATTCCCTCGAGGAACTCGAGCGCGGCGGCGGCCTCGGCTTCGTCGATCTTGGACAGCGCAAACCCGACGTGGATCAGCACCCACTCCCCCGGGACGGGCATGTCGTCGGCCAGCAGGCCGATGTTGATCACCCGCTTCACCCCGCTCACGTCGACTTTGGCCAGGTCGGGCTGATCGGGCAGGAACTCGATCACCTCACCGGGGATACCGAGGCACATAACATCACCACCTCCGTCTGGAGCAGCCTAAGGGTCAGTTCCCACAACGCGTGATACATCGTGGTCTGCGCCTCCTGGATCCGGTGGACCGAGGCGGACGGCGCCACGAACAGGTAATCCAGGCTGTCGAGCTCGGCCATCTTGCCGCCGTCGTAGCCGGCGATGCCCACCGTCAGCATTCCGCGCCTGCTCGCCTCGTCGAAGGCGCGCAGCAGGTTGGCCGAGTTGCCGCTGGTCGACAGGCCGACCGCGATGTCCCGCGGTCCGCCGAACGCCGCCAGCGGCCGGGAGAACACGACCTCGACCCCGATGTCATTGCACAGCGCCGTCATCACCGCGCCGTCGCTGGTCAGCCCGTAGGCCGGAAGCGGCCGGGCGCCCCCGCCGGGATTGAGGAACAGGGTGACCAGCTGCTGGGCGTCGCTGGAGCTGCCGCCGTTGCCGAACGCGAACAGGCGGCCGCCCGCCGCGAACCGGTCGGCCATGTCGCCCGCGCACGCCAGCAGGCGCTCGCCGTCGCGGTCGCGCACGGTCCGGCGCAGCTCGATGATCTCCTCCGCCTTGGCCACGGTGGACCGGCGCACCTCGGCCAGAACGGCGCCGATGTCGCTGGCGTCCGCGTACAGGAACGGGTACAGCGATTCCATCGAGCCCGGTGAGCCCGGGACGGGGCTGCCTGCGTCAGCCACGCGGGTCACCGCCTACGACCGCGATCGCCTCGCCCGCGTGCACCAGGATGGTGTCGCCGATCCCGGCCGCGACCAGGGCGACGCTCACTTCCTCCTGGCCGGCGCCGGTGTCGACGATCGCCAGGTCGTCGTCGAGCAGCCGCACCACCGTGACCGCGACGGCCTGGTCCGAGCACGTGATGCACACCTCGTCGTGGCACTCGGGTACGGCCGGCCCGGCCGCCTGCGGGCGCTGCCCGGTCACGCGACCACCTCCGGCGCCAGCACGCCCGGCTGCTCGAAGAACACGTGTACCAGTTCCCACAGCACGTGATACATGGTCACGTGCGTTTCCTTGACAACGCAGGGATCGTCCGACCGGGCGACGAGCAGGTGATCCACCGTCGAGCTGGCGGCGATCGCGCCGCCGTCCCCGCCGACCAGAGCGACGGTCAGCATCCCGAGTTCACGCGCGGCCGCCAGGCCGTGAAGGACGCTCGCGCAATCGCCGTCGGCCGATATGCCCAGCGCGATGTCGGCCGACCCGGCCAGGCAGCGGAGCTGGTGGGCGAAGATCTCGGCCAGGCCCTGGCTGGCGGCGATGCCGGTCACGGTCGCCACGTCGGAGGCGAGCGAGATGGCGGGCAGCGCGCGCTTGCCGACGATCACCGGGTGGACGAACTCCACCGCGACGTGCTGCGCGTCGGTGCTCGCCGGGCCGATGCCGAACACCACCAGCTTGCCGCCCCGGTGGAACCGCATCGCCATCGCGTGACAGGCGGCCGCGACATCCTCCGCGTGCGCGGCGAGGTCGCGCACGGGCGCGTCCCTGCGCTCGAAAAGCGCGGCAACCGGATCGCCTTGAACGGGACTGCCGCGGGCGAATGATCGCACCACCTTGGTCACTTCCTCGACGGTCGTCAGTGTCCGTAGCGGGCATCACGGGCCGTGTTCCCGGCGGCCTCCCTTGCCCGGCCACCATAGCAACAACCGTAGGACAGTTGTGGGATCAGGTCCAGAGACAAGGTGGACACTTTTGACCGCCTAGGACGGCGCTGGTTCCTCCTTGGCCGCGCGGCCAAGGTCCACCTCGAACTCGGCCACCACCTCGTCGCGCAGCTTGAGCGCGCCGAAGAAGCCCGTGTAGGGCTTGATGCCGAAGGCCGACTGGACGACGGTCACGGTCCCGCGGTAGCGGCCGGGGGCCGGGGCGGTCAGTTGCAGGCGGACCGGCTGCGATCGGCCGTTGAGCGTGAGCGTCCCCTCGATCGCGCCGCCGACCGAGGAGGGGATGACCCGGGTGGACCGGAAGGTGGCGGTGGCCCCGCCGCCGAGTATCTTGCGCATCGTCGACTCGATATCGCGGCGATCGGAGTCGCTGAGCGGGCGGGCGCCGCCGGTCCCCTCCCGGACGACGAGGGAGCCGAGATCGAGCTCGGCGCTCACGGTGGCCGCCGTCAGGTCGTCGCCCCCGCTCTCAGCGGCAGCGGCCTGCGGGACAGTAATGTCCGCCGACCAGCGGGTGACGTCGATCGCCAGGTCGTGACCGACCCGTGCGGCCAGCCCGGCCCTGGTCGTCTTGATGACGACGCGGCCGGCGTCGGGCCCCAGCCGGTAGGTACCTGTGGAAGCAGCCATCGCCCCACCGTAAGCGCTCCGCCAACGGCGGTCTACCCGAGGTCAGGGGAACGGGATGTCGCCGAACAGCTCGCGAATGCGCCGCAGGTCCCGCAGTCGCGGCTCGGTGGCGCCGCCCACCCAGCGGCTGACCGTCTTCACCGACACGCCCAGCTGACGGGCGGCGGCCTCCATGGTCATGCCCTCCCGGCGCAGCATGCCCGCCATCCAGTCGGCGAACGACGACGCGTCGCCGTTGGGCGCGTCTCCGGCCTCGCGCAAGGCCCCCGAGCCGCCCGCGCTCAGGAACGACGTCAGCGCGTTCACGCTGGTCGGGGTGCCCAGGTTGGGGCCCGAGCGCAGCACGTCAACCTCGACGTGGTCAGGGAAGATGCGGAACGAGACGTTGATCGCGCCGGTCGGGCCGGCGGCGTCGAGCAGCGCCTGGGCGACGGTCTGGCCGACCTCGCGGTTGTCTTCCTCCGACAGTGGCGACTGGGCCAGGCAGCGGCGGACGAAGTCGCGGATGTCAGGGATTGAGGACGGCCGGGCGGGGAAGGTCTGCGACACGACGACGACCGGCACGACCTCGATGTTTTCGCTGATCGCGTGGTCCTCTGCCCTGTCCATGCTCCAACTCCGCCGTTCCGGTGCAGCTGATTTGCCCGACGCCGACCCAACTAGCTGCGGCGTCATTCATGAGGGTATGTGGGAATGAGCGCAGCAGACGAATCCTCGCACGGCCGGACATGCAGGTGGAGATGCGCTAGACAGACAGGTGGACATGTCTGTCTACCAGGGCGACTTTTTTGTCTTGTGGACCGCCGATCGCGGGAATACGATGGGCGAACCGGCTGCGTGAGCGTGTAGCTACGGATCCGGCTCTCGGAGCATGAGATGAGCAGCGCGAGGCGGCGACTACCGCCAACGATCTGCTGGGCAGGGCGAGAACGGACTCGCCCGACCCAGAGATGCCGCGACGCCCGATCCGGCTCGCCCCCAAACCGCCAGCCCGCACGCGCGGGCAGCCGACCGAAGGGTGGCATGCGATGACGCAGGAGGAGCCAGTCGTCCATATTCTCTGGATGAACGGGGGGCTCGGGTGCGACGGGGACTCGGTGGCGCTGACCGCCGCGACCCAGCCGAGCATCGAGGAGATCGTGCTGGGGGCCCTGCCCGGACTCCCTAAGGTGGCGGTGCACTGGCCCCTGATCGACTTCGAGTGCGGTCCCGAGCAGGGCGCGGACACGTTCATCGAGTGGTGGTTCAAGGCCGATCGGGGTGAACTCGACCCGTTCGTCCTCGTGGTCGAGGGGTCCATACCGAACGAGGCGATCAAGTCCGAGGGCTACTGGTGCGGCTTCGGCAACAACCCGGCGACGGGCCAGCCGATGACCACCAGCGAGTGGCTGGACCGGCTGGCGCCGAAGGCCACCGCCATCCTGGCGGTCGGAACGTGCGCCACCTACGGCGGCATCCACGCCATGGCCGGCAACCCCACCGGGGCCATGGGCGTGCCCGACTACCTGGGGTGGGACTGGAAGTCCAAGGCGGGCCTGCCGGTCGTGTGCGTGCCCGGCTGCCCGACCCACCCGGACAACCTGTCCGAGACGATCCTGTACCTGCTGTACCAGGTGGCGGGGGCCGCGCCGATGATCCCGCTGGACGAGGCGCTGCGGCCGCGGTGGCTGTTCGACGCGACCGTGCACGAGGGCTGCGACCGGGCCGGCTACTACGAGCAGGGCCAGTTCGCGAGCGCCTACGACTCGCCCAAGTGCCTGGTCAAGCTGGGCTGCTGGGGCCCTGTGGTCAAGTGCAACGTGCCCAAGCGGGGCTGGATCAACGGCGTCGGCGGCTGCCCCAACGTGGGCGGGATCTGCATCGCCTGCACGATGCCGGGGTTCCCCGACAAGTTCATGCCGTTCATGGACGAGCCACCGGGGGCGCGCGTCTCCACCGCCGCCAGCGGCATGTACGGCTCGGTCATCCGCACCCTGCGGGGCTTCACCGCCAATACGGCCGACAAGGAGCCGAAGTGGCGGGCGAAGGGCTCCGAACTGCTCACCGGCTACCAGAAAACGTGGTGAACGCGATGACGACGACTGAGAATGCCAAGACGACGAGCACTGGCGGCGCCGAGCTCACCGAGATGGCGTGGGATCCGATCACCAGGATCGTGGGCAGCCTCGGCATCTACACGAAGATCGACTTCAAGGCCAAGCGGGTGGCCGAGTGCCACAGCACCTCGTCGATCTTCCGCGGCTACAGCATCTTCATGAAGGGCAAGGACCCTCGGGACGCGCACTTCATCACCAGCCGCATTTGCGGCATCTGCGGTGACAACCACGCGACCTGCTCGGTCTACGCCCAGAACATGGCCTACGGCGTCCGCCCGCCGCACCTGGGCGAGTGGATACTCAACCTCGGCGAGGCGGCCGAGTACATGTTCGACCACAACATCTTCCAGGAGAACCTGGTCGGGGTCGACTTCTGCGAGAAGATGGTGGCCGAGACCAACCCCGGTGTGCTCGAGCAGGCGAACTCGACCGAGGCGGCGCACGCGGCCGACCACGGCTACCGGACGATCGGCGACATCATGCGCTCGCTGAACCCTCTCGAGGGCGAGTTCTACCGGGAGGCGCTGCAGGTGTCCCGGTCCACCCGGGAGATGTTCTGCCTGATGGAGGGGCGCCACGTGCACCCGTCCACGCTGTACCCGGGCGGGGTCGGCACGGTGGCGACGGTGCAGCTGTTCACCGACTACCTGACCCGGCTGATGCGGTACGTGGAATTCATGAAGCGCGTCGTGCCGATGCACGACGACCTGTTCGACTTCTTCTACGACGCGCTTCCCGGCTACGAGGAGGTCGGCAGGCGGCGGGTGCTGCTCGGCTGCTGGGGCAGCTTCAACAACCCCGAGTACTGCGACTTCACCTACCGCAACATGGCCGACTGGGGCCGCAAGATGTTCGTCACGCCGGGCGTGGTGGTCGACGGCAAGCTCGTCACCAACAGCCTGGTCGACATCAACCTGGGCATCAGGATCCTGCTCGGCCACTCGTTCTACGAGGACTGGGAAGACCAGGAGATGTTCGTCACCCGCGACGAGCTCGGCAACCCGGTCGACCGCCGCCATCCGTGGAACCAGCACACCATCCCGCGTCCGGCCAAGCGCGACTTCGATGACAAGTACTCCTGGACCATGTCGCCGCGCTGGTTCGACGGGAAGGACCACCTTCCGCTCGACACCGGCGGCGGCCCGATCGCCCGGCTGTGGGCCACCGCCCTGGCCGGCCTGGTCGACATCGGCTACGTGAAGTCCACCGGGCACAGCGTGCAGATCAACCTGCCCCGCACCGTGTCCAAGCCGGAGGTCACCTTTGAGTGGAAGATCCCGGTCGACAAGAAGGGGCAGCCGCTGTCCAACGCGATCGAGCGGGACCGGGCCAGGACCTACTTCCAGGCCTACGCGGCCGCCTGCGCCCTGTACTTCGTCGAGCAGGGACTGGCCGAGATCCGGGCCGGCCGGACCAAGACCTGGGAGCCGTTCAACGTGCCGACGGACGCCGACAGCTGCGGCTTCACCGAAGCGGTGCGCGGTGTCCTCTCGCACCACATGGTGATCAGGGACGGCAAGATCGCGAACTACCACCCCTACCCGCCCACGCCGTGGAACGGCAGCGTCCGCGACAGCTACGGCACGCCGGGCCCCTACGAGGACGCCGTTCAGAACACCCCGATCTTCGAGGAGAACGCCCCGGAGAACTTCAAGGGCATCGACATCATGCGGGCGGTCAGAAGCTTCGACCCGTGCCTGCCCTGCGGCGTTCACATGTACCTGGGCGACGGCAAGGTGCTGAAGACGGCGCATTCGCCCACGGGGGTACCCCTGGCCATGTAACGCCGACAGCCGTTTAGAGGGAGTGCAGATGGTCGGAGCCAGGGACGCGCGCGCCACCGGCGAGCGGGTCGAGGCGCTACTCGCCGAACTGCGAACGCGGGCCGGGCCGCAGGCCGGCGATGCCGCCGAGGAACTGGTGGGCTGCCTGGTCGAGCTCTACGGCACCGGGCTGACCACGATCGTCGCGATCCTGGCGGCCGATCCCGACGCCGGGCCGCGACTGCTCGACGCGCTGGCGGGCGACCCCCTGGTGGAGAGCCTGCTGCTGGTACACGACCTGCACCCGCTGGACGCCGACACCAGGATCAACCGCGCCCTCGAGCGACTGCGCCCGCAACTGGGCTCGCACGCGGGTGCGATCGAGTATCTCGGCCTCGACGATCAGGGTGTGGCCAGCCTTCGGCTGACGGCGAGCGGCCACGGTTGCGGGTCCTCCTCGTCGACGGTGCCGCAGACCATCGAGGAAGCGGTGACGGAGGCCGCCCCTGAAGTGACGGGGGTGCAGGTCGAGGAGGTCGTGGCGGCGCCCGAGGTGCCCCTGCTGCAGATCATGCGGCGCCCGGCCGGAGCCCGGTGACCGGGACCGGGGCTGGGACCCGGGTGACCGGGCTCCGGCGCTTCGCCACCCGATCGCCCACCGCCCCGGAGCCGACCGGGGTCGCGGAGGCAGCGGACCCCGAGCGGTGCGAGATGTGCCGCGAGGTTCTCGACGATCGGCACGGACACGTGGTCGAGATCGAGAAACGGTCCATTGTCTGCGCCTGCCGCGCCTGCTACCTCCTGTTCATCTCCGACGGCGCGGCGGGCGGCCGGTACCGGTCGGTGCCGGAGCGCGTCCGCTACGACCCGGCCACGCCGTTGGACGACGCCGACTGGAACGAGCTGCAGATCCCGGTCGCGATGGCGTTCTTCTTCGTCAACTCCGTGCTCGGCCGGGTGGTCGCGGGCTATCCCAGCCCGGGCGGCATGACCGAGTGCGAGCTCGACCTGGCGGCCTGGGACCGGCTGGTCGCCTCCTATCCGCTCCTGGCGGCGATGACGCCCGACGTCGAAGCCGTCTTCGTGAACCGCGCGGAAAATGGCAACGAGGTCTTCCTGCTGCCGATCGACCAGTGCTACTCGCTGGTGGGCGAGCTTCGGCTGCGCTGGCAGGGGTTCGACGGCGGCGCGGAGGCGCACGCGGCGCTGGCCGCGTTCCTGGCCGGGCTGCGGAGCCGGGCGCGGCCGCTGGCACCCGGGGAGCGCGCCCATGGCTGACCTGGTCTTCGGCTGCACGGGCGCGAGCGCGGAACGCTATGCCGCGACCCCCACGCTTTCGTTCGCGCTGACCATCACGGAGAGCACCGGCGTCCCGGTGCACGCCATCGCCCTGCGCTGCCAGATCCGCATCGAGCCGCAGCGACGTCGGTATTCCGCCGCCGAGGCGAAGCGGCTGCACGACCTGTTCGGGGACACCTCGCGCTGGGCCGACACGGTTAAGCCGATCCAGCTCGCGATCGTGACCACGATGGTGCCCGCGTTCACCGCGCTGACCGAGATCCAGGTGCAGATGCCCTGCACCTACGACCTCGAGGTCGCGTCCGCGCGGTACCTGCAGGCCCTCGACGACGGGACGATTCCGCTGCTGCTGCTGTTCAGCGGCACGGTCTTCCTGGCCCAGGGCAACGGCTACGCCGTCGAGCTGGTGCCGTGGAGCGCCGAGGCGTCCTTCCGCATGCCCGTGAGCGTCTGGCACGATGTCGTCAACCTGCACTTTCCCGGCAGCGCGTGGCTGCGCTGCAGCCGCGAGACGCTCGACGCCCTGTCCGCCTTCAAGGCGGAGCGCGCGCTGCCGACCTGGGACGCGACGCTCGGCGCGCTGCTGGCCGAGGCCGCGGCGGGCCGGACGCCGGACGCACCGCCGATCACCGCGGAGGTCAGAGAGCCGTGAACTTCGCCGTCGCCCGCGCCGTGGCCAACGCGGTCATGTACGAGGGCTACATCCTGTATCCGTACCGCGCCTCGGCGGCCAAGAACCGGAGCCGGTGGCAGTTCGGCGTGGTGATGTCACCCGGGTACACGGCGGTGGACCCGTCCGAGCGATCCTTCGCCCAGACCGAGTGCGTCCTCGAGCACGGCGCCCAGCCGACCGTGGCCGTGGTCATCCGGTTCTTGCAGGTGCAGCGGCGGACGAGCCCCGGCTCGTCCTGGGACGAGGCGGTCGAGCACGAGGTCCCCGTCCTGGTCGAAGCCGCCCGGTTGGACGACGGCGGGCGCGTCACCGAATTCGAGATACCCGGCGGCGAGGAGCGCGACGGGGACATCGTCCGCCGGCGGGAGAACCTGGCCGGCACCGTGTCGGTGCTCGCCACCCCGTTGCCCGGCCCGTGGGGCGCGGTGCGGCTGCGCGTGCGGGTCGACAATCGCAGCGCGCCGACCGCCCCGCCGCGCACCAGGGAGGAGGCCCTCCCAACGGCGCTGGTGGCCGCGCACATGATCATCGGGGTGCGCGACGGGGCGTTCATCTCCATGACCGACCCGCCCGAGTGGGCCAGCGCCGAGGTCCAGGCGTGCGAGAACATCGGCTGCTGGCCGGTCCTGGCCGGAGCCGATCGCGGACGGCAGGCCATGCTGTCCACCCCGATCATCCTGTACGACCACCCGGAGCTCGCGCCGGAGAGCCCGGGCGACCTCTACGACGGGACCGAGATCGACGAGATCCTCTCGCTGCGCACGCTCGCCCTGTCCGACGCAGAGAAGCAGGAGGCGCGGGCGACCGACCCGCGGGCGGCGGCGCTGATCGACCGGGTCGAGGCACTGGATGCGGCGGACTTCAGCCGCATGCACGGCACCATCCGCTCGCCCCGGGTCGTGCCGCCGGGCGGCAACGACCTCGGGGGGCCGGCCGGCTATGAGCCCGCGGTCCCGTGGTGGGATCCCGCCGCCGACGCCTCCGTCTCCCCCGACACCGACGCGGTCACGGTGGCCGGGCACCGGGTCGCGCGCGGCAGCCTGGTCACGCTCCGGCCGGGGATCCGGCGCAGCGACGCGCAGGACATGTTCCTCGACGGGCGGCGCGCCCGGGTCGAGGCGGTGCTGCTCGACGTGGACGACACCGCCTACCTGGCCGTGTCGCTGACCGATGACCCGGACCAGGATCTGCGCGTCGCGCACGGCCGTTTCCTCTACTTCGCGCCGGACGAGGTAGAGCCGTGCGACGCGCCATGACCGAGCAGGACACCCGGGCGGGTCAGCCCGCCAAGGCGGGGCGGACCCTGGTGGCGGGCGTGGGCAACGTGTTCCAGCGCGATGACGCCTTCGGCGTCGAGGTGGTCCGGCTGCTCGCGGACCGGCCGGCCGCGCCCGGCGTGCAGATCCGCGACTTCGGCATCAGGGGCGTGCACCTGGCCTACGACCTGCTCGACGGCTGCGATCTGTTCGTGCTGGTGGACGCCGCCGCCCGCGGCGCCGAACCGGGGACGGTCACGGTGCTCGAGGTCGAGCCGCGAACGGCGCCCGCCGCGGGCCGGGATCCGCTGGCGGCGCCCGTTATCGACGCGCACAGCCTGGCCCCTGACGACATCTTCGCGCTGCTGGCCTCGCTCGGCGGCCGACCCGGGCGGAGCCTGGTGGTGGCGTGCGAGCCCGCAGACACCGGGGCGGGAATGGGACTGTCAGAACCGGTGCAGGCGGCCCTGCCGTACGCGGTCCGTGCGGTGGAGGACATACTGCGCGAACACCGAACAGAGGGAAAAGGAGACCCACGAGATGATCGGCAAGCTGGTCAAGGCGGTCGTGATAGCCGCGGTAATAGCGATGGTGATTGATTCGATACCGGACATCAAGCGCTATCTGGAAATCCGGGAAATGTAAGACCCCGGCCAGGAAGGGATGTGACGAGCGTGGAGACGGTCATTGGATTCGCCTTCGGCTACTGGGTGGGCACGCGCCAGGGGCGGGAGGGCATGCAGAAGGCCCTCGACTCGGCCAGGGAGATATGGGCGTCCCCCGAGACCCGTCGGCTGGCGGCCGAGGGCCTGTCCGCCCTGGAGTCGGTGGCCGGCCCGGCCAGGGGCATGCTGGGCAGGCACTCCAGCCGCAAGTCGACGATCATCGGCATCGTCGTGGACGAGCTCCTCGAGCGCCGCAGCGGTCGCCGCGCCGCGAGCGCCGCGTGAGGACGCAGTCGCGGCATGCATGAGTACGGCGTCTGCGAGGGCGTGCTCGACGCCGTCCGCGCCCGCGCCCGCGGCCGCCGGGTGGCCGCGATCCGGGTGCGGTTCGGGGTATGGCACGCCGTCGACGCGGAGTCCCTGTCGCAGGCGTTCGAGAGCGTCGCGGCGGGCACCGAGGCGGCCGACGCCGCCATCGAGCTCGTCACGGTGCCCGCTCAGCTCACCTGCCGCGCCTGCGGGTCGAGCTCGGACAGCACCGACCTGGTCGCCGTGTGCCCGCGCTGCGCGAACACCGACGTCGAGCTGGCGGGCGGCGACGAGATGATCCTCGAGTCAGTCACGTACCTGCCAGACCCAGCCGCCAGCGACGCAACCTGAGGGGACGACATGTGCCTGGGAATCCCGGCTCGGCTGGTGGACGGCGACGCGGGCCACCCCGACCTGGCCATCGCGGAAGTCGGCGGCGTGCCCCGCCCTGTCAACCTGGGCCTGCTCGAGCAGCGGCCGGTACCAGGCGACTGGGTCCTCGTGCACATGGGCTTCGCCCTGCAGGCCATGACCGAGGCCGAGGCGGCGGCCGCGCTCGCCGCCCTCAGCGCCGAGCGCGACGCCGAGGCGTCCACCCCGTTGAATTAAATCCATGGCGTTTGCGGGACTATTGCACCGGAAACGCCATGGATTTCGAATAGTTGATCTTGACGGCACTCTGCCCCTGCTAGACGTTTCCCGTGACGCGCTCAGAGGAGGGATGCGTCCGCCCCGTCCCCCGGGCTCGGCGACGAGCTCGCTGATTTGATCAACCGCACCGCAAAACAGCGCCGTCCCCGACGGCAGAATCCCAGGTAGTACAGCGGTCATCTGGTCCGGAGCCGAAGGTCTCCTAACAGACTCCAAGCGACTTGCACCGGTACGGCGGGCGATCGCGGGCTTACGATGGAGGTGAGGGGCCCGGTGCGGGAGAAGGTGCCGTCGGATGACCCGTTATTTGACTAGGGACCGGGTGGCGATCGCGGCTGCTGTGGCGGTTCCGCTGGCGGGGGCGGCGATCCTGCTGCCGTGGCGGTCGAGCTGGCCCAACACGAACGTGGCGCTGCTGCTAGTGGTGACCGTGGTCGCGGTGGCGGTCAGCGGCAATCGGGTCGCGGGCGCGCTGGCGGCGCTGTCGGCCGCGGTCTGGTTCGACTTCTTCTTCACCGTGCCCTACGACCGGTTCTCGATCGCGCACTCGTCCGACGTCACGACGTTCGTGCTGCTGCTCGCGGTGGGCGTCACCGTGTCGCAGCTGGCCGCCCGGGCCAGGCACCTCAAGGCCGTCACGGTCGAAGACGCCGGGTACCTGGCGCGGATCTTGGACAGTGCCGCGATGACCCAGACCGCGGGATCCCCGGACGCCGTCGTCCAGCACGTCCGGAGGGAGCTGACCGGCCTGCTCGACCTCCGCGACTGCCAGTTCGAGTACGGGATGCTGATCGGCCACCCGGCGCGGCTCGAGCCGGACGGTTCGGTGCTGACCAGGCACGGTCATTACCCCGTGGACGAGGCGGGCCTGCCGAATGACGTGATCGAGCTGCGGACGTTCAGCAACGGACAGTACTGCGGCCGGTTCATGATGTGGCCCAACCCTGGCGCCCGCCCCTCGCTGCGGGCCCGGCTGGTGGCGGTGACGCTCGCCGACCTGGCCGGCCACTCCGCGGCGTGGTCACCCTCGAGCTGACCGCCAGCGGCCGCGACCTGGTCGCGACCGCCGACGCATGGCGGTGGCGCGGAGTTCACCCGGATCATGACCAGGCTCGCGCCCCCGGAGCGGGCCGCGGTGACCGCCGCGCGCTCACACTGCTGGTCGACGCGGCGGGCGACGACTACGGGATCGGGGCCCTCCGCCCGGTGCCGCTGTAACACGGGCCGTCAGCCCTCAACCGCCAGGCGCCCGCCGACGCGGCGGGGACTACGCTGAACGTGATGACTAGCGCACAAGCATCGATGAACGCGGACGTGGCGACAGCCGGGGAACGCGGGGTTATCCACACCGAGGACCTGACCAAGGTCTACCCGGGCACCGACTTCACCGCGGTCGACCAGCTCAACCTCGACGTCCACGCGGGCGAGATCTTCGGCCTGCTCGGGCCCAACGGGGCAGGCAAGACGACCACCGCCGGCATGCTGACCACCCGGGTGGTCCCGACGTCGGGTAAGGCGTTCCTGGCCGGGGTTGACGTCGGCGCTCAGCCCGCCCTGGCGAAACAGCTGAGCGGCATCGTCTCGCAGCAGAACACGCTGGACCGGCAGCTCACCGTGTGGGAAAACCTCTACTTCCACGGCCGGCTGTTCGGCATCGGGGCGAAGGAGTCCAGGCAGACGGCCGACGACCTGCTCGCCCGGTTCCAGCTCACCAAGTGGGCCAAGGCGTCGGTGTACGCGCTGTCGGGCGGCATGGCGCAGCGGCTCATGGTGGCGCGGGCGATCTTCCACCGGCCCTCGGTGCTGTTCCTGGACGAGCCCACGGCAGGCCTTGACCCGCAGAGCCGGCTGGCGCTGTGGGATCTCCTGCACGAGCTGCACAACGACGGCCAGACCATCCTGCTCACCACGCACTACATGGAAGAGGCGGACCAGCTCTGCGACCGGGTCGCGATCATGGACCACGGCCGGGTGCTGGCCCTGGACACCCCCGCGAACCTCAAGCGGTCGATCGGGGCCGACACCATCGTCTCCGTGCGGACGACCGGCGACCTCGACAAGCTCGGCGAGCTGCTGGCCAAGGACGTGGCCGGCGTCGCCAGAACCCGCGCGGCCGACGGCAGGCTCGAACTGCACGTGCAGGGCATCGACCGGCTAGTACCGCGCATCGTGCTGGCGGCCGAGCGCGGCGGCTTCGACCTGCTCGACGTGTCGGTGGCCGAGCCCAGCCTGGAGACCGTCTTCATCAACCTGACCGGAAGGGAGCTACGGGAAGAATGACGACCTCGGCAACCTCGCAGCCCACGCAGGCGCAGCTCCCGCCGCGGCGGATCGGCGGCGGCCCCACCCGCTCGGTGGCCGCGGCGAGCTGGACCGCGCTCGGCGCGCTGCTGCTGCGCGACCTGGTGGTGCTGCGCAAGCACCTGCCGGAGTTCGTGCTGCGGACGATCATCCAGCCGTTCCTGCTCTGCTTCGTCTTCCTCTACGTCTTCCCCAAGATCGGCCAGGGGGTCGGCGCCGGCCACGGCACCGCCTCGGAGTCGGACTTCGCGACCATCCTGGTGCCCGGCGTGGTGGGGATCTCGATCATGTTCCAGGGCGTGCAGTCGATCGCGCTCGCGATGGCGCAGGAGTTCGGCTTCACCAGGGAGATCGAGGACCGGGTGCAGGCGCCCTGCCCGATCTGGCTGGTCGCCATCGCCAAGGTGCTGTCGGGCGCGGTGCAGGGCTTGATCTCGGCCGCCATCGTGCTGCCGATCGCCTCGGTCGTGCACGCCGCCGGGGTGACCGCCCACATCTCGCTGCACTGGCTGATCATCCTCACGCTGGTCCCGCTGGCCTGCATCGCGATGGCCGGCCTGGGCCTGGTACTCGGCACCAGCTTCGAGCCGAGGAACATCGGCCTCATGTTCGGCTTCATCATCCTGCCGATCACGTTCCTCGGCGGCACCTACTACTCGTGGACCAAGCTGTCCCCGGTGACCGTGGGCGGCTGGCACTGGCTGCAGACGATCGTGCTGATCAACCCGCTGATCTACGTGAACGAGGGGATGCGGGCGGCGTTCACGAACGCGCCGCACATGCAGCTCTACGTGATCTACCCGGTGGTGATCGGCTTCGCCGTCCTCTTCCTGACGATCGGACTGCGCAACTTCAAGCGTCGCGTGCTCTCCTGACGCCGGTACAAGTTCGAGTTGTACCCTTCCAGGGCCGTGCCTGCTTCCGAGGACGGCCGTGCACGGCGAGCCTGGAGGCATGACCACCGACCTGCTGCCCGGCACCGGGCAAGAGACGCACACGACGCAAGCGACGGCGGCGCCCGGCCGTCGGCTGCCATTCGGGATACTGGGGGAGCTGGAACGGCCCGGGCAGGTCTTCCGCGACCTCGGGCCGAACTGGTTCGCCTCCGTCATGGGCACCGGCATCGTCGCCAACGCCGCCGCCACGCTGCCCTTCCGGGTGCCCGGACTGCACATGTTCGCGCTGACGGTCTGGGCGCTGGCGGCGGCCTGGCTGGTGGCGCTGGCGGCCGGGTGGGGGGTGCACTGGGCCAAGTACCCGGAACGGGCCAAGGCGCACGCGTGCAACCCGGTCATGGCGCAGTTCTGGGGGGCGCCGGCGATGGCGCTGCTCACCGTCGGGACCGGGACGCTGCTGCTCGGCCGGGACTGGATGGGGCTGACCGCGGCGGTCGACGCCGACTGGGTGCTGTGGGGCCTCGGGACGGCGCTCGGGCTGGTGACCGCCTGCTGGATCCCTTACCTGATGATGACCCGCCACATGATCAAGCCCGACGACGTCTTCGGCGGCTGGCTGATGCCGGTCGTGCCGCCGATGGTGTCGGCCGCCGCCGGGGCGCTGCTGGTGCCGTACGCCGCCGCCGGGCAGGTGAGGCTGACGCTGCTGCTCGGCTGCTACGCGATGTTCGGGATCTCACTGTTCGCGTCGGTCATCATCATCACGCTGCTGTGGGGACGCCTGACCATGCAGAAGGCGCTGCCCGCGATGCTGGTGCCAACCTCGTGGATCGTGCTGGGGCCGCTCGGCCAGTCGGTCACCGCCGCGGGCGGCCTCGGCAAGGTCGCCCCGCTGACCCTGCACGCTCCCTACGCGGCCGGGACGGGCGTGTTCGCGCTGCTGTACGGCGTCCCCACCTGGGGGTTCGCGATGGCCTGGCTGGTCATCGCGGCGTCGCTGACGGTGCACGCGGCCCGCAAGGGGCTGCCGTTCGCGCTGACCTGGTGGAGCTTCACGTTCCCGGTCGGCACGGTCGTGACCGGCACGATCGCGCTGGCCGAGCGGACCGGCTCGGATGTGCTGCGCTACGCCTCCGCCGCCTTGTTCGTGCTGCTGCTGGCGGCGTGGCTGATCGTCGCGGTCCGGACGATGCGCGACGGTGCTCGCGGGCGGCTGTTCCTGCCGCCGCGCGCGCTTTCCTGACAGGCCGGACCAGGCACCTCCGAGCGAGGCGTCGCGTGCGGCGCGGGTCCTCACTCACCGGCCCTGCTTGCCCGTCTGGCGGGCGGCGTACAGGGCGAGCAGGGCATCGTAACGGACGGTGATGTCGGCTTGGTCGGCCTGCTCGGCCACGGTGCGCTGGTTGACCCGCTGGATCATCGCCGCCTGGTCGAGCAGGACCTGCGTCCGGCCGGGCGGCGCCACGGCCATGATCGTGGAGAGCGCGTCCAGCTGCCTTATGAGCACGGCGGGCATGCCGCCGGACGCCTGGCGGATCTTCTCGAACGACCGTGCCACCAGCCGCTCATAGCTGACGGGCGCGGCGACGAGGCGTATCTGGCCGCTGCGGTCGCGGTGATATACCTGCGGGTGCCAGTCAACGGCGATCCTGGAGAGGCTGTCGCCGAGCCAGTCGATACAGGTCATCGCCGTGAACGTGTCGTTCACGGCCGGAGAGAGGGCACGGATCGCGATCTCCACCAGCTGGTCGATGCCGAACGCGATGTCCTGGGTCAGCGTCCGCAGCGGACCGGTGATGTGCACGCGCTCCAGCCGGTGCCGGATCTTGTCCGCCACCTCGGGCGGCCACACGGTCGCCATCGGGTGCCCTTGGGTGAGGAAGTGCCCCGGGCGGTAGTGCAGCCGGATCACGGCGTCGTACTCTGCGGCGATCGCCGTCAGCGTGGCGTTCCTGACGAATCTCAGATAGCCGCTGGTCGGAGCGGCCACGACCTCGCCGCTGCGGTCGAGTCGGGCCTGCAGGACGGCGGGCGAGGGCCCGTTGGCGAGTTCCGTTGGCTGCGAGGCGTCGGCGGTCTCGTCGTCGATCGCCTTGGTGAGCTCGCGCGCGATGGACGCGATAACTTCCGGCAGCTGGATCGCGGTGGCCGTGTGATGGATGAAGTAGATCAGAACGCCGAGGTCGAGGGCGGTTAGCGCGAGCGCCACCGTGACCGACAGGTGCGGCACGAACGTGCCGCCGATGGAGATGAGCGTCAGCATGGCGTAGAAGAACGTCGCGACAAACGTCCCCAGCGTGAGCTGGGCGCCGCGGTCCCTGATGAACGTGCGCAGCACCCGCGGCCCGAACTGCTGCGAGGCGAGCGTCAGGGTCACGATCATCACCGAGAAGACCACTCCGACCACCGTGATGATCGCCGCCGCGAGCGCCGTCAGGATCTGCCTGGCGGCGTCGGGCGAGCCGCTGATCAGCCAAGACGGCAGGCTGAGCTGGCTGGGCGGCGGCCTGGTCGATCGTGAGCGTCAATGCGAACAGCAGCGCCGCGGCCGCGCTCTCGACCGCCGGGATCAGCCAGAGATTCGTGCGCAGTGTCTCGCTGCGCAACTCCGACTCGACGGCGAACCGCTGAAGACGTGTACCCATTTCCCGCCTAGCACTGGTCGTAGCGTTGCCGACCAGGCTTCCCGGCTCACCTGGGCAAAGACTATCTGAGGGGCCGGCCTCACCCCACGATTCGTTCCCCGATCGGCCCGAGAATGAGCATCGGGAAGTAGATGAGGCCGCCCACGATCACGATGACGCCGACGAGGAAGGCGGGAGGAGGCGGAGGTATCGAGGGTCGCCCGGGTCCGCGCGTGCGTACGGAGCCGACTCGACCAGGAACATCACCGGGACGCGGATCATCACCGCGGTCGAGCTTGACGAACGCCTGGGCGACGGCCCGGCGGCGATGGCGGGCCGAACAGGCCGGCCGGGGTGCGGGCGGGCGGGGGGGGGGGGGCGACGTCACCGTGACGCGCCCGAGTGGTCGGACGGCCCACTGGTATCTGACGGCTCGTCGGGGAATTCGCCGGGGTCGCCGTCCCCCTCGATCAGCGCGCCGATCACGCGCACCAGCGCGATGGCGAGCGCGAAAAATATCAACAGGATGGCTATGAGAGTCGCGTCGCTCATGACCCCTACCTCAGAACCATTCCGGCTTGAATATCGCGATGCCGAGGTAGGCGAAGGCGGCGACGGAGACTGCGAGAAGGATGCCCTGGACGACGGTCATAACCACTCCACATCCCTGAGCGGGGGAAACGTTGCGGTTAGGGACGCTACGCCGGCGCCCAGAAGCCGCCGTCGACGCTAACGAACCCCAAACAGGAACGCCCCGACTCCAAGCGAGGCCCATACGCCAGGCTCCAGGTCCGCCGGAATAAGGCCTTTGCCTCGGCCTTGGCGGAGACCGGGGGCGTCGGGAGCCATGCCTCGCCCGGCTCGACCACGAAGGTGTAGTCGAGGGTGTACCACGGCTCGTTCACGTCCGGGTCCGGGGCGGGCTCGTTCTCGTGCAGCACATGGCGGGCGATCAGCGGGCCGGTGACGCCGAACTGGGCGTCGGTGTCGAGCATGGGGTCGTCGTGGCTGTAGATCTGCGAGGTGATCGTCTTGTAGCCGGGCTTGTAGACCATCGCGTGGACGTGCGCGGGCCGGAAGGGGTGCCGCTTGAGCGCGGTGAGCAGGTCACCGACCGGTCCGCTGGTCGGTATCGGATAACCCGACGGCCGGACGCTGCGGAAGGCGAACACGCCCGTTGTCGTCGGTGAAGAACTTGCCGCGCAGGTTCCACTCGGCCTGATCGGGGTCCTGGTTCTCGTACAGCCCGACCGGCGAGGCGTGCCAGACGTCGATCTCGGCCCCGGCGACCGGGCTCGCCGTCGGTGTCCAGCGACCGTGCCGGTGAAGAACAGCGGCGGTCCCTCGGTGGGCGAGCGGACGATCGAGTCGCCGTTGCTCATCACCGGGCTGCCCTGGCGCCAGAACGGGCCGAGCAGGTTGGCCGAGGTCGGCTTCTCCTCGGTGCCGTTGTTCATCAGGATCACGAAGGATTTATGCACCTATACGATGATTATCCTTCGCCAGGATGAAAGGCTTCGTGATCATGGCGGCGAGCCGGGCCGTCCGCTGTGATCTGGCGTCTCGCGCGCACGTTGGGCATCGCGGGCATCCGCAGTTACGGGGCGAGGAGTCCGGCCGGGAGCACGGAGGCGAGAACCTCGCGGTGGGTCGGCGCCGCCTCGGCGTGGCGGTCGCGGCCGGACGGGGTGAGGGTGACGTAGATGCCGCGCCGGTCCTCGCCGCACAGGCAGCGCTCGACCAGCCCGTCCCGCTCCAGCCGGTCGATCAGGCGGGACAGCGCGCTCTGGCTCAGGTGGACCGCCTCGGCCAGTTCCTGGGCGCGGAAGTCGCGCCTGCCGCTCTCCGCCAGCCGGTCGAGAACCTCGAACTCGCTCACGCCGAGGCCGTGCCGCTTGCCCATCTCGCGCTCGAGGGCGGCGCAGGCCGCCGCGTGGCTGGCCGCGATGGCCCGCCAGGCGGTCACCACCGGCTCCACGCCCGGTTCGGTCTCGCTCACAAGCGCAGTTTAACGCTCCGCCAGCTTAGTTGCAACTACATTAATTGCAGTTGCATCTAATGTACGCGCAAGCATATGGTTGGACACATGGAGACATCAAGCCACGCTCAAACTGTGGATACCCAGCACTGGAACCCTGCCCTGTGGGCGATCCTGATCGTGCTGTGCGGAGCGCTGTTCCTCGACGGGCTCGACGTTTCAATGGTCGGCGTCGCGCTGCCCGACATCCGCACCGCCCTCGGGCTGTCCACGTCGTCGCTGCAGTGGGTGGTCAGCGGTTACGTGCTCGGCTACGGCGGCCTGCTGCTACTGGGCGGACGGGCGGCGGACCTGCTCGGCCGCCGCCGCGTGTTCCTCGCCGCGCTGGCCGTGTTCGCGGTCGCGTCGCTGTTCGGCGGGCTCGTCAGCAGCCCCGAGCTGCTGATCGGGGCCCGCTTCATCAAGGGCATCGCGGCCGCCTTCACCGCCCCGGCGGGGCTCTCGCTGCTCACCACCACCTTCCACGAGGGCCCGATGCGCAACCGGGCCATCAGCATCTACTCCGCGTTCGGCGCCAGCGGGTTCTCACTCGGCCTGGTCCTGTCCGGCCTGCTCACCGAGGTGAGCTGGCGGCTGACGCTGCTGGTGCCCGCGCCGGTGGCGCTGCTCACCCTGATCGCGGCGATCCGGTTCATCCCGCGCACCTCCGACGACGGCGAGCGCGCCAACCGAAGCAACCGCAAGTTCGACATCCCCGGCGCGATCACCGTCACCGGGGCGATGCTGCTGCTGGTCTACACCGTCGTCTCCGCCCAGCAGGCCGGGTGGGGATCGGTCAGGACGATCGGCTCATTCGCGGCCGTGGTCGTGGCGCTGGCCGGGTTCGTGGTCATCGAGCGGCACAGCGCGGACCCGCTCGTCCCCCTCGGCATCTTCCGCTCCGGGGCGCTGACCAGGGCGAACATCGGCGCCATGACCCTGTTCGGTTCGTACGTCTCGTTCCAGTTCCTCGTCACCCAGTATCTGCAGAGCCTGGCAGGCTGGACCGCGCTGTCCACCGCGCTCGCCTTCCTGCCGGCTGGGGTGGTGGTGGCGATCCTGTCGACTCGGATGAGCGCGATCATCGGCCGGTTCGGTCCCGCCCGGGTCACCGTGCTCGCGTTCGTCAGCCTGGTCGCGGGTTACGTGGTGTTCCTCCGGGTCGGCGTCAGCCCCGACTACCCGTCGGTCATCCTGCCCGCCGTGGTGCTCATCGGGGTTGCCTTCGGACTTGGCTTCTCCGCTCTCAGCCTGGCCGCGACGGCGGGCATCCCGGACGACGAGCAGGGCCTCGCGGCCAGCCTGTTCCAGACGTCGTTCCAGGTCGGCGGGGCCATAGTGCTCGCCATCGTAACCGCTGTGGTGGACGCGGGCGGCGCCAGCCAGATCACGACCGCGCAGGCCACCCTGGGCGCCTACCGGCCGGCCCTGGCCGTCATCACCGCGATCTCGGCCATTGGCGCGCTGACGGCGCTGAGCGGACTGCGACCGGCCCGGCGAAGGGCCGTCATCGAGGAGACCGTGACGGTCCGGGCGTCCGCTCCGACCCCGGACCGAGTGGCCGTCCCGGCCACGCGGGCGGCCCTCGCGGCCGACGCCGAGGCGGACTGCGGCGATCCGATGAGCGCATGAAAGATCAAACCCGTTCGCTCGAACGGACCGTGGCTTACTCTCTCGGCCAGCCGCACGTAGCGTGGGAAGCATGCGAATAAGGATCGGCCTGTCGCTGGGGGCGGCCGGTGCTCCGGACCAGTTCGAGGCATCGGTCGCCCTGCTCGAGGCCGCTGGCGTCGACTCACTGTGGCTGCCCGAGACGGTCTACGGGCCCGCCATGGACCCGTTCACGGGGATGACGTTCGCGCTCGCCAAGACCACGCACCTCAAGGTCGGCAGCGGGATCTCGGTACTGCCGGGGCGTCATCCGGTGCTGGTCGCGAAGCAGCTCGCCTCGCTCGCGGGGCTGACGCCGGGCCGGGTGCTGCCGGTCTTCGGCCTGCAGTCGGCCGTCCCGGGCGAGCGCGCGCTGTTCCCGGTGCCGCCCGGGCAGCGCGGCGCGGTGTTCGACGAGGCGCTGGAACTGCTGCGGCTGATGCTGACGACCGACCTGGTGTCCTTCCACGGCTCCTTCTTCACCGTGGAGGACGCCTCGGTCGGCCCGCTGCCGGTCAAGCCGCTGGACATCTGGCTGGCCGGGTCGGCGCCGGCCGGGCTGCGCCGGGTGGGACGGCTCGGCGACGGCTGGCTCGGCTCGCTGCTCACCCCGGCGGAGGCGGGTGCGGCCGTCGCCGCCATCAACACCGCGGCGGACGAGGCGGGACGCGAGGTGGACCAGGACCATTTCGGGATAAGCCTGGCGATCGCGTTCGGCGGCCTGCCCGACGCGCTCGCCGCCTCGATCCGGCGTCGCCGGCCCGACGCCGACCCGGCGACGCTGGTCGCGAACGGCTGGGCGGGCGCGCGGGACCTGATCTCGTCGTTCGTCGACGCCGGGCTCAGCAAGTTCGTCGTCCGCCCGGCGGCGCCACCGGAGTCGTTCGAGGACTTCGTCGTCGGCTTCGCCCGCGAGCTAATGCCCCGGCAGACCTGAGGACGTCACTTCTTGTCGACTGAGGCCCGGTAGATCTGCGCGATCGAGGCGTCAAGGGTCGCGTTGAACTGCTCGTCGGTCTGGCCGTCGGTGAGCCCTTCGAGCAGCGCCCGGGAGAAGCTGGCGATCATGGCGTGGTCCCGCGCCAGCAGGGTGCAGGCCTCGTCGCGACTGTAGCCGCCGGACAGGGCGAGCACTCGCACCACCCGCGGATCCGACGCCAGGTCGGCGTACAGGCCGGGCACGGTCGGGATGGTGAGCTTGAGCATGATCAGCGCCTCGGCCGGCAGCGCCTCGACCCGCTTGTGCAGGGCATCCCTAAGCAGGGCCTCCGCCTGCTCCTTGTGCGGGCTGGCGATGCTGACCTCGGGCTCGAGGATCGGCACGAGGCCCGCCGCGCGGATCCGGTCGGCGTAGGCGAACTGCTGCTCGACGATCGCCGAGATCCCCGTCTGGCTGGCGTCCTTGATGACCGACCGCATCTTGGTGCCGAAGATCCCGTGCTGGTTCGCCCGCTCAAGCAGCTCATCGAGGGTGTCGATGGGCTTCATGAGCTGCACGCCGTCTTCCTCGCCGACCAGCCCCAAGTCCACTTTCAGGACAGGAACGACGTTCTTCCGCTCCCACAAGTACTGGGCCGTCGGCACGCCGTCAACGTCTCGCTCCATGGTCTGCTGGAAGAGGATCGCCGCGAGTATCCGGGTTCCGTTAAACGCCGGGCTGCTCATGACGCGGGTGCGCATGGCGTGGACCAGGTCGAACATCTCGGCATCGGAGTGGTAACGGTCCCGGTCGATACCGTAATGCGCCAGCGCCCCCGGCGTGCTGCCGCCGCTCTGGTCCAGGGCGGCGAAGAAGCCCGGCGCGGTCCTGACCTTCTCCAGCTGATCTGCGTTCATGCTGCCACTCTAGGCCAGCACCGTGATCGCGGTAAGGACCATCCCGTCGCAGGCCAGCCAGCGGCCGCTGAAGCCGGCCAGCGGCACGCCGCTGCGCTCGGGCGCCGCCACCAGCAGGCGCGCCTCGAAGGTGCCGTCGGCCGCGTTTATGGTGATATCCGCGTCGGCGAAGCCGAGCCAGCGGTGCACCAGTGGGAACCACGCCTTGTAGACGGATTCCTTGGCGCTGAAAAGCAGCCGGTCCCAGCAGGTGCCCGGCGCCTCGGCGGCCAGGTCGCGCAGCCGGGCACGCTCGGCAGGCAGCGCCACCAGCTCCAGCACCTCACCGGGGAGCAACTGGTCGGGCTCGGCGTCGAGGCCGATCGTCCTTACTTTGCGTGTCTGCGCAACGGCGGCGGCGCGGTATCCGGCGCAGTGCGTGATGCTGCCGACGATGCCGGACGGCCACTGCGGCGCGCCCGCCTGGCCGGGCAGGATGGGCGCGGGCGCCAGGCCGAGCGCGCCCAGGGCGCTGCGCGCGCAGTCCCGGCCGGTGGCGAACTCGCTACGGCGAGCTGGCACCGCCCGCGCGAGCAGCGCCTCCTCGGCCGGGAAGAGCCCGGCGCCGGGCGGGTCGCCGAACGCCTCGGCGCTCGCGACCACCGCGGGCAGGATCTCGCTGATCACCTGTGCTCCTCGCCGTCGGGACCCCGCCCAAAATACCCGCCCAGGTGAGCGCCGCCTGAACCACATTGGAAATACTGCGGGGCATGAGCAGAGTGATGGTGGCCGCGCACCGCGGGGTCGCCGCCGGAGCGGCGGAAAACACGATCGAGGCGTTCACCAACGCGATCGACATCGGCGCGGACATGATCGAGTTCGACGTGCGGATGACCCGCGACGGCGAGCTGATCGCGTTCCACGACGCCCGCGTCAACGGGATCGCGGTGGGCGCCCTCACCCGCGACGACATCGAGTCCGCGGCCGGCGTGCGCCCGCCCCTGCTGACCGAGGTGCTGCGCACCTGTGCGGGCCGCATCAAACTGGACGTCGAGCTCAAGGAGGACGGTTACGTGCCTGCCGTGATGACCGAGCTCAAGGCCATCACCGATCCGGCCGAGTTCATCGTGACGTCCTTCCTGCCCTCGGCCGTGGGTGCCGCGAAAATCGCGTTCCCTGAGGTCAAGACCGGTCTGCTGATAGGCGGCAGCGCGCGCTGGGCGGGCCTGCCGACCCGGCTGCGGGAGCTCTACCCGGTCGGTGTGGCGAGGAGCGTGCGCGCCGACTACCTGGCGCCGCACTACTCCCTCGCTCAGTACGGCACCGTCGGCCGGGCCGCGGCGGCCGGCCTGCCGTGCCTGCTGTGGACGGTGAACGCCGAGAGCGACATCCGCGCGTTCGCGGCCGACCCCCGGGTGGCCGTCATCATCACCGATCACGCGGAGCGGGCACTGGCCATCGTCGCCAGCGTCGCCTGAGGTACCCGGAGGGTGGGGCGAGGTGGCGGCGCTGCTGACCGGCCACCTAGCCCCTACCGCCGGATCGCCTAAGCCCGGGTGAAGACCGCGTGGATGGTGATGGTGTTGTCCAGGGACATCATGCCGAGCTGGTTGAATGACATGCCGTAGTCGCCCCGGTTGACGGGCAGCTCGGCGTCCAGCGAGATCTGGTCGGTGCCGTGCGCGGCGACCGTGCCGGTGACGGTGACCGGCCTGGTCTGGTCGCGGACGGTCAGCGTCCCGGAGATGACGGCGCGCTCGCCCGACAGCGTGACCGAGCTGGCGCTGAACGAGATGTCGGGGTACTTCGCGGCGTCGAAGAAGTCGGGCGAGCGAAGGTGGTCGTCGCGCTTCTTGATGCCGGTGCCGACGGACGCGGCCGCCACCGTGATCGTGCCGGTCACCTCGCCCTCGGAGATGACCGCCGCCCCGGTCACCTGGCTGAAGGCGCCCTTGACCTTGACCAGGCCCCACATGCTCTTGCTGGCGAGCTTGACCGACGACGCGGCCCCGTCCAGGGTCCAGGCCCCGGCGAGCTTCCCGTCGGCCAGCAACGTCTCTATCTCTGATGCCATGTCGTGCTCCTGCTCCAGGAAGTTTATTTTGTTAGTGAGAAAAAATAGTTTTGATAACGGAACAATATATAGTGTGGGCAGGCCAGGTCAAGGAGTGCAGCGTGAACGACGAAGCAGGCGGCAGGGAGCACTCGGCGCTGTGCCTGCGGCTCATGCAGTTGTTCCCGCGGGTGTCGCGGGGCATGCGGCGCTGGCAGGACCGGGTCGCGCCGAGCTCGGGCAGCCCGCTCGGACCCAGGCACGTGGCGGCGCTGCAGCAGCTTCGCGGCGGGCCGGTCACCGTCGGCGAGCTGGCCTCGCTCCTCGGCCTGACGCTGCCGACCGTCAGCGGCGTGCTGGCCGATCTCGACCGGGCGGGCTTCATCGACCGGCAGCCAGACCCGGCCGACCGCCGCCGGACGCTGGTCCAGATCCAGCCGACCCAGGACGGCGTGGTGGAGCGGTGGCTGGACGGCGCCGCCAGCCCGCTGGCTCGGGTACTCGACAAGCTGGATCCCAGCGAGCGGGCCGCCTTCCTCAAGGCGATGAACATGCTCGAGGCCGAGCTCACCGCCAACGACGCCCCTCCCTGCGGCTAGCGGGATGAAGGGCGGAGGCCGGGAGGTTGCACGAGCGTGCTGCATGGATCATTCACGGTCGCCCGGGACGTCAACGCCGCACCCGGCCGGGTCTGGGATGCCTACACGAACGCGGATCTGCGGTCGGCGTGGCGGCGGCTGCCGGGCCCGCTAGCGCCGCCAGGCGAGGCGGCGCAGGGCGAACATGACGATAAAGAGGGGTATCAGCCAGCCGAAGCCGCCGTGGCCGATGCCGTGGCCGACGTGGCCGAGCAGGCTCGCGACCGCGATCGCCGCGACCACGCCGACCGCCACCAGGCCACCTGACCGCCGGCGGCGCGGCGACCGCTCGAGACAGGACGGACCCTCCCACCTCGGGCCCGTCCAGGACGGCCCCGGCCAGGGCCCGTCGGGTGACGCGGCCTGATCCGGCCGGCCGGCCCGGCCGGACGCAGCCCCGCCGGGCAGGTCGGTGAACAGCTCGCCCAGTTCCCGGCCGGTCCTGGCCTGCAGCGCACGCGCGGACCGGTCGCCGAACTCGTCCTGGGTCAGCCGTCCGGTCTGGAAGTGCTCGCTCAGCTCGGCGATGGCCAGATCGCGGTCGGCATCCGACACTCGCAGCTCGCCGGACGGGAATCCCATGCTCTCCGTGCTCACGTTCATGACTCATACGCTACGGAGCCGAACTCGCCTTGCCATCGGCCTACGAGTTGACTTCCAATCTCAACCCCTAGGTGGAGGCCTCAACCCCGCGGCCAATACCGCAACATTCGATGAATCGGCCCTTCCTCAGGCGGGGCGGCTAATATCCAGGTGTTCAACTCGCCGTCATGATCCGTCACAGGAGGATCTCGTGGACCCCCAGACCGTAGACCAGAACTACGCCCAGCTGCAGCAGCAGGGGCAGCAGACCGCAGCGCTGATCCAGACCCTGGCGGGCAAGCTGCAGGCCGCCGCCGCGGCGGGCGACACCAACGCACGCGAGTGGATGCTCGACCTGAAGGAGGTCGCGCTCGGCGTCCAGCAGGAGGAAGGGCAGGTCTCGCTGCTGCTGCAGTCCATCCACTCGATGGTGGACAACCACGTCCAGTCGGGTGGGCAGCCCGGGTATCAGGCACAACAGGGCTACCAGCAGCCCCAGCAGGGCTACCAGCAGCCCCAGTACCAGCAGGGTTACCAGCCCCAGTACCAGCAGGGCGGAATGATGGGCGGCGGGGGCGGCGGCATGCTGCAGTCGTTCCTTGGCGGCGGCTTCGGCCGCGCGATCATGACCGGCGCCGGCTTCGGCATCGGCGACGACATCATCAACAAGATCTTCTAGGCCGTCGTCCCCCATGTGCTCGAGCGGGGCGTCGCCGCAGCTGATGGCCCGCTCGATGGCGGTCTCGATGACGATAGGGACGCGGCGGGCACCCGAGGCGCTCCACTGCGGCCTGATGACAGAATCTTTCCGTGACGCTCCCTCGGCCTAGTCCGCCGCCGGACGGCCCCGCCGCCCCGGTGCAGACTTCGGCGTCCCTCGGACCGCCGCCGGTCCTGGTCGAGGATCACCGTGAGCACCGGATCCGCAAGCCGGCCGATCTGCTCCGCTGCCTCGCCTGCATCGCGGGCGTCGTCGTGCTGGCCGGCCTCGGCATCGTGGCCAGCGCGACGGCCGAGGGCGTGGAAACCAACATCGTCGAGGTGAGCAAGGCGGTGCCGCACGCCGTGCTGGTCACGGCGCGGCCCCTCGCCCTCTTCGCATTGCTGCTCATATCGGTCGGGCTGGCCATCCGCCAGGTCGTCCGCCGCCAGGCGCGCACGCTGGCCGAGGCGGTGGCGACCGGGGTCCTGGCGGGCGCGGCGGTGGCGTTGACCAACTACCTGCTGCGTCAACGGGCGGCCGCGCGGCTGTACGACGCGATCACCATGTCCAAGCTCGGCGTCAGCCACGTCGCGGCGCTCGACGGATACCTGGCCGCCCTGGTCGCCTACGCCGCCGTGCTCGGCCTGCGCGGGCGCCAGGCCCGCTGGCGGACCGCGATGTGGCTGTTCATCGGCCTGTACGCGGTGGTCAACCTGTCCGCCGCCACCACCACGGTGCTCTCGCTGGTCATCTCGGTGCTGATCGGCGGCGCCATCGGCCTAGGCGTTCGGTACGCCGCCGGCTCCATACCGACGCGTCCCTCCGCCGAGGAGATCGCCGGGGCACTGAGCTCGGCGGGCTGCCCAGTGTCGGAAATGCGGCGGGTCCTGCAGACCGGCGACGCGACCGAGTCCCGCCACTACGCGTCGGTCGCGCTCGGCGGCGGCCCGCTCGACGTGTTCGTGTACGACTGGGACCAGCAGGCGGCGGGGTTGCTCTACCGGCTCTACCGGCTGGTCCGGCTGCGACGTTCGGTGTCGCGCGGTGCGCCGCTTTCCGTGGACCGGAGGGTGGAGCGGCTGGCGCTGCTCTCCTACGCGGCGCAGGACGCGGGCGTCCCCATGCCCAGGCTCCGCGCCCTGGTCCGGGCCGGCCAGGAAGCGGTCGTGCTCGCCTACGAGCATCACGACGGGCCGACCCTGGCCGACCTCGTCATAGCCGACCGACACCCAGCTCGGCCGGGTCTGGGACGACGTGCTCGAACTGCACGCGCACCGGGTCACGCACCGGGCGCTGACGGCGGACCACATCCTGCTGACCCCGGGCGACCGGGTCCTGCTGCTCCCCCCTACCTTCGGCGACGTGGCCGCGACCGACCTGCAGATCCGCCTCGACCGGGCGCAGCTGATGGCCGAACTCGCCCTGATCGTCGGCCCCGACCGGTCCGCCGACGTGGCGCTGGCGAAGATTCCGACCGACGAGATCATCACCACCGTTCCGCTGCTGCAGACGGTGGCGCTGGCCCGGTCCACCAGGCACGCGCTGCGCCGCCGCCGGGACGTGCTGCCCGCGCTGCGCGAGCGCCTGCTGACCCACGTCCCTGGCGGCGAGGTCGCCCCGGTCAACCTCGAGCGCATCCGCCTGCGCACCCTGGTGACGCTGGTGGCGAGCGTCGTGGCGGCGTACCTGCTGGCCGGGGAGCTCGCCAAGGACAGCCTGCCCGCGGTCCTGCGGTCCGCCGACTGGCGCTGGCTCATCGCCGCGCTGGCCCTGTCGGCGCTGACCTACGCGGGCGCGGCGCTGTCACTGACCGGGTTCGTCACCTCACGGTTGAGCTTCCGGCTCACGCTCCTCGCCCAGGTCGCCAGCTCGTTCGTCACGCTGGTGACGCCGGCCGCCGTCGGCGGGGCCGCCGTCAACATCCGGTACCTGCAGCGCAGGAAGATACCGGCGGCCGTCGCGGCCGCCAGCGTCGGCGTGTCGCAGGTGGTGGCCTTCGTCCTGCACATCTCGCTGCTCGTCATCTTCATCGCGCTCACCGGCACCAACGAGTCCAACCCGATCAAGCTGCCGGTCGTCGCGTACTTCGTCATCGCCGGGCTGGTCGCGATCGCGGGCGCCGCCGCCGCCCTCCCGGCCGGACGTCGGCTGCTCCGAGCCCGGGTGGCGCCGACGATCAGCCAGGTGCTGCCGCACCTGCTGCAGATCGCGCAGCATCCGCGCAAGCTGACCGAGGGGATCGGCGGCGCACTTCTGCTCAGCGCGGCCTACATCGGCTGCCTGGCCGTCTGCGTCAAGGCACTCGGCGGCTCGCTCCCGATCGCCAGCGTCGCCGTGGTCTACCTGACCGGCAGTGCGATCGGCTCCCTGGTCCCCACCCCCGGCGGCCTCGGCGCGATCGAGGCGGCGCTGTCAGCCGGGCTCACAGCGGCCGGAATGCCCGGCGCGGCGGCGGTCAGCGCGGTTCTCCTCTACCGCCTGCTCACCTTCTGGCTCCCGGTGCCCATCGGCTGGGTCGCCCTCAGGTACCTCGAGCGCCGCCAGGCCATCTGATCCATCCGAGCCCCACCGTTCGCCGACATTCGCTGTCATTTACCGCCATTTAACGCCAGATCAAGAAGCCTCTATTTCCCCACGGCTAGTCAAAATTGCTAGTCAAATTTCACAATTACGCTACCCAACCGAGCCAAGCGCGAAAATGGTATCGACGGCGAATTCGAGCAGTGCCCTGTTTCTGTGTATCAGTCATGGTCAGCGCCCGGCCGGGGCGGCGGAAAGCCTCTAGGCTTCGATCGTGAGCGGCCCGAGTGATACGGATTCGGTCGGCGCGAGGCTGAGAGACCTGCGCCGCCACCTCGGGCTGAGCCAGGAACAGCTCGCCCGTCGTCTCGGGGTCTCGTTCGCCACCGTCAACCGCTGGGAGTCCGGCCGCACCCGGATCTCCGCCAAATCGCTGACGGCCCTGGCCGAACTCGAGGCGACCGTGGCCGCCGCCGAGGACGCCGACGACGGCGCCGCGCTGCCGGTAGCCAGATCGAGCTTCGTCGGGCGCGAACGCGAGCTGGCCGAGCTGGCGCGCCTGCTCGGGCAGTCGCGGCTGGTCACGCTCATCGGCCCGGGCGGCGCGGGCAAGAGCAGGCTGGCGGCCGAGGCGCTCCGCCGCCGCGCGGCAGGCGACGGCGATGTCGTCTTCGTCGCGCTCGAGCAGATTCGGCACCCGCGGACGCTCGCCTCCGCCCTCGCCTCCCGGCTCCAGGTCCATGACCAGCAGGGAACTCCGCTGATCGAATCCCTGCAGAGCGCGCTGGCGGCCGGCGCGCCCAAGCTGCTGCTGCTCGACGGGGCCGAGCGGCTGGCCGACCAGGTCGCCGAGCTGGCGGGCGGACTGCTTGACGCGGTGACGGAACTGCGGATCGTGGTCACCAGCAGGACCCTGCTGGGCGTGCCGGGCGAGGTGTGCTGGACCGTCCCGCCGCTCGGCTGCCCGGCCGCGGCGGCGGATGCGGCCGACATCGCGGGCTCCGACGCGGTTCAGCTTTTCATCGCCCGGGCGAGCGAAAGGCTGCCTGACTTCCGCGCGGCCGACGTCGCACCGCACTCGATCGCCGAGCTCTGCCGCCGCCTCGACGGTCTGCCGCTGGCGATCGAGCTGATCGCGGGCTGGGTCGGCACGCTGTCGATCAGGGAGATGCTGCAGCAGCGAGCGGTGCTGCTCGACTCCGAGCCCGCGCAGCACGGCGGGCGCCGGCTGGCCGACGTGATGCAGGCGAGCTACGACCTGCTGACCGCCGAGCGGCAGCGTCGGCTGGCGATGCTGAGCGTTTTCGCCGGGTCCTTCCGCATCGCCGATGTGCAGGCCATCCTGGACGTGGACATGGCGACGGCGGTCGCCACCGCCCGCGCCCTGGTCGACTCGTCCTGGCTGGTCGTCACCCGCGGCGGCGAGCAGAACGAGTTCCGGATGCTTGAGACCATCGCCACCTTCACCGCTTTGCAGCTGGCGAAGCACCAGGACGGCCCCGCCGCCCGCCGCAGGCACGCGCTGCATTTCGCCGCCGTGGCCGCCGAGAGCGAGCAGGCGCTGGCCGGGCCGGACGCGGCCGGATGGGCCGCGCGGATGGAGGCCGCCGTCGCCGACCTGGATCTGACGATGCACTGGGCGGGCGAGCAGGGCGACGTCGACCTCGGCCTGAACGTCAGCTCGGCGCTGTGGCGCTGGTGGCTGTTCAGCGGCCAGCTCGCGGTCGGCCGTGACTGGCTGGCCAAGTTCCTGACGACGGTGGGCGATCGCGAGGACGAGGTCACCGGCCGCGCTTACTGCGCGGCGGCGGTGCTGGCGGCGGAGAACGGCGACTACGGCGAGGCGGTCAGGCAGGCCGAGCTCGCCATGGCGATCTTCGGCTCGCTCGGCCTGAAGACGCGGATGACGCTGGCCGCCACCGTCATCGGCTCCGCCAACCGCTATCTCGGCAACCACGAGGGCGCCAGAAGCGGCTTCGAGCGGGCGATGGAGCTGCGCGGCGAGCTCGGCGACCGCCGGGGCATGTCGGTGGCGATCAACAACCTGGCGCTGCTCGAGCTCGACGACGGCGACCTGAGCCGCGCGCAGGAGCTGTTCGAGCAGGCCCTCGCCATCAAGCGCGAGTTCGGCGAGCAGCGATCGATCGCGCTCGGTCTCGCGAACCTGGCCGACGTGCTGATCAGGACCAGCCAGTGGGACGCGGCCGAGGCGGTGCTGGCCGAGGGGGCCGGCCTGTCCGCGGGAAACCCGCAGCTGATCGGCACCATCGCCTGCAATCAGGGCGCGCTGGCGGCGCACCGCCAGGACTGGGCGCTGGCCGCCGAGCGGTTCGAGGCGGCCATCGCGGCGTCGCAGGCAGGCGGCCATCCGCACGACGTGGTCGAGGCGATGATCGGGCTTGGCCGAGTGCACGCGCTGACCGGGGATCATCCGGCGGCCTTGGCCCGGCTGCGCGCCGCGCGCGCGCTGGCCGCCGAGATCGGCAACCCCCAGCGGCTGGCCGAGGCGGAGGCGGCCCTGGCCGAGGTCACCGGTCCCGACCCGGCCGGCCTGGCGCTGGCCGGGCAGCAGCCGGTCCGGCCCGAGAGCCTGACCGGCCGCCAGGCCGAGGTGCTGGCGCTGCTGGCGGGCGGCCTGTCCAACAAGCAGATCGCGGCCGAGCTGTACCTGAGCACGGCGACGGTCGAACGCCACCTGGCCACCATCTACCGCAACCTCGGCCTCGGCGGACGAGTGGAGGCCGCCAGGTTCGCGATGGAGAACGGGCTGGCCGGGCCGCCGCGCAATCGCGCCGTGTTATAGCTCGGCCGAGGGCATCCCGGCCAACGGGCGGGGCAGGGAGGGCCGGGCTCCCCTAATGGGCTTTATGTTCCGTTTGGCAATGCGGCGAATTACATGGTTGCCCTGATTCGGAGGAGCTCTTGACCCGGATAGAAAGGTGGAGCGCCGTCGGCGTGCACCGCTTCCCGACTGTCGAGGGCACAGCCGGGCGGCCGCGGCCACGCTGCCCATTCCTCGCACCATTCCGACTACTCGAGGCCGAGGTACCCAGGAACATGAAGCTTCACGCGCAGGAGGCGCGCCGGACGGCCGGCGCGTTCGCCGCCGCCGTCGCCGCCGCTGGCCTGGTCCTGACCGGGTGCAGCAGTCCAGCGGATCGGGCTCGACCGCGGCCGGCTCGACCGCGGCCAGCACCACCTCGGGCGCCGCGACCTCGGGCACCGGTTCGACCGCGGCCGCCACCGGCTCCGCCTCGCAGTCCTCGGTGGTCGTGGCCTCGGGCTCCCTGCCGTTCCCGACCACGGTCGGCGACGCCTGGACGTACAGCAACTCCAACGGCACCACGTCGGAGAACAAGATCGCCTCGAATACGCAGGTCGCGGCCGGCCAGCAGGTGACGATGGACACCACGCTGAAGGACAACGGCACCTCCACGCACACGAGCATCGACTACATCGTTCAGCCGAACGGGGAGATCGCGCTGCCGACTAGCCAGTTCGCCCCGTCTACCTCGGGTGTGTCGATCAAGGTCGTCTCCGGCGGCATCTTCTGGCCGTCGGCCGCTCAGCTGGCCAGCGGTCAGCCCGTCCACACCACGCTGACAATCGAATTCACGATCGCGGGGAAGACGCAGAAGATCACCGAGCACATCACCTCGCAGGGCCAGGGCACCCAGTCGGTCACGGTCCCGGCCGGCACCTACAGCGCTACGGTCGTGAACGTCCAGGAAGCCGCGACCATCGACGGCTTCAACACGACCATCGACGACAAGACCTGGCTGGCCAGCGGCATCGGCCCGGTCCAGAGCGAGCTGATCAGCATCGACGGCGGCAAGACGGACATCACCAACAAGGAAGAGCTGACCTCTTTCGTCAAGGGCTGAGCGGGATCCCCGTCGCGCAAGTGCCGGATACCCTGTGGCTGGGTCGTTAAGATCCCAGTCTGGTCTGGTCTGGTCCGGTATGGACGTTGGGCAGGGGAATGCAGCCGCTCACTAGCGAAGATCCGGTGAAGATCGGTATCTACCGGCTACAGGCGCGGCTCGGCGCCGGCGGGATGGGGCGGGTCTACCTCGCGTTCACGCCCGCCGGCCGGCCGGTCGCGCTGAAGGTGGTGCGGTCGGATCTGGGCGACGACCAGGATTTCCGCATTCGCTTCCGCCAGGAGATTCAGGCCGCCCAGCGGGTGCGCGGGCTGTACACGGCCGAGTTGATCGATGCCGACCCGGCCGCCTCGCCGCCGTGGCTGGTGACCGCCTACGTGCCCGGTCCATCCCTGGAGGAGGTCATTGACAACGACGGCCCGATGCAGAAGGCGATGGTATTCCGGCTTATCGCCGGGGTCGCCGAGGCGCTGCAGGCGATCCACGCGGCCGGGGTGATCCACCGCGATCTCAAGCCGTCCAACGTGCTGCTCGCCCACGACGGCCCGCGGGTAATCGACTTCGGGATCGCCCGGGCACGGGCGGAGACCCCGATGACGCGGAGCGAGGTCACGATGGGGTCGCCCGACTTCATGTCACCCGAGCAGATCCTGGATCTGCCCGTGACCCCGGCGATCGACGTGTTCGCGCTCGGCTCGCTCGCCGCCTTCGCGGCGGTCGGCAGACTCCCCTTTGGCTACGGTCACATCACGGAGATCGCGAACCGGGTGGTGCACGAGCCGCCTGACCTGGCGGGCTGCCCGGCCGGGCTGGTTCCCCTCATCCGGGCCTGCCTGGAGAAGGAGCCGGGGGCCCGGCCCGCACCCGGCCAGATCCTCGAATTCTGCGTGGGCCGCGCGGCCTCGCTGGCCGACGCCGGCCAGCCCCGGCCGGCCCCGGTCCCGGTGCCGGCCGGAGGCGCGCTGCCGAACGGCGCCTGGTCGGACCACTCGGCTACCGTCGTGCTGCCGGATCCTGCTCAGCTGGCCGGCCCGCCCCGGCCGGAACGGCGGCGCCTGCCCGGACTGGTCGTCGCCGCGCTGGCAGCGGTCGCGGTGATCGCGGTGGGCATCGCGATAGCGGCGCTCAGCCATTTCGCGGCCGGCCGGACCGCCGCCGCCGGCGCTACTCCCACGCGTCATCCGGCCGCCCACCACGCGCCCGCCCCGCTGGGACCCGTGGTCCTGCTGTCCCAGGGGCGCTCCGTCACCGCATCGTCGGTGCAGCAGCAGCCATGGGTGGCGGCCAACGCCGTCGACGGGAATCTCGGCACGCGCTGGTCAAGCGACTTTAGCGATCCCCAGTGGCTGGAGGTCGACCTCGGGGCGACGCACACCATCACCAAGGTCGTGCTCGACTGGGAAACGGCCTACGCCCAGGCGTTCCAGATCCAGGTCTCCGACGACGGCACGACCTGGACGGATATTTACTCCACGACGACCGGCAGTGGAGGCGCGCAGGCACTCGCAGTCAGCGGCACCGGCCGCTACGTCCGGATGTACGGCACCCAGCGAGCCACCCAGTGGGGGTACTCGCTGTTTGAGTTCCAAGTCTTCGGCCGGTGACCACGGTCGGCGGGTAACCAGGCGGACGGGGTGAGAGCCAGGGTCCGTTCGGAAGAAAAGAATTTGAATTTTCAGCGATAAGGGCGCAGTTCCTCGCGCGCGATCGAGCGCAGATGCACCTCGTCCGGGCCGTCGGCCAGGTGGAGGGTCCGCAGGTGCGCCCACGACTCGGCCAGCGGGGTGTCGGCCGAGACGCCGGCCCCGCCGTGGACCTGGATGGCCCGGTCCAGTACGTAGCTGGCCGCCCTCGGCGCCGCCACCTTGATCGCGGCGATCTCGGTCCGCGCGCCCTTTGCGCCCACGTTGTCGATCAGCCAGGCGGCCTTGAGCACCAGCAGCCGGGCCTGCTCGATCGCCAGCCGGGACTCGGCGATCCACTCCTGCACCACGCCATGCCGGGCGATGGGCGAGCCGAAGGTCGAGCGGGACGACGCCCGGGCGCACATGAGCTCGAGCGCGCGCTCGGCCGCGCCGAGGCTGCGCATGCAGTGGTGGATGCGGCCGGGGCCGAGCCTGGCCTGGGCCATCATGAAGCCGCCGCCCTGCGGGCCGAGCAGGTTGGCGGCCGGCACCCGCACGTCGTCGTAGTGGATCAGCGCGTGGCCGCCGTGCGGCCCGTCGTTGTAGCCGAAGACCGAGGTCGAGCGCTCGAGGGTGACGCCGGGCGCGTCCAGCGGCACCAGGATCATCGAGTGCCGCACGTGCCGCTCGGCGTCCGGGTCGCTGACCCCCATCACGATCGCGAACGTGCACTCGGGCCGCATCGCGCCGCTCGACCACCACTTGCGCCCGCTCACCACGTACTCGTCGCCGTCCCTGGTGATCCTGGTGGCGATGTTGGTGGCGTCCGACGACGCGACGTCGGGCTCGGTCATCGAGAAGCAGGACCTGATCTCGGCCTCGAGCAGCGGCCGCAGGTACCGATCGTGCTGGTCGTCGGTGCCGAACATGGCGATCAGCTCCATGTTCCCGGTGTCGGGGGCGGCGCAGTTCATGGCCTCGGGCGCGAGGCCCATCGAGCGCCCGGTCAGCTCGGCGATCGGCGCGTAGTCGAGCACGCTCAGGCCGGCCCCGAACCGGTCGTCGGGCAGGAACAGGTTCCACAGGCCCTGCTTGCGCGCGATCTCCTTGAGACCGCCGAGCACCTCGGGGGTGCGGAAGGGATCGCCCGCGGCGGTATTCGCGGCCGCCTGCTCGTGAAAGGCGGGCTCGGCCGGGTACACGTGCTCGTCGAGGAACACCCGCACCTGGTCCTGGAGGGTCATCGAGCGCTCGCTGTGGTTGAAGTCCATGCCTGCTCCCGGCTGGTCGGAAAATGAATGGGTCAGTGGTCGGCCAGCAGGCCGAGGGCCGCGTCAAGCAGTAGCGGAACTCGGTCGCCCATCTGCGAGAACCCCTCCCCCACGGTCTTGCCCTGCAGGTAGCGATTGTGGATGCCCTCGGAGATGACCGCGAGCTTGTAGTAGCCGAACGCGATGTACCAGTCCAGCTGGGACAGGTCACGACCAGCGCCGTCGGCGTACCTGGCGGCCATCTGCTCGGCCGACAGGAAGCCGTTGTCCGGGCTCATGGCCGGCATGACGCCATCGCTCACGGCGGCCAGCCGGTGGTACACGGCGAGCAGCCCGACATCGGCCAGCGGGTCGCCGAGGGTGGCCATCTCCCAGTCGACCACGGCGGCGATGCCGCTGACGTCCCGGCGGTAGATGACGTTGGTGAGCCGGTAGTCGCCGTGCACGATGGCGGGCGCGCCCTGGGCGGGCATGGTGACGGTCAGCCGTTCCACCAGCTGGTCGAGTTCGGACCGGGGCGTCGTTTCCGACGCCTGCCACTGGGCGTGCCAGCGCTTGACCTGGCGGGCGAGATACCCGTCGGGGCGGCCGAAGTTGGCCAGGCCGACGCTGGCCGGGACGATGGAGTGCAGCTCGAGCAGGGTGTCCACCAGTTGCTCGCACGCCTGCCGGGCCAGCGCGGGCGTCAGCGCCGCGAGCCGGTCGGCCTGATCGAAGACGACCCCGTTGACGAAGGACATCAGGTAGAACGGGGCGCCGAGCACCTCGGGGTCGGCGCACAGCGCGATCGCCTGCGCGACCGGCACGTCGGTGCCGCCGAGGGCGCTGATCACCCGGAACTCGCGGCCCATGTCGTGCGCGCTCGGCAGCACGTGCGCGAGCGGCGGACGGCGCAGCGCCCACACCGACGCGCCGTCGGTGATTCGGTAGGTCAGGTTCGACTTGCCGCCGGTGATCAGCTCGCCCGACAGCGGCCCGGAACGGAGGCCGGGATGCTCGCTGTCCAGCCATTTCGTCAGTGCGGCAAAGTCAACACCAGGGAGCCCGTGCACGAGGTCACCGTACAGACCGGCCAGTCGGTCTGCAAGGCACACCGCCCGCGGCCGGCGTCCGCGGGCGGGAATGCCTGCGACTCTGTGCGCCGTTCTGGTTTACCGTGGATGCCATGTCGATTGTGCAGCGCACTGCCGGGCGGCCGGACGGTCTCGACGAGCTCGATGAGCCGACGCGGGACAGCGAGCCGACCGATGGCCGGGTCGCGCGCTCGCACCGCTCCCGCCGGGCGATCATCGACGCGATGCGCGCCCTGCACGCTGAGGGCGACCTCCGCCCGACCGCACCGCGGGTAGCGGCACGGGCCGGGGTGTCCGTGCGCACCGTATGGCAGCAGTTCGCGGACATGGAGACGCTGCTGGTCGAGGCGGACCGCCGGGACAACGAGATCCTGCGGTCGCTGGCGACCCGGATCGACCCCGACCTGCCGCTGGCGGGGCGGGTCGCGATGTTCACCCGCCAGCGGGCGCGGATCCTCGAGCAGATGACCCCGACCTGGCGGGCGGCCCGCATCCACGAGCCGTTCTCGGCCGAGCTCACCCGCAACAAGGCGTGGACGCTGGCCAAGGCCAAGGCCGAGCTTGAGGCGGTTTTCACCCCCGAGCTTGGGACACTGGCCTGCAAGCGGCGCCAGCAGCTGCTCGACGGGCTGCACGCGATCAGCATCTGGTCGTTCTGGGAGTCGCTGCGGACCGAGCTCCTGCTCGGCCCCGAGCAGGCCGAGGAGCTCTTCCGGGCCGCCTTCACCGGACTGCTCGGCGCGGCCGGGTTCGCGTAACCGCCGCTTACCTCGCTCGCCGCTGTCGGCTGTCGCCTTACCACGCTTGCAGACGTCGGCTGTCGCCTCTCGACAACGTTAACGGCCGGGTCTATGGTCACAGAACGGCCGGTTCTATGGTCACAGCTAACCACCCTCATTGTCCGGACTATTGAATTTGCACGAACAGTGCGGATATCTTGACCTTCGACGCCCCAGTTCACGGGGCCGGCCAACAAGGATGATGGCGAGGTCAGTATGAGTGTGACCGCGGAAGACACAGGCGTTAAGCGCCGCGGCGGCGCTTCGTTTCTGTGGCAGCGGCAGCTAGAGGCATATCCCGACACCAGGCCGCGAATGCTGTACCTGGCGATTACCGTTCTTGTCACGATCATGCTGTACTACGAGCTGTACGTGGCCGGCTCGGTGTCCACGCTGATTCTGGCCAACCTGCATGCCTCGTTTACCTTTTTCGTGTACCTGCTGGCCTTCGGGAACCTGATCGGCGCGTTCGGCGCGCTGCTGGCCGGGCTGACCGACCGGCTCGGCCGGGCCAACCTGGTGGTCGGGGGCCTGCTGGTCACTGGGATCATGACCGTCCTCGTCCTGCCGAACGCGACCAACAAGTGGGCCTACGGCATCGAGGGCTTCGCCGTCGGCCTGGTCGAGGGCATGTGCCTGGTCGCCACCCCGGCCCTCATCCGCGACTTCTCGCCGCAGATGGGGCGGGCCACGGCGATGGGCTTCTGGACCGTCGGCCCGGTGGCCGGCAGCCTGATCGTCGCGATCGTCGGCAGCTCCACCGTCCCGGCGGTCGTGACCAACGACCGGATCTGGACCAACCAATACGTGTACTGCGGCATCGCGGGCCTCGTGGTCTGGCTGATCGCCCTGGTGGGGCTCAGGGAGCTCTCCCCTAACCTGCGCGACCAGCTCATGGTGTCGATCCGCGACCGCGCCCTGATCGAGGCCCGGGCCAAGGGTCTCGACATCGAGTCCGCGCTCAAGCACCCGTTCCGCCAGCTGCTCAAGGTCGACATCGTGGTCTCCGCGTTCGCGGTGTCGGTCATGCTGCTCATCTACTACACCGCCGTCGGGTTCTCGCTCATCTACCTGACCACCGTGTTCGGCTTCTCGGTAAAGGACGGCAACGGCCTCGGCAACTGGAACTGGGGCTTCAACGTCATCGCGGTGCTGCTGGTCGGGATCATCTCCGACCGCTTCCGGGTGCGCAAGCCGTTCATGGTGATCGGCGGCGTCATCGCCGCGGTCATGGTCGTGGTCTACCTGGAGCAGGCCGGCCATCACCCCAGTTACTACACGGTCGCGGTGATGCTGGCGGTGCTGTCGCTTGGGCTCGGCATCGCGTTCGCCCCGTGGATGGCCAGCTTCACCGAGACGGTGGAGGCCCGCAACCCGGCCCTCACCGCGACCGGCCTGGCGATCTGGGGCTGGATTCAGCGGCTGGTGGTCTTCGTCTCCTTCCTGATCATCCCGGCCGTCGTCAGCTCGGTCACCCCGCTGGTCAGCTACGGGGCCGGGGTGCAGACCTACGCGGCCCAGTACGGCACCACGCTCGCGTTCGCGACCAGCCACCCGGACATCGTGGCGGACGCGAAGAAGGTCCCGCCGTCGGTGATCGCCACCGCATCGGCGATTCCCCCGGCGGTTACGTCCACCGCGGCGAAGATCCCGCCCGCGGTGATCGCCACCGCCACCCAGTACAGCGTGCAGCTGACGAACGCGCAGAAGTTCCAGCCCGAGCTGGCGGTGATCGAGGCCAACGCGGCCCTGTTCGCCAAGCTGCAGGCCGATCCCTCCAACAAGACCCTGCAGGCGCAGGCCATCGCCGCGGCTGGCGGCGGGGCCAAGGGGCTGGGCGTGCTCGGCACGATCGCGGCCAACCAGGCCGCCATCAGCGGGGTCATCGCGGCGGCGCCGCAGTTGCAGACCGTCGCCCCGTACGCGGCCGACCTGAAGGTCATCGCCCCGTACTCGACCCAGCTGACGACGATCGCGCCGTACTCAGCCGAGCTGACGGCCATGGCGCCGTACGGCGCGCAGCTGACGGCCCTGTCCAAGGTGCCGCCGGCCGCGATCGCCTACCTCCAGGCCCACGGCTCGGCGGTGCAGACGGCCGCCAGCCAGACCGCCGGCCAGTGGAAGACGTGGTACTGGATCTGCTTCGGCGGGCTCATCGTCTTCCTGCTCTCGATCCCGTTGCTGCGCGGCCGGTGGAGGCCGTCGGACGCCAAGCGCGACGAGGAAGAGCACGAGGCCATGGTTCAGGCGGAGCTGGCCAAGCTCAACGCCTGACAGCGCAGCTGGCTGCGCGGCCTGACCGCGCAGCCAGCTCGACCGCCCACTAACCGCCGGACACAGTTCCCCGCGCATCCCCCCCTCGCGCCGGGAACTGTGTCCGGCCTTTTTCATCCACCGTCGAGCCCGCTAGCTCGGCCGCAGCTCCTTCTTGAGTATCTTCCCGGTGGCGCCCTTGGGCAGGCTGTCCCTGAACTCGATCGTCCGCGGATACTTGTAGGCGGCCGCCCGCTCCTTCACGAACGCGATCAGCTCTTCCTCGGTGACCGACTGCCCGGGCTTGACCGACACGATGGCGCGCACCTCCTCGCCCATCTTCGGATCGGGCACGCCGATGACGGCGGCCTCGGCCACGGCCGGGTGCGCGTAGAGGACCTCCTCGACTTCGCGCGGGTAGACGTTGTAGCCGCCCCTGATGATCAGGTCCTTGATCCGGTCGACGATGAACAGGAAGCCGTCCTCGTCCAGGTAGCCGAGATCGCCGGTGTGGAACCAGCCGCCCGCGAACGCCCTCGCGGTCGCCTCCGGGTTGTTGTGGTAGCCGGTCATGATGTTCATGCCGCGGAGCACGACCTCGCCCACGTGATCGGGGCCGGGTGGCAGCGGTCGGAAGTCTTCATCCCAGATCTGCAGGCTGGTCCCCCAGATCGGCTTGCCCACGCTGTACACCTTGCGCTCGGTGACGCTGATGTTGAAGGTCGCGGTCGACGACGACTCCGACAGCCCGTAGCCTTCCAGGATCGCGACCCTGAATCGGCTCTCGAACGAGTCGATGACCTCGGCCGGGATCGGCGCGCCGCCGGAGACGGCCACGCGCAGCGACGCCAGGTCGTAGTCGCCCGCGACGACCGCCTGCAGCAGGGCGATGAACATGGTCGGCACGCCCATGAACACAGTCACCCGATCGCGCTGCATGAGCTCGAGCACGGCCCCGGGGTCGAACCGGGGCACGAGCGTCATGGTCCCGCCCAGCAGGACGCAGGTGTTCATGATGGACGACAGCGCGAACACGTGGAACAGCGGCAGCGCCACCACCGCGACGTCGTCGGCGCTGAACTCGAACAGCCGTCCGGGGATGTCGGCGTTCATGTACAGGCCGATATGCGACAGCACCGCGCCCTTCGGGGTGCCCGTGGTGCCGGAGGTGTAGATGATCACCGCCGGGTCGGCCGGGCTCCTCGCGGCCAGCTGCGCGCCGGGCGCATCGCCGGTCAGCAGGACGTCGAAGGGAATGCCGGTCGCCGGGGCCCCCGTCCCGGTGACGACGTAGAGCGACGTGAGCGCCGCCGCCTCCGCCGCTTTGGCCGCCTCGTCGAGGAAGCCGCCGTAGGTGATCAGCGTGCTGGCACCGGAATCTTCCAGCTGGAACGCTATCTCCGGGGCCCTGAGCAGGGGGTTCATCGGGACCACGACGCCGCCGGCCTTGAGGATGCCGAAGTAGGCGAGGATGAACTGCGGGATGTTCGGCAGCTGCAGCCCGACCCGGTCGCCCGGCGCCAGGCCGGCCGCGGTGAGGTTGGCCGCGAGCTTGTCCGATAGCTCGTCGACCTGCGCATAGCTGAGCCTGGCGTCGCCCAGGATCACCGCCGTCTTGGCCGGCGACCGACGGGCAGACTCCCGCAGCATCACCGCGAGGTTGAAATCCATGACCGCTCCTCAAGCCTTCTGGTGGGCCGACGCTGGCCCGACCTGGTACTTCGTCATCAGAATGTCATCGGCGGCTGCCGGGTGCAAGGCGGCGGGCGACCCGCCAGCCCGATAATAACGAACATGTTCGTCACGAACTTGTTCTTTACGAACATGTTCGTTAGGATGGTATCATGGCACCTGAAACTCATCCCGCCAGTAGTCGCCGCGAGCGGCCGGCCAAGCCCGCGCTGACCCGCTCCGGCATCGTCGCGACGGCGCTCGCGGTGATGCGGGCGGAGGGCCTGGACCGGGTCACGATGCGGCGGCTGGCGGCCGACCTCGACACCGGACCGGCGTCCCTCTACGTCTACGTCCGCAATACCGCCGAGCTGCACGCGGCGATGCTGGAGGAGCTGCTTGGCCAGATCGACCTGAGCCCCGTCACCGCCTCCGGCGACTGGCAGAAGCGGCTCATCGCGGTCCTCACGGCGTACACGGCCATCCTGTTCGAGCACCCCGGGCTGGCGCAGTCGGCGCTGGTGACCCGGCCGAGCGGGCCGGCCTACTTCGGCCTCGTGGACGGGATACTCGCGCTGCTCGACGCGGGTGGCATTCCCGGCGACCGGGCGGCGTGGGCGGTGGACCTGCTGCTGCACGTCGCGACCGCGACCGCCGTCGAGCACGGCATCCGGGAGCGCGCGATCGACGCCAAGGACGAGGAGGACGCGCTCGCCACCGCGCTGCGCGACGTGCCCGCCGATCGATTCCCGCACATCGCCGCCGTCGGCGCGGCCGAGCTCATGTCCGGCCCCGGCCGGCTCGACTGGGGATTCCGCGTGCTGATCAACGGGGTTATCACCACCCCCCGGCCAGAAACGGAGACCTCACCATGACCGAGAACGCCACGACCATGCCAAGCGCCGGCGACGACGTCACGACCGGCTCAGCGCGGCTGACGCGCCGATTGCGCCTGATCCTCATCCTGGTGATCCTGGCCGATGTGCTCGACCTGATGGACTCGACGATCACCAACATCGCCGCGCCCGCCATCGTCCGCGACATCGGCGGCGGCGAGTCGCTGATCAAGTGGCTCGGCGCCAGCTACGCGCTGGCGATGGGGGTGCTGCTGGTGGTGGGCGCCCGGCTCGGTGACCGGTACGGCAAGCGGCGCATGTTCCTGATCGGCATCGCCGGGTTCACTCTCGCCTCGCTCGCGGCCGGCCTGTCGGTCGACCCGGTCATGCTGATCACCGCCCGGCTGGCCCAGGGTGGCTTTGGCGCGCTGCTGATCCCGCAGGGCATCGGCCTGCTGATCGGCGCGTTCAACCGCGATCAGATGCGCACCGCGTTCTCCGTGTTCGGCCCGGTGATGGGCGCATCCGCCATCGTCGGCCCGATCCTGGCCGGGTTCATCATCAGCGCGAACATCGGCGGCCTGACCTGGCGGCCGATCTTCCTGATCAACATCGTGCTCGGTACCGTCGGGTTCATCGCCGCGCTGCGGGTGCTGCCAGCAGACGAGCCGACCGACTCTGTTTTCATCGACAGCCTGGGCGCGGGCCTGCTCGGGGCCAGCATGCTCGGCCTGATCTACGGGCTGATCGAGGGCTCCACCGACGGCTGGACGGCGCTGCCGATCGGCTGCCTGGCGGGCGGGGTGGCGCTGCTGGCCGCCTTCGGGGTCCGGCAGCGGCTTGCCGCGGACCCGCTCATCCTGCCGTCGCTGCTGGCCAACCGCGGCTTCACCGTCGGCATGCTGCTCGGGCTGGCGTTCTTCGCCGCCGTCAACGGCCTGGCCTACGTCATCTCGCTGTTCTTCCAGACCGGGCTCGGGATGACCGCCCGGGCGGCCTCGATCGCGCTGAGCCCGTTCATGATCGGCATCATCATCGCCTCGTTCGTCTGCCGCCCGCTGCTTGGCAAGCTCGGCCGGACGATGGTGGCCATCGGCATCGGCCTCACCCTCGCGGGCGCGGCCGGCGTCTGGGCCACGGTCCTGAGCCAAGGCGTTCACGTGAACCTGTGGACGCTCGCCCCCTCGATCTTCGTCCTTGGCGTCGGCGCGGGCGCCTGCTTCAGCTCCCTCTTCGACGTCGCCATCGGCGACGTCGCCCCGGCCGAGGCGGGCAGCGCCAGCGGCTCGCTCAGTGCCGTACAGCAGCTCGCGTCCGCCATCGGCTCCGCCGTCGTCACCACCGTCTACTTCAGCCAGCGGGCCCAGCACGGCGCCGGGCACGCGATGACCGTCAGCGTCGCCGTCGTCGCCGCGATTGCCGCCCTCGGCCTCGGCCTCGTCTGGCTCCTGCCGAGGTCAGCCCCGGCCGAAGAGCACTGAGAGCCTAGGGCACGATGACGACGGGGACCGGCGAGTGGCGGGCGAGGCTGACCGCGGCCGAGCCGAGCATGCGGTGCAGGGCCTGGGACGAGCTCCCGACGACGACCGTCACGACGTCGCCCGGGTGCGACTCGTGGAGGTCCTTGGCGGCGGCGAGCAGCTGGTCGGCGATCAGGCCGTGGCGCCGCTCGAACTGCCAGCGCTCCTCCCGGCCGCTCAGCTGCTCGGCGGCTGCGGCGCGCAGGTCCCGCTCGATCTCGTCGAAAGTGAACTGCTCCGCGGCCACGGCATCGGCCGACATCATGTCGTAGCCGGGCATGTGAGCCACGTACACCACATCGATGCGCCCGGCGCGGCCGCGCAGCAGGGAGACGGCGGCGTCGAGCGCGCGGGAGGCGGGACCGGAGCCGTCGTAGCCGACGACGAGGTACAGGTTGGGTGCGGGGGGCGGGGTTTCAGTATCCACAGTGGTCAACACTAGTCCCGCCGCCAGCGCCGCCACGGAGTGGTGGCACACTCGGGGTTGTATCCAACGGGGGAAGGATATTGCCGTGTCCGATGGGGGACTATCTGGTCAGCCTGTCTCGGCTGACTCCGGCTCGATGGGGGCCGAGGAACTGCGACTTCGCGAGACGCGGGCGGGGGTGCCCTGGCGCGCCTGGGGACCATACCTGAGCGAGCGCCAGTGGGGGACGGTCCGCGAGGACTACAGCGACGGCGGAGACGCCTGGTCCTACTTCACGCACGATCAGGCGCGCTCGCGCGCCTACCGGTGGGGCGAGGACGGCCTCGCCGGGATCAGCGACGACAGGCAGCGGCTGTGCCTGGCGCTCGCGCTGTGGAACGAGCGCGACCCGATACTCAAGGAACGGCTGTTCGGCCTGACCAACGCCGAGGGCAACCACGGCGAGGACGTCAAGGATTACTACTTCTACGTCGACAACGTGCCGACGCACAGCTATCAGCGCTACCTGTACAAGTACCCGCAGGGCGAGTTCCCCTACAACGACCTGGTCGCGGTCAACCGGGGACGGTCGCGGGATGAATTCGAGTACGAGCTGATCGACACCGGCATCTTCGACGCGGGGGACTACTTCGACGTCGAGGTGGAGCACGCGAAGGCGTTTCCTGAGGACATCTTCTGCCGCATCACCGTGCACAATCGCTCCGCCCGCGACGCGGTGCTCCACGTGCTGCCCACGCTGTGGTTCCGCAACACGTGGTCAAGGAGCGACCTGGAGCCCAGGCCGCGGATCGCCCGCGTCGACGCCGCATTTCCAGTCGTCCGCGCCGAACATGACGAACTCGGCGACTTCTACTTCTACTCGGGCCCGGAGGCGGACCTGCTTTTCTGCGACAACGAAACGAATACGGCCCGGGTGTTCGGCACCGCGCCCGCCGCGCGTTTCCCCAAGGACGGTATCGGCGACCACGTGGTGCACGGCGCGGACACCGTCAACCCCGACGGTGAGGGCACCAAGGCCGCCGCCCGCATCAGACTGCAGGTGCCGGGCGGCGGCCAGACTGCGGTGCTCGTGCGTCTCACCCGGCAGAGCCCGGATCGGCTGGCGGCCCCGTTCGCGGGCGCGGCCGAACTGATCGACCGGCGGCGGGCCGAAGCGGACGAGTTTTACCAGGCCATCACTCCCCCGCAGGTAAGCGACGACGCCAGCTCGGTGATGCGGCAGGCGCTGGCAGGGATGCTCTGGTCCAAGCAGACCTACTACTTCGACGTGGACCAGTGGCTGCGCGAGCGCCAGCTCCACCCGCTGCGGGCGCCGGTCCGCCGCGGCACCCGCAACGAGTCCTGGTTCCACATGTTCAACCAGGACGTGGTGTCCATGCCCGACAAGTGGGAGTACCCCTGGTACGCCGCCTGGGACCTGGCGTTCCACTGCATTCCCCTGGCGATGGTCGACCCTGACTTCGCCAAGGGCCAGATCGACCTGATGCTCTCCCAGAACTACCTGCACCCGACCGGCCAGATGCCCGCCTACGAGTGGAACTTCGGCGACGTCAACCCGCCGGTGCACGCGTTCGCGGCGCTCTTCCTGCAGAATCTGGAGGCCGACCTGGGCGAGGTGGACGTCCCGTTCATGGAGAAGAGCTTCTCCCGGCTCCTGCTGAACTTCACCTGGTGGGTGAACCGCAAGGATCCGACTGGGCACAACGTGTTCGAGGGCGGGTTCCTCGGCCTGGACAACATCGGCGTGTTCGACCGCAGCGCCGCGCTGCCCACCGGCGGCCGCCTGGAGCAGGCGGATGGCACCGCCTGGATGGCGATGTTCAGCCAGAACATGCTCGAGATGGCCCTCGCTCTGATGGAGCGCGACAACAACTACGAGCAGTACGTGCTCAAGTTCGTCGAGCGCTTCTTCTGGATCGCCGCCGCCACCGACCCGATCGGCGAGAACCCGGACGAGATGTGGGACGAGGAGGACGGCTTCTTCTACGACGTGCTCCGCCTGCCCGACGGCAGCGGCACCCGGCTGAAGGTGCGTTCCCTGGTCGGCCTGCTGCCGATCTGCGCCGCCACGGTCATCGAGGCGGACGTCATCGAGCGCCATCCGCTGGTCGCCAGGCAGGTGGGCGCGTTCCTCGAGCGCAACAACGACCTGCTGTCCAATATCGCCGACCCGACGGTGCCGGGAGCGCACGGCCGCCGCCTGCTGTCGCTGGTGAACGAGCAGAAGCTGCGGCGCATCCTGGCCCGCATGCTTGACGAGGACCGCTTCCTCGGACCGTACGGGATCAGGTCAATCTCGCGCTGGCACCTTGACCACCCGTACGTCTTCGACGTCCACGGCATGGAGCACCGGGTGCAGTACGAGCCGGCCGAATCGACCAGCGGAATGTTCGGCGGCAACTCCAACTGGCGCGGGCCGGTCTGGTTCCCGATCAACCTGCTGCTGATCCGGGCGCTCATCGTGCACTACCGGTACTACGGCGACACCCTGAAGGTTGAGTGCCCGACCGGCTCGGGGACGATGATGACGCTGTTCGAGGTGGCCGAGGAGCTGTCGCGCCGCCTCGCGGCCACCTTCCTGCGCGACGCCGACGGACGGCGGCCCGTCTACGGCGGGATCAGGCTGTTCCAGGAGGACCCGCACTGGCGGGACCTCATCCTCTTCCACGAGTACTTTCACGGCGACAACGGGGCCGGGCTCGGCGCTTCCCATCAGACCGGCTGGACCGGCCTGGTGGCCCGGCTGATCCAGAGCCTGGGTCAGTTCGACGCCGAGACGGTGCTCAACGACCGGCACTGGCCGCTGGCCCGACCCTACCGCCGCCCGGGCGGCCCGCCGGCGTGAGTCACGGGGCCGGCGCCTCGCCCAGGCTGTCGGGCTGAATGTCGGGCTGTGCCGGAGCCTTAGTGCGGCTCTTGTACAGCCCGACCGCGATCAGCGGATAGATCAAGACCGACAGCACGCCCGCGCCGACCAGGGCGGCGGCGGTGGCTGGGACCATGACCCCGTCTTGCTCGCCGATCTCGGCCAGCGCGATCAGCAGCGGCAGCGTAGTCGCGGTGATGAACGTCATCTCCACCCGCTCCCTGGGTCTGAGGTCATGCCGGTAGACCAGCAGCGACGGCAGGCCGCGGACGACCAGTAGCAGCACCAGGAGAGCAAGCACCCGCAGCGGGTCGGCGCTGATCGCCTTCAGGTCGATGGTCATCCCTGACGCGATGAAGAAGATCGGGATGAAGATCCCGTACCCGACCGCGTCGAACTTGCGCTCGAGGCTTTCGGTGTCCAGGTTGAGCCTGCGGGTCCAGATGCGCAGCACGATCCCCGCCAGCATCGCGCCGAGCACGACGTCGAGGCCGAATCGGGCCGCGAAGGCGAGCAGCGCGAACAGCAGCACCACGGCCCAGCGCAGCGTGATCTGCGCGGTCGCATCCTGGCCCTCGGTGATGATCCGCCGTATCGCGGTGCTCCGAGCCAGCCGCGGCACCAGGGACAAGACGATTGCGAGCACTCCGACCAGCAGCACCGAGGCCAGCGCGATGAAGTGACCTCGCTTGGTCAGGAACACGGCGATGATCAGGATCGGAAAGAGCTCCCCGACGGCGCCGGCCGCGAACACATGCCGGCCGAACTGTCCGCCCAGCATCCCGTTGTCCCGCAGGATGGGCAGCAGCGTGCCCAGCGCGGTGGTGGTCAGCGCGAGCCCGACCGGCACGTAGTCCTTGATATAGCCGACTGCGGTGAGCCCCGCCGTCACCGCCACCGAGATAACGGCCGACATCAGCCAGCCGGTGATCGCCAGCCGCCCGGGCCGCTCCCGCAGCAGCAGCGGATCGAGCTCGTAGCCGGCCAGCAGGAACAAGAACCCCAGCCCCACATCGGACAGCAGCTGGATGTTGCCCGTCTCGGCCAGTCCGAGCACATGCGGGCCGATCAGCACGCCGCCGATCAGGAAGACGACGACCTGCGGAATGCGCGGACCCGGCAGCACGGCCACCAGGAGCGGCGTGAGCGCGGCTACCAGCGCCACCGCCACCAGATCGTTGAGCCCCTGCAGAACGTTCACGATGGCCGTCCGGCCGCGCGAGATCCAGACATCCGCACCCCCGAGCGGTGATCACCGAGGGTGTACCCATCGGAGCCTCCCTCCCCACGCCAACCCCGGCGCTAGATCACCCGACGGGGTCGCGGCCGTCCGGCTGGGCTACCCGGACGGGCCGGTCGCCTCCCTACAGGACGTCCCCCGCCTCCATCCGCACCGCCCTGACCTGCCGCTGCGTGTCCGTGCGGCGCGGGCGCTAGCCGGACGGGGCCCCGCCGGCGGCGCTGCGCCTCGGCGTTAAGGTTGGCGCGGCAGGGTAAGAGACGCGCAGGGAGGGCGATGAGGCGCAGCACTGCGCGGGGAGCCCTGGAGCTGGGCGCTCTGGGGGTCGTGTTCGGCGACATCGGCACCAGCCCGCTATATACCGTGCAGACGGTCTTCAGCCCGTCTGATCCGCATCGCGTCCACGTGTCATCGGAGAACGTCTACGGCGTCATCTCGCTCATCTTCTGGGCCGTGATCATGATCGTGACCGTCACCTACGTGCTGCTGGTGATGCGCGCGGATAACGACGGCGAGGGCGGGATCATGGCGCTGATCACGCTGATCCGCCGCCGGGGCGCGCCCGGCGGGCGCCGGACCGCGATCTTTCTGGCGCTGCTGGGGGTGTTCGGCGCGTCGCTTTTCTTCGGCGACAGCATGATCACGCCCGCGATCTCGGTCCTCTCCGCGATCTCGGGCGTCGAGGTGGTGACGCCGTCGGTCGCCGACCTGGTGGTGCCGCTCACGGTGGTGGTGATCATCGGCCTGTTCGCGCTGCAGCGGTTCGGCAGCCGCGTGGTCGGGCGGCTGTTCGGGCCGGTGATGGCCGTGTGGTTCACGGTGATCGCCGCCTGGGGCATCCGCGGCGTGGTCGGCAACCCGTCCATCCTGAAGGCGCTACTCCCCTCTTACGCGCTTGAATTCCTGTTCGGCCACTTCGGCACCGCGTTCTTCTCGCTGGCGGCGGTGGTGCTGGCGGTCACCGGCGCCGAGGCGTTGTACGCGGACATGGGGCACTTCGGCCGCGGGCCGATCACCCGGTCGTGGCTGTTCCTGGTGTTCCCCGCCTGCATCCTTAACTACCTCGGGCAGGGCGCCCTCGTGCTGCACGATCCAAGCGCGATCAGCAACCCGTTCTACCTGCTGGCGCCACACTGGGCGCTGATCCCGATGGTGATCCTCGCCGCCGCCGCGACCGTCATCGCCTCGCAGGCGGTCATCTCCGGCGCGTTCTCGCTCACCCAGCAGGCCGCCCAGCTCGGCTACCTGCCGCGGCTGCGGATCGAGCACACCTCGGAGACGCGGATCGGGCAGATCTACGTCCCGTGGGTCAACTGGGCGCTGCTGGTCGCGGTGCTCGCGCTCGTGTTCACGTTCCGCAGCTCGACCGCGCTCGCTTACGCGTACGGGGTGGCCGTCACCGGCACGATCACATGCACCACGCTGCTGTTCTTCTACATCGTGCGCGAGCAGTGGAAGAAACCGCTGTGGCTCGTCCTCCCGACCGCTGCTGTCCTGCTCACGATTGACCTGCTGTTCTTCGCCGCCAACCTCACCAAGCTGCCGCACGGGGCGTGGCTTCCGCTGGTCGTCGGCATCGCAGTATTCACCGTTCTGACCACCTGGCAGAAGGGCCGGCTGCTGGTCTCCAAGCAGCGCGCGCTCGACGAGGGATCGCTGCACGACACCATCGAGCAGCTGCACAATTGCCAGCCGCCGCTGTACCGGGCGCCGGGCACCGGCATCTTCCTGAACCGGGGCAAGACCACTGCCCCGCTCGCCCTGCGCGCGAACGTCGAGCACAACCACGTCCTGCACGAGCACGTCGTCATCCTGGAGATCAGGACGCTTCCGGTGCCGCACGTGGCCGAGGCGGACCGGCTCGAGATCGACGACCTGGGCTACAAGGACGACCGCATCTTCCACGTCAGCGCCCGCTTCGGCTACATGGACAACCCGAGCGTCCCGCCGCTGCTGCCGCTCATCCGCCGGACCCCCACCGAGGCCCCGCTGTGCGACGACGACGTCTCGTACTTCCTATCCACCATCGAGATCCGCCGGGGGAAGGCCCCGGGCATGAGCCAGTGGCGCAAGTACATCTTCATCGCCACCGCCAGGCTGACGGCCGACGCGGCGGAGTACTTCCAGCTCCCGCGCGACAGCACCGTCATCATGGGCTCCCGCATCGAACTCTGACGGCGCGCCTGGGTGTCCGTCAGGCCGGGCTGCCCGATGGCCTGCGCGAATGGCGCCCAGGTGCAGCCGCAGCTGCGGCAGCGCGGTGGAGACGACCAGCACGTCAAGGGACGTGACGAAGGCTCCGATTGACGCCAGGATCAGCGTCGCCGCCCTTCTCGGCCGGGCGCTCCCGGTGTTGGCGATTGACATTGCCGTCTTCTCCTACCTGCTCCGTGGCCGCTGCTTTTGTCGGCCCTAGAGAGGTAGGCCAGCCGGGGTCGCCCGACTCGCCGGGTCGGTGCTCGCGGGGTAGCCCGAACAGCCGGAAAAGTTCCGGCTCCAGGAAGATGACGATCCGGGTGATCAGCGTCCCGGTCACGGTGAGCACGATCATCGCGTGGGCGCGGTAGACCCCGTCGGCCTCGCGGAGATAGGCCGCGAAGGCCGGCTGCCCGTTGGCCGCCACCGGCACCAGGCGGACCCGGCCGGTCGTGGTGAACATGTTCAGCGCCAGGTAGCCGAGCGCCGTCTCCCGCCCGGAGAACCAGGTCGCGAGCGGCGGCATCTCCAGCGCGACGTCTTCCCTGAGCAAGGTCGCCAGGGCGGTCATGTCGCCGTCCTCGAACGCGGCCGCGAACCGGTCAAGCAGCTCCCGCAGATCGGGCTCGGCCGGCTCGGCAACCTCGTCCTCGGCCGGCAGCACCCTGGCAATCTGCGCGCGGGCCCGGCGCAGGCCGCTGTTGACCGCCGTGGTGGTGGTGTCGAGCAGCTCGGCGACCTCCGCCGCGGGCCAGTTCAGGACGTCGCGCAGGATGAGGACCGCCCGCTGCCTGGCCGGGAGGTACTGCAGCGCCGCCACCATCGCCAGTCGGACCCCGGCCCGGGACGCGGTCACCGCGGCCGGGTCAAGCTGCTCGGCCGCCAGCAGGGAGTCCGGCAGCGGCCGCAGCCACGGCACCTCGGGCGGCCCCGACAGCGGAGCCGCCGGGTCCTCCGACGGTCCGCCCAGGCCCGAGGGCAGCGGACGCCGACCGCGGCGCTCGATCGCCGTCAGGCAGGCATTGGTCGCAATCCGGTACAGCCAGGTCCGCGCCGACGACCGTCCCTCAAAGCCGGCGTAGGAGCGCCACGCGCGCAGGTAGGTCTCCTGCACCACGTCCTCGGCCTCCTCGGCCGAGCCGAGCATCCGGTAGCAGTGCACAAGCAACTCGGACCTGAACTCGTCAAGCGCCGTGAATTCATCATCGCCCACCACGGAAAACCCCCAGGTCGATAGCGCCGACGCCCGAACACGACGCGGCCTTTCTCTATAGACCCGGCGGCCCGCCCGAACTCACCGGCCGGACACGGCAACGGCCCGGTCCAGGCCAGCGCCCGCGATGGGCAAGCCGGCGCCGGCCAAAGTCGGAGCCACGGTCCGTTCGGAGGAAAAGTCTTTTTTCTTTCGAACGGACCGTGGTTTCACCCCTGCCGACCGGTTAGAAGTCCGCGTCGAAGGCGACCTCCCCGGTGACGCCCACCTGGTACGCGGAGACGCGGCGCTCGAAGAAGTTAGACAGTTCCTGGACGTCCTGCAGGTTCATGAACGCGAGCGGGTTGGCGGCGCCGTAAAGCGGCTCGAGGCCGAGCTGGGCGAGCCTCCGGTCAGCCACGTGCTCCAGGTAGCCGCGCATGTCCGCCAGGGACAGCCCCGCCACCCCCTGCCCGAGCAGGTCCTCGGCGAACTGCGCCTCGCACTCGACCGCCTCCGCCAGCATCTCGCGGACCTGCCGGGCCAGTTCGTCGTCGAACAACTCGGGTTCCTCGGCCCGGACCACCTCGACGACGTCGAAGGCGAACGCCATGTGCATCGATTCGTCGCGGAACACCCAGTTAGTGCCGGACGCGAGGCCGTTGAGCAGGCCGCGCGACCGCAGGAAGTAGACGTAGGCGAACGCGCCGTAGAAGAACAGGCCCTCGATGCAGGCGGCGAAGCAGATCAGGTTGAGCAGGAACGCGCGCCGGTCGCCGGCCGTGCGCAGCTCGCGCAGCTCATGCAGCGAATTGATCCACTTGAAGCAGAACTCGGCCTTGCGCGCGATGGAGGGGATGTTCTCGACCGCGTCGAACGCCTGCGCCCGTTCCCTCTCGTCGGGCACGTAGGTATCGAGCAGGTTGAGGTAGAACTGCACGTGCACAGCCTCCTCGAACAGCTGCCTGGACAGGTAGAGCCGGCCCTCGGGACAGTTGACGTGCTGGTACAGGTTGAGTACGAGGTTGTTGGCGACGATGGTGTCGCCGGTGGCGAAGAACGCGACCAGCCGCGAGACCAGGTGCCGCTCGGCCGGCGACAGGCGGGTCAGGTCGGCCAGGTCTGAGTGCAGATCCACCTCCTCGACCGTCCAGGTGTTCTTGATCGCGTCGCGGAACCGGTCGTAGAACATCGGGTACCGTATCGGCCGCAGGGTCAGGTCCATGCCGGGGTCGAGGAGCATGGCGCCGGCCAGGTTATTGGCGGCGGTAGTCGTGGTGGTCACTGGCAGGCCTCACAGGTCTCGGGGTTCTCAAGCGAGCATGCCGGGGCGGCGGTGACACCGGCGGCCGGGTCGTCGGCGGCGGTCCGGTTGGCCTCGGCGTCGGACGCCGCGACGGCGACGGTCGCCTGCTGGATCCGGGTAGCGGGCCTTGAGCGCAGGTAGTAGGTGGTCTTCAGGCCGCTCTTCCAGGCGTGCAGGTACATCGAGGAGAGCTTGCCGATGGTCGGCGCGGCCATGAACAAGTTGAGCGACTGGCTCTGGTCGATGAACGGCGCCCGGGCGGCGGCCAGGTCGATCAGCGCGCGCTGCGGCAGCTCCCAGGCGGTACGGAACAGCCGCCGGGTCTCCTCCGGCAGCGCGGCGATGCCCTGGACCGAGCCCTCGGCCCGCTTGATCGCCTCCCGGACCTCGTGGTTCCACAGCCCCTGGGCCTTCAGCTCCGCCACCAGGGCGGTGTTGATCTGAAGGAACTCGCCGGACATGGTCTCGCGCTTGAACAGGTTGGAGACCTGCGGCTCGATGCACTCGTAGCAGCCCGCGATCGAGGCGATGGTGGCGGTCGGGGCGATCGCGATCAGCAGCGAGTTGCGCAGCCCGGTCTGGCTGACCCGCTTGCGCAGCGTCGACCAGCGGGCCTGCTGGGTCACCTCGACGTCCCACAGGTCGGGCTGCAGGTCGCCCCGGGCGGCCCGGGTCCGGCCGAACGCAGGATGCGGCCCGTGCTCTTCGGCCAGGTCGGCCGAGGCCTCGAGCGCGGTCAGGTAGATCTCCTCGGCGATCCGCACGGACAGCTCGGACGCCTCGGGCGAGTCGAACGACAGCCGGAGCGCGAAGAAGACGTCCTGCAGGCCCATCACTCCCAGGCCGACCGGCCGCCAGCCCGGGTTGGACGCCGCGGCCTGCTCGCTGGGGTAGAAGGTCCGGTCGATGACCCGGTCGAGGAACGGCACCGCGGTGCGGACGGTCTGGCGGAGCTTGGCCCAGTCGACCTGGCGGCCGCCTTCCTGGTCGAGCATCAGGTGCTGGGCCAGGTTGATCGAGCCGAGGTTGCAGACGGCGGTCTCGGCGTCGGTGGTCACCTCGGTGATCTCGGTGCACAGGTTCGACAGGTGCACCACGTTCCCGCCGTCGGCGGTCTGGTTGCACTTGGCGTTGCTGGCGTCCTTGAATGTCATCCAGCCATTGCCGGTCTGCGCCAGCGTGCGCATCATCTTGCCGTAGAGGTCGCGGGCGCTGACCTGGCGCACGTAGCGGCCGTCCGCCTCGGCCTCCCGGTAGGCCGCGTCGAACGCGTCGCCCCACAGGTCGGGCAGCGTGGGCACCTCGTCCGGGTCGATCAGCGACCACATCTCGTCCGCTTCGACCCGGCGCATGAACTCGTCCGGGATCCAGTTGGCCAGGTTCAGGTTGTGGGTCCGCCGCGCCTCCTCGCCGGTGTTGTCCTTGAGCTCGAGGAACTCCTCGACGTCGGGGTGCCAGGGCTCCAGGTAGACGCAGGCCGCGCCCTTGCGGCGGCCGCCCTGGTTCACCGCCGCGACCGAGGCGTCGAGCGTCCGCAGGAACGGCACGATCCCGTTGGACGCGCCGTTGGTGCCGCGGATCAGCGCGCCGCGGGAACGGACCCGCGACCAGGCGATGCCGATGCCGCCGGAGAACTTGCTCAACCGGGCCACCTGCGCGTACCGGTCGTAGATGGAGCCCAGGTCGTCGAGCGGCGAGTCGACCAGGAAGCAGGAGGACATCTGCGGGTGGCTGGTGCCCGAGTTGAACAGCGTTGGCGAGCTGGGCAGGTAGGCGAGCCGAGGACATCAACCGGTAGAACCCGATCGCCTCCGACGCCGTCCGGGACAGCCCGCAGGCCACCCGGAGCAGGAAGTACTGGGGGGTCTCGAGCACCAGGCGGGTGGACGGGTGGCGCAGCAGGTAGCGGTCGTAGACGGTCTTGATGCCGAAGTACTCGAACTCCCGGTCCGCCCTGGGCGCGATCGCGTCGTCAAGCTTGCGCGCGTTGTCCTTGACGAACGCCGCCGTCTGGTCGCCGATCAGCCCCTCGGCGTGGCCGAGGCCGACCGACTGGCTGAACGACGCGATGCCCTGCCCGCGCACTTCCTTGTCGATGTACCCGGCCAGCAGGCGGGCGGCGAGCCGCGAGTACTGCGGTTCCTCGCCGGTCATCTCGGCCGCAGTCTGGATCGACAGCAGGTCAAGTTCGGCGGTGGTGGCGCCGTCGTACAGCCCGCTAATGGTCTTGGTCGCGACCCGCAGCGGATCGACCTCGTCCAGTTCGTCCGCGCAGCGCTGGACGGCGCGGACGATCTTGTTCACGTCGACCGGCTCGGATTCGCCGTTCCGCTTCCGCACCCGCATGCCCGCAGACGCTGGTCTCACCGGACTTACTTGCGTCCCTGGCCCGCCGGGCCCGGCGGGCTTGGCTCGACTTACGGGCCCCCCGGGCTTGGCATCGGTAACCGTCATCGCTCTCCTCGCGAGCTCGCTCCGAAGGCCCCAGGCCCCGCGACCACGCGACGAAGACGGCATCTGCCGCAGGCGGCCGCCTGCAGCTACCGTGCTCGTCAGTCGTCCCGCGCGACCGGAGCCGCCGCGCGCGGTGTCGCGCGCGGTGCGCTGGCAGGTCTTCGGACTCACGGGCGCAGCGTCGCCGTTGACGCTTCCTACCGGCCGTCGCTTCCCAGGCTGATCAGGCCCAGTGCTGTTCCCGCCGCGCGCCTGCGCGCACGACTGGGACGGCTGTCGTTCCCGTTCACCGCTGCGGGGCAGTCCCGGATTCACACCGGCTTCCCTGTTACCTCCGCGGACGGTTAGTCCGCGGAACCAGCTGCGTGCAACACCATATATGGAGCGCGCTTGGATTCCGAGCACCACATGTCGTGTCGGCGTGTCGTCGAATGTCTCGGCGCGCCCCTCTCGTGGAGTGCGTTCAGCTTCCTATCACTTCTAACCATTTTTTTCGTCTTCCTATCACTTCTGACAACTTTTGCGCCCGATTTGTCCGTATTTCGTGGTCAGAACTGATAGAGAGATGGAGAATTGGTCAAAACTGATAGAAAGACGAGGTCGATTCGCGGGAAGTGGCGGGGCTGCCGGGGCTGGCGTGTCAGAGAGTCCTGGGTGGGACGGCGCCGGGCCGGGCCATGTCGGGCGGCGTTACTCGGCCGACGTGCCGGCATCCATGCCCGGCATGCCGTGCATGCCGTGCATGCCATGCGTTCCACGGTGCGCGTGCCCGGCCGCGGCGTCGGCCGGCTCGGGCTTGCCGCCCATCATCCGCAGCATCGCGCGGCCGCCGGTGCGGGTGAACCTGACGATCAGGGCGGCCGCCAGGATCAGGAAGACGATGTTGAGCCAGGTCGTGTAGTCCCACGACACGCCCTGGTCGGGGATCTTCGCGGTGGCCGGGCTCGGGATCAGGCCGAGGCCGCCGAAGGCCAGCTCGACCACGTACCCGGCGAACGCCATCGCCGCGAAGAAGGTGCCGAGCAGGAACGCCGCCATCCTCCGTCCGTAGTACTTGCGGTAGATGTTCAGGATCGGGGCGATGATCAGGTCGGCGAAGATGAACGCGACCACCCCGCCGAAGCTGATCCCGCCCTTCCACAGCACCACCGCCAGCGGCACGTTCCCGATCGAGCAGACGAACGAGATGATCGCGACGACCGGGCCGATCAGCGGGCCCCACAGCTTCGCGGCGAGCGGGTGGCCGGAGAAGAAGAACGACTGCCAGAAGCTGTCGGGCACCCAGGCGGCGATCGCGCCCGCCACGAACAGGCCGATCACCAGATCGCGGATGATCGCGGCCCATTCCATGACGAACACGTGGCTGACAGAGGTGAAGCCCTCGCCGGAGAACAGCCGTCTCGCGAACGAGCCCTCCCGCTGGATGGACATGTCCATCGCCGCGTGCCCTTCCATCGAGCCGGCCAGGCCGAGGTCGGCCTGCTCGCGGGCCGACCTGAGCAGCCGGTCGCGCAGGAAGATGCGGAATAGCACGGCGATGGCGACGATCATGACCGGGCCGCCGACGAACTCGGCCACCGTGAACTGCCAGCCCATCAAGAGTGCGAGGATCACGCCGAGCTCGATCACCAGGTTGGTCGAGGCGATCTCGAACGCCATCGCGGCGGTGAAGTCGGCGCCCTTGCGGAACAGCGTCCGGGCAAGGGCCACCGCGGCGTACGAGCACGAGGACGACGCCGCGCCCAGCCCGGCGGCGACCGCGAGCGTGCGCGGCCGCGCATCGCCCAGCAGCCTGACGATGGTGGATCTGCGCACCACCGCCTGGATCACGGCCGACAGCGCGAACCCCAGGATCAGCGCCCAGGTAATCTCCCAGGTCATGGATCCGGTGATGGACAGCGCGTGGATCACCGCATGCATGCCCGTCGACCTCCCCCGCCCGTCCGCCAGTCACACCAACTATACCCCCGTAGGGTATCTGACACGGCGGAGGTGAGGGGGGTGACTGCGGGGGCCGACCGGGTGTTTACTGACGCCGACAACGACCGGACAGTTGGAGTGACTGACCATGTCGGCCTCGCAGTGGCACAAGTTCTACACGGCCAGCATCGCGGCAACACCTGGCGTCCTGTTCGAACTCCTGGCCGATATGCCGAACTACGGACGATGGCTGCCGGGCTCGCAGGCGTTCGGCAACACTACTGACATCGACCCCTATCCCGTCCGCCTCGGCAGCCGCTATCACGACGGCAAGCCGGGTGAGCCAGGGAAAGATTGGTGGGGCACCGTCACCGGATTCCAGCCGCCCGGGGCGCTGGATTTCCATCATGTCATTCACGTCCCGCAGGCACGGGCAACGGTCGACGTCCACATCCATTACTCACTCGAGCGGGACGACGACCGCACCACGGTGACCCGATGGCTGGTCCTGGACATCTCGATGCCCCTCATCCTCCGCCCCCTGCGGCGGGCGATCACCAGCAGCTTCGATCGAGAGAACGTGCGAACGATGGCCGCTCTCAGGGCATACGCCGAGGCTTCGGCAACGCTAAAACCAGGGTCCGTTCGGGAGGAAAGTTCTTGATCTTGCTCCCCGACGGACCGGGGGTTGCCCGGAGGTAGCCGATGGCCAGGTCGAGCGCGGCTTCGAGGGGGGTGGTGTCCCCGGTGGACATCAGCATGACCACCCCGCCCTGAATCCCGGCGACTATCGCCGCCGCCGTGCGCACGGCATCGAGGTCCGGGGAGATCTCGCCGGCCGCCTGCATAGACCTGACGCCCGCGGCGATCTCCGCCTGCCACTGGCCCATCAGTTCGGTCACCACCGCCTGAGCGCCGGGGGTGGCGCGCCCGAGCTGCGTGGTGAGGGCGCTGAGCGGGCACCGCTGCCCCTGCTCGCGGTAGCGGGCGACCACCGCGTCGCGCCACGCCAGCCACGACGCCCATGACGTCAGGTCGCCGAGCTGCGGCTGCTGGTCAGCCAGCACGCGGTCGGCCTCATAGCGCGCCACCGCCAGCAGGAGCTGCTCGCGGCCCTCGGGGAAATAGTGGAAGAGCTGGCTCTTGCTCGTCCTGGTCCTGACCCGGATGTCGTCCAGCGTCGCCGTCACCCCGTTCTCGCGGATCTCGGCCGACGCGCCCTGGATGATCCGGTCACGGGTGGCGGCGCCCTTCGGCGTCAGCTTCGCGCTCATGCCCGCACTCCATTTCTTGGACTTGCGAGTCCATTTTATCGCAGGCACAGTGGGACCAGTGCTGTGACGGGCCTGTTTCGCTAAGGAGAACTGACATGACCGCACGTTTGCAGGGCCGGACCGCCTTGGTCACCGGCTCGACCGACGGCATCGGCGCCGGGATCGCTCGCGCGCTGGCCGACGAGGGCGCATTCGTCGTCGTCAGCGGCCGCAACGCAGACAGGGGCGAGAAGGTGGTGGCCGAGATCGGCGAGCGCGGCGGCGCGGCCACCTTCGTGGGCGCCGACCTGGCCGGCGACGGCGCTGCCGTCCGCGAACTCGCGGACGCGGCGCAGGCTGCGGCCGGCGGGCCGCTTGACATCCTGGTCAACAACGCCGCGATGCTCATCGCGCCAGGGCCGACGGCCGAGATCGGCGAGGATCTGATCGACGGCGCGCTGGCGGTGAACGTGAAGTCGGTCATCCTGCTCACCGGGCTGATCGCCCCGGGCATGGCCGCCCGCGGCAACGGCGCGATCGTCAACGTCGGCTCGATCAACGGTCTTGTCGGGATGGGCGGGTCCGCCCTGTACGGCGCGACCAAGGCCGCGATTCACTCGCTGACCAAGTCCTGGGCGGCGGAGTACGGGCCGTCGGGCGTGCGGGTCAACACCATCGCGCCGGGCCCGACGATGACCGACCGGAACGCGGCCTTCGCCGACCGCATCGCCCCGATCGTCGGGCGGGCGCCGTCGCGCCGCATGGGTACCACCAACGAGGTCGGGCAAGTAGTGGTGTTCCTCGCCAGCGACGAGGCGTCCCACGTGCACGGCGCTACCCTGTCGGTCGACGGCGGTCTCAGCGCCATCTGACCTGACGCTTATCACCGGCCCGCTAGAGTGGACGGACATCTTGCCCCTCTAGCGGGCGCCGCCCGAGGCGAGGAAACGGTTATGTGCCCGATGCCCGGAGATGATGTGACGCCCTCCGTTATGCCAGCGCCCCGGCCCTCCCATCACTCGGGTCCGGGCTACGTGGCGAACCCCAAGGCACCCGACTTCGAACCGGGAGAGCACCTGAGAGGCGCCGCGGCACGGTGGCTCAACCTGGTTCCGGCCGAACACCGCCACGATGGCCCGGAATCGGAGCAGGATGCCCTGGAGACCCTGCGCGACCACACCCGCAGCGCCCGTGATCATCCGCTCCGGGCCCTGTGGGCGGCCCATCGCCACCTGAGCGACCCGGTGCCCGCGGTCCGGATCGCGGCGCTCGTGCTCGCCTCGGAGGCGCTGTGGTGGCTGGGGCGTTTCGAGGACGCGCGCGTGGCCGCCCAGGCGGCGGCCGACGCCGATCCGGCGTCCGACCAGGCGCTGTGGCGCCTCGCGGTCGCGCTGTACCGCCTTGGTCGATTCGAGGAGGCGGGCGAGCGCCTCGATGACCTGCTGAAATTGGCCGGTCGGTTCGCTCCCGGGTGGGCGCTCCGGGGGCAGGTCAAGGTCTGGCTCGACGCGGGCAACCCGAAGGCGGGGCGGGCCGACTTCGCCGCCGCGGCCGAGCTGCCCTCCGATTCTGGCACCTGGGTGGTGCCGCACCGGATGGTCGGCGCTGAGTTCAAGGCGGCGGTTGACGCGCAGATCAGGGTTCACGACGCCGAGACCGGCGGTTCCTCCGGCGAGCCGGTGGACGTGACCCTGCTGCCGGACAAGTCGCGGGTCGAGCGGGGTGTGGACCCGGATAGCCGCTGGCATCTGGAAGGGCCCAGCACCGGCGGTGGCGATACGGACAGTCAGTTCGGCCAGCTGGGCGGGGACTTCGCCGCGGGGGCACGCTCGCGCGTCGCCTTCGGTGACAGGTTCGTGCTTTACCAGCGGAACATCGAGAACCTGTGCCGGGACAGGGCGGCCCTGCGCGAGGAGATCCGCAAGTCGGTGGCCGAGCTCTTCGACGCGGCTCTCGAGTCCCGCGCGGAGATAGCGATCAAGGGCGCGCCCGAGCAGCACGCCGAGGGGGCGAACGTCCCTGGGGACGAGGACCGCTAGCGGCCGCCTACCTCAGCTAGCCGACGTTCGGTCCGGCAGGAATGCGTCGACGAGACGCTGCGCGGCCAGGCCGGGAGTGATGGTGCCGTCCCTGACGTCCGCCTCCAGCTGCGGCGCGAGGTCGTGCAGTTCGCCACTGTCGCGCAGCCGGTCAAGCAGCTGGTCCCTGACCAGCGACCACATCCAGCTGACGCGCTGGTCGCGGCGGCGGCGGTCGAGCTCGCCGCTGTCGCGGAGCATCCGCTGGTGGCTCTCGACCAAGGACCAGACCTCGTCGATGCCGTTCCCGGTGAGGGCGCTGCAGGTGACGACCGGGGTGGACCATCCGTCGGCGGGCCGGCCGAGCAGCCGCAGCGCGCTGGCGAGTTCGCGGGCGGCGCGCCGGGCCTCGTCCTCGTGCGGGCCGTCGGCCTTGTTCACGGCGACGACGTCGGCCAGTTCGAGCACGCCCTTCTTGATCCCCTGGAGCTGGTCGCCGGTGCGGGCCAGGGCCAGCAGCAGGAAAGTGTCGGTCATCTCCGCCACCAGGGTCTCCGACTGGCCCACGCCGACCGTCTCCACCAGCAGGATGTCGTAGCCGGCGGCGGCCATGACCACCAGCGATTCCCTGGTCGCGCGGGCGACGCCGCCGAGGGTGCCCGCAGTCGGTGACGGGCGCACGAAGGCGGCCGGATCGGTGGCGAGCCTGGTCATACGGGTCTTGTCGCCCAGGATGCTGCCGCCGCTGCGGGTGGAGGACGGGTCGACCGCCAGCACCGCGACCCGGTGCCCCTGGTCGATGAGCCGGCCGCCGAGGGCGTCGATGAAGGTGGACTTGCCGACGCCGGGGACGCCGGTGATGCCGACCCGCTGGGCCGGGCCCGCGTGCGGTAGCAGCCGGGTCAGCACGTGCTGGGCGAGGATCCGGTGGTCGGGGCGGCTCGACTCCACCAGCGTGATCGTGCGGGCGATGCCGGCTCGAGATCGAGCGAGGACCGCGTCCGCGTACCGGGCGGCGTCCGGCCCGTCGGCGTCGTCTATCACGGTGTCGCCGCGTTCACGGCGTTCACGGCGCGGTTTCGCGTTGGGCGGTCAGCTCCGTCAGCAGGTCGTAGGCCGCGTCGGGGATGACGGTGCCCGGGCCGAAGATCGCGGCTGCCCCGGCCGCGCGCAGTTCGCCGTAGTCCTGGGGCGGGATGACCCCGCCGACGACCACCATAATGTCGCCGCGCCCCTCTTCGGCCAGGGCGGCCTTGAGCGCGGGGACGAGGGTCAGGTGGCCGGCCGCGAGCGTGGAGACCCCGACGATGTGGACGTCGGCCTCGATGGCCTGGCGGGCCACCTCGCCCGGGGTCTGGAACAACGGCCCCACGTCGACGTCGAAGCCGAGGTCGGCGAACGCGCTCGCGATGACCTTCTGCCCGCGGTCATGGCCGTCCTGGCCCATCTTGGCGACGAGGATCCGGGGACGGCGCCCTTCGGCCCGCTCGAAGTCCGCCGCCGCGGCGCGGACCCGCTCGATGCCGGCCGTCTGGCCTGCCTCCTGCCTGTACACACCACTGATCGTACGGATGTGCCCGGTGTAGCGGCCGAATACCTTCTCCAGCGCGTCGGAGATCTCGCCTACGGTGGCCTTCGCGCGAGCGGCGTCGATGGCCAGCGCCAGCAGGTTGTTCTCGTCCCCGTCGGCGCGCGGCCGGTCCGCCGCGGCGGTCAGCCGGTCGAGCGCCGCCTGGCAGGCGGCCGGGTCACGCTCCTCCCGGAGTCGGCGGAGCTTGTCGAGCTGCTGGGCGCGCACCGCCCGGTTGTCGATCTTGAGCACTTCGATGTCGTCGGCCCCGGCCACGAGGTACTTGTTGACGCCGATCACCGGCTGGCGGCCGGAGTCGATCCTGGCCTGGGTGCGGGCCGCCGCCTCCTCGACCCGCATCTTGGGCAGGCCCTCCTCGATCGCGCGGGCCATCCCGCCGGCCGCCTCGACCTCCTGGATGTGGGCCCAGGCGCGCCGGGCGAGCTCGTAGGTCAGCCGTTCCACGTAAGCGCTGCCGCCCCACGGGTCGATGACCCGGCAGGTGCCCGATTCCTGCTGGAGGAGCAGCTGGGTGTTGCGGGCGATCCGGGCGGAGAAGTCGGTCGGCAGCGCGAGCGCCTCGTCGAGGGCGTTGGTGTGCAGCGACTGGGTGTGGCCCTGGGTCGCCGCCATCGCCTCGATGCAGGTCCGAGCCACGTTGTTGAAGACGTCCTGCGCGGTCAGCGACCAGCCGGACGTCTGGCTGTGGGTGCGCAGCGACAGCGACTTGGCGCTCTTCGGGTCGAACTGCTTCACCAGCTTGGCCCACAGCAGCCGCCCGGCGCGAAGCTTGGCGACCTCCATGAAGAAGTTCATGCCGATCGCCCAGAAGAACGACAGCCGCGGCGCGAACGCGTCGATGTCCAGGCCGGAGCCGAGGCCGGCCCGCAGGTACTCGACGCCGTCCGCGAGCGTGTAGGCCAGCTCGAGGTCGGCCGTCGCCCCTGCCTCCTGGATGTGGTACCCGGAGATCGAGATCGAGTTGAACTTCGGCATCCGGCGGGAGGTGAACCCGAAGATGTCGGAGATGATCCGCATCGACGGGGCCGGCGGGTAGATGTAGGTGTTGCGGACCATGAACTCTTTGAGTATGTCGTTCTGGATCGTGCCCGCCAGCTGCTCGCTGGCCACGCCCTGCTCCTCGGCCGCGACGACGTAGAGCGCGAGCACCGGCAGCACGGCGCCGTTCATGGTCATGGACACGCTCATCCGGTCGAGCGGGATTCCGTCGAACAGCTGTCGCATGTCGTAGATCGAGTCGATCGCGACGCCCGCCATGCCGACGTCGCCGGCCACCCGCGGGTGATCGCTGTCGTAGCCGCGGTGGGTGGGCAGGTCGAACGCGACCGACAGGCCCTTCTGCCCGGCGGCGAGGTTGCGCCGGTAGAACGCGTTGGACTCCTCGGCGGTGGAGAACCCGGCGTACTGCCGGATCGTCCACGGCTGGTTCACGTACATCGTCGGGTAGGGCCCGCGCAGGTACGGCGGCAGGCCGGGATAGGTGGCCAGGAAATCAAGCCCGTCCAGGTCCGCGGCCGTGTAGAGCGGCTTCAGGTCGATGCCCTCGGGGGTGACCCACGCCCGCCCGGTGCCTTCGCCGACGGCACCGTCCTCGACGGCGGCGCTCAGCTCGTCACGCCACCGCTTCTCATCGTGCGGCCCCGGTCCCGACAGCTCGGCGAGCTCGACGTCGGCGAAATCGGGGACCTCCCAGTCGCCCGTCATGGTTGCACCCCGAGTGCGTCGAGCATCCGGCCGCTGAAAGCCAGCACGTCCATGTCGTCGATGATCCTCTCTGCCGCGCCGGGCACCGGTGCCTGCGGGTCCCCGGCCGCCACCACAACCGTGGACGCCCCCTGCGCGCGGGCCCGGTCGACCGCCTCGTCCACCTCGTCCGGGCCGGCATCGGGACTTCCGCAGACGATGACAACGGAGGAGGGGCCGTCGCTGGGGACGCCGTCGCCGGGAACGGCGCCGGCGGTGATCGTCGTGATGCCGGCCGGCGCGAGCAGGGCGGCGACCCGCTCGGCCCGGGCGGCGCTCGCGCGGGAGGCGTCTAGCGGCGCCAGCGTGAGCATCGGCGGCGACCCGGTGGCCAGCGCGTAGACGTCCGCACGGTCGCGGAGCTGCTCGTGCCATTGCGACCAGCGGATGCGCGGTAGTCCGCCCGCCCGGCCGGCGGGCCGGGCCGCGGCCGGCCTGCTGAGCAGGGTCTCGCCGACGAGGGGGAACTCGCTGACTCCGGTGACGGCCTCCCGCCGTCGGGCGAGCGCGTCCCGCCGCCGCTCGCGGCTGGCCGCCAGCCGGTCGGCGACGACCCCGGCCGCCAGCGCCGCGCGCAGCCCGCCCGATCGCTCGATCTCCTGGAACCAGGCCCAGGACTTGACCGCGAGCTGCTCGGTGAGGTCCTCGACGTACCAGGACCCGCCGGCCGGGTCGATGACCCGGGCCACATGCGACTCCTCGACCAGCAGCGCGTGGACGTTGCGGGCGACCCGGCGGGCCAGCCGGTCCGGCTGCCCGATCGCCGCGTCGAAGGGCGCGACCGTGATCGCGTCGGCACCGCCGACTCCGGCCGAGAAACAGGAGAGCGTCGCGCGGAGGATGTTGTTCCACGGGTCGCGGCGGGTCAGCATCGACCACGAGCTGACGGCGTGCTGACGCTGCCCGGCGGCGTCGGATGTGACACCGCACTGCTGGGCGACCCGAGCCCAGACCCGGCGGGCGGCGCGCAGCTTGGCGATCGTCGCGAACTGGTCGGCGGTTGCGGCGTAGCGGAACTCCAGCTGCCCGAACGCCGCGTCGGCCGGCAGCCCGGCGGTGCGCATCGCCCGCAGGTACTCGAGGCCGGCCGCGAGTGCGCAGCCGAGCTCCTCCGCGTCCGACCCGCCGACCTCGTGAAACGGCAGCGCGTCGACCACGATCGCGCGGACTCCTGGGTAGCCGACGGCGCAACGGCGGGCCAGGTCGGCCGCGGCGGTCAGATCGGACTGATCGGCCTCGGCACCGGTCCGCGCCAGGACGCCCAGCGGGTCGGCGCCCAGGCAGCCAGCCAGCGCACCGGCCGGCACCCCACGGCCCGCCGCGACGTCGAGGTAGAGGTCCGCGGCCTCGGCGAACCGCTCGCCCGCGTCGAGGACGATCGGCGCCAGATCGAGGTAGGTCTCGGCGAGCACGTCGGGCAGCGACTCAACCGGGATCCGGCCGTCGCCCAGCCCCAGCCACAGCGAGCTCACTCCTCCTTCGAGGTCCTCCATGATCTGCTCGCGGGCCACCGCCGGGTCAGGGTGCTCATGACGCTGCCGGACATCCCATCCGCTGCGGTTGCCGCGGCCCCCGCCCGCGCACGAACGGCGCCTGCCCCGGGTAGCCCGGGCTCGGCCGGCTGGGATCGCCCACGTACAACGGCTCGATCTCGATGCCGTCCGCGGTGATGGTCGCGAGCTCCCGTTCCGGGGAGTCGCCGTCGATGCCGAGCACCCTGGCGACCAGGCGCTGCCACTGCTGCCTAGTGACCACGGGGAATTCGGCGGCGAGCACCAGGTCGTCGGATCCGGGCGCGGTGACGTCGGTCATGGGCGGAACGGGATCGCGCGGATCCGCTGGCTCGGATACAGGCTGGTCGTGATCGCGTCGCTCATTGGTCACCCCTGGCAAAATGGTACCGAATCCCGTTCTCATGGTACCGAATCCCACGCGGCCGGTACAGCAGCCCACCGTAGCGTTCGGCCTACCAGCCGACGCCCACGGCTCCGCGGCGGTCACCGGGGCCCGTAGTCGCCGGACAAGACTCGCGGGCCCAAGGACATGCGCAGCGAGCGGCGGTTCCACGACGCAAAACTGGAGTCAGCCCTGTGCATCACGGCCCCGCGCGAGCGGTCTCGGCGGGTTGGTGATTGCATATTAGCAGCATTAGCATCATAATGATGCTATGAGCATGTCCATCACTGTCCGGGACGTTCCCGACGAGACGCGCAACGAACTTGCTGCCCGCGCCGCCCTAGCCGGGCGGTCCCTTCAGGAGTACCTGCGAGCTAAGCTCATCGAGCTTGCCGGGCAGCCCGATGCCGAGGCGCTGGTAGCGCGCATCCGGGCCCGTAAGGCCGCTCATCCCGTGTCGCTTACCGCCGAGCAGATCCTCGCCTACCGCGACGAGGACCGTCGGTGACCCTGGTCATCGACGCCTCCACGGTGGTCGCGGGGCTCATTGACAGCGGGACGGACGGCAGGTGGGCTGAGGCTCTTCTCGCCAGCGACTCACTGGCAGCCCCCCACATGATGACAGCCGAGGCGGCGAACATCCTGCGCCGCTCTGCCGCGGCCGGTGCTATCTCCGCGGAACAGGCGTCGCTCGCGCATGCAGATCTACTCGACCTGCGCGTGGAATTCTTTCCCTATGCACCCTTCGCAACGAGGATCTGGGAACTCCGGGAAAACGTGACCTGCTACGACGCTTGGTACGTGGCGATCGCGGAAGCTCTCGGGGCGCCGCTCGCCACGCTAGACGCCCGGCTCGCGAACGCGCCCGGCCCCCACTGCCGGTTCTTGATCAGTGCAGAGTCCGGCTGAGAGCAGCCGCTGGCGCGCTGGTCCTGGCGGCGGCTCCAGCCAGACCGCTACCCTGGCTGGCTACTGTCCTTGAACGCGCCCCAGCCGTGCCAGCCGTCTACTGCGATCAAGGCGCTGACGCGGCCGCGATCCCGTCGTGTGTACGGGCCGCCCGTGTAGTGCGTCGCGATGCGGTCGATGTCGGCTAGGTCCGCATCATCATAGATCTCACTAACGTGGCCGATGATGCCTACGTGGTTGTACCAGGCGCCCTCGTCGAGAACGTCGAGGGATACCCGGGGATCGGCGCGCATGTGCTGGAGCCGCTTGCGGCCCTCGTCCATGTTCACCAGCACCTGACCGTCGTCCCAGAGATACCAGGTGGCCGTGGACACCGGCTGGCCGTCCCCCCGCAGCGTCGTGATGACCGCCGGGTTGGGCTTGCGCAGCATGGCCACCGCGGGGTCGGGAAGCGGCGGTTTCGACATGCGGGCCTCCAAGCTCAGCCGTGCTGACGTGTTCAGCTGGCATAGTGCCCTCATCGGGCCGCCCCATCCTCTCGCATGCCCGCCGCCAGGGGATGGAGCTGTGCAGGCCCAGCCGGTCAGGCGAGCTGCGGGTAGAGGCCCGCGACGCCGGACGAGAGGCCGGCCAGCACCTGCCTGCTGATCTCGTCGGCGATGATCTCCGCGTCGCCGGCCGCGATGCCGTCGATCGCGATCTTGGCGATGCCCGCCGGGTCGGACTTGGGAGCGGTGATATTCCTGGTCATGTCGGTGTCCATGTAGCCGACGTGCAGGGAGCTGACCCGGGTGCCCTGGGCGGCTAGTTCCTGGCGCAGGGCGTTGGTCAGCGACCATTCGGCCGACTTGGCGGCGCAGTAGGCGCCGCTGTTGGGGAAGCTCACCCAGGACAGCACGGACAGGACGTTCAGGACCGCGCTGCGCTGCTGGGCTGCCAGCTGGGGCGCGAACGCGCGGGTGACGGCCAGCGTGCCGAAGAAGTGGGTGTCGAGCTCGAGCCGGACGTCGGCCAGGTCCCCGGTCAGCAGCGAGGCGCCGGTTGAGGAGCCGGCGTTGTTGATCAGGATCGCCACGTCTCCCGTGGCCGCCGCGGCGGCGGCCACGGACGCCGGATCGGTCACATCGAGGGCGATCGGGGTGACCCCGGCCAGGTCCACCGACGCTGGGTTGCGGGCGGCCGCGTACACGGTGGCGCCTCGGTCCCGCAGCTCGCGGGCCAGGTGCCTGCCGAGGCCGCGGTTGGCCCCGGTGACCAGCGCTGTCTTTCCTGTGATGTCCATGGGTACGCCTTCCTGCTGAGTAGGTTTTCACAATCTAGCATGCCTGGATAGGAAAATACAACTTAGAGGTACACTGGAGGCATGGCGAAGGTTCCCGATTCAACCTGCTCGATCGAGCGCAGCCTGGGCGTGCTCGGCGAGCGGTGGACGTTCCTGATCTTGCGGGAGGCGTTCTTCGGCGTTACCCGGTTCGCGGACTTCCGCGACCGCCTCGGCGTCGCCCCCGATGTCCTCACCGACCGGCTGTCGACTCTGGTCGAGTATGGGGTGCTGGAGCGCGAGCCCTACCGGGAGCCCGGCGCCCGGTCCCGGTTCGCCTACCGCCTGACCCCGGCCGGACGCGAGCTGCACGTGGTGCTGGCCGCGCTCCAGCAGTGGGGTGACGAGCACCTGCCCCGGCCAGAAGGCCCGAGCATGCTGCGCCGGGTCGCCGGGACCGACGCTCCGGTGCACATCGGCTATATCGACCCCGACGGCCGGGAGGTCTCCCCCGACGGCATCGCCGTGATCCCCGCGTACGCGTCGCCCGGCGAAAACGAGCGGTAAGGCCGCAAAGAGGAATCCAGGGTCCGTTCTGCATAAATGCCTTTAATTTTCCTCCGGCTATAAACTCGTCACCAGAAAATAGCGGCGAACGCCCAGAGAAATTCGCACTTTTCCGGAAATTCAAGCAATACAGGCCGTTGCGGCGGCCTACTTTATTCGGTTATCGTGTGGGTCGGCAGATACGTCGGCAGCTGTAATACGGGGCATTAGTTGAGTGCGATCTTCGGGCTGGTCAGACCTGACGGCGGCGGTCCGCCGGATCGGGCGCTGCTGCAGATGCGATCCGCCCTGGCGGCCCATGGCGGCGACGGGAGCAGCACCTGGACCGGCAACGGCAGCGGCCTGGGCCAGGAGTTGAAGCGGGTGACCGCGGAGGACCTGGCCGAGCGGCAGCCCCTGGTTAGCCGCGACGGTCAGCGGGTGCTGGTCAGCGACGGGCGGATCGACAATCGGCGCGAGCTGTCGGACGCGCTCGGGCTGGCGGGGGAATCGCCTCAGATTCCTGATTCCGCGTTCATAATGGCCGCCTATGAGCGATGGGGCGAGGAATGCGCTCGCCAGCTGATCGGGTCGTTCTCCTTCGCGGTCTGGGACGAAGAGCGTAAACGGCTGCTGCTGGCCCGGTCGCCCTTCGGGGCCAAGACGGTCTTCTACCACCGGGGAGGCGAATTTGTCGCCTTCGCCACCTCGCCGAAGGCGCTTTTCGCGCTTCCCGGCGTGCCACGCGAACTGCGTCCCCAGAGCATCGCCGACCTGCTGGTGCTGGTGCCGCCTGAACCCGGCGCCAGCCTGTATCAGGGCATCAGCAGCCTCGAGCCCGGCCACATGGTCACGGCGGATCGTCAGGGCTGCCGCGTGCGCGCGTTCTGGGCGCCGGAGCTCCGCAGGGAGCTGCGGCTGCGGAGCGACGAGGAGTACGAGGAGGCGTTCACCGAGCTGTTCGACCGGGTGGTCGCGGACCAGCTGCGGAGCCTTAGCCGGGTCGGCATGCTGCTCAGCGGCGGCCTCGACTCGGCGTCGGTGGCGGCCGCGGCGGCGCCGCTGCTGGCCAAGCGCGACGAGCGGCTGGCCGCCTTCACCGGCGCCCCGATGATCGGCTTCCGCGAGCCCAACCTGCCCGGCTGGGTGCTGGACGAGGCGCCGCTGGCGGGTGAGGTCGCCGCCAGGTACGGCAACATCGATCACTTCGTCGTCCGGGCCCAGGGCCTGTTCCTCGATGACCTCGACCGTTTCTTCGACGCGGCCGAGATGCCCTACACCGGGACGGCCAGCCGGGTCTGGTACGAGGGGATCATGGCGGCCGCGCAGCGGCGGGACATCTCCGTCCTGCTGACGGGAAAGTGCGGGAACTACACCGTGAGCTGGCCGGGCACCGGCCTCATCCGGTCCCTGGTGGCCAAGGGGCGATCGCGCCAGGCGTGGCGCGAGGCTCGCGCCCAGTCGCCGGACGGAGGGATGCGGTCGACCGCCCGGATATTCGCGCGCGGCGGGCTGGTCTCGCGGCTGCCGGGCGGCGTGCAGCTCGCGATCACCAGCCATCACTACGACGACCCGCTGCTTAGCCGGGAGGACTGGTGGTCCCCGCTGTCGCCGATCCATCCCGAGTTCGCCCGCGAGCAGCGAGTGGCCGAGCGCAGCCGCGCCCGGGCGTGCGACCGGTGGCTGCTGCGCCGAGTCGACACGCCCGCCGCCCGGCTCCGCCACCTGATGGATGACGTTCATCACGTCAGCGGGATCAACGGCGCCTACTCGGCCCTGTACGGAGTCGACATCCGCGATCCGACCGGAGACGCTCGGATCGCGCAGTTCTGCCTGTCACTCCCGGAGGAGCAGTGCTCCCGGCAAGGGGTGTCGCGCTCGCTGATCCGCCGGGCGATGGCGAACCGATTGCCGGACCGGATCGTGACCGGCACCCGGCACGGCATCGACACCGCCGACTGGTTCGAGCGGCTGTCCGGCGCGCGCGCCACCGTGCAGGAGGAGCTGCGGCTGCTCGACCAGAGCGAGACCGCCCGGGCCGTGCTCGACCTGCCCCGGCTGCGGCGGCTGGCCGACAGCCTGGACTCCGCGCCCGCCGACGCTTACCAGCGGATGCTCGACTACCGGCACGTTCTCGAGCGGGGGCTGATGGCCGGCCGGTTCCTGCGCTGGTTCGAGGACGGTCACTCCCGCATCTGATTGGCGGGGCCGGCGCTTAGCATGGGAGGCGCCAGCCCCGAAGGCAACCAATGGAGGGACCACATGACAACCGCAAGCGCAGCCGTCACCGGCGCCATGTACATCGCGGGAGACGCGGTCGTCGGCGACGCCGGGGCCTTCCACGCCGTCGACCCGGCTGACGGCGCCGCGCTTGAGCCCGGATTCCAGTTCGCCGACGGCAAGCTGGTCGCCCGCGCGGCGGAGCTGGCCGAGTCCGCCTTCGAGTCCTTCCGCTCGGCGCCGGTCGAGCAGCGCGCCCGGCTGCTCGAGCTCGCCGCCGACGAGATCGACGCGGTCACCGAGGCGGCCGCCGAGCGCGCCCAGCGCGAGACCGGTCTCCCGCTGCCCCGGCTCACCGGCGAGGTGGGCCGGACCTCCGGGCAGCTGCGGCTGTTCGCGGCCGCGCTGCGCGAGGGGAGCTGGAACGGGGCGCGGATCGACCACGCGCTGCCCGACCGCAAGCCCGCCCGGCGGCCCGATGTTCGGCAGCGGCGCGTTCCCATCGGTCCGGTCGCGGTGTTCGCCGCCAGCAACTTCCCCCTCGCCTTCTCCGTCGCCGGGGGCGACACCGCCTCGGCCCTGGCGGCCGGCTGCCCGGTCGTGGTCAAGGCGCACGACGCCCACCCGGGCACCTCGGAGATCATCGCGGCCGCGGTCACCCGCGCGGTCGCCGCCAGCGGGCTCCCGGCCGGGGTGTTCTCCATGGTCTACGCCGACGGGCCGACCGTCGGGGTCGAGCTGGTCACTCATCCGGCGATCGCCGCCGTCGCCTTCACCGGATCGCGCCGGGTCGGGCTCTCCCTGGTCGCCGCGGCGGCGGCGCGGCCGGTCCCGATCCCGGTCTTCGCCGAGATGAGCGCCGTCAACCCGGTGTTCCTGCTGCCGGGTCGGCTGTCCGAGGCGGCGGCCGAGCTCGGCGCCGCGTTCGTCGGCTCGCTGACGCTGGGGGCGGGCCAGTTCTGCACCAACCCGGGGATCATCGTCGGGGTCGACGGGCCCGACCTTGACCGCTTCACCGGGGCGGCCCGCGACGCGGTGGCCGCCAGCCCGGCTGCCCCGATGCTGACCGGGCGGATCGCCGCCTCCTACGCCGACGGCGCGACCCGGCTGGCCGTTCATCCCGGGACCGAGGTGATCGCGCAGGGGTCTGACCCCGGCCGCGAGGCCGGTCGTGAGAGCTGGGGCTGCGCGGCGCTGGTCGCCACCACCGCCGACGAGTTCCTGGCCGCGCGGGAGCTGCACGACGAGGTGTTCGGCGCCAGCTCGATCATCGTCCGGGCCGCCACCACGAGCCAGCTCGTCGACGTCGCGCGGGCGATGGAGGGGCAGCTCACCGCCAGCGTGCACGCGGCCGAGGCGGATGGCGAGCTGGCGGTGGACCTGCTCCCGGTGCTCGAGCGGCTGGCGGGCCGGATCGTGTTCAACGGCTGGCCGACCGGCGTCGAGGTGGTCCCGTCGATGGTGCACGGCGGCCCCTTCCCCGCCACCTCCGACGGCCGCACGACGTCGGTCGGCACGCTGGCGATGGACCGGTTCCTGCGGCCGGTGGCCTATCAGGACGTGCCCGACGCCCTGCTGCCGGAGGCGGTCCGCGAGGCCAACCCCGACGGGCTGCTGCGCCTGGTCGACGGCGCTTACACCAGGAACTAGCGCGATGGCCAACGGAAGCATCCGCATCACCGGCGTGGCGATCACCCCGGTCGCGTTCGCCGACCCGCCGCTGCTGAACTCGGTCGGCGTGCACGAGCCGTTCGCGCTGCGCGCGGTCATCGAGATCGCGACCGACGTCGGCCTGACCGGCCTGGGCGAGACCTACGCGGACGAGAAGCACCTGGCCGCGCTGCACGCCGCGGCCGCCGCCATCGTTGGCGCGGACGTGTACCACACCGAGGACGTCTACCGCCGGGTGCAGGCCATCGGGGCGGCCGAGACCACCATCTCCTCCGGCCTCATCGGTCACAGCGAGGCCACCGACCGGGTGTTCTCCCCGTTCGAGGTGGCCTGCCTCGACATCCAGGGCAAGGCGGCCGGGCTGCCGGTCGCCGACCTGCTCGGCGGCGCGGTCAGGGACGAGGTGCCGTTCTCGGCCTACCTCTTCTACAAGTGGGCCGGGCACCCCGGGGCCGACGGCGACGATTGGGGCGAGGCGCTCGATCCCGACGGCATCGTCGCCCAGGCCAAGCGGCTGGTCGACGGCTACGGGTTCACCGCGCTCAAGCTCAAGGGCGGCGTCTTCCCGCCGGCCGAGGAGATCGAGGCGATCCGAGCGCTGCGCGCCGCCTTCCCCGATCACCCCCTGCGGCTCGACCCGAACGCTGCCTGGACCCCGGAGACGTCGCTCGGCGTCGCCCGCGACCTGGCCGGGGTGCTCGAGTACCTGGAGGACCCGACGCCGGGCATCGACGGCATGGCGCGGGTGGCGCGGGACGCCGCGATGCCGCTCGCCACCAACATGTGCGTCGTCTCCTTCGCCCACCTGCCCCCCGCCATCCGGCAGGACGCGGTCCAGGTGATCCTCTCCGATCACCACTACTGGGGCGGTCTGCGCCGGTCGAAGTTGCTCGCGGGGATCTGCGAGACGTTCGGCCTCGGCCTGTCGATGCACTCCAACTCGCATCTGGGCATCAGCCTGGCGGCGATGGTCCAGCTCGCCGCGGCCGTGCCCAACCTCACCTACGCCTGCGACACCCACTGGCCGTGGAAGACCGAGGACATCGTGGCGGGCGAGCCGTTCACCTTCAGCGGCGGCGCGATCGCGGTGCCCGGCAGGCCCGGGCTCGGCGTCGAGCTCGACCGGGACGCGCTGGGCAGGCTGCACGAGCAGTACCTGACCTGCGGGCTGCGCAACCGTGACGACACCGGCTACATGCAGCGGGTCGTCCCTGGCTACCAGCGGCTGCAACCGCGCTGGTAGCCATGGGAGTGCCAGTGGAACCCAGGGTCCGTTCGGAGGAAAAGATCTTGATTTTCCCGAACGGACCCTGCGCTCCGCCCGCACGGTTTCCGAACTCTGGCCTCGGGGTTACCGGTCCAGCGCCGCCCTGGCCCGGGCCGCGATGGCCTCGGCCAGGGTCTTCGCCTCGGCGGCGTGGGCGAGCGCCTCGGTCGGGGTCGCCCGTCCGGTGCACACCGACCAGACGCTGAGAACCAGCGGCCGGGCCTGGGCGATGGCCGCCAGGCGGTCGAGCTCCTCGTCCTCCAGGGTCACGTGCCTGCGGTAGCCGGCCAGCACCACGTCGACCCGCCGCAGGTCCTTGGCGCCCTCGGCGTAGAGCAGGAACGCCAGCGACCACGCCCGCGGCCCGCGGCCCGCCCCCGACCAGTCCACCAAGACCATGCCGCCGGGGGTCGCGACCACGTTCGCGAGCACGAAGTCGGGGTGGGTGAGCGCCTCGGGCAGCCCGTCGGCGGCGTCGAGCGCGTCGACCTGCGCCAGCAGCGCCTGATAGGCCTCGCGCTCGGCGTCGGGTATGAGGTGCGCGATGCCCGCGAGCAGCTGCGCGGCCGCCGCCACCTCGGCCGCGGGCAGGCCGTCGGCCAGGTGATGCCAGGCGCCGCCCGGCCGGGCGGCCGCGCCGACGCCGGGCGGCAGTCCGTGCAACCGCCCAAGCAGCGCCCCGAGCCTGCCCAGACCGCCCGCGCCGCGGATCGCCTCGCGGCGTTCCCTGCGGGGCACCGGGCCGGCCCACTCGGTCACCAGCACGGCCCGTCCGTCCAGGGTTGAGATGGGCGGGTCGGCCGCGCACCGCTCGGCCGGGAACTCGTGCGTGGCCACGTACCTGAGGATCTCGGCGTCGCCCGCCACCGCCTCGGGCGGCCGGCGGGCCGGGAACCACCGGGCGACCCAGTCCGGCCCGTCGGCGCGACCGACCCGCCACACGCCGACGTCGAGGTCGGTCATCGCGGCCACGTCGATCCCGTACCGGTCCTCCAGGTGCGACCGCAGCCGCTCGGCCGGCTGGCTCGGCATCGGCGACCCGAAGCGGATGAGGTTGCCGTCCGGATCGACGTGCGAGCCCTCGCGCAGCTCGTACGGGGTGTCGCCGACACGCCGGGTCAGCCCGCCGATGCCGGGGCGGGCCCATTCGTCGTAGAGCGCGTCGGCGTCGGCGACATACAGGTAGGCGGTGCCGACATGCTCATGGGCGTGGCCGCCGTCGTCGCTCTCGTGCTCGTGCCCCGCGTCCAGGGACAGGTGCAGGCTCACCCGGTCGCGGTCGGCGAAGCCGTAGCCGTCGCCGTCCGAGTAGGGCTGGACGTCGAAGCCGAGCGACTGGTAGTGCGCCAGGGCACGGCGCAGGTCGCGCACCGGGAAGACCGGGCTGAAGCTGCGCAGCCGGGTCCGTGCGGTAGCGGGTTCGTCCATAAAAACCATTCTCTCTAGCTGGCGGTCGGCTACCAGCCGACCGCGACGATCATGTACTCGGGGCGGGCGACCGAGATGTCCGACGACTGGTTCGCGTCGTCGTCATAGGGGAAGCCGTACTGCTTGCCGTTGATCGCGTTCTCATGCCAGAACTCGGCGTAGTAGTTGGCCGGACCCGCCTTGTAGAAGCGGGCGGGGTTGGACTGACCGGACGCCGGCAGCTGGGCGACGTGACGGTTGAGGGCCGCGCACAGCGGGGGGTTGTCCGACAGCGTGCCGCCGCAGCCGAAGACGTCGGCGGTGGTATCGGCCTTGGCGCCATGGGCGGCGGCGTAGGCGGTGAAGTAGCTCGCGTACCTGCCGCCGGGCTGGAACGCGGGGTCGTTGCCTGGCGAGGGGATGCCGTACGGGGCGTTGATGGTTGCGAGCCCCTTGAACTGCGCGGGGACGAACTTCCGGAACCGGGCGAAGGTCGCCGCGCGACTCTCCCTGAACGTGGCGTAGTTCTCGCCGATCTCCTGATTCTTGCCGCTGTGGCTGTGGGCCAGCAGGGCCAGCTTCAGGCCGAAGCGGTCCACCCGGGTGGTATCGACGTTCATCGAGCTCGAGCCCACCGTGAACTCGATGAAGTCGAAGTACCTGCTGTTCTTCGAGCCGAGGTAGAAGTACATGCGGCCGGCCGAGTTCGCGGGCATGTCGATGTACTGCTGCTGCGCGATCGACTTCTCGGTGCCGTTGAAGCTCCAGTACACCTTGCTGTCGGGGTAGCGTCCGTTGGTCCGGTTGATGATCTTGACCTCGAGTACCTTCCTGGCCGCGGGGATCGTCTTGGTGTTTCCCCAGAACGACGCGGGCGGTGCGCCCGAGCCGGCCGTCTGGACGGCCGGGCTGCTGGCGCTCGTGGCGTTGGTGGCGCTCGTGGCGCTGGTGGCGCTCGTGGCGCTCGTGGTCTCGGGGGCGGTCGCGGTCGGACGGGACCAGCGCTGCGGCGCGGCGTCGGTGCAGGTCGTGATGTCGAGCCGGGCGGTCGCGCTGGCGCGCGGGTCGGTCAGGCAGAGCCCCGATCTCGGATTGACGAGCTCGCCGCTGGACGTGCGGGTCCAGGCCTGGGCGGCGGTGCCGTTGCAGGGGTACCAGTCGACGTCGGTGCCGCTGGCCGTGCCCCCGCCCGCCACGTCCAGGCAGCCTCCCTCGGTGCGGAGGGTGCGGTCGGAGTAGGCCGACCAGAGCTGGCCGGAAGAGCGACCGCAGGCACGAGCGCCGATCGGGTTGCCCTCGGTGTTAAGCGCGTTTTCATTGGCCAGGCACCGTCCGTCGACCCCCGTGACGTGGCCGGCCGAGAGGGACCGAGCGGCCGGCGTGGAGTTGCCGCCCTTCTCGTAGACGGCCACGTAGCGGACGCTCATCGAGGCGCCGGACGAGGTGGCGGCGGTCGGCGTCGTGCAGCCGCACTCCCCGTCGGGGTAGTTGCCGCCCATCGCCAGGTCGAAGATGAGGAAGAAGCCGTGGTCGATCGCCTCGTGCCAGGCAGTGGCGCCGACCTCGGCCTCGGTGATCGTGTCGGTCACCCGCCCGTCGGTCAGGAACCGCAGGTACTCGGCCCTGGTATTCACCCGGCTAACGATCACCGAGTAGGTGTGGTAGCCGGACTCGCACTTGGAGCCGCGGCAGGCGATCAGCGGGTGACCGTCGCTGCCGGCCGCATCGTGCAGCGTCGCCGAGGCCTTGTTGAGCCCGTTGACGTCTTCCATCATGTCGAGCTCGCCCGACGTGGGCCAGCCGCCGCCCGCCCGCATGGGCGACCCGAGCGCCCAGAACGCGGGCCAGTAGCCGAGGCCGTCGGCCGGGTCCGGCTGCTCGATCGAGGCGGTCAGGTCGAGTTCGCCGCCGGGCCGGGCCTCGAAGTCGTCGCGGGTGGACTCGATCCTGGCCGAGGTCCAGCTGCCCTTGGAACGGGTCGCCTTCAGGACGAGATGCCCGTGGCCGTCCACGTAGACATTCCTGGTGGAACTGCTGGTGTGCTCTATCTCGCCCGTTCCGTAGCCGCTGCCGATGTCGTAGAACCAGTTGGCCGCCGCGGGGGCGGACCCGGCCGGGCCGGCGAAGCCGTCCTTGAAGACGGTCGTCCAGCCGGCCGGCGCGGGCGGCACCACCGTGCCGGGCGCCGTCGCGCCAGGCGCTGATGTGCCAGGCGTTGTCGCGGCGGCACGGGCGGCCTGCGCTGTGAGGGCGGCGCGCGCGCTCGGCGCGGCGACCATCGTCGTGACCGCGGCGTAGGCCAGGGATCCCGCGATCATCGCTGCGGCGGTAACCGCGGACAGCAGTCTGACCGGTTGGTGGCGGCCGGTCGCATCGCTCGTCGGGGCAGGCGTGAGATGGCTCATGCACCGGAGACCCCGTCCGAGCTGGCCGATAACAGAAATCTCAGGAAACGAATGGGGAGCCCAACGCGGCCCGGACCGGACAGAGCCTTCGCGAGTTCCGTCCGTGGCCCGCGTCGTGCCAGGATGAAGGGCATGCGCACGCAGCGGTTCGGTGCCGTGGTCGGTGACGGCCCTGGTGGTCGCGCGATTGTCGTGGTCCCGTTTGACCCCGACGAGATGTGGGGTGTCAAGGCCGTGCACCATGTGAATGGCACGGTCGAGGGCACCCGGGTTCGGGTGACGCTCTCGCCCGGGAGCGCCGGCTGGTCGTTCATCCTGAGCCCGTCGCGAATGGCCGGCCTGGGCCTCGCGGTCGGCGACGAAGTGACCGTGGAGCTGACGCCGGAAGGCCCGCAGCGGGCCGATCTGGCCGAGGACATCGCCGCCGCGCTGGCGGAAAACCCGGCCGCGGGGGCCTTCTTCGACACGCTGGCGCAGTTCTACCGCAAGGCCTATCTCCGCTGGATCGATGCGACCACCCGCCGGCCGCAGGTGCGGGCCGCGCGCATCGCCGAGGTGGTGGACCTGCTCGCGGCCGGGGTCAAGGAACGACCGCGACCGTGAGCGGCACGCCGTTAGCCGGCCGGCAGCGCCGGGGGCGGCGGCGTCCCCTGGCCGAGCTGCGCCTTGAGGGCGGCGAGCTCACTGTCCACGTCGCTGGCCGAGGTGACCTCGTCGAGCTCCTTCTGGATGTCATCGCCGCCGCCGCCCACGTCCTCGAGCACGCCCGACTGGAGCAGCTCGTCGAGCGCGCCAGCCCGGGCCTGCATGGTGGCGATCTTGTCCTGCGCGCGCTCGAGCGCGGCGCCGGAGTCGCTGATGCTGGTCGAGATGCCCGCCGCGTCCTCGTTCACCGCGTTCATCGCGCTGGCGGCGGTGTACTGCGCCTTGAGGACTTCCTTCTGCGAGCGGAAGTTGTTCACCCGCTTCTGCAGCTCGGCCAGCCCGTGCTCCAGCTTCTCCTCTTCCTCCGTGAGCTGCTGGTGCTGCGGCTCCAGGTTGTCGATCTGAGCCTGGGCCGCTCCCTTCCTCGACAGCGCCTCGCGCGCCAGGTCCTCCCGGCCCTGGCCGAGGGCGATCTTGGCCTGATCGTTGAGGTGGTCGATGGAGTGCTGGAGCTGGGTCTCCTGCAGCTCGATCTGCTTACGCGAGGCCGCGATGTCGACTAGGGCCCGGCGGATCCTGGTGATCTGCTCGAGCATCTGGTTGTACGAGTAGTCGAGCATCTCGTCCGGCTTCTCGGCGGCGTCGAGCGCCTTGTCCGCCTTGGCGGCAACTATGTCGTGCGCCCGCTGAAAAAGGCTCATATCGGCCCGCTCTCTATCGGTTGCGCTAACTAAGCCGGACAGTACCACCCGTCGCCCGGCCGGCTCGATAACCGGGGCCGCGACCATTCATAGGCTGCGCAGAGACGCGTGGGACCTGCGGCCAAGGCTCGGCTGGCAGCCTCATCGACCATGACCTTCCTTGAGCAGCCGTGGCAGGCGCGGTCCGACCATGCAGGCGCCGCGACCCGGCTCCCCCGGCACCGGGCCGCCGACGTACGGGAGTTGGACCAGAGCACCCCGCGCTGGTACCGGCCGGCGTTCCTGGTGCTGCTGGCGGCGGTGGCGGTGCTTTACCTGTGGGACCTGGCCGCCTCGGGGGACGCGAACTCGTTCTACGCGGCGGCGGTGCAGGCGGGGACCGAGAGCTGGAAGGCGTGGTTCTTCGGCTCCCTGGACTCCGCCAGCTTCATCACCGTCGACAAGCCGCCCGCGTCGCTGTGGGTGATGGGGCTGTCCGGCCGGATCTTCGGCTTCAACAGTTGGTCGATGCTGGTGCCGCAGGCGCTCGAGGGCGTCGCCGCGGCGGGGCTGCTGTGCGCCACCGTGCGCCGGGCCGTGCGCGGGCGCGCGGGAGGCAGGGCCGGGGCGGTGGCGGGGCTGGTCGCCGGGGCGGCGATGGCGCTGACCCCGGCCGCGGTTCTCATCTTCAGGTTCAACAACCCCGACGCCTTCATGGTGCTGCTGGTGGTGGTCGCGGCGTACTGCGTCACCAGGGCGATTGAGCACGGGCGGACCTGGTGGCTGGTCGGCGCGGGGGTCGCGTTCGGGTTCGGCTTCCTGACCAAGAGCGGCGAGGCGGTGCTCAACGTGCCCGCGTTCGGGCTGGCCTACCTGGTCGCGGCGCCGGTGTCGCTCCGGCGGCGGGTCCTGCAGCTCCTCGCGGCCGCCCTCGCCATCGTGGTCTCGGCCGGGTGGTGGATCGCGGCGGTGCTGCTGACGCCGGCCGCCGACCGGCCGTACATCGGCGGGTCGACCGACAACAACCCGCTCGAGCTGGCCTTCGGCTACAACGGGTTCGGGCGGCTGTTCGGCGGGGACGGCAACAGGAGCGGCGGCGGAGGCGGCGCAGGCAGCAGCTTCGGCGGGGCGGCCGGAGTTCAGCGCCTGTTCAACGGGGAGTTCGGGCTCGAGATCTCCTGGCTGCTCCCGGCGGCGGTGGTGCTGCTGGCCGGCGCCATCTGGGTTACCTGGCGGGGACCGCGGACGGACCCGGCCCGCGCCTCGCTGATCATCTTCGGCGGGTGGCTGCTGTCCACCGGGGTAACGTTCGCCTACATGCAGGGCACGATCCACCCGTACTACACGGTGGCGCTCGCGCCGGCGATCGGCGCCCTGGTCGGCATCGGGTCGGTGCTCGTGTGGCAGCACCGGATCGTCGCCGCCCGGGCCGCCTACGGGCTGCTGGCGCTGACCGTCGTGGTCACCGCCGGGTGGGGGTACGAGCTGCTGCGAACCGACGCCTCGTTCCACCCGTCGGTCCGGTACCTGGCGGTGGCGGCGGCCGTGGCGGCGGTGGCGCTGCTGGGCGCGGCGGCGGTCTGGAGCCGGATCGGACGGCGGGTGCTGGTGGCGGCCGGGGTGTTGACCGCGGTAGCGCTGGCGGTGCCGACCGCCGCCTGGGCGGTGGGCACGGCCGCCACGCCGCACTCGGGGTCGATTCCGACCGCCGTGTCGGGCAGCGGAAGCGCCGGGTTCGGGACCGGTGCCGGCGGTGGCTTCGGCGGCGGCGCTCCCGACGGCGGCGGCGGATTCGACGGGGGCGGGTTCGGCCGCGGCGGGACCGGAACCGGCGCAACCGACGGGACCGGGACGCTGCCGGGCGAGGCCGCAGCGGACGGCGGCATGGGGACGACGGCCGGTGAGCTGCCCGGCCCGGGCTCGGCCGAGACGGGTTCGGGCACGCGCGGCAGCTCAGGCCCGCCGAGCGGGCTGAGCGGCGAGTTCGGCGGCTTCGGCGACGGCGGCCAGCCCGCTGCCCGCGGCGGGACCGGCGGAGACCGGGACCCAGCGGGGCGGCCTGCCGTCAGGGGCTTCGCGCGGCGGCTTCGGCGGCGGCGGCCCCGGCGCGGCCGGATCGTCGTCCGCGCTTGACAAAGCGCTGGAGAAGACCACCACCCGCTGGGCGGCGGCCGTCGAGGGATCGAATAGCGCGGCCAGCCTGGAACTCGCGAGCGGCGGCAAGGCGGTGATGGCGATGGGCGGGTTCACGGGCAGCGACCCGGCGCCGACCCTGGCCGAGTTCGAGCAGTGGGCCAAGGCAGGCGACATCACCTACTACATCGCCGGCGGCGGCATGGGCGGCGCCCCCGCTGGCCAGGGCTCGTCCGGCCAGATCACCGCGTGGGTCGAGGCGCACCACAAGTCGACCACCATCGGCGGCGAAACCGTGTACCTGCTCCTCCAGCCCAAGTCCTGAAGCCGGCCGCCTCGATCATCCACGTGGCGGCGCAGGGACCAAGCCCCCGTGCGGTCCCTGCGCCGGACCCCTGCGCAAGCTCACCTGGGTTCGAGGACTGCCTATATCTAGTTGTATCGGATGTGATACACCAGCTGCCGACCGGCGGGAGGGAACGCCAATGCCTGGGAACGCGGACATGGCACCGGGGATGAACCGTCCCGACTTGGTGCGTGTGCTCGAGTCGGCTGCGCGCCTGCAGGCGGTTGTCCCCGACGCCGTTCTAGTTGGCGACTCGGCGCGGCGCTCTGGGCAAGCCACCGCACGTCATTCGACCACGACCACGTGCTGGCCGACCTCAACACGCGCTTCGATACTGTCCTCGAGGCGATCGAGGCGACTGAGGGATGGGTTACCAACAGGGTCACCCCCGGCAAGATCATCCTCGGCGAGCTGGGTGACATTGAGTCCGGTGTCCGCCAGCTCATCCGGAGCAGGCCGCTTGAGGTCTCCGAGGTCGAGCTGCCTTCCGGGCAGAAACTGCGCGTGCCGACGCCGGACGAGACCCTGCGGATCAAGGGCTACCTGATCGTCCGGCGCAACCAGGTCCGCGACTACCTTGACGTGGCCGCCCTCTCCGACCGCTACGGGATCCCGCACTCAGGGCAGGTCTTGGCCCACATCGACCAGTACTACACCGACCAGCGCGGCCCCGACGCGCAGGGCGTCGCGACGCAGTTGGCGCGCCAACTCGCTGATCCACATCCAGCCGACCAGCGGACGATAAGGCAGCTGGACAGCTACAAGGGCCTGGACGCTCGCTGGACCGCCTGGCAGACCGTCATCGATGTGTGCCGGTCACTAGCCGCGGAGATGACACGATGAGCATGCTGAAGTTCCGCAACATCACCGCCTCCGTCGATGACCCGGTCGAGACCTGGCCCTTCGAGGGCATCCTTACGGCGGTCGAGCGCGGTACCCTGCCCGACTGGCGACGGCTGGCCGCCGCGATCCGCGACGATCCCTGGGGACCCGTCGCGCAGCAAGTTCTCGAAGCTGTCGAGATGTCCCGGCCGTATGGCACCAGCGAGCTCCTGACGACCATCATTGAGCGCGCCCGGCAGGACGCCGCCGACGCCGAGCGCGAGCAGGTCGCGGGTGAGATACGCGACCTTGTTGCCCGGTCCGGCCTGTCGCAGCAGGACTTCGCACTCCGGCTCGGCACATCCCGCTCGCGCCTGTCCACCTACATGTCAGGCAAGGTCATCCCGTCGGCATCCCTCATGCTGAGGATCCGCCGTGTCGCCGCGCAAACGCAAGCCAACGACGGTCGACGACTATCGGACGGCGACTGAGCGGAGCGACCAAGGCCGAGATCCGCTCAGTATCCACAGCCGGACAGGTACGTGGCTCCGTTTCTGGAGGCAGCCTGAGACCGGGGACGGCTCCCTTTAGGCGGTCACGTCGCTGCGGAGGAAGACGATCATCGACGCCGCGACGGCGGCGATGACGTAGACCGCGCCGAGGAACAGGCCGTGCGCGTAACCGACGCCCTCGTTGCCGGCCGAGGCCACCGCGACCAGCGAGGCACCGGGCATCCACTGCTGCACGCTCGGCACGATGCGAACGATGATGTTCTCGACCGCGACGAGCCAGGCGAAGCCGATGATGACCGCGAAGACCGCCGACCGGACGAACTGGCCGACCGCCATCCCCAGCACGCTGTAGCCGACGGTGGCCAGCGCCAGGTCGCCGAGTTCCTGGAACATGTCGCTCAGGCCGGTGCCGGTGAACCACGCGTGGGTGGAGACGCCGCGGCTCTGCGCGGCGAGCACCGCGACGAACAGCGCGATCACGGCGGCGAAGCACAGCGCGGCCACCAGGAAGGTGATCACGCCGAGCATCTTCCCGGCCAGCAGGGTGGCCCGGCGCGGCTGGCGGACCAGCAGCTGACGGAGCGTGCCGAGGCTGTACTCGCTCGCCAGCTGCGAGGCGGCGATGCCGAACGCCACCACCCCGAGCAGTATCGACGCCCGCGCGACGCCGATGACCAGGCCGTTCGGCCGGGCCAGCTGGTGCAGGGTGACCAGTCCGCCGTTGTTGGTGGCCTGCGAGAACATCAGCACTACGAAAAGCGAGGCCGCCGCGGCCAGGCCGAGGAAGGTGGACAGGAACAGCGTCTTGCGCTTCAGCTTGGTCCACTCGCTGGTGAACGCCGCCCACACCATCGTCATCGGATCGATCCCATCTCCTGGCCGTCGGGCACATCGGCCGACTTGGTCCCGGTCAGCGCGAAGAACGCCCGCTCGAGGCTCTGCGTGCGCTCGCCCAGCTGCCGCAGCGTGATGCCGTGCTCGGCGGCGTGCCGGTTCACGTCGGCCGCGCTCGCGCCGGGGGCCGCCACCACCAGCTCGCCGTGGCCGTTGCCCTCCGTCACCGTGCCGCCGGCCTGCTGCATCAGCCTGACCAGCGCGGCCAGGTCCGCGTCGTGCTCCGGCGCGATGACGAACTCGGCCTGCTGGGTGGCGCGCAACTCGGCCACCGGGCCCTGGTGGACGAGCCTGCCCGCCCTGATCATCACCACGTAGTCGCAGATCTGCTCGATCTCGGAGATCAAGTGGCTGGAGACCAGGACCGTGATCCCGTCGCCCGCCAGCGACCTGATCAGGCCGCGCATCTCGACGATGCCCGCCGGGTCGAGGCCGTTGGTCGGCTCGTCCAGGATCAGCAGCTCGGGTCCGGCCAGCATGGCGGCGGCGATGCCGAGCCGCTGCTTCATCCCCAGCGAGTACGAGCGGTACTTGTCCCCCGCCCGGGCGAGCAGGCCGGACCGATCGAGCACCGGGTCGACGCTGGCGAGCGGGACGCTGCCCAGCCGGGCCAGCGTCTTCAGGTTCTCCCGGCCGCTCAGCTGCGGGTAGAACGCGGGCGACTCGATCAGCGCGCCCACCTTGTGCAGGTAGCTCGCGGGTTCCGCGAGGTTCCCGCCGAGGATCCTGCCGCTGCCGGAGGTGGGCCTCACGAGGCCGAGGAGCATTCGGATGGTGGTGGTCTTGCCTGCGCCGTTCGGGCCGACGAACCCGCAGACCGCCCCCTGGGGGATTTCCAGCGCCACGTCTTCGACGACGGTGCGCTCGCCGAAGCGCTTGGTGAGCCCGGCCGTCTGCACGGCCAGCGCCCCGCCGGGCCGTCTGCCGGGCCGGTGCAACGTCTGTTCCATAACCATTGGTAGTCAGGGGCGCGGTGCCTGTGACGGCCCGTTTCCCCATCCCCCTTTCAATCCGTACGTGCGGTTTTCCCGCATACGGCTTACCGATGATCTTCTTGACATGGTTACGCTGCCTTCGGATAGCGGATCGTGCCGCGGAGCCTGTAGAGCCCGTGCCCGTTGAACCAGTCCTCTGTCCACGCGTCGGCCTGCCCGGCGTGCAGGTTCCGGCCCCGTTTCCTGACCATCAGGGTGCGGAGCCGCCACACGACATACTGGTCGACCTGGGTGAACTTGATGGCGGCGTTCCCGGTGCGGAAGTAGTTCCCCCAGCCGCGCAGCAGCGGGTTCAGGTCCGCGATCACCTCGCGGATGTCCGCTCCCACGCGGTTGCGGCCGGTGCGGGCGTGCACTTTCTCCCGGAGGCTTTTCATCGCCCGCTGCGAGGGCCAGCGGTGCAGGTAGTAGCGGATGACCCGCCTCTGCTCCCACAGGCGCCCCGACATGCGGGCGCGGAAATGGCATCCGAGGAAGTCCAGCCCCTCCCGGCCCTTCCTGAGATCGACTACCTTCGTTTTATCCGGGTGCAGCCGCAGCCCCAGGCCGCCGAGGATCTCCTCCACGGCGTCCAGGGCCGCCCGGGCCTGCGCCGCGCTGCGGCACAGCACCACGCCGTCATCGGCATAGCGCACCAGCTCGCCCACATTGCGTGCGGCGAGCTCGCGGTCCAGGACGTGCAGGTAGATGTTGGCCAGCAACGGCGAAATGACGCCGCCCTGGGGAGTCCCGGCGACCGTCCGCTCGAGGCTCCCGTCCACCATCACCCCTGCCTGCAGCCACAGGCGGACCAGCTTCAGCACCCGCCGGTCCGACACCCGCCGCCCGACCTCGGCCAGCAGCCTTTCATGGCTGATCTCGCCGAAGAAGCTCCGGATGTCGAACTCCACGGCAAAGCAGCGCCCGGCGATGAACCCGGTCCTGAGCCGTTCCATCGCCTGCACAGCCGACCGCTTCGGCCGGAACCCGAACGAGCACGGAAGGAAGTCCGCCTCGAAGATGGGCTCCAGCACGATCTTCGCGGCCTGCTGCGCCACTCTGTCGCGGACCGTCGGGATACCGAGCGGCCGCTTGCCGCCGTCTGGCTTCGGGATGTCCACGCGCCTGGCGGGCGCGGGACGGTACGTGCCCTCGCGCAGGTCAGCCTGGAGTTCCGCGAGCATCCGCTCGACCCCGTACTCTTCCTGCACGTATGCCAGGGTGATCTTGTCCACCCCGGCAGCTCCCCGGTTGGCCCGCACGCGGCACCACGCCTCCCACAGGACGTCACCCCTGTGAACACGGTCATACAGGGCGTGGAACCGGCGCTCCGGAGACTGCTTGGCCGCAGCCCATAGCTTCCGCTGCAGTTCTCGCACGTTCACAGGGTTCGCCCGCACCAAACCGGGGACCGGCGGCGGCGCGAACCCGCTACGACGGGCCAGCGGCCCGCCGGGGGAATTGGACCGGGAGGACCCGGCCATGCCCTGGCGCTTACCCTCGCGGAAAGCATGATCAAAGTGAGGGCCCTTCCCTCCCGGCGCGTTCTGTTGCACGCCGATCAGCGGTACTACGGCCCTCTCGGACTCCCGCTGCCCTCCAGGCGACTTCACCATCGGCTTATACGCCTGGTCTTCGCCCGACGAAGGCCGGGCAGACGGGCCTCTCCTGTTCCGGCCCAGACTGTGCGCGCGTGCCGCCCTCCGTACCCCGGGAGGACCCGGCAGGCTGACCCCGGAACAGGGCCCGCCGGACATGGCCTTCGCCGCGACATGACCGGCTCAGCTCCTCCGCTATACGTCTGACGAGGCTGCAAGGTTCGCTTAACGCTGCGGCCCGCGCGCTTGCTCCCTCCAAAGAGGCTTTTGACACCCCGCTCAGCCCGCCGCCTCTCAACGACGAACCGGGGCCTGCTACCGGGCGCTCCGGTGCCTACCCGGACAGGACTCACACCTGTAAGCCTGGGCCAGCTTTCAGGACGCAACATGCGCAGAACGCTACCGACGCCGCCGACTGGACCCCGCCGGTCGCCGTGTAAATCATCCTCAGGTCGGACGCCGCCCTCTCAGCGCCTTCTCAGCTGCGACAACTCTCCGCTCGAGCATGTGGTGGCTTGGTCGAGGACGCCGCGCGCGGTTTCAGGGAAGGTCCTGTTGTCATCGACCAGGAGGCCGCGCAGGGGCACGAGCTCAGCCTCCCGCGAGCAGCGGACGCGGCGCCAGCAAGTCGGTTTGCTCCATGCTTCGCTTCGCCCGCCTCGTGCGCCATGCTGTCTTGGATCGTCCCGGTCGGCCGGGGGACGGCCATAACCGACCGGGGCTCAAGATCGCCTCGGTCGGCCCGGGGGGCTGGCCATAACCGACCGGGGCGCTGGATAAAATCCTCGCATCCGGCCACCGGGCCGCGCATTACGGCGAGCGCCCGTCATCGGTTCGGGCTGACCTCAGCTCCGTATTCCAGCTACCCGGTAGTGAGGTTGGGCGCTCGCCAGGTTGTCCGCGACGATTGACGTCACGGGCGGAGCGGGAGTTCGACCCGCAGGGTCGTGCCCTCACCGTGGTGGCTTCGCACGCTCAATGTCCCGCCGATGGCCTCGACGCGGTCTTTGAGGCCGATCAGGCCGGAGCCGCGGGCCGGGTTCGCGCCGCCGACACCATCATCCCGGACGGCAAGCCTTATGACTTCGCCGGTCGCCTCGACCTCAATGTGGACGGCAGACGCCTGGGCGTGCTTGGCGACGTTCGCCAGTGCCTCCGATATCACGTAGTAAGCGGTGACCTCGACGCGCTCAGGGAGCCGCCCCTCGGCCCGTACGTCGAGTGTCACCGGGGTCGATGAGCGGCGAACGAGCGTCTTCAGCGCGGGTGTCAGACCGCCGTCGGCCAGGATCGCGGGGTGCAGCCCGCGGGCGTATTCGCGCAGCTCGTCGAGCGTGCCTGCCAGTCCGCGGGCCACCCGGCCCAACTCGGCGTGGAGGTTCGCGAGCTCGGGCGGTACCGTCGCCTGGGCCGCCCGGAGCTGCAGCGCGAGGGTGACGAGCTGCTGCTGCGCGCCGTCGTGCAGGTCGCGCTCGATGCGGCGCCTGGTCCTGTCGGCGGTGGCGACGATGCGGGCGCGGGAGGCTGTCAGCTCTGCCTGCGCTTCGGCGTTGGCGATCGCCGTGGCGACGAGCTCGGTGAATCCGGCGAGCCGGGCTTCCGCGTCGGCGGGCAGCGGCTCGGCGGACATGGACACGGCAACCATAACGCCCCACAGCCGGCCTTCCACGCTGATCGGGACGCCGACCGACGAGCGCAGACCCGAGGCGACCCAGACGGCCGCTTCCCCGGCGTCCGCACCGTACTTGTCGAGCCGCGCCGCCTGGCCGGTTACATACACCAGCGTGCTGACGTTCCGCCCCCCGAGCGCCGACCGCTCTCCCGGAGGCAGGTGAATACCGGGCCTGCTCCAAGTTCCGACTCGCGTCAGGAAGCCGTCAGAATCGTAACGGCTCAGAGCCGTGGCGTCGGCCGGCAGCAGCACGGTGATTTCCTCCGCGACCGCACGGAACAAGGTCGAGGCGGACGCCCCTCTCGCGACCAGCGTGGCCACCTGCCGCAGCGCGGTCTGCTCGTCGGCCACCTGCCGCAGTTCCTCGCGCGCCTCGGCGTTGGCTAGTGCGGTCGCGACGAGCTCGGTGAAATCGGCCAGCCGGTCTTCAGTCTCCGGGGGCAGTCGCCGTTCGTGGGTGGACGCCGCGACCATGACACCCCAAATCCGGCCCTCGACCTTGATCGGCGCGCCCACCGCCGAACTGACGCGCCGGTCGAGTGCGTCCGCGGCGATCGCGCCGGAGGCGTCCGCGTAGTTGTCCATCCGCGCGGGCCGCCCGGTCTGGAAGACCATCTCGGTGACGTTCCGCCCGCCCCGGCTGACCCTCTCGTGCATCGGGAGGCGCTCGCCCGCGCTGCTCCAGCCGCCCACGTGGCTCACCAGGCCGTCCTCGTAGCGGCTGATCACCGTGATATCGGCGGGCAGCAGCCGGCCAACCTCCTGCGCGACCGCGGCGAATACCGCGTTGGGCGGAGCGCCGCGAGCGACGAGGGTTGCCACCCGCCGCAGGGCGGCCTGCTCCTCGGCGAGCGTGCTTAGTTCCTGGCGCGCCTGGGCATTCGCGATCGTGGTCGCTATTAGCTCGGTGAAAGCGGCCAGCCGCTGCTCGGCGCCGGGCGGCAGCGCGTTCTCGCGCATTGACGTCGCGATCATGGCACCCCACAGCCGTCCCTCGACGCTGATCGGCGCGCCGGCCGAGGAACGCATCCCGATCTCACGCGCGGCCGCGGCGACCGCGTCGCCGCCTTCAGGGAGATGGTCGACACGCACGGGCTCATTGCGCTCGAACACGAGGGTGCTCACGTTCCGCCCGCCAAGCTCCGCCCGGCGGCCGACCAGATCGTGACTGCCCGCCCTGCTCCAGCCGCCGACTACCTCAAGTGCGCGGTCCAGGTCATACCGGCCCACCACGGTGAAGTCGGCGGCGGGCATAACGCGCCCGACCTCCTGAGCGACCGCGGCGAACACCGTGCCGGGCGGAGCGCCGCGGGCGACCAGCATGGCCACTCGCCGCAGCGCGTCCTGCTCCTCGGCCAGCCGCTCGATTTCCGCACGCCCGGCGCGCTCGGCGCCCACGACGTTGAGCATCCGCATCGTCATCGCCACGACTCGGGCCATCCCGCCCAACAGGGTCGTTTCCTGGCTTGTGAGGGCGCCGGACCGGGCGAGTACCAGCGTCGCGCCGACCGGATACTCGAGTGCTGCTGCCGCCGCCGCGTACCGGCCGACGCCGGGAATGTCCAGCCAGGAGTCGGTGGCACCGGGCCTTACGGAGGCGATCTGGTCGACTGGCACGCCTTCCTCCGGGTAGCCCGCCGCCGCGACGAGCTCGCCGCCACACACGATCGCCGCCACGTCGGCGACCAGCGCCTCAGCAGCCCGCTCGACCGCCGCGCGGGCGGCCGCAGTCTCGGTCTCAGCGACCGACACGCCCGCGATGAACTCCGCGAGTCGCTGCGTCGACCACGATGAGCCGTCCATCTCAGGGACCACCATGTCATGAGCTTAAGTTGACCTTGGTCGCGTAAATACCGACCCGCAGGGAAGGCCCGCGGGTGCATGATCGCCTTCGATAATCATGGCCGGATCCGACCTGAGGATGAGGCCGGGGCGGCCGATTTCGTCCTCCGGGAGGTCGCCTCGGCCAGGCGGAGTGGTCTACCTTCTGGCTATCCTGTCGGACTTACTGTGTGCCTGGCCGGTCGCCGGGCGTGGGGGGATCATGCCTGCCGAAGTGCCGTCATCTCTGGGTCGCGCCCTGGGACTCGCACGCGTGGACTTTGCCCCGGCTCACCGCCAGCCGTCCTCGCTGCGGGTCGCCATCGCGACCGCCGTCTCGGTCGCCGGGTCGCTGGCGGCCGACGCGATCCTGGTCGTGATCGGCCAAGCGGTCTTCCCCACGACCAAGGGCTACGCCCACTTCCAGTTCTCCGACTACAGCAAGCTGACCATCATCGGCGTGCTGATCGCGTGCGCGGCCTGGCCGATTGTCACCCGGATCAGCTCCGCGCCGCGCTGGCTGTTCTTCCGGATGGCGATCGCGGTCACGATCGTCCTCTGGCTGCCCGACCTGTACATCCTCCATATGGGCCAGTCGGTCCGCGCGGTGGCGGTGCTGATGGTCATGCACCTCGCCATCGCGGTGGTGACCTATAGCAGCCTCGTGCACATCGCCGCGATCCGGCCGGGCCGTTCAGAAAGCAGGCCGGCGGCTGCGCATCGCAGTCATGCCCAACGGAGGCACTGAGCAGGCCTTCCTGGCTGCCGGTGGACGCGGAAATCCTCATCGAGGCCGGACTGCCCGCCGGCCTTCTTCATGTCAGCCCGCGATCAGGATGTGCAGGTTCCTCGGGCCGTGCACGCCCTCGACCCTGATCAGCTCGATGTCGCTGGTGGCGGAGGGGCCGGAGATGAGGGTGTGCGGGCGGGCGGGGTCGAGCCGGGCGATGGCGTCGGGCAAGTCGGCCGCCACCTGGTCGGCGCGGACCACGACCAGGTGGAAGTCCGGCACCAGGGTGAGCGCCCGGCGGCCCTGACCGGTGCCGTGGTCGAGGATGATCGTCCCGGTCTCGGCGATGGCGGTCGCGCAGCCGGTGAGCACGCCGGCCACCTCGTCCAGTTCGCGGGCGGACAGCGGGGGGTCGTCGCGAACGATCCGGTCCCCGGCGGGCGCGCCGGCCGGCTCGGTGGCGGCCGCTTCGGCCCGGTCGCCGCTCGACACGCCCGCCAGCCAGTCGGCCGGCACGCCGTCGGGGACCAGGAATCTCGGGACGGCCGCCAGCACCCGGGCGATCGCGGCCGGCAGGTCCGCCGCGGAGACGCGCTCGACGACGGCGCGGTAGTCGGCGGCGCGCTCGGCGAACAGGGCGACGATGTCGGTGCTGCCGGCGTCGTGGTGCGCGCGCCGGTACGCGCGCGGCAGCGCGGCGTAGGCGGCGTCGACCTGGGCCGGGGTCGCCGCACGGCCGGCCGCGCCGGATCCGCCGGGGGGGACGGGGGACAGGTGCCCCCCATGCTGTTGGACGGCGGTGCGGATGCGGTCCAGGATCTCCTCGCGGGCGCTGCTCACGCGGCGCCTCCTCGGGTGCGGGACCACCAGGCGCGGAACGACTCCGGAGGCGGGGCGGGGGCGTCGCGGGTGTCGGTCCAGGCGGACAGGGGCGGCGGGAGCCGGCGGATTCGGCCGGACCGGCCGATGAAATGGCGGCCGGCCGACGCGGCGCGCTGGGCCGCGGCCAGCCGGCGGGGCGAGCTCAGCACGTAGCCGGACAGCCGGAACACCGCCCGCTCAATCGGGTGCTTGTGCTCCTCGACCGAACGGGCCCGCAGCTCCACCAGCACCTCGGGGATGTTGATGGCGACCGGGCAGACGTCGTAGCAGGCGCCGCAGAGCGACGACGCGTACGGCAGCGACGCGTCGATCTCGCTGGTCACGCCGCGCAGCTGCGGGGAGATGATCGCGCCGATCGGGCCGGGATAGGGGGAACCGTAGGCGTGCCCGCCGGCCCGCTCGTAGACCGGGCACACGTTGAGGCACGCCGAGCAGCGGATGCAGCGCAGCGCCTGCCGTCCGGTCGCGTCGGCCAGGGTGGCGGTGCGTCCGTTGTCGAGCAGCACCAGGTGGAAGCTCCGCGGCCCGTCGCCGTCGGCGACGCCGGTCCAGATCGTGGTGTACGGGTTCATCCGCTCGGCGGTCGAGCTGCGCGGCAGCAGCGCGAGGAAGACCTCCAGGTCCCGCCAGGACGGCAGCACCTTCTCCACCCCGACCACCGAGATCAGCGTGTCGGGGAGGGTCAGGCACATCCGGCCGTTGCCCTCGGATTCGACCACGACCAGCGAGCCGGTGCCCGCGATCGCGAAGTTCGCGCCGGAGATGCCGACCTTGGCGTTGAGGAACTCGTTGCGCAGGTGCGCGCGGGCGGCGGCGGCCAGCCGGGGCGGGTCGTCGGTCAGATCGGCGGGCGCGTCGCCCATCTCGCGCAGGAAGATGTCCCTGATCTCGGCCCGGTTCTTGTGGATCGCGGGGACCAGGATGTGGCTCGGCCGGTCGTGGCCGAGCTGCACGATGAGCTCGGCCAGGTCGGTCTCGATGGCGCGGATGCCGTCCGCCGCGAGAGCCTCGTTCAGCCCCGTCTCCTGGGTGGCCATCGACTTGACCTTCACCACGGTGTCGGCCTCGGCCTCCCTGACCAGCCGCGCCACGATCGCGTTGGCCTCAGCCGCGTCGCGGGCCCAGTGCACGTGGCCGCCTGCCTTGGTGACGTTCTCCTCCAGCTGGAGCAGGTAGGTGTCGAGGTTGGCGAGCGTGTGGTCCTTGATCGCCTTGGCGGCCTGCCGGAGCTCCTCCCAGTCGTCAAGCTCGGCGACCGCGTTCGCGCGCTTGGTCCTGATCGCCGTCGTGGCGTGGGTGAGGTTCCGGCGGAGCTGGGAGTCGGCCACCGCTTCCCGCGCCGCGTGCGGGAAGGACGGCATGCCGAGGTAGGTGGGCATGACGCCGACCGGATTATGGCCGGCCACGGCCGGCAATCCGCCCGCACCGCCCCCCGCGCCGCCGACCGCAATGCGGGCGGGGCCTGCGCCCGCGCCGCCGCTCACGCCGCCGGTCACGCTGCGCCTCCGGTCGACGCGAGGATCTCCGCCAGGTGCATGGTCCGCACTCCGGTCCGTTGCCTGCTCAGCGCGCCACCGATGTGCATCAGGCACGAGTTGTCCCCCGCGCACACCACCTCGGCTCGCGACTGTCTGATCGCGGACACCTTGTCGGCGCACATCGCCGCGGACACGTCCGGGTTCTTTACCGCGAACGTGCCGCCGAAACCGCAGCAAGTCTCCGCGTCCGGCAGGTCCACCAGGTCGATGCCGCTGACGTCCCGCAGGAGCCGCAGCGGGGCGTCGCCGACGTGCATCATCCGCAGCGAGTGGCAGGTGGGGTGATACGTCACCCGATGCGGGAAATGCGCGCCCACGTCGGTCACGCCCAGGACCCCGGTGAGGAAGGTCGCCAGGTCGTGCACGCGAGGCGCGACCTCGGCCACCTGCCGTTGCAGGACGGCGTCGCCCGCCTCGGCCGCCAGCACCGGGTGGTACTCGCGCACCATCGCCGCGCACGACGCCGACGGGGTGACGATCGCCTCGTAGCCGTCGAAGGCCCGGGCGAACCCTCGGGCCATCGGCACCGCTTCGCGCCGGTAACCGGTGTTGAAGTGCATCTGCCCGCAGCACGACTGGCCCGCAGGGAACTCGACCCGATGCCCGAGCCGCTCGAGCAGCGTCACCACGGCCTTGCCGGTATCCGGGAACATCGTGTCGGTCAGGCACGTGACGAACAGGCCAATCCGCATGATGCGCACGCTATCTGACGACGCCTCGGCAGCGCGAGGCGGGCGTCGACCTCGCCATCGCCTACCGTCTCAGGAAGCGCCGGACGACCCCGCGTGCACCCGCCGCTCGGCCAGCCGCGTCTCCAGCTGGGTGCCCTCAATGTCCGGGTCGGGCACGTAGCGCGAGAACCACTGCGGGTGGTACCAGAGCTTCGCCCTGATGATGGCCATGGCCGCCGGGATCAGCGTCAGCCGGACCAGGAAGGCGTCCACCAGCACGCCGACGGCGAAGCTGACCGCGATCGGCTTGACCGCGCTGAGGTTCAGGGTGGTGAACGCGCAGAAGATCGTGAACATGATCAGTGCCGCCGCCGAGACCACCCGGACCGAGACGCCGGTCCCCCGTTCCACCGCCCGCCGGGCGTTGCCCTGCTTGGTGAATTCCTCCTTGATCCTGGACACCACGAAGAGCTCGTAGTCGCTGGACAGGCCGAAGATGATCGCGACCAGGATGGTCGGCAGATAACTCAGGGTCACCGGGGACTTGGCCGCCCCGAACAGGCTCGCCCCCCAGCCGAACTGGAATACCGCCACCGTGGCGCCCAGCGCTGCCGCGACCGACAGCAGGAAGCCGAGGATGGACGTGATCGGCACCAGGATCGTGCGGAAGGCGAACGTCAGCAGGATGAACGCGAGCCCCACGACCACCAGGAGGAAGATCGGCAGCGCGTCGGTGAGCTTGGTTGACACGTCGATGTTGGACGCGGTCGTACCGCCCACCAGTAGGTCGATGCTGGGCGAGCCGGAGAGCTGGGTTCGCTCGCCCCTGATCTGGTTCACCAGGTTGGTGGTGGCGCTGTCATTGGGGCCGGTCTTCGGTATGACCTGGATGACGGCGGTTTGGTTCTGGAAGGCGACCGGCTTGGCCGAAATCACGTCGGGGACCTGCGACACCCTCGACGCGATCCCGGCCACGTCCGACGCGCTCGTCACCGGGTTGGCCACCACCAGCAGAGGGCCGTTGTAGCCGGGGCCGAAGTGGTTGGTGATCAGGTCGTAGGCCTGGCGCGCGGTGCTCGAGGTCGGCTGCGAGACCGCGCTCGGCAGACCGAGATCGATGCTCAGCGCCGGGATGGCGATGACTAGGGCGACGCCGATGCCCGCGATCAGCACCGGGATCCGGAAGCGGACCACGAAGCGCCCCCAGGCCGCGCCCCACGCCGTCGACGGGTCGGTCGCGGAGCGCCGCGCGATCCGCTCGGCGTGCCCGACGCGGCCGGTGCGCTCCCTGGTGCGGCGCCGGGGGCCGACGAAGTGGGTGATCTTCTCCCCCGCGAAGCCAAGCAAGGCCGGCAGCAGGGTCAGCGCGATCAGCACCGAGATGAGAACGGCGCCCGCCGCCACCAGGCCCATCGTGCGCAGGAAGGGAATGCCGACCACGCTCAGGCCGCACAGCGCGACGATGACGGTGGCGCCCGCGAACACGACCGCGCTGCCGGCCGTGCCGACCGCGGTGGCGACCGATTCCTCCATCGGCTTGCCCGCCAGCAGCTGGGCCCGGTGCCTGAACAAGATGAACACGCCGTAGTCGATGCCGGTCGACAGCCCGAGCATGATCGCGACCGTGGTGGAGACGGTCGCGATACTGAACAGGGCCGCCAGCGCGGTGATCCCGGTGACCGTGATCACCACCCCGATCAGCGCGCTGATGATTGGCAGCACCGCCGCGGTGACCGCGCCGAACGTGATCAGCAGGATGATCAGCGCGATGACGATCCCGATGACCTCCGGCGTCTCCGTCACCTTCGGGTTCCAGCCCGGGTAGACCGCCCCGCCGTACTGCACCTGCAGCCCCGCCTGCACCGCCGGGGCGGCGGCGGTCTGCAGGTCCGACAGGCTGGAGTCTTTCACGGTCGCGGCGCGCGTGTTCCACAGCAGGGTGGCCAGGGCCACCTTCCCGTCGGGGGAGACCGACTTGGTCAGGATCGGGTCCTTGACCTGGGCGACCTGGGGAACCTGGGCCATCTGGCTGACGGCCTGCTTGATGCCGGCCGCGTAGGCCGACGACGTCACGCTCTGCGATCCGGGCGACGCGAACACGATTTGCGTCTGGGCGCCGCTGAAGGCCGGGACCTTCGCCTGCAGCAGGTCGACGACCTGCTGTGATTCGGTGCCGGGGATGGTGAAGGAGTTGTCCTCGGTGCCGTGGCCGAGCACGCTCAGCACGACGACCACGACCACCGCGAGCAGCCAGGCGACCAGCACCCGGCGACGGTGCCGGAAACACCACCGCGCCAGGCGATACAGGTACCTGGACACGAGCCCTCCCGCAGCTCAATTACCCACTTTCCACGTACCTGCATCTGGGTAATTATTTCCGTGACCGTTTTCGACTGCTTTGTGAAAACGGTCACGGACCGGGAGAGCTCAGGCCAGCGACGCTTCCACGGTGATCTCGGGCACCCCCGCCAGCGCCCGGCTGACCGGGCAGCCGGCCTTGGCCGCGGCCGCGTGCTCGGCGAAGGCGGCCGCGTCGACGCCCGGCACCCGGCCCACGGTCACCAGCGCGATTTTGGTGATGGTGGGCACCCCCTCGACCATCCGGAGGGTGACCGTGGCGTCGGTCCGCACCGACTCCGGCGGGGTGCCCGCCTGGGCGAGGATGCTCGACAGGGCCATCGAGAAGCACGACGCGTGCGCGGCCGCGATCAGCTGCTCGGGATTGGCGCCCGGCCCGTCCTCGAACCGGGACTTGAACGAGTACTCCCCGCTGATCGTGTCGCCCGCGGTGAACGTGCCGCTGCCCGACGGAAGGTCACCCTTCCATTCCGCGAATCCCTTTGCCGGCATGGCTGCCTCCTCGGTCATTCATTCGGTGGTGGAACGTCTGCGCTAGCGATCGTACGCGTCGGGCCGGCCAGCCACTGGGCGACCACGACCGCGATGAACTCGTCGGTGACCTCCTGTCGCTCGAAGAAGATCCTGGCCAGCACCGGGCCGGACAGCAGCGCGTACTCGTCGCTGCTGATCGTGGTGCCCGACGGCTTCAGCAGGTCGTTGAGCGCGGCGTTGCCGTAGTCGGTGAGCTGCGCCAGCGCCTGGGCGCTGTCGGGATCGGAGTCGGCCTGGGCGGCGACGCCGAGGACGGCGATGCGCCGGGCCCGGTCGCGCAGCCCGTCGCGCAGGCTGGCCAGCCAGGCGGCGGCGACCGCGCCCGGGTCGGCGCCCGGCTCGGGGTAGCCGCCGTCCGCTCCCTCCAGGATCAGGCCGAGCAGCAGCGCCGGGCGGGCGGGCCAGTGCCGGTACAGGGTCTGCCTGGTCACCCCGGCCCGCTCGGCCAGCAGCGAGTACGTCAGCCCGGCCGGGCCGACCTCGGACAGCAGCTCGCGGGCGGCGGCCAGGATGCGCTCGCGGGTGCGCCTGACCCGCGGGTTGGCTGCGTCCGGAGTGCGGTACGGCATACATCCGATCGTATCGAACCGTCATACGAGATGTGTGATTCAGGTCACGACATGAATCATTCAGTTCGTGTGATTCACGGGAACATCAATCATACGACCTGTGTTATCCGGGCGTCTGCGGTTCACACCTCACCTCAAGGAGCAAGCAATGTCCACAGCGATCACGTACTCCCGCTACGGCACCCCGGACGTCCTCACCGTCACCTCGGCCGACATCCCGCAGCCGGGGCCCGGCCAGGTCCTGATCCGGGTCCGGGCGGTCGCCGTCAACCCGATCGACCTGAAGATCCGCAGCGGCGCGATGGTCGGCATCTTCCCGATCCGGTTCCCCGGCCTGCCCGGCTGGGACGTGGCCGGCGTGGTGGAGGCGGTCGGCCCGGGCGCGGGCGCGGCGATCGGGGACGAGGTCTTCGGCGTCGCCTCGGTCGGCGGCTACAGCGAGTACGCCCTGCTCGACCACCCGGTGGCCAAGCCCGACGGCCTCTCGCTGGAGGCCGCGGCGGCGGTCATCTCGGTCGGCGAGGCGGCGTTCCGGGTGCTGAAGCACCTGGGCCTGAAGGCGGGCCAGACGCTGGTGATCCTCGGCGCGGGCGGCAGCGTCGGCACGATCGCCGTGCAGTTGGCGACGGCCAGGGGCATCACCGTCATCGGGACCGCGGCCGAGGGCGACCTCGAGCGCCTCACCGCGCTCGGCGCCACCGCGGTCCGCTACGGCGACGGCTGGGCCGACCGCGTCCGGGCGGTGGCGCCCGGCGGAGTGGACGCGGTGTTCGACACCGCCGGGCCGGCCTGCTGGCCGACGCCATCGCCCTGGCGGGCGACGTCGCCCGCGTCATCACGATCGCCGACGACAACTTCGCGGACCACGGCGTGCGTTTCACCGGCGCGGACCCGGCCGACCGTGCGCCCGAGGCGCTGCCCGAGCTGGCCGCGCTGATGGCCGGGGGCCGGCTGACCGTCCCCATCTGGCGGAGCTACCCGCTGGCGGAGGCCGCGCAGGCCCACGCCGACATCGAAGCCCGCCGCAACCACGGAAAAATCGTCCTGCTGCCGTGAGGGAAATGGGCGCCTGACGAGTCATTCAGGGTCCGTTCGATATGAAAAGATTTTAAATTCTTTTCTTCCGAACGGACCCGGGCGACTGTCTAAACGGCAACCGAATTCGCGCCTGCGTGGCAGGCGCTTTTAGCGACGACCGCGACGACCGCGGAAGGAGCTCGACGCGGCGGCCGCGCCCCGGCTGCCGGGCTGGCCGACGGTCGACACCGGGGCCGCCGCCCGGCGGACGGCGGCGGCCGCCGCCGCCCGAACCGCGGGCCGGGCCGGCGGGCCTGCGATGTCGCGCAGGACCGAGGAGCCGGGGCCGGCCATGGACGCCTGCGGGCTGACGCCCGCCTTGCGCATCAGGGTGCGGACCTCGGCCGCCTGCGCCGCGGTCTGCACGGTCACCACGGTGCCCTCCGCGCCGCCGCGGGCGGTCCGGCCCGACCGGTGGGTGTAGGCCTTGTGCTCGGCCGGCGGGTCGGCGTGCACCACCAGGTCGATCCCGTCCACGTGAATGCCGCGGGCGGCGATGTCGGTGGCGACCAGGGCGTTGACCTCGCCGTTGGCGAACGCCGCGAGGTTCCTGGTGCGCGCGCCCTGGGTCAGGTTGCCGTGCAGCTCGGTGGCCGGCGTGCCCGCCTGGCCGAGCTGCTTGACGAGCTTGCGCGCGCCGTGCTTGGTCCTGGTGAAGATCAGCACCCGGCCCTCGCCGCTGGCCAGGGCGGCGATGACGCCCACCCGGTCGGCCGGGGTGACGGTGAGCAGGTGGTGGCTGATCTCCGGCGGCTTGGAGTCGGCGTCGACCGAGTGCCGGGCCGGACGGTGCAGGAAGCGGCGGGCGATGACGTCGATCGCGCCGTCGAGGGTCGCGGAGAAGAGCATCCGCTGGCCGTCGGCCGGGGTCATGTCGAGCAGCCGGCGCACGACCGGGAGGAAGCCGAGGTCGGCCATGTGGTCCGCCTCGTCGAGCACCGTGATGTCCACGTCGCCGAGGTGGCAGTGGCCCTGCTCGATCAGGTCGGCCAGCCTGCCGGGGCAGGCGACCACGATGTCGGCCCGGTTGCGCAGCGCGGCGACCTGCGGGTTCTGCGACGTCCCGCCGAAGATGGTGGCGACCTTGAGGCCCGACGCGTGCGCCAGCGGTGTGAGCACGCCGTGCACCTGGGCGGCCAGCTCGCGGGTGGGCACCAGGATCAGGCCGCGCGGGCGGCCGGCCATCGTGTGGCCGTCGGCCAGCCGGGCGACCAGCGGGAGGGAGAAGCCGAGGGTTTTGCCCGAGCCGGTCTGGGCGCGGCCGAGAATGTCCCGGCCGGCCAGCGCGTCGGGCAGCGTCGCGGCCTGGATCGGGAACGGCACCGTGATACCGGTGCTGGCGAGCACTGCAACCAGCTGCGCGGGGACGCCGAGGCTGGCAAAGGTGGGGTTGGTAACGGTGATGTCCTCAGTGGACAGAGCTGACAAGAGATGGTCTCCAGGAATCGGGGGTGGCCGCGTGTCGAAGGCGCCACATCCGTGGAGACCCATTTCGCTCACCGAGCGACGAGCGACCGGCGCGCCCTCATGGCGTCGCCTTTACCGCGCTTTCTGCGCAGCCTTAGTCTACCGCACGTGCAGAGGGCGGCGTCGGCCCACGCCAGGGGGCGGTTCTGCGGTCGAAAATTTATGGGGTGTTATGCCGCTTTTAGGGGTTGACACGCGGCACGGGTGATGCTCAATCGACGTGACAAGGCTGCGGCATGGTGTTAAATGAAACAGGTTGTAGTCGAAGTTCGTGCTCGTGTCACAGCGCCTGCGAATTCTGACCGCGGGCGCCGTGGGTCCCTAAGACCCAAGCCTTCCAACGGCAAGCGGTCACAGCAGCCCGGGGATTCACGCCCGTGAAACCCCGATGATCGTCTCAGCATGGAGGAACGCAGTGGCTCAGGGAACAGTGAAGTGGTTCAACGCAGACAAGGGCTTTGGTTTCATCGCCCCCGACGATGGCACGCCGGACGTCTTCGTTCACCACTCCGCGATCGAGGCTGACGGGTACCGCAGCCTCTCGGACAACCAGCGGGTGGAGTACACCCCCGTGCGTGGCGCCAAGGGCCCGCAGGCGGAGCAGGTCCGCCCGCTGTAGTGATTGACGCCGAATAGGCGAAGCCGCGGCCCGGTTGGCAGGAGCAAACTCCCTGCCGACCGGGTCGCAGTGTTTCCGGGGTACGTTGAAGACAGGCCATCGTCGGGACCGACTGCGATCAGGCTGACCGCGCATGCCGACCCCGAGGAGCGCCGATGGCGTACATCCCCCGTGCTTTGCCGCCTGAAGTCGCCCGCCGTTCCCCCGCCGACGGCCCCCGTGGCAGCGAGTACGCGGCGCTGTCGCGCGATATCCGGCGGGCGGGCCTGCTGGATCGGCGGGTGCGGTACTACTGCTGGAAGATCGGCCTCACCGCGCTGGCGCTGGTGGCAGGCTGGACCGCGTTCGCCGTCATCGGCGACTCCTGGTGGCAGCTGGGCGTGGCCGTGTTCCTGGCGCTGGTCTTCGGCCAGCTGGGCTTCCTCGGCCATGACGCCGGGCACCATCAGGTCTTCCACGGGCGGCGCGCCAACTATGTGCTCGGCGTGCTGTGCGGGAACCTCGCCATCGGGCTCAGCTACGGCTGGTGGACGACCAAGCACAACCGGCACCACGCCCACCCGAACACCGAGGACGCCGACCCCGACATCATGCTCAGCGTGCTGGCGTTCTCGGGCGGCCGGGCGCGGGGCAGCCGCGGCGTCCAGCGGCTGGTCTTCCGCTATCAGGCCTACCTGCTGGCCCCGATGCTGCTGCTGGAGGGGGTCGGCCTGCACGCGTCGAGCCTGCGGATGATGACCCGGCGGGCCTGCAGGAACCGCGGCTGGGAGGCGGCGCTGCTTGGCGCTCACGTCGTCAGCTATTTCGCCCTCGTTTTCGTCGTGCTGCCGCCGGTCAAGGCCGTGGTCTTCATCGTCGTGCAGCAGGGCCTGTTCGGCTTCTACCTGGGGTGCTCGTTCGCCCCCAACCACAAGGGGATGCCGGTGCTGGCCGCCAACGACAAGACCGACTTCCTGCGCCGCCAGGTGCTCACCTCGCGCAACGTCAACGGCGGCTGGCTCACCGATTTCGCCCTCGGCGGCCTCAATTACCAGATCGAGCACCATCTCTTCCCCTCCATGCCGCGCCCCAGCCTGCGCCGCTCGCAGGCGCTCGTCATCGCGTTCTGCGCCGAGCGCGACGTCCCCTACTGCCAGACCACCCTGCTGGAGTCGTACTCCCAGGCGCTCCGCTACCTCAACGCCACCGGCAAGCTCGCGGCCGGGCCCCCGGCCGAACGGGGGCCCGTCACCGCCGTCACCCCCGCGCTCAGCCCGCCCTGAGTGGCACCGGCCGCCGCGTCGGGAATGCTGTGGGGAGGTCCGGCATTGTGGTCTGAGATGAATGCGAACGAGGGAACGCTCCCGCTGGCCGTACTGGATTTTGTCGGGATCGAGTACGGTGAGGCGGCGTCGGAGGCACTGGTCGGCGCGGTGGGCATCGCGCAGGCGATCGAGGCGGCCGGCTACCGCCGTTACTGGGTGTCCGAGCACCACAACATGCGCAGCCTCGCGTGCAGCGCCCCCGAGCTGCTGACCGCCTACGTCGGCGCGCAGACGTCGCGGATCCGGGTCGGCGCGGCCGGGATCATGCTGCCCAACCACGCGGCGCTCAAGGTCGCGGAGACGTTCAGGACCCTGGTCGCGATGTACCCGGGCCGGGTCGACCTGGCGCTCGGCCGCGCGCCGGGGACCGACCCGCTGACCGCGCACGTGCTCCGCCGCGGGCTGCGCAGCGATCCCGGGGCGGAGTTCCCCGGGCAGGTGGCCGAGCTGCTCGCGTTCTTGGGCGACGGGTTCCCCGAGGGCCACGCCTACGCGCCGCTGGTCGCGGCGCCCGTGGTCGAGGAACGGCCGGAGCTGTTCGTACTCGGATCAAGCGGCTACGGTACGCGCTTCGCCGCCGTCAACGGCATGAGCGCCGTGTTCGCCCATCACATGAGCCCGGAGCTGGCGTTCCAGGCACTGCTCGAGTACCGTCGCGACTTCACGCCAGGCTGGGAGGGCGCCCAGCCGTATTCGGCCATGTCGGTGTTGACCTTCGCCAGCCACGACCACGAGGCCGTGCTCGAATTCGAGGCGGGGTGGACGCTGACCATGCAGAACCTCCGCCGCGGCATCCGGGAGCCGCTGCGCCCGGAAGCGGTGCGCGAGTTCGCCCAGTCGGCCGAGTTCAGGGACGGCCGCCACGACGACGGCCGGATGGTGACCGGCGAGCCCAAGGTGGTGGCCGAGCGACTGCTGGAGATGAAGGAACGGGCCCAGGTCGACGAGATCGTCGTGGTCACCCCGAGCCTCGACCGTGATCGCCGGCGTGACAGCTACGTGGCGGTCGCCGACGCCTGGCACAGCGCGGCCTGAGTATCGCAGCGGCCCGGATCGCGGCCGGGTTCCGTACCGGTTACTGCGGCACGGCGCTGAGCCGACGGCCGTGCTGAAGCACCGAGATCATCGCTAGCGTCGACTCCGCGCCCTGGTTGCGGTTGCGGCTGTTGCTGGCCAGCCCGTCGCAGCCGCCGCCGGTCCGCTCGTCCAGCATCGGAACCTTGGCGTCGTTGTCGCCGAAGAACCACGCTACGCACATCGCGACCCCGTCCAGCCAGCCCGCGTCGCCGGTCACCGCGTTGGCGCGCGTGCACGCGTCGGCCAGCGCGGCAACCTCGATCGGCCGCTGTTCGAAACCCGGGCGCTGTTCGCCGGGGCCCCAACCGCCGACCGGAACCACCGACAGGTGCCCGTCGCGCGTCTCGCCGGCAACGAGCCACTCGAGCATCCGCAGACCACCACGGAGCACTGGTGCACGGTTCAGCTTGTCGCCGATCACGATGACCGCCTCCGCCAGCGCCGCGTTCGCATAGCTCAGCCTGGGCGTCGGCCAGGGCCAGGCGGCGTCCTCGGGCGGCTCGCCGATGACCGCGACGGCGTCCTCGAGCAGGCTGAGCGCGGCGGGATGACCGGGCAGCACGGCCAGCACCTCGGCCGCGCCGAGAACCGCGAACGCCATCGGGTGCGGCAACGGCGAGCGGACCCGCGCGCCGGAGTCGAACAAGGCGAGCGCCTCGCCTCTAATCCCCACGGTCGGACCCCGGGCGGCGGCGGTGCCTAGACCCCACAGGGCCCGGCCCCAGCAGTCGTTGGTGCTCGGCTGGTCGCGCCAGCGCCGATCGTAACCCAGCCGGCTGCGGTACCTGCCGTCGGGCGCCTGCGCCAGCGTGAGGAAGTACAGATAGCGCCGCGCGAGCGTGATGAGCTCATCGCGCGGCGACGGCTCGCGGCATAGCACCAGCAGACCGCGGGCGACGTCATCGACGCAGTAGCCGTACTCAACCCGCGGCACGACGCCCTCGGCCTGCTCAAGCAGGCCGACGCGATCGGTAAGCCTGAGCAGGTGCCGGAACGGCGGAGTCATCCCGTTCATGCGATCTTGAAGCCGAGCACGTCGGCGGTCCCAATCCTCGGCGCCAGGCGCGCCGGACTACCAGGGCCGCAGACGTCGCGGGCTTGACCGCCAGCGTTCGAAGTGCCCCGGCCCTGTCCCCATCATCACACATCAACGGTGGTCAGTTGACGATGGGGACAGAGCCGATCACCCTGGGTCGCTCAGGAAGCGGCGGGCACCGCCGCGGTCATCGCCACGCACTGGCGCTCGAATTCCTTCACCACTCCGCCCCGCCAGCCGTCGGCCAGGGCCGCGGACATCGGGTCGGGGAAGATGTCCTCCTCTTCCTGCTCCACTCCGTCGAAGATGGCCCGGGCCGCCGACTCCGCTGAGGGCTTCGGTATCTGCAGGCCGCGGGACATCTCCGTGTCGACCGGGCCGGTCAGCACGGCGTGCACGCTGACGCCGCGTCCGGCCAGCAGGGCCCGCAGCGATTGGGTCAGGGAGAACGCGGCCGCCTTGGAGATCGAGTAGCCCGGGATGACAGGGAGCGGGGCGAGGGCATTCAGCGACAGGTTGTTGACGATGGCCCCGCCGGACTGGGTGAGCTGCGGCAGGAATGCCTGGGTCACCTCATAGGGGCCGAAGAGGTTGACCGCCAGCTGGCGGTCGATCAGCGATCGGTCGCTCAGGTCGTCGTAGAGCGCGATGCCCGCGTTGTTGACAAGGACGTCGAGCGACTCGACTTGCCTGGTCGCCGCCGCGATGTCGGCCGCGCTGGTCACGTCCAGCGTCAGCGGGGTGACGCGCGGGTCTGAGTGGGCCCACGGCTCGCGGGTGCCCGCGTACACCCGTCGCGCGCCCCGGCGGAGGGCCTCATCGACCAGCGCGCGGCCGATGCCGCGGTTGCTTCCGGTGATGAGGACCGCGCTGTTGGCAATTGACGTCATGATGATCTCCTTGTTCTAGCGTTCTCGGATCGTGACTGCTCGGGTCGGCGTCATGTCAGCGGGGTGAGACCCGCCGCCGTGAGCAGGTAGGCGTCCCGGTCGTTGCCGGGGCCGACGGCCAGCTCGAGTACGGACTGGCCGACCTGCTCGGTGGTGAGGGCCGGGCCGGTCTTTTCCAGGTAGGCGGCGACGTCCTCGCCGTCCCTGGCCGCGTACGCGGCCACGGCGGCCGAGCCGAGGTCGGTGGCCGGCGTCAGCTTCGGCAGTAGCGAGATGAACCTGACGCCGAGGTCTTCCCGCCTGGACTCGTCGGCCGCGTAGCGGGTGAGGAACCTGATGGCGGCCTTGGCGCCCGCGTAGCCGCCGCTGAGCGGCGAGCCGTTCACGGCGGCGCCGCTTGACAGGGCGATGACCACGCTCCCCGGCTGGAGCGGGAGCAGCAGGGCCTCGCGGGTCCAGTTGAACGCCTGCTGGACGTCCACCTCCCAGTTACGGCTGAACGTCTGCCAGGTATGCCGCTGCAGCGGTCGCGGCAGCGGGCTCGCCCCGGCGTTGAGGACCAGCACCTTCGGCCGCCACTGGTCGACGAGCTGGCCGGCGCTGACCGGGTCGGCCGCGTCGGCGACCACCGGGATGAAGTCCTCGCCAAGCTCAGCGCGCACCTCCTCTAGCCTCATTCGGTCGCGGGACACCCCGACGACCTGCGCCCCCGCCTTGGCCAAGGTGGTGGCGATGGCCCGGCCGAAGCCCCGGCTGGCGCCGGTCACGACGGCGGTGGCACCAGAAATCTCCTGTGCTGTCATTGGCTGCTCCCTCGGTTCCCGCGCTGGTTGTCGCGCTGCGTCGGGCGCGTACGGCCCGATCTACAGCTACTGATCCGCGGGCCCGGCGAAACTCACCGCTGCCGTCGCCGCGACCGGGTGCGCGCGGCCGACCGACGAGTTTCGGGCCGCGGCGGGGTCTATACCGGTGACGGGCGCGCGCGGACCGGCGCGCGTCCGGGCGAGAGCACCGGGGAGCGGCAATGCGATCAGCGACGACGACGGAAGAACCGGGCTACCGACGGCCTGGCCTGGACGACGGCCGCCCGGCCGCACTCATGCTCGGCAGCGCGGACTTCGCCCGGCTGACCGATCCGTTTCGGCCCGAGTTGCTCGCCTACTGCTACCGGATGCTCGGCTCGCTCCAAGACGCGGAAGACCAGCTGCAGGAAACCCTGATTCGCGCGTGGCGGTCGTACGGCCAGTTCGAGGGGCGGGCGTCGGTACGAACCTGGCTGTACAGGATCGCCACCAACAGCTGCCTGCGGGCGCTTGAGAACCGCGGCCGGCGGCCGCTGCCGGCCGGCCTCGGCGGCCCGGCCGACCCGGACGAGCCGCTTGCCCCGGCCGGGGCCGAGATCGCGTGGATCGAGCCCTTCCCTGACGTCCTGCTCGATGCCGCGTCGGCCGATCCGGCCGCGATCGTCACGTCACGTCAGGACCTGCGGCTGGCGCTCATCGCCGCCCTGCAGTACCTGCCCGGCCGTCAACGGTCCGTACTGATCCTGCGCGATGTGCTGATGTGGCGGGCGGCGGAGGTCGCCGAACTGCTGGGAGTCTCGACCGCCGCGGTGAACAGCGTTCTGCAGCGGGCCCGGACCGGGCTGCGAGACGCCGCCCCCCTGCGGGACGAGGTGCGCGAGCCGGACGACCCCGGCCAGCGGGCGCTGGTCGACCAGTACGCGGCCGCGATCGAGAACGCCGACGTCGCTGCACTGATGCGACTGCTCCAGGCCGATGCCAGCTTCGAGATGCCGCCGGAGCCCGCCTGGTTCCTCGGCCGCGAGCAGATCGGCCGCTTCCTGGCCGCTAACGTCCTGCGCGCGCCCGGCGACCTGAGGATCGTCCGGACGTCGGCCAACGGCCAGCCGGCCCTCGCGGTCTACCGGCGCGACGCCGGCGGCGCCCACCGCGCGCACGTGCTGCAGGTCCTCACCTGCGCGCAGGCCGGCGTCGCGCGCATCGTCGCCTTCAGGGACCCGGGCCTGTTCGCCGCCTTCGGCCTTCCGCAGGAACTGCCGCCGACCAACCGTCCGGTCCCATGATCACGAATGATTTTTTCCTGGCGAAGGATAATTATCGTATAGGTGTACTAATCCTTCGTGATCATGGTGGCGGAGTTGGCTCTCTTCGCTATGGGTTCTACACGAGCTCTCGCAGCGTCTCCATCAACTGCGAGGCGAGCTCCCGGGGGGCTGCGCCGCTGCTTGACAGGATGCCGACCGGTTCGGCGTTGCCCGGCATCGGGACGTTGAGCTTGCGCAGCCAGCCGCGGTCGAGGTCGAGCTGGACCGCGTGCTGCGGGGTGATCCACACCGTGTCAGAGAGCAGCGTCAGCGCCCGGGCGACCGAGACCAACTGGGTCTCGGTGCGGCCCGGCGGCAGCGCCATCCCCTGCGCCTCGAAGAGCCCCTCGACGTCGTGCCTGGGGGCGGTGCCAGTGCCCGGTATGACCAGCGGGTAGCTGAGCAGCGAGAGCAGCGAGACGGGCCGGCCGGCGCCAGGGCCGCCAGCCGGTGCTCAGGACGGGTGACGACAACCAGCGACTCGGCGTAAAGCAGCTCGAACGAGATGCCCGCCATCGTGGCCGGCTCCGCCATCCGGCCGACGGCGAAGTCCACCTCGCCCGCCCGCAGCGCCGCCAGCAGCTCCGGGTTGTGCCCCGTCTGGACCCGGATCCCGGCGTGCGGGCGGCGCGCGCGCAGCCGGGCGATCGCCTGCGCCAGCAGCCCGCCCGCGGCGGTCGGCAGGGCGGCGACGCGCACAGTGGGATAGCGCTGCGGTTCGGCCGCGGTGAGGGCGGCGGCGGCGGAGTCGAGCGCCCGGGTCACGTCGACCGCGTAGCGCAGGAACCGCTCGCCCGCCTCCGTGAGCTGGGTGCCCGCGCGGCTCCGCTCGACCAGCTGGTGGCCGGCCAGCCGTTCAAGCTCGGTCAGCGTCTTGGAGACCGCGGGCTGGCTGAGATGGAGCCGCTCGGCCGCCCGCGCCAGGGTGCGCTCCTGGGCGACGACCACGAAACAGCTGAGGTGCCTGAGCCGGATGCGGGATAGCGCGGCCGATGTCGCCAACCCGCTGCGATCACCCGACTGCGGCACGGAATCACGCACTTCCATAACCTCAGGTTAAGAATTAGTGATCAACAAGTCAATTTACTTCACCTGCGCGAAACTATAGAGTCACATATGACGCGACCGACTCGTTCGCCAGAGAGAACCCACCTGTCACTAGACGGGAGGGGGCGATTACGGACAGTGTTCGCGCCGCGGGGACCGCGGGCATCAGTGGAGGCGAATATGGCCCGGATCATCGGCGGCGTGGCGACATCGCACACGCCGACCATTGGCTTTGCCTACGACCAGGACAAGCAGCACGACCCGGACTGGGCGCCGATCTTCAAGGCGTTCGAGCCGGTCTCCGACTGGTTCAAGGAGAAGCAGCCCGACGCGATCGTCTACATCTTCAACGACCACGTGACGTCGTTCTTCTTCGACCACTACTCGGCGTTCGCGCTCGGCATCGGCGAGGAGTTCCGGGTCGCGGACGAGGGCGGCGGCGCACGGGAGCTGCCCTCGGTGCCCGGCAACCCGAAGCTGGCCGCGCACATCGCGCAGAGCCTGGTGACCGACGAGTTCGACCTGGCCTACTTCCAGGACAAGCCGCTCGACCACGGCTTCTTCTCGCCGATGTCGGTGCTGCTCGACCACGCCGACGGCCGCTGGCCGACCACGATCGTGCCGCTCCAGATCGGCGTGCTGCAGTTCCCCATCCCGACCGCGGCCCGCTGCTACAAGATGGGCAAGGCGCTGCGCCGCGCGATCGAGTCCTATCCCGAGGACATCGACGTTGCCGTCGTCTCCACCGGCGGCCTCTCGCACCAGGTGCACGGGGAGCGGGCCGGCTTCAACAACCCGGAGTGGGACGCCGAGTTCCTCGAGCGGTTCACCGACGACCCCGCCTCGCTGACCGAGATGACGCACGCGGAGTACGCGGAGCTCGGCGGCTTCGAGGGGGCCGAGGTCATCATGTGGCTGATGATGCGCGGCGCGCTCTCCGACAACGTGGACCTGGTGAGCAGCTCCTACTACCTGCCGTCGATGACCGGCATCGCCACCCTGGTGCTCGATGACAGGGGCGGCAAGACCCCGGAGTCGGTTCGCGAGCGTCACCGCGAGCGCATGGCGCTGCAACTCAAGGACGCGGCCAAGCTCACCGGCACCTACCCGTTCGACATCGCCGCCAGCGTTAAGGCGTACCGGATCAACAAGTTCCTGCACGCGATGATCGACCCCGAGCACCGCGCCCGGTTCCTCGACAACCCGGAGGCGTCGTTCAAGGAGGCCGACCTCACCGAGCAGGAGCAGGACCTGATCAGGAACCGCGACTGGCAGGGGATGATCCACTACGGCGTCATCTTCTTCATGCTGGAAAAGCTCGCCGCCGTCAGCGGCGTCTCCAACCTGCACGTCTACGCCGCGATGAGGGGCGAGACGCTGGAGCAGTTCCTCAAGACGCGCAATACCCGGGTGATCTACTCGGTCGCCGGGAACGACGCGGGCAAGAGCCTCGGCGCGTCCGCGCCGCCCCCGCGCTGAGGACACAGCGCGCCCACGGCCCAGCCGGAATCATGTCGGTTACGCCATCGACCCGATAGCCCTCCTGTCAGCTCAGCGACACCATTAGGCGCTGTCAATGGCGTAGCCGACAGGTCAAAGACCATGTGGATGGCGTAGCCGACAGGTCAGGGCCATTGATCCCTGAGCCGGTGGGGGCGCTGCAATTCCCGCATATTGGAACACCCGCGCGAGCAGACACTGAGGGCCAGCGGGGTCTAGGTGACGTGCTTTTATTTGGGTATGTTCCGTTTGTGCCCGAGAATCCGACGCTGATCCCGACGCTGGCCGGGTCTTATTACACAGACCCCGACGTATTCTCCCGCGAGCAGCAGACGATCTTCGAGGGCGACTGGCTCTGCGTTGCGCGGTCCGCCGACATCGCCCAGCCCGGCCAGTTCCAGACCGTCCAAGCGGGCCGCGAGAGCGTGCTCGTGGTGCGGCAGCGCGACGGCGGGCTGCGGGCGTTCCTCAACGTCTGCCGGCACCGCGGCGCGCGCGTCTGCATCGAGGAGTCCGGCCAGGTCAGCCGGTATCTTCGCTGCCCTTACCACGCCTGGTCGTACGAGCTGAACGGGCGGCTGGCGGCGGCGCCCAACCTGGCCAAGATGCCGGGCATCGACCGTTCCGAGCGCGGTCTGGCAGCAGTCGCCGCTCGGGAGTGGCTGGGCTACGTCTGGATCTGCCTGGCCGAGGCGCCGCCGTCATTCGAGGAGCGGGTGATGGGCGCGGTTTCCGGCCGGCTGGGCACGCTGGAGGCCATCGACGCTTACCGGCTGGACGAGCTCGCGGTCGGGTGGCGCATCGTCTACGACGTCGCCGCCAACTGGAAGCTCATCGTCGAGAACTTCATGGAGTGCTACCACTGCGCCACCATCCACCCTGAGCTGGTCAGCGTGCTCCCCGAGTTCGCAGGCGGCTACGCGGCCCAGTACTACGTGGGGCACGGCGCGGCCTTCGCCGACCGGGTGGCCGGGTTCACCGTCGACGGCTCGGCCGGGTTCGGCCGGCTGCCCGGGCTGTCGGACGAGCAGGACCGGAAGTACTTCGCGATCACCATCAGGCCCCAGGTCTTCATCAACCTGGTGCCCGACCACGCCATCGTGCACCGGATGACCCCGCTCGGCCCGGACCGGACGACGGTGATCTGCGACTGGCTCTTCTCCCCGGACGTGATCGCGGCGGGCGCCGACCTGTCGGACTCGGTCGAGCTGTTCGACCGGGTGAACCGGCAGGACTTCGACGCGTGCGAGCGGACGCAGCCGTCCATGTCGTCGCGCGCCTACCGCGACGGCGGGGTCCTAGTGCCGAGCGAGCACCACATCTCCGACTTCCACGCCTGGCTCCGCGCCCGCCTCGCCTGAGCGCCCCGGCGTCCGGCCGCCGCGTCTCACGCCTCCTGTGCTCTCGGGGCGCCCCGCGATCCGAACAGCCCACGATGGCCAAAGCGAACACGAAGCGGGCGGGCCGATATGATTCGGGTTAACCAGATGATGCCCTGGTGTGGGGGCGCAGGCCTTCCAAACCGCTGCCTTACTGCGGCTAATGGCTTCTAGCTCCGATCACGAGTGCCCGAGGAGTACTCCGCGTGCCTGAGCCAGCTGCCGACCTAACCGTGCTCGACGATGCCGGTCTCTCCCCGCCACCTCGGCGGCCTCGTCTCGCGCCGCCGAGGGCAGACCGGCGGGAGGTGGCGGCGGTCTTCGTCGGAGGCGCCCTCGGCACGCTGGCGCGGGCGGCACTGGCCGAGGCGTTCCCGCATTCCGCGACGTCCTGGCCGTGGCCGACGTTCGGGGTCAACGTCGTGGCGGCATTCCTGCTCGGCTACTTTGTGACCCGGTTGCAGGAGCGGCTGCCGCTGTCGTCCTACCGGCGGCCGCTGGTCGGCACCGGGCTGTGCGGCGGGCTGTCGACGTTCTCCACGATGCAGCTGGAGATCTTGAAGATGCTGGACGCGCACGCGTGGGGCCTGGCCGCTGGGTACACGGCGGCGTCGATCGCGGCCGGGTACGCCGCCATCCAGCTGGCGACCGCCATGGTCAGAAGGGTGCGGGTGCGGGTCTGATGAACGTGCTCGTGTGGGCCGGGGTGGTACTGATCGGCGGGGCCGGTTCTGTGCTCCGCTTCTACGCCGACGGGCTGGTCTCCGCCGCGGTCGGGCGGGACTTCCCGTACGGGACGATGGTGATCAACGTGTCCGGCGCGGTGGTACTCGGGCTGCTGAGCGGGCTGGCGCTCACCCCTTCGCAGTCGCTGCTCCTCGGGACCGCGGCGATCGGCTCGTACACCACGTTCTCCACCTGGATGCTGGAGACGCAGCGGCTGACCGAGGAACGGCAGTACCGCAAGGCGCTGCTCAACATCGTCGTCAGCCTCGCCCTCGGCATCGCCGCCGCCGCACTCGGGCGGCTGATCGGGATGCACCTGTGAACGGGATCCGCCCAGTGAACGAGATCTGCATGGTGAATGGCGGCCGCCCGTGAACGAGGACTGTCTGAAGCTCACCAGCTACTTCGGCGAGCGTCAGCGGACCGCCAGCAACGGCTTCGCCGCCGACGCGCTGCTCGACCTGTACGGGCGACAGGGGATCGCGACCAGCATCCTGCTACGCGGAGCCGAGGGGTTCGGGGTCAGGCAGCGGCTGCGCACCGACCGGTCGCTTTCCCTCTCGGATGACCTTCCGCTGACTGCGGTCGCGGTGGACACCAGGCCTCGGATCGAGGCACTGCTCGGCCCGACCGCGGACCTGCTCCGCGCCGGGTTGGTCACCCTCGAGCGAGCCCGGCTGCTGACCGGCGCTATCGCGGCGGTTGTACCGAGTGAGGCGCCGGACGAACAGACCAAGCTCACCGTGTACGTCGGTCGCCAGGAACGGGTGTACCGCGTGCCCGCCTTTGCGGCCATCTGCGACCTGCTGCACCGGCGGGGCATCGCCGGCGCCACCGCGCTGCTGGGCGTGGACGGGACCGCGCATGGCGAGCGCGAGCGGGCCGCCTTCTTCAGCCGCAACGCAGGAACCCCGATGATGGTCATCGCGGTGGGGTCGGGGGCGCAGATCGCCCGGGTGCTGCCGGAACTTGGCGGCCTGCTCCGCCAGCCCCTTCTGACGCTCGAGCGGGTCCGCATCTGCAAGCGGGACGGCGAACTGCTGCGCCGGCCGCCAACGGCGGAGGAAGCACGGCCGGCCGAGGGCGAGACCGCCCCGCCGCCGGGCCTCAAGCTCATGGTCTATACCTCGGAAGCCGCCCTCCATGACGGCCAGCCGATCCACCGCGCGGTCGTCCGCAGGCTCCGCGCGGCCGGGATCAGCGGCGCGACCACCACCCGGGGCATGTGGGGATTCCACGGCGATCACCCCCCGCACGGCGACCGCCTCCTTCAACTCGGCCGCCACGTCCCCACGGTCACGATCGTGATCGACGCCCCCAAGCGCATCCAGGCGGCGTTCGACATCATCGACGAACTCACCACCGAGCAGGGCCTGGTTACCTGCGAGACGATTCCCGTCATGCGCGTCATCGGCGGACGACGGAAACCGGCGGCGCTGCCCTCCCCCGGGTGAGCCACCGGGCGCGTCTCAGAAGTCGGCCGGTCAGCCACCGCATCCGGGGAGAGCAGGCTTGGGAAGCGGCCAGGATCCCCTGGCCGACGTGCCAGCTTGCGCGTCAGGTGCCGCCGGGCTGACCCTGCCAGGAGTCGGCGCCATTGCAATCGCGGTCGCCAAGCACCTGGCTCAGCCAGACAGATGCGGCGGCCGCGGCCTGGCCGGACCACAGCTCGACGTCCACGTCGGTGCCTGCGCTCCGCAGCCGGAGTGATCCCGCCCGGGCGACGACGCTCCGCAGCGCCTGGCGTGGCACGAACACTGTCCGCGTGATCGCGCGTCTCAGCCGGCCGCGTCCTGGCCGGGATTGCGCGATGATCAGCTCGCATGCGGTCACGGCGAGCAGACAGGACGCTCCATGGGCGCGCGAGCGCCAGCCTGCCCAGATGACGTCATCGCCGGGATTGAGCAGGAACGATTCCGGGTCCCTGACGGCGCGCGGGCAATGGCCGCAGAAAAGTGCGGAAGGAACCGGCGCGGGCATCGGGGCGGCGCGCAGCCGCAGGTAGCGAATCCACTCGTCCGCGGCCGTGTGCCCGTCCTCCCGGTACCTCACCAGCAGCCGGCCCGCCGTACCGGTCACCGCAATCACGCACCACGGCCCGTCTGCGTGCTGCTCGACGGCGGCGATCTCGCTGAACGGCACCTGGACGCGAACGGCGGGGGCAGGCAGCGTCTGGACCCAAAGCCCGATCCCCTGCTCGCCGATCCCCGCGACGCTCAGCGGCGAGTAGAGGCTGAGACGTCGCCATCCGTGCCACCGCCAGGCGGCCGCCGGGACAACCAGCAGGCCACCTGGCCCAACGTCCCCAACGCCCTCAGAAAGAGCCGCGTGCGCGCCATCCGGTAGCGAGATCATGCCCGTGGGCCGACGCGCCTGCTGAGGCTGTCCCGCTGGTATCAGGTGCGGCACCAGGTCGCACCCGACGATCTGCTCCCAATCGGCTGTCCAGGGCTCGCCCATCCCGCGCCTCCGCCCGTGTCTTCTGTCAGGTAGAGGCCATCAACGGCGGTCCCGTGGTCACGGCGAGCCTCATCGCCACCGCCATTGGATCACCCCCGAAGCCCGGCGGCAACTGTTCCACATCCTGAAATGTCGCGACGGCAGTCAGGTCCCCGGCGGGAAGGCGTAGGAGGAGTGCGGCGGGACGGGCGGCCCGACCTCGAGGACGATCTCGGCGTGCCTGGTGAGGAGGACTGAGGCCGGCCCGGCAGGCCAACGGCGGCCGTCGACGAACACCGCGACCTCGGCTCCGGCCGGCGGGCTGAACGACGTAAGCCGGGTGCGGGACAGCGGCTCCCCCCAGGAGCGGAACAGATCTGCGAGCGTTAGACGGGAACCCGGGCGGACCAGGACGAGACCGGTCGGGTCGAGCGTCACCAGCGCGCCGTAGCAGCGGGCGCTGGTGATCCGGCCGTTGAGCCTTGCCCAGGGCGCCCGGACGCCGATCCCGGCAGGCAGCAGCAGGACCCGGTTGGCGGCGAACACCTCGATGTGCACGCCGACGCGCGGGCCGAGCGACCGCTGGCACCGGTCGACGACCGGGCCGTTGGCCGACAGCGTGAAGCGGGGGCCGGTGCCGATCGGCCGTGCCTCGCTCAGCAGCGACCTGGGGATCGACGCGATCGCGGAGGGCCGGTTAGGCGGCTGCGACGAGTTGCAGGCCGCCACGACGGCCGCGGCCGCCATCACCAGGACCGCGATGCGTACTGCGCGCGGAACGCGCGCCGTGTTCCTGGGCACAGACTGATCTTACGAGCGGGTTGTTGCGCGTCGTCTGCCATGAGCAGGGGCGTCGCCACGGCCAGTGGCTGGGCGGATGAGCCGCACACCGCGAGGGCAGCGCCCGCTAGCCGGAGTCCTTGGCGGGCGGGAAAAAGATCTTCTGGAGCGGCGCGTAGATCAGCTCGTGATCGCGCGGCAGCTGTGCCTTGATGGTCCGGGACCGCTCGTCGGCCAGAACCTCCGTCTCGTCAGCCTCGACGGCGTCGAAGGTCTGCTGAGCGACCGATTCCGGGCTGATCTTCGGCGCGTCGACCCCCGCGGCCATATCGGTGTCGATGAAGCTGGCGTGCACGGCGACCACCAGCGTGCCCTGACCGGAGAGCTCCATCCGGATGCCGTTGGTCAGCGACAATTCCGCCGCCTTGGACGCGCTGTACGACGGATCGAGGGGGTGGGTGTAGAAGCTGGCCACCGACAGCATGTTGACGATCGCGCCGCCCCGGTGTTCCGCCAGTACCTGCGCGAAGGCCCGGCACATGTTCAGCGTGCCGAAGTAGTTGACCTCCATCTCCAGCCGGGCCGCGTCCAGGCTCGGCGCGCCGATGAACGGGCTGGCCTTCATCACGCCCGCGTTGTTCACCAGCAGGGTGACGTCCGCGCACTCGTACGCGACGCGGGCGATACGCTCAGGATCGGTGATGTCGAGCGCAATCGGGGTCACGCCGGGTTCGGTCACGGCGGCGGGATCACGTGCCGCTCCGTAGACCCTGGCCGCGCCCCTACTAACCAGCTCCCGGGCGAACACCCGGCCGAGCCCGCGGTCGGTACCGGTGACCAGGGCCACCGATCCGTAGATCTTCACAGGACTCAATTCTAATCCACCGCGCTGGATCGTGCGGGCGGCATGCCTTTTGGTGGACGGCGCATTAATGGGCATAAGGTGGCTCATTATCTGCTATTTGCCGGCAAAATTTGAGTCATAGAGGGTTATTCAGGCCATCCGGTAGAAGTGCAGGCCGATTACTGCTGAGATGGTCGTCGTAAACGTGTTGAGCGGTCGACGGTAATCGGTGTGCATGATGGTCCAGTTCTTAAAATGCGAGATAACCTGCTCGATCATCCATCGGATCCTGTTGACTTCGGCGTTGAACTCTTTCTGCCAGTCAAGCAATTCACGGCCTTCGGGCTTCCTGAATGGTGTGATCATCCCGTTGCCGATGTAGCCTTTGTCTCCCATCCAGTTCTTCGGATCGAACGTGCGCAGCACGTCAGACTCGCCCAGGCAGTAATTATCGTGACGGCTTCCGTTAACGGGGTCGGAGATCCAGGCGAGCTTGCCATAGATGGTGCAGGCGACCTGGACGTTCATGCCGGTTGTCTTGTGCTTGCCTGAGTAGAGTTCCTTGTGTCCGGACCATGACCAGCAGGGCAGCAGTGTCCCATCCACGATGTACTGGACCTCCGGGTCGAGGTCATCGGCGACGGGAGCATATTCGGCTAGGATCATCGAAAGCAACGGGGTTATTACCGTTACGGCGCGGCTGATAGTGGGCTGCGAAACGCCAAGCGAGTCTCCGATATCCGACTGCGTGCGATTTTGACGCAGGTAAGCGAGGGTCGCCACCACGGAATTAAAGAGGCCGAGGCAAGGCGGCCACGTCGCGGCGCCGGGGTCACACTCGGCGGAAGTGAGGAGCACGCAGATGTCGATCAGCTCGTCATAGGTGAAGCCCGTGGTATGATACATGGCGATGGCCTGTTTCTTTGATTGGCGTGTGGTAACCCAATCATTTCGAGAAACAGGCCGTCTTTCATTCAGGCGCGCCGTCGGCAGGATAAACTTCACATAACAGATCCGGCCCGTGAATAAGCCTCATAGTGTATATCGAGGCTGGATAATAAACTTTCGTAACTAGATAGGTTCCGGTTTCGGCCCGGATGCCTGGCGCTTTCCCGCCGGGGTGCTTATCCGGTTTCTGGGATCCACGGGGTGCCCGCGGCGGCCTGGGCGAGTGCGTCGAGCCAGCCGATTCCGTGGCGGGCGGCGGTTGCGAGGTATGTCCTGATCGCGCAGAAGGTCTCGGCGCCCTTCATGGAGCGCATGCAGCCGGAGACCTTGATGCGGAGCTTGCTCATGCGGATGACCCGCTCGGCTTCGTTATTATCGAAGGGAACGCGCAGGTCAGAGGCGAATCGGAGGTAGTCCGCCTCGCGGGCGGCCAGCCGGGACGCCAGGGCGTGCCTCTTCTTCTGCAGGGCGGTGCGGCGCCCGGCGTTCAGCATGATTCCGGCGGAGGCGGCCTCGCGGAACCAGCGGGAGTGCTCGTCCAGGGTCTCCTCGCTGATCGCGGCCAGCCCGTCCGCGCGAGCCGCGTCCGCGGCCTTCTTCAGGGCGAGCAGCGCCTCGATCGCCTGCCGCGCCCAGGTGACGTCGCGGTCCGTGCCGGTCTCGGTGACCGCCGTCAGCTCGCGCAGCACGTGCGCGCAGCACAGGGCGTGCCCGCCGCAGTCGTAGCAGTCATAAGGAGCCCACGCGTCATGGCAGGCGATCCCGCCGAAGCCGGGCAGCACCCCGGCGGCGTCCATCCCGTCCCTGCCGCGCTTGGCGTGCACAGTGACCAGCGCGTACTTCCCCGACGACGCGGAATGTACCCAGGCCAGCCTCCCCGCGACCCGGAACCCGGTCTCGTCGAAGTGCGCCACGGGAGCGGCGGCCAGCGCGCCGCGGACCGCCTCGACGGCCGGCGCGGCGGCGTCGGCGATCCTCCTGGCCATGGAGGCGATCGCGCCTGGCGAGGGGGCGATGCCGAACAGGTCGGCCATCGCCTGCCCGGTCCGGGCGCGGGACAGGAACTGCCCGTGCCAGAGATAGGCCGCGATCGCCGCGGCCCGCGGCCCGTACTGGACCGGGGCCGTGACCCCGGCGGGCGCGTCCGCCCAGGTCACCGTGCCGCACCCGCAGCGGCGGCCGGCCATCTGGTGCTCGGTGACCACGGCCCGCGCCCCGGGGACCTCCGTGACCTGCCGCCGGACCACGCCCGCCTCCGGCGCCCCGCCCAGCCCTGCCGTGCATGACGAGCAGCAGGCCGGCTCGTGCCGGACCACCGCGTCGGGACGGTCGCTGAACTGCATCGTCGCACCCGGCTGCCCCTTCGGCCTGCCCGGTTTCCGTCCGGACTTCCCCCGCAGCGACTTCGGCGCCGGCTTCGCCAGCCCGTCCGACGACGGCGGCCGCGAGCTGTTCTGCGAGTTCTGCCCCAGCCGGGCCGCCATGTCCGCGACCTGCGCCTCCAGCCCCGCCGCCCGGTCCCGCAGCTCACGGGCCTCCGCCTGCAGCGCCATCAGCTCATCCACGTGCCCCCGCAGCACCGCGATCTCCGCGTCCCGCTCCGCCAGCAACGCCCGCAGCCGCGAGTTCGCAGCACGAAGCCGCGCAGCGTCATCCGGCACGGGCTCATCGGGCACGTCCCGCAGCTTGCCGCACCCCCACCAGACAGGCAAATAGACACACGCCGAACCGGCATCCCAACCCGAATCCCAAAAATAAGGAGAGACCTAAACTTTCATCCCAATACGAAAAGGGAGATCGTGATGCCCGTTATCGTTGTCACTCGGTTGCGGCTCAAGGACCCGGCGCTGCTTGACGAGTTCTTCACCGACGGCGTCGCCGCCATCGAGCAGGCGCAAAAGTCCGAGGGTAACCTCGGCGCGGACGCGCTCGCCGAGGCGCACAACGCGTGGTGGAGCGTCAGCGCCTGGCAAGACCGTCGGCTCATGCGGGCCTTCGTGGACAGCCAGCCGCACCTGGGCATCACCGCCCGGCTGGATCACTACTGCGACGAAGCCACGTTCGTCGACTGGGAGCAGGACAACCCCGACCTGCCGGACTGGCAGACCAGCTGGCGCCACCTGACCGCGGACGGAAAGGTCGCCGAGCTCACCAAGCCATCGCCGGCCAATCAGACTCGCGATTTCCCCCCACCGGTCGAGCCACCTCCCAGCGTGTCCTGAAGCCGACGGCGCGAACCGCTTAACGGCCAGCGGCCGAGATCCCGGACAACCAGCGCCGCCCCGCGCGGGGGCCGCGACACTGGTCGTTTGCCAACTGGGCAGTTACGATGCATGGCCATGGCGGGAATTGTGCTGCGAGTCCGGCTCATCGGCGGCGATCACCTGGACGTCGGGTACGACGAACCTGGCACGGACGACGCGGACGAGGTCACCGAGCATGTCATCGCGGCGCTTGCCGGGGACTCCGGCCTGCTTCGCGCCCGGCACGGTGGCCGGCTCGTCGTGCTGTTCGGCCGGGGCGTCGCCGCCATTGAGGTGGCACCTCGCGGCGCGGTTCTCTGACTGGCATCCGCCCTCGGCGCGATGCGGGTCCCATCAGCCTGGCGTCGGCCGGGAGGGGGCGCCGGCCACGAGGTCTCTCAGCCGGTTCCATCGCTCCTGGTGACGCTGGCCGTAGCGGCCGGCCGCGCGCCTGGCGAGCCGCGGCCGGCTGGCGTAACGGTGCGAGGCCCACCATGATCCCGGCTTGGCCAGCCTGACCGCCCCGACAAGGGCCACCAGGCCGACGACGATGCCGGTAACGCCGGTCACGACCTTGCCCTTGAGCAGGCAGATCGCGCACAGCAGGAGGTTGACGGCGATGACCGCGACCGACGACCACCACGTCGTCGTCCCGATGCGGCCGGTCACGAAGTCGGCTCCGCCGACCAGCGCCCCGGTTATCACCAGAACGCAGAAGATCGCGTCGACCGACTTGCGCCCCTGCTCCGACCAGTAGACATCCTCCAAGTGCAGCCAGAGCGCGAATTCGTCGACGGTGAGGCCGACGCCCGCGCCGAAGACGGCGGCGGCCGCGTCCAGCGCCGGGCCCTGCGGGGTCTTCGAGACCAGGAAGATGCCGGCCCCGATGATGATCAGGATGCCGAAAACCTGGTGATGAACGTGATTGCCCGCGATCCGGACGTCGCCCAGCCCGGCCCCGGCCCCGCTGCCCGACCGGATCAGCCTGGTCACAATTCTCGTGATGAGGAAGGTAATCAGTATCGCCAGGAACATCCACATCATGGGCCTCAGCGAAAGGTCGGCCCGGCCGACCGGCACCTTGACCCGGGGCGGGATCTTCACCACCGCCGGAAGCTTCACCTGCGAAGCGAGCCGGGACGCTGTGCTGGCAGCCTCTACTCGCACGGCATCCTCCTGCGCCCGCAGCCCGATGCCCGGATTCTACGCAGACCTGAACCACCGCGGCAGGACCTAACAGATCGCCGAACAGCCGGGAACTCCAGCCGCCCCGGACGGCACTTATACGACATGAGACCGGACGCATTCCGCGAGAAGGCACACTGCCCCATCCATCGACCCGGTCGTCCGGCAACGTGACGAGGCTCCGCCGCGTCGTCCTCGCGGTTGCGCTGGCCCTGCTCGCCGCCTGCGCGCTCGGTGTGCTCTCCCCGGCCGCCCACGCCGTCACCGCCGACGGCGATCCCGGCAGCGACGTGCTCGTGTACCAGAACCTGTTCGTCGCGTCCGACTCCAACATCTCGATACCGCAGCAGGTGGAGCTCGGAGACCTGCTCACTTCCGCGTCTCGCAGCGGCTTCACCATCCGGGTGGCGGTCATCGCCACCCGGGCCGACCTGGGGGCGATTACCCAGCTGTGGGGCAAGCCGACCAGCTACGCGAGCTTCCTCGGCATCGAGCTCTCCCTCGCCTATTCGCAGCGGCTGCTGGTGGTGATGCCAGACGGGTTCGGCTTCAACTGGCAGGGGCACTCGACCGCCGCCGCTTACAAGGTGCTCGGCAAGCTCGCCGTCAAGCCCGGCGGGGGCGGCCTGGCCGCGTCGGCCGAGACCGCCGTGCGGGCGCTCGCCTCCGCCGCCGGCGTCTCGCTGGCGCCTCCCGCAGCCGGCCAGGCGACGGGAACCACGAGCGGCGGCCCGGGCACCGGCACCGCCGCCGGCAACGCCGACACCGGCAGCCGGCCAGGCGCCGGCGCGAGCCCGTCAGGTACGCCAGCTGCCGCTCATCGTCGGCCTCGTGGCCGCCGTTCTGGCCGCTTGCGCCCTGGGCGGCTGGCTCGCCCGGCGCGCCGGGCTCCGGCCGTCGGCCGTTCCCGGATGGTCGCGGCTGGCCAGGCTGCCGAGACCGACCGCGCGCCCGCGCCTGGCGATCCCCGGCACCTGGCTGGCGGGCGGGTTCGTCGCGACCGCGACCGTCCTGATCATCCTGCACACGGTGCTCACCGCCGACGGCCGGCGCGACGCCCGGCCAGCGCGGCGGCCGTCGCGGGTCTGGCCGGCAACCCGAACCTCGACCCGGGGACGTCCCTGTCCACCGTCGCGCCCGGCTTCACCCTCACCGACCAGTTCGGCCAGCCGGTCTCGCTCAGCTCCTACCGCGGCAAGGTCGTCATCCTCGCGTTCAACGACTCGGAGTGCACCACCGTCTGCCCGCTGACCACGGCCGCGCTGGTCGACGCCAAGACGATGCTGGGCGCGGCCGCCGGCCAGGTTCAGCTGCTCGGCATCGACGCCAACCCCAAGGCGACCTCGGTCGAGGACGTGCTGTCCTACTCGGAGCTGCACGGGATGCTCTACCAGTGGCGGTACCTCACCGGGTCGCTGCCGCAGCTGAAGAGCGTATGGAAGGACTACAGCATCGGCGTTACCGTCAACGAGAACCAGATCGACCACGAGCCCGCGATCTTCGTGATCAATCAGCAGGGCAGGCTCGCGAAGCTGTACCTGACCCAGCTCGCCTACTCGGCCGTCCCCCAGCTCGGGCAGCTCCTGGCCAACGAGGTCTCCAGCCTGCTGCCGAGCCACCCGGCGGTCCACTCGCACCTGTCCTACAACCAGGTCGCCACCATCGGCCCGGCCTATCCGACCGCCGTGCCGGCGGCAGGCGGCGGCTACGTCAGCCTCGGTCCCGGCGAGCCCGGCGAGCAGAAGCAGGCGCGGCTCTACCTGTTCTTCGCGACCTGGGACCAGGAGATCACCAGCCTCGGCGGGCAGCTCGACGCGCTCAACGCGTACCAGTCGGCCGCGGCAGGCGCCCGCCTCCCCGGTCTCACCGCGATCGACGAGGGCAGCGTGGAGCCGTCGGCGTCGGCGCTGTCGAAGTTCCTGGCCAGCCTGACGCATCCGCTTTCCTACCCGGTCGGGATCGACGGCAGCGGGCAGGTGGCGGACGGCTACGGGGTGCAGGGCGAGCCCTGGCTGGTGCTCGCCTCCCCGTCCGGAGAGGCCATCTGGACCTGGGAAGTGTCCACCTCTGGGTGGCTCAGCACCGCCAGCCTCGACCGGCACGTGCGCGCGGCGCTCGCCCGCGCCGCGAAGGCGGCCGGCTAGCCGCGAGCAACCCAGTCACCACCCGCCGCAGGAAGCCAAGCAGAGCCAAGCGCCGCCGAGAGGAACTCAGATGCCCACGCTCAACCGAATGCGCCGCCCGCTCCGGCGCGCCGCCCCGATCGCCGCCGCCGCCCTGGCCACCCTGCTAGCCGCTGGCTGCAGCGCCAGCGCCGCCGCGGACGGTCCGGCCGCCGCCCGGCCGAGCACGTCGGCGGCCGCCACTCCGATGGCCAGCTGCGGCAGCATGCCCGGCATGAGCATGCCCGCTTGCCCCAGCGGCTCGGCCGCCGCCGCGGCAGCGGCGGCCGCGTCGGCCGGCGGGGTCAACCCGGTGCCCACTCAGGTCCTCGGCGTGGCCGACTGGCAGGGGATGAAGATCACCGCTGAGGCGATGACCGCGGTGCCGTTCCTGATCTACAACGGCACCGCCATGCAGGAGGTCAAGCCGCCCAAGGACGTCAGCTTCCACCTGATGGTGCTGCTCAACGACGCGCAGACCGGGGTGGTGATCCCGTACGCGAGCGTCTGGGGAACCATTACCGAAGGCTCGAAGACCCCCTTCGACGAGAGCCTGTGGCCTATGATCGCCCGGTACATGGGGCCGCACTACGGCAACAACGTCGTCCTCCCCGGGCCTGGCACCTACCACCTGTCCCTGCTGGTCTCGCCGCCGGTGTCGGCCCGCCACGTCGAGTACCAGGACGTGTGGCTGACGCCCCACCGAGTCAACTTCACCTTCCACTGGAAGCAAACGTCCTAACCGGAGCCCTCATGGTCACCCCCAACTTCGCCTGGCTGACCAGGCGCCGGTTTCTGCTCGGCGCGGGCACCGCCGTCGGCGTAGGCGCCGTGGCAGGCGCGGGTGTCGCGATCGACAAGGCGCTCGGCGCCAGCGCCGCCGCCGGGCCTGCCGTGCCCGACGTGGAGCTGGTCAAACCGCCGGCCGGGCTGCCCGCGCGCCAGCACGCGTGGACCGCTTACCTCGCCACTGACCTGCAGGGCGACTCGATACCGCCGCAGTTCGACCGGCTGCTCTTCTTCGACGTCGTCGGCACTCCCACGCCCGCCTACGCCCGGCTGCTGGAGGCCGCGCTGCGCACGCTCGAACGGACCTTCCGCTGGATGCCGTCCGGTTTGCTGTTCACCGCGGGCTGGGGGCCCGCGTACTTTACCGAGGTGCTCCGCCTCGCGCCGCCGATCCCGCCGGCCAGGGCGCTGTCTGACTTCGAGCAGCCCGCGATCGACGACTACCACCTCTGCCTGCACATCGCCTCCGACGACGAGAAGCGGCTGGCCGAGGTCGAGGCCGCACTGACCCGCGGCACGCCCATCCCCTACTACACCGACGCGGCCGAGCCGCTCGACATCTCGGCCGCGCTGCGGTGGCGGGAGACCCGCACCGGGTTCGTCGGCACCGGCCTGCCCGCCGAACGCCAGCGCACTGGCGGCATTCCCGGAGGCCAGCCCGTGCCGGGGGAGGCGCCGCTTTTCATGGGATTCAAATCGGCTCTGAAGCGGAACCAGGCGACCGAGGACGACGTGACGATCCCCGACGGCCCGTTCGCCGGCGGCACCACCATGCACGCCAGCTCCATGCGGCTTCGACTGGACAGCTGGTACGCGCAGCTGTCACAGCAGGAGCGGGTCGCCCGCATGTACGCACCGCAGGTCAGCCAGGAACAGGTGAACCACTTCACCACCGACGCGGCGAGCGACCCCCAACTGCTCGGCCAGGCGATCACCAGATACGGCGTGGTCGGGCACGCCCAGACGTCGGCCACCGCCCGCAGGAAGGGCAGGCCGATCATCTTGCGCCGGGACTTCGACACCACCGACGGCGGCGAGGCGGGGCTGCACTTCGTCGCCCTTCAGCGCACGATCGAAGACTTCGTCGCCACCAGGACGGCAATGAACGCCAGCAGCGCACAGCTGCGGAACCCGTCGATCACCGACACGGTGAACAACGGCATCAACGAGTTCATCTTCGTCACCAAGCGTGGCAACTACCTGCTGCCCAGCCGCGCCGAGCGGTCGTTTCCGCTGCTGCCCGGCCGCGCGAGCGCGCTCGAGGACGGCTCGGCCGCCTGACATCGTTTTCCCCCGCGGCAGCGCGGTCCGCCATGGATCGTTACGATCGGAGCGTGACCGTCCCCGATCGCTCCGCCACGCCCGCCGGCCGCCCGTCCGCCGCCGAGGCGCTGACCATCATCACGTCGCTCGCCGACACCACCCGCTCCGGCGCGGACCCGCTAGCCACCCGCGAGGACGCGGCCGCCTGGCTCCGCGCGGCCGGCCTGCTCCCGGCCGACGGCGACGCGACACTGAGCGGCTCGGAGCACGGCGCCCTGCTCCGGCTGCGCGACTCGCTCCGCGACGTCCTCGCGGCCCGGGCAGAACGGCGACCGGACGATGACGCGGCCGCCCGGCTGACCCGGGCGCTGGCCGACGGGCGCCTGGTCGTGACAATCGACCCGGACGGCTCGGCCTGGCTCGCAAGCTCCGCCCGGGCGGTCTACTCCAACCTGGTGGCCGCCATCGCCATCGCGGTAGCCGGAGCGATCGGGTAGGACCACGGTCCGTTCGAAAAATTCAAAAGATTTTCCCCCGAACGGACCGTTGCTTCGCCCTGCCCGCCCGGCCCGGGCCCCACCGGCGGCGGCACGGGAATGAGCGCTGGCCGCATGCGTTATACGGGTCGTACACGCTTGTCCCCCAGAACCGCTGAAGGAGCGAAGATGAGCACCGTCGCACTGACCGAGGAGACGTTCGAAGAGGTCGTCACCAAGGAGGGCATCACGCTCGTCGACTGGTGGGCGTCCTGGTGCGGCCCGTGCCGCATGTTCGGCCCGATCTTCGAGGCGGCCAGCGAGAGCCACACCGACATCACGTTCGGCAAGATCGACACCGAGGACCAGCAGGGACTCGCGGGCGCGGCGAAGATCACCTCGATCCCGACCCTTATGGCGTTCAGGGACGGGGTGCTTGTGTTCTCGCAGGCGGGCGCGCTCCCGGCCGCGTCCCTGGAAAAGCTCATTGAGGCCGTCAGGGGCCTGGACATGGATGACGTCCGCGCCCAGCTCGCCGTGCAGCAGCGCGAGGACGTGCCGGACGAGGCCTGAGCTCCCGGTCCGGCGCGCCCTCGGCGCCTCCCTTGGTTAGTTCAGGCCGAAGCGGTCGAACTCGCCCTTCCTGACGCCGCCGATGAAGGCGTGCCACTCGTCCGGCGTGAACCGCAGGACCGGTCCGGCCGAGTCCTTGCTGTTGCGGACGCCGATCTCGCCTCCGCGCAGGTCCGCCACCTCGACGCAGTTACCGTTGGCGAAGCTCAGCGAGCTCTTCACCCAGGTGTCAATCTTCGTTCCCCGTACGGGGCGGCTTCCCACCATTGGGGTTCCCACCGTTGTCCCTTCGCTGACATTAGGTTTTGTGCGTTACTCGCAGCCGTCACGGCGGGGACGGTGAGCCGCCGGGGGCTGTCGGCTCACCGTCCCCGCCTGGCCCCTGCGGGCATTTTGCGCGCCCGTGCGACCTCGGGCGGGTAGTGCGGTGTGGAATCGCGGGATCGTCACACCGGTTGCCCGCAGGGGATCTAAGTGCCCAACCCAGCTGAGCCTAAGCCGCTAGGTTGGACCTGGTAGCGGGCCGCTGCCCGCGCTCCTGCTCGTGCTTGGGAGCCCCCGTTACCAGTTGACTTTTGCTATAACAATGCTGCTGCAAGTTTCAGCGCAAGACATCGGTCAGCTGCCGTATTTCCAGGTCCGTCAACGAAGGCACCCGTCTCCCTTTAGCGTTTGCGCCACTTCACGGTCAGGGCCGGCTGTGCGACCATCGGCGCAAGCCGACTCGCAAGCCGACTCAAGGGAGAAGTCATGGCCTTCGCGATGCGTGACGGTTGGCAGGAAGAGCCGCTCTCCATCACCGACGCCGAGTACGTCGAGCCGTCGGCGGCGGAGCCGCTCGCCCCCGGCAGCGGGTGACCCTCGTTGGCGGGTCCGGCCGCCGCGCGCAAGGCAGCGCGGCCGATGGCGGGCCGAACCCGTTCACGGCCGGGCCGATCGGGGAATGGGGCGCGCAGCGGGCCAAGGTGGTCGAAGAGGCGGTGCCCCGCTTCCTCAAGCTGCTGCGGCCGAAGTACGGACGGATGTACAACTTCGACGACGCCCAGCCCGGCAATATCCGGCTGCTTGCGTTGTCGGTGCAGCCTAGCCTCACGAACCGCTGAGGCTGGGGGCGGAAAGCAAAAGCGGGTTCCCTGAGGGGGGAACCCGCCGTTTCGCGCTCGTACTACTTGGGCCTATCAGCCGCCAAAGCGGTCAAACTCACCGTTCCGAACGCCGCCGATAAACGCCTGCCACTCGTCGGGCGTGAACCGCAGGACCGCCCCTGCCGCCTCCCGACTGTTGCGAACACCGATCTCGCCGCCGGATAGATCCGCCACTTCGACGCAGTTGCCGTTGGCGAAACTTAGCGAGCTCTTCACCCACACTGGCTGACTACCGAGCGTAGACATGGTCACGCTACCCCTCACTGATTGGTGTGCTTCCCTCACACACGGCTACCAGCATTAACACCATGGGTAGCCGCATGCGCAGGTTAACAGCACCACAGGCATCATGTTCCCGCTTTAACCCAAACGCAGCTAGTAGCCAGGCAAGCGTCCCTCAGCCCCTAATTACTCAAACATTCACATAAGTATTTGAAAATAACATAGGCGCACGACAATAAACGCTTAGCTGCATCGCGGCGGCCCCGGTCGCACCACCCCGCCAACTGCGGAGACCTGTCGCCTACGCCATCCACCCCAAACCCGACCTGTCACCTACGCCAGCGACACCAATAGGGGCTGTCGGTGGCGTAGGTGACAGGATGGCGATCCTGTCGGTGGCGTAGCCGACAGGCCAGTGGCCCTGGCGGCAGCGGAAGATGGGGTCTGGCCGGCAGCGGGAGATGGGGGTCTCACCGGCAGCGAAAGATGGGGTCTCGGCGCCAGCGCGAGACCGGGTTAGGAGGCGGTCGCCCGGGGGGCGGCAGTCCTCGCGGCGGACCAGCGAGCCTCGGCGGTTTCCAGGATCAGCGTCCTGGAGTCGGCCGGGGACAACGCCGCCTCAGTGAGGGTACGGAACGCGACCCGGTGCAGGTGGGTCTCGCGCTCGCCCTCAAGGATGAAGCCGCTGCGCATCTGCTCGGTGGAGACGACGTCCTGCAGCACCGCGTCACCGTCGGACTCGAAGCCGAACAGCACGAACGACTCGCCGATGACGATGTGCTGGGCGTCGAGCGGCAGGATCTGCAGCGTCATGTTGGGCCGCTCGCACTCGCGCGCCAGTCGCTGCAACTGGTCGTACATCACCAGGTCGGTACCGATCCTGCGGAGCAGCACGGACTCGTCGAGCACCACCGATATCTTGAGCCCGAGCCGGTCAAGAACCTGCTGGCGGCGCAGGCGGACCCGGACCAGCCTGGTGACCTGGGACGGCGCGATCGGCTCAACGCGGTCGTAGCTGTCGATGATGTGCCGGGCGTAGCCCTCGGTCTGCAGCAGCCCCGCGACCACGTCCACGTGCCAGATCGCGACCGCCGTGGCCTCGTGCTCAAGGCCGATGAACTGCTGGTAGTCCTCCGGGACGGAGTCGGCGTACTCCTCCCACCAGCCCTTCTGCGACGCGTCCTGGGCGAGCGCGAGCAGCATCTGGCGGTGCGCGCCCTTGACCGCGTAGTAGTCGAGCAGCCGCTCGACCTCCCGGGGGCGCAGGCCGGTCTTGGCCCGCTCATATCGGCTGATCTTCGAGGGCGACCAGCGGAGATTGCGCGCCACCGTCTCCCCGCTGACCCCTTTCGCCTCACGCAGCGATCGAAGTTCGGCGGCAAGCCGCAGTCGGCGGACGGTGGGAGAGCCTTCCTCGGCCAACGGGTGCGCCTCCTTCCGGCTGTGGACAGACAAGTGGTGCCGCTCTTGAATATTTCACGGAAAGAATTGCCGAAACCAGTACATCAGCCTATATCTTCCCGAGGTGATCCAATCGTGTCTACGCACGCGCTTGCGGATGGCACGGATGACAAGAGAGCGATAACAGTCAACGGAGTGACTGGCGGTAATGCGCGCCGGGGAAAGGCGGCGGCCCGCCGTCGATTGAGTAATCGACGGCGGGCCGCTGACCGGGCGCGCTAGTTCACGCGTGGTAGATGTAGGCGTTACTGGTGGCTGCCACCGAGGCGGCGGGGGCGACCGAGGTCAGGGCGGCCACCGCGGGGGCGGTGACGATCGACCCGACGGCGGCGATGGTGAGGATGACGGGGGCGATGACGGTGCGTCGAATGCGCATGATTCCTCCATGCGTAAGCCGAGGCCAGCAGCCCGCCACCCGGCTCAGGCGGCCCGCACGACGCGGCACGTCTGTCGCGTCGATCATCGCCAGCGTTGGGCTGATTACATAAAGTAGCGTACGTTAACGGACAGTATGTACGCAAGAGGTAGTCGGAATATTACTTTGCGTTATTTCCGTGCCGGCCCGGAGGGCATGTGACAGGACCAAGTCAGTGATGACGCAGTGACGGCCGAGCCCAGGCAGAGCGACTGATTAAGCCGGCCCCCGTTGAGGGGAGCTGATCATTATCGCGATTCACGTGCACCACTTGGCTCACGGTCCAGTGGTGACAGAAACCGCCGCAAGGTACCTGGAACGAACGCGGTCGAATGCCGGACCAAGAATGTCTTCAACTCTTCTGGCGAACTTCTTCTGCCGTTACACGCCAAAAGCCAGCAGCCCGCGGTCGACTCAGGGAATCGACGGCGGGCTGCTGGCCGGGCTCTTCATTTCACCCGTGAAAACCGATAACGTTCGGCGACATGCCCGCCACTGCGGTGGTAGCGGGAGTCACGGCGGTCAGGGCGGATACTGCGGGGACGGCCACCATGGACCCGATGGCGCCGATCGTGAGGATGAGGGGAGCGATTATGTTACGCCGAATGCGCATGATTCCTCCATGCGTTTGCCAAGGCCACTGCCTTCGACGTGGATCGGCGGCCCCGCCACGCGGACCTCTCTGTCCGTGTTTTACATCACCAGTCTATGGCTGATTACATAAACTATCGTGACATATAGAACGATCGAATTAAAAGAGGTCGGCTCATGGTATTCTTTGCCGAGCAAACTATCAGCATTGATGCCGGCTAATTATCAGCATAAGATGCACTGCACATTGCAATGCTATTTTCATTGCATATTACAAAGAAATAACAAGACGCCACCGCGGATCCCGTTCCACGCCCACCGAATTAATGTCCTAAAACGTTCCGCTTGTTCGGCAGATACGCATCTAGTACGCTTCGTCACATGCATCCGGTAACCCCGGCCGGCGTGCTGGCCGGACGCGATGACGAGCTTGCGCTGCTGAGTGGGCTATTGAGGGATCTGGCTCAAGGTAGTGGCAACGCCGTGCTCATCGAGGGCGAGCCTGGCATCGGCAAAACCGCTCTCATCCGCGCCGCGGTCTCGGCTGCCGCCTACGAGTTCGCCGCGCAGGCGGGTGCGCGCCGTGGTTCACCCGGCACCTGCCAGGTCTTCTGGGGATCCGGGGACGAGCTCGGCCAGGAGCTCCCGCTCCTTCCGTTCCTCGAAGCTCTCCAAGTTCGGGCACCCTCGGCAAACGCCAGGCGGGCGACGATCGCCGGGCTGCTTCGCGGCGAGGTCGCCACCGACCGCGGCGCCGACGTCCCCGCCCTGCTGGCCGAGCAGCTCATCGCGCTCACCATCGACGAGACCAACGTGCGACCGTCCGTCCTGGTGATCGACGACCTGCACTGGGCTGACCCTGCCTCCGTGAAGCTCTGGGGCCGCCTCGCCAGAACTGCCCATCAGGTGCAGCTGCTGCTCATCGGCGTGACGCGTCCGGTCCCACAGCGAGAGGACCTGTTCGCGGTGCGGCGTGCGGTCGACGATGCGCATCGGGTCCAGCTCGGCTCGCTCGCGCAGCCCGCTGTGGCGGAACTCGTCGGCACGCTGGCCGGCGGCCGACCGGATACTGGGCTGCTCCGTCTCGCGGCCAGCGCGGCGGGCAATCCGCTCTACCTGACAGAGATGCTGGCCGCGCTGGCAAGGTCAGGTGGCATCACGGTCACGCCGACGGGCGCCGCCCAGCTCGCGGACGGCGCCGTGCCCGACTCGCTGCCCGGCGCCATCGCCGACCGGCTCGGGTTCGTCTCCGCGCCGACGAGGGAGGTGCTGCGCGCGGCGGCGCTGCTCGGCGTGGAGTTCGGAATCGCCGATCTGACCGCGGTGCTCGGCCGGACCGTCGCCGCCCTGGTCCCCGCGCTCGACGAGGCCCGGACATTGGGGGTCCTCACCGATTCCGGCGCCGGCCTCGCGTTCCGGCACCCGCTGATCAGGGAGGCGCTCTACGCCGAGATGCCTGCCGCAGTGAGCGCCGCCTGGCACCGCGACGCCGGACACGCGCTCGCGTCGGCCGGCGCGGCACCCGATCGGGTGGCCAGACAGCTGCTCCGCGCGCTCGGCGGCCCGGGCTCCGCTGCCCGTGAGACCCCGGGAGCAGCCGATCGCCTGACCGACGAGATCGAGCGTCCGCCCACCGAAACCAGCCCATCCCCCGCGGGCGTGGCGGGCATGGCCATCGAGATCGAGCGGCCGCCGGTAGGCCCCGACTCGGCCAGGGGATCCGGGCCGGTAGACGAGTGGATGATGGACTGGCTGGCTGCCTCGGCCGACTCGCTTGTCGGTCAGGCGCCCGCGGTGGCGGCGGAGCTGCTCTCCCAGGCGGTCGCTAGTATCCCGGCCGGGTCCGTCAAGCACGGGTGGCTGGCCGGCCGGCTCGCTGACGCGCTCTATCGGACCAGCGACAGAACGGCAGCCGTGCGGGTAGCCGAGCGGGCGCTCGGCCACGCCGCCGATCCCGACCTGGTGGTCGACTTGCACTGGACGCTGGCCCAATGCCGGATGCTGGACGGCTCAAGCGCCGAGTCACTCACGACGCTCGACCGGGCGCTCGCTTCGCCCGGCCTGTCGGCCAAGCACCGCGCCCGACTGCTGGTGCTGGCTGCGCGCACCTATCTGCACCTCGGCCAGCTCGACGCGGCCGACCGGGAGGCCGGCGGCGCCCTCGCGTCGGCCCAGGAGGTCGGTGACACCTGGGCCACGGGCTGGGCGCTGCACGTGCTGGCGCTCGGCGCCATGATCCGCGGCGACCTGGCGGGCGCGCTCCCCCTCTACGACCGGGGTCTTTCCGTGACCGAGACCGACCCCGGGCTCACCGACCTCGGCCTGCTGCTGCAGATCAACAAGGCCGGCACGCTCTTCAACCTCGACCGGCACGACGAGGCGCTCACCACCGCCGAGCGGGCGCGGCAGCTTGCGGACCAGGTGGGCACGGCTGTCCGGCTGGGTCAGGCACACTGCATGCTCAGCCAGCTGTTCTTCGAGACCGGGCGGTGGGATGATGCTCTGGCCGAGATCGAGACCGTCCCGACGGACCTGAAGGAACCGAGCGCGGCCAGCGACGACCTTGGCATAACCGCCACGATCAAATTCCACCGCAACGAGCCCGCGGTAGCGCGCGGCCACCTCGGCGCGGCCGAGCCGTACGCGCTTCGCGTCGGGCAGCAGTGCATCCCGCCGCTGATCCTGGCCAGGTCGCTGGACCGAGAGCAGGCGGGCGACCTCGCCGGGGCGCTGGCCGTGCTCACCGCCGCGTTCGACGGTAACCCCGACGATCTCGGGGCGATCGAAGACCTGCTCATGGACGCGGTCAGGCTCGCGCTGAAGACCGGAGACGAGACGGCCGCCCAGATGCTCGCCGGGCAGGCGGCCGAACTCGCCGACGGGTCGCAGATACCGCACCGCCAGGCCAACGCCCTGTACTGCGGCGGCATGGTCGACCGGGACGCCGCAGTCCTGCTGGAGGCGGCGCAGCGGTACGCCGACGCAAGCAGGCCGCTCCCCCGGGCCAAGGCGCTCGAAGCGGCGGCCGAGTGCCTGGTCGAGGTGGAGGACCGGATCGGCGCGCGGCTGGCGTTCGAGCACGCCATGGAGGTGTACGAGTTCCTCGGGGCGGAGGCGGACCTCAACCGCGTGCAGGCCGAGTTCCGCGGTTACGGGATCAGGCGCGGGCCGCACAGCAAGCACCGGCGGGCGCAGAACGGCTGGGAGTCGCTGACCGATGCCGAGCTCAAGGTCGCGGCGTTCGTCCAGGAGGGGCTCTCCAACCCGGACATCGCCGCGCGGCTGATGCTGTCGCGCCGCACCGTCGCGACCCACGTTTCGCACATCCTGAAGAAGCTCGAACTCGCCAGCAGGACCGACATCGCCCGCGAAGCGGCGCTGCGGGTCCACGCCTCTCAGTAGGCCGGCCAGGAGTCCCCGCCGCTCGTGCCACCCCCGCGGGCGGCGGGGACGTTAGCGCGCTAGTTTCCCTCCCGCTTGCCTGAGCCTGCTGCTGATCTCTCGCCCCAAGAGCCACTCAAAACACGTGAATTATGTCGTTTATCGAATTATAGTGCCGAAAGTTCCCTTTGTTCCATAAATGATCAGCTAGGGCCTTTAGCGGCCAGTACGCTTTGGCTGTGCATCCGGTAACCGCGGCCGGCGTGCTGGCTGGACGCGTCGACGAGCTTGCGCTGCTCGACGGGCTACTGAGGGACCTCGCCCGAGGCAGTGGCAACGCCGTGCTCATCGAGGGCGAGCCCGGCATCGGAAAGACCGCGCTGGTCCGCGCCGCGCTCGCGCCCAGCGCCCACCGGCCCAGTGCGGGTGCGCATCACGGGTCGCAGTGGGGCTACCAGGTCTTCTGGGGAGCCGGGGACGAGCTCGGCCAAGAGCTGCCGCTGCACCCATTCCTCGACGCGCTCCGGGTCCGGGCACCGTCGGCGAATGCCAGGCGGACGGCGATCGCCGGGCTGCTCCGCGGCGAGGTGGTCACCGACCGCGGGGCCGACGTCCCCGCGCTGCTGGCCGAGCAGCTCATCGCGCTGACCATCGACGAGACCGCCGCGCGGCCGGCCGTGCTTGTGATCGACGACCTGCACTGGGCCGATCCGGCCAGCGTGCGACTCTGGGGCCGCCTGGCCAGGACCGCCAGGCAAGTGCCGCTGCTGCTGATCGGCATCACCCGCCCGGTCCCGCAGCGGGACGACCTCGCGGTGCTGCGGCGCGCGGTCGACGACGCCCAGCGCGTCCCGCTCACCTCGCTGTCCGAGGCGGCCGTGGCCGAGCTCGTGGGCGCGCTCGCACGCGGCCGGCCCGACGCCGGGCTGCTCGCGCTGGCCGCGGGCGCGGGCGGCAACCCGCTCTATCTGACCGAGCTGCTGGCCGCGCTCGCCCGCTCGGCCGCCATCACGGTCGACCCGGCTGGCCACGCCCAGCTCGCGGCCGGCCCGGTGCCCGACTCGCTGCCAGGGGTCATCGCCGACCGGCTGGGTTTCGTCTCCGGACCGACCAAGGAGGTGCTGCGCGCGGCCGCTCTGCTCGGCGTGGAGTTCGCGATCACCGATCTGACCACCGTGCTCGGCCGGACCGTGACCGACCTGGTGCCCGCGCTCGACGAGGCGCGCTCGACCGGCGTCCTCACCGATTCCGTCAATGGCCTGGCCTTCCGTCACCCGCTGATCAGGGAGGCGCTCTACGCGGAGATGCCCGCCTCGATCCGCGCCGCCTGGCACCGGGACGCCGGGCACGCGCTCGCCGCGGCGGGCGTGCCGCCCGAGCGCGTCGCCCGGCAGCTGCTGCGCGGCCCGGCCGACGACGGACCGGAGTGGATCATGGAGTGGCTCGACCGGTCGGCCGACTCCCTGGTCGGCCAGGCACCGGGGGTGGCGGCGGAGCTGCTCGCCCGGGCGGTGGGCGCCATTCCGGCCGGATCTGCCAAGCACGGGTGGCTGGCGGGCCGGCTGGCCGACGCGCTGTACCGTACCGGCGACCTGGCGGCGGCCGAGCGAGTGGCGGAGCGCGCGCTTGGCCACGCCGCCGACGCCGACCTGATCGTCGACCTGCACTGGACGCTGACGCAGTGCCGGATCATGTCGGGCTCGGCCGATGAGTCCTTTGCCGCGCTCGACCGGGCGCTCGGCGCACCCGGCCTCTCGGCCAGGCACCGGGCCCGGCTGCTGGCGCTCGGCGCCCGCACCTGCCTGTACCTGGGCGACGTCGACGCGGCGGGCCGGGAGGCGGGCCGCGCGCTCTCGGCGGCGGCCGAGGCGGACGACAGCTGGGCCACCGGCTGGGCGTTGAACGTGCTCGCGGGCATGGCCGCCGTGCAGGGGAAGCTGGCCGACGCGCTGCCGCTCTACGACCGGGGCCTGGCCGTAACCGAGACCGACCCCGCGCTGACCGACCTCGGGCTGCTGCTCCTCATCAACAAGGCCGTCACCCTCTGCAACCTCAACCGTTACGACGAGGCGCTGGCCACGGCCGAGCGGGCCAGGCAGCTCGCGGATCAGGTCGGCACCGCGATCCGGCTGGCCCAGGCGCACGGCGTCCTCGGGCAGCTGTTCTTCGAGACCGGGCGGTGGGATGACGCGCTGGCCGAGATCGAGACCGTGCCGACCGACCTGAAGGAACCGGGGGCGGCCTGCGGTGAGCTCGGCACGCTGGCCGTGATCGGCTTCCACAGAAACGAGGCGGCGTCCGCCCGCGAGCAGCTGTCCGCCACCGAGCCGCACGCGGGGCGCTTCGGGCACCGGTCGATCCCGCCGCTGATCCTCGCCCGGTCGCTCGACCGCGAGCAGGCCGGAGACCTGCAGGAAGCGCTGGCCGTGCTCACCGCCGCGTTCGACGGCAATCCCGACGACCTCGGCGAGACCGAGGACCTGCTGATGGACGCGGTGCGGCTGGCGCTCAAGACCGGGGACAAGTGGACCGCGCAGACGCTCACCGGCCAGGCCGCCACCCTGGCCGAGGGGTCGCAGATCCCGCACCGGCAGGCCAACGCGCTGTACTGCCGTGGTCTGATCGACCGGGACGCGGCGGTGCTGCTGGAAGCCGCGCAGCGGCTGGCCGACGCGGGGCGGCCGCTCCCCCGGGCCAAGGCCCTCGAGGCGGCGGCCGAGTGCCTGGTCGAGGTCGAGGAACGCACCCCCGCCCGGCTGGCCTTCGAGCAGGCCATCGCGGTGTACGAGTTCCTGGGGGCCGACGCCGACGTGAACCGGGTCAACGCCGAGTTCCGGGCGCTCGGGATAAGGCGCGGGCCGCACAGCAAGCACCGCCGGGCCACGAGCGGCTGGGAGTCGCTGACCGACACCGAGCTCAAGGTAGCGGCGCTGGTCGAGGACGGGCTGTCGAATCCGGAGATCGCGGCCCGGCTGGTGCTTTCCCGCCGCACCGTCACCACGCACGTCTCGCACATACTCAAGAAGCTCGACGTCGCCACCAGGACCGACATCGCGCGCGAGTCGGCGCTGCGCGCTCGCGCCTCCCGGTAGGCGTCTGACCGGGCCCTGGACGCAAGAATGAGGGCGGCGCGCCGGGTGAGGGTCCGACGCGCCGCCCCCAGGCAGCGCCCGCGCAGCGGCCCATGGAGCGCGGACGCATCAGGTGGGGGCGCTGCGCCTACGGCGTCCTCGCGGACCGGGGGGCGGATCCCCGGAACCCCGGCTACGGGTCTGGCCCGCGCAGGGAAAGCTCAGACGACGACCGACGCAGCGCACCCACGTTCGGTGGCCCCGGCTAACGGGGCGGTGCGGCCCCACGGCCGAGGACTTGCCCGAGCCGCAGGGGCAGTGCACCGTGTGCGGCGTACGGCACACGACCCCCGCGGCTGGCCCCGCCAGCCGACCGGCGGCCCGGGCACAGCGCGCCATCAGCTCGCGGTGCCCGGTTGGCCCGGGGAAGCGACCCCGGGAGGGGCGGGGCGGCGGGGATGGCGACAGGTGTGCGGCTCACCCGCGGCCACCCCCACGGGGTGGTGGGGATGGGGCGCGAGTGCGGCTCACGCGCGACCACCCCCACGTTGTGCTGCGGCGCAGTCCCCACGTGGTGGAGCGCCGCCGCCCCCACGTCGTGGTCCGTCGCGGCGACCGGTGTCCTGCCACCCCGCCCCGCGCAGGCCCGGGCCTGGCTTCGTCCACGATGATCTTCATGCGCTTGCTCCAGACGTGTCGGGCCCGCTCTCACCGGGGGCGGTGCGCTTCCTTATCCCCGACCAGAACGTGAGGCGGCAGCGGACCACCCGGTCCCTGACGCCGCGCGAGTCGGCGCCCTGCCAGGCCGCCCCGCGCAGGCCCTGGCCGTGGAAGCCGATGCCGCGAAGGTCGGCCTGACGGCAGCCGCCTGATCCGACGGCGGGGGCGGTGAACCTCCGGGGGCTCACGGTTCACCGTCCCCGCGCGCGGGCCCCGGCGGACTTTGCCCGGTCCCCGCTGCGGCGCGGGGAGCGAGGGCGAGCGCGTAGAACACGGCTCGGCCCGCGGGGGTGCGGTAGTGGCCCGACTCGGCCGCCAGGGCGGCGGCAAGCAGCAGGCCACGCTCTGCGTCGGCGTCGGACGAGGCGGTCTCCCAGGAGTCGCCGTGCACCGACGCGTCATGGATCTCGACCCGGAACTGGGTCGCGCTGCAGCGGATGGCGAGCATCAGGGTCTCGCCCGCGCCGTTGGTGACCGCGTTGATGATCAGGTCGCTGGCGAGGATGCCGGCCACGCCCTGGTCCACCGGGACCCCCCACTCGGCGATCGCCGCCCGGACGTGACCGGCTGCGTGCGCCGCGGCGGCCGAACCGGTGGAGAGCCGGACCCGGCGGTGCCGGAGCTCGGCCGGCTCTGGCCCGGTCCAGCGCCCAAGCGCCGGGCGGGCCGTTGGGGCCTGCGCCATCATGGTCATCGGTTCCTGTTCCTCGGTCTGGGACGTGCGCTGGTGCGGGACTTGCGGTGGTGCCGGGGTTTGCGGTGGTGCGCGGCTTGCGGCCTTGCTTGCGAAGTTGCGTTACAAATAGTGCTGAAATTTGCAATGCGAAACATCGGTCAGCTGACCGATCTTGGATCATGCCCAGCCTGGCCGTCGATAACGGTCTCGTGAACATCGGGCTGAGCTCGCAGAGTGAAGTACACGACCTTTCCCCCGGGGGTACGGTGGAACCCCCACTCGGCTGACAGCGACGTCACGAGCAGCAATCCCCTGCCCGTCTCGGCATCCGCGTCGACCGGGCGGCCAGCAAGCACAGGGAGATCGCAGGAACCGTCATGGACATCCACCCGCAGTCCGGCGTCGTCGGCGGCGATCACGAGAAGCACGGCATCGGCCGCGCCCGCTCGACCCGCCGCTCGGCCGTTGCGGTTGGCATTGGCGGTGGCATGCGTGACTGCGTTCGTCACCAGCTCGCTGGTCAGCAGGACGGCGACGTCGGGGTCGACCGGGACGCACCAGGCGCAGATCGCCGCCTCGACCTCGGCGCGGGCGGCGGCCGCGGCCGGCAGCCGCGACGCCAGCCGGACGACCCGGCACAGGCGGGCGCTGACGGCGGCGTCGCTGACCGCGCTCGGGCCGGTCACGGCGGCGGGGTTGCTTGGTTTGGGCGGGCGGATTGGGCGAGTCGGCGCCATCGGGGTCATGGGCTTTCCTTAGCGGGCCGTGTAGTGCCTGTTGCAAAACAAATGTGCCTGCAATTTGCAATGACAGACATCCGTCAGCTGACTGATATCCCATATGACCAGGTCAGAGCCCGTAAGTCCCTTGCCACATGGGTTATTCCAGATGCCTACTCCGCCAACCACGCACTCGCGTGCAGCGTGGTCACAGGAGTCATGCAGGGTCCGTTCGGGATAAAGGATTTTGAATTTTCCCGATTGAATCGCGACGTCTCAGGAGGCCTCAGCGACCACCTCGGGCCTCAGAGGTCGTCGAGTATCAGGTCGGCGGCGCGATAGCCGACCAGCATCGCCGGCGCCCCGGTGTTGCCGGAGACCTGCACTGGGAGGACCGACGCGTCGGCGATCCGCAGCCTCCCGACCCCTCTGACCCGCAACTGCGGGTCGGTCACGTCGTCGGCCGCGGCGCCCATCGCGGCCGACCCGACCGCGTGGTAGATACCGGTGCCGGTGGCCAGCGAGTAGCGAACCGCCTGCTCCGGGGTGGTCACCGCCGCCCCGGGGAACTCCTCGCCTGCCACCAGGTGCGCGACCGGCGATGTCGCCAGTATCTCGCGGGCGATCGCCAGGACCGGGGCCACCGCGTCGCGGTCGGTGTCCGTCTCGAGGAAGTGCGGGGCGATGACGGGCGGGTCCCCGGGGTCCGGTCCTGATACGTGCACCGTGCTTGTGGTCTGCGGCCGGATCGGGTAGGCCATGAAGAGGATGCCGGGATGACGGGCCAGCTTCAGGTCGATGCTCGAGGTGTCGAGCGCCATCGGGACGAACAGGCCCTGGACGTCGGGGCGGGACCGGTCCGGGGCCGACTTGAACTGGCAGACCAGGTTGTAGCCGGCGGTGGCGAGCAGGCCCCGCCCCGATCGCAGGTACCTGAGGGCCTCGGCTGCCTGGCCGCGGCGGGTGCTCAGCCTGCTGGCGGCGACCCGGCCCGGCCGGAGGGTGACCTGCAGGGCGATGCCGCGCTGCTCGATGACGCGCTGGCCGACGTTGGGCGACTCGATGCGCGGCTCGATGCCCGCGGCGCGCAGCAGGTCGGGGCGGCCGATGCCGGACCGCTCGAGCAGCAGCGGCGTCTCGACCGCGCCCGCGCAGACGATCACCTCCCGGCGGGCCAGGATGTCCTTCCGGTTCCCGCCGCCATCGAGGATCCGGACGCCGGAGCAGCCGCCGCCGTCGAAGAGCAGGCGGCCGACCCGGGTGCGGGTGGCGACGGTGAGGTTGCGGCGGGCCGCGAGGGCGGGCCGGACGTAGGCGTCGTAGGAGGTGGTGCGGCGGCCGCCGCTGATCGTAGACGGGGTGAACGCGATCCGCTCGGCGTCGGAGGCGTTGGCGTCGTCGACGTGATCCCAGCCCTGCTTGACCGCGGCGGCGAGGATGGCGGCGGTCACCTGGTCGCCGCTGTCGGCGACCGTGATCCCGAGCGGCCCGCCCCCGCCGCGCAGTTCGGAGGGGCCGAGGCTATGGTTCTCCATCGCCTTGTACGCGGGCAGCGCGTCCGCCCAGGACCAGCCCGGGTTGCCGCGGGCCGCGAGCCCGTCCCAGTCGGCCCGGGCGCCGCGCATCCACATCATCCCGTTCACCGCCGCCGACCCGCCGAGCACCCGGCCGCGCAGCCAGACCTCTCCGTGGCCGTCGGGCGCGACCGGCTGGGTCTGATACCGGTAGAGGTACCGGTCGCCGCGGAGCGTGTAGTAGAAGCCCTTCGGCATGCGCAGCAGCGGGTTGACGGCCCGGCCGCCGTACTCGATGAGCAGCACGCTGAGCCTGGGCCTGGCCGCCGCCAGCCGCCCCGCAACCACGCACCCCGCCGCCCCGGCGCCGACGACGATGTAGTCGAACTCCGGCACACTCGAATCCTAACCGGCCGGCGCGATCCAGAGCCGGACCGCCAGCGCCAGGCCGGTGAGCGCGACCAGCCAGCGGAGCACGGCCGGCGGGAGGCGACGGGCGACTCGCGGGCCAACCAGGGAGCCCGCGAACGTTCCCACCGCCAGCGGTGCCACCGCCGACCAATCGACGTGGGCGAACACGGCGAACAGGATGGCCGAGGTGATCGTCGCGGCGCCGACCACCATGTTCTTCAGCGCGTTGGCGCCCACCAAGCAACGGTCCCGCCCAGCGCCGCCACGAGGCCCCAGCGCCGCAACCACGCACCTCGTCCGGCCAACTCCGGCCGGGAGGCGACCGCCGAGCCGGGCCAGCACGCGACCAGCGCGACGATGTTCGCGACGTTCGCCTGCAGCGGCGCGATTCCCGCCAGCAGCAGCGTCGGGTACGAGACGAGCGACGTGATCCCGCCGACCGTCCCGACCAGGCCGGCCACCGCGCCGGCGCCCGCGAGGAACAGCTCACGTTCAACCGGGGTCACTTGTTGCAAGCCGAGCCGCGACTACTTGAACAGATCGTCGACAGTCGCGGCGGTCAGCGCCGCCTCGGTCCAGTCTTTGAGTGTGGCGAGATCGTCGCAGGCGTCGATGCGCGCCCGCTGGCTGTCGCTGACCGGCAGGCCGCGGGCCTTCAGGACCATGAGCACCGTGCCTCGCTGGCCGGCGACCAGCCCCTCTTCGCGGCCTTCTTCGCGGCCCTGACCGTAGTAGCTCAGCCCGAGCTTGCTGAAAGGCTCGTTGTACTTCGTCGCCATGAGGTGCTCCAGAGCGTTGCGGACGATTTCGGGTGACATCCTGAGCCCGTATTCATAGTACTTCTTCGCCTCGTCGGGGCTCAGGGAGACGATTCCCGACGCGAAGGCGGTGAGGGCCGTCGCGTCCGCACCGTGATAAGCGACCGACATGACTGCCATCGCGGGATCGGCGATGGCCTGGGCGGCGCTCGTGAGGGAGGGCACGCGGGCGGGCCGGAGGACGGTCGGCCAGTGCGTGTAGCCATCGAGGCTGGTCGGGATCGGCTCGGCGTACCGATCGGCCGTGCCGTCGTCGGGGCAGATCACCAGGAGCTGGACGGGGCACTCATAGCGGAGCCATTTCGACGCCGCGTATCGAGGCCACTGCCTGAGCTTGCCCGGTCCCAGGCCTGCTGGAGTTCGACGATGATGACGCGCTTCGGCCTCGTGACCGACCCCGCCACCAGGACGGTGTCCGGGTCCAGGTCATTGGAGATCATCCGGTCGGTCTCGTTCGTCGGCGCCTGCATGAGCTGCACGTCCGACGGCAGCTCCACGCCGGCCAGGCGAAAAAATCGAACTGGCAATCTATTGCGAATGGCAACCCATTGCGCCGGAGCTGTTGTTGCGAGAATGGCGGAGTTCAATTTGCGCAGGGCTCAGCTAGCACAGGAGCGGCACGTGACAGAACCGGTTATCCATCGGTACGGTGCGGATCCGGCCCAGTTCGGGGAGCTCTGGCTGCCGGAAGGACCGGCGCTGGGGACGATCGTGGTCCTGCACGGCGGGTTCTGGCGGGCACGCTACGACCTGTCGCTCGGCCGCCCGCTCGCCGCCGACCTGGCGGCGCGCGGGTACGCGGCCTGGAACCTGGAGTACAGGCGGTCCGACGGCGGCGGCGGCTGGCCGGCCACGTTCGAGGACGTCGCGGCCGGGATCGACCTGCTCGCCACCCTTCCGGTCGACGCGTCCCGGGTGGCCGCCGTCGGGCACAGCGCGGGCGGGCACCTCGGAGTGTGGGCCGCCGGACGGGCGGGGCTGCCAGCTGGGGCACCGGGCGCGCGGCCGTTCGTGGCGGTGACCGGGGTCGTCTCGCAAGGCGGGGTGCTCGGCCTAGCGGACTGCGCGCGCGACCGGCTCGGCGAGGACGCGGCGGTCGCGCTCATGGGCGGCGGGCCCGACGAGCTGCCGGAGGCGTACCGGCTGGCCGACCCGATGGCGCTGCTGCCGTCACCCGCCAACATCCTCTGCCTGCACTCGCGGCGCGATCAGCGGGTGCCGTACTCCTACGCCGAGCGCTACGTCGCCGCCGCGGTCGCGGCGGGGGGCCGCGCGAGCCTGGTGGAGACGTTGGGCGACCACTTCACGCTGATCGACCCGGCCACGCCGGACTGGGCGGCCGCGGTCGCCGCGCTGCCAGAGCTGCTGGCGGGATGAGAGTCACCCCGCGTCCGTTCGGGAAAATCAAGATCTTATCTCGAACGGACCGGGGCGACTGCTCGCACGCCCACTGCCTCGATTACCCGCTGATGACCTCGGGGACGGAGACCGACTTGAGCCCGTCGACGCCGAACTCGAGGCCGTAGCCGGAGTGCTTCGCGCCGCCGAACGGGATCATGGGACGTACAGGCGCTTGAGCGCGGCGCAGTGCTTCGCCAGAGCCGAGGGCAAGGCTGCTCGGCCGGCTTAGCTGGACGGGAGCAGCGCGACCGCCGCGAACCGGCCGGACGGGCGGGCGGCGCGGTGGGAGAAGAACTCGTCGCTAGTGGTTCTGGTGTCGATCCCCATGTCGTAGACGTTGCCGTCCTTGACACCCGCCGCGCGGAGCTGGATGCGCAGACCCCCGACTAGGTCGAGCGTGCAGTGCCCGGGCCGGGTCGGCCTCAGCAGGCCGGCCGCGTCGGGGCCGAACGCCGCCGTGACCTCGGCCGCCTCGGCGTCGCCGACCTCATAGCTGTCGGCCCGGATCGTCGGGCCGATGCCCGCCAGCAGATCCTCGGGGTTGCTGCCGTAGGCCTGTGACATCGCCTCGACGGTGTTCGGGAGCATGCCGCTCACCGTTCCCGCGCGGCCGCAGTGCGCGACCCCGATCGCCCGCCGCACCGGGTCGAATAGCACTACGGGGGCGCAGTCAGCCACCAGGACCGCCAGCGCGACGCCGGGCAGGTCGGTGACCAGCGCGTCGGTGGCCGGGAACCTGCTCTGCGAGTCCGCGACGCCGTCATGGCCCCGGCCGGCGCTTGCCTGATCGACGACTGCCACCCGGTTAGTGTGCTGCTGGGCGGCGATGGTCAGCCGGTCCACGCCGAGGGCGGCGGCCACCCGCCCCCGGTTCTGCCGAACCGCCTGCGGATCGTCGCCGACTTGAGCGCCCAGGTTGAGGCTGTCGTAGGGGCCGACCGACACACCGCCGCGCCTGGTGGTGACGATGGCGGTCACCCCGTCCCCGTCGAAGGGAAACGAGCGAAGCGGAAGCTCAGAATTCACCCAGCCACTCTAACGGCCTCGCGAGTGCACGGCCGGACCTGTCGGCTACGCCACCGACATGACCGCTGAGCTGTCGGCTACGCCATCGACATCGCCTATCAGGGTCGATGGCGTAGGTGACAGGTGACGCTTCGGGTCGATGGCGTCGGTGACCGGGGTTCGAGGGCTTGAAGAGGCCGGGGCGGGCGAGGGAGGTGGTTGTGGGGTGAGACAGCTTCGGAGAGTGGTATTTGTGCTGGCCCGCGGGGCTGGCGGTGATGGCCGCGGGCTGCCTTGACCAGCCAGTTGAGCCCGCCTTACGCTCCGGGCAACTCACCCAGTGCAGCGCGTTACGAGGCGGATGGCACCGATGCTTGAAGAGTCAGCCACACCGGAAGCCGATTACGACATCTCACCGCTACTCCGGCCGCTCCAAATCCGCCGCCTTCAACTGCGGAACCGGTTCGTGATGCCGGGCATGCAGCGCTACTGGTGCGTCGACGGCGCCCCGGACCATCGGCTGCGCGAGTACTACCGCCGCCGGGTGCTCGGCGGCGCTGCGCTGATCGTCTCCGAGTCATGCGCCATCGATCATCCGAGCGCCACCAAGAACCCGACGTTCGCGCGGATCTCGCCGGACACGCGCGAGGCGTGGCGAGCGTGCGTGGCCGGCGTCCACGAGGCCGGCGGCGCCATGTTCCTGCAGCTGTGGCATCAGGGCGCGGTCAACTACGGCGGTGACGCGGAAAGCAACCCGGCCTTCGTCGCGGTCAGCCCCTCTGGCCTCGCGCACCCCGGCGAGTCGTTCGGCCGCGCCGCCACCGAGGCCGACCTGAGCAGCCTCAAGCGCGCCTTCGTGCAGGGCGCGCTGGACGCCGAGGAGATCGGCGCCGACGGCGTGGAACTCCATTCGGCCCACGGGTTCCTGCTCGACCAGTTCCTGTGGCCGGGGACCAACCTGCGGGCCGACCGCTACGGCGGGCCGTCGATCACCGATCGCGTGACGTTCGTGGCCGAGGTGGCCGAGGCGGTTCGCGCGGCGACCGGGCCCGACTTCGTCATCTCCATTCGCATCTCCCAGTGGAAGGAGTCGGACTACGACGCCAGGATCGTCGAGGACCCCGACCAGCTCGGGCAGCTGATCCCCATGCTGCGCTCGGCCGGGGCGGACATGTTCCACGTTTCGACGCGGCGATTCTGGACACCCGAGTGGGACGGCTCCGATCTCGGCCTGGCGGGCTGGGTGAAGTCGTTCACGGACGCCCCGGTCATCGCCGTTGGCAGCGTGGGCCTCGACATCGACGTGATGGCCTCGCTCAATGGCGAGGAAGCGCGGCCGACCGGCGCGGCCAGGATCGACGAACTGGTGCGGCGTTTCCAGCGGGGCGACTTCGACCTCGGTCTCGGTCGGCCGCAGCCAGATCGGCGATCCGGAGTGGGTGGAGAAGATGAGGGACCGCCGGATCCCCGACATCAGGGGGTTCCGCGCCGACGACACCGCGCTCAGTCATGACGTGGTGACGACATAGTGACTCAAGTTGTTTCTGGTGCACGAGTTAACTCTCAATTTCTCGGTCGAATCGCGATCTTGTTGGACGATCACACAACGAGCTGGGCGGTCTCCTGTTGCGAAAGCTAACGGTTAACAGCGCGCTGAATCGTGATCTGATTGATCTATCAGTCACCAAACCCGCGAGGTAGCGTCGCGCCAAAGGCCCTTCTGACAAAGGAGCGGTAAGGACCATGACCAGGCTTAAGAGCGCCCGCGTCGTCGTGGGCGGTGTGGCAATAGCAGTAGCGGCACTGATCGCCGGATGCTCGTCGAGCTCACCGTCGTCCAGCTCGCCTCCGGCGAGCACACCGTCGTCCAGTGCACCGTCGTCAGCCGTATCGACCGCCAGCTCTTCGACCGCCAGCGCCTCGCCCGCGAACGCGTCGAGTATCCGGATGGCGATCTTCTATTACAACCCCAGCCCGTACGGGATCGCGTCGCTGAAAGGCGCGCAGCAGGAGGCGGCGAAGCTGGGCGTCCAGATCGACGCCTTCGACGGCAACAACAACCCGCAGCTGCAGTCCACGCAGATCCAGGACGCGATCACCACCGGCAAGTACAAGGCCTTCTGGGTCTGGGGGCTTGACGATGTCGCCCTGACCCCGATCATCAAGAAGGCGATCTCAGCGGGCATCAAGGTCGCGTGCGCCGACTACACGTGGGGCACGCTGGCGCAGCAGGCCACCCTGACCGCCTCTCCGGACTGCCTCACCACCATCGGCCAGCCGATCACCCCGGAGGCAACGAACCTGGAACTCGCGATGAACGACGCCTGCACGAAGATGGTGGCCGGCGGCCACTGCAACATCGCCTTCCTGCCGGGTCTCGCCAACTACCCGACCGACACCAACCGCATCAACGCGATGACGGCGTACTACAAGGGGAAGTCGAACTACACGTTCACCGTCATGCCGCCCGGCGACTACGACGAGACAACCTCGGAGGGCGTCGCCCAGACGTTCTTCACCGCGAACAAGAACATCAACGTGTTCGCGACGTTCGGCGACCAGATGGCGGCCGGGACGATCACCGCGATGAAGCTGGTCGGCGGCTACACGCCCGGCAAGAACGTCGCGATCATCGGGTACGGCGGCGCGAACGAGATCATCACCGATGTCAAGGCGGGGACGGTCTACGCCACGCTCGGCCTGTACCCGGTCTCCGAGTCGGTGCTCGGCATCCAGTACCTGTACGACGCGCTCCAGGGCAAGTCGATCCCGCCGGTGGTCGACATCATCAACTCCAGCACCCACCCCGCCATCATCAACCAGGCGTTCCTGAGCGCGCACCCGAGCTACGTTCCTGACTGGGACTTGGAGGGCAACCCCGGGTGAGTGAAACGGCCGGACGCGTCCGGCTCGTCTCGATAGGCAAGCGGTACTCCGGCACCAAGGCGCTTGACAATGTCAGCGTCGAGGTTGCCGGAGGTACCGTGCACGCGCTTGTCGGGGCGAACGGCGCCGGGAAGTCGACGCTCGGGAAGATCATCGGCGGCGTGATCCGCCCCGACGAGGGACAGATGTTCGTCGACGACCGGCAGGTCCGCTACCCCAGTCCGCGCGAGGCACGCGCCGACGGGATCGTCACGATCTCGCAGGAGCTCGCGCCGATGCCGCATCTGAATGTGATCGAGAACGTCTTCTTCGGCATCGAGCCGCGTCGCGGGGGGGTGGTCCAGCGGCGTCGGATGCGCGCGCAGTACGCGGAGCTCGTTTCCCAGTGGGGATTCGAGCTCGACGCAGACGCGAAGGTCGGCGCGCTTCGCATCGCCGACAAGCAGAAGGTCGAGATCCTGCGGGCGGTCGCGTGCGACGCGCGCGTGATCGTGATGGACGAGCCGACCTCGTCGCTGACCAGCGTGGAAACCAGGACGCTGCACGCTATGATCCGCACCCTGCGGGAACGCGGCAAGACGATCGTCTACGTGAGCCACTTCCTGGACGAGGTGCTCGAGCTCGCCCAGACGGTGACGGTGCTGCGCAGCGGGCGCCTGGTACGGACGGCGCCGGTCGCGGAGGAGACCGAGGAGAGCCTCGTCGCCGGGATGTTCGGTGCCGCCGCCGAGGCGGAGCACTTCGAGAAGCAGCAAGGCTCCACCGCACCGGTGGTTCTTGAGGTTTCCGGCCTCAACCGCAAGGGCGTGCTGCAGGACATCTCGCTGCAGATCCGGGCCGGCGAGATCGTCGGCCTGGCGGGCCTGATCGGCAGCGGCCGGAGCGAGCTCGCCCGTGCGATCGCGGGCGCCGACCCCATCGACAGCGGCACGATCGCCGTCGACGGCAGCGTGCGCGGCATCCGCACGCCCGCGGACGCGATGGCTGCCGGGATGGCGTTCCTGCCGGAGAGCCGTAAGGATGACGGGTTGTTCCTGGAGCTCTCCCTCGCGGCGAACACGACCTATGCCGATCTGGGTTCCGTCGCTTCGCGATTCGGGTTGCTGCGCCTCGGCCTCGAACGCGAGCGGGCCAACGCGCTCCTGGAGACGCTGTCGGTCGACCCGCCGATCCCTTCGGCGAAGACGAAAAGGCTCTCCGGCGGCAACCAGCAGAAGGTCCTGTTCGCGCGCTGGCTGTTCCGCAACCCGCGCGTGCTGCTCCTCGATGAGCCGACGCGCGGGGTCGACGTGGCGGCCCGCGCGGCGATCCACCGCCTGATCAACAACCTGGTCGCCGAGGGCACCGCGGTGCTGCTGATCTCCTCGGAGATCGAAGAAGTGCTCGGGCTCGCCCATCGCGTGCTCGTGATGCGCCGCGGCACGATCACCCGTGAGTTCGGCGCCGACCCGCCGCTGGACGCCGTGATGGAGGCCGCGTTCGGCCTTGAAGGGAGAACCATCGCATGACCGCCCAACCGTCGGATCCGCCGGCGTCCGACCAGGTGGCCCCCGACCAGGTCGCCGCCGCTTCCGTCCCCGCCAGCGCCAGCGGGCCTGCCCTTCCCGGGTTGCTATCGGGACGCCGGATCACGGCCGAGCACGTCCGCGACTACGGCATCGTCGTCTTCGCCCTCGCGCTCTTCTGCTATTTCTGGGCGGCTTCGCCCGTCTTCCTCACCTCGAACAACCTCCTCAACCTGGTCTCGCAGAACGCCACCACTGGCATCGCCGCCGTCGCCGTCACGCTCACGATCATCGCCGGCAACTTCGACCTCTCGCTCGGGGCTATCTTCGTGCTGAGCGAGGTGCTCGGCGCGTGGGTCGCCATCCACTGGGGAGTCTGGTGGTTCTTCCCCGTCGCGCTCATCTCCGGCGCGGCGATGGGACTGGTCAACGGGCTGCTGGTGACGAAGCTGCGGATCAACGCGTTCCTCGCCACGCTCGCGACCGCCCTCTCGTTCGGCGGCATCGCGGTCGGCGTGACCGGGGGCGGCCTGCTGCTAACACCGACCAATGGCGCCAACGTGTTCACGTTCATCGGGCAGAACAAGGTCGGGGCCATCCAGTACCCGGTCATCATCTTCGCCGTGGTCGCGATCGTCCTGCAGCTCGTGCTCTCGTACACGGTCTTCGGCCGGCACCTCTACGGTGTCGGCGACAACCGCAACGCGGCGGTGCTGTCCGGACTCAAGGTCGACCGGACCATCATCACCACCTTCGTGATCACCGGTGCCGCGTGCGGCCTGTCTGGCTTGATCGACGCCTCGACGACCGGTTCCGGGTCGAGCGGTACCAACGGCACCGCCGGCTCGCTGGCGTTGCTGGCGATCGCCGGCGTGGCACTCGGAGGCAGCAGCATCTTCGGCGGAGTCGGCTCGGTCTGGCGCACCGTCCTCGGCGTGCTGATCCTCGGCATCATCACCAACGGCTTCGACCTGCTCGCTGTCCAGCCCTACTGGCAGGACATCGTGCGCGGGATCCTGATCATCATCGCGGTCGGGATCAGCTTCATCGTCGATCGGCGTGGAGCGACCTAGCGCGTGCAACACGGGACCGTTCGGAATGCTCTAGATCTTTAGACGGGAGGGCGCTGATGGCCGGAACTGACTCCTCAGTCGACGTCGGGTTCGACTGGTTCAGCCCGGAGGTCTGCCGGGATCCGCAGTTCTACGACGGCCTGATCCGCGAGGCGGGCCCCGTCGCTTACTCGCCGCAGTATGACGTGTGGGCGACCGGACGGCACGCGCAGATCGAGCTGATGATGCGTGACTGGAAGGCGTTTTCCTCCACCCGGCCGGCGTTCGAGGAGATCGGGCAGCCGATGATCCTGCTGTCCGACGATCCGCCCGACCACCAGCGGGTGCGGACCGTGATCGCGAAGGGGATGTCCCCGGCCGTGCTCCGCCGTATGCAGGACGCCTTCGAGGCCGAGGCCGACCGGATCGTGCGCTCGCTGCTGTCCGGACCCTCGGTCATCGACGGGCACGCCGACCTCGCAAAGGCGTACGTGCTCAAGGTCTTCCCCGACGCGATCGGGCTGGGCGACCAGAACCGGGAGATGCTCATTCGGTTCGGGCACGCGCAGTTCAACATGTTCGGGCCGAAGAACGAGATCTACCGGCAGTCCATGGAGGCGGCGGGCGAGGTCTTCGAGTGGGTCGGCCGGAACTGCAAGCGGGACGCCGTCCAGCCGGGCGGCATCTGCATGGCGATGTACGAGGCGGCGGACGCCGGGGCGGTCACCCAGGAGGAGGCCGAGATCCTGGTTCGGACCCTGTACTCGGCGGGGTCCGACACGACGATCTACGCGATCGGCAACACGCTGCGCGCGCTGGCCGAGAACCCCGCCCAGTACCAGCTGCTCCGGTCGGACATCGACGAGTTCGCGGTGCGGGCGTTCGAGGAGGGGATCAGGTACGACAACCCGGCCCGGTTCACCCGGCGGCGGGCGACGGCGGAGGTCGACGTCGACGGGGTGACGCTGCCGGCCGACGCGAAGCTGCTGCTGCTGCACATGCCGGCCGGGCGCGATCCGCGCCGGTGGTCGGATCCGGAGACCTACGACATCAGCCGGAACGTGGTGGGCAAGCACCTCGGCCTCGGGTTCGGCGTGCACGCCTGCGTGGGGGCGCGGGTCGCGCGACTTGAGGGCGTGTCGCTGCTGTCCGCGCTGGCGCGGCACGTCCGCTCGATCGAGCTGGCGGGCGAGCCGGAGATCACCACCAACATGGCCGTGCACGGCCACGAGAAGCTGCCGCTGCGCATCGTCCCCGCCTAGCGGCCCGGGCGGGCCGCGCTTTCGCCCGGCTAAGCGTCGTCGTCCGGCCGGCAGCGCATCAGCGTGGTCCTGGTCACTACCGCCACCACCTCCCCGTGCTGGTTCCTGGCCACGTGCTCGAAGACGACGATGCCCTGGCCCGGCCGACTCGACGACAACCGCTTTTCACGCACGGTTGTCTCACCGTAGATCGTGTCGCCGTGCCGCACCGGGGCGGGGAAGCGCGCGTCGCCGAAGCTGAGGTTGGCCACGATGGTGCCCTGGGTGAGGTGGCCGACCGACAGCCCGACCAGCACCGACATGGTGAGCAGGCTGTTGACGAGGCGCTCGCCGAACTCGGTCTGCGCGCTGAACGCGGCGTCCAGGTGCAGTGACTGCGGGTTCATGGTCATGGTGCTGAACAGCGTGTTGTCCGCCTCGCTGAGCGTCCGCCCGGGCGCGTGCTTGTAGAGGACGCCGGTCTGGAGCTCCTCGAACCACAGCCCGCGCTGGCGGACCACCGGCGCGGCCGCTGACTCGCTCATCCTGCCTCCCTGGTCGCTGACGATCCGGACGATTCTCCCCTTGCCGCTCGCGGGCCGCGCGGGCGGCCCGTCCGCAACCGTTTGCAGGTAGCGGGCGCATTGGGTGGAATCAAGGTCCGTTCGGGTGACGGAATTTGATCTTTCATCTATGTGATTCCCATGTTTGCTCGGCGTGAATAAAGTGTTAAAACCAGTGAATAAAGCGTAAAAACCAGAGCCTCCGAGCGGCCTGACCAGGGGTGACGTTATAGATTTAGCAAAATAACCACGGCGGGGACGTACCGCTCCGGTCAGCAGGGATCCGGGATGAACCAGGCAGGCAGTGCAGGGGCGTTGCGGTCGGCCGCCGACCTGTCTGCCCTGCAGGCGACCGCCGTCAACCCGAACGTGCCCAACCCCGCCCGGGTCTACGACGCGCTGCTCGGCGGCAAGGACAACTTCGCGGCCGACCGCGCCCTAGCCGACAAGCTCGCCGCGGTAAAGCCCGCGCTCCGCTATAACGTCCGCGCCAACCGGGCCTACCTCGGACGGGTGGTCAGGTACCTGGCCGGCGAGGCCGGCATCCGCCAGTTCCTCGACCTGGGGACGGGGCTGCCGTCCTTCGACAACACGCATGAGGTTGCGCAGCGCGTCGCGCTGGACTCTCGCATCGTCTACGTGGACAACGACCCGATCGTCATCGCTCACGCCCGGGCGATGCTCGTCAGCTCGCGCGAGGGCGCGACCGGCTACCTGAGCGCCGACATCCGCGACCCCGAGTCGATCCTTGAGCAGGCCGCCAAGACCCTCGACCTCGACCAGCCGGTCGCCGTCATACTGCTCGGCGTGCTCCACACGATCCCGGACCTCGACCGCCCGTACGACAAGATCGCCGCCTACGTGGACGCCGCCGCCCCGGGCAGCTACCTGGCCATCTCGCACTCGGCGAGCGACATCGACGCCGAGGCCGCGGCCGCGGCCGCCCGGCAGTACGCCACCTCGCTGCCCGCCACCCAGACCAACCGGACCAGGGCCGAGGTCGGCCGGTTCTTCGACGGCCTCGAACTGCTCGAGCCCGGTGTCGTACAGCTCAACAAGTGGCGACCGGACCCGGGCGACGTCGACCCGGGGGTCGAGATATCGAGCTGGGCCGGGGTCGGCCGCAAGCGCTGACCGGCCCGGGTCGTATCGCATCGCCGCTGACCGCCGCCCCAGCGGCGGCCTCCTAGGCGGATGGAGCCAGCCAGGCACGGGCAGCGCTCGCCAGCGCGGCCACGCCGATGCCGAGGGTCGGCTCGATCAGCGGCGCGAACAGCGGCGAGTGGTTAGAGGGCAGGGTCGCGACGATCGCCTTCGCCTCGTCAAGCGACGTAACCCCCGCGAAGAGGGCGGGATCGGCGCAGCCGAGCAGCCAGTAGGCGCAGGGCGCGCCCGCTGCGGTGGCCAGCAGCCCGACGTCCTCGCTGCCCGTCACCGGACCCGGGTCGACCACCAGACCGGGCCCGATGCCCGCGGCGAAGGCGTCGGTGACCTTGGCGCACGCGGCCGCGTCGTTCGCGACCACGGGAAAGGCGCCAAGCGAGGTGATCTCGGGCGCGGCCGACGCGCCGGACGCGGCGGCCTCGGCCGCGACGATCCGCTCGATCGCCTTGAGCACCTTGCCCCGCACCGACTGGTCGAAGGTGCGGATCGACAGGAGCAGCTCGGCCTCGTCGGGGATGACATTCGACACCGTGCCCGCGTGCAGCGCGCCGACCGTGACGACGGCGGCGTCGGCGGCCGGCACCTCACGGGAGACGATGCCCTGCAGTCGCTGCACGACCGCGGCCGCCATCAGCACCGGGTCCACCGTGGTTTCCGGACGGGACCCATGGCCGCCCTGGCCGTGCAGCACGATGCGGAGCGAGTCGGTGGCGGCGAACGCGGGGCCGGGCCTGACCCCGAGCAGGCCGGCCGGGAGCGGCGCGACGTGCTGGCCGAGCACCACGTCGGGAACACCGAACCGGTCGAACAGGCCGTCGTCGATCATGGCCTGCGCCCCCTCGCCGACCTCCTCGGCGGGCTGGAAGACGAGCAGCAGCGTGCCGCTCCAGCGGCCGGCGTCCCCGGCCAGCTCGGCGGCCGCGCCGAGCAGGCAGGTAACGTGCGCGTCGTGACCGCAGGCGTGCATGACCGGCACGTCCTTGCCGTCTGCGCTGGTGCCGCGGTCGGTCGACGCGTAGTCGAGGCCGGTCCGCTCGAGCACCGGGAGCGCGTCCATGTCCGCCCGCAGCAGCACGGTCGGGCCCGCGCCGTTGGCCAGCACGCCAACGACGCCGGTGCCTCCGACCCCCGTCGTCGTCAGGTAGCCGAGGTCGCGCAGCCGCGCCGCCACGATGCCGGCCGTCCGGTGCTCGGCGAACGCGAGCTCCGGATGCGCGTGCAGATCGCGATAGATCCCGCTCAAATCAACCAGGTCAGCGGCACCCGTCACAACAGTCCTCCACAGTTAGTCGGCAACGCCACGGCGCGTTCGGACGACGGTACTCCTGGCCCGAGGCGGGCGACGCCCTGGGGCAGAGGTTGTCAGGTGCGCATCACCCCAAGCGGATGATGCGTTGGTCCTCGGCCGCGCATCAGTGTTGGCATCCACAACGAGCTCACGTCGAGTTCGAAGATCTGGAGGCGAAACTCAGATGGCGACCAACGCAACGTTCAGTCAGCTTCAGGACAGGGTTAACGAGGCCAACACCAAGATCAAGGCCGCCGCGACCGAGAACCGGGCCGCGCTGCAGGCCCAGGTGGAGCAGGCGAAAAGCACGGCCGAGCAGCTAGCGAGCCAAATCCCGGCTCAGGCCCGTGGGGGGGCCGAGGCGGGCTGGCAGTCGATGAAGGAGAAGTGGCAGGCGCATGTTGAGGACCTGCACAACAAGGTCGCGGATAAGAAGACCGAACGCGACGCGCGCAAGGCGCAGGCGAACGCGGAGGCAGCCGAGGGCTACGCGGACGCTGCGGTCAACTTCGCTATCGCCGCAGTGCAGGAAGCCGAGTATGCCGTCCTAGACGCGACACTGGCCCGCGCCGACGCCGACGCAACCGCCGGCTAGCCGCACTACGGCTGCCCGCCGGTGGCTAGGCGGCGGATCTGGGCCAGTTCTAGCTTGCCGGTCGGGGTGCGCGGGAGGGCGGGGAGCAGCAGGATGGCGCGGGGGACCTTGTAGCCCGCCAGGCGGCGGCGCACCGCGTCCTTCAGCTCCTGCTCGGTCAGCGTCTCGCTCGGGGTCGCGACCACCGCCACCACGCGCTCGCCCCAGGTCTCGTCGGGGACGCCGACGACCGACGCGTCGGTCACGCCGGGATGGGCGAGCAGGACGTCCTCGACCTCCTGCGGGTGGACCTTCTCGCCGCCGGTGTTGATCACCCCGGCGCCGCGGCCGAGGAACCGGATCGCGCCGTCGGAGTCCACCGTCACCAGGTCGCCCGGCATCGAGTAGCGGGTTCCGTCGACGGTGCGGAACGTCGCCGTGGTCTTCGCCGCGTCCTTGTAGTAGCCCGCGGGGATCGGCCCGCCGAAGGCGAGGGTGCCGACCTGGCCGCTGCCGGGCACGACCTCCGCGCCGTCGGCGGTCAGCACCCGGGTGGCGGCCGCAGGGAAGAACCGGGACGGCAGGTCGGCCACCGACGAGGTGATCGCGAAGGCAAACGGGCCGCCCTCGCTTGACGCGAGCGCGTCGGTGATCGTGACGGCGGCCCGCTCGTGCAGGGCGCGCTTGAGCCGGTCGCTCAATACCGTCCCGGAGCTGGTGACGGCTTCGAGCGAACTCAGGTCGTGCGGCCGCCCCGCCCGCCTCGGCCGCCGCCAGCTCGTCGACCAGCGGCTGGCAGACCGCGTTGCCCGCCACCACCAGGGTGCGGACCCGCTGCGCCGCCACCGTCTCCCAGACGTGCCTCGGGTCGAGCCGACCGGGCCGCGCGGTGACCACCCGGCCGCCCACCAGCAGCGCCCCCATGCAGTTGAAGAGGCCGGTCGCGTGCATCAGCGGGACGACCGGCATCATCACCGGCGACCGGTCGTCGGCCCGGGCGGCCCGCGCGACCGCGACCATCTGGTCGAGCGTGACCGGCGTCTCGTCCACCCCGAGCCGCCGGAAGACCGCCACCTGCATCGAGTGCAGCAGGTCGGACAGGTGCCAGATCACCCCCTTGGGCTTGCCGGTGGTGCCGCCGGTGTACATGAAGAGCTGATCGGCGCCCGGGCGCGGCTCGGCCGGGCGCGGCGCGGTCGCCGCGTACAAGTCCTCGAACTCGGGCGCGTCCGGCCCGGCCCCGGCCGGGGACCGCCCCACCCGGACCAGCAGGCGCAGCGACGGGAGCGTCCGCGCCGCGTGCGCCACGTTGGCCGCGAGGTCACCGCTGAACACCAGGGCGGCGGCGTCGGCGTCGGCCAGCAGCGCGGTCAGCTCGTCTTGCCGGTACCGGTAGTTCGCGTTCACGGGAACCGCGCCGATCTTGAACGCGGCGAACACCGTCTCCAGGTAAGGGGCGCCGTTGTAGAGGTAGCACGCCACCTTGTCGCCCGGGCCGACGCCGGCCGCCGTCAGCACGGCGGCGAGGCGGGCCGCCCGGTCGTCGAACTCGGCGAACGTATAGTCCCGGCCGGGTTCCGAGATGGCCACGCTGCCGGGCTGGTCGCGGGCGATGGCCTCCCAGATCGTGCCGAAGGAAACGTCCACCGATCAGACCTCCATGTGCACTGCGCGGGGGGACTTCGGTTTCTAGGGCACGGTCAGGACCAGCTTGCCTGCGACGTGCCTGGTCTCGCCCAGCACGTGCGCCTTGGCCGCGTCAGCCAGCGGGAACGTGCCCGCGATGACCGGGCGGAGCCTGCCCTGGGTCACCAGGTCGGCGATCACGGTCATGCCCTGGTGGTCGTACTCGACCAGCATGATCTCGGCGCGGACGCCGAGCCTGGCGGCCTCGCCGGGGATGTCCGCCGCGAACGGGAGAAGGGACACGAGGATGCCGCCCCGGCGCAGGACGCGCAGCGAGCGGGCGGAGTAGTCACCGGTAATCGGATCGAGCACGACGTCCAGGTCCGACGCCGCCGCCGTGAAGTCGGCCGCGGTGTAGTCGATGACCTCGTCCGCGCCGAGGCTCTTGACCAGGTCGTGGTTGCGCTGGCTGGCGGTGCCGATCACGTACGCGCCCCTGGCCTTGGCGATCTGCACCGCCAGGTGGCCAACTCCCCCCGCGGCGGCGTGGATGAGCACCCGCTGGCCGGCCTGCAGGCGCGCGGTGTCGTTGAGTGCCTGCCAGGCGGTCAGCGCGGCCAGCGGCAGCGCGCCGGCCGTGACGTGATCGATGTTGGCCGGCTTGATCGCGAACGCGCGGGCGGGGCCGACGGCGTACTCGGCGTGCGCGCCGACGCCGAACGGGTACGGGAGCATGCCGAACACCTCGTCGCCCGGCTTGAACAGGGTGACGCCGAAGCCGACCGACTCGACCACGCCCGACACGTCCCAGCCGAGCGTGAACGGCGGCTCGCCGAGGAAGATGCGGTAGGCCCGATGGCCCCAGTCCGAGGGGTTGAGGCCCGCCGCCCGGACCTTGACCAGGATCTGGGAGAGGCCGGGCTCGGGCCGTTCCACCTCAACCTCGCGGAGCACCTCGGGACCGCCCAGTACCTCTTGGCGGATCGCGCGCATCGTCGGTTTCTGCATGATTCCCAGCCTGCCAGCGGGAGGCAGGCCTGTCGATTAGGCGAATCGACACCAAAGGGACCGGTCAGCTGGGGTCAGGCGACCAACCAGGAGCCGATCGCCCGGCCGGACGTCCCGTCAAGATCGACCATTAGAAATCCATGGCGTTTCCGGTGTTATAGTCCCGCAAACGCCATGGATCTAATTCGATCGGTAGTCACAACTTGACAACGGCTGCGGGCGTAAAGCAAGGACCGCTGCCGAGCTTTCGGCCGCCCTTGCCTGGTCACCTTCCGCATCGGCATGATGAATGCATGCAATTGCCTCGGGGGAGCGGCGAGCGGTACATCGCCGACACCCAGGCGTTCTTCGCCTGCCGGGCGGCCAACTGGGACATGAAGTTCGGCGATGACCTCCCCGCCTACCGCGCGGCGGTCGCCGAGGCGGGCATCAGGCGCGGCGGCGTGGCCATCGATGTCGGCTGCGGGACCGGACGGGCGCTGCCGCCGCTGCGCGAGGCGGTCGGACCAGACGGTGCGGTCATCGCCGTTGACCTGACCCCCGAGATGCTCGCCGCGGCGCGGCCCAAAAGCGGCCCCGCGAGGGCCGCGCTCATCCTGGCCGACGCCCGCTCGCTGCCGTTCGCCGACGGATCGGCCGACGCCATCTTCGCCGCCGGCCTGGTCAACCACCTGCCGGACACCGAGGCGGGCCTGCGCGAGCTCGCCCGGGTGACCCGGCCGGGCGGCCTGCTGGTGCTCTTCCACCCGACCGGGCGGGCCGCGCTGGCCGCCCGCCACGGAGGCGCGCTGGCCGCCGACGAGCCGCTCGCGGAAGGCGTGCTGCGCCGGTCGACCGTAGCCACCGGGTGGCGGCTAACCACGTACGACGACGCACCGCAGCGGTTCTTCGCCGTCGCCGAGAGGTGCTAGCGGCGACGCTCACAGCAGCGCTAACCGCGACGCCGACTGGGACGGCCCGATCCGGTCGATGAAGTCGAGCGCCGCCACCGCGGTCGCGCGCCGCCAGGCCAGCAGGGTGGCGTCGAAGCCGGCGCTGGCGGCGTGCCGGGCCTCGATCGCCGCTGCGATGGGCTCCAGGACCGCGCGCTGGGCGTCGAGCAGGTCAGCCGGGTCCTCGCCCGCCCGGTCGAGCAGGGCGAGCTTGAGCAGCAGGTGGGAGCGGATGTCGCGGACGTGCTCGACCGGGGTGTGCAGCCAGCGGGCTGCGGCCGCGCTCCCCGGCGGCGTGGCCGTGTACACGGTCCGCTGCGGACCCTGGCCCGGCTCGGTGCCCTCGGGGGCGATCAGCCCCGCTTCCAGCAGCCGGCCGATGGCCCGGTAGACGACCGCCTTCGGGATCTGCCAGACCCGGCCGAGGTCGCCGTCCGGCGCCGTCAGCTGCGCGACCGCGAAGCCGTGGGCGGGCTGCCGGATGAGGATCGCGAGCACCAGCCATTCCGGCAGCGACATCTCGGGAAGGGATGTCGCTGCCGGGGACTGCGAAGGCTGGGCGCTCATGTAACAGGAGCGTAGCCGCCCCTGGAAGGTCTCTAGAAGGGATATGGCGCGATGTCGCCCCGGATGGTGATCCAGCGGGTCTCGGTGAACGCATCCAGGTTGGCGGTGCCGCCGAAGCGGGTGCCGGTGCCCGAGTCGAAGATGCCGCCGAAGGGCACTTTCGCCTCGTCGTCCACCGTCTGCTCGTTGATGTGGACGATGCCGGTCGGAATCTTCCGCGCCAGGTCGAGGCCGCGCAACGCGTCCCTACTGAGGATGCCGAATAGAACAGGCCCTCGTAGGTCCCGCCTGGCCGCCAGCTTGGTGATTCGCCGTCGACCCTTTTCTTGTTGTGCCCGACCCGGCCGGACTGCGGGGCGGTGTCAAGTCCAGCGGCCTCGGCCGCGAGTTCGGCCCCGGCGCCGTTGCCGCGTACCAGAACCTCAAGACGCTCTACGCGTAAACCTGCGCTCCGCTGACGGGTGCACGCTGGATGAACGCGCGGAGCAAGGCAGTGGTGGCGGCGGTCATCCGACGATCGGTGCTCACGGCCGTGGAGAGGGTCCAGCGCAGCCGGGGATCATCGACGGGGATGGCGCGCAGGCCGTTGAGCATGTCACCGCTGATCGCCGACTCCGGCGCCAGGGTCGTCGCGAACCCCTCACGGACGAGCCTGGCCATCAGCGAGTAGTTGGCGATCTCGAAAGCGGACTGGGTGGCGCCGAAGGCGGCATCGATGATGGTCCTGGTTCCCCAGCCAGGGGGTGGCCGCAAAATCGTCTCGGCCCGCAGATCCGGGACGGCGACCGAGGAACGCCCGCTCAGCGGGTGGTCCGGGGGGCATACGAAGACCATTGACTCGCTGAGGAGCTGATGCATCTCGATTCCACGCGGCTTATTCCCAAGCGGGCTCGCGGTCAGCGCGATGTCAAGCGATCCGTCGCGGACCGCCTGGACGAGCTCCGCCGATCCCCACTGCCGCAGCTTAATGACCACCTCAGGGTGCTGGTCGCGCACGTCCGCCAGCACGCTCGCGAGGTCGATCCGGCCGGTGTGCAGCGTGCTGCCCAGGGTGACGGTCCCGCGAACCTGGCCGGAAACGGCGGCGACCTCGTCCCTGGCCGCCTGCACGGCGTCGAGGATCCGCTGGGCAGGACCTTGCAGGGCGGCCCCGTGCTCGGTCACGGCGAGCGGACTCACGTTCCTGTCGAACAGGGTCGCCCCGAGCTCCTTCTCCAGCCGGGCGATGGCGCACGACATCGCTGACTGGACGATGTGCACCTCACGGGCGGCGGCGGTGAAGCTGCCCGACTTGCAGCAGGCAAGGAAATACTCCAGGTCGCGGATATCCACGAGGCAATGCTACGGACGAGAAAGATCATTAGCGCATGAATGCGATTCATCATCCCCAGCGATAGCAATCATCGGAGAAGATGGCCCTTAGCGGCGATTTTTGGATCGTATCGAGGTAAATTTCGCTGAGAGGGGGTCCATCGGTTAATTTCGACAGCTGGAGGTGCTCCATGCGTGACTTCGATCTAGAATTCACCGAGTCCCGGTCGCTGGGTGCGACGTGGGCCCTGGACGTGCTGTGGAGCCGGCTGGGCATCGGCCAGACGATGCGCCGGGTGCTCGCGGACCGCAACCTGGACTCCTCGGCCGAGCGCGTGCTGTTCGCGCTGGTCGCGAACCGGGCCCTGGCCCCTTTGCCCAAGGTGGCGGCCCGCTGGGTCAGCGAGGACGTCACCATCAGCGGCCTTCCCGCCACCAGCGATGAAGCCTGCAGCCAGGCGATGGACTGGCTGCCCGAGATCAAGGACGCCCTGGAGACCGAGGTGTTGGAGCGCGTCACCTATGTGCCCAACCAGGAGGTAGACCTCCTCGTCTTCACCGCCCCGTCTCACCTCGAGACGGATCAGCCCCAGGTCGTGGGGGTGGCGGTAACGCGGCACGGCATCCCGATCAGGGCCTGGAGCTGGTCGGGCAGTATCACCGACGCGGCGCTGGTCCGGCAGGTAAGGGACGACCTGGGGGCCTCGGCTCCGGCGCGGATCATGTGGGTCGCCAACCGCGGCTTCACTGCCGCGGGCAGCCGCCGCGACCTGCGGGTGGACGGCAGGAACCAGTACATCGTCGGTGCGAAGCTGCGGTCCGGTCCGGCCGAGGCCGAGGCCGCCGTGGCGGCGGCGCGGCTTGCCGAGGACCACGGCCAGGAAGTCTCCGCCAACTTGCGGGTCATGGAGATCCAGATGAGCTCCGACGAGCGGTTCGTGCTCTGCCATGACCCGGAAGCGGCCGAGCGCGACAGCGCAATCCGCGGGCGCATGCTCGCCCACATCGAAGAACTCATCAGGGACACCGACACGCTCAGCGCGGATATGCGGGCGGAAAAACTGCGCGGGTTCACCGTCACCAGGCACGGTCGGCATCGGTACCTGCGGGTTACCGCCAGCGGGCAGTTCCGCGTCGACATGAGCGTCGTCAGGGCCGAGGAGCAGTTCGACGGCAAGTACCTGCTCCGCACCTCCGATACCGCGATGCCGGCCGAGGACATCGCCCTACGCTACCGGCAGCTGCTCGATGTCGAGCGCGGCTGGCGGAACATGCGGCAGGTGCTCGACCCCCCGTCGGCCGACCCACACCAGGACGGCGCCGCCGGCGCCGACGTGGTGCTGTGCTGGCTCGCGCTCCTGCTGGCCCGTGTCACCGAGAACGCCTGCCACGACAGCTGGTCGAAGCTGCGCCAGGAACTCGACCGAATCGCCGTCGGCACCTTCACCGGCCCGGCGGGCACCTTCCGGCTGCGTACCGAGATCACCGACGCCCAGCTCGAGATCCTCACCAAGCTCGCCATCGACCCGCCGCCCAGGATCAGCCTAGGCGCATGAATCCCTCGCGGTACGCGAAGCGGGTCTTGCCCGGTTGCCCGGCCTGCTTGTCCGGGTCGCCGTCCGCGAACTGCGCCGCCGGGACGTGGGAAGCTGGATTCCCGGTGGCGAACTCGATGACCTGGCTCATCAGGCGGCGCACGACGCGATGCTGGCAATCTTGGGGAAGCTCGACAGCTTCCGCGGCGAAAGCCGCTTCACCACGTGGGCATACCGCTTCGTGGTGCTTGAGGTGTCGAGCAAGCTGGGACGCCGCTATCAACGGCAGCACCCGGCCGAGCACCTGGATGCGGAAGACTGGGAGCGGCTGCCGGACCGACGGGGGGGCCTGGCGAGGATGCCGAGCACACGGAGCTGGTGAAGGCGGTGCGGCAGGCCGTTGAGCAGACGCTGACCGAGTACCAGCGGCGGCTGTTCGTGGCGGTCGTGCTCAACGAGGTGCCCCTGGACGCGCTGGCGGCCAGCCTGGGCACGAACCGGAACGCCATCTACAAGGAGATCTTCGACGCCCGCCGTAAGATCCGCGGGTTCCTGGTCGCCAACGGATACCTGGAGGAGAGAAGCCGGGACCGTCATGAGCAGCTGGGCAGCCCTTGAGCGCTTCCTCCGCACCGACCCGGTCGGCGTCGGGTGCGAGCAGGCGATGGAGATCCTGCACGTCTACGTCGACCTGGTCGCGGCAGACCCGGCCGCGGCCTGCCGCTACCCGGGCGTGACCGCGCACCTGGCCGCGTGCCGCCCGTGCTGCGAGGACTTCCGAGGCCTGCTCGCCGCAGTCACGACAGACCGCTAAGGCGCCCCGCCCGCGGGCCGGCGCCGCCGACGCTCAGGTAAGAACCGCGGCAGGGGCGACGCATACCTAGCAGACGGTTCCGTCCTTGACCGTCTCTAGTGACCGAGAAGGAGAACTGAGATGCCCCTGCTCAATCCCGGCGACCCGTTCCCGCGGCTGGCGATGAACGTACTCGGCGGCGGGACGCTGACCGCCCCGGACGCGTTCGCCGGGGACTTCGCCACCGTGCTGTTCTACCGCGGCTCTTGGTGCCCGTACTGCAATGCGCAACTGCGGGCCTTCCAGCAGTCCGGCCAGGCGCTGGCCGACGCGGGCATCCGCGTCGCCGCCCTGTCGGTGGACGACGAGGCGGCCACGGCGGAGCTGGCCGCCAGGCACGGCCTGACCTTCCCCCTCGGCTACGGCGCCGACGCGCCCGCCGTCGCCGCCCTCACCGGCGCCTTCGTCAACCCGGACCCGGTGTACCTGCAGTCCACCGGCTTCGTGCTCGATCCGGCCGGTAACGTCGTGGTCAGCGTGTACTCAAGCGGCGCCATCGGGCGGCTTGTCCCCGACGACGTCATCGGCCTCGTCCGCTACCTGCGCGAGCACTTCCGAGTGGGGACGGCCCGACTCGACGAGGAGACAGTATGACCAGCTCCGACATCCGTTTCTACTTCGACCCCGTCTGCCCGTTTGCCTGGATCACCAGCAAATGGGTGCGCATGGTCGCCGCACAGCGGGACTACACCGTGGACTGGCGGTTCATCTCGCTGCGGATGATCAACTCCCAAATCGACTACGACAGCCATTTCCCCGTCGGCTACGAGGAAGGGCACACCTCCGGGCTGCGGCTGCTCCGGGTCGCGGCCCGGGTCCGGGCCGAGCACGGCCGGGCCGCGGTCGGGCCGCTCTACGAGGCCGTCAGCAGCGAGATCTTCGACTCCCCAGGCGCGGCCGGGCTGACCCCCGCGGTGCGCGGCAGCCGGGCCTTCGTCGAGCCGCTGCTCGCCAAGGCCGATCTGCCCGCCGGGCTGGCAGACGCGCTGGACGACACGCGATGGGACGACGAGATTCGCATCGAGGGCGACGAAGCACTGACCCTGACGGGCAGGGACGTCGGCACGCCGATCATTCAGTTCAGTCCACCGGAAGGCACCGCCTTCTTCGGCCCGGTGATCAGCCGCCTCCCGGCCCCGGAGGACGCAGTCCGGCTCTGGGACCACGTGACCGGCCTAGCCGGCTTCCCCGGCTTCGCCGAGCTCAAGCGGAGCCTGCGGGAGCGGCCTCAGCTGCGCAGCTTCGGCGTAGACGCGGACGCGGCCGGGGCGGAGGAGGACTGGCACGCTGGCAGCCGCAAGCCTCCGGCCTAGACGCTCCGGGGTCCCCCCTGCCGACCCGTGCCCTCGCCCGGCCCGTGCCGCCCCGCAGCGGTGATGCCGGGCCGGGGTTCACCGGGGAGCGGCGAGGGCGAGGATGCTGTCGACGGCGGTTTCCAGGGGACGCGTGTCACGCTGGGCCTGAGCGAGAAGGAGCCCGCTCCTGGAGCACCAGGACGCGCTCCAGCCGCGCGACCTGATCCGCTACGCCAGCGACCTCGGGCTCGACGGCGAGCGATTCGGAGAGCATCTCCGTAAGCGCGCGGGCGCCGCGCGGATCGCCGAGGACGTCGACACCGCCGACCTCAGCGACGTCACCGGCACCCCGACCTTCTTCATCAACGGCCGCCGCCATTACGGCAGCTACGACATCACCGCACTCACCGCCGCCGTCCTGGCCGCCAAGGCCGCCGCCACCGCGCCCGCCCCCGACCACAGGTGAGAGAGCCCGCCTGCCGGTACCACTTGGACTGGGTGTTGTTCTAGGCGGTGATGGCGACGCTGGCCTCGGTGGTGTACACGGTGAAGGTGAAAGACTCGGTGAAGTAGAGCTCCACGTGATCCGCGTCGTGGGACAGGTAGCCGATCGACAGGTCCACGCCGAGGCGCAGCTCGTAGTCGCCGCCCCTTCCGGACAGCAGCAGCGCGCCGTCGATGGCGGGCGCCCAGATGATGTCGCCGTCGAGCAGCCTGGCCAGGTGCTCGCGGATCGGGTAGCCGTGATCGGAGGTCTCGCTGACGGCGGTCCACGCATCGGCCGAGAGCAGCAGCGAGTACGGGCCCGCGACGCCCGCCAGCCGGAGCTCGCTCAGCGCCTTGCTGATCACGTCCGGGTAGTCCTTAACCTCGGCCGGCAGGCTCAGCCCGGGGTTGCTCGACGACGGGCCCACGCCGGTGATCTTGGCCTGCGGGTAGCCGTCGAACACCGCCCGGTCCTCGGCGAACGCGATCTTCTTGGCGGCGTCCTTGACCGGCTGCCAGTCCGGGTCGAGCGAGCCGCGCTCGACCGAGTCGATCTCCGCCCGGCTTAGCGTGAACGGGACCCTGAGCTCGACCACCGGCTGCCAGGCGCGCAGCATCGCCTGGATGCCTGCAGCGGGCGGGTCGATCGGCTCGGAGTGACCGGTGCCGACGCCCGCCAGCGTCGCCCCGTCGGGGCCGGTCACGTCGACCGACTTGCGTGCGGCGGCGTGCAGCGCGAACGTGCGCTTGGCCTCGTCCTCGATGCCGGCCCAGGCGGCGGCGGATACCGGGGCGAGTTCGCGGTGCAGGTTGTTCATAGCTGCCTATCCCTTCAGAGACCCAATGCCAAGCGAGCCATCCCCGGCCCGGCCGTTCCCGAGCGCGGCGTCATCCACCGCCGCCTGGCCCGCCTCCGACGGAGGGCCTGGCACGTTCTCCAGGAAATCCGCAGCCGGGGCGAAGAACAGGCAGCCGGTGATCGCAGTTGAGAAGTCGAGTATCCGGTCTGTATTACCGGGCGGCCGCCCGATGAACATGTTCACCAGCATCAGCTCGATGATGTCGGGCGTCGCGGCGTAGGCGATGTAGTAGGTGCCGAACTCGCCCCGGCTGGCGTGGCCGAACGGCATGTTCGCGCGGACGATTTTGACTTCCTCGCCGTCCGGCCCGGTCACCGTGTTCAGCGCGACGTGCGAGTTGGCTGGCTTCACATCGTCGGGCATCTCGATGTCGGCCAGCTTGGTCCGGCCGATCACCCGCTCCTGCTCCTCAACGCTGATCGCGTTCCAGGACGTCAGGTCGTGCAGGTACTTCTGGATGATCACGTAGCTGCCGCCGGCGAAATCCGGGTCGTCGGCCTCGTCGACGATCCCGGCCTTGACGGCGGCCGACCCCGTGGGCGACTCGGTGCCGTCGACGAAGCCGATCAGGTCCCGCTCGTCGAAGTAGCGGAAGCCGTGCTCCTCGTCGACCACCCGGACCGCGCCCGACAGCCTCGCCATCACCTGGGTGGTGTACTCAAAGCACAGGTCCATCCGGTTCGACCTGATGTGAAAGAGCAGGTCACCAGATGTGGCCGGGGCGTGGTGACGGGGCCCGGCGAGCTCGCGGAAGGGGTGCAGCCCGGCCGGTCGCGGGCCGGAGAACAGCCGGTCCCAGGCGTCCGAGCCGATCGCGGCGACCACCTGCAGCGCCCCGCCCGGAATCCGAAAGCCGACCGAACGCTGCAGCGCGGTCACGTCGCCGAGCAGATCCCGGACGGCATCCTCGCCGCCCGGTTCGATGGTCAGCACCAGGAACACCGCCGCCGCTGTCAGCGGGCTGAGCACCGGCTGCGGTTCTGGCGCCTCAGTTGACTCCTGTGGCACGGGCATCCCCTTCGACGCTGGTCGGGATCTAGCGTCCCACACGGGCCTATCGGGCGAAGCAACGGGCCGTTCGAACCCAAAGATCTTCAAAGCCTTTGATCTCGAACGGGCCCTTTGCGCGCCTATGCCTGCGCGTTCCCCCCCGCGCTGCGCGGGCTTTCGGCCGGCTCCGCGAGCATGGCGTCCAGATCGTCGCGGGCGCGGGCGACGCGGGAGCGGATCGTGCCGATCGGACAGCCGCAGACCGCCGCCGCCTCGGCGTACGAGCAGCCGAGCAGCTGGGTGAGCACGAACGCGGCCCGGCGGTCCGGCTCGAGCGCGGCCAGCAGCAGGTCGACCGCCGTCTGGGAACCGGGCTCGGGCGGCGGCTGGCCGAGGCCGGCCGTCGGGGCGATCAGGAGACGAGCGGCAAGCTCCCTGTCCCGGGTCCGCGCGCCGAACTCCGCCGCGCAGACCCGCCGCGCGATGGAGAGCAGCCAGGTGCGCACCTGTGCGTCGCCGCGGAACCGGCCAAGCGCGGGGATGGCGCGCAGGTAGGTCTCCTGCGCGAGATCGTCGGCCGCGGCCTGGTCGACCAGGTGAGCGCAGAACCGCCACACGTCACCCTGCGTCTGCCTGACGAACTGAGCGAGCGCGTCGCGATCCCCGCGCCCGGCGTCGCGGGCCAGGGAGGTCAGCTCGTCCACGAGAACAGCGTACGACAATCTGTAGTGCGGGCGAGCCCCGGGCGGGGGCGACTCATGGTGTGTCCGGGGCAGTGACGGGCGCGTCGATGGTGATCTGCCCGGCGTCACGGAAAACCAGGGTCAGCGGCACGGATGTCCGATCCTCGAACGGCGCCGGGTTCTCAAGCACCACGTCATCGGTGAGCGGGCTCAGGGTGAGCGTGCCGTGCCCCGGGACGGTGAGGGCGCTGACCGGCTTTCGCGCGCCGCCCAGGCCATCGCTGGTGGACAGCATGATGTGCCCCGCGAGGGGACTGCGTACCGCGATCAGCTCATCCGGGGTGCCGCTGAGGTTCCTGATCGTCAGGTACGTAGTGGCCCCGTGGATAGCGTCCGCCGCCTTGGGCGTGAAGGCCCGCATGGGGACGGCGGCCAGCGTCACCTCAAGTCGCACCCGGGTGAGCGAGCCGCCCCCGCTGGTCGCGACCCAGGCGGCGAGCAGGCCGATCAGCACAGCAGCGCAGATCAGCGGCCCCGCAACCGCGCGAGCCTGCTCGGCGAGCCACCGGTTGCCGCCGGGCGGCCTCCGGTCCCCCTGCTCGGTGGAGGTGGCGGCAGCGATCACGTGAGCACCTTGGCCGACTCGGTCTGCTCGGCCGCCTCTCCGGCGGGAGCGGCCGAAGGCGCAGGCGTTCCCGGGGTGAAGCGGCGCAGCCGCAGGCTGTTGGTTACGACGATCAGCGAGCTAGCCGACATCGCGATCCCGGCGAACAGCGGGTTGAGGTAGCCGAGGGCGGCCAGCGGAATGGCGACCACGTTGTAGCCGAACGCCCAGGCGAGGTTGCCGTGGATGACGGACATCGTGGCCCGGGCGAGCGCGATGGCGTCGGCTATCCCCTGCGGGTCCCCGTTGACCAGGGTGAGGTCGGCGGCGCCGATCGCGGCGTCGGTGCCGGTGCCGAGCGCCACGCCGAGGTCCGCCTGCGCCAGGGCGGCCGCGTCGTTGACGCCGTCGCCGACGAACACGACCGACTCCCCCGTGGCCTGCTGGTCCCTGATGGCCGCGGCCTTGCCATCCGGCCGGACGTCGGCGAATACGTCGTCCGCCTCGATGCCCGCCTGCCTCGCGACCGACAGGGCGGCGCGCTCGTTGTCACCGGTGAGGAGCACCGGCCGCAGGCCAAGTCCACGCAGCCGCGCGACCGCTGAGACCGTCGTGGGCCGCAGCCGGTCCTCGACCACCACCACGGCGCGAGCCCAGCCGTCCCAGCCGACCAGGACCGGGGTCCTGGCGCTGTCCTCGGCCGCGTCCACCGCCTCACGCAGCGCGGGCGCCACGCCGACGGACTGCTCGGTGAACAGCCGAAGACTGCCCACGATGACGTCCCGCTCCTTGACCTGGCCGCGTACCCCGGCACCGGGCAGCGGGGCGAACCCGGTGACCGACGGCAGGTCGCCGGACCGGGCGGCGGCCGCACGCGCGATCGCCTGGCCGATGGGGTGCTCCGAGGCGTCTTCGACCGCGCCCGCCAGCAACAGCGCCTCGTCGCGCTCATCGCTCGAGGCGCCGCGATCCGCGACAACGGCGGTCACCGCCATGGCGCCGGTGGTGAGGGTACCGGTCTTGTCGAGCACGACCACCCGGACCCGCCGGGCCGACTCAAGCGCGCGCACGCTCTTGACCAGGATGCCGAGCTCCGCGCCGCGGCCGACCGCGGCCACCAGCGCGGTCGGCGTGGCCAGGCCGAGCGCGCACGGGCAGGCGACCACGAGGACGGCGACGGCGGCGCTCCAGCCCTGGGCGGCGGGCAGGCCGGCGCCAAGCCAGAAACCGAGGGTCGCCGTGGCCGCAGTGATCACGCAGGGCACGAAGACGGCGGCGATCCTGTCGGCCAGCCGCTGCGCGCTCGCCTTGCTCGCCTGCGCGTGCGTGACCAGGCGGGTGATCTGGGCGAGGAGCGTGTCCGCGCCGACGCGGGTGGCGCGGACGACCAGGCGACCGCTCATGTTCACGGTGGCGCCGGTCACCTGGTCGCCCTCGCCGACCTCGACCGGCATGGACTCGCCGGTGACGAGCGACGCGTCGACGGCGGAGCTTCCCTCGGCGACAACGCCGTCGGCGGCGATCTTCTCCCCCGGGCGAACCACGAAAAGGTCTCCCGCCGCCAGCTCGCTCACCGGCACCCGGCGCTCGGCGCCGTCGCTCAGCACCGCAACGCTCTTGGCGCCAAGCTCGGCCAAGGCGGTCAGTGAGGAGGTCGAGCGGTCCCGCGCGCGGGCCTCGAGGTAGCGGCCGGCTAGCACGGCCGTGGTGACGCCGGCCGCGGCTTCAAGGTAGAGGGTCATCCCGCTGGCGGTGGTGAAGGTGAACGCGAACGGCATCCGCATGCCGGCCATCCCCGCGCCGCCGAACAGCAGCGCGTAGACCGACCAGCCGAAGGATGCGGCGACCGCCAGGCTGACCAGCGTGTCCATCGTCGCTGCGGCGTGGCCGAGCCCGGCCACCGCGGCGCGGTGCAGCGGCCACGCGCCCCAGCCGGCGACCGGGGCGGCGAGCACCAGGCTGACCCACTGCCAGCCGGTGAACTGCAAGGCGGGCACCATCGAGAGGATGATCACGACTACGGCCAGAGGCGTGCAGACGGCGAGCCTGCGACCCAGGTCTCTGGCCACCGGGTCGGTGCCGTCCTTCTCGTCCTGCGGTGACGTCGGCAGCGCCGCCTGGTACCCGGTCGAGTTGACCACGCTGATGAGCTCGGAGGCGTCGCGCCCGCCGAGGCTGGTGAGGTAGGCCCGCCCGGTCGCGTAGTTGACGGTGGCCGACACCCCGTCGAGGCGGTTCAGCCGCCGCTCAATCCGTGCCGCGCATGAGCCGCAGGTCATCCCGGTGATGACCAGCTCTGCCTCAACCGTGTCACCAGTAGCGGTGCCCGTCACGGGCTGCCGTCTCCGTTCATGCCGCTCATGTTCATGCCGCCCCGGCCAGAGCCGCCGGTGCCGCCAGAGTACTGGACCTGCGAGTGGCTGGTGGTAACCGGGCCGAGGCGGGCGCCGATCGAATGCGCGGCGATGAAGACGACGGCAAGCAGGATGAGGAATCCAACCAGCTTCATATAGCTATCAGTAGCATAAAAGCCATCACGACGCCCATGCTGACCCGGCAGCCGACCGTAACTGCGGGCGACAGGAGGAACTCACCGAAGGCGCCGCCCGCGACGTTGCCTGCGGCCATGGCGGAGGTGTCGCAGGCAACCGGATGCCCACCGACGGCGCCTGATCCCGTGGCGGTGTCAGCGCTGGCGTCCGAGACGGCGCTCGCGCGGCTCGGCTCGGGGAACGCCGTGTTAGCCGTGGACTCGGCACCTGCCATCGCCGGGACGCCCGCGCGTACCCCGGCCAGCGAGACGCGCGCGCTCGCCAGGCTGTAGCGCCTGCCGGAGAGCTGGTCGAGGTCCCAGACGCTGTAGCCGATGAGGATGAGGGCGAAGACGAACGCGAGCGTCGGGTCGCTCACCATCAGCATCGAAGACCCAGCGGACATGCCCGGCATGCCTGCCATCACGCCGGCAGAAGACGTCATGGCCAGGAACATGTAGAGCATGGCGCCGCTGTGCACGAGGTGCGGCGCGCAGTGCCCGCCAGCCAGGGCGCGGACCCCGTTCGTTTGGGCGTCGAGCACGACACGGAAGGCGTACCAGGCGATCATCACACCGAATATGACTTCCCACGCGGCGTTGGGAAGAGTTTGCAGGCTTGATGCCAGCATGCCCGCCATGGCGATGGCCATCAGCAGGTGCGCGATGTCGGTGTCGACGATGACCGATCCGTGCCGCCACGGCCGGGCCACCACGAGCCGCGCCGCGCTCACCGCCGCCACCACGAGCATGAAGGCGGCGAGTAGGTCGAGAATCCAGACCGGCGTCATCGGGCCAGCTCCCCTTCTGCGTTAGCGCACAGGATCGAGGCGGACCCGGTGCTTGGCGACACTGCCTTGAACGGCCAGTAGGTCAGGGCGAGCAGTATGAGCGGCAGCCCGGAGTTGGGGTCCGTCGCACCGCCGGCGAGTATCATCCCGAACCCCTCGCCGACAACCCAGATCACGAGGGACACCACGATGGCAAGCACCACGGCGCCCTTGGCCGCCGGAGTCGGCAGATAGACGCCGACCGCGATCACCACGAGCGCGACGGCAAGAGCGATCGAGGCGGCCAGTCCCTGGCCCGCGACGAGCGAAGCCGCGCCCCGGTCAATCGCGGCCAGCCAGCCGGGCTGGCCGCTCTCCATGCCCGCGATCATGCCGTTCAGCGCCTGCGGCGCCCGGTTATCGGGAGTCAACGCGAAATAGGCCAGGCTCAGCCACAGCACCAGCCACAGCGCCCTGGCCACCTGCCCGCCCACCGCCCGCGCGGCGATGAAGGGCGCCGAGAGATCACGATCGGCGGGCCAGAGCAGCACGGCGATGAGCGCGTAGATGATCACCGCGCCGGGCGCGCCGTTGAGCGGGCTCGCAACGCCGTTCAGTATCCCGCCGAGCCCTTCGCCGAACCACCACACGCCGATCGCCCAGGCAATCGATGCCGCGAGTGCCCACCGGACGGTCGGGCGGAACGCGATGCCGAGGCCGAGCAGCAGCTGGATCGTGGCGAAGATGGTGTTGATCAGCACCAGGTGATGCTCGACCAGGGTCGCGTCCCAGTTGATCGGGCGGGCGATCACCGACGGATTGCCGCCGGCGGTTCCCGCCAGCATCTGGCCGAACGCCTTGGTGTACATGAACGACTGATACTGCAGCACGCCGTCGAGCAGCCAGATGGCCGCGAGGCCGAGCTGCAGCGCCCGCCGCGTATCCAGCCTCGCCACTGCGGGCTGTGGCTCGGTGCCGAGCCGACCGCGCAGCGCGGAACGGCCGCGGACGGCGACGGCAACTTCACTCATTAGAGCTCCTCGGATACCTCGCATGGCCGGGAATACCGCAACCTACGATAGAGAGACGTCGCGGACTCCGCAAATTAATCGGAAGAAGTCGGCAACGAATCGTTTAATTTCAACAACACGCAGGTAGAGGGCTTGTTACAACCGTGCTCCCAAACCCCGATAAACCCCTGAGAGGTATCTTTTAAACCGGGCAGGGGTATTCGATAAACCCGCTAGGGGTATCGAAGAGAATTATCGTCGTCCAGAAAACGGGCCGGTCCTGCGGAGCGGGAGGCGCACCGATCTTGGGTGCTGGTCGAGCGGATCATCCGGCGAGGGGAACTTCTCCGGCACGTCCGTGCACTACTACTGCATGGATTGCGACACGATCCGCGCGGCCATCTCGACTCAGATCGACGGCGAGGCCCCGTGGCTGCCCTCTGACGCGCTCGCGACGCACCTGGCAGGCTGTCCCGCCTGCCGCGACTGGCAGGACCGCGCGCACACCGTGACCCGGCGGGTGCGGCTTGGCGGCGCCTTCCTCGACCACGACCTCGCCCCGCGGGTCCTCGCGGCGGTCCCCGTCGCCCGTGACCGGGGGCGGTTGCGGCTGGCTCGGCGCGGCTTGCTCGTCGCGCTCGCCTTGGCGCAGTTCGCGATCGCCACGCCGATGCTGTTCCTCGGCCACGACCATGAGGCCGGTGTGCACGCCGCGCACGAGCTCGGCTCCTTCAACCTGGCGCTCGCGATCGCGTTCGCCGTCGGCGCGATCCGCCCGAAGCTGTCGGCCGGGCTCGCCTGGCCGTGTGGGATAGCGGCGGGCGGCCTGGTGGCAACCGCCCTCGTCGACCTGATCGGCGGGCAGGCCATCGGCGCGGACGAGGCTCTGCACCTGGTCGCCCTGGCCGGGGCCGCGCTCCTGGTCTGGCAGTCGCGCCGACCGGACGCCGGAAGCACGGCACCCGCCATCGTGCCGGGCGAGAGCCCGGCGGCAACGCCGGCTGACAGCGCCGAGGTGCCCCCGGTCACCCGGCTCGACGGCACCCAAGGTCACCCGTGGGGCGGTGACGCCGCCCGCCTGACCGTCCCGGACGTCGCCGCCGCGACCACGGACGGCAAACCCGGCCAGGCGCACGACGAGGAGGTTGCGTGACCCCGGCCGCGCCGACCGCCGACCCGCCGTCCGCACGCGAGGGCGATCTTGCCGCGCCGTCCGACGCCGGCCCCGGCGAGGTGGGGACGCGGGCGGTCGAGCTGGCGATCGAGGGCATGACCTGCGCGGCCTGCGCGGTGCGGATCGAGAAGAAGCTGTCCAAGTTGCACGATGTCCGGGCGTCGGTGAACTACGCGACTGGGACGGCGAGAGTCACCGCGCCTGCCGCCGTGTCGACCGAGGAGCTCATCGCGGCGATCGTCCGGGCCGGGTACACGGCCACCGCCCCGGGCGGCGAGCCGGAAGCCGGGCACGAGGATCGGCCGTACGAGGACGCCGACGCCAGACACGCCGCCTACCTGAAGCGGCGGCTGATCGTCTCGCTGGTGCTGTTCATTCCGCTGACCGACCTGTCGATGATGCTCTCGCTGGTCCCGACGCTGCGATTCCCCGGCTGGCAGTGGCTGCTGGTCGCCTGCGCGGCCCCGGTGGCGCTGTGGTGCGCGTGGCCGTTCCACCGGGCGGCGCTGAAGAACGCCCGCCATGGCACGACGACGATGGACACCCTTGTGTCGCTCGGCATCGTCGCGGCCTGCGGCTGGTCGGTCTACGCGATGTTCGCGCTCGACCGCGGCGGGGCCGGCGGAACGCTGTGGCAGCGGCTGATCCACAACTCCGGCGGCGGGATCTACCTGGAGACCGCCGCCACGGTCACCACCTTTCTGCTGGCCGGCCGGCTGTACGAGGCCCGCGCGCGGCGGATCGCGGGCCAGGCGATGCGCGACCTCGCGGCCTCGGCCGCGACGGACGTGTGCCTCCTGGAGCCGGACGGGACCGAGCGCCTGGTCCCCGCCACCCGTCTGCGGCCGGGGGACCGGTTCGTGGTCCGGCCGGGCGAGACCATCGCCGCCGACGGGGAGGTCGAGTTCGGCCAGACCGCGGTCGACCGCTCGATGATGACCGGGGAATCGGTGCCAGGCGAGGCCGCCGAGGGCGACAGCGTGACCGGCGGCACCGTCGTGCTCACCGGCCGCGTAGTTGTCCGCGCGGTCAACGTCGGCCGCGACACCCAGCTCGCGCAGCTGATCAGCCTGGTCGAGCAGGCCCAGGCGCAGAAGGCGGCGATCCAGCGGGTGGCGGACCGGATATGCGGCGTGTTCGTCCCCGCCGTGCTGGTGTGCGCCGTGGCCACCCTCGCGGGCTGGCTGCTGGCCGGGTCATCGGCCGAGCACGCGTTCAGCGCGGGGCTGGCGGTGCTGATCATCGCGTGCCCGTGCGCGCTCGGCCTGGCCACGCCCGCCGCGCTCGTCGCGGCGTCCGGCCGGGGCGCCAGCAACGGGATCTTCGTCAAGGAGTACCAGGCACTCGAGTCGTCGCGCTCGATCGACGTGGTGGTCCTCGACAAGACCGGGACGGTCACCACCGGCCGGATGGAACTGGTCGGCGTGCAGGCAGCCGACGGCGTCACCGAAGCCGACCTGCTCCGGTACGCGGGCGCGGTCGAGGACGCCTCCGAGCACTCGGTCGCGGCCGCGATCAGCGCGGCGGCAAGGAGTGAATGCGGCCCGCTGCCCCTGGCCGAGGCGTTCAGGGCGCTGCCGGGGCTCGGCGCGCGCGGCACCGTCGACGACCGGGAGATCGTCATCGGGCGCGCAAAGCTCCTGGCCGAGCATGGGATGGCGGTGGACGCCGAGCTGGCCCGGCAGTGCCGCCAGTGGGAGCAGGCGGGCCGCACCGCGGTGCTGATCGGCTGGGACGGGGCCGTCCGCGGCGCGATCGCGGTGGCCGATACGGTCAAGGATTCGGCCGCCGCCGCCGTCGCCGAGCTGCGCGCGCTCGGATTGCGCCCGATCCTGCTGACCGGCGATAGCGAGGCGACCGCGCGGGCGGTCGCCGCCGAGGCGGGCATCGACGAAGTGATCGCAGGGACGCTGCCGGCCGGCAAGGCAGCCGTTATCGACGGCCTTCGAGCGCGCGGGTACCGGGTGGCGATGGTCGGCGACGGCATCAACGACGGCCCCGCCCTTGCGGCCGCCAACCTCGGGCTTGCCCTCGGCTCCGGGACCGATGTCGCGATCTGCGCCGCCGACGTGATCCTGCTGCGCGACGACCTGCGCTGCGTGCCCGACGCGATCAGGCTCTCCCGGGCCACCTTCGCGACGATCCGCGCCAACCTCGGCTGGGCGTTCGGCTACAACCTGGCCGCGATCCCGCTGGCCGCGCTCGGGCTGCTCAACCCGATCGTCGCCGCCGCCGCGATGACCCTGTCCTCGGTCTTCGTGGTGGCCAACAGTCTCCGCCTGCAGCGGTACCCCCTCCGCGCGGCCAGCCAGGAACGAACGGGAAGGCGACATGCACGGTTACACCCACGACAAGGACAGCTATCTGCGGCGTCTGCGCCGCATCGAGGGCCAGATACGCGGTCTCCAGCGGATGGTGGAGGAGGACAAGTACTGCATCGACATCCTCACCCAGGTCTCGGCGGCCACCAAGGCCCTGCAGGCGGTCGCCATCGGCCTGCTCGAGGAGCACCTCAGCCACTGCGTCAGCCAGGCCCTGGCCGAGGGCGGCGACGACGCGACCGAGAAGATCAAGGAAGCCTCCGACGCGATCGCCCGCCTCGTCCGGTCCTGAGGCCGCCCGGGATGAGCACTGAAATATCCTCTGATAGCGAGTCAGCCAGCGAAAGGCACCTGATGACAACGACGACCTACAAGGTCACCGGCATGACCTGCGAGCACTGCGCGAACGCGGTGACGAACGAAGTCAGCGCACTGGACGGCGTCGGCGCCGTTCATGTCCAGCTCGCGCCGAATGGCGTCTCCCTGGTGACGGTCACCAGCGCCGCCCCGCTGCCGGCGGCCGAGATCGGCGTGGCCCTCGACGAGGCCGGCGGCTACCAGCTCGCCTAGCGGCACCGGCTGCCTGTGCCTGTCGCGGCGAGGGCCGACGCGTACGGGCCGAGGATGAAATCGGGGTCGATCTGGGCGGTCAGGTCCTCGCCAATCTTGCCGCTGGCCCAGGTCCGTGCATTGCGCTGGTGGAATTCGGCCGCCAGGTTCGTGTACCGGGCCCAGTCCCTCGGCGCCGCGTCCAGCCGGGACTTGATGGCCGACAGCGCAACCGTAGTGTCCGGGCTGAGGTCGTCAAGGCTGAATGGACGGCCCTGCTCCATGGCCCGGACGGCGGGCTCGTGACCGATCCAGGCCAGCGGTTCCTCTCCTGCCTGTGAGCGCAGGAACGCCAGGTCCTCCGGCGTCTGCACCTTGTTGCCGACCAGGGCGACGGGGACGTCGAATCCGCCGGCGTAGCCCTGCCACTGCCGGTACACGCTGATCCCCTTTCGGGTGGGCTCGGCGACCAGGACCGTCAGGTCGAATCGGGTGAACAGCCCGGATGCGAACGAGTCGGCGCCGGCCGTGCAGTCGACAACCACGTACTCGCCCGCGCCGTCGACGAGGTGGTTGAGGTACAGCTCGACCGCCCCGGTCTTGGAGTGATAGCACGACACGCCCAGGTCGTCATCCTCGAACGGCCCGGTGGCAAGCAGGAGTGCCCCGCACGGGGCGGGCACGCCGAGCCCGTGGACCGGGTCGGGTCCGCCGGGCCGCAGCAGCCGGGACCCACGGCCGGGCGGGGTCGTCTTGACCATGGCCTCGGCCGAGCTGATCCTCGGGTTGCTCCCGCGCAGGTACTCCTTGATCTCCGGCAGGCACGCGCCCATAGGCTGCGGCTCGCCCGCGCCGAGGGCGTCGGCCAGGTGCTGGTTGATGTCGGCGTCGACGGCCACGACAGGCAGGCCGCGGCTGGCCAGGTGCCGCACGAACAGCGACGACAGCGTGGTCTTGCCGCTGCCGCCCTTGCCTGCGAACGCGATCTTCATTTCTTCTCCGCTCCGTGTCTGAGCCTGACGGTCACAACAACCAGTGCCCAGCATATTGAAATGATTGTCATTTTCATGGAGGATGATAACCAAAGTAATCGCACCGTGACGGAGAAGGGACCTCTTGATGTCGCTAGCAGTATCGCCGGACTTGCTCGACCGGGCACGGCGAGGCGAGGTAGACGACGCCGCCTTCCTGAACTGCGTCCGCACCTCGCTGCCGTACGCCTGGGACGTTGTCGCCGGCCTCATCATCGACCTGGAAGCCGGCGGCGGTGAGTTCGCCGACAACCAGGTCCCGCCGCCCGATGAGGCGGCGCGCGGACAGCTGCTGCGGCTGATGGCCAGCGACGCGATGCGCGCTGCGGTCGAGCGGCACTACGGCGTCCGGCTGGCGTTTCAGAACTGCCATCGGGCCGCAGTCTTCCGCCCGGCCGCGACGGCGGCGCTCGCCGAGTTCGCCTCGGCCCGCTCCCAGCTCCTGAACCAGAGCCCCGGGCTGGTCGACTGTTAGGAAAGTCAGAATCTCCTCCGAAGGTGACGGTCGGCTAAACCGCCCGCCACCCTTTCGCGGAAGCCAGCCCACCCGGTAGGGAACCGCGCCCCTGTTCGGATGCCCGAACAGTGCTGGACGCGGGAACCGGGCGCGGCGCGGACCCGCGCCGGCGTTCGGCGGCCCAGCCATCGCAGAGGAGAGACAGCACCGAGGCCGCGATCGAGCACGAGCACGTCGGGCCGACGCGCAACGCTTGGCGTGCGTGCAGTGGGATGTCCGGGTCGATGGACAGCTTCGAGACATCGCGCAGGATCTCCCGCCCGCCGAGGCGAACGCCGATCCCTCCAGCCGCAGCGGTTCCTACCCAGGTTGGTCGCTCTTTACAGGTGTTCCGTTGAGACCTTGCTGGTCACGGCCTTGTTCAGGGCACTTACCTCGGCTTCCATCCACGTCTGGTAGGTGTAGCCGGGAGTCGGCATCGTCTCGTAGACCCCGACGACCGGGATGCCGTTCTCGTTCGCCAGCTTGATGAACGACTCGGTCAGCGAGTCGGTGACCTGCTGGTTGTATAGGAACACCTTGACCTTGTGCTGGGTGAACAGGGAGTCCTGGAGCGCCGTGTCCTGCGGCGACGGGTCGGTGCCGTTCATGATGTCGGCCTGGAACGTAAACGGGGTCATGTTGTCGGTGCCGGCGGCCTGGAGCATGTAGTCGGCGACCGGCTCCGTAGTGGCGACCGGGGTGCCCGGGTGGGCGGACTTGAATGCGGCGATGGCCTTGGTCCACGTCGCCAGGCTGGCGATGAACGAGGCCGAGTTGGCCTTGTAGTACGAGGCGTGGGCGGGGTCGATCTGCCCGAGGTCGGTGGCGATCGCGTTGGCCACGGCGGGCATCGTGGTCGGGTTGTACCACAGGTGCGGGTTGGGGGTGGCGTCGGGCAGGCCGAGCAGCGTCTGCACGTCGATCACCTTCCGGCTGGAGCTAGGCGCGGCGGACTCGATGGTGTTCATGAACGTGTCGTAGCCTACGCCGTTCTGCACGACGAGCTGGGCCGCGCCGACCTCCCGGGCGACCGCGGGGCTGGCCTCGAACGTGTGCGGGTCGGTGTTCGGGTCGCTCATGATCGCCGACACGTTCACGTACCTGCCGCCGACCTGGCCGATGACGTCGGCGTACTCGTTCTCGGCCCCGATCGCGACGATTTTGGTAGTTGACGCGGCGGCGGCCGTCGAGCTCCCGCCCGCCGCGCCCGGTGAGGACGACGAGGACGAGCAGGCGCTCGCCAGCAGAGCGCGCTGCCAGGGGCAGGGCAACGGCGAGGACGCCGGAGCGAGTTCTCATGACCTAGTGCTCCATGTGGAGGAAAGCCGCAGGGCGGCGTATGTTGAAAACGAACACCGTTATGGTAATCATTTCCATTAATATGGCGCAAGAGGTTTGGCGAGTCTCGCCGCTGTCGACGACCGTCATGTACACCACCACGCGGGCCGGAAGATCACGGACACGGCGCTGGACACGACGCGTCTGCTCCGGCACGGCGGCGATCATCTCGAACGGCACCTGCTGCGCAAGCTCGCCCAGGTGACCCGGCGCGAACACACCTTGACGGCCGGGCAACCCGCTTAACTAAACCGGCCTTGGGGCTAGAGGTGGATGGGGGCAGTGGTGGCGTGGAGAGTGTAGAGGCCTATCAGGATGAAGCCGACCGGGAGAATCCAGCGGCCGTAGCGGCTCAGGCTCTCGCTGATGCGATGATGGCGGACTAGCAGGGCGCCGGCCGCGCACCAGACCGCAACGGACACGGCGAAGACGACGAGCGTGACGGCGATCCGCTTGCCGTCGGCGGTGGCGAAGACCGGCGTGTAGGCGGCTATGTTGTCCGCGCCGTCGACCACGGTAATCATGGCCATCCCCGCGGCTCCCGCCACCGTGGAAAGGCCTGCTACACCGGGCGGGCGCACGGCGCCGGGTAGCCCGTCCGCACTGGGCGGACCCGCCACCGGCGACAGCTCCGCCGCACCGGGCGGGCCGGCCGATGGGGGCGTCGACAGTTCGCCGCGCCGCGCCGCCCGGATGGCGGCGACCAGGGTGACGACGCCGAGGGTGAGCGGGATCAGGGCGAGCAGCCAGAGCCAGCGGGCCGGGACCAGTGAGAGCCCGCGCCCGGCTGCGAGCGATAGTCCGACCAGGACGGCGAAGCCGAGGTACTGCCCGGCCCAGATCTCCCACCGGCGTGGCCGGCCGGTTGCCCGCGACGCCGCGCTGAGCAGGGCGAGGACCACCAGGTCATCGACGTTGGTCCCCGCGAACAGCGCCACCGCCGTCGCGGCCGTCGCGGGCAGCGAGCTCACGGGGGCAAGGGTACTGGCCAGGCGGAGATGGCCGACTTAGACAGCTTCGTGTCATGGACGGCGGAGAGTCGGGCGGGTCCGTTCGATATAAGCCGATTTTGACTTTTTCTGGGAGGCGCTGCCGCCGGTCGCGAGGCGCATCAGGTCGCTGTCGACGTTGATCCCGACCTCGGTGCCGCCCGCCGAGCCGAGCTCGTGCTGGTAGTTCTGCCACGACTCGTCGCGGACCTTGCGGGCGAAACCGGATTCCATCAGCAGCACGAGCTCGAACGCGGCCCGGTCGATGCGCTTGTTCAGCAAGTCGTCGGCCCAGTCCTCGGGGGCCGCGAACAGCGACGTCGGCACCGGCAGGGTCCGCAGGTACGCGAAGAGCGACCGCATCTGGTCGTCCACCACCAGCGCGTGCCGGGCGGTGCCGGCCGTCGCCGCCAGCACCACCGGCTTGCCGATCAGCAGGTCATTATCGAGCGCGTGAAAGAACGAGGTGAAAATCCCGCTCGGGCCGGCCTTGTAGACCGGCGCGGCGGCGATGATCCCGTCCGCGGCGCCGAGGGCGTCAATCGCCTGCTGCAGCCTGGGGGTGATCAACTGGCTGGTCAGCGCCGTGGTGACGTCGGTCGCGAGCTCGCGCAGGTCGATGACGCGGGTTGTCACCGCGTGGCCGCGGACCTCGGCCAGCGCGGCGACGCGCTGCGCCGTGCGGTCGGCCAGCAGCCGGGTCGAGGAGGGATCGGAGGTGCCTGCGCTGACCACCACGAGGTTCAGCTGGCTGTCTTGCGGCGGGTTGCTCATTTGCTCTTCCTAACGGACGGGGGTGACTGTCAACTTGGCGCAGATCTCTGTCAGCTGGGCGAGCTCGACCGGGGTGAGCTCCGACCGCATGGCCCGCGCGACCGAGCGGGCGTGCCGACGGCCGACGCGCCGCTGGAGAGCCTTCCCCTCTTCGGTCAGCGCGAGCCGCACGGTCCGCAGATCCCTGCTGTCGGCGACCCGCTGGACCAGCCCCCGGGCGGCCAGCCGGTCCACCAGCCGGGACAGGGCCGGCTGGCTGAGCAGCACGTGCCGGTTGAGATCGGTGAGCCTGATCGGCTCCTGGCACTTGGACAGCGTGTAGAGGACGTCGTACTCCTTCATGGAGATGTCTTCCCAGACCTCTTCTGCACCAAAGCGCCTGATCAGCGACGCGTGGGCGGACAGTAGCGCCTCCCACGCGTCGTTGGCGGGGTGCCGGGGGTCGGCCATTTCCTGGGTTAACCTTCCGTGCTTCTTCAGACCACCGACGGGTATTCGACCTCGACGTCCTCGGTGCTGTCCTGATAAGGGGAGGCGCCGGTGACGTTGTCGCCGCGGTTGGCGTTCGGCCGCGGCTGGCGCGGCCGGTTGTCGCCGTACTTGGCCTTGACCAGGCTCTCGTGCGTCGGCGCGTCGGGAACCTCCGGGTCCTTGCGGGCCGCGAGCTCCCTGCGCAGCACCGGGACGACCTCGCCGCCGAGCAGCTCGAGCTGGTCGAGCACCTTGCCCAGGGGCAGGCCGGCGTGGTCCATCAGGAAGAGCTGGCGCTGGTAGTCGCCGAAGGACTCGCGGAAGGTCAGCGTCTTGTCGATGACCTCCTGGGGCGACCCGACCGAGAGCGGGGTCATCTCGGCGAAGTCCTCGAGCGACGGGCCGTTGCCGTAGACCGGGGCCGCGTTGAAGTACGGGCGGAACTCCTTCTTGGCTTCCTGGGAGTTCTTGGCGATGTAGGCCTGGCCGCCGAGGCCGACGATCGCCTGCTTCTCGGTACCGTGGCCGTAGTGCGCGAAGCGCTGCCGGTAGAACTTGATCAGCCGCATGTAGTGCTCTTTGGGCCAGAAGATGTTGTTGGCGAAGAAGCCGTTGCCGTAGAAGGCGGCCTGCTCGGCGATCTCGGGCGAGCGGATCGAACCATGCCAAACGAACGGCGGCACGTCATCGAGCGGCCTCGGGGTGGAGGTGAAGCCCTGCAGCGCGGACCGGTACTTGCCCTTCCAGTCCACCACGTCCTCGCGCCACAGCCGGTGCAGCAGGTTGTAGTTCTCGAGCGCGAGCGGCAGCCCCTCGCGGATGTCCTGGCCGAACCACGGGTAGACCGGGGCGGTGTTGCCGCGGCCGATCATCAGGTCCATCCGGCCCTTGGACAGGTGCTGCAGCATCGCGTACTCCTCGGCGATGCGGACCGGGTCGTTGGTCGTGATCAGCGTGGTCGACGTGGTGACGACGAGCCGCTTGGTCGTCGCCGCGATGTAGGCCAGCAGGGTTGTGGGCGAGCTGCTGAAGAAGGGCGGGTTGTGGTGCTCGCCGATGGCGAACACGTCCATGCCGACTTCCTCGGTCTTCTGCGCGATCTTCACGACCGCGTCAATGCGCTCCGCCTCGCTCGGCGTGTAGTTGGTGGTTGGGTCGCGGGTGATGTCGCTGACCGAGAAGAGTCCGAACTGCATGTCATGCCCTCCCTGGCACTGTCCAGCGGCGTCAACGTTCGCGTCGCTGCGATATATGCGTTTGCATGTATCTCAAGCCGGCAGCGCCATCTGGTATTCCCGGTCCCCTACCCACCTGGGAGCAAGCGGCACGCGCACCGTCAGCGGGACTGGCTCCAGTCCGCGTTGGAGGTCAGTGAGCTGTCGCACTGCCCGAGCCTGAGCTGGGTGCCTGACTTGTTGCTCTCGTCCGGGTCGAGGAGGCACCGGCCGGACTGCGGGTTCTCGAAGTCCCAGAGCACGTAGGTGGTGGACGGCCCGCTCTGGTAGTTGTAGACGATCCGCCATTTCTCGGCGCCGGACCCATTGCAGGCGTACAGGACGATCTTGGTGCCCCTGGCCGTCCCGCCGCCGCTGGCGGCCAGGCACTTGCCCGCCACCCGTAGGGTGTTCACGTAATCGCCGTTCACCGTCGCCGCCGGGTACATCGCTATCATCTGCGCGGCACCGTCGTCGCAGGTCCAGGCCACAATCGGGGTGCCGTTGGCGCTCTTATCGCCCTGGTCGTCGATGCACAGGCGGGCGTTGTCCGAGTCGTCGAACGGGACTGGCGCGCGCAGCCACTCCTGGTTGGGTGATCCGTTGCAGGTCCAGAGGACTAGCTGGGTGCCGTTGGCGCTCTTGCCACCGGGATCGTTGAGGCACTTGTTCGCCTGCTTGTCCCACAGCTCGCCGTTACCGCCGAGGGCCCACGACTGGCACGACCCGATGACGACCTTGGTACCGTTGGCGGCCTTCTTAGATGCCGGCGCGAGGCACGGCCGCAGCCCGCCCTTGCTGCCGGTGAAGTAGACGGTCTCGTTTGCCCACCACCAGGTCTGCGCGGCACCGCCATGGCAGGGTTCGAGGACGACGACGGTCCCGGTCCTGGCGCTGCCGCCCTTGGTCTGGACGCACTTGCCGTTCCGGTAGGACACGATGGGACCGCGTCCGTCCGAGCCGAGCGACACCGAGGCGATTGCCGTGGTTGGTCCGCCTGGGGGCGGCCGGAGGGGGGCGGCCTGCGACACCGATGCTCCGGTCAGGCTTGCCAGAACGACGGATAGGGCTAGTGCGCTGCCGACAGTGGTAAAAACGCGAGATAGCCGTGTCCTAATATGCATATGAGGTCCCTTCCACCTCATATGTACCAGCTTTGGGAGTTTGGCCCTATAAGGTCTGCGCGCCTTTGGCCGACAGTCCAGGTGGCAGCTGACCCGCCGGTGGCGCGGGAGAAACGTCCGGGGTGCCAAGCAAGCGCGCGCCGAGCAGCCGGTAGAGGACGGCCCGGTGGAAGTAGACGTTGACGGCCACCTGGAGGACCACGAACGTGATCGGGTACAGCAGGCCGCCGATGGCGGGCACCGTGTCGACGGGCAGGGTGTAGGAGATCACCGCGCGTACCGCCGCGTCGACCAGCAGCGCGATTCACCTGGCGGGGCGGCGCGCTATTTCGCCAGGAAGAGTTCTACGAGACCGCCGGCCGTCTCAAGATTAGGAACGCATGTGGGTGACGGTGCCGAAGGAGCGCTGGCGGTACAGGAGGGGCTCGAAGGAGTGGGTGTCCGCGTGCTCGACCAGGCCGATGATGATGACATGATCGCCCGCGGCCACCAACTGCTCGGTGCGGCAGACGAGCCACTGTCCCTTGCCCGCCAGCCGGGGCGCGCCGTGATCCATGTACCAGGCGACGTCGGCGAACTTGTCGGTCCCCTTCCGCGCGAACGCGGTGGCCAGCGGCTGCTGGCCGACCGCGAGGACGTTCACGCCGAACCGGCCCGTGTCCTGGATGATCTTCAGCAGGTCGGAGCGCTGGTCAAGCGAGACGAGGATCATCGGGGGGTCAAGGGAGAGCGACGAGAACGCGCTCACCGTCGTCCCGTGCGGCCTGCGGTCGACGTGCGAGGTCACCACGGTCACCGGGGTCGGCACCCGGGCGAGCGTGTCGCGAAAGACCGTGGCGTCGACCTGGTCACGTCCCTGGCTAGCGCCGGCAGCGTCCATTTGATCAGGGTACGTTCACCGGCGGCGTTCGGCCAGAGCGCCTAGGGCGAACCATCCGGACGGGAGTTGCGGGCAGTGCTCGCGGAAAGCGCTCCTAGACAACGGCGTGCATCGGGCGAGACGATTTCGGTTCGCTCGACCAGCGGACCTACTGACGGACGGCATGCGGACCTACTATCGGACGGCAGCAGGCGGCACGGGCAAGCTTTGGCCCGGGCCCGGCGACGAGGTGAGGGACAGGGCGTGGACGAGAACGACGCGGTACGGCAGGTAGGGTTCGTAGGCCTCGGGCACATGGGGATTCCGATGACCCGGCGACTCGTCGCGGCCGGGTACCACGTACGCGGGTTCGACACGTCGGCCGAGGCGCGGCGGAACTTCGCCGCCATCGGGGACGCTGCCGCCTGCGACGACGTGCGCGAGGGCGGTAACGACAACGACCCGGCCGGGAGCGTCACCGTCATCGATGCGCTGGCCTCGGTCGGCGCGGGCGCGGACGCGGTGATCCTCATGCTGCCGAACTCCGACGTGGTCGAGCGCGTGCTGCTCGGCGCCGCGGCCGACGGCGACCAGGCGGCCGGGGAGCGGCCCCGGGATGGCCTGCTGGCCGGGCTCGCGGCGGGCACGACCGTGATCGACATGTCCTCGTCGGACCCGGCGCGGACCAAGGCGCTCGCCCCGACGTTGGCGGCGGCGGGGGTGACGCTGATCGACGCGCCGGTCTCCGGCGGCGTCGCCGGGGCTCGCGCCGGCACGCTGACGGTGATGGTCGGCGGGCCCGCCACCGCGTTCGAGACGTTCCGCCCGATGCTGGCGACCATCGGCTCGCGGGTCGTGCACGCCGGGGACGTCGGGGCCGGGCACGCGGTCAAGGCCCTGAACAACCTGATGTCGGCGGCGAACCTGCTCGCCTCATCCGAGGCGCTGGTGGCGGGGCGGCGATTCGGCCTCGACCCTGTGGTCATGCTGGAGATCATCAACGGATCTAGCGGGCGAAGCTGGGCCACCGAGAACAAGTGGCCCGCCTTCGTCCTCACCGAACGGTACGACGCCGGGTTCAGCCTCCGGCTGATGGTCAAGGACATCAGGCTCGCGCTCGGCATCGAGCAGGCGACCGGCACCCCCTCGACCGCAAGCGAGGCCGTCGTAGCGGCCTGGGAAGCCGCCGCCGCCGACCTCCCGGCCGACGCCGACCACACCGCGATCGCCCGCTGGGTGGCCGAGCGCTAGCCGTGACGGCGCGAGCCAAACGGTGGGGCGGGACCCAAAAAGCGAGGCGCTGATCGTTGCCGTGCACAGCGGGCCTTCGGAGCGGCTCCAACCGCCTTGACTGCGCTCACGGCGGCAACGGATTCTGGGCTCACAGTGCGGTGGCGGGCCGACCCGGTAGGAGGCAGCGCAGTGACTGTAGTCGCGCCGACGGAGGAGTTCCTCGAAGTTGCCGGTGGGAGGGTGCACCTGCTGCGGGGCGGGGCGGGCGAGCCGGTGCTGTTCCTGCACGCGGCGGGCGGGGCGGGGGCCTGGACTCCCTTCCACGCGGAGCTCGCGGGGGCCGGGTTCGAGGTGATCGCGCCCGACCATCCCGGGTTCGGCAAGTCGGACGATTTTCCCGAGGTCGAGGCGATCGACGACCTCGTCTACCACTATCTGGACGTCCTTGACGGGCTCGGGCTCGGGCTCGTCCGCCCGCATGTCGTCGGCGCGTCGTTCGGCGGGTGGATCGCGGCCGAACTGGCCGTGCACTCGCCGCACCTGATCGGCTCGCTCGCGCTGCTGTCGGCGGCGGGACTGCGACTGCCCGACCACCCGGCCGCGGACATCTTCCTGATGCCGCGGGCGAAGCTCGCGGAGACGCTGTTTCACGATCCGCCGCCGATCGCGCCCGCGCCGTCACCTGGCGCTCCCCTCGACCTCGACGCGATCATCGCCGCGTACCGGGAGGCGACCTCGCTGGCCCGGTTCGCGTGGGCGCCCTACCTGTCCGACCCCAAGCTCGAGCGGCGGCTGCGCCGGATCACCGCCCCGACGCTGGTCGTCGCGCCGGCCGACGACCGGCTGATCCCGGTCGCGCACGCCCAGCGCTACGCCGCGCTGATCGGCGACGCCGAGTACGCCGAAGTGGCCGACTGCGGGCACGCGATGTACTTCGAGCGGCCAGCCGAGTTCGCCTCGCTGGTGGCGGCATTTCTGGCGTCGCATCCCCTTGCGCCCATCGCCGAGAGCGGAGTCAGCCGGTGAAGTTCAGCTTCTTCCACCTGATGCCCTACCCGTACCTGCCCGACGACTTCGACCAGAAATACGACTCGTCGGCTTTGACCTATCCCAACGCGAACTTCGACCCCCAGCTCGGCTCCGCGCTGTACGCGCGGTACCTAGACGAGCTCGAGTACGCGGACCAACTCGGCTTTGACGGGATCGCGGTCAACGAGCACCACCAGTCGGCGTACGGGCTGATGCCGTCGCCGAACCTGATGGCGGCGGCGCTCACCCGGCGGACCTCGAACGCGCGGATCATGGTGCTCGGCAACGCCATCGGCATTCGCGGCAACCCGCTGCGGGTCGCGGAGGAGATCGCGATGCTCGACCTGCTGTCGGGCGGGCGGGTCGACTCCGGGTTCGTCCGCGGCATCGGCTGGGAGTACTTCGCGCATTCGATCAACCCGGTGAAGTCGCGGGCGCGGTTCGACGAGGCGCACGACCTCATCATCAAGGCGTGGACGTCACCGGAGATGTTCTCTTGGTACGGTGCGAACTACGAGTACAGGTACGTGAACATCTGGCCGCGGCCGGTGCAGCAGCCGCACCCGCCGATCTACATACCCGGGGCTGGGTCCACCGAGACGATGAAGTTCTGCGCGGAACGGAAATACACGTATATGTCGGTCTACGCGCCGACGCGGATCGTGCGGCGCTGGTTCGACGGCTATCGGCAGGCGGCGGCGGACCTCGGCTACGTCCCCGACCCGGAGAAGATCGCGTTCTCGGTTCCTGTGTACGTCGCCGACACCGACGAGCGGGCGCATCGCGAGGCCAGGCCCGTGCTCGAGTGGCTCTACCGCAAGGGACTCAAGCAAACCCCGGAGATGGTGACCCCGCCCGGGTACATGTCGCCTGGCTCGCTGCGGGGCGTGCTGTCGTCGGGGCTGCGGTCGCTCGGCGGGCTGTCGTATGAGGAGCTGCTCGCCAACGGCCAGGCGGTCGTCGGGTCGCCCGCCGCCGTCGCGGACCGGCTGGCCGAGCTGTATGAGAAGCTAGGCGGGTTCGGACAGCTGGTCGGACTTTTCGCGATCGGGCCGTCCACTCACGAGCAGGTGATGCGCAGTGCCGAGCTATTCGCCTCCGAGGTAATGCCGGCGCTCCGCCCCCTGGGCGTCGCCGTGGAGAGGACCACCGCATGAGCTCGCTCCGCGAGGAACTGCTGGCAGGCATCCGCAGTCACCGCGAGCAGTTCGAGGCCGCCGGGGACCGGGCCGAGGAACTGCGCACCCTTCCCAACGACGCGGTGGCGACGCTGCGCGCGCTCGGCCTCTTCTGGCTCAAGACGCCGGCCGAGCTCGGCGGCACGCCGCTGCCCCCGATCGAGTTCTGCGACGTGATCGAGGAGCTCGCCTACATCGACACATCCACGGCGTGGGCGGCCATGATCGGCGCGGGCTGCAACGGGCTGGCGGGCGGGTGGCTGCCCGAGGCCGGCGCACGGCGGATCTTCGGTGCCGCCGCCGACCCGGACGCGGCGGCGGGGCCGGGCGGCCGCGGGCTTCCGGTAATCGCCGGCCAGCTCGCCCCGCGCGGCACCGGGTCGCCCGCCGCAGGCGGGTACCTGGTCCACGGGCGCTGGGGTTTCTCGAGCGGCATCGTGCACGCCGACTGGCTGATCGGCGCGTTCAAGGCCGACGGGGCGGCGGGCCCGGTCGGCGCCAGCGGGGGCGCCGACGGCGGCACGGCCGGGACCGGGTTCGGCCGGATGGTCGTCTTCGCCGTCCCCAAGGCCCAGGCCGAGGTCATCGACAACTGGCACGTGGCCGGCCTGCAGGGGACCGGCAGCCTCGACTTCTCCCTGGACGGCACGTTCGTGCCCGCAGAGCTGACGTACGAGCTTGGCAGCCCCGCCGTCCGCGGCGGCGACCTGTTCCGGCTCGGCATGCCCGCGTTCGTGTCCAACGAGGTGCCGCCGCTCGCCATCGGCTTGGCCCGCCGCGCCATCGACGACATTACCGAACTGGCCGCCCACACCGCCCGCTTCCCGGGCGGGCCCACGGTCAGCGAGCGCGCCGTCTTCCATCACGAGCTCGGTCGTGCCGAGGTCCGGGTCAGAGCGGCCAGGGCGGTGCACCGCGAGGCGATGGCAGCCGCCTTCGTGAGCGCGGTGGCCGGCCGCGCACCCTCGGAAGAGGAGCAGCTCGCCGTCACCACCGCCTCCGTCTACGCGGTCGAGACCTGCGCCGACGTGGTCAGCGAGCTGTTCAAGTTCGGCGGCGGCCGTGCGCTGGCGCTGTCCAACCCCATGCAGCGCCACCTGCGCAACGTCCTCGCCGCCCGGCAGCACGTCGCCCTCTCCGAGGAGAACTACGAGGCCGCAGGCCGCTACCTGCTCGAATCCGCCAAGGCCCGCCGCGCCTGAGCGGCGGGCCTGGGCAATTGCGGGTTATTTGGCGACGGTGAGTGTTTCCTTCGCGGACGCCGAGCCGGCGTAGTCGGCGCTTCCCGGTTTATCTCGCGGCCGCCAAGCAGGCACCCGGCTTCAAGGCACAGAACAACACTCTCGCCGTTTACACCAACACGTACGAGATCGCCAAGTTCTCAGCCCGGCTGGACTACGAGCACGCGGTAGCGTCCGCCCGGGCGCAGCCAGGCTTCCCGGCGGTATCCACTCCGTCGTAGCAACGGCAGCGGCGCCTTAGGACAGGTGGCTGCCAGTGTTGAGGGCAGCGCCGCTCAGTGGTGGTGGCCGCCTCCCGCACCGCTGTGGCTGCTCGCGTCGTGAGCCGCTTCGGTGGCGGCCGAGACCGCGGCCTGAGTGGCTGCGTCGACCGCCGCGCTGACCGCCGCGTCAGTGGCGGCGCGGACGGCCGCGTCCATGGCGGCCGTGGTGGCCGCGTCGACGGCGGCGTGCTGCGCGCCGGCGGCCGCCACCGGGGTTGACGCGTCGGCAGCGGTCGGCTCTCGCCCGGCGACCTCGCGCAGTCGTTTGCGCGCCGCCGCCCCGGCCCGGCCAGGGAAGACGTAATGAGTAACGTCGATCGCGGAGGCCAGTCCGGCCAGAGCCGCCTGCGCCGGACCCAGGGTGCCGGGGCTTGCCGCCGCGGCTTCCAGCCTGGCGTGCGCCTGCGCCGCCCGCGCGTTGTCTATGACCACCCACCGGGTTACCGGAATGAATCCGAGCGCCTTGCCCCGGTGGGCGCGGATCGTCCCGGCGGCCTCCGCGCGTGCGAGGTAGCGCTCGACGAGCCCCGGGCGACTGCGCTTGACCCAGGCTTTCGCCGTCGGCTCGCGCCACCCGCTTGACATGCTTTCCAAAGCCTCGTCAAGCAGCGAGTCACCGGTCGAGGCGGAGTCGCGTATCACAATCTTGCCGCGCACGATATCGACGCGGCGAGCCGCGGCAAGCCGGACGAGCTCGGACCCGGCCAGCCCGAAGCGAAGCTTGACCGGAAGCGTAAGAGTTCCGTCGGAACTAACGGCAATCAGCAGCAGATCCTCGCCGAGCTCATCCATAGCCACGACGATAACCCACTGGAACGCCGAGGGATGGGGCGCGCGCACGCGCGCCCCATCGCCCCGTGAATCAACAAGGGAACGGAGGTGTTTTCCTCACCACGGTTAGTCGGGGGTACGTACGCAATCACTTTGCAGCGGCACGGCGGGCGCAAACCGACGCGGCGAGCGTCTCCAGGGCGGCCTCGGTCATCTCGATGTCGAGGCAGGCGTCGGTGACGGACTGGCCGTAGGTCAGGGTCTCGGGGTTGCCTGGGTCCTGGCGGCCGGCCACCAGGAACGACTCGAGCATGACGCCGACCAGGCCGCTCTCGCCGCCACCGATCTGCTCGGCCAGGGACTCGGCCACGGAGGTCTGGCGGCGGTAGTCCTTGCCGCTGTTGCCGTGGCTGGCGTCCACCATGATGCGGCGCGGCAGGCCGGCCGCGGTGATCAGGTCCAGGGCCTTCGACACGTGCGAGGCCGAGTAGTTCGGGCCGCTGCGGCCGCCGCGCAAGATCACGTGCGTGTCGGTATTGCCGGTGGTCGTCACCACCGCCGCGGCGCCCGCCTCGGTGACGCCGAAGAACGTGTGGCTGGTGGCCGAGGCACGGCACGCGTCCACTGCCACCTGAACGTCGCCGTCGGTGCCGTTCTTGAAGCCGATCGGCATCGACAGACCGGAGGCGAGCTGACGGTGCACCTGGCTCTCGGTCGTCCGTGCCCCGATCGCACCCCAGGTCACGGCGCCGGCGATGTACTGCGGGGTGATCGGGTCAAGCCACTCGCAGCCCACCGGCAGGCCGGTGGCAACAATGTCGAGCAGCAGGCGGCGCGCGGTGCGCAGGCCCCGGTGCACATCGTAGGAGCCGTCCATGCCCGGGTCGTTGATCAGGCCCTTCCAGCCGGTCACCGTGCGCGGCTTTTCGAAATACACGCGCATCACGATCAACAGGTCGTCGGCGTACCGAGCGCGAAGGTCGGCCAGCCTGGTCGCGTAGTCAAGCGCCGCCTTCGGGTCGTGCACCGAGCATGGGCCGGTGACCACGAGCAGCCGGTCGTCGGCGCCGTCAAGCACCGCGCGGACCTCGGTCCTGGTGGCCTCAACCGTCTGCGACTGGGCGTCACCGAGGGGCAGCTCATGGAAAAGCGCGGCAGGGGAAAGCAGCGGCTCGTAGCCGACAATCCTGGTATCCGTGACGCGTGACATCGGGGTTCTCCTCCCGGGCGCGCCTCGCCCGGGGCCTTCCGCGAGCCAGCTACGCCCTTGATTGGGACGAAGCAGGTGTGCCTCGCCCCTGGCTGGCTCCGGGTAGTGATAAGCGCGCGTTACAACAACGCTTGGCTCCACCCGGAGCCAGCGTAAAGCGCCAATACCACTGGGACATGCGGTCGATCATACACGGCCGACGCAGCGGGCGCGGCGGTGGCCGGCCAGACGCGCAAAGCGCCGAGCCTCTTCGCACCTCCCGTGTCGCCGCGGTTACTCTTAGTGTCTTGCCGGGTCTCCTGGCTTTTGCCGGGCGGCGTGCCACGCCTGCGGCGGCCAGGAACGGGGGAGATTATCGGCCCATGGAGAGCCTCAATCTCGCCGACACATTCGTCACGTTCCTTGCGCTGATCGGGCCGCAGAAGGTGCTGCTGTCCTTCGGGCGGCTCGCCCGCACGCTTGACGACCACATGGTCCGCGTGGTGGCCGCGGCCACCGCCGGCACCGCCGCGATCATCGGCGTGGTCTGCGCGCTCACCGCGCCGTGGATAACCAAGTTCTTCCACATCGGCGCGCCCGAGCTGAGCCTGTCAGCGGGGCTGTTGTTCATCATCTACGCGATCGGTCTTGTGCTCGGCATCCACTTCGATAGTGACCGTCCGCACAAGGCAGCGGGGGCGCCGAACGCCGCCGGCGACGCCGACTCGGCGGACGACGCCGACCCGACGCACCCCCTGACCAGCGGCTTCCGTGCGATGCTGCTGCCATTCGTGGTCAGCCCGATCGCGATCGCGGCCGACCTGGAAGAGGCGATCTCGGCCGGCGGCTGGAGCGGCCGATGGACCGTGGCGGGCGCGTTCGCGCTCGTCGCGCTGGTCGACATGCTCTTCACCTGGGTGTTCGCGCCGCTCCTGCGACGGATGCACGACAGCGTCCTCGAGGTGCTCTCCCGGCTGCTCGGCACCCTGCTCGCCGCTGTCGGCGTCGGCGTCTTCCTGGAAGGGCTGACCTCGCTCGGCGTCGTCCTGCACGGCCACTGACACCCGCACCCTGTTGCAAGTCATTTGAACGGCCTGGCCAGCGTAACCGGATAATTTCAGCAGCTAATAACCACGGCCGCCGATCCACAGGAGAATCGGCGGCCTTGTTCTTTTCTGATATTTCATTCGACACGAACGAACAAAATGATCATAGAAATAACCAATTGTCAATGTATTGAACGGGAAACGACTGATAGTTAACATCTGGGTCAACAGCGGCCACCACAAGGGCCACTAAGCCAGAGAGGTCCCCCATGGCAAACCGTCCCCGTAGGTTCCTCCTCTACTCCTTCGCTGCCCTGCTCCCGGCAATTGGCCTGCTCGCGGGCACCGCGGCCGTCGCCAGCGCACGCACGATCAGCGTCCACACCGCCGCCCATTCGGCCGCGGCCGAGGCAAAGGCGATCGCGATCTCCGAGATCAGGAAGCTCACGGTCGGATATCACCCCACCGACCTCCGGGTGGGCGTTAAGTCCCCGGGCATGAAGGGCCTGACTGACGTCACGTCCACCAACTGGTCCGGATACGCCGACACCGGCAGCGCGTTCACCGACGTAAGCGCCAGCTGGACCGAGCCGGGGGCGACCTGCAGCTCGCGCACGACCTCGCTGGCCGCGTTCTGGGTCGGCATCGACGGGTACAGCTCCAACTCCGTCGAGCAGGACGGCACGATGATCGAGTGCTATCACCGGACCGCCTACCAGTTCACCTGGTGGGAGATGTACCCGACCAACGACGTCCAGGTCGTCGGCCAGACCGCGGCCGCAGGCGATGCCATCACTGCCTCGGTGGTCAGGACCGGCACCAGCTACAAGCTGGCCGTCACCGACTCCACCCACACCGCTGACAGCTTCACCACCACGCAGACCTGCTCCGCCTCCAGCTGCGTGGACAGCAGCGCCGAGTGGATCGCGGAGGCCCCGACCGGGTCAAGCGGCGTTGAGCCGCTGTCGGACTTCGGGACGTGGACCGCGTCGAACGCCGCCGTCACCGAGGGCAGCACCGCCGGCACTATCTCCTCATTCACCGATGACGAGATCACCATGATCGACAGCTCCGGCGCGACCAAGGCGTTGCCCGGCGCGCTGAACGGCGCGGGAACCGGTTTCTCGGTCACCTGGGAGAAGGCCTCCTGACAACGCCTCGTTCCTGAGGCGACAGCCCTATCACCGAGCGAAATGCCAGGCGATGCCGCCTGGCATTTCTTATGTGTGAGTTGGGGAGAGCGCGGAGCCAGGGTCCGTTCGAAATGATCGTTTTTCGTCTTTATGCTCTTATCGACACGGACCGACCTGACGGGGAGCGAGCGGTGGCCTTTCTGCGCAGGCACGGGCTGGCGGTGGGGACGGCGGTCGTCGCCGTGGGGGGGCGGCGATCACACTCGCCCTGCTGCCGGGCGGAGGAGGCCCGGCCACGGTACGGCTGTCGGCGGCGCCGCTCGGCGTCAACGTCGCGCCGTGGAACGGCGTGTACGCCTCCGGCCCGGGCGGCGATGTCATCCAGCCGATGCTCGCGGCGGCGGGAATCAGGCAGCAACGGCTTCGGCGGCGGCTCGTACGCCGACTTCTACGACTGGCAGACCAACACCAGCATAGGCAACTGCCTGCCGGGCAACCCGCACGCGTCCTTCACGTCGGGGTGCGCGTCGCCCGGCCAGCTCAGTTTCGGCCAGTTCTCCGCGCGGGCGAGGGCGATCGGCGCGCAGAGCTTCGTGACCGTGAACTACGGTTCGGGAACCCCCGCGCTCGCTGCGGCCTGGGTGAGCGCCGCCGCGCGCACGCCGGGCGAGCGGGTGGCGCTCTGGGAGGTCGGCAACGAGAGCTACGGCTGCTGCGAGGTGAACAACCCGCTGGCCGGACCGCCTGCCCGTTACCAGGGCTACCGGCCAGCGACCGGCAGCGCGGCTGGGCAGTACCAGACCTGCCCGACGACGACCGAGGGACCCGCTGCGGGCACCAAGACGCTCGCCAGGTCGTATGCGGCCAACGCGCTGCCTTTCCTGCGGGCGATGAAGGCGGCGGACCCGTCGGCCCGGCTGGGGGTGCCGTGGCTGCTCACGACTCCCGGGCAAGGCGGCGCGGCGCAAAGCCTCCAACTGGAACGACACGGGCTCGGGACCGACGCGGGCTACGTGGGCTTCGTGGACGCCCACTATTACCCGTTCTCGTTCTCCGGCGCGACCGGTGGCGGCAACCCGACCGACTCCCAGGTACTGGCCGCGCTGCCGTCGATTCCGTCGCTCGCCACCTCGATCAAGGCCGGGCTGGCAGGGAGCGATCCCGGCGCGGCCTTCGTGATCGGCGAGACCGCGGTCTCGAGCGCCCCCACCACTACCGCGTGCAGCCCCGTGGGCGCGGTGTTCCGCCCCGTCGCCGGTCCCCGAGACGGCTTACTACGGCTACCTGCTCGCCTCGGCCCTCGCCCGGCCCGGCGCGCTGCTCGGGGTACTGGCCACCTCTGCGTCGGCCGACGTGCTCGCGTTCCAGTCCACACTGCCGGGCGGCAAGCACGCGGTGGCGTTCATCAACCTGGACACCAGCGCCGCCCGGACGGTGACGTTCACGCCGCCGAGCGGGCTCACCGGCACCCTGCGCTCCTCGGTTTACGCCGCCGGTTCGCAGAACGCGTCGAATTCGAGCGTTGTGGCGCGCACCACGTCAGCGGCCTCCGCCACGTCCGGGATCACCCTTCCGACCGAGTCGATCACCATTCTGGAAACCCAGTAGCCCCTGGGGGCGGTCGGGCCGCGTGTTCGGCGGCCACAGGCATCATCGTGTGCTGGTGCGGTCGCATCTTTGCCGCCGCAGGCGTCATCGTGTGCTGTTGGGGGCACCCCGCGACCCGAATGACACACGATGAGTGCGATGTCCGGATTGGGTCTGGTCGCGTGGTGCTATTGGTGCGGCTGGTATGCGGCGCAGCCGCCACCGGGGGTGCGGGTCCAAGCAGAGAGAGCAACCCTGGGGTGATTTGCGGCGCAGCCGCATCGGGGGTCTGGGGGTCGTCCCCCAGTGTGAAACTACGAGGGCCGCTGCATGCGCTCTCTGCATGCAGCGGCCCTCGCGTCTCGTAGCCCCGACCGGATTCGAACCGGCGTTACCGCCTTGAGAGGGCGACGTCCTAGGCCTCTAGACGACGGGGCCCTACGAGTTGCCGGGGGTTCCGCTTCCCCGGCGAGCTAAACGATACCGCCTCCGGATGAGTGCAGCCAACACGAGTCGCCGCTGGGGCGGCAAGTACCGGAAATTTCAGGACTCGCGGACGAGTCGGACCGCGGCGGCCACCAGGTCTCCGTTCCCTGCTGCGACCGAACCGTCCGGCAAGACGGTCGTGTCCTCGAGGCCGACCCGGATGTCCTGTCCCACCGCCACCGCCGCTCTCATGACGTCCCAGGTGGCCAGGGCGTAGCCGTGGTGTACCTGACGGGCGGCGACGCCGAGCCTGGCGAGCTCGGACGCGGCCTCGGCGGCGGTCGCCACGGCGCCCACCGGGTTGCGATCGACCGGCTCCATCAGAACCCGGAGAATCCGGTCCCTGAAGGCGGCCGCACCGAGCAGGCGGGCATCTGCCGCCGTCCACACGCCCGCCTCAATCTGGATGCCCAGGCTGGTGAGTAGACCCGCCAGATCGTCGGTGCCCGGCTCGTTCATGTTGATCGAGGCATAGTCGGGGCGGTCGGGCCCGGTCCACCGGGCGACCAGGTCCAGCCGGCGGGCGACATCCCCGCTGACGGTCCAGATGCCGGTGGTGACACCGACCGGCAGGCCGGTCGCGGCCCGGGCGGCCGCCACCGCCGCCAGCACGTGGTCGGGGTCGAGCGTCTGCGCCCCGGCGGCGTCACGCGGATGCAGATGCAGCGCCTGTGCGCCCTGGTCGGCGGCGGCGCGGGCCTCGGCCGCCAGTTCGGCCGGGGTAAGCGGAACGGCCGGGTGCTCCGCCCGCGTCGTCCCGCCGTTAAGCGCAGCCTGAACCAGCACGCCCCGCCCTCCGCTCACGGTGCAAGCAAAACGCCCCCGTGCCGATCGGGCACTGAGGGGCGCTTGAGCTTCACGGTGTTCGAAAAACCACCGAACGCTGGGGTACCAGGACTCGAACCTAGACTAACAGAACCAGAATCTGCTGGGCTGCCAATTACCCCATACCCCAATGGCAACGCGGGCCGGAAGCTTCCGTACCGCGCCGATGTAGTGTATCGAATCCCGGACCCCAGAGCGAACGCGAACCCGGATGGCCGCGTCGGGCGGGGGTCCGGGCGCTCACTCGGGGTCCGCCACCAGGTGGTCGGGTTCGAACGGGCGGAGGGTTGGAGGTTCCAGTGCCACCGCTACCTGGGACTTCCCGCTAGCCACGGCCCTGGCGCCGCCGAAAACGGCGCGCAGATCGCGCTTGACCACCTGCTCCGCGTGGGCCAGCTCGTCGAGCATGCTGGCCTGGGTGAGGGTGGTCGCCACGAGACCGTTCGGGCCCACGTCCAGTGTCTCCGCCTTGGCCGCCGAGCCGGCCGCCCCGTCGTTCGCCGCGACCACGCCGTTGGCGGCGACGGCCGCGCGGACGGCGAACGGCACGGTGCCGAGCGGGGAATGCTGCCACTTCTTGTGCAATTCGGGGACCGCCGACAGGAGCATGCGCGTGTAGTCGTGCTGCGGGTTGCCGAAGATCTTCTCGGTGGCGCCCATCTCCACGATCGCGCCGTGCCGCAAGATGATCGTCCGGTCGGAGACGTAGTTGCCGAGTGAGAGGTCGTGGGTGATGAACAGGATCGCAAGTCCCTGCCGCTTCAGCTTGACCAGCAGGTTCAGCACGTCCACACGGGTGGACGCGTCGAGCATGGAGATGATCTCGTCCGCGATCAGCACCTTGACGTCTAGCAGCAGCGCGCGGGCGATCAGCAGCCGCTGCTGCTGGCCGCCGGAGAGCTGATGCGGATACTTGCCAAGAACGTCCCCCGGGTTCAGCGCCACCGCGTCGAGCGCGCCCTCGATCTTGGCGGACCAGTCGCCGTCGCTGATCTTCGGGAAGTACGCGCCGCGCACCAGTTCGAAGACCCGGTCCGCCCGGTAGATCGGGTTGTAGGAGCTGAACGGGTCCTGGAAGACGCCCTGCACGTACCGGTAATACTCGCGCAGCCCGCGCTGCGAGTACCCCGCTATGTCCTTCCCGTCGAAGGTCACGGTGCCGCTTGTGGGCTGCACCAGCCGCAGCAGGACCTTGCCGATCGTGGTCTTGCCGCTGCCGGACTCGCCGATCAGCGAGATCACCTCGCCCGGGGGCAGCTCGAAGCTGACCTTGCGCAGCGCCGGGGTCAGCCCGCCCGCCCGGGAGGTCGCGCGGTACAGCTTGGAGACCTGGTCGACCTTCAGCGTGCTCATACGGCCTGCTCCTGCCCGGCGAGCCCCGCCGCCGCACCATGCTCCTGGCTAACCTTCCAGCAGGCGACGGAGTGGCCGGGCTCGATCTCTTCGAACGGCGGGGTCTGCGCGCACTGGTCGAAAGCGAACGGGCACCGGTCCCTGAACCGGCAGCCCGCTGGCGGGTCGACCAGCGACGGCGGCCGTCCGGGTATGCCGGTCAGCGTCACCTGGTCGTGCCGCACCCCCACCTCCGGCAGCGAGGCGATCAGCGCCTGGGTGTACGGGTGCAGCGGGTTGTTCACGATCGCGTCGGTGCTGGCCCGCTCGGCCAGCCGTCCCGCGTACATGATCGCGATGGAGTCGGCGATCTGAGCGAGAATCGACAGGTCGTGGGTGATCGTGATGACGGACTTGACGAACCCCCGGTCGCGGAACTCCAGGAGCATCTCCCCCACCGCGCGCTGGGTCGACACGTCAAGCGCGGAAGTCACCTCGTCGGCGATCAGCAGGGACGGGTTGAGCAGCGTGGACATGATGATCGTGACGCGCTGCCGCATGCCGCCGGAGAGCTCGAAGGAGTACTTGTCGAGGACGTCCTCCTTGAGCCCGATCAGCTCCAGCCGGCGCTTCAGCTCGGTCATCACCGCGCGCCGGTCATTGACGTGATGCGACTTGAGCAGGTCGGTGATCAGCCTGCCGATCTTCCTGTTAGGGGTAAGCGCGGACATCGCGTACTGCGGCACCAGCGAGACCTCGGCCATCCGCAGCGGCCGCATCGCCCTGGTATCCGCGATCGGCAGTTCCCGGCCGTCCACTGTCACCGTGCCGCCGGTCGCCTTCATCCGGTGGTCCAGGTAGATGAGGGCGTTGCCGAGGGTCGACTTGCCGCTGCCGGACTCGCCGGCCAGGCCCATGATCTCCCCGTCGGCGAGCGCGAAGCTCACGTTGTCGACGGCGGTCACGTCCCCGCGGCGGCTCCGGTAGGCCACCGACAGCTTCTCTACACTGACGCTCACTGTTCCCTCAGCTTCGGGTTGAAGACCTCGTCCAAGCCGACGTTCGCGACCAGCAGCGCCGCCACCATCGCGGTCAGCACCGCGCCGGGCGGGACGAACCACCACCACTCGCGGTAGAGCAGGGCGGCGTTCTGGGTTGCCTGGTTCATCATCCAGCCGAGCGAGACGGTGTTGCTCGGGCCGAGGCCGAGGAAGTCGTAGCTCGCCGCCAGCAGCATCGAGCTGCCGAACAGCAGGATGACGACCAGGAACAGGTACGAGGCCATGTTGGGGGCGATGTCCTTGACGATGATTTCCACCGGCCGCCTGCCCGACAGCTTGGCCATCTCGACGAACTCACGCGACCGCAGCGAGAACGTCTGCGCCCGGACCGCGCGCGCCACCCACGGCCATGTCGTCAGCCCAATGAACACGCCCTCGAAGAGCACGCTGCGCGAGTTGAGGTAGGAGCCGATCACGACCAGCAGCACCAGCGACGGCAGCATCACGATGATGTTCGTGACCATCTGCAGGACCTCGTCGAGGAGGCCGCCGCGCCAGCCCGCGGTAAACCCGAGCGCCATGCCGACGACGGCCGCCGACACCGCGCCGAGCGCTCCCACCAGATAGCTTTCCCTGATGCCGGTGGCCAGCTGCGAGAAGATGTCCCGGCCGAGGGTGTCCGTGCCGAGCCAGTAGGTGCCGCTGGGGTGCTTGATCTGGGCGCCGGTGAGATCTTGCGGCCCGTACTTCGCGATCATCGGCCCGATGATCGCGAAGAGCACGAGCAGCAGCTCAAGGCCGAGGCCGAAGACCAGTTTCTTGTTCCGCAGCCCGTAGTAGAAGAAGTCGCTGCGCTTGCGGCCGACCGTCGGGGTCTTCGGCTGCTCCACGATCTCGGTGACCGACGCGCTCATGCCTGCGCTCCCTGCATGCTCAGCCGGGTCCTCGGGTCGACGGCGATGAACACCAGGTCGATAAGGAAGTTGGCGATCAGGACGCCGATGACGATGAAGATGAAGATGCCCTGCAGGAGGAAGTAGTCCTGGCTCGTGATCGCGCCGTAGAGCAAGTGCCCGAGGCCGGGGTAGTCGAAGGCGTACTCGGTGACGATGTTGCCGCCGATGACGATGCCGAGTGCCAGGGCCAGGCCGGAGAGCTGCGGCAGCGACGCGCTGCGGTACGCGTACCGGCGGACCACCCGTTCGCTTGCGCCCAGCGCGCGCAGATACCGCGAGCTGTCGTTCTCCAGCTCGTAGATGACCAGGTTGCGCATGCCGATGGCCCAGCCGCCGAGGCTCACGATGAACACGGTGAGGAACGGCAGGAACCAGTGGTCGAGCAGGCTCGCGATGAACGTCCAGTTCCAGGCGGGCAGCAGCGTCTCCGAGTAGGCGCCGGCGGTCGGGAACACGTGCCAGACCACTCCGAGCAGGTACGGGACCACCAGCGCCAGCCACGGGTACGGGATGGCCTGGAAGATGTACCCGAGCGGGAGGACGGTGTTGTCGAGTACCTTGCGCCGCGCGGCCGCCGCGCCCAGCCGGTTCCCGACGATGTAGGAGAGCACCACGGCCGGGACGAGCAGCCCCAGGGTATAGGGCATCGCCCCGAAGACGAGCGACGTGACCGTGTTCGGGTCATCGGAGATGCTGATCCCCATGTTCCCCGTCAGCAGGCCCTTCCAGAAGTCCAGGTACTGCTGCCAGAGCGGCACGTTGAGGCCGAACGACTGGGCGAACGTCTTATAGAGCGCCGCGTACGACGCCGGATCCAGGCCGTTGAACCTGGACAGCAGACCCTGGATGGGGTCTCCCGGTATCAGGTGCGGTATGCCCCAGTCGATGCTCACGCCGACGAAGAACGCAAGCACATAAGTGATCAGTTTCCTGATGAGATAGCGCCGCACGGGCAGACTCCCGAGGTGAATCAACGGCCCGGCGACCCGCCTCCCGCCCGCGTACGGGCGGGAGGCGGGTCGTTGACGGGACCGCGGGTGTGATTAATCGGTTGGCGTGCTGCGAGCGGTCAGCTCGCGGCGGCCGGCGTCGGCCGCAGATCGGCCAGTGCGTAGACCGTGGTCATCGCGCCGAGGTAGCCGGCCCACATGACCGGCATGTTCTGGTCGGCACCGGTGCTCGCCGGGTAGTCCGACCAGACCGAGGTGTTGCCCTGGAACCAGGCTCCGTTGTACCAGAGCGGGATCATCGGCTCCTGGGCGAAGAAGTCGGTCTCCAGCTGGGTGTAGATCGTGTCCAGCTTGGCGGTGTCGGTCAGCGGGACGGTGGCCGCCTCCTGCACCAGCGACCAGTCCTTGGGCGAGTTGATCCGCTCCCAGTTGAGCTGGGAGTCCTGGTCCTTGGCGATCGGCAGCGCGAACACCCGCTGGTAGTAGCTCCACGGCGTGGAGTCGGCACCCGCGTTGTTGTCGAGCTGCAGGTCGTAGGTCCCGTCGTCCACGTTCGCGAGGCGCGTGTTGGCCTGCGGGTAGATGACGGAGACGTTGATGCCGACCGCCTGGAGCTCGTCCTTGATGACGGTCGTTGCGTCCATCCAGTCCGACCAGCCGTCCGGCACCTGCAGGGTGATGGCCTGGCCGTGATAGCCGGACGAGGCCAGGTACTGCTTGGCCTTGGCCGGGTTGTAGGTCGGCCCGTCGGCGCTCACCACACTCTGGTTGACGAACGAGGAGAGCCCGGGGAGCAGTCCGGTCGGGTTGGCCGCCTTGGCGATGCCGCCGTACACGGTCTGCGCGATCGCCGTCGGGTTGAGCGCGTACGCCATCGCCTTGCGGAAGTTGACGTTGCTCATCGGCGCGACCGAGTCGTTCGGCTCGAGCCAGACGGTGTTGGCCGACAGCATGTAGGGCGTGCTCGAGTAGAAGGTCTTGAGCGTGTAGCCGGCGTTGCCGCCGACCGCCTGCAGAAGCTGGTTGATGCCGGGCAGGAAGTTGTTCGACCAGTCGATGTCGCCCGCGGTCAGCTGGCCCAGTTCCTGGTCGTTGGAGCCGTTTACGACGTCGACCAGGTACTTGAACTTGAAGCTGAGGCCGAGCGCGCTGGTGGCCCACCAGTCCGGCTGGGTCTGGTACGCGACCTCCTGGGCGTTGTAGGTGTCCAGCGTCATCGGGCCGGTGCCGACCGGGTGGGTGTTGGCGTAGGTGGTGATCTGGCTGGCGGGGAGCTTGGACCAGACGGCCTCGGGAAGGACCGGCGCCCGCCACAGGTAGTCGGTGAACTCGGTGTACCCCGGCGTCCCCTTGAACGTCACCGTGACCGTGTTCCCGCTGGCGGTGGCGCTCGCGACCGTCGCCACGTTGGTCGAGAACGGGTCGGCGGCGGTCTTCATCGCCAGGTTGATCGAGTACGCGACGTCGGCGCCGGTCAGCGCCGTGCCGTTGCTCCACTTCACGCCGGAGCGGACGTTGATGACGTAGGTGTTGCCCTTCCACCCGGCGGTTTCGTCACCGGTGGCGAGCCACGGGTCGTAGGTCTTCTTGATCGGGTCGTACAGGTAAAGCGGCTCGTAGATCAGGCCCTGGGTGCCCGTCGCGAAGTTACCCGTGTCGAGCGGGTTCCAGTTGGACGGCGCCGAGTACGCCGTGCCGCTGGTGTAGAGCGTCTCGTTGCGCGGGAAGCTGGTTGTCGTCGCCGGCGCCGATGACGACGATGACGACGTCGGCGCTGACGGCGACGTTGAGGTGCTGCTGCTACTGCTGCTGCTTGGCGACGAGCTGCAGGCGCTGGCAACGCCAAGCGTCAGCACGGCGATGGCGGCGGTGCCATATCTGGCGGTCCGCCACCGCCTGCCCGTGAATCCCTTTGTAGGTCTCACCTGCTCCTACCTTCTCACTAGCAAATCTCGTGATGACCGGCCCGCCCGGTGGCCTCGGCATCGCCGCTCGTTACATCGGCTATACCGGTTAACTGGGCTATACCGGTTAAGTGTTAACCCAAGGAGGCGTACAAGTAAAGAGCCGTCTCTATATCGCTCGCGTCGCGATCGGGTATCGGACCAGTTACGCGGTGCGGCGCGCCCGCCCGGTCGCGGGGACGAGGGGTACGCCCGCGGGACCCGAGCTCATCCGAACGTGGAGCTCGGGTGCCGCCTCGGCGAAGCTCTCGGGGTGCCCCCCGGCCGCCAGTTCGCGCAGCATGCGCGCGGCCGCCGACCCGGCGGCGGCGATATCGCCGCGCAGCGCGGTCAGCGCGGGATGCATCAGCTCGCACAGCGCGGAGTCGTCCCAGGAGACGATCGACAGCCGGTCCGGCACGCTGAACCCCATCCGCTGAGCCACGCCAAGCCCGGCGGCCGCCATCACGTCGCTGTCGTACAGGATCGCGGTCGGCGGCTCGGCCGAGCCGAGCAGCCCCACCGTGGCGGCGGCGCCGTGCTCGGCGGAGTAGTCCGCCTCCACCGACACGGCGTCAAGGCCCGCGACCTCCGCGACCGCGGCGAACGCCTCGCGGCGAAGCACCGAGTGCCAGTACTCCGACCGCCCGCCGACGCGCGCGATCCGGCGGTGCCCCTGCCCGGCCAGATAGCCGACCACGGTCTCCACGCAGGCCCGCTCATCCTGCCAGACGGCGGGGAGCGTGCCCGATCCCTGCGGCGTGCCGATCACCACGGCCGGCATTCGCAGCTGCTCGAGCACGCCGACCCTGCGGTCGTCCACCTGCAGGTCTACCACGAACACGCCGTCCACCCGGCGCTGCTGCCACCACCGGCGGTAGAGCGCGATCTCGGCGTCGGTGTCCTCGGTCACGGTGAAGAGCAGCGTGACCTGATGCTCCGACAGCTCGGCCTGGATGCCGGAGACGAGCTGCATGAAGAACGGCTCGATGCCGAGGGTGCGGGCGGGCCGGTCGATCACCAGGCCGAACGCCTCCGCCTTGCCCGCGGTCAGGGCGCGGGCGGCGCTGTTGGGCTGGAAGCCGATTTCCTGGGCGATCGCCAGGATGCGCTCCCTGGTCGCCGCGGAGACGCCCGGCTGTCCGTTCAGCGCGAAGGAAACCGCGGCCTTGGTAACGCCGGCCCGCTGTGCGATGTCGGCAATGGTCGGACGTCTCATCCGGCTCCCCTTCGCGGCGCGCAGATCCCGGCTAAGCATAGCCGCAGTGCCCGGACGCGTCCCGGACGCGTCCCGGGTAAGTCCGGGACGCGTCCGTCTGCCCATGTCAGAATAGACGATCATCCGCTTAACCGGTATAGTCCACGGCGAGCCGGCGAGTACGGCGACGGGTTCGGCCGGCGTAGGGAGAGGCTCGGTGCGCAGAGACACCGCGAGGGTCATGACGGGGGGCGGGCCAGCCTTCTGGCTGGGCGCCAACTTCTGGTCGCGGACGGGCGGCCCGCTGATGTGGCGGAGCTACGACCCGGAGGTGATCAGGACGGAACTCGCCGTGCTCAAGGACCACGGCCTGACCATGACCAGGTCGTTCTTCTACTGGCCGGACTTCATGCCGGGCCCCTACGAGATCGACGAGAAGCTGACGGCGCACTTTGCCGACTTCCTCGACCGCCACGTCGAGCAGGGCCTGGCCACCATCCCCACCTTCATCGTCGGCCACATGTCGGGGGAGAACTGGGACCCCGGCTGGCGGAACGGCCGCCACCTGTACGAAGACGTCTGGATGGTCGGCCGCCAGGCCTGGTTCGCGGCCGAGATGACGCGCAGATACGCCGGTCATCCGGCCGTCGCGGGCTGGCTGGTCAGCAACGAGATGCCGATCTACGGCGGGTCGGACACCGACCACGAGACGGTCGCGGCCTGGGGGCGGATCATCAGGGACGCGGTCCGCGCGGCCGGCGGCCGACAGCCGTTCTCGCTCGGCGACGGCGCCTGGGGCATCGAGGTCACCGGCGTCGACAACGGCTTCCGGCTGACCGACATATCCGAAATATCCGATTTCTTCGGCCCGCACACCTACCCCGTCGGTGACGACCCGATCCGCCAGCGCTACGCCGCGGCCCTCGCCTGCGAGCTGGCAGGCACGTTCGGCAAGCCGGTGATCATGGAGGAGTTCGGCGTCAGCTCGGACTTCGCCTCCGACGCCAACGCCGCCTCTACTACCGCCACGTACTGCACGGCACCCTGCTGGCCGGTGCGACCGGCTGGATCGCGTGGAACAACACGGATTTCGCGCTGCCCGGCAACGACCCGTACCGCCATCACGCCTTCGAGCAGAACTTCGGGCTCACCGACTCCCACGGCAGGCCGAAGCCGACGCTGAGGGAAATGCGGGACTTCGCGCGCACGCTCGGAACCATCGACCACGTCCGCACCGGGCGAGCCGACACCGACACCGCCCTCATCGTCTCGTCCTACCTGGACACCCAGTACCCGTTCACCTCACCGGACACCCATCAGGCGGTCGCCAAGTCGCTGCAGCAGGGGTACGTCGCCGCCCGGCTGGCGGACCTGCCGCCCAGGCTAAGCAGGGAGACAACGGGCATCGAAGACGGCGCGCGGCTCTACCTGGCACCGTCGGTCAAGCAGTTCCTCGCCCCCACCGCCGCCCGCCTCGAGGAACTCGCGAGCAGGGACGGCGCCACGGTCTACGTCTCCTACTGCGCGGGCGACGTCTCCTGGCACCGCGGGCCCTCCTACGGGAGAATGAACGAGCTGTTCGGAATCAGGCACCAGCTCGACGTCGGGGTCGGCGACCGGATCGAGGACGACACCGTACGGCTCACCTTCACCCGCGACTTCGGCGGCCTCACCCGGGGCACGGCGCTCGACTTCAAGTCAGCAGGCAGCGAGCACGGCCGCGCCTACCTCCCCCTCACCCCGACCACCGCCGAGGTCATCGCCACCGACGCCCACGGCCGCCCCGCGCTGCTGCGGCGCCAGGCCGGCCGCGGCTCGCTGATCCTGTGCAGCTACCCGCTCGAGTACATGGCCGCGCTCACCCCCCGGGTCAACCCGGACGCGACCGTCACGCTCTACGGCGCGCTCGCCACCCACGCGGGCGTCCGCCGCCCGGTCGCCGTCGATGACCCGAGGGTCGCCTGCGACGTGCTCGTCCACGACGACGGCACCCGGTTCGCGGTGCTGGCCAGCCATGCGGATGAGAGCCTCGCGCTCAAGCCGGCGCTGCCCGCCGGCGAACGCCTGGCCGACCTCGAGGATGAGTCGGTGATGGATGCAGTCACCCTGGGTCCGTTCGAGATCAAGGTTTTGAAGATCGTGGAGAGCTAGAGTCTGCTGTCATGCCCTGGTATGACTTGCCGCTGGAGCGGCTGCGCGAGTACCGCACGACCACGCAGGAGCCGGACGGGCTCGACGACTGGTGGGCGGCCCGGCTGCGCGAAGCGCGCGACCGGGCCAGGCCTGTCAGCGCCACCGCCCACCAGGCCGGCCTGTACGCGCCGTTCGAGGTGTCAGACGTCGAGTTCTCCGGCGGCGCCGGGGAGCGCGTCCGCGCCTGGTACATAACGCCGGCCGACCGGCCCGCCAACAGCGTGGTGGTCAAGTTCATCGGCTACGGCGGCGGCCGGGGCGCCCCGGCCGAGCACATCCTGTTGCCCGCGCTCGGCTACGCGGTGCTGGTCATGGACAGCCGGGGCCAGGGAGGCCGGTGGTCGAGCGGCGCGACCGCCGACGGCATCGGCACCGGACCGGAGAACTCCCTGGTCATGACCAGGGGCATCACCACCCCGGAGGAGTACTACTACACCCGGATGTTCACCGACGCCGCGTTCGCGGTCGATACCGCGCGCGAGCTCGCCGGGCCATCTTGCACGGTGGCGGTCACCGGCGGGAGCCAGGGCGGCGCCCTCGCGCTCGCCGCCGCGGCGCTGCGGCCCGACGTGGTGGCCGTGTGCCACGCCGACGTGCCGTTCCTGTGCGACATCCAGCGGGCGATCACGCTCGCACCGCACGCGCCCTACACCGAGATCCCCGAGTTCCTGGCGGAGAACGTCGAACTCGTCCCACAGGCGCTCGACACGCTCCGCTACATCGACTGCGCCCTGCTCGCCCGCCGGATCACGGCCGCCACGCTGGTCAGCGTGGGGCTGATGGACGACATCTGCCCGCCGTCCACCGTGTACGCGGCGTACAACGAGATCAAGGCGGCCGACAAGGACATCGCGGTCTACCCCTACAGCGGCCACAGCTGGCCCCGGGCCCACGCGGAGCGGCAGCTCAGGCACCTGCGAGAGCGCCTCCCGGCGGCCTAGTCGCGGATGGTGACCCGGTTCGTCAGCGTGCCGATCGACTCGATCGTCACGCTGACCTCGTCCCCGGCGGTCAGCGGGCCGACGCCCTCCGGGGTGCCGGTGAGCAGCACGTCGCCGGGCAGCAGGGTCATCACCGACGACACGTACTCGATCAGCGACGGCACGTCCCACAGCAGCTCGCTGGTCCGCGCGTGCTGCCGGACGTCCCCGTTGACGGTGGTGGTGATCCCCAGGTCGGCCGGGTCGGCGGCGGTCTCCATCCACGGGCCGAGCGGGCAGAACGTGTCGAACCCCTTTGCCCGCGTCCACTGCCCGTCCCGGGCCTGCAGGTCCCGCGCGGTCACGTCGTTGGCGCAGGTGTAGCCGAAGATGACCTCCGCTGCCCGCTCCTTCGGCACATCCCGGCAGAGCCGGCCGATGATCACGGCGAGCTCGCCCTCGTGGTCCACCCGGTCGGTCAGCTTGACCGGGTAGGCGATCCGGTCGCCGTGACCGGTCACCGAGGTCGATGGCTTGAGGAACAGAACCGGCTCGGCGGGCATCTCGGCCGACCCCATCTCCCGCACGTGCTCTGCGTAGTTCTTGCCCACCGCCACCACCTTGGACGGCAGCACCGGGGCGAGCAGCCGCACCTCGGCCAGGGGGAAGCGGTTGCCCGTCACCCGAACGCCGGCCGGGTCGACTCCGAACGGATGGCCGTACAGCTCCGCGACTGTCTGCGGCTGCTCGGACTCGCCCTCAACGACGCCGTAGGCGACGCCATCGCCCTTGGCGAACCTTGCGATACGCACAATGCTCCTTCGCACTATCTACCGGGCGGACAGGCCGCTGGGGGACGGACCTTCTCGCACGGGACGTCCGCCCCATCCCCCTGGGCGCCGCGGATGCGCTGGGGCCCCGCGTACCCCGGGGCCGGGCTACTGCTGATACCCCTCCACCTCGGCCGCCGGGCGCACCACGGCGGCGTCCGGGCTCTCGCCGAACTCTTGCTTGGCCCGTCGCTGGCGCAGCAGGTCCCAGCACTGGTCAAGCGCCTCTTCTGCAGAACGAAGACGCGCCCGCTCCTGTTCCGAGGTCAGTGAGCCGTCGGCCAGCTGAGCGCGAAGCTCGTGCTCGGTCTCGATCAGCCCGCTGATCCGCGCCATGATCTCCTTCTCATCCATGTGCCTAAGGTATGCCCGCGGGCGTCGGGTTCGCGATCGGGGTATCAAATCATTCATATCGAACGGACCGGTGCTCCGCCTCTGTCCGACTGGCTGAACGAGTCAGTCAGGAGTACGGCCTGCCCGCAGGAGACCGTAGCTGACCGCCTCCTCCAGGGCGTGCCAGGAGGCGGAGATGACGTTCTCGTCGACGCCGACGGTGGACCAGGCGTCGCCCGCGCCGTCGCTTGACTCGATGAGCACCCGGGTGATCGCCCCGGTGCCCGAGGTGCCCTCAAGGATCCGCACCTTGAAGTCGGTCAGCTGCAACGTCGCGAGCTCGGGGAAGGTCTGCTCGAGCGCGGACCGCAGGGCCCGGTCCAGCGCGTTCACCGGGCCGTTGCCCTCGCCGACCGCGATGACCCGCTCACCCTTGGCGACCAGCCGGACCGTCGCCTCGCTGGTGACGGCGCCATCCTCGCGCTGCTCGACGATCACCCGCCAGGACTCGACGGTGAAGTGCCGCCTGCGCTGGCCGGCCAGCTCGTCGCGCAGCAGCAGCTCGAAGGACGCGTCGGCCGCCTCGAAGGAGTAGCCGCGCGCCTCGAGCTCCTTGACCTTGTCGGTGACCCGGCCGATGACCTCCTTGTTGCCTGACAGGTCGAAGCCAAGCTCGCGTCCCTTCAGCTCGACCGAGGCGCGGCCGGCCATGTCGGAGACCAGCATCCGCATGTCGTTGCCGACAAGCTCGGGGTCGATGTGCTGGTAGAGCATCGGATCGACGCGGATGGCGGAGGCGTGCAGCCCGGCCTTGTGCGCGAACGCGGAGAAGCCGACGTAGGGCTGGTGCGTGTCCGGGGTGACGTTGGTGACCTCGCTGATCGCGTGGGCGATCCGCGCCATCTCCCGGATGCCCTCCCCCTCAAGGACGTGCCTGCCCCGCTTGAGCTGCAAGCCGGCCACCACGCTGAACAGGTTCGCGTTGCCCGACCGTTCGCCGTAGCCGTTGGCGGTGCCCTGCACGTGGGTGACGCCCGCCTCCACGGCGACCAGGGTGTTGGCGACACCGCAGCCGGTGTCGTCGTGGCAGTGGATCCCGAGCCGGGCCTGGGTTGCCTCCGCGACCGCCTGCACCACGTCGGCCAGCTCGGTCGGCATCATGCCGCCGTTGGTGTCGCACAGCGCGATCACGTCGGCGCCGGCCTCGGCGGCGGCCCGGACGCATTCCAGCGCGTAGGCCGGGTTGGCCCGGTAGCCGTCGAAGAAGTGCTCGGCGTCGAGGAAGACCCGCTGGCCCTCCTGCCGCAGGTGGCGCACCGTGTCGGCGATCATGGCGAGGTTCTCGTCCAGCGACGTGCGCAGGGCCAGCTCCACGTGTCGGTCGTGGCTCTTGGCGACCAGGGTCACGACCGGGGCACGCGACTCGCGGAGCGCGGCCACCTGCGGGTCGTCGGCGGCGTTGACGCCCGCCTTGCGGGTCGAGCCGAACGCTGCGAGGGTGGCGTGGCTGAGGTTGAGCTCGGTCTGCGCGCGGCGGAAGAACTCGGTGTCCTTTGGAATCGCGCCCGGCCAGCCGCCCTCGATGAACCCGACGCCGAGCCGGTCCAGGTGCCTCGCGATCACCAGCTTGTCGGCGACCGTGAGGTTCAGGCCCTCCTGCTGCGCGCCGTCGCGCAGGGTGGTGTCGTAGACGTGAAACTGGTCGTCGACCATCGTCGCTGTCCGTTTCTTCCGTGTCGCTTGGCTGAGTGGGCTGGTGACGCAAACAAAAAGACCCCCCGCGGAAAACGCGAGAGGTCTGCGCGCCGGCACAGTCTTGCCGACTCCCCCGCCGGGCGAAGCCCGGCATCGGGGGTCCGGGGGTCGCCCCCCGGGCAAGTACTACGAGCCGCTGCGAAATCGGCCAAGGGCCGATGAGCAGGGGTCGCCGCCGACGCGCCCGCCGATAATAATCAGGCCGGTCGTCACGACACTTAGTGTGCCATACGGGCGCGACTGCTCGCTAGCCGACCGTCTTCAGGAAGGCCCCCGCCAGCGACGCCGCTGCCTGGTGAGCCGTGGTCCCGGTCTCGATCGCGGCCACGGCCATGTCGCCCCGGTAGCCCACGAACCAGCTGAGGTACGCGTTGGCGCCGGTCTTGACCACGCCTGCCTGGCCGTAGACCTTCGCGCCGGGCAGGTCGGCCGAATGCGCGGCCCCCGACTTAACGGCCAGCCGCATGAGCTCCCTGAGCTCGTCAAGGCCGGCCGCCGACATGGGCGGCGGCGACGTGGCCGGCGGGTCGCCGACGATGAGCTGGGGCGACAGGCCGACACCGGAGTCCACCTCGGCGGCCACCATCGCCATGCCGAGCGGGCTCATCAGCACCCCGCTCTGGCCGATCGCCTGCGCCGCCATCTCCGCCGCGCCGGAGGCCGCCGAGGCCGATCCCGAGAACGCCGGCACCTTAAGGTCCCACGAAGAGCCAATGCCGAACGCGCGCTCGGCCGCGGTGAGCTGGATCGGGGTGAGGGTTCTGGACAGAGTCGCGAACGCGGTGCCGCAGCCGGAGGCGAAGTCGGAAGCGAACGTCGCCGTGCCCGGCCTGCTGGCCTGGTAGCTGAACGTCTCCCCGCCGACGGTGGCGGTCGGCTGGCACGGCAGCGGCTGGTTCTCCGTCACGCCCGCCCGGAGCAGCGCCGCCGCCGACACGATGCTGAAGGACATGCCCGGGGCGACCTTGCCGTTCAGCGTGCCGCCGTCAGGAAGCCGTATGGACCCGGTCCGGCGGGACGCGAGCACCCGGATGTCACCGGTGCGGGTGTCGACGGCGGCGATCTCGCCGGAACCCGACTGCGCCGCCAGGGCCGCCGCCGCGGCCTTCTGGTCCTTGCTGCTCAGCGTGGTCTGCAGGGTGGTGCCCGGGTGGCCCGGTGAGTCCCACAGCGTCGCGACGGTGGCCCCGGCCGAGTTCACCACCACGATCGAGGTGGTCGGCGTGCCGACCAGATCGTCCTGGAAGGTCTGCTCGAGGCCGGACTGCCCCACGGTCATACCGGGTTCGTAGGCCGCGCCCTCGGCCCGCAGTACGGACGAGTCCTCCGTCCCGACCTCGCCCACCGTCTGCTGCTCGGGTGAATCGAACAGCCGCTCCGTGCGTCGCTCGTAGCCAAGGCCGGGCACCTTCGCCAGCTGCGGCCACCGGGCGGTGAACGAGTTCGGCTCGAGGGTCAGCAGCGACAGGAACGAGTCCGGCGGCGCGGACTTAATCTGGCCGAGCACCTGCTGCTCGTCCAGCCCGGTGACATCGTGGAACTTCGCGGCTGTGGCCGCCGCGTCGGTGAGCCTGGCCGGGTACACGCCGACGTGGTAGTCGGGCGACTCGCTCACCAGCGGCTGGTCGTTCATGTCGGTGATCAAGGCGCGCGACGGGAACGCGGTCACCGCCGCGAGGCGGTCCCCGGCGCCGAGGCTGGGGTTGATGACCGAGGGCGTCCAGCGAATGGTCCACTGGCCGCCGGCCGAGGTCAGCAGGAATCGTCCTGTGTAGGTCCACTGCTGACCGGACTGGGCCAGATCAACGGTGGCCTGGTACGTGGCCACCGCGGTGGACCCGTGCTGCGAGACCGACTTCAGCGAAAAGAACGCGTTGGTCGCGTCGACGTCGGTGTAGGCAGCCGCGAGTTCGGTCGTGACCCGGCCGGCCCCGCCGTCGGTGAGCGCGGCCGCCTGCGCGTACCTGCCCTGCTGCCAGTCGAGCAGGAACGCCTGCACGGCCGGCTCAGCCGACGCCTCGCTGCCGAAGCCGTCGGTCAGGCCGAAGCCGAACGCGACGACGACGAGCACCAGAACGGCCGACATCTTCTGCTTGCGGGACAGTCGGCCCTTGCGCTCCGCCTTCTTGCGATGCCGGCTGCCGCCCGCTCGCGACGATCGGCTCGGCGGCGGCGCCGCGCTCGGGGACGGCTGCTGGACAGTCGATTGGCCCGGCGGCAGCAGGCCGCCCGGCGCCTCCGGGGCATCAGGAAGTCTCGGTGCGACGGGGTCGGCGACCCCGTCATCGCCGGCAGGCCTGACCGGGGTCTGGGTGCCTAGCCCGACGGGCGGGAGCGGCGCGACCTGGCCCCGGGGTCGGCCGGAGTGGCTACCCCGCTCACGAGAGCGCGCAATCACCGTCCGCCTCCGGAGTCACCGTCGTCGCCGAATGGCACGCTCAACCTCCCTGGCCGCGTCCTTCTTGGCCAGGTCTTGTCTCTTATCATAGGTCCGTTTACCGCGGGCAAGTGCGAGCTCCACCTTGACTTTGCCGTCCTTGAAGTAGAGCGACAGCGGGACCAGCGTCAGCCCCTGCTCCGATGTCTTTCGGACCAGTCGCTCGATCTCCCCCCGGTGTAGCAGCAGCTTCCTGGTCCGCCTGGGCAAATGGTTCGTCCACGTTCCCTGGGTGTACTCCGGGATATGGACGTTGTGTAGCCAGACTTCCCCGTCAACGACCTGTGCGAACCCATCAGCAAGGGACGCTCGGCCGGCGCGCAGCGATTTGACCTCCGTGCCGGTGAGCGCGATCCCGGCCTCAAGCGTGTCCTCGATGGCATACTCGTGCCGGGCCCGCCGGTTCGAGGCGATGACCTTGTTTCCCTGCTCGCGTGCCACGTCTCTCCTGTCGGACCTTCCTACAACTACAGAAGATACCTAGACCCTCAGGTAGCGGCGGAGCGTCACGAACGCCGTGAGGCCGCACAGGGCCACCCCGATGACCATCGCGAGCACGATGACCTCGATCAGGTCGGTCGAGGATAGCCCGACGTTGTAGCTGAAGTACTGCTGCAGGTTGTTCAGCAGCAGCGACTTCACCCCGATGAGCAGCGCTGCCGCGATCACCCAGCCGAACAGGCCGGCGATCACGCCCTCAAGCAGGAACGGCAATTGGATGTAGAAGTTGGAGGCGCCCACGAGCCGCATGATGCCGGTCTCTCTGCGCCGGTTGAACGCCGACAGCCTGATCGTGTTGGCCACCAGCAGAACGGCGGCCACGACCAGGATCAGCGCCACCACGATGACCGCGTTCCGCAGGCCGTCGAGCAGCCGGTAGAACTTCTCCAGAATGGTCATCTCGTCGATGACGGAATCGACGCCCGCCCGCCCTTGGATCGCGCTCGACACGACTTGGTAATCGGCGGACGGGTTGCGCAGCTTGATCTCGAGCGACGGTGGCAGCTCGCTCGCGGTGACGGTGGCGACGAGCGACTGCTCGTTGGACATCGCCGACTTGAACAGGGTAAAGGCCTCGTCCTGGGAGACGTAGGTGACCTTCTCGACCTGCGGCATGGCCGCCAGCGTCGACTCGAGGCTCTGCTGCTCCTGCGGGGTTATCGCGCCGTGGCAGGCGGGGTTGACGTCGCCCTTGTAGCAGAGGTAGGCGGAGATCTCCACCTGGCTCTGCCAGTACGTGCGCGTGCGATCGACCTGCTTGACGAAGAGCAGGCCCGTGCCGAGCAGGGAGAGGCTGATCGCCACCACGACGATCAGCGCCACGGTCATGGTGAGGTTACGGCGCAGCCCGACCCAGATCTCCTGGAACACGAAGTTTGAACGCATACTGGCCTTATCTCATCCCTGGTAAGTCTTGTGCCGTCGATCGAGGCACCCGGTAAGCAGGCGGTAACAACCCGGTCTGGGCGGTGCCCGGAAAACTAGTAGGCCTGACCGTAGACGCCGCGGTTCTGGTCGCGGACGACCTTGCCGTACTCGAGCTCGATGACCCGCTTGCGCATCGAGTCGACGATCGCGGCGTCGTGGGTCGCCATGACGACGGTCGTCCCGGTCCGGTTGATGCGGTCGAGGACCTTCATGATGCCGATCGAGGTGGCCGGGTCGATGTTTCCCGTCGGCTCGTCCGCGAGCAGGATCATGGGCCGGTTGACGAACGCACGCGCCATCGCGACCCGCTGCTGCTCGCCGCCGGACAGCTGGTCGGGCATCCGGTCGTGCTTGCCCTCCAAGCCCACCAAGTCGAGCACCTCGGGGACCACGCGGCGGATGAACCGCCGCGGCTTGCCGATCACCTCGAGGGCGAACGCGACGTTCTGCTCCACGGTCTTGCTCGGCAGCAGCCGGAAGTCCTGGAACACGCAGCCGATCTTGCGCCGGAGGGCCGGCACCTTCCAGTTCGTGAGGCGGGCGAGGTCGTTGCCCGCCACCAAGATCCTGCCGTCGTTGGGACGCTCCTCGCGGAGGATCAGCCGGAGGAACGAGGACTTGCCAGAGCCGGACGGCCCCACGAGGAAGACGAACTCCCCCTTGTTGACCGTCAGGTCGACGTTCTCAAGCGCGGCCCGATTCTGGTTCGGGTAGACCTTGGTTACGTTCTGGAACTCGATCACTGGGCCATCACACGATCTCTCGATGAAGGGCTGTGGTATGCCCCGCCTTTAGCGCGTCGGCGCAGGTAGGCCGCCACACGGGTATTTCCGGCCGAGCCGGGCAACTTACGGGTAACCTGGGTTGGCCAGGGAACAGTCTAGGGGGAAACTGGCAGCTAAGGCTCCAGATCACGCCAAGTGCGCCGGGGCACTGCTACCGGAGGGAGTTTGGAAATGAGCTGCGAGCACCTCATCTGCGCCAACTGCGCGGGACCGGTGATCGAGGGCCGCTGCTCGGTCTGCCGGGCCGCCCGCGAGCACGTCCACCATCACGGTCTGACCCTCACGCCCCAGCTCCTCGTGGCCGTGGCGCTGCTGCTCCTGCTCGGCCTCCTCATCGCCACCCACGTCGTTCCTTAGGCCCGCCTGCGACGCCGACTGCTGCCAGCCGCGGCTACTCGCCCTTCTCCGCGCGCCGGAGCCAGCGGATCTCAGCGTCGATGAAATCGTCGATCTCGCCTTCGAGGACCGAGAGCGCCTGGCCGGTCTCGTAGCCGGTGCGCACGTCCTTCACGTTCTGGTACGGGTAGAGCACGTAGTTCCTGATCTGGGTGCCCCAGGCGCGGCCACCGTCGCCGCGCAGCGCGTCGAGCTCCTTAGCCTCCTCAAGGCGCCGCCGTTCAAGCAGCTTGGCCTGGAGAACCGCCATCGCCGAGGCCCGGTTCTGAATCTGTGAGCGCTCGTTCTGGCAGGAGACCACGATCCCAGTTGGCAGGTGGGTTATCCGCACCGCCGAGTCGGTTGTGTTGACGCCCTGGCCGCCCGGCCCCGACGAGCGGAACACGTCAACCCGGAGCTCGTCATCGGGGATGTCCACGTGGTCGGTCTGCTCTACCACCGGCAGCACGTCGACCCCGGCGAACGAGGTCTGGCGGCGGCCCTGGTTGTCGTACTTGGAGATGCGGACCATCCGGTGCGTGCCCTGCTCGCCGCGGAGCGTGCCGTAGGCGTACGGCGCCTTGACCGCGAACGTGGTGGACTTGATGCCCGCCTCGCCGTAGGAGACGTCGTAGACCTCGGCCGGGTACTTGTGCCGCTCCGCCCAGCGCAGGTACATCCGCTGCAGGTTCCCCGCGAAGTCCTCGGCGTCGGCGCCCCCCAGCCTGCGAGTTGATCGTGATCAGCGCCTCGCGGATGTCGTACTCGCCGTTCAGCAGCGTGCGGACCTCAAGGGCGTCGATGTCCTTGCGCACCGCCGTCAGGTCAGCGATCGCCTCGTCCCTGGCGGTCTGCTCGTGCATCTCGTCGGCGAGCTCGAACATCACCTGGGTGTCGGCCAGCCGCTGCCGCAGGCTTTCCAGCCGCCCCAGCTCGCCCTCCAGGTAGGAAAGCCGCCTGGTGACCTGCTGCGCGCGAGTCTGGTCCTCCCAGAGCCCGGGGTCGGCGGACTGCTCGCGCAAGTCGGCCGCCTCGATGCGCATCGCCTCAGGGTCGACCACTGCCTCGATGGTGTCGAGCTTGGACGACAGTTCCGGTATCTCGTCTGCGGGATCGGTAGCTGCCATGCGGGAAAGCCTACGCGAATTAGGGCCTGTCAGCGTATCCAGCACGCGCCGACGGCCCGCTGCGGCCCGATATCCTCACGATCTGTGGCATACGAAAAGCGCGGGGCTCGGCTCAGGCCGGCGCGCCCGACCCGGACATGGCCGCCGGCGCTCGGCTCGCCCAGGCGGCGGCGCTGGCCCTGACGGCGGCTCTGGCCGTCGCTGGCTGCACCTCGGCGACCGCCGACACGTCCGTGAGCAGCGCGAACACTAGCGGCGCGCCCGCACTCGGCCAGGCTCAGGCACGGCAGGCGTTCGACGCCTACGTCGCCACGAGCAACCAGGCCGCCAGGACGAATGACGGCAAGCTGGCGCTGTCCGTGGTCACCGGCCCGCAGCAGTCGCTCGTCTCCGCCACGCTCAGGGGCCACAGCTACGCTGTGCAGGGCACGTCAAGCGACAGCGGCCAGGGCGACTCCGGCAGCGGCTTCTTCGTCGGTCGTCGGCCTTCCCTCGGCCAGTACACGTACGGCACGCCCGCCTTCTACCTGCCGGAGCCGACCGGCTATCCGCGTTTCTTCCTCGCCTCCGCCACGCGGACGCCCAAGGGCACCAGCGCGTCCGACGGCGACATCATCACCCGGGTGGGCGGTGCCGCGGTGCCCGCCAACGGCCCCGCGCTCATGGTCTTCGAGCAGTCAGCCGCCGCCGGGCCCTGGCGGCTGGCCAGCGTCTCGCAGTTCCCCTCAGGCATGGCGCTTCCCCGGCTGGCCACGGATAAGAACGGCTACATCCCTCAGGTATCGCTAACCTCGACGGATCTGCTCGCGCAGCCCTACGCCACCGGCCCGCTGCAGGCCGCCGTGGTCGATGACGGCCCGGCCAGCGCCGCCGCCAAGGCGGTGGCGGACGGCCCGCTGACCACCGGCATGTACCAGGAAGCGCGCGACGGCGCAGGCAGCGACCTGAGGCCGCCGGCGGGCGACGTCTATCAGTGGTCCATGGAGGGCACGCCCTACCCCGCGTTCGCGCTGCGAATGGCCAACGGCGGCGCCCTCGTCGTGTACGCGATGTACCTGAACAGCACGATCGCCGTCCCCGGCTACATCAACGACGCCGACCCGATCCAGCCAGGTGCGCCCATCGAGGTCCCGCTTGGGCTGCTCCCGTTCCTCCCTTCCGGCCAGCGAGCCCCTCGGGTGGAACTGTCGGCCCAGAACCTCTTCTCCTTCGCCGCCATCGACCCTCCGGCCAGCCCGGCCAAGATCACGGTCATAGCCATCGGCGGCGGCTTCAACTACGCCGCCGACTCCTAGCTACTAACACCAGCGCGCGCTGGCTTACCTTATGGGCCCGCTGCTGTGGCTCGGGTGGCCGATGGTGTGTCCGATGCGGCTGCCGCCCAGCCCGATATACGGGTTTGGCCTTGGTCTTTTTAAGACCCCGGAGCCAGCAGCGTCCGAATCACCCGCACCGCGACAGAAAGCGTGGTGAAGGTGAACCGGTCGCTCTCCCAGATCTCCGCCAGCGTCGCCGCCGCCCGGGAGACCGCGTCGGAGTTCCGCGCCTCCCAGGCCGAGACCAGGGCCGCGGCCTCTCCCGCCGACGCTCCGTGGGCCGGGCACCCGACCGCCAGCACGTCCCTGGTCAGCGCGGCGTGCGCGCCGTACAGGTCGTCGCGGAGGGCCGACCTGGACATCGCCGCCCAGCGGTCCTCCCGCGGCAGCGCCACGATCAGGTCCCTGAGCCGCCCGAGCTGGAGTCGGTCGGCCACGGCGAAGTAGACCGCCGCCGTCTCCGGGATCCCGCACGAGCTGGCCGAAGCGCTCATCACGATGTCGAACGCCGAGTACGACGGCACCATCGCCGCCGCCTCGTCGGCGAGCTCCGCGGGCACGCCAAGGTTGGCGAAGGAGGCGCGCCGTTCCTCGTAGCCGGCCAGGTCACGCCCGGAGAGCACCTTAGGCAGGGCGGAACGGACCGCGGCGACGCCCTCGGCGAAGAAGCCCGCCGTCTCCGCGATACCGAACGGCGACCGCCGGTTCACCAGCAGCCACCTGGTCGCCCGTTCGACCAGCTTGCGTGCCTCGAGGACGACCGCGATGCGCGCGTCCACGTCCACCTCGCCCGCCAGCCCGTCGACCTGCCGCCAGAACGCCGGCATGCCGAAGACCTCGCGGACCACCAGCCATGCCCGGGTGATGTCGGGCACCGGCAGCCCCGTCTCCTCGCCCAGCCGGAAGAGGAACGTTGACCCGCCGGTGTCCACCATCTCGTTGATGACCGAGGTGGTGATGATCTCCCGCCGCAGCCGGTGAACGCCAAGCTGATCGGCGAACCGCTCGCGCAGCGGCGCCGGGAAGTACCCGGCCAGCACCGACCGTAGCGACGGGTCGTCCGGCAGATCGGAGCCGAGCACCTGTTGACCGGCGGCGATCTTGGTGTGCGCGAGCAGCAGGGCGAGCTCCGGCGTGGTCAGCCCGGTGCCCGCCGACCGCCGGGTCGCGATCTCCTTCTCCCCCGGCAGCCCGTCGCCCTGCAGCGACACGCGCTTCTGGCGGGCGAGCTGGCGAAGGTAACGGGCGTGCACGTGGAGCAGCCTGGGCGCCTGATAGCGGGCGACCGCCAGCGCCATGTTCTGGCCGTCGTTGTGCTTGAGCACGTGCGCGGCGACCTCGTCGGTCAGCGAGTGCAGCAGTTCGCCGCGCTCGTCGGTGCGGATCTCGCCGCTCGCTATCGCGCCCGCCAGCAGGATCTTGATGTTGACCTCGTGGTCGGAGGTGTCCACCCCGGCCGAGTTGTCGATGAAGTCGGTAGCCACCAGGCCGCCGCCGAGCGCGTACTCGATCCGCGCCGCCTGGGTGAGGCCCAGGTTGCCGCCCTCGGCCACCACCCGCGCCCGCAGCTCCGTCGCGGAAATCCGCACCGCGTCGTTAGACCGGTCCCCGACCTGGGCGTCGGTCTGCTGCGAGGACTTCACGTAGGTGCCGATGCCGCCGTTCCACAGCAGGTCAACCGGCGCCCGCAGGATCGCGGAGATCAGCTCGTCGGGCGAGAGCGCGGCAACGCCGGCCTCCAGGCCGAGCGCGGCCCGGGTCTGCGCCGAGATCGGCACCGACTTCGCCGACCGGGGCCACACGCCACCGCCGGCGGAAATCAGCGACAAGTCGTAGTCGTCCCAGGAAGACCGGGGCAGGTCGAACAGCCGCTGCCGCTCGGCGAAGCTGACGGCCGGGTCCGGGGTCGGGTCAACGAACACGTGCCGGTGATCGAACGCGGCCACCAGCTTCATGTGCTGCGACAGCAGCATCCCGTTGCCGAACACGTCGCCCGACATATCCCCGACACCGACCGCGGTGAACTCGTCGGTATCCGGGTTGAGCCGCAGCGTCGCGAAGTGCCAGCGGACCGATTCCCAGGCGCCGCGGGCGGTGATGCCCATCTTCTTGTGGTCGTAGCCCTCGGAACCGCCGGACGCGAACGCGTCCCCCAGCCAGTACTGGTACCGGCCTGCGATCTCGTTGGCGACGTCGGAGAAGGTCGCGGTCCCCTTGTCCGCGGCCACCACCAGGTACGGGTCGTCGCCGTCAAGCCGGACCACGCCCGTCGGGGGGACCACCAGGTCGCCGACGATGTTGTCGGTGACGTCGAGCATCGCGGTGATGAACATCTGGTAGCAGGCCAGCACCTCGCCCTGGTAGGCGTCGCGGTCGGCCGGGTCCGGCAGCCGCTTGCAGACGAACCCGCCCTTCGCGCCCGACGGGACAATGACCGAGTTCTTCACCTCCTGCGCCTTGACCAGGCCGAGCACCTCGGTGCGGAAGTCCTCGGGCCGCTCCGACCAGCGCAGGCCCCCGCGCGCGACCGCGCCGAACCGCAGGTGCACCGCCTCAAGCCGCGGCGAGTACACGAAGATCTCGAACTTGGGCCTCGGCTCGGGCACCCCAGGCACGCTGCCGGGCGCGAGCTTGAGCACTAGGTAGGGCGCGCGCTCGCCGTCCCCCATGAGCTGGAAGTAGTTGGTGCGCAGGGTCGCTTCGATCAGGGCGAGGTAGGAGCGGAGGATCCGGTCGTGGTCGAGGATCATCACGTCGTCGAGCGAGCCCCTGAGCTCCTCGCCGATTGCCGCGCAGCGCTCGCCTGCGCCGTCCTGCCAGAACCGGGTCGAACCGGGACTCGAAGAACCGCACAAGCAGGCGGGTGATCGCCGGGTTGGAGCGCAGCACCCGCTGCAGGTAGTTCTGGCTGAACCGGGTCCCCGCCTGTCGCAGGTATCGGGCGTACGCGCGCAGCAGCACCACCTGCCGCCAGGTCAGCCCGGCGTCAAGAACCAGGCCGTTGAAGTCGTCGTCCTCGGTCTGGCCGCGCCAGACCGAGCCGAGCGTGGCCTCGAACCCAGTGCAGGCGGCGGTGATCTGGGCCGCGGTGAGCTGCCCGCTCCGCGTCCGGCGAAGGGCGAAGTCGTAGATCCAGAACGAGCGGTCGCTCTTGGCGAACTCGTACGGATGCTCGTCGAGCACCTCGAGTCCCATGTGCTGCAACTGCGGGAGCACGTCAGACAGCGTGATCGGGTTAAGTCGGAAGAGCCGCAGTCGCCACGGTCCGTTCGGACTAATCGAGAGACGGATGTCGAACGATCCGGCTCCCTCCTGCAACCGCAGCACCACCGCAAGATCTTCTACCGCCTCGGCCGGAGTGGTGTCGGTCTTATAGGTCTCGGGGATGCCGTCGGACAGGCTCAGCAGCGCGGCGGCGCGCGCGGGGCCGAGCTGGCGCTCGGCTTCCGCGGCGACGTCCTCGTCCCAGGAACGGACCGCGGCCGCGATCTTGGCCTGCAGCGCGGCCTGGTCGACCACCGCCAGCGGGTGGCCGGGCGCGGCGTAGACGACCACGTGCAGCCGGGCAAGCGCCGAGTTGCCGATCAGCGCGCTGTAGTCCACCGACTCGCCGCCGAGGGCGGTCCGTAGTATCTCCTGGGCGCGCAGCCTGACCTTGGTGGTGTACCGGTCCCTGGGCAGGTACACCAGGCAGGACACGTACCGGCCATAGGCGTCGGGGCGCAGGAAGAGACGGACCTGCTTCCGCTCGCCGAGCCCGAGCACCGCCAGGGCGATCGGGGCGAGCTGCTCCGCGCTGATCTCGAACAGCTCCTCGCGCGGGTAGCTCTCGAGGATCTCGATCAGCGCCTTGCCGTCGTGGCTGTCCTCCGGCAGCCGGGCGGCGGCGAGCACCGCGTCCAGCTTGTGGCGGAGGACCGGGATGCGGGTGATCGACTCAGTGAAGGCGGCCTGCGTGTAGAGGCCGAGGAACCGGTACTCGCCGGTCACCTCCCCGGTCTGCTGGCTGAACGTGCGGACCGCCACGTAGTCCAGGTAGCTGGGCCGGTACACGGTGGAGCGGATCGACGACTTGGCGAGCACCAGCAGCCGCGCCCGCCGATCGGCCGACTGATCCTTGGGCGGGGTGACGGCGAACGAGTCGATGCCGTCGTGCCTGAGGATGCCGAGGCCGGTGCCGGGGACGGGCCTGAGCTCGGCCTCGGCCGGCTCTTCCCCCTCGCCCGACTTGACCAGGTCGTACTTGCGGTAGCCGAGGAAGGTGAAGTGGCCTGCCGCCAGCCACGCGAGCAGTTCGCTCGCCTCCGCCTGCTCGGAGCCGCCCTCGTCGGTCAGTACCGCGACGAGTTCCCTGGCGGCGCCGCGCATCCGGCGCTGGTCTTCCATCGCGACCCGCAGGTCATCGAGGACGCGGCGCAGGTCCTGCTCGAGGCGCCGCTCGTCCGGCACCCGGCCGAGCTCGACGTGAATCCACGACTCGCGGACCGACTCGTCGCCCGCCAGGGCGATCCCGTGCGCCGTGCCCGCCACGTCCCTGCGCACGGTGAGGACCGGGTGCACGATCAGCCGGATATCGGCGGCGTGCCGGTTGAGCTCCATCGTCACGGAATCGACCAGGTAGGGCATGTCGTCGGTGACGATGTCGACGACGGTCCCGGCCGAAGTGAGGGAGCCGACGGCCCCGCCGCTCGATTGGACCGGGCGGACGCCGACGGCCGGACGGCCCTGCGGGCGGCTGGCGCCCAGCGCCGCGTGCCTGGCGACCGTCTCGGCCAGCCGATCGGGGCCGGCCGCGATCAGCTCCTCCGGGGGGACGAGCCGGTAGTACGCGGTAACGAAGGCGATCCGGTCGCCGACCTCCTGGCCAGTCGCGACAGGGGCGCCCGGTGCACCCGGCGGCGCGGTAGAGCCGTCCTCCGCCCCGCCATCCGCCCAGATAGCGGCCGCCTTCGCAAGCAGCGCTCTCGTATCGTCCCTGATGTCGTCCGAGGCCATCATCGCCTCGTCCGCGCGTTCCGGCATTACTCGTCCACTCCTTTGTGGTGGCCGCGACGGCACGTCGTTGTGCCGGGGGCCGTTGGTTCGGTGCACATAGGCATGCGGCGGCTCGCCACCGGGGGTACCGGGACGGTCGCTAACGTGAGCTACTGATCACCATCAGTCACGACGAGCGCACGTTGAGGTGATCCTCAAACGCACTTCGATGTCCTCCTACCTACAGACTAGAACGCGAAACGGACGCCGACGACACTTCCGGGACGCGGGTCTTTCACGAGCCCGCCGCGGTGATGATCGCGATCAGCGCCTCGGGGTCGGTGAGATCGCGCAGAACCGCGTCGGCGCCGGCATCGCGGAGCTCGGCCGAAGATGCGCGGCCGCTCGCCACCGCGATCGAGGTGGCGCCGCCGGTCCTGGCGGCCTCCACGTCGCGCGGCGAGTCGGCGATGTAGATGGTCGCCCGCTCGGCGAAGCTCGACCGGTACTTCTCCTCGGCCCGCAGCCGGGCGGCGCGAAGCAGCGCGCCCTTGGGATACACCTCGGAGCCCGCGAAGCCGCCGATTGCGAGGTCGAGGTAGCGGTCCAGAGCGAAGGCGCGGAGCTTGAGCATCGCGTTCGGCCGGCTCGAGCCGGTGAGCACCGACTGGACAACGTTCGCCAGGCCGGCCACGGCCGTGACCGCCTCGGTTGCGCCCGGCATCAGGGTGCCCTGCTCGGTGAGCAGCTGTCTGCGGGCGGCGAGCCGCGTCGCGAACTCCGAACCGAACGGGGCGAGCAGCCGCTCGGAATCCCCGTCCGCGCGCAGGCTGACACCGTTGCGGCCGAGCGCGTCGAAGAAGATCTCCGGTTCCGTGTACCCGACCATCTGCGGCAGTTGCACCAACGGGCGACCGGTGACCTGGGCGAACGCCTCGGCATAGGCCGCCCGGGTGACCTTCGTGACGTCAAGCAGCGTCAGGTCGATGTTCCACAGCACAAGCCGATGAATCGCACGCCTCCCAACTTCCGATCATGGGGGGCTCCCGCCCCCCATCCCCCCTGGCCAGCTCCAGAGCCGCGAAATCAGCCCATATGGGGTAACGGTAGCCGCTGCCGGGACGAGGGTCTCGCTGATCGCGGTGGAGACCGCAAACCGCTGCTCGCTCTAGTACAGGTACTGGAGCTCTTGGGTGGCGTACCAGGCCAGCTCGTGGGCCTCGGCCGAGTCGACCGTAAAGGACGCGTCGTCGTCGCCCGCGTCGGCGGCGGCGACCGCATCCGCCGCCGCGGCCACGTCGGCCGCCGCGCCGGGGTCGTCGATATGGCCAGCCGCCAGCGCCGTCACCGGGATCACGGCGGCGACCGCCACCGCGGCAGGGTCGTCGTCGTACGCCTGCCAGCTCACCTCGGCGTCGGGCACGTCGGCCGCGAGCACCACCCGGCGGCGGGGCGCGTCCGGCGCGGCGTCAAGCAGCCGGAGCGACTGGCGCGCGGCCGCCAGCATCGCCACGTACTCCAGCTCCTCCTCGTCACCGCTGGCGTAGGCCTCGCGCAGCGCCGGGGTGATCGCGAAGGCGCGCAGCGGAGCGGGCCCGACCTGCGCGTCCGCGAGGACGTCGGCCAGGCCCGGCAGGGTGGACGCCAGGTAAACCCGCATGACGGATCATCGTAGCGACTTTGGCTCGCCCACGGCGTCCACCACCAGGGCGACCGCGTCCGCGAGCGGAGTGTGCTCCCACAGCCGGACCACCGTCCAGCCCGCCTGGGCGAGGGCCTCGTCGGCGGCGCGGTCGCGCTCGACGTTCCTGGCGAGCTTGGGCGACCAGTACCACTCGTTGCTCTTGGGCTTGGATCCGTGCTCCGGGCAGGCATGCCAGAAGCACCCGTCGATGAACACCGCGACCTTCCGCCGGGTGAACGCGACGTCCGGGCGGACCCGGCGCAGCGGCAGGTCAAGCCGGAAATCCTTGCGATACCGGTACCCCAGGGCGTGCAGCGCAGCGCGCAGCGCGAGCTCCGGCTTGGTGTCGGTACGCCGGTTGGCCTTCATGTTCGCCGTCACGGCGGCGGACGCGGGGAATGGGTAGGGCTTGGCCTCCGTCCCCGCGGGCTCGCTGGCAACGCTTTGCGCTATCTCCTGCGCCACCCGGCAGAGCCTAGTACGCCGGCCTCCGGTGCGCGGCGGTCCGGCTAATTCCTATTATTTCAATTGACTTTATCAAGTTAGCGAGACACGATGGGTTGACTTGGCTCAGCGACGGAAGAGGTGACGGTGTCGGTACAAGTCCTCTCGCGGTCGGCTACGCGAGACGCTCCCGCCTGGTCGGATCGGGCCGGCGGGCGAGCCAGGCGGTTCATTCCCGGCCACAGCTGGCTCCGGCTGATCAGCCCGCTGGCGCTGGTTGGCCTGTGGCAGCTGCTCAGCGCGACCGGCGTGCTGCCGCCGGGGCGCCTGGTGTCGCCCGTCTCGATCGCGCACACCGCTTACACGCTGGCGGTGACCGACTCGCCGACCTACGGGACACTGCAGGCGTCGCTGCTGGTGTCGGCCGAGCGGTGGGGCATCGGGCTCGCGATCGGCGTCGCGGTCGCGGTGGCGCTCGCGGTTGCCAGCGGCCTCAGCCGGATCGGCGAGTACTCCTTCGACCCGCTGCTCAACGCATTCAGGTCGATACCGCTGCTCGGCCTGCTGCCGCTGTTCATCGTCTGGTTCGGCATCGGCAACATGCCCAAGATCCTGATCGTGGTGCTCGGCGCGCTCTTCCCGATGTACGTCAACACGTTCGCCGGCATTCGCGGCGTGGATCCCAAGCTCGGCGAGCTCGGCCAGGTGCTCGGGCTCTCCCGCTGGGAGCTGGTGCGGCACATCGTGCTGCCGGGCTCGCTCCCTTCGGCGCTGACCGGACTCCGGTTGAGCGTGGTCGGCTCGCTGCTCGCCCTGGTCGTCGGCGAGCAGATCAACGCCAACGCCGGGATCGGCTTCATGATCACCACAGCCCAGGAGTTCCTGGCGAACAACATCATCATGGTCTGCCTGATCGTGTACGCGATCCTCGGGCTGCTGGCGGACGGGGCGGTCCGGGTGGTGGAACGGCGCGCGCTGGCCTGGCGACGGGAGTTCGCGCAGTGAGCGGGGTCGAGACGACTACCGCCGGGGCCGGCAGCGCGACCGATCAGGTCGCCGCCTCCGTGCGGGACCTCACCAAGCGGTTCGGCGACCGGATGGTGCTCGACGGGCTCGACCTGGACATCAAGGCGGGCGAGTTCGTCGCCCTGATCGGCCGGAGCGGGTCCGGCAAGTCCACCCTGCTGCGGGCGCTGGCCGGGCTCGACCGGGACGTGTCAGGGTCGATGACCGTGGCCGAGCCGGTCGCGGTGGCCTTCCAGGAGCCGCGCCTGGTGCCGTGGAAGCGGGTGCTGGACAACGTCACGCTGGGGCTGCGCGCCCCCGAGCCGACGCGGGTCGCCACCGACGCGCTGGCGGAGGTCGAGCTGATCGAGCGGATGTCGGCCTGGCCGCTGACCCTGTCCGGCGGTGAGGCCCAGCGCGTGTCACTGGCCCGCGCCCTGGTCAGGTCGCCCGCGCTGCTCCTGCTCGATGAGCCGTTTAGCGCCCTGGACGCGCTGACCACGATCTCCATGCACCAGCTGGTGCTCCGGCTGTGGGAAACCCACCGGCCCGCGGTCCTGCTCGTCACCCACGACGTGGACGAGGCGCTGGCGCTGGCCGACCGGGTGCTTGTGCTCGGCTCCGGGCGGATCGCCTACTCCGCCACCGTCGACGTGCCGCGGCCCAGGGACCGGAATCATCCGACGCTGACCGCGCTGCGCCTGCGGCTGCTCAGGGAGCTTGGCGTGCCCGTGGGTGACAACGACGAGCTGATCTAGTCCCGACCGGGAACCCTATCCCCGGCCGGCGCCACCTTGATCTATTTCCCATCAAAACAATCAAAATGGAAGGATAGAAGGATAGACATTGAACCGTAGACGGAAGAAGCTCATGGCGTTCTCGGTCATCGCCCTCACCGGCCTCGCCGCGACCGCCTGCTCCTCGGCGAGCAGCTCAAGCTCCACCGCGACCGCGGCCGCCGCGACCGCCGCGGGGGCGTCTGCCAGCGCCTCGCCGTCAGGCTCGGTCAACCTGTCCTCGGTCACGCTGAACGTCGGCGACCAGAAGGGCACCGGGGCGGAGGCGATCCTCAAGGCGGCCGGCCTGCTGGGCTCGCTCCCGTTCCACGTGAGCTGGTCCGACTTCACCTCCGGGCCGCCCATGCTCGAGGCGATGGCCTCGGGCTCGGTCGACATCGGCGGCGTGGGCGACGCCCCGCCGGTCTTCGCCGCGGCCGGCGGCGAAGGGGTCGAGATCGTCGGCGCCCGCGAGGTGCCGACCGGCGACCAGGATGCGGTGCTAGTGCCCAAGGGCTCCACGATCACCTCCATTGCCCAGCTCAAGGGCAAGAAGATCGCCTACGGTTCCGGCAGTTCTGGCAACTACAACCTGCTAACGGTGCTCAACGCGGCCGGGCTGACCACCAAGGACGTCACGCTGGTGAACCTGCAGCCGGCCGAGGCGCTGGCGGCCTTCACCTCCGGCTCGGTCGACGCCTGGGACGTCTGGCCGCCCTACGTCCAGCAGGCCGTCGCCCAGGACGGCGCGAAGGTGCTCGCGCGCGGCGCGCAGTACGGCAGCCCGTACTCCTACGAGGTGGCGTCCAAGGCGGCCGTGGCCAACCCGGCCAAGGCGGCGGCGATCGACGTCTACCTCGCGACGCTGGACAAGGCCTACGTCTGGGCGGAGAAGAACCCGGATGCCTGGGGCGCCGCCTGGGCGGCCGCGACCGGACTGCCCGCCAGCATCACCGACGTGGCCGCGACGGTTGACTCGACTACCCCGGTGGTGATCAACAGCGCCATCACGAAGTCGGAGCAGGGCCTGGTCACCCAGTTCTACAAGGCGGGCTTGATCCCCAGCGACCCAGACATGTCGGGGTTCATCACCAGCCAGTTCAACTCGTCGGTCAGCGGCGGCTGACCCCGGGCCGGCCGGCATTCCGGCCGCAGCGGCGGGCTGCGGCCGGAATGTCGGTGGGGGCGGGTAGAAGTGAGATGCGCAAGCAGTTGCCGCACTTCCCGGTTAGCTCTCCCCTGGACGATCCCATGCCTATCGAGCAAGCGCTGACGCCATCCGACCTGTCAGCGATGCAGATCCTGACGGTGCCTGACGTGTGGCCGCCGATCGACTGTCCGCTGACGCTCGGTCTTCCTCGCCCGCAGTCGGCCCTGTTCGCCGACCATGCCAGCCCCGTCGACCACGCCAGCCCGGCCGACCACGAAAGTCCCGCCGACGACGTAAGCCCCGACGGCAGCGGCGGGCTCGGCCAGCCGACCGGCGGCCAGGCGTGGCCGCGGCAATTCGCCGTGCTGCTGGCCGAGGCGCTGACCGGTGACCGGCCGCAACGGCAGATCCAGCCGTGGCTGTCTCCGCGCGGCAGCCTTCACCTGCGGCGGCTGCTGCCGCTGTTCTGCGGCGGTCAGGGGGCTCGGGTACAGCGGGTGCTAACGGCGCGGCCGACGCCGGACGTCATCGAGATGACCCTCATCGTGGCGGTCGGTTCCCGAATCAGGGCACTGGCGGTGCGGCTAACGCTGACCGCGCCGGAGCGACAGCCAGAATGGCGAGAGAAGCTGCCGGCGCGAACTGCGGAGGCACGGTCAGCCACGTCGCCGCGCTGGCTCTGCACCGACATCGAGGCGGCGTAGCCGCTAAGCCCGGCCGGGGAGACCATCCCGGACGGGCTCAGCAAACGGCGCTAGGCCCGTCCGGCCCCGCCGTGGCAGCGCTTGAACTTGCGGCCAGAGCCGCACGGGCACATGTCGTTGCGGCCGACGGTCGCGTACGGGTCGAGCGTGGCGTCACCGTGCGTCTCCACGCCGCCGCCATCGGCGGGGGCCGAGTACTGGAGCTGGCGCGGACGACGCGGCTCGAGTCCCGCGGGCGCGACCAGCTGGGGACCGGCCGCCTGCGCGGCCGCGGGCCGTGCGGTTTCCGACGGCTCGGTCACGGCCGGCCCGAAGGTCTCGGCCGCCCCTGATGCGTGCGCTCCGTCGCTGCGGGTGGCCGCCTGACCGCGGCCTGCCGCCGTGGCGTGGCCGCGGCCGTCGTTCGCCGCGTGCCGACCTCGAGCGCGACCGCCCGGCTGCTGGTCGCCCTGCGGCTGATTCGACTGCCCGGTCCTCGGCTGGCTCCCGGCCGCCCGCTTGCCGAAGGCGGCTGGCGGCGCGGCGGGCTCGGGAATGCTCGGCGGCGGCGGTGCCTGCCGCCTTCTGCCCGCGGCGGGCGCGGCGGCAGCGGCAGGCGCCTGAGCGGCGGGCGCGGCGGACGTCGGAGCGGCGGGGGCCGGGGCGGCGGTAACGCCGGGCAGCGTGCCGTCGAACCCGAGTTGGGCTCCGGCGCCGACCTCCTCGACGATGGGGTTCTCCTGGATCTCGAACTGCCGGTTGAACAGGTTCCCGACCGACTCTTCCTTGATCCCGTCCATCATCGCGTTGAACATGTCGAAGCCCTCCCGCTGGTACTCCACCAACGGGTCGCGCTGCGCCATGGCCCGCAGGCCGATGCCCTCGCGCAGGTAGTCCATCTCGTACAGGTGCTCGCGCCACTTCTGGTCGAGCACCGACAACACGACGAGCCGCTCGATCTGGCGCATCAGCTCCGGCGTGTACTCCTCCTCACGCCGGTCGTAGGCGCTCTGGGCGTTCTCCTGCACCATCTCGGTCAGCAGATCCGCGGTCAGGTTCGCCTTTTCGCCGCCGACCTCCTCGAGCACCTGGTCGACGGTCAGCGTGATCGGGAACAGCTGCTTGAACGCCTTCCAGAGCTTGTCCAGGTCCCACTCCTCCGGGTACCCGTCGGCGGTCGCGGCGGTCACGTAGGAGGCGATCACCTCGTCGATCATGGAGCGAACCTGCTCGTGCAAGTCGGCCCCCTCAAGGACCTCATGCCGCTCGCCGTAGATGACCGTGCGCTGCCGGTTGAGCACGTCGTCGTACTTCAGGACGTCCTTGCGGATCTCGAAGTTCTGCGACTCGACCTGGGTCTGGGCCGATCGGATGGCGCGCGACACCACCGAGTTCTCCACCGGGACGTCGGCCGGGATGTTCAGCCGGTCCATGATCGCCGCGACCCGCTCGGAGTTGAACATGCGCATCAGGTCGTCCTCGAGGGACAGGTAGAACCGGGACTTGCCCGGGTCGCCCTGCCGTCCGGACCGCCCGCGGAGCTGGTTGTCGATGCGCCGCGACTCGTGCCGCTCAGTGCCGAGCACGTAGAGCCCGCCCGCCTGCACGACCTCCTCGTGCTCGGCCACGACGGCGGCCTTGGCCTTGGCGACCGCCTCCGGCCAGGCCGCCTCGTAGTCCTCCGGGGTGTCCACCGGCGACAGGCCGCGCTGGTGCAGCTCGGCGTCCGCGATGAACTCGGGGTTGCCGCCGAGCATGATGTCGGTGCCGCGGCCGGCCATGTTGGTCGCCACCGTCACCGCGCCGAGCCGCCCGGACTGGGCGATGATCGTCGCCTCTTGCTCGTGGTACTTGGCGTTCAGCACGTGGTGGGGCACGCCGCGGCGCTTGAGCATGACCGAGAGGATCTCGGACTTCTCGACGCTGACGGTGCCGACGAGGACCGGCTGGCCGGCCTCGTGCCGCTCGACGATGTCCTCGACGACCGAGTCGAACTTAGCCTGCTGGGTCTGGTAGATCACGTCGGTCTCGTCGGCGCGGATCATCGGCCGGTTGGTCGGGATCTGAACGACGCCGAGCTTGTAGATCTGCATGAACTCGTTGGCCTCGGTCAGCGCCGTGCCGGTCATGCCCGCGAGCTTGTCGTACAGCCGGAAGTAGTTCTGCAGGGTGATCGTGGCGAACGTCTGGTTCTCGTTCTGGATCTGCACGCCTTCCTTGGCCTCGATGGCCTGGTGCATGCCCTCGTTGTAGCGGCGGCCGTGCAGCATGCGACCGGTGAACTCGTCCACGATCAGGACCTCGCCGTTGACCACGACGTAGTCCTTGTCCTTCTTGAACAGTTCCTTGGCCTTGAGCGCGTTGTTGAGGAAGGAGACCAGCGGTGTGTTGACCGGGTCGTAGAGGTTGTCGATGCCGAGCCAGTCCTCGACCTTCTCGACCCCGGACTCGGTGATCCCGACCGTGCGCTTCTTCTCGTCGACGTCGTAGTCGCCTTCGCCGTCCTCGCCGCGCCGCAGCCGGGGCGCGATCTTGGCGAACTCCTGATACCAGCGCGAGTTCTGCTCGGCCGGGCCGGAGATGATCAGCGGCGTCCTGGCCTCGTCGACCAGGATCGAGTCAACCTCGTCGACGATGGCGTAGTTGTGGCCGCGCTGCACGCACTCGTCGATCGACCAGGCCATGTTGTCGCGCAGGTAGTCGAAGCCGAACTCGTTGTTCGTACCGTAGGTGACGTCGGCCGCGTAGGCCTGCTGCCGCTCCGGCGGTGTCATCTCCGCCAGGATCGCCCCGACCTCGAGGCCGAGGAAGCGGTGCACTCGGCCCATCCACTCGGAGTCGCGCTTGGCCAGGTAGTCGTTGGTCGTGACAACGTGCACGCCCTTGCCCGCCAGCGCGTTCAGGTAGGCGGGGAACACGCCGGTGAGCGTCTTGCCCTCACCGGTGCGCATCTCCGAGATGTTGCCCAGGTGCAGCGCCGCCCCGCCCATGAGCTGGACGTCGAAGGCGCGCTGCCCGAGGGTCCGCCGCGCCGCCTCGCGAACCGTGGCGAACGCCTCGGGGAGGAGGTCGTCGAGGGTCTCGCCGTCCGCGAGCCGCTGCCGGAACTCACCGGTCATCGCCCGCAGCTCGGCGTCGCTCATCGCGACGAACTCGTCCTCGATGGAGTTGATCTGCTCACTGATCCGCTTGAGTTGGCGCAGGATCTTACCTTCGCCCGCGCGAAGGATGCTGTCTAGGATCGAAGGCACTTGTCGTCGTGCTCCTTGCGGACTTGCGGATCGGCTTCGGCAAAAATAAACATGCCTCGGTTGCCATCGTAGGCGAAATGGGGGCCGGCTTCCGAGTCGCCAACGCGGTTGGGGTATTTTCGTGACACTGCATCAGGGGCGAGGCCCGGCAGACAGGCCCGGCTGGCGGGGCCGGAACATGGAGGAGGAGTCGTGGCCGAGCAGGCAACAGGCACCGTGGAGAGCACCGATGCCGCTGGCACGCTGGCGCACGGCTCAGGGCACATGGAGCACAACCCCGGCAGGCCCATGTCCTGGGTCGGGGTCGGGATCGTCATCGTCGGGTTCATCATCGGCGGCATCGCGTTCTTCCCTGCGCCGAACTGGACGGTCTTCTGGATCGGCACGGGCGTCGCGATCGTCGGCTGCCTCTCGCTCCTGTTCACCAAGACGATGAACGAAGACTGGTACTGATTAGTTTCTCCCGGGGGACGACCCCCTCCCCCTGCACCCCCCGGAATGTCGGCCCCTGCCGCTAGGGTCATGAGCGTGGCAGAGACGGCCGAGTCCGTTCGGTATGAGCATCAGGGATCAGCGCGGGGCGACTTTACGCTGAGCGCGGACGAGGTCCGGCGGCTCACCCTCTATTCTCAGGGTTTTCTCGGCGCCGCGGCGAAGCGCGGCGGCGCGACGGCGATGCTGCGGCGAATCGGGGCGGTCCAGCTCGACACGATCTCCGTGCTCGCCCGGTCGCACGAACTCGTCGCCTACGCGCGGCTCGGGCCGATCGGGCGGGACGCGGTCGAGGCTGCGTATTGGCCGGCCAGCAACCCGAAGACGTTCGAGTACTGGGCGCACGCCGCCTGCATCCTGCCGATCGAGGACTGGCCGTACTACGCCTGGCGGCGACGGGCCATCGCCGCCCGCGGCCAGCGCTGGCACCAGGTCAGCGAGCGGGCCTGCGACGAGGTCCTCGCGCGGCTGCGCGACGAGGGGCCGCTGACCGCGACCCAGCTCGGCGGGGCCAAGGCGGGCGGACCGTGGTGGGACTGGTCGGAGGTGAAGATCGCGGCCGAGTGGCTGCTGGACACCGGCCGGGCCGTCTGCGTGCGCCGCATCGGCTGGCGGCGCGTCTACGACCTGCCCGAGCGCGCCGTTCCGGTGCGATTGCTCGATCGCGAGCCGACCGACGCGGAATGCCTGGCCTACCTGGTCGGGGTCACCGCCCGCGCGCTCGGGGTGGCCACCCACGCCGACCTGATCGAGTACCAGCGGTTCAACGGGCAGGCCCTGCATATCCGCGGCGCCGCCGCCCTCGACGAGGCCGCCGAGGCGGCCGGCCTGACCCCGGTCACCGTCCCCGGCGGCAAGCGGCCGGTCGCCGCCTGGGCCGACCCGGCGGCGCTGGCGTGGCTGTCGGGCGGCGGTCGAGGCATCCACCGCACGGCGCTGCTCTCCCCGTTCGACTCGCTGATCTGGGATCGGAAGCGGACGCGGCGGATGTTCGGCTACCACCACCTCTTCGAACCTTACGTGCCGAAGGAGAAGCGCGAGCGCGGCTACTTCACGATGCCGCTGCTCTCCGGCGGCCAGATCCTCGGCTGGGTGGACCCGGGGCGCGAGGGCAAGACCCTCGTTGCCAGGAATCTGCTGCTGGAAAAGCCCGCAGCCGTCGCGCCCATGGCCCGAGCTCTGGCGGAGGCGGCCCAGTGGGTCGGTTGCTCAAATGTTCGTATCGAACGGTCCTCGCCGACTGCCTACGCCCAGCCGCTCGTGGCAGCGTTGACGACGCTCGGTGCCAGCTGAACCCCGGCGCTAGCTGAACCCTGGGGCTAGCTAATCTCGATCAGCTTCTCGCGCACCGCGATCATCACTGCTTCCATCCGCGAGTGGATCTGCAGTTTCTCGAGGATGTTCCGCACGTGGTTTTTGACCGTGTTCTCGGAGATGAACAGCTCCTTGGCGATGTCGCGGTTGTTCATACCGCGCGCCACCAGCCGGAGCACCTCCATCTCGCGGTCGGTCAGCTTCGGCGCGGGCGCGTGCTTGGCCGGCTCCTCTTCCGCGTCCCTGCGGGCCAGGGTGGCGAACTCGCTGAGCAGCTTGCCCGCCATCGACGGGTTGATGAGGGACTGGCCGCCGTGCACGGCGCGGACCGAGTCGGCCAGCTCGTCGAGCGGAATGTCCTTGAGCAGGTAGCCGCTCGCTCCCGACCTGATCGCCTCGAACAGATCCTCCTCCTCGTCGCTGATCGTCAGGATCACGATCTTGGCCGACGGGGCGATGTCCTTCATCTGCCTGGCTGCCTCTATGCCGGTGATCTTCGGCATCCGGATGTCCATCAGCACCACATCCGGCAGCGCCTCGCCCGCCAGTTGCACCGCCTCGGCGCCGTCGGAGGCCTGGCCGACCAGCTCAATGCCCGCGTCCTCGCCGAGGACCATCTCCAGGCCACGGCGGAAAAGGGCATGGTCGTCCGCGATCAGCACCCGGATCGGGTCGCCAGCGGACGCCGATTCCGCCTCCGCCGCCCGAGCGGGGACGGCCGGCGGCGCCGGTGCCGGCACCGTCGGGGGGCTGGAGAGACTGACGCTTCCTAGCGCCGTCTTCCTGACCGTAGGGGACCCGTCGCTCACGGGAAAACACTCCTTTATTTGTGCGGGGGGATGACCCCCCTGCGCCCCCACTCATGGGGGCGCCGCCCCCCATACCCCCTGCGGGGGGGCGCCCAGAAAGCGGGCACCCCCCACGCGGTGGCGGGGGTTAGAGCGTGGTGGTTGCTCTTGTGCAGGCGTTGCATAGGGCGCAACGCCTTGGCTGGTGGCTTGGGTTAGAGCTCCCCTGTGGCTGGGGTGGAGCCTGTGGTTCCTGCGTACGTGCGTTGCAAAAGCATGGCTCGGGTTATCTTGCAGCCACTTAAGGTTAGTTTCTCTCTGCTTGAGATTACTTGTCGGGGGTGCTCTGAGCTAGTGCCTGTGACTATTCGTCGACTAGGCGGATGACACCGTAGTCGTAGCCGCGGCGGCGGTAGACCACGCTGAACTTGCCGCAGTCGCTGTCGTGGTAGGCGTAGAAGGCGTGGCCGACCAGTTCCATCTCGAACAGCGCCTGGTCAATCGTCATCGAATGCGAGGCGTGGAATTTCTCCCGCACCACCAGGGGGCCGTCGCCCTCCATCTGGATCGGCAGCAGACCGGAGATCCCCGCCTCGGCCTCGGCCCCGTTGCGGAAACCGACGAAGTCGTAGTCGTCGTCGCTGTCGTCCTCAGGCAGCGCAGGCAGCGGTACGACCGTCTCGCCGCGCCGATGACCGTTAGCCCGGCCGTTCGCCCGGTCATTCGCCTTGCGGCCGACCGGCGTGCCCTTGAGCATGGCGGCGGCGTCGGGGGCAGGGATGGCCGGGATGGCGACGTCGGACAGCACCACCGCGTCCGCCGCCATCGCGCTCGCGTCGGCCGGCGCGGCGGCCACTGCCGCCAGCGCGTCGGTCGACCGCACGGTCAGGTCCCCCTTGCGAACCTTGCGTCGCTCCGCCGCCTTGCGCAGCCGGCCTTCGAGTTTGGTGAAGGCGAGATCGAGGGCCGCGTACCGGTCGTCGGCGGCCGCCTCCGCCCTGATGGCGGGACCTCGCGATCTGACCGTGAGCTCCACTCGCTCGCTCCGGTCGGCCTGCCTGGGATTCCGTTCCGTCGATACCTCGACGTCCACCCGAATCGCGTTGTGATCGAGCTTCTCGAGCTTTGCCAGCTTTGCGCTCGCGTGTCTGCGGAAGCGCTCGGGGACACTGGTGTGCCTGCCCTTGAAGGTGATTTCCATCTCGATCCCCCTACGGAGTGAGATAACCGGTGGTGGACACTCGCCCGGCCGACCTGGTCTTCGACCCCACATCCGCCTGCTGAGAGGTTCGCGGCCTTCTGTGGCCACTACTGCTCTTCTCCCGTATCGGGGAACTCTGTATCCCCCGGCGGGGCAGGACTTACTACTAAGCCGCACCGTGATCGATCGACGAGAAGTCGCCTTACGTGGGCCGTTTTGCCTGCGGCTGGCGTCGGCTTGCCTGATAGGCCCTGCGGATGCGGCTACCGCATCGAGGGCCTGCCCGGCGCAACCACGGACCCGGGCGAGTGCCATAGGTGAACGCTAGTCCTCCCGAGCCGAAATGTCAGGGGGGACATTAGCTGCAAAATGTCACATGGGCCACACGGCATGACGTTTCGCTCTACAGGTTCTCTGGAGATTCAGCCTGGGTAGGTGGGTGAGATGCCCTTGACGTCTACGTCGTCGCTGGTCTGCATCGGCTCCCAGGCGCCGGTCAGGGTTGGGGCCTCGTAAATCTGGTCGTTAGAGAGCCCGGCGATCAGCGACTGCCCCGCGCCCGGGCCGCCGACGGCGGTGATGGACCCGACGGACTGATCGAGCATCTGCGAGGTCGACGTGCCGCCGTTCACCGGGTAATCGGTCAGGGTGGATCCCGGGCCGCCAAGCGTGATGACGTTGTCCGGGCCGTACCAGGTCACCGCGTTGAATACGCTGATGAGGTTGCTGACGTTGAACGGCGAGAGCACGATTTTGACCGACCCGAGTCCAGGGCCAGTCCCCGGCACCCACACGATCGATCCGAAGGTCAGCTCGTCTGAGTCGATGATCAGCGCTACCCGCACGCCGTCGGGCGCGACCTGCAGATCGGTGAACTGTCCGCCGGTGGGGCTGACTCCCGCAGACGGCGTAACGGTCACCAAGATCGGCTTGGAAAGACGGCTGTTGGGGCTGGAGCCGGTGCGGACCACATAGATCTGGTCGCTGTTGCTCGTTGTCGCCCACAGGTTGTCAGCCGGATCCCAGCTCAACGTCGCGTACTCGTTGCCCTGCTGTCGCACCAGGGGGCCGCCGAGCGGCCCGATGAACAGTGCGCCGTTGCGCAGGGCAGCCAGGTGCTGGCCGTCGTGGGAGACCGCGATCTGCGAGTACCCGGCGCCGATCCTGGCGATTCGCACCTGCTTGCCGGTCACGACGTTGCGGCTGTACAGGTCTCCCGCGCCGTCCAGGTAATAGAACTCCGGGCTGGCGCCCGTCGGCGGCGTGTACTTGGCCTGGGACAGGTTCTGTACTTGGTTCTGCGGGCTGCCGGTCGGATAATACGGCTTGCCGTTTACGAACAGCTCGACCGACTCGATCTGCGAGCTGCCCTGTCCCGAGCCGACCAGCGTGTACAGCAGTTGCGACGAGATCAGATTGCTCTGGGCTCTGCTAATCGGGCCAGTCAGGTCCACAGTAGCCAGGCCGCCCGTCACCTCTAGACCAGTGATTTTGGTACCGGACGGAAAGGCAGTCTGCGTCGCACCGCCGCCGGCCAGCCAGTCCGGGTCCGGCTTCCACAGATCAGGCACCAGACGTTTCATCAGGCTGGTCGTCGTGGCCTGCAGCGGCACATACACCGGGTCGGGGACCAGATATTTCTCGTCCGGATCGAAGAAGTACAGGTTCCTCAGCTCGTAGTCGTCAGCGAACTCGACCTGGGTGAGCAGCAGGACGTTTGGCGCCCACGAGATCCGCCACTTGCCGCCGATGTTCACCAGGTGGAACACCAGCGGGCCCGGGCTGCTGCCGGGCGCGGGCGCCTGGACCGCGCCCAGCCCGGACACCAGGCCGGACAGGTTCGCCTGGATCTTGCCCTCGACCACGACAGTTGCCGTCTTGGGTGCCTGCTTGCCGACTTTGCCGGCCTGACCGGCCTTGCCGCTCTTGGCGCCTTGCTTGGTTCCCGTTGGCTGGTACACCGCAGGCCGGACGTTGGGCCCGGCACCCTGGTACACGTAGGCGTTCCAATTCGGATACCAGTGCTTGCTCTCCGCGGGCGTCAGGTAGGCCTTGGCCACCTGCGGCTGGTTGCCGAAGGCGGCAGCGGCGGTCAGGAACCCGGTCACGATCTGCTGCGGATCCCAGGTAGCGGCCGGTCCGGCGGCAATGATCTGCATGTTCTGACCGTTCTGAGCCCCGGTCTCCTGAGTCACCGGGTAGGCGAGCACCGGGCCCGCGTTCGGCATCGACACGCACCCGGCGACCGCCACCGCGGCCGTCACCGCCGCCAACAGGGCGAGCAGCGGCCGCCGGACGCGGCTACCCACGGCCGCCCCCGGTGAGGTCGGTCTCGAGGACGGTGACGATGCTGGTGACGATCTCCGCCTCGTCCGGCCCGAGCGGGAGCGGGGATCCCGCCAACGGCTGCCCTGCCTCTCTCGGTACCGTCAGCCGGAACACCGAGCCCCGGCCCTTCTCGCCCCACGCCTGCAGCCAGCCGCCGTGCAGCCGTGCGTCTTCCAGTGAGATGGCCAGGCCGAGCCCGGTCCCGCCGACCGTGCGGGCGCGCGACGGGTCGGCGCGCCAGAACCGCTCGAAGACCAGTTGCTCCTCGCCGGGGGCCAGCCCCACCCCGTGGTCGCGCACCGCGATCGCGACCGTGTCCCGGTCGGCCGCCACGGTGACCACGACGTCCCGTCCCCTCGCCGTGCTCGACGGCGTTGACCAGCAGGTTACGAAGGATCCGCTCCACCCGGCGCCGGTCGACCTCGGCCATGCAGGCCTGCGCGGGCAGCCTGAACTCGATGCGGCAGCCGCGGCGCTCCGCGAGCTGCTGCGCGTCGTCGGCGCTCCTGCGCACGATGTCGGAGATGTCCGCGAGCTCGGCGTCCAGCGTGGCCACGTTGGCGTCGTGCCTGCTCATCTCCAGTAGGTCGGTGAGCAGGGTCTCGAACCGCTCGATCTGGCTCTGCAGCAGCTCGACCGAGCGGGCGGCGGCCGGATCGAGCTGCTCCCTGGAATCGAAGAGGACCTCGGCGGCCATCCTGATCGTGGTCATCGGCGTTCTCAGCTCGTGCGAGACGTCGGAGACGAACTGCCGCTGCGCCTTGGAGAGCTCCTCGAGCTCCAGCAGCTTCTCTTGCAGGCTGGCCGCCATGTCGTTGAAGGACGAGGCGAGCGAGCCGAGGTCGTCCTTGCCGCCGACCGCCATCCGTTCCTCGAGTCGGCCCGCCGCCACCCGCTGCGCGGCTCGCGCCGCGTGCCTGAGCGGCAGCACTACCCACCGGGTGACCAGCGAGGCGATGGCCGCGAGGAGCGCGACCAGCGCGATCCCCGCCCCGATCAGCGTTGTCTGGACCAACTGCAGCGTCTGCTGCTCGTTGTCGAGCGGGAAGAAGTAGTAGAGCTGGTACCAGTCGCCGAGCGGCGCGCCCACGACGATGGCCGGCTTGCTCTGCCCGTCGGTCGAAGGTGAGCGTGGTGGGAGCGTAATACAGCAGGGTTTCTGGGCTTGCCTTGCGGTGGCGCATCAAGCTGCTGCTCGTTCTGGACGTTGTTGAGAATCGTCGGCGGCAGTGAGGTCCGCGGCGTCGATGCTGCTGTCCCAAGGGGCGAACCCCGCGATCCCTTGCAGCGTCGTATTGGGGCCGACGGCCACGTAGTACCTGATCGAACCGCTGTTGTTCGGTTGCAGCGCGGTGCCCAGGCTGGTCATGACCGCCCAGGCAGCGGCGCCGCTGGCAGGCTGGGTGCTCACGACGGACTGCGCGCGGGCGGTGTTCAGCCCGGCCAGCATCTGGGTCCTGGCCGAGCTCTCCGCGTTGAGCACCAGGCCCTGCTCGATCTGCTCGGTAAGGAAGAAGCCGAGTACCGCGATCACCGCCGCGGAGATCACCAGCGTGGTCCCCACCACCCGCAGCTGCAGTGACCGATGCCAGCGGTACTTGATCTGGGCGATGATCGAGTGCTGGATGCGCAGGAGTGAGCGGACAAAGATCGTCAGCCGGTGGGGAAGCCAGCTGACGATCCAGCGCACCCACTTCCTCCGGCGGAGCGCCATCTCCCACGCTTCGCGCCGCTGCTCTCGCGGCGAATCCGGCGTGGGCGCGGGCGGGGACGGAGCAGGCTCGGATGCGGACGCCGGAGGCACCTCGGGCGCGACGGGACCCGGCGCGGGCGGCAGGCCGACCGCGTCGGAGTTAACCGCAGACCACTCCATTCGCCGATCAGCCAGGTCCCGCCTTGTAGCCGACACCGCGCACCGTGACCACGATCTCAGGGTGCTCGGGGTCCTTCTCGATCTTGGCCCGCAGGCGCTGCACGTGCACGTTCACCAGTCGGGTGTCGGCCGCGTGGCGGTAGCCCCAGACCTGCTCGAGCAGCACCTCACGGGTGAACACCTGCCGCGGCTTGCGGGCGAGCGCCACGAGCAGATCGAACTCAAGCGGCGTCAGGCTCAGCGTCTCGCCGCTGCGCTTGACCGAGTGGCCCGCCACGTCGATCGCCACGTCGCCGATCTGCAGCATCTCCGGCGCCGGGTCGTCCGTCCGCCGCAGCCGCGCCTTGATCCGGGCGACGAGCTCCCTGGACTTGAACGGCTTGAGTATGTAGTCGTCCGCGCCCGATTCGAGCCCGACGACCACATCCACGGTGTCGGTCTTGGCGGTCAGCATGACGATCGGCACGCCCGACTCGCCTCGGATCTGACGGCACACGTCGATGCCGTCGGTACCCGGCAGCATCAGGTCAAGCAGCACCAGATCCGGCCGGGTGTCGCGGAAGGCGTCAAGCGCCTTATCCCCGTCGGCGACGAACGTCGGCTCGAACCCCTCACCGCGGAGGACGATGCCGAGCATCTCCGCAAGCGCCGCGTCGTCATCGACGACTAGCACGCGTCCCTTCATGGGCCCCATCGTTCCATTGTGTATTGCTCCAAGCGAGCGCTCACGGCGGCAGACGGTCCTGCCCGCCGCTTGACCCGGCACCACCATGCGCAGGTTAACCCCTTTTTACCAGCTCCGCACCACCGGCGAGCCCGTTTGAGGGTACGCGCCTGCGGCGCCACGCGCAGCCAGCCAGCGGTCGGACCGGACTACGGCGAGTGACGCGGCCCTCCTCCGTACCGCCGCCGGGCAGACTCGGACATATCTTGATATTAGCTACCATGAACCAGATAGCGTTATTAGAGCCGTTTTAACGCCTTCACTGACTAACATAATATGCTAATCAACTGAAACGGCAAAGAAAACACATCATAGCTGGTCACGATGCCTCACGACATCGAGCCAGGCACTGCGAAGAGTCAGACCTAAGCGTCACAGATAACCTATCGGCCGCACCGCGCCTACTGGGGTAGATGGCGCGGTCGCGGGTACGTAGCCGACGGCCGCAATTGCGGAAAAGGCGTATTAGCGGCATACGGCTGGTAATCAGCAACGGCAACGGGGGAATCATGGGCATATTCAACAGGGGCAAGAACGAGGCCGAGACCGAGCAGCAGGACATGAGCCAGCAGGACATGAGCCAGCAGGACATGAGCCAGCAGGACATGAGCCAGCAGGGCAGCATGCAGGGTGACATGCAGACGGCACGGGACACGATCGGCCAGCAGGGCGGCCGCGGCCAGGGCCAGGGCATGACCCAGAACCAGCAGGACAGCGGCCGGGGCATGCAGGGCATGGGGCAGAGCGGCCAGAACATGGGTCAGAACCAGCAGGGCATGGGCCAGAACCAGCAGGGCATGGGCCAGAGCGGCCAAGACATGAGCCAGAACCAGCAGGGCATGGGCCAGAGCGGCCAGAACATGAGCCAGAACCAGGGCATGGGACAAGACCAGGACCAGGACCAGGACCAGGACCAGCAGGGCATGGGCCAGGGCGGCCAGGGCCAGGGCATGAGCCAGGGACAAGCTCAGAGCGGCCAGGGCCAAGGCCAGAGCCAGAGCCAGCGGGGCGGTCAGGGCCGAGGTCAGGGCTGGTAACCAGCGCGTCACGACCGCAAGGCGCCCGAGGCGTCCGCCAATTACTCCGGCGCACGTCTGGTGCGCACTAGAGTTCTTTCCATGCCGGAGCCGTTGAGCAAGGTCGTCGAGGCGGGCTGGGCGGACGCCCTCGCACCAGTCGCCGATCAGATCACCCGGATGGGCGCCTTCCTGCGCGCTGAGATCGCGGCCGGCCGACGGTACCTTCCCGCCGGAGAGAACGTGCTGCGCGCCTTCACGCAGCCGTTCGACGACGTGCGGGTGCTGATCGTGGGCCAGGACCCGTACCCCACGCCGGGCCACCCGGTGGGCCTGAGCTTCTCCGTTGATCCAGGCGTCAGGCGGCTGCCCGGCTCGCTGCAGAACATCTTCCGCGAGTACTCGCAGGACCTGGGGTATCCGGCGCCGACGTCGGGCGATCTGACACCGTGGGCCGAGCGCGGCGTGCTGCTGCTCAACCGGGTCCTGACGGTCGAGCCAGGCAAGCCGGGCAGCCACCGCGGCAAAGGCTGGGAGGAGGTCACCGAGCAGGCGATCCGCGCCCTCGTCGGGCGGGGCGGGCCGCTGGTCGCCATCTTGTGGGGGCGCGACGCCAGGAACCTGGCCCCGATGCTCGGCAGCACGCCGATCATCGAGTCCGCGCACCCAAGCCCGATGTCCGCGCACAGCGGTTTTTTCGGCACGCGGCCGTTCAGCCGGGCCAACCAGCTGCTCGAAGCGGGCGGCGCCGCCCCCGTGGACTGGAAGTTGCCCTAGACGGCCGAGGACTCGGCGGGGTCAGCCCCCGGAAGTACTACTCCGGGCCGACGCGGCTGATGCTCCGGTGAACATAACCTGAGTAACCGTGGGAAGCGAGTCCTTGACAGGGACCGAAGGCGCTGAGGCAACGGGGCGGCAACTGCAGACGGACCAGGCGCACGAGGAAGAGCACCGGCAGGCGGCCGAGAACGCGTCCGCCGGTCATTTTGACCTGCCCGGCCGACGGGCGATGACCTGGTGGTTCGCGGCCTTCACGGTATACGCGGGGGTGACGATCCTCACCGGTCACGCCGACGGCACCTGGGCCGCCTGGGCGTGCGGCGGCTACGCGGTGACGACGATCTTGCTGCTGGTGACCAGGAGCTGGGTGATCCCGCTGGCGGCGGCGGCCGGCGGAGCGCTCATCGCGCCCTTGTTCTGGCTGATCACGAATGCGGCCCCCACCGGGGAAGTGGTCGTCATCAGCCAGTCGGCGAACTACCTGCTCAAGCACGGCACCCCGTACCTGCCGCAGAGCCTGCTCACGAGCTGGGTGTCTTACAACCCGTACCTGCCGTTCATGGAGATCTTCGGCCTGCCGCGATCGGCCGGGCTCGCGGGCGTGCTTGGCGACCCGAGGATCTGGACCACGCTGGTCACGGTGGGGGCGCTCGCCGCCGCCTTCGCGGTGGTTTCACCGCACCGCATCCGCGACTGCCGTCAGTGCCGCAACCGTCTGGTGTGGCTCACCACGATCGCCACCGTCTCGCCGGTCATCGCGTTCCCGCTCTCGGTTGGCGTCACCGACCCGCCGGTCATCGCGCTCACCTGCCTGACGCTGGCCCTGGCCTATCGGGGCCGGCTGGTGTGGGCGGGCCTCGTCCTGGCCTTGGCCTGCGGCATGAAGACCACCGCGTGGGCGGTGATCCCGGTGCTCGGGGTGATGGCCTGGGTGCGATACGCACCACGCGCGGCTGCCCGCTTCACCGCCTCCGCTATCGGGCTGACCGCAATCCTCGCGGCCGTCGGCGCGCCCGCCGCGCTGGCGTCACCGACCGCGGTCAACGCGGTCAAGCAGAACCTGATCGAGTACCCGCTGGGCTCAACCAAGTACAAGACGCCGGCCCAGAGCCCGCTCCCCGGCCACCTCATTGCAGAACTGGGCCCGATCGGGCACGCAGCGGCGGTGGCGCTGATGGTGATCGCGGTGCTGGCGTTCGTCGCCTGGCTCCTGCTGCGCCCGCCGCGCGACGTCCGCGACGTGGCGTTCCGCCTCGCCGTTGGCTACGCGGCCTTGTTCACGCTGGACCCGTCCACCCGGTTCGGTTACTACGCCTACCCACTGGCGCTCCTTGGCTGGCTGGCCCTGACACCGTCCGATACCGGCGGCTCAGGGTTCGGGGGGCTGACCACCGTCCTGTCTAGGAGCCGAGTCGCCAGCTCGCCAGGTAGGAGCGCTGCGCCGGAGTGAGGGTATCGGTCCTCGTGCCCAAGGCGGCGAGGACCATCCGGGCCGCCTCGGCGTCGATGTCCGGTGGCACCGGGTGAACCGCGGCCGGAAGCCGCTCCGCCTGCCCGGCGAGCCGGGCCAGCGTCAGGGCCTCGATGCCGAACGCCAGGTCCATCACCTCGGGCGGGTGGCCGTTGGCGGCGACCAGGTTGACCACCCGGCCCTCGGCCAGCAGCAGCAGGCGGCGGCCGTCGGCGAGTTCGTAGGCGTCGGCGTGCGGGCGGATGTCAGACTGCACGCCGACCGCGAGGGCGGCCAGCGACCGCACGTCGATCTCCACGTCGAAGTGGCCCGCGTTGGCGAGGATGGCGCCGTCGCGCATCACCGCTAGGTGCTCGCCGGTGATCACGTCGGCCGAGCCGGTCGCGGTGATGAATACCTCGCCGATCGGGGCGGCGTCGGCCAGCGGCAGCACCAGGAATCCGCGCAGGACCGCGTCGAGAGCCCGCACCGGGTCAACCTCCGTGATCACCACCCGCGCCCCCAGGGCGCGGGCGGACTCGGCGATGCCGACCCCGCAGGCCCCGAATCCCGCCACCACCACGGTCTTGCCTGCCAGCAGGACCCCGCTGGCGCGCAGCAGCCCGTCGATGACCGACTGAGCGGTGCCGTGCCGGTTGTCCACTAGCCGCGTGACCGGCGTGTCGCTCGCCGCGATAACCGGGAACGCGAGCGTGCCGTCGGCCGCCATCCGGCGCAGCCGGAGCACGCCGGTCGTCGTCCCCTCGCATCCTCCGCGCACCCGGTCGAGCATCGCCGGCCGTGCTCGCGTATGCAGCGTCGACAAGAGGTCGCCGCCGTCGTCGAGGACCAGGTCGGGACCATCGGCGCCGTCAGCGCGGCCGGCCTCGTCAGCGCCGACCGCCAACGCGATGTGCTCGTAGTACGTGTCCCTGTCCACCCCGGCCCGGGCGAAGACCTCCACCCCGTCGACGGCCGCGAGCGCCGCGGCGATGTCGTCCTGGGTGGATAGCGGGTTGGAGGCCGCCAGCCGGACCAGCGCCCCGCCTGACCGCAGGGTGCGGACGAGCACCGCCGTCTCCGCCGTCACGTGCAGGCAGGCGGCGATGGTCATGCCGTCGAACGGGCGCTCCGCGCGGAACCGCGAACCGAGCGCCGACAGGAGCGGCATGGACCGTTCCGCATAGCCGATACGGCCGTCCCCGAGCTCAGCGAGCCCGGGGACGGACCGGTTCCGACCGTTGGCGCGTCGGTGGTCATCGGACAAGCGGTCACCTAGCATCTCGTCGCGCGGGGCGGGGCCCGTCGGACCCGCCCCGCGCATCGGGGGGTACGGGGGGTCGTCCCCCCGGGAGACAGCTGATGGTTTGCGGGTCCGATACGATGGCGCTCTTTGCCATCGGACCCGCAAACCATCAGTAGCGGTAGTGGTCGGGCTTGTAGGGGCCCTCGACCGGGACGCCGATGTAGTCGGCCTGGTCCTTGCTGAGCACGGTCAGCCTGACGCCGAGCGCGTCCAGGTGCAGCCGGGCGACCTTCTCGTCCAGGTGCTTGGGCAGCGTGTAGACGCCGACCGGGTACGCCTCGGGCTTGGTGAAGATCTCGATCTGCGCCATGACCTGGTTGGTGAACGAGTTCGACATCACGAAGGACGGGTGGCCGGTCGCGTTGCCCAGGTTGAGCAGGCGGCCCTCCGACAGCACGATGATCGTGTGGCCGTCGGGGAAGAGCCACTCGTCGACCTGGGGCTTGACGTTGATCCGCTTGATGCCGGGAGTGGCCGCCAGGCCGGCCATGTCGATCTCATTGTCGAAGTGGCCGATGTTACCGACGATGGCCTGGTGCTTCATCTTCGCCATGTCGGCGGCGGTGATGATGTCCTTGTTGCCGGTGGTGGTGACGAAGATGTCGACCTGTCCGACGACGTCCTCGAGCGTGGCGACCTGGTAGCCGTCCATCGCCGCCTGCAGCGCGCAGATCGGGTCGATCTCGGTGATGATCACCCGCGCGCCCTGGCCGCGCAGCGACTCCGCGCAGCCCTTGCCCACGTCACCGTAGCCGCAGACCAGTGCGACCTTGCCGCCGATGAGGACGTCGGTGCCCCGGTTGATGCCGTCGATCAGGGAGTGACGGCAGCCGTACTTGTTGTCGAACTTGGACTTGGTCACCGAGTCGTTGACGTTGATCGCCGGGAACCTGAGCGTGCCCGCCTTGGCCATCTCGTAGAGACGGTGCACGCCGGTGGTGGTCTCTTCGGTGACGCCCTTGATCGACTCGACGGCCTTGGTCCACTTGCCCGGCGAGTCGGCCAGCGAGTTGCGTAGCCGGTCGAGGATGACCAGCCACTCCTCGTTGTCATCGGCCGACGCCGACGGGACCGCACCCGCGGCCTCGTACTCCGCGCCCTTGTGCACGAACAGCGTGGCGTCGCCGCCGTCGTCCAGGATCATGTTCGGGGATTCGCCGTTGGGCCAGGTCAGCGCCTGGTCGGTGCACCACCAGTACTCCTCGAGGGTCTCGCCCTTCCAGGCGAAGACGGGGATGCCCTTGGGGTCGTCCGGAGTACCGTCGGGGCCGACCGCGATCGCGGCGGCGGCGTGGTCCTGGGTGGAGAAGATGTTGCAGCTCGCCCACCGGACCTGCGCGCCCAGCGCGACCAGGGTCTCGATCAGGACGGCGGTCTGGATGGTCATGTGCAGCGACCCGGTGATCCGCGCGCCGCGCAGCGGCTGGGATTCTGCGTACTCCGCGCGGGTGGCCATCAGCCCGGGCATCTCGTGCTCGGCGAGCTGGATTTCCTTGCGGCCAAAATCAGCCAGGTGAATGTCGGCGACCTTGTACGGTTCGGCGCTCATGCGCGTGACTCCTCCATTGACGTGTGTGCGGCCGGCGTGCGGCATCGGACACGACGCTACGCGATCCGGGGGCACGGCCGCACGTTAGGGGTGGGCTTTTTGACAAATAAATGTTAGATTAACGGTCATGCGGATCACGGAAGCCGCCGCACGGCTCGGCATGTCTCCCCGGATGCTCCGCTACCGGGAGGATCTCGGGCTGCTGCCGCCGCTGCGGGATCGCCCCACCGGGCGCGGCCAGCCGCACCGGCAGTTCACCGACGAGGACGTGGCCGCGATCACCACCGCCCTCCGGATCGAGCAACAGTACGACATAACCCCAGCCGCGCTGGCATTCGGGCTCCGGGTGCTCACCGACCCGGCCGCCCGCGCGGCCGTGGCCGACCTCGGCCGTCGCACCGGCCACGTGCCAACCGGTCCCGGCGCCGGGCGCGCCCTCGACTTCGAGAAGGAACGCGCTCTCCGCGCCCTCGGCCGTGGCTAGGGCGTCGGCTTGCGACTGCGGCGGCGCGGCAGGCTAGGGCGACTGCTGCTGACCACAGCGATGGACGGGTCGGCGGGGTCTGCCTGGTCCGGGCGGTAGATGTCAGGCTCCAGGTAGATGGTCTCGGCGATCGGCACCGCCGCGCGAATCCGCTTCTCGGCGGCGTCGATGCCCGCCGCCAGTTCCGCCGCCGTCAGCGCGCCGGGCACGCCGATCTTCGCGGCGACCAGCAGGGTGTCCGGCCCGATGTGCGAGGTCCGCATGTGGATCATGCGGAAGTCCTCCGGTCCGCCCTCGAGCGCGGAGACGATCTTCGCCGACACCTCCTCGGTGGCGGACTCGCCAATCAGCAGGCTCTTGGTCTCGTAGCCGACGATGAAGGCGGCGCACGCGAGCAGCACGCCCACCCCGACCGATCCGACCCCGTCCCACTGGTCGTGCCCGGTGAGCTGGGACAACAGGACGCCGAGGAAGGCGAAGGCAAGCCCTACCAGCGCCGCTGAGTCCTCCAGGAGCACCACCGGGAGCTCGGGAATCTTGGTCAGGTGCACGAACGCGCGCCAACCCCGCTCACCCCGATGCTCGTTCGCCTCGCCGATCACGGTCCGCAGCGAGAAGCCCTCGAGCACCGCCGACACGCCGAGCACCACGTACGCGACCACCGGGGAATCGAGCTGACTGGGCGCGATGATCTTGTGGATGCCGTCGTAGAGCGAGAACACCGCGCCCACGGTGAACAGCATCACGGCGACCACGAAGGCGTAGAAGTACCGCTCCCGGCCGAACCCGAACGGGTGCTCGACGGTCCGCGCCCGCCGCGACTTGCCCCCGCCGATCAGCAGCAGCATCTCGTTCCCGGTGTCCGCCACCGAGTGCACCGACTCGGCCAGCATCGACGCGGACCCGGTGATCAGGAAGGCGGCGAACTTCGCGATCGCGATGGCCAGGTTGGCCGCGAGCGCGGCGATGACTGACTTCACTCGCGCCCGGTCAGGTCTCGCAGATCCTTGATCGCCGCGATGGCCAGCGGATCGATCCCGCTGGCGATCCCGAGGTAGACGGAGGCGTAGTCGATCAGCTGCACCATCCCGGCCAGCCGCCGCAGCGGCCCGCCGCCCTCCATCGCGATCTCCGACACGTCGATCCCGCGCGCCTGCGCCAGCGACGCGGCGGCGATCCTGGTCCGCTCCACCACCGGGTGCTCGCCCGCCTGATCGGCCAGCAGGACCAGTCGCAGCTGCGCCTCGTCCATGGCCGGCCCGTCCAGGCCGAGCTCGTCGTCGCCGGCGTCGGAGAACGAGTCGAAATCAGACGTCGTTGAATCCGTCCTCCGAGAGCCCCCCGATCCGTCCGAAGTCCTCGGCGGCGGGGAAGGCCGGCTCGGGCGGCGGCGCGTAGGGGCCGTCGAACGCGGCCACCTGGTCGTGCCCGGCCGCAGGCAGGACCCCGGTGATCGCCGGGTACTTGGCGTTCGCGGCGAGCTGGGAGGCGAACCTGCGCGCCGCGGCGGCCGCGAGATCCGACCCGCCCCAGATCATCGGGAGCCGGCCGATCAGGTCAAGCGCCAGCGATTTGGCCGGGTTGACGAACGACTCGCTGGACGGGCGGCACTGGTGCGACACGTCCTCCATGACGGCCGCCGCCGCCTCGTAGTCCGCCTCGTCGATCCGCGCCACGCCCAGCCTGGCCGCCGACACCAGCAGCGGCACGGTCAGCGCCCACGCCATCGCGCGGGCCGGGCCGACCGTGGTCACCGGGATGAACGTCCCCCGGGCGCGGGACGCGAGTTCCTGCAGCGGCGAACCTGGCGCGCCCACGCCGACCAGGCCGCAGCCGCGCCGCGCGGCCTCGCCCGCCAGCGCGAGCGTCTCCGCCGTGTGACCGGAGCGGGACACCGCGATCACCAGGTCGGTCGGCGCCGATCCAGCCGGGCAGCTGGTATCCGGACGCGCCGATCACCTGGACCGGCGACCCGGTTCCGCGAGATCGCGGCGAGCGCGTCGCACGCGAACACCGCGCCGCCCGCGCCGCCCGACCCGGCCACCACGATCGCGCGCGGCCGGACCTCCGGGCTGAGCTCGGACAGATCGGCCTCGGCGCACGCGCGCAGCGCCGTGCGGACCTGCGCGGCCGACGAGGCGACCTGCCTGAGCATGCCGCCCGGGTCGCCCGACTCGATGAGCTCGGCGTCGTCGAGGCGGAGGGCGGCCAGCGCCACCCCGCCCTGCGGGGTGTTCACCCCGCGCTGCCTTCTGCCTGCGGCATCGAGGTCTGGCGGGCCTCGTCCACCAGCAGCACCGGGATGCTGTTGCGGACCGGGTAGGCAAGCCCGCACCCGGTGCACACAAGCTCGCTCGAAGCCTCGTCGGCGCGCAGGTCAGCGCGGCATTTCGGGCAGACGATGAACTCCATCACCCAGTCTGCAATTTCCATTCAAAGGTTCCCTTCTACCCAGCGCTCGCCGACCCGACATTCACCCGGGGGATAACCGCGCGCCTTCGCGGATCAGGCCAAGTACCTCGTCGCGGATGACGGCCACTGCGGCTTCGTCCGACGCTTCCACGTTGAGCCGGAGCAACGGCTCCGTGTTGGAGGGACGGACGTTGAACCACCACGTGTCCCCCGCGACGGTGAGACCGTCGAGCTCATCGAGGGTAACCCCGGTCCGTTCGGAATAAATGCTCTTGATCTTCGCCGTCGCGGCGGCCTGGTCGGCGACCTCGCTGTTGATCTCGCCGCTGTCCGCGTAGCGGGAGAACTCGCTGAGGATCTCCGACAGCGGGCGGGTGTCGTGGCCGAGCGCGGCCAGCGCGTGTAGCGCCGCCAGCATCCCCGAGTCGGCGAACCAGAAGTCCCTGAAGTAGAAGTGGCCCGAGTGCTCGCCGCCGAAGATGGCGTTGTTCTCTGACATCTTCGCCTTGATGTACGAGTGCCCGACCCGGGTCCTGACCGGGGTACCGCCGTGCTCGGTGACCAGCTCGGGCACCGCGCGGGAGGTGATCAGGTTGTGAATCACCACCGCGCCGGGCTCGCGGGCCAGCTCGCGGGTCGCGATCAGCGCGGCGAGCACGGACGGGGAGACGATCTCGCCCCGCTCGTCGACGATGAAGCACCGGTCGGCGTCGCCGTCGAAGGCCAGGCCGATGTCGGCCTTGTGCTCCCTGACCGCGGCCTGCAGGTCGCGCAGGTTCTCCGGGTCGATCGGGTTCGCCTCGTGGTTGGGGAACGAGCCGTCGAGCTCGAAGTAGAGCGGGATGAGGGTGATCGGCAGCCCCTCGAACACGGTCGGCACGGTGTAGCCGCCCATGCCGTTGCCCGCGTCGACCACGACCTTGAGCGGCCGGATGCCGGAGATGTCGACGAGCTTCCTGAGGAACTCGGCGTAGCCCGGGGAGCAGGTCCCGGTCGGTGGTCGAGCCCGGCGCGCCGTCGTAGGCGGGCACTCCGTGTTCGACCATGGCCTTGATCTCGGCCAGGCCGGTCTCGACGCCGACTGGCTTGGCGCCGACCTTGCACAGCTTGATCCCGTTGTAGCGGGCCGGGTTGTGGCTGGCGGTGATCATCGCGCCGGGCACGCCGAGCGACCCGGAGGCGTAGTACACCATGTCGGTGGAGCCGAGCCCGCCCCGGATGACGTCCGCCCCCTGGGACGTCGCGCCCCGGCCGATCGCCTCGGCCAGCGGCCCGCTGCTCGGGCGCATGTCGTGCAGCGTGACGATGGTCTTGGCGCCGGTCAGCCGGACAAACGCCGCGCCGACCGCCTCGGCCACGCTCTCGTCAAGCTCGTCAGGCACCACACCCCTGACGTCATAAGCCTTGAAGATCTTGTCAAGGTCGCTCACGTTAAGTCCCGCCTTCTGACTGATCCCGTCTTACAGACTCTTCCCAGGACCAAACCTATCGGTCGCGGAAGGTGTTCACCCCCAAGGGACGACCCCTGGGTGACCCGGATCAGCGAACGGCGGCGAGCTACGCCTCGGGCGCAGGCGACGGGGCGGAGCGCAGCACCCGCAGGTGGCCGCGGCGGCCGACCTCTACGCCCTGCCCGACGGGCTCTGCGGCGGTCGCGCGCGGCGCCGCCGCCGGGCGCGCCTGTCCCGCCTGCCGAGGCTGAGCGACCGCCCTGGACGCCGCGGCCCCCGGCCGCGACCCGACCTCGCGCACGACGTTGGCAAGCGCCTCTAGATCGTCGGCCCGCTCCTGGGCCGGGTCGGGCGGCAGCCGGACCACGTCCCAGCCGCGTGGCACCACCAGCCGCCCCGCGTGCATCTCGCACAGGTCCCACGAGTGGGGGTCGACAGAGACCGCGAGCGGCCCCAGCACTGCGGTCGAGTCCCTATATACGTACGTGAGCGTGTAGACGGGAGGCTTCTTGCACGCGGTACGCGAGCAGCAACGGGTATTCACCAGCCCACCTCGCTCACCAGACGGTTAACGGCACGCGAAGGACGCGTGACCGCGTGAGCGTTCCCGCAGTCTTCAGACTGTCCGGCCGCCGCCCCCCGGGTCGCCGGCAGGTTTTCGTTGTCGCTCACAACGGCTGACGGTACCTACCCGGAGCCGGTTTCGCCACCACCCAGGCCACGGGTTCGAGATCGTGTCGTTTTGTCTGGCTCTTGTCCCGCCGGCCAGTATCCGATGGCCGCCCGCCGGGGATACTCTCAGTAACTGTGACGAGCGGTGAGAACGGCGCTGTCCAGCCGGCCAAGTTCCCCAGGATCCGGCGGCGTGACCGGCACGGACGGGGTCTGCGGGGCCGCCTCGTGTCCCCTGCGGTGCCGCTCTACCGCACCAGGTCGCAGCAGTTCGACGACATGGTGCTTGACGCCGTAGCGCGCCTCGAGGGGCGCTGGGAGGCCGAGCTGGCGGGGGTTGAGTTCGCCGTTCAGGAAGTGCCCGAGGCCGACGAGCTGACCGACGACAGCGTCCCGCTCCCCCTCGCGCGGACCGTGGCCGGGTCACCGGAGTCCGCCGACCCGGCCCGCCCGGCCACGCCGACCCGCATCATCGTCTACCGCCGCCCGCTGCTGGCCAGGGCGGAGAACGAGGGCGAGCTCAGCGATCTGGTGTTCGACGTCGTGGTCGAGGAGTTCGCCGACTTCCTCGGGGTCGAACCGGAGTCGGTTGACCCCGGCTACCGCGGCGGCCTGGACTGACTGGCCTACGTGGACGGGCTAGGGCAAGACAGCGGTGTAAGAATTCTGCACCGGCGGCAGGGTGATCTGGCTGAGGGCGCTCTGGACCGGCAGCAGCGATGTAAGCGCGGCCGAGAGGCCGCCGGTGCCCGAGGTCACCACCCGGGCGGCGAACAGCGGACCTGAGCCTGCCTTGGGCGTGAGCACGATCGCGAACGGCTGCCGGCCCGACGGGCGCGGCACCGCGACGGCGAGCGTGCGCCCGGCGGCGACGGTCACGCCCTGCAGGGCGGCTGGCGAGGTAACCGTGCCGTCCGAGGCGATGACGCTGACGCTGGCCGCCGCGGCGCCCGCGGGCGCGGTAAGCAGCAGGCCGATGGTGAGACCGCGGGTGGCCGGGTTCCCCGCCACCACGCCCTGGACGGCGACCGGGGCGGCCCCGGCGGTGAACGAGCCGATCCCCGCGCCGGGGACGAGCACGCCCGCCACGATCGGCACGTTCGACTTCAGCTCGAGGCCCGCCGCCGACGCCCCCAGCGAGCTGAGCGTCACCGGAGTGGTCGCGGCGGCCGAGGCCTGGACCGGGACGCTGGCGCTGCCGAACTGGGTGAACGCGCCTGCCGGGGTGTAGGCGACGACCTTCAGCTTCGCGTCGGTCGCGCCGGGCACCGTCACGAACAGCCGCGCGGAGCTCCGCGCCACCGTCAGGCCGGGGATCACCACGGTGGTCGAAGGCGCGGCGGCCTGCGGCAGCCAGGCGCCGTTGCCGGTCCCGGCACCCTCCCAGACCGAGGCGGCGATCTGGCCGGAACTCGTCTGCACGTGCAGGGCGATCGCCTGGGCGCCGTGCACATACGGCGAGACGTTCTCCGCCGCGACCTGGTTCGGTGCGACCGTGATCGCGTTGGCAAGGCCGCTCTGCTGACCGGTATCGGTCAGAATCGTCACGTCGACGCTGGCCTCGGCGGTCCCGGTATTCACCAGGTACAGCCAGACGTCCGGCTCCCCTGAGCCCACGAACCACATGTCAGAGCTCGGGTGCGAGCAGTTCACCAGGCCCATGCCCGCCGAGTCGGCCTGCTCCGCCTCGAACCCCTCGGCCATCTGGCCGGTTGCCAACACCGCGCCGCCGGCGCCGTCGCCCGCGCCCGGGGCGGAAACCATGGTCGCCGCGCCGGGCACCGAGACGGTAACGGGCGTAGTCGGCGCGCTCTTGGCGGTCGACGCGTGCTTGGTCGGGGTGCCACTGGGCGTGCCGCCCGGCGTCGGCGTGGTGCCGGCCGTCGGCGTGGTGCCCGCCGTCGGCTTGCCCTTGGCTGACTTAGTGGCGGCGGGCGCGGCCGCCGCGGGGGCGGCGGGCACCGCGCTTACCGTGGCGGAGCCGGCCGCGACGGCGCCGGCCGCCTTGCCGCTGCCGCTCGACGAGGCCGCGGCCGAGGCCGCCTGCGCCGGCAGCGCGATCATGGCGATGTGGGCCGTCCCCTCGCCCGGCGCCGCAGGCGGGCACGCCCTAGTGACCGACGTCACCGCGGCGGCCTGTCCGGCCGCGACGCCCGGCGCGCTGGCCGCGGGCTTGGTCGACCAGGAGAACAGGGCGACCGCGGCGAGCGCGATCAGCACCGCGCCGAGGAGAGCGAACCGGCGGATCATGACTCGCCGTCCCGACCGGGGCGGTCGGCAGAGCCGCCGCGCCAGCGGCTCGGCCTCCCGTGCTTGCTGGCCCGGTGCGAGTGGCGCTCCGGCCGGCCCGCACCGTTAGCGTCCGTCGCGCCGGGAGCGGCCGAGGCCACGGGCCACGGCCCTGACCCGGCGGCGGGCGCGACCGGATAGTCGTTCTCAACCGAGTAATCGGGCTCGCCGAGGTAAGCGGGCTCGTCCGGCGCGGCGGGCCTCTCCCATTCGCCGGTGTCGCGATTCCAGCCCGCGGGCCCGGCCGGCTGGCCGACGTCCCGCGGTGTCGCGAACGGCCGGGAACCCGCCGCCGACAGCGGCGCCTGCGGATCCGCCTGCCAACGAGCCGACTGCTGCGGGCGGGTCCCGGACGGGAGCGGCTGCGGGCCGGTCCCCGACGGCCCGGTTTCCCACGGCGCGACGTCCCACGGCGCGGCTTCCAACGGCACAGCGGGCTGCTGGCCGGTCGGCCGCGTCGGCGCGGCCTGCGGCTCGGTCGCGGGCCGCCGGTCGGCCCACTGGCCCGTCTCGCCCCACGGGTCAGCGTCGGTTCGCCCGGTGCTGCCCCAGTCCCCCGCCATGTCCCAGGGCATCCGCTGTCCACCGAAGCCGGAGTCGCTGTGACTCTGGAAGTCACCGTCACCGCTGAGGTCCTGCGCGGCCAGCCCGGTGACGCCGGGGTCGCCCACGGTCGCGCCGACGGGCCATTCCGCCGCGGGAACGGTCTCAGGCAACTCGCCCGAGCCGAAGTCATCCTGGCCGTCGGGTTCCCGCTTGGCGCCCCGCCTGCGGGACGCGGCGAGCCGGGTTGCGCCGAGGCCCGCGATCGCAGCGCCCGCGCGCCGCGTCCGCGCCCGTCGGCCCGCAGCCGCTGGCGTCGCCTCCTCCACGTCGGCCACCCCGGGGGCCCCAACCTCGGCCGCCGTGACTCCGGTGGCGCTTCGCGCCAGCCGCTGCGATCCGCGCCCGGCCCGTCTGGCGTCCCTCGCCGCGAGCAGCGCGGCCATCGCCTCGGCCTGTTCCGCTGGGTCAGCGCGCTTTCCTGGCAGCGCGAGCATGCAGACCGCGAGCGCCACGATCAGCTCGGCCACCAGCGACGCCTCCCGCGCCAGGTCGTTCCTGCTCACCGACAGCCGGCCGCTGCCCGGGGGGAGCACGAAGCCCTGCGCCCAGCCGTCGACCGGCGTCGCGATCGGATGCAGCGCCTTGCCGTTGAGGGTCGCGGTCCACCCGCCGTACGGTTCGGCCAGCACCAGGGTTCCGCCGGCCACCGGCGCGCTGGCACCGCTCATACTCACCGGGTTGGCGGCCAGCGTCGTCACCGTACCGTCAGGCGCGATCACCCGGACGCGGGCGACCGGACCCGCCACCTGCCACAGGTCATAGCTCGACGAGCTCGTCAGCGCGTCCAGGCCCAGGGCGGCGTCGAGCCGCTCGGCCAGAGCGGCGTTGACCGGGCCGGGCAGCAGCACCCACCGGATACCGAACGAGCCGAGGACCGTGCCCGGATCGCCCGCATCCGCCCCGTCGGGTGCTCCCAGGGCCGCGACCTGACGGCTCAGCGCCCGCTCGGCGGTGGAGTCCGTGGTCAGCTCGGGCTCGCCGAGGGTCGGGTCGCCCTGCCGGACGACGGTGTAGTCAAGCACGTTGCCGTTAGGCCGCAGGATCAGCGTCCGGTACTGCTGCCCCGAGGAAGACGACGCGGAGACGAACGCCGGCAGCAGCGGCGCGGTCACGCTGCCCACCGGTCCCTGCACGCCGTCCCTGACCCAGTAAAGTCCGGCCAGCAAGGGCGCGGACCCGGCGGCGACGAGCGCGACCACGGCCAGCGAACGCCGCAGCGGTCCGTAGCCCGCCGCGGCCGTCGCGCGCGGCGCGGCGAGACCATTGTCCGAGTCGGGTGAGATCACGCGCGCGTTCGCGGCGATCTCCGCCAGCCACCCGGCGGCGGGCGCGACCGCCAGCAGCAGTCCAAGCGCCGCCAGCGCCAGCGCCACCCCGGGCCAGCCCGCCGCCGCCTGCCCGCCGCCCGGCGGGGTGACGCTGATTCTGCTCAGCGCGGCCGCGCCGAGGAAGCCCACAATGGCGACGCACCAGCCGACGGCGGTCACCCAGGTCCGGCGGGTCGGCAGCACCACCGCGAGCAGGGCCAGCCCGAACCCGATGGTGACCCAGGCCGGCGGCACGCCAGGACCGCCGGGGCTCAGCCCGAGCAGCTGCTGCGGCCCGAGCCCGGTCGTGGTCAGGCCCGGCGTCTGCAGGCCCGCCTCGGTGACGAACGCGATCGGATCCGTCAGCAGGTGCAGCGACCAGGGGAAGAGGACGAAGAACGGCGTGACCGCGACGATGGCCGCGTTCACCGGGTCGGCCGCGAGCAGCCAGCGCCTAGCGGCGAGCACGACCAGCGCGAACACGACGGCGACGATCCACGCGAACGGCGCGAAGGCGGCCGCCACCGCGACCAGCAGGCCGACCGCCCAGGCGGCGCGGCGCGCCTTCTTGGGGGTGCCGGTGAGCATCCGGCCGGCGCTGATCGCGATCAGCGGCAGCAGGATGAACGCGACCGCCGTGCCCAGACGGCCGGCCGCGATGGAGCCGATCGCGACCGGAAGCAGCGCGTAGGACGCCGCCAGCACCACCCGCGCGGCCGTGGCCGCGACCAGGCGCCTGGTCGCCAGGTACGCGGTCAACCCGGCCAACGGCACGCAGCCGAGCAGCAGCACATCCACCGCCAGCCAGGCCTGGCCGCCGAGCACGGTACCGAGGGCCGCCACGATCACCAGGTACGGCGGGGCGGACGCGGTCGATCCGACCCCGACCGGGTGGAAGCCCGCGAGATACTCTCGCCACAGCGCGCCGGAACCGCCCCAGGCGGGCACCAGCGCGCCGCCGCCGAGCGGGCTGGTGCCGAGCAGTCGCCGCTCGGCGATCAGCGCGACCACCAGCAGCACGGTGCACAGCTGGACGCCGGGGTTGCCGATGACCTTGCGGATCAGGGACTGCGCGTCGACGAACTGCTCGTCTTCTTCCGACTCCTCCGAGGCCGCCTGATGACGCCCGCCAGATGCCTGCGGCGGGCCGTCCGATATCAGCCCCGCGACCTTCTCCGCTAGCCGGGAGAACGTGCGCGCGGGCGGGATGAAGGTGCGGACCGCGGCGTAGGCGTCCGCGCGCCCGGCGGCCCGCCGACGGCGGCCCTGCCAGAGCCGTATCGGGTGCAGGAACAGCCAGGCCACGGCGGCGGCGTGTGCCCGCGCCATGTCCAGTTGTTTGGTCGCGGCGAAGTAGACCGCCCTGATGATCGATCCGACCACGCAACCGCCGACGATCCTGAGCATGGCAAGCAGCGGGAGGTTGACGGCCAGCACGTAGAGCGCGTTGCGGCGGTCGAGCCCGCGCGGGCCGGCCCCCTCGGTCGGGCGGCGTCGCCGGGCCGACAGCTCTCGGTGGTAGAGCACCGCGTCGGTGACGACCTGCACCCGGTAGCCGGCCGCCTGCACCCGCCAGCAGAAGTCCAGGTCGTCGCGGAACAGCCGGAGCCTACCGTCGAACCCGCCCAGCTGATCCCACACGTCGCGCCGGACGAGCATGCCCGCCGAGCCCACCGCGAGCACGGCCTTGTTGTGGTCGTGCTGGCCCTGGTCGATCTCGCCCGGCTCGATGCCGGTGATCCGGCGGCCCGCGCGGTCGACGGACACGCCCACCTCGCGCAGCGTCCGCCGGTCCTGGCCGTCGAGCACCTTGGGCCCGAGCACCACGACCGAGCGGTCCCTGCTGGCCGCCCGCAGCAGCCGCTCAAGCGTCTGCGGGGCCGGCTCGCAGTCGTCGTGCAGCAGCCAGATCCACTCGATCCTGGTCAGGTTCGGGTCGGTCCGCCCCGAGCGCCGCCTGGTGGCGTGACCGGCGGCGACCGAGACCGCCTCGCCGTAGCCGGTGGACCGCTCCATGCCGAAGACCGCGTCCTGCCCGATCAACTCGGCCAGCACGGCCCCGCTGCGATCCCGGCTCCCGGTGTCCACCCCGACCACCTGGTCGACCGGATAGGTCTGCGCCTGGAGCGCCTGGACTAGGCCGGGCAGCAGGCGAGCACCGTCATGCGCGACGATGAGCGCGGTAACGGTGTGCCTGGTTTGCGGTGCGGAAGTTGACACGTGGTCCAGCGCAGGTCGGGGGTCAGGGCTGCCCCGCGTGGAGGCACGCCGAAGCGATCAGCCCTCCCCGCCGGGGACCCGGTTCACAATACAGTGCATGCACACCGACGGCAGGATTACGGTCAGATGCCCTAAACCACCTGGCGTTTGATCCGCCGTCTCTCGCGTTCAGACAGACCACCCCAGATGCCGAACCGCTCGTCGTTCTCCAACGCGTACTCCAGGCATTCGGCCCGGACCTCGCACCCCCGGCAGACCCGTTTGGCCTCCCGGGTGGAACCGCCCTTTTCTGGAAAGAACGCCTCCGGATCCGTCTGCGCGCACAGCGCCTGATCCTGCCAACCCATGTCATCTACGTCTTCCTGACGGACAACAACCTGCGTTAGCGGGACGATGACCTCAGTCAAAGCGCATCCTCCCCTCGTGGAGCCCCCTTGACGCTCGCGGCCCTTCCCGTGACCGCGAGAATCACACCAATGAAATTACACCCGCGTGTCTTGCTTCACGTCAAGCGAGGAAGGTGGTATTGGCCACCTGGTTGTCCAAGTTGAGCGAAAAATTCTTCAAAAACTTCGGTCCGAACATGAGTGATTACTCATTGCAATCGCGACAACTCGGACGTCGGGCGCCGGCCGAGGCCGCCGCCGTGCCCATGCCAGGCGCGCGCATGAAAGACTGGCGACATGCGGATTACCGTGCTCGCCGGCGGCGTCGGCGCCTCTCGCTTCCTGCGCGGCCTGGTCGCGGCCGCCCCCGACGCCGAGATCACCGTCATCGGCAACACCGCCGACGACATCACCCTGTTCGGGTTGCGCGTCTGCCCCGACCTGGACACGGTGATGTACACCCTCGGCGGCGGCATCAACCTGGAGCAGGGCTGGGGACGCGCGGACGAGACCTTCAGCGTCGGGGAAGAGCTGGCCGCCTACGGCGCCGAGCCGTCCTGGTTCACGCTCGGCGACCGCGACTTCGCGACCCACATCCTGCGCAGCCAGCTGCTCGCGGCCGGCCTGCCGCTGTCCGCGGTCACCCGGCAACTGTGCGCGCGCTGGCGGCCGGGGGTCGAGCTGATCCCGATGTCGGACGACAAGATCGAAACCCACGTCAAGATCAAAGACGCTGATATCGAACGGACCGTTGTTTCACCCGGGGATGCTCAGGGCGAGCGCCTGATCCACTTCCAGGAGTGGTGGGTCCGGCTGCACGCGGCGGTGCCGGCCTCGGCGATCATCCCGGTCGGGGCTGAACGGGCCGCGCCCGCTCCCGGCGTGCTCGAGGCCATCGCCGAGGCCGACTTCGTGCTCTTCCCGCCGTCCAACCCGGTGGTCTCGATCGGGCCGATCCTGGCCGTCCCCGGCATCAGGGACGCGGTCGCGGCCAAGACCGTGGTCGCCGTCTCCGGCATCATCGGCGGCGCGCCGGTCCGCGGCATGGCCGACGTCTGCCTGACCACGATCGGGGTCGAGACGACCGCCGTCGCGGTCGCGGCGCACTACGGCGCCGAGCTCATCGACGGATGGCTGGTCGACGACCAGGACAAGGCGGCGGCCGACGACCCCGCCGTGGCCGGCATCGCGGTGCGCGCCCTCCCGCTGTACATGCGCGACGTCCCCTCGACCGCGGCGATCGCCAAGGCCGCCATCGACCTCGCCCAAGAGCTGGCCCGATGACCCCCCAGATCACGATTTCTGGCATCTCCGGCATACCGGAGGTCTCCCCCGGAGACGACCTGGCCAGGCTGATCGCGGACGCCGCGCGGGTCGAGGGCGGGCCGGGGCTGCTGGACGGCGACATCCTCGTGGTCACGTCGAAGGTCATCAGCAAGGCCGAGGGCCGGGTCGCCGCGATGTCCCGCGATGACGCGATCGCGGCGGAGACCGTCCGCGTGGTGGCCAGGCGCGGCCCGACGACGATCTCGCAGACCAGGCACGGGCTGGTGATGGCCGCCGCCGGAGTCGACGAGTCCAACACTGCCCCCGGCACGGTCGTGCTGCTGCCCGCGGACCCCGACGAGTCCGCCCGGCGGCTGCGCAAGGCGCTGCGCGCCCGGCTCGGGGTCACCGTCGGCGTGGTGATCACCGACACCATGGGCCGGCCGTGGCGGGCCGGCCAGACCGACACCGCGATCGGCGCCGCCGGGGTGTTGCCAGTACGCGACCACCGGGGCGAGCAAGACACGTTCGGCAACACGCTCGAGGTCACGATGGCGGCGGTCGCCGACGAGATCGCCGCAGCCGGCGACCTGGTCAAGAGCAAGGCCCTGCAGTTGCCGGTCGCGCTCGTGCGCGGGCTCTCCGCCCTGGTCACCGACGACGACGGCCCGGGCGCGCGGGCGCTCGTGCGGGACGCGAGCGAGGACATGTTCCGGCTCGGCGCGGCGGACGTGCTGCCCGCCAGGCGAACGGTCCGCTCGTTCACCGCGCAGCCGGTCGATCCCGCCGCGGTCTCGCGCGCGATCGAGGCCGCGCTCACCGCGCCGGCGCCGCACCACAGCGAGCCCTGGCGGTTCGTGATCGTGTCGTCTGCGGCCGCCAGGACCGCCCTGCTCGACGCGATGCACGAGGCCTGGGTGGCGGACCTGCGCGGCGACGGCTTCACCGAGGAGCAGATCGCCCGCCGTACCCGGCGCGGCCTGCCACTGCGCGACGCGCCGCTGATCGTCGTCCCCTGCCTGGAGCTATCGGCCGCGCACGGCTACCCCGACGACCGCCGGTCGCAGGCCGAACGGGACATGTTCACGGTCTCGATGGGCGCGGCCGTGCAGAACTTCCTGGTGGCCCTGGCGGTCGAGAACCTCGGGTCCGCCTGGATCTCGTCCACCCTATTCTGCCAGGACCTCGCCGCTCGCGCCCTCGACCTGCCGCCCGGCTGGCGTCCCATGGGCTCGGTGGCCATCGGCCACCCGGCCGCCGCTCCTCCCGCGCGCCCCGCGCGAGACTCCGCCACCTTCACAATCACCCGTTGACTCAAGCTAGGCCACGTCGCATTTGGCGGCGCTTGGCGTCACGGTAGGGTTTCCGGCCGCCATTTGAACGCTTAGCTTTCGGATTACGCCGCGCTAACTGGCGCGCGATGATCGGCGGTGACCGCTAGTGGCGACGCTGCCGCAGGTGCTCGTAGGAGACGGGGGCGAAGGTGGCAAGGCGGTCGCGGAAAGACGTCGCCGAATCCGGCCACAGCAGCGTGACCCGGCCGGTCCGCTCGTCGCGGTACCAGCTCGTGCACCCGCCCTGTACCCAGACGGTGTCCTGCGCCATCTTGTCGATATCGCGCATGTAGGAGTGCACGGCTTCCGCGGTGACCTCGAGGGCGTCGGCGCCGCTGGTGGCGAGGTGATCGAGCGCGCTGAGCACGTAGCCGACTTGCGTCTCGATCATGTATATGGCCGAATTGTGTCCGAGCGCCGCGTTCGGGCCGTCAAGCACGTACATGTTCGGGAAGCCGTGCACGGTGGTGGAAGCGTGCGCGGCCATGCCGTTGCTCCACTCGTCGTCGAGCAGCCGGGAGCGGCGCCCGCGGATGTGCCCGGCGATGGACGGGCGGGTGGAGTTGAACCCCGTCGCCAGCACCAGCACGTCCAGCTCGTAGCTGTTCCCGCTGGCGGCGATCGCCGTGCGGCTCCCGAGGCCGCCGGCGTTGCCGCCGCCATCCGCGATCCGGGCCAGCGGGGTCGGCTCGAGCCGCACGTGACCGAGCTGCAAGGCGGCGTAGTAGTCATCGGAGAACAGGATCCGCTTGCAGCCGATCTCGTAATCGGGGGTCAGCCGGCGGCGCAGGCCGCCGTCGCGGACCGAGGCGGTGAGATGGTCAAGCGCCCGCTGGCGGAGCAGGTCAATGTCCGGGTGCCGCCGCTGCCTGGCCCCGATGCCGCGTTCCGCCTCGGCGAACAGCTCGTCCCGCAGCGCGGTGACGGTGCCCGGATCGGCCGCGAAGCGCTCCATCTCCTCTCGGCTGTACTCCCGGTCGCCGCGCGGCAGGATGTACGGGGCGGAGCGCTGAAAGACCACGATGTCACTCGCCTCGGCCGCCAGCCGGGGCAGGATCTGGATCGCCGAGGCACCAGTCCCGATGACGCCGACTCGCCTGCCGACCAGGGACACCTTCGCATTCCAACGGGCCGAATGCCACCAGCGTCCGCCGAACCCGTCTAGGTTCTTGATCAGAGGGATCTTCGGTTCTGAGAGCCGGCCGGTCGCGATCACCAGGCTGGCGGCAGAGAAGTCTCCCCGCGTGGTTCGCACGAGCCAGCGGGCGTCGTCGTCGCTCCACACGGCTTCCGCCAGCGCGCAGTTCAGCCGCAGGTGATCGTCGAGTCCCTCCTCGCGAACGCACGCGCGCAGGTAGGCATGGATCTCGCGCCCCTCGGCGAAGACGCGGGACCAGCCGGGGTTGGGCCGAAAGGAGAACGAGTACAGATGCGACGGGATGTCGCAAGACACGCCCGGATAGCGGTTGTCCCGCCAGGTCCCGCCGACGTCGTCGGCCTGCTCGATGATGACGAAGGACTCCCGGCCGCGGCGGGCGAGCTGGATGCCCATGCCGATCCCGGCAAAACCCGCGCCCACGATCAGCACGTCCACCGCCGTCATCCCGGGGGCGTCAGACACCGGCGATGACCTTGCCGTAGCTGGTGGTGCGCTGCCACAGCGGCCGGCTGAGCTGCCGCGCGACCCGCTCAACGTCGTCGAGGGTCAGCACCAAGCCGGCCTCGGCCCCCGCGTCGGGCGCCAGACGGCCGTCCAGGAGCAGGCCGCCAAGGTCGTTGGCGCCGCCCCGGAGCAGGTCAACCGACGCGTCAAGACCGAACTTGGGCCAGGCCGCCTGGATGTTGCCGATGCGCTCGTGCAGCATCAGCCGGGCCACCGCGTGCACCGCCCGCACCTGCCGCCAGGACGGACCGGGAACGTTCCCGCCGACCAGGCCGGGAGCGGGGGTGGCGGCGGGGAAGTCGGAGGGGGTTGGGGCGGGGAAGCTGGTGGGCAGAGGGGCGGCGGGGATGAACGGCATGGCGATGAACTCGGTGAACCCGCCGGTACGATCCTGGATCCCGGCCAGCAGCCGCAGGTGCGCGACCTGGTGGGCGGGGGTCTCAACATGCCCGAAGACGATGGTGGCGGTGGAGGGCAGCCCGGCCCCGTGTGCCGCCTCGATCACCTCGACCCAGCGGGACACCGGGAGGTCAGGGCGGCCCGCCAGGCTGGCCCGCACCTCGTCGTCGAGGATGCGCGCGGCGGTACCGGGGACCGAGCCGAGCCCGGCCGCCCGCGCGGCGACGAGGAACTCCTCCAGCGGCATCCCACGCCGGGCCGCGCCGTCGAGCAGTTCCGGCGGCCGGAAGGCGTGCAGGTGGATCTCCGGCGCCACCGCCTTGACGGCGGCGATCAGGTCCAGGTAATCGTCATCGGAGTCCGGCGGCAGCGGTCCCTGCATGCAGATCTCAGTGGCGCCGAGCTCACGGGCCTCGCCACCAGCGCCGCCAGCCGCTGCCGCGACCGCGGGTCGGGGCCGGCCACGGCGGATGGGTCGAGATTCCGGTTCACGACGTACGTGAGCCCGTTGCCCACCGCCTGCTCGCGCAGCGAGTCGGCCAGCTCGCAGAGCTCGTCCAGCTGCGGGCCGTCCGCGCCGAGCAGCGCCGCGTAGCCGTCGTCGGGCAGGGCAGTCGGATCCGCGGTTGCCGCCCGCAGCCACTGGCCGACCCGAGCGGGTGACGGAAGACCTGTGTCGGTCACGCCAGGACTCACTGACTCAGCATAAGCGGGAGAGGGGCCGGACGCCGTTTGCCGGGATCCCGGCGCCGGGCGCCGGCCGGGGGCGGCCCTGCGGGATCGCGGACTCGTCGGCCAGGCCGGTGGCCGGGTCGGCGAGGGCGGCGACGTGCGCCGCGACGCGCGGGTCGAGCCAGGGCTCCCGCTGGTACGGCGGGTAGATCGTCAGGCGTTCGCGCAGCGTGAAGCCCCCGTTCTTGGTGACCTGGGCAAGTTCTTCGATCTGGGGCCAGGGACGCTCGGGATTCACGTGGTCCGGGGTGAGCGGGGAGACACCGCCCCAGTCGTCGATCCCGGCGTCCAGGATGAGCTGGTACTGGTCGCCGACGAGGTTCGGCGGGGCCTGGATGCGGGCGCCGGGCCCGAGCACCAGGCGGGTCACCGCGATGGTGGCCGCGAGGTCGGCGAGCTCGGCGTCGGGGGTGTCGCGCATCTTCGTGTCCGGCTTGGCCCGGAAGTTCTGCACGATCACTTCCTGGATGCCGTCGTACTCGCGTGACACCTGGTGCAGGGCGAAGAGCGCGTCGGCGCGCTCGGCCAGAGTCTCGCCCAGGCCGATGAGGATGCCGGTGGTGAACGGCACCTGGCTGCGCCCGGCGTCTTCGAGGACCTGCAAGCGGACCTTGGGGTCCTTGTCGGGCGAACCGAAGTGCGGGGCGCCCTTCTCGGTGAACAGCCGCTCGGCCGTCGTCTCGAGCATCATGCCCATGGACGGGGCGACCGGCTTCAGCCGCTGAAAGTCGCCGGAGTTCATGACGCCCGGGTTGAGGTGCGGGAGCAGCCCGGTCTCTTCAAGCACCCGGATCGCCATCGCCCGGACGTAGGAGAGCGTGTCCTCGTAGCCGTGAGCGTCCAGCCACTCCCGGGCCTGTCGCCAGCGCGCTTCGGGGCGGTCGCCCAGGGTGAACAGGGCTTCCTTGCAGCCCAGGGCGGCCCCCTGCCGGGCGATCTCGAGGACCTCGTCCGGGCTGAGGTAGAGGCTGTCCAGCCTCCCCGGAACGGTCGCGAACGTGCAGTACCCGCAGCGGTCACGGCACAGCCGGGTCAGCGGGATGAAGACCTTCTTCGAGTAGGTGATGACGCCGGGACGCCCCGCCGCCGCCAGCCCGGCGTCCCGGGTCTGCGCCGCGTAGCCGAGCAGGGCGGCTAGGTCGTCGCCTCTCGCGTGGAGCAGGATCGTCGCTTCGGGGTGGCTAAGCGGTTCGCCGCTGGCGGCCCGGGCGAGCGCCCGGTGCATAGCCGCCTCGCCGACACCGTCGTTTTCACCCTGGCCGATGCTCGAAGCGCTCATATCTTGCACCTTACGGCAGCTCGTTCGGGGCTTTGAGCCCATAGCGGTGGCAACAACCGCTATCGGCGGCTCAGAAATTCCGGTAGTCGCGGACCGACATGCGCGGCCCCCGGCGCGGCGGGCGGCCCGCGCCGTAGCGGGCGACGCCAACGGCGGAGCCCGCGGGCCGGGCGGGCCGGGCGCCGCCGCTCAGGCCGATCAGCCGGGTGGCCCGGTGCCGGTGCCCCTTGAACGGCTCGAGCAGCTCCAGCATCTCCTCGTCGCTCGAGCGGTCCCTGCCCGCCAGCGCCCAGCCGACGACGTTCTTCAGGTGGTAATCGCCCACGGAGACCGCGTCCGGGTCGCCCGCCGCCCGCTGCCTCGCCTCGGCCGAGGTCCACACGCCGATCCCCGGGATCGTCCTCAGTTTGCGGTCCGCTTCCTCGTGGCCGACCTCAAGCAGTCGCTCGAGCGACCCCGCCACGGTCGAGGCCCTGATGATCGTCTCGGCCCGAACGCCCTCCACCCCGGCCCGGTGCCAATCCCACGAGGGGATCCGCCGCCAGACCTTCGGGTCAGGGAAGACTCGCATCCCCGCAGGCGCGGGCCCCGGCGGCTCGGTCCCGAACTTGGACAGCAGGATCTTCCACGCCCGGTGCGCCTCCAAGATGACGACCTTCTGCTCCAGGATCGCCGGCACCAGCGCCTCCATCAGCCGCCCGGACCGACCCAGCCTGAACCCCGGATTGCTGCGAGCCGAGTCCCGGATGAGCGGATGGCAGGAGGCATCGAACCCGGAAGCGTCGTCATCGCGCCCGAGCGTCCCGGGAAGCGCCGCCAGCAGCCACCCGGCCCCCGGCCCCCACGCCTGCGCCCGTACCCGGGTCGAGGCGGAACCGTCTTCCGGCTCGACCACCCAGACCGGCGTCGGCAGCACCCGGATCGTCCCCGGCCCATCGGGCGTGAGCGAAGTCCGCCAGATCGCCCCGCCCGCATCGACGCGATAGGTGGGATCCCCCCGGCCACGCCCCTGCACCCCGAGAGTCACCCGAACATCGACCGCGAAGGGCGCCAGCCAGTCGACCTCGACCATCGGTTCACCCATGCGCAGCATCCACGCGCCCCATGCTAAGCCCCCTAACGGGGCAGAGCCGGGTAATCCTACGCGTCGGTCGAGAACCGGACCGCCGTCGCCTCAAGCCGCGTGTCCGGCCAGACCCGGAGCCCCTTAAGGAGTTCGTTCCCGGGCCCGACGTAGGCGCCATCGCCGATGACCACGCCGTCGAGCACCGTGCCGCGGACGGTCGTGCCGTCCACGGTGGCCGTCCCGGCGATGGTCGCGCGGTAGCCGACGATGCTGTTGCGGACCACGGCGCCGGTCCCGACGGTGGCGCCCTCGAAGATCACGCTGCCGTCGACGACCGCGCCGGACTCTATGACCGCCCCCGCGCCGACGGTGGTCCCGCCGGCCAGCCTTGCGTCGGCGGCCACGCGGGCGTCGCCCAGCACGAGGGACTCGCCGGTCGGGCCGGGGAGGGCGGGCGACGGCAGCCGACCGAGAACGAGGTCACTCGAGCCGAGCACGAACGCCTCCGGGGTGCCGACGTCCAGCCAGTACGAGTCCTCGGCGTAGCCCATCACCAGCGAGCCGGCCTCGATCAGGCTGGGGAACGTCTCGCGCTCCACCGACACGACCTGGCCCGCCGGGATCTGGTCGATGACGGACCGGCGGAAGACGTAGCAGCCCGCGTTGATCTGATTCGTCACCGGGTTGGGGGTCTTCTCGAGGAACGCGGAGACTCGCCCGCTCGCCTCGGTCGGCACGCAGCCGTAGCGGCTCGGGTCATCGACCGGGACTAGGTGCAGCGTCACCGCCGCATCCTTCTTCCTGTGCAGGTCCACCTGGGCGGGCAGGTCGTGACCGGTCAGTACGTCGCCATTGAGCACGACGATCGGGTCGTCCGGGCCACCGCGCAGTAGCGCCGCCGCGTTCCTGATCCCGCCGCCGGTGCCGAGCGGCTCGGACTCGTAGACGTAATCAATGGACAGGCCGAACTGCGCGCCGTCGCCGAATGCCTCGGTGAACATCTCGGCCCGGTAGGACGTCGCCAGCACCACGTGGGTTATTCCGCACTCCGCCGCCCGGGCTAGCTGGTGCGCCAGGAACGGCACCCCGGCCGTGGGCAGCAGCGGCTTGGGCGCGGACAGGGTGAGGGGGCGCAACCGGGTGCCTTTACCCCCGACTAGCATGATCGCTTCTAGCGGTTCACGCGGCATATGTGTATCTGCCTTAAGCGGTCGGTTCCATGGACAGCGGGTAGCCGCCGGGCATGACCGGCAACCCACGCAGCATACTCAGGTCACCCCGGACCATCGCCTGGACACACGAGAATTCGCCGCAATAGCGTTATGCCCAACATCACACTCCGCCGCACCGCGCGAATCCGGGCTGGCACCCCAGGCCGGGCCTTATTCGGCCGGGCTCACCGACGATCGGGACTCCGCCGCCCGCTTATAGCTCGCCGCGTGCGCGGCCGCCGACGCGGCCCAGGTGAACTCCCTGGCCCGGGCGTGTCCGGCCTCGCCCAGGGTGCGACGCCGGTCCGGATCGTCGAGCAGCGCGCGCAGCGCGGTCGCGATCGAATCCGCGTCCGGCTCGGTGTACGCCACCGCGTCCCCGCCCACCTCGGGCAGCGACGTTCGGTAGGTCGTCAGCACAGGGGTACCGCACGCCATCGCCTCGAGCACCGGCAGCCCGAACCCCTCGCCCCGGGACGGCGCCGCCACCACCAGCGCGCCGCCGAGAAAGCCCGCCAGGTCGGCGAACGGCAGGTAGCCGGGCCTGACCAGGCGCAGGCTGGCCGGCACGGCCGCGACCGCCTCGTCGAGCTCGGAGCTCCAGCCGCCGCCGCCCGCCAGGACGAGCGCGGGCGGGTTCTCCAGGTCGGCTACCGCCTCGGCCCAGCCACGGACCACAGCGGGCGCGTTCTTGCGCGGCGTCAGCGACCCGAGGAAGGCCACGTACGGCTTGCCGCGCAGCCCGAGGCGGGCGGTGACGTGGGTGACCTGCTCCGGGGTGGGGCGGTGGAACAGGTTGTGGTCCACCCCGTGATAGGCGACGTCGATCTTGGCCGGGTCCATGCCGATCACCCTGACCAGCTCGTCGCGGGTGGCGTTGGACGGCACGATCAGCCGGGTCGCCTGCCTGGCCGACGCCATGGTGGCCGACTTCAGCGACATCGCGCTGGACGGCGTGTACCGCTCGGGATCGGTGAAGAAGGTGACGTCGTGGATGGTGACCACGGTCGGCAGGCCGGGGTGCATCGGCATCGAGTAGTACGGCATGTGCAGAACGTCGGCGCGGACCCGCTCCGCCAGCACCGGGAGCCCGCTCTGCTCCCACGCGATCCGCTCGGTCCGGTGCCCGAGCCCGACCGGGCCTGCCACGATCGTCGCGTCCGGCGCGTGCCGACGGTACCGCTCCTCGTCGGCGAGCTGACAGGCCACGGCGACGTCGATCCCGGTGGAGCCGAGAGCGCCGATCAGCCCGTCCACGTAACGGCCCAGCGCGCCTCGGTCGGCCGGCACCCCGGTCGCATCGACGAGTACCCGAAGTGCCACGACTAACGAGCTCCCTTCGCCTTACCTGACAACCGAAGCCTACGCCCGCACCCCTGAGCCAGCGAGCATGGCCAGGTAACAGTGACAACCGTCAGCAGGAGGGGACCGGCTTGCCCGCCTTAATCGCCTCAAGATCGGACATGGCCTGCGACAGCGTGGATACCTTCACCAGCCGCAGCCCGGCGGGCACCGCCCCGGCGGTGTCCGAGCAGTTGCCGGCCGGGGTCAGGAAGATCGTGGCGCCGGCCGAGCGGGCGCCCACCATCTTCTGCTGAATACCGCCGATCGGCTCGACCTGGCCCGAGGCGGTGATCTCGCCGGTCCCGGCGATGAACTTTCCGCCGGTGAGGTTGAGCGGGGTGAGCTTGTCGACGATCCCGAGCGCGAACATCATCCCCGCGCTCGGACCGCCGATGTTGCCCACGGTGATCGACACCGTGAACGGGAACTTGTACTGTTCCTGCACCTCGACGCCGACGACCGGGGTGCCGCCCGACGCCTTGGTCGCGACCGGGATCGTCAGCGTCTTCCCGGCTCGCAGCACCATGAGCGTCAGCACCGTGCCCGCCGGATGCGCCGTGATCTTCGAACTCAACGCCGCCTGGCTCGTCACCGGCGCGCCATCCACCGACTCGATGACGTCGCCGACACGCAGCACCTTGCTGGCCGGGTAGCCCGGAACGGTCGAGACCACGCTGACCAGCGTCTGGTACGGGATGTGGAGCGCGGACAGCGCGGCGGCGGTGGCCAGCTGCTGCGAGCCGGTCATCTCCTGGGTGTCCTGCGCCTGCGTCTGCTGCGCGGACTGCCCGGCCGGGAACAGCTCGGTCTGCGGGACCACGGCCTCCGACGGGTCAAGCCACGCACGCAGCGCCTGGAAGATGTTCATGTTGGAGCCGGGGCCGCCCTGATAGCTGACCGTCACCAGGTTGAGGTTTCCGGTGGTGGGGTACGTGCGGTGCCCGCTGATCGTGATGAGCGGCTGCCCCGAGGATTCGCCCAGCGTGTTCAGCGTCGGGCCCGGTCCGAGTATCACGTAGGGCACGGGGAGGAGCACCGCCACCGCGATCGCGACCACCGTCGCGAGGCCGGCGATGGCCAGCGTCAGGGAACGTCGGGACATGATCGGAAGACTACGCGCTGCCGACCCATTCGTCGGAACCGTCGGTGAACCGCTGGTGCTTCCAGACCGGCACCGAGGCCTTCAGCTCGTCGATGAGCGCGTGGCAGGCGTGGAACGCCTCGGCGCGGTGCGCGCACGACACCCCGACGACTACCGCCAGGTCTCCTACCGCCAGCTCTCCGACCCGGTGCACCGCTGCGACCGCGATCGCATCGGGGTACTTCGCGGCGACGGACTCGGCCACCCGCCGCAGCTCGTCCGCCGCCGACGGGTGCGCCGAGTAGGCCAGCTCGGTCACGCCCCGGTCGGCGTCGTTGTCGCGCACGGTGCCGACGAACAGCACCTCGCCCCCCGCCGCCGGGTCCGCGATCGCAGACCGCACCTCGTCCACCGACAGCGCCGTTTCGCGGATGGCGATCAGCCTGATCTGGTTCACCCGACCACGGTACCGCGCCAACCACGGATGGGCCCCAGCACGCCGATCGGTGCCACCACGCGTCCGTTCGGGAAAATTCTTTTAGCCCTTATTTCTTCTCCTGGCATGGCGGACAATCGCGGCGGTGCCGAGGACGGCGGCGGCCGTGCCCGCCGCGCCCGCGGCCGTCAGCGCCGCGTCCTTGCGGGCTAGGCGGCGGCCGACCACCGCGTGATGGCCGCCGCGCGCGGCCAGCAGAACCGAGAGGGCCTCGGCGTTGCTGACGGACGGGCGCCAGCCCGCCGCGCGCAGCGCCGCGCAGTCCACCACCCAGGGGTAGACCACGTAGCGCAGCTCCGCTGCGGGCGCGGGGGTCGCGCCGAGCCGGTGCAGCCGCTGCGCGGTGCCAAACGTCAGCCGCGCGGGCAGCTCGAGCGACTTCATGCCGCTCAGCACCTCCACCTCGGCCTGCGAGAGGGACCCGTCGCATCCCACCGCGAAGTCGGTGCCGATCACCCCCGCCGCCGCCAGCTCAAGCGCGGAGACGAGGTCATCGACGTGGCAGAACTGCCAGCGCGGCCCGCAACCCCGCACCGCGAGCAGCCGGGGGGCCTCGAAATGCCTGGTCAGCAGCGTGTCAACCGCGTCCCCGACGAGCGCGGCGGGCCGCGCCACGGTCACCAGGGTGCCCGGGTTGACCCGCCGCGACCGCCGGGCCAGCTCCTCGATCTCCACCAGGTCCCCGGCCACGCTGCCGTCCGCATCGGCCAGCAGCGGCGCGTCCTCGGGCAGCGGCACCGGGTTGTCGGGGCGCGCCCCGTACACCATCGCGCTGGTCACAAGCACGACTCGGCCGATCCGCTCGGCCGCCGCGGCGGTCAGCACGGTCTGCGCGCCGCGCACGTTTCGCGCGCGCCGCTCCCTGGGGTCCTGATCGACCGACGTGGAAATGTCCGTGTGCACCACCACGTCCACCCCCGCCAGCCGCGCCGCCAGCGCGGGATCCCTGACGTCGGCGACCCGCCAGGTCACTCCGGCCGCGTCTCCCCGGTGGTCGTCGATCGCGACCACCCGGCCGATCAGCGGCGAGTCCGCGAGCCGGAGTGCGAGCGCGTGCCCGACGCCGCGGGCCGCACCGGTGACCGCCACCACCGGCGGCGCCGCAGCGGTGCTACGCTCACGGCGAACGCTGCGCTCATGGCGAACCTGCCGTCTGCCGTTTCTCAAAATCGGCTGCTCCCGAATAGCGTGGCAATGTATGACCCTTCTATCCTGCCCGACCCCTATCAGCTGAGGGGGCGCATCATGGCTGACCGTCCACCCTTTGGGTTCGGCCCACCCAGCCGGCCCGGCGACGACGATTCGACGCCGCCCGGCGGCCAAGGGCCGTCCGGTCCGTTCGGATTCGGACTTCCCGGCGGCCCCGAGGGCCCTGGCGGCCCCGGCAACCCGAACCAGTTCGCCGACGCGCTACGCCAGTTCGCCGACCTGCTCTCCTACAGCGGAGGGCCGGTCAACTGGGACCTGGCGAAGAACCTAGCCAGGCACTCCATCGCCGGCCGCGGTGATCCGAGCGTGCTCGCCAACGAGCGCGCCACCGTCACCGAGGCCGTCCGCCTGGCCGACCTGTGGCTGGACGACGTCACCGCGTTCCCTTCCGGCATCAGGAAGATCGAGGCGTGGTCCCAGTCGGAGTGGCTCGAGGCGACCTTCCCAGTCTGGTCTACCCTGTGCGAGCCAATTGCGACCAGGGCAATCGAGGCCATGGGCTCGCTGGCTGCCTTCGATCCGACCAACCTCGATGAGGACGTGCCCCCGGAGATGCGGGCGATGCTGTCGGGGATGGGCGGCATGACCGCGTTCGCGCCGATGCTGCGGCAGCTCGGCGGGGCGATGCTCGGCGGCCAGGTCGGCACGGCGATCGGCGAGCTCGCGAGCGAGATGGCCACCTCCACCGACATCGGCCTGCCGCTGGCCCCCGAGGGCACGGCGGCGCTGCTGCCTTCCGGCGTCGCCGCGTTCGGCGATGGCCTGTCGGTGGACCCCGGTGAGGTGCGGCTCTTCCTCGCGCTGCGCGAGGCGGCGCACCACCGGCTCTTCGGCCACGTGCCCTGGCTCCGCCAGCACCTGCTCGGCGCGGTGGAGGCCTACGCGGCCGGCATCACCATCGATATGAGCAAGCTGCGGGAGGCCCTGCCAGACATGGACATGGCCAACCCCGAGGAGGCGCTGCGCGGTGCGCTGAGCGGCGAGACGCTGTTCCGCCCGGAGGACTCACCGCAGCAGAAGGCCGCACTGTCCCGCCTCGAGACCGCGCTTGCCCTGGTCGAAGGGTGGGTGGCGACCGTGGTCGCCGCCGCCGCGGATTCACGGCTGGTGCACAGCGCGGCGCTGGCCGAGGCCATCCGGCGCCGCCGGGCCTCCGGCGGCCCGTCGGAACGGACCTTCGCCGCCCTGGTCGGCCTGGAGCTGCGGCCCCGGATGCTGCGCGAGGCGGCGGTGCTGTGGGCCGACGTGACGCAGGCGCGCGGGATCGAGGGAAGGGACGCGCTCTGGGCCCATCCGGACCTGCTGCCGACGGCGGACGACCTGGCCAACCCGGAAGGGTTCCTGCGCGGCGCCGCCGAACTCGACATCTCCGATCTCGAGGACGGCCCCGCAGCGGAGGACGGCCCGGCGGCGGAGGACGAGCCGGGGACGGAGTAAGCAGGCGTCAACGCGGTCGTTCGCGACCGCGGCGGCGCCGCAGGTACAGGCGGGGTGGGCCGGCCAGCCGCGCCGCTGCCACTGCCACCCCGGCAGCACCAACTCGAGCGTGCCGTTGGCGGCGGCCGGCTCGCCCGCCCGGTCGATGACCATGAGCGCCTGCCCGGCCGCGAGCGCGGCGGTCGCCGCCGCGAGCACGGTGTCGCACGCCTGCGGCACCGTGACCGGCCCGCCGGCGCCCCCGGCCTGGGCGAGGATGTGCGGCCAGGCTGGATCCCGCGCCGCCTTGCTCAGGTCCACGCAGCGCACGCAGGCCGACCGTCCGGGCAGGACAAGCGGTCCGACCACGCCGATCGCCTCGTCCGCGTGCACCACCAGGTGCGGCACGCGGTGCCGCATCAGATCGGCCACCACCACCGGGTCGGGCCGGCCGGTGAGCACGGCCAGGTCGGGCAGTCGGCGGCCGTCGTCGGCGGTCCGCACCTCCCGCGCCACCCGGTGGACCGCGCGGGCGACCCCGGCCGACCGGCTCGCGCCCACGTCGGCCAGGCCGAGCCCGCCCGGGGTGATGTCGGCCGGCCCCGTTGTCCCGCTGTCCTGGCAGCTCACCCAGGCCAAGCCGGAGGCCGCGAGGAACGTCGCGACGCAGGCGCCCACCCGCCCCGCGCCGTAGACCCGCGCGAACGCGGCCCGGCGGCGGGCGAGCACCGCCGCGCCGCCGTCGCCGTGCCCGTAGGCAAGCGCGGCGCAGGCCAGCTCGGGGGTGATTCGCTCGAGCAGGTACCCGGGGAGGGCGGCCCGCAGGTCCGCAGGGAAGTCGTCGAGCACCCCGGCCGCGGCCAGCAGCCCGACCACCCGGTCCACCGCGTCCTGGCCGATGCCGTAGGTCCCGGCGGTCCTGGCCACCTCGGCGGTATCGCGGGACCCGTCGAGCAGCGACACGATCGCCGCGGCCTTGCCGAGCCCGGTCAGCGCGCGAGCGCGCCGCGGATCGACCCCGATTTGCAGCGTGTCGCGGTCCCGCCAGAGCGGCCGTAGTCCCGCCTTCAGTGCTGGTCTCATGCACAAATCGTGACCGCGACGACCGACATTCCGGCCATATAGCGACGCTTCTCCGCCCGTCGGCTGCTGTCGGCTACGCCATCGACAGCGCCTATTGGTGTCGCTGGCGTAGCCGACAGGTCCGCCGCCGCGACGGCGGAAGGCGGGGAGCACGGGCGCGGCGGAGCTAGAGTCATATGCATGGCGGACAGTGTGGAAACGGGCGACGTCCCCAAGAGCGGCGACGTCCCCCGGGGCAGCGACGTCCCTCGGGGCAGTGTGCAGCGCTCCGCCAAGCTCGCGGGGCTGCCGCTCGGTTACTTCGGACGGACCGCGCTCGGGTTCGGCAAGCGGCTCGGCGGCATCTCGGCCGAGATCGTCGGGCAGGAGATCCAGCAGCGCACCGCCGATCAGGTGTTCCGCGTGCTGGGCGAGCTCAAGGGCGGGGCGATGAAGTTCGGCCAGGCGCTGTCGATCTTCGAGGCGGCGCTGCCGCCCGAGATCGCCGAGCCGTACCGGGCCACGCTGACCCGGCTGCAGGAGTCCGCGCCGCCTCTGCCGGCCAGCACCGTGCACCGGGTGCTGGCGGCCGACCTCGGTGCGGACTGGCAGGCCGAGTTCGACTCGTTCGACGATACGCCGGCCGCCGCCGCGTCGATCGGCCAGGTGCACCGGGCCGTATGGAAGGACGGTAGGCAGGTCGCCGTCAAGATTCAGTATCCGGGCGCGGGCAAGGCCCTGCTCAACGACTTCACCCAGCTCGCCCGGGTGGGCAGGCTGTTCGGCCTGCTGATGCCGGGGCTCGACGTCAAGCCGATGCTCGACGAGCTCCGGGACCGGGTGGCAGAGGAACTCGACTACCATCTTGAGGCCGCCGCCCAGCGGGCCTTCGCCGCCGCCTACGCCGGGGATCCCGACATCTACGTGCCGCCGGTCGTCACCGAGACCGATCACGTGCTGGTCACCGAGTGGATGGACGGCACCCCGCTTTCGAAGATCATCAGCGACGGGTCGAAGATCGAGCGCGATCGGGCCGGCATCCTGCTGACCACGTTCCTGTTCTCCGGTCCGGCCCGGGCCGGGCTGCTGCACGCCGACCCCCACCCGGGCAACTTCCGGCTGCTGGCCGACGGCCGCCTCGGCGTGCTCGACTTCGGCGCGGTGAACCGGTTGCCCGACGGTCTGCCGCCGATCTTCGGACGGCTGCTGCGCATCATGCACGACCCGGATCCCGACATCGTCGAGGTCGAGCGCGAACTGCGGGCGGACAACTTCCTCCGGCCGGGCATCGCGGTCGACTTGGACGCGTTGCGCGCGTTTCTCGCGCCGCTGGCGGAGCCGTCGAGCGTCGAGACGTTCAAGTTCAGCCGGGAGTGGATGCGCGAGGAGGCCAGCCGGATGACCGACTTGAACGCCGTCGCCCGCAAGTTCAACCTGCCGCCGTCCTACGTGCTGATCCACCGGGTGTCGACCGCCGGGATCGGGGTGCTGTGCCAGCTCGAATGCGCGGGCCCGTTCCGGGCCGAGGTGGTCCGCTGGGTCCCCGGCTACGCGAACCCCGCGTAAGAGCCGGCGGCGCCTGAACGTAACAGGACCCGGGATGGCCCTCGCGCACCCCGGGTCCTTATCCGTTGTTACGTCGGTTGTTACGTTCCGGTTAGCGGACGGCCTGGATCACTGACCGCAGGCGGTCCACGGCCTGCCAGGCGTGGAGCAGTTCGCGCTCGGCGCGCTGCTGCCGCTTCTCCATCCGGTGGAGCTCGGCGACCTGGTTTGCCGTCCTTTCCTCTTGCGCCTGCCTAAGGCGCTCCTCGTGTCGCTCGCGGGCGAGGCACTGTTCGATATACATGGTGGTGAAGACCTCTTCGCATTGTGTGCGTACGTTTGTCGGGCATGGGTGCTTGTCGCATCAATTACCAGAAGATGTGTTCGTCAGTTAAGACGTTGGCTAGGCGGCCTGTTCATCGGTCTTGGCCGCACCAGTTAGCTCCTCGGCGGACGCCTTGCGGGGACGGCCCCTCGGCCGCTTGCGCGGGACGACGACGCCGCGCAGGAGTAGTTCCCCGCCCCAGACGCCCCACGGCTCACGCCGTTGGAGGGCGCCCTGAAGGCAGACTTCGCGGGCCCGGCAGCCCTGGCAGAGGGCCTTCGCCGCCTCGACGTCCTCCGGCGCCTCGGCGAAGAACAGCTCAGGATCGTCCGCGCACGGCAGATCGAGGCCCGCCGGGACGTCGGCCTGACCGAAGAGCATCGCGATCCCGGTCGCGGTAGCGCCCTGTCCGGCGTGCTCGTCGATGTACGGGTCGACCACGGCGACCGTCTCGAACCTCGACGATATTGACTCGAACCCCGCCGCGCTTGTCGCGCTCGCGGAGGCATCGGGCCGCAGCATCGGTGCCATCCCCTCTCGCTTGCTGGTCCAGTTGTGCTGGTCTGACGGGACCGGGCCTGCGAAATAAATCTGGCCACGGACCCTGTGTGCGGGTCCGCGGCCTGAGGGGATCTTCACCGGCCTGTTTTAGGCCGGTTCCCGTTCTGGATGCGGACCCGATGCGCCATCGCCGCCGGCGTTAACGCGGGTCTTGTAGACGTTGTGCTTGCGGTTGTCAGTAGCGGTGGGCAGACCGGTCGCCAGGGCGACAAGCTGCTTCTGCGTCATGGCCGGGCTCTGCCGGAACGCGGCGAGACGCGCGTCGGCAGCCACGGCGACCGGAACGGGATACGGCGTGCGGACATGGTCCATCCCCACGGCGGACAGGCCGGGGGCCTGCATCGTCCACGGCGAGCCGGCACCCGGGAACGCGGCGCCACACGGGGCAGCCGTCACGTCAATCGTGTAGTTCAGCACCGGGGCACCTCCTTCCACAGGGGTCGTTGCTCTGGCCCACGGACATGACGTAACTCTACGAGAGAGCTTCAAGGGAGGGCAACACATTTTTGACCTGGGATTTCTCTTCTGGAGAGAGATTTGTTTCCCTAGCTTGATTGGTCCGCGTAAGCGGTCAGTAATTGGACTTTGGAGTGGTACGGATGAGGCCCTCCTGGACCACGGAGACGACCAGATCGCCCTCGGCGGTGAACACTTCGCCGCGGGCCAGACCGCGCGCGCCCGAGGCGGAAGTCGTCTCCTGCGCGTACAGCAGCCACTGGTCGGCGCGGAACGGCCGGTGGAACCACATCGCGTGGTCCAGGCTGGCCCCCATGGCGGTCCCGTTGTGCCAACTCACGCCCAGGTCGAGGAGGACCGTATCGAGCAGCGTGAGATCCGAGGCGTAGGTCATCAGGCAGACGTGCAGCAACGGGTCATCGGGCAGCTCGCCGTTCACGCGCAGCCAGACGAGGTTGGCGGCTGACGCCTGCAGCGTCGGGTCGACGGCCACCTCGACCGACATCGGGCCGACCGAGCGGACGTCGATCGGGCTCTCCCGCACGTGCGCGGGCAGGGTAACGCCGATCGCCGCGGCGAACCGTTCCGAGTTGGGTCGGAGCTGCTCGGGCGGGGGCGCGGCCGGCATCGGCAGGGCGTACTCGAGGCCGGGCTCCGGATGGTGGAACGACGCCGAGAGCGCGAAGATCGGCTTGCCGTGCTGGATCGCGGTCACCCGGCGGGTCGTGAACGAGCGCCCGTCTCGAATCCGGTCAACGCTGTAGATGAGCGGGACCGACGGATCGCCGGGCCGGATGAAGTACGCGTGCAGCGAGTGCACCGGCCGGTCGTCGGGCACCGTCCGCCCGGCGGCGACCAGCGCCTGCCCGGCCACCTGCCCGCCGTAGACCCGCTGGACCGTCTCGTCGGGCGACCGGCCGCGGAAGATGTTGATCTCGATCTGCTCCAGGTCGAGCAGGTCGAGGAGCTTGTCGAGCGAGTCGCTCATGAGCGCGCCGCCGCGGCCGCCGCGGGCGGGAACAGCGCCGCCACGAAGCGCGACCGCTGCCGCGCCGCCTCCGCGCCCGGTGTCCTGGCCGGCGCCCAGGAGAGCACGAGGCGGACCCGCGCCCTGGTCACCGCGACGTACAGCAGTCGCCGTTCTTCCTCGATGGCCTCGGCCGTTCTCGCGTGCACGATGGGCATTATGCCCTCAACCAGCCCCGGGATCAGCACCGCGTCCCACTCCAGGCCCTTGGCTGCGTGCATCGTGGCCAAGGTCACGGCGGCGGCGACCGGGGCGTGGCCGGTCTCCGCCCGCTCGCTGAGCTCGCCCGCGAACTCCGCCAGCGTCGCGCCGGGCCGAGCCGCGGCCAGGTCATCGGCGAGCCCGGCGATCGCGGCCAGCGACTCCCATCGTTCCCTGATGGCGCCGCGCGCGGCCGGCGGCACCGCGGTCAGCCCGGCCGACGCGAGCACGTGCCTGACGGCCGCGGGCAGCTCCCCGGGCGGCCCGGTCGCGTCCATGCCCGCTCCCTCTGCCCGGGCCGCGCCGCGGATCAGCACCAGCGCCTGGCGGACCTCGGGGCGGTCGTAGAAGCGCTCGGCGCCGCGCACCACGTAGGGCACCTTCGCGTCCGCCAGCGCCCGCTCAAACCGCTCCATGTGGGCGTTTATCCGCAACAGGACGGCGATCTGGTGCGGCGGCACGCCCTGGGCGATCAGGCCAGCAGCAGTGCCCGCGACTCCGGCTGCCTCCGCGTCCTCGTCCGGGTACCGCGTCACCAGCGGATCGGGCCCGGTCGGCCGTTGCGCCACCAGCGCCCCGGATGACTCCGCGCCGCCGAGCCGCCCGATCCCCCCGGCCGTCAGCCGGTTCGCCGCCGCCACTACCTGCGGGGTCGATCGGTAGTCGCGGACCAGCCGCACGACGGTCGCACTGGGAAAGTCCCCGGCGAACCCCCGCAGGTACTCTGAGGTGGCCCCGGTGAACGAGTAGATCGTCTGCTGCGGGTCACCCACCACGCACAGCTCCTCGCGCCCGCCCAGCCAGGCGTCAAGCAGCAGCTTCTGCAGCGGGTTGACATCCTGGAACTCGTCCACGGTGAAGTAGCGGAACGCGCCGTGCACCTCGCGGGCGACGGCGGGCTCGGTGAGCAGGATCGCCGCCGTCAGCTCGAGCACCGACTCGAAGTCGATCAGCTGCCGGTCTCTGCGCAGCGCCTCGTAGGCCTGGTAAAGCCGCCCGACCTCCTCCAGGCCGGCCGAGGGCGACCGTCCGGCCTCGGCCGCCGCGAACACGTAGGAGTCCGGATGGGTCTGGCAGACCTTCGCCCACTCGATCTCGGTCACTGCCTCCGCGAGCGCGCCCCCCGCGAGCGAGAGCCCCAGGTCACGGGCCGCCTCCCGGAGCAGCGGAAGCTTGGACTCCACCAGCTTGGGCGGCCGGCCGCCGATCACCTTGGGCCAGAAGTAGCTGAGCTGGCGCAGCGCGGCCGAGTGGAACGTGGCCGCGCGCACCGCCTCGGCGCCGCCGCCAAGCGCGCGCAGCCGCCCGCGAAGCTCTCCCGCCGCCCGGACGGTGAAGGTAAGCGCGAGCACGTGCGCCGGGTTGGCCACCCCGGTCGCGACCGCGTAGGCGATGCGGTGCGTGATCGCCCGCGTCTTGCCCGTTCCGGCCCCCGCGAGCACGCAGACCGGCCCCCGGCAGGCGAGCGCCACCTCGCGCTGCTCCGGGTCGAGCGCGGCGAGCAGGTCATCGGGGTCCATCCGTCACATCTTGCCGCATGCGGGCCAGGGAAGGCCGGCCAGCGCGGGAAGGCCGGGACGGCAAAAGTTGTTGCAACGACCCGAAGACCCCCGCAAAGCACGCGGTTGGCCACCGAACAACGAGGAGTTTCCCGTGCCGCTGACGATGTACACGACGACCTGGTGCGGGTTCTGCAAGAACCTCAAGCGGCAGCTCGGCCGGGCCGGGATCGAGGTCACGGAGGTCGACATCGAGCTCGACCCGGCGGCGGCCGAGTTCGTGATGAGCGTCAACGGTGGCAACCAGACCGTCCCCACCATCCTGTTCGGCGACGGTTCGACGATGTGCAACCCCTCCGCCGCGCAGGTGCAGAAGAAGCTTGCGCAGCTCGCCAGCACTGCGAGCTAAGGAAGCCAAGCAAAAATCGATAGTCTCGAACGGACCCTGGGTTCCCCCTCCCCCGTCTACGAATTCATTCGCGAATGGAATTCGGGGTCTGTGGCGTTCTACGCATAGTGTGTTGCTGGTGGCCAGTGGTAGCCAGCTGGGGGAGGCGGGACCGGTATGAGCGAGAACAGATCAAACGACGTTCGGCACACCGACGATGTGGTCGTGCGCAAGGCCGAAAACGGCTGGGTTGTCGGCGAGGAGAACGTCTCCGACCTGACTAGCGCGATGGTCCTCGCGGACCTGTTCGCCGCCGACCAGGCGGTTACCCAGGACACGGGTCTGCTCGAGGCGGTGGACGCCAACGGCGCTCCCCGCCGGACCGCTCGCCCGCCGGCCCCGAGGCGCAGCAACACCGGACCGCTGCCGGCCGTGGACGTGACCAACGAGCCCCAGGAGGCCGCGCGGCTGGCCGTCACCGTCGCCCAGCTCGAGCACGCCCTGGCGTCGCGGGTCCGGGTTGAGCAGGCCATCGGCGTGCTCGCCGAGCGGCACCGGCTACAGCCGCGGGAGGCGTTCGACCTGCTGCGCGGGGCGGCGCGCTCGCGCGGGTCCCGGGTCACCGACATGGCCCAGGACGTGGTGGCGAGCGCCGCCAACCCGCTGCTGCGACTGCCCGACGAGCTGTCAAGAAAGGCCCAGGAGGCCCGGACGCCGCGCGGGGTCCGGTCGGTGCGCCGCGGCCGTCACGCCGCCGATCGCTGACCTTCCCGCGCGCTCGCGGGCTCACCGCGCACGCGGGCTCACTGGGCGACTGAGGTCGGGCCGAGCAGGGACTTGATGTCGGCCATGAAGCTGTTGGTCGGCTCGATGCTGAACATAGTCAGGTTCAGCCGCGTCGCCCCGGGCCTGCCCGGCCTGCTCACGTTCATGTGCACCGGGGCCTTCCCCGGATGCGCCTGGAGGATGCGCTTGAGCTCATCGGTGAGTCCCGAGGTGATCCTGTCTTCGCGGATGTTGAGTACGACGGGCGGGAGCGCGCCGTTCTGGGCGGCGGTGACGTCGAGAACCTCGAGCAGCTCGGCGCTGAAGGACACCGTGGTGTTGCCGTCGCTCGTCTCCGACTTGCGGATCTTCCCCGTGACCGAGACGACCGCGTCGGGTATGAGGGCCTGGACGTAGAGCTGGTAGGTGTTGGGGAAGCAGGCAACCTCCAGGGCGGCCTCGTGGTCCTCGATCCCGACCAGCGCCCACACGTTGCCCTGCTTGGTGATCTTCTTGGTCACCGCGGTGATGATGCCGGCCACGCGGACGCTGCCGTTGCCGCCCGCGCCGTCGAGGATGTCGGCGATGCTGTGGTCGCGGCTGCGCTCGAGCAGCGCCTCGGCCCCGTCGAGCGGGTGGCTCGACACGTACAGGCCGAGCATCTCGCGCTCGAAGGCGAGGGTGTCCTGCTGGCTCCATTCAGCTGTCGGGAATGGCCACCTCGAGCGCCGAGCCGGCCTCTGACGGACCGTCCATGGGCCCGAACAGCGAGTCCTGCCCGATCGCCTCGTTGCGCTTGACGCTGATCACGGCGTCGACGGCCTGCTCGTGGACCAGGATCAGCCCCTTGCGGGGATGTCCGAGGCTGTCGAAGGCGCCCGCCTTGACCAGCGATTCGACCACCCGCTTGTTGCAGACGGGGAGCGGCACCTTGTTGAGGAAGTCGTTGAAGCTGGCGTACCTGCCCTGGGCGGCGCGGGCGGAGATGATGCCGTCGACGACGTTCTCGCCGACGTTGCGGATCGCGCCGAGCCCGAACCTGATGTCGTCGCCGACGGCCGCGAACCGCAGCTGCGACTCGTTGACGTCGGGCGGCAGCACCTTGACGCCCATCCGGCGGGTCTCGGCCAGGTAGACGGCCATCTTGTCCTTGTTGGTGCCGACCGAGGTCAGCAGGGCGGCCATGTACTCGGCGGGGTAGTTGGCCTTGAGGTAGGCGGTCCAGTAGGAGACGAGCCCGTACCCGGCGGTGTGGGACTTGTTGAACCCGTAAGCGGAGAACGGCAGCAGGACGTCCCAGACCGCCTGGGTCGCCTCCTCGGAGTAGCCGTTGTCCTTCATCCCGGAGGAGAACATGGCCCACTGCTTGTCCATCTCCTCTTTCTTCTTCTTGCCCATCGCCCGCCGCAGGATGTCGGCGCCGCCGAGGGTGTACCCGGCCAGCTTGCGGGCGATGGCCATGACCTGCTCTTGGTAGACGACCAGGTGGTAGGTCTCGCCCAGGATCTCCTCGAGCGGCTCCTTCAGCTCCGGGTGGACCGGGGAGACCGGCTGCTGGCCGCTCTTGCGCAGCGCGTAGTTGATGTGCGACTTGGCTTCCATCGGGCCCGGGCGGCCCAGCGCGAGCACGGCCGAGATGTCCTCGAACCGGGCGGGCGCCATCAGCTTGGTCAGGTCCCGCATCATCGTGGAGTCGAGCTGGAACACCCCGAGCGTCTTTCCGGCCGCCAGCAGCTCGTAGGCCTTGGCGTCGTCGAGCGGGAGCTTGAGCATGTCCACGTCGATGCCGCGGTTGGCCTTAACGTTCAGCACCGCGTCGGAGATGACGGTCAGGTTCCGCAGGCCGAGGAAGTCCATCTTCAGCGAGCCCATGTACTCGCAGCTCGGGCCGTCGAAACCGGTGATCCGGGCCCCGTCGTCCGCCCGCCGGTGGATCGGCATCACGTCCACCAGCGGCTCGGACGACAAGATCACGCCGGCCGCGTGCACGCCGGTGCCCCGGATCAGGCCCTCGATGCCCCTGGCGGTGTCGATGACCTTCTTGACGTCGGGATCGTCGGCGTACATCGAGCGCAGCTCGCCGGCCTCGGCGTGCCGGTCGTGGTCCTCGTCGAAGATCGCGGCGAGGGGGATCTCCTTCCCCTGGACCGCAGGCGGGAACGCCTTGGTGATCTTCTCCCCGATCGCGAACGGGTAGCCCAGGATCCGGTTCGCGTCCTTGACCGCGGCCTTGGACTTGATCGTCATGTAGGTGATGATCAGCGAGACGTTCTCCTCGCCGTACCTCTCGGTGACGTACCGGATCATGTCGCCGCGGCGGCGCTCGTCGAAGTCCAGGTCGACGTCGGGCATGCTGATGCGCTCGGGGTTAAGGAACCGCTCGAACAGCAGGCTGTGCTCGATCGGGTCGAGCTCGGTGATCCCGGTGACGTAGGAGACCATGCTGCCCGTCGCCGACCCTCGGCCGGGGCCGATCGCGATCTGGTTGTCCCGCGCGTACTTGCAGATGTCGGCGACGACCAGGAAGTAGCCGGGGAACCCCATCTGCTCGATGACGCCGAGCTCGAACTCGATCCGCTCGGTGATGTGCGACGGAACCTCGGCCCCGTACCGGCGCACCGCGCCCCGCTGCGCCTCCTTGCGCAGCCAGGTCATCTCCGTCTCCCCCTCGGGCACGGGGAACTTGGCGGCCAGGTCGCGGTGGGCGAAGACCTCCTTGTAGGACTCGACCCGCTCGGCGATCAGCAGCGTGTTGCGGCACGCGTCCGCCCACTCGTCCGAGGAGTTCAGCGCCCGCATCTCATCGGCCGTGCGCAGGTAGTACCCCGAGCCGGAGAACCGGAACCGGGTCGGGTCGTCGACCTGAGAGTTGGTGCCGACGCACAGCAGCGCGTCGTGCGCGCCGGCCTGGTCCTCGGTGACGTAGTGAGAGTCGTTGGTCGCCAGCGGCGGAATGCCCAGGTGCTTGGCGATGCGCAGCAGGTCGCCGCGAACAGCGGCCTCGATCGGGATGCCGTGGTCCATCAGCTCAAGGAAGTAGTTCTCCTTGCCGAAGATGTCCTGGTACTTGCCCGCGGCCTTGAGCGCCTCCTCGTACTGGCCGAGCCGCAGCCGGGTCTGCACCGCGCCTGAAGGACAGCCGGTGGTCGCGATGATCCCCTCGTGGTACTGCTCAAGCAGCTCGTCGTCCATCCGGGGCCACTTGCGGTAGTAGCCGTCGAGCGACGCCAGCGACGAGATCTTCATCAGGTTCCGCAGCCCTTGGGCGGAGGCGGCGAGCAGCGTCTTGTGCAGGTAGGAGCCGGATGCGGACACGTCACCACCGCGCCCGGTGGCCTCGTCGGTCTTACGCTGGTTCTGGTCGCCCCAGTAGACCGGCTGCTTGTACAGCCGGGACTCGGGCGCGACGTACGCCTCGATCCCGATGATGGGCGTCAGCCCGGCGCCCGCGACGGTCTTCTGGAACTCATAGGCGCCGAAGATGTTACCGTGGTCGGTCATCGCCACGGCGGGCATGCCCAGGTCCTTGGCCCGCGCGGCCAGCTTCGCGATCTTCGCGGCACCGTCGAGCATCGAGTACTCGGTATGGACATGCAGGTGCACGAACGAATCGCTGGTCACGTCATCCTCCTAGAAACCCCGCCGGCGGACAATCCAACCCTAGCCCCGGGGACCGTCATCCGGGGCTTAGTCGCGGCGCGCCGCGCGGGCTTAGTGGAGGATACGGCAGCGCGCCTCCACCGTGCCCGCCCAGCCGGCCAAGCCGCAGGAGCGCCGCCATGCCCCGCAGCAGCCCGATCAGCTCCTCCCCGGTCGCCGCGCACCGCCACTCCGCCCCGGCCGCCCGCGCGAGGGCATCGGCGAGCTCGGGGTCCGGCGGGTGCCTGTCCCAGACGCCGCCGGGGGCGAACCCGCCCAGCAGCTCCGCCCGCTCCCTCGCGGCCACCAGCGTCCCCTCCAGCCCGTCCAGATCACCGAAGCCACCCGCGCCATCACAAGCGCCCGCATCATCGGGATCGCGAGCGGGAACGGGACCAGAGCTGCTGGAGCCAGAGCCGGAGCCGGCAGAGGAGCCGGAGCCGGGAGGGGAGCCGGAGCCGGGAGGGGAGGCGGAGCCGGGAGGGGAGGCGTCAGAAGCGCCCGCGTCACGGGAGCCGGAAGAGCCGGAAGAGCCGGAAGAGCCAGACCCGTCGGGAGAGCGCGCGTCACCGGGGCCGGGGGTGCCGGCGTCGGCTCCGGAGCGGGGGGACCTTCGTGCCCTGGCTCTTGGCCTGACTCTGGTTCCATCAGGGGTTCCCCCTTCCGGTCTCCTTTTAAGTTGATACTCGAATTCTACAGCTAATTAATGACTCTGCTGCCGATAGAGACTTACCTGGAAGCTACATTTAGCTATCCTGCGGGTGCGGTGAGGCTGTCCGGGTGGACGGCGGGCGGCGGGCGGCGGCAGGCTAGATTGGCGCTATGCCGGAGCTGAAACGCTGATCAGTGGGCTGCTGCTGTGCGACATCCTCCCCCGGCACGTTGCCGACGTTTGACTCGAGGCGGGTTACGACGCCTGGAGAGCGGTCAGCACGGCGGCGGCGATGGCCGCCTGGCCCCGGGCATTGGGGTGGAACGGGAGGGCCCAGGAGCCGGGGAGCACGCCCTCCACGTACCTGGTCCCCTCCGGCTGGCAGAAGTCGTGGCCGATCGTGGGCGTGTAGGTGTCGACGAAGGTGGCGCCGGCGGCCTTCGCGTCGGCGGCGAGCGTCGCGTTGAGCTGTAGCTCGATGCCGCGCAGGTAGGCGATGTCGCCGTCGGTGATCGGCACGGCCGGCCAGCAGCCGCCGCTGAGCGGGAACATGTCTGCGTAGCCGACGACCACGATTCGCGCTAGCGGGGCGCGCGCCGCTATGTCTGCCAGGACGGCGGCCATTCTCGGCGCCTCCGCCTTGACCTGGGCGGCGAGCTGGTCGGTGCCGCCGCTGCTGTAGTGGGCCTGGCAGGGGCTGCCCCACGGATCGGTGAAGGAGAGCTCCATGCACTCGTCGAGCACGTTCATGAAGCCCATGTCGTCGCCGCTGAGCGTGATCAGGACCATCGAGTCGTCCGAGGCGAGCGCGTTGAGCTGGGGCGGGTTGGTGCCAAGGTGAGTCCGCTCGGCCGTAGTCATATCCGCGACTCCAGCGCTCTCGCACGCCACGTTGGTCAGGGAACCGCCGAGCGCAGCCGCGACAAGCACCGGATAGGCGTTGCGCGAGCGTAGACACCCGAGTGGGCTAGATTTCAAGTCGACCGGCAAGAGAGCGCCAGCGGTGTAAGAGTCGCCGAGTGCGACAATCGGGCCGGCCTGCGCCGGGAGCGCGTCGACCGGCGCGGTGGCAGGATCGGCAGCCAAGACGGCGGGACCGGCCGCGAGTGCGGCGGCCGACGCCCCGGGCGGCGGTTGCACGCCTCCGGAGGCCGGCCCGGCTAGACAAGCCACTGCGATCATGGTTGCCGCGAGGGAGCCCGTCCCGGCCAGCCAAACCCGCTTAGAACTCCACACGGTAGCGCCTTTCATGCAGAGAGTTACCGATAAGCAGACTAGCATCGCGGGCTCCGCCCAGGGTTCAAACCCCCCAAATGGTGCTATACACCTCAAACTTACGTATTGGCGTTGTTGTTACCCCAGGGGCGGGCGTAGCCGACGACCGCGCTGTCGCCCGGCGCTGACTGGGGGGTTCCGAACGCGGAGACGCGGATCGGGGTGCCCGGCGCGTACGCCTCGATCATCGTGTGCTTGCCGACTACCAGGCCGACATGCCCTGGTGCCTTGACCGTGCCGTCTCCACCGGCGAAGAACACCAGGTCGCCCGGGAGCACCTTGGCGGCGAGGATGTGTGGCAGCAGCTTCCACTGCTCCTGCGAGGTGCGCGGGATCGTCACGCCGGCCGACTGGTAGGCCATCATGACCAGCCCCGAGCAATCGAACGCGGCCGGCCCCGTGCCGCCCCAGAGGTACGGCTTGCCCAGCTGTCCCTCGGCGTAGTTGACCGCGGTCGCCACGATCGCGTTGGGGGCGACGAAGGAGGCAAGCTGGCTGTCCTCCTTGCAGTTGGTGTTGCTGAGGACGCTGGCGTCGGCGGTGCCGTCGCCGTTCGGCGTGATCTCGGAGATCGTGTAGCCGCCGCTGGCGTAGGTCGAGGCCCATGACAGCACCTCCTGGACGTACCAGTTGGCGTGGTTGTAGGCGAAGATCGCCTCAGGGACGTTCTGCTGCACCCCGTGCGCGACCAGGTACTTGGCCGCTGCCGCGATCGCGTCGGCCGGGTCGTACACGCTGGCGGGAGGGTTCCCGTCCTCGACGGTGGCGTAGGTGGCCCACGCGTCGCCGGACGCGCCGCGGATGCCGATCTGCATCGGCCCGGCCGCCCCGAACGCATTCGATCCGCTGTTCACGCCGGGCAGGGTTGTGCGGCCGTCGTCGCTCTCGACCTTCCCGATGCCGGCCAGAATGTTCCACGGCACGTTGTACTGCAGCCCCACTAGCTGAAACCAGTGCAGGTAGTTGGCCGGGATCGAGTTAGACGCGTCGCTGGCGGACGGTTGCACGGCTGCGGCGGCGGTGGACCCGCAGTTCGATCCGTCGCCGCCCGCGAACAGCATGGCGGTGCCGCCTACCACCAGCATCGGCACCACGAGCAGGCAGAGCAGCAGCGCGAGGGCGAGGCCGATGACCGTCGGCCCGGCCGCACGCCGGTTCACTGGTTACCCAGCGAGGCTAGTTGGATGTTGTCGACCTGCCAGCCATGCGCCGTCGAGACGATCGTGATGGTGTACTCCGGTGTGCTGGTCATCGTGCCCTTGGTCGACGCGAGTTTCTGTGCGATGGTGACCACGAACGTGATCGAAGGAGGGCCCGGAGGGCCTGGAGGGTCCTGCGGGCCGAACGAGCTGATCGAGTCGATGGTCGGGGTCCCGGTGGCGACCTGCTTGTCGGCGTTTCTCGTGGCGACGATTTCGGGCGTCTCGAAATCGGAAAGGAGCGTCGCCGCCTCCTGCGGGCTTGCCAGCCCGGACAGCTTGGCGGCGTAAGTCGCCTTCGTCTCGGTGTAGCTCGTGTTGGCGTAGACGTTGGCGAAGGCGAGCGTCGTCTTGGCTGCGGCGGTGAGGTCCGACTGGGTGAACGGCAGCCACTGGTAGATGTTCGCGCCGCCCGCCGTGGCGGGGGGTGAGGTGGCGGGCGGGAGCGTCGCAGGCGGCAGGGCGGTGGCCGACTCGCTTGCTGCGGCGGTCCCGCTCACGGCCGGCGAGCTTGCCGTCGGCGTCGGAGTCGCGGCGGGCGCCGCCGCGTTTCCCTGGCTCCGCCCGCGGATCACGAAGATGCCAAGGCCGACGAGCACGATGACGACGACGACAAACAGCAGCCGCTGCCTGCCGGGCGAGAGTTCCATGGCCGGCTCCGCTATTGAGGCCGGCGACGGGACCGCGCCCAGAACGGCGGCGCGGGCTTAGTCGGTGCGGACTGCGTCGGTGCCGGCGGCGTCGACGCGGACCGCGTCGGTGCCGACCGAGTCGCCGACTGCCTGGGTGCGGGCGACGTCGCCCGGGATTGCGGAGCGGGCGCGGCGGGCATCGGCCCGGTCGTGCGGACCGGCGGCTGCGCAGGACCTCGCGAGCCCACGGCCGCCCCGCCACCTCTGGCCCAGCCCGCGGAACCGCCGTTCGCGGACGATGTGGCGCCGTTAGTCGGCAGCGGCAGCGGCGGTGCCGTGCGCCCGGTGCCGACGCCCGCGGCCGGCCACTGCCGCGCGGCCGAGTGGCTGTCGGCCGTGGGCGCGCCGGACATCCCGTCCGAGGAGGTGACGCGGACGCCACCCTCGCCGGCGCCGGTCCCGGACCCTGTACCGTCCGAGCCTCCCCCATCCGGCGCGGTGCGGCGCGCCCACCGGGACGCACGGGCCACGCCCGCGCCGGGCATGACGGTGCCCGCCGCGGTGGAGGTCACTCGGCGGAACCCGAAGGCGGACTCGCGCCACGAGGTCTCGGCCCGCTCGTTGGCGCCGATCATGCCGTAGCCGACCGAGGAGAACAGGTGCTGGAACGGCTTGCGGTAGATGAACACCGCCACCGTGACGAGCGAGATCATCATGATCTTGAGCGCCCAGGGCAGCTCTTGATCGGTGGTGCTCATGATCAGCGAGTAGCAGTAGAGCAGGATCGAGAGCACGAGCGCGACAGCGACCTGTTTCAACAGCACGCCCACGATCATCTCGAACCAGCGGATCGCGATCACCCGGCCGAATCCTGGATGGACCCCGACGATCAAGAAGAACGGCCCGGCGACGAGCAACAGCAGGAAGCCGAGCTTCAAGATGATCAAAGTCAGCGCGATCAGCAGCACGAGCAGGCCCGCCGCGACGGCGGCGAACAGCGCGGTGAACCCGATCTCAAGTCGTGTCGTCCACTGATCACCCTGGAACAGCGAGTAGACCGCGGGATCCTGGGCCTGCAGGTCGGTCGCGATGCCGTTGTAGACGGCCTGCTTGGCCTGGAACATCGCGGGGGTGGCGGCCTCGTTGGTCGCGACCGCCTGGGCATAGAGCAGGGACCGGCCATACTGGTTTACCACGTTGGTCTTGGCGGCGGCCGAGCCCACCGGGGCGTACTGGCTGGTGCCGAACTCGCCCACCAGCCAGGGCTTGCAGACGAGCACCGACCAGAGCTCGTTGGCGTTCTGGTCGACCAGGCCGCTGCCGGAGGTGAACGCGTAGTTCGCCGTAACGGACTGAGCGTCATTCTGCGCGATCGGCAGGCAGTTGCTGCCGGCGCTGGCCGGCAGGTTGGCGAACGCCGTGTTGAGCACCGAGGTGACGCCGTTGGACACGGTGGTGCCCGACGTCGGTGAAGTCCTGCGGCTGCCCGATCAGCCAGATGGCGGCGGCGCAGGCGATGACCATCCAGATCGTGCCCTCGATGGTACGGGTGGCGCGCTTGCGGATCAGGCCCTGCCAGGCGAGCCAGATCGCGCCGATGATCACGACCGGCGCGAGGAACGGGAAGTAGACCGCCCGGCCGAGCGAGGTGATCAGGTTGTCGACCGAGCTGCTCAGCCAGGTCAGGATGTTGGACCCGGCCGCCGACTGGTACACGGTGATCGTGACCCGGTCCAGCGATTTGGCCATGCCGAAGACCATGCCGGCGACGTTGTTCCCGATCAGGGAGGTCATTTGCGAGCATTGCAGTCCGTACGCCGCCCAGTACTGCCCGGCCATGGCGTAGTGGTCGTAGAGCGTCGCACCGGTCGCGGGGGTGGCGCTGACCGTCTGTGCGCCGGGCGTGGTGATCAGCGAGTTGATGCCCGACGTGGCCAACTCGGGCTGCGGCTCCCCGGGGGTGCAGATGTTGTTCAGCGCGCCGCCCAGGCCGGACGTACCCGTAGTGCACAGGCCCGTCAGGGCGCCGATGTCGCCGATCCCCGGCACGCTGCAGACTCCGCCAGCAGGCTGGAGCAGCGCGTTCCTGCTGTTCTCGGCCAACAAGACGGCTGGTGCGGCCTTCGCCGCTTGGGCGGACTCGGCAGTCTTGGCTGACTCGGCAGTCTTGGCTGACTCGGCGGTCTTGGCGGACTCGGCGGTCTTGGGGGACTGTGCCGCGCGTACGGAGGCGGCCGCCTGCGCGGCGGGGGCGCTGGCGGCGGCTGATGCGGAGCGGGACATGAACAGCCCGCTGAAGACGACCGCGAGGATCGCTCCAGCCAGCAGCAGGGCACGGGCAGGCCGTCGGGCAGACCGTGACCGGCCGCTCGTAGGAGGGGTTCAGCCATCTCGGGAGGCTCCTGTATTCGGCGGTGCTTACTGAGGGGTTGCCGCCGGCTGTGGTTGCCGACGGGCTCGTGTCGGATTTGTGTCGATCCAGTCCCGTAGTTCTTCGGATACGAGATCGACGCCGATGCGGCCCGCGCGGTCGTCGAGATCACGGAAAACACATTCGCCGTTGCCGAGGGAACGCAGGTTGCTCTTGTGCTCCTCGGACGGCTCAACCCCGAGGAGCGAAAGCACGTTCGCCACCTCGGAACGTTCCGACGAGCGGAACGCGAAAACACTGGAAATGCAGTTGGTCACCTGTTCGTTCAGCAAGTCCCCCGCGTTCTGCGAGATGAGGACGAGCGCCGTGTTCCTCGAGCGCCCCATCCGGGAAACCTCGGGCACCAGCTTCGCGCCCTCAGGGGTGGATGTGATCGCCCACGCCTCGTCGAGGAAGATCGCCTTCGGCGCCGTCCTGTCCACGGTGTTCATCAGCCGTCGGGCGAACTGGGAGACCAGGTAGAGCAGCGCCACCGAGAGCCGCTGCTCGTACGAGTAGTCCTCCCTGCCCGTGTTGGTATCAGGCAGGGTGAGGCCGCCGAGCGTGAACACCGTCGTCCACCCCTCGGCGTCGATCTGCTGCCCGCCGGATGGCGAGAAGCAGAGCCGGGCCAGGCGCATCTCGGAGACCGAGCGCATCACCGCGCCCAGGTTCTTCCAGGCCGGGTCGTCGGACTCCTCGAGGTGCCTGACGACCTTGCCGAGCGACGGCCGCGGCCCGACGGCAACCGCGCCGACCGCCTGGATCATCGCCGACTCTCGTTCCTCGCTCATCCTCGGCAGCAGCAGGCGGAGGGTCTCCGTCGCCATCGTGCGCTTCTCGGCCAGGTCGTCGCCGAACGAGAACGGGTCGAGCAGGCCGGCCGCGGCGGACGAGAGCGGCAGCACCCGGGCCCGCCGCCCGGTCTTGGACAGGAACTCGGCCAACGGCTCTGCATCACCCTTAGGGTCGATCACCGCGATCGTCGCGCCGCGCAGCGCAAGCTGGTAGATCAGCAGCATCGCGAGCGTCGTCTTGCCGCCGCCGGGCTCGCCGGTGATCGCCACCGCGGTCGGCCGGTTCCGCGCCGCCGCCAGCATCGGGTCGAAGTGCACGACCGAGCGCGCCCGGCCCAGGGTCTCGCCGATGTACGGCCCGATCCAGCCCACGCCGTCGGCGATCCGGTCGCCGAGCTCGACGGTCGCCGTCGGCATGCCGCCCGCGATCGTGTAGAGCGGCTGCCGCTGGACGTACGACGACAGCCGCACCCGCTCGCCCGGCAGCGACTCGCTCAGCAGCGAGAACTGGTCGCCGGTGGAGTTGACTAGGTCGATGCCGATGTCCCGGTAGTGCTCGGTGACCGCCTCCACCCGCCGGACGCACAGCTCCCTGGTCGGCGCGGTCACGATCAGCCGGTGCCAGCCGTACACGAACGGCAGCCGTTCCTTGGTGATGCCGTGCTCGAGCATCCGCGCGGCGGCGATCTGCTCGGCCAGCGCGATGGGCGCCTCCGCCCCCGCCTCGCGGATGTGCGCGTCCATGTCCCGGGCATGCGCGAGCCGCCGGGACACGTCCTTGGACGCCTTGGCCGGCGGCACCAGGTGCATCCGCGAGGAGACCTCGACCGGGAACGGCAGCGAATCCGCGTAGTGCAGCCATGGCTCGCCGTCGGGAAACGCCATCACATCGGGGAACCGGGCGAAGGACAGGAACGCCGCCCACGACTCCCCCTCGACCTGCTCGAGCCGGAGCATCGTGCGGCCGTTGTGCACCGTGCCCTCGTACAGCTGCTCGATCTCGCTCGCGCCCCACCGACGGCGGCGGGTGGCCGACGGTGGCGCGTCGCTCAGCGAGCCCATCAGGGTGTGCCGGAAGAGCCACGCCACCTCGCGGGACGAGGCGTGCCTGGCCGCCAGCGCGGACGCGGTCAGCGCCCGGCCGAGCCGCTCGGCCTGCTCGGTCCACTTGCCGACCTCGCCTGCGGGCAGCGCGTCCTCCTCGGGCCCGCGGGTGCGCTCAGCGGCCCGGAACGGATTGCTGAAGCTGCCGACCAGGCCGCCCGACAGTTGCGCGCGAACCGAACGCTGACCCAGCCTGACCCCGAGGTAGATCTCCTTCGACCAGAAGTCCTTGGCCCACACGTGCTGGTAGATCCGGTCCAGGTACTCCCGCCAGCCCGGGCCGCCATCGGCCGTCGTGTCCAGGCCGGTCGCCCACTCCACCACCGGGTACGGCCGGTGCGCGATCCGCAGGTGCACCTCGGCGTCCTGCATCCTGATCGCGGCCAGCGCCACCGTGATGTTGGTGGCGAGGGCCTCGCGCTCATCGGGGGTGGTGAACTCGTAAGAGACCGACGGCACCCGGTAGTACGCCCACGCATGCGTGTCGGTCAGCAGCACCCGGTCGTCGAAGTATCGGATCGCCAGGCGGCTGCGCCCCTTCGACTTCCCGCTCACCTCGCCCCCCGAGTCGTCGCGCCTGCAGAGTAAGCCCGGTCCGTTCGATATCTCATGGCTTTTTCCTCACCGGAACGGCGGCCAGCCCGGCGACCAGCACCCCGGCCAGCGCCGTGTAGGCGACGCGCGTCTGCGGGCGGAGGGCGGACGGACCGGCGTCGGCCACCGGCAGCATGTCGTCCCACGGGATTCGGACGATCGCGCGCGATCGGCCGCGCGCGATCGACTCGGCGTGCTCCACGTCCGGCAGCGAACGCCGGGAAACACCGTTGATCACCGTCACCGACTGCATGGCCAGCTCGGCATGGCCGTTGTTGTCGAGCCAGTCGCGGGTGTCGGCCAGCGCGCCCGCCGCCTCCGCGTTGGCAGGCACCGCGACCACGAGCTGGTCGGTGACCTTGAGCAGCCTGGTCAGGAAGGCCGGACCAGGATCGAGCACCGTCAGCGGGTAGTGCCGGTTGAGCTGGACCGCGAGCTTGATCTCATCACCCTCGCGCGGCGGCTGGTGGGACGCGATCACATCGAGCCGCGCTGGGCTCGGCTTCGGGGTCGGGTTCAGGCCGTCGGGTCGGGCCGGCGTGGTGTGCTGCGGTGGACGGCCCGCCAGGATCTCGTCGAGCCAGGCGGCGGGCGCGCGGTGACGGGCGAGCGCCCCGTCGTGCAGGTCCACCACCGCCACCGGCTGCTCGCGCAGGCTCGCCAGCATGTACCCGGTCATGAGCGCGGTCACGGTCTGGCCGGCGCCGCTGGTGCAGCCGAGGACGAGGATGCGCCTGGGCTCTGGTATCTCCAGCCTGGCCCGGTTCCTGTCCAGCGCTTCCTGGTCCCTCGCGCCGGGGCCGTGTGAGGCGCCCGCGCCGGTGACGATCTTGACCTTGCCGTGCCAGGACGGGTTCTGTTCCCGCGCGGGACCGCTGAGCGCTCGCTCGATCGACGGCACCGCACGGTTCTGGGTCTCCTGAACCGCCGTTGCCGCCGCGGCCTGGGCGGGCTCGTGCGAGTGCTCGAGCCTGGCCAGGTCAACCGGCGCCGGCGGAGCCTGCGGGGCGGCGACCTCGGGCAGCCGCCGCGACCTCTCGACGGGAGCTACCTCCACCGGCGCCACCGCGTCGGGAGCTACCTCCACCGGCTCAACCGCGGCCGGAGCAGCAGCCTCCATGGGACCAGCCGCAACGGGACCTGCCTGCGCCGGAGCAGCCTTTAGGGGAGCAGCGGCCTCCACCGGAGCGACCTGCACCGACGCAGCGGGCACCGGCGCGACCTCCACCGGCGCAGCGGGCGCCGGCGCGACGTCGACTTGTCCAGCCTCGATCGGAGCGGCCTCGACCGGTGCTGCGTACGCCGACCCCATCTCCGCCGGCGCAGCCTCGGCCGGTGGGGTCATGACCGGAGCGGCCATGATCCCGGCGCCCTCGACGCGGTCAGCGTCGACCGGTGGTGGGTCAGCCATTGGGGAGACAGCCGGTACCGGGGCGCTCCGCACCGGGCGAAGCGGATTGGCCGGAGACGGCCACGTGTTCCCGACGCTCACGGCTGGCATCTTCGTAACCGGCGGGGACGGCGGCTCCGCGAGCACCGGGCGCTGGCCCGGCCGGTCATGTGACACCTCAAGCAGCGGCGCGCCACCCCGCGCCCGCGCGGTGACGCCTTCGATCACCGCTGGAATCACCGGCGGCCGAGGAGGCGACGGCGGTGACTGTGGCGACTGCGGCGACTGCGGGCGGCCCGCCGACAGCGCGGGAGTTGGCCGATTGCCTGCGCCGGGCCCAAGCGCAAGCACCCTCGGGCGCATCGCCGAGCCCGACACCACTGCCTGCCCGCTGGCGGGGCGCGACGTCCGGCCCGTCCGCTGCCCATGATCGCGAACCGCGCCATGGTCGCGGACCGCGACCGGCGCGGCGTTCAGGACGACGGCAGGCACGGGAACCTTGCCCCGTCTGGTCGCGACCCCCCTACCGGCGCCGGCCCTGGCAGGCGCCGCCGCCGATGCCGCGGCGGCGGGCACGGCCACGCCGACCCGCTCGGACGCCGGGCGCCCGCGCCAGACGCGGACGGTGACGAACATCTGATCCTTCTCGCCCAGCGGGGTGAGCCTGACCCAGGTCCTCGGCTCGGTCAGGTAACGCACCTGCGACTCAACCAGCTCGGGCAGTCGCTTCCCCTCGATGACCGGCCTGGTGGTCAGCCAGGTGAGCAGCCCGGGGGGGAGGATGTAGAGCCAGAGCAGGGTGTGATTGAAGGGCAGTCCTACTGCGATCAGCAGTACGACATAGGGGAGCGTGATCCCGGTGAATACGGCTATCCAGTTGATCGGCAGCGGCATGGGCAGCCGGAAATCATAGAGCTTGTAGAGCCGCTTTTCTATCCGCCAGATATTCGTATACGTAGGCAGGTCCACAGGGCTGCGCTCCTCAGCGAGAAATCACTCAGTGAACCCCGAGTGCGTTGGCTATCCCCTTGGCCAGCAACTCCACGATGTTCGGTACGTAGAAGACCACGGCGATCAAGATAGCCAGTACCATGAATTGCATGAAGCGGGTGATCTCGCGGGTGAAGAGAAAGAACAGCGCCACGATGCCTATGATGCCCAGGAACAGCGGGCCGAAAAGGCTCTGCAGGTAGTTGACGAGACCCTGGGTGTTGATCGTCTGCGCCGCAGCGGCGATGATTGATACGGACATTACCCTTCCCTTCCGTGGACATCAGTGCGCTTGCGGGGACGCATCGGGGTCAGCGGCGACCCGCAGGAGCCTTCGGCCGCGTTGGTCCGACGCGTGACCAACGATGACGCGAACCAGGCCATTGGGTTCCCATCGGCTGCGTAGATGCACGGATGTCCTTTACTTACCATCTTCCGCCGTGTCGGTCGATGACCGACATGTCGTAGGTTGCGGAGTGTCGCAGCGTACACAGTCTTGACCTGCAAGGGAAGCATTCGATCGACAGTCGCGGCGTCGTGGCGTGTCGCGCCGCCCCGAGGGGGCCGGGCGGCCGGAGCTACACGTCTGGCCGAGGCCGACGGTTCTCCACCGTACACGGCCGACTCCGCACCGCTATCGAGGCTAGCCAAGCTGAGCCTACGCACCATCACTCCTCCGCCCGCCGCGCCTGTCGGCCAGACACGGGCGGGCTACTACCGTCCCGTGCTCCATTGTGCGGCATAAACCGACCACACGTGCGGCATTGGACCCGAACAAACCGCATCGATCCGGTACTGGAGTCGCTTCCAGTCACATCCGACACAGTTACAGTTCCGCTACCGCAACAGAGCCCCAGCCGACGGTAACTCCGTTACATAGTGATACGCAACGACCAACACCTCGGTTCAGCGAAATACGAAAAATTCTTCATCGCCGCCGGTAACCGGCCTGCGCCTCGCAGACCCCAGCCAAACTGCAGATACTCTCCGTGACAATCAGAGATCGAGGCCAGCTTCCGCGTCGCATCATGACGTTGAGCGCCCGGGTGCGGACCTGGTTCCGACGGGCCTCCAGACGGCGCGGCCACGCACCAGATTGAACACTGAGTTACCAGTGAGATGCGCAGCGCCGGCGAATCCGGAGCGGGCAACGCCGAAGCGCGAAAACGTCACGGCGTGGCGAGCCGGAATGCCGGGAGCTGACGCCGCCTCGGCCTCGGCGCGTTGCGAGCCGAACTGGCTTGACGGGAACCGCAGTGACCAGTGGCGCATGAACGCCTGCAGCATCGACCTGGTCTCCGCGGCGGACTGCTGGCGGGTGCACCTGCGGGCGGCGCCCGGCTGGCACAGGTACGGCGAGCCAGATGAGGATGGCGGCCGGAGCGTGCGCGAGGTCGTCTCGGTAAGCGCCGAGGACGACCTCGGCGGCACGTACATCAGCCAGCTCGGCGGCAGCAGGCACATCAGGAGACGCGGCCGGGAACGCCTCGACCACGAGGAACAAGTCCTCCGCTTCCATCCTCGCCGTGACCCGTTGGCGGGGGTCCTGCACCTGACCTTCCGCGGGGCCGCCGAGGAAATCCTCATCGGCCTCGACCTCGGCTGACGGCCGGCCACCCAGCGCCACCCGCCACCGGCCGGTGGGGTGGGGAAGCGCTAACCCGAAAAACGCCCGCGGCCCGCTCGGACTCGAAGCCTTCCAGGCTGGTGATGGTTAGCTGTGGCGGAACTCCACGACCTCGGCCGACGCGGAGCTACACGTTAAATCTGAACTCCACGACGTCACGTTACCGATAACCATCTGAAGTCGGGAGAGTCGGGCGAGCCCGCCGACACCTATCCGCAAACTGAAGAGTATTCTTCATTTCGTGGATAGACAGCCAGCACCGTCGCTCTTGCCCATCCTGCGTTCCCAGCAGCAGGGTGAGATCCTCGCGCTGCTACTCGGCGATCCCGGTCTGGAGCTCAGCCTCACAGAAATCGCGGCCCGGACGGGAACCCCGCACCCGTCGGTCTACCGGGAGGTCCAGCGCGCCGAGCAAGCCGGACTGGTCACTACCCGGAAGGTCGGCAACACCAGGCTGGTCCGCGCGAACACCGCCAGCCCCTACTATGCGGGGCTGGCGGAGGTGCTGACCAGAGCCTTCGGCGTTCCCGCGGTGCTAACCGAAGCCCTCGGGTCCCTGCGCGGGATCACCGCGGCCTATATTTACGGGTCCTGGGCCGCCCGGCATGAAGGGCAGGCCGGTCAGCGTCCGGTCGGGGATATCGACGTGCTAATTCTCGGCGAGCCGGACCGGGATCAGCTCTACGCCGCCCTCAGCGCCGCCGAGAAGCGCCTGGGAAGACCCGTCCAGGCAACGATCCGCGATCCTGCCTGGCTGGGCTCGGGCACGGGCTCCTTCCATGACACCGTGACCAGCCGACCGCTACTCGGACTCGCTCTGGCCCCCGGCTAGCCGAACCGTTCCGGCGATGAGGGCGACGCCAACAGCGCCATCACACGAGATACAGCCCCTGTCGCCTTCTCAATTGCCCATGATGCATCCTGTTCCGTGATAGGCGCCGCATCAGGGTCGAAATACTGCGCCGAGTGCCGGGTCCGCCGGAACCGCTCGAACGTAGGCTTCGCAAACTCCGGAATGTCCGCGGCGAACTGCGCGGCGACAGCATCCTCTACTGCCATGTGTGACCCGTCGCCCCGGTTGCACGCAGGCCCTGCCGTGCCAGGAGCGACTCCGCCGCTATCCGGTAGGCATCGTAGGCAGCGACGTACGCGCCATCCACGTCCCCTCCCGCAAGCGCGGCGGCAGCCGTTGTCCCAACCCGCCGTGCCGCCCGGCCGATCAGCGCATCAGCCAGCTCGCCGAGCCCTTTGGCCTCGAAGCTCTCCAAACGCGTCCGGTCGACAAGGTACTGAACCGTGCGCTCGCCCTTCCCCCAACGCTCCACAGTCCCCACCTCCCATTAGGCCCCACCTTCACGTGCTGGTCGGCGAGCGGGGTAAGGTGCCCAGTCCAGCCCGATTGTGAATGCACAGAGACTAACCGCAAGCACTGACTTTTCCACGGGAGCACAACTGCGGGGAACTCGTTCCTGGTCATCACTTCTTTGCCCGGGGTCGGGGCGGACCGTTTCGCACCTCGACGCTAACTTCGTGGCCCCGGGGCGTCACCTCACGCTTCACGGGCCCATCCTGCCCGCTCGCCCAGGGCAGTGCTACACGTTGAATCTGAACTCAACCACGTCGCCGTCTTGCATGACGTAGTCCTTGCCCTCGATGCGGGCCTTGCCCGCGGCCCGGGCGGCGGGGACCGAGCCGGCCGCCATCAGGTCGTCGAACGAGACGATCTCTGCCTTGATGAAGCCGCGCTGGAAGTCGGTGTGGATGACGCCGGCCGCCTCCGGTGCGGTCGCGCCGATCGGGATCTCCCACGCCCGGGTCTCCTTCGGACCCGCGGTGAGGTAGGTCTGCAGGCCCAGGGCGCGGAACCCGGCCCGCGCAAGCTGGGCCAGGCCGGGCTCGCCGAGGCCGGCCTCGGCCAGCAATTCCGCCGCCTCGTCGTCGGGCAGCTCGGTCAGATCGGCCTCGGTCTTGGCGTCCAGGAAGATAGCCTCGGCCGGCGCCACCAGGGCCGTTAGCCGCTTTTTCAGATCATCATTGGACAAGTCCGATACGTCCATGTTGAAAACATAGATGAATGGCTTGGCCGTCATTAGATGCAGTTCTCTGAGCGCCTTGAGCGATATGCCCGCCTTGGCCGCCCCCGCGAATAGCGTCGTTCCGGAATCAAGTACCGACACGGCCGCCTCGGCCGCTGCCGCCGTCGCGAGCCTATCCGGGTCCTTGGAGAATTTCGTCTCCTTGACCAGCCGGGGCATCGCCTTCTCCAGCGTCTGCAGGTCGGCCAGGATCAGCTCGGTGACGATCGTCTCGATGTCGCCCGCGGGATCGTCCGATCCCTCCACGCGGGTCACGTCGGGATCGTTGAACACCCGGACGACCTGGCAGATCGCGTCGGTCTCGCGGATGTGGCCAAGGAACTGATTGCCCATCCCCTGCCCCTCGGAGGCCCCGCGGACCAGCCCGGCGATGTCGGTGAAGCGCACCGAGGCGGGCACCACCCGGGCCGACTTGTAGAGCGACGCCAGGGCGGCGAGCCGGGAATCGGGGACGCCGACGACGCCGACGTTGGGCTCGATGGTGGCGAACGGGTAGTTCGCGGCCAGCGCCCCCGCCTTGGTCAGCGCGTTGAACAGGGTGGACTTGCCGACGTTGGGCAGACCGACGATTCCGATAGACAGGCTCACGAACGGCGAGTCTAGTGCCGCCGGCCGGGCGGAAGTTTCGTGGCAGTTGTTGTTGGCGTTCCGATCGATCGCGCCTCCGCGATTAGGAGCGACGCCAGGCCCGGTCCGCGGACGGCAACTTGCGATAGATGACCACGATCGTGGCGGCCAGCAGCGCGACCAGGCACGCCGCCAGCGTCAGCCAGTTGCCCAAGGCCGGGCGGTGCAGCAGGGTGAGCACGGCGGCGGCGAGCAGGACTGGCGGCAGGCAGCAGGCCGCGACCGGGGTCAGCGCGCGGGGCCGCGCGGGCGCTACCGCCGACAGCAGCAGGCCGAGGGCGAGCGCGACCGCCGACGACAACAGCAGGGTCACCAGGACCGGGCCGTAACCGACGTGATGCAGCCGACCCGACAGGCTCGGCACCAACAGGATCACCGCGTCCGCGACGGCCACCGGTGGCACCAGGACAGCCACCTTGGCCAGCACGTACGCACCGGGGCTGAGGCCGCAGAAGCGCTCCGCGCGGAGCGTGCCGAACTCCGGGCGGACCTGCGGAAGGCCGTAGGCCAAGCCGACGAAGAACCCGCCGAACACCGCCCAGAACGACGCGCCCGGCCGCGCCGGGTCGAATGCCCCGAGGCCGAGCAGCACGAGAAAGGCGAGCAGCACCGCGACCGGCGCGCCCGCCATTGCCGCCAGGGTGGGCCTCGATCGGACCAGCACGTCGACGTTCCGCCTGGTCAGCACCGACCACTGTCGGAACGGGCGGAGCACTCGCTCGGCCGCCCCATTCTTGTTAGTGCCCTGGCCGCCTTCCCTGGCCGACTCGGCGGCGTCCTGGCCGACGTCCAGCTCGGCCTCGGCCAGCTCGTCATCGAGCAGGCCGGTGGTCGTGAGCGCGCCGGTGGAAACTCGGCCGGCCGAGTGCGGGCCTGCCGTGTCGGGCAGCAGACGGGCCGGCCCGGGTGGGGGCGGGACGGTGGCGGTGGAAGTGAAGCCAGGGACCGTTCGAGAAAATTGGGGGAAGCGGCGGGACCAGGCCGCGGCCGGATCGCCGAGACCGGCCAGCCGCTCGTAGATCTCGTCGAGGCTGTCGGCCGCGAAGTACTCGCAGGCGGCGTCCGGTGTGCCGAAGAACGCCAGGTGGCCGCCGGTGGCGAGGACGGCCACCTTGTCGCAGCGGACGGCGTCAAGCGGGTTCTGCGTGGTGAGCACCACCGTGACCCCGCTCTCGCACAGGCGGCGCAGCCGGCGCATCACCTCGGTCCCCTGCGCGGGGTCGAGGCCGATCGTGGGCTCCTCGAGGAAGAGCTGGGCCGGCTCGGCCAGCAGCTCGACCGCGATGGCGGCGCGCTTGCGCTGGCCCGCGTCCAGCTTCCCCACGCGCGCGCCCGCCTGCCCGGTCAGATCGACGGCGCGCAGCGCCTCAGCGGGCGCGCCGTCGCAGACTCCGCCGCCGCGTAGCGCCGCCGTGTAGCGGAGCACGCGGTCAAGCGGCAGGGCCGGATGGATCGTGTCGGCATTGGGGATATAGCCTGCATACCGCCCGCCGCGGGCCGACCATCCGGCCGAACGGGCCACCGTTCCCGAGGACGGCGGGCGCAGTCCCGACATCGCGTCGAGCAGCGTCGTCTTCCCCGACCCGCTGCCGCCGATGATCGCCATCAGCTCGCCATGACCAACAGTCAACGTGACGTCACGAAGAGTGACTTCTTCTGACGATCTGGCCCGCTGGCCGATCGCGCGCACCTCAATGGCCGCCTGCACGGTAACCATTGTCCCCGGTCCTTCGCGTGTCGCCCCACAGGGTCCGCGCCGGCGCGCTGATACTAGAACATGTGATCCTCTTCGCCTTGCTGGCCGGCCTTGTGATCGGCGCGGTGCTCGGATACCTACTGGCACGCAATCGCCTCGGCACCGCTGCCGCGATGGCGCAGGAGCGCGCGCGCTCGGCCCAGGAACGGGCCGCGCTGCTTGAGCGGACCGCGGCCGAGAGGACCGCGCTGGCCGAGGGCCAGCTCGCGCAGCGGTTCGATGTCGAGACGCTCGTCGGGCCGATGCGGGAGACCCTCGCCCGGGTCGAGCAGCAACTCCGCGACTCCGACATCGCCCGCGCCCGGTCGCACGCCGAGCTCGCCCAGCAGGTGGAGTTCACCAGGCACGGCGCCGAGCAGCTCCGCGAGCAGACCCAGGCCCTGGTCACCGCGCTGCGGCGGCCGGAGGCGCGCGGCCGCTGGGGCGAGCTGCAGCTGCGCCGGGTGGTCGAGCTGGCCGGCATGGCGGCCCACGTCGACTTCGACGAGCAGGTGGCGGTGGACGGCGGGCTGCGGCGGCCCGACATGGTGGTGCGGCTGGCCGGCGGCAAGAACGTGGTCGTCGACTCCAAGGTGTCGCTGGCCGCCTACCTGGAGGCGGCGGCGGCGAGCGACGACGGCGAACGCGGGTCGCGCATCGCCGCGCACGCCAGGCACCTGCGGGCGCACGTGGACCAGCTCGGCTCAAAGGCGTACTGGTCGTCCCTGCCGCAGACGCCCGAGTTCGTGATCATGTTCGTGCCCGGCGAGGCCTTCCTCGCCCCCGCCCTCGAGCATGACCAGGGACTGCTCGAGTACGCGCTTGCCCGCCGGGTGCACCTGGCGACGCCGACCACGCTGGTCTCGATGCTCCGCACCGTCCAGTACGCGTGGCAGCAGCAGGCTCTGTCGGAGAACGCCAGGGAGGTGTTCGAGCTCGGCCGGGAGCTCTACGACCGGCTCGCCGGCCTCGGCCGTCACCTGGACAAGCTCGGCAAGTCCCTGACCAATGCGGTCGGCGCGTACAACCAGGCGGTCGGCACGATGGAGAGCCGAGTCCTGGTGAGCGCCCGGCGGCTGTCGTCGATCGGGCTGGTGGAGGGGGAGCTCGTCGCCCCTACCCCGGTCACGGAGACGGCGCGACCGCTGTCCGCGCCGGAACTAGTCACATCGGAGCCGATGTAACGGCGAAAGTCAAAAGCGGTTCATATCGAACGGACCGGGGCGACTCTGGTCAGGCCCGCTACTTCCGCAGCTCGCGGGGGAGCTGGAAGGTCATCCGCTCCTTGACCGCCTCGACCTCTTCCACGTCACCGAACCCGAGCGCGGCGAGCTTGCCAAGCACCCCGGCCACGAGCTCCTCGGGCACCGAGGCGCCGCTGGTCACGCCGATCGTAGACGCGCCCCGTAGCCACTCCTCATCGACCTCGCCCGCGTCGTCGACCAGGTAGGCGGCGCGTGCGCCGGCGTCCTTGGCCACCTCGACCAGGCGAACCGAGTTGGACGAGTTCGGCGAGCCGACGACGATCACCACGTCTGACTGCGGGGCGATCGCCTTGACCGCGGTCTGCCGGTTCTGCGTCGCGTAGCAGATATCGTCGCTCGGCGGGTCGATCAACTGCGGGAACCGCTCGCGCAGGGCGGTGACCGTCTGCACGGTCTCGTCGACCGACAGCGTCGTCTGGGAGAGCCAGACCACCTTGGCCGGATCGCTCACCTGGACGTCGTCCGCGCCGGCCGGGCCGTCAACCAGGTGAATGCGGGCGGGCGCCTCACCGGTGGTGCCGACGACCTCCTCGTGGCCCTCGTGGCCGATCAGCAGGATGTCGTAGTCGGTCGCGGCGAAGCGCCTGGCCTCGTTGTGCACCTTAGTGACCAGCGGGCAGGTCGCGTCGATGGCCGTCAGCCCGCGCGCCTTGGCCGACTCTCGGACCTCCGGCGCGATGCCATGGGCGGAGAACACGACGACGCTGCCCTCGGGCACCTCGTCGTTCTCCTCGACGAAGATGGCGCCGAGCTTCTCAAGATCGCTCACGACATGCTTGTTGTGCACGATCTGCTTGCGCACGTATACCGGTGCGCCGAACCTGCCGAGCGCGATCTCCACGGCTTGCACGGCCCGGTCGACCCCTGCGCAGTAGCCACGTGGCTTCGCCAGCAGGACCCGTCGGTGGGTCTCAGACATGTCTCCCATGGTAGGCGAGAGCTGCCGCCGGTCAGGCAGCCGCCGGCATCTTGCCGCGACTGCGTAAAACTGGGAAGGTACCACCTTAATCAAGACACAACGGGTGAGGCCTTTCCTGCGGCAGACTGGGCATGCCCCATCCCCTTTGAGGAGAGTGTGATATGCGCGTCCCGCAGCTCAACGAGCGCGTGAAGGAGGCCCCGGCGCACGCGCTGCGGGCGGTGTTCGGCGGAATCGGCTCGCTGCTTTCCGTCGGCGACAAAATCCGCAATAAGCCGGCCGCCCCGGAGCCAGCTGCAAGCGCCGAGACGGTAGCGCCGAAGGCCGCCGCGCCGGAAGACACCGCAACGCCAGAAGACACGGCAACCCCAGAAGACACCGCGACCCCAGAAGACACGGCGACCCCCGAAGACACCGCGACCCCCGAAGACACCGCAACGCCCGAGGACACGGCCACACCGGAAGACACCGCAACTCCGGAAGACACCGCGACCCCCGAAGACACCGCGACGCCATGACACGGCCACCCCCGAAGACACGGCCACCCCCGAAGACACGGCCACCCCCGAAGACACGGCCACCCCCGAAGACACCGCAACGCCCGAAGACACCGCAACGCCCGAAGACAGTGCCGCGCTGCCGCTTGCGAACTATGACCTGCTGTCGATCGCGTCGCTGCGCGCTCGGCTCCGTAACCTTTCTGCCGACCAGTTGACGCAGCTCATCAATTACGAAAAGACCCACGCCGGTCGCGCGGACGTGATCTCCATGTTCGAGCGCCGCATCGTCAAGCTGGCAGAAGGCTAAGCCGGGTCTGCTGAGGCTCGAAACCGCCCGAGACCGTGATCGTGGGTCAGGCACGGCGCGAATACCGCCGCCTAAGACCCACGATCGTGTCGGCGGCGTGGTGGGATAGGTGGTATGGCCCTTGAGACGTCCGCCGAGGCACCGGTTCCTGTTCGGACCGTGCTGCAGGCTGTCGGCGGCTGGATAGGCAAGCTCGGCCGGATCTGGGTCGAGGGGCAGATCGCCGAGTGCAAGAAGCGCGGCAACACGGTCTTCCTGACGCTCAGGGACCCCATCGCGGCCGTCTCGGCCCAGGTGATCTGCACCCGGCAGGTGTTCGAGACGGTCTCCCCGGTCGAGGGCGCGCGGGTGGTGATGTTCGTCAGGCCCGACTTCAACGCCACCCGGGGCTCGTTCGCGCTCACCGCGCTGGAAATCCGCGCGGTCGGCGTGGGCGAGCTGCTGGCGCGGCTGGAGAAGCTGCGCGTGCAGTTGGCGGCCGAGGGTCTCTTCTCGGCCGAACGGAAGCGTGGGCTGCCGTTCCTGCCCGGCGTCATCGGCCTAGTGTGCGGACGGGAATCGGCGGCCGAGCGGGACGTGGTCCAGAACGCCCAGCGTCGCTGGCCTGCCGTCAAGTTCCGGATCGAGCAGTCCGCGGTCCAGGGCCCGTACGCGGCCGGCGAGGTGATCGAGGCACTGGGCAAGCTGGACGCGGACCCCCAGGTCGAGGTGATCGTGATCACCCGCGGCGGCGGCTCGATCGAGGACCTGCTCCCGTTCTCCGACGAGGCGCTGCTGCGGGCGGTCGCGGCTTGCCGCACCCCGGTGGTGTCCGCGATCGGGCACGAGCAGGACAGCCCGCTGCTGGACTACGTGGCGGACCTGCGCGCCTCCACGCCGACCGACGCCGCCAAGCGGATCGTGCCCGACGTCGCCGAGCAGCTGGCGCTCGTCACCCAGCTGCGCGACCGCGCACGGCGGTGCATGCGCGGCTGGCTTGACCGCGAGCAGGCCTGGCTGGACGCCACCCGCTCTCGCCCGGCCATCGCCGACCCGGTCCGGGAGATCGAACGGCAGGCCGAGCAGGTCGACGCGCTCATCCGGCGCGCGCGCCAGTCGCTTGACGCGGGCCTGTCCAGGGCGGGCGACGACGTCGCCCACACCCGGGCCCGGCTGCTCGCGCTCTCCCCCGCCGCCACCCTGCGCCGCGGCTACTCAATTACGCAGAACGCTGACGCGACCGTGATCAGGTCGGCCAAGGAGGTCTCTCCTGGCGAGCGGCTCACCATTCGGTTCGCCGAAGACCAGCTGACCGCCAGCGTGGATCACGAGTAGGATTTTTGCTGTGACCGATCGTGAAGCCCTCACTTACGAGCAGGCCAGAGACGAGCTTGCCAGCGTGGTGAAGCGGCTCGAGACGGGCGGGCTCACCCTCGAGCAGTCGCTCGACCTGTGGGAGCGCGGCGAGAAGCTGGCCGCGGTCTGCGCCGAGTGGCTGGACGGCGCCCGTGCCAGGCTGACCGCCGCGATGGCGGCTCGCGAGCCCGCGGACGAGGCAGCCGCGCAGGACGCCCCCTTCTAACGCAGACCCGGGCCTTCAAAGTCACACTCGGGCGGGATACCCGGCGCAGGGCGCGCATTCTAGGCTGTAGGCATGCGCGTGGATATCTGGAGCGACGTCATCTGCCCGTGGTGCTACGTAGGCAAGGCTCGGTTCGAGAAGGCGCTGAGCTCGTTTGCCCACCGCGACGAGGTCGAGGTTGTATACCACTCGTTCGAGCTTGACCCCGGGTATCCGAAGGACTCCCGCGAGACTACCTTCGCGATGCTGAGCAGGAAGCACGGCATGTCGGAGGCGGACGCGCGCGCGGCCGAGTCGCGGGTGGCGGACCTGGCGGCGGCCGAAGGGCTTGGCTTCCAGCCCGAGCGGCCGGTCGGCAACACCTTCGATATCCACCGCGTGCTCCACCTTGGGCAGGCCAAGGGCGTGCAGGCCGAGTTGCTGCGCGCGGTCAACGAGGCGTACTTCGCGCACGGGCGGCAGGTCTTCGACCGTGACGTGATCACCGAGATCGCAGCCGGGGCAGGTCTAGACGCCGCCGTGGCCGGGGATGTTATCGACGGTGACGCCTACGCGGAGGAGGTGCGCCAGGACGAGCTGCAGGCGCGCCAGCTCGGCGTCAGCGGCGTCCCGTTCTTCGTATTCGATATGGCGCTCGGGGTCTCCGGTGCGCAGCCAACGGAGTTGTTCGGCCGCGCGCTGGAGCAGGCGCGGGAACGGCGCGGCTAACACGGCCGCGCGCGCCGACCTGGTAAATAGGCGCCCTGAAAGGTAAAGCCGACGTAACGGAGCGGGTAAGGATTCACCATGACCGATGAGAACGTGACCGGCATTCCCGGGACTCCCGAGCCCGCCAAGTACGCGCCCAACCGGAACCTGGCGCTAGAGCTCGCCCGGGTGACCGAGGCGGCGGCGATGGCCTCGGCCCGATGGGTGGGGCGAGGCGACAAGAACGGCGCGGACGGCGCCGCGGTGCACGCGATGCGGACGCTCATCAACTCCGTGTCGATGCGCGGCGTGGTGGTGATCGGGGAGGGCGAGAAGGACAACGCCCCGATGCTGTACAACGGCGAGGAGGTGGGCGACGGCACCGGCCCGGCGGTTGACGTCGCCGTGGACCCGATCGACGGCACCAGGCTGTGCGCCAACGGCATGCCGAACGCCGTGTCCGTGCTCGCCGTCGCCGAACGCGGCTCGATGTACGACCCGTCCGCCGTCTTCTACATGACCAAGCTCGCCACCGGCCCCGAGGCGGCCGCCGTAGTCGACATCAACGCGCCGCCGGCCGCCAACATCGCGGCGGTCGCCAAGGCCAAGGGCATCTCGCGCAACGACGTGACCGTGGTCATCCTCGACCGGCCCAGGCACGAGGGCCTGATCGCGGCGGTCCGGGCCGCTGGCGCCCGGATCCACCTGATCACCGACGGCGACGTGGCCGGCGCGATCATGGCGGCCCGCCCCGACACCGGCATCGACCTGATGCTCGGCGTGGGCGGTACCCCGGAGGGCATCATCGCGGCCTGCGCCCTGAAGTGCCTCGGCGGCGTGATCCAGGGCAAGCTCGCCCCCAAGGACGAGGCGGAGCGCCGGAAGGCGCTCGACGCCGGGCACGACCTCAGCCGGGTGCTCACCACCGACGACCTGGTCTCCTCGGACGACGTGTTCTTCTCCGCCACCGGCATCACCGACGGCGAGCTGATGGCGGGCGTCCGATATAAGCCGGGCGGCCTGACCACCCACTCGCTGGTGATGCGGTCCAGGTCGGGCACCATCCGCTCGATCCGCAGCGAGCACGCCCTATGGAAGCTGAGCGCTTACTCCGCCGTCAAATACGATTGACGTAGCGTCAAGGGGTCAGGGCAGCGATGCCCGGCCCCACCGCAACCACCGGCGGGGGCGGGGCGGGGTGCGGGCGAGCACCTCGCTCACGGCCACGTAGCCGCGGACCTCGATCACCGGCGTCTCCGACGACGTCGGCACCCGCCTGGCCGTGCCGCCGCGCTGGCGGCCGAGGATTTCCGTCCCGTTCATCACGACCTCGACGCCGGATGGCACGATGATCCGGACCCGGCCGAAGAGCGCGTAGACGCTGAGCACGACGTGCCGGTCCTGCAGCAACGCCTCACGCAGGTCGAGCACCACCTCGCCGAACGCGGCCACGCAGGTCATCGTGGCCGGGACCACCCACCGGCCGCTCCGCTCGGCCGTGCTGAACAGCCCCGCGATCGGCTGGCCGCCGTCCAGCTGCACCGGCTGGTGCTCAGGCGCGGCCAGGTCCGTGGTCAGCCGCGCGAGCTCGCCCAGGGTGCGGGCGGACAGCGCGGCCGACATCCGCTCGCCATACTCGTCCTGGGAGAGGCGGCCGTCGGCGAGCGCCTCGCCGAGCAGGGCCACCACTCGATCACGGTCGGCGTCGGAGGCGCGAAGGTCGCGCGGCGCTGGGCGCGGGGGCATGACCAGAAGATACCCGTTTTCCCCACCCCTCTCCTGCCCCCGGCTACCGGGCGCACCCTTCGGCTCGCGGGTGGCTTTCCCCGCTCTCTCTACTCCGCGCCGGTGCGGAAGATGGTCTCTGGGGGTTTGCCGACGACGGACAGCGGCTTGGCCACGTCCTCCAGGGACCTGCCCTCCGCGTTGACGCCGAAGAAGACGGCGGCGAGGCCGCCCAGGACCATCGCGACGGCGCCGACTATGTAGCCGACGAACAGCGTGTTCCGGTTAGAGCCGTCACCGATCAGGTGGCCGTACCAGGCCGAGCCGAAGGCACCGAAGCACTGGGCGATCGCGAAGAACACCGCGATGGCCTTGGCCCGGACCTCCAGCGGGAAGACCTCGCTCGCGGTCAGGTAGCCGGCGCTCGCGCCCGCGGAGGCGAAGAAGAAGACGACCGTCCAGCAGAGCGTCTGGGTCGTCGCGTTGAGCGAGCCGTTCTTGAACAGCACGGCGCTGATCGCGAGCAAGATCCCGGACAGGATGTAGGTGCCCGCGATCATCTTCTTCCGGCCGATCGTGTCGAACAGGTGCCCGATCGTCAGCGGGCCTGCCAGGTTGCCCGCCGCGAACGCGAAGAAGTAGTAGGCAGTGTCGGTGGCCTTGACGTGGAAGTAGAACTCGAGGACTAGGCCGTAGGTGAAGAAGATCGCGTTGTAGAGGAACGACTGGGTGCTCATGAGCGCGAAGACCAGCACCGAGCGCCCCGGGTACTGCCTGAACAGGGCCCGCAGCAGGGCGACGTAGCCGATCCGCGTGGTCGGTCTGATCTCCAGTTCCTGGCTGGGATCGACCGACGGGAGCTCGCCCCTGGTCGCGGCCACATGATCTTCGATCTGCTTGATCGACTTCTCGGCCTCGGCCTCCCGGCCGTGCATGATCTGCCAGCGCGGCGATTCGGGAAGATTGCGCCGCACGTAGATGATGACGAGCGCGAGGACCGGGCCGACGATGTAGGCGATCCGCCAGCCCAGGCCGGCCGATACGTGGTTGAGCACCCAGAGCGTGACGACCGTGCCGATCAGCGCCCCCGCCCAGTAGGTGCCGTTGACCGCGAGGTCGATCCGGCCGCGGAACCTCGCGGGGATCATCTCGTCGATGGCCGAGTTGATCGCGGCGTACTCGCCGCCGATCCCCATCCCCGCCAGGACCCTGGTGGCGTAGAGGAAGATGATCCAGTGACCGCCGGCCGGGGTCGCCGCGGTGAGCCCGCTGCCGATTAGATACACGCCGAGGGTGATCATGAACAGGTTCCTGCGGCCGAGCTTGTCGGAGAGCCTGCCGAAGTACAACGCGCCGATGACCTCGCCGATCAGGTACCACCAGGCGATGTCGCCAACCTGGCCCGCACCCAGGTTCAGCGTGTTCTTCAACGTCAGGTCGGGCCCGACGTTGCTGGCGATGGTGATCTCGAGGCCGTCGAGGATCCAGGCGATGCCGAGCGCCGTCACCAGCCTGGTGTGGAACCTCGACCAGGGCAGCCGGTCGATCCTGGCCGGGATCAGGCTGCGGATATTCGAACTGTCTGTCGTTTCTACGGCGGATTTCGTGGTCATGCGAGCCCCCCCGGCGTCCCCCGCCCCGCGTTCCACTTACTCATCGCGCACCCCCTTGATCTTTGTTAACCCGGTGTTTCGGGCGCTGACGTGCCCCGCTACCCGGGTGATTTCAAAACATGCCTGCGCCACAGCACTTGGCGTGCGACCATCCAGTCCCTATAGTTAGCTCTGTGAACGATGTAAGTTCGGTCGACGCTCGCGAGCCGGCCGCAGGCGGAGGCAGCCAAGGCCGAGGCAGCCAAGGCCGAGGCAGCCGCGTTGCTGGCCGCGATCGGCGCGGTGCGCCGGGTGGCGCGCCGCGCGGTGCGCGGCTCGGCCGACGCGGGGGCGCTCCCCCCGGCCCGGTCCGAGCTGCTCCGGCTGGCCGCCCGGCGGCCCGGCATCGGCGTCGCCGAGGCCGCGCAGGAGCTAAGCCTGGCACCCAACAGCGTCAGCACGATGGTCAGCCAGCTCGCGGCCGACGGCCTGCTCAACCGCGGCCGGGCCGAGGCGGACGGGCGCTCGGTCAGGCTCACCGTGACCGAGGCGGGCGCCGCGCGGGTCGAGCAGTGGCGGGACATGCGGGCCGAACTGGCGGGCCGCGCGCTCGACCGGCTGCCGCCGGCCGACCGGAAGGCCATCCGCGCCGCCGTGCCCGCGCTCAGCAGGCTGGCCGAGCAGATGGCGGAGCTCTGAGCGTCGGCGGCACCCACTTCCGCTAACACAAAAGAAACATTCCGCCCGGTATTCGCCGAGTCGACGGCCTATCGGAAATCAGCATTAACGCTGATATCATTCAGTTATGCCCAATAACGTAGGGCGAATCATCGCGGGGCGGTACTTCCTTGATGAGCCCATCGGCCGAGGCGGCATGGGCATTGTATGGCGCGCCTATGATCAGGTGCTCCATCGCCAGGTGGCGGTCAAGGAAGTCACGGTGCCCGCGGCGATGGGCGAGGACGAATCGGCGGCGTACCAGCGCACGCTGCGCGAGGCGCAGACCGTGGCGCGACTGAACCATCCCAACATCGTCACCGTCTACGACGTGGCCGAGGAGAACGGCCGCCTGTGGATCGTCATGGAACTCATTCCGTCCGGCTCGCTTGAGGAGCGAATAGCCGCCCACGGTCCGCTGACCGCACTCCAGGCGGCCAGAATCGGCCAGCAGTTGCTCAGCGCGCTCGCATGGGTGCATGCCGCCGGGGTGCTGCACCGGGACGTGAAGCCGAGCAACGTCCTGATCGACGCGGGTGGTCCTGGCGACGGCCCAGGAGATCGGGTGGTGCTAACCGACTTCGGCATCGCGCAGTCCGAGGGCGACTCCCGGATCACCCAGGCCAATGTGGTGATGGGTTCCGCCGGCTACACGGCGCCGGAGCGATTCAGCGGCCAGGACGCGACGCCCGCGTCCGATCTCTGGTCGCTCGGCGCCACCCTCTACGCGGCCGTCGAGGGGCACGGGCCGTACCAGCGAGACAGCATGAGCAGCATGCTGGCCGCGACCGTGTTCGCCGCGCCACCCCCCGCCCCATCCGCCGGGCGGCTTGCGCCCCTCATCGACGCATTGCTCCGCCGCGACCCTGCCACCCGGCCGTCGGCGGTGGTCGCCGCCCGCATACTGGCCGAGATCTTGCGGCGGATGCCCGACGAGACCGCCCCCGCATCGCTGGTGGCGGCCAACTGGCTGGACCTGACCCCGGCCGATTCCGCGCTGCGGGAGATCGCGGAGCCGACCGAGCGGGACGAGCCGCAGCGGTACCACCCGCCACCGGCGCACGAGCGCACGCAGACGTCGCCGATCCCGCCGTTGCGCTCCGGCCGTCGCGTCCGGGTGCCTGGCTCTGCCCGTCGAGCAGGCAACTCGGTCCGCGTGGCGGTTGCCATCGTCGTCATCGCCGGGATCGGCGTCGGTGGTTTCTTCCTGCTGAAGAGCCGGCTCATCCAGGACTCGATGTCGAAGTCGGCGGCGACGAGGTCGCTGCCGCCGACCACGCCTGCGACCGGATCGCCGTCGTCGTCAACGAGCGGACCGCCGGTAACGCAAGGAGCGGCCGTGGTTGAGGCGATCGATATGCCAGCCGACGGCATTCCGGCCGGCTACAAACCCGAGAAGGTCAGGCCCTCGGCCGCCGGGCAGACGGGCGGGTTCAGCGTCGACATTCCGCAAAGCTGGCAAGCGACCGATATGGGACAGAATACTTACCAGTATTCTCCGGACGGGATCAGCTATGTCGACGTAGACCTCACCAGGGACGCTACGAGCAATATGGTGGCCGAGGCGCACCTCCTGGAAACGGAGAAGCGCTCGCAGTACAGCGATTACCGGCCTATCTATAGTTCGCCGGGAAAGCCGCGCAAGAGTTACATCCTAACGGAAGGAATTCGAGGGACGACGGGCGCCCTCTGGCAGTTCGACTACGCAAAGAATAATGTCACCTGGCGCATGGACGTCCTGGTGTTCACGCTGGACCAGCAGTCTTACACGATCTACATGAGCGCCCCGGCGGGCTCGCACGACAGTCATTGGAACGGGCCCGTACTCAAGACGGTGAGCAAGATGCTGCAGACCTTCGATCCGGTCCCCGCCTGACGCTGAGGTAGTCTCGAAGAAAAAAGGGTTGAGGACGAGAATGCAATTTACAGGTCGGCGACGCCTCAGCATCGGATGCATGTTCACCTACAGCGCCGAAATCCCCACCCCGGCGGTGTTCATGGTGCGGCCGGCCGTCGCCCGCGCGATCAGCACAGAAGGCGACCGCTGGCTTACCGACCCGCCCAGCCCGGTCACCAGCTACACCGATATCTACGGCAACGAGTGCGTGCGGACGGTGCTGCCCGCCGGACGGTCGCGGTTCGGATTCGAGGCGGTCGCGGACGTGCCCGACGCGACCGAGGAGGCCGATCAGGAAGCGCCGGAGGTTCCAGCCAGCCAGTTGCCCGACGAGACGCTGATCTACACCCTGCCGAGCCGCTACTGCCTGCCCGACCTGCTGGCGACCGAGGCGTGGCAGCGCTTCGGCGGCCTTGAGCCCGGCTACCAGCGGGTCCAGGCCATCTGCGATCACGTCAACGGGCACCTGACGTTCCAGTACGGCAGTTCGAGCGCCACGACGACCGCTTGGGACGTCAACATCTCGCGGTACGGGGTGTGCCGCGACTTCACCCACCTGGCGATCTCGTTCTGCCGGGCGCTGAACATCCCGGCCCGGTACACGTTCGGCTACCTGCCGGACATGGACGTACCCGCGGACCCCGCGCCGATGGACTTCGCGGCCTGGATGGAAGTGTGGCTGGGCGACCGCTGGTGGACGTTTGATCCGCGCAACAACGCCCGCCGCAAGGGCCGGGTCGTGATCGGCCGCGGCCGGGACGCGACCGACGTGGCGGTGGCCACCACCTTCGGCGGCCCCTTCCTCGAATCCATGACCGTCCAGGCCGAAGAGCTCGCCTTATCGCTGGCCGGTCAGCGAGCCACGCGCCTGGGCCGAGATCCAGCCGTCGAGGCGTTCCCACCAGTCGTAGAGCCACGCGGCCTGGGTCTCGTGATCGGCCGACCGGGGCACGTCGGCGGCCGGCACCCGCCACCAGCACGCGTGGACTGTCATGTCGGCGAGCAGGCTCTGCCACACGTCACGGACGCTGACCAGACGGTCCAGCCCGGTATGCGCCACGAAGATCACGTCCGCGGTCGGGCAGGCGCCGATGGCGGCGAAGGCACCTCCGGTTCTGGGCGGTAGCAGGTTGGGCATCGCCGCCGCCCGGTTGGCTAGGTCGGCCTGGCCGCGTCGGCGCAGCCGTTCGATACCGCGACGCCAGCGCAGCGGCGTCCAGTTCCCGCCCTCGGGGAAGAGCACTAGCGCGTCGCGCCCGCCAAGGCCGGCCGCCAGCCGCCTGACCTGCCTGATCTGCTCGATCTGGGGCCGACCGTCGACCCTGGCGGTGCCGGAAGTCTCCGGCGACCGACGGCGCAGAAACGCGTTGGGCACCCGGTTAGCCATGATGTCGAGGCTCGGGTCCAGCTGGAGGGTTGCCTTCATGACGACCCGGGGACGTCGCTCGCAGACCGTGAGCAGGTAGTGCACAAGCAGCAGCGAGTCACCCGGGCCGGCGTGCCTGCTGAGCACGATGAGCGGGCTGTGCCCGGCCAGCGTCGCGTCCGGCGGCGCGGCCACCTCGACGGTCAGCCCGCAGGCACGGCGCGCCACCCGGTAGATCAGGTCGAGAAACCACTCCATGACCTCGTAATGCCGGGTCCGGTAGGGCTCCGCGTCGAGCCGGCCGCCGAACCCGCTCGCGATCCACAGGCCGAGCAGCACTGTGAGCGCCGCCGTCTCCCCGACCGACCAGGTGAGCGCCAGAAACACCACCCGCAGCAGCCGCGACCGGTGCCCGCGCCCGGTCCACCGTCTAACCAGGTTGAAGGTCAGGCTGAGGAGGGCGACCGGTGGCGTCAGGACGACCAGGCCGACCGCGATCACGACCACGAGCGGCGCCAGTAGCAGGCGGCGAATCAGCCTCGGCGGAAGCATCGGCGTCTCCTGGGATCGGTCAGCGGCAGGCGCCCTGCTGGGCCAGGTAGCTCGCTGACGCCGCATAGGCGCGGTCAATGCTGTTACTTACCTTCATTTTGCTTCGGTAACGGAACTGGCCAAGTCCGGGCTGGGACTGGTCGCCGCCCGAGGGCAGCACGTGCACCCGGACGCCCGACGGAATCGCCGCCATCTCCTCGTGGAACCGGTGCCTGCGCGCGATCTCGAACGCGACCAGGCCCACCTCCCACGGTCTGGTCGGAACCGGGAGCTGGCTCTCTATCCTCCCTACCTGCAGCACGTAGACAGTGCTGGCGCCGAGCGCTATCGCCCGGCCCACCGGGATCGAGTGGACGAGCCCGCCATCGAAATAATGCCGCCCGTCGATCTCGACCGGAGGCAGCAGCCCCGGTACCGCGCACGACGCCATGACGGCGGGCACCAGCGGGCCGGATGCGAACCAGTGCGCGGTCGCGTCCTCGATGCTGGCGGCAACGCAGTGGAAGGGCACCTTCAGGTCGGCGAAGTCCTCGGCCGGCAGCGTCTCCGCCAGCATCTTCCGCAGCGGCTCGATCGCGTGCAGGTGGGTGCCCGACCGCACCAGCCGGACTGCCCGCCCGAGCACGGTCTCGCTGAACACCACCCGCAGGGACTCCCCCTGCCAAAGCTCGCTGAGCCGGCCCGCCGCCCCGTCCGGGTCGGCCGCCACGAACGCCCCGTTCACCGCGCCGATCGACGTGCCGACGACCATGTCTGGCCGGACTCCCGCGTCAGCGAGCGCCCGCAGCATGCCGACCTCATGCGCCCCAAGCAGCCCCCCGCCGCCAAGCACGAACGCGATAGTCACGCTTCGCAGGCTTTCCGTCTCGGCTACCCCCAAACCCGCCGGGAGTCACAGGCCCGTGTCGGACCAGTTGATCGTCTCCGGCGCGATCCCGGGGGTGCCGACGTCAAGCTGCAGGTTCTCGCGCGCGCCGAGCGGGACGTCGCGCGGGTTCCCCTTGAAGACCTTTCCGTTGACGATCACGGTGACCTTGCCCTTGGCCGGGCCTGCCTGGTCGGGACCGAGCGGCTGCCCCCACTCGTCGAAGAACTCGCCGAGCGTGTAGGTTCGCTCGACCGGCGACTCGATGTGGATGATCCCGTCGGCCGCGTGCGTGTGCAGCCAGTAGAAGCAGGTGCCAGAGCCGATGAACGGACCGGCCTTCGTCTGCTCGGCGACCGCGCCCGGGATGCCGATCGCCGCCGGGACCTGGCGCGGCTGCCCGTTCACGAAGATCGTCAGGTGCGCGTGAATGTGGAAGACCGTCTGCTCGCTGGTCTGGCAGCTGATCCCGTCGATCGTCTGCCCCGTCGTCGCGGCTGACGTCCCCGCCAGCATCGGCGCGCTTGGGATGGGCACGTTCTCAGGGCCGAGCGCGCCCGGCGCGGGCGCCGCCGTGAGGGCGCCGAGCGTGGACAGCGGGAGGTAGTCGGCCGCGTTACCGATGACTCCACTGCCGCCGGCTGCGTTGCTGCCGGCGCCGTTGCCGCCGGAGACCGCAACCCCAACGCCGACCCCCGCCAGCACCACGACCGCGCCCGCCGCCACGCCCAGGCGCACCCGTCGCCTGCCTCGCGCCTCTGCCTGCCTGGCCTGCTCGACCGCGCGACGCCTGCTCTCCCGCGAACTCTTTCCCGACACCGGCATCCCTTCATCTACTATCTACGTACGTACATAGTAGCAAGAGCAGATGGCGGTCGATATGCGTAGGGTGGGGGCAGGCACGAGGAAGGCTTTGAGGCGGTAGGGCGGCCGGGACATGGAAGGCGACGTCTCTGGTACGCGGGCCCAGGGAGCCCGACGCCCCAGGAGACGCGGGGGTTAAGAGAGCCCACGCCCCCGCTTTGCGGGCGGAGCTCGCTGAGGGGGGCCAGGGGGGCGGGAGCCCTCCATGTAAGAAGGCCGTCCCCCCGGAAGATACCAAGGACCGGGGAAGCTGGGCCGAAGGCCCAGCGAACACGAAAGCTTAATGCGGCGGCGCGACCGCTCAGCCGCCGCAGACGGGGGCACTGCGGGGCGAGCATTTCCATTCGCGGACGGGGGGACCGCGTGGTCGCAGCGCCGCCGCACACCGTCACCATACAAGGTTGCGGATACCCAAACAAGTCGGGACGTTCAGGACACGCCGGCGAGTTCCGCCCGGGTTGCGGACGCGACCAACGTCACGCCGCCCACGGTCGCCGTGCGGTCCTAAGCTTGGCCCATGGCCGAGTTTTCCTTCATCGATCTGCTCCCGCTGGGACACGACGACACCACCTACCGGAAGATCGCCGACGGTGGAGCTGTAGCCAAGGGTCCGTTCGGAAGAGACTTTCTTGAAGTTGACCCTGAGGCTCTGACCCTGCTCAGCCGGACCGCGTTCAGGGACATCGCCCACCTGCTGCGCCCCTCGCACCTGCGGCAGCTGCGGGCCATCCTCGACGACCCGGAGGCGTCGCCGAACGACCGCTACGTCGCGCGCGACCTGCTGCAGAACGCGAACATCGCGGCGGGCGGGGTGCTGCCGATGTGCCAGGACACCGGCACCGCGATCGTGATGGGCAAGCGCGGCCAGCACGTCCTCACCGACGGGCGGGACGAGGAGCACCTGGCCCGCGGCGTCTACGACGCCTACACGCAGCTGAACCTGCGCTACTCGCAGATGGCGCCACTGACGATGTGGGACGAGAAGAACACCGGGTCCAACCTGCCCGCGCAGATCGAGCTGTACGCGACCGACGGGGACGCCTACAAGTTCCTGTTCATGGCCAAGGGCGGCGGCTCGGCCAACAAGTCGTACCTGTACCAGGAGACCAAGGCGGTGCTGAACCCGGCCCGGATGGCCTCGTTCCTCGAGGAGAAGATCCGCACCATCGGGACGTCGGCCTGTCCGCCTTACCACCTGGCGATCGTCGTCGGCGGGACCAGCGCGGAGTACGCGCTCAAGACGGCCAAGTACGCCTCCGCCCGGTACCTGGACACGCTGCCGACCGAGGGCTCCATGCTCGGGAACGGCTTCCGCGACGTTGAGCTCGAGCAGACCGTGCTCGACATCACGAGGAGGATCGGAATCGGGGCGCAGTTCGGCGGCAAGTACTTCTGCCACGACGTGCGGGTGATCAGGCTGCCTCGGCACGGGGCGTCCTGCCCGGTGGCGATCGCGGTCTCCTGCTCGGCCGACCGGCAGGCGCTGGGCAAGATCACCGCGGAGGGCGTCTTCCTGGAGGCGCTGGAGACTGACCCGGCGCAGTACCTGCCTGACCCGGCGTCCGTTAACTCGGACGCCACCGAGGTGGTGTCGATCGACCTCAACCGGCCGATGGCGGAAATCCGGGCCGAACTCGCACGGTATCCGGTCAAGACCCGGCTGTCGCTGACCGGGCCGATGGTCGTCGCGCGCGACATCGCGCACGCGAAGATCGCCGAGCGGCTCGACGCGGGCGAGCCCATGCCCGCTTACCTGCGCGACCACCCGGTCTACTACGCGGGCCCGGCGAAGACCCCGGCCGGGTACGCATCCGGGTCATTCGGGCCGACGACGGCCGGCCGGATGGACTCCTACGTGGAGCGGTTCCAGGCGGCCGGCGGGTCACTGGTGATGCTCGCGAAGGGCAACCGGTCGGCGGCCGTCACCGAGGCGTGCAAGCGCCACGGCGGTTTCTATCTCGGCTCGATCGGCGGCGCGGCCGCTCGACTCGCGCAGGACTGCATTACCAAGGTTGAGGTGCTGGAATACCCCGAACTTGGCATGGAGGCGGTGTGGAAGATCGAGGTCAAGGACTTTCCCGCCTTCATCATCGTCGATGACAAGGGAAACGATTTCTTCGCCGAAGCGGCTGGTCCGCTGCTGTCCATCGGCAGCCACCCCTAATCGCTGATATCGTCCGGTCTATGCCCCCTATGACAGGGCGGGTCATCGCCGGGCGTTACAACCTCCAGCACCCCATCGGCCGCGGTGCCATGGGTGTCGTGTGGCGTGCCCGCGACCAGATCCTCGACCGCGACGTCGCGGTCAAGGAGGTGGTGATCTCCTCCCTGCTCGGGGAGGAGGAGCGACGGAACGCCTATCAGCGAACGCTGCGCGAGGCGCGGACCGCCGCGCGGTTGTCCCACCGCGGCCTTGTCGCCGTCTATGACGTGGCCGAGGAGGACGGCAGGCCCTGGATCGTCATGGAGCTGGTGCCGTCGCGCTCGCTCGACCAGGTGCTCACCGTGGAAGGGCGGCTGCCGGCGCTGCGGGTGGCCCGGATCGGCCAGCAGCTGCTTTCCGCGCTCGCGGCCGCGCATATCGCCGGGGTGCTGCACCGCGATGTAAAGCCGAGCAACGTGCTGATCGCCTCCGACCGGACCGGCACCGGCTGGGATGAGCGCGCGGTGCTGACCGACTTCGGCATCGCCCAGTTCGAGGGCGACCCCCGGCTGACCCAGACCGGCATGGTGATGGGCTCCCCCGGGTTCACCGCGCCGGAGCGGATCCGCGGCGGCGACGCCACGCCCGCGTCCGACCTCTGGTCGCTCGGGGCGACGCTGTACGCGGCGGTCGAGGGACGCGGTCCTTACGAGCAGCGCGGCGGCGCCATCACCACGATGTCCGCCATCATCAACGAGGACGCGCCGGTCTCGGCCCACGCCGGGCGGCTTGCCCCGGTTATCGCGGCCCTGCTGCGCAGGGAACCGTCGGCTCGGCCCGCCGCCCCGGCGGCGGCGCGAATGTTCGCGTACGTTCTGCCGCTGCTGTCCGCCGCCGAACCGGAACCCCCGGCTCCGGCCCACCCGCCGACCGCGCCGTCGCAGGCCCGGCCGTCGGCCGGCCCCGTCGCGTCCGCGTCGGCGGCGCCTGCCGCCGCGCCGGCGTCCGGATCGCCCGGCCTCGCCCAAGCCTGCCGCCGCTCGCGAGCTGCTCGCCGCGGCCGCGCCCGCGGCGATTGCGGCACCCGCTCCCGCGGTCGCGGCGACCACGCCGGAAGACCGAGCGCAGGCCATCGCGCGAGTAGACGCCAAGCGCGCTGCCGAGGCCGAAGCCCGGCCGGCGGCGGAACCGAGGTCGGCAGCGGAACCAGCGGAACCAGCCTCGGCCAACGCCCCGGCCCCAGTGGCGGAACCGGCGGCCGAAGCCGAGCCGAGCGCTGAGACCGAGGCGCCCAAGGCGAACGCCCCGGCCGACAAGGCGGCGGACGCCGACGCGGAAGCGAGGGCCGAAGCCGCCGATGAGGTAACGGCGGCAACGCCAACGCCCGGCGCGGCGGCAGAGGCCAAGGCGGCGGCAGAAGCCAAGGCAGCGGCAGAAGCCAAGCCGGCCGCAGCGGCTGAGGCGGAAGCCGACGTCGCCGCGGCCGCAGTCTCGGCGGCGGTCGCGGACTCGGCCGACCCGACCGACGAGGCCGTGTCCGCCGACGAGGCCGTGTCCGCCGTCGAGGCGGTATCCGCAGTGGAGGCATCGCAGCAGCCCGATCCTCCCGAGGGCGACGGTGCTCCGGTGACAGCGGGGGTCGCGACCAAAGCGGCCGAGCCGGTGGCGGCGGAGGCCGCGCAGTCCAGCGCGGGCGACACCGTGATCGACGGTCGGTCGGCCGACTTCCGGCAGCAGCCCAAGCCGAAGCCCGCGCCGACGTTCACCGCCGCCAAGCCCGGAGAGCGGGGTGCCACGCCGACCTTCTCCGCGGCCCGGCCGGATCAACCTGGCACCGCCCAGCGGACGCCGCAGGCAGCCCGCGGGCCCGCCCAGCCCTCGGTCGCGCAATCCGGCCCGCCGTCCTACCGGCCCACACCTCAAGCACTGGCACCGCAGGGCTCGCCGTGGACCGCGGCAGCGCCGTCGGAGGGGGCGACCCCGCAGTACGCCCAGTACTCGGCGGGGGCCGCGTCGACGGCGGGCGCCGGCGCGCAGTACGCGGGGCCCTCTCAGCCGTACGCCGACCTGGCTACGCAGTACCCGCCGGCCCCCACTGGCGGCAGTGGGCAGCGCCGCCGGGGATCACGGTGGTGGATCGTCCTGGTGATCTGCGCCGTCCTGGTCGCCGCGGCGATCGGCGCGGGCGCGGCGCTCGCCCTGCACCACAACAACGCCAGCGGAACCGGCACCGGCGCGACGACGGTGAGCAAAGGCGACCCGGTAACGCGTTTCCAGTCGGTGAACGCGCTCAACAACCCGTCCACCACCGTCCCGGCGGGCTCCACCCCTCGGACGGCGACTCCGGCGACGTACAACACGACGGCCGGCTTCACGGTCGATGTGCCGACGAACTGGGCCGAGAAGCCGAAGGGTCTCGGCACCTACTTCTACGGTCCCAGCGACATGGTGCTCGAAATCGACCTGAGCCCGCACAAGTACCCCAACGACATGGTGCAAGAGGCCAGGCACCTCGAGCAGCAGGAGGCAGTGCTTGGGGACGCGTTCCCCGGCTATCAGCGTGCCGCGCTTGAGGAGGTGCCAGTCCGGGGCACCCGGGGCGCGCTCTGGCAGTTCACCTGGACCCAGAATGGCACCAGAATGCGCACTGACGACATCCTGTTCGTCTTGCCGACCTCGGCCGGGAGCCAGTCCTACGCGGCCTACATCAGGGCGCCGAACAGCGGATGGTCGAGCAAGTACCTGCCGGTCTTCGACCAGATCCTGTCCACCTTCCAGCCGGTGACGTCGACGTCCTAACGGGAAAGCCCGGCCTGCGACGGGGGGCGGTCGCAGGCCGGGCGGTCTTCAGCGGGCTGGCGAGCTAGTACCAGCCGTCGGCCTCTTCGTGCGCCCAGGCGCCGCAGGGCGAGCCGTAACGGCCCTGGATGTAGGTCAGGCCCCAGCGGATCTGGGTAGCCGCGTTGGTCTGCCAGTCGGGGCCGGCACTCGCCATCAGCGACCCCGATAGCGCCTGGGGGATCCCGTAGGCGCCGGAACTCGGGTTCTCGGCGGTGACGTCCCAGCCGCTCTCCCGCTCCCAGAGCGGCTGAAGGCAGGAGAACTGGCTGCCCGACCAGCCGAACTGGCCAAGCATCTGCTGTGCGACCTGCTGCGGTGAGCCGGATGGCTGGGCCGCCTGCTGCGTCACCACCGTCTGCGTCGGCGACGACTGCGCGGCCGAAGCCTTCCGGATGGCGGCGGCCCGCCGGGCGGCGGCTGCCGCCGCCTTGGGCCGCGGCGGCCTTCGCCGCGGCGGCCTTCGCGGCCGCCTGGGCCGTGGCCGCCTTCGCGGCGGCGACGTCCTCGCGGTGCTGCAGCCCGAACCGGACCCGCTGGGCGTTGATCACCAGCTGAGCTCCGCTCATCGTGTCGGCCTGAGCCGCCCTGGTGGGCTCCTGGTGGCCGCTGGCCACCGCCAGGTACGCGTCGGCGGCGCCGGCCGGCGCGGCCGCGGTGCCGGAGGGAAGCGTCGCGGCGGCGGCGGAGGCCGCTATCGCCACCGCCAGGGTGCCCGCCGTGGCAACGGCGACCAGCTTGGAGCCCTTCGAGGACAGGAATGAAGGCATGGAAAGGTGGAGCGACAAAAGTGAACCTTGGGTAGCTCGCGGCTATCGCGATCTTCTTCCACCCCTGACGCCGTATTGCTCGCACTGGGGGAAGCGCGGCGCGCGTCGGCACGCGGACTAGACGCGGGGGCAGGGCGTCGGGGCTGCTGGGGGAGCAGCGCTGATCTCGCGAGCGGGATGCTGTCGGTTGCTAACGATGCCATGTAACAATCGTTTGCGGCGGCTAGATTCCGCCTTTGCCGCCCGGGACGGCAGCGCGCCGGGTCGGCAGCGGGCGCGAAATGCCGCGCTCAGCAGCGGTTCCGGTTACCCGTCAGTAACGTTTGTGAAGTGCGCCACAAAGCCGCAGTCGATTGACACGGAACACGCTCTGCTATTAATCAATCACATTCCGTCAGCTATTGGGCGTAGTCGCGCAGCCTGCCGTCGGATACGCGAACTGAGCGAATTCGACGGCGAAGGGGATCAGTAGGATCCGTATTCCACTTCGTTCTGCCATGCGGCACAGGGCGTGCCGTAGGTCGTTTTGATGTACCAGAGCCCCCACTTGATCTGGGTGGTTGGGTCGGTCAGGTAGTCCGATCCAAACATCGCCATCTTGTCCCCGGGCAGCGACTGCGGGATGCCGTAGGCGCCTGACGACGGGTTCTGCGCGTAGACGTTCCAGCCGCTCTCGCGCTGCCACAGGTTGTACAGGCAGGTCCACTGGGTCGCCTTGCTGAACCCGTAGTCGACCAGCTCCGCCTCGCCGATCTGCATGGCCGACGTCGGGTTGGCCGGGGGCGCCGACCCGGTGATGCCGGTGCCGGTCTGGATGCCGGTTGAGGCCGACTGCTGCGCGGCCAGAATCTGCGTCGGGTCCGCCGTCGCGGGCTTGGCGGCCACGGTCAGCGTCTTGGTGGCGGCGGTCATCGCGACGATCAGCTCCCGCTCCTGCTCGAGCGCGGTCACCTGACTGCTCTTTCCGAGCGAGTCGATGGACTGGAAGAGACCGCTCGCGCCGGTGCCGTCCTTGTTCATCACCTTCGCGGCCACGAGGACCGCCACGACGAGCAGCACCGCCATCACCAGCGCGGGGACGACCACCCCGGTCCGGTGAAACAGGCCCCGTTTCTTCTTCCGCTCGCTCCGCGGCCTGGCCCTGCTGACGGGATCAACGACAGGAGTCCGTGAAAGGCCGCGAGTTTCCATTGCCATTCTTTTATGAATTTCTGGAATTCGGGCGATCGGGATTAGTAGTAACCGTAATTCACTTCGTTCTGCCATGCGCCACAGGGCGTTCCGTAGACCGATTTGATGTATCCGAGACCCCAGATGATCTGGGTCCTGGGATTGGTCTGCCAGTCGGAGCCGACCGAAGCCATCTTGTCCCCGGGCAGCGACTGCGGGATGCCGTAGGCACCGGACGGGTTCTCCGCGTAGACGTTCCAACCGCTCTCCTGCTGCCACAGGTCGTACAGGCAGGTCCACTGGGTCGCCTTGCTGAACCCGAAGTCGACGAGCTCCGCCTCGCCGATCTGCATGGCCGACGTCGGGTTGGCCGGGGGCGCCGACCCGGTGATGCCGGTGCCGGTCTGGATGCCGGAGTTGCTGCTCGAGGAGTTGGCCGCCTGCTCGGCGGCCAGGATCGACGTCGGGTCCGCCTGCGCGGGCTTGGAGGCCACGGTCAGCGTCTCGGCGGCGTCGTTCATCGCGATGATCGTCTGCCGCTCCTGCTCGAGCGCGGTCACCTGGCTACTCTGCCCGAGCGAGTCGATGGACTGGAAGAGCCCGCTCGCGCCGGTGCCGTCCTTGTTCATCATCTTCGCGGCGACGAGGACGCCGACGACGAGCAGCACCGCCATCAGAAGCGCGGGGACGACCACACCGGTCCGGTGGAACAGGCCCCGCTTCTTCTTCCGCGTGCTCCGCGGCCCCGCTGACGGCCGCTCGGCCGGGCTGACGGGCCCTTCGAAGCTCACGGGACCAACGACAGAAGTCTCCGAGTCGCTCGCCGGTGCCGATGTTGTGGCATCGAGCATCGCTGTCCGGTGTCGTGACAAAGCAGTCCCTTCCGGTGCATGTCGCGCATATATCAGCGCCCATCTACCGCTGCCGAACAACGATGCCAGAAAGAGACAACGGCCGCCCACGACTTCACCAAGAAAGGCAGCGAGGTTCTCTTACCATTCTGTGACGCGAATCACGGGACAATAACACGGACCGTGATCGGACTCATGACACGAACCGCAAACTACGAGATGATCAGCCCCATGACTGACGCACCGGCCCCATCGGCGGCCCTCTGGGCGGACCCCTTTGCCAGCGCGGCCGCCAGCGCCGCCGCACTGAAGACCCTCACCGGAGCGGACGGCTTCGACGCCGCCGTGGTCCTTGGCTCCGGCTGGCTGGCCGCGGCCGACGCGATCGGCGCGCCGGAGGCGGAAATCTCCACGGCCGACTTGGGCGGATTTGCGCAACCAACGGTAAAGGGACACACACCGTCCGTTCGATATATAAGAAAGGGCAAGCTCCGCGTCCTGTTGTACCTTGGACGAATTCATCTTTACGAGGGGCACCACCCGCACGCCGTGGTGCACGGGGTGCGCACCGCCATCGCCGCAGGCTGCCGGACCGTCGTGCTCACCAACGCGGCGGGCGGCATCAACGACGACTATGCCGTCGGGCAGCCGGTGCTGATCAGCGATCACATCAACCTGACCGGCCGTTCACCGCTGGCCGGGCCGCTGCCGGTGGATGTGCCGTCCCGGTTCACCGACCTCACCGAGACGTACTCGGTCCGCCTGCGGGATCTGGCCAGGCAGCTGGACCCGACGCTTCCTGAAGGCGTCTACGCCGCGGTTCCCGGGCCCCACTTCGAGACGCCGGCCGAGATCAGGATGCTCCGGATGGCAGGCGCGGACCTGGTCGGCATGTCCACCGCCCTCGAGGCGATCGCCGCCCGCCACCTCGGCGCCGAGGTGCTCGGCGTCTCGATCGCAAGCAACCCGGCGGCCGGCCTGTCGGCCGAGCCGATCAATCACCAAGACGTGCTCGCCGCCACCGAGGGTTCCGCCGCCCGCGTCGGAGAGCTCTTGTCGGCGCTTCTCCCCCGCGTGTAGCCGCAACCCCGGCGCGCCCGCCCTCCCTCCGCCCGCTGCGACGTCTAAACTGCGGGAATGACCGTCATCCTGACCGAAGCCGAGCGCGCCTACCTGAAGAGCCAGCCGCTGGCGCGCCTCGCCACGGTCGACGCGAGCGGTGCGCCGCAGAACAACCCGGTCGGCGCGTTCCTCGACGAGGCGACCGGTGACATCATCATCGGCGGCCACGCCATGGGCGCCAGCCGCAAGTTCCGCAACGTCCAGGCCAACGGCCGAGTCGCCCTGGTCATCGACGACCTCGTCTCGCGTGACCCGTGGACGGTGCGCGGCCTGGAGATCAGGGGCACCGCGGTCGCGCTTGAGGACGTCGACCCGCCGGTGCCGTTCATGAGCCGCGAGATCATCCGCATCACGCCCCTGTGGGTCACCAGCTGGGGCGTCGACCCGGAGGCCCCGGGCCGGTACAGCCGCCGCGCCTGACCCGCCGGCGGCGCTTGGGGAAGGACTGCTGCGATGGCGTACGAATTCCAGGTGACGGTGGACTGCGCGGACCCGCACACGACGGCGGACTGGTGGGCCGAGACGCTGGGCTGGCGGGTCGAGCCGCAGGACGAGGCGTTCATCCGGCGGATGATCAGCGCCGGGCACGCCGCCGACAGCGACACCAAACTGCACAACGGGGCGCTGGTGTGGAAGACCGGGGCCACCATCGTCCATCCCGACGGCACCCAGCGCGCGCCGCGGGTGCTGTTCCAGCTGGTTCCCGAGGCCAAGGCGGTCAAGAACCGGGTCCACCTGGACGTGCGCATCGGCGCCAACGACGTCGAGCGCACGGTGGCGGCGCTGGTAGCGCGGGGGGCGAAGGTCCTGCACGGGGGTCAGCAGGGGCCATACACCTGGATCACCCTGGCCGACCCGGAAGGCAACGAGTTCTGCGTCTCGCAGTCCGCGCTTCCCGGGGCGTGACGGTGATCTGACCGCGGACGTGCCGCCCACGGACGAACCAGCGCACCGGAAGGGACAAGGTACGGGACGCGCTCGGCCAGGAACGCCCGCGGGAACGGGTCGCGGAGCCGCCATAGCCCGGCGTCGATCACAGCGCCACCGCCACCGCGAACGCTCCGCCGTCGGCCTGCGTCCGCGCTGAGCTAGATGCCCTCTTCCATCATGGGGCGCATGCTAGTTCGGCACTCGGGATATCGTCAACCGATACACCGACGTGCCGTATACTGGTGCGCAACGTCTCGGCGTCGCCTTTCTGCCGGCGTCCGTCGCCGCCGATACCGAGGGCGTCGCGCGAGTGACCGTGACCGGGCTGTTCTGGCAGATCCAGGTGGCGACGACCGCGAGCCGGCGGCCCTCGGCCGCGGCTCGGGCATTCCTCGGCGAACTGTCCGCTCAGGGTTTAGGGGGCGGCCGCGGCGGTCAACCGCTCCTCGGAGCGCGAGCCGCCGACCGGGTGGGTTAGGCTCCGGACATGGCGCAGGTGCACCGTCTCAGCCGGCTCGACGCCCGACGCATCGCCGTTCGGGCACAGCTTCTCACCGGAGACCGCCCCCCTGATCTGCTGACAGTGGTACGCCAGCTCACGATGCTCCAGCTCGACCCGGTCAGCGCGGTGGCGCCGAGCGCGGACCTGGTCGCATGGTCCCGGCTCGGGCCTGCCTACCAGCCCAAGCACCTGCAGGACGCGGTGGCGGACCGGCACCTGATCGAGCTGCTGGCCTTTCTGCGCCCGGCGGAAGACCTCGCGCTCTATCGGGCCGAGATGACCGGGTGGTCAGGCAACGGAGAGTCAAGCGACTGGAAGATCTTCCGGCGCGAATGGGTTGCGGCCAACGACCGGTGCCGCAGGGACATCCTCGACCGGCTCCGCCAGGAAGGGCCGCTGCTCTCCAGAGAACTCCCCGACACCTGCGACAAGCCCTGGGAATCAACCGGCTGGACCAACAACAAGAACGTAACTCGGCTCCTCGATTTCATGGTCGGGCGCGGCGAGGTCGCGGTCGCCGGGCGGAAGGGCAGGGAGCGGCTCTGGGACCTCGCCGAGCGCGTCTACCCCGACCACCCGGTCGTCCCGGCCGCCGAGGCGGACCGGGAACGGGACCGCCGGCGGCTGCGCGCCCTCGGCATCGCCCGGCTGACCGGCCCGGAATCCCCGGTCGAGCCGGGTGTCGCGGGCGCGGCAGGGCAGCCCGCGCTGGTGGAGGGCGTCCGCGGCGAGTGGCGGGTCGATCCCGCCTACCTCGACGGACCGGCCGGGCTGCCTGAGCCTTTCGCGGAACGGGCGGCGCTGCTGTCACCGTTCGACCGGCTCGTGCACGATCGGGTCCGGGCGGCCGATCTCTTCGAGTTCGAGTATCAGCTCGAGATGTACAAGCCTGTGGCCAAGCGGCGCTGGGGGTATTACGCGCTGCCGATCCTCTATGGCGACCGGCTGGTGGGCAAGCTGGACGCCACCGCCGACCGCAAGGCCGGCGTTCTCACCGTCAACGCCGTCCACCAGGACATCCCGTTCACCGCGGACATGTCCGACGCGATCGACGCGGAGATAGCCAGCCTGGCCGCCTGGCTCAACCTCGAGCTAGTCAAACGCGCTTAAGACGTTCCCGGGCTGCCGCCCGGCGCCCTCAGAAGCCGATGGTGAGCGAGCCGGTCTGCAGCGCGCCCGCGGTTGCCAGCGGCTGATCCGTCGTCACGTCGGTCATGGTGATGGGCGCCGCGGCGGTCAGCAGGTTCGCGGTGGAAAGGAAGACGGCGCTCGCCGTGGACGGCGTGAAGCACGTCGGGACCAGGCCGAATATGTTGCCGCAGAGCTTGGTGGCATAGAGCGTCATTCCGTCGGTGAACCCGAGCGTCGGGCTGCTCGTGTCCGTTGTCAGCCCACCCTGGGCGACCGACACGGTGACGTCGCCCGACAGGGCGGCCGAGTCGGCCGTGAACTTCATCATCTCCTCGGTCCCGCCGCCGGTGACGGGCATGCTCACGTTGCCCTGGTACTGGAAATCGGTCATCGTGACCGACCCGGCCGATAGCACCGACGCGGCGGCGGGGGCGGTGATGGCCGACGGCGCCGCCGCCTCCTTCTGCCCGACCTTTTTCCGCTTTGCGCTCGCCGACTTGCCGCTCGCAGATTTGCCGCTGGTGGCGGGCGAGGCGCTGGCGGAGGCCGACGGGCTGGCGGACCCCGACGTCGTCGGCGTCGCCGTCGGCACGGGGTTCGCGGTTCCCGAGCTGCCAGCCGAGGGTGTGGCGGACGGGCTGGCGGAGGCAGCCGGTCCGGACGGGGACGACGCGGACGGCGTCGGACTCGGCCCCGGGTCGGAACTCGTCGGAGTCGGGCTCGGGCTTTGGCTCGGGCTGGGCGACGCCGACGGCCCGGGCAGGCAGAGGACGCCGAGGATGCAGCCATCGTTGCGCTGCGTCGACGCCGCCCTGGCCGCGCCGCTGGTGCCGAGCAGGCCGGCCACCAGCAGGGCCGGCAGCGCGGCGACCGCCAGCAGGCGCTGCCCGGCGGCGTCGCGGGCCCGAGGGCCACCGCCATCGGAGGCCGGAGCGTCCGCCTCCGCGATCTCGGCGGTGCCTTCCCATTCCGCGCGCGTCCCCGAGACCACGTCAAGACCGGCCGGCGGTTCTCCGTCCACGCCGTCTCGACCCGTCGGGGCATCATCGCCCGCGCGGCCGGCGGGCGTCACGTCGACCGATCCCGGCTCGGCCGGGACCCAGGCGAAGGCGAGCGCGCCGCCGATGATGGCGAGCAGCATGCCGAGGAGGAACCCGCCGAGGTTAGACGCGGGGAACGAGACGATGCCGAGCACGATCCCGGCGACACCGTAGAACACCCGGTGCGTCGGGTTGACCCACAGCACGACGCCCGCCGCGATCAGCAGCACCCCGATCAGCACGCCGAACACGCCGCCGATGCCTATGTAGATCACTAGCTTGATCGCGCCGTGCACGAACACGCCGGTGAGCGGCAGCGCCAGCAGCTCCAGGCCGGCCAGCACCAGCAGCAGGCCGCCCCAGAACGGACGGCTGCGCCGCCAGCTCCGCCAGCCCGCCCGCAGCGAGCCTCCCCGGGGTCGGGTCACGCGCGGTTGCGGCCCGGACGGCGCGGGCCCCGTTTTCCCTGCGGCGGAACCGGCGAAGTTCGCGTCCGCGTCCGGGGCGGAACCCGCGTCGTCAGTCGTCATGCGCTCAGCAGCCCTTGCCGAAGCCGAGGGAAAGGTCCGGCAGGGTGAACGTGCCCGCCGTGGTCAGCCAGGTGTCCTGGTTGAGGTTGTCGATAGTGACCGAGTCAGCCTGCTCGCCGAAGCTGCCCGCGGCGCCGGTCGTGCCCGGGTCCTCGGTCAGCGTGCCAGCGTCCAGACCGATGCTGATGTTGTTAAATGTCGCTTCGCTGCCGGTCTGCCCGCTCGCGTCGACGATCATGTTGCTCGCGCTGGCGGGGGTGCCGCCAGTGCCCGCCGTGAGCCGCAAGGTGACCGGGCCGATCGTCACGCTCTGGCACAGGTTGGTCAGCTTGGCTGAGTTGATGGCCGACACGATGACCGGCTGCGGCCCGTTGGCGTTGCTGACCTCGCCGCCGAATTGCTCGAACCCGGTGCCGGTGAGCTGGCTGGCGGTGACCGTGTACTCCTCGCCGGACACGGAGATACTGGACGCGATCGCGCCCTCCGCGGTCAGCCCGACAAGGACGCCCGCGATCGCGACGGCCGGCACGGCGACGATGGCGAACCGCCGCCATCTGACCTTGCCAGGTGCGTGAAATCTGCTCGTACTGCCCTCGGCCGACATGGCCCTCCCTAGGCATGATTGAGAGAAATTTTTCCAGTGTGAGCTAACCCACACTGCCTCGCTGCGGAAAGTTACTCGTCAGTAGAGTTCGGCGTCAAGGGCTATCGGGAGATCGATTTCAACACTTTTCTCCCACCCTGTCAGGATCCCGGCCGATCCAGCGCGATCACCTGTGAATACCTCCCGCACCGCCGGGTAGCGGAAGCCGCTGTCCGACACAGCCGAAAGCAACACTTGATCTGGAAGTGATAGCAATGGCGGGAATCATGCGGATCCGTCGCAGCCACGGGATCCTCGGCGGGGCGCTGGTCGCCCTGCTCGGCATCTGGGGCGCGCTGATCCCGTTCGTAGGCCCGTACTTCCACTACGCGTACACGCCGGACAAGGCGTGGACATACGACCACGGGCGGCTCTTGTTCGAGATCCTTCCCGGTACCGCCGCGTTTGTCGGCGGAGTCCTGCTCATCTACGCCTTCAGCAGGCACGTCGCGCTGCTCGGCGCCTTCCTCGGCATCGTCGCGGGAGCCTGGTTCGCCCTCGGCAACGTGCTCGCCCCACTGTGGACCACGACCGCCAACGCCGGCGTCCCGGCCAGCAGTACGACGCTGATGCGGACCATGGAACAGATCGGGTTCTTCACCGGTCTCGGCGTCGCGCTGGTGCTGATCTCGGCGGCCGTGGCCGGCCGCATCACCGCCGTCCCCCGCCTAGTGACGGACGCGCCGGTGGTACCGGTGGTGCCTGCGCAGCCCGTCAACAGCGAGGACCGAGAGGGCCGAGATGTCGTCGAGGACAACGAGGACACGCGGGTCATCAGCTAACACGCAGATCATCGGGTAACCGCTGCGCCCGCGCGGCGTCCACCGTGCTAGCCGTACCGCCGATTCGGGTGGCCGCACGATGGACGCCGCGCGGGCGCGCCGCGATTATCGAAGCATGGCTTCTACCCAGCGAGCGGGCGAGGACGCCGGGGGCGGCGTGATGGCCCCGGGCGTGATGGCGCCAGCGGCGCCGCTGCCCCCGAGGCCGCCGAGGCCGCCGAGGCCCAGCGGCTCGTTCCGGCGCGACGTGCGGCGGGCGCTGCGAGAGCCGTTCACCCGCCGTACCTGGAGAGAGTGCCTTTACGCGGGCGTCAGCCTGCTGGTTGCGATCCCCCTGTTCGCGTTCACGGCGGTCACCGTCGCCGTCGGCCTGGCGCTCTCGGTCAGCTTCGCCGGGCTGCCGTTGCTGGCGCTGTCCCTGCGGACCTCGAGGCGGCTCGGCGCGGTCTGCCGCCGACTGGCCAACCGGGCCCTCGGGCGGCGAACCGAATCGCAGCGGTTGTTCCGGCGGAAGCAGGAACGACAGATCGAGGCACCACCGCCGTTCCGGCCGCAGCCCGGGCTCGTGGGCTGGATCTGGTCGAGCCTGACCAACTCGGTCGGCTGGCGGGCGTGTGGTTACCTGCTGCTCAAGCTTCCGATCGCGCTGCTCGGCGGCATCGGATTGATCTACATCGTCGCCTGGGGAGTGGGGTACTCCACGTTCCCGGTCTGGTGGGAGCTCATTCACCAGCTCGCCGCGCACGGCGATCCGGTCCAGGTGCCCGGCTGGATACGGTGGTGGACACCGAACCCGGTGCTCGTCGCCCAGGAGGTTCCCTCCCTGGCGATCTCGTTCGCGCTGATTCCGGCCGGCCTGTGCGCCCTCATCTGGACCCCGTGGATGGTCAGCGGCTGCAACGACCTGGACCGGAGGGCGGCCGCCAGGCTGCTCGGCCCGCCGCTGACGCAGCGGGTGCGGGACCTGGAGGAGACCCGGGCAAGCGCCGTGGACGACTCGGCCGTGCGGCTGCGCCGGATCGAACGGGACCTGCACGACGGAGCGCAGGCTCAGATGGTGGCGGTCGCAATGAAGCTCGGCCTGGCCAGGGAGAAGCTCGGCGGCGCGGCCGGCCGGACCGCGGACGGCTGGACGGCGCAGGTTGACCTGGAACGGGCGCTGGAGCTGGTCGACGCCGCCCACCGCAGCGCCAAGGAGGCCATCATGGAGCTGCGCGACCTGGCCCGCGGCATCCACCCGCCGGTCCTTGACCATGGCCTCGGCACCGCGCTGACGACGCTCGGCGCGCGCAGCGGGGTTCCCGTCGAGGTGGTCGCCGACCTGCCGGAGCGCCCGTCGGCCGCGATCGAGACCATCGCCTACTTCTGCGCGGCCGAACTGCTCGCCAACGTGGCCAAGCACAGCGGCGCGCGGCACGCCGCGATCGAGGCCGTGCACGTGCCTGGGCTGCTCCGGGTACGGGTCAGCGACGACGGCGACGGCGGCGCCCGTATCCGGGAGGGCAGCGGGCTGGCCGGGCTGGCCGAACGGCTGCGGACGGTCGACGGCACGATGCAGATCAGCAGCCCGCGCGGCGGCCCTACCGTGGTTACGGTAGAGATGCCGTCCCACGCCTGACGAGAGCGGGAGCGCACGCCGATGCGAGTCGTGATCGCGGAAGACTCCGCCGTGGTCCGGGCGGGCCTGGCGGAGATCCTGGCCGACCGCGGGCACGAGGTGGTCGCCGCCGTCGGGGACGGCGAGGCGCTGCTGGCCGCCGTCGCCGAGCACCACCCGGACGTCACCGTGGTAGACGTGCGAATGCCGCCCGGCTACACCGACGAGGGCCTGCGCGCCGCGATCGCGATCCGGCGTGACCACCCGGAGACCGGGGTGCTGGTGTTCTCGCAGTACGTCGAGACCCGTTACGCGGCCGATCTGCTCAGGTCCGCCCCCGGTACGTCGCATCGGCCCGGAGCGGGCGTCGGGTACCTGCTCAAGGACCGAGTCGCCGACGTCGGGGAGTTCATCGAGGCACTCAGCCGGGTGGCGGCCGGCGGCACCGCGCTCGACCCCGAGGTAGTCAGCCAGATGCTCGGCGCCAGCGGGCGCGGCGACGTGCTCGGCGGCCTCACGCAGCGGGAGCGCGAGGTACTCGCGCTAATGGCGGAGGGCCGCTCCAACGGCGCCATCGCCGACATCCTGGTGGTCTCCGAGCGAGCGGTCGAGAAGCACGTCTCGAACATCTTCAGCAAGCTTGGCCTTGCGCCATCGGATGCCGATCACCGCCGGGTGCTGGCCGTCCTCCGGTACCTGGAGGCGTGACCCGCGAGGAGTCGCACCGGTCCGTTCGGATAACGAATTTGAGCCTTTGAACTGCTTTTGATCGTGCTAGCCGTACGTCGAAAACGGGTGGCCGCACGCTGGATCCCGCGCTCGCGCGCGACCAGCATTGAGGTGTAAACGGCACACCAAAGGCAGGGATCGCGATGAAGCGACGCGCAGCAGGACGACACTCAGTCGGAGCAGCCTGGGGACCACGGATCGCAGCGGGGCTGACCGCGGCGACGCTCACGGCGGCGCTCGCCGCCTGCGGCTCGTCGCAGCCAGCGGCGACGACCGTCTCCGTCGCCTCGACGCCGGGGCAGGTGGCCGCGACCACCCTCGGGACGGTCGGCTACCGAGAGGTCGGCAGCGGGGCGCCGCTGGTTCTGATCATGGGCTACGCGGGAACGATGGAGACCTGGGAACCGCAGTTCGTGGACGCCCTGGCCCGGCACTTCCGGGTGGTGATCTTCGACAACGCGGGGATCGGCGCTACCAGGGCGCTGCCGTCGCCGCTCACCATCGACGCGATGGCCAACCAGACCAGCGCGCTCATCGACGCGCTGCGGCTTGGCCGGACCGACGTTCTCGGCTGGTCGATGGGCGGCATGATCGCCCAGGCGCTGGCGGTCCTGCACCCGGGCCAGGTCCGGCGGCTGGTGCTGTGCGCCACGTTCCCCGGCGTCGGCACGGTGATTCCGTCGCAGGCGGACATCGACGACCTCACCAATGGGAACGGGCTCCCGGTGCTGTTCCCGGCCGACCAGCCGATGGCAGCCGACGCGTTCGCGGGGGCAACGGCGAGCTACCCAGACGCCGAATCGGCGTCGGCCGGCGTGATCTCGGCTCAGGGAGACGCCGCGCTTTCCTGGTTCCACGGCACCGACCCGGCCGGGCGTTTGAGCGCGCGGATCGCGACGCCGACGCTCGTCGCCGACGGGGCCGAGGACCAGCTCGACACGGAGTCCAACTCGCGCGCGATCGCCCGCCTGATCCCTGGGGCGAAGCTTGTGCTCTACCCCGACGCCGGGCACGCGTTCCTGTTCCAGGAGGGGACGCCGTTTGTGAACACGGTCGATTCGTTCCTGTTGGGTGCGGCGCGGCCGCTTACGGTGGCCGCGATCCGCGCGGAGTTCGCGGCCGGCCAGGCGAGGGTCACCGCTGCCGGGACGACCTGGGCGAACCGGCTGAAGGGGCTGTCCCCGCACCCTGACTCGTCCGGGATCGGCAACGTCATGTCGCCGAGCCCGACTGCGGCTGAGGTCGCGGATATCGACGGGCCCTTCGCCGACGCCATCGGCGCTCTCGACGACGAGCTGCTCAGCGCCGGCGCGACGGGCTCGGTCGGGCAGGCGATCACCGGGTTCGTGGCGGCCCACGAGCGGCTGGCCGACGATGTGCTCGCGCTGGGCGGGCTGAGCGCCTCGACCGCGGCGGCCTGGACGCCGACGATCACCCGAGACGGCGACGCCGAGCGGGCGGCGACGGCCGCGTTGCAGAGGGCCCTCGGACTCTAGGCGGCGCGAGCGCCGTTGACCGCCAAGGCGGTCACCGCGTTACTCCCGTGACTCGGGATCGAGAAGGCTCAGCAGATGCCCCAGGGCCTTCCTGTCGTCCGCCGAGAGCGGGGCGAACAGGTCCTCGGCCGCCCCGCGCCGCGCCTCGCGCATGTCGTCGCGGACGGAAAGGCCCCGGTCGGTGAGGTGCAGGCGGATGGCGCGGCGGTTGTGCGGGTCGATCTCGCGCCGGACCAGGCCGGCCTCTTCGAGCGCGTCGATGACGGTGGTGACCGAGCGGGGGACGATGCCGAGGTGGTCGGCCAGCTCTGTCATCCGCAGCGGCTCCTCGCTGCGGGTGATCATGCGCAGGGCGCGTTCCTGGGCCGGGGTGAGGCCGAGCAGGGCCAGCCGCTCGGCCTGAGCCTGGCGGAGCCGCTTGGTCTGCCGTTGGAGCAGGTCCGCGAGCTGGACCGGGTCCTCATACTCCATGAACTCAACGTTACCAGGAGCGAAGCTCATACTGAGGGTGGAATTATTGTGAGCTAGACTCTGTTTGAGCTACCATGACTAACGCGACCAACAACTCGGAGGCTTTATTGAGTACCGCCCAAGAACAACCAGAACAAGAACCCGCACGTGCCGCTGCGGCGCATCGTCCGGCTGTTCCGCCCCTACCGGTGGAACCTGCTGCTTCGTCGCCGTCCTGGTCGGCGCTTCCTCGCTCGTCTCGCTGGTCAACCCGTTCCTGATCCGCGCGATCATCGACGTGGCGCTGCCCCAGGGACGGACCGGCCTGCTCGGCCTGCTCGCCCTTGGCATGATCGTGGTGGCGATCGCCAACAGCTCGTTCAGCGTCTCCCAGACCTACGTCTCCACCAAGGTCGGCCAGCGGGTCATGCACGACCTGCGCACCGCCGTCTACTCGCACCTGCAGCGCATGTCGCTCGCCTTCTTCACCAGGACCCGCACCGGTGAGGTGCAGTCCCGCATCGCCAACGACATCGGCGGCATGCAGGCGACCGTCACCACCACCGCCACCGCGCTGGTCTCCAACGCGACCACCGTTATCGCGGCGATCATCGCGATGGCCGTCCTCGACTGGCGGCTCACGATCGCGTCGCTGATCATGCTGCCCTTCTTCGTCTGGGTGAGCCGCCGCGTCGGGACGGAACGCCGCCGCATTACCCGCGACCGGCAGCGCAAGCTGTCGACCCTCACCTCGATCGTGCAGGAGTCGCTCTCGGTCAGCGGCATCATGCTCGGCCACACGATGGGCCGCTCGCGCTCGCTCACCGACTCCTTCGCGACCGAGTCCCAGCAGCTCTCCGACCTCGAGATCGCCTCCAGCATGGCCGGCCGCTGGCGTCAGTCGACGATCCAGATCGTCATGTCGGCGATGCCCGCCGTCATCTACTGGGTGACCGGGCTGACCGGCCAGGGGAGCCACATGGCCGTCTCCATCGGCACGCTGGTCGCCTTCACCACCCTGCAGCAGAGCCTCTTCCGCCCGGCCGTGCAGTTGCTGAGCACGGGCGTCGACATCCAGAGCTCGCTCGAGCTGTTCGGCCGCATCTTCGAGTACCTGGACCTCCCGGTCGACATCGAGGACCCGGAGCACCCGACGCCGATGCGGAGCGTGCGCGGCGAAGTGCGCCTGGACAACGTCGGCTTCTCCTACGACGGCTCGGCCCAGCCGACCCTGCATAACATCGACGTGACCGTCCCGGCCGGGCACAGCCTGGCGATCGTGGGCGAGACCGGCTCGGGCAAGACCACCCTCAGCTACCTGATACCGCGGCTCTACGACGTGACCCGCGGGAGCGTGCGGATCGACGGCGTTGACGTACGGAACATGTCCTTCGACGACCTCGCCGCCGCCGTGGGCGTCGTCTCCCAGGAGACCTACCTCTTCCACTCCTCGGTCGCGGACAACCTGCGCTTCGCCAAGCCCGACGCCACCGACGACGAACTGGTCGCGGCGGCCAAGGCCGCGCAGATCCACGATCACCTGATGAGCCTGCCCGACGGCTACGACACCGTGGTGGGCGAGCGCGGCTACCGGTTCTCCGGCGGCGAGAAGCAGCGCCTCGCGATCGCCCGGGCGGTGCTCCGCGACCCGCCGATCCTGGTGCTCGACGAGGCCACCAGCGCCCTCGACACGCAGACCGAGCAGGCCGTCCAGGAGGCCATCGACACCGTGAGCGCGGGCCGCACCACGATCACGATCGCGCACCGGCTCTCGACCATCCGCGACGCCGACGAGATCCTCGTCCTTGACCAGGGCGAGATCGTCGAGCGCGGCCCGCACGAGGAGCTGCTCGCCCTCGGCGGCCGCTACTCGGCGCTCGTCAACCGGGACGCCGACATGGTGGTGGCGGCGTAAGCGCGCGACGGCCAAGCTCAAATCAAAATCAAGATTGGCCCGAACGGACCGTTTCTGCGCCCTATCCGAGCCGGCGCATCTTTACCGATGGCCCCATGGACCCCGCCTATACCAACGGCGGGGATTACCCGGGAAAACTTAATAAAAAGTAAATCCTGACCCATTACATTGCTGCTATGGAAGAAATGTCCGGGCAGCGGACCGTGACCGTCAAGCAGCGGTCCCGATGGACCATCCGGGCCGTGGTCGGCGTCGTGGTCATGGTGCTCGGGCTGGCCGCCAGCGTCGCCGCGCAGCCGACCGTGTCCGGCAAGATCACCGCAGTGGTCTTCTTCGGGCTGTTCATCGCGCTCATCGTCTGGCTCTGGCGGCGGCAGAACCGGTGGCGGGACCGGCTCGAGATCACGCCCGATGCCATCGGGTTCTCCCACGGCCGCCGGGGCGGCCCGTCCATCGCGCTGACCCGCGACAATGGCGCCGATCTGCGCCTGATTCCGGCGCTGCGCGACCACGGGGTCACGGCCGGCCCCCGGCTCGGCGTCGTGGGCAGCGAGGAGATGATCACCGTGTACGGCTTCTCGGCCGACGCGATCAGGCGCGGCTGCACGGCCGCCGGCTGGCGGTTCGGCAACGGCTCCCCCGAGCAGGCCGCCCGGGACCTGCGCGGCCTGCGCGACGAGGGCCGCCTGGCGGAGGCGGCCCAGCTGATCAACCTGTTCGGCCCCTGCGACTGGCCCGCGGAATCCGATCCAGACACCTCGCTGAGCGCCCTGATCCTGGAGCGCTACGCCGACGAGCTGGCCCAACGCGACCCGGCCGCGTCCCGCGCGGCCTACCTGAGCGCCGCCGGCGCCCAGCGCTCCTTCGCCGCCTACGCCAGCTCGGGCGGCGAGGGGACCGCCCGGATGATGGCGGCCGACCGCCTCACGGCCAAGGCGCAGGCCTGATACCCGCCCGTCGCGGTAACAGCCGCACCACATTCACATAGTGATCGAAGCGCGCGAAATCACCGACGTTCATCGTGATGACGGCGCCGATGCCGTGGACCAGCATCGTGGCGATCACGCTGGCGTCGTGGACCTGTTCCCGGCGCACTCAACGTCGGTCAGGAGGCCCGAGCAGTCGCTCGGCCACGCGGCCCAGCGGCGGGTAAGCCGAGCGGGTGGCGCGGCTCCTGCAGGTCGAGCGTGCGCGAGATCGACCGGCGGATCTCATCGCTGATCTTGCCCTTGGCGTACAGCTCGGCCAGCTTGGCCCGTTGGGCGCTCGCCAGCTCGCGGCGGAAGCCGCTGATGTCGGGGGCGTCCTCGTCGTCGCCGAGCACGCTGCGGACCCGGTCCAGCCGCAATTCGAACAGCTGGCGGTACACATTCGCGGTGTCCTCGTCCACCTCGCCCGCCTCGGCCAGCTCGTCGAGGCGGGCGAGCCCCGCCTCGGTCACCCGCGCCCGCGCGACCGCCTCCCGCCGCTGACGCTCCTCGGTCTTCGCCAGCCCCAGGCGCCGCACCAGCGGCGAGAGCGTCAGCCCCTCGCCCAGCAGCGTGACCACCACGACGACCGCCGCCAGCAGGATCAGCACCGACCGTTCCGCGAACGGCCGCCCGTTCACCATCGTCGGCAGGGTGAGCGCGATGGCCAGCGTGATCGCACCGCGCATGCCGCCCCAGCCGATGACGAGCCGGTACCGCCACGGGTTGACCACGAACATGGAGTGCTCGCCGGGCAGGAACCTGATCAGCGGCGACACGGCCAACTCCCAGACCAGGCGGATCACGATGATCGCCCCCACCACGGCGGCGGCCGCGCCCGCCAGCCGCGCGAACGAGACCACGGTGGACAGCTCGCTCACGACCGCCCGCAGCTCGAGGCCGAGCAGGACGAACAGCGCCGACTCGAGCAGGAAGATCAGCGTCCGCCAGAACATAGTGCCGCTCACCCGCGAGGCGGGCTGGAGCATGCCCTCGGTTCTCGTCCCGAGGTAGATGCCGGCCACCACGGTGGCGAGCACGCCGGACACCTTCAGCTGCTCGGCCGGGATGTAGGCGACGAACGGCGTGATCAGCGTGATCAGGATCTGCAGGGCGGGATCACGCACATGGTGCCGAACGCGTCCGATCACGACCGCGACGACCAGGCCGTACGCGATCCCGCCGACGACTACCTGGACCAGCCGCAGCACCGCGTGATCGAGCGTGAACGGGTGCGCCATCGCCTCGACCGCCAGCCCGAACGCGGTCAGCGCGACCGCGTCGTTGATCAGGCTCTCGCCCTCAAGGATGGTGACCACGCGGGTCGGCGCGCCGAGCCGTGACATCACCGCGGTGGCCGCCACCGCGTCGGTGGGCGCGATGGCGGCGGCGAACGCGAGCGCGGGCGCCCACTGGAGTCCCGGCAGGACAAGCCGGGTCACCCAGGCGACGCCCAGGATCGTGACCGCAGTCGTGCCGACCGCCAGCGCGGTGATCGGCACCGCGTTCTCCCTGGTCTCCCTGGGCGCGGTGAGGAAGGCGGCGTTGTACACCAGCGGCGGCAGGAACAGCACCAGCACGACGTCGGGTGACAGGTGGATGTTCGGCACCTGCGGGATCAGGCTGGCCAGCACGCCGAGGATCACGAACACGACCGCCTCGGGCACCTCGAGCCGGGTGGCGACCGCCCGGCCGATGATCACCACCACGGCGATGGCCACCGTCAGCGTGAAAAGCTCCTGCTCGCCCACCCGTCTCCGTTCACGAACTCGGGCTAGGTCGTCCCCTCATATCCCACTCACCACTCATCTGTCAGCAGGTGACAGGCGATCGCGGCTGCCGCCACCACATTGAGCGAGTCCACGCCCGCCGCCCGGGCGGCCCGGTTCATCGGGATGCGAACCGCCTCGTCGGCCTCGTGCAGCCATCGCGCCGACAGGCCGTCCCCCTCGGTCCCGAACGCCAGCGCAACCCGGTCTTGCGCATGTTTCAGCGCCGCGTTGATCGGCGTCGCGCTCTCGTCCGGCGTGAGGGCGAGCACCCGGAAGCCGGCCGACCTCAGTTCGGCCAGGCCGTCGTACCAGCCCGTCATCCGGGCGTACGGAATCGCGAACACCGCGCCCATCGAGACCTTGACCGACCGCCGGTAGAGCGGGTCGGCGCAGCGGGGCGACAGGACCACCGCGTCCACCCCGAGCGCGGCCGCGCAGCGGAAGATCGCGCCGACGTTGGCGTGGTCGACGAGGTCCTCAAGCACCACGACCCGGCGGGCGCCCGCGATCAGCTCGCCTACCTCGGGCAGCGCCCTGCGGGCGAGCGCCGCCAGCGCCCCTCGGTGCACGCGGTAGCCGGTCAGCCGCTCGGCGACCTCGTCCGAGACCACGTAGACCGGAGCCTCGGCCTCGCCGAGCGATTCCAGGTCGATCAGCCGGCTGCGGGCGAGCAGCATCGACCGGACCGGGTACCCGGCGGCGACCGCCCGGGTGATGACCTTGGTTCCCTCGGCGATGAACAGGCCCCGCTCGGCCTCTAGGTGGGTCCGCAGTCCGGCGTCGGTCAGCCTGGTGTAGTCCGCCAGCCTCGGGTCGTCGGCGCTGCCGACCTCGACGATGCGCAGCACCCCTCTAGTCTGCCGCCCCCCGGGACCGTCTCACGCGACATAGTGGATCGCTGGCTACATTCGGGTGTACCCAGTGATCCACTATCTTCGTTCGCGGGCCATCAGCCGTCCTCGGCGAGGCGGGTGCGGGCGCCGCGCACGGTGAAGGCGAGGAGGCCGACGCCGAAAACGAGGGCGGCGCAGATCCAGGCGCCGCGGTCCGTCGGCGGGCGAGCCGGCCACGTCCACGGGTTGCGCCAGGCCTCGATCAGCGCGTACTCGGCGAACCCGAGGTAGCCGAGCGGCAGAATCCAGGCCAGCAGGCCGCCGGTGACCAGCGACGTCAGCAGGCCGATGCCGGTGATGCCGATGACGTTGCGCGCCAGCTGCATCACGCCGCCGGTCAGGCTGACGCCGGTGACGCCGAGTTGCAGCAGGCCGATCGCGACGCCGGTCAGCGCGAGCGCCACGCCGAGCCGCAGGACCGGCAGCCAGCGGCCGGTGGCCCGCTCCGCCTCGCCGAACGGGCTGTGCGTGGTCACCGTGATCACCACCGCCGCGCCGGCCGCGATGATCATCGGCACCTGCTGCGAAAGCGCGCCGCCATTGGGCGTCAGGTGCCAGTAGAGCACCGCCCGGAGCGTCCCGCCGCAGAGGGCCAGCGCTAGCACCGCCCCCGGCGCCCGCCGGCTGCGCAGGTGCAGCCAGGCGAGCCGGGCCGCCGACCCGGCCCGCCAGGTCGGCCGGGCGGACCCGGCGGGCGGCGCCGGCGGGGTCTTGACGTCGGCGGCGGTCATGCCGCCTGCTCCCGCGATCGCGCGGCCGCGGTTGCGGTGCTCACGGGATCTGGGCCAGGCTGACGCCGCCCGCCCGAATCTCGGCGATATGCGCGGCCAGCCAGTCGTGCTGTGCGGCCTTCGACAGCGACTCGAACCGGGTCGCGGCCGCGCCGACCTGCGCGGGCGTCGGCCCGATCAGCTTCCCATTGGCGTAGGACTGGGGGAACAGCGGGGTGCCCGCGCCCGTCTCGGCCATCAGCACGGTCACCAGGACCTGCTGCGCCGCGGTGGGCACCCCGGGGCCGGTCTGCGGCACCGCCCCGGAGAAGAACCAAGTGAGGAAGTCCTGCTGGAGCCCGTCCTGCCAGCTCGCGGTGTTCGCATCGGCCGGGCTGGCCCAGAACGACCCCAGCCCGTCCGGCTGCGGGTACTCGTACACCGAGGTCGTTCCCGCAGTGGCGGGCAGCGTGCTGCCCGCCACCTGCTCGGCGCGGACCGGGGCGCCCGGCAGGCCGGCGATCTCGGCCGCGGCCGGCCGCAGCGCCACCGTCGCGGCGTGCAGGTAGCCGGCGAATGCCGGGTGGACGCAGACCGGGAATCCCGACCTGGCGCAGTCCGGCGTGTACGGGACCGGCTGGTCACTGGCCGCGTCGTGCAGCGCCGGGATCGTCCAGCCGGTGGCACTGTTGTACTGCGCGGTGCCGGCCAGCGAGAACGCGGTCGCCGAGGCGGCCACCCCGCAGGCGACGAGCGCGACCGCCGCCGCGACGACCCGCTTCCCGACGCCGCTCGCGACGGGCGACAGGGCGAGCAGGCCGGCCATCACGATGATGACGCCGCCGATGAACATGACCTGCGCGATCGAAATATCCGGGGCGACATGGTAGAAAACGCCGACATCGGGCGCCGTGGTGGGCTGGGCAGGCGAGAGAACCCCGTACGTGCCGGTGGTAGTGCTCCCGGTATCGGCAGCGCCGTGCCCGACGTAATCCAGCACGAGGACGGCGACCGCGGCCAACGGCGCGGTGAACCGTCCGGGGAAGAAGGTGCCGCAGGTGAAGCCGATCGCGCAGGCCGCGACGACGGCGAGGATGCCGACCGCCACCGGCCACAGCGGCGGCCCGCCCCAGGTCGCCTGGATCGCGGTCTGGACGTAGACGAGGGCGACCCCGGCCAGGAACGCGAGCAGCGTCCAGAACGCGGTGCCCGCGAACACCGTCGCCCGCCGCGCCCAGGCGGCGCGGACCGTCGTCGCCAGCAGGTCGCCGGTCTTCCTGCGGCCCTCGCGGCTGCCGGCCCAGGCGGCCAGCCCGGCCGCGAACACGGAGAAGTCGTCGATCATGTGGTCGGTGACCACCGTGGCGCGGATCGTCCAGATGGGCGGCAGCCCGGCCGACGTGCGGTAGGTGTCGTAGTAGAAGAGCGCGGCCAGGACCGGCAGCGCCCACAGGAACGGGCTGTGCTTGATCTCCAGCCGGAGCAGGCGAGCCGGGCGGAAGCCGACCGGACGGGAGACGGCGACGGCGGTCATGCCGCCACCTGCTTCCTTGAGGCCGAAAGCACCGCGCTGTAGCCGCGCTCGAGCGGCGAGTCGCCGACGTCGTGGCCCTCGCCCTGGGCGGTCAGCTCCTCGGGCGTCCCTCGGAACACGACCCTTCCCTCGGCCATCAGCGCCACCTCGGAGCACGCGGCGCCGACGTCCTCGACCAGATGGGTGGACACCATAAGGGTCGCCGTCTGGCCGAGATCGCGCATCAGCGTGCGGAACGCCACCCGCTGCTCCGGGTCGAGGCCGGCCGTCGGCTCGTCGAACAACAGCAGCTCGGGGTCATTCACGATTGCCTGGGCGATGCCGACCCGGCGCAGCATGCCGCCCGACAGCGTGCGCAGCCTGGCCTTGGCCTTGGGGCCGAGGTCGACCCGCTCCACGGCGGCCGCCACCGCCTTCGGCACCCGGTTGGCGGGCATCTCCTTGAGCAGCGCGAAGTACTCGACGAACTCCACCACGGTGAACGACGGGTAGTAGCCGAGGTTCTGCGGCAGGTAGCCGAGCCTGCGCCTGATCTCCGCGCGGGCGGACGGATTGCCCGGGTCCCGGTCGAGCAGCCGCAGCGTGCCCGACGACGGCGGCAGGACGGTGGCGAGCATCCGCAGCAGCGAGGTCTTGCCAGCGCCGTTCGGGCCGAGTAGGCCAAAGACCCCCGGGCCGACGGTGAGGCTCACCCCGTCGACCGCCCTGTTTCTGCCGAACTTGCGGGTGATGTCGGTCAACTCGATATTCACTGGAGGCCTTTCTGAGTGCGCGTGGCGATGATCACGATGGCGGCGCAGCAGGCCGCTACCGCTAGATACGGGAGATAGAGGTTCGCGTCGGTGACGGCCGCGGTGAACTGCTGGCTGACCGCGCCCCGGGTGAGCACGAGGATGATCCAGGCGGCGACGCCCGCTCCCACGCCGACGCTGGCCGACCTGGCGGCGACCGCGACCGCGAGCGTGAGCGCGCAGACGGCGGCCATCGGGATGAGCCAGCCGAACGTGACCGGGGCCGCGTCGGCCGATGCCCGGGTACCGAGGGTGACGACGCTGGCCGCCAGGCCGAGCCCGGCGTTGACCGAGAACACCGCCACCGCCCGGGTCAGCAGCACCAGCCGGTCGCTGATCGCCATCGAGCAGGCTAGCTCCCAGGCCGGATCGATGCCAGGGCCGTAGGCGTAGGCCATGCCGACCGCCGCCAGCACGGGGGCGAGCAGCCAGACCAGCGGCTGGCCCGCGCTCACCTCGGCCGCCACCCCGATCCCGAGCACCACCGCGCTGGAGATCAGCCAGGGCAGCAGCAGCGACCGAGTGGCGAACAGGGCCCGGGCCAGGCCGGGCGATCCGAGCAGCCGCGCCGCCGACCGCTCCAGCCGACCGGGCGTGCGGCACCAGACCTGCGCCGCGACGTTCACCCACACGCGTTCGAGGTCGACGCCGTCGGCGGCCGCGGGGCCGCTGCCGTCTCTGATCGATTCGCTCATCGCGGACCTCCTTGCAGTGCCGCCCGCAGCAGGCGGCGGGCCCGGTGCGCGCGGCTCTTCACCGTGCCCTCAGGGATGCCCATCAACTCCGCCACCTCCGCGATTGGCCGGTCTTCCTCGTACATCAGCCGCCATACCTCGCGTTCGGGGCCGCCGGGCGGCCCGAGCGCCGCCGCCGCGGCGGCGGCGAGGTCCGCCCGCGCGGTCGCGGACTCGGCCGGGTCGTCGGCCGGCAAGCCCTGGTCCAGCAGGGCCTGCGCGGCCGGCCCGCGCCTGCGCAGCAGCAGGGCGGCCTGGTTACGCGCGATCACCCAGAGCCAGGCCTCGGGGGTGCCCTGCGGCTGGTAGGTTTTCGCGCTCCTCCACACGGCGAGGAACGTCTCCTGCAGCACGTCCTCGACGTCATGCGACGGCAGGGCCTTACGCAGCCTGGCGGCCAGCCACGGGGCATGCCGCGCGAACAACTCCCGCAGCGCCGTGTCATCACCGCCTGCCAGGCTCGCGATCAGCTCGTCGTCGTCCATCACCCCGTCTATTGCACCCGACGCGGCCCAGGTTCACGACCAGCAAAAAAGATCAGAACCAGTTATCTCGAACGGACCGTGGCCCTGCCCCCGGGGCCAACTGGCTGCCCACCGGGGTTGACCCGCCGGACGACGATCCCGTCGCCGAAGCTGGCGACCGGGACCGAGTGGTCGATCGCCTGCTGGAGGATCGGCAGGGTGGCCACCGTCCCGATGATCTGGCCGGTCACTACCACGTAGTCGACGGACCGCCAGCCGTCGGGCAGCTCGCCCTCCGTCTCGGAGTCCGAGGCCATCTTCTGCTCCCAGAGCGGGTTCATGCCCGCCCGCTTCAGGTCCAGCCACAGGTAGTCGTCGACCACCACGACGTCCTTCCTGGGCACGTGCGCCTCGACCCAGGCGGTCGCCTGGAGCGAGCTGGTCGCGCCGTTCTCCCCCGCCTGCCGAAGCAGCGCGCTCCCCCACTCGGGCGCGACCAAGAGCACCGCGGCCACCCCGGCGAAGAGCACCAGCAACCGGTGGACCCACGCGAGCAGCTCCGAGCGACCGGATTGTGAGCGGGGCGCCTCCTCGCGGGTGGTCAGCCTGGCGCTGTAGGCGGTCGCTTGATTGTCCCCCCAGCTAACCGGCCGCAACCGCCATCACGGACGTACTGCCAGACTCGCTCACGCCCAGCGAGCTCGATCCCCTCGGACAAGCCACATTGTGCTAGGACATCACCAGCATTGGGTTACGTTCGCGCAAAATCAACGATCTTGAGATGCCAGTGGGCGGATGCAAGAACTACTTTTTCTAACGTCTGTACTTGTAATTTAAAGTCGCCAATCACAGTTATATGTGCAAATCTGTTCATTGATGATTTACTACCTTTTGTCCGCTGGCTCGACGGGGCAATGGGCGGTCACGGCGAAGCAACGGTCCGTTCGATAACATCGTTTTTGAACTTTTCTTTGCGGACGGGACTACTCGGGAGACCTCTTGAACAGCAGTGGCAGCAGCATCCGGCTGGTCCTGGCCGACGTCGACGGCACCCTGGTGACGCAGGAGAAGGTGCTCACCGACCGCGCGGTGGACGCGGTGCGCAAGCTGGGCGAGGCCGGGATCCTGTTCGCGATCACCAGCGGACGCCCGCCGCGTGGCATGTCGATGCTGATCGAGCCGCTCGACATCAGCACCCCCATCGCCGCCTTCAACGGCGGCCTGCTTGTGAACAGGGACATGTCGGTGATCGAGCAGCGGGTGCTGCCCGAGGACCTAGTCAAGCCGGTGTCCGAGCTGTTCGGCTCGTTCGGCCTTGACACCTGGGTCTACCAGGGCGCGGACTGGTACGTGCCCGACCCCAAGGGCGCCCACGTCGCCCGGGAAACGGCCACCGTGAAGTTCGAGCCGAAGGTCATGACCAGCCTCGACGGGCTCACCACCGACATCGCGAAGCTGGTCGGGGTCAGCGACGACCTGGACGCCGTGGCCCGCGCCTCGGCCGCCGCCCACGACAAGTTCGGCGACCACGTGACCGCGTCCCGCTCCCAGCCGTACTACCTGGACGTAACCCACCCGGACGCCAACAAGGGCGCGGTCGCGAAGTACCTGTCTAAGCGGTACTCGATCCCGCCCGAGGCCATCGCCACGATCGGCGACATGCCGAACGACGTGCTGATGTTCGCCCATTCGGGGCTCTCGATCGCGATGGGCAACGCGAGCCCAGAGGTGCAGCACGCGGCCCGGCGGGTCACCACCTCCAACAGCGACGAGGGCTTCGCCAACGCGATGGAGCGGTTCGTCCTGCCCCGGAGCTGACGGCCGGGAACTTCACCCTCTCGGGATGAGGCTCGCCAGCGGTGCCGCAGGCACGCTGGCGCCTGTGGCGCGTGCGCGCGGCGTCGGCTTGCCGCCTGCTCGGAACACGCCGACCAGAGGGGGCAGCAGAGATGACATCCGAACGTTCCGAAAGGGCAGCGATCCGGTCCGATCTGACGCTAGGCGGACTGCTTGACTGGCGGGCGGCATTTCTCGTCGGCCTGGCCACGGCCATCCTCGGCATCATCGTGGCCGCCGTCCCGGAGGCGTCGCTGGCCGTGGTCGCGGTGCTGCTCGGCGTCCTGGTGATCTTCTCCGGGATCTACAACGTGGTGGAGGCGTTCCGCGGCGAGGAGCAAGGCCGCGTATGGCGCGGGATAGCGGGGGTCGTGTTCATCGTGGCCGGGCTGGTGCTGATCCGCCACCTCCACCTCACCCTTGCCCTGATCGGCCTCGTGATCGGCCTGACCTGGGTGGTCCAGGGCCTGGCGGCGCTGATCGCGGGCATTTCCGGTACCGCCAGGCGGATGGGGACCGGGTGGTCGATCTTCTTCGGCGTCATCAGCCTGATCGCGGGGATCGTCGTCATCTCGGCGCCGATCGCGTCGATCACCACGCTCGCCGTCCTCATGGGCATCTGGTTCGTGGTCATGGGGGTGATGGAGATGATCGGCGCGTTCGCCTTCAGGCACCAGGTCCACGCCACCGCAGCCGACATCCAGCGCGGGGCGGAAGACGTCAGCGTGCCCGGGCAGCGCCCCAGCGACAGCTCCGCCGCCGACTCGACCCAGTCGGGCCGGAAGGTGACAGGATGAGCCAGGTCGGCACCGGACATCTCCGGTGGTGGCCCTGGCTGGTGGTGCCGGTCGCCGCCGGGGCGGCGTTGGCGGGCTGCTCGTCCGGCGGCAGCAGTAGCAACAACAGCAGCAACGCCTCGGCCAGTTCGGCCGTTGGCTGCCCCGTCACCTCGGTGGCCAACAAGGTGCTCCCGTCCGTCGTGACCATCGCCGTCGCCGGGCCGGCGGGCTCAGGAACCGGGTCGGGTGAGGTGATCAAGTCCGATGGCTACATCCTGACCAACAACCACGTGATCGCGGCCGCCGCCCATGGCGGGAAGGTCGAGGTGACCTTCTCGGACGGGACCTCCGTGCCGGCCACGATCGTCGGCCGGGACGTGCTGACCGATCTGGCCGTGCTCAAGGTCGCGCAGTCGGACAACCTGAAGGTCATCACGCTTGGCTCGTCGGACTCGGTTCAGGTCGGCCAGCCGGTCGTCGCGATCGGGGCCCCCCTCGGCCTGTCCGGCACGGTGACGTCGGGCATCGTGAGCGCGATGGACCGGACCGTCGAGGTGCCCGCCGAGGGCGACAAGTCCGCGCTGCTGGTGTCCGCGCTGCAGACCGACGCCGCGATCAACCCCGGCAACAGCGGCGGCGCCCTGGTGAACTGCTCGGGTGCTCTGGTTGGCGTCCCGACCGCGGGCGCGACCGTGCCCAACCCGAACGGCGGTGCGTCGGCGGGCAGCGTCGGGCTCGGCTTCGCGATTCCGGTCAACATCGCCAAGACGATCTCCGACGAGATCATCTCGACCGGCCGGGTCTCCCATTCCTTCTTCGGCGTGCAGACGCTGCCGATCCCGCCCGACGCCGCCGCCGAGGCGGGCCTGAAGGGCGGCCTGTTCGTGGCGGGGGTGGTGGCCGGCGGCCCGGCCGAGCAGGCGGGCCTACGGCAGGGCGACGTGATCACCGAGATCAACGGAGAGACCGCCACCACCAACGTGCAGCTGCAGGAGCTGACGCTGACCAAGCAGCCCGGCGACACGGTGACGATCAATTACCTCCGCGACGGGGCGGCGGGCAAGGCCACCGTGACCCTCGGCAGCCAGCCGTAAGAGCCGATTTCCCGGTTCTCGCCGCCCGCTTCCCGCGGCTCGCGCCTCATCAGGAAAAGGATGAGGCGCCGCACGGCCGGGGACGCTAAGGCGGGACGGCCGCCGGGGCAGCCCGATCGGCCGGTGGAATGATCGTCAGTATGTTGCCCTGGAGCGCTGAGCTGGCCGGACGGATAGACGAGCACGTGATAAGCAGCGAGCTGCTGCGCGGCAATCCGCTCGGGGACCCCCATGATCGGCCGTTGCTTGTGTACACGCCGCCCGGCTACGACGACTCGCCCGACCGCGCGTACCCCGCCGTGTACGTGATCCAGGGCTACACCGGGCACCTGGGGATGTGGCGGAACCGGACCGTGTTTCGGCAGCCGTTCCCCGAAGCTGCCGACGCGATGTTCGCGCGCGGCGACGCGCCGCTCGCGGTCGTGGTGTTCGCGGACGCCTGGACCGCCTACGGCGGCAGCCAGTTCGTTGACTCGCCGGGCACCGGGCGCTATCACTCGTACCTGTGCGACGAGGTCGTGGCCTTCGTGGACGCGCGCTACCGGACGATCCCCGATGCCGCGCACCGGGCGATCACCGGAAAGTCGAGCGGCGGGTTCGGCGCCATGATCACGCCGATGCTCCGGCCCGATCTGTTCGGCGCGCTCGCCACCCACGCGGGCGACGCGCTCTACGAGTACTCCTACATCCCCGAGTTCCCCGTCGCCGTCCGGCACCTGCGGAAGTACGACGGGGATATCTTCCGGTGGTGGGACGATTTCCGTAGCCGGGTGTCGTTCACCAAGCCGGAGGACATGCCCCTGCTCGGGCTGCTCGGCGTCGCCGCCTGCTTCTCCGCCCGCGCCGATGGCACCCCCGAGCTCCCGTTCGACCCGGTCACCGGGGTGCTCCGGCCGGACGTGTGGCAGCGGTGGCTGGACTGGGATCCGGTGCGGATGGCGCCGCGCTACGCCGACGCCTTGCGCGGGCTGCGGGGCATCTGGATCGACTCCGGCACCAGGGACGATTTCAACCTCGACGTCGGGGCGTCCGCCTTCCGCGCGGCGCTGCTTGACGTGGGAGTCGCGGACGAGCGGATCCGCTTCGAGCTGTTCGACGCGACCCACTCCGGCATCGACTACCGATACCCGCTCTCACTGGCATGGCTGTGCCAGCGCATGGCCGACTGACCGCCCGCCGCTGCGCCGGTTTGCGTTAGAGCGCACTCTAACTCGTAGCCTCGTAAACGTGACGACCTGGAGCATCAGCGAGGCGGCCGAGAAATGCGGGCTGTCCCACCACACCCTGCGCTGGTACGAGCGCATCGGCCTGGTCGGACCGGTGCGCAGAGACGCCAACGGACGCCGCCGGTTCAGCGACCCGGACCTGGACTGGCTCAGCCTCATCACCAGGCTTCGCGAAACCGGCATGCCGGTCAGCGACATGCAGCGGTACGCGGAGCTTGTTCGATCCGGCGGCGGCGAGGCCGAGCGCCTCGAGCTCCTCAGGTGTCACCGCGAGGAGGTGCGCCGAGCGCTGACAGCCCAGCGCGAATGCCTCAAGCTGCTCAACTCGAAGATCGACACCTATTCGCGCCGGGTCCGCGAAGCGCGGACGCAGGGACAAGGACGAGAAGGGCAGAAATGCGCACCACTAAGCTAGGCGACCTCACCGTCTCCGCCCAGGGCCTCGGCTGCATGGGAATGAGCGAATGGTATGGCGCAGCCGACTGGGATGAGTCCATCGCCACGATCCACGCCGCGCTGGATGCGGGCGTGACGTTCCTCGACACGGCGGACATCTACGGCGCCGGCCACAACGAGGTGCTGGTCGGGCGGGCGATCGCGCACCGCAGGGACGAGGTGCAGCTGGCCACCAAGTTCGGCATCGACCGGTCCGGCGGCGACGGCCGGGCCCGGGTGCTGCGCGGCGAGCGGTCCTACGTCAAGCGCGCGGCCGAGGCGAGCCTCCTGCGGCTGGGAGTCGAGGTCATCGACCTGTACTACCTGCACCGCCCGCCGCAAACGGCCGAGATCGAGGCGACCGTCGGCGCGATGGCCGAGCTGGTCGCCGAGGGCAAGGTCCGCTACCTGGGCCTGTCCGAGGTAAACAGCGACCTGCTGCGCCGCGCCTGCGCGGTGCACCCGATCACCGCCGTGCAGAGCGAGTACTCGCTGTGGACTCGTGACGTCGAGACGGACGTGCTCGACGCGCTGCGGGAGCTCAACGTCGGGCTGGTGCCCTACTCGCCGCTCGGCCGAGGCTTCCTCACCGGCACGGTGGACCTGACCGCCCTTGACCCGAGCGACTTCCGCGCCAACAACCCGCGTTTCACCGGCGCCGCGGCGACGACCAACCAGGCGATCGCCGATACCGTCCGCAAGGTCGCCGCGGCCAAGGGGGCGGCTCCCGCGCAGATCGCCCTCGCCTGGGTCTACGCCCAGCAAGAGCGGCTCGGAGTTCCGCTGGCCCCCATCCCCGGCACCAAGCGCGTCAAGTGGCTCGAGCAGAACATCGCCGCCCTCGACATCACCCTCACCGCGGACGAGCTGACCCTCCTCGATCCCCTCGGCCGCCAGGTGTCCGGCGCCCGCTACTAGGGAGTGCGGCTAGACGGGCAACGTGCTCCCGCGGCGCCGGATGTTTCCTGACCGCTGCCGCCGGGGCATCTCTGCAGGCGGGAGAGATTTCGGTCAGGTGGGGGTGATCTTCAGCTGCATCCCATGACGTGGATGTTTCTGGCCATACTGGTGACTTTCCTCATCACTAGGACGGTGACCAGGATGATCCGATCGGGCAGCGGCGGCGGAGCCGGGCTCGGTAACGTCACGCTCGGCGGCAGTCACATTCACCACCAGGTCTTCGGCATCCTGATCATCATCGGTACCGGCATCATCCTGGTATCGCAGACTCCGTCCGGGACCGCGCTTGACGCGGCCGCCGCGGTCTTCGGGGTGGGCGTCGGCCTCACCGTAGACGAGTTCGCGCTGTGGCTGAACTTGAAGGATGTCTACTGGGCCAGGCAGGGCCGGCAATCGGTCGACGCGATGTTCTGCGTCCTGGTGATAACCGGGGCGCTGGTCGGCGGGGCCAGCCTGGTGACCGGCGGCCTCTGGACGACGGAGTGGTGGTCGTCGATCGCAGGCATCGGAATCGACCTCGTGCTCTGCGTCATCTGCCTGCTCAAGGGCAAGGTCATCACTGGCGTCATCGGCATCGTCGTTGGCGTGGTGGCCCTGGTCGGGGCGATCAGGCTGGCTAAGCCGGGGTCCTGGTGGGCCGTGCGCCGCTACGCCACCCGGCCGCGCCGTGCGATCCGCGCCGGTCGCCGCTACGATCAGCGCCGCCTGGAGCGGTGGAACTGGCTGCGGGACGCCGTCGCCGGCGCGCCGTCGCCGGAAAGCCAGGCCGACGCCGCGAGCTCGCCGCCAACTCCCGATTGACCGGCTAAGCGACCCGCTGTCAGCCCTTCTGGAGCTCCGGTTCCGCTCCAACGCGGCGGCCGTGGAAGGTGCGGCGCAGGTCGCTCACCCAGGCGTCGGGGTTCTCCCAGGGGATGAAGTGGCCGCCGTGGTCGTGGGCGCTGACGTTGACGTGGTTGAACCAATCGGCCTGGGGGCCGGTTTTGAACGCGCCGACGCGCTCGTCGGCGGTGTGGATGCCGGGCGGGTTCTCGTAGGTGACGAAGGTGAGGCCGACCGGGGCCTCCACGACCGGGGTGCGGTCGTGGGCGGGTGCCCAGGGGTAGCGGTTTGCGTTGGCGTAGTAGCGCATCGACGTGGCGATGGAGTTGTTCACCCAGTAGATCGTGGCGTGGGTGAGCAGGTCGTCTTTGGTGAAGACGGACTCGAGGTCGCCGCCGTTGTCGCTCCAGGCATTCCAGCGCTCCAGCAGCCAGGCGAGCAGTCCGGCGGGTGAGTCGCTCAGACCGTGGGCCAGGGTGGCGCCGTCGAGCATGTGCACGGCGAGGTGCGACGCCGAGCGATGGTCCATCTCGATGATGCGGGCGCGGACGTCTGCGGGCTGGTCGTCGGTGAGGGGCCGATTCCTGGCGAGGTCCCAGGCGCGGGGGCCGGTGAAGAAGTCGAGCGGCAGCCCGGAGCCGATGTGGATCCCGTACAGCTCGTCGGCGTACTTGTGGCCGAGCTGGCTGGAGATGATCCCGCCGATGTCGCAGCCGCCGGCGGCATACTTCTCGTATCCCAGGGTCTCGGTCATCAGGGTGTGCCAGAGGTCGGCGACCTTCCAGAAGTTGACGTCAGGAAAGCCGGTCAGCGGGCCGGGGAAACCGAAGCCGGGCAGGGACGGCACGATGACGTCGAACGCGTCGGCGGGGTCGCCGCCGAACGCGGCCGGGTCGGCGAGCGGGCCGATCACCTTCGACCAGTGCCAGAAGGTCCACGGCCAGCCGTGGGTGAGGATCAACGGGATGGGCCGGGGGCCGCGGCCAGGGTTGCGCATGAAGTGCACCGGGACGCCGACGACGCCCACCTGGTAGTGCTCGTAGGCGTTGATGGCGGCCTCGGCCTTGCCCCAGTCGTAGCCGTCCCGCCAGTAAGCCACCAGCCCACGGAGATAGCTGTCGGGCACGCCGTAGGACCAGTCCGCATTCCCCTCATCCAACGGCGGACGAGTCAGTGCGAGACGGGCGCGCAGGCCGTCGAGAACATCGTCGGGCACATGGATCGGGGTGGGCTTCAAGGGGAACGCGATCGGGGTAGTCATCAGGCGACTTCCTCCATGGCCTGGGCGAACTGCGCCTGGTACAGCCGCGCGTACGCGCCGCCCTCCGCCAGCAGCGCCGCATGCGTCCCCTGCTCGACGATGTGCCCGTTCTCCATCACCAGGATCACGTCGGCGTCGCGGATGGTGGACAGCCGATGGGCGATCACGAAGCTGGTCCGGCCCTGGCGTAGGGACGCCATCGCGCGCTGGAGGAGTACCTCGGTCCTGGTGTCGACCGAACTAGTGGCCTCGTCCAGGATGAGCACGGCAGGCCGGGCGAGGAAGGCGCGGGCGATCGTGATCAGCTGCCGCTCTCCCGCGCTGACATTCGCTGCCTCATCGTCAAGCACGGTGTCGTAGCCATCGGGCAGCGTCCGCACGAACCGGTCCACGTACGTCGCCTTCGCCGCCTCGACGACCTGCTCGTGGGTAGCGCCGAGCGAGCCGTAGGCGATGTTTTCCTCGATGGTGCCGCCGAACAGCCAGGCGTCCTGCAGCACCATGCCGGTCAGGCCGCGCAGTTCCTCACGGCTCATCTGCGCGATGTTGACGCCGTCGAGCAAAATCGTGCCCGAGTCGATCTCGTAGAACCGCATCAGCAGGTTGACCAGCGTCGTCTTGCCCGCGCCGGTCGGTCCGACGATGGCGACGGTCTCCCCTGGCTCCACGGTGAGCGAGACGTGCTCGATCAGCGGCCTGTCGGGCGCGTACCTGAACGACACGTCCTCGAACTCGACCCGTCCTCGTATTTCGGCCGGCCTGACCGGCTCGGCGGCGTCGGGCGCCTGCTCCGGCGCGTCTAGCAGCGCGAACACGCGCTCGGCGGATGCCACGCTTGACTGCAGGAGGTTCGCCATGCTGGCGACCTGGGTCAGCGGCTGGCTGAACTGCCGCGAGTACTGGATGAACGCGGTCACCGCGCCGAGGGTGAGCGTGCCGCCCGCGATCAGCAGGCCGCCGACGACGGCCACGAGGACGTAGTTCAGGTTCGACATGAACATCATCAGCGGCTGGATCGTGCCGGAGATGAACTGGGCCCGGGAGCTGGCCTGGTAGAGCGCCTCGTTCTGCTCGGTGAAGGTCGCCATGGCCTCTTCCCGCTGGCCGAACGCGGTCACCAGCGCGTGGCCGGTGTACATCTCCTCGATGTGGCCGTTGAGCCGACCGGTGAACTTCCACTGGTTGATGAACTGCGGCTGCGCGCGCTTGGCGATCTTGCGCATCGCCACCGCGGAGGCCGGCACGGTGACCAGGGCGATCAGGGCCAGCTGCCAGGACACGATGAACATCAGCGTCAGCACGCCGACGATCGTCAGCAGCGAGGTCACCAGCTGGCTCAGCGTCTGCTGCACGGACTGCTGGAGGTTGTCGATGTCGTTGGTGACGCGGCTCAGGATCTCGCCCCGGGACTGCCGGTCGAAGTAGCTCAACGGCAGCCGGGACAGCTTTGCCTGCACCTGCTCGCGAAGCCGGAACACCGACCGCTGGACCATGGTGGCGGTCAGCCTGCCCTGGAACAGCGCGCAGACCGAGGCGCCGACGTTGAGCGCGGTCACGACCGCGACGATCTGGCCCACGTGGCCGAAGTCCACACCGCGGTGCGACTCGTGGCCGTCGAAGACGAGGTTGATCGCTTCGCCGAGCAGTCGGGGCGCGAGCACGGACATGGTCACGCTGGCGACCGCGAGGATCAGCGCGAGAATCGTGAGCAGGCGGTACGGTCGCAGGAGGCTGAGCAGCCGCCTGCCCGAGCCCTTGAAGTCCAGCGCCTTCTCGGTCGACATGCCGCTCATGAAGCGGGCGGGACCTTGCATGGAAGCCGCCGGGCGCGGCCCGCGCGCGGGCGTCGCCCGCTCCTCGCTCGCTCCCGCGCCGTTCGCTTCCGCGCCGTTCGCTTCCGCGGTCACGCTGCGGCCTCCTGCTCGGTCAGCTGGGAGAGCACGATCTCCCGGTAGGTTTCACTGGACTCCATCAGCTCGGCGTGGGTGCCGCGCGCCACGATCCGGCCGACGTCAAGCACCAGAATCTGGTCGGCGTGCCTGATCGTGGCGACCCGCTGGGCAACGATGATCGTGGTCGCGTCGGTTACCTGGGTTGCCAGGGCCGATCGCAGTCGCGCGTCGGTCGCGTAGTCGAGGGCGGAGAACGAGTCGTCGAACAAGTAGATCTGCGGCTTGTGCACCAGCGCGCGCGCGATCGCCAGGCGCTGCCGCTGGCCGCCGGACACGTTCGTGCCGCCCTGCGCGATCGGCGAATCCAGCCCGTCTGGCATCCGCTCGACGAAATCGCGGGCCTGAGCGATCTCCAGCGCGCGCCAGAGATCCTCGTCGGTGGCCTGCTGGTTGCCGTACCGCAGGTTCGTCGCCACGGTTCCGGAGAAGAGGTACGGCTTCTGCGGCACTAGCCCGACGGCCGCCGACAGCTCCGCCGGGTCGAGTTCGCGCACGTCGACGCCGCCCACGAGCAGCGACCCGGCCGTCACGTCGAGCAGCCTCGGTATGAGGTTGACAAGCGTGGTCTTGCCGCTGCCGGTTCCGCCGATGATCGCCGTGGTCCGTCCGGGCAGCGCAGTCAGGCTGATGTCGTGCAGTACCGGCTGCTCGGCACCGGGAAAGCGGAATTCGACGTTCCGCAGCTCAAGCCGGCCGGGCTCCGGGCCCGCGGGCAGCGGGCTGACCGGCGCGGCCACGCCCGGTTCGGTGTCGATGACCTCCATGATCCGCTCCGCGCTGACCTCGGCCCGCGGGACGAGCATGAACATGAACGTAGCCATCATCACCGACGTCAGGATCTGGGCCAGATAGGTGATGAACGCGGTCAGCGCCCCGATCTGCAGCCCGCCTTCGGCGACCAGGTGCCCGCCAAACCACACCACGGCGGTGGTGGACAGGTTCAGAACCAGCAGCACCGACGGGAACATCAGTGCCATCAGCTTGCCCGCACCCAGCGAGACGTCGAACAGCTCGGTGCTTGCGCCCTCGAACCTCTGCCGCTCCTGCGGGTCACGCACGAACGCGCGGATGACCCGGACGCCCGTAATCTGCTCGCGCAGCACCCCGTTGATGCCGTCCAGCCGCTCCTGCATCTGCCGGAACAGCGGCCGCATCCGCGAGATGATCATCGCCAGCAGGATGGCGAGCACCGGCACCGCGACAAGCAGGAGCGACGACAGCGGTACGTTCTGGTTCAGCGCCAGGACGATCCCGCCGACGCACATGATCGGCGCGGACAGCAGCAGGGTGAACGTCATGATCGCGAGCATCTGGACCTGCTGGACGTCATTGGTCGTCCTGGTAATCAGCGACGCGGTGCCGAGGTGGTTCACCTCGCGGTCGGAGAACATCAGCACCCGGCGGAATAGCCCCTGCCTGACATCGCGGCCGAGGGCCATCGCGACCTGCGCGCCGAAGTAAATCGCGCCAATCGCGCACAGGATCTGGACCAGGGTGATCGCGAGCATCACGCCGCCGACCGTCAGGATGTAGTGCGTGTTGTGAAAGATCACGCCGTTGTCGATGATGTCGGCGTTCAGCGTCGGCAGGTACAGCGTGGCCAACGTCTGCGCGAGCTGCAGGACCAGGAGGAACGCGAGCGGCTTACGGTACGGGCGTAGGTAGGTGCGCAACAGGCGGATCAGCACAGTGCTCTCTCATCCTCCATCGGGACAGGCAACCGCAACCAGATCACAAGGGTAGGGCCATGTTCCGCCTGCCCCACCGCCCCGAGTGGCCGCCTTGACCGGCTGCGCCCGTTCGGGTCAGCGGAACACTGGCCTTCACTCGCCGGCCGCTGCGACCATACGCTGACATTACGGCGGGCGGGCAAGCGTGAGCCAACCGATTATTGCCCTGCAGCGCGGCTGGCAGCACCACGGAAAGGACGAACGTGACCGAGGCGATCCTCAACGGCAAGCCAACGGCGCCCAGCTCCGAGGAACTGATCAGCCGTGCGCAGTCGCTGATCCCGCTCCTGCGCGCGAACGCGACCCTGGCCGACCGACTGGGCCACCTGCCGGACGAGAACGTTCAGGCCATCGAGGAAGCCGGCCTGTTCCGGATGCTGATGCCGGTGAACCGCGGCGGCTATTGGACCGACGCCGCGACGGCGGCGACCGCGATGACCCACATCGCGAGCGGCTGCCCGTCCACCGCCTGGGTCTTGCAGATCTACAGCGGCATCGGCCGTATGGCGGAAGTCTTCCCCGAGGAGACGCTGGCCGAGATCTACGCCGAGACGCCCAACGCCAGGTTCGCCGGCACCTTCGGCTCCGCGGGCGCGGTCTGCGAGGCAGTTGACGGGGGCTACCGGATCAGAGGCCGGGGAAGCTGGCCGTACAACAGCGGCTGCTATCACGCGGACTGGGACCTGCTGCGCGTTTCCATCGAAGAGCCCGACGGAAGCGTCTCGGACGGGTTCTGCCTGATCCCGCTGTCGGAGCTGACCATCGTCGATGACTGGCACGTGATGGGCGCGGCGGCCACCGGGAGCAACTCGGTGGAGTGCGGGGAGTTGTTCATCCCCGCCCACCGGGTGTCGCACCGGATCGCCGACGTCTTCAAGTTGCTGCAGGTCGGAGACATGGGCTACGCGTTCATAGCGGCGTTGCCGCTCGGCATGGCGCGCTACGCGCTTGAGGCGTTCCACGACCTGGCGAAGGGCCGCGGCATCAGGATGCTCGGCTACGAGAAGATGTACGACTCCGCGGTCGTCCAGACGGCGATCGCCACCGCGCACACCAACATCAAGATGATCGAGTCCTACCAATATTGGGTGCTCTCGACGCTCCAGCCGGGGGCCGAGCGGATTACCGACCCGCAACTCACGGGCGCTGGCGGGACCCTCTGCTACAAGCTGGCGCGGGAGGCAATCGAGCGGCTCTTCGACGTCTGCCCGACCGACGAGATCCGACTGGACCGGCCCATCCAGCGGCTCCTGCGGGACCTGATCGCGTTCACCCACCAGGGCGCCATGGCGCCCTACGTGAACTGGGAGCGCTACGGGCGGCACCTGGTCGGCGCCAACCCGGGCTCGCTGCTACCGCCCGGACGCTAGCTAGGTGCTGCTCCGGGGTGACCCTCGGGCAGTGCTACCAAACTGCGGGGCGGAAGGGCGGGACGAGCGGCCCCGCTTGACCTCAACGGCAGTTGAGGTTCTACCCTCGCCCTAATGAGCACAGATGCGGACAGGGCCCCGACGGCGCCGGCCAGTCCGGCAGCCGGGATATGGGCGCCGGCGCAGCGCCCGCTGACGGTCGGTCTGGTGCTCGCGGTCACCTTCGTCGCGTTCGAGGCGCTCGCCGTCGCCACCATCCTGCCGGTGGTCGGCCGCCAACTGGGAGATCTCCGCCTCTACGGGTGGGTGTTCAGCGCTTTCCTGCTGGCGAGCCTCATTGGGATCGTGCTAGCCGGGACGCTGTCCGACCGCGTGCCGCTCGGGCGGCCGATGCTCGCCGGTCTCGCCCTGTTCGCCCTTGGCCTGATCATCGGCGGGACCGCGCCGGACATGGTGGTCCTGGTCGCGGGCAGGGCGGTGCAGGGCCTAGGGGCCGGCGTCGTGCCCGCAGTGGCCTACGTGGCGATTTCCCGGTGCTACGCCGAGGAGTCCCGGCCGCAGAATGTTCGCCGTGCTGTCCACCGCCTGGGTGGTTCCCGGCCTGATCGGGCCGGGTATCGCCGCCCTGGTGGCGGCGGCAGTTGGCTGGCGCTGGGTATTCCTGGGCTTGCTGCCGTTGGTGATCGCGGCCGGGGTGCTGGTCGTGCTGGCCTTGCGGCACGTACCGCCGCCCGCGAGTCCGGGAACGGCCGCGGTGCCGTATCTGGCCGTGCTCGGCGTGGTGGCCGGCGCCGGGACGGCGCTGGCGTCGCTCAGTTCCGGCGTCGTGCCCGTAGTCGCCGCGGGCGGCGTCGCCGGCGGCGCCCTGCTCGCTTTCTCTATGCGCGGGCTGACCCCTCCTCGGTATCTGTCCGCGCGGCCCGGGCTGGCCGTCACGATCCTCAGCCGGTCGCTGCTGACGTGCTGCTTCTTCGCCGGCGACGCCTATGTCCCGTACGCGATCGTAACCGTCCGGCATGCCCCGACGACGCTGGCGGCTCTTGCGCTCACCGCGTCGACCCTTACCTGGACGGCCGGATCGTGGGTGCAGGCCCGCTGGATAGCCCGGTTGGGGCCGCGTCGTCTGGTCCGGCCGGGCGAGTGCCTGGTCGCCATTGGCCTCGGCGCGATGTGCGTCGTGCTCCTGCCCGCGGTGCCACCCGTGCTGGCGGTCGTGGCCTGGGCCTTGGCGGGCGCGGGGATCGGCACTGCCTATTCTCCGCTGTCGGTGACCACGCTCAATCGCGCCGCAGCGGGCGAGGAGGGCCGGGCCACCTCGGCGCTTCAGCTCTGCGATGTGCTCGGTCAGGCCATCGGCACCGGAGTGGCGGGGGCCATCGTGGCCGCCGGTTCCCGGATAGGGCACGGCCCTGGGGTCGCGCTGGCGTTCTCGTTCGCTATCGCGGTCGCTCTTACCGGGATTTTCGTCGGAGCCTGGCTTCCCGCCAGCTCCCATCCCTAAGATCTGGAAGATCGCCGACAACCGGGCTGATTTGCGGGGATATGACCGATGATGTCGCAATTACCAGTTGATGTGTGCAAATAAACGAAAAATTTGCACTCGTGGCTGTCTTGAAGAGAGTGAAACACCGGAGCAAGCTACGCATAGCGCACTGCCGTCCCGGGAGGAATGCCAATGCCGGCTCGCTCTCACCCACGCCGTCTCATCGTCGCCCTCGTTGCCGGGGGCGTTCTGCTGCTCGGATCGCTGGCCGGCCTGTCAGGATCGGCCCGGGCGGCCGACACGGCGTTCAGCCCGAGTGCCTGCGTCACCACGCCAAGCACCGTCGTCGCGGGCGTCCAGATCGCCGACCCGGCGTGCGAATTCGACGGTGCGGCCTATACCGGACCGTTCAGCCCGATCGCCAACGGCAGCGGCCAGCTGTCCCGGGTCTGGACCGGCATCGCCCCCGACGGATCCTCCTATCGGATCGAGGTTCCGCCCCACTGGAACGGGACCCTGGTGATGTTCGCCCACGGTTACCGGGGCACTGGCACCGTGGTGTGGGTCGATGATCCCCAGTTGCGCCAGTACTTCGTCGACAACGGATTCGCCTGGGCCGCGTCGAGCTACGCGACGAACGGCTACGACCCCGGCGACGGCGTCGTGGACACCCACGACCTGCTGCACGCGTTCCCGTGGATCACCGGACTGCGGTCCCGGCAGGTGATCATGAGCGGCCTGTCGATGGGCGGCGAGGTCACCGCGGCCGAGATCGAGGCGTACAAGGGCGACTTTGCGGGCGCCATGCCCTACTGCGGGGTACTGGCGGGCAACGACCTGTTCGACTACTACCTGGGCGCCAACGTCACCGCTGCGGGCCTCACCGGGACGACGATCAGCTACCCGACGACTCTGCCGGCCGGCCAGGCGTACGGGCCCGCCTACCAGTCCACGGTGCAGTCCGAGCTGCCCGCCCTCGGGATCACCTCCGACGCGGCCACCGGGGGGCAGACGTTCACCACCAACCTCACCAAGACCGGGACGTTGTGGGCCGACACCGTCGAGCAGTTGTCCGGCGGTACCCGTCCCGGTTTCGCCAGCGCTATCGACTACTGGGACAGTTTCGGGTTCGCTCCGCTTACCCAGGTCCCGTTCCTTTTCGGCCTGTACCCAGGGACCAACGGTGGCACCCTTGGCTTCGCCAACGGCAGCGTGGCCGGCAACGAGCGCACTTTCTACACGTTCAGCGACCAGCCGCTGATCGACCTGCCGCAGGAGATCGCACTCAACCGCGCCGTGTTGCGGGTACCGGTCACGGCCACCTCCTCGGCCGACGCCCTGTCGCCGGCCGAGCTGCCGGCGATCCACGGCGACCCGGGCATCCCGGTGCTGTCGGTCCACGGGATCGGAGACCTGTTCGTTCCGCTCTCAATGGACCAGGCGTACGACGCCATGATGGTGGCGCACGGTCAGGGCGGCCTGTTCGTGGACCGGGCCATCCGCGAGGTCACGCACTGCGGTTACACCGACAGCGAGCTGTCGTCCGCGTTCTCCGCCCTCGTGTCGTGGATCGACACCGGGAAGCGGCCCGCAGGCGACAACATCCTCAACCCGCGGGCGGTCGCGTCGCCGCTGTTCGGCTGCAGGTTCACCGATCCCACTCCTGGCGCCCACCCGGAGTTCCAGTCCACGGTCGCCTGCCCGGCAAGCACCCCGCACTAGTACCTCCATTTCCCGTACGAGGATGCGCTGGCCACCCTGGGCCTGCGGGCCTGCAGTAGGGGGCTAGATGAGGTCGATGGTGACCTTTGCCCCTGTGTAACCGGCTTCGTCGGTTCTTGCTGGTCAGTAATGGCCAAGCTGAGCCATACTGGTTTTATGCCCACACTCGTAGCGATCACCGGGCCGATTGCGTCTGGCAAGAACACCGTTGCTCAGATTCTTGCAAAAAGGTGCGAGGGCGAGGGGCTCACGGTCGTGATTGCTGACGTTGACGACGTGGCAGCGATGGTCACTGGTCCAGGAGCAGCTGCTAGCGGTCTGTGGTTTGCGGCGCACCTGGCTCACGGGGCAATGGTGGCGCAGTGGATGCTGTCGAAGGTAAACATCGTGATTAGCGTTGGGCCGATCTATACGCTGGCTGAGCAAGAAGCGTTGTTTGGGCGACTGCCTGCTGAGACTCGCCAGTGCCGGGTGCTGATTGATGCGCCGTTGTCGGCAACGTGGGAGCGGGTACGTGCAGACCTGACACGCGGGCGCTCCCGACAGTACGACTTTCACATCGCTGATGCGATACGGCGGGCGCTCGATATTGCCGATTAGACGATTTGAAAATTTTCGTCAACAATTTGTTGACAATTTCGGCCGCAGAGAATATTGCCCGCGCAATCCGCTCTTCACCGCCGCAGCGGGCCTGGCCGAGATGGCTGGGTGGGCGGCATGGCTGAAGCTAAATGAGCCGTCCGCCAAGGCACTACGCCGCGAACTCCGCGAAGAACTCGGCCTCAACATTCAGATCGGAAACCTGCTCTGCGTCAACTGGGTCTCACCTCACGGCCCCTGGGACGACCTCCTCAACTTCATCTTCGATGGCGGTGCCCTGAGCGATAGCGACATCAAAGGGCTGCGGCACGTTGACAGCGAACTGCGCGCATTCGAGTTCTGCGACGAAGGCCAGGCAAAGGAACGTCTCCGCCCCTATGTCTGGCGCAGGGCAAGCGCCGCACTCGAAGCACTGGAAACCGGCCGGGCACGCTACCTGCAAGACGGTTACGCCTAAACCGACGTGAGGACTGTGAACCTCACATATACCGCGCGCATGTACCTGGCGCGGATCGATTCAGCACGGGGTCCGGAAACGAGAGGGAACAACCATCATCAACCCGGGCAATTCAGGCATGGGAACGGGCCGCCCAACCTCGGCGTCAGACGGCCCGTTCCCCAACCAGAAGAACCGGAGAATTCTCAGGTCAGTGCCCCATTACCAGCCCTTGAGGAGCTGGCGGGCCATCACCATCCGCTGCACCTGATTGGTGCCCTCGTAGATCTGGGTGATCTTGGCGTCGCGCATCATTCGCTCGACCGGGTAGTCGTTCACGTAACCGTAGCCGCCGAGAAGCTGGACCGCGTCGGTGGTCACCGACATCGCCACGTCGGAGGCCAGGCACTTGGCGGCCGAGGAGAAGAAGGTGAGGTCGTCCACCTTCTCCCCCTGCATCGCTCGCTCGGAGCGGGCCGCGGCGGCGTAGGTGAGCTGCCTGGCGCCCTCCAGCTTCATGCCCATGTCGGCCAGCATGAACTGCAGGCCCTGGAATTCGGCGATGGCGCGGCCGAACTGCTTGCGCTCCTTCACGTAGCCGACCGCGTAGTCGAGCGCGCCCTGCGCGATGCCCAGGGCCTGCGCGGCGATGGTGACGCGGGTGTGGTCCAGGGTGCGCAACGCGATCTTGAAGCCCTGGCCCTCGTCGCCGATCAGCCTCATCGCCGGGATCTCGCAGTTGTCGAAGTAGAGCTCACGGGTGGGCGACCCCTTGATGCCGAGCTTGTGCTCGGGCGCGCCGAGGGTGAAGCCGGGGTCCCCGTCCTCGACCACGAACGCCGAGATCCCGTTCGCGCCCTGGTCGGGGTCAGTCACCGCCATCACCGTGTAGTACTTCGATACGCCCGCGTTGGTGATCCAGCGCTTCACGCCGTTGAGCACGTAGCCGCTTTCGGTCCGTGCTGCCCGGGTCCGCATCGCCCCCGCGTCGGAGCCCGCCTCCGGCTCAGACAGCCCGTAGGAGAACATCGCCTCGCCCCGTGCCACCGGCGCCAGGTAACGCTGCTTGACCTCCTCCGACGCGCCAAGCAGAAGCGGCACGGTGCCGAGCTTGTTGACCGCGGGGATCAGCGACGACGTGGCGCAGGCGCGCGCGACCTCCTCGATCACGAGCGCCGCCGCGAGCGCGTCGCCGCCGGCGCCGCCGTAGGACTCGGGGATGTGGACCGCGTGGAAGTCCGCCTTGACCAGCGAGTCGTAGACGTCCCAGGGGAACTCCGCGGTCCGGTCGATCTCCGCCGCCCGAGGCGCGATCTTGTCGTCCGCGAGCGCGCGGACGGCTTCCCGCAGCGCCTGGTGTTCTTCGGAGAGTGCGAAGGTGCTCATCCCACGATGCTAACGCCCACCGCGTTGCGACGCCCGCCCCGCATTGAGCAATGCGGGGCGGGCGTCTCAATGACTAGCCAGCTGGGCTAGGCGGCCTGCTGCTCGTTGGCGGCCGGGCCGGTCAGCCTGGGCATCGTTGCAGCGTGCGCTGGATGACGCCCGGCGTTTTCAACGGACTGCCGCGGCGCGGGCACCGAGCCCTTCGGGGCAGCGTGCTTGCCGCTGGACTTGTACAGGCCGAGCGAACGGAATGGACGGCTCTTGGACACAAAAAAAGCCATTATGACTTACCCCCTTGACCCCGTTAGCACAGCGCACCCGACACCCCCGCCGGGCACTTGCAGCCAGTCCCGTCCCAGCTGCCTGCGCTGCATCCAGAATGCCCTTCGATGCATGCGCGAAACACCCCCCGAGCCGCACTGTGCCCAAACCGATACCGAACGTCATCAGGCCTGGAGGTTGGCGCGGAGAACCGCGCCCTTCGCCTGCGCCTGTGCGGTGAGGCGGGCCTGAAATTCGATCATTTGCACGCGCAACTCGTCGTCCGCAGCGGCGAGGATGCGCACCGCGAGCAGCCCTGCGTTGCGCGCGCCGCCGACCGCCACCGTGGCGACCGGGATGCCGGCCGGCATCTGCACGATCGACAGCAGCGAGTCCAGGCCCTCGAGGTGCTTGAGCGGCACCGGCACGCCGATCACCGGCAGCGGTGTCACCGCGGCGAGCATGCCCGGCAGGTGCGCGGCCCCGCCCGCGCCGGCGATGATCACCCGGATGCCGCGGTCGGCGGCCTCCGTGCCGTAAGCGATCATCTCGTGCGGCATTCGGTGCGCCGACACCACGTCCGCCTCGTAGGGCACCTGGAATTCGTCGAGCGCTTCGGCCGCCGCCTGCATCACAGGCCAGTCCGAGTCGGAGCCCATTACCACGCCGACCAGCGGCGAATCACTCTGCACGGCCCTTAGCGTAACGGCTCGGACAGCCGTTTACCCGCTAGCGGCGGCCGTTGACGAGGACGTGGTACACGCTTTCCTGATATTGGCCCTCGCCGTTCGGCGGCAGCAGGGTGAACCAGATCAGCAGATAGCGCGCGGACGCCGGGTGGGGCAGCGTCAGCCGGACCGTGCCGCCGGTGTTGTCGGCCGTCGCCACCACCTTGAAGTCCTGCGGGGCGGTGCCGTCGCCGACCTTCAGCTGCAGGTTCACGCCCTGGTAGTGCGTCAGGTCAATGAGGACGCTGGTGATGGTGGCCTGGTGGCCGAGGGTCAGGAGCAGGCCGGTCCCGTGCTTGAGCAGCCCGAACTGCGCGCTGGCGTACCAGTTGGTGGACCACGGCAGCGGCGGGTGGGTCGCGATCGCGTAGGCGGCGCCGGACGGGTTGTCGCCGTCGCCTAGGCCGTCGGGGCCGAACGCATCGGCCGCCCCGACCGGCAGGATCGTGACGGGCTCGGCCGACGCGGACGGCTTCGGGGTGGATGTGGCCGACGCAGACGGCTCCGCGGTGGGCTTGGTGTCGGCCGCGGAGGTGGCGGACGCGGCGGACTTGCCCGCCTTGGCAGCCGGGCCGGTGGCCCGCGCGGACGTCGAGTCGGCCGCGTTCTTGGCGGTGGTGGACCCGGATGCCAGGCGGACGCCCACCACGCCGGCTATCGCCAGCACGAGCACGGCCGCGGCGCCGATCAGCAGACGTCGGCTGTCGCGCCCTGAAGTGCGGCGCGGGCCCGTTGCGGCCGAGGCGGCGGCTTGCGGGCCGGTAAGTCCGGAGGGCGTCCTCTTTCCTGCCCCCGCGCCGCCCGCCCTTGCCCCCGCGCCGCCCGCCGTTGGGCCGATGCCGCCATCCGTTGTCCCGGCGCCGCCCACCGCGGGCTGGACCTCATAGCCGGCGGCCATCAGGTCCTCGGCGCGCACCGGCGGGAGATCGAACCTCGTCGCCGTGGCGTCCTCCCGCACCGGCGGCAGGTCATAGCGGGTCTCATCGGGATCCGGGCGGGCCGGGCCGGCCGGGTCAGCGGCGGGGACTGGCGGGAGGTCGAACGAGGTGGCGTCGGGATCGGCGCTCGCGTGCACCCGCTCCCGGTCGTACTCGCGGATAAGCCCCTGGGCGTCGACGCCCACCGCCCCCGCGATGGCGCGCACATAACCGCGCACATACAGGTCCCCGCCGCACGCCGCGTAGTCATCGGCCTCGATGCTGCGGATGACGGTACCGCGGATCTTGGTGCGCTCGCTGAGCTCATCGATCGTCAGGCCCGCCTGGTAGCGCGCCTGAGTCAGCGATTCACCGACGGTCACGAACCCTCCACTTACCGACCTAGGCTTCGTTAATCATCTTGTGACAGGTTAGTTGTCAAAGATCACGAGACAAGCCTGATCAATGTTTTTAACCAGCGCCTAGCCAGCTTTTATCAAGCGCTTGGCGAGGGCAAATGCGGCAAGATCGGGCCAAGATAGGGTCAGTCGCCGTCCTCGGTACCCCAGCGGAGGTAGCTTGCGGCGCGGCGCGCACGATCGCGGAGCTCCTCGACGCCGTCGCCTGGGCCGCCGACGATCGTGACGTGCCCGATCTTCCGGCCGGGACGGACTTCCTTGCCGTAAAAGTGCACCTTGACCGCCGGGTCGGCGGCCATCACATGGATGTACCTGTCGTAGACGTCCGGGTCGGTGCCGCCGAGCAGGTTCGACATCACGGTGAACTGGCCCGAAGGCGCGACCGGCACGCAGGAGCCGAGCGGCAGGTCGAGCACCGCGCGCAGATGCTGCTCGAACTGCGAGGTCCGCGCCCCCTCAATCGTCCAGTGGCCGCTGTTGTGCGGTCGCATCGCGAGCTCGTTGACGAGCAGCGCGCCCGCCTGAGTCTCGAACAACTCAACCGCGAGCAGGCCGGTCACGCCCAGTTCCATCGCAATCCGCAGCGCCATCGCCTCGGCCTCCACCGCCGCATCGGGGCTGAGACCGGGGGCAGGCGCGATCACCTCCCGGCAGATGCCGTCCACCTGCACGGTCTGCACCACCGGGTACGCGGCGCCCTGCCCGGACGGCGACCGGGCGACGAGCGCGGCCAGCTCCCGGCGGAACGGCACGAACTCCTCGGCCAGCAGCGCCACCCCGTGGGCGACAACTTCCTCGGCCTCGGCCGCGCCCTTGCAGACCCAGACGCCCTTGCCGTCGTAGCCGCCGCTGACCGCCTTGAGCACGACCGGCCATGAGCCGTCGGCGAACTCGACCACGTCCGCGACCGATGACACCGGCGCATAGCGAGGGCAGGGCACGCCGAGCGCGCCGAGCCCCTCCCGCATGGCCAGCTTGTCCTGCGTGTATCTGAGAGCGGCGGAGCCGGGCCTGACCAGCACGCCCTCGGACTCTAGGGCGACCAGCAGCGGCGCTGGCACGTGCTCATGATCGAATGTGATAACGTCACATTCAGCCGCAAATGATGACATATCAGGCAAGGAAGAATGAGAGCCGATCGCCACGTTGTGACTGACGAGCGCCGCGCTCTCGGTCGGCGACTCGGCGAGCACCCGGAACGTCGCGCCAAGACCGACCGCCGCCGCGGCGGTCATCCGGGCCAACTGTCCACCGCCGACCATGCCGACGGCGGGCATGCCAGTGACGGACTTCCGCTCGATCGGCCCGGCCGGGCCGATCGGCTCTCGGGCCTGCTCTGAACCAGCAGCTGACAACCGTGAATGCACGCGGTGTAGCCTACGCGGAACCGCCCAATCTTGGGTACAACCAACATGGCAATACGAGGCCGCAGCGTCGCGACATCTGCCAACCAGCCAGTCCCGGCGATCGCCCCCCAGGCGAGACCAGCCCGTCCCGGCCAGCCATCCTGGCCACGCCTGCAAGCAGGGAGTACAGATGACGACGCTAACCGACGTCGAGGTAAGAGAGGGGAACTACGGCGACAAGGTCATCGCCGTGGAGCCCGGTGGAGCGGAGTTCATCCCGCTCAGCGAGCGGCACGGCAGACCGCTGCAGCTCTTCTGGACCTGGACCTCGCCCAACATGGAGTTCGCGACGATCTTCGTCGGCTTCCTCGGTGTATGGGTATTCGGCCTGAGCTTCTGGTCCACCGTCCTGGCCGTCGTGCTCGGCACCGGGCTCGGCTCCATCACCCAGGGCATCTTGTCCACCCAGGGGCCGCGCTTCGGCGTCCCGCAGATGGTGCTGAGCCGCCTCGGCTTCGGGTACTGGGGGAACGCCCTGCCCGCCGGGATCAACGCCGTTACGGGCGGGATCGGCTGGTTCGCGGTGAACAGCGTCAGCGGCACGCTCGCGCTGAACTCCCTGACCAAGATGCCTGAGGTGCTCTGCCTGCTGATCATCGTGGTGGTCCAGATCGTGGTGGCGTTCCTCGGCCACAACCTGATCCACGTGTTCGAGCGGTACGCCTTCCCGGTGCTGGTGATCATCTTCCTGATCGCGTCCGTCTGGATGCTGTCCAAGGGCCACCCGGGCGCCAAGCACTCGACGATTCCCGGCGCCTTCCTGATCGAGTTCGGCGCCACCTTCGGCTACGCGGTGGGCTGGAACCCCTACGCCTCGGACTACACGCGCTACTTCAAGCCGGAAACCAGCAAGCGGGCCATCGCTCTCTGGGCCGGGCTCGGCCTGTTCCTGTCCTGCGTCCTGCTTGAGACCGTCGGCGCCGCCGCCGCGACGATCCCCAGCGTGTTGTCCATAGCGAACAGCACCGGCAACCCGACGGCCGCCTTCACCAGCGCATTCCCCACCTGGCTGGCCGACCTGACCCTGCTCGCGATCACGATCGGCGCGATCGCCGCCAACGCGATCAACATCTACTCCGGCTCGATCTCGTTCACCGCGATCGGCATCAAGCTGCCGCTGCACATCCGCCGCGCGATCGTCGCCCTCGGGTTCGGCACCATCGGGTTCTTCCTCGCCTGGTCCGGGCTCAGCGACGCGGGCACCAAGTACAACAACTTCCTGCTGATCATCGCCTACTGGATCGGCCCGTGGCTGGCGGTCGTGTTCTGCGACATGTTCCTACGCCGCAGGAAGTCCACCGAGGAGACCGAGCGGCTGCTCTTCGACAAGAAGTACGCCAACTGGGCCGGCCCGGTGGCGATGCTGGTCGGTGCGGGCGTCTCGATCTGGCTGTTCGCCAACCAGACCGAGTACGTCGGCCTGATCCCGAAGCACTGGCCCAACGCAGGCGACCTGACCTTCGAGGTCGGGTCCCTGCTGACCGCTGTGATCTACCTCACCTGGCGGCTGATCGCGGAACGCTCGGCCAGCACCTCGGTGGCCGCGCCGGCCGAGTCCGCACCCCAGGCCTAGCGGGAATCCCGCTCGCCTGCGTGCCCGGCGTTCGCCGCCGCCGGGCACGCAGGGAGGGAGTCGTGGCGGCAAAACTGCAGAGCAACGATTCAGACAACCCTTAACGTGGCGGCAAAGAGGGTCAACTACCTTAGACGCGTACCTCTACGAAAGGGGCAAATCGCGCATGGCCCTCCCAGCCGCCGGACTGTACTCCCGTTACCGCCACCTGATACCCGAGCTGATCAAGTTCTGCGTAGTCGGCGGCGTCGGGGCCGTGATCGACCTTGGCGGCGCCGCGGTGCTGCACGGCAAGTTCCACGTGGAGGGGCTCGAGGCCAAGGCGATCTCGACCATCATCGCGATGGTCGTCACCTACCTTGGCTCCCGGTTCTGGACGTTCAAGCACCGCGAGAACCAGGCCCTCGGGCGCGAGCTTGTGCTCTTTATCGTGCTTAACGTGGCCGGGCTGCTCATCGCGGAAGTGGTGATCGCCGTCGTGACGTACGGGCTGGGCCTGCACGGCCAGCTTGAGTACAACGGCGCGTCCGTCGTTGGCACCGGCCTCGCCACCGTCTTCCGGTACTTCGCGTACCGGCAGTGGGTGTTCACGGCCCCCGCCGCGGAGTCGGCGCTGGCTCCGACGTCACCGGAAACGGAGCCGTTCCCCGACTACCCGCCGTGGGATCTCGACCCGGCCTATGCCGCCCCGGCCGCGTCCATCGGCTCCGCCGCGACCTCGGCGAACTCCCCGTGGGAGTCGCCCGCCCCCGCGATGCAGACGACCGCCCCCTCGTGGGAGACGACCGAACCCTCGTGGCAGGCGACCGAAGCGTCGTGGCAGGCGACCACATCCTCCTCGTGGGGGACGACCGAGCCGTCGTCTTCCCCCTGGGCGCCCTCGGCCGCGCCCCGCTCCATCGAGGCGGTCACCGAGGCCCACTCCTGGGGGCAGCCCGCCGAGCGCCCGGCGCCGTGGATGGGAAGCTCAGTTATCCCGAACGGACCGGTGGCTTCGCCCCTCCTGTCCGCTCCGCCCGCCTCCGGGCAAGACCTCGGCCTGCCGTCTTCGGTCTCGTCGGCTCAGCGCTCGCAGCAGGGCCGGCACCGCAGGCACTGAAGAACCCCGCTCAGGTCCGGAGGTCAGGCGGGGCCGCTGCGGCTGGCCTTCGCGTGACCGCTGGGCCGGTTGCGCGGCAGGAACACCGCGAAGACCGGCGGCTTCCTTCGCGCGAGCACGATCCGGCCGCCGTCGGCGGTGGCCATCGTCCGGGCCAGCGCGAGACCGAGGCCGGTCCCCTCCGGCCGTCCGCTTACCGTCCGCTCGAAGATCCTTGACACCAGTTCGGCCGGCACACCGTCGCCCTCGTCCTCGACCTCGATCACCACCGAGCTGGCCGACTGGGACCGCCGGATCGTCACCGTCCCCTTGCCGTGCATCAGCGCGTTGTCCAGCAGGGTCGCGATGACCTGGGCAAGCCCGCCCGGGGTGACGTAGGCCTGCAGCCGGGAGTCCCCGATCAGCACCATCTTCCGGCCGGCCCGCCGGAACGCAGGCTCCCACTCCGTGATCTGCTGCAGCACGATCTTGTCGACGCTGATCCTCCCCGCGGATCCCGCGCCTACCCGGCGAGCCGGGGAGAGCAGCTGGCTCACCACCTCGGCCAGCCGCTCGGCCTGGGCAAGCGCGGCCGTCCCCTCCTCGCGGACCACGGCCGGGTCATCGGCCGAGGCGATCATCTCCTCGAGCCGCATGGACAGCGCGGTCAGCGGCGTGCGGAGCTGGTGCGAGGCGTCGATGGCGAGCTCCCGATCGGCCGTGAGCAGCTTGGTGACCCGGCGCGACGCGCTGTCCAGGCCGTCCGCCACCTGGTCAAGCTCGGTGACGCCGTAGCGGCGGCCGACCGGGCGGGGGTCGCCGGTGCCGAGCCGTCCGGCTGCCTCGGCCAGCTCCTCGACCGGCCGGGCCGCCCGCCGTGCCACCGCCCCGGAGAGCACCAGCGCCGACGCGATCGCGGCGGCCAGCAACGGCAGGCCGAGCGCGAGCATGACGTGGTCGCGGTCAGCGGCGACGACCAGCAGCGGAACACCGGCGACAAGCGCGGCGATCACGGCGACCGCCGACGCCGATAGCCAGAGCCGCCGCCTCATAAGTCGCCGCGCTCGAACCGGAACCCGACGCCGCGCACGGTGGTGATGAACCTCGGGTGGTGGGCGTCGTCGCCGAGCTTCCTGCGCAGCCAGGAGATGTGCATGTCGAGGGTCTTGGTCGACGTCCACCACTTGGCGTCCCAGACCTCGCGCATGATCTGCTCGCGGGTGACCACCTTCCCGGCGTCCCGAAGCAGAATCCAGAGCAGGTCGAACTCCTTGGTGGTGAGGTCGAGCTCGACGTCGCCATGCCAGGCCCGCCTGGCTTCGGCGTCCACCCGGACCCCGCCGACCGTCCCCGGCACCTCGGCCGTCGTCCCCCGGCGCAGCAGCGCCCGGACCCGGGCGAGCAGCTCCGCCAGCCGGAACGGCTTGGTCACGTAGTCGTCGGCGCCGGCGTCAAGGCCGACCACGGTGTCCACCTCGTCCGCCCGCGCAGTCAGTATGAGCACCGGCACCGCGTGCCCCTCCGCGCGGACCCGCCGGCACACCTCGAGGCCGTCGAGTTCCGGCAGGCCAATGTCGAGCAGTATGAGGTCGATGCCGTCCGACAGCGCCCGCCCCAGCGTTGTCGGCCCGTCCTCGGTGACCTCCACCTGATAGCCCTCGCGACGCAGCGCGCGGGAGAGCGGCTCGGAGATGGAGGTGTCGTCCTCGGCCAGCAGCACTCGGGTCATAGGTAAATAGTAAAGCCACGGTAAAAAAGTTGCACCAGTGACGCGCGTTCGATCGGCGAAAGCCATCCGGCTCGACGCTAGACGGGACTGATCGAATGGCGACGGCGGACCGACGGCCGGTACTTGCCGCGCGCGGCCGCGAAGCGCCGCGCGAGCTCGCCCGCGAGCGCCTCCGGCTGCACGATGTCGTCGATGACGAGCTCGGACGCGAGTCGGACGATGTCGATGTCCGCGTCGTACTCAGCCCGCAGCCGGGCCGTCTCGGCGACCCGCTCGTCCTCCGGCAGCCGCGCGAGCTTGGCGGCGTACACGGCGTTGACTGCCGCTTCCGCCCCCATCACCGCGATCTTCGCGGTCGGCAGGGCCAGCGTGGCGTCCGGCTCGAAACCCGGGCCCGCCATCGCGTACAGGCCGGCGCCGTAGGCCTTGCGGACCACAACGCAGATCTTGGGCACGGTCGCCTGGGACATCGCGCTGATCATCCGGGCACCGTGCCTGATGATGCCCTGCCGCTCGACGGCGGTGCCGACCATGAACCCCGGCACGTCCGCCAGGAAGAGCAGCGGCACGCCGAACGCGTCGCAGATCTCGACGAACCGCGCCGCCTTGTCGGCCGAGTCGACGAAGAGCACCCCGCCCTTGTAGAGCGGGTTGTTGGCCACGACCCCGATCACGTGGCCGTCCAGCCGCGCGAACCCGACCGTGACCTCGCGCGCCCAGAGCGCGTGCACCTCGAAGAACGAGTCGGCGTCGGCGACCGCGCGGACGAACTTCCGCATGTCGAACACCTGCCGCTCGCTCTCGGGCACGAGGCCGCCAAGACCGGCGCCGCGGCCCGCGTCATCGGCGGCGGCCGGGGCCGACGGCGGCTCCGATTCCCAGTTGGAGGGGAGGTAGGACAGGTAGCGGCGGACGGCCGAGATCGCCTCTTCCTCGCTCTTGGCCAGGTAGTGGCCGCTGCCCGAGACCGAGCAGTGCATGCGGGCACCGCCGAGCTCCTCCAGGGTGGTCTTCTCGCTGACGACCATCTCTACCATCCGCGGGCTGCCGAGGTACATCGACGCGTTACCCTCGACCATCGCCACGAAGTCGCAGAATGCCGGGATGTAGGCGCCGCCCGCCGCCGAGGGGCCGAACAGCGCGCAGACCTGCGGGATCACGCCGGACGCGCGCACCTGGGTGTGGAAGATTCGCCCCGCGCCCCGACGGCCGGGGAACATCTCCACCTGGTCGGTGATCCGCGCGCCGGCCGAGTCGACCAGGTAGATCATCGGTATTCCGAGGTCGAGCGCCTTCTCGATGATCCTGATGATCTTCTCTACGGTGCGCGCGCCCCACGATCCGGCCTTCACCGTCGAGTCGTTCGCCATCATCGCCACCGGCCTGCCGTCGAGGGTGGCGGTCCCGGTGATCACCCCGTCGGCCGGCAGCCCGTCGGCCAGAACGTTGGCGAACCGCCCGTCCTCGGTGAACGAACCCGCGTCGGCGACCAGCGCGATCCGGTCCCTGGCGAACATCTTCCCGCTAGCGGCGGCCGACTCGTGGTACTTGGCCGCCCCGCCCCGCTCGACCCGCTCTCTGAGCGCGGCGACGTCGGGCAGCGAGGAATCTACGATCTCAGTCACACTTGCGGAGCGTACCGCTCAGAGCGGGTCGGATCGACGGTCATCGGCAGTGCCGTGCCCGGCGCGCAGCCGCTCGTCCTCGACCAGCTGGAACAGCGTGGCCGACACCCGTTCCACGTGCGGAAGCTGCGGCAGCGTGATCTCGGCGTGCTCGCCCGCCGACTCCACCACGAGCGTCCCGCAGCCGAGGAGCCGGTCGAGCGGTGACTTGCGGAACGAGACGTCGGTGATCCGCGACAGCGGGATGTCGCTGCCGTTGCGCGCGACGACCCCGGTGCGCAGGCGCAGCCGCCTGGTCGTCAGCTCATAGCGCGTGGTGCGCCACCTGAGCAGCGGATACATCAGCCACCACATGAGCAGGACGATCGCAAGCACCGCCAGCGCCAGCCGTTCGACCACCGCGTTCCGGCCGCCCGGGATCAGCACCTCTCCCACCAGCAGGGCGGCCACGATCACGAACGCGAGCACGACCGGTCCCACCAGCGTCTTCCAGTGCGGATGCAGAGCCACGACAGACTGTTCGCCCACCGCCAGCGATTGGTCACCACCCATACCCGACATCGTAAGACTTCGGGCCCGCCATCCCGCAGACGTTGGCGCGCCGGCTTCCGGCTGCCGCGCTGGTTTCTAGCGGAGGTGGATGACGTCGCCGGCCGAGATCGCGGTGGCGGACGCCGCCCCGTCCGGGCGGACCAGGAGCCGGCCGCCGGCGTCGACGTCGTCGGCCGTGCCTGCCAGCACCCGGCCGGCCGGAAGCTCGACCCGGACCTGGCGGCCCAGGGTCGCGCAGGCCGCGCGATACTCCGCGAGCAGGCCGGAACCGGCAGGATCGGGGTCCGCGCGGAAGGCCAGGTACCAGCGTTCCAGGCACCGCAAGATCTCGGCCAGCAGCGCCTCGCGGCCGACCTCTGCCCCCTCGACCAGCAGCGACGTCGCGGGCAGGCCGGTCGGCGACACCGGCAGCGCGTCATACGGAGTCGCGACGTTCAGGCCGACGCCGACCACCACGACGTCGCCGTCCGCTGACTGCTCGGCCAGGATGCCGGCCAGCTTCCGGTCCCGCACCAGCACGTCATTCGGCCATTTCAGGCCGGCCGCGACGCCGGCCGCCGACCGCACCCCGGCCGCGACCGCCACCCCGGTCAGCAACGGCAGCCATCCGCGCGCGGACGCCGGCACCGACGCCGGTCGCAACAGCACCGAGAACGTGAGCGACGCGCCCGGCAGGCTGACCCAGGTCCGACCTGCCCGGCCCCGGCCCGCGGTCTGCTCCTCGGCCACCAGCACCTGCCCCTCCGGGCCGCCGCGGGCGAGCAGGTCGGCGTTGGTCGAGCCGGTACTCGCCACGACCTCAACCGACGTCCACAATCGGCCCCCGCCCGCCACGGCCTGGCGGAGCTCGTCCGTCCGCAGCGGCGCGCCCGCCGGCGACCCGGCCGGACCGGTCGCCATCAGTCGCCGATGGCGATGCGGAGGCGGCGGAAGCCCTTGCCCTTGTTCTCCACCTTCACCACCGAGATCCGCCCCACGGCGGCGGTGGACGCCACGTGCGTCCCTCCGTCGGCCTGCTGGTCAAGGCCGACGATGTCGACGATCCGGACCTCCTCGACGTCATCGGGCACCAGGTTGGTCGCGGTGCGGATGATGTCGGGGATCTCGAACGCCTCGGCCCGCGGCAGCGACCGGACCACGATCTTCCTGTCGCTCCGCAGCTCCGCGTTGCACGCCTCCTCGACCGACTCCTTGAACCCCGGCGGCACCGCCTCCAGGTTGAAGTCCATCCGCGCCGACAGCTCCTCCATGTTGCCGCCGGTGACCAGCGCGCCGAAGTCGCGGAAGACGACCCCGCAGAGCACGTGCAGCCCGGAGTGCGTGCGCATCAGCGCCGTCCGCCGGCCGTCTTCCACCGCCCCGCGCACCGAGGTCCCGACGGTCGGCAGCGGGTCGCCGTCCAGCCGGGACGAGCAGCAGCTCGCCGTCGTCCTTGCGCGCGTCCACAATGCGGGTCTGCACGCCGCTCCACAGCAGCACGCCGTGGTCCGGTGGCTGGCCGCCGCCGCCCGGGTAGAAGGCGGACCGGTCGAGCACGATCCCGTCCGGTCCCGCCGCCACCACCACCGCGTCCCACTCGCGCAGGGTCTGGTCGTCTAGTTCAAGCCGATGCGTCGTCGCCATGGTTCCGCAGCCTACTGCCGCCCCGCCTGGCGCAGCGCGCCCGCGGCCTGCCCGCCGGGGCCCTGCGCGGCCTGAACCGGCGCCGTCTGAACCGCCGCCCGCTCAACCCGCGAGGCTCGGACGTGGAGCAGGGCCAGCACCACCCCGGCCATCGCCAGCGCGGCCAACGCGATCGACACAGAAAGGTACGCGCGCGCCGAGGAGAGCGCGAACGCGCCCGGTCCGTGCGCGCCGCCGATCGCGCGGGCGGCCGAGGTCGCCGCGGCGGGCAGCCGCCCGGCCAGGTTCAGGTACAGCGTGCCGAACGTCGCGATCCCGACCACGATCCCCAGCTGGTTCACGGTCACGACCACCCCGCTGGCGTCGGCCGCGAGCGCCACCGGCACCCGGGAGAGCACTCGCGTCATCAGCACGCCGAACGCCCCCGCCATCCCGCCGCCTGCCACCGCGAGCGCGACGTACAGCCAGGGACCGGGGGCGCCGCCGGAGCGGACGAGCAGCCCCGACCATAGCAGGCCGACGGCCGTCAGCACGAAGCCGATCATGGCCAGTCCCTCGTGGTAGCGGGCGGGCAGCCGTCGCCAGTTGAGGCTCACCAGCGCGAACGCGACGCCGCAGGGGACGAACGTCAGCCCCGCCCGCAACGGCGACTCCGCCAGCGCGTCCTGCAGCTCAAGCGCCAGCGAGAACAGCCAGCCGCCGAATATCGCCATCGTGGCGAAGAGCCCGCCAAGCCCGGCCGCCATCCCCGGCAGCCCGAGCAGCGAGCGCGGCAGGATCGGCTGCCCGCCCCGGCCGCCGACCCGGTGCTCGACCAGGACGAGCAGGCCGAACAGCAGCAGTGAAGCGACCAGCAGGGCCCAGCCCCAGGCCGGCCAGCCGAGCGGCTGCCCCAGCACCAGCGGCAGTACGAACGCGAGCACGGCCGGGGTGAGCACCGCCAGACCCGGCAGGTCGAGCGAGCGCTGCCGGTCGCGCTGCCCCTGCGCGGGCAGCAGCCGACCGCAGGCCAGCACGAGCAGCCCGACCGGCACGTTGACCAGGAAGACCGGCCGCCAGGAGCTGCCGAAGAGGTTCGCGCTGACCAGCAGCCCGCCGAGCACCTGCCCGAGGACGGCGCCGCCGGAGATGATGGTCGCGTACAGGGTCATCGCCCGCGCCCTCGGCCCCGGCGCGGTGTAGGTGCGCTGGATCAGGCTCAGCACCTGGGGGATCATCGCCGCGGCGCCTGCCCCCTGGAGGAACCGCAGGGCAACCAGCGACCCGGCCGACGGCGCGAGCCCGCAGCCCAGCGAGGCGAGCGTGAACAGGCCGATGCCGGCCAGGAACATCCGCCGGTGACCGAGAATGTCGCCCAGCCGGGCGCCGGTGATCAGCAGGACCGCGTAGGCGATGGTGTAGCCGGCCACGATCAGCTGCAGACCCGAGCCCGACGTGTGCAGGCTCGAGTGGATCGCCGGGACTGCGACGTTGACGATGTTGACGTCGATGATCGCCATCAGCTGGCCGGTGAGCACGACCGCGAGCACCAGGCCGGGCGAGGTGGCGCGGCCGACCCGGCGCCCGCCGGTGACGGCAGGCTGGAGACGCGCAGTGGTTTGTGTCATGCCACTAGCTTGCCGTCGGCCTTATGCTGGTACCAAGAGCCTGGTTATCCTGGTACTAACACCACCTGGCAGGGCTGCCGACCGGGCAGCAGGATGAGGACGTGAGCATGGCGACCATGAACGGCACTGCGAGCGTGGCCAGCGCGCGCCGCACCGAGCTGGCCGCGTTCCTTCGCAGCCGGCGCGAGCGTATCCAGCCCGAGGACGTCGGCCTGCCCCCCGGCACCCGCCGCCGCACGGCCGGCCTGCGACGGGAGGAACTGGCCCAGCTGGCCGGGGTCGGCGTCACCTGGTACACCTGGCTCGAGCAGGGCCGCAAGATCAACGCCAGCGTCCAGGTGCTCGACGCGATCGCGACGACGCTGCGGCTGGACGCCACCGAGCGCGCCCACCTGTTCCGGCTGGCCGACCTGCCTGGCGCCAGCGGGCCCGCCGACTGCGTTGACTGCCCCCTGCCGCCGGAGGTTCAGCAGGTGGTCGACGCCATCCCGCTCCCCGCCGCGATCCTCACCGAGCGATTCGACCTGCTCGCCTGGAACAAGGTGTACGAGTCGATCTTCCCCGGGGTCTGCTCGGCGCCTCCCGGCGAGCGCAACACGCTGCTCGTCAACCTCGCGGCGCCAGGCTGCTGCAGCCCGGTCGAGGATCCTGACTCGCATTGCGACGTGCTCGTCGCCCAGCTGCGGGCGGCGTACGGCCGGCACGTCGGCGACCCGGCCTGGACGCACTTCATCCGCCGCCTGGAGGCGCTCAGCCCGACGTTCGCCACCGCCTGGGCCGCCCACGACGTGTCCAGGCCCACCACTTACACCAAGAAGTTCCGGCACCCGGGCGTCGGCCCCATCACCACCACCACGACCAGCTTCGCGGTCAACGCCGTCCCCGGCGCCCGCCTAGTCGTCTACACCCCCGACGACGAGCCGAGCAGGAAGGCCATCGCCCGGCTGGCGGCGGGCGACCAGCTGACCACCCGCTACCCCTGCTGGTCCAAGCACTATCCCGAACGGACCGAGGCGACTTTGGTGGCTCAATGACACCGACTCCGGCGTCAGCCGGTGTTCTGCAGGCCGGCCGCGACCCCGCTGACGGTCAGCAGCAGCAGCCGCTCGAGGGCGGCCCGCTCGGCCGGGTCGACGTGCTCCGCTCGTAGCGCCGTCAGGGCCCGCAGCTGCAGGTACGAGAGCGCGTCAACGTAGGGATCGCGCAGGACGATCGCGCGGGCCAGCACCTGGCGGTCGGCGACGGGAAGGTCGTGCTCGGTGACCGCGAGGACCAGCCGGCGGGTCAGGTCGTACTCGGCCAGCACCCGGGCGGCCAGGTCGGGCCGACCGCCGAGGTCCAGGTACCTGGCGGCGATCGCGCGGTCGGTCTTGGCCAGCGACATCTCCGCGTTGTCGAGCAGGGTGGCGAGCAGCGGCCACTCCTTGTAGGCCCGGCGGAGCTCGGCCATGCCGTCGGAGGGGACGCCGCCGTCGGAGTCGCCCGCGTCGATGCCGGTCCAGGCCGCCGCCGCCAGGCCGCTGCCGAGTCCGTACCAGCCGGGGAGGTTCAGCCTGGTCTGGGCCCAGGCGAACACCCAGGGGATCGCGCGCAGGTCCTCGAGGCCGAGCGGCCCGCCGCCGTGACCGCGGCGGGACGGGCGCGAGCCGATCCGCAGGCCGCCGATCTCCTCCAGCGGGCTGACCTTCGCGAACCACTCGGCGAAGCCCTCGGACTCCGCCAGGGCGCGGAAGGCGGCCTTCGAGGCGACGTCGATCGACGCCGCCAGCTGACGGAACTCGCCCGCGGCGGCGGCGTTCCTGGCGCCGAGCGACGGCGACGAGGCGAGCAGCACCGCCGACGTCACCTGCTCGAGGTGCCGCAGGCCGATCGAGTGCCTGCCGTAGCGGGCGAAGATCACCTCGCCCTGCTCGGTCACCTTCAGCCGCCCGGCCACCGACCCGGGCGCCTGGGCGAGCACCGCGCGGCCGGCCCGCCGCCGCGCCCGATAGCGCCGCCACGGCCGTGGAACAGCGTCAGCGCGACATCGTGGGCGGCCGCCCAGGAGGCGAGCTCCGCCTGCGCCTTGAACAGCCGCAGCGTGGCCGAGGCCGGGCCGAGCTCCTTGGCCGAGTCCGAGTAGCCGAGCATGGCCTCCAGCCGCCGGCCGTTGGCCGCCAGCCGCGCGCGGACCGGGGCGAGCTCGAGCATCCCGGTCAATACAGACGGCGCCGCCGCGAGGTCGGCGCCCGATTCGAACAGCGGCACCACGTCGAGGACCGGGCCGCCGCCGTCCGGGAACGCGTAGCCGGCCAGCTCGTATACCGCGGCCACGTCGGAGGCGGCGGTGGTGAACGAGATGACGTAGCGGTGACAGGCGGCAACCCCAAACCGGTTCTGGATCCAGGCGATCACCCGGATGGTCTCAAGGACCTCCAGCGTCATCGGCGACGGCTGCCCGCCTGCCCGCAGCTCTTCCAGCGCGCGGGCATGCACCGCCGAGTGCTGCCGGACCTCGAGCGAGGCCAGGTGGAACCCGAACGTCTCGGCCTGCCAGATCAGGTGCTGCAGCTCACCGTAGGCCTGCCGCACCGCCCCCGCTGACGCCAGCGACGCCTGGACCAGCCGCAGGTCGGCCACGAAGTCGGCCGACGAACCGTACGCGAGATCGGCGTGCCTGGTGCGGGTGGCAACCAGCCGCTCGGCCGCATAGAGCAGGTAGGCCCGGTAGGGCTCCCCCGGGGACCGAGCGGTGATCTCTGTCATCAGCTCCGGGTGAGCCGCCGAGGCGGCCGCGAGCGCCCGGCGCAGCGGGTCCGAGGGCGGCGCGGAGCTCTCGTCCACCGTCAGCGCCCGGCCGATCCGGCCGCAGGCCGCCTCGAGCGCGCGGAGCGCGTGCTCGGCCTGGATCACCGCCGCCTCGCGGGTGATGGCGGCGGTCACCGTCGGGTTCCCGTCCCGGTCGCCGCCCACCCAGGACCCGAACCGCAGGAACGGCGGCACCGGCGAGGCCGCCGCCCCGCTGGCCGGCCCGAGCAGCACCTGGTCGAGCGCCCGATACACGCTGGGCACGAGCCGGAACAGCGTCTCGTCGAACGCGGTCATCACCGTCCGGACCTCGTCCTGGGGGGTCATCCCGGCCACGCGGAGCTGCGCGGTCCGCCACAGCAGGTCGATCTCCTCGCGCAGCCGCCGCCGCAGTTCCGCGCCCCGGGCCGACGTTCCGACGCCGGTGTCCACCTCGCGCGCCAGGTCGTCATCGACGGACACGAGCAGCCCGCCGATGCGCCGCAGCGAGGCGACGACCGCGCGGCGGCGTGCCTCGGTCGGGTGCGCGGTGAACACGGGGTGCACGACCAGCTCGCCCAGTAGCGCGTCGAGATGGGCGCGCCCCTGCTCGGCCGTGATCCGCTCGGCCGCGTCGGCCAGCGATTCGCGCGGCGGCGTGTCCCCCGAGTCGCGGTGCCGCAGGGTGCGCACCCGCTGCTGCTCTTCGGCCAGGTTGACCAGGTGAAAGTAGACCGTGAAGGCGTTCGCGACCTGCTCCGCCCGGTCTCGCGACCAGGATCCGACCAGCGCGGCAATCGCGTCCGCCGCCTCCGCCGCCGACGCCGACGCGCGGTCGGGCACCTGCCGGGCGTCGATCACCGCGTGCCGCAGCCGCTCCACCTCGGCGAGCAGGTCGGCGCCGCCGGACTCGCTGATCACCTCGCCGAGGACGTCGCCTAGGAGCCGGACATCGCGGCGCATGCGCTCGGGAAGCTCGGCGGAGTCTCTGTTCCGGTCAATGCTGGCCATGTTCACGTGGATGAGAGTAACCGCCGGGTGGTGACCGCAACCGTCCGCCAGGTTAACCTTTCCCCCATGACTGCAGCTGAGACGATTCCTGGCGACTTGCCCGATCCGCACACGACCGCCGGCAAGATCGCCGATCTTGAGCGCAGACGGTACGAGGCCGTGCACGCGGGCTCGCTTGCCGCGATTGAGAAGCAGCACGCAAAGGGCAAGCTGACCGCCAGGGAGCGGATCGACCTGCTGCTTGACGAGGGCTCCTTCGTTGAATTCGACGAGTTGGCCAGGCACCGCGCGCATGACTTCGGCATCGCGCGCAACCGCCCCTACGGCGACGGCGTGGTCACCGGCATCGGCACCGTGGACGGCCGCCCGGTCGCGGTCTACAGCCACGACTTCACCGTGTTCGGCGGCAGCCTGGGCGAGGTCTACGGCGAGAAGATCGTCAAGGTCATGGACCACGCCATGAAGACCGGCTGCCCGGTCGTCGGGATCAACGACGGCGGCGGGGCCCGCATCCAGGAGGGCGTGGTCGCGCTCGGCCTGTTCGCCGAGATCTTCTTCCGCAACACCCGCGCCTCCGGCGTCATCCCGCAGATCAGCCTGATCATGGGCCCGGCGGCGGGCGGCGCGGTGTACTCACCCGCGATCACCGACTTCACCCTGATGGTCGAGGGCACCAGCCACATGTTCATCACCGGGCCCGACGTGATCAAGACGGTGACCGGCGAGGACGTGACGTTCGAGGAGCTGGGCGGCGCGCACACGCACGCCGCCAAGTCCGGCGTCGCCCACTACCAGGCGACCGACGAGCAGGACTGCATCGAGTTCGCGCGGCTGCTGCTCTCCTACCTCCCGTCGAACAACCTCGACGAGCCGCCGGTCATCCCGACCACGCCCGACTTCACGATCACGGCCACCGACGAAGAGCTCGACGCGCTCATCCCTGACTCGCCGAACCAGCCCTACGACATCCACCGGGTTATCGAGACCGTCCTCGACGAGGAGACGTTCTGCGAAGTGCACGCCGCCTTCGCGCCGAATATCGTGGTCGGCTTCGGGCGGGTGGCGGGCGCGCCGGTCGGCGTGGTCGCCAATCAGCCGATGCACTTCGCCGGCTGCCTCGACATCGACGCCTCCGAGAAGGCGGCCCGATTTGTCCGGACCTGCGACGCATTTTCAATCCCAATCCTGACCTTTGTCGATGTTCCCGGCTTCCTGCCCGGCGTGACTCAGGAGTGGGCCGGCATTATCCGCCGCGGCGCCAAGCTGCTCTACGCCTACGCGGAGGCGACCGTCCCGAAGATCACCGTGATCACCAGGAAGGCCTACGGCGGCGCCTATGACGTCATGGGCTCCAAGCACCTCGGCGGTGACGTCAACCTCGCCTGGCCGACCGCGCAGATCGCGGTGATGGGCGCTCAGGGCGCGGTCAACATCCTCTACCGTCGGGAGCTCGCGGGCGCGGCGGACGCCGACGCGCTCCGCAAGGAGAAGACCACCGAGTACGAGGACACCCTGGCCAACCCCTACATCGCCGCCGAGCGCGGCTACCTGGACGCGGTGATCCGCCCGGCCGAGACCCGGGCCGCCGTCACCCGGGCGCTGATCAGCCTCCGCACCAAGCGGGAAACGCTGCCACCCAAGAAGCACGGCAACATCCCGTTGTGACCCGGCCGGGGCAACGCACAGTGAACGCAATCACCATCGGTGACCATTCGGAAGGTGTCCGCCGGCAATCCCCGGCCAAGTGGCACGCGCACGGCCCAAACTGCCCTAGAGTCATAAGACGATGAGCGAATTCGCCGCCCCAATGCCCGTCCTCGCCCGATACGCAGTCATGGTTGATGTCGGGTATATCTACGCGGCCGCAGGCGAGTTGCTATTCGGCACCAGCGCGCGCAGGGATTACCGGGTCGACGCGGTCGGCCTCATACAGGCGGTTACCAAACACGCCGACGAGCTGTTCCGGGGCGAGCTGCTGCGCGTCTACTGGTACGACGCCGCCCGCGACCGGGTGCCCACCATCGACCAGCGCGTGGTCGCCCAGATGGCCTGGGTCAAGCTGCGCCTGGGGAACCTGAACGCGCGCGGCCAGCAGAAGGGCGTGGACGCTAACATCCGGGCCGACATGGAGGCGCTCGCCCGGCATCGTGCGATCACCGACGCGGTGCTGATCGCGGGGGACGAGGACATGGTGCCCGCCGTCGAGGCCGCGCAGGCCTTCGGCGCCCGCATCCACCTGTGGGGCATCGAGCCGCCCTACGGCACCAACCAGGCCGAGCGCCTGGTCTGGGAGTCGGACACGGTCGACGTGCTCGACGCCGCCTTCGTCCGCCCGTACTTCACCAGGAACCCGGTCGTCGAGCCGCAGCCGCGGCCCGACGTCCAGACCTCGGTGCCGTCGCCCGCGCAGCTCTTCGGCGAGCGCCACCCGCGCCCGCCCGTCCAGCTCAGCCGGAACCCGCACATCACCCAGACCGGGGGGCTGCCCCGGCTCGGCCCCGACCGGCGGCACGTCGAGGAGGCCGGCGAGCACGTCGCGCACAAGTGGATCCTCACCCGCGGCGCGGACAACATCAGGGACCTGCTGCCCGGCCCCATCCTGCCCCCCGTCATCGACAAGGAACTCCTGGTCGAGGCGGAGAAGGAGCTCGGCCAGTCACTGCGCCCCTACCAGGAGGCCCGCGAGTGGCTCCGGGACGCTTTCTGGGCGCGGGTGCACCGCGAGTTCGGCATTGGAGTAGGAAAGTCCCGTGGCTGAATCTCAGGATCAAGGTCAAAGTCATTCGCCGGTCGAACGGACCGAGCTGACTGCGGGCGCGCCGTACTTGAGCGTGGTCCGGGGCGACGCCAGCGCGGAGGAGATCGCCGCGCTCATCGCCACCCTCACCGCGGTCGCCGCCGCCCGGTCAGGCGCCGCGCCGGCCGAGCAACCGCCCGCTAGCCACAACTGGAATGCCCGGGCCCGGCTGCTGCGGGCGCCCGTGCGCGCCGCCGCCGGAGGCTGGCGCCGCTCCGCAATGCCGTAGTCCGGGAGACCACGTGACGGAGCGCTGGCGCGACGTCGCCCACATCGGACACGCGGAACTGCTGACCCCGGCCCCGGACGCGAGCCTTGAGTACTTCACCGCCCTGCTCGGGCTGACCGTGGTGGCCGAGGACCCCCGCTCGTGGTACTTGCGCGGCTACGGCGACTACGAGCCGTACTGCCTGAAGCTGACCGCCTCCGATCACGCCGGGCTGGGGCACCTAGCCGTCCGGGCGTGGTCGCCCGAGGCGCTCGCGCGGCGGGTGGCGTGGCTCGGGGCGGCAGGGATCGGCGGGAAGTGGACCGAGCCCGACGGCGGCAAGGGGCCGGCCTTCGAATTCCGCGACCCGGACGGGCACCCGGTCCGGATTTACTACGAAACGTCGAAGTACGACCCGCCGGCCGGAGAGCGGCCGGCGATGAAGTCCAACCACCAGCGGTACGCCGGCCGGGGCGCCAACGTGCGGCGACTGGAGCACGTCAACCTGATGGCGCAGGACGTCCGGGCCTGCCGGGAGTTCTGGGCGGACGGGTTCGGGCTGCGGACGTTCGAGATCATCAGGCAGCACGACGGCTCCGAGGACGGGGCCTGGCTCTCGTCCACCGTGCAGGGGCACGAGGTGATCTACGTGCGGGACTACCTGGGTGGCGCCGCGCGGCTGCACCACCTTGCGTTCTGGGTCGATTCCAGGGAGGACGTGCTGCGCGCGGCCGACCTGATGAACGACGCGAGGATGCCGATCGAGGCCGGGCCGTCACGGCACATACCGATCCAGGGGTTCTACCTGTACACCCGCGAACCGGGCGGGAACCGGATCGAGATCTGCTCGGGCGGCTACCTCGGGTTCGACCCGGACGACGAGCCGGTGGTGTGGACGCCGGCCGAGTACGCCGCCAAGCCCGGCTGGGGGGCGCGGCTGCCGTCGACGTTCAGGCACTACGGCACGCCCGGGGTGGGCGCGCCCGAGGAGGCCGTCACGTCGGACTGGCCCGCGCCGCCCGACCCACTTCCCTGATCCGTCGGCGCACCGGTAGCGTGCTCGGCATGGCGGATAACCAGGCGCCCGCGCGGGACTTCGGCGGCTACCAGACCGAGATCTACCTGGCCGGGCTGGGCGGGGTGGTGCCTGACTACCCAATGGACTTCGCGGGCCTGGAGGCGCGGGCCGCGCACGCGCTGCCGCCGTCGGTGCTGTCCTATGTGGCCGGCGGCGCCGGGGACGAAGGCACCCAGCGGGCGAACGTCGCCGCGTTCGCGCGGTGGGGGCTGATGCCGCGCATGTTCGTGGGCGCCACCAGACGGGACCTGTCGGTGCGGCTCTTCGGCCTGACGCTGCCGTCGCCGTTGTTCATGGCACCGGTCGGGGTGATCGGGCTATGCGGCCAGGACGGCCACGGCGACCTGGCTACCGCCCGGGCGGCGGCGCGGACCGGCGTCCCGATGGTCGCATCCACCCTCACCGTGGACCCGATGGAGGAGGTGGCGGCCGAGTTCGGCGATACCGCAGGCTTCTTCCAGCTCTACACGCCGACGGACCGCGAACTGGCCGAGAGCCTGGTCCGGCGGGCGGAGGCGGCCGGATTCAAGGGCATTGTGGTCACCCTCGACACCTGGATCACCGGCTGGCGTCCGCGTGACCTCGCGGTCAGCAACTTCCCCCAGCTGCGCGGTCACTGCCTGGCGAACTATTTCAGCGACCCGGTCTTCCGCAAGCTGCTCGGCCGGGACCCCGAGGCTGACCTCGGGGAGGCCATCCTGAAATGGGCGCAGCTCTTCGGTAACCCGCTCACCTGGGACGACCTGCCGTGGCTGCGGTCGATCAGCACGCTGCCGCTGATCGTCAAGGGAATCTGCCACCCCGACGACGCCAGGCGCGCGATCGACGGCGGGGTTGACGGCATCTACTGCTCCAACCATGGCGGGCGCCAGGCCAACGGGGGCCTGCCCGCCCTGGACATGCTGCCGCCGATCGTCGAGGCGGCCGGCGACGTCCCGGTGCTGTTCGACTCCGGCGTCCGCTCTGGCGCCGATGTCATCAAGGCGCTCGCACTCGGCGCCACCGCAGTGGGCGTGGGCCGGCCCTACGCCTACGGCCTGGCCATCGGCGGCACCGCGGGCGTCGTCCACGTGCTGCGCGCCATCCTGGCCGAGGCCGACCTGATCATGGCGGTCGACGGCTACCCCACGATCGCCGACCTCACCCCGGAAGCCCTCCGTCTGGTGCGATAGAACAGGATCGCGCGCTCGGTCCGGGGGCGGCCACGATTGAAACGGGCGCGGTCGAGGGGCTAACTGAAGGCATGAAGATCACGGTGGCCGGCTCCGGGGCGATGGGATGCCGGTTCGGCGCGGCGCTGTTCGAGGCCGGCCACCAGGTCGTACTGCTCGACGGCTGGCGCGAGCACGTGACCGCCGTCAACCAGGCCGGGCTGCGGGTGACCGACGCGACGGGAACACGGTCGCTGCCGGTGCCCGCTGTGCTTTTCCCCACATACCGCCCCTCTCCCACCGTCGACCGCCCCTCCCCCGAACCCGCCTACCCGCTTCCCGACCCGGCCGGCCCGGCCGACCTGGTCATCGTGTTCGCCAAGGCGACGGCAACCGCGTCCGTGGCCGCCGCGGCGGCCGGCGCGATGGGGCCGTCCACCCTCGTCCTCACGCTGCAGAACGGCCTCGGCAACATCGAGGCGCTGCTGGCGCACGTGCCCGCCGACAGGCTGCTCGCGGGCACCACGACGCTTGGCACCGAGCTGCTGGGACCCGGGCATATCCGGGCGCTTGGGTCGGGCGAGACCGTGCTGGGCCCGGTGCCGGGCCCGCGGCCATCAGACGGGCAGGCGGCGGGCGAGACGGGAAGCCAGGCCGGGGCCGAGTCCGGGGCCGGGGCAGAGTCCGAGTCCGTCAAGCGGGTCGCGCTGGCGCTGTCCGAGGCCGGGATCTCGGTCCGCACCTCGCCCAACGCCCTCGACGTGATCTGGGCGAAGGTCGCGTTCAACTGCGTGATGAACAGCCTCTGCTCGATCGCCTCCATCCCGGTGTCCGCGCTCGCCCGCTACGACGGGTTCGACCAGCTCGCCGCGTCCATCCTCGACGAGGTCGCCGCCGTCGCCCGGGCCGAGGAGGTGATCGTGGACACGGCGGCGGCGCTGCGGCTGATGCGGGCGCAGTTTGACCCGTCGGCGTCGGGCGACCACCTGGCGTCCATGCTGCAGGATCTGATGAACGGCCGCCCGACCGAGATCGCCCATCTCAACGGCGCGATCGCGGCGCGCGCGGCCTCCCGCGGCATCGACGCGCCAGTTAACGAGACCGTCAGCCGCCTGATCGGGCTGCTCGAAGCCACCTGGACGCGCCGGGTGAACCGCCTGCGCCCAGAGCTGCCCTAGCCGCCGCGGGCGGGATTCGCCGCCATGACGCCCGGCCGGGGGACGGCGTTGTCCCCGGCCGGCGCGGCAGCCGGTCGGCGGCCGGGGAGGCTGAAGCGCATCAGCGTGCCGCCGTCGGGAGCGGGTTCGGCCGTTACCGTGCCGCCGTGGCCCAACGCGATCTCACGGACGACGGCGAGGCCGAGGCCGGCCCCGGGGCCGACCGCGACGACGGCGCACGGTAGAAGCGGTCGAAGACGAACGGCAGGTCGTCGGGGTCGATCCCGGGGCCGTGGTCGCGCACGGTCAGCTCGCCGTCGGCCAGCCGGATCTGGATCGGCCCCTCGGGCGGGCCGAACTTGGCCGCGTTGTCGAGCAGGTTCTTGACCGCCACCCGGAGCCGGTCGGCGCTGCCGTCGACCGTGCACTCGGCCAGGTCCGCGTCGAACTCGGCCTTGGGCCAGTCCCGCCGGGCCGCATCGAGGGCATCGGATGCCGCGGCGTCGAACCGGATCCGCGATCGCTCCTTTTGCGCAGGCTCGCCCCTGGCCAGGTCGGTGACGCTGACGACCAGGCGGCTGAGCTCTTCGACCTGGTCGGCCACCCGGGCCAGCACCTCGGTGCGCTCGGCGGCGGGCATGTCCGGGTGCTCGAGCAGCATGTCGGCGTTGATGCGGAGGCTCGCGAGCGGGGTGCGCAGCTCGTGGCTGGCGTCGCTCACCAGCCGCCGTTGCGCGTCAAGCGACCGCTGCAGCGCCCCCAGCATGGCGTTGAACGACATGGCGAGCCGGCCGAGCTCGTCCCGTCGCCGCACCTCCACCCGCCGGTCCGGGTCACCGGTCAGCGTGACCTCCTCGGCCACGCCGGCCAGCCGGGCGACAGGCGCGAGCCCGGCCCGGGCCACCGCCCAGCCGAGCAGGGTGGCGGCGACCACGCCGACCACGCTGAGCACGGCGAGCGTGGCCCCGATGCTCGCGACCTCCTGATCGGTCGCCGTGACCGCCTCGGCCACCTGGATGGCGAGCCCGGGGTCAATCTTCTCGGTGTACACCATCGCCCTGAGGCCGTTGATCCGCGCGAAGGAGTAAAACGCGTCCTGTCGGCCCGCCGCCACGTGGACGGCCGCCCCGCTCGGCTTCAGCAGCCCTTGGTCGCCCGGTGGCGCCCACACCTCGCCGTCCGACGTGACGACCTGCGTGTAGGTGAGGTTGGCGAACCCGCCGGACGAGTGCGGCGGCACCCAGCCCGCCGGGATGTGCCCGTGGAACTGCAGCGCCTCGTGCCGGACGGCGTCGGCGCGGGCGGCGACCACCTCGCGCACCTGGTTCTGCAGGTCGGTGCGGATCGCCAGGAACGCGACCGCCGTGATGGCGAGCGCGACCGCCGCGACCGCGCCGCCCGCGACGATGATGAACCGCGCCTTCAGCGTGAGCCGGATCCTCATTGGCCGGCCCTCAGCACGTACCCGACGCCGCGCACGTTGTGCACCAGGCGCGGCCGGCCGCCTGCCTCGAGCTTGCGGCGCAGGAAGGCGACGAACACCTGCAGCGCGTTGGAGGCGGGCGCCTCGCCGTAGCCCCACACCCGGTCCATGATCACGTCGTAGCCGAGGACCTGCTCGGCGTTGCGGACGAGCAGCTCGAGCAGGGAGAACTCGATCTTGGTGAAGCTCAGCTCGGCGTCGCCCCGGCGCACCGTGCGCGCGGTCAGGTCAAGGGTCAGGTCGGCGTAGCCGAGCACGTCGCGGGGCGGCTGGGCGCGCCGCAGCAGCGCGTTGACCCGGGCCACCAGCTCGCGCAGCGCGAACGGCTTGACCAGGTAGTCGTCGGCCCCCGCGTCCAGGCCGGCCACCCGGTCGTCGACCGTGTCCCGCGCGGTGAGCACCAGGACCGGCGTGCCGTCCCCCCGGTCGCGCAGGGCACGGCAGGCGCCGAGCCCGTCGAGCATCGGCATGAGCACGTCGAGGATGATCAGGTCGACCGGCGATCGGGCGACCGACGTCAGCGCGTCCGCCCCGTTGACCGCCGTCGCCACCTCGTAGCCCGCGTATCCGAGGGCGCGGCGCAGCGACTCGCGCACGTCGGCGTCATCGTCCACCACCAGCAGCCTTGTCTCCATGGGTAACGAGTTAACCGGAAGATCTTAAGAGTTTCTTTAGAGTTCGCTGAAGCCGTTTACATTTTCATCGTTCTTTAACACTGGCTCGCCAGGCTGCCTGACATGGACCACGAGAACATCCCCCCTGGCTCCGGCGCGCCCGCACTCTGGCTCGTTCGGCACGGCGAGTCCACGTGGAACATCGCGGGCCTCGCGCAGGGCCACAACGACGCCGCCGAGCTGACCGAGCACGGCCTGACGCAGGCATCCGAGGCCGCCTGGCAGTTCCACGACCAGCCGATCCGCGCGATCTACGCCAGCGACCTGCGCCGCGCGCTGCAGACCGCGGCCGCCTTCGCGGTGGTAGTCGGGCGGCCCGTCTTCGCCGACCCCCGGCTGCGGGAGAGGTCACTGGGCGTGCTCGAGGGCATCCCCTCGGCGGCGATCGGCCCGGCCGTGACCGGCCTGGACGCCGGCCGGGTGGCCGATCCCGATGCGCGGCCGGCCGGCGGTGAGTCGGTCCGCGACCTCTACCGGCGCGCGGCCGAGTTCCTCGACGAGCTCGCGGCCAATCTCGATGACGATGACGACGACGCCGGCGACGTCGTGATGGTCGCGCACGGCGGCACGGTGCGGGTGCTGGCGGCGTACCTGCACGGCATCCCGGCCGACCGGATGAGCTGGGGTCCGGTCGGGAACGCCGCGATCACGCGGGTCCCCGACTTCCGCGCCCGGCTGGAGCGCTCGCCTTCGGCTCGCTCCCACCTGCCCGTCCCTCAACAACTGCTTCACCACTCTCAAGGAGGCACCCGATGATCCAGACCGCGCTGACCCTGCCCGAGCGGGCGGCCAAGCCCCGCGAAGCCGGCCTGACCATGGTGATCGACGGCGGCGTGCCGCCGGCCTGTTCGCGGACCAGATCGCCCTCGGCGCGGAGTACATCGACTACGTCAAGTTCGGCTGGGGCACCTCGCTGGTCACCAACTGCCTGCGCGAGAAGATCGCGGTGCTCGACCGCCACGGCGTCGGCTTCTACTTCGGCGGCACGCTGTTCGAGAAGTTCGCGCTGCAGGGACAGTTCGAGGACTTCCGGCGGCTCTGCCAGGACTACGGCTGCACCCACGTCGAGGTGTCCAACGGCACGATCGACATGTCCAACGCCGAGAAGGCCGGTTACATCCGTAAGCTCGCGGGCGACTTCGAGGTCGTGTCCGAGGTCGGCTTCAAGGACTCCAGCAAGTCGGAGATGCAGCCGCCGAGCGAGTGGATCGCCGCCATCACCGAGGACCTCGACGCCGGCGCGACGCTGGTGACGCTCGAGGCCAGGGAGAGCGGCAGCTCCGGCATCTGCAGGCCGGACGGCGAGCTCAGGTACGGCCTGCTCGAGGACATCCTGCACGGCGGCGTCTCGGTCGACAAGCTGCTCATCGAGGCGCCCAACACGGCCCTGCAGGCGCACCTGATCACCCGGATCGGGCCCGACGTGAACCTCGGCAACGTCCCGGCCGCCGGCGTCATCGGGCTCGAGACCCTCCGGCTCGGGCTGCGCTCCGACACGCTGACCGCCTTCGAGCGGAGGTAGTGCCGTGCGAACTACCTCCGACGCCTTCCACCTGGCCATCCCCAGCCACGATCTGGACGCGGCGCAGGACTTCTACGTGACCCGGCTCGGCTGCAAGCTCGCCCGCCGGTATCCCGACCGGATCACCCTCGACTTCTTCGGCGACCAGGTGGTGTGCCACCTGGTCGAGGGGCGCGAGCCGGCCAAGCCGGGCAGCCTCTACCCGAACCACTTCGGCGTGACGTTCCGCGCGGCGGCGGACTTCGAGGCGCTGCACGCGTGCGCGGTCGCCAGGAAGATCCCCTTCTACCACGACGTGTCCCGTCGATTCGAAGGCCTGGTCGAGGAGCACCGCACGTTCGTGCTCGTGGACCCGACCGGCAACCTGCTCGAGTTCAAGCACTACAACGACCCGCGAATGATGTACTGAACGGACGGATGGTCACCTTGATACGCGATTGGATCGAGCGGGCCGCGGCCGCGCACGGCGGCGACCCGTACCTGGCGGATGCGCGGGGGCCGGGGGCGCTGAGCTATGCCGGGCTTCTCGACACCGTCACCGACGTTGAACGACGGCTGGACGCGGCCGGGCTGCCGCCGGGCGCGCGGATCGTCGTCCGGCTGTCGGCGCCCGTTGAGTACGCGGCCGCGCTGGTGGCGATCGTCGCCGCCGGGCGAGTGGCCATTCCGCTTGACCCGGCGGCACCCGACACGGACGTGGCGCGGGTACTGGGCGTGGCGCGTCCGGCCGCCGTTGTCTACCGGATGGACGCCGCCCCCGGTGGCGCTCAGGGTGACCTGACGGGCGAAGCCACGCGACCGTTCGATAAAGCCGAATTTGACTTTGACGTCATTGACGACTTTGACATTGGTGGGGTTGAGCCTCAGCCACCGGGCGAGGATCGTCCCCCCGCAGGCAGTACAGCGGGCGGGATCTTCCTCTGCACCAGCGGCACCACAGGGACGCCTAAGGGGATCTTGCTGCGCGAAGAGCAGCTGGCGCACGTGGCCTCCAGCGTGGTCGAATGCCACCGGCTCGGCCGGGCCGACCGCGGCTACTGCTCGCTGCCCCTTTTCCACGTCAACGCCGAGGTGGTCGGCGTCCTCGCCACCCTCCGGGCGGGGGCGTTCCTGGCGCTCGACCGCAAGTTCAGCAGGCGCGGCTTCTGGCCGATGATCAGCGAACTCGATATCACCTGGATCAACGCGGTGCCCGCGATCATCTCGATCCTGGCCATCGAACCGCCCGCCGACCGCCCGGCCGCGCTGCGGTTCGTGCGATCGGCGTCCGCGCCGCTGCCGCTGGCCGCGCTCGAGAGGTTCGAGAGCGCCCTCGGCGTGCCGGTGGTGGAGACCTACGGCATGACCGAGGCGGCCAGCATGATCACCGCTAACCCGGTGGACGGCCCGCGCAAGCCGGGGTCGACCGGCCAGCCGGCCGGCTCTCAGGTCGAGATCGCGCTGGCCGGCGGCGGGACCGCCGGGCCGGGCGACGTCGGCCGGGTCCGGATCAGAGGCGCGGGCGTGATCGCCGCCTACGACAGCGGCGGGCGGCCCGGGGTGATCGACGCGGCCGGCTGGCTCGACACCAGCGACCTCGGCTATCTGGACGCCGACGGCTACCTGTTCCTGGTCGGGCGGGCCGACGACGTCATCAACCGGGGCGGCGAGAAGATCTACCCCAGGGAGATCGAGGAGGTCCTGCTCGCCCAGCCCGGCGTGCGGTCCGCCGCCGTCATCGGTGCGGTGGACGACGTGCTCGGAGAGCGGCCGGTGGCCTACGTCGTGACCGATGCCGCGCTGGCGGGCGAGGCGGAGGCGGTGCTGCGCGAGGCCTGCGCCGCTCAGCTGCCCCGGCACAAGCAGCCAAGCGAGTTCTTCCTGGTCGGGGAGATGCCGCTCGGGCCGACGGGGAAGATCTCCCGCCGGCGGCTGAAGGACCTGGTGACTTCGCGGCCGTGAGCTCCACCCTGTCGGACACCGGTCCCCTCCCGGCGCTGCGCGAGCCGCAGCCCGTCACCACGCAGGCGCCGGCCGCCCAGCCCGCCGCGCCCGCCCGTTCGCGGCCGCACATCGTCGCCTTCGACATGATCCGGCTGATCATCATGGTGTTCGTGGTCGGCGTGCACACGCTGGCCTGGGGCGGCGGGCAGGTCACCCTGGCGCTCGGCGCGGTGACCACCGTCTTCCACACCAGCCGCGAGCTGTTCCTGCTGCTCACGGCGCTGGTACTGACCTACAACTACGGGCACCGGGCGCGGCTGAACACGCTCAGGTTCTGGCGCCGCCGGTACTGGCTGGTGGTTCCGGCCTACGTAACCTGGTCGGCCATCTACTACGCGGCCGACGGCAGCTCGCGCGGGCCGTTCCCGTCCGCGTTCCTGCATGACCTGGAGAACGCGGGCGCCCGCTATCACCTGTACTTCCTGCTCGTCAGCATGCAGATCTACCTGCTGTTCCCGGCGCTCCGCTGGGTGCTGCGCAAGACCGAGGGCTACCACCGCTGGCTGCTCGCCGCCGCCGTCGCGTACCAGCTCTGGCTGACGTGCGCGCTCCACTACCACCTGGGGCGGCCCGCCACCGGGGGGCTGGCGCAGTGGATCAATGGCGCCGGGCAGGGCTACTGGGTGGACACCTACGTGCTCTACGTCGTGGCGGGCGCGATCGCGGGCTGGCACTTCGACCAGCTCTGCGCCTTCACCCGACGGCATCTGGGGACCGTCCGCCGCATCGCGCTGGTGGCGGCGGCCGGCGTGATGGCCGGCCTTGGCACCTACCTGATCGAGATCTACGGCTTCGGCGCGACGCCCGCCAACGCGAGCGCGGTCTTCCAGCCGATCGTCATCCTGGAGGCGCTCGCGTTCGGCTGGGCCCTGCTGGCCGGCGGCCTGCTCTGGAGTGACCGGGGCGCGCCGCACCGGAAGTTCTGCGCGGCCGGCTCGGCCAGCTCCTTCGGGATCTACCTGGCTCACCCGCTCGTCCTGCAGGGGCTACTCTTGGTGGCCGGCGCCGGCTTCCTCGGCGCCGACGGCGGATGGCTCGGCGCGATCCGCCGCGCGCCCGACGGCCTTACGGTCGTGGTGCTGCTGTTCGTGGCCGTTCCGATCATCTACGCGATCGCGTGGCTGATCGCCTCGGCGGCGCGGCGCACGCCCGCCAGCCTGATGCTGACCGGGCGCGAGTACACAGCGAAAAAGAAGGGTTCGGGGTGAAGCTACGTGGGCGAGGCAAGATGATGGGCCGCTTCCTCATGCTGATCACGGCGTTCGTGGCGACGCTCAGCGGCGCGACGTTCGCCGGCGTTCACATCATCAACGCCGTCGAGCGGCAGTCCACCACCACGACCTACTCGATGAAGGTCGGCAGCCTCACCAGGCAGTACGAGGTGATCGCTCCGACCGCCACGCTGCCGAAGTCGGCCCCGATCATCGTCATGCTGCAGGGCGCGGCCGCCACCACGGCCGAGGAGATCACCCGGGACCAGATGGTCCCGTACGTCAACGCCGACGAGGCCGAGGTGGTCTACCCGGTGGCGATCAAGGAGTCGTGGAACGCGATCGGCTGCTGCGACGGCGCCGCCGCCGAGAACATCAACGACGTCGGGTTCATCGAGGCACTGGTCCCCAAGCTCGACCCGGGGCACACAAGGCCGATCTACGTCGTCGGCTACAGCGTCGGCGGGCGGCTGGCCTACCGCCTGGCCTGCACCGACCCGACGCTGTTCGACGGCACGGCGGTGGTGAAGGCCGACCCGATGCCCGGCTGCGTGGTCACCAAGCCGATGAACTTCATCGTGTTCTCCTCGATGGACGACAAGTACGTCCCCTACAAACCCGGGGAGAAGGGGCTGGAGACGCCCCCGGCCACGGTCCAGATCGCCCGGCTGCAGAAGGACATGGGCTGCTCGAGCAAGCCCACTATGGTCAAGCACGCCCCGCTGACCGTCAGCACCTGGTCCTGCGCCAACGGGAAGACCCTGCAGTGGGTGGTGTCCCCGAGCGGCGGCCACGACTTCACCGACGCCAAGGACGGCGCCAGCGCCAACCAGCTCATCTACTCCTGGATCACCAAAACCCCGCTGGCCCCGGTGCCCGGCTGAGGGCACCAGGGCCAGCGCGGCCGGGGAAGTTGGCTGCTAGCCGAAGATCCTGCGCAGCGAGTAGACGAAGTTCTGGCCGTTCGGGGTGCCGATCCCGGTCATGGTGTCGTACCCCTTCCTGGTGACCTGGCCGGTGTAGCCGACCATGGAGAAGGTCTGGACGTCGAACGAGAAGTACGAGAGCACCCCGCAGTCGGCCACGTCGCAGGCGACGCCGCGGTACCTGGACGGCGACTTGGCGGTGATCGGGAGCGTTTCGTGGATGGCGCTGGTTCCGGCCAGCCGGTAGAGCCCCGAGTTGAGGAAACCGAACGGCCGCTGGTACTGCTCGGCGTCGGCCACCAGGCCCGCCACCAGCGGCGAGGAGAGGCTGGTGCCGCCGATGGGCTGCTCGATGAAGCCGTTCACGATCCCCTTGCTGTTGAAGCTCAGCAGCCCGACCGCCATGCCGGTGGACGGGTCGGCGTCGGCGCTGATGTCGGGCAGGGCGCGGACCAGACCGGGCCGGTTGCCCGGCGCCTTGGCCAGCGAGCTCGGCACCAAGCCGCGCTGGTAGGCCGGCTGCGCCCACAGCAGGCTCTGGCCGCCGCCGCTGGCGTACGCCTCGCCCTCGAAGATCAACTTGTTGTTGACGTCGAACGAGATGCCGGTGGACCAGCCGGTCTCGAACAGCCTGGGGTCGGTCCGGCCGATGCCGAGGGTGGTGCCGCCGACCGCGGTGGCGTACGGGTCACTCGACGGGGTCGCCACGCCGGAGCCGTCACCGGCCGAGAAGAGCATGCTGACGCCCTCGGCGGCGGCCCGCAGCAGGTATGCGTGCTCGATGTTGACCAGGTTGACTGGCTGCGACTCGTCGTTGCCCTCCCACGAGTTGGACGCGATCTGCGCCAGCGGGTGGCCGCCGACGCCGTTGAGAATGGCCGTGTCGGCGTCGAACAGGGCCTGCAGGCCGAAGAAGCCGTTGTTGCAGGAGTCGCCGCCGACGACGAGCTGGTTCGCCAGCGGTGCCATGTCGTAGGACGATTCGACGTCGAGCTGCTCCTCGCCGTTGAACTCGTCGCCGCAGGCCGTTCCCCGGCCGAGCGAGAGCTCGGCGTAACGGCTCGCCGAGGGCGACTGGATGCCGTTGACCTTGGTGTAGTCCTGCAGGGTCTGGAGCATGTCGGGGGTCAGGCCGACCTCGACCAGGGCGATGGTCACGCCCTTGCCGAGGTTGTGCCGGTTGTACCCGTAGGCCGCGCGGAGCTGGTCGGCCGAGTAGCCGCAGACGATCGTGGGGAAGCTGGTGGTGCCGAACTGCCTGGGCAGGGTGCGGCGCACGTAGTGCTCGGCGTACCACGACGAGCAGGGGAACGAGATCTGCTTGCCCGCGGCGGCCGGGGACGCGGCCGAGACACCCGGCGTGGCGTAAGTCTTCACTGGTGCGGCGTTCTCTAGGCCGGTGACCCCGAGCACATTGGCCGCCACCGAGGCGGGCAGCGAAACGGGTCGGTCGTTGGCCCGCAGCCGGTACTTGCCCGCGTTGGTGGTCGCGGTGGGCCGGTAGTAGAGGAGCTGGGTCTTCAGCGCCGCCTCGATCGTGGACACCGACGCGGTGGCCTGCACGTAGTCCCGGCCGGAGTCGGCCCCGACGCCGGAGAAGCCCGCCGACTTGAGCCACGACTCGACCGCGCCCGCCTCCTTCGCGGTCGCGCCGAACCGGGCCGTGTAGGCCGCGGGTGTCAGGTAGTGCTCGAAGAGCGGGCTGCCCGGCGTGGAGACCGCGCTGGCGTAGCCCGCCGCGGCGGCCGTCTGCGACTTCAGCCAGAACTGAATGGTCAGCCGACTGCCCGTGGGCACTGTGCCCAGCGCGTTATGGGCCGCTGCGAACGGCGCGGCGCTGCCCGGCAGCGTCGCGACGGCGCCGGCCGGGGGACCGGCAGCCGCGTGCGCGGCTGGTCCGCTGGCGGCAACGGCCATCGTCGTCGCGGCGAGCGCGGCCGCCGCGACGATGACGGTGCTCGATTTTCTCATGGTGTCCCTGTCATCACGGAGGTAAGTGCTTTTGCTGAGCGAGAAGTGCCCGGGGTATTTCAAACAGTACGGAGGAAACGGTCAGGGACCGCTCAGCGACACGCGAGGACCGCTGGGTGCTTTTGACCGCCGGCCTGGCCGTCGGTTTGACTGCCGTTTTGACCGCCGGATTGACTGCGGACGCGTAATCGCTTACGAGTTCGCGCGCTGTCCGCCCTAGGATGGAGCGCATGCCCATTACCCGCGACGAGGTCGCTCACCTGGCCCGGTTGTCCAGGCTCGCGCTCAGCGACGAAGAGCTTGACCACCTTGCCCCGCAGCTCGACCAGATCATCTCGGCGGTCGCGCAGGTGCAGGAGGTTGCCGCGGACGGCATACCGCCGACCACGCACGCGACCGGCATCGACAACGTTTACCGCGACGACGTTCCGGTCCCCTGCCTGACGCCCGAGCAGGCGCTCAGCGGGGCGCCCGCCGTCGAGCTGCAGCGGTTCAAGGTGCCGAGGATCCTGGTCGAGGAGTGAGGGGGACCCGATGGACGATCTGACCACGATGACCGCGGCGGAACTGGCCGCCGCGGTGGCCGCAGGAAGCGTGTCGGCGGCCGAAGTCACCCAGGCTCACCTGGACCGTATCACCGCCGTAGACGGCGACGTGCGGGCGTTCCTGCACGTGAACGGCGAGGACGCGCTGGCGCAGGCCCGTGCGGTGGACCGCAGGCGCGCGGCGGGCGAGCCGCTCGGCGCCCTGGCCGGGGTCCCGGTCGCGGTGAAGGACCTGTTCACCACCATCGGGGCGCCCGCCACCTGCGGGTCGAAGATCCTCGAGGGCTGGTACCCGCCCTATGAGTCGACCATCACCGGGCGGCTGCGCGAGGCGGGCGCCGTCCTCATCGGCAAGACCAACATGGACGAGTTCGCGATGGGCTCCTCCACCGAGAACTCCGGCTACGGCCCCTCGCACAACCCGTGGGACCTGACCAGGGTGCCCGGCGGTTCCTCGGGCGGCTCCGCCGCCGCCGTCGCCGCCTACGAGGCGCCGCTTGCCCTCGGCACCGACACCGGCGGCTCGATCCGCCAGCCCGCCGCGGTCTGCGGGATCGTCGGCACCAAGCCCACCTACGGCGGCTCCTCCCGGTACGGGGTCGTGGCCTTCGCGTCCTCGCTGGACACCCCCGGGCCGTTCGGGCGCACCGTGCTCGACGCCGCCCTGCTGCACGAGGCGATGTCAGGGCACGACCCGATGGACTCCACGTCGATCGACGCGCCGGTGCCGCCGGTGGTCGCGGCGGCGCGGCACGGCGACGTGGCCGGCCTGCGCATCGGCGTGGTCACCGACCTGTCGGGCGAGGGGTACCAGCCCGGCGTGATGAGCAGGTTCACCGAGGCGGTGGAGGTGCTCGAGTCCCTCGGCGCCAAGGTCACCGAGCTGAGCTGCCCGCACTTCAAGTACGCGCTGCCCGCCTACTACCTGATCGCGCCCAGCGAGTGCTCGTCGAACCTGGCCCGGTTCGACGGCATGCGCTACGGGCTGCGGGCCGGCACCGGCAGCGCCGAGGAGATCATGGCGCTGACCCGGGAGGAAGGATTCGGGGCCGAGGTCAAGCGGCGCATCATGCTCGGCACCTACGCGCTCTCGAGCGGCTACTACGACGCCTACTACGGCAAGGCGCAGCAGGTCAGGACGCTGATCATCCGCGATTTCGACGCGGCCTTCAGCCAGGTGGACGTGCTCGTCTCGCCGGTGACGCCGACCACCGCCTTCCGGCTGGGCGAGCGGACCGACGACCCGATGGCGATGTACCTGGCCGACCTGTGCACGATCCCGTCGAACCTGGCGGGCAACGCGGCCATCTCGGTGCCGTGCGGCCTGGCCGACGAGGACGGCCTGCCGGTCGGGCTCCAGGTGATGGCGCCGCCGCTGGCCGACGACCGGCTGTACCGGGTGGGGGCCGCCGTTGAGGCGGCGTTCACGTCGCGCTGGGGGCACCCGCTGCTAACCGAGGCGAAGGGACTGAACCCGTCATGACCGTCACCTACGAAGAGGCGCTGCAGGGCTACGAGCCGGTCTTCGGCCTCGAGACGCACGTGGAGCTCGGCACCACGACCAAGATGTTCTGCGGCTGCCTGACCGCCTTCGGCGCCGAGCCGAACACCCACACCTGCCCGGTCTGCCTTGGCCTGCCCGGCTCGCTGCCGGTTGTGAACCGGCGGGCGATCGAGTACGCGATCAAGATCGGGCTGGCGCTGAACTGCTCGATCGCGTCCTGGTGCCGGTTCGCGCGGAAGAATTACTTCTACCCCGACATGCCGAAGAACTTCCAGATCTCCCAGTACGACGAGCCGCTGTGCACCGACGGGTACCTGGACGTCCTCGTCGGCGGGGCGACCATCCGGGTCGGCATCGAGCGCGTCCACCTGGAGGAGGACACCGGCAAGTCGCTGCACGTGGGCGGCGCGACCGGGCGCATCCAGGGGGCCGAGTACTCGCTCGTCGACTACAACCGGGCGGGCATCCCGCTGGTCGAGATCGTGACCAAGCCGGTGCCTGGCACCGGCTACCTGGCGCCCGAGGTCGCCAAGGCGTACGTCACCGAGCTCCGCGACGTGCTTCGCACGCTCGGGGTCTCCGACGTGCGGATGGAGGAGGGCTCGCTGCGGTGCGACGTGAACACGTCGCTGTCGGTTCGCGGGTCGGGCGTCTGGGGGACGCGGACCGAGACCAAGAACGTGAACTCGCTCCGGTCGGTGGAGCGCGCGGTCCGCTCGGAGATCGAGCGGCAGGCGTTCGTGCTTGAGGGCGGCGGCCGGGTCATCCAGGAGACGCGGCACTTCCACGAGGACACCGGCGTCACCACGTCTGGGCGGTCCAAGGAGGAGGCGCAGGACTACCGCTACTTCCCCGAGCCCGACTTGGTGCCGGTGGCGCCCGACCCCGCCTGGGTCAAGGAGATCGGCCAGACGCTGCCCGAGCTGCCATCCGCCCGCCGGGCCCGGCTGATCGAGTCGTGGTCGCTGTCGGAGCTCGAGTTCGAGGCCCTCCGCAACGCGGGCGCCCTGGACGCCGTAGAGGCGACCGTCGCGGCCGGCGCCTCCCCGGTCGATGCCCGCAAGTGGTGGCTGGGCGAGCTGGCCAGACGCGCGAACGACTCGGGGGTCGAGGTCTCCGAGCTGCCGATCACGCCCGCGCAGGTGGCGCGGGTAGCCGAGCTGGTGGCCTCCGGTGCGCTCAATGACAAGCTCGCCCGCCAGGTCATCGACGGCGTGCTCGACGGCGAGGGGACTCCCGACGAGGTGGTCGCCGAGCGCGCGCTCGCCGTCGTCAGCGACGACTCGGCCCTGCTGGCCGCCATCGACGAGGCCATCGCCGCCAACGCGGAGGTGGCCGACAAGATCCGCAATGGCAAGGTCGCGGCGGCCGGCGCCCTGGTGGGCGCGGTCATGAAGACCACCGGCGGCAAGGCCGACGCCCCCCGGGTCCGCGAGCTGATCCTGGAACGGCTGGCTTAATGGCCCCGGCCAAGGGGGGGCGCCGCATGGCGTCGTCCCCGGTTGTCAGCTGATCTTGGTGGGGTGGGCGAAGGCCTCGTGGCGGAGGTGATCGTCCTGGCCGACGAAGGCCTTGAACTCGGCCAGCCGGTAGGCGTCGCCTGACGTGCGCCGGTCGACCTCGATGCGGAAGTCGCGGCGCAGGTGGGCGAGGCGTCGTTCGAAGGCGGGGACCGCCATTGGCTCCTGCACCCGGCGCAGGATCTGATCCATGGTCAGGAAGCCGCCGTCGTCCCGCAGGATCGCGTAGACGGGGTCATGGGTCGCGGGGCACTGCTCGACCAGCGGTCCCGGCGTGCCCTCGTGGTCGAGAGCGCGGCGGATCCGCCCGCCGATGGCCCGTGCGACCGGCGGCGGGAAGGCATTGCCGATCTGCCGGTAGTTGGAGGTCTTGCGCCCGGTGAAGGTCCACAGGTACTCGCCGTCATCCCAGCCCTGCAGTCTCGCGACCATCGCGCAGGTCAGCTTCGGCCGCAGCGTGACCGGGTCAGCGGCCGACGGGGCCGCGTCGGCGATGCCGAGCGCGTCCACGCCCAGCTCCCGCCAGGTGCGCTTGGCCCGGGTGGGCCCCAGGTCGGCGCCACCGTGTCGCTTGGACCCGCCGACGATGGTGGGCGCGATGTCGTTCGCCCGCTGCGCCCATGACTCCGCTCCCGGCCAGCCGTTGGCGGCCATCAGCGCCACCAGCGTCTCCCCCACCGTGCCGGGATCGCCCTGCGGCGCGGGCCAGCGGAAGTAGGCGAAGTCCTCCGGTCGCATGGCGACGAGTACGAACCGGGGCCGCAGCTGCGGCACGCCGTACCGCGAGGCGTGCAACAGACGCCAGTCGGCGACGTAGCCGAGCTCGGCCAGCCGGTCGAGGACATGCTGGCGATAGGCGGCGAATCGCGGCATCGAGAGCCCGCGGACGTTCTCAAGCAGCAGCGCGCGTGGTCGGATCGTCCCGCACAGTTCGATCGCCCACGCGAACAGGTCCCGCTCGTCGGTCGCGCCGAGCTGCCGGCCGGCGACGGTGAACGGCGGGCACGGCACTCCCCCGGCCAGCAGGTCAACCTCCGCGTACTGGTCGGGGCGCCAGACGGCGGGACTGGCGACGTCGCCTTGCGCGACCTTCCAGTGCGGCCGGTTGTGCCGCAGGGTGGCGCACGCGTTCGGGTCGAGCTCGACCGACAGCGCGTGCTCGAACCCGGCCAGCTCAAGCCCGAGCGACTGCCCGCCCGCCCCCGCGCAGACCTCCACCACACTGTAGTGCGACAGCTCGACCTCCCTTTAGGGAAATACTTGGCGTTTCCGGCGTCATGGCACCGGAAACGCCAAGTATTTATTCGATCTTCAGGCTCCGGGCGTGAAGGCGTCGGGGCCGTCGGCTAGCAGGGTGTGGAGGCCGGCTTCGTCGAGGATCTTGACGCCTAGTTCGACCGCCTTGTCGTACTTGGAGCCGGCGTTCTCGCCCACCACGACAAAGCTAGTCTTCTTGGAGACCGACGATGAGACCTTGCCGCCGGCCGCGCGGACCGCCTCGGCCGCCTCGTCGCGGCTGAGCCCGGGCAGCGTCCCGGTGATCACCACGGTCACGCCGGCCAGCAGCCTCGAGGCCGCCGCCGACGGGTCGAACCCGGGGGTTTCGAGCTGTACGCCCGCCGCCCGCCACTTGGCCACGATCTCGGCGTGCCAGTCGACCGTGAACCACTCCGCCACCGATGCGGCGATCGTCGGGCCGACTCCGTCCACGATCGCCAGCGCATCGGGCGACGCGGTCGCGATCGCGTCGATGGACCCGAAGGCCTCGGCCAGCGCCCGTGCGGCGGTCGGCCCCACGTGCCTGATCGACAGCGCGACCAGAATCCGCCACAGCGGCCGGGTCTTCGCCTCTTCCAGGTTGACCAGCAGGGCGTGCGCGACAAGCTTGAGGCCGCCGGCCTTGTTCACGAAGAACGGGCTGGACGCCAGCTTCTCGTCGGTCAGGTCGAACAGGTCGCCTTCATCGGCCACCAGGCCGTCGTTGAGCAGCGCCACGACCGCCTCGTAGCCGAGGGCCTCGATGTCGAGCGCACTGCGGGAGGCGAGGTAGAACAGGCGTTCGCGGAGCTGAGCGGGGCAGGCCCGGTTATTCGGGCAGCGCCAGTCCACCTCGGCCTCGTCCCGGCGGAGCGGGGTGCCGCACTCCGGGCACTCGCGGGGGAACTGGAACTCCCGCTCGTCGCCGGTGCGCAGCTCGGTCACCGGCCCGACCACCTCGGGGATGACCTCGCCCGCCTTGCGGAGGATCACCGTGTCGCCGATCAGCACGCCCTTGCGCTTGAGCTCGTCCTCGTTGTGCAGGGTGGCGCGGTCCACGGTCGACCCGCTGACCTTGACTGGGGTCATCACCGCGTAGGGGGTGATCCGCCCGGTCCGGCCGACGCCAACCCGGATGTCGATCAGCTTGGTGTTGACCTCCTGGGGCGGGTACTTGTAAGCGATCGCCCAACGCGGCGCCCGGCTGGTCGCGCCCATCGCGCGCTGTACCTCGATCGGGTCGATCTTCACCACCACGCCGTCGATGTCATACGGCGTCTCGTGCCGGTGGCCGGGGTCGGCGTAGTAGTCGATGTAGCGCTGGACCTCGGCCAGGTCGAGGAAAACCTGGTACTTGTCGCTGACCGGCAGACCCCAGCCGCGCAGCCGCTCGTACCAGCCGGACTGCGAGTCTGGCGCCCCTTCGAGGTGCCCCACCTCGCTCGGCCCGGCGGCTGACCCGACGATCGCGCCCTCGGCGGGGGATCCGCCGTCAGCGGATCCCCCGGCGTCGGCCGCGGTGCCCACCACCCGGCCGATTCCGTGCACGACCGCCCCGAGCGCGCGGGACGCGGTGACCCGGGGGTCCTTCTGCCGCAGGGACCCGGCGGCGGCGTTACGCGGATTGGCGAAGGCGGGCTTGCCCGCCTCCTGCAGCGTCTCGTTCAGCCGGTCGAACGCCGCCGCCGACAGGAAAACCTCGCCGCGCACCTCGAGCAGCTCGGGCACGTCGTCCCCGATGAGCCGGTCAGGGACCGACTTGATCGTCTTCACATTCAGCGTGACGTCCTCGCCGGTCCGCCCGTCACCGCGGGTGGCGGCGCTGGTGAGGCGGCCCCGCTTGTACACCAGGTCGATCGCGAGCCCGTCGATCTTCAGCTCGCACAGGTAGGGCCCGGTCCCGCCCAGCTTGGCGGCACGGTCGGACCAGGCAGAAAACTCCTCGGCCGAGAATACGTTGTCCAGGCTGAGCAGACGTTCAAGGTGCTCGACGGGGGTGAACTGAGTCGATATGGCGCCGCCGACGTGCTGCGTGGGCGAGTCGGGCGTGCGCAGCTCGGGGAACTCGTCCTCGATCTGATTGAGCTCCCGCAGGCCCGTGTCATACTCGATGTCAGAGATCGTCGGCGCGTCCAGCACGTGGTACCGGTACTGCGCGTCAAGCAGCTTCTCGCTCAGCTCGGCGTGCCGCCGCCTGGCCTCAGTGAGCTCCATCTGTCATTCCCATCAGAAAATCGCTCCGTCCGTCAAGCAAGCTCCGCCATCAGCTCCGGCAGGATGCGCGCGGCCTCCCGGCACCAGCGCAGGGCGTCGCGCGCCTGGACGGGCGACACCCCGGCCAGCCCGCAGGCCGGGGTGATGACGACCTGCTCAGCGCAGCTGGCCGGGGGAAGCCCGATCCGCTGCCATACCTCCCGGACAGCATTGGCCGTGCCCTCGGGAGTCGGCCGGGTTCGTTCGGCGTCTTCCTCACGCCGGTCGACCGCTCGGCGCTCGCCCACCGCATCCCGCGCCGACAGGCGCGCGGAATCCTGCGCGAGCCCGGTGACAGGCAGAGCGCCGATGAGCAATCCCGAGCCCCCCTCGACGGTCTCCGCCAGCTTGTCGTAATCACGATGCCGAAGCAGGCTGAGGTCGAACGAGACCGCGTCCGCTCCTGCCCCGTTGATTATCTCGAACGGATAGCCGGGAGCGCAGCAGTGGACGATCGTGTACGCGCGTGTCGCGGACAGGACCTCGCGCAGTTTCGCCCTCAGCACCTCCTCGTCCACCTCTCGGACGCGGGTCAGGCCACTTGGCGAGGGGATGCCGCCGTCGGCGACGACCGGCAGCGACGGCTCGTCGAACTGCACGAGCAGGGTGGCTCCTGGCACTCGCTTGGCAACCTCGGCGACGTGCGCCTTGGCCCCTTCCGCAAGCGACGACGCGATGTCGGTGACCAGGCCAGGGTCGGCCAGCGCGACCTTCAGCGAGTGCGGCTGCTCAATCGTCGCGGCCAGCGTCCACGGGCCGGCCAGCTGGAGCTTGAGCAGTCCCTGGTAACCGTCGAGGACCTCCTCCATCGCATCCAGGTCCGACGAGAGCATCGACCTGGCGCGGCGCATGTCCCGACCGGGGTGGTCGGCGATCCGCCAGCCGCCCGGGGTGACCTCAACCGGAATATCGACCAGCATCGCCGCGGCGCGGCCGATCATGTCGGCGCCCGGGCCACGATCGGGGAGCTCGGCCAGGAACTGCAGGTCGGGCACCTCGTCAAACACCACCTGCGCCGTCTCCAGCGGGTTGCCGCCGGGCATTGACCCGATCCCTGTCGCGGTGCCTGGTCCCCACGGAAATCCCTTGTCAGCCACGCTGCTGAGCTTAGCCGCCGCCGGCGATTCAGCCGCGACGGCGGGCTCGACCGAAGCGACCGCCGCGCAGCAGGGGCAGCGCGAACACGAGCAGCACGCCGCCGACGATCCCGATGACGAAGAAGGTGGCGAGGACGCCGACCACGATCTCGACGCCGAGCACGCCCATAATGCCTCCCGTATGTCTAGCCGGGGGCGCCACGTCAGATCAGCGGAGGGCACTGGCCGCCCCCGCAGAGGCCAGCGCCCTCGGCCACCGGGCTAGTCCCGGCGGCTAGAACCGCTCAGCGGGCGAGTGCCCTGAGCGATGCGGTCCGGTGCTACGTTCCAGATCACCGACCTGACCTGGTGCCCCCTGGTGATGGCGATCGAAATCGCGATGAAGCCTCCGACGAGGACGCCAGCTACCACCAAGATGATCGCGATGACGATGAGACTGGCCATGACGGCCTCCGAACTCTTCCGCCGTGGTCTCCCGCGGCATTTCCCCAGGTCCGCTTCCCCGAGTCGTCGGCTGAGCTGACATCAACGACCGGACGATGAGGTCATCAGAGTCACGTCCTAGGTCCGGCTGCGCCCATGCAGCCCACTTAGTCGTCTGAACCCTGTACACCATGTCATCCGACCTGTTAGAGTCATCCCAACCTTTGGGACCTATACTTAGGTTGTACCACGGCCATTCGGTCGCTAACCAGACATAAAGTGAGAAATTTCGGTACTAGCCATCTCATTGGTCCTGGAAGTATCAGGCCAGTTAGCTCCCTCATACCGGTTATCCCAACGTCTGGTGTATGGTGCTTGTTGCGAGAGACGAGAGGAGGATGTGATGGCTCCGCGGCAGCCGTTGTATCACCAGATCGCCGATGACCTTCGCGGGAAGATCGAGTCAGGCGACCTCCCGCGCGGCAGCCAGCTACCCACCGAGCTTGAGCTCCGCGACACGTATGAAGCGTCGCGGAACACGATCAGGGACGCCATCAAGCGGCTGATCAGTCAAGGTCTGGTCGAAACCCGGCAGGGTCAGGGAACCTTCGTCACGCAGGTCATCGACCCCTTCGTCACCGTCCGTTCGCCCCACCCCCAGACCGGTGTCAGCGACGCCGGCGAGGAGAGCGCCACCTACCTCTCACAGGTGAATGAGCAGCATCGGCGGGGACTAGCCAGTCCGCCGAAGGTCGAGGTGATGCCATGTCCGCGCGGGGTAGCCCTGCGGCTTCGCATTAGGCCGGGGGAACAGGTAATCAGCAGGCATCAGGTGCGCTACATCGACGATATCCCGTGGCTGCTGCAGACCTCTTTCTACCCGTGGGCCCTCTTCACGGCCGGCGCAGACCGGCTGCTCATCGCGGAGGACATCGCCGAGGGAACCGTGAAGTACCTGGCCGAGACGCTGCGCCTGAAGCAGGTCGGCTACCGGGACTGGGTAACCGCCAGGGGACCGGACAACAACGAGCAGGCATTTTTCGGGCTGGCGCACGACGCCGCCGTATTCGAGGTATTCCGCACGGCCTTCGATCAGGGCCAGACGCCCATGCGGCTCACGGTCACGGTCTATCCCGTTGACCGTAACCAGCTCGTCTTCAACTTCGGCGACGTGCCGGACCTCCAGTACGAGCAGGCGGAGGGGTCTGGCGACGTCGGCGCGTAGTAGCGACGAAACCTGCGATCTAGTGGTGTTGCACAGATAAACGGAAAATCTGGCCGACCGGCGCCTATCGGGTGTCCGTGGCAGGCGACTGCCAGGCCTGTTACCTGAGAGAATTTTGGGAGCCATGTTGAGGGAAATGGGAAGATTCCGCTGGACTACGTTCGACTTGAACGACTGGCTGCCGATCGGCTGGCAGAAGGACGTCCTAGCGGCGGCCGCCACGGCCGAAATCAAGGAGTTCCCGCGTACCCCCGTCCTGTCCCGCGAGCACCCCGAGGTGACTCACGTGATGCGGGGCCGCGTCCATGCCGACCAGGTACTTGACCACCTTCCCTGGCTCTGCAAGGCCTACAGGAACGAGTTCCTGGGACTCGCAGGCGAAGTTTGCTCGGAGCACGTCAGCGCGGCCCAAGACGACCGCTACGGCGTCGTGCTTAATGTCCAGCGTGGCAGCGAGATGCGATTTGAGTGCCACGTCGATTCCAACCCGCTCACCGGTCTGCTCTTCTGTACCGACCACGCGGTCGGCGGCGAGCTCGTTGTGGCGCACGACGAGGCAGCGGAGGGCCTAGCCGCAGTGGAGCGGAGTTGCTCCGTCATCCGCCCGTACGCCGGGCAGCTGATCTTCTTCGACGCCCGTCGGTATCCGCACTATGCGAGGGCGCTCACGGCAGAGTCCGACACGCGGATCGTCGCCGTCATGAACTTCTACACCCGGTCCTGCCCGGAATCGAACCGGCCCAGGGAGCTGAACAGCCACCTTTACGGTGATGAGTGAGTTCACGAGAAGTTTGCCACGGAAGCATCAGTCAATGGCACTTCACCTGGGTAAGACGCTTCGTGCGGCAAAAGCCTGGCTTTGACGGGGCACTAGGGCGCCGGACCTACGGTGAGGATGTACTCATGGCTAAGTTTCACGCACGGCCATCCGCTCAGTACAGGTATGAGCACTACGACCCTCGCCTCAATCCGACCGGTCGTTGACGCCGCGCGCGGAAAGCGCCCCGCGCGGGGCATGCTGCTCTTCCTGGATGGCCAGGTCACGGTTGGCGAACTGCACGTGCGCCCACTCGTCCCTGAAGATGACTCGCAGGCACTCAGCCGCCGTGCGCCTGGCTGGCGGCGGGCAGCCGATCTCGGTGTTCGGCCCCCGCACCCGGTCCAGCTCCTCCTGCGTGACCCCCGCCAGGTACGCGCGCAGATCGGCGATCCGCTCGGCGCGCACGGCGAGGATCTCGCCCAGGGTGGGCGCGGCCGACTCGTCGATGCCGAGCTCGGCGCTGTTGGCGGTGAACGAGGCGGGCACGCCGATCGGATGGAACGGGTTCGGGCGAAGGGCCGCCGCGTGGCCGTACCACGCGTCCACGACGAAGATCGTGTGGCGCAGGGTTTGGGCGAGCGACCATTCGTCGTTCACTGACCTATAGACGGCTTCCTCCGGCAGCGTGCTTGCGCGCCGGACCGTCGCCTGCCAGAGCTCCTCGATGACGTCCACCGCGTCACGCATCGTCTCGGGTGTGGTCGGCCGCAGTCGCAGCCGTTCGGGGTGCAGGCGATCCAGCTCGGCCTCAATCAACGGCATGACCTCAACGCCATTAACGCGCAGCCCGTCGATCGCCCCGTCGATGTCGGCGTTGAGCAGCAGCACGCCGCGCATCCGGGCGCCGTTGAGATCCACCTCGCGGAAGGTCGCGCCGGCCATGGACAGGCCGGTGAACTCCGCACCCTCGTAGTCTGTCTGCTGCACCAATCGCGTCACCAGTACATCATAGGAAGCCGCTCCGGCAAGGCCCCTGAATCGTCAGCCAGGCCGAGCCCGCCGCGCACCGGCACACCTCTACGGGGACGAGCAAGCTCTCAGACCGCAGCGGAGATGGTACTGGTGATGGTGCCGCTGCCGAGAACCGTGTCGCCGTTGTAGAGCACGGCTGCCTGACCCGCGGCAACGGCCCGCGCGGGTATGCGAAGGCTAATGAACAGCTCGTCTCCGGCCGTCCTGGTGACGCAGGGGTACACCTCGCCGTGCGCCCGCAGCTGGACCGAGCACTCGACCGGCGTCTCCGGCGGCGCGCAGCCGGTCCACACCGGGCGGATGGCCGTGATCTCCGTGACCGACAGCGCGGCGGCCGGCCCGACGGTGACGGTGTTGCTGACCGGCTCGATGGACAGCACGTAGCGGGGATTGCCATCTGGGGCGGGCCGGTCGAGCCGCAGCCCCTTCCGCTGACCGACCGTGAATCCGAAGGCGCCCTCGTGCGCGCCGAGCACGGTTCCGTCGGTGTCCACGATCTTCCCCGGCGCGGCGCCGAGTTGCCGGGACAGGAAGCCCTGGGTGTCGCCGTCGGCGATGAAGCAGACGTCGTGGCTGTCCGGCTTGTCGGCGACCAGCAGGCCGCGCTCGGCCGCCTCCGCCCGGACCTTCAGCTTGGGCGTGTCGCCGAGCGGGAACATCGCGTGCGCGATCTGCTCCCTGGTGAGCACGGCGAGCACGTAGGACTGGTCCTTGCCCTCGTCGGCGGCCCGCAAAAGCGTGCCGCTCGCATCGTCTATGCGCGCGTAGTGGCCGGTGCAGACCGCATCGAAGCCGAGCGCCAGGGCCCGGTCGAGCACGGCCTCGAACTTGATCTTCTCGTTGCAGCGCAGGCACGGGTTGGGCGTCCGGCCCGCCGCGTACTCGGCGACGAAGTCGTCCACCACGTCCTGCTTGAACCGGTCGGCGAGGTCCCATACGTAGAACGGGATGCCGATGACATCGGCGGCCCGCCGGGCGTCCCTGGCGTCCTCGAGCGTGCAGCAGCCGCGCGCCCCGGTCCGGTACGACTGCGGATTCCGCGACAGCGCAAGATGGACGCCGGTCACCTCGTGACCGGCGTCGACCGCGCGAGCCGCCGCGGTCGCGGAGTCAACCCCGCCTGACATGGCGGCAAGAACCTTAAGCCCCATAACCCTTCCAGGTTACCCGGCGCCGCCAGCAGTCAGCGGGCCACCGAACCGGCGGCGCGGCGGGCGCGGGTCACGGCCTCGCCGATGCAGGCGCCGAGCGCGTCCACGTCTGCCTGGGTGGTGGTGTGGCCGAGCGAGAAGCGCAGCGAGCCGCGCGCGCGGGCCTCGTCGGCGCCCATCGCCAGCAGCACATGGCTCGGCTCGGCGACGCCCGCCGTGCAGGCCGAGCCGGTGGAGCAGGCGATGCCGCGGGCGTCGAGCAGCAGCAGCAGCGCGTCGCCCTCGCAGCCGGGGAACGAGAAGTGCGCGTTGCCTGGCAGCCGCCCGGGCCCGGGCGGCGGGCCGTTCAGCACCGCGTCGGGCACGGCCAGCAGCACCTGCCGAATGAGGTCATCGCGCAGGGCCGCCACCCGCACGGACTCCTCCGAGCGGCGTCGGGCCGACGTCACCGCCGCGACCGCGAACGCCCTGATGGCGGGCGCGTCCAGAGTACCCGAGCGGACATCCCGTTCCTGGCCGCCGCCGTGCAGCACCGGGACCGGCGCGACCGCGCGCCCGAGGATCAGCGCGCCCACGCCGACCGGGCCGCCGAGCTTGTGCGCGGTGACGGTCATCGCGTCCACCCCCGACGCGGCGAAGTCCACCGGAAGCTGCGCCGCCGCCTGCACCGCGTCGGTGTGGAAGGGCACCCCGCACTCGTGCGCGACCGCCGCCAGTGCGGTCACCGGGTGCACCGCGCCGACCTCGTTATTAGCCCACATGACGCTGACCAGCGCCGCTCCCGCGGCGCCGTCGGGGCCGTCGGCCAGCGCGGCCCGGAGCGCGTCCGCGTGCACCAGCCCGCAGTCGTCTACAGGGAGCCACTGCGGCGCGGCGCCCTCCGCGTCGGCCAGCCAGCGGACCGAGTCGAGTACGGCGTGGTGCTCGACCGGCGTCGTGAGCACCCGCACACGCCGCGGATCGCCCGCCCGGCGGGCCCAGAACATCCCTTTGACCGCGAGATTGTCCGCCTCGGTGCCGCCGCTGGTGAAGATCACCTCGCTGGCCCGCGCGCCGAACACCTCGGCGATCTGCTCGCGCGACTCCTCCACCACCCGCCGGGCGCGCCGCCCGGCGTTGTGCAGCGACGAGGGGTTGCCCAGTTGGGCCAGTTCCTCGGTCATCGCGGCGATTGACTCGGGAAGCATCGGCGTGGTGGCGGCGTGGTCAAGGTAAACAACTGGACAAGTGCTCATCGTGTCCTAAAGCCTAACCGAGCCACGCCGCCACGCCGGCCGGCGAATTCTAGATCCCCTTGCGCTTGCCGATCTCGTCGATCAGCTGGGGGACGACGGTGAACAGGTCGCCGACGACGCCGAAGTCGGCGATCTCGAAGATGGGCGCCTCGGCGTCCTTGTTCACCGCCACGATCGTCTTGGAGGTCTGCATCCCGGCCCGGTGCTGGATGGCGCCGGAGATCCCGACCGCCACGTACAGCTGCGGGGACACGGTCTTGCCGGTCTGCCCGACCTGGAACTGATGCGGGTACCAGCCCGCGTCGACCACCGCACGGGACGCGCCCACGGCCGCCCCGAGGGTGTCGGCCAGCTGCTCGATGATGCCGAACCCGTCGGCCGACCCGGTGCCGCGGCCGCCGGAGACCACGATCGAGGCCTCCGACAGCTCCGGCCGCTCGCTCGCCTTGGCCACCACGTGCTCGGTGATCTTCGCCGTCTTGGCCGCGTCCGAGGCGGTGAACGCCACCGCCTCAACCGCGGCCGGGCCGGGGGAAACCTCGGCCGCAATGGAGTTGGGCCGGACCGCGATGATCGGCGTGCCCTTCCGCACCGTGGAGTGCACGGTGATCGCGCCGCCGAAGTTCGGCTGGTCCGCCACCGGCGCGCCGTCCGCCCCGGCGGTCACGTCGACCGCGTCGGTCAGCACGCCCGATCCGGTCTTGACCGCCAGCCGCCCGGCGATCTCCTTGCCCTCGGTGGTGCCCGCGATCAGCACCGCGGCCGGCGACGCGGACGCGACCAGCGAGGCCAGCAGCTCGGCGGCCGGCGCCACGACGTAGCCCGCGAAGTCGGGCGAGTCGGCCGCGTAGACCCTCGCCGCGCCGTACTCCGCCAGCCGCGGCTGCGCGGCGTCCGCGCCCGGGCCGGTCCACACCACCGACGGCTCGCCCAGCCGCCGGGCGGCGGTCAGCAGCTCCAGGGTGACCTTCTTGACCTCGCCGTCAGCGGTGTGCTCCGCGAGGACCAGTACCTCAGCCATGTGATCCACGCCCTCTCAGATGAACTTCCGGTCGGCCAGGAACGCGGCCGCCTTGCCGCCGCCGTCCCCTTCGTCCTTCACGACCACGCCCGCCGCCCGCGGCGGCCGCTTGGCGAAGTCCTCCACCCACGACGCGGCGTTCGCCAGCCCGACCGACCCCGCCTCCAGCGACAGGTCCGCCAGCGTCAGGGTCTGCACCGGCTTCTTCTTCGCCGCCATGATCCCCTTGAACGTCGGGTAGCGCGGCTCGTTGATCTTCTCCACCACCGACACCACGGCCGGCAGCGACCCGGTCACGACCTCGTAGCCGTCGTCGGCCACCCGCCGGATCGTCACCTCCGACCCCGACACGTCGACCTTCCCGGCCAGGGTCAGCTGCGGCACCCCGAGGCGCTCGGCCACCATCGCCGGCACCACCCCGGTCCGCGCGTCGGTCGACTCCGACCCGAACACCACCAGGTCGAACCCGACCACCTTGAGCGCCTCCGCGATCGCCAGCGACGTCCCCAGCGCGTCCGACCCCGCGAGGGCGTCGTCGATCACGTGCACCGCCTTGTCCGCGCCCATCGACAGGGCCTTGCGGATCGACTCCGCCGCCTTGGCCGGCCCGACCGACAAGATCGTGACCTCGCCGCCCTGGGCCTCCGCGATCTTGAGGCCCTCCTCGATCGCGAACTCGTCCAGGTAGTTGATGACCCCGTCCACCGAGGCCCGGTCCATTGTGTTGTCACCGGGCACCAGGCTGCGCTCCACCTCGGTGTCAGGTACCTGCTTAACGCAGACGACGATATTCATGGACAGCGCTGCCCTTCCTGCGTGTCTAACTCCCGGGAACGGAGTCTATATTACTCGTCAGTAGGTACGGAGTACCCCTCGCGGGGTACGGAGTACCCCGACTATAACTGGCGCTCCGCTGCCTCCACCACATTAGTGATGAGCATTGCCCGAGTCATCGGTCCTACACCGCCCGGCATCGGCGCGATCCATCCGGCGACCGAGGCCACGTCGGGCGCGACGTCGCCCGCGAGCCCTGCCTCGGTCCTGGTGATGCCGACGTCGAGCACGGCCGCACCCGGCTTGACCATGTCCCCCGTCAGCAGCCCGGCCCGCCCGGCCGCGACCACCACGATGTCGGCCGCGCGGGTGTGCGCGGCCAGGTCCTTGGTCCCGGTGTGGCAGAGCGTCACCGTCGCGTTCTCCGAGCGCCGGGTGAGCAGCAGGCCGAGCGCGCGCCCGACCGTGATCCCGCGCCCGATCACGGTCACCTCGGCCCCCGCGATCTCCACTCCGTACCTGCGCAGCAGCGCCACGATGCCGCGGGGGGTGCACGGCAGCGGCGCCGCCTCGCCCAGCACGAGCTTGCCCAGGTTGACCGGGTGCAGGCCGTCGGCGTCCTTGGCCGGGTCCATCAGGTTGAGCACGCGCTTCTCGTCGAGCCCGGACGGCAGCGGCAGCTGGACGATATACCCGGTGCAGGCGGGGTCGGCGTTCAGTTCCGCCACCGCCTCCTCGACCTGCGCCTGGGTCGCGGACGCGGGCAGGTCCCGCCGGATCGAGGCGACGCCCACCTGCGCGCAGTCCCGGTGCTTGCCGCCCACGTAGGCCCGCGAGCCCGGGTCGTCCCCGACCAGGATCGTGCCGAGACCGGGCATGATCCCGCGCGCGGCCAGCGCCGCCACCCGCTCCTTCAGGTCCGCCTTGACCTCGGCCGCGGTTGCCTTGCCGTCCAGGATCGACGCGCTCACTACAGACTCCCTAGTGGTAGAAGTGCCGGACGCCGGTGAAGTACAGCGTCACCCCGGCCGCCTGCGCGGCCGCGATCACGCCGTCATCCCGGATCGAGCCGCCCGGCTCGACCACCGCGCGGACGCCCGCCTCCGCGAGTATCTCGAAGCCGTCGGGGAACGGGAAGAACGCGTCTGACGCGGCCACAGAGCCGGCCGCCCGATTTCCGGCTCTGGCCACAGCCAGCCGGGCCGAGTCGACCCGGTTCACCTGTCCCATCCCGACGCCGACCGACGCGCCGCCCGCCGCGAGCAGGATCGCGTTGGACTTCACGGCCCGGCAGGCCCGCCACGCGAACGCGAGGTCGGCCAGCACGGCGGCGTCGGCCGCCGCCCCCGCCTTCAGCTCCCAGTGCGCGGGGTCATCGCCCGGCTGGTCGACCCGGTCCCACGTCTGCGCGAGCAGCCCGCCGCTCACCGGCCGAAATTCAAAATCAGAGGATGCCGAACGGACCGTGGTTCCACCGCCGGGGGAATCCGCGCTCCACGGCGGCGGGTCACACCGCAGCAGCCGGATGTTCTTCCACTTTCCGGTCAGGATCTCGACCGCCGCCGGGTCGAAGTCCGGTGCGATGACCACCTCGGCGAAACCGTCGATGATCTGCGTGGCCATCGCGTCGGTGACCGCGCTGTTGGCCGCCACCACCCCGCCGTAGGCGGAGAGCGGGTCGCACGCGAGCGCCTTGGCGTGCGCGGCGGCGATGTTGGGTCCGACCGCGATCCCGCACGGGTTGGAGTGCTTGATGATCGCCACGCAGGGCTGCGCGAAATCGTAGGCGGCGCGCCGCGCGGAGTCGGCGTCCACGTAGTTGTTGTAGGACATCGCCTTTCCGTGCAGCACCTCCGCGTTGGCGATGCCGGGGTCGTCCCCCGGCGCGGTGGTGCGGGCCTCGTAGAGCGCCCCCCGCTGGTGCGGGTTCTCGCCGTAGCGCAGCACGTCGGACCTGGTCCACACCTGGGCGACGAGATCGGGCCAGCCGGTCTCGGCCGCCACCTCGTCCGGCGCGTAGCTGGCGGCGAACCAGGACGCGACCGCCGCGTCGTAGGCGGCGGTGTGCGCGTACGCGGCGGCGGCGAGGCGGCGGCGCTCGGGCTCGGCGAACCCGCCGTTGGCGAGCGCCTTGACCACGTCGCCGTACTGTCCCGGGCTGGTCACGACCGCGACGCTGCCGTGGTTCTTGGCCGCGGCGCGGACCATCGCCGGTCCGCCGATGTCGATCTGCTCGATGATCTCGGGCGGTGTGGCACCGGACGCCACCGTCTGCTCGAACGGGTAGAGGTTGGAGACCAGGAGCTGGAACGGCGCGATGCCGAGCTCGGCCAACTGCCGTTCATGGGCCGGGTTGCCCAGGTCGGCGAGCAGGCCCGCGTGGACGCGGGGGTGGAGCGTCTTGACCCGGCCGTCGAGGCACTCGGGGAAGCCGGTGAGCTCCTCTACCCGGGTGACGGGAATGCCCGCCCGCTCGATCGTCGCGGCCGTGGAGCCGGTGGAGACGAGCTCCGCGCCCGCCCCGTGCAGGGCGGCGGCCAGCTCGACCAGGCCCGCCTTGTCGTAGACGCTGAGCAGGGCCCGCTTGATCGGAATCGCAGTCACGTGCCGATCCTTACCTTCCTGTCGCCGTTGACGGACCACCCGTCACGGGCCATCCGGCCGACCGTGCCGACGAGCAGGGCCCGTTCGGCCACCTTGATCCGCTCGTGCAGGCTTGTCTCGTCGTCGTCATCGTGCACCGGCACCGCCGCCTGGGCGAGCACCGGGCCGGCGTCCACGCCCTCGTCGACCAGGAAGACCGTGCAGCCGGTCACCTTGACGCCGTAGCTGAGCGCGTCCCTGACGCCGTGCATGCCGGGGAACGACGGTAGCAACGCGGGGTGCGTGTTCAGGCAGCGCCCGTTAAACCGGGCAAGGAACGCCTGGCCCACCAGCTTCATGAATCCCGCACAGACGATCAGGTCGGGACGGTAGTGCTCGCAGGCGCGGGCAAGCGCCTCGTCCCAGTCATCGCGCGTGGCGAAATCTCCCACTTTCACGACGAATGTCGGAATATTTGCTGCTTTTGCCCGGTCGAGGGCGGCGATGGAGTCGCGGTCGGCGCCGACCGCGACCACGGTCGCGCCGTAGCCCGGATCGGCGCAGGCGTCGAGCAGGGCCTGCAGGTTCGTCCCCGCCCCGGAGACGAGCACGACCAGCCTGGCGTTCATGGCAGACACCCTAACCGGTGCGGCAGAATAGATCGCGACATGGCCAGACTCACCGATCCGCCGCCCCGGTCGCCGTTCCTCCTCCCGCCGCCGCGACCGCAGCTTCCGCCGCCCTCGCCCGCGCTTCGGCAGCGCGCCTGGGCAGCCCTGGCGCTGTCCCTGCTCAGCCTGCTGGCGATGACATTGATCAGCAACATCCACCGCGGCGTATACGTCGTCGCGGTCGCGCTCGCCGTCGCCGCGGTCGCGGTCGTCCTGGCGTTCAGGACGGTGTCGGCGGCCAAGCGGGCGGGCACGCGGCGGCCGCGCGGCGTGATGGCGGCCATCACCCTCGGCCTGATCGGGTTCGTGTTCTGCAGCTTCGCGCTGGCCGGTTTCCTGGTCTTCCGCACCCAGCTCAACCAGTACGCCAACTGCATGAGCGGCGCCAACACGACCGCCACCCAGACGGCCTGCCAGAACCAGCTCGACAATTCCGTCCGCAACGAGATCAAGCTCCTCGGCGGCAACTGAGCCCGCCCGCGCCTCGCCGGGTCGGCCGACCGCGGATGGGAGGCGCTAGTCGGCGATGTCGTTCGCCCAGGGGTCTACGTAGATGCGGTGGCCTCCGGCGTCGTCGGTCTGGTCGACCACTCGTCGCCCGGCCCCGGCCCCGGTGCTGGGCAGCGGGCCGCTCACCGGCCCAAGCGGCGCGGCGGCGGACAGACGGCGGACGTGGTGCCGGAGAATCAGCCAGTTGGCGGCCCCGGCCACCAGCGCGGCGGTCACGCCGATCTCGAGCAAGGCGACCAGGCCGATCTCACCGCCGGCCGGGCCGACCGAGGCGAGCCGGCCGGCGCCGAGCGGGCCGCCGGAGAGCTTCGCCGCGAGCCCGATGACGGCGGCGGTCAGCGAGCCAGTGAGCAGTCCCCAGAGCGGCGCGGCCTCCAGGGTCGGCGTCGGGGCGATCCGAACCGTCATCAGGCCGGCCAGCGCGCCCGCCAGGTAGGGCAGGACGAGGACGAAGAAGCCGAGCCAGGGCGGGAACGCCGCCCTGACGCCGACCGGCACCGCCGCCAGCATCGGGAAGGCGGGGATGGCGCCGAGCGCCGACCCCGACGGCGATACCGCGGTGCCGACGCCGAACGCGAACCCCGGGCCCAGCATGTACGCGATCGCCCAGATGACCGAGTTCGGCAGGTAGCTGAGACCGGCCAGCAGCAGCAGCGCGGACCCCCCGATCCCGGGGTTGAGCGCCGACACCGCCTCCTTATAGGAATTCAGGTGGATCGCGAGCGAGGCCGCGGCGAGCACCGCGCCGAACGCCGCCAGGACCGCGAGCGCCGCGACCATGCCCAGGAGCACCGACCGCGGGCGCGGTGGCACCCGGCCGGCCAGCTTCCGCCACGGCGCCAGGCCGCGCGCGGCGCCCAAGCCGCCCGCCAGGAACGCGATGCCGAACCCGGTGGTGACCGCCTGCCAGAGCGACGGCGCCGCCAGCGCGGTCCTGCTCGCCACTGCGACCGCGGCGGTGAACAGCGCGTACGGGAACGCGATCGAGAGCGCCGCCAGGCCCACGTCCCTGAGCCTGGTGACGTGGCCCTCGTGGGTCATCCAGCGGCCGGCCCGCTCGATCAGCGCGGCGGGCAGCAGCACCAGGCCGAGCGGGAGCAGCCCGATCCGGCCGACGCCGCGGACGGTCACCTCGACGTGGTGCGCGACCAGCCAGAGCAGCCCGGCTGAGCGGAGCACCCCCGCCAGCCCGCCGCCCAGTCCCACGTGCGGGGCCGTGATCCAGCCGATGAGCGTGAGCGTCACCAGTACCGCCAGCCCGCCGCCGGCCGCCGCGAGCGCGGCGATCCCGCCGGCCATGAGCATCGGGCGGCTCGGCCAGGGGGACGTAGGCAGATCGCTCACATCGCCCATCCTGGCAACGGATCGGGCAAACGGCACGCCGCCACGCCGCTAGTGAAGGGCCCGGCCGGGCTTGTCGCCGCCTGCGGTACTGAGTACCATATCGATAACACTTAGTCCCGCTTGCTCCGTGCTGGGCGCCATGCTGAGAGGGTGCTCACATCGGCGTTCCGAGCGGCAACGGCCGCACCGCAACGACTACGCTGCATGTGAAAGCCGCTTGTCGAGGCGGCGCAAGACGTAAAACGCAAGCAACCGACCGAGATCGGACCCCCAGTGGACCTGTTCGAGTATCAGGCTAAGGAACTCTTCGCCGAGTACGGCGTTCCTGTGCTGAAAGACAAGGTCGCCGACACTGCCGAGGAGGCGCGGGAGATCACCGCCGCCTTCGCGGCCGACGGCATCCCCCAAGTTGTGGTGAAGGCGCAGGTGAAGACCGGCGGCCGCGGCAAGGCCGGCGGCGTCAAGCTGGCCTCGAGTCCGGACGAGGCCTTCGAAAAGGCCGACGCCATCCTCGGCATGGACATCAAGGGCCACATCGCGCACAAGGTCCTGATCGCCGAGGCCTCGGACATCAAGTCCGAGTACTACCTCTCCTTCCTCCTCGACCGCGCGAACCGGACGTTCACGTCCATCTGCACCGTCGACGGCGGCATGGAGATCGAGGAGATCGCGCACACGAACCCGGACGCGATCGCGCGCATCCCGGTCTCGCCCCTGACCGGAGTGGACCACGCCAAGGCGCTGGAGATCATCAAGGCGGGCCGGATCCCGGAGGTGGCCGCCGAGCAGGCGGCCGTGCTGGCGGAGCGGCTGTGGGCGATGTTCACCGACGAGGACGCGACGCTGGTCGAGGTGAACCCGATGGTGCTCACCCCCGACGGCCGGGTGCTCGCCCTCGACGGCAAGGTGACGCTCGACGACAACGCCTTTTTCCGCCAGCCCGACCAGGCCAAGTTCGCCGACCTGGAGTCCACCGACCCGCTCGAGGTGCGGGCCAAGGCGAAGCACCTCAACTACGTCAAGCTCGACGGCGAGATCGGCATCATCGGCAACGGCGCGGGCCTGGTCATGTCCACCCTCGACGTGGTCGCCTACGCGGGCGAGGCGTTCGGCGGGGTCAAGGCAGCCAACTTCCTTGACATCGGCGGCGGCGCTTCGGCCGAGGTGATGGCGAACAGCCTGGAGATCGTGCTGTCCGACCCGGCCGTCAAGTCGGTGCTCGTCAACGTCTTCGGCGGCATCACGTCGGGCGACGCGGTGGCCAACGGCATCGTCTCCGCGTTCGGGCTGCTGGCCGAGCGCGGCGAGTCGGTCACCAAGCCGATCGTCGTGCGGCTCGACGGCAACAAGGCCGAAGAGGGCCGCCAGATCCTGGTCGACGCCGCCCTGCCCGGCCTCGAGCAGGTTGACACCATGGACGGCGCCGCCAGGCGCGCCGCCGAGCTCGCCGCGAAGGGAGCCTGAGCGATGGCTATCTTCCTCACGGCTGACAGCAAGATCCTCATCCAGGGCATCACCGGCGGCGAGGGCCGCAAGCACGGTGCCCGCATGCTCGTCGCGGGCGCGAAGGTGGTCGGCGGCACCAACCCGAAGAAGGCCGGCACCACCGTCGAGCTGAACGGGCAGCAGGTCCCGGTGTTCGCGACGGTCAAGGAGACCATGGAGGCGACCGGGGCCGACGTATCGGTGATCTTCGTCCCCGCGGCCGGCACCAAGGCCGCGGTGCTCGAGGCGATCGACGCGGAGATCCCGCTCGCGATCGTCATCACCGAGGGCGTCCCGGTGCACGACACGGCCGAGTTCTGGGCCTACGCCATCGAGAAGGGCAACAAGACCCGCATCGTCGGGCCGAACTGCCCCGGCATCGCGTCCCCCGGCAAGTCGAACGCCGGGATCATCCCGGCCGACATCACTTCCGAGGGCAAGATCGGCCTGGTGTCGAAGTCCGGCACGCTGACCTACCAGATGATGTACGAGCTGCGCGACATCGGCTTCACCACCGCGGTCGGCATCGGCGGCGACCCCATCATCGGCACCACGCACATCGACGCCCTGGCCGCGTTCGAGGCCGACCCCGACACCAAGGCGATCGTCATGATCGGCGAGATCGGCGGCGACGCCGAGGAGCGGGCGGCCGCGTTCATCGAGAAGAACGTGACCAAGCCGGTCGTCGGCTACGTGGCCGGGTTCATGGCCCCCGAGGGCAAGACCATGGGTCACGCGGGCGCGATCATCTCCGGCTCGGCCGGCACCGCCCAGGCGAAGAAGGAAGCTCTGGAGAAGGCCGGCGTCCGCGTCGGCAAGACCCCGAGCGAGACCGCTTCCCTCGTCCGCGACATCATCAACAACCTGTAGTCGCGGGTTAAAACCCGGGTTTCCGTCCGAAGGGGCGATGGCGCTTTTTGCCATCGCCCCTTCGAACATCGGGGGGTACGGGGGCCGGGGGTGATCGGGGGCGGGAGCCCCCGATGCCTGGCGAGGGTCCCCCCGGAAGATGCGCGTGTACTGATGCCCCGGCCGATAAGATGGCGCTCTTTGCCATCGGCCGGGGCATCAGTACACGCAGGGAATGCCGTATTTCGCGTTGGGCCCGACGATGATGGTGCCCCCGCCGTCCACCGATCCGGCCGGCGCCGAGGCCGACGTCGTGGGCGACGCGCTCCGGCTGTTCGCGGACGTGGCCGCGCCCGCGGCGGCGAGGCCCGCGGGCACCGCGGTCACGGCGGAGCCGATCAGGATCTCCACGTGCCCGGCGGGCAGCGATGCGAGCGGGCTCGCGGCCGCGCCGACCTCGGTCGCGATCTTGGCCGCGTTGGCCGCCGCGCCCGCGCCGTAGAAGACCTGATTGCCGCGGCCGACGGTCCGCGACTGGGCCGACGCGTTCTTGACCGCCCCGGCCTTGTAGCCGCGGGCGACCAGGGCCTGCGATACCAGCCCGGCGAGCCCGCCCGCGTTGGGGTCGCCGTTGTAGACGTCGACGGTGACGGTTGAGGCGGGCGGGATCGTGGCGGCCTGCTTCGGCGTGGTCTTGGCCTTCGCCGCCGCGGGCGGCGGGTAGAAGGCGCCGTGCACGATCCGCTTGAGGTACGGCACCGAGATGATGTTCACGCTCTGCGGATTAGGGCCGTAGCCCGGCAGCAGCCGGCTGGCCCCCGGCACCGAGGGAAGGGTGGTGAAGGACAAGTGCTGCCCGCTCAGCGCCTGCATGTCGGTGGCGAAGTCGAGCAGGTTCAGGTGCTGGTCGGTGATCAGGTACTGGCTGGCGACGCTGAGCAGCCCGGTGATCGTGCCGCCGACGCTGAACGCGTTCTCGTGCTTCAGCTGCCAGATCACGTAGTCGATGACCGCCTGCTGACGGCGCGTGCGGTCGATGTCGCCCTCGGCCAGATTGTCACGCTCGCGCACGAACGCGAGCGCCTGGGGCGCCGACAGGTGCAGGTACTGCGCCCCGCCCGTCCGCAGGTTGTAGCCGTCGTACTTCACCGCGTTGAACCCCGAGTTGAAGTCGTACAGGTTCGAGGAGGTGTAGTTGCCGGAGTTGATGCCCTTCTCTTCCGGCTTGAGGCAAACCTCGACGCCGCCGAACGCCTGCGCCAGGTAGTAGAACCCGGCCAGGTTGGTCTCGACGAAATGGTCGACGTGCACCCCGGTGACCGACTCCACGGTGGCGATCTCGGCCGCCTGGCCGGCCTGGTTGGCCTGCAGGTAGTCGTTCTTGGTGGACGTGCCGGTCTTGGCCAGGGACTCGGCGTAGGCCCAGTCGTAGGCGTTGTCGATCTTCCCGTAGGGAATGTTGATGCCGGAGACGTTGAAGGCGTGCGGGAAGGTGACCAGGTCGTCGCGCGGTATCGAGTAGCCGACCGCCTTCTGGCCGCCCGCGAAGATGTGGATCAGGATGAGCGTGTTCGGGTCCTGGCCGCCGGCCGCCCCGGTGTGCATGGCGGTGATCAGGGCGGGCGGCAGCGGCTGGCCGTAGAAGTTGGTGCGGCTTTCCAGCCCCATCACCAGGATGTTCATCGCCTGGGTGGACGGGGTGTTGCCGGTCGAGACGCCGTCGTTGGCCTCGCTGGCGTAGCCGACCACCCGGTGCGCGTACCCGGACACCACGAGCACCACAACCGCGAGCAGGCAGGCCGCCGCGTAGCCCACCTTGCCCGCTATCACCCGTGCGAGATGCGCCGTGAGCATTGCCGTTCCTCCCCGCCGCCAGAACCACCGCCAGAACACACAGTAGTTGTCAGTACACGCAGGGTATTCCGTACCTCGCGTTAGCGCCGACGGCTACCCCGTCCCCCGACGCGCCGCTGCTGGCCGACGACGTTGGCGCGGTCGACTCGGAACTGGCACCCAAGCTCCGCGCGCCTATGACCTGCGCGCTCGTGGACTGCGTACTCGCAGTCGGCGTGCCGGGCGCAGCAAGACCAGCGGGAACCAGCGTGACGGTCGAGCCGAGGAGTACCTCCACCTGCCCGGCGGGCAGCGACGCGAGCGGCCGTGCGGTGGCGCCCACCTTGGTCGCGATGATGGTCGCGTTGGCCGAGGTGCCGGCGCCGTAGAAGACCTGGGTTCCCGATGCGACGGTCTGCGACTGAGCCGTCGCGTCGGCGACCGCCCCGGCCTTGTAGCCGAGCGCGCCCAGCGCCCGCGAGACGTCCCCGGCCAGCCCCCGCGCGCCGCTGCCGTTGTAGACGTCCACGGTGACGGTCGACGCGGCCGGGGCGGACGCGGCCTTCTTGGCGGCCCCCTTGGCGGCCGCCGCCTTCGGCGCGGCCGGCTGCGGGTAGAACGCGTTCTTCACCAGTCGCTGGATCGCGGGCACGTTGACGCTGATGACGTCCTCCCCGGTCGGATAACCGGGCTCGGCCACACCGTTCTCCGTTGTCCCCGGCAAGGTCGCGAGGCTCAGGTTCTTCCCGGTCAGCGCCTGCATGTCGGTGGCGAAATCGAGCAGGTTGAAGGCCTGGTCGGTGATCAGGTAGTTGCCCGCGGTGCTGAGTATGGCGTCGAGCTTGCCGATGTCGCCGAAGTAGTCGCCGTTCTTCAGCTCATAAATCACGTAGTCGATGGCCGCCTGCTGCCGGTGGGTGCGCCCGATGTCGATACCGGGGAGGGTGTCACGCGACCGGACGAAGGCCAGCGACTGGGTCGCCGACAGGTGCAGGTACTGCGCGCCGCCCTTGGCCCGGTTGTAGCCGTCGGCGTAGGCGTCAAAGTTGGAGTTGTCGGTGCCGGTCAGCGGATCGTGGTCGGTCAGGTTCGCCCCGGCGGCAAACCCTCCCTGGGCCGGGGCCGGCTTTACGCAGACCTCGATGCCGCCGAACTCCTGGGCCAGCGAATAGAACCCGACCAGGTTCGACTCGACGAAGTGGTTGATCGTCACGCCGGTGAAGGCTTCCACCGTCCGGACCTCGGCTAGCTCGCCCGCCTGGTTGGCCAGGTGCGCCCGCTGCGCGGAGCTCATCGAGGAGGTTGAGGTCTGCTGCTCGGACACCTCGTAGGCCCAGTAGTAGGCCTGGTCGATCTTCCCGCTGGGAATCTCCACGCCGCCCACGTTGTAGGTCTGCGGGTAGCTGACCACGGAGTCGCGCGGGATCGAGAACCCCACCGCCCGCCGCCCGCCGGCGAAGATGTGGATCAGGACCAGCGTGTCCGTGTCCTGGCTGCCCCGGCTGCCGATGTTCAGCAGGTGCTGCAGGTGGTGGTCGAGTTCCTGCCCCTCGAAGTTGGTCCGGCTCTCCAGGCCCATCACCAGGATGTTCATCGCGCCCACGGACGGGCTGCCGCCAATCGAGGCCCCGTTGGCGAACGCGCCGACCTGGCTGACCGTCTTGTGGGCGTAGCCAGACACAACCAGCACGGCGACCGCGAGCAGGCAGCCCACGCTGTACCCGACCTTGCCGACGACAACGCGCGCGATACGCGCCGTGAACATGGCTTGTTCCTCCCGGAACTAGAACACAGTGGTGGTCAGTACACGCAGGGTATGCCGTACCTCGCGTTGGCACCGACGGTTACCACACCTCCCGACGCGCCGTTGTTGGCCGCCGACGACGCGGCCGCGGTGGGCGTCGAGTTGCCGCCGCCGGGCGAATCGGTCCCCTTGGACGAGGCGGCGGGCGAGGACAGGCCCGCGGGCACCACGGTCGAGGTCGTGCCTAGCAGCACCTCCACGTGGCCGGCCGGTAGCGACGTGAGCGCGCCGGCGGCGGCGCCGAACTCGGTCGCGATCTTGGCCGCGTTGGCCGACGCGCCCGCGCCGTAGAAGACCTCGGTGCCCGCCGCCGGAGTCCGCGACTGGGCCGACGCGTCGGCGACGGTCCCGGCCTTGTAGCCGAGCGAGACGAGCGCCTGGGAAATCCCGCCCGCCAGTCCGGGCGTGCTCCCGCCGTTGTACACGTCGACGGTGACGGTCGACGGCGACGGGACCGGGACCGGGACGGCCTTCTTCTTGGCGGCGGACGCGGCCGACGACGTCTTCTGCGCCGCCGGCGGCGGGTTGAACGCCGCCTTCACGATCTTCTGTATGTAGGGGACGTCGATGATGTTGACGTCCTGGGCCGAGCCGTTGAGCTGCATGTCGTTGACGTAGCTGGCCACCGGCAGCGTCTCGAACTTCAAGTTCTTGCCGGTCAGCGCCCGCATGTTGGTGGCGAAGTCGAGCAGGTTAAAGGTCCGGTCGGTGATGACGTAGTTGGCGGCGGTGCTGAGCAGGGCGGTGAGCTGGCCGAGGTCGCCGAACGCGCCCTCGTGCTTCAGCTCCCAGATCACGTAGTCGATGACCGCCTGCTGGCGGTGCGTGCGATCCAGGTCGGTGTTGGGCAGGCTGTCACGGTCGCGCACGTACGCGAGCGCCTGGTCCGCCGCCAGGTGCAGGTACTGGATGCCGCCCTTCTTCAGGTGGTAGCCGTCTGCCACCGCGTTCCAGCCCGACGCCTTGTCGTACAGGTTCGCGTTTTTGACCCCGTTCACGGTCGTCGGGTTCACGCACACTTCGACGCCGCCGAACGCCTGGGCCAGGTAGAAGAACCCGGCCAGGTTCATCACCACATAGTGGTTAACGGGCTGCCCGGTGACCGCCTCGACGGTGGCGACCTCGGCCGCCTGCCCGGCCTGGTTCGCCTTGAGGTACCGCTCGGCACTGCTCATGTTCGGGTTCTGGTTCAGGAAGTTGGCGTACGCGAAGTAGTAGGCCCCGTCGATCTTCCCCCGGGTGACCCCCGGGTAGTACTCCTGCGGGTAGGTGACCAGGTCGTCGCGCGGCATCGAGAAGCCGACCGCCTTCTGCCCGCCGGCGAAGATGTGGATGAGGATCAGCGTGTCCGTGTCCTGGGAGCCGACGCCCTCCTTGTTGACGCCATACACGCTGCCCGAGTGGGTCTCCGTGAGCAGCTGGGACGACAGGGTCTGGCCCTCGTAGTTGGTCCGGCTCTCCAACCCCATCACCAGGATGTTCATCGCGCCGACGGAGGAGCCGCCGCCGATCGTGATCCCCTGGCCGAGTGCGTTCAGCTCGCTCACCGCCTTGTGCGCGTAGCCGGAGACCACGACCAGTACGCAAGCGACCAGACAGCTCGCCGTGTAGCCGGCCTTGCCCGCGATCAGCCTCGCGATGCGCGCCGTGAACATGGCTGCTCCTCCTGGGGGTCAGAACACGCAGCTGTCTCATTAGACGCACGATATGGTAAACGCACCATATGAAGGTATGTCAGTAAACGCAGGGTATTCCGTACTTTGCGTTCGCGGTCACGGTTACCGCGGTGCCGGCCGCGCCGTTGTTCCCGGCCGACGTCGCCTTGGCCGAGGGCGTCGCGGCCGGGGTGCTGGCGGCCGCCAGGCCGGCCGGGACGATGGTGGACCCGGTGCCGAGCAGGATCTCCACGTGCCCGGCGGGCAGCGTCGTCAGCGAGGCGGCGGTCACGCCGAAGTAGCCCGCGATCTTGGCGGCGTTGGCCGAGGTCCCCGCGCCGTAGAACACCTCGTTCGCGGCCGCCACGGTCTGCGTCTGGGCGGACGCGTCGGTGACCGCGCCGGGCCGGTAGCCCTTGGCGGCGAGCGCCGTCGAGACCTTGCCCGCCAGCCCGCCGGTGCTTCCGCCGTTGTAGACGTCGACCGTGACGGTCGACGCGGCCGGGATCGGCGCGGCCTTCTTGGCCGGCTTCGAGGCGGACTTGGAGGTGCCGCCCGCCTTCGGCGCCGGTGCCGTGAACTTCGCCTTGATGGCGGCCTGGATCGTGGGGATGTCGATCTGGTTGGCGTCCTGGCCGTCGACGGTCTCGTAGCCCACAATGGGCGCCGTGTAGAACTTCAGGTTCTCACCGCTCAGCGCGTGCATCTGGGTGGAGAAGTCGAGCAGGTTCCAGCTCGAGTCGGTGATGAGGTACTTCTCGGCCGTGCCGAGCAGCCCGGTGAGCTGGCTGAGGTCGGTCAGGACGCCCCCGGTCTTCAGCTTCCAGATCACGTAGTCGAGGACCGCCTGCTGGCGGTGGGTGCGGTCCAGGTCGCCGTTGGGCAGGTTGTCCCGCTCCCTGACGAACGCCAGCGCCTGATCCGCCGCCAGGTGCAGGTAGCCCGCGTGGGATGCGTTGAAGCCGGAGTTCGCGTCGTGCAGGTTCGTGCCGGGGCCGTTGGGCCCATCCCACGACTTCACGCAGACCTCGACCCCGCCGAAGGACTGGGCCAGGGAGAAGAACCCCGCCAGGTTTACCTCGGCGAAATGGTCGATCTTCTGGTTGGTCACCATCTCGACGGTGTCGATGGCCGCCTTCTGCCCGGCCTCGTTCGCCAGGAAGTAGCGCTGGGACCTGCTCATGGACGAGCTGACGGTCTGATTCAGCGACTGCGCGTAGGCCAGGCCGTAGGCCTGGTCGATCTTCCCGTGCGACTGGCCGTCGTACGCCTGCGGGAACGTGACCCAGTCGTCGCGCGGTACCGAGAAGCCGACCGCCCGCTGGCCGCCGGCGAAGATGTGGATCAAGATCAGCGTGTTGGTGTCCTGGCCGCCGACGCCCTCGTTATTGACGCCGTACACGCTGCCCGCGTGCATCGCGGTCAGCAGGGCGGAGGAAAGCGTGTTGCCCTGGTAGTCGGTCCGGCTCTCAAGACCCATCAGCAGGATGTTCATCGCGCCGGTCTGCGCGCCACCGGAGATCGCATTGGAGGTGGCCAGCCCGGTGACCAGGCCGTCCACCTTGTAGGCGTAGCCGGACACCACCAGCAGCACGACGGCGAGCAGGCAGCTCGCCGCGTATCCGACCTTACCCGCGATCAGCCTCGCGACGCGCATGCCGAGCAACGTTGGTCTCCTCCGGCCGTATCTGTTCACCGTTGCGGCGAGGCTACCCGGCCAATTCGACCCTTGACCGGCGTCTGTCTATTTCCACAGACAAGTCGCAGCATGCCCGCAGCGGCCACAGCCCTCCGGACGGTCCTTACACTGATGTGAATACTACCTGGTCAAGTAGACGACACAGCGGAATGTAATGACGCCGACGCGCCGCGAGTAACTCCGGCTTGAGGGAAACTTAGGAAACGATGTATTACCCTCTCCAGCAATGACCACTCAACCTGGGTGGGAGCCCCGACCCGGCTCCATGCGAGGCGAGACCGCCCGGCGCGCGCCCCGGGGGGCGGCCGGCGGTTGGCCGGACGACCCCGCCCGCCGCCGCACCAGCGGCCCTGCCGCCGTCGGCGGCCCGGTCGGCGGTGGTGGTCGTGGTCGCGGTGACGAAATCCGCGGGCGCGGTGACTACGACCCGCGCGGCCGGGGCGGCCGCAGCGTACCGCCGGGCCCGCCGGGGAACGGCCCCCGGCCCCCGGCTCCGGGCGGCCAGGGGCAGGGTGCCGGGCGCGGTCCGCGCAACGGGCCCGGCTGGAGCGGTCGCGACAACCGCGGCCGAGGCCCTCGCCCATCGCAGGAGCCAAGGGAACGGCCGGGCGGCGGCGCGTCCGGCGGGTTCGGCTCGCCGCTGCGCTTGATCGGGGCCATGTCCACCAGGAACGCCCTCCTCGTACTGCTCGCCGCGACCCTGGTCGGGATCGTGGCGACGCTGGTGGCCGGCAGCGAGCCCGGGTTCCTGCTCAGCCTCTTCATCATCGTCGGGGCGGTCGTCGCGACCCTGGGGGTCCGGCCCGGCGCCGTCTACCTGTTCTTCCCGCTGCCGGCCTTCGCGTTCTTCGTGGGGGCGGTGATAACGGGCAAGGTCCATGACAGCAGCCTCACGTCGTCGACGACCGGGCTCGGCGTCGGCTTCCTGCAGTGGATCGCGTTCATCTTCTTCCCGATGTGCCTGGCCACGATCTTGGTCCTGCTCATCGGGGGCGCCCGCTGGCTGCTGTCCCGCCAGCTGGTCGGCGGCCAGTTCCTGATGTCGGCCGACCGCCCGGCCCCCCGCGGCCCGCGGCCCCCCTCCGGCCAGGGGCCTCGTCCGGACATCGACCCGTGGCCAGACCCCGACGGCACCCGGCCCAGCCGCCCGGCTCGCGACCCCCGCGCCGACCGCGACCCGTGGAACGATCCCCGGCCCGCGGCCGATCCCCGCCCGGCCGTCGACCGTCGCCCGCCCACCCGCAACGCCCCGCCCGCACCACCGGCCGGGCCGCAGCCCAACTTCCGCCCCCGTCCGGCCAACCCGGGGCAGTCCGGCGATCGCGCCCAGCGTCCGCCCGCGCCGCCGCGCCCCGCGCGGCCGCCGCGCGACCCCTGGGACTAGCGCTAGAGCTTTTCCAGCGGCGCGTACCTGAGCACTAGGTGCTTCACGCCGTAGTCGCCGCCGAAGTCGATCTTGGCCTCGGCCGAATCGCCGTAGCCGTCGGCCGAGACCACGGTCCCGAGGCCGAACTTGTCGTGGTTCACGCGGTCCCCGGGCGTCAGCGCCGGGACCGCGCGGTTGCCGACCGCGTTGACGCCCGGCCGGGAGGCCAGCCGCGCCGACGCCGACGTCGAGGCGGCGGCCACGGCGGCGGCGTCGCGCTTCCACTCGATCAGCGAAGCCGGGATCTCCGACAGGAACCGGGACGGCGAGTGGAACGCCGGGCGACCGTACCAGTTCCGCGAGGCGGCCCTGGTCAGGTACAGGCGCTGCTCTGCGCGGGTGATACCGACGTAGGCGAGCCGCCGCTCCTCCTCGAGCTCGCGCGGGTTGGTCAGCGCCCGCTGGTGCGGGAAGACCTCCTCCTCCATGCCGGTGAGGAAGACCACGGGGTATTCGAGTCCCTTGGCGGTGTGCAGGGTCATCAGCGTCACCATGCCGCCGCGGTTATCGCCGTCAGGTATCTCGTCGGCGTCGGCCACGAGCGCGACCCGCTCGAGGAAGTCGGCCAGCGTGCCGTCCGGCGTCGCCCCGTCGAACTCGCGCGCCACCGAGACCATTTCCTGCAGGTTCTCCACCCGGGTCACGTCCTGCAGGTCCTCGGAGTTCTCGAGCGACGCCTGGTACCCGGTCTTGTCGAGCACCGCCTCGACCAGCTCGGCCACCGGGCCGCCGGTCGCGGCCTGCTCGCGCAGGTCGTCGACGAGCGCGTTGAACCCGGCGATGGCCGATGCCGACCTGGCCGCCAGGGCGGGAATCTCGCCCGGCGTCTTGAGCGCCTGCGCGAACGGGATCCGCTCGCGGGCAGCGTACCCGGCGACGTACTCCTCCGCCCGGTCACCGATGCCGCGCCGGGGCACGTTCAGCACCCGGCGCAGTGATACCTCGTCGGCCGGGTTGGCGATCAGCCGCAGATAGGCCAGGAGGTCCCGGACCTCGCGGCGCTCGTAGAAGCGGACGCCGCCGACGACCCGGTACGGCAGCCCCACCCTGATGAAGATTTCCTCGAAGACCCGGGACTGCGCGTTCGTCCGGTAGAAGACCGCCACCTGGCCAGGGGAGGCCAGGCCCTCGTCGCTCAGCCGGTCGACCTCCTCGGCGACGAACGCCGCCTCATCGTGCTCGTTGTTCGCGACGTAGCCGGTGATCGGCGGGCCGTCGCCTGCCTCGGACCAGAGGTTCTTGGGCTTGCGGCCCGAGTTCCTGGAGACCACCGCGTTGGCGGCGGCGAGGATGTTCTGGGTGGACCGGTAGTTCTGCTCGAGCAGGATCACGGTCGCGTTTGGGTAGTCCTGCTCGAACTCGGTGATGTTCCTGATCGTCGCGCCGCGGAACGCGTAGATGGACTGGTCCGCGTCGCCGACGACGCACAGCTCGGAAGGGCCGTCGCCGGGGTCAGGCTCATTCGACCCGCCAGAGCCGGCCGGGTCCGTTCGAGAGCCGAAAAGAGAGTTACCGCCGGATACCAGCTCGCGGACCAGGACGTACTGCGCATGGTTGGTGTCTTGATACTCGTCGACCAGCACGTGCCTGAACCGCCGCCGGTAGGCGGCGGCCACCTCGGGGAAGGCCTGGAAGAGGTTGACCGTGACCATGATCAGGTCGTCGAAGTCCATCGCGCCCGCCGCGACCAGGCGGCGCTGGTACTCCGCGTAGGCCTCAGCCAGCGCCTTCTCGCGAGCCCCGCGGGCGCGGGCGGCGAACGACTCGTAGTCTTCGAGCTCGTTCTTCAGGTTCGAGACCTGCGCCGCCATCGCCTTCGGTGGGTACTGGCGGGCGTCAAGCTCGAGTTCGCGGCAGACGAGCGCCATCAAGCGCTGCGAGTCGGCCGAGTCGTAGATCGAGAAATTCGACGGGTAGCCGAACCTGGCCGCCTCGCGGCGCAGGATCCGGACGCAGGCCGAGTGGAACGTCATCACCCACATCGCCCGGGCGCGGCGGTCGCCCACGAGCTGTGCGACCCGGCTGGCCATCTCGCCCGCTGCCTTGTTGGTGAAGGTGATAGCGAGGATCTCGCCCGGCGACACGCCCCGCTCGGCCAGCAGGTACGCGATCCGGTGGGTGAGCACCCGGGTCTTGCCCAGCCGGCCCCGGCGACGATCAGCAAGGGTCCGCCGGCGTGGATCACGGCGGCGCGCTGCTGCGGATTGAGGCCGTCGAGGAGGGTGGTGGTCACGGGTTCAAGACTAGGCCGTGGCACCGTCAAACGAGCCGTCACCAGCCACCCAGCAAACACCGAATACCACCGTTACCTGCAGCTTTTCACCATGAAATGTACCGGTTTGGCCTCTATCGCCGGCCACTGCGCGGTATCGTGACCACGCCCTTACCCGTAACCGCAGGGGGTAATCCCATGGGATCGCGCGGCCGATCCATCAGGCTCAGGATCTACTTCCTGGTAGCCATCCCGCTGATCACGATGCTCGGCCTGTTCGGGTACGTCGCCTACACGTCCACCACGACCTACCTGAACCTGGACCGGGCACCCACCCTGATCAACGCTACCGCCGAGCCTCTGACTAACTTCGTCAACGTCTTGCAGCGCGAGCGCCTGGCGGCAGTCGTCTACCTGTCGCATCCGAGCAGCGCCAACCTCGCCGCGTACAACAGTGCGATCGCGGCGACCAGGACCGGTATGGCCAGGGTCACGGCGGCGCTCAGCTCGGCCAGCACCAAGAGCAGCTCGACCGCGGCCGAGACGGCCGGCATCGCCTCGATGACCAAAAGCCTCAACGGCCTGCCCGCGCTGCGCGAAGAGATCACCGCCAAGAAGGTGGCACCGCTCAGCGCGTTCGCCGAGTACACCGGCGTCATCGCCGGCCAGGGCGCGGTGCTGCAGGCCGAGGCCAACAGCATCTCCGACGCGGCCGGCGCGGAACAGGGCCTCGGCCTGATCTCGGCCGTCAACACCCAGGAGGACATGTCGGAGCAGGACGCGCTGCTGGCCAGCGCGCTGGTGAGCGGATCGCTGACGGCCGCCGACCGGGTGACCTTCGGCCAGGCGGCCGGACGGCAGCAGGACGACACGCTGCTCTACGGGGAGCTGTTCACCCCGGCCGAGCTCAAGACCTACAACACCACCCTGGACGCGCTCGCGCCGACGGCGGTGCAGAGCAGCGTCGGCGCGATCCAGCAGGCCGTCATGTCCGGCGCCCCGCTGCGCCAGATCGAGCAGCTCGGCCTGACCCCCAAGTCGTGGAACACCGTGGCCTCCACGTGGCTGCACGCCGCGAGCAAAGCGGGCACCCAGACCGCGGTCACCGTGCTCCAGGCCAACACGGCCCCGGCGATCGACGCCAAGCGGCGGCTGTGGGCGGTGAGCCTGGTCGGCGCGGCCGGGTTCCTCCTCACCCTGCTCGTCACTATCCTGCTCGGCCGCTCCATCAACCGCCGACTCTCCGTCCTCCGCACGTCCGCCCTGACGCTCGCGCGCGAGCAGCTCCCCGCCGTGGTGGCCAGGCTCCGCCGGGGCGAGTCGGTCGACGTCGCCGCCGAGGCGCCGCCGGTGCACGTCGGCAACGACGAGATCGGTCAGGTCGGCCAGGCCATCGACGCCGTGCGGCAGACCGCCATCAGGTCCGCGATCGACGAGGCGCGGGTCCGACAGGGCGTCAACGACATGTTCCGCAACCTGGCGCGGCGCAACCAGTCGCTGCTGCAGCGCCAGCTGAGCGTGCTCGACGACATGGAGCGCCGGGCGACCGACCCGGACGTGCTCGAAGACCTGTTCAAGATGGACCACCTCACCACCCGAATGCGGCGCCACGCGGAAGGCCTGATCATCCTCTCCGGCGCTCCCCCCGGTCGGTCCTGGTCGGCCCCGGTGAAGCTCATCGACGTGATGCGCGGCGCGGTGGCCGAGGTCGAGGACTACGCGCGGGTCACCGCCAGCACGCAGTCGCGGGCGGCGCTGTCCGGCTCCGCCGTCACCGACGTGATCCACCTGCTGGCCGAGCTGATCGAGAACGCTACCACCCTCTCCCCGCCGTTCACGCAGGTCCGGGTCGGCGGCGAAAGCGTCGCCAACGGGTTCGCGATCGAGATCGAGGACCGGGGCCTGGGGCTCTCACCGCAGCGGCTTGACGAGCTGAACGACCGGCTGGCGAACCCGCCCGACATCAACCCCGCCAACACCGAGCAGCTCGGCCTGTTCGTCGTCGGGCAGCTGGCCAGGCGGCACGGGATCAACGTGACGCTCAGGACGTCGCCCTACGGCGGCACCACGGCGGTGGCGCTGATACCGCGGGTGCTCATCGTCGAGGAGGGCCCGGCCGCGCTGCCGGCCGGCGGCGTCGGGGCGGCAGGCGTTGGAGTCCCCGACTTCGATGCCAACGGCCGCGCGGGCGCGGGCATCGGGGCGCAGGGTACCGGGGCGGGCGGCGGAGCCTGGGCCGGGACGGGAGCGAGGGCGGGTGCGTTCGCGGCCGGACCGAATGCGCCGATGGCGCATGAGGCAACCGGCGCGGTCAGCCTGCCGGCCACGCCCGCCGCCGGCAACGACTGGCGAAGGACAAACTGGCCGGCCCCGGCCGACGGGCCGGGCACCGGGCCCGCCGGGACCGCGTCGGACGGCGCGTTCGGGTCGTCTTCCTACGGGGAGTCGCCGACCTCGGGCATCCGCATCTCCGGAGTTCTGCGGCAGCCGGGAGGCACCGGCTCCTTCGCTCCGGGCTCTACCCCTGCTCCGTTCGCTCCTGGCTCCGCGCCCGCACCGTTCGCTCCTGGCAACGGCGCGGAGACCGGCGGCAGACGGGGACGGCACGGACTTGACGACGTTCCGGTGGTGACCGGGGTGCCGGTCGGCAGGCCCGGCCAGTCGCCTGCGGCCGCGTTCGACGTCTTCACCCCGATGCATCGGTCAGAACAGGACGCTCCCGCTTCGGCCGACGCCGGGTACCAGCACGCGTATCCGGATTTCGGCCGCCCGGCCTCCGAGCCCGGCTACGACAGCCCTTACGCCGACGGCGCGAACGGCGGCGGCAACATCTACGACGACTCCTACCAGGGCGACGGCTTCGGCACCAGCTTCGGGAACAACGGCGCGGCCGACGGCGGTTACTCAAACGCGGACACTGGCGGGGGCAGCGATCTCACCGGGCTTCCGCGCCGCGTCCGCCAGGCCAGTCTCGCCCCTGAACTTCGTGCGTCCGGAGCGGCCGCCGGCGGCCAGGCGGGCATCGTCCCGGCCACCGCCGCGTCCCTGTCGGACATGCGGAACACCCTGTCCGCCATGCAGCGCGGCTGGCAGCAAGGCCGGTCACAGACGCAACGGGACACGGAGGACAGCACATCCGATGGAGAGTAACCAGCGGTACCCGGCGAGCCAGCTCGACTGGGTGCTCGATGATCTCGTGCGACGGGTTCCGCATATCACCAGGGCGGTGTTCCTCTCTCAGGACGGCCTGGCGCTCGGCGCCTCCCGCGGCATCGAGCAGGCCGACACCGAGCATCTGGCCGCCCTCGCCGCCGGGTTCAACTCGCTCGCGCGCGGCGCCAGTCGCCACTTCGGCGGCGATGCCCGCCAGTCCATCATCGAGATGACGTCAGGGTTCTTCATCGTGTCGGCGGCCGGCCAGGGCACCTGCCTGGCCGTCCTGACCACGGTGGAGGCCGACATCGGCCAGGTGGCGTACGAGATGGCTATTCTCGTCCAGCGCACCGGCGACCACCTGCAAGTCAACGTGCGGACTCGATCCGCGTTATCTGACAAGGCTAGGGACAGGCGTCCATGCCGGCGAACGACGAACGATGGCTCGATGCCGCGGCTGGCCCCGTGGTCCGGCCGTATGCCGTGACCCAGGGCCGTACGCGCCACTCCGGCGAGGCATTTCGACCTGGTCGCGACCGTCACCGCGACCACCGCGCGAGTCGCCATCCCGGGCGGGCTCGGACCGGAGCACATGGCCGTCCTGCAGTTGTCGCGGGTGCCGTCGACGGTGGTGGACATCGCCTCCGACGTTGATCTGCCGCTTGGCGTGGTCCGCATCCTCCTGGCGGACCTGCGGGAGCTCGGCCTTGTCATAATTCAGGCGCCTGTTCCGATGAGGGCGCAACAGGTGGATAAGAACACGCTTAGGGAGGTCCTGCATGGCCTACGGGGGCTTTGAGGCTGGCGGCGTGGCACCACGCCGCCACCGCGCGATCAAGATCCTGCTCGCGGGCGGGTTCGGGGTCGGCAAGACAACGCTGGTCGGCGCCGTCAGCGAGATCAGGCCGCTGCGCACCGAGGAGCCGCTGACCGAGAGCAGCGCGCGGGTAGACAGCACGGTCGGAGTGGAGCGCAAGACCACCACCACGGTGGCGATGGACTTCGGCCGGATCACGCTCAGGGAAGACCTGGTGCTCTACCTGTTCGGCACGCCCGGCCAGGAGCGGTTCTGGTTCATGTGGGACGAGCTGTCGCTCGGTGCGCTCGGCGCCGTGGTGCTGGCCGACACGCGACGGCTGGCCGACTGCTTCCCCGCGATCGACTACTTCGAGCGCCGCGAAATCCCCTTCATCGTCGCGCTTAACGTCTTCGAAGGCGCCCGCCGCTACTCGATTCAGGATGTCAGGGACGCGCTTGACCTAGACCCCCGGCTGCCCATCATCATGTGCGACGCGCGGTCGCGGGAGTCGGCTAAGGAAGTCCTGATCACGTTGATTGAGCACGTGCTCTCTGTTGCAGATGAGCCCGTTTCTAGATAAATAAAGATCGAGATAAATAAAGATCGAAATAAAATTATCCCGAACGGTCCCGTTTCTTCGCGCTCTCCCCCAACTGGCACCGGCCAGGAAAGGGCAAGTCCGGTCGGCCAGCACCTCAGTACGGCGCTAGCACCTCAGTACGGCCCAGACGGCCTTGCCGCTGCCCTCGATCGGCGACCAGCCCCAGACGTAGCTCAGCGCGCCGACGATCTGCAGGCCGCGACCGCTCTCGCCGCTATCGCTCGCCGCCTTCGGCTGCGGGATGTCGTCGCTCGGGTCGGTGACCGCGAGCATCACCTCGCCCACCCGGCGGAGCAGGCAGAGCCGGAGCGCCGAGGGCGAGGCGCCCGCCCGGCGGATCTGCGGCGCGGCCCGAAGCCCGTGCCTGACGGCGTTCCCGACCAGCTCGGCGATGATGAGCTCGGCGTCGTCGGACAGGTACGACAGCCCCCAGCAGGTCAGCAGCTCGCGCACAAACTGGCGGGCGTTCCTGCACTCTTCCGGCACCGGGTTCAGCGGCCGACTGGTCACGGCAGGCGTCTCCCACCACGCCGAGGGGACCGGCAGCAGCTGGGGAGGGGACACCGGAAGAGCCGTGATGGGGACGACAACCTCGTCGTCGTCATCATCCGGTTCCCACGCAGCAACCCTCAGGTGAGCCAACGCAACCGCTTTCCGCATCGTCTTCGGGTTAGTACCGTGCCTGTCGCAGTATGGGGAGGTATGCCTCACTTCTATAGTGCCGGACACTCCGTGCAGATGCAACACCAGATGCACGTTCATCCTCGCGTGCGTTAATGCACGTTCACCTCATGCAAACCTAAATGCACGTTCATTCGCGGCTCAAACGTGGCATACTCGGTCCTGAGTGTCAGGCCGGTCACATCTTCTGGCGCGTTCGGCCGACTCGAGAGTTCGCCAGTAGCAGACCTTCGATGCAGTCACTGGAGGGAACATGAACCACACCTATAACGGCATGCCGGCCGCAGAGCTCCCCGACGTCACCTGGGAAAAGAGCAAGCACAGCAACCCCAACGGTGCCTGCGTGGAGGTCGCTCGTCTCCCCGAGGGCGCCATCGCCGTCAGGAATTCGCGCTTCCCGTCCGGCCCGGCGCTGGTCTACACTCGCGCAGAGATCGAGGCATTCCTGGCGGGCGCCAAGGACGGCGAGTTCGATCACGTGCTCTCATAATCAGAACTCACCCTGCCTGTAATCGATTGCAGGAAAGTCGGCGACGGCGGCAAGCATAGAGGCCTGATATTTCTATGCAATTGTCATCGATCACTCTTCCGCGGGGGCATGATGACATGGGAGACTACTGACCCATGCCCATGACCTGACTGAGCGACGAGGAGTGGAGTAGCGATGCTCTCGCCTGAGGACTCCGCCCCGGAGATCCCGCAGTCACTGTTCGGCCCGCACTCGGCGGGCCCGACCGTGCAGCGCCTCGTGCTCGGCGGGCACCTACGCCGACTACGCGAGGAAGCCGAGATCACAACGGAGCGGGCCGCGGTCGCCATCCGCGGCTCGCACTCCAAGATCAGCCGGATGGAGCACGGCCGAGTCGGCTTCAAGGAGCGCGACATCGCCGACCTGCTGACCCTGTACGGGGTCGGCGAGGGCGACGAGCGCGACGCGCTGCTCAAGCTGGCCAGCGGTTCCAACCTGCCCGGCTGGTGGCAGTCCTACTCGGACATCCTGCCGCACTGGGTCGAGCCTTACTTCGGGCTCGAGGCCGCGGCCTCGTTCATCAGGGAATACGAGCTCCAGTTCGTCCCCGGCCTGCTGCAGACCGAGGCGTACGCACGCGCGGTCATCCGCCTTGGCACCTCGGCAACCGAGGAAGAGGTCGATCCGCCGGGCCCAGGCCAGGGTCTCCCGCCAGGAGATCCTGCGCAGGCAGTCGCCGCCGAAGGTCTGGGCCGTGCTCGACGAGGGCGCACTGCACCGGGTGGTCGGCAGCCCCGAGATCATGAAGGACCAGCTGCGGCACCTGCTCGACATGTGCGACCATCCGGCCGTGACGGTGCAGATCCTGCCGTTCGCCGCGGGCGCGCACCGGGCGATGGGCGGCGCGTTCACGATCCTCCGCTACACCGAGCCCGACCTGCGCGACGTCGTCTACATCGAGCAGCTCACCAGCGCTCTGTACCTCGACAAGCAGACCGAGGTCGACAGCTACCTCGAGGTGATCGAGGAGGTCTGCCTGCAGTCCGAGCCGTCCGCCAGGACCCCGGGCATCCTCCGCTCGGTACTGGCCGGGCTGGAGTAAATACCCCTAATCAACGAAAAGCCCCGCCCCCGGATTTGCTTATCCGGGGGCGGGGCTTTTCGCATTGCCGGTGCAATTACTCGTCTGGCACCAGGGTCGGGGTGCCCCTGGTCAGTGTCTCCTTCTTGAAGTAGGCCGGCTTGGCGAACCTGACCCAGATCCCGGCGATCAGCCCGACGAGCCCCGAGACGAAGGCGATCACGAACGCCCCGCCGATGTACCAGTGCGGCCAGAACGGCATCAGCCAGGACGTGTAGCTGTTTTGCGATGCCACGTCCCAGTCGGCCCAGACGGCCCAGCCGCCCGCCGCGTACATGATCAGCCCGCCGAGCACCGGCAGGATGCCCTGCATCCACAGGTCCCGCGGGCGGTTAAGCAGCGTCTTGCGGTAGTACCAGGCGCAGGCGAAGCCGGTGAGGCCGTAGTAGAAGGCGATGTACAGCCCGATCGCGGTCACCGCGTCGGCGATGACAAAGCCCGAGGATATGAAGTTGAACGCGAGGTAGAGCAGCGCCGAGACGACGCCCATGACGATCGTGGACACCGTGGGCGTGAGGTAGCGCGGGTGCATCTTGGCGAATGACTTGGGGAGGGCCTTGTAGGTCGCCATCGACAGCGTGGTGCGCGCCGTGGGCAGGATCGTGGTCTGCGTCGACGCTGCCGCCGAGGAGAGCACCATCAGGATGAGCAGCCGGGTAAGGAACACCCCGAACCCCGAGCCGCCGAAGACCGCGCCGCCGAGCACGGAGAGCACGTCGCCGGTGTTGTTGCTGTTGCCGAGCCCGATCCCGGTTGTGCCGATGCCGGCGAACGACTGCGCCGCCAAGATCACGATGACGTAGGTGACCAGCAGGATGATCGTGGACAGGATCGCGGCGCGGCCGGGCGTCTTCGCCGGGTCCTTGGTTTCCTCGTTGACCGCCACCGCGGTGTCCCAGCCCCAGTAGATGAACAGCATGAGGATGATGCCGGTGACGAAGCCGGTGAAGCCGCCCTGCAGCGGGTTGAACCACCCCCAGGCCGGCGTGATCGAGCCGGCCGGGTGGTTGCCCGTCCCGACCCGGACCAGCGCCGTCACCGAGAGGACAAGCAGCATGACCAGCTCGACGCCGAGCAGCACCCGCTGGAGAGCGGCGGACACCTCGATGCCCCGGTAGCAGATGTAGGTCATCACCGCGAGCCACGCCAGGCCGACGAGCAGCACCCAGGGGCTCGTGGGGTCGCTGCCGATCCCCTTCGCGCCGAACAGCAGGAACAGGTACTGCCCCGCGACCTGGGCGAGGCTGGCCATGACGAGCACGTCGGCGGCGACGATGGCCCAGCCCCCGGCCCAGCCGGTCTTGGGCCCGAACGCCCGCGCAGCCCAGGTGAACGTCGTCCCGCAGTCCGGGTCGGCCTTGTTCAGCTCGCTGTAGCCGATGGAGGTGAGGAAGATCGGGACAAACGCGATCACCGCGACGATCGGCGAGCCGAGCCCGACCACGGCAACGATAAAGCCGAGCGTCGCCGCCAGACTGTACGCGGGGGCGGTCGACGCCACCCCCATGACGATGGAGGAGACAAGCCCGAGGGCGCCGGGCTTCAGCCCCTTCTCGGTCTGCTCCTCCGTGAACCCAGGTGACACTTCGGCAGCGGCCACGAGTCCTCCTCTCACTGCAGGGTCTGTGGCAACGATTTCAGCACAGAAACGTACTAAATGTTAACCATTCCGTCATTTCAAGGAGGTTAAACCTCCGGAACCAGAAGGTCAAGGCATGATCCGGGGCATCATCCGCCCCATCCGCCCTGTTTACTTTATGTACCCAATAAGTCACTCTCCGATTATGGATTTTAATTCCTACTATTGCGATCGCATAAATCAGTTATAAGGTTATCGAAGAGCCTCACCAGCTTCCGTTAACCCGATATACATTGGGGCACGCTTGCGCCATTTATGAGCGTCTGTTCCTTCCGCCGGAATTTGCCTGCACGTCACCCATTAGTCGGAGAGAGATCACCTTTCCGACGTTCTGCGTTCCCTTGTTCCCCAGCGTCTTCCCAGGCAGAGTCTTGTTCGGCATGTTCCGCCAGCCTGCGCACCGGGACCGCGCAGGCCCTCGGGCGGGCACCAAAGTGGAGGCAAGGGAATGCGAAAACTAACCAGGCTGTTGGCCGGCGTCGCGTCGGTGGCCGCCGCCACCGCACTCGTGGCGGGCACGGTCACCATGGCGTCCGCCGCAACGAACGACCCGCCGAAGGGAGTCACGCCGGCGGCGTACGACATCGTAGGCGTCGGGTCCAACACGACCGAGTACGTGATGGACGCCTTCTCGGTCGCCTACAACAAGACGGTCAAGACCCACAATGTGAACAACCCGTTCTTCTACAGCTTCGACGCGCTGCCCAAGGGCAAGAACGTCCCCGGCAACTACCCCATCAAGACCAAGGCGGGCTGCGGGATCATCAACCGGCCGAACGGCTCGGGCGCGGGTGTCGGGGCGCTGGCCATCGCCCAGAAGATCAAGTTCAAGGGCGGCTCGTACCTGTGCATCGACTTCGCCCGTTCCTCCGGCGGCCGCAAGCCGACCTACCCGGCCGACAAGCCCGGTGGCGTCGCCTTCGTGGCGTTCGCCAAGGACGCGATCACCTGGGCGGCCCGTTCGGCGGCCAAGGGCGGCACCGACGCCCCCGCGTCGCTTAACACGGCGCAGCTCAAGGCCATCTTCACCTGCAAGGACACCAACTGGTCGCAGGTCGGCGGCAAGGCCGGCGCGATCAAGGTCTACCTGCCGCAGGCCGGCTGGGAACCCTCGCCACGTGGGAGAAGTTCATGGGCATCACGACCCTCGGCTCCTGCGTCAGCCAGGCGCCCGAGGAGAACGAGGCCACCTACACCGGCTTCAACAGCCCGAACGCGATCTTCATCTGGTCGATCGGCGCCTACGTGGCGGAGAAGTACCACGAGGCGAACTGCAACGCGACGCCGACCAAGACGCAGAACCAGTTCGGCTGTAACCTCAGCGGCTACATGATCCCCGAGAAGATCAGCGGCGTTAACCCGCTGACCTCCGCCAAGGTGCCGACCATCAACCCGCAGTTCCCGACCGCCTACTGGCGCACGGTCTACAACGTCGTCCGTTACTGGACCGGCACCAAGGACCACATGAGCCCGAAGGACGAGCACTTCTTCGGCTCCCGGGCGGAGAAGGGCTACATGTGCTTCAACGCTGGCGCCCAGACCCTGATCAAGGACTACGGGTTCGTCCCGACCGGGCTCTGCGGCAGCACCTCCTGAGATCAAGAACAACGCCAGGCTGCTGAGCCCTCGGGCCGGCTGTTAGGCAGCGAGAAGGCCCCCCGCCGTCGGCGGGGGGCCTTCTCCTTGCCCATTACTCCTAGCTTACTGATTGACTTGATAGGTTAGTTCACGTGCCCAAGGTGAGAAAGCTGACGGCGGGGATCGCCGCGGCGGCAGCGGTGGCCGTGGTCGCGGACCCGCCGGTCGGCAGTCACAACAAGGCGGTCGTCCCGGCCTCCTACGACGTCGTCGGCGTCGGCGCCAACACCGACGCGAACAAGACCGCGATCGCGGCGATCGCGGCTTACGGGTTCCTGGCCACCACGACCTGCGGCAGCGGCTCCTAACCGCGGCAACCACACGGGCCCGATGAGGCCCCCGCCGTCCCGGCGGGGGCGCCATCGGGCCGTCCCGGACGCGAGTTATCCAACTAGTAATCTAACAAGATCGCATAAATAGGGATTTTTTACTCTCCGTTCATCTTCTCGTAGAAACATGTCTATCGGGGCGGACCACGCTTGTCCCGCTTATCAGGAACCATTGCCATCGGTGCCATCCGTGCGGCCACCGGCAGAAAGGGGCGGGGGACATCTCCATGCCTGCCGACCGTCCTACCCCGGTTATGCCCGCGGCCGACGACACGCCGCGGGCCATCGTCGCGCGCCCGTCCACCGGCGACAAGATCTTCCGCGCGATCCTGCGCGGGTCCGGCTGGTCGGTGTTCGTCATCACCGGGCTGATCCTGGCCTTTCTGATCGTCCGCGCGACCAAGGCCTTCAAGTTCATGGGGTTCAGGTTCCTGACCACCCAGTCCTGGATCATCTACAGCCCGCAGCACTTCGGGATCGCGGCGATCCTGCCGCTGGGCGTCCTCATCGCGCTGATCGCGATGGTCATCGCGGTGCCGACCGGCATCGCGATCGCGCTGTACATCTCCGAATACTCACCGCTGCGGCTGCGCCGGGCGCTGATCGCGCTGATCGACCTGATGGCCGCGATCCCGTCGATCATCTTCGGAATCTGGGGGCTGCTCTTCCTCGAGCCGCGCATCCTCGGCTTCGACAGCTGGCTCGGCCGGCACGCGGGGTTCCTGCCGTTCTTCAACTTCCGGCTCAACACCTCGATCCAGTCGAACTACGCGACCTCCACCTTCATCGCCGGCGTGGTGGTGTCGCTGATGGTCATCCCGATCGTGACGTCGCTCTCCAGGCAGGTCTTCTCGCAGGCGCCGCAGGGCGAGCGCGAGGGCGCCTACGCGCTCGGCGCCACCCGCTGGGGGATGATCCGCACGGTGGTGCTGCCGTTCGGCCGGGGCGGCGTGATCGGCGCGTGCATGCTCGGCCTGGGCCGGGCGCTGGGCGAGACGATCGCGGTCACGCTGATCGTCTCCGCCACCTTCCACTTCAACTACCACGTGCTCGAGAGCGGCGGCAACTCGATCGCCTCCACGATCGCGAACGAGTTCTCCTCCTTCCCCGACGCCGGCTCGATGGGATTGTCCGCGCTGATGGCGGCCGGGCTGGTGCTGTTCGGTATGACCCTCATCGTCAACACACTGGGAGCGATCGTCATCAGCAGATCACGGTCCGGGCTGGCCACGGGCTGACATGGCCACCGGGACCGATCTAACCACCGCCGCCGCCACCGGGCAGCCCGACGACGCCGGCGCCGACACCCCGCTGCGGATCAGGCGGATCACCGCCGAGGGCACGCTGACCATCGGCGGCTCGGCGGTCGCGGCCCTCGCGCTCGACTGGGTGCTCTACGAGCGGGTGCTGCCCTTCACCGGAGTGCTCGGCTTCTGGATCTGCTGGTACCTCCTGTTCGTGTTCTGCTACACCGGCGTCGCGGCGCTGCAGTGGAACGAGCTCGCGGTCAGGGACCGGGTCGTCTCCGTCCTCCTCACCACGGCCGGCCTGCTCGCCACCGGCATCGTCCTCGACCAAGTGGGCTACACGCTGGTCAAGGGCGCCTCGGTGGTCAAACACCTGTCGTTCTTCACCCAGTCGATGGCCGCCACCGGACCGCTCAGCCCGGTGTCGAGCGGCGGCGTCGAGCACGCGCTGATCGGGACGCTGGAGCAGATCGCGATCGCGACCGCGCTCTCGGTGCCGCTCGGCATCGCCGCCGCGCTCTACCTGGCGGAGGTGGGCGGACGCGCGGCCACCCCGGTGCGCACGCTGGTCGACGCGATGACCGCACTGCCCGACATCATCGCCGGCCTGTTCATCCTCGCGTTCCTGGTGCTCACGGTCGGGCTGCCGAAGAGCGGCTTCGCGGCCGGGCTGGCCCTCGCGGTGACGATGCTGCCAATTGTGACGCGCGCATCGGAGACCGTGCTGCGGATCGTACCGGGGACGCTGCGCGAGGCCTCCTACGCGCTCGGCGGCAGCCAGTGGCGCACGGTGCTCATGGTCGTGCTCCCGACGGCCCGGTCGGGGCTCGCCACCGCTGTGGTGCTGGCGATGGCCAGGGGGATCGGCGAGACGGCGCCGGTGCTGCTGGTCGCCGGGTACGCGCGGGGCGTCAACTCCAACCCGTTCAACGGGTGGCAGACCAGTCTTCCGCTGTACATCTACAACGAGATCCAGAGTCCGGAGGCGGCCGATCACGCCCGCGCCTTCGGCGGCGGCTTCGCGCTCATCGCGCTCGTCCTAGTGCTGTTCACCATCGCTCGGCGGCTCGGCGGCGCGGCCCCGGGCGAGCTGACCAGGCGGCAGCGCCGCCAGATCGCGCGGCAGGCCGCCGCGCTCGGAAGGACGGCGCGATGAAGCGGCTGCTCGCCCTGGTGGCGACCGCAGCGGGGGTTGCGCTGATCGCCGCCGCCCCGAGTGCGGCGCTGGCGACGAGCAACTCGTCGGCGAGCCCGGCGTGGTCGTCGTCGGCGACCCCCTCGCCGACCACCACGGGGACGTCGACCGCAGCGCCGACTGCATCGACCACGCCGACGCCGACCACCACGGCAACCCCGACAGGCACCGCAACCGCGACAGCCACGGCAACTCCAACCCCGACGACGACCGCGACGAAGAAGCCGCCGGGCAAACCGAAGCCAAAACCCAAGCACAAGAAGTTCAAGCCCGTTCACTACAGCGGCACCACCGTGACCGGGCAGCGCATGTACATCCCCGGCACCGGCGACGCGCACTACAGCGCTCGCAGCACGGTGACCGTGAGCCAGACAACGGAGTTGGTCAACCAGACCGTCCAGGTGAGCTGGACCGGGTTCAGCCCGTCCAGCCAGGAGACCTACGACAACACCGCGACCGACTACCCGGTCGAGATCGCCCAGTGCAAGGGGCTCGACCCCACCAGTCCAAGCGACTGCTACGGCGCGTCCAACGGTGGGGAGCCCGCCTCGTTCGGCGCCTACGGCCCCAGCAACACCTCGTACGGCACCACCACCCCGAGCGGCACTGGCAAGGCCGACATCCTGCTCTTCACCTCGGTGCAGAACCAGTTCCTCAACTGCGGCCCGTCCCACCCCTGCTCGCTGGTGGTGATACCGAGCCAGGGCGGCGACAGCCTGGACTTCGCCAAGCCGGTCTGCTCCAACCACACCGAGGACGTCGGCGGCACCGACCTCGGCCAGTACGCGTTCGGACCGATTACCAGCTCGTCGTTCACCGCCAACGGCTACTGCTCCTGGCTCAAGCGCATCGTGATCCCGATATTCTTCGCGCCGACCCCGACCGGCTGCCCGCTGCGCGCTGCCAACTTCACCGCGGGCGGCTCGCCGATGCTGGCCGACACCATGCAGCAGTGGCAGACTGGCCTGTGCGAGGGCGCCAACGGGGTTGAGCTGCAGTACAACGGGTCGCTGAACGAGAGCGAGGCGCGCAGCTACTTCGCCTCCGGCACCGACGACGTGGCGTTCACCACCCAGCCGATCTCCGGGCCCACGGCCCACCCGTACACCTACGCCCCGGTCGCCGTCACCGCCGTGTCCGTCGGCTACTGGGTGGACAACCAGAACACCGGCCAGCCATTCACGAACGTCAAGCTCGACGCCCGGTTGCTGACCAAGATGCTGACCACGTCCTACGGGTACACCGACGACGCGTGCCCGAACGGCGGCACCGGCGGGTTCGGATGCGACAACGGGGTGGACGGCGACCCGCAGAATCTGTACGCGGACCCGGAGTTCAAGAAGCTCAATCCGACCGTCTGGCAGAACGCGTCCCAGCCGTCCGGGTTCGAGATTCCCATCGTCTTGTCCGGCGACAGCGACATGACCTGGGAGACCACCAGCTGGATCAACTCGGACGCGGCCGCCTCGGGCTTCCTGGCGGGCCAGTTCGACCCCTGGGGCGAGCACGTCAACACGTACTACCTGGGCCTGAAGTACCCGATCAGCGGGTTCCTGCCGATGGACCCCTACTTCCCGGTCTCCAGCCAGTACGCGCCGGTGTACCCGCTGACGACGCTCTCCTCCGACATGGCGCTCAACCAGGAGCCGGGCACCATGGACAGCAAGGACCCCACCACCGGCAACTACGACGCGCTGCCCCCGCAGGTCACCGGCGACCGGGACATGTGGTCGCTCATCGACCAGGCCGACGCCGCCCGGTTCCTGATCCCGGCGGCCGCGCTCGAGAACGCCGACGGCAAGTTCGTGCAGCCGACGGACGCGTCGATGGCCGCCGCGGTCAAGGACATGACCGTCAGCGCGAACTCCACCCGGTCCATGAACTACACCGACAAGGACCCGGCCGCCTACCCGCTCACCATGGTCGTCTACGCGGTCGTGCCCACCGGCGGGATCTCCAAGGCCAAGGCGGCCGCGATCGCGCAGTTCCTCGACTTCGTGGCCAACCAGGGCCAGGTGCGAGGCACCTCCCCCGGCGAGCTAGCCCCCGGCTACCTGCCGCTGCCGCAGTCGCTGCGCGCGCAGGCGCTCGCGGCCGCTACCAAGGTGCTCGACCAGGTGGGCGACCCGAAGCCGAAGGCGAAGTCGACGGCTTCTGCGTCGCCCTCGCCATCGCCCACCAAGTCCCCGTCCGCGTCCCCGTCGCCGTCCGCGTCCTCGCCTGCCAGCACGACGGCCCGCTCGGTCATCGTGTCGTTCAGCCGCCCGGACAGCAGCGGCATGTCTTGGGTGGTGCTCGCGCTGCTCATCGCGGGCCTCGCGCTTCTCATCACCGGCCCGGCCGCGCTGGCGCTCGGGAGCCCGGGCGCGCGCGCCGCGACCGGGGCCGGGGTCCGCAGGCTCAGGCGGGCCGGGCGCACAGTACGAAACTGGCCCGGGCCGCGCAGGCCCGGCAACAACAGTCCCGGCGACGGGCGGCACCGGCGGGGCGGCTTCCGCCTCACCAGGCGGAGGAACTCATGATCAGGTTTCCGGCCCTGCGCAAGGGTCCGGTATGGGCGGGCCTCGCGATCGGCCTGGCGATGCTCGCCCTGCTGGCAGGCTCGTCCCCCGCGTCGGCGGGCACGTACGCCACGCTCTCAGGCTCGGGATCGTCCTGGGCGGCGGTCGCGCTTGACCAGTGGGCGCAGGATCTGCAGCCGAACGGGCTGACCGTCAACTTCAACCAGGACGGCTCCGCCGCCGGGCGGGGCGACTTCATGCAGGGCAGCCAGGTCGACTTCGCCGCCTCCGACCCGCCGTTCAGGAACGGCAACGACGCGCTCGCTGAGACCGGCGCGGAGCACCCGCAGTGGGGCTACTCCTACGTGCCCGACGTGGGCGGCGGCACGGCGTTCATGTACCACCTGACGGTGGGCGGCAAGCTGGTCACCAACCTGCGGCTGTCCGGCGAGACGCTGATGAAGATCTTCACCGGCCAGATCACCAACTGGGACGATCCGGAGATCACCAAGGACTACGGCGCGCAGCTGCCGAACGAGCCGATCACCCCGGTGGTCCGGTCCGACGGCTCGGGCGCGACGTACTTCTTCACCCGCTGGATGTCGCACGAGTTCCCGACCCAGTGGAACGCGTTCTGCCAGAAGGTCCACCCGGGCATCGCGCTGCCGTGCCCCCAGACCGAGTTCTTTCCTCAGTTCGGTGACGCGAAGCTGGAGAGCGGCTCCAACGCGGTCTCGGTCTACATCACCTCAAGCTACGGCGAGGGGTCCATCGGCTACGACGAGTACGCCTACGCGCTGAACGCGCACTGGCCGGTGGTCGCGATGGAGAACCCGGCCGGCTACTACGTCCTGCCGACCGCCTCCAACGTGGCCGTCGCGCTGACCCAGGCGCAGATCAACGAGGTCACGACCAGTCCCGACTTTCTGCAGCAGAACCTGGACAACGTCTACACCTACACGGACCCGCGGAGCTATCCGCTGTCCAGCTACAGCTACCTGATCGCGCCCAAGACGGGCAGCAGCAACCCGCCGATCTTCAACGCCAACGTCGGCCGGTCGCTGTCCACGTACATCAACTTCTACCTCTGTCAAGGACAGCAGCAGGCGGCCGCGCTCGGCTACTCGCCGCTGCCGATCAACCTCGTCCAGGGCGCGTTCCTCCAGGTCAACAAGATCCCCGGGACGGTCGGGGCGCCCAACATCGACAACTACGGCGCCTGCAACAACCCGACCTTCACCAACGGCAAGGACATCCTGCTGGCGGACGCCCCGTACCCGACCAAGTGCCAGAAGGTCGGCTCGCCGCTCAACTGCACCGCGGCCAGCACCGACCCCACGACGTCGAGCACGGCCACGGCGAAGCCAGGCGCGACCGACAACCCGACCGCCGCCTCGACGGCCGCCGCCGGGGCGGGAACGGGCCCCGGGACGGGGACGAGCCCCGGGACGGGGACAGGCACAGGCGGCAGCAGCGGGACGTCGGCGTTGAACACGAACATAACCGGATCGGTGGTCACCGTGCCCGGCAACGGCGCCGATGGCATCCTGCTGGCCGTGATCACCGCGCTCGGCGTGGCCGCGGCCGTCGCGGCACCGCCCACGGTGGCGGCGTACCTGCGCCGCAGACGGGCGCGGTAGCGGGTGTCCACGCGAACTGTCAGCCCGTCCGGCAGCCAGGCCGGGCCCGGCAATGGGTCACCGGGCCGGGCCCCGTGGCCGTCGTGGGCAGTCGGCGGCAGGCCGCGATCGTCCGACGGCACCCTCAGATCCGTCGGCCTCGCGCTCACCCTGCTCGCCGTGGTGATCCTCGGCTTCGTCGGTTACCTGTACTTCCTCTCCGGCGTGCAGGAGGCGCGGGCGCAGACCACGCTCTACGCGCGGCTGCAGGGCGAGCTCGCGAACGCGGTGGCGCCGACCGGGCCGGTGATCCCCGGCCATCGGGCCACTCCGGCGTCCCTGGCGGCGGTGCCGGGCGACCCGGTGGCGGTGCTCGACATCCCCGCCATCGGCCTGTCCAACCTGGTGATCGTGGAGGGAACTTCGCCCGAGAACCTGACCCTCGGCCCCGGCCATCTGCGGGACACCCCGCTGCCCGGGCAGGCGGGGATCTCGGTGGTGTTCGGCCGGCGGGCCACGTTCGGCGGCCCGTTCGGCAACCTCCCGCTGCTGCCGAAGGGCGCCCTGATCACCACGACCACCAGCCAGGGGGAGGCCAGGTACCAGGTGATAGCGGTATCGGATAGCAGCAAGCCGGTGCCGTTCAGCAACATCCCCAACCAGCTCCTGCTGGTCACCGCGGACTCGACGATCGCGCCCGCCCACTACGTCGAGGTCGAGGCCAAGTTCGTCAACGCGGTCGTGGCGGACACCACGCAGTCCACCCCGTTCCCTGAGTCAGGCTACTTCCCGCAGGTCAACCCGGCCGAGACGGCGCTCGGGCGCGACTCCTACGCGCTGATCCCGGCCATGGCGTGGGCGATCGCGCTGGCAGCGGCGGCGCTCCTCGGCAGCTACCTGGCCGTCCGGTGGGCCCGCTGGCCCGCCTGGATCGTCACGATCCCGGTCCTCGTCGCGATCGTGTGGAACCTGTACCAGGCCCTGTCCGCCCTCCTACCGAACCTGTACTGAGGACGCTCGAGATGACTGAAATCGCAGCACAGCAGACCCAGCCGATCGACTCACCCCTGGTCGGGCTGGAGGCGCGGAGGGTTTCCGCCTGGTTCGGCAAGCGCAAGGTGCTCGAGCGGGTCTCCCTGGAGATGCCGCCGGGCACGGTGACCGCGCTGATCGGCCCGTCCGGGTGCGGCAAGTCGACGTTCCTGCGGATCCTGAACCGGATGCACGAGATGATCCCCGGCGCGGCCCTGGCGGGCGAGGTGCTGCTGGCCGGCCAGGACATCTACCACCCGAGCCAGCGCCCGCAGCAGGTGCGCAGTCGGATCGGCATGGTCTTCCAGAAGCCGAACCCGTTCCCCACCATGTCCATCTACGACAACGTGATCAGCGGCCTGCGGCTGTCCGGCATGAAGGTGCGCGACAAGGACTCGCTGGTCGAGTCCTGCCTGCGCCGTGCCAGCCTGTGGGACGAGGTGCGCACCCGGCTGTCCACCCCGGGCGGCGCGCTATCCGGCGGCCAGCAGCAGCGCCTCTGCATCGCCCGATCCCTCGCCGTCTCCCCCGACGTGCTGCTGATGGACGAGCCCTGCTCGGCTCTGGACCCGACCTCCACCCGGCGGGTCGAGGAGACCATCGCCGAGATCTCCTCACAGGTCACGATCGTCATCGTCACCCATAACATGCAGCAGGCCCAGCGCGTATCGCAGTACTGTGCCTTCTTCCTCGCCGCCCAGAACGAACCGGGCTGCATCGTCGAGGCCGGCTCCACCGAGAGCATCTTCGAGGCCCCTCAGGATCCCCGCACCGCCGACTACGTGCACGGCCGCTTCGGCTGACGCAGAGTCTGCAACGGCTGGGAACGACGTGAGCATAGACTTCTAGCTCTAGAGGTAAACCCGGCGAGAAAGTAGTGTGGCATGGCCATTGAGCTCGATAACTCGTTCACCGTTCCCGTAGCGCCCGAGCAGGCCTGGGACGTGCTGCTTGACGTTGAGCGGATCGCTCCGTGCATGCCGGGCGCGAGCGTTACCTCGGTCGAGGGTGACGAGATCGAGGGCCAGGTCAAGGTCAAGCTCGGCCCGCTCTCGCTTACCTACAAGGGCACCGCCAAGTTCACCGATAAGGATCAGGCCAGCCATTCCATCTCGATCGAGGCGACCGGCAAGGAGACCCGGGGTTCTGGCACCGCGTCGGCGACGGTGCAGGCGAACCTCAAGCCCGGCGACAGCGCGGGCCAGACGCTGGTCTCCATTCACACCTCGCTGAACGTGACCGGCAAGCCGGCCCAGTTCGGCCGCTCCCTGCTCCCCGAGGTGAGCGGCAAGCTCATCCAGCAATTCGCGACCAACCTCGAGGCCATGATCAACGCCGACACCGCCGCCCCGGAGGCCGGCGACGCGGGGGCGACGGCGGAGGCTGGCGAGGCGCCCGCGGGCTCAGCGCAGACGACTCCCGTTGCCGTCAAGCCCGCCGCCCCCGTGGTCAAGCAGGAAGAGTCACTGAACGCGTTCAAGTTCGTGGTCGTCCCGATCCTGAAGCGGCTCATCCCGGTAGCCGCCGTCGGCGCCGCCATCGCCGTCGTCGTCCGCCGGTTCCGCCGGAACCGGTCCTGACCCGGCTGCGCGGCTGGGCGTCGCCTGAGGCCTAGGGGACCAGGACTTCCGTCACCGGGAGGGACGAGTCGGCCGGGAGGGCGAGGGTGGACGGAGGGCGCCCCGCGGCGACCACCGCCGCGCCGAGGGCGGCGACCATCGCGCCGTTGTCGGTGCAGAGGCCCGGGCGGGGGGCGCGGAAACGGAGGCCGGCCGACGCGCAGCGCTCGGCCGCGAGGGCCCGGAGGCGGGAGTTGGCCGCCACGCCGCCGCCGATCACCAGGTCGGTCACGCCGTACTCGCGGCAGGCGGCGACCGCCTTGCGGGTCAGCACGTCGGCCACGGCCTCCTGGAACGAGGCGGCCACGTCGGCCACCGGCACCGGCTGGCCGGAATCGCGCCGGGCCTCCACCCAGCGCGCGACCGCGGTCTTCAGACCCGCGAAGGAGAAGTCGTAGCTGCCGTCGTGCAGCTTCGCGCGCGGGAACCTGATGGCGGCCGGGTCGCCCGACGCCGCCGCCCGGTCGATCGGCGGGCCGCCGGGGAAGGGCATGCCGAGCACCCGGGCCACCTTGTCGTAGGCCTCGCCCGCCGCGTCGTCGATCGTCGCGCCGAGCGAGCGCACCTCGCCGGTGATGTCGGGCACCAGCAGCAGCGAGGAGTGGCCGCCGGAGACCAGCAGCGCCAGGCAGGGCGCGGGCAGCGGCCCGTGCTCGAGCTGGTCGACGGCCACGTGCGCCGCCAGGTGGTTGACCCCGTACAGCGGCTTTCCCAGGGCATAGGCGTACGCCTTCGCCGCCGCCACGCCCACCATGAGCGCGCCGGCCAGACCAGGCCCCGCGGTCACCGCCACCGCGTCAATGTCGGCCGGACGCACGCCTGCCTTGGCGAACGCGCCCTCGATGACCGGGACCATGGCCTCCAGGTGCGCACGGCTGGCCACTTCGGGTACCACCCCGCCGAACCGGGCGTGCTGGTCCATCGAGGACGCCACCTCGTCGGCCAGCAGCTCCCTGCCCCGCACGATCCCGGCACCGGTCTCGTCGCAGGACGTCTCGATGCCGAGCACCAGCGGGCCGTCGGTCAGATTGGTCACCGCAGCAGATCCTTCCGCATCACGATCGCGTCCACCCCTGACGGCTTGTAATAGCCGCGGCGCACCCCGATCTCCGCGAAACCGCGCCGCAGGTACAGCCCGTGCGCGCGTGGATTGTCGGCCCGCACCTCCAGGAAGACCTCGGCGCAGTCGCGCTCCCGCGCCGCCGCCAAGAGAGCTCCGAGCAGCGCCGAACCGATCCCTAGGCCCCAGTGGGACTCGCGGACCGCGATCGTCAGCACGTCCGCCTGGAGGCCGCCGGGGACGAACAGCATCCGGCGTACCCCGCGATGACCGGCCCCGCTTCGGTGCCGCGACCGTCGGCGGGGTCTCGCGCGGCCACCGCGCCGTCCTCGGCCTCCGCGACCAGGTACAGCCTGACCTCAGGGGGCTGGGCCACCTCGTCGGCGAACATCTCCGCCGTCCACGGGTCCTCGGGGAACAGCTCGTGCTCGAGGGCGATCACGTCCGCCAGGTCTGACCTGACCATCGGGCGCAGCCGGGCCGCCTTCCCCGCGTCGGGGGGGCGCTCACCGGTCTCCGCGTTCGCCCCGTCGCCCTGGTCACGCCGGGCCCGGCCCGCCGTCATGGCGTCACCCGCTTTGGCGCGCCCGGCTCACGGGCGTCCGGCCGCCGCAGGTAGAGCGGCTCCGGCGGGAGCAAGACGGGCCATCCGGCGGCGGCCCCGGCGGCGGCTACGGTCTCGCCGCGGCCAAGCGCCGTGGCGACGAGGCGGCACAGGGTCGCCGCGGCAGGGTAGGCCGGGCCGATGCTCTTGGGGAAGAACTCGGGGTACAGCATCGGCCCCTCGCCCGCCACGGCCAGCTGGCGATCGGGGATGAGGGCGGGCGCGCTCACGTCCGGTCCCGACCGACGCCCGGACTCGCCGTACCGCGCGAAGTAGAGCTCGCGCCGCCTCGCGTCGGTGGCCACCAGGAACGACCGTTCGCCCTCGACGTCGGCCGCGATCGCATCGAGGCTGCACACGCCGTAGACCGGGATGCCGAGCGCCGCGCCGAGCACCTTCGCGGTCACCACGCCGACCCGCAGCCCGGTGTACGGGCCGGGGCCGACCCCGACCGCGACGCCGGTCAGATCGCGCTGCGATACCCCCGCGTCGGCGATGATCTTGGCGATCGACGGCGCGAGCAGCTCCGCGTGGCGGTGCGCGTCCACGGTGACGAGCTGGGCCAGCGGCTGGCCGCCGTCGTGGAGCGCCACCGTGACCGCGGGCGTGGCGGTGTCAAGTCCGAGCAGCAGCACGACCAATGAGCGTAGCGCACCCGCAGCGCAAACCGATCGGCCCGCTCGGGTGCCTACCGCAGGTTCGGCCGTGGAGGCTCAGGCCGCCGGATCGTCAGACGATCTTGGCGGCCAGTTCGCGGGCGACCGTTTTCGCGGCGGCGGTGAGATCGCTCATCGATACCGGCCCGTACTTCTTCGCGCCGTTCGTCTGGTCGAGGCCTTCCATCGACGCGGTGACGATGACGTTTCGATAGCGGACGTAAACGGTCGCGAGATCGGTGATCTGGCCGTTCTTGTTCAGCACCTGGGTGGCGGCGAAGGCAGAGGTGTCGTTGCCGCCGGGCATGCCGGAAAGGTCGACGATCGTGGCCTTCGGCTGCCCGCTCTTGGCCGTCGGCGAGGCCAGGCCGTACTCGGACGATGCGAAGGCCGCCTCGGCCGCGTAGGTGGCGCTGCCGTTGCCGGCCGGGACCAGGCCGGTGCCGTTGGCATTCGCGACCAGGGCGCTGGGCGTGTACGCCACGATCTGAGCTTGCAGCACCCGGTAGGTGGGCGGATTGTCCAACGTCCAGCTGCACTCGGTGTTCGTGCCGCTGTTCAGCGGCGGCGCCGCCTGCTTGGTCGTGCCCGGCAGGTACTGGCTCAGGGTGGCGCTCGGGACCGTGTTGCACGCGTCGGGGACCGACTGCACCTCGCCCGGCAGGAACGTGGTCACCAGCGAGCCGAAACCCAGGTTGGCGGAGCCGTTGGAGCCGTTGAACGCGAAGAAGTAGACCGCCACCGCGATGACCACCGCGAGCGCGCCGCCGATCACGAACAGCCCGCGGCGGCGCTTGCGCCGGTCAGAGCGCCGGTCGTCGCGGGAGTCCAGGCCGCGCCGGTGCCAGCGGGCCGAGAACGCCTCAACCGAGTCGGGCTCCGCCCAGGATGGCACGTCTTCCTCCGGCCGTCCCTGCTGAGCGTCGGTCCACTGCGGCTGCGATTGCTGGGACGGACCCGGCTGAACTGGGTCTGAACAGGCTGCGGCGGCTGAACCTGGGTCGGGCCCGGCTGCCCGGCCGACGACTGGGCCGGCCAGGCCTCGTCCGCCCAGGGCGCCTGGCCCGGGCCGTCTAGACCGCCGCCGTACTGTCCGCCGCCGTAGCCGGGGCCCACCTGGCTGGGACCCGATTGCCCGTAGCCCGGGTTGGCCAGGCCGGGACCCGACTGCCCGTAGCCCGGCCCGCCGGCCGGATATACGCCGCCGTAGCCGCCCTGTCCTGGCTGCGCGCCCTGACCCTGGCCCTGCGGGCCGTACTGACCGGGCTGCCCCCGCCAGTCGCCCTCCGCGCGAGCGTCGCGCGCTCGGGCGTGGCTGGGCCGGATCGGAGGCAGATCAGGGAACTCGCGCTCCTCCGGCGTCGCGGCGTACCCCTCCCCCTCAGGCACGTCTGCTTGATGACGTGCTCGGCGGCCACGGGGCCGACCGGGGAATGACCCATGCTGAGTCACGGCATGCCTCCGGTGAGGGGTTGTGACCTAGAGACCAGGCGCAACGTGAAGAACGGAATGGTACAAAGCCGAACTATAGACGATTAGCGAGACCCAGGAGTGGCAACTCGATGCCTTCCCAGCGCTGGCCGACCGATGAGATCAGGACCGTGCGCGGCAGGTCGCCGGCCAGGTCGTCCGGATCCAGGTCATCGGCGCCCCCCACCGCGACCGTTTCCAGCGCGATCTCCAGGCGGTCGGCCGACAGTCCTTCCGCCAGTCCCTCGCCCCACTCCACCACCGTCACCGAGGATGCGAGGTCGGTGTCCAGGTCGAGGTCATCAAGCTCTAGCACCCCGCCGAGCCGGTAGGCATCGGCGTGGACGAGCGACGGCCGGGACCCGGCCGGGCCCGAGGCGACGGGCGGATGCACCCGCGCGATCACGAACGTCGGCGACGTGATCGGCCCGCGAACCCCCAGTCCGTCCCCGATCCCCTTGGTCAGCGTGGTCTTGCCCGCGCCGAGCCCGCCGCTGAGGATCACCAGGTCCCCCGCCGCCAGCGCCGACGCGAGACGACGCCCGAGCTCCCGCATCTCATCGGCCGTGGATATCGTCAGTGACAGGCCAGATCCCTCGCCTAGCCTGCCGGGCGAGTCGGCGGACGCAAGCGGCGCCGGCCCTGGCTCGTTCGAGCTCAATTCCGCTCCCTAGTCACGGTAGGACCTTGCCACTCGGGCGCTGATGCCCGTGACGATCTCGTAGGAAATGGTGCCGAGTGCCTCGCTCCACTCCTGAGCGGTCGGCTCGCCGTCATCCCCGGGACCGAACAGAATCACCTCGTCCCCCGCGGCCACCGGCTCGTCCCCAAAGTCGATCACGAACTGGTCCATGCAGACCGTCCCGGCGATCGGCCACCGCCGGCCACGGGCGGAGACCAGCGGCAGCCCGATCGCCGCGCGGGGTATCCCGTCGGCATAGCCGAGCGGCACCAGGCCCAGCGTCGTCTCCCGCTTCGTCGTGTACCGGTGCCCGTACGACACTCCGGTTGCCGCCGGAACCCGCTTGACCAGCGCCAGCCGCGCCCGTAGGGTCATCGCCGGCCGCAGCCAGGCCGGCGCGCCGCCGGGCAGCGTGGCCAGGCCGTAGCTCCCGCCGCCGACCCGCACCAGGTCGTAGCGTGCCTCCGGCACGTCAAGCGCGGCCGCGGTGTTGGCAATGTGCCGCAACTGGGCGGTGATGCCCATCCCTTCCGCCACCATCAGGGCCTCCTTGAACGCGGCCAGCTGAGCCTCGATCGAGGGGTTGCCCGGATCGTCGGCGGAGGCGAAGTGCGACCAGAGTCCGACCACGCTCATGCGGCCCGCCTCCTGGGCCTCGCTCGCGGCCGCGAGCAGCCCCGGCCAGTCGGCGGGCGCGGCGCCGCCCCGGCTCAGCCCGGTGTCGGCCTTCAGATGGACTCGGGCCGGGCGGCCGGCCACCGCCGAGGCCGCGGCCAGCCTGCGCACCATGTCGGCGGATCCCGCCGACAGGTCCACCTCGGCCGCGATGGCGGCGGCGTGGTCGTGGTCGGGGACCGCCATCAGGCACAGGATCGGCTCGCCGAGGCCGGCGTTCCGCAGCTCGAGCGCCTCGGCCACGTGCACGACCCCCAGCCAGTCGGCGCCGCCGAGGATCGCCGCGCGGGCGGCGGGAACCGCCCCGTGACCGTATCCGTTGGCCTTGACCACCGCCATCACTGCGGCCGGGGCCACGTGCGCGCGCAGCGCCGCGATATTCCTGGTGATCGCGCCGAGCTCGACGCTGGCCTCCGCGTGGCTGTCCATAGGGAACAATGCTACGACCAGATCACGCCGCCGACGTTAAGCGCACGGCCATGGCGGCGCCTCCCCAGTGGCCCGGTCATACCCCGAGGCCTACTCGGCCCAGCGGCCCAGAATTAGCTGCGCCGAGCCCGCGCCCGAGAGCGAGCGGAACGCCGCCGGAAGGGCCGCCACCACGTCGGAGGCCCCGATCGGCGCGTCGCCGCTCCCCTCGTCGGCTGCCCCGGCCTGGCCCCCTGGATAGGTGCTGGCGGTCGCGAGCCGCGCCGCGAGGCCGTGCAGGTAGGCGGCGGCCAGCGCGGCCTGCGGGGCCGCCAGCCCCTGGGCCAACAGCGCGCCCGCGAGCCCGGCCAGAACGTCGCCGGTGCCCGCCGTGGCCAGCCACGACGTCCCCGTCGTGTTGATCAGGACTGGGTCGAGGTCGTACGGCGGCGCAACCACGGTAGTCGACCCCTTGAGCAGCACGCAGGCGCCGAACTGGGCCGACGCGCGCCGCGCGTGCTCAAGCCGCCGAGCCGCCACGTCGGCCGGGTCGGCCCCGAGCAGCCGGCCTAGTTCGCCCGCGTGCGGGGTGAGCAGCGTCGGCGCGGCGCGCGGCAGCAGCTCCGGGTGATTGGCGAGCAGCGTCAGCCCGTCCGCGTCGATGAGCACCGGGAGGTTGGTCTCGAGCACCCGCGCAAGCCGGCCGGCCGCCGCCTCGTCGGTCCCCATCCCCGGTCCGGCGACCCACGCCTGCACCCGGCCCACGTCATCGGGAAACTGGATGCCTGGCAGCTCCGTTATCACCACCTCCGGGTGGAGGAGTCGCACGGCCGCCGCCGCCCGCGGCGCGGTGACGAGGCGGACCATGCCCGCGCCGCCCGCGACCGCACCGCCGGTCGACAGCAGGGCCGCCCCCGTGTACTTGTCGCTGCCCGCCAGCAGGCCGAGCACGCCGCGCCGGTATTTGTCCGATTCCGCGCCGGGGCGCGGGAGGATGCTCGCTATGTCCTCGGCTTGCGGGGCGCTCGCCTCGGGGACTGGGTCCAGGTGCGGCCCGAGGCCGATGTCGACCAGCTCAACGACCCCGGCGTGGCCGCTGCCAGGGTCGACCAGCAGTCCCGGCTTGAACGCGCCGAACGTCACGGTGACGTCGGCCCGCACCGCCGGACCCTCGACTTCCCCCGTATCCGCGTCGATGCCGCTGGGCAGGTCGACCGCCAGGGTGGTCCCGGCCGAGTTGGCCGCCAGTTGCGCAAGGGTGGCGAACGGCTCGCGCAGGCCGCCCTTGCCGCCGATGCCGAGCAGCCCGTCGATGATCAGGTCAGCGTGCCCGATCGCGTGCCGCGCATCGCGGCCGGCGTCGTAGCGGCCGGCTGCGTCGGGCCGGGTGTCGTCGGGCTCCCTGGGCGGCACGACGGAGACGAACCGGCCGCCCGCGGCCCGCAGCGCGGCGGCACCGCCGGTGTGCAGCCGCGGCCCGGCCTGGATCGCGGTAACCGCGGCGCCGCGCCTGGCCAGCCGTTCCCCCGCGTAGAGGGCGTCACCGCCGTTGTCGCCGGTCCCGGCGAGGATCACCACCCGCGCGCCGTAGACCCCGCCGGGGCACTGGCGCAGCAGGCTCACGCAGACCGAGGCGAGCCCCGCCGCCGCCCGCTGCATAAGCGCGCCATCGGGGACGAGCGCCATGAGCCTGGCCTCCGCCGCCCGGACCTTAGCTACCTGGTAAGCGTCACGCATGACGCCTAGTCTGCCCGCGACGCGGCGGCCAAAGACAGCCGGCCGGATCTTTGGCGGCCTTAGACCCAGCCGAGACCGGCCGGGCGGTCGCCCTCGGCGATGACGACGGCGGAGGCGATGCCGGCATCGTGGCTCAGCGACAGGTGCCAGCGGGCGACCCCGAGTCGCGCCGCGGCCGCTGCGACCGTGCCGCAGACGAGCAGCGACGGCCGTCCCCCGGCGTCCGTGGCTACCTCGACATCGGTCCACAGGAGGCCGCGCGGGCCGCCGAGGGCCTTCGCCAGGGCCTCCTTAGCCGCGAAGCGCGCCGCCAGCGAGTGCGGCGGCAAGGTGCGTTCTCCGTCGGTGAACAGTCGGGCGGCGAGACCTTCGGTACGGCTAAGCGCCAGTTCGAAGCGGGCTATCTCGACGACGTCGATGCCGACGCCGACGATCATGTCATGGCCAGCCGGACTGCATCGGCGAGCTGCCCGGCGATCTCCTGCGCCAGCTCTGAGTGCCGCGCCTCGACCATCACCCGGATGACGGGCTCGGTACCGCTCGGCCGCAGCAGCACCCGCCCGGCGTCGCCGAGCCTGGCCTGCGCCGCAGCGGCCGCCTGGGTCACGGCCGGATCGGCCATCGCCCTGTCCTTGTCGCCCCGGACGTTCAGGAGTACCTGCGGGTACCTCGTCATGAGCTTCGCGGCGGCGGAGACCGGGATGCCCGCGCTGTTGACCGCGGCGAGCAGATGCAGGCCGGTCAGCACGCCGTCGCCGGTGGTGGCGTAGCCGAGCTGGATGATGTGCCCGGACTGCTCACCGCCGAGTATGTAGCCGCCCTCGCGCATCGCGGCGTAGACGTGCTTGTCGCCCACCGGGGTCTCCACCACTCCGATGCCGGCGTCGCGCATCGCGTCGTGAAAGCCGAGATTGGACATCACGGTGACCACCACTGCGTCGCCCGCCAGTTGACCGGTCCGCTTGATGTGCGAGGCCAGCACGGTGAGAATCTGGTCGCCGTCCAGCGGCTGCCCGTCTTCGTCCACCGCCAGGCAGCGGTCGGCGTCGCCATCGAACGCGAGGCCGGCGTCGGCGCCGTGCTCGACGACCGCCGCCGCCAGCGTCTCCAGGTGAGTGGAGCCGATGCCCGCGTTGATGTTGTCGCCGTCGGGCGCCGCGCCGATCGCGATGACCTCCGCGCCGGCCCGGCGCAGGGCGCGCGGCCCGATGCTGTAGGCGGCACCGTGCGCGCAGTCCACCACCACTCGGAGCCCCTGCAACGGCGTATGGCCCGCCGCTGACGCGTCCAAGGTGGCCAGCAGGTGATCGAGGTAGGTCTCGTTGGCGGAGTAGGCATCGGTCACCCGGCCGAACCCCGCCGCTGCCGCATGCCCGGTATCGGGGCGCGGCGGGCCGTTGCGCACGGCGTGCAGCGCGGCCTCGATCTCGTCTTCCGTCTCGTCGGGCAGCTTGACGCCGCCGCGGCCGAAGAATTTGATCCCGTTGTCCGCCGCCGGGTTGTGGCTCGCGGAAAGGACGACCCCGAAATCGGCGTTGAGCGCGCACGTCAGGTGCGCGACGCCGGGGGTCGGAATAACGCCGAGCCGGAGCACGTCCACCCCGGAGCTCGCGAGTCCGGCGACGACCGCCGCCTCAAGGAAATCGCCCGAGGCCCGGGAGTCGCGACCGATGACCGCGACCGGGCGGACCGCGTCGTCGGACCGGGCCGCGGCGGGTGCCAGGACTGGCACCGCCGCGACCGCCAGGTCCATGGCGAGCTGGGCCGTCAGATCTATCCCAGCGACCCCACGCACACCGTCAGTACCAAAGAGTCGGCCCATGTCGGTCGATTCGGGTACCAGCGACGGCTAGCGCTTGGAGTACTGGGGGGCCTTGCGGGCCTTCTTGAGGCCGTACTTCTTCCGCTCCGTCACCCGCGCGTCCCGGGTGAGGAACCCCGCCTTCTTCAGCGGCGGGCGGTTCTCCGGGTCAACCAGGATCAGCGCACGCGCGACCCCGAGCCGCAGCGCGCCGGCCTGGCCGGAGACGCCGCCGCCGACGATGCGGGCGATCACGTCGAAGTTGCCCTCGGCGCCCAGCGTCACGAACGGCTCGGCGACGATCTGCTGGTGCACCTTGTTCGGGAAGTAGGAGTCAAGGGACCGGCCGTTGATCTTCCACTCACCGGTGCCAGGCACGATGCGCACCCGCGCGACGGCCTCCTTGCGGCGACCGGTGCCGTTGGCGTGGCCGGTGACAACCGGGCGCCGGGCAGCGCGCGGCGCGGCCGCCTCGGGGGACTCGGTCGTGTACTCCGAGGGAGCCGCCTCGGGGTCAAAAGGCTCCTCGGCGTACTCCTCAGTGAAGTATGCCGCGTCGTCTGCGGGCGTCTCTACGCCTGTGGGCTCGGCCACGTTGCTCTTCCTCACGCTTCCTTGCGGCACTACTACTGGGAGATCTGCCGGATCTCATACGGCTGCGGCTGCTGCGCCTGGTGCGGGTGCGTCGGCCCCGCGTAGACCTTCAGCTTGCTGAGCGTCTTACGGCCGAGGGTGTTCTTGGGGAGCATCCCCTTGATCGCCTTCTCGACGGCTCGCGTCGGGTGCTTGGCCATCATGTCCGCGTAGCTGATCGAACGAAGGCCGCCCGGGTAGCCGGAGTGCCGGTAGGCGCGCTTGTCCTCCAGCTTGGTGCCGGTGAGCGCCACCTTGTCCGCGTTGATGACGATGACGAAGTCACCGGTATCGACGTGCGGAGCGAAAATGGGCTTGTGCTTGCCCCGCAGCAGCACCGCCGCATGGCTGGCCAGGCGGCCGAGCACGACGTCAGTGGCGTCGATGACATGCCACTGACGGGTGATGTCACTGTCCTTCGGGCTGAAAGTGCGCACAGTCGTTTAGCCTTCGCATGTGGTTCGTGATCCTCAAGACCTTGGTACCGGGCCAAGACTCGGGTACCGGGTCATCGCAGCCGGAAATGCTGCTCGTCGCGGATGACGCCAATGCAGCATACTCGAATCCGCGCGTACTGCCAAAGCGCGCAGACTTCCCTGCCGTTTATCGCTTTAGCGTACCGCACCGGCGCCCCTCCGAGCGCCGTCACGTCAAGCGCGCCGCCTCGAATAGTACAGACGGCCCTTGCGCCGCTGGTGCGGACGCTACCCTCAATGACATGGGATATCGGGGTGAGGACGTCTCCCGCACGCCCGCGGACTGGGGTCATCAGGCACCTAGGCAGTCATCGCCCGGCATGGGGCGAGGCAACGCGGGATCGTGGGTCGACGAGGCACAGGGTTACGGCAACGACGACTTCGACGACTATGCCTCGGACGGCACGGGTTACGGTTACCAGCGCGGCAACGGCTACGGCGGTTACCCGCAGCCGGAGCAGGGCCAGGGACAGTACGGCCAGCAGGATGCCTACGGGTCGCAGGCCCCGTACGGCGGGTCAGGCGGCTACGACCAGCCGACGGGCTTCCAGGAGCCGGCCGGCTACGGGGGCTCCGCCGATTACGGCCGCCAGCAGCCCGCCGGCTACGGCCTTGGCCGGGGGCCGGAAGGCCAGTACGGCCAGCAGGACCTCGGGGCGCAGCCCGAGCCCGGCTACGGACTGTCCGGCGGCCGGGGCTACCAGGCGCAGAACGACGGCTACGGTCAGGCGGACGGTTACCCGCCGCACCCGGGCAGCGGCGCCTACCCGGCCCTGCCCGACGGTTCCGATGGCTACCAGGGCCGGGACGCAGGGAACGACTGGTACGGCGGCCAGCCCGCCGCCGCCTCCGGCGCCAGCTTCGCCGACACCGGCACGTACGCGCTGAACGGCCGGATCATCGACGAGTACGGCACCGGACCGAACGAGACCATGCGCAGCCCGGTCCGCGGCTACCCGCCCGCGCCCGGCCAGCCCCAGATGCCGGGCCGCACCCAGTTGCCCGCTCCGGCCAAGCCGGTGGTTTCCGGCCCGCAGGCCGTCCCGCGCAGCGGACCGCAAGAGCAGTACGACGATTACGATTCTTACTCCGGTTACGGTCGCGACCAGTACCCCGAGCACACGGGGCCGGAAGCGACCGGCGGCTACCCAGCAGCGGTCCGCAGCCCGAGCGGCGGCTACCCGGCAGCGGGGCGCAGCCCAAGTGGCGGCTACCCCGCGGCGGGGCGCAACCCGAGCGGCGAGTACCCGACCACCGTCCGCGGCACCAGCGGCGAGTACCCGGCGGTTCGCAACCCGAGCGGCGGCTACCCGGCGGCGCAGGACGATTACGACGCCTATGGCACGGACTACGCCTACGACCCGGCGGCGGGCTACGACGGGGCAGCCGGCGGCGACCAGCGTGGCGGCTATGCCGACTACCCGGCCGACGACGACCCCTACCAGGACCGATACGACGGCGGCGGGGGCAAGGGCCGCGGGGGGAAAGGCGGCCGCCCCAAGGGCAAGAAGGGCGCCGTCAAGAAGAGCGCCGACCGGCCGGCCGGACAGGCCTCGCCCCGCGGCAAGCGCCCGGTCGCGCTGACCACCGTCGCCGTCGCGGTGGTCGCGGTCGTCTGCGCCGCGGCGTACTTCCTGGTGCTCAGGCCGCACGCCGCCGCGCCCAACCCGAATGCGGGCGGTCGGCTGCCCACCGCGGGAACGTCGCCCTCGGACCAGGCGTGCGTGCAGCAGTACGGGACCTACTGCCACATCGAGTTCCGCACCGACGATCCGACTCCGCTGACGCTCGCCGAGCTCTTCCGGCCCGTGGTCAACTACGAGACCAACGGGCACATCACCAGCTCATTCACGCTGGAAGCGGACAAGCTGGACAAGACCTGCTCAAGCGCGGTGATCGGACAGGATCTGATCAACGCGCTCGCAGCCGGCAAGTGCACGCAGGTGCTGCGCGCGAGCTACGTGTCGGGTGACGGCAAGATCATGGGCACGATCGGCGTGATCAACCTGGCGACCACCAACAAGGCGCACGCGGCCGGCAAGGTGGTCGGCGAGAACGACTTCATCGCCCCCCTCGCATCCAAGAAGGGCGTGGCCAGCAAGCTCGGCCAGGGCACGGGCGTCGTCGAGGCGGAGTACAAGGGGCACTACCTGATCCTGACCTGGTCCGAGTTCGTCAACGGCACCACGCCGTCCACGACCGCGCAGGACACCCAGCTCGAGCAGTTCAGTGGCGAGCTGGTGGCGGAAACCGCGAACATCCCGCTCAGCACGCGGATGGTCACCGGCACGGCGCCGACGCCGACCGCCAGCGCCTCGTAACCCAGTCTGCCGGACCCGGCGGGTCATGGCGGCCCGCGCCGCCAGCTGGTCCGGGTCGGGGTAGCGGACTTCCTCGAGGGAGAGGCCGTGCGGCGGGACGACCCGCACGGCCGGGTCGCGGACGGCCGCTGAGAGCACCTCCGACGGCCAGGACGTCGGACGACTGCCCTCACCGACCGAAAGCAGCGCGCCGACCAGGGCCCGCACCATGTTGTGGCAGAACGCGTCGGCCACCACGACGCCGACCGCCACCCCATCGCCGTCGCGCTGCCAGTCGAGACGGCGCAGCGCGCGGACCGTCGTCGCCCCTTCCCGGCGGCGGCAGAAGGCCGCGAAGTCGTGCTCGCCGAGCAACCGCGACGCGGCCTCGTTGATGGCCGCCAGGTCGAGCGGGCGCGGGTTCCAGAGCGTGTCGTGCCTGCGCAGCGGATCGGCGTCGGCCGGGTGATCGCAGATTCGGTAGGCGTACCGACGCCAGAGGGCGGCGAAGCGGGCGTCGAACCCCTCGGGAGCCGGCCCGACCGAGCGCACTCGGATGTCCGGCGGCAGCGCCCGGGTCAGCCGCCGCAACGCCGCCGTGCCGTGCTCCTCCCAAGCCTGCGCCGGGAGGTCCGCGTGGGCCACCTGCCCGCGGGCGTGCACCCCGGCGTCGGTCCGCCCGGCGACGGTCAGCCGTACCGGTTCAGGCAGCCGCAGCACGTGCCCGAGGACCCGGGAGAGCTCGCCCTCCACCGTCCGCTGTGCAGGCTGCGCCGCCCACCCGGAGAAGTCGGTCCCGTCGTAGGCGAGGTCGATCCTTACCCGAACCAGCGCATTCTCCGCGACCGGCGCCGCCTCCGGGGGCGAATCCTCGCTCATCGGTTCCGCCCGGGAGCCGGGCAATGGAGGACGGCCGGCGAAGTTACGGGTCCGTTCGAAATGAGCCTGATCTTGAATTTGACTCTGCGACTAGCCGGGAAATGAGAACGGGTAGCCTGCGACGGCAACTGCCGCAGGCTACCCATGTGCTCGTGACTTTCCTTGACCGCGGGCGTCAGGCCTCCGGCTCGGCCTCGTCCGTCGCGTCCTCGACCTCGTCGGTCTCGTCGGCAGCGGCCTCTTCCTCAGCGACGCGCTGCTTGTCGGCGGCGTCGTCCGCCGACTCGTCGAGGTTCTCCGCCCCGTGAGCGCCTGCCAGGTCGGCCGCGGTCTCCGCGTCGGCAGCAGCCTCCGCTGCGACAGCGGCCTCGGCGACCGCGTTCGGCACCGGGGAAGCGGCGGGCGCGCGGCGGGTGCGGCGGCGCGACTTGGTCGTACCGAGCTCCTCCGTCACCAACTCGATGACCGCCATCGGGGCGGCGTCGCCCTTGCGGTGGCCGATCTTCGTGATCCGGGTGTAGCCACCAGGGCGCTCGGCCATGGACGGGCCGATCTGGGCGAACAGGGTGTGGACGACGCGGTCGCCCGTGCCGCCTTCGCTCCTGCGGTTAGGCGTGATCACGCCCTCCACCTGGCGACGGGCGTGCGCGTCACCGCGCTTGGCGGAGGTGATCAGCTTCTCCGCGTACGGGCGCAGCCTGCGGGCCCGGGCCTCGGTGGTGGTGATCTTCCCGTGCTCGAAGAGCGCGGTGGCCAGGTTCGCCAGCATGTGTCGCTGGTGAGCCGGGCTGCCGCCCATCCGAGCACCCTTGGTAGGCGTGGGCATTGAAACCCTTTCTGTGAAGCAAGTACGAGTTAGTACTGCTCGGTTTCGACGTAGCTCTCTTCGTCGTCGCCACCGAAGTTGTCGACGGCGCTGCTCGGGTCGAATCCGGGCGGGGAGTCCTTGAGCGCCAGGCCCATGTCGATCAGCTTCTGCTTGACTTCCTCGATGGACTTCGCGCCGAAGTTCCTTATGTCGAGAAGGTCCTGCTCGCTGCGCGCGACCAGTTCGCCCACGGTGTGGATGCCCTCGCGCTTGAGGCAGTTGTACGACCGGACGGTGAGGTTCAGGTCCTCGATCGGCAGCGCCAGGTCCGCCGCGAGCGCGGCGTCCGTGGGCGACGGGCCGATGTCGATGCCCTCGGCATCGACGTTGAGCTCGCGCGCCAGGCCGAAGAGCTCGGTCAGCGTCTTGCCGGCGCTGGCCACCGCGTCCCTCGGGCGCATGCAGGACTTGGTCTCGACGTCCAGGATGAGCCGATCGAAGTCGGTGCGCTGCTCGACTCGGGTGGCTTCCACCTTGTAGGTGACGCGCAGCACGGGCGAGTAGATGGAGTCGATCGGAATCCGGCCGATCTCCTGCCCGGGCTGCTTGTTCTGGGTCGCGGAGACGTAACCGCGGCCACGCTCGACCGTCAGCTCCATCTCCAGCTTGCCCTTGCTGTTGAGGGTCGCGATGTGCAGATCCGGGTTGTGCACCTCGACGCCCGCGGGCGGCGCGATGTCAGCCGCGGTAACCGCGCCCGGACCTTGCTTGCGCAGGTACATCACCACTGGCTCGTCGTGCTCGGACGAGACCACGAGCTGCTTGAGGTTGAGGATGATGTCGGTGACATCCTCCTTGACCCCGGGCACGGTGGTGAACTCGTGCAGCACACCCTCGATCCGGATCGACGTGACCGCCGCGCCGGGAATGGAGGACAGCAGCGTACGCCTGATCGAGTTTCCGATCGTGTAGCCGAACCCTGGCTCGAGCGGCTCGATCGTGAACTTCGACCGGTAGTCGCCGACCTGCTCCTCACCGAGGGAGGGACGCTGTGCGATGAGCATGAGACTTCCTTCCAGGTGCCCGCTATATGACACCGTGAATGGCGGCGGGCGGCTGTCGCCCGTCGTGAATAACAGTTTACTTCGAGTAGTACTCGACGATGAGCTGCTCTTGGACCTGGGTGTCGATCTGGGCCCGGGCCGGGAGCTGGTGCACGAGGACGCGCATCTGGTCGGGCATGACCTCGAGCCAGGCCGGGACGATCCGCTCGCCGAGCTCGGCGCGGGCGACGACCATCGGGGTCAGCTCCAGCGACTTGGCCGCGACCTCGATGACGTCGTTCTCGCGGACGCGGTAGGACGGGATGTTGACCCGCCTGCCGTTCACCATGATGTGACCGTGCCCGACCAGCTGGCGGGCCATGTCCCTGCTCTTGGCGAACCCGGCGCGGAACACCACGTTGTCCAGCCGGCTCTCGAGGATCTGCAGCAGCGCCTCACCGGTCCGGCCGGACTTGCGGGTGGCCTCCACGTAGTAGCCGTGGAACTGCTTCTCGAGGATGCCGTAGATGCGGCGGGCCTTCTGCTTCTCGCGGATCTGAAGCAGGTACTCGCTGTCCTTCTGCCGGATGCGGCCGTGCTCGCCCGGCGGGTAGGGCCGGATCTCGATGGGGCACTTGGGGCCGTCGCACTTGGCACCCTTCAGGAACAGCTTTACCTTTTCGCGGCGGCACAGCTTGCAGTCCGCCCCTGTGTATCGAGCCATCAGTCTCTCCTCAGACGCGCCGACGCTTGGGCGGGCGGCAGCCATTATGCGGAACGGGGGTGACGTCCTGGATGGAACCGACCTCAAGGCCGGTTGCCTGCAGCGACCGGATGGCGGTCTCGCGGCCGGAGCCCGGTCCCTTGACGAAGACGTCGACCTTGCGCATGCCGTGCTCCATGGCACGGCGCGCGGCGGCCTCCGCGGCCTGCTGGGCTGCGTACGGGGTCGACTTGCGCGAGCCCTTGAACCCGACCTGGCCGGAGGACGCCCACGCGATCACGTTGCCGATGGGGTCGGTGATCGAGACGATGGTGTTGTTGAACGTGGACCGGATGTGGGCGTGCCCGTGAGCGATGTTCTTCCGCTCCTTGCGGCGCACCTTCTTGGGTGCGCCCTGCTGGGTGCTCTTGCGCGGCGGCATCTGTCTTTAAGCTCCTGATTGAGGTGATCACCCGGGGAACGGGTTACTTCTTCCCGGCCTTCTTCTTGCCGGCGACGGTCTTCTTCTTGCCCTTGCGGGTACGCGCGTTCGTCTGCGTCCGCTGACCGTGCACCGGCAGCCCCTTGCGGTGCCTGATGCCCTGGTAGCAGCCGATCTCGATCTTGCGGCGGATGTCGGACGCGACCTCTCGGCGGAGGTCACCCTCGACCTGGTAGTTCGCGTCGATCCACTCGCGCAGCTTGGCCAAGTCGTCGTCGGTGAGCGCGTGGACCCGGGTGTCGCCGCTCACGCCGGTGGCGGCGAGGGTCTCTGCGGCCCGGGTACGGCCAATGCCATAGACGTAAGTCAGGGCGATCTCAAGCCGCTTCTCGCGCGGCAGGTCAACGCCAGAGAGACGTGCCATTCTGGGCAGTTCTCCTTCATATGGGGTGGAGGTCCTTCGCATCGCTTCCCGTCCCTGCCCAGGACGGGCCCCGGCCTCCAACCGGGGGCTGCGGCCCAGTGTTGGCTGGGCCGCTTGCGATGCGCGTACTACTTGGTTTTATTCAGTTGTGCAGCGGTGCGCTGCAGCTCGCGGGCGCGGCTGACGGTCCCGCTCAGCCCTGGCGCTGCTTGTGCCGGGGGTCCGAGCAGATCACCATGACGCGGCCGTGGCGGCGGATGACCCTGCACTTGCTGCAGATCTTCTTGACGCTCGGCTTGACCTTCACGGCAAACTTCTCCTCGTGGCCCGCAGGGCGGGCCGGTTAGCTCCTGGCACCTAGGTGCCTGGATGCCCTTACTTGTACCGATAAACGATGCGACCGCGGCTCAGGTCATACGGGCTGAGCTCTACGACCACCCGGTCGTCGGGCAGGATCCGGATGTAGTGCATCCGCATCTTCCCGCTGATGTGGGCGAGTACCTTGTGCCCGTTGTCCAGCTCCACGCGGAAGAAGGCATTTGGCAACGTCTCGACCACCGTGCCTTCGATCTCGATGGCGCCGTCTTTCTTGGGCATATCCTCCGCACTTCGTCCTGCGTAGTCTTGGTTGGTGTCTTGGCTGTTCGCAGCAGCTCAGACAGACAGGTCGAGCTGGACGACGGTACTCCCCCGTGGCATGAGGCCATGCGGAAAGCGAGCCGATGGGCCGCAGCAGAGTCTACTGCACCCCTCCCGCGAACGCGAACCGGCAGGATAACACCGGCGCCGAGTAAAGCAACACCGCCCCGTGGTCTATTCCGCCGAGGCGCCCCGCTGGAGTTCGCCCGCCGGACCGCGCGGCTGAGTGCCCGCGCCCGCCCCTCCAGGGTACGCGACACGCCCGCGCGCAACCGCCATTGGCAGCCGCTCTAGCTGGGCGCGTAACAGATTCGAGGGGTCGCGCGCTGTCGGCATGTAATCCCTGAGCATCGATGGCACAGGGCGGATTCGGGAGGAAACATGCGCACATCCCTCACCCGGGCGGTGGCGAGCGTCGCGATCGCGGCGACGGCAGTTCTGGCGGCAGCGGGCGCGGCCAGCGCCGGCACCACGCCGACCAGGACGCCGACGCAGCTGTCAATCTCGGCGGCCAAGGGCACGATCACGGTCGGCCAGTCGGACCAGATCGGCGGCACCCTGTCCGCCCACAAGGCCCCCGTCTCGGGTCGGATCATCACTCTTGACCGGTGGAGCGTCACGGCCAAGAAGTGGGTCGGAGTCGAGAGGAAGTTCACCGGCAAGCTCGGCAAGGTGGTCTTCACCGTCTACCCGAAGACCTCCACCTCGTACGTGCTGGTCTTCGCGGGCGGCCCCATCTACAAGCCCAGCCGCAGCGCCTCGGTGCGTGTCAGGGTGAAGCCGTTCGTCAAGGTCCCGACCACGCTGTCCGCCCAGGCCGCGACCGCCAGCATCACGGCCGGGATGACCGATAAGATCGACGGCACCCTCGTCATCACGAAGGACACCAAGGCCCTCCCGGGCCAGTGGGTCTGGCTCGACACGGTCGCCAACGGCAAGATTCACCACCTGAGGGCGATCAGGACCGGCAAGTACGGCAAGGTGGCGTTCACGGTCAAGCCCGCCGCGACCACCACGTATGAGCTGCAGTACTTCGGCACCCACGTGCTGGCCCCCTCGGTCAGCAACGCCGTCACCGTCACGGTCGCGAGCTGACCGTAGCGGCCCTGACAGCTAGCGCGCGGGCCGGCGGATCTGCCACCACCCTAGGCAGAACCGCCGGCCCCGCCCGCTTCGGCGGAAAATCGGAACAGAGCCCACGCATAAGTCAGCATTCTGGTGCACGGATGTGGGAGCATGCTGCCGCGATGGAGACCGCTGCGGACGAGTTCGACGAGGCTCTCGCCCGCGCTAGGTCGGGCGACGAGACCGGTTTCCTGGTGCTCTGGGACGAACTCCAGCCCAGGCTGCTTCGCTATCTGCAGGTGCTCGGCTGCGACGACGTCGATGACGTCGCCGGCGAGACCTGGCTGCAGGTAATCAGGGACCTGCACAAGTTCAAGAAGGGCGGGGCGGACGAATTCCGCGCCTGGCTCTTCACCATCGGCAGGCACCGGGCCATCGACGCCGCCAGGTCCCGCAACCGGTTCCGGGACAAGGTGCTGGTCGGCGAGGCCGTTCCGCACCAGATGACGAGCGGAAACCCGGTCGAGGACGAGGTGCTGCACGGACTGTCCACCAGGCAGGCCGTCACGCTGGTGGCCGGGCTGTCCAGGGACCAGGCCGACGTCGTGGCGCTGCGCGTCATCGCCGGCTTGGACACCGAAGCCGTGGCCCGCATCCTCCGCAAGTCGCCGGGTGCGGTCCGCGCCGCACTGCACCGTGGTCTGCGCGCGCTCTCGGACGACCCGCGCATCCACGAGATCGAGAAGGTGGACCAGTGAGCACGGCCGGCGGGGGCGAGCCCCGCAGCGGCGCGCAGCGCCTCGGAGAGCCAGGTTCATTTGACCCTGCCCTCAATCACCTGATCACGGCGCTCACCACGAACGCCCATCCCCACGAGCTGGCCGGCCGCGACGCCGCCCTGGCGGCCTTCCGCGAGGCCAGTCGGACGTCTCCGCGCCGGACAAGGTTGTCCGCCTTGTCCGCCTTGTCCGCCTTGTCCGCCCTGTCCGGGTGGCTGCGCGGATCCGCAGGCCCCCGCAGGCCCGCCCGCATGCTGCTGCCGGCCCGACTGGCGGTGGCCGCCGCCTCGGTCGTCGCGGTGCTCGGCGGGCTCACCGCGGCTGCGGCCGCGCAGGCCCTCCCCGCCCCGGTCCAGCAGATCGCCTACAACGTGCTCGCGCCGCTCGGCGTGCCGGTCAGCCAGCCCAAGCCAGTGCCTCGCACGCACCCCAAGCCGACCCGCGGCACCCCGGCGTCGCCGTCCGCCGCGGTCTCCACCTCGGGATCGCAGACCGGCCCGTCCAGAGCGTCCTCGCCCAGCCCGGCCGCGTCTGCAACCCATAGCCCGGCGAAAAAAGCCACCGCGCCGGTCATTCGTCCCGTGCTCCGGCTGGTCTCGGGGAAGGTCAGCGACCGTCTCGTCGTGGCCGCTCCGTCGGACAAGCCCGGCTACACCGTGAACCTCACCGAGCTTGTGGGCGGCACCTGGACCACGGTGGCCTCCAAGCCGCTCGGCCCCCGGCGGAGGGCGGTCTTCGTCCTGCCCGCGACCACGGCTGCCGGTCATCTCTTCAGGGCGGAGATCCCCCAGGCGAAGCGGAAGTTGGCCAGGGCCAGCAACCGCCTGTGGATACCGCACCTGCCGCGCACCGGCGCCAAGAGCATCAAGCCGTCCCCGAACCCGACCACAACCGCGACCACGACGCCCAACGCGACCGGGACTCCGGTCGCGTCGGGAACCCCGTCGCCGTCCACCACCCCGACCCCGCCGACCACCAGCCCCACCCCCACGGCGTCGCCCAGCCCGACCGGGAGCGGCAGCCCGGCGCCGACCGGGAGCGGCACCCCGGCACCGACCGGCAGCCCGTCACCGACCCCGGCGACTTCGGCAACGTCAGACTCGCCGACGCCCCCGACCTCCGTCTGAACGCTATAGGTGGTCCGGCGGGCGCCGGGCGATGGTCAGCGCCCAGGGGATGACGATGAGCAGGAACCACGGGAGCCAGCCAACGCCTCCGGTCGCGAGGCCGACGCCGAACCAGACCACCAGCAGCATCGAGGTGGCCGCCATCCAGGTCACCCAGCCGGAGGACCGGTCGGGAAAGAACCCCCGGTCGCCGCGCCGATTGAGGCCGGGGCCGCCCCGGCGGCGCACCGCACCGGGCGGGGCCGGGCGGATGCCCGCGGCGGGCAGCTGATACAGGTCGATGGCGGGCAGATCGGCCAGCAGGGCCTCGAGGTCGCCCAGCGTCCTGGCGGCGAACGCCTTGTCCACCCGCTCGTTGAACTCCTCCGGCGTCAGCCGGCCGACCGCGTGGTGCTCGCGCAGCAGTGCCGCGGTGCGCTCCCGGTCCGCGTCCGAGGCGCGTACCTTCGGGTCAGCCGACATCGCCATCTCCACCGGGCGCAGTCCTCGTGGCGAGGCGGTCATCGTCGCGGCTGCTGGCGGTCGCCGTTTGCTGCGGGTCACAGCGATCGAGGTTCACCCCAGCCCGCTCGGCCCGGGCTGACCTTTCGCCCGCAAGGGCGGTCAGCACCCACGGCCCCTGCGCGGTGATCGCAACAGTGTGCTCGAAATGCGCGGCGCGCGATCCGTCGACGGAGACGACCGTCCAGCCGTCGTCCAGCTCGGCGACCTCGCGGCCGCCCCGGGTGATCATCGGCTCGATCGCGAGTGCCATCCCGGTCTGCAGCCTGGCTCCCTGCCCGGGCGGACCGTAGTTCCTGACCGCGGGATCCATATGCATCTCGGTGCCGATCCCGTGCCCGGTGTACTCGCGAATCAGCCCGTAATCCCCGCAATCGCGCACCGTGCGCTCCACCGCATTCGAGATGTCACCGAGCCGCCGCCCGGGGACCGCCTGAGCGATCCCGGCCCACATCGACGTCTCGCACGCGTCGAGCAGGGCCTGGTCGGCCGGATCGATCTCCCCTACTCCGAGCGAGATCGCGGCGTCCCCGTGCCATCCGTCGAGGACCGCTCCGCAGTCGATTGAGATGATGTCGCCCGCCCGCAGACGCTGCCGCTCGTCCGGTATCCCGTGCACTACCTGCTCGTTGACCGAGGCGCAGATGGAGGCCGGATAGCCGAAGTAGCCGAGGAAGGAGGGGACCGCTCCGGCCGACCGGATTTCCCGTTCGGCGATCGAATCGAGCTCGGCCGTCGCCACCCCCGGGCGTACCGCGTCGGCCAGCGCCGCCAGTGTCCGTGCGACCACCTGGCCGGCCGCGTACATGCGTGCGATCTGCGCAGGCGTCTTGATCTGGATCGCCGGTTCCCGCCGAAGCCGCATATCGCACCCCCCGCTCTAACGTTACCTTCGCGGCAACGTCTTGCACTCTGTCAGCGGGTGTATGGCTGCAGGGCGTCAAGCGCCCGAGCGGTGATCTCTTCCACCGGCCCGGTCGCGTCGATGCCCACGAGGATGCCCTCGTCGGCGTAGAAGGCGATCAGCGGCGCCGTCTGGCTGTGGTAGACCACCAGCCGGTGCCTGATCACGTCTTCCTTGTCGTCATCGCGCTGGAAGAGCTCGCCACCGCAGTCATCGCAGATGCCCGGTCGGCTGGGCGGGTCGTAGAGCACATGCCAGACCCGTTCGCACCGGCGGCACGTACGGCGGCCGGACAGCCGCCTGACCACCTCGTCCTCGTCCACCACGAGCTCGAGCACCACGGTCAGCCTGGTGTCCATCTCGGCCAGCATCTTCTTCAGCGTCTCGGCCTGCGGCACGTTACGCGGGAAGCCGTCGAGCAGAAACCCGGCCTTGGCGTCCGCCTCCGCCAACCGATCGCGGACCATCGCCACGGTGATCTCGTCGGGAACGAGATCACCGCGGTCCATGTACTCCTTGGCCTTGGCGCCGAGATCAGTGCTGTTCGCAACGTTGTACCTGAAGATGTCGCCGGTCGAAATGCGCGGGATCGACAGGTGCGATGCGATGAAGTGGGCCTGAGTCCCTTTGCCCGCTCCGGGGGGCCCAACCAGGACGATGCGCACTATCGCAGGAAACCTTCGTAATTACGCTGCTGCAGCTGGCTCTCGATCTGCTTGACCGTGTCAAGGCCGACGCCGACCATGATGAGCAGGCTCACGCCGCTGAACGGGAACTCGTTGGCCACGCCGATCACTGCCAGCGCGACCAGCGGGAAGAGGGCGACGACGCCGAGATAGAGCGAGCCGGGGGTAGTGAGCCGGTTAAGCACGTAGCTGAGGTACTCGGCGGTCGGCCTCCCCGGCCTGATGCCGGGGATGAACCCGCCGTACTTCTTCATGTTGTCGGCAACTTCGACCGGGTTGAACGTGATCGAGACGTAGAAGAACGTGAAAGCGACGATCAACAGGAAGAACAGGGCCATGTAGAACCACATGCTCGACAGGTTCGTGCTCGAGTTGATCTCCAGGTACCGCTGGACCCAGGAGTCCCAGCCCTGCGGTTTGCTCTGGTTGCCGAACAGCGACACCGCGAGCTGCGGCAGGTACAGCAGGCTGGAGGCGAAGATGACCGGGATGACGCCGGCCTGGTTGACCTTCATCGGGATATAGGTGGATGTTCCGCCGTACATCCGGCGGCCCACCATCCGCTTGGCGTACTGCACCGGGATCCGCCGCTGGGCCTGTTCCATGAAGACCACGAACGCGACGACAACGAAGATCACGATGATCGCGAGCAGCGCGGTGAACGTTCCCCGGTCCTGGTAAATCGCCAGCAGCTCACCGGGGATAACCGCAATGACCTGCGTGAAGATCATGACTGACATGCCGTTGCCGACGCCGCGGTCGGTGATCAGTTCACCCATCCACATGATCACCGCAGTGCCCGCCACCATCGCGATGACCATCGTCGCGATGTGGAACACGGATGCGTTCGGGATGATCGGGTGGGCGGCAATGTCGCAGTTCGGGAACAGCGTGCCGCTGCGGGCAAGCTCGATGTACCCGGTCGACTGCAGGATCGCCAGGCCGATGGTCAGGTACCTGGTGTACTGCGTGATCTTCGCCTGGCCGGCCTGGCCCTCGTTCTTCAGCGTCTCAAGCCGGGGGATGACCACGGTCAGCAGCTGGAGGATGATGCTCGCGGTGATGTACGGCATGATGCCGAGCGCGAATACCGACAGATACTTAAGCGCGTTACCGCTGAGCAGGTCGACGATCTGCAGCGTGCCTGCGAGACTGCTCTTCGCGGCGACGCCGGCGCAGTACGACACGTTGGCCTCGTTGATGCCCGGGGCGGGCAGCGACGAGCCAAACCTGAACAGGGCGATGATGCCCAGCGTGAAAAGCAGCTTTTTGCGCAGGTCGGGCGTTCTGAACGCCCGGATGAACGCGGTCAGCATGCGTGATCCCTCTTCATCGGCGGAACCTGCGTGAGCGGCTTCCGTATCTTACCCGGACGTATCCCCATGGAGCCAGCTCGTCCAAGGGCTTCCCCTTGAACGAGCCAGCCTGGGCACGCGGCCTCGGTGTCCACTACGTGGTGGCCTACCTGAGACTAACCGAGCAGCGTAACTGTTCCGCCCGCCGCTTCGATCTTCTGTCGAGCCGACGCGGATACCTTGTGCGCACTTACCCGCAGCGCCACCGACAGCTCACCGTCGCCGAGCACCTTCACGAGCTCGCCACGGCGCACCGCGCCGTTGGCCACCAGGGTCTCGGGCGTGACTTCGCTGCCCGCGGAGAACAGCTCCGCGAGCCGCCCGAGGTTGACGACCTGATATTCGGTCTTGAACAGGGCGTTCGAGAACCCCTTGAGCTTAGGCAGCCGCCGCTGGAGCGGCACCTGGCCGCCCTCGAACCCGACCGGCACCTGGTAACGAGCCTTGGTGCCCTTGGTACCGCGGCCGGCCGTCTTGCCCTTGGAGCCTTCGCCGCGGCCAAGCCGCTGCTTCGCCTTGTGAGCACCGGGGGCCGGCCGCAGATCATGCAGCTTCAGCATGGCTAGTCCACTTCCTCTACCACGACCAGGTGGCGGACGGTGTGGATCATGCCCCGGAACTCCGGGCGATCCGGCTTGACCACCGACTGGCCGATCTTGCGCAGGCCCAGGGAACGCAGCGTACCGCGCTGCGTGCTGTTCCCGCCGATCTTCGACTTGACCTGGGTCACCTTGAGCTGTGTCATCGTGAACCCCCTCGTCACGCGCTCGCCGCGGCTGCGGCGCGCTGCGCCGCGAGCATCGCCTTCGGCGCCACGTCCTCGATCGGCAGGCCGCGCTTGGCCGCGATCTCCTCCGGACGGCTCAGCGCCTTCAGCGCGGCCACGGTAGCGTGCACCACGTTGATCGGGTTGGACGAGCCGAGCGAACGGGACAGCACGTCGCTGATCCCCGCGCACTCGAGCACGGCGCGGACCGGGCCGCCGGCGATGACGCCGGTACCCGGGCTGGCCGGCTTGAGCAGGACCACGCCGGCCGCCGCCTCACCCTGCACCGTGTGCGGGATGGTGCCGACGATGCGCGGTACGCGGAAGAAGTGCTTCTTGGCCTCTTCGACGCCCTTGGCGATCGCCGCGGGCACCTCCTTGGCCTTCCCGTAGCCGACGCCGACCATGCCGTTACCGTCGCCTACCACGACGAGCGCGGTAAAGCTGAACCTGCGCCCGCCCTTGACCACCTTGGCCACGCGGTTGATCGTGACCACGCGCTCCAGGTAGACCGTCTGCTTCTCGGCCTGGCCGCCGCGCCGGTCGTCACGACGTTCCCGCCGCTCGCCGCCGCCGCCCTGGCCCCCACGCCGCGGAGCTCCTGGCATTAGCTGTTCCTCTCAGTTACGTTCTTGCCCGGGATCACAGCGTCAGCCCGGCTTCCCGGGCGCTGTCCGCGAGCGCGGCCACCCGGCCGTGGTACTGGTAGCCGCCACGGTCGAAGACCACTGCCTCGATGCCAGCGTCCCTCGCCCGCTCGGCGATGAGCGCGCCGACAAGCTTGGCCTTGGCCGTCTTGTCGCCCTCGGCGGACTTGATGGACTCGTCCAGCGTGGACGCGGACGCGAGCGTCCGGCCGACGCTGTCGTCGACGATCTGCACGAACAGGTGCCGTGCGGACCGGTTGACGACGAGACGCGGGCGCAGCGTGGTGCCGGTGACCTTCTTGCGCACCCGGAGGTGACGCCGGACACGGGCACGGGTCTTGGTCGCGGTGCGCGGCCCGACCCGCCCGGAGGCGTACTCGATCGATGACCTCTTGGCCTGGGTACCAGCCATGACTACTTACCAGCCTTCCCGACCTTGCGGCGGATCACTTCACCCTGGTACCGCACGCCCTTGGCCTTGTAGGGGTCGGGCTTGCGGAGCTTGCGGATCCGCGCCGCGGTCTCGCCCACCAGCTGCTTGTCGATGCCCTCGACCACGAACCTGGTCGGCGCCTCGACGCGGAAGGTGATGCCCTCGGGGGGCGTGACGACCACCGGGTGGCTGAAGCCGAGCGAGAACTCGAGGTCCTTGCCCTTGGCAGCGACGCGGTAGCCGACGCCGACGATCTCCAGCGTCTTGCTGTACCCCGTGGTGACGCCGGTCACCATGTTGGCGATGAGCGTGCGGGACAGGCCGTGCAGGGCGCGAACCCGTCCCTCGTCATTCGGCCTGGTGACGTTCAGCACGCCGTCCTGGCGTTCCACGGCGATCGGCTCCGCGACGGTGAGGCTCAGGGAACCCTTGGGCCCCTTAACGCTGACCGCCTGGCCGTCGATGGCGATGTCCACTCCGCTGGGAACAGGAATGGGGAGACGTCCAATACGTGACATGTCGTTGCTCTCCCTTCCCGCTACCAGACGTAGGCGAGGACTTCCCCGCCCACGCCGTTCTTCTTGGCCTGCTTGTCGGTCATCAGGCCGCTTGACGTCGAGATGATCGCGACGCCGAGCCCGCCGAGCACCCGGGGCAGGTTGTCCTTCTTCGCGTACACGCGCAGGCCGGGCTTGGAGACCCGCTTGATGCCCGCGATCGAGCGCTCCCTGGCGTTGCCGAACTTCAGCAGGACCACCAGGTTCTTGCCGACTTCGGCGTCCTCGACGCGCCACCCGGCGATGTAGCCCTCCTGCTGGAGGATCTCCGCGATGTGCGACTTGATCTTCGAGTACGGCATGCCCACGGTGTCGTGGTACGCCGAGTTGGCGTTCCGCACACGGGTCAGCATGTCCGCAATCGGGTCGGTCATTGACATGGCCGTTTTGGCCTTCCTCGCCGCGGTTTCCCTGCTCGCACGGACGCGCTCGCACGGACCTACGGCGTGTAGATAGTTATTACCAGCTTGACTTGGTGATGCCGGGCAGTTCGCCCTTGTGCGCCATCGCGCGGAAGCAGATACGGCAGAGGCCGAACTTCCGGTAGACGGCACGCGGACGACCGCAGCGGGTGCACCGCGTGTAACCGCGCACCTCGAACTTCGGCTTCCGCTTGGCCTTGACGACTAGGGCCGTCTTCGCCATCTGTCAGCCCTCCTTGAACGGGAAGCCAAGACGCCGCAGCAGCGCGCGGCCCTCGGCGTCGTTGGTTGCCGTGGTGACGACGGTGATGTCCATCCCCCGCTGCCTGTCCACCTTGTCCGGGTCGATCTCGTGGAACATGACCTGCTCGGTGAGACCGAAGGTGTAGTTACCGCGCCCGTCGAACTGCTTGTCGGAAAGGCCGCGGAAGTCACGAATGCGGGGCAGCGCGATCGAGAGCGTCCGGTCGAGGAACTCCCACATCCGGTCGCCGCGCAGCGTCACGTGCGCGCCGATCGGCATGCCCTCGCGCAGCTTGAACTGAGCGATGGACTTCTTGGCCTTCGCCACGGCCGGCTTCTGCCCGGTGATCGTGGCCAGGTCCCTGATGGCACCGTCGATGAGCTTCGCGTCCCGCGCCGCCTCGCCGACACCCATGTTCACGACGATCTTGGTCAGCCCCGGGATCTGCATCACGTTGGCGTAACCGAACTCGTCCTTCAAGGCGGGGGCGATCTCGGTGCGGTACCTCTGCTTGAGCCGCGGCAGGGCCGGCGCCTCGGTGGCCATCAGATTTCCTTCCCGCTAGGACGGAGCACGCGGACCTTGGCGCCGTCCTCGTTGATCTTGTAGCCAACGCGGGCCGGGCGCTTGGTCTCAGGATCGACCAGCGACACGTTGCTCACGTGGATCGGCGCCTCCTGGGTGGTGATGCCGCCGTCCTGCGCGCCACGGACACCCGTGTTGGTCACCTTCTTGTTCTTCTTGATCATGTTCACGCCCTGGACGAGAACCTTGTCGCGGTCCGGGTACGCCGCAATGACGGTCCCGGTCGCGCCTTTGTCCTTACCGGCCAGGACGATCACGTGGTCGCCCTTCTTGATCTTCATCACAGCACCTCCGGCGCCAGCGAGATGATCCGCATGAACCGCTTCTCCCGAAGCTCCCGGCCGACCGGGCCGAAGATGCGGGTGCCGCGCGGATCTCCGCCGTCCCTGATCAGGACGGCTGCGTTCTCGTCGAAGCGGATATAGGAACCGTCTGCGCGGCGGCGCTCCTTGCGGGTACGCACCACGACCGCCTTGACGACGTCGCCCTTCTTGACGCCAGCCCCGGGCAGCGCGTCCTTCACGGTCGCCACGATGACGTCACCGATGCCCGCGTATCGCCGGCCACTGCCGCCGAGCACGCGGATACACAAGATTTCCTTCGCACCCGTGTTGTCGGCGACTTTAAGCCGCGACTCCTGCTGGATCACGTCAACTCCTGCTTCGTCACGCCGGAGTTTTCCGCCGGCGATTCGTCCTTACTTACTTGGCCTTCTCGAGGATTCCAGCCACGCGCCACCGCTTGGTGGCCGACAGCGGCCGAGTCTCCATCAGCAGTACACGGTCGCCGACGCCGCACTCGTTCTGCTCGTCGTGTGCCTTGTACTTCTTGGTACGGCGGAGGACCTTGCCGTACTTGGGGTGCTTAACACGGTCTTCCACCGCGACGACGACGGTTTTGTCCATCTTGTCGCTGACCACGAGACCCTCGCGGGTCTTGCGATAGCCGCGCGCGTCGGAGGTCTCGTCGACCGTGGTCTCGTCTGGCGTGGTGCTCACTTCATGCTCCCCTCGACGTCCGCGGCCGTCTCTTCCTCGACGTCGATGATGATGCCGAGCTCGCGTTCCCGCATCACGGTGTAGATGCGAGCGATCTCCTTGCGCACGGCGCGCAGTCGACCGTGGCTCTCGAGCTGGCCCGTGGCGCCCTGGAAGCGCAGGTTGAACAGCTCTTCCTTCGCCTCGGCCAGCTTGCTGACCAGCTCCTCAGGGGAGGAGGCCCGCAGCTGCTCGGCGGTCAAGCCCGTAGCCATCAGGCTTCACCCAACTCTCGCTTGACGATCTTGCACTTGATGGGGAGCTTGTGGATCGCGCGGCGCAGCGCCTCGCGGGCCACCGTCTCGTCGACGCCGGACAGCTCGAACATCACCCGGCCCGGCTTGACGTTGGCGATCCACCACTCGGGCGAACCCTTACCTGAGCCCATGCGCGTCTCGGCCGGCTTCTTGGTCAGCGGGCGGTCGGGGTAGATGTTGATCCACACCTTGCCGCCACGCCGGATGTGCCGGGTCATCGCGATACGGGCCGCCTCAATCTGGCGGTTGGTGATGTAAGCGTGCTCGAGGGCCTGGATGCCGAACTCCCCGAACGTGACGCGGGTGCCACCGCTCGCAGCGCCGGTCCGGTGCGGACGGTGCTGCTTGCGGTGCGCGACCTTACGCGGAATTAGCATTGTTAGCCCTCCCCACTGGTTTCCGCCGACGGCTCCGCCGCGGGGGCGGTCCGCTCGGGACGGTCACTGCGGTTGTCCGGACGGCCGCCGTCCCGGCGTGGCCGACGCGGGCCGCCCGCTGGCGGCCGGCCACCGTCACGGTCCCGGCGCTGCCCGGCACCGGCCGCGCGCAGCGCCGCCTGCTGAGCCTCGCGGCCAGCCCGGGTGGGGGCCGCGTCACCCTTGTAGATCCAGACCTTGACGCCGATCCGGCCGAAGGTCGTCCGCGCCTCGTAGAAGCCGTAGTCGATGTCCGCGCGGAGCGTGTGCAGCGGCACCCGGCCCTCGCGGTAGAACTCGCTGCGCGACATCTCAGCGCCGCCCAGACGCCCGGAGCACTGCACCCGGATGCCCTTCGCGCCGCCCTTGATCGAACTCTGCATCGCCTTGCGCATCGCCCGCCGGAAGGAGACCCGGCTGGAGAGCTGCTCGGCCACGCCCTGCGCCACCAGCTGAGCGTCAACCTCGGGGTTCTTCACCTCGAGGATGTTCAGCTGGATCTGCTTGGCGGTGAGCTTCTCCAGGTCGCCGCGGATCCGGTCGGCCTCCGCGCCGCGGCGGCCGATCACGATGCCCGGACGAGCGGTGTGGATGTCCACCCGCACCCGGTCCGTGGTCCGCTCGATCTCCACCTTGGAGATGCCGGCCCGCTCCATGCCCTTCTGCAGCAAGCGGCGGATCGCCACGTCCTCGGCGACGTAGTCCTTGTACTTCTTCTCCGCGTACCAGCGGCTCTTGAAGTCGGTGGTGATGCCTAGACGGAACCCATGCGGGTTAACCTTCTGTCCCACTAGCGGTCCCCTCCCTCGTGGTCGTCGGACACCACGACCGTGATGTGGCTGGTCCGCTTGTTGATCCGGTATCCACGGCCCTGCGCCCGCGGCCGGAACCGCTTCAGCGTCGGTCCTTCGTCCACGTACGCGGTCGAGACCCACAGCATGCCCCGGTCGCGACCGCCGATCTGCTCGGCGTTGGCCATGGCGCTGGCCAGCACCTTGCCAACCGTGTCGCTGGCGGCTTGGGGCGCGAACTGCAGAACGGCTTGCGCCTGGTCGGCGGGTAGCCCGCGGATCAGGTCCACCACCCGGCGCGCCTTCTGCGGCGTAATGCGCACGTAGCGCGCCTTAGCCCTGGCTTCCATTGGTGCGTTTCCCTTCTCAGGCTTATCGCCGGCTGCGCCGGTCGTCCTTGACGTGGCTTCGGAACGTCCGCGTGGGCGCGAACTCGCCGAGCTTGTGGCCGACCATCGACTCGGTGACGAACACCGGGATGTGCTTGCGGCCGTCGTGCACCGCAATCGTGTGACCGAGCATCGCCGGGACGATCATGGACCGCCGCGACCAGGTCTTGATAACAGTCTTGGTGCCCTTCTCGTTCTGCACGTCCACCTTCTTCATCAGGTGGTCGTCGACGAAGGGCCCCTTCTTCAGGCTACGAGGCATTTCAGGCTGCTCCCTACCGCTTGTTCTTGCCGCGGCGACGGCTGATCAGCCGGTCACTTGGCTTGTTCGCCTTGCGGGTGCGGCCCTCAGGCTTGCCCCACGGGCTGACCGGGTGGCGACCGCCGGAGGTCTTGCCCTCGCCACCGCCGTGCGGGTGATCGATCGGGTTCATGGCCACGCCACGAACCGACGGTCGCTTGCCCTTCCAGCGGTTACGCCCCGCCTTGCCGATCTTGATGTTGCCCTGCTCCGCGTTGCCGACCTCGCCCACGGTCGCGCGGCACTCCGCGCTGACCCGCCGGATCTCGCCCGACGGCATGCGCAGGGTCGCGTAGCCGGCCTCCTTGGCCAGAAGCTGGACGCCGGACCCGGCGGACCGCGCGATCTTGGCGCCGCCGCCCGGCCGCATCTCGATCGCGTGGATGACCGTACCGGTCGGAATCGACTTCAGCGGCAGTGCGTTACCAGGCTTGATGTCCGCCCCGGTGCCGTTCTCCACCCGGTCGCCCTGGTGCAGGCCCTGCGGAGCGAGGATGTAGCGCTTCTCGCCGTCCAGGTAGTGGAGCAGCGCAATGCGAGCGGTGCGGTTCGGGTCGTACTCGATGTGCGCGACCTTCGCCGGGACGCCGTCCTTGTCGTGCCGACGGAAGTCGATCAGACGGTAAGCGCGCTTGTGCCCGCCGCCCTGGTGCCGGGCGGTGACCCGGCCGTGGACGTTCCTGCCACCCTTGCTGTGCAGCGGGCGGACCAGCGACTTCTCCGGCTCGCTCCGGGTGATCTCGGAGAAGTCGGAGCCGCTGGCGCCGCGCCGACCAGGGGTGGTCGGCTTGTATTTACGGATTCCCACCTAACGTCTCCTTAACTAACCGGTCCGCCGAAGATGTCGATCCGGTCACCGTCAGCCAAGGTCACGATGGCCCGCTTGGTGTCCGCTCGCTTGCCCCAGCCAGTCCGGGTGCGCCGGCGCTTGCCCTGCCGGTTCAGCGTGTTCACGCCGGTCACCTTGACCCGGAACACTTCCTCGACTGCCTGCTTGATCTGCGTCTTGTTGGCGTCGGGGGCAACGATGAACGTGTACTTGCCCTCGTCGAGGAGGCCGTAGCTCTTCTCGGAAACCACCGGACGCAGCAGAATGTCCCGGGGGTTGTAGATCCTGCTCACTCCGAACCCCTTTCCACGAACGCGTTCAGCGCGGCCTGGGTGAAGACCAGGTAGTCGCTGTCGAGCACGTCGTAGGTGTTGAGCTGGTCCTCCGCGAGCAGGTGCACGCTGGGGACGTTGCGCAGCGACTTCCAGGTGATCTCGTCGTCGTGCGTGGTGACGATCAGGATGTTCCTGTCGGCACCGCCGGTCACGGTGTCGAGCACCGCGAGCGCGTCCTTGGTCTTCGGCACATCGCCCTGGACGAACGAGGTGACGACGAACACGCGCTCGTTGGCCGCCCGGTCCGACAGCGCGCCGCGGAGCGCGGCCGCCTTCATCTTCTTGGGCGTCTTCTGCGAGAAGTCCCGCGGCACCGGGCCGTGCGAGACGCCGCCGCCGGTGAACTGCGGCGCGCGGGTCGAACCCTGGCGGGCCCGGCCGGTGCCCTTCTGGCGGTACGGCTTGCGGCCGCCGCCGCTGACCTCGCCCCGGGTCTTGGTGGACGCGGTGCCCTGCCGGGCGGCGGCGCGCTGCGCGATCACGACCTGGTGCATCAGCGGCACGTTGATCTTGGCGGCGAAGATCGCGTCAGGGAGTTCAGCGGTGCCGGCCTGCTCGCCCGACGGCGAGACGATGTTGATGCTAGTCATCAGTTCCCCTCCAGGACAGCGGCGCGAACCATGACCAGCCCGCCGCGCGGGCCGGGAACCGCGCCCTTGATGAGCAGCAGGTTCTTGTCACCGTCGACCGCGTGCACGGTCAGGCTCTGCACGGTGGTGCGCTCGCCGCCCATCCGGCCGGCCATCCGGACGCCCTTGAAAACGCGCCCGGGGGTGGCGCAGGCGCCAATCGAGCCGGGCGAGCGGTGCTTGCGCTGGGTGCCGTGCGAGGACGACAGGCCCTTGAAGCCGTGTCGCTTCATAACGCCCGCGAAGCCCTTGCCCTTGGACTTGCCGGTCACGTCGACCCGCTGGCCGGCCGCGAACAGCTCGGCGGTCAGCTCCTGCCCGAGCGTGTAGGTGGATGCGTCCTGGGTGCGAATCTCGGCGATGTACCGGCGTGGCGTCACCCCGGCCTTCTCGAACTGGCCCCTCATCGGCTTGGTGAGCTTACGGAGCTTGCTGTCCGAGAGCTGACCGAAACCGATCTGGACGGCGGAGTAGCCATCGTTGTCCGGGGTACGGACGGCGGTGACCACACACGGGCCCGCCTGTACCACCGTGACCGGCACTACCTGTCCGGTTTCGTCGAAGACCTGGGTCATGCCAAGCTTGGTGCCCAGGATCCCTGTCATTGCCATGATCAGTGAGTCCTCAGAGCTTGATCTCGATGTAGACGCCGGCCGGAAGGTCAAGCCGCATCAGGGAGTCGACGGTCTTGGGCGTGGGATCGATGATGTCGATCAGCCGCTTGTGCGTCCGCATCTCAAAGTGCTCGCGCGAGTCCTTGTACTTGTGCGGCGAGCGAATGACGCAGTACACGTTCTTCTCGGTAGGCAGCGGCACAGGACCGGCAACGCGCGCGCCGGTGCGGGTCACCGTGTCGACGATCTTCCGCGCCGAGCTGTCGATGACCTCGTGGTCATATGCCTTGAGCCGGATGCGGATCTTCTGTCCCGCCATTTGGGCTTCTTCCTCAATCTCTTCGTGCCGCTGTCTTAACTGGACCCTGACATGCAAGCGCCGCGGCGGCCGGGGCTGATCGGCCCCTGGCCGCCGCGGCGGCTCGCTACTTCAGAATCTTGGTGACCCGGCCGGCGCCGACGGTGCGGCCGCCTTCCCGGATCGCGAACTTCAGTCCGTCTTCCATGGCGATGGGCTGGATAAGGCTGATCGACATGTCGGTACGGTCGCCCGGCATCACCATCTCCGTGCCCTCCGGCAGCGTGACCACGCCGGTCACGTCGGTGGTACGGAAGTAGAACTGCGGGCGGTAGTTGTTGAAGAACGGCGTGTGACGGCCGCCCTCCTCCTTGGACAGGATGTAGACCTGGCCCTCGAACTCGGTGTGCGGGGTGTTGGTGCCCGGCTTGATGATGACCTGGCCGCGCTCAACGTCCTCGCGCTTGACACCGCGGAGCAGCAGCCCCACGTTGTCGCCCGCCTGCCCCTCGTCGAGGAGCTTGCGGAACATCTCCACACCGGTGACGGTGGTCGACGTCGGCTTCTCCTTGATGCCGATGATGTCGACGACCTCGCCGGTGTGGACCACGCCGCGCTCGATCCGGCCGGTCACCACGGTGCCGCGGCCGGTGATCGAGAAGACGTCCTCGACCGGCATCAGGAACGGCTTCTCCACCTCGCGGACAGGCTGCGGGATGGCGTCGTCCACGGCGTTCATGAGCTCGAGGACGGACTCGCCCCACTTCTCGTCACCGTTCAGCGCCGGGTAGGCGGCCACGCGGATGACCGGGACGTCGTCGCCGGGGAACTCGTACTGCGTGAGCAGCTCGCGAACCTCGAGCTCGACGAGCTCGAGGATCTCCTCGTCGTCCACCATGTCGCACTTGTTCAGCGCGACCACGATGTAGGGCACGCCGACCTGGCGGGCCAGCAGCACGTGCTCGCGGGTCTGCGGCATCGGGCCGTCGGTCGCGGCGACCACGAGGATCGCCCCGTCCATCTGCGCCGCACCGGTGATCATGTTCTTCACGTAGTCCGCGTGACCGGGGCAGTCCACGTGCGCGTAATGCCGCTTATCGGTCTGGTACTCGACGTGCGAGATCGAGATCGTGATGCCACGCTCCCGCTCTTCCTTCGCGTTGTCGATCTGGTCGAAGGGGGTGAACGGGTTGACGTCAGGGAACTTGTCGTGCAGCACCTTGGTGATCGCCGCGGTCAGCGTCGTCTTACCGTGGTCGATGTGACCGATGGTGCCGATGTTGACGTGCGGCTTAGTCCGCTGGAACTTTGCCTTCGCCACTGGTATCTCCTCGTTGCGATCCGGCCCAACCCTCGGTGGGGCTGGAGTGTTTCTGGGTTCTAATGCCTGCTGTTGCGCGCTGCGATTACTCGCCGCGCGCCTTGGCGATGATCTCCTTGGCGATGTTCGGCGGCACCTCGGAGTACGAGTCGAACTGCATGCTGAAGTTCGCCCGACCTGACGTCTTGCTGCGCAGGTCCCCGATGTAGCCGAACATCTCCGACAGCGGGACGAGAGCCTTGACCACCCGGGCCCCGGATCGTTCCTCCATGGCTTGGATCTGACCGCGCCGACTGTTGAGGTCGCCGATCACGTCACCCATGTAGTCCTCGGGTGTGTAGACCTCGACGCTCATCAGCGGCTCGAGCAGAACCGGGCTGGCCAGCGCGGCGGCCTTCTTGAAGGCCATCGAGCCGGCGATCTTGAAGGCGAGCTCCGAGGAGTCCACCTCGTGGTAGGCACCGTCGGTCAGCGTCACCTTGACGTCGACCATCGGGAACCCGGCCAGCACGCCGAACTCGGCGGCTTCCTGGCAGCCGGCGTCCACCGACGGGATGTACTCCCGCGGGATGCGGCCGCCGCTTACCTTGTTCTCGAACTCGTAGCCGCCGCCGTCGCCGCCGGTCGGCCCGAGGTTGATGAGCACCCGCGCGAACTGGCCAGAACCACCGGTCTGCTTCTTGTGCGTGTACTCGACCTTGACGACCTCCTTGCGGACGGTCTCGCGGTAGGCGACCTGCGGGCGGCCGATGTTGGCCTCGACGTTGAACTCGCGCTTCATCCGGTCGACCAGCACCTCAAGGTGGAGCTCGCCCATCCCCGAGATGATCGTCTGCCCGGTCTCGAAGTCGGTCTGGACCTGGAAGGTCGGGTCCTCCTCGGCCAGACGCTGGATCGCGGTGCCCAGCTTCTCCTGGTCGCTCTTGGTCTTCGGCTCGATCGCCACGTTAATGACGGGAGCTGGGAAGGTCATCGACTCCAGGATCACCGGCTTGGCCGGGTCGCACAGTGTGTCGCCGGTCGTGGTGTCCTTGAGGCCCATGACGGCCACGATCGACCCGGCGACCGCGCTCGGCCGCTCCTCACGCTTGTTCGCGTGCATCTGGTAGATCTTGCCGATCCGCTCCTTCCGGTCCTTGATCGAGTTCAGCACCGCGGTGCCGGTCTCGAGGGTGCCGGAGTAGATGCGGATGTAGGTGAGCTTGCCCAGGTGCGGGTCGGCCATGATCTTGAACGCCAGCGCCGAGAACGGCTCGTTCGGGTCGGCGTGCCGCTCGACCACCTGCTCCGCGTCCTTGACCGAGTGCCCCTGGATCGCCGGGACATCGAGCGGAGACGGCAGGTAGGCGACGATGGCGTCCAGCATCGGCTGCACGCCCTTGTTCTTGAACGCGGAGCCGCACAGCACCGGGTTGATGGCGCTGGACAGCGTGGCGCGGCGGATGGCCGCGACGAGCTGCTCCTCGGTCGGCTCCTCGCCGTCGAGGTACAGCACCATCATCTCGTCGTCGTTCTCGGCCACGGTCTCAAGCAGCTTGTCGCGCCACTCGCGGGCCGCCTCGGCGTGGTCAGCCGGGATGTCGACGACGTCGTACTTGTCGCCCTTGCCCTCGGTGTTCCAGATCAGGGCGTTCATCCGGACCAGGTCGATGACGCCGCGGAAGTCCGCCTCAACGCCCCACGGGAGCTGGATGACGGCCGGGGTCGCGCCCAGCCGGCTGATCATCATGTCCACGCAGCGGTGGAACTCGGCGCCGGTCCTGTCCATCTTGTTGACGAAGCAGATCCGGGGCACGTCGTACTTGTCGGCCTGCCGCCAGACCGTCTCGGACTGCGGCTCCACGCCTGCCACGGCGTCGAACACGGCCACCGCGCCGTCGAGCACCCGCAGCGAGCGCTCCACCTCAACGGTGAAGTCGACGTGGCCGGGGGTGTCGATGATGTTGATCGTGTGGTCCAGCCAGGACGTGGTGGTCGCGGCGGACGTGATCGTAATCCCGCGCTCCTGCTCCTGGGGCATCCAGTCCATGGTGGCGGCGCCATCGTGGACTTCACCGATCTTGTAGTTGATGCCCGTGTAGAAGAGGATGCGCTCGGTCGTCGTCGTCTTGCCCGCGTCGATATGGGCCATGATCCCGATGTTCCGGACCTTGGCGAGGTCTGCTGCGGTCGTGGTGGCCACGTTAAGCGTCCTTCTTACTAGTTTTCGGTGTTACCAGCGGTAATGAGCGAAGGCCTTGTTGGACTCCGCCATCTTGTGGGTGTCCTCGCGGCGCTTGACGCTCGCCCCGAGGCCGTTGCTGGCGTCGAGCAGCTCGTTCATGAGCCGCTCGGTCATTGTCTTCTCCCGGCGCTGCCGTGCGTACGTCACGAGCCAGCGCAGGGCAAGCGTGGTGGAACGCGACGCGCGCACCTCCACGGGAACCTGGTAGGTGGCACCGCCGACTCGGCGGCTGCGGACCTCGAGGGTGGGCTTGACGTTGTCAAGCGCGCGCTTGAGGGTGACCACCGGGTCATTGCCGTTCTTCTCCCGGCAGCCCTCGAGCGCCCCGTAGACGATGCGCTCGGCGAGCGAGCGCTTGCCCTCCTTGAGGACCTTGTTGGCGAGCGCGGTGACGAGCGGCGAGCCGTAGACCGGATCGGTGACTAGCTGCCGCTTCGCGGCGGGACCCTTACGCGGCATCTCAGCTCTTCTCCTTCTTCGTGCCGTACCGGCTGCGCGCCTGCTTGCGGTTGCGGACGCCCTGGGTGTCCAGCGAACCGCGGATGATCTTGTAACGCACACCGGGCAGGTCGCGGACACGGCCGCCGCGGACCAGCACGATGGAGTGCTCCTGGAGGTTGTGGCCGACGCCGGGAATGTAGGCGGTGACCTCAATCTGGCTTGTCAGCCGGACGCGGGCGACCTTGCGCAGCGCGGAGTTCGGCTTCTTGGGCGTGGTCGTGTAAACGCGCGTGCACACACCACGACGCTGCGGGCTCTGCTTGAGCGCCGGCGTCTTGTTCTTCGACACCTTGTCCTGGCGGCCCTTGCGGACCAGCTGCTGGATCGTGGGCAACCGAGTCTCCGTCTTCCCGTCGTATTCCTACTGTCAAGCTCATGTGTGCTTGCTTCTGGGTTCCCCGGTTTCCCGGGCCATTAGCAAGCCAAGAAATCGCCAGGTTTTTCGTCGGTTTCCCGGCGTTTCCACCCGTCTGACCTGCACGTTTTCGCTCTTCTCCGACCCCCGAGGTCGGGTGTGTCGCGCTCGGCCTTCGGCCGACGGCAAACACCGTCTCACGGGGCGGCAGCCCACACCCATCCGAATCCGGACTGCCAGGGAGAGAGTCCACACGGCCAGCTGCACGGCCACTGCGCCGGGTCGATATGACCCAACGTCTCGCCGACGGCTGACACGCAGGCACCCGCGCGGAGACGGGCACGAATGTAAAAGGTACCACCCGTGTGCCCGCCGACCAAATTAGCATCGGTCGCTCGCGCGGCTTTCCACCAGCAAGCTTACCTGCTCGCCAGAGCGCGCGCGTACGTAGTCTGCCAACTGTCTAGGAGTGGTAACGCCCGCCCCGCCCGGTCCATTCCCGCCCCCTGTCGGCTACGCCATCGACCCGAAGCGCACCCTGTCGCCTACGCCACCGACACCACTAGGCGCGGTCGGCGGCGTAGGTGACAGGAGCCCGAACCTGTCGATGGCGTAGGTGACAGGAATCCGAAGCGTGTCGGTGGCGTAGCCGGCCGGTTTCGTCCCACCCGCGCCGTGCAGCGCTCACACGTCTCGCGGCGCCCAGCGGACGCGGCAGGGCGGCGCGTGGTCACGAAGAACTTTTTCCTGGCGAAGGATAATTATCGTATAAGTGCACGAATCCTTCACGGTAATGAAATCCTTCGTGATCACGGTCCCTTCCCGGCCGCCCCCGGGCGACGCAAGCGGCCTGGGGGTGACGGTGGGGGTGAGGTCCGGGGTGAGGGTGCGGGAGGCGGCGTGGTACGGCCCGATGGGTGATTGAAGAGTCTTGGAAATGCCGAACGGACCGCCGCTCGCCTGGAACCCGGAGAAATACCGGGAACAGGCGGAGCAACGGTCCGTTCGAAATAACCTATTTGTTGACTTTTTTTCCGAACTTCCGACCTTGGCTACCGGTTGTAGGCGCCGAAGTCGTAGTCCTCCAGCGGAACCGCCTCGCCAGAACCCTGGCCGAAGGCGTATCCATCCGCCTCCTGGTAGGTCGTGGCCGGGAAGGCGGAGGAGCGCGCGTCGTCGGTGGGCTCGACCCGGATGTTCCGGTACACCGGCATGCCGGTGCCGGCCGGGATGAGCTTGCCGATGATCACGTTCTCCTTGAGGCCGAGCAGCGAGTCCGACTTGGCGTGGATCGCCGCGTCGGTCAGCACCCGCGTGGTCTCCTGGAAGGAGGCCGCCGACAGCCACGACTCGGTGGCCAGCGACGCCTTGGTGATGCCCATCAGCACCGGTCGGCCAGAGGCCGGGGTGCCGCCGTCGTTCACCACCGCGCGGTTCATGTTCTCGAACTTCGGACGCTCCACCAGCTCGCCCGGCAGCAGGTCGGCGTCCCCGGACTCCAGGACGTTCACCCGCTTGAGCATCTGGCGGATGATGATCTCGATGTGCTTGTCGTGGATCGACACGCCCTGGGACCTGTACACGTTCTGCACCTCGGCCACCAGGTGCTTCTGCACCTCGCGGGAGCCGAGGATCCGCAGCACCTCGTGCGGGTTCACCGCGCCGGCGATCAGCTGATCGCCAACGTTGACGTGCCCGCCGTCGGCCACCAACAGCCGGGAGCGCATCGGGACCTGGTAGGGGACCTCTTCGGCGCCATCGTCGGGGATGACGATGATCTTCCTGGTCTTCTCCGTCTCCTCGATCTTCACCCGGCCGGCCACCTCGCTGATCGGGGCCATCCCCTTGGGGATACGGGCTTCGAACAGCTCGGTGATACGCGGCAGACCGTGCGTGATGTCAGCGCCCGCCACACCACCGGTGTGGAAGGTACGCATCGTCAGCTGGGTGCCGGGCTCGCCGATGGACTGCGCCGCGATGATGCCCACGGCCTCGCCCACGTCCACCAGCTTGCCGGCGGCAAGCGAGCGGCCGTAGCACTTGGCGCAGACGCCGACCTTGGCCTCGCACACCAGGACGTTATGGGTCCTGATCATCTCGATGCCCGACGCCACGAAGAGGTCGATCATCGAATCGGTGGTGTCCTCGCCGATGCGGGCGAGCACGGTGCCGTCGGCCGCGACCACATCCTCGGCCAGGCTGCGCCCGGTGCCGGTGTTCTCGATGTTGTCCAGCTTGCGGAGCACGCCGTCGGCGCCCTTGCTCGCTATCTGCATCGGGAACCGGCGCTCGGTGCCACAGTCCAGCTCGCGGACGATGACGTCCTGCGCCACGTCCACCAGCCGCCTGGTCAGGTAGCCGGAGTCGGCGGTGCGGAGCGCGGTGTCGGCGAGGCCCTTACGGGCACCGTGGGTTGAGATGAAGTACTCGAGCACGGTCAGGCCCTCACGGAAGGAGGACTTGATCGGGCGCGGGATCGTCTCGCCCTTGGGGTTCGACACCAGGCCACGCATGCCGGCGATCTGCCGGACCTGCATGGGGTTACCACGGGCACCGGAGTTGACCATCATCCAGACCGGGTTCTTGGCCGGGAAGGCGGCTTCCATGTCCGCGGCGACCTCGGCCGTCGCGTGCGTCCAGATCTCGATGAGCTCCTGACGGCGCTCGTCGTCGGTGATCAGGCCGCGCTCGTACTCGCGCTGCACCTTGTCGGCGCGGCGCTCGTAGCCGTCCAGGATCGTCGCCTTGTTCGGCGGGGACACGACATCCTCGATGCCGATCGTCACGCCGGAGCGGGTCGCCCAGTGGAAGCCCGCGTCCTTGAGCGCGTCAAGCGCCGCCGCCACGTGCACCTTGGCGTAGGTCTCCGCCAGCGAGTTGACGATGACGGTGAGCTGCTTCTTGCCCACGTGGTAGTTGACGAACGGGAAGTCCGCGGGCAGCGCCTCGTTGAAGATGCACCGACCGAGGGTCGTCTCCATCCGCAGCGGCTCGCCCGGCTGCCAGCCCTCAGGGAGCGGGTAGTCGGCGGGCGGGACCACGTTGCTGAGCCGGATCTGAATCTGCGCCGACAGCTCGAGCTCGCCCTTGTCGTAGGCCATCTGGGCCTCGGACATGTTCGAGAAGGAGCGCCCGGCGCCGACGACGCCCTCGTCCAGCCGCGTCAGCCAGTACAGCCCGATCACCATGTCCTGGGTGGGCATGGTCACCGGCTTGCCGTCGGACGGCTTGAGGATGTTGTTGGTGGACAGCATCAGGATCCGCGCCTCGGCCTGGGCCTCGGCCGACAGCGGCAGGTGGACCGCCATCTGGTCACCGTCGAAGTCCGCGTTGAACGCGGTGCAGACGAGCGGGTGAATCTGGATCGCCTTGCCCTCGACCAGCTGCGGCTCGAAGGCCTGGATGCCGAGGCGGTGCAGCGTCGGCGCCCGGTTGAGCAGCACCGGGTGCTCGGTGATGACCTCTTCGAGCACGTCCCAGACGACCGGCTTGGCCCGCTCCACCATCCGCTTGGCGGACTTGATGTTCTGCGCGTGGTTCAGGTCGACCAGGCGCTTCATCACGAACGGCTTGAACAGCTCGAGCGCCATCTGCTTGGGCAGACCGCACTGGTGCAGCTTGAGCTGCGGGCCGACGACGATGACGGACCGGCCGGAGTAGTCGACGCGCTTGCCCAGCAGGTTCTGGCGGAACCGGCCCTGCTTGCCCTTGAGCATGTCGGACAGCGACTTGAGCGGACGGTTGCCAGGTCCGGTGACCGGGCGGCCGCGGCGGCCGTTGTCGAACAGGCTGTCGACCGCCTCCTGGAGCATCCGCTTCTCGTTGTTCACGATGATCTCGGGCGCGCCCAGGTCGAGCAGCCTCTTCAGCCGGTTGTTGCGGTTGATGACCCGCCTATACAGGTCGTTCAGGTCAGACGTGGCGAATCGCCCGCCGTCAAGCTGAACCATCGGCCGCAGGTCCGGCGGAATCACCGGGATGCAGTCGAGCACCATGCCCATGGGGGAGTTGGTGGTGTTGAGGAACGCGGAGACGACCTTTAGCCGCTTGAGCGCGCGGGCCTTCTTCTGGCCCTTGCCCGAGCGGATGATCTCCCGCAGATCCGTCGCCTCGGCGTCGAGGTCGAAGGTCGCGAGCCGGTCCTGGATGGCCTGCGCGCCCATGCCGCCGCGGAAGTACCGGCCGAACCGGTCCCGCATCTCGCGGTAGAGGAGCTCGTCGCCCTCCAGGTCCTGCACCTTCAGGCCCTTGAACCTCGACCAGACCTCGTCGATCCGGTCGATCTCCTTGGCCGCGCGGTCGCGGATCTGCTTCATCTCGCGGTCGGCGGACTCGCGCACCTTGCGACGCGCGTCGCCCTTGGCCCCGGCCACCTCGAGCTCGGCCAGGTCGGCCTCGAGCTTCTTCTGCCGGGTCTCGATGTCGTTGTCACGACGCTGCTCGAGCTGGGTCCGCTCGACCGTGATCCGCGCCTCCAGAGACGGCAGATCGCGCTGCCGGGCCTCGTCGTCGACGTAGGTGATCATGTAGGCGGCGAAGTAGATGACCTTCTCCAGGTCCTTCGGCGCCAGGTCGAGCAGGTAGCCCAGCCGGCTCGGCACACCCTTGAAGTACCAGATGTGCGTGACCGGCGCGGCCAGCTCAATGTGCCCCATCCGCTCGCGACGCACCTTGGCCCGAGTGACCTCGACGCCGCAGCGCTCGCAGATGATGCCCTTGAACCGGACCCGCTTGTACTTCCCGCAGTAGCACTCCCAGTCCCGGGTCGGACCGAAGATCTTCTCGCAGAAGAGCCCGTCCTTTTCCGGCTTGAGCGTGCGGTAGTTGATCGTCTCCGGCTTCTTGACCTCGCCGTGAGACCACTGCCTGATGTCCTCAGCCGTGGCCAGCCCGATGCGAAGGTCGTCGAAGTAATTGACGTCTAGCACTGTGTAAGTTCCCCCTTCGAAGGGTCAGACCTCTTCGACGCTGCTCGGCTCACGCCGGGACAGGTCGATGCCGAGTTCCTCCGCCGCGCGGAAGACATCCTCGTCGGTGTCGCGCATCTCGATCGCGGCGCCGTCGCTTGACAGCACCTCGACGTTCAGACAGAGCGACTGCATTTCCTTGATGAGCACCTTGAAGGACTCAGGGATGCCGGGCTCGGGTACGTTCTCGCCCTTGACGATGGCCTCGTAGACCTTCACGCGGCCGAGCACGTCGTCGGACTTGATCGTGAGCAGCTCCTGCAGGGCGTAGGCGGCGCCGTAGGCCTCCAGGGCCCACACTTCCATCTCACCGAACCGCTGCCCGCCGAACTGCGCCTTGCCACCCAGCGGCTGCTGCGTGATCATCGAGTACGGGCCGGTCGACCTGGCGTGGATCTTGTCGTCCACCAGGTGCAGCAGCTTGAGGATGTAGATGTAGCCGACGGAGACGGGCTCCTTGAACGGCTCGCCGGTGCGGCCGTCGAACAGCTTCGTCTTGCCGGTCGAGCCGATCATCTGGTCGCCGTCCCGGTTCGGCAGTGTGGACCCGAGCAGGCCGGTGATCTCCTCCTCGCGCGCGCCGTCGAAGACCGGAGTGGCGACCTTGGTGTCAGGCACGCTGCTGTCCGCGCCGATGGCGCGCAGCCGGTCCTTCCAGTCCTCGTCGGCCCCCTCGACCAGCCAGCCGGTCTTGGCCACCCACCCGAGGTGAGTCTCAAGAACCTGGCCGACGTTCATTCGGCCGGGCACGCCGAGCGGGTTGAGCACGATGTCGACCGCAGTCCCGTCAGCGAGGAACGGCATGTCCTCGACCGGCAGGATCTTGGAGATGACACCCTTGTTGCCGTGCCGCCCGGCCAGCTTGTCGCCGTCGGTGATCTTGCGCTTCTGGGCCACGTACACCCGGACCAGCTGGTTAACGCCGGGCGGGAGCTCGTCGCCGTCCTCGCGCGTGAACACGCGGACGCCGATGACCTTGCCCTCCTCGCCGTGCGGCACCTTGAGAGAGGTGTCGCGGACCTCGCGGGCCTTCTCGCCGAAGATCGCGCGCAGCAGCCGCTCTTCCGGGGTGAGCTCGGTCTCGCCCTTGGGCGTGACCTTGCCGACCAGGATGTCGCCGTTGACGACCTCCGCCCCGATCCGGATGATGCCGCGCTCGTCCAGGTCGGCCAGCACCTCGTCGGAGACGTTGGGGATGTCCCTGGTGATCTCCTCCGGGCCCAGCTTGGTGTCCCGGGCGTCGACCTCGTGCTCTTCGATGTGAATGCTCGAGAGCACGTCGTCTTGCACGAGACGCTGGGAGAGGATGATCGCGTCCTCGTAGTTGTGGCCCTCCCACGGCATGAACGCCACCAGGAGGTTCTTGCCGAGCGCCATCTCGCCGGTGTCGGTGCAGGGGCCGTCGGCGAGAACCTCGCGCTCCTCGACCCGCTGCCCCTCCTCCACGATCGGCTTCTGGTTGAAGCAGGTGCCCTGGTTGGAGCGCCGGAACTTCTGGATGTGGTAGGTGGTGCGGGTTCCGTCGTCGTTCATCACGGTGACGTAATCCGCGCACGATTCCTCGACCACGCCGGCCTTCTCGGCCAGGATCACGTCGCCCGCGTCGGTCGCGGCGCGGTACTCCATGCCCGTCCCGACCAGCGGCGCCTCGGACCGCAGGAGCGGCACCGACTGGCGCTGCATGTTGGAGCCCATCAGCGCGCGGTTGGCGTCGTCGTGCTCGAGGAACGGGATCATCGCGGTGGCGACCGAGGTCATCTGCCGCGCGGACACGTCCATGTAGTCGACCTCGTCCGGCGGGATCTGGTCGACCTCGCCGCCCTTCCGACGGACCAGCACCCGGTTGGTCCCGAAAGAGCCGTCGTCGTTGACCGGCGTGTTGGCCTGGGCGATGACGTGACGGTCCTCCTCGTCCGCGGTCAGGTAGTCGACGTCGTCGGTGACGACGCCGTCCACGACCTTGCGGTAAGGGGTCTCCACGAAGCCGAACGGGTTGACCCGCGCGAAGCTCGCGAGCGAGCCGATAAGGCCGATGTTCGGGCCTTCCGGCGTCTCGATCGGGCACATCCGGCCGTAGTGGCTGGGATGCACGTCACGGACCTCGAACCCGGCCCGCTCGCGGGAAAGGCCACCCGGGCCAAGCGCGGACAGGCGGCGCTTGTGGGTGAGCCCGGCCAGCGGGTTGGTCTGGTCCATGAACTGCGAGAGCTGGCTGGTGCCGAAGAACTCCTTGATCGACGCCACCACCGGGCGGATGTTGATCAGGGTCTGGGGCGTGATCGCCTCGACGTCCTGGGTCGTCATCCGCTCGCGGACCACGCGCTCCATCCGGGCCAGGCCGAGCCTGACCTGGTTCTGGATCAGCTCACCGACGGTCCGCAGCCGCCGGTTGCCGAAGTGGTCGATGTCGTCGGTCTCGATCACGATGGACCGCTGGCCGCGGGTCATCTCCTCTTCGCCCGCATGCAGCTTGACCAGGTACTCGATCGTCGAGACGATGTCGTCCTCGGTCAGCGTGCCCTGGCGGATCGGCAGGTCAAGGCCGAGCTTGCGGTTGACCTTGTACCGGCCGACCTTGGCCAGGTCGTACCGCTTCGGGTTGAAGTACAGGTTGTCGAGCAGCGCCTGCGCGGACTCGCGGGTCGGCGGCTCGCCCGGGCGCAGCTTGCGGTAGATGTCGAGCAGCGCGTCGTCCTGGCCGGCCGTGTGGTCCTTCTCCAGGGTGGTGCGCATCGACTCGTACTCGCCGAAGCGCTCCAGGATGCGTGCGTCATCCCAGCCGAGGGCCTTGAGCAGCACGGTGACGGACTGCTTGCGCTTGCGGTCGATGCGCACGCCGACGGCGTCGCGCTTGTCGATCTCGAACTCAAGCCACGCACCCCTGCCCGGGATCACCTTGCAGGCGTAGATGTCCTTGTCGCTCGTCTTGTCGACCTGGCGGTCGAAGTACACGCCCGGCGAACGGACGAGCTGGCTGACGACCACGCGCTCGGTCCCGTTGATGATGAACGTGCCCTTGCGGGACATGAGCGGGAAATCGCCCATGAACACCGTCTGGCTCTTGATCTCACCGGTGGTGTTGTTGATGAACTCCGCCGTCACGAACATCGGGGCGGAGTACGTCATGTCCTTGTCCTTGCACTCCTCGTCGGAGTACTTTGGTGGCTCGAACCGGTGGTCGCGGAACGACAGGGACATCGTGCCGGAGAAGTCCTCGATCGGACTGATCTCCTCGAAGATCTCTTCGAGGCCGGACTGCTCGGCGATGTCGGTGCGTCCCGCCTCCTTGGCGGCCTGAATACGCGCCTTCCACTTGTCGTTGCCGAGCAGCCAGTCGAACGAGTCGGTCTGCAGGGCCAGCAGATCGGGAACCTTCAGGGGCTCGTTGATCCGCGCGAAGGATACGCGGCGGGGACCAAGATTCGTGGCGGAGGCGCTGCGCGAAGCTGCCAACAGGGGTCCTTCCGAACTTGTCGCGGAACTATCATGCACGCACGCCAAACGCTCCACGGCAAAAACCCCACAGAGGCGGAAAAGGTACCGGAGACGTCAGAGTGCACGGCAAATAGTCAGTGTAGCCAGAGACTGCACTGCTTGTCAACGGTACGCCTGTATGTGGATCACCTTGCTTCGCAGCATCCCCTGTCGGGGACCAAACGTCAAGCAGAAACCCGCCAGTTTGCGCGGGTTAGTCGCGTGATCGATACCACACGCGTACCGATGTGTAGAGTGCAACGCCAGGGGGTATGGCTCGTATTCCCCCAGGTGGGGCCCAGGGCGCAGAAACGCCGCCCGGGCGATGCCCGGGCGGCGTCTGAGGCGTAGTTAGAGCTAACTACTTCACCGTGACGGTAGCGCCGGCGCCCTCGAGGGCGGCCTTGGCCTTGTCCGCGGCTTCCTTGTTGACCTTCTCCAGCACGGTCTTGGGCGCGCCGTCGACCAGGTCCTTGGCCTCCTTGAGGCCGAGGCTGGTGAGCGTGCGCACCTCCTTGATGACCTGAATCTTCTTGTCGCCAGCGGCCTCGAGGACGACGTCGAACTCGTCCTGCTCCTCGGCCTCTTCCACCGCCGCCGCGCCGCCGGCGCCGCCGGCCACAGCCGCGACCGCGACCGGGGCGGCCGCCTTGACGTCGAAGGTCTCCTCGAACGACTTCACGAACTCGGACAGCTCAAGGAGGGTCATCTCCTTGAACGCGTCGAGCAGATCAGCGCTGCTGAGCTTTGCCATGATCGTTTCCCTCTTTCCCTAGTCCTGGGTCTCTGTGTCGGTTTCCGCAGCCGCCTCGGGCGGTGCGTCCTGCGCTGCCTCGGCCTCGGGGGCCGCGACAGCGGCCGCGGCCGGAGCGCCGGCCTCGACCTTGGCGCGTAGCGCGTCCGCGAGCAGCGCCATCTGCGTCGGGAGCGCGTTGAACGTCGCCGCCGCGCCGGCCATCGACGCCTTCATGGCGCCGGCCAGCTTGGCCAGCAGCACCTCGCGCGGCTCCAGGTCGGCCAGCTTGCCGACCTCGGCCGCGGTGAGCGCCTTGCCGTCGAGCACGCCGCCCTTGATCACAAGCAGCGGGTTCGCCTTGGCGAAGTCGAGCAGACCCTTGGCGGCCTGCGCGACGTCCCCGTCGACGAACGCGATCGCGGACGGCCCGGACAGCATCGACTCGACCTGGTCACCCACGCCCGCCTGAGTCGCCGCGACCTTGGCCAGGGTGTTCTTGGTGACGTTGAACGTCGCGTTGCCCCTGAGGTTGTTGCGCAGTTCGCGCAACTGGGCGACGGTCAGCCCGCGGTACTCGGTGAGCACCGCGCCGCTCGAGTCCCGGAACTTGCCGGCCAGGTCTTCGATCGTGGCCGTCTTCTCAGCGTTTGCCATGAGCCTCCTTCCCGTATGTCGTCCCTGCACAATGTCCCTAGTAAATAGGGGTCCCGAAGACGACGAACGCCCCGGCGCCAGGCGCACGGGGCGGCAGACTGCGGTCCAGCGGGCCCGGCGAAGGGGCCTCGGCTGTCAGCGGTTTGGGCTCACGGTCACCTGCGCGGGATGTCCATACGGAACCTTCGGCCAGCTCTTGCGAGACGGCATCCAGCGGTCTTCGGTAGTTCCAGTGTACTTGACAAAACAAGCGGCGGCGCTCCCCGGTTCGGGAAGCGCCGCCGCTCGCGCGTGGCTGACGAACTTACGCGACCGGCTGGCCCTCTTCGTCGAAGAAGCCGCGGGTCTTGTTCGGGTCGACCGGGATGCCGGGCCCCATCGTCGTGGTGAAGGTGATCTTCTTCAGGTAGCGGCCCTTGGCGGCGGCCGGCTTGAGCCTGATCACCTCGTCGATGGCCGCTGCGTAGTTCTCTAGCAGCGCCTTCTTGTCGAAGGAGGCCTTGCCGATGATGAAGTGCAGGTTCCCGTGCCGGTCGACGCGGAACTCGATCTTGCCACCCTTGATGTCGGTCACGGCCTTGGCCACGTCCGGCGTCACGGTGCCGGTCTTCGGGTTGGGCATGAGGCCGCGCGGGCCCGAGCACGCGGCCGAGGCGGCCGACCTTGCCCATCAGGTCCGGAGTGGCGACTACCGCGTCGAAGTCGAGGAACCCACCCTGGATCTGCTCGATCAGGTCGTCGGAGCCCACGTAGTCGGCCCCGGCCGCCTTGGCGGCCTCGGCCCGGTCGCCGGTGGCGAAGACCAGCACACGGGCGGTCTTGCCGGTGCCGTTGGGCAGGTTGACGGTGCCGCGGACCATCTGGTCCTGCTTGCGGGGGTCGACGCCGAGCCGGAGGTTGACCTCGACGGTCGGGTCGAACTTGGTCACCTGGGTGGCCTTGGCGAGGTCCACCGCGTCGACCGGGCTGTAGAGCTCGTCGTGGTTGATCTTGGTGTCGGCGTTCTGATACGCCTTGCTGCGCTGCATGATGCACTCCCTGGAGTGGAGGTTGTGGTCTTCGGGACCCGCGCGAGGCCCTGCCACTTAAAGATTGAAAAGAATGAATTTTTCGAACGGACCCGGCCGACTCTCAGCCGGAAACGTCTAGCCCTCGACCTTGATGCCCATCGAGCGAGCGGTGCCTGCGATGATCTTCTCCGCGGCCTCGATCGAGGTGGCGTTCAGGTCGGGCATCTTGGTCTCGGCGATCTGCCGCACCTGGGCCGCGGTCAGCGAGCCGACCTTGGTCTTGTGCGGCTCGGCGCTGCCCTTGTCGACGCCCGCGGCCTTCTTGATCATCTCGGGCGCGGGCGGCGTCTTGGTGATGAACGTGAACGACCGATCCTCGAAGATCGAGATCTCGACCGGGATGATGTTGCCTCGCTGGGCCTCGGTGGCAGCGTTGTACTGCTTCACGAAGTCCATGATGTTGACGCCGTGCGGGCCGAGGGCGGTGCCGACGGGCGGGGCCGGGGTGGCCGCGCCAGCGGGCAGCTGCACCTTGACGACGGTCTTGAGCTTCTTTCTTGGCGGCATGGATCCTTTTCCTGATTCCTGTTAGAGCTTGGACACCTGGTCGAACGAAAGCTCGACAGGCGTCTCGCGGCCGAAGATGGACACGAGCACCTTGAGCTTCTGCGTGACCGAGTTGACCTCGTTCACGGTCGCCGGGAGCGTCGCGAACGGGCCGTCCATAACGGTAACCGACTCGCCGGGCTCGTATTCCGGAGACGTCTTCTTGGCGGCCGCCGCCTGCGCCGCCGGCGATCCCTCGGCCGGGGGCGGCGCGAGCAGCGACGCCACCTCGCCCAGCGGCAGCGGCGACGGCTTGCTCGACAGCCCGACGAAGCCGGTGACGCCCGGGGTGTTCCTGACCACGGCCCAGGACTCGTCGGTCAGCTCCATCCGGACCAGGATGTAACCCGGCAGCACCTTTTCATTGACGACCTGCTTCTTGCCGCTCTTGATCTCGGTCACCAGGTGAGTGGGAACCTCGATCTGGAAGATGTAATCCTCCATATTGAGCGACATGATGCGGCTCTCCAGGTTGGTCTTCACCCGGTTCTCGTAGCCGGCGTACGAGTGGATCACGTACCAGTCGCCCGGCTGCATCCGCATCTCGCGCATGAACTCCGCGAGGACGTCGTCCTCGGTCGGCGCCGTCTCAGCGTCAGCCGACTCGGCGTCGGCCGACTCGTCTTCTGTCGCCTCAGCGTCGAGTGCCTCGGCTGCCTCAGCGTCAGTGTCCGCAGCGGCGGCATCCGCGTCGGCGGGCTCGTCAGCGAACCCGGAAGTCTCGTCGATCACGTCGGCTGCCTCCCCATCCACTGCGCCGGTCGCCACGTCAACATTGCTGCGGGTTTGGGACTCGGACACGGTCACTCTTCCTCTTGGTCTTCTGCTCGCTGGGCAAGCTCTCGCTAGGCAAGACTCCCCCGACGAGGAAGCCCCCGTGATCATCGTGCCACGCTAGGTATACGTGACGCGACTTACGGGCCGTCCTGGGTCAGGCGCTAGCCGAAGAACCAGAACATCAGCTTGGTGAACCCGTAGTCCAAGCTCGTGACGATCACGGTCATGAAGATCACGAACGAGAGCGCGACCGCCGTATAGGTCCCGAGCTCCCTACGAGTCGGCCAAATCACCTTCCGGAGTTCGGCCGCCACCTGCCGGGTGAACAGGGCTGGCGTGGTCCGGTCCCGCCTAGCGGCAGCCCCTGACCCGCTCCGGTCTCGTGTCTGGGTCGCCATGTCCTCACCTATTGCAGAGCTAAACGGATCACCACGCACGGGCCGACGGGACCCGGCGGGTCCAGCCAAACCGCACTTGCAGGGCAGGAGGGACTCGAACCCCCAACCGCCGGTTTTGGAGACCGGGACTCTACCAATTGAGCTACTGCCCTACGGTTGTAACCACCAGAGTGTATGCCGAACGCACCCCCTGCGTCGAACCAAACCAGCTAACAGTGAAACCAGTTGGTGATCGACGTGCAGGTGGTGCCACCATGGAGGCATGCCAACCACGAGAATATCGGCCCGGGTATCCGCCATCTCCGAATCCGCGACCCTGGCCGTAGACGCAAAAGCCAAGGCGCTGAAGGCGGCCGGCCGGCCGGTCATCGGGTTCGGCGCCGGCGAGCCCGACTTCCCGACGCCCGGCTACATCGTCGAGGCCGCTCAGCGAGCCGCCGCCGACCCCAAGATGCACAAGTACACCCCGGCGGCCGGCCTGCCCGAGCTGAGGCAGGCAATCGCCGCCAAGACCGCCCGCGACTCCGGTTACCAGGTGACCGCCGACCAGGTGCTCGTCACCAACGGCGGCAAGCAGGCCGTGTACCAGACGTTCGCCGCCCTGCTCGACCCCGGCGACGAGGCGCTGCTTCCTGCGCCCTACTGGACCACCTACCCGGAAGCGATCGCGCTCGCGGGCGGCGTGCCGGTGGTCGTGCCGACCGACGAGTCGACCGGTTACCTGGCCTCGGTCGAGCAGCTCGACGCGGCCTGCACCGAGCGGACCAAGCTGCTGGTGTTCGTCTCCCCGTCCAACCCCACTGGCGCGGTCTACCCGCCCGAGCAGGTGAAGGCGATCGGCCAGTGGGCCGCCGCCAAGGGCATCTGGGTGGTCACCGACGAGATCTACGAGCACCTGGTCTACGGCGACGCGAAGTTCTCCTCGATCCCGGTCGAGGCGCCGGAGATCGCCGACCGCTGCGTGGTGCTCAACGGGGTGGCCAAGACCTACGCGATGACCGGCTGGCGGGTCGGCTGGATGATCGGCCCCAAGGACGTGATCAAGGCGGCGGCCAACTACCAGTCGCACGCGACCTCCAACGTGGCCAACGTGTCCCAGATGGCCGCGCTCGCCGCGGTCAGCGGCGACCTGTCGGCCGTGGCCGAGATGCGGGCGGCGTTCGACCGGCGGCGCAAGACGATCGTGCGGATGCTGAACGAGATCCCCGGCGTCGAGTGCCCGGAGCCGATGGGCGCGTTCTATGCCTATCCGAGCGTGAAGGGCGTGCTCGGCAAGGAGATCCGCGGCAAGCGCCCGCAGACCTCGGCCGAGCTCGCGGCCCTCATCCTCGAGGAGGCGGAGGTGGCGGTGGTTCCGGGCGAGGCGTTCGGGACCGACGGGTACTTCCGCCTGTCGTACGCGATGAGCGACGAAGACCTGGAAGAGGGCGTGTCCCGCATCGGAAAGCTGCTGGCTGAGGCTAAATAGGGCTGTCGCGGGGCGGCTGGGGCGCACCCCAGCCGCCCCGCTTTTCTCGTCAAAAGCAGGCGTAACAACTGCGACTGGCAGCACACATGGATGACCATCGGGGATAATTGAGCATGCCGCATGATCTGGTGGCGCTCCCCAAGGCTCATCTCCATCTACATCTGACCGGCGCTATGCGTCACTCGACTATGGTCGAGCTTGCGCGGGGGCATGGGATTTCGCTGCCGCCTGCGCTGACCGAAGAGTGGCCCCCCGCCTTGTCCACCGCCGATGAGCGTGGGTGGTTCCGGTTCCAGCGGTTGTATGACGTCGCCCGGTCGGTTTTGCGCACTCCGGATGATCTGTACCGGCTGGTTCGGGAGATCGCGGAGGATGAGCGGGCCGAGGGGTCGGGGTGGCTTGAGCTGCAGGCCGATCCGTCTGGGTTCGCGGCCATGTACGGCGGGATCACGGCGTTCACCGAGCTGCTGATCGACGCGGCGGAGAAGGCGGCGCTGGCGGCCGACATCGGGATCGGGATCATCATCGCGGCCAACCGGACCCGGCATCCGATGGACGCGCGGATGATCGCGCGGCTGGCGGCGCAGTTCGCCGGGCAGGGCGTTGTCGGGTTCGGCCTTTCCAACGACGAGCGGCGCGGCCCGGCCGCCGAATTCGCGCCCGCGTTCCGGATCGCGCGAGCGGGCTGGCCTGCTGCTTTCGCCGCATGCCGGGGAGCTGGTCGGCCCGCCCAGCGTGGTCGCGGCGCTTGATCTGCTGCACGCCAACCGGCTTGGGCATGGCGTGCGCTCGGTGGAAGATCCTCGGCTGGTCGAGCGGCTGGCCGCCGCGGGCATCACCTGCGAGGTCTGCCCCTCCTCCAACGTGGCGCTTGGCGTCGTCCCCGATCCTGAATTGGTCCCGATCCGCACGCTGTTCGACGCGGGGGTCCCCATCGCGCTCGGCGCCGACGACCCGGTGCTCTTCGGCCGCCGTCTGGTGAAGCAGTACGAGATCGCCCGCGACGTCCACGACTTCACCCCGCCGGAGCTGGCGGAGCTGGCCCGCCAGTCCGTGCGCACCTCTGCTGCCCCGCACGACACCCGCGCCCGCCTGCTCGCGGCCATCGACGCCTGGCTGACGGCTGCCTAAGAGCGAGACGCCGATGAGGATGGGTTCGGGGGTCAGGGTCACGCCGTAGGCGGCGCGGACGCCGGAGACTATCTCGCGCGCCAGCGCGAGGAGGTCGGCCGTGGTTGCATCGCCGGCGTTGACCAGGGCCAGGGTGTGCTTGGAGGAGACGCGGGCAGGCGACGGGGCGCCGTAGCCCTTGGCGAAGCCGGCGTGCTCGATGAGCCAGGCGGCGGGCACCTTTACCAGGCCCAGGCCCGCCTCGTACTTGGGTACCGGGCCGGCCGCGCGGGCGGCCGCCGCCGCCTCCACCGCGGCGAACTCCTCGACGGTGATGATCGGGTTGGTGAAGAAGGAGCCTGCGCTGCGGGTGTCCGGGTCGCCCGGGCTGAGGACCATCCCCTTGCGGGCCCGGATCTTGAGCACGGCCGACCGGACCTCGCCGACGCTCGCCCGCTCCCCCAGCGCCACCCCGAGCTCGGCCGCCAGCTCGGCGTACTTGACCGGCAGCGACAGCGCCTGCGCAGCCAGCAGGAACGTCACATCGAGGACCACGTACCGCGCCCCGGTCGATTTGAACAGGCTCGTGCGGTAGGCGAAGGAGCACTGCTCGTTCCCGAGGACGAGAATTTGATCTTCCTCGCGGTCGTACACCCGCACCTGGGTGATGACCTCGGCCACCTCGCGGCCGTAGGCGCCGACGTTCTGGATCGGGGTCGCGCCCGCGCGACCGGGGATGCCGGACAGCGACTCGAGACCCGCCAGGCCCTCGGCGACCGTGGCCGCCACGACGTCATCCCAGTCCTCGCCCGCCGCAACCGTGACGGCCACGGCGCCGTCGGCTGCGTTGGCGTAACCGATGCCGCGGGTGTTCACGTGAATGACCGTGCCGGGAAAGCCCGCGTCGGAGATAACCAGGTTGGAGCCGCCGCCGATGAGCAGGACGGGCTCGGCGGCCGCGTCGGCCGCCTTGACCGCCTCGATCAGGCCCGTTTCAGTCCCGGCGGACACGAAGCATCTGGCCTGGCCGCCGAGGCCAAGCGTGGTGTAGTCGGCGAGCGCCGCGGTCACGGGAGGCGGACGGTGGCGCGGGCGCGGGTCAGCACCTTCGCCCCGCCGGCCTTCACCACGATGTCGACGGTCACTTTGTTGTCCCCCAGCTTCTCCAGGACCTTGCCGCTGACCTCGATGGTCGCGCCCTCGTCGTCGTCCGGGACCGGGACCATGGCGGAGAACCGGACGCCGAAGTCGGTGACCGCGCCCGGGTCGCCGCACCATTCGCTGACGAACTTCCCGGCCTGGGCCATCGTGTACATGCCATGCGCGATGACGTTCGGCAGGCCGACCGAGCGGGCGATGCGCTCGTTCCAGTGGATGACGTTGAAGTCGCCGGAGGCGCCGCAGTACTTGACCAGGTCTAGTCGGGTGACGCGGTACATTCGCTGCTCGATCGCGGTGCCCGGCTCGACGTCGGCGTAGGTGATGGTCATCAGCTGGCACCGCGTTCGACGAGAGTGGACCTGGCCGTGCACACGTGCTCGCCGTCGATGGTGGTCAGGTCGGTGGACGTCACCATCATCGACAGGGCGCCGACGGCCTTGATGGACTCGACGGTGGTCGTCGCGACCACCAGGTCGCCCGCGTGCAGCGGCCGGGAGTGCACGAAGCTCTGCTCGCCGTGCACCACCATCGAGTAGTCGAGCCCGAGACCCGGGTCGTCATTCACCTTGCGCGCGGAGGCCATGCTCAGCACCACGGCGAAGGTCGGCGGGGCGATCACGTCCGGGTAGCCGGCCTGCCGCGCTGCTTCCGCGTCGCGGCAGAGCTGGCTCGGCTCGCCGATCGCGTCGGCGAAATCAGCGATCTTTACCCTGCTGACCTCGTACGGCTCGCCCGGCCCGTACACCCGGCCGACGAAGTCGGTGTTCAGCGCCACGCTGGGGTGACCGCGGCTGGACTAGCGGGTCTCGCGGTGCGCGGTGTGGCAGCGGCAGTTCGGGCAGAACTTCTTCAGCTCAAGGCGATCCGGGTCGTTGCGCCGGTTCTTCTTGGTGATGTAGTTGCGGTGCTTGCACTCCTGGCAAGCCAGCGTGATCTTCGGCCGGACGTCGGTGGCAGCCACAGTGAGCGCCTTTCTACAAGAAAGCTCGGTCGATCAAGGTTACCGGACTGACAACTCCGGCCATGCAGACCCGGAAGTGGGCCAAGCCCACACCGGGGTCCGGGGGGTCGCCCCGGCCCGTCAGCGGGCGCAGCCCGCATCGGGGGGTCCGGGGGGTCGCCCCCCCGGGTAGATACATAGAACCGGGAAGAAGGGCAACGCCCTTCAAACATGGTTCTGGTAGCGGAGACCGGACTTGAACCGGTGACACAGCGATTATGAGCCGCTTGCTCTGCCTGGCTGAGCTACTCCGCCACGTGAGACGAGACAAGAGTACCCGATCTTGTGGCTTGGCTGCGTCGAGACGGGTTGTCCACAGCGCCGGGCGCGTTGTGCAGTGCGGAATCCCTTGAGGAGACTGCCGTATCCACATCGACGCAACAAGTTGCGCACAGGTTGTCCACAGGATCCACCGATCGGTTGATCCGGTGCGCCGATCGGCCACCGCGCGAATCCGCCGTATCGAGCCCGATACCGGCCGAATGTCCGTTGCCGGAGCGGGTGAGGCGCGAAGACGCTTGAGGCATGGCAACGGTGGCAACAGCGCAGGCGGCGGAGGCCGTGAACCTGCAGAAGACATACGGGACGGGGCAGGCGGCGGTGCGGGCGCTGGCCGACGTCAGCGTGGCATTCGAGCGGGCGAGGTTCACGGCCGTCATGGGCCCGTCGGGATCGGGCAAATCGACGCTCATGCACTGCATGGCGGGCCTTGACCGGCCGACGTCGGGGCAGGCCTACGTGGGCGGGCAGGACATCGGGCAACTCGACGACTCCGGGCTCACCCGGCTGCGGCGCGACCGCATCGGCTTCGTGTTCCAGTACTTCAACCTCGTCCCGACGCTGACCGCAGCCGAGAACATCACGCTGCCGGCCGATCTCGCGGGGCGGAAGGCGGATCGCGAATGGCTCGGCTACCTGACGCAGAAGCTCGGCCTCGCCGACCGGCTCACCCACCGGCCGGCTGAGTTGTCCGGCGGCCAGCAGCAGCGCGTCGCCTGCGCCCGCGCCCTGATCAACAAGCCGGACCTGGTCTTCGCGGACGAGCCGACTGGCAACCTGGACTCCAACGCCTCGGCCGACCTGCTCGCCTTCCTGCGCTGGTCGGTGACCGAGTCCGGCCAGTCGATCGTCATGGTGACGCATGACCCTCGGGCCGCCGCCCACGCGGACCGGGTCGTGTTCCTCGCCGACGGCGCCGTGGTCGGCGAGCTCAGCTCGCCGACGGCCGATTCGGTCCTCGAGCGGATGCGGACGCTGGGGGCGTGACATGCGCAAGGTGACCCTTCGGGGGCTGCTCGCCCACAAGCTGCGGCTAGCGCTGACCGCGCTCGCGATCGTGCTCGGCGTCACGTTCATCTCCGGCACGTTCGTGCTCACAGACACGCTCAACAGCACCTTCTCCACGCTGTTCAACAGCGTCTACCGCAACGTTGACTTCCAGGTTCGCGGGGTTGCGCAGTTCGGCAGCGGTGCGAGCGCCACCCGCAACCCGTTGCCTGCGACCATCCTCACCCGCGTACAGGGGGTGCCCGGTGTCGCCGGGGCGTTCGGCGAGGTCGAGGGCTACGCTCAGTTCCTCGCGCAGGACGGCAAGCCGATCTCCTCCAGCGTGGGCACCGTCGGGGCCGGCTGGGAGACCGACCAGCGGATCTCCAGCTTCCGCCTCATCGCGGGCAATCCGCCGACCACCAGCGACGACGTGGTGATGGACGCGGCCACGGCGCAGAGCTACGGGTTCAGCGTCGGCCAGCCGGTGCGGATCCTGACCGCCGCGTCGAAGTCCGCCCAGACCTTCACCATCACCGGAATCGCCCAGTTCGGAACCGCCGACAACCTCGCGGGCGAGACCCTGGCGGCGTTCACGCTGCCGACCGCGCAGCGCCTGGTCGGGGAGAACGGGCAGTTCGACTTCATCGACGTGGTGGCCGGGCCGGGCGTCGATAAGGCCGCCGTGCAGCGGTCGATCGCCCGGGTCCTGCCGACCGACGCGGAGGTCGTCACCGGGCAGACGATCATCGAAGAGGACACGAACGCGGTCAGCCAGGCACTGTCGTTCCTCAATACGGCGCTGCTCATATTCGCGCTCATCTCGCTCTTCGTCGGCGCGTTCACCATCTACAACACGTTCTCGATCATCGTCGGCCAGCGGACCCGGGAGCTCGCCCTGCTGCGGGTCGTCGGCGCGAGCCGCAGGCAGATACTGCGCTCCGTGCTGGCCGAGGCCGCGATCGTGGGGTTCGTCTCGTCCGCGATCGGGGTCGGCCTCGGCGTGGCCGCCGCCATCGGGCTCGAGACGCTGCTGAGCGGGTTCGGCAGCGCGCTGCCGACCGGGCCGCTCACGTTCCAGCCGCGCACCGCGATCGTCGGGCTCGTCGTCGGCACGCTGGTGACGGTGGTGTCCGCGATCGGGCCGGCCAGGAACGCGGTACGGATCCCGCCGGTGGCGGCGCTGGCCGACCGCCCATCCGAAGACGCGGGGGCCGGGCCGACTAGGCGGCGGCTTATCTCGGGTACGGCGCTCACCGTCTTCGGAGTCGCGCTGCTCGCTATCGGGCTGGCCAAGCCCGTCGTCGCGCTGGTGGGCGCCGGGGCCGTATGCATCTTCGTCGGCGTCGCCATGCTCGCGCCCGCGATCGCGCGGCCGCTGTCCAGCGTGCTCGGTCGGCCGCTGGCCGCGCTGCTCGGCACCCCCGGACAGCTGGGGCGGGAGAACTCCATGCGCAGCCCGCGCCGCACCGCCCAGACCGCCTCGGCCCTGATGGTCGGGCTCGCCCTGGTCTCCGCCATGGCGGTGTTCGGCGCATCGCTGTCGGAGAGCGCGACCAGCAGCGTGGACCAGGCGATCAGCGCCGACCTCCTGGTCTCCGCCACCGGGAGCGGACAGCTCAGCGACTCGGTGCCCCCGACGGCGGCCGCCGTGCCCGGGGTCACCTCAGCCACGACCGTCTATAGAAACCAGTTCGAGTTCCGGTCCACTCTCGCAACCCTGACCGGGGTGACCCCGCAGAACCTGGCCGCCACGGTGATCCTGCGGATGACGGCGGGTTCTGCCGCCGCCCTCGCCCATGGCGAGCTGCTCATTGACTCCACGACCGCGAAGACGGATCACCTGTCCGTCGGGGACACCGTGCCGGTGAGGTTCGCGTACACCGGTTCGACCACCGTCCGGATTGGCGGGATCTACCAGTCCAACGTTCTTATCCAGAGCTACCTGGTCAGCTCCGCGTACTTCCTCGCCCACTTCAGGCAGCCGCATCCGGGGGCCGTCCTACTTCGCACCAACGGCAACTCCGGCGTCGAGACGGCCGTATCGAACGCACTGACGCCGTATGCGGACGTGCAGGTGCAGACCAGAGCGCAGTTCCAGCAGGCCCAGGTGGCGAGCGTCAACCAGCTCCTTGGCCTGGTCTACGCCCTGCTGGCGCTGGCGGTGCTGATCGCGCTGATCGGCATCGTGAACACCCTCATGCTGTCGGTGCTCGAGCGGACCCGCGAGATCGGGCTGCTGCGGGCCGTCGGCATGCGGCGTCCGCAGGTCCGGATCATGATCAGGTCCGAGGCGGTGATCCTGGCCACGTTCGGCGCGCTAATCGGGATCGTCATCGGAACTCTGATGGGGCTGGCGCTGGTGTCCGCGCTGCGACAGCAGGGCGTCACCGAGACCTCGGTCCCCTGGGTGCGGCTGGTGGAGTTCCTCATCCTGGCGGGCGTACTCGGTCTCGCGGCCGCGAGCTGGCCTGCCCGGAGAGCGGCCCGGCTCGACGTCCTCGCCGCTATCGCAGCGCAGTGACGTGACGGCGTAGATTCGCAATCGGAGGGAGCACATGAGCAAACTGGCACCGCGCACCCGGCTTGATATGTGGGATCAGGACAGGCCGTGGGTCCTCGCTCTCGGCGGCGTCGCCTACGGGCTGCTCGCGGTCCTGGCCGGGCTCACCCTGCCCTGGCGGACGGCCAGCGCCGCATCGCTGGCCGTCGACATCTCGCTGTGCGCGGCCTTCGCGCTGTGGGTCCTGTTCATGTACTCGCTGCACCCCACCTGGCGGCGAAGCATGCCGCAGGTGGGCATCTTCGTCGCGGGGCTGCTCGCGCTTACCTTCGCGCTGGTCATCAGGGATTCATGGTTCGGGTTCCTCACGCTGATTCCCTCCACCGTCTCGCTTAAGTACCTGCCCTGGCCGTGGCGGCTGGCCGGCGTCTCCGGGGTGGGGTTCATCTCGGCCGTCTCCCAGACGTCAGGCACCCAGGGCAGCCTTCTGTTCCGACTGCTGATGTTCTTCGTCGCCCTGACCTTGGACCAGACCATGCTGTGGTTTCTGGCCTGGTTCCTGTGGCGCAGTGACAAGCAGGACCACGAGCGCAGGCAGGCGCTCGCGGACCTGAACGAGGCCAACGGACGCCTCGTCGCCACCATCGCCGAGAACGAGGATCTGCACCGGCAGCTGATCGCCCAAGCGCGGGAGGCCGGAGTGGCCGAGGAGCGGCGGCGGATGGCGCGGGAGATCCACGACACGCTCGCGCAGGGACTAACCGGAATCGTCACCCAACTGCAGGCGGCCGAGCAGGCGGCCAACCGGCCCCCCGGCGATCCCGCAGGCTGGCGGCGGCATGTCGCCGCCGCCACCCAACTGGCGCGGGACAGCCTGTCCGAGGCGCGCCGGTCGGTCGACGCGCTGCGCCCCGAGCCGCTCGAGCGCTGTCGTCTGAGCGAGGCGCTGGCCGACGTCGCCCAGCGCTGGGCGGCGCTGAACGGGATCCCGGTGCAGGCGCTTACGACGGGAACGGCGCGGCCGATCCGGCCGGAGATCGAGTTCGCGCTGCTCCGCGCCGCCCAGGAGGCGCTCGCCAACGTGGCCAGGCACGCGCACGCGACGCGGGTCGGGCTGACCGTTTCCTACATGGAGAACGAGGTCGCGCTTGACGTGCGCGACGACGGCGTCGGGTTCGATCCGGCCACCCTGCCCGATAACGGCGGCTTCGGTCTGATCGCGATGCGGCAGCGGATCGCGGACCTGTCCGGCACGCTGGAGGTGGAATCCGAGCCGGGCGGCGGCACCGCGATCTCGACCTGCATCCCGACCGTGTCCGTCCTGGCGGACGCGTGACCGCCGCGCCGATCAGGGTCCTCATCGCCGACGACCACCCGGTCGTCAGGGACGGCCTGAGCGGCATGTTCGCCGCCGATCCGGACTTCATCGTGGTCGGCGAGGCCGCCGACGGTTCCGAGGCGCTCCGGCTCGCCGCGGCGGCCAGGCCCGACGTAATCCTGATGGACCTGCGGATGCCGGGCATGGACGGGGTGACCGCGATAGCGGAGCTCAGCCGGCGGGGCAGCCTGGCCCACGTGCTCGTACTGACCACCTACGACACTGACAGTTATGTGCTGCCGGCGATCGAGGCGGGCGCAACCGGGTACCTGCTGAAGGACGCACCCCGGGCCGAGCTGCTTCGTGCCGTCCGCGCCGCCGCGCAAGGCCAGAGCGTCCTCGCCCCGTCAGTGGCAACGCGCCTGATGAGCCGGGTGCGGACGCCGGAGCCTGAAATCCTCAGCCAGCGCGAGCTCGAAGTCCTCGGGCTGGTGGCGGCCGGGACCACCAACCGGGAGGCGGCGGCCAGGCTGTTCATCAGCGAGGCCACGGTCAAGACCCACCTGCTGCACATCTACGCCAAGCTGGGCGTGACCGATCGCGCCGCTGCCGTCGCCGAGGGCTTCAACCGCGGTCTGCTCACCCCGGAAAGGCCCGCTCGCCCGTAGCGCGGGCCCGTCATCCCCGGCGGGGCGGTGCTTATCCACACATTCTCAACAACTTGGGCACAGGTTATCCACAGGCAGAATGGCCCGGTTGGCCAGTTGATCCTGTTACGGGACGCTTTTTGCGGTGCAAATGACGGAAGCGTTCGCCTCGGCCGTCACCGTGACGGTCCTCATCCTCGCGCTCGCCGCGGGCGCCGAGGCCCGCGCGGTCCGAGACCGCCTGCACCGCCGGGACGAGGACTGGGAGAGGAAGTTCGAGGCCCATCAGGCCTCGCACGAGTTCGACCCGGCCAGGCCCCCGTCGGAGGTACTCGCGTACTTCAAGGACGTTCCCGGCGTGTCGAAGGCCTACGTCGTCGAGCGACTGCTCGCGATCACCAGTGCGATCGTGTGGCTGATCGTCTTCGTGCTGCTTGCCATAACCGAACTGCTCGGCCTGGTGTGGCTCGGGGACGGCGGCGGGCCGGGCGACTCCGGCCTCGCCACGTTCTCCGTGGTCACGATCGCGTTGGCGCTCGCCGCGCTGATCATGGCGCCGGCGATCTACCTATTCGTGCCCGTGCTGCTCCCGCTCGACCTCGTCCCGCACGGGCTGAAGAAGGCGGTGGCACCCAAGCTCGCGGGCAAGGAGGGGCGCGGCTTCGTCAAGGTCTTGCTGAACGAGCTCGAGGGCGCCCTCCAGCGCGCCGTGGACAAGCTCGAAGACACCAAGGAGACGGCCGGCGGCGCTCCCGACGAGAGCGAGCCTCCGACCCCGGCCTAATTGGCAAAGCGTTGCGAGGATTCCTGCATTCTGTGGGCGATAGATATGTCCTCGATTGTCAGATGGTCGAGCTAAAATTCGAGCATGAGAACTAAGCAAGAGCTTGATCGTTTGCGCGAGCAGGCAATAGCCCTGCGCCGTGAAGGCAAATCCCGCCGAGAAATACAGGCGATCCTCGGGTTGGTAGGCCGAAGCACGCTTAATGAGCTTCTACGAGGCGTGCCGCCTCCCGACTGGACGCGCCGCCCGAACGCCAAGGACGATCTACGCGACAAGGCCCGCGAACTGCGCGCCGAGGGACTGAACTACAACCAGATCACCGCCCGACTTGGCGTATCCAAGAGTTCCGTCTCTCTCTGGGTAAGGGACCTCCCCAGTCCGCCCGGGCTCAGCTATGAAGAGAACCGCAGGCGCTCGGCGGAAGGGGCCCGTCGGTACTGGGAGGAGGAGCGCAAGGTGCGCCGAGCGCACCAGGCGAACGAACGGATGGCTGCCGCCGCAGAAATCGGCGAACTCACGCCCAGGGAGATCCTGATCGCCGGTGCCGTCGCCTACTGGTGCGAGGGCGCAAAGTCCAAGCCGCACCGCCAGCTCTACTGCGTCGTCTTCATGAACAGCGATCCAGGTCTGATCAGGCTCTTTCTTCGCTTCATGGATACCGCGGGCATCTCGCGAAGCGATCTGGTTTTCACCGTGTGCATCCACGAGAGCGGCGACGTGGCAGCCGCCCAACAGTTCTGGCTCGAGGTTACCCAGGCGAATTCAGAGCAGTTCAACAAGCCGTCTCTCAAGCGCCACAACCCAAAGACCACGCGAAAGAACGTTGGCGACGACTACCACGGCTGCCTACGGATCGGCGTTCACCAGAGCAGCGCTCTCCTGAGGAAGATCGAGGGCTGGGCGCAGGCGATCATGACGGGCCCGGCAGAAGAGGACGGTCAGGTATCGAACCGGCCTTGCTAGCTCTGCAGCTCCCGGGGAAGGATTCGAACCCTCGTTGAGCGGACCAAAACCGCTTGTCCTGCCGGCTAGACGACCCGGGATCGCTGGCGACAACTCTACCGGGAACGGCGCGTTGGCCGCGCAGCAGAGGCCGAGACCACGGGCCAAGATCCGCACGTTTATCGGCGATGCCGGCAGGTAGATGACAGGCGGCAGTGTCCTGCCGACCGCCTCGCGCCGCCCCGTGCGAACGTTGCCTTTACCTGGGCTTTTGGAAGAGTTCATCTGCGATCGTTGTACAACCTACGGTGTCGTAGGCTACGGTTACGTAAGCGTACTAGGCAGCCGTCTGCGGGCGCTCTACCCCAGGGGAGAACATGGCAAGGACTTCGGACGCACGCGAAACCACCGACACTCTCACATTGGGCGACGACACGGCGCTCTCGCTCGATCCGAGCGCCGCGCCGATCCTGCGCAGGGCCGCCCCGGAGATCGACGAGAAGCCGACGACCCGGGCGCAGCAAATCTTGACCGGCATCTTCGTCTTTGCGCCGATGCTGGCGCTGGCGGCCGCGATCCCGTTCGCGTGGGGCTGGGGCCTGAACTGGCACGACGTGGTGATCGCGGCGGTCTTCTACTGGGTCTCCGGGCTTGGCATCACCGTCGGCTACCACCGGTACTTCACCCACAGCTCGTTCAAGGCCAAGACCGGCCTTCGGGTCGCGATGGCGATCGCGGGCAGCCTCGCACTGGAGGGCCCGGTCGTCACCTGGGTCGCCGACCACCGGCGGCACCACAAGTACAGCGACAAGGAGGGCGACCCGCACTCGCCCTGGAAGTACGGCGATGACGCGAAGGCCCTCGCTAAGGGCCTGTTGTGGGCGCACATCATGTGGCTGTTCGACCCCAACCAGACCTCGCAGGAGAAGTTCGCCCCCGACCTGCTCGCCGACAAGAAGATCCGCCTGGTAGACGACTGGTTCCCCGCCATCGTCGCGTTCACGCTGGTGGCTCCTGCCGTGATCGGCGGCTTCTGGACTTCAACCGGGGTCTTCTCCTGGCACGGTGCCATCGAGGCGTTCTTCTGGGCCAGCCTGGTCCGCGTCACGCTCCTACACCACGTGACCTGGTCCACCAACTCGATCTGCCACACCTGGGGCAACACCGACTGGCAGTCCCGCGACCGGTCGGTCAACGTCTCCTGGCTGGCCATCGCCTCCTTCGGCGAGTCCTGGCACAACCTGCACCACGCTGACCCCACCTGCGCCCGCCACGGCGCGCTCAAGGGCCAGATCGACCAGTCCGCCCGGGTGATCCAGTGGTTCGAGAAGCTCGGCTGGGCCTACGACGTGCGCTGGCCGGACGAGGCACGGCTGAACGCCAAGCGCTCGGCCGATGCGACCCGCAGCCTGGGCAGCATGACGATGCGTAACGAAAAGGCAGCCAAGGCGGGGCACCAGACTGACAAGGCGGCGGCATAACGCGATGATGTTCCGGTGACCGAACAATCCCCCAAACCCAACCGAAAGCGGATGACCGGCCAGGAACGGCGCCAGCAGTTGCTCGACATCGGCAGGCGGCTGTTCGCGGAGCGGGGATTCGAGGGCACCTCGATCGAGGAGATCGCCGCCCAGGCAGGGGTCTCCAAGCCGGTTGTCTACGAGCACTTCGGCGGCAAGGAAGGCCTCTACGCGGTCGTGGTGGACCGCGAGGTCGAGCGGCTCTCGTCCATGACCACGGTCTTGTTCGAGGCCCCGCACTCGCGGCCGAAGTTCGAGGCGGCCACCGTCAAGCTGCTCAAGTACATCGAGGACAACGCCGACGGCTTCCGGATCTTGGTCAGAGACTCAAGCCCGGGGGCCGAAGGCGGCACCTACGGCACCCTCCTGGCCGACATCGCGGGCCAGGTGGAGTACATCATGGCCGACTTCCTCAAGTCCCGCGGCCGGGACCCGAAGCTGGCCCCGATGTACTCGCAGATGATGGTGGGCATGGTCGCGTTCACCGGCCAGTGGTGGCTGGACGCGAGGAAGCCGAAGGTCGAGCAGGTCGCCTCGAACCTGCTCGACCTCGCCTGGAACGGCCTCTCCCAGCTCGACGCGAAAACCTAGCCGCATCGGCTAAGAGGCGCAGCGACTGACCCCGCCGGATGATCCGGTCAGTGCATACGCGGGCCCGGCCCCCGGGGCGAGCACGGCGGCGCGTTCCACCGGCCGGGCGGTGGGCAGGCCCGCGGCCTGCCAGGCCTGGTAACCGCCGATCACGTCGGTCGCGCGGGCCAGGCCAAGGTCTTGCAGGGCGGCGGCGGCCAGGCTGGAGGTGTAGCCCTCGTTGCAGATCACCATCGGCCGCAGGTCGTACCCCGTCACCCAGGGCAGCCGGGCGTCGCTGGCGGGATCAAGCCGCCACTCCAGGTGGTTCCGCTCGACAACCACGGAACCAGGGATCTCGCCCTGCTGGGCCCGCTGCGCGGCGGGGCGGATGTCGATCAGCGCGGCGCCCGCGCACAGCTCGGCAAACGCCTGGCCGGGGGTCAGCCGATCGATACGGCGTCGCGCGGATGCCAGAATCTCGTCGATGGAGCGCGCTCCCGCGGGTCTGCCGTTCACCAGTCACCGGCCCCTTCCGTGCCGGCCACCGCGAGGCCGCCGGACGTCAAGTTGTACCTGGTCATCTCCGATAGCGGGGGCGAGTAGGCGTGCACGCTGACCGCAACCGAGCCGGTCGAGGAGTTCTGCACGTCGTGCACGTAGTGCGGGCCGAAGGCGCGCACGTCGCCCGGGGCTACCCGGGTGGCCGGCCGCCTGGCACCCCGGCGGGTCGCGACGCTCTCGTCGAGCGCGCCCCACACCACGCCGAACGCGCCCGCCGACACGCCGTGGTCGTGGAATCCGGTCGACTGCCCGGGCAGCCAGCTGATAAGCCACACCTCGTAGTCATCGGTCATGTGGATCCGCTCGTACCACCGGCCCTCAGGGTCAAGCCGCACCCGGGCCACCCAGTCGGCCGGGCTCGCGGTCAGCCGCTGCACCTCGGCCGCGAGCTGCCCGGGGGTGAGCTGGCCCGGGGTGAGAATTCTCTGCTCAGTGATGATCGTCCGTTCCACGAGACGATCATGGCACCAATTCTCTAGTTACTCAATAGGAATTGTCAGATACAGATCAGACCGTCAGCGGGTACCGATCAGACCGGCAGGCCGTGAACCACGGTGAACACGCGCCGGAAGGGGAAGATGGTGCCGAACGACTGGGGTTTGTAGACCGGCCGGAGGCGCTCCGCGTACTCGGCCAAGAACTCCTTCGCCTCCTCCTCAGCGAGTGCCGCGAGCACCGGCCGGAGCGTCGTGCCCTTGGTCCACTCGACCACCGGGTCCGCGCCCGGCAGGACGTGCAGGTAGCTGGTCTCCCAGGCGTCCACCGCATAGCCGGGCCGGGCGAGCAGGTCCACGTACTCGGCCGGTTCACCCGCCTGCCGGTTGAGTTGCACTTCCGCCAGCCGCGCCCGCCAGCGCGGCGACTCCGCCAGCTCGCGGACGATTGCGTGGCTGGGCTGGTCGAAGTTGCCCGGGAGCTGGAAGGCGAGCCAGCCGCCGGGGGCGAGCAGATCGGCCCAGTCGAGCAGTAGCCGCTGGTGGCCTGGCACCCATTGCAGCACGGCGTTGCAGACGAGCACGTCGACCGGACGGGCGGGCCGCCAGCCCCAGACGTCGCCGAGCTCGAACGTGAGGTTCGCGGCGGCCGGCGCGGCCTGCTCGGTCGCGGCGGCGATCATCTCCCGCGAGTTGTCCACGCCGACAACCGTCGCGCCCGGCCAGCGCTGCGCTAGAACCGCGGTGAGGTTGCCCGGCCCGCAGCCGAGGTCGGCCACGTAGCCGGGATCGGTCGCGCCGATCTGCGCGATCAGGTCGAAGAACGGACGCGACCGCTCGCCGCCGAACCGCAGGTACTGCCCCGCATCCCAGATGTCTGCCATGCGCTGCTCCGTTCTCAGCATCGAGACAATGAGTGACGACATCAAGAATCTTGATATCGAGACATTGATATCTCATCAAGCATCTCGACGTCAAGAGATAGGCTAGGGTCATGGGCCGACTTACGGACGAGGAGCAGGCCGACCGGGCGGCGGCCGGGCCGGGCGCTCCGCCGCGCGATGAGGTCGATGACCTCATCGCGGCCTGGCGGCAGCAGCGGCCGGATCTCGACGTAACCCCGCTGGAGGTGCTGAGCCGGGTCTCGCGGCTGGCCAGGCACCTGGACATCGCCCGGCGGGGCGCGTTCGCCGCGCACGGCCTGGAGTCGTGGGAGTTCGACGTCCTGTCCGCCCTGCGCCGGGCGGGTCCGCCGTTCCAGCTGACCCCGGGCGCCCTGCTCCGGGCGACCCTGGTCACCTCCGGCACGATGACCAACAGGATCGACCGGCTCGCCTCGGCCGGACTCGTCTACCGCGAGCCCGACCCGAGCGACCGCCGCGGCGTCCTGGTCACGCTCTCCGACCGCGGCCGGACCGTCGTCGACGCCGCTCTGACCGACCTGCTCGACCGCGAGGAGGCCCTGCTGGCCGGCCTCAGCGACGACCAGCGACCCGTTCTGGCAGACCTGCTGCGCACCCTCCTGGTGCCATTCGACGCCGCCGATCAGTAGGTCGGCGACCGGACGGTCGGACCATGGCCACACGAGCGCCGCCGACCTGGCCTGGCCGTGGAATGGCCTAGCCTTGAAGTCGATATGGCGCATCTTCTTGGGGCTGAGGCCCTTCATCTTGAGTTCCCGACGAAGGTCGTCTTCGATTCCGTGACGCTGGGGCTGAACGAGGGCGACCGGGTCGGGATCGTGGGCAGGAACGGGGACGGCAAGTCCACCCTGCTCGCCATGCTCGCCGGGCGGCTGCAGCCCGACTCCGGCCGGGTCACCGTCCGCGGCGGGGTGCGGGTGGGCGTGCTCGGCCAGGCCGACGCCCTGGACGACGCGCTCACGGTCGCGCGACGCGGTCGTCGGCGATACGCCCGAGCACGTGTGGGCAGGCGACGCTCGCGCGCGGGACGTGATCCGCGGCCTGCTGGCCGATGTCTCCTGGGACGCGCCGGTCGGCACGCTCAGCGGCGGACAGCGCCGCCGCGTCGAGCTGGCCGGGCTGCTCACCGGAGACTGGGATGTCCTGCTGCTCGACGAGCCGACCAACCACCTGGACGTCGAGGCGATCACCTGGCTCGCGGGTCACCTGAAGAGGCGCTGGGCGCCCAGCGCAGGCGGGCTCGTCGTGGTCACCCACGATCGCTGGTTCCTTGACGAGGTGTGCACCGCCACCTGGGAGGTTCACGACCGGATCGTAGAGCCGTTCGAAGGCGGCTACGCCGCGTACATCCTGCAGCGGGTTGAGCGCGACCGGATGGCCGCCTCCTCGGAGGCGAAGCGGCAGAACCTCGCGCGCAAGGAACTCGCCTGGCTGCGGCGCGGCGCGCCCGCCCGCACGTCCAAGCCCAAGTTCCGCATCGATGCGGCCAACGAGCTCATCGCCGACGTGCCGGAGATCCGCGACAAGGTGTCGCTGCAGTCGCTGGCCGTCGCGCGGCTCGGCAAGGACGTCGTTGACCTGCTCGACGCCTCGGTCGACTACGACGGCAAGCAGGTGCTGCGCGACGTTGAGTGGCGGATCGCGCCCGGCGAGCGGACCGGCATCCTCGGCGTCAACGGGGCAGGCAAGTCCACCCTGCTTGGCCTGATCGCGGGGACCGTGCTGCCTACCGCGGGCACGGTCAAGCGCGGCAAGACGGTCAGGATCGCCACCCTGGCACAGCGCATCGGCGAGCTCGAGGATCACCTCGACGAGCCCGTGCGCGAGGTCCTGGGCGGCCTGCGCACCAGCTACACCCTCGGCTCCGGGTCAAAGACTCAGGAGCTGACCCCCACCCAGCTGCTGGAACGCCTCGGCTTCTCCACCGCGCAGTTGTCGACTCCGGTGAAGGATCTGTCCGGCGGACAGCAGCGCCGTCTGCAGCTCCTGCTGATCCTGCTCGACCAGCCGAACGTGCTCATTCTTGACGAGCCGACCAACGACCTCGACACCGACATGCTCGCGGTGATCGAGGACCTGCTGGACTCCTGGCCGGGGACGCTCGTCGTGGTGTCGCATGACCGCTATTTCATCGAGCGCGTCACCGACCAGCAGTACGCGATCCTCCGCAGCCAGCTGCGGCACCTGCCCGGCGGCGTCGACGAGTACCTGCGGCTGCGGGGGGCGGAGTCGGCGGCGGGAATCACCGGGACCCCCGCCTCCGTCAGGACCGCTGCCCCGGCCGGCAAGTACGTCTCGGCCGGGTCGGCCGCGGCGGGGGGCAGCGCCCCGGCCAAGACCGAAACTGCGCCCGCGCTCAGCGGGGCCGCGCTTCGGGACGCGCAGAAGGAGGTCGCCTCCGTCGAGCGCCGCATGAGTAAACTGGCCGACCAGATCAACGACGCCAAGAACGCGCTTGCCACGCATGACCACTCCGACTACCAGGGCCTCAGCAAGCGGATGAAGGAGATCGCGGCGCTCGAGGCCGACGTCGAGGCGCTCGAGGAACGCTGGTTCGAGCTCACGGAAGCGCTCGGTTAGAGTCCAGGTAAGCCGGCCTTACGCAGGCGGGAAACAAAGCGGGCGATCAGCGCGCGACCAGCGACGCCCCGGGGACCGCACCGGTCGCCTTCGCCACCGTCCGGCAGACACCGGCACTCGACAGGGCGACCGCGAGGTCGCTCGCGTGGCGCTCGTCCCTGGCCAGGAAGAAGCAGGTCGGCCCGGAGCCGGAGACCAGCGCGCCGAGCGCGCCGAACTCCCGGCCCGCGGCCAGCGTCTTGCGCAGCGCGGGGAACATCGCCAGGGCCGGGGCCTGCAGATCGTTGCTGAGCGCCGCGCCGAGCCGCGCCGCGTCGCCGGCCCGGAGGGCCGACATCAGATCCGCGCTGAGCTCCGGTTCGCCGACCGCCTCGCCGCCGCGCAGCCGGTCGAGCGTCCCGTAGACGGCCGGGGTTGACAGGTGCCCCTCGGCGAACGCGAGCACCCAGTGGTAAGCGGCGGGGGCGACGAGCGCCTGGGTGAGCTGCTCGCCCCGGCCGCGACCGACCGCGGTCCCGCCGAGCACCGCGAACGCCACGTCGCTGCCGACCCGACCGGCCACCTCGCACAGTTCCTGCTGCGAGAGTTCCGCCTGCCAGAGAGCGTTGCAGGCGACCAGCGCGGCGGCGGCGTCCGCGCTGCCGCCGGCCAGACCCCCCGCCACCGGTATCCGCTTGCGGATCGCGACCGCCACTCCACCCCGTCCGGCCGGGCCCGAGTCGGGCGCCGCGCCATCGCGGGCGACGATCGCCTCGCGGAGCGCGCGGACCGCGCGCAGGGCCAGGTTGTCCCCGTCGGCGGGCACGTGGTGGGCGCCCTCGCCGGCCACGGTCACGCTGTCCGCCCCGGCGGCGACGACGGTCACCTCGTCGAAGAGCGAGATCGCGTGGAAGACGGTCACCAGACCGTGGTAGCCGTCGGTCCGCAGCGGCCCCACCGCGAGCTGAAGGTTGATCTTCGCAGGCACCCGCGCAGTCAGACTAGTCACAGTCACCGAAGCCTACTTTGTGCCGATCTCAGCCCGGGCCTGGGCTATCCGGGCGAAGTCGGCGATCGGGAGTGACTCGCCGCGCGCGGACGGGTCGATGCCCGCGGCGCGAAGCAGGCGTTCCGCCTCGGGCGGCGAGCCCGCCCAGGTCGCCAGGGCGGCGCGCAGGGTCTTGCGGCGCTGGCCGAAGGCGGCGTCGATGACGGCGAAGACCTCGGCCCGGGTCGCGGTCGTGGCCGGGGCGGCGTGCCTGGTGAAGGCGACCAGCTTGGAGTCCACGTTCGGCATCGGCCAGAAGACGGTGCGGGGGACGTTGCCCGTAGGCCGGGCCGAGGCGTACCAGGCGAGCTTGGCCGACGGCGTGCCGTACACCCGGCTGCCCGGCCCGGCGCACATCCGGTCCGCCACCTCGGCCTGCACCATCACGATCCCGCGCTCCAGCGAGGGCAGCGCCGCCAGCAGGTTGAGCAGCACCGGCACGGCCACGTTGTAGGGCAGGTTCGCGGCCAGCACCGTCGGCTTGCCCACCTCGGCCTCCCCCACCGCGAGCGCATCGGCTGCCACAACGTCGACCAGCCGGGAGAACTCGGGCGTCCGGTCGGCAATTGTCCTGGGGAGCTCGGCCGCCAGCACCGGATCGATCTCCACCGCCACCAGCCGCGCGTCGCCGGCCCCGACGGCGGCCTCAAGCAGGGCTAGCGTGAGCGAACCGAGACCCGGCCCGACCTCGAGGATCACGTCCCCGCGGCGGACCCCGGCGAGCGCGGCAATCTGCCGCACGGTCCCATGCTCGATCACGAAGTTCTGTCCCAGCTTCTTCGTCGGCCGCACGTCGAGCCTGCCCGCCAGGCCCCGGATGTCGCCGGCGCCGAGGAGCCGGATCGCCGGACCGCTACCAGGCGAAGACACGGGCGCCGGTGGACTGGAGGGTGGCGCAGAAGTCGGAGACGTCCAGGTCCTTCAGCTCCGCCAGGAAGCGGATCGTGTACGCGGTCATCGCAGGCGAGTTCGGCTTGCCCCGGTGCGGGACCGGGGTCAGGTAGGGGGCGTCGGTCTCCGCCAGCATCAGCTCCGCGGGCGCGACCAACGCCGCCTCGCGCAGGGCATCAGCGTTCTTGAAGGTCACGTTCCCGGCGAAGCTCATCACGTACCCGGCCTCGGCGCACTGCGCCGCCATGGCCGCATCTCCGGAGAAACAGTGGAAGATCACGCTATAGGGCGGCCACGGACCGGTCTCGGCCAAGATCGACAGCACGTCCGCGTGCGCCTCGCGATCGTGGATCATCAGCGCCTTCCCGGTCCGCCGGGCGATCTCGATGTGCGCGCGGAACCAATCGCGCTGCACGGCCGGGTCCGACCAGTCCCGGTAGTAGTCGAGACCGGTCTCCCCGATCGCCACCACCCGCGGCGACTGCGCCAGCGCGGAAAGCTCGGCCAGCACCTCATCCCGTCGGCCGTCCACGGCCGAGGTCTCGTTCGGGTGGATCGCCACCGCCGCGTACACCTCGGCGTACTCGTCGGCGCAGGAGACCGACCAGCGGGACGACGGCAGGTCGCACCCGACGTTGACCACCCGGCCGATACCCGACGCCCGCGCCGCCGCCAGCACGCCGTCGACCGGCAGCTCCATGATGTCCATGTGGGTGTGGCTGTCGAAGCCGCCCGGCTCCGGGAGGCGCACCTCACCGGAGCCAGCGGACGCTACAGGCGAAGCCACGCTACCGTTCGGGCTAATCATTGCCTTGCAGCCGGGCGACTTCCTCATCAACCACGGACTGGTCGAGCTTCGTGAACAGCGGGGCGGGGACGGCCAGCGGCGTGCCCGCCGCGATCGGCCGCGATTCCCAGCGGAAGGACGAGTCGTACGACCCGGTGATCACCGGGTAGGACGGTCCGCCCTCCTCGTCCACCGTCTCGATCCGAGGCATTCCGGACCATTCGCCGGTGCCGCCGAGCATCTCGTAGACCGCCTGCGACGAGCGCGGCAGGAACGGGGTGAGCATCGTCTTGGCGTCCGCCACCGCCTGCAGGGTCACGTGCAGGATGGTCTTCATCCGCTCCGGGTCCGACTCGCGGAGCTTCCACGGTGCCTGCTCGGAGAAGTACTTGTTGACCTCGGCCACCGCGTGCATCGCCTCGTTGACCCCGGCCTTGAACCGCGAGTGCCCGAGCTCGTCGCCCACCTTGGCGAACGCATCGCGGGTGGTGGTGAGCAACTCGTGGTCGGCGTCCGTCAGCGTGCCCGCGGCTGGGATCGAGCCGACGTAGCGGGCCGCGAACGAGACCGCCCGATTGACCAGGTTTCCCCAGGTCGCGACCAGCTCGTCGTTGTTCCGCCGGACGAACTCGCTCCAGGTGAAGTCGGTGTCGTGGGTCTCCGGGCCGGCCACCGCCACGTAGTACCGCAGCGCGTCCACGTCGTAGCGGGCCAGGAAGTCCCGCACGTAGATCACGACCTGGCGCGAGGACGAGAACTTGCGGCCCTCCATCGTCAGGTACTCGCTGCTCACGACCTCGGTCGGGAGGTCGAGGCGTCCGAGCACACCGGGGGTGCCCCCCTTCGCGCCCAGGCCGTCGTAGCCGAGCAGCATCGCCGGCCAGATCTCCGAGTGGAAGACGATGTTGTCCTTGCCCATGAAGTAGTACGCCTCGGCGTTGCCGTCGTTCCACCAGGCGCTCCAGGCGTCCGGGTCGCCCGACCTGCGTGCCCACTCGATGGACGCCGACAGGTAGCCGATCACCGCGTCGAACCAGACGTAGATCCGCTTGTCGGACCGGTCGCTCCAGCCGTCCAGCGGCACCGGGACGCCCCAGTCGAGGTCGCGGGTGATCGCCCGGGGCTGGAGGTCGTCCAGCAGGTTGAGCGAGAACTTGAGCACGTTCGGCCGCCACTGCCCCGACTTGGACTGCAGCCAGGACCCGAGGGCCTCGGTGAACGCGGACAGGTCGAGGAAGTAGTGCTCCTGGTCGACGAAGATCGGGGTCTCCCCGTTGATCCGCGACCTCGGGTTGATCAGATCGGTCGGGTCGAGCTGGTTGCCGCAGTTGTCGCACTGGTCGCCGCGAGCGCTCGGGTAGCTGCAGATCGGGCAGGTGCCCTCGATGTAGCGGTCGGGCAGGGTGCGGCCGGTAGACGGCGAGATCGCGCCGAGCGTGGTCTTGGGGAAGATGTACCCGTTGTTGAGCAGGGTCTTGAACATCTCCTGCACGACCGCGTAGTGGTTGCGGGTCGTGGTCCTGGTGAACAGGTCGTAGGTCATGCCCAGGTTGGCCAGGTCATGCCCGATGACCCCGTTGTAGCGGTCCGCGAGCTCGCGGGCGGACACGCCCTCCTTGTCCGCCTGGACCTGGATCGGGGTGCCGTGCTCGTCGGTGCCGGAGACCATCAGCACCTTGTTGCCCGCCATCCGCTGGTACCGGCTGAACATGTCACTCGGCAGCGCGAAGCCGGAGACGTGGCCGATATGCCGCGGGCCGTTGGCGTAGGGCCAGGCCGGCGCGGTCAATATGTGTCGGGGGGCTCCGGGGGGCCCGTCCCCCCGGGAGAGAGCTGTGGTGGCGGATGGCATGACTAAAGCCTACGGGCAGTGGCGTGGTCGTCGCTTACATTAAGCTCCGCCTTCGCGCCGACCGGCGTGGGCTTGTTCTGCTTGATGCCGAGGATCGACAGGAAGAACGTGCCCAGGATCAGCTGGCAGCTCAGCACCAGCGCGGTCACCGACGGCACCATGAGCCGAAGCTCGTGCTCGTAGTTGAGGTGGCCGAACGAGTACCCGTCCCAGTAGAGCAGCGAGAAGATCAGGCCGATGAGGCCGGCCAGGCCGACCGCCGCGCCGACCAGCAGGCCGCGCTCGAGCGAGAGCTTGCCCAGCAGCCGCTGCACCTTCTGCTCCTCCGGCAGGAATCCCTCCGCACCCGCGTAGACATGGGTGAACAGCCAGAAGAGGATCGCCTGGAAGCCGATGTCGACCGCGGCGCCGCAGGCGACGAGGGTGTCCACGTCGAAGGAGACGCCGCCGATCTTGAGCGGGCCCGCCGCGACGGCCGCGCCGAACCCGAGGCCGACGATGAGCAAGATGAGTCCGGGATACAGGAACAGCCAGGTGGGGCTGAACAGCATCAGGAACCGCAGGTGCCGCCAGCCGTCGCGCCAGGTGTTCAGGTGCGGCGGGCGGCTGCGGCCGTCCTTGACCAGGGTGGTCGGGACCTCGGTGATCTTCAGGCGCGCGAGGGCGGCCTTCACGATCATCTCGGAGGCGAACTCCATGCCGGTCGCCTGCAGGCCCAGGTTGATAGCGCTGTCCCGCCGGAAGCCGCGCAGGCCGCAGTTGAAATCGCCGATGTTGGAGTGGAAGAACAGCCGGCCGATGAAGGAGAGCACCGGGGTGCCCAGGTAGCGGTGCAGCGGCGGCATCGCGCCCGGCGCGATGCCGCCCTTGAAGCGGTTGCCCATCACCAGATCGGCGCCGTTGCGCAGCTCGGTCACGAACGGCATCAGGTTGCTGAAGTCGTAGCTGTCGTCGGCGTCGCCCATGATCACGAACTCGCCGCGGGCGGCCAGAATGCCGCCCATGAGGGCGTTGCCGTACCCCTTCTCGCTGACCGGTACGACGCGCGCGCCCGCGTCGGCCGCGAGCTGCTGGCTGCCGTCGGTGGAGCCGTTGTCCGCCAGCACCACCTCGCCGTTGACCCCGCTGTCGGCGAGGAATTTGACCGCCTTGGTCACGCAGGTGGCCACGGTCTCTGCCTCGTTGAGGCAGGGCATCACGACGGTCAGCTCCACGTGGACTCCGTTCACCGTTTACCTTTTACACCGTGGAGGATACGGGTTTGAGGGCAGTGCCAGCGGGCATCTGGCGTTGTCTGGCCGACAATAAGCTGTTTGCGCTGGCGCTGATACCCGCCGTGCTGCTTCGGGTGGACGCCGAGCTGGGCTACCGATGGCAGTCCTGGTTCAACGACTCGTTCAGCTACGTGTCCTCGGCCGTAACGCTCACGCCGGAAACATCACGGCCCTCAGGCTACCCGGTGTATCTATGGCTACTCTCCCCGTTCCATAGCTACTTCCTGGTCACCGCCTCGCAGCACCTGATGGGCCTGCTCGTCGCGGTGATGATCTACGCGCTGGCCAGACGCAGGTTCGCGGCGCCGGCCTGGGTGGCGGTGGTCGCCACGCTGCCGGTGCTCTACGACGGGTTCGAGATCCAGCTCGAGCACCTGATCATGACCGACATGCTGTTCCTGTTCCTGGCCTTCGCCGCCCTCACCGTGCTGCTGTGGTCCCCTCGCCCGTCCTGGCGCGCCTGCCTGGTCGCCGGAGCGCTGCTGGGGCTGTCCACCACCGTCCGCTCCACCGGGCTCGCGCTGATCCCGGTGTTCGCGATCTACCTGCTGATCCGGTTGCTGCCTGGCGTCGCGAAAGCCGGCTGGCGGGGCTGGCGCGCGCTGATCGCGGGCTTGGTGGCCTGCGGGATCGCGTTCGCGGTACCGATCGTGGGCTACGAGGCGTGGTACAAGTCGGCGCACGGGCAGTTCACGATGACCGAGTCCACCGGGGTCTTCCTGTACTCGCGGGTTATGACGTTCGCCCAGTGCTCCCGGATGACGCTGCCGGTTGATCTGCTCTCCCTGTGCACCTCGGTGCCGCCCGCGCAGCGGCCGATCGCGCAGGCCTACATCTGGGGCGCCGCCAGCCCGCTCAACCGGTTCCCGGCGCCGAAGTTCTCCCCGACCGTCAACAAGCTGGCGGAGGACTTCGCGATCAAGGCGGTCGAGGCGCAGCCGCTCGATTACGCGCGGGCGGTCTGGGATGACACGGCCCGCTCGTTCGACTGGAACAGGGAGGTCTTCCCTAACGGCCGGACCTACGACGAGTACCTGTTCGGCTATCACTCGCTGTCAATCCCCGGCTCGCGTTTCCGCGGCTACTCCTCGCCTGAGGCCTACTACGTGCGCGGCAACCCGGATACCGCGGTGGTGAACCCGTTCGCCGAGGTAATCAGGATCTACCAGCGATACGTCTGGCTGCCGGGCACCGTGTACGGGCTGATCCTGCTGGTGGGGCTGGCCGGGGTGGTGCTCAGATGGCGGCGGGCGGGCCGGGACGCGCTGCTGCCTTGGCTCTGCTCGGTGGCGCTGATCGTCGCGCCGGCCGCAACGGCGGAATTCGACTACCGGTACGTGACCACCGCCGTGCCATTCGCCTGCCTGGCGGCGGCGATGACGTTCGGGCGCCGGGCGCGCGGTGAGCACCCGGACGTGACCAGCGCAACCGGGACGTCATCCGGCGACGCCGTCGGCCCCTCGGGCGACGGCGCGGGCGGCGAATCGGGCGGCTCGCCGCGCCTCCCGCGCAGAATCCCTGGCAGCGGCTTTCGCGACGGCCTGGCCAACTCCGGCCACCACCAGCGTGATCTCACCTCGGACGCCCCCTGACTCCTGCTCTCTGGCCGCCGCCCAGGCGGCGAGCTCGGCCAGCGAGCCCCGCACGATCTCCTCGTGCGTCTTGGTTAGCTCCCGGCAGACCACCGCGGCGCGGTCGTCGCCGTGCGAGGTCCGCAGCTCCGCCAGGGTCACGGCGACCCGGCGGGGCGACTCGAAGAACACCTGGGTGCGCGGTTCGGCCGCCAGCTCGGCGAACCGGCGCTCCCGCTCGCCGGGCTTGCGCGGCGGGAACCCCTCGAAGCAGAACCGGTCGGTCGGCAGTCCCGAGACGGCTAGCGCCGTGGTCACCGCGGACGGCCCGGGCACGGCGGTGACCCTGATCCCGGCCGCGACCGCCGCCGCGACGACTCGGTAGCCGGGGTCGCTGATGCCCGGCATCCCCGCGTCGGTGACCACGAGGACGTTCTTTCCCGCCGCGAGCTCGGCCGTCAGCTGCTCCGCGCGGCGGGACTCGATCACGTCGTAGTAGGAGACCACCCGGCCGGCGATCGTGACGTTGAGCGTGGCCGCGAGCTGGCGGACCCGCCGGGTGTCCTCGGCCGCGATCACGTCGGCGGTCGCCAGTTCGGCCGCCAGCCTCGGCGGGGCGTCCTCCGCCCGGCCGATGGGGACGCCGGCCAGCGTCAGAATGCCGCCGCCGTCCCGACTTGTCGTGTCACGGTCGTTATCACGTCCGCCGCCGTTTGCACTCCCCACTCCGGCCTCCATCCACATAGCATTGCGTGCGATGACCGCTACAGCGGCCGGCCAGCCGGCCATGGACCCAGAAGACAGCGGCCCCGGCGGGGCTGAGACTGTCAGCGACGCCGTCCGTTTCGGCGACACTGCCGCCCTTGGCACCGCCCGACCCGGCGCTGACCAGGCAGCGAACGCCGACGCGCGGATCGCCGCGCTCCGCGACCGGCTGATGACGCCGATGCCCACCGACAGGGTCTGGGGCTGGATTGGCCCGCTGCTCGTCACCGCGTTCGCCGGGTTCCTCCGGTTCTACAGGCTATCGGTGCCGAACGCGATCGTGTTCGACGAGACGTACTACGCGAAGGACGCCTGGTCGATCCTGCAGCACGGGGTGGAGTACAACTGGGCCACGTTCTTCCCGAACGCGAATACGCAGATCGTCGCCGGTCATACCAGCTTCATCTTTCACTGCTCCGGCACCGCCTGCGCCGAGTACGTCGTCCAGCCTCCGGTCGGCAAGCTGCTTATCGCGGTCGGCGAGTGGCTGTACGGGCTCACCTCGCTCGGCTGGCGGGTCGCCCCGGCGCTCCTCGGTACGCTGGCGATCCTGGTCATGTGCCGGGTCGCCCGGCGGATCACCAGGTCGACGCTGCTCGGCTGCCTGGCGGGTCTGCTGCTGTCGCTCGACGGGCTCGAGTTCGTGCTCAGCCGGACGGGCATCCTCGACATCTTCCTGATGTTCTTCGTCCTCGCCTCGTTCGGCTGCCTGGTGGTCGACCGGGACGTCTCCCGGGCCCGGCTGGCCGAGGCGGTGGTGCTCAAGTCGAGCGACGACGCCGGGCCCTCCCTTGGGATCAGGAAATGGCGGGTGGCGGCGGGGGTGCTCATCGGCCTCGCCTGCGCCACCAAGCAGTACGGCCTTCTGGTACGTCCTCGCGTTCGCCGGCCTTTGCATCGCGTGGGACATGGGAGCGCGCCGGACCGCCGGGCTCCGGTCCTACGTGCGCGGCGCGCTGGTCAGGGACGGCAAGTGGCTGCCGATCACGCTCGGGGTCATCCCGCTGGTCACCTACATCGTCAGCTGGTCGGGCTGGTTCGCCACGTCCACCGGTTACGACCGGAATTACGCCCAGCTCAACGGCTTTAACATCCCGATCCTGGCGCCGCTGTACTCGCTGTTCGAGTACCACAAGGAGATGCTCTCGTTCGGGGTGGCGCTTGACGCCCGCCACCCGTACGAGTCCCAGCCGTGGGACTGGTTCTTCATGACCCGCCCGGTAGCGTTCTTCTGGCAGAGCTACACCGACGCGGCCGGCACGCACGTGGCCAAGTCGGGGACGACCGGGCCGTGGGTGCAGGAAGTGCTGGCGATCGGCAACCCCGCGATCTGGTGGTTGTCGATTCCCGCGATCGTCTTCTGCCTGGCCTGGTGGCTCACCCGCAGGGACTGGCGGGCCGGCGCCGCCGTGCTCGGCGTGGCGGCCGGCTGGGTGAGCTGGCTGCCGTTCGTCTCGCGGACCAAGTTCTACTACTACGCGCTCGAGTTCGAGCCGTTCGTCATCATCTGCATCGTGCTCTGCCTGGGGCTGATCCTCGGCTCGGCGACGGCCGTCCCGTGGCGCCGATGCGCTCGGAACAGGCGTGATCGGCGTCTATGTGGTGGCCGTGGTCATCGTGTTCTGGTACTTCTACCCGATCCTGGCGGCCAAGGTCATCCCGTACTCGGAGTGGTATTCCCACATGTGGTACAAGCGGCTGGATTTAACCGGCCGGAACGGGGCAGCTGTCTCCCGGGGAGGTCCGGCCCGCCTGGCTTCTGAGGTTCCTTTCAGGATCCGCTAAGCCTGCTCCCGATCTCGCGACATATCTTGAAGTGATTTAGGTCACAGATTGGACCGTCGGCGCCCTTTCATACGTCTTAATGGGTGAGAAGGGACCGACCAACCCCCGGAGCCAGGTATGAGCACGATGGAAGACGACGACGACAGCCGCGCTCGGTTCGAGCGCGACGTCGTACCCCAGCTCAGCCAGTTGTACCCGGCGGCACTGCGGATGACCAGAAACCCCACCGACGCCGAGGACCTGGTCCAGGAAACGTCGGTCAAGGCGTACGCGGCCTTCCATCAGTTCCGCCCCGACACCAACCTGCGCGCCTGGCTCAACCGGATCCTCACCACGACGTTCATCAACGTGTACAGGAAGCGCAAGCGCGAGCCCCAGCAGGCGCTCGGCGGCGACCTGCAGGAGTGGCAGATGTCCGCCGACCGGCTGGCGCCGCCGGTCCCGTCAGCGGAGACCGAGGCGCTCGACCACACCACCGACTCCGACCTGCTGCGCGCGCTTCGCGGGCTCCCGAACGAGTTCCGCACCACGGTCTACCTGGCCGACATCGAGGGCTACCCGTACCGGGAGATCGCCGAGATCATGGGCACCCCGGTCGGCACGGTGATGTCCCGCCTGCACCGCGGCCGCCGCAAGATCCGCGAGCAGCTGCTGGCCGCGGGCGTGCTGCCCCCCACCGCCGCCCACACCCCCGGCGTGTAGTCCGCGCCGGAGCAATCAAGCGGGCGGGACGACTAAGCGGGCGGTGCGATCCCTCTGGGGACCGGCCGCCCGGTTTGCCAGCCGAGGGCCACCGGGTCGAAGACGCGCTCCACGTAGATCTGGTGCCACAGCGAGAACACGACCAGCGTCCACACCTGCCGCCACGGCACGTCGGCGTCGCCCGCCCGGAACCGGCGGAGCACGTCGATGACGGCCCGCTTGTCCAGCCACTCCTCGGTCCGCGCCTCGCGGATCACCTGGTCGGCGTAGCCGGAGAGCTCGCCGCGGAACCAGTGCCCGATCGGCACGGGAAACCCGAGCTTGCGGCGCTCCGCGGCCTCCTGCGGAAGCAACGGGGCCACCGCCTCCCTGAGCGCGAACTTGGTCGTGGTCGCGGCGGTCTTCTCCGCCCGCGCCAGCCTGCTTGCCACCGCCATCACCTCACGGTCGAGGAACGGCGTGCGCAGCTCGAGCCCGTGCGCCATCGCCGTGCGATCGGCCTTGACCAGGATGTCGCCCGGCAGCCAGGTGTTGATGTCGATGAGCTGCATGGTGGCCACGTCATCGAGTTCGTTATCGGCCGCCTGATCGAAGATCGGGTCGGTCACGTCGTACACCGTGGCGCCGCCGTACCTGGTCAGCACGTCCACGTCCTCGCCCGGGAAGATGTTGGCGTTGCCGATGTACCTGCTGCGCAGGGGCGTCGCTATCCGCGCGAGCAGACCCTTGCCCTTCTGCCCGGCCGGTATCCGGTCCGCCATCGCCTGCGCCGAGGACCGCCCCCAGCCGGGCAGCTTGGTCGCGGCCCGCACTACCCCCGGCTGGTAGTAAACGCCGTACCCGCCGAACAGCTCGTCCGCGCCCTCCCCCGACAGCACCACCTTCACCTGCCGCCGCGCCTCCCGGGCGACGAACCAGAGCGCGATCGCGGCCGCGTCGGCCATCGGATCATCGAGATGCCAGATGATCTGCGGCAGCCGGGCGGCGAATTCGTCCGGCCCGATCACATACGCGCTTGCGCGCAGCCCGAGCGCCTGCGCGGTCTCCTGCGCCTGCTCGATCTCGCTGTACCCCGGGCGGGCGAAGCCGGCCGTGAACGTCTGCATGCCCGGCCTGGCCTGCGCGGCGATCGCGCAAATGGCCGCGGAATCCACGCCGCCGGAGAGGAACGCGCCCACCGGAACATCGCTGCGCAGGTGGGCGGCGACCGAGTCCCGCAGCGCCGCGAGGATCCGCTCCGGGGTGTCGGCGGCTGGCGACTTGGCCGGGCGGAGCACCGGCCGCCAGTAGCGAAACGACTCGACCGGGCCACCAGGCCGGGCGGTGAGATAGTGCCCGGGCGGCAGGCAGCGGACCGGCGGCGTCATCGTCGCGGGAGCGGGCACGTACTGGAACGACAGGTACAGGCGGAGTGCGTCGGGGTCGACCACGGAGACCTCGCCCGGGCCGACCAGCGCCTTGCGCTCGGAGGCGAACCGCAGCTGCTTTCCGCCCTCGGCCTGCGTGTAGTACAGCGGCTTGATGCCGAACGGGTCCCTGGCGCAGAACAGCTCCCCGGTCGCGGTGTCCCAGATGGCGAAGGCGAACATCCCGCGCAGCCTGCGCAGCGCGTCCCTGCCCTCGGCCGCGAAGGTCTCGAGCAGAACCTCGGAGTCCGACCCGCCGCGGAGCGCCACCCCGCGATCCCGCAGCCGCTTGGCCAGCTCGGCGTAGTTGTAGATCTCGCCGTTGTAGACCATCAGGTAACGGCCGTCGGCCGACCGCATGGGCTGGTGCCCGGCGGCCGACGGGTCGATGACCGCCAGCCGCCCGGCGCCGAGGGCGATGGCGCCGTCCGAGAACACCCCGTCGTCATCCGGCCCGCGATGCGCCATCCGCCTGACTGCGCGCATGGTCCAGTCAGCGTCTGGCTTGGCCCCCCCAGCCAGCGCGAGGCACCCCGCGATCGCCGACATACCGCCCCTATGCCACCCTTGCGCCAGGCGACGTCATTGCCGCGCCTGGCAACATCACTGCTACGCCAGGCAACGTTACTTCGGCTGGAATCGGATTCCGCCGTCGAACCTGACCACTTCCGCATTCATGTAATCGTTCTCGATCAGCGAGCGCACTAGCTGACCGAATTCGTCGGGCCGCCCGAGCCGCTTCGGGAACACCACCGGCGCCGCCAGCTTAGCCAGAAACTCCTCGGCGTCCCTGCCCTCGCCCGCAATGGACTTGTAGATCGGCGTGTAGATGACCCCGGGGCAGATCGTGTTCACGCGGACGCCGATCACCGACAGGTCGCGCGCGGCGGGCACCGTCATCCCGATGATCCCGCCCTTCGACGCCGAGTAGGCGATCTGCCCGGTCTGGCCCTCGATCCCCGCAACCGACGAGGTGTTGATAATCACGCCGCGCTGGCCGTCGGCGTCCGCGGGCTCGGTCTTCGCCATCGCCGCGGCCGCGATCCGCAGGACGTTGAACGTCCCGGTCAGGTTGACGGTGATGACCTTGGTGAAGCCGGCCAGATCGTGCGGAGAGCCGTCCCTGTTCACCGTCCGCGCCGCGTAGCCGATCCCGGCGCAGTTGACCGCCACCCGCAGCGGCGGCCGGCCGCCTGCGCGGCGGCCACCATACCGCCCACCGAGTCCTCGTCGGCGACGTTGGTCCGCACGAAGTGCCCGCCGATGTCAGTGGCAACCTCCTTGCCCAAGTCCTCGTTGAGGTCAGCGACGATGACATGCGCGCCCGCGGCCGCCAGCGTCCTCGCCGTAGCCTCACCAAGCCCACTGGCTCCACCAGTGACAATCGCGGAAGTTCCATTTAGTTCCATGGCCGGAGCATAGCCCGCCTCGCTGACCGCCGCACGAGCCAGTTTGGCGATAATGGCCGCGCAGGCCGTTTACGCTTGGCCACAGCAGAGGCCCAAGGGATCAAAGGAAAGGCCCGGGGGGACAACTACGTGAGCCATGTGCCGCCGGGCCGCGACGATGTCCACGAATTGGCTGCCGGACCTGAGCTGATCGCCGGGCCGCTGGCCGAGCCGGTGATCGCGGTGGACGCGATGGGCGGCGACCATGCGCCGGACGAGATCGTGGCGGGCGCCCTGGCCGCCCAGCGCGAGCACGGGCTCGCCGTGCTGCTGACCGGGCCTCCAGCGCGGCTGCGGCCAGTCATCGCGAGGCTCGGCGCCGGTTCGGAGCTGCGGGTAGTGCCCGCCGAGGACGTCGTCCGGATGGACGAGGGCGCCCTGGCGGGCTTCCGGCGGCCCCGGTCGAGCCTCGCCATCGCCTGCCAACTGGTCCGGCGCGGTCAGGCCACGGCGGTCGTGTCGGCCGGATCGACGGGCGCGATCGTGGCGAGTGCCAGGCACCGGCTGCTCCCACTGCCCGGTGTGCCGCGGCCCGGCCTGGCCGTCGTACTGCCCACGCATCCCACCCCGACGGTGCTCATCGACGCCGGCGCGACGGCCGACCCGAAGCCGGAGATGCTCGTCCAGTTCGGCCAGCTGGGCGTGGCCTACGCGCAGATCGCGCTCGGCACCGCCGTGCCCAGAGTCGGTCTGCTCACGATCGGCGCCGAGCCAGGCAAGGGAAACGCGCTGACCCGCCGCGCCCACGAACTGCTGGCGGCGGAACCGCTCGGCGGCGCGCTGCCATTGCACTTCGAGGGCAACGTGGAGGGCGGCGACCTGATGGCCGGCGCCGTCGATGTGATCGTCACCGACGGTTTCACCGGAAACGTGGCGCTCAAGACCCTCGAGGGGTCGCTGCGCTTCGCCGCGGCGGAGCTGCGGTCCGCCCTCACCGGCACCCGCGCCGCCCGGGTGGGCGCGCTGCTGCAACGTCGCGGGCTGCGCGAGCTCAGCGCCAGGCTCGATGCCGAGACGTACGGCGGCGCGGCGCTGCTCGGCCTCGGCGGCACCGTCGTGATCGCCCACGGCGGATCCACCGCCCGCGCCGTCACCGCCGCTTGCGTGCTCGCGGCCAACCTCTCCCGAGGCGACATCACCGAGAAGATCAGGCAGCGGATCGGCCCCGTCGCCGAGCGCCGGGCCGCGCACTTCCTCCGCCGCGACCGGGAGCGGTTACCGGGCCCCGCAACGGCAACCCGATCTGAATACAGAACGCGGAACACTAAACTTGGCTTATGGCAGATCCTCAGCAGGTTCTCGGCGCGCGGGTGCGCGACGCCCTGGTAGCCGCGTACGGCGCGGACTACGCGGAGGCGGACCCGCTGATCCGCCCGTCTTCGTTCGGCGACCTCCAGTCCAACGCCGCGCTGCCGCTGGCCAAGAAGCTCGGCCGGGCACCGCTGCGACATCGCGGCCGAGATCGTCGGCCATCTGGACGTCGACGACATGTGCGAGCCGCCGACGGTCAGCGGCCCCGGCTTCATCAACCTCACGCTGCGCCCGCAGTGGATCGCCAACGAGGCGACGGCCGTGCTCGCGGACCCCAGGCTGGGCGTCCCGGCGGCCGCCGTCCCGCAGACGGTGGTGGTCGACTACTCCTCGCCCAACATCGCCAAGGCCATGCACGTCGGCCATCTGCGGACCACGATCGTGGGCGACGCGATCGTCCGGGTGCTCGAGTTCGCCGGCCACCACGTGATCAGGGACAACCACGTGGGCGACTGGGGCACGCCGTTCGGCATGCTGCTCGAGCATCTCGTCGACGTGGGCGAGGACTCCCCCGAGGCGGGGTTGCTGCGCACCGACCCGAACGCCTTCTACCAGGCGGCGCGGGTCCAGTTCGACAGTCGACCCCGCGTTCGCCGACCGGGCCAGGGATCGGGTCGTCAAGCTCCAGTCGGGCAACGACCCGGCTACCCAGCGCCTGTGGGACGAGCTGATGGAGCTGTCCAAGGACTACCTGCGCGACTACCTACGCGGTGCTGCGGGTCACGCTGACCGACGACGACATCCGGGGCGAGTCGTTCTACAACGACATGCTCCGCAGCGTGGCCGATGACCTGGTCGCCAAGGGGCTCGCTAGGATCAGCGACGGCGCCCTGTGCGCGTTCCCGGCCGGATTCCAGAACCGGGACGGCAGCCCGCTGCCGCTGATCATCGTCAAGAGCGACGGCGGCTACAACTACGCCACCACCGACCTGGCCACGATCAGGTACCGGGTCGACAAGCTCAACGCCGACCGCGCGCTCTACGTGGTCGGCGACGACCAGACGCAGCACTTCAAGATGGTCTTCGAGGTCGCCCGGGAGGCCGGCTGGCTGCCGGCTGGAGCCGACTTCGAGCACGCCCAGGTTGGCATGGTGCAGGGCAAGGACGGTCGCCGGCTGCGGACCAGGGCGGGCGATAACGTCGCGCTGAGCGAGCTGATCGCCGAGGGGCCGCAGCGGGCCCGTGCCCTGCTCGACGAGGTCGAGCGGGACGACCAGGGCCTCGACCTCGACGCGATCGCCCAGGACGTCGGCATCGGCGCCATCAAGTACGCCGACCTGTCCACCGCGCGGGAGAGCGCGTACATCTTCGACTGGGACAGGATGATCTCCTTCAAGGGGAACACCGGGCCCTACCTGCAGTACGCGACCGCGAGGATCAGATCCATCTTCCGCCGCGCGGGAATCGACGAGGCGGCCCTGCACGGCCCGATCCTGATCACGGCGCCCGCCGAGCGCGAGCTGGCCAGGAAGCTGCTTGAGTTCGGCGCGGTCGTCACCCAGGTCGCCGAGTCCGCCGAGCCGCACCGGCTGAGCACCTACCTGTTCGAGGTCGCCAGCCTGTTCACCTCGTTCTACGAGCAGTGCCCGGTCCTCAAGGCCGACGACGAGGAGACGAGGGACTCCCGGCTCGCGCTGTGCGCCGCCGTCCTCCGCGTCCTGACGGTCGGCCTCGGCCTGCTCGGCGTCCCCATCCCCGACCGCATGTAGCGCGGCGCGCACTCACTGCAAGCGGTAAGCGACACGTCACCTTAGAGAGTGGTGACGTGTCGCTTTGCGTGAAGGGACGAGTTCGTTCGTTACGCAGCTCTTTTCTCTCCTTAACAACAGCAAACACGAACGAACTACTTACGTGACCTCAGAACGGCTGACTCGCCACGCCGCGCACGCCAGGCTGAATGCCATCGGAACCGAAGGGCGCGGGGCGGGCGACGTCCAGCGAAGGAGGCATCGATGATTGACCGGAACAAACGCGGCATCCGAAGTGTCGGCGTGAAGGCACGCCTGGCAGTCGCCGCAGCGGTACTCGTCGGCGGCGGCGCGGCGGGCGTAGTGGCGGTCACCAACCACAGCGACGGCGCGACAGCCACGACAGCCAAGTCGGCTGGATACACGCGGAGTGCTCACCAGCCGATCAGCGAGCCGCTCGCGCTCACCGAGGCGCTCGACAGCTGGAGCAGCTCACAATCCAAGGCGATCGCCCTCCTGGCCGAGATGCCGCGGCTTCGCTCGTTCGTCCAGCTTGATCTGCACCACACCACGATCGCCGCACAGCGCGGCATCGTGGTGTTGGTAACCAAGAAATTCCTCATCGTCAGGTCCTTCAACGGCTCGCTGCACCTGTGGTGGTGGAACGGGGCGACGGGGTTCAAGGACGTGGACGCGACCACGACCGGGTGGACCGCGCTGACCGGCAGCCACACGGCGGCGACGGCAGCGATGGCCGGCAACATGACGCCGGCCTCGACCGTCGTAGCCGGCTCGGCCGGCGTGGTGAGCCAGCTGACGACGCCCGTGGCCCAGCCGACCCGCATCAGGATCAACACAGGCGGTCAGGTCATCACGATTACCGTCGCCGGCTCCACCGCCACGATGACGCAGCAGGGGACGACGACCGCCAAGACCACCCGCAACCGCCAGCCGGCCTGGTGGGCCACCCACGGCGTGCAGCGGGGCGACCTGGTCTTCGTCGCCGGGGCCCGCGCGCACGGCCTCCTCAAGGCGGAGTTCGTGCTGTTCGCGGCCCCACGCACCAGCATGCCGAGGCGGAGCGCCAGCCCGACCCCGACGGCCGTACCCAGCCCGAACACCACCATCGGCGGCCAGCCGGTGTTTATCGGCTCGCACAGCTAGCGCAGTTTTCTCCCGGGGACGATCCCTCGCGGGTCTGATGAAGGGCAGGGTTCTCGGGCCGCGGCGCATCACCGCTGAGAACGGCCAGCAACGTGCCCGTGGGCGGCCCGCCCCGCCGCCCACGGGCACTTTCACATTCTCGTACTCTTGGCCCGTGCACGCCGATGCGCGGCGAACCGTGACGAATCGGGCGGCTTGACGTAGTCTCGAAGGTAACGAAGGACTGGATCGCGGGCTTGGAGCGCCCGCCAGATGCGCGAAAGGCGGCCACGTGAGTGGCATAGTCCTGCTGGTGCTCATCGGCGTCGTCGCTGCCTGGCTGTTTACCGGCGGCCGGAAGAAGCTGAGGCTGCCGACGACCGGCAAGCACTGGATTGCGGTCATCATCATCGTCGTTATCCTGCTCGCCCTTTTCTACGGCGCCCAGAACTCACCGCACACAACCGTCGGCCACTGACGCCGGCCGGTCAACGTCTTAACCGCCCGCCTAGCCGTCCTTGGCGTCCAGCGGCAGCTCGAACCAGACGGCCTTGCCCTCCGCGGTCGGGCGCGATCCCCAGCGGGTGGCGAGCTGCTCGACCAGGTACAGGCCCCGGCCGCCCTCGTCGGTGGCACGGGCCGTGCGCAGCCGGGGCAGCCTCAAGTCCGGGTCGAACGCCTCGACCCAGACCGACTCGGCGCCGCGCCGCAGCCGCAGCGTGAACTCGCGGGGCCGGTACGCCCGCGGCGGGTGCGCGGCCGCCACCGGGAAGCCGCCTGCCGGGGTGGCGGTCCCGACCCCGGGGCCGCCCGCCGACGCGGGCTGGTCCACCTCCAGGTCGAACCTGCGCCCGGACGGGCTCGGCGTCACCGAGGCGTGCAGCACGGCGTTCGTGACCACCTCTGAGACCAGGAGCAGGGCAAGGTCGGCCTGGTCGGGGTGCATGTCCCAGGACGCGAAGGTCGCCTGGGCGAGACGGCGCGCGTCCGAGACCATGATCGGCTCGGCCGGGAACGAGCGCTCGACCGATGCGAGATCCTCGGGCGAGCACCGGAAGACCAGGATCGCCATGTCGTCATCGATATCCCCCGGCACCGCGCTCTCGGCGGCGGCGGCGAGGGCGCCCGCGCTGGCAGGCGCGGCCCGCAGCGCGTCGCAGAGCATGGTCATCGCCTCGGCCTCGGTGTAGTGCCCGGCGCCGTCAGACCGAGACCGCCGGTCGGTGAGCCCGTCGGTGTAGAGCACCAGGGAGGTGCCGGGCGGCAGGGTGACCGTCTGCTCCCGGTAGGTCGGCAGCCCTCCGATCCCCCGGCCGCGCACGCCCAGCAGCACGCCCTTGTGCCTGACCTCAAGCGGCCGGACGGTCCCGTCCACCGCCATCAGCGGTGCCGCGTGGCCCGCGTTGGCGAACGTCAGCTCCCGCGACCAGGCGTCGTAGATGAGGTAGATGCAGCTGACCGTCGGCGGGTCGCCGCCGGCCCCTGGGGGGCGGTGGAGCGGACCCATTCGTCCAGCTTGCGCATGATGTCCGCGGGTGACTTCTCGTCCTGCGCGTAGGCGCGCAGGACCGCGCGGAGCTGGCCCATGGTGGCCGCCGCCCGGGCCCCGCGCCCTTCCACGTCGCCGATCACCATGCCCACCCGGCCCGCCGCGAGCGGGATGATGTCGTACCAGTCCCCGCCAACCTGGGTCTGGATGCCCTGCCCGACCGCGGCGAGCGGCTTGGCGGGAACGTAGCGGAACGCGACCTCGAGGCCGTCGAGCACGGGCACCGACTGCGGCAGCAGCGACTGCTGGAAGGCGAGCGCCGTCCGCCGCTCGGTCTCGAACAGCATGGCGTTGTCGAGCGCCACCGCCACCCGGCCCGCGATCGCCCCGATCAGGTCGCCGTCGGACAGGTCGTAGTGCGGGTCGGGGCGATCGGTAATCCGCGACAGGGCGAGCGAGATCACGCCGAGCAGCTCACCGCGCGCGTACAGCGGCGACGCGAGCACCGAGGTGAGGCCCGCCTGGTCGGCCGCCGACATCGACTCCTCGCTCGGCGCCGGGTAGTAGTCGGCCTGCAGGTCGGGGACGACGATCGTCTCCCGGCGGGACATGGCCTGCTCCATGAAGTGACCGGGCGGGTAGCTGATGGGCTCGCCGATCTGCGCCCAGGTGCCGGGCGGCGGTTCCCAGCCGCCCGCGTGCGCCGCCGCCCGCCTGATCAGCTTGTCGCCGCTGAAAAGGTCGATGAAGCAGTGGTCGGCGAACCGGGGCACGAGGATCTGCGCGACCTGGCGGAGCGTCGCGTCGAACTCCAGCGAGCCGGCCAGCCGCTCGCCGATCCGCTCGAGCAGCCGCAGCCGGTCCGGCTCGCGCTGGGCGTCCCGGCGTCCGGCCTCGCTGACGAGCACCACCATGCCGTCGATGTCGCCCGACGGTCCGCGCAGCGGCACCGCGAATTCCCGCAGGAACACCAGGGTGCCGTCGCCGCGCCGCGCCGCCAGCGTGTCTTCCCACGGCAGACCGCTCAGCACCTGGCGCGAGAGCTCGTCGGCCTTGCCCTGCTCGGCGTCGGGCACCAGCCCGACGGCATCGAGCATCTGGCCCGCCAGCGCCGGCGGCCCGCCGGTCAGGCGGAGCAGTCTGGCAGCGTGTTCGTTTGCGAACAGTACGTTGCCATCTCGGTCCGCGACGATGACGCCGATCTCCGCCTGGCTCAAGACGAGTTCGGCCGGCAGATACCTGGCGGGGGAACCTTCGTTCCAGCGCGTCATCGCCACGCTCCGGTCAAAGCACAGGTCTCCTGGTAACTCCCTGGACACGAATACGTGTGAGGCGATCTCGGCGCTTAGGTCGGCCGGCGCCATCGGGTCTGTGCCATCCTCACCGCGAACCCGGACTCCGCCCTCAACCGCCCCGAGCAACACCTCGCGTCCGGGTTGTATCCCGGCGCGCTTCAGTTTAAGCATCAGGACCATATCGCTTTGGAGTTGCTCGGTGATCCGCGTAACTGTGGCCCGCACAGACCCGTCTGCATCGCGTATAACGTCGGCCATTGTCTCATCAGCGGTGGCCGGGCTCGCGACGGCCGAATCCGCTAGTTCTGGCAGCTCCGCTAGCCAGGAGGGCTCGGGCTCGGACGGGACCAGCGGGACCGCCGCGACCAGCTCCGTCAAGCCCGGGATCGGGTTGCCGTGCGGGCACCGGTCCGGGTGGCCGAGCAGTTCGTACAGCCGCCGTTCCACGCTCTCCGAGATCACGTGTTCCCAGCGGCACGCCTCGACGTGCACCTCTTCCCAGGGCATCTGGATGACGGAGACGAGCAGGCACTCGGCAAGCCTGTGCTTGCGCATCACCCGGGTCGCCAGCGTGCGGCCCGCATCGGTCAGCGCAAGCTGCCGGTCGCCCGCGACGTGCAGCAGGCCGTCCCGCTCCATCCTGGCCACCGTCTGGCTGACCGTCGGTCCAGATTGGGAGAGCCGCTCCGCGATCCGCGCACGCAGCGGGACGATGCCCTCCTCCTCGAGTTCGAACACGGTACGGAGGTACATCTCCGTCGTGTCGATAAGTCCATGGGCAGTCACTGAAACCTTCCTCCTGACTGTGATGCTACGCGGTAACGCGAACACAGCCGCAGGCTCAGGGCGACAGCCGCTCGACCGACCAGCCGTCACCGGATCTCCGGTACTTGAGCCGGTCGTGCAGCCGGTTCGGACGCGACTGCCAGAACTCGACCGCGTCTGGGACAATCAGGTAGCCGCCCCAGAAGTCGGGCATCGGCACCTCGGTCCCCTCAGGCCAGCGCGCGGAGAGCTCGGCGACCCGGTCGTCGAGCTCCGCGCGGGACCCGAGCACCCGCGACTGGCGCGACGCCCAGGCGCCGATCTGCGACAGCCACGCCCGCGAGTGGAAGTACGGCTCGCTCTCGGCCTGTGACAGCGGCGAGGCGACGCCCTCGATGATCACCTGGCGCCCGAGGCCGTACCAGGGGAAGATAGCGCAGCATCTCGGGTCGCCCGCCAGATCCTGCCCCTTGCGGGACGTCCGGTTGGTGTAGAACGTGAACCCCGCCGCATCGTGGTCCTTGAGCAGCACGGTCCGCGCGTGCGGCCGGTCCCCGACGGTGGTCAGCACCATCGCGTTCGGCTCGGGCAGCCCCGCGGCGGCGGCCTCCTCGAACCACCGGCCGAATTGCCTTATCGGCGAGCTGTCAAGCATGTCCAATGTCAACGCCCTGTCCATAAGTGAAGATCTTTACATGTTGCCGGACTATCGCGACCGTGGCGGCGGACGTTGAATCGAAACGGCGGCCGCCCCCCAGGCAACGCGCGTGGCCACTTGACCAGCCGAAGGGCGGGCGGCGTGGGAAGGGCGGGCGGCGTGGGAAAAAGAAAAAAGGAGAGAGCCTGATGTCCGACTTCAAGCCGGGTCTCGAAGGCGTGGTGGCGTTCGAGACCGAGATCGCCGAACCCGATAAGGAAGGCGGCTCGCTCCGCTACCGGGGGGTGGACATCGAGGAACTCGTCGGCCACGTTTCATTCGGCCACGTCTGGGGGCTGCTGGTCGATAATGCCTTCAACCCGGGCCTCCCCTCGGCTGGGCCCGAGCGGCTTCCCGTCCGCACCGGCGATGTGCGGGTGGACGTGCAGAGCGGGACGGCCGCCCTCGCCGCGACGTGGGGACTGCGCCCGCTGTTCGACATCGAGCCTGAGCAGGCCCGGGCGGACGTGGGCCGGGTCTGCGCGACCATGCTCTCGCTCATCGCGCAGTCGGCCCGCGGCGCCGATCGCCCGGCCGTGCCCCAGCGCCTGGTCGACGAGGCGCAGACGGCCGCCGAGGCCTTCCTCGTCCGTTGGCGCGGCGATCCCGACCCGCTGCACGTGAAGGCGCTCGACGCCTACTGGGTAAGCGCGGCCGAGCACGGTATGAACGCCTCCACCTTCACCGCCCGGGTGATCGCGTCCACCGGCGCCGACGTGGCCGCCGCCATGTCGGGCGCGGTCGGCGCCCTGTCGGGGCCACTGCACGGCGGCGCCCCGGCCCGCGTGCTGCACATGCTGGAAGAGGTGGAGCGGACCGGGGACGCGGAAGGCTACGTCAAATCGACCCTCGACCGCCATGACCGGCTGATGGGGTTCGGCCACCGGGTGTACCGGGCCGAGGACCCGCGGGCGCGGGTGCTCCGCCGGACCGCGAAGGAACTCGGGGCGCCCAGGTACGAGGCGGCGCTCGCGCTTGAGAACGCGGCGCTGTCGGAGCTGAGGGCCCGACGGCCGGACCGGGTGCTCGAGACCAATGTGGAGTTCTGGGCCGCGATCGTGCTCGATTTCGCGCAGATCCCGGCGGAGATCACGCCGTCGATGTTCACCTGCGCGAGGACGGCCGGCTGGGCCGCCCACGTCATGGAGCAGAAGCTGACGGGCCGCCTTATCCGCCCCTCGGCCCGGTACGTCGGTCCCGCCCCGCGCCCGGTCGGGGCAATCCCCGACGCGGCGGAGATCCTCAATCGCCACTAGTCTGGTTGGGTGACCAGCATCCTGATACCCGACCAGCTAAAGCCGGGCGACGCTCGGTTCGGCAGCGGTCCGACTAAGGTCCGCGCCGAGCAGGTCGCCGCGCTCGCCGCGGCGAGCGAGCTAGGAACATCGCACCGGCAGTCACCGGTGCGGGAGGTCGTGCGGCGAATCCGCACCGGTCTGGCTGAGCTTTTCGGTCTTCCGAACGGAACCGTGGTGGCACTGGGCAACGGTGGCACCACCGCGTTCTGGGACGCGGCCGCATTCGGGCTGATCCGCGAGCGGTCGCAGCATCTGTCATTCGGTGAGTTCTCCGCGAAGTTCGCGACGGTGACCACTCGCGCCCCGTGGCTGAAGGACCCGTCGGTCATCGAGTCCGTCCCCGGGACGCACCCGCTGCCGCGAGCCGAGGCCGGCGTGGACGCCTACGCGCTCACCCACAACGAGACGTCGACCGGGGTCTGCATGCCGGTCCGCCGCCCGGCGGGCGCCGACGCCGGGTCGCTCGTGCTGGTGGACGCGACCAGCGCGGCCGGGGCGCTGCCGGTGGACCCGGCCGAGTTCGACGCCTACTACTTCGCGCCCCAGAAGGTGTTCGGCGCCGACGGCGGGCTGTGGCTGGCACTGCTGTCGGCGGCCGCGCTCGACCGGATCGACGAGATCGCCGCGAGCGGGCGGTACATACCCGAGTTCCTGTCGCTGAGGGTCGCGGTGGAGAACTCGGTCAAGGACCAGACGTACAACACGCCCGCGGTGGCGACCCTGGTGCTGCTCGCCAGCCAGATCGAATGGCTGCTGGAGCAGGGCGGGCTGGACTGGTCGATGCGGCGCACGGCCCGTTCGGCCGAGATTCTCTACTCCTGGGCGGAGCGGTCGGATTTCGCGACGCCGTTCGTGACCGACCCGGCGATGAGATCGACCGTCGTGGGCACCATCGACTTCGCCGACGCGGTCTCGGCTGACGCGATCGCCGGGGTGCTGCGGGAGAACGGCATCGTCGACACCGAGTCCTACCGCAAGCTCGGCCGCAACCAGCTACGGATCGGCACGTTCCCTGCGGTGGATCCGGACGACGTTGCGGCGCTGACCGCGTGCATCGACTACGTGGCGGCGCGGCTGGCATTAGCGCCCGGCGCTAAGCGCACGACGGCGCCGACCACCACCACGAGCACCAGCAGCACGAGCACCGTCGGCAGCAGCCAGCGCGGAACCTTGTTCACCAGAACAGGCTACTGCAGGCCCGATACCCTCGCCTTTCATCGGGCCTGCCCCGGGGGGTACGGGGGGTCGTCCCCCCCGGAAGAGGACAGGGGTGGGTCGTGAGACTGTTCGTCGGGCTCGTGCCGGCGCCTGCGGCCCTTGATGACCTGGATGCCGTGTGCGCCCCCTTCCGACTGGTCCGGGATGACCTGCGCTGGACCAGCCGAGAGCTCTGGCATCTCACCCTCGCCTTCTTCGGCGAGGTGACCGAGGATCGCCTGGCCCGCCTGACGCCCCGGCTTGAGCGTGCCGCCAGGCGGCACCGAGCGTTTACCCTCCGCGTGGCCGACGCGGGCGCGTTCCCCAAACCGGTGCGGGCCAACGTCCTGTGGAGCGGCATGTCAGGCGACCGCGGCGCGCTCGCCGACCTCGCCGCGACCGTAGCCGCCGCCGGGCGCAGGGCCGGCATCACCCCGCACGACAGCGACCGCAGGTTCACGCCGCACCTGACCCTCGCCCGCTGCCGTGCCCCGGTCGATGTGCGCGAGATCGTCGCCAGCCTCGACGGCTACCAGGGGCCGGCCTGGACGGTAGACGAGATCTACTTGATCCGCAGCACGCTGAACGGGCAGCCGCGGTACGAGACGCTGGGAACCTGGAAGCTGCGCCCTAACGCGTAACGACTGGCTGAGTTTCTCCAGGATGGGCGCCGCCGCCAGCAGGGTGACGCGTTCCTCGGGCGTGAGCTCCTGCAGTCGCTGCGCCAGCCACGCCTCGCGCCGACGGCGGACCAGCTGCACCAGGTCCCTGCCCTGCTGGGTCACGGTGAGTATGACCTGCCTGCGGTCGGTCGGGTGGGCCGCCCGGCGGACCAGGCCGCGCTCCTCGAGGACCGCGATGACCCGGGTCATCGACGGCGGCTGCACCTTCTCGTGCTCGGCCAGCTCGCCCGGCGTCATCGCGTCGTGCCGCTCAAGCGCGGCCAGCGCGGCGAGCTGAATGTCGGACAGGATGGCCTCGGAACCGCCAAGCCCCAGGCGCTCCACGCGAAGCCGCCGTGCGAGCCTGGTGATGGAAATCCGCATCGCGGTCGCCAGACCCGCATCCGTTTGCATACCCGCCTCAGGCATCCATTAAGTAGATCATGTTTCCTCCCCACTCGGGGGGAGCCGAGTGGGCGGTATACGGACGTGATGGCTGCTTAAGCCGGTTAGCCTTGTGATGTGAGCCAGAGTCGGCAGGGCGGACCCGCGGAGCGGCGCCCCGCGCCACCGCCCAAGGAGGCGGACGATCGCCAGGTCACTGCCGTTATCACGGCTGGCTGGGCGATCGCCTTCGCGGTCGTGCTCACCGTCCGCCACTCACTGCCCGCCGACGCGCGCTGGTGGGTGTGGACGTGCGCCTTCGGTCTGGGGATGGGCCTGTTCGGGCTCTGGTACGTGCCCTTCCTCAAGCGTCACCGAGCGCGCCTGGCGGCTCGCAGGGCTCAGCTGGACGAGGTCTCCGAGTCGGCCGGGCCCGATTCGGCTGTGCCCGATTCGGCTGTGCCCGATTCCGGGTATGTGGCCCGGGAGAGCGGCTCGAACACGGTTTCCTCGACCGAGACGCCCGGCAGGTCCACCAAGTCGTAACCGAGCTCGTCGATCACCGGGACGGGCACCTGGGCCGCCGCCCCGGTGAGCACCGCCTCCGAGTGCGCTCCGCAGCCGTGGTCGGCCGATACCACCCGGCCGTCGTCCGGGGCGAAGGCGTTGCCGCAGGCACCGAACAGGCGGCCGAGACCGCCGCTCAGCGCCACGAAGAACCCGCAGCTCACGCACTGCGCCGGAGCAGCCTCGGAGACCGGCGTATGCGGCCCGTGATCGCCCTCGTACCAACGCTCGGCGGTGTCGTCGCGGCCGAAGGCGGACAGCACCCTGGACCGCCCGGGCACCTCGATCTCGGCCGAGGTCCGCGGACCCGCATCCGCGTCGTCGGTGTCCGGCCGGGGGAGGAACCAGTCCGTCACCGCGTCGTCGCCGTCGAGGACGACGAAAGGCACCAGGCGCTCGTCGTCGGCGCTCGCGGGCAGCAGGTCGCCGATGCCGACGTCACCCGGGCGCAGCCGATCCTGCCAGGGGACCCAGGCCGGTGCGAGCAGCGAATCGGCCCCCGGCAGCAGGACGCTCTCGTCTACCGTCACGACCTTGGACCTCGGCGCGCGCGTCACCGTGACCGCCCACCGCCAGCCCGTGTAGCCGGGATCGGTGCAGCGGAAAAAGTGCGTAACAACACGATCGGCGGTGGCTTCGACGCCCAGGTAGTCGCCGATCGCGTCAGGACTCACCTGGGCATCGTCGACAAGCGACCGCCTGGCCAGGTCAAAGGCGTCCGCGCAGACCTGGTCAGGTTCTTTCGCACGGCTTCTGATAGTGCTCACGAGTGCCAATTCTCGCTCCAGGGGCGGCGCACCGCGAGGGCAGGCCCGCTAGGACATCCCCCATAGGGCTCGTCGCAGTGGCGCGGACCAAGAATACTGGGTACATGCGGATGTCCGATGCGCTTAACCGGGCTGGCGGTGCAGCCAAGTCGACCGGCCGCGCCATCAGGTCGGGCGGCCAGGCGAGTGGCCGGGCCTCCCGCCGCACCGTGGCCTTGGTGCACCGCGTCACCGGCGCGAAGGGCGCCGACCGGACTGGCCTCGGCACGCTGATCGAGATGACCGCCGCCAGCGGCGCCGCCGACGCGTTCGTCACCGTCGCGCTGGCCGGGACGATCTTCTTCAGCACGTCCGTGGACCAAGCGCGCGGCAAAGTGGTGCTGTTCCTCATCATCACGATGGCGCCGTTCGCGGTGCTCGCCCCGTTCATCGGGCCGGCCCTTGACCGGATACAGCAGGGGCGCAGGTTCGTGCTGGCCGGCACGATGCTGACCCGCGGCCTGCTCTGCTACGCGATGTCGGCCAACGTCGCCAACTCGGTGACGCTGCTGCCCGCCGCGTTCGGCATCCTCGTGCTGCAGAAGGCGGGCGGGGTGGTGAAGGCGTCGGTCACCCCTCGGCTGCTCCCGCCGGATCTCTCGCTGGTGACCGCCAACGCGCGCACGGGGCTGATCTCGATCATCACGTCGACCGCCGCGGCCGGCCTCGCGGCCGGGATCCAGTACGCGACCGGCGCCGCCTGGACCCTCCGGGTCGGCACCCTGATCTACCTGGCCGCGATGGTCATCGCGCTGCGGCTCCCTGAGCAGATCGATCTGCCCGCCCACGAGCCGACCGCGGCCCCGGCCGCGGCGCCGCCCCGCGAGCAGACCACCCGTCCCGACTTCCCCCGCCCGACCGAGCCGCCGCGCACGCTGCCGCTGCCGCCGGGCGAACTGCCAGCCGCCGCGGACGCGAGCAAGGGCCGCCGCGGGCGCTGGCGCACCCTGGTCGACGTCGGTCCCGTCGTCGCGGAGGCGATGGCCGTCAACGCGGTGCTGCGCGCCTTCTCCGGCTACATCCTGTTCCTCCTGGCGTTCCTGCTGCGCAGCGTCGATCTGGGTACGGTGTTCCACCACCCCGTGTCGCACAACTTCGCGCTCGGCGCGCTCGCGCTCGGCCTCTCGGCCGGCAGCCTGACCTCGATGGTGCTCGGCTCCTTTTTCCGCAGCCGGGCACCGCAGCGGATCATGTTCACCGTGCTGATCATCGCGCCGGTGGTGACCGCGGTGTGCGCCTGGGGCTTCGGCCTGTGGGCGGCGGTCGTGGTCGAGTTCACCGCCATCTTCTGCGCCAGCCTGGCCAAACTGGGCCAGGACTCGATCGTCGGCCGCGAGATCGGCGACGAGATCAGGTCCTCGACGTTCTCCGTCTCCGAGACGCTCAACCAGGTGGCCAACGTGGCCGGCGGGCTGGCCGGCGTGGTCGTCTCCATGCTGGACAACGGGCAGGCCGGCCTGGCGATCGCCGCCGGGGGCCTCGTGGTCGCGCTCGTCCTGCTCGTCGTGCGGCGCAGGCAGCGGGTCAGGCTCGCCGGGCTCAGCTTCACGCCCCCGGCGCACCCGCCGCCCACGCAGTCCGCCGCGAACCGCTTAGGGTGCGATGTCCTTGGCCACGGCCGTCAGCAGGTCCGAGATCTGCTTGGCTTCCTTCGGGTCCGGGTGCTTGCCGCGCCGGTAGACGTCTGAGATCCCGTCAAGTAGCTTCATCAGGTCCTCGATGATGGGGATCATCTCGTCCGGCTTCTTGTGCGGGTGCTTGGCGACGGCGGCGACGGCCGGCGGCGCCTCAAGGAGCCGCACCTGGAGCGCCTGGGCGCCCTTGCGGCCCTCCGCGATGCCGAACTCGACCCGCTGGCCCTTCGCCATGGTCTCCGTCCCTGCGGGCAGCGCGGAGGAATGCACGAATACCTCGGCACCCCCGTCATCGCGGGAGAGGAAGCCGAAACCCTTCTCGGCGTCATACCACTTGACCTTGCCGGTAGGCACGAGCAAGACCTCACGTCATTAGAAACTGACAGCCCGGCGGCGCGATGGCCGATGGGATGTGTTGGGCGCTTCTAAGGCTAGCGGTACCACGGGGGTAATGGCATCACCGTTATTGCGCTCTGGGTGAGCGGAAGGCCCCGGCCGGGGGACGCGCCCGCTGGCTGCCGCGCTGGCGGCAGCCAGGGGCACGTCGGTCACGGCCTCACACGTTCGGATGGTGCTGGGACGGGATCGCGTGCAAGGCCGTGAGTCCATCGGCCGATCCTCGGGAAACCCCCCGGTTTGTAGATCGCACTGGGGCTATACCCAGCGCATATGCACGAAAACATCGAGTCACATCCGCCCCTGTCGGCCCAGGGGGATGGGGGGCGCCAGGGGTGATCGGGGGCGCCGGGGGTGATCGGGGGCGCCGGGGGTGATCGGGGGCGCCGGGGGTGATCGGGGGCGGGAGCCCCCGATGCCAGGGGGCTGCCCCCGATGCAAGGGGGCTGCCCCCGATGCCAGCGGGCTGCCCCCATGCAAGCTAGGCGCTTCCGGGGAAAACGAAACGGCCCAGGTTGCCCCGGGCCGTTCGCGGTGTTGCGGTGTAGCAGGCGGACTTAGAAGTCCATGTCGCCGCCGCCACCGGGGGCTGCGGGGGCCGGGTTCTTCTCCGGCTTCTCCGCGATGACCGCCTCGGTGGTGAGGAACAGCGCCGCGATCGACGCCGCGTTCTGCAGCGCCGAGCGGGTCACCTTGGCCGGGTCGATGATCCCGGCCTTGAACATGTCGACGTACTCGCCGTTCGCCGCGTTCAGACCCTCACCGGCCGGAAGGGTCTTGACCTTCTCGACCACGACGCCACCCTCAAGGCCGGCGTTGACCGCGATCTGCTTCAGCGGCTCCTCGACGGCGCGGCGCACGATCTGCGCCCCGGTCGCCTCGTCGCCCACCAGGTCCAGCTTGTCGAAGGCGGTACGGGCCGCCTGCAGCAGCGCGACGCCGCCGCCGGGCACGACACCCTCCTCGACCGCGGCCTTGGCGTTGCGCACCGCGTCCTCGATGCGGTGCTTGCGCTCCTTGAGCTCGACCTCGGTCGCCGCGCCGGCCTTGATGACGGCCACGCCGCCGGCCAGCTTGGCCAGCCGCTCCTGCAGCTTCTCGCGGTCGTAGTCGGAGTCGGTGTTGTCGATCTCGGTGCGGATCTGGTTAACGCGGCCAGAGATCTGCTCCGCGTCGCCAGCGCCGTCCACGATCGTCGTCTCGTCCTTGGTCACGACGACCTTGCGGGCCCGGCCGAGCACGCTGAGGTCGACATTGTCCAGCTTGAGGCCGATCTCCTCGCTGATGACCTGGCCACCGGTGAGGATGGCGATGTCACCGAGCATGGCCTTGCGGCGGTCGCCGAAGCCCGGGGCCTTCACCGCGACGGACCGGAACAGCCCGCGCATCTTGTTGACGACCAGGGTGGCCAGGGCCTCGCCCTCGACGTCCTCGGCGATGATGGCCAGCGGCTTGCCGGACTGCACGATCTTGTCGAGCAGCGGGAGCAGGTCCTTGTTGGCCGAGATCTTCGAGTTGACGATGAGGATGTACGGGTCCTCGAGAACGGCCTCGAGGCGGTCCGGGTCGGTGACGAAGTACGGCGCGATGTAGCCCTTGTCGAAGCGCATACCCTCGGTGAGCTCAAGCTCGAGACCGAAGGTGTTGGACTCCTCGACGGTGATGACGCCTTCCTTGCCGACCTTGTCCATGGCCTCGGCGATCATCTCGCCAATGGTCACGTCGCCCGCCGAGATGGACGCGGTGGAGGCGATCTGCTCCTTGGTGTCCACATCCTTGGCGAGCTTGGACAGCTCCTCGCTCACGGCCTCGACCGCCGCCTCGATGCCGCGCTTGAGCGACATCGGGTTGGCGCCGGCGGCGACGTTCCGCAGGCCCTCGCGGACCAGCGCCTGGGCGAGCACGGTGGCCGTCGTCGTGCCGTCACCGGCAACGTCGTCGGTCTTCTTCGCTACTTCCTTGACCAGCTCGGCACCGATCTTCTCCCACGGGTCCTCGAGCTCGATCTCCTTGGCGATGGACACGCCATCGTTGGTGATCGTGGGGGCGCCCCACTTCTTCTCGAGAACCACGTTCCGGCCCTTGGGGCCGAGGGTTACCTTCACGGCGTCGGCAAGCTGGTTCATGCCGCGCTCGAGGCCGCGCCTGGCGTCCTCGTCAAACGCGATCATCTTCGCTGCCATTGGTACCAGTCCTCCGTGGCTACGTTAGGACCGGCCGACGCCCGCGACGGACGGCACGCTAGGCGACAGTCCCTTCCTGCCACCGGGCAGTGCCTCATCGCCCGATCCTGCCGTTTTGCTGTCACTCTCATAGGGAGAGTGCTAACGCCATGTTTAGCACTCTCGGGTGGAGAGTGCAAACGGCGGGCGCCCGTCAGAGGACGTCTAGCTGCTCAGCGAGCCATTGCTGAGGGGCGCGCGCCTGCGCGGCGGCGGCGATCGCGGCCGAGCGCCTGCGCCGCTCGGAAGTCGGCATCGAGAGCCCCCGGTGCAGCGCGTCCGCGGTCGCGGTGACGTCGTAGGGATTGACGAGCAGCGCGTCGTCGCCGATGAGGGAGGCCGCGCCCGCCTCCCGCGAAAGCACCAGGGCGCAGCCGCGCTCGCTGAGGATCGGCCCCTCCTCCGCCACCAGGTTCATGCCATCCCTGATCGGGTTGACCAGCAGCACGTCGGCCAGCCTGCTGGCGGCCAGCGACCTCGGGTAGTCGTCCTTGACCTCGAGGATGAGCGGCTGCCAGTCGGGGGTGCCGAACTCCTGGTTGATCTGCGCCGCGAGCTCGTGCACCCGCTCGGTGTAGGCGCGGTACCCCGCCAGGCCCGAGCGGGAGGGATAGGCGAACGCCAGGTGGGTCACGTTGCCGCGCCATTCCGGCCAGAGTTCGAGCAGCTCGCGGTAGGCGGCGAGCCCGCGCACGATGTTCTTCGAAAGCTCCGTCCTGTCCACCCGCACGATCAGCTGCCGCCCCTCGGCCAGGCCGACGAGGGTGGCGACGGCGGAGCTGACGTCGTCGGCGGCCGCCCGCTCGCGCAGCGCCGTCGCGTCCACGCCGAGCGGGTGCACCGCGACGTCGGTGACCCGGCCCCGGTAGGAAACCCGGCCGCCGCCGCCCGAGCCGCGCATCACCCGCGCGCCCAGCACCGCCTCGCAGCAGTCGAGGAACGCCGAGGCCCAGCGCTCGGCGAGGAACCCGGCGTGGTCGGCGCCGAGCATGCCGTCGAGGATCGCCCCGGCCACGTCGTCCGGCAGGATCCGGTAGTACTCGGGCGGCGCCCACGGCGTGTGCTCGAAGTGCGCGATCCTGGCCTCGGGATGTCGGTCCCGCAGCATCCTCGGCGTCAGGGCCAGGTGGTAGTCCTGGATGAGCACCCGCGTGCCCGCCACACACGCCTCCGCCAGGGCGGACGCGAACGCCTCGTTGTACGCGCGGTACGCGTCCCAGTCGCGGCGGAACTGGGCGTCGAACACCGGCTGGTTGGGCGTGTCGAACAGCAGATGGTGGACGAACCAGAGGATCGAGTTGGCGATGCCGTTGTAGGCGGCGTCGAACACCGCGGGCGGGATCTCGAGCATCCTGACCGCGGGCTCGCCCGGCGCGTCGGCCCGCGCGCCGAGCCGGGCGGCTTCCCTGTCGGCGTCGGAGAGGGCCGTGCAGAGCCAGAGCACTCCCCCGTCGGCGGCCGCCGCCGCCAGACCCGACGTCAGCCCGGAGACCATGCCGCCGCCGCCGCGTCTGGCAGTGAGCGACCCGTCGTCACGGCGCCGGTACGAGACCGGCCCCCGGTTAGAGGCGACAAGCAGAAGCCGACTCGGGTCGTTTGTCATATGGAACCAGGGTAAATGAATCGCTCGATAACCGGGTTGCTGGGGTCCGCCTGCGATCGGTTACAGTGTTCCTGAGCGCTAGTTACCCCCCGGTTCCACCGGTGAGCGCGGAACTACGAAAACTGAATACCTCATCCAGAGGGGTGGAGGGATCGGCCCTGTGAAGCCCCGGCAACCATCGCGGTTAAACGCGCCTCAGTAAGGCGAGGCGGCGCGCGACTGGTGCCAAGTCCGGCCTGCGGTCAAGGCGACCGTTGGGAAAGATGGGAGAGAGGCCTCGCCCCATGAACGCTCTGACTGACGCGCCCGCCACCCCCCACCTCGGTCACGCCACCGGCCTGACTTGCCGCGAATGCGGCAATACGACACCGCTCGGCCCGTTCTACGCGTGCGAGATGTGTTTCGGGCCGCTGGAGGTCTGCTACGACTTCCCGCGGCTGACAAGGGCCGACATCGAGGCCGGCCCGCACAACATCTGGCGGTACGCGCCGCTGCTGCCGGTCCCGGCCGACATCGCCAGCCGGCCGACCACCCAGCCCGGCTACACCAAGCTGATCCGCGCCGACGGTCTGGCCGCCGAGCTCGGCATGCGGCGGCTGTGGATCAAGGACGACAGCGGCAACCCCACCCACTCGTTCAAGGACCGGGTGGTCGCGGTCGCCCTCGCCGCCGCGACCGAGATGGGCTTCAAGGTGCTCGCCTGCCCGTCGACGGGCAACCTGGCCAACGCGGTGGCCGCCGCCGCCGCGCGGGCCGGCATCCGCTCCGTGGTCATGGTCCCGGCCAACCTCGAAGAGCAGAAGATCGTCACCACCGCGGTGTACGGCGGCACCTTCGTCACCGTGGACGGCACCTACGACGACGTGAACCGGCTCGCCTCCGAACTGGCGGGCGAGCACGAGGACTGGGCGTTCGTGAACGTGAACGTCCGCCCGTACTACGCCGAGGGCTCGAAGACGCTCGGCTACGAGATCGCCGAGCAGCTCGGCTGGCGGCTGCCCGACCAGATCGTCGTCCCCGTCGCCTCCGGCGCGCAGCTGGTCAAGATCGACAAGGGGTTCAGCGAGCTGTGCTCGCTCGGCCTGGTCGAGCAGAAGCCGTGGAAGGTGTTCGGCGCGCAGGCGACCGGCTGCTCGCCCGTATCCGAGGCGTTCGCGCAGGGGTGGGACGTGGTCCGGCCGGTGAAGCCGGACACGATCGCCAAGTCGCTCGCGATCGGGAACCCGGCCGACGGCCCCTATGTGCTCGACGTCGTCCGCAGGACCGGCGGCGCCGTCGCCGACGTGTCCGACGCCGAGGTGGTGGACTCGATGCGGCTGCTCGCCCGCGCCCAGGGCGTGTTCGGCGAGACCGCGGGCGGCGTCACCGTCGGCGTGCTGCGGAAGCTGCTCGCCGCCGGGCAACTCGACCCGGACGCGGAGACGGTGATCATCAACTCCGGCGACGGCCTCAAGACGCTCGGCGCGGTAGCGCCGAGCGTCACCGTGCCCGCCGCGATCAAGCCGACGATCGAGGCATTCCAGGCGGCCGGCTTCGAAACCCAGGGCATCGGCTGACCGAAGCGACCCAAGCCGACCGAAGCCCGGGAGGCCGCGTCTTTTTGCGGCACTTCCGGCCGGGGGTATGAGGGCGGGAGCCTTCGATTTAATAGGAGGCCAGTCCCCCGCAGACGGCACAGCGTAATCAGGGGTGCGCGCGTTGGCACGATTGGCGTCATAAGCGCCGCGCAAGCGGTAAGGTCGTTTGCGTTCGCTGCCGCCAAGGCAGGCGCACGCTCGTGAGCGCGCGCTATGCCCCGCGCAGCCGGGCCCCCGGCCCGGCGGGTGGCGATCGAACGAGTTCCGCGGTTGAAAGGGCGGGGCTCGAAGCCCGAGCAGCAGTTAGGGAGTTGTTTGGAATGGCTCAGGGCACCGTCAAGTGGTTCAACCCGGACAAGGGCTACGGCTTCATCGCCGTCGACGGTGGTAAGGACGTTTTCGTCCACTTCTCCGCGATCCAGTCGGATGGTTACCGCACCCTCGAAGAGGGCCAGCGGGTCGAGTTCGAGATCACGCAGAGCGACCGGGGACAGCAGGCCGAAAAGGTCATCGTCGTCTCCTAATCTGTAAGGTAACGCCACGCGAAGTCTGGTCTCGACCGGGTTACTGCAGGTGTGATCGGCCCGGCCCCCGCGCACGCGGCGGGCCGGGCCGACTTGCATTCCGCGCCGCGCCTCCGTCAGCCGCCGGGCTTCGGCGACCTGATCCGCCGGCGCCTCGCGCGCTGCGAGCGCAGCCGCTTCACCAGCGTGGGGTCGAACCTGAGTGCCTCGGGCGTGTCGATCAGCTCGTTAAGGAGCTGGTAGTACCTGGTCGCGGTGATGCCGAGAACCTCGGCGATGGCCTGCTCCTTGGCGCCGGCGGTGCGCCAGGTGCCCCGCTCGAAGGCGAGCACGCGCATGTCACGCTCGGACAACGCAGGCATCCACCGCTCCCTTCGACTCGCGTCTATTCGCGTATACCGCATTATCGGCATAACACGCCAATCTCGCCAGGCGACGCCATGGTCGGCCTGCGGCAGGCCTCGGCGTACGCCCCGTGAGCGGTGGGTGACGTTTATCGTCACTAAATAGTTAGCCGGCCTTGCGTTCCGTTGCAGCCAAACGCGTGACACCATAAGGGACGGTTTTCACATACCTCCCCTTCGCCCGATTCGGCGGGCCTGACCTGGAGGGATGGCGGATCAACGTCTCCCGTCGGCGCTGCGCCGGGCTGGCGGCCGCAGCGGCTCTCACTCTCGCCGCCGCCGGCCGGCTCAGCGCTGCCCGCGGGCGCCCGCGAGCTGACGCGAGCCGTCCGCACGCCCAGCGCCGCCGAGTGGTGGCTGCCCGCGGTTGACGTGGCCGCTGCCTGGCGCGCCGCGCCCGCGGCGGGCCGCGGCGTGACCGTCGCGGTCCTGTCCACCGGCGTCGACGGCAGCCACCCCGACCTGACCGGCACGGTCACGACTGGACCGGACTTCGCCAAGACCGGCCGCCGCCCCGGCCAGGCGTACTGGGCGGACGAGGGAACGGCCGTGGCCAGCCTCATCGCCGGGCACGGGCACGGACCGGGCGGGACCGAGGGCATCACCGGCATCGCCCCCGGCGCGCGGATCCTCTCCCTGCAGGTAACCCTGGAGTACGACGATCCGCTGGACCTCAGCGCCGCCATCACCGACGGGATCCCCGCCGCGATCGCGGCGGGGATCAGGTACGCGGTCGGCCACGGCGCCACGATCATCGCGCTTCCCCTCGATCCGGCCACGATGGGCATCGCCACCCCGTCCTCGGCCGCCTCGGCCAACGGCAGGCGGGCCGAGCGGGCGGCGATCGCGTACGCGCTCTCGCGCGACGTCGTGCTGGTGGCTCCGGCCGGCGACAACGGCGGCAGCGGCAGCGCGGTCAACTACCCGGCCGGGTACCCGGGCGTTATCGTCGTCGGCGCGACTGCGCGGGACGGGGAGCTTGCGCCGTTCACGAACACCGGGTCGTACGTCGCCCTGATCGCGCCCGGCGCCGCCGGGCCTGGCCGCCCCCGATGCCGGGCCGGCCGGGCCGCCAATCGGCCTGACGGTGGCCGCCCCGGGCGGCCGCTATCAGACCCTGGCCTCCACCGACATGTCCGCCGCGCTCACAGCCGGGGTCGCCGCGCTCATCCGCGGACGCTACCCGTGGCTCACGGCGGCCGAGGTCACCCAGGCAATCGAGGACGGCGCGACCGCGCACAGGGCCGGCGGGACGGGGTCAACCACGAGGCCGGGCGTGACGGCGGGGTGGGGCCACGGCGCGCTCAACGCCGGGCACGCCCTCGCCCGGGCGGCCGTCATCGCCGCCGCCCACCCCCGACCCGTGAAGGCGACGCCGACGCCCACGCCGGCCGCCGGGACGCCCGCCGCCAGCAGGTCCGCGACGAACCCGGCGGCAGCCGTCAAGCCCGCCAACCCCGGCGGGACGCTCCGCTCGGTCCTGCTCTACCTGCTTGTCGCCGTCTGCGTCCTCATCGCGCTCCTGATCTGCGCGCTGGCCGTGACCTGGGTCCGCCGCCGGGTGCGGTCCGCCCGGGCGGCCGAGGCGGCCCGCGACGGCCGTGGCCGCGGCCCCGGCCGCCACTCCCGCGTTCAGCCGCCCGAGCCCCCGGTCATCCCGCTGTCGCAGAATCCGATCTGGCCAAGCACCCCGCCGCGCGCCGCCATTGGCGCAGGCAGCGCCTGGGTGAGCGCCAACCCGAGCACCCGCCCCGGCGCCGGCCGGCCGGCCGACGGGCCGTTGCCTCCGTGGGAGCAGGCGCCGACGGAGCTCGGGGCCGCCCCGGTGGCCCAGGCGCCGCCTTGGCCGCTGTCGAGCACCGGCCCGATGTACGTCTGGAACCCGGCCGCGACGACCGGTCCGTCCCGTCCCGCCGAGCAAGAAGAAAACCAAGAGCCCTAGCCCGAACGGACCCTGGTTTTACCGCACCGGCAACCGGCTCGTTCCTGGCGGCCCGACCCGCACCGCGAACCTAGGCGGAGGGGTCGCCGCCCTTGGCTGCCGCCAGCTTCGCCTTGACGTCGGAGGCGTACTCGTGCACGTACTCCTGGCCGGAAAGCTCGGCGATCGCGTGCATCACCTCGTCGGCGATGATGCGGCGGGCCCGAGCGGGGGGATCGCTCGCCAGGTGGCCGAACTCCATCGGCTTACCGATCTTGATCTCGATCTTGGCCGGGCGGGGGATCGGCTTGCCCGGTGCCATCATCTTCCTGGTCCCCGACATCGCCACCGGGATCACCGGGGCACCGGAGTTGAGTACCAGCCAGCCCAGCCCCGACCTGCCCCGGTACAACCGCCCGTCCGGCGACCTGGTGCCCTCCGGGTAGAAGCCGAATAGGTCGCCCCGGCGGAGGATCTCGGCCGCGGCCTCCAGAGTGGCCGTCGCCGACCGAGTGTCATCCCGGTTCATGGCCAGCTGGTTGGTGGACCGGAGGTAGGCCGCCCACAGCCGGCCGATCGGCCCCTTGGCCGAGAAGTACTCCGCCTTGGCCGGGAACACCACCGGCCGCGAGAGCATCAGCGGCAGGTACACCGAGTCGATGATCGACAGGTGGTTAGAGGCGAGGAGCGCGGGGCCGCTCGCCGGAATGTTCTCAAGTCCGGTCGCCCGGGGGCGTCCGAACGCGTGCAGAATCGGGCCCGCGACGACACGCGAAAGCTGGTATTGCATTCCGGCGTCCTCTGTCTACCTGGGGGGCTGTCGCTGATCATACTTCGGGGGGACGTCTCCTCCGGACCCCGCCCCGGCGGAGGACCGCCCGGCGAAGGCGCTACCAAGATAGCCTCCCCCAACCGCCGCAGTAGAAACGGAGGCGGCCACCGCAACCACGAGCGGCACCGCGAACGGGAGCGCCGCAGCAGGCACAATGACCCCAGAATCATCCACCAGCCAGCCGATGACGAGCACCAGCCAGCACAGCCAGGCCACGGTGCGAAGCGTGGGCGCCGCGTCAAACGCCCGCGCCAGCGTCCGCAGCCGCAGCGACGCGGGCCGCCGCAGGGCGACACCAGCCGCCACCATCGCGACCGGGATCAGCCACCGGACCAGGCTTGCGGTGAGAGTTCCCACATTTGAGCTGACCTTGCGCTCGAGCACGTCACCGCCGCCGCCCCGGAACAGATCGCCGGCGAACGTCCCGATGTCGGAGACGCCCGCCGCCGGGAACAGGTAGCTGATCACGCCGAACACGGCGAACAGGGCGAGCCCGCTCAGCGCGACCGGCAGCGCCCACCGCCAGCCGACCCGGACCCCGGCGAACTCGGCGATCAGCAGCAGCAGGCAGGGCACCAGCGCGATCGTCCCGCCCACCTTGGCGCCGAACCCGGGCCAGCCCAGGGCGACCACCGCGAACAGGCCGACCGCGCTCGCCGCCGCGGCCGGCATTCGCGGCAGCGCGCGGTCCAGCCAGGCCGCCCCCACCAGGGCGCTGACGCAGTAGACGCCGAGCACGTCATTGCCGATGCCGTAGTAACGGCCGGAAACCAGCAGCGACAGGCCGAACGGCGCCTCCAGCTGCAGCCGGGATCCTGTCATCGCGTCCACCCCCAGCACGGCCAGGGTGGCCAGGCAGAGCAGGCCGAACGGGCCGAGCGGGTCGCGCCGCCACGGGCCCGCCAGCGCCGCCGCCGCCGCGACCAGCGTCCACGCGACCGCCAGCCCGTACAGCCACCAGGCCGGATGCGCTAGCTGCCACCAGGGGACCGCGTTCGCGAGGCAGGACCCGAGCGGCACCGCCGCCGCGAGCGCGCCCGCGACCCGCCAGCAGCGGGCGCGAGCGCGGCGGCGTTCCTCGTCAGAGCCCCAGAAGAGCAGTGCGGGGAGGCCGAATGCGAGCGCGTCCGCCAGCGCGTAGCCGATGAAGAACCAGCCGTGGGTGGCCAGCCAGACCTGCTCGGCGGTGTCCCGGCCGCGCAGCGCCTGGACGGCCGCGTCCAGGTCACCGCGCGCCGTCCGGCCGATGCGCGCGCCGACGGTCCCGGCCGGGACCGCGCGGCCAAGCCAGCCCGCCACCGTCGGGGTCAGGTCGGTCAGCGCCACGATCCCGGGCTGCCTGGTGGAGGAGGAGTCGAGCACCCCGTGGGCGAATCCCGGGCCGCTGACCACGAGCGACATCAGATGCGGAGGGCCGGTCGGCACGCGGCCCGACCCCTGCGCCACCGCCGCGCCAGGGGCGGTGACCAGCAGCAGGCTGTCCGCGGGGAGGTTGGCCACCAGGACGGCTAGCTGACGGTCGATCGCGGAGACATCGGTCCGTTCGATACCTCCGATTTGACCCAAGTCGACGACGGTCAGCGGGCAGCGGGCCAGCACCGGCGCGGTGAGCTGCCCCGCCGTCGGCAGGTAGGAGGAGACCGTGCCCGCCGGAGACGCCAGCGCGAGGGCCGCGCCCGGGCCGACGGCGGTGGCGCAGCTCGCCAGCGAGCCGAGCAGCCCCCAGTCGGGCGACTCGTGGAGGCTCCGGTTGTCGGCGACGATCTGCGGCAACGCGGGGACCCGGGCGCCGTCGCCGTCCTGGACCACCTCCGGCAACGGCGCGCAGGGGCGCGGGCCCTGGGCGCGGGCGGCGGCGTTGAGCGTCAGCCAGCCGTCGGCCGGGCAGGAGAGCGGCTGCTGCGCGTAGTCGACCAGCGAGCCCACCGAGCCGGCCCCGGCCAGCCGCCACAGCTCGGGGGCGGCGGTCGGGGTCACCTGATTCCAGCGCAGTCCGGAGATGCCGACGATCACCACGTATTTGGCTTCAGGGGGCGCAGTCGAGGTCAACCGCGCGGCCGAGTCCGGCTGCGCGGCCGCGGCGGGCGACCCGCCAGTGGCTCGCGCGGCGGGCACGCCGAGCAGCGGCACGGCCAGCGCGGCGCCCAGGGCCACGCCGGCGACCGCGGGCCACGCGCGTCGAACCCAGCTCCTCACCCGGTCAACGCTATCTGGCGGGGGCACAAGCAGCGGGCTGTTGCCGCGCGGGCGGGGGCGGATCAGCCGGCGCAGATCGACTGGTTGGCCGTGCGCCCCTGGATCGTCAGCGGACTGGCCGTCGGACTGGCGGCCGGGCTGGGCGGCCGCGTGCTGCTCGGGCCGGCCGCGCCGCCCGCGGCGGCCACTGGCGCCTGCGCGGGACCGGAGTAGGCACCGGCGCTGGCGACGGAGTCGGGCGTCCCCGCGGGTCCGGTCGGGGGCCGGCCGCCCATGGTCAGGCCCGTCGCCGCCGTGGTGGAGACGCCGAACAGCGACCTGCTGGCGGGCGCGTCGTTGCGGAAGGAGGCGAAGATCTGGTTGTCCTCCGGCTGGGTCCACAGCACGTTCGCGGTGTCGCTTGGGTCGAGGTAGTTCGGCAGCGTGAAGAAGGCGATCTTGCTCGACGGGATGCCGCGCAGCGACTGCCCCAGGTCGTAGAGGCCGGTGATGCCGTCGAGCTGGGTGTCGATGGTCAGCGACTTAGTGAACGCGTCAAGGAAGCGGTAGACCGCCAGCGGGTTGTAGAGCTCGCTTCGCACCCGGCTGACAAGGGAGGACATGAACGCCTGCTGCCGTCCTATCCGCTCCAGGTCGCTCCCGTCGCCGATCGTGTACCTGGCCCGCACGTAGCCGAGTGCCTGGGCCGGGGTCAGCAGATGGTTGCCCGCCGACAGGTGCAGGTCGGAGTTCGGGTCGTCGATTGGCGTCGGGTTACATTCGTAAACGCCGCCTAGCGCCGCCACCATGTTCTCGAAGCCGGTGAAGTTGACCACGATGAAGTGGTTGATGTAGATACCGGTGTCCTGCTCGACGGTCTTGACCGTGCAGGCGACCCCGAGCCTGGTGTGGTTGCCGTCCAGGTTGCCGATCGCGAATGCCTCGTTGACCTTGAACTGGGTCGGCGCGGACAGCTGGCCGTCGCCCATCTCGCAGGCCGGGATGTTCACCTGGGAGTCGCGCGGGATCGACATCACCTCGGCCCACTGCCTGTTGGCAGGGATGTGGATGATCATCAGCGTGTCCGACTGGTCGGTGACCAGGCCGCTGCCGTACGCCGCACTGAGGCCGTCCCGCGAGTCCGACCCGATGACCATGATGTTCTCGGCCTGGGGATGCGTGTTCACCGGCTGGGCGCCGAGCAGGCCGGTGATGTCGTCCTGCTGGATGTTCGCGTTGAAGTGGTGCAGGATCTCGTACCCGGTCGTGGTGACCCCGATGAGCAGCAAGGCCAGGAAGCCGGCGCCGAAGGCGATGGTCTTCCGTCGCGGCCAGTGCCGCACCCAGTGCCCTAGTGACCGCCCGGCCTTTTGGAGCATGCGCCACCACACCCGCCCAAACTAAAACCCGCGACCCTCGACCAAGACAGAACTTCCCCCCAGGCGAGGCAGCCATGCCGTTACCAATGATAATTAACTGCGCATGACTCGCAGTCCACGCTCATCTCCGCAAATCTCGGTCAGCTGACGCAGATGTTCTGGCCGACGGCACGCGATGAGATAGGCGACCTAGCGAATTACAGGATCTTGCGGTACTCCCGGGCCAGTGCCGCCCGATCATGGCGCCGCTCCACGAACGCCCGGCCCATCCGGCCGATCTCCGCCCGCAACGGCCCGTCGGCCGCCAGGGCGGCGATGGCGGCCGCGAGCGAGCCGCTGTCCTCCGGCGGCACCACCACCGCGCCCGCCTCCGCGAGGATGTGCGCCGCCTCGCCAGTGACGGAGCCGACCACCGCATTGCCCGTGGCCAGGTACTCGAACATCTTGGCGGGGATGGACGTCGCGAACAGCGGCACCTTGCGCAGCGGCACCAGGCAGATGTCCGCCGCCGCGAGCAGGTCCGGCATCTCGGCGCTGGGCACGCCCGGCAGCAGCGTCACGTTGCCAAGCCCGAGCTCCGTGACCCGGCGTTCCAGGCGCTTCTTGTCTGCGCCGTCTCCCACGAACGCGAAGCGGATGGCCCGTCCGTCGAGCGGCGCCGCCGCGTCGGCGATGGCCGTCAGCGCCTGCGAGATCCCGTGCGTGCCGGCGTACAGGACCAGGCAGTCGCCCGGCCCGGCGCCCAGCCGTGCGCGCAGCTCCGCTCGTTCCCGGGGGGACTCTGGCGCGGACGTAAACCGATCCAGATCCACTCCGTTCCTGATCGTGTGCACCTTCGCCGACGGCACCCCGCGCCGCAGCAGGTCGGCCCGGAACCCCTCGCTGACCACCACCACCTGGTCCGCGGCCGCGTAGGCGGCAAGCTCGAGGCGCTCAAGCGCCCAGATGACCCGGCGGTTGGTTAGCACGCCGAGCTCGACGAAGATCGCAGGCCACAGATCGCGCACCTCGATCACCAGCCTGGCCCGTTTCAGCCGCGCCAGCAGCCACCCGGACAGGATGGAGAAGAAAGTCGGCGAGGAGACCACCACCACGTCGGCCGGGCCGCTCGCCCGCCCGCCGAGGAGCACGCTGCTGGCCATGAAGCTCAGATGGCCCAGCGTCTTGCGGGGAACACCCTCGTTCGCGGTGGCGTACAGCCAGGTGCGGACCACCCGGTAGCCGTCGCGGCGCTCCCGGCGCAAAGCGGCCCGCCGGTAGGCCGGCGGCAGCACCCCGGTCGGGTGGTTGGGCATCCCGGTTAGCACCGTTACCTCGTCGCCGTCTCCCGCCCAGATCGCGGCGAGCCCCGACAGCCGGGCCTGGGGCGCGCCGGTTTCCGGCGGAAAGTAGTGCGTGACGATGAGCACCCGCACGTCAGGCTTCCTCCATCTCAGACATCGCGGCCCCCGTCACGGTCGGCATGCTAACAGAGTTGACTACTCTCAGTTGCTGTTCACAGACCCTGCGCTGCCAGATCGGTAGCTGCGGAGCGCGATCTGTAGACATGCGCTGCGAACGAGAGCTAACAGTACATGAGTAGCCACTGTGGGTGATCTAGATTGCACAGTGTCCGCCATACTCCTTCTCCGAGAGCAGGCGATGACGGCGGTCGAACAACGGCAGCGCGGTGGTCAGCTCCTGGCCCGGCCGCGGGCGATCTCCGCCAGCTGACCGGAGACCCAGTGGTGCACGTCGTGGGTGCGAACGTGCTCGGCCATGGCCGCCACAGCCGAGCGGCGCTCCTGTTCCGTCAGCCGTAGCGCCTGCTCGATGCGGAACGACAGCCCCTCGACGTCGAACGGGTTGCACAAGATGGCCTGGGACAGCTCGACTGCGGCCCCGGTGAACTCGCTGAGCACGAGGGCACCGCTGCCCTCGCGGGCCTGCTGGACCGTGACGTACTCCTTGCAGACCAGGTTCATGCCGTCGATCAGCGGCGTTACCAGCAGCGCGTCCGCCAGCGCATAGTAGGCGGCGAGCGCCTGCGGTGACAGGCTGCGGTAGAGGTAGTGCACCGGCACGTCGCCGCCCGGTTCTGTGAACACGCCGTTGATCCGCCCGGTGAGCTGCTCCACGCTGGTCCGCAGCTGGCGGTACTCGCGCACGTTGTCCCGGCTGGGCACGGCGATCTGCAGGAACACCAGGCGGCCGCGGAGCTCAGGGTTGCGCTCAAGCAGCATCTCCACCGCGAGCAGGCGCTCGACGATTCCCTTGGTGTAGTCAAGCCGGTCGACGCCGAGCAGCACCGTGCGCCCGGCGAACTGCTCGGCCAGGGCCAGGAGCTCCTCGTCCGCATCCAGCTCCGAGGCGAGCCTGGCGTACTCGGCGGCGTCGATGGAGATCGGTGCGGTCGAGGTGGTCACCGCGCGGCCGTCGGGCAGGACCACCGACGAGCCGCGCACCTCGATGCCCGAGCCGGCCAGCAGCCGGGAACAGGCGCGCAGGAAGTTCCCGCGATACTCATCGGTGTGAAAGGACACCACGTCCGCGCCGAGCAGGCCGGTCAGGATCTGCTCGCGCCAGGGCAGCCGCGCGAAGATGTCCGGCGACGGCCACGGCACATGCAGGAAGAAGCCGATCGCCTGATCGGGTCGGCGGGCGCGGATGAGCTGGGGCACGAGCATCAGCTGATAGTCATGCACCCACGCGATGGCGTCCGGGTACTCGTCCAGGGCCGCCAGGGCCCGGTCCGCGAAGATCGCGTTCACGTCGCGGTAGGCGAACCACCAGGCGCGCTCGAGCCGGGGCTTCTCGATCGCGTTGTGCAACAGCGGCCACAGGGTCGCGTTGGCGAAGCCGTGGTAGTAGTTCCGAACCTGCGTGGCGGAGAGCCCGATCGGCACTAGCTGGATGCTGGAATCCGGCAGCGCCTGCGGCATCCCCCTGGTACCGCCGTCCCAGCCGACCCACGCGCCATGATGGGTGGACATGACCGGCCGCAGCGCGGTGACCAGGCCGCCGGGGGACAGCTCCCAGCCGTCGTCACCCTGCTGGACGGGAAGCCTGTTCGCCACCGCCACCACGGGCATGCTTAGACTGTCCCGCCGGGCCGCATCCGCCGGGGGGTTGTCGTCCGTCTGGCGCGGGATCTTCTTCCCGCGTCGCGTTGCCATCGCCGGTTCAGTCATCGCAGTAACCGTATCGCGACCGGCCTGCCCGCAGCAGCGGGGACCCTGCCCGGCCGAAGGCCGTTACGCCGTCATCGGCGATGGCCGCCGCTCACGGCCGGTGCGTTCGCCGCTTTGATGACGATCGACGTCCGTCGTTTCTGGCTGGTGCCGGCGCGTGACTGGCGCTGTGCGCGGTCCGCTGCGTCGACCCGCGCGAGTTCCGTCGCATGGACCGGTGCCCGGTCGGCCCGCCGGAGCGACCCCAGGGGCCGTACACGCGCAGGAAGATCGCCACGATTATCACCAGGACGGCGACCACGAACTCCCAGGCGCCGCCAAAGTCATGACTGGGCCCATGGATCATCAACGCGACACCGGTCATCATGGCCTTGCTCCAACCAGCGAGTTACGCGTGGCCGACGCCACGATGTCACCATACATCTGACCTGCCGGGTTACCTACCTGCTGGAGCGCGCCCCGGCCGCGAGGGCAGGGGCGCGCGCGCCCGCGCAGGCTATCGATTCGGGCTCGTCATCGCGGGTCTGCGGTTCGGGTCGGTGGTGTCGACCTGCAGGTTGCCGTGCTGCAGGGTGGCGGTCAGGAAGTCCTCGGTTGCGGGCATAGTCACAGCTCCACTCGGACGCCGGGTTCGACGATGCGGACGCTGGTTTCCGGGGCTAGGTCGAGGGCCGCGTTCTGCTGCACCTGGCCACCGGCTGGGTCTCGGTCGGCCCCGAATTCGAGGCCGCCATCGACGTCCCCGACGCCGAGGAACGCGCGCGCCACGTCGAGGACGCCATCCGCACTCTGCTGAGCCAGCCGGTGGTTGCCGAGAGCGCGGCTACCGGCGGGTGAGCCGCAGCACCGGGATCGTGCGGATGCCCTCGGTCTGCTTCGCGTAGTCGCCGAAGCCGGGCATGCGGTTGACCTGCTCGGCGAAGATGCGGTCGCGTTTGTCGCCGGTGACCTCTTTGATGGCGACCTCGAGGGTGTTCGTTCCCACCTCGACGGTGGCCTCGCCCGCCGCGATCAGGTTGCGGTACCAGTCGGGGTGGTCCGGCGCGCCGCCCTTGGAGGCGAAGATGTACATCGAGTCGTCGCCGCCCTCGCCGGGGAGGTACACCAGCGGGGTGATGTACGCCTTGTCGCTCGTCCGGCCGACGTGATGCACCAGGATCATCGGCGCGCCCGCGAAGGGGCCGCCGACGCGGCCTTCATTGGCGCGGAACTCGGTGATGACGCCCTTGTTCCAGTCGTTGGAATCTGTCATGGCCTTCCAGTCCTGTGTCGATGAGGCGGTGAGCGTGCGATGTACCCAACCGAGGCTAGCCGGTGCCGCTCCGACCACGGTGGAGCGGCGAGCATGTCCCCCCACGGGCAGTCATCGCCGACGGTGCCACCTGGGCCGCCGCTGAATCAGTGGATGGCGGTGCCGAACAAGTGCCCGATGCCGTAGGTGAAGGCCAGGCCGAGCGCTCCGCCCACGACTACCCGCAGCACCGCCCGGCGCACGTCGCTGCCGCCCAGACGTGCGCTCAGGGTGCCGGTCAAGGCAAGCGCGACCAGAACGGCGACGAAAGCCACCGGAACCCGCGAGGCAGCCGGAGGCAGCAAGATGGCCACCATCGGCAGCAGGGCGCCGGAGGTAAACGACAGCGCGGAAGCGACAGCGGCCTGGACGGGGCTGGGGATGTCCTCGGGATCGATGTGCAATTCGGCGTCGAGGTGGGCAGCCAGCGGATCGCGGGCGGGCAGTTCTTCAGCGACGGTGCGGGCGGTGGCCGCGGACAGACCCTTGGCCTCGTACAGCGCGGTCAGCTCGGTCAACTCGGCTTCCGGAGTGCTGGCCAGTTCTCGTTTTTCCTGCGTGATCTCGGCGCGCTCGCTGTCGCGCTGGCTGGACACCGAGACGTACTCACCGAGTGCCATCGACACCGCCCCGCCGACCAGCCCCGCCAGCCCGGCGGTAAAAATGGTCCGCGATGCCGCCCGCGTGCGGCTCCCCGGGATGAGTCGCCCGCCCGCCCTCGGCCGCCTCGACCTGAGCAGCGCGTCGTCCCTTCGAATAGGCGGATGAACGGGATAGACGAACGGCGCGAGTTACTCATTTGCTCATCTTCGATGCAACTCAGACACAACCAGCCAAGTCTCTCAAGCGTCTCTGATGGCGGTTTCCTGAGCTTTCCTTGAAGGTTCAGGCAACACGGCCTATCACGAGATCGGAGTTGCATACATGCGCGTACGACGAAGAAGGCAACAGCTTGCGGGCGCCCTGGCCCTGGCGGTGGTAGGGCTGGTGGGCCTAGCGGTGTCGCCGTCGGCGTCCGCCTCATCGACACGCACCGCAGCGAGGACGGCGAAGACGGCAAGGATGACCCTTCCGGCCGGGGAGCGGCAGGTGTGCCCGACGCCGACGAGTCCCGGCATGATGGCCTGCCTGTCGGTCATCAAGAGCGGCAGGCGCGCCGCGTTCCACCCTGACCTGATCAATCCGTTCGCTTACCGACCGGTCGACCTGCAGAAGGCGTACAACCTGGTCGCGGCCTCCAAGGGCCGCGGCAAGGGCATGACGGTCGCGATCGTGGACGGCGGCGACGACCCGGACGCGGCCCGGAACCTGGCCGCCTACCGCAAGGAGTGGGGCCTGCCCGCGTGCAACACCGCCACCGGCGGGGGCTGCGTGGTGAAGATCAACCAGAACGGGAAGGCCAGCCCGCTGCCGATCGCGGACCCGACCGGGTCGTGGGAGGTCGAGGAATCCCTCGACCTGGACATGGTCTCGGCGATCTGCCCGAACTGCCGGATCTTGCTGGTCGAGGCCGACTTCGATCCCGCCAACATCCCGGGAGCGTACGACCCCGGCATCGCGCAGTTCTCGGCCGCGGAGGACGCCGCGGTGGCGCTCGGCGCGAAGTTCGTCTCCAATAGCTGGGGCGGCCCGGACTCCTTTGCCGACCAGGCCTATGACCCCGCGTTCCGGCACCCGGGCGTCGCCATCACCGTCGCAGCGGGCGATGCGGGCTACGGCGTGTCCTACCCAGCGAGCACCCAGTTCGTGACGTCCGTCGGCGGCACCAGCCTGGTCCCGGCGTCGGGCAAGTCCCGGGGCTGGACCGAGAGCGCCTGGAGCGGCACCGGGTCCGGCTGCTCGGCCATCGAAGCCAAGCCCGCGTGGCAGGCCGTCGACGACACCTCACCCGACGGATGCCTGACCAGGACCGACAACGACGTGTCGGCGGTCGCCGACCCCAACACCGGCGTCTGGATCTACGACACCTACCCCTACCTGGGCCAGACGCTGGACTGGGAGTCCGTCGGCGGCACGAGCGCGGCATCGCCGATCATCGCCGCCGTGTACGCGCTGGCCGGAACCCCGAAATCGGGCACCTATCCGGCGTCCTACCTGTACCAGAAGGGCCACGCGGCGCACCTGTACCCGGCCACCGGCGGTACCAACGGGTGGTGCGAGACGTTCCGCGCCTACCTGTGCCACGGCGAGTCCGGTTACGACGCCCCGACCGGCCTGGGGACTCCGGACGGGATCACGGCCTTCGCGAGCACCACGGCCGGGAACACGATCTCCGTCACCGACCCGGGCACCCGGGATGTGGCCGCGGGCACGAAGCTGACGCTTGCGCTGCAGGCGACGGACTCGGACCGCAAGACCCTGACGTGGACCGCGCGGAACCTGCCGAAGGGCCTGTCGATCAGCCGGTCCGGCGTCATCTCGGGCACCCCGGTCAAGACCGCAACCGCACTGACGTCAAAGGTGACGGTGACGGCGGACGACGCGAGCGGGGCGAAGGGATCGGCGTCCTTCACCATCGTCGTGACGCCCGACTTGGCGGCGGGCTACCGCCAGGCGACCGGCCAGGTGGCCGCCATCTTCACCAGCATGTGCCTTGACGACACCGGCAACGCCACCGCGAACGGGACCAAGGCCGAGTTCGCGCCCTGCGCGACGTCGGCCGAGCAGCAGTGGGCGCTCGTGCCCGACGCGGCGCCTAACGGCAGCCAGACCCTGCAGATCCACAGCAAGTGCCTGGACACCGTCGGCACCGCCGGCGGCAGCGCGCTCGAGCTGGCGACCTGCAACGGCTCGGCCCGCGAGGCGTGGTCACTGGAACAGGGCGAGGGCACCTTGACGAACCCCGCCACCGGCCTGTGCCTGACCGACCCGAACTCCAGCGCGACGGCCGCCCTGGCAGCCGAGATCTTCAACTGCGCCGCCAATCCGGCGGCCGGCGGGTCGGACCACTTCCAGCTCCCCACCGGCCCGATCGTGTCGGCGGTGGGCACGATGTGCGCCGAAGACCCGGGCAACAGCGCCGTTTCCGGCACTGCGGTGGTACTTGAGCCGTGCGACGGCAGCAACGCGCAGAGCTGGGGCGACTTCTCCGACTTCCTGTTCTCGGCGACCGGCGAACCGTCCACCCACCAGGGGCTGTGCCTGACCGCGCTGGCCAAGACGAACCTGGCCCATCCCTTCGAATACCTGGAGAACACGCCGGTCGCGGTGAATACCTGCACGCCGACGCCCTCGCAGGGCAGCAACCCCATCAGCTACCTGAACTCCGACTGGGCGACCAGGCCGAACGGGGAAATCGTCAACACCGACGCCAACCTCTGCCTGGCCGACCGCGGTTCGTCCACCGCCAAGGGCAGCAAGCTCTTCCTTGAAGCTTGCGACGGGGACGCTGGCCAGATCTGGGGGGTGGGCTGACCGCTGCCGCAGAACGCCGACATTCACGCCTGACGCGCTGAACTGGCCCGGCACGGCGAGTCCTGCGGCACGGGTACCGGCCTCGGCCGGTACCCGCGCCGCGGCCATGCAGGCTAGTCGTTGGCGCCGATTACCTGGAAGTCCGCGTTGACGAAGATGTGGTGGGGCCAGTTGACGCCGATGTTGTGAACCTCGTAATCGCCGTTGCTGAGTTCGACGACCCGATCGACGACGCCGCCCGGGTAGACGGCCAGCGCGGCTTCGGTGGCCTTGTCCGCGGTCGTGCCGCTAGCGAGGGTGCCAGAGCCTTGGCTGTAGTCCGATGGGATCGTGCCGACCTTCTCCGAGGAGCCCTGCGTCCCCTTGGAGTAGCCGATCACCTGCCCGCCGGGAGAGGACGCGTTGCTGCTGGTCGGGTCCACGATGACCTGGGCGGCTGTGATGGTCGAGCTGTCGGTCGTCCCTAGCACCAGGACCGGTGCGCCGACGGTGATGGCACTGACCGTGGCCGGGCTGGTTCCCATCTCGTAGGTGGTGGATGACGCTTCCTTGATGGTCACCTTCTGGCCCGTTGCGGTCGTTAGCGTAAAGCCGGAAGGGGACACACTGCCTGCCGTGCCGATCGAGCCGCCCGCGGCCGGGCCGGACCGGGCGTTGGATCCTTGACCTCCGCCTCCCAAGCCGCCGGCAAAGCCGTGGCTGGTGGTGCTGCTACTGCTGGCCGTGGTAGTGGCGCTGCTGGAAGTGGCGTCGACGATCCCGTAGGAGCCGCCTGCGATCACGACGGCCACTATTCCAGCCGCGACGACCCTAGACTTCTTGCTGGAAAACATTTGCTCTAACTCCTTGTCTCCTGGACTGTTAATCTCAGTTGTGCCAGCCCACGCTGGAGATTCTGTGGAGGAAAGCGTGAAACGCGCCTATAGATTGCTGAGCACGGATTTACCAGCAAGCTTTGAGCAAATGTTTCGCAATGATACGCCAAGGGTCGTGCCGTAAGACCTGCAGAATCATCACGCCATTCCGCTACCGCAAAGCAGTTTAGGGAAGGCGGTCCTCTTGCGATTTGTTTGCGGTCACCTGGAAGGTCTCTGGCTGCGGGAGGCGCAGGTGGAACGTGGCTCCGCGGCCGGGCTGAGTGTCGAGAGTGAGCTCCCCGCCGTGGGCGGCGGCCAGCGACGCCGCAATGGCCAGACCGAGTCCGGCACCGCCACGGGCGCGGGCTCGGGCATCGTCGGTCCGGTAGAACCGCTCGAACACATGCGACGCCTGTTCCTTGGTCAAGCCCGGCCCCTGGTCGGCGACGGTGAGTCGCCCGCTGCCGGGCTCGCTCGACACCGTCACCGCGACTGGCGTTCCGGCCTGCGTGTGCTGGATGGCATTGCCGATCAGGTTGTCGATGATCTGGCGCAGCCGCTCCGCGTCGGCATCCACGATTACCGGTTCGGCCGCCTCGAGCGTGATCGGCCGACCGGCGGCCACGATGCGAGCCTGCTGAACGGCCTGGGCCGCGATGCTGGCCAAGTCGACGGGCCGGCGCTCGATGGCGCGCCCTGCGTCGAACCTGGCCAGCAGCAAGAGATCGTCCACCAGCCGACCCATCCGGCCGGACTCGCGGGCGATCAGACTCATCAGCCGCAGCAGTTCCTCCGGGTCAGCCTCGGGGCCCTGCTGCAGGCCGTATTCGGCGAGGCCGCGCATCGAGGTCAGGGGCGTTCGCAGTTCATGACTGGCATCGGCGATGAAGCGCCGCATCCGGTCCTGCGATTCCAGGGCGCGGGCCTCGCCGTCCGCTCGCGCCTGGTAGGCGGTCTCGATGCTGGCAAGCATCATGTCTAGCGCCTCGGCCAGTCGCCCGACCTCGGTATGCCCCGCCGCATGGTCGATGCGCCGGGAGAGATCACCACCCGCGATCGCCGCCGCCGTCGACTCGATCTCCCGAAGCGGCGCCAGGCTGGCCCGCACCAGCGGCAGGCCAAGGCCAGCCAGCAGCACGACGGCGACGGCCGCGGCCAGCGCGTCGGCAATTTCCAGGCGGCTGACCGTGCTATCGAGATCGCCGAGACCGGACGCGATGACCAGATGACCTCCGTTGGACAGCTGCTGCACCAGGACGCGCCAGGAATCTCCCGAGGTACCAGCAGCAACGGCGGTGAACGGCGTCCCGACGTCGCTAAGCTGCGCGGCGGACAGCCGCGGTCCGTCCGTCGCGCCCAGCGGGCCGCCTGCCATGCTGATCTTGCCGTCCGCGCTGATCACCTCGACCAGGAACTGCGCGGGCAGCGTCTGCGGACGGCTGCTGTCGCTGGGCCGGAGCTGCTCACGCGTCACGATGCGGCTCGCGGCCTTCGAGAAGTCCTGAAGCTGGTCGTCCACTCTGGTGAGCAGGTAGCTGCGCAGCAGCGTTGTACCGAGAATCGCGCTCAGCAGGGAGGTCAGGACGACCAGGAGCGCGGCGGTCGCCATGACCCGGGTCCGCAGGGACGCACCCCGGAATCCCTCCCGCCACCGGTCCGTCCTCACGGCGGCGGGATCCGCAGCACGTATCCGAAGCCGCGGACCGTGTGGATCATCCTCGGCTGCCCCTGGTCAACCTTGCGCCGCAGGTAGCTGACGCAAGGCTCGACCACGTTGCCGTCAGGGTACGAGTCGTCGTGCCCCCAGACGTGATCCAGGATCTGGCCCTTGCTCACCACCCGGCCAGCGTTCACCATCAGGAACTGCAGCAGCCGGTACTCCGTGGGCGTCAGCGCGACGACGGCACCATCTCGCTTGACCTCGTGCGCGTCCTCGTCCAACTCGAGGCCGGCGACGCGCAGCCTCGAACCGGGAGTGTCCGGCCGAGAGCGCTTCAGCACCGCCCGGATACGGCCGAGCAGCTCATCCAGGCTGAAAGGCTTGGTGACGTAGTCGTCCCCGCCAATGTCGAAGCCCTTGACACGGTTAGGCACCTCGTCCCGGGCCGTCAGGAAGATCACCGGAATTTCGGAACCGCCGTCACGTATCCGGCGGAGCACCTCGAACCCGTCGCCGTCGGGCATCATCACGTCGAGCAGGACAAGATCCGGCCTGGACGACGCGGCGACCCGCACCGCCTCGGCACCGTTCGCCGCCGTCACCACCTCGAACCCCGCCAGACGGAGCGACCCGGACAGCAGTTCCAGGATCGTCGCCTCGTCGTCCACGACCAACAAGCGTGCAGGTGCTGTTGCGGCTTCCACAGCCCCAGGCTATGACCCTGACCTGAGCGGCCGCCGACGGCGTGCCGGAAGTCTGCTCAAGGATTGTTCAGGGCCACTCGTGCCCTTCCACGTTGCCCGAAGACGTGCGCGAGATCGGCGGGAGCGCGGCCGAGCCGACGGCCGTTCTTTGGCGTCAGAACAATGCATAGCCTTTGGCGTTGCCGTATCTTGCGACTGTGGGCACTGACCTCTGGCTGGGAACGGTAACGACCTTGATCGGCGCCGCGCTTGGCGGATCCATTAGCTTCATCGTGAGCCGTCAGCAGATAAAGTCAGCATGGATGCAGCGTGAAGCCGATGCTGCAGAGGAACGAAATAGGCGGAGCGAAGATCGTCGATTCACCGCCTATTCGGAGTTCATTACTCACGCCCGATCCTCGCGCAATGCGCTCCAAGCGTATTATCAGCATTCTAGTAGCAGGCCATCCATTAAAGAGCTGGATACGTTGCTGCAAGCGGCGCAAGACTCTTCGACGCTCGTTTTTCTGCTTGTAGAAAGCGAGGAGGCGCACGACGGATGTCTCGCCGTCGTGCGCTCCCTTGGGATTGCGCGAGACATAATACACGGCGTCAGACCGAGCAGCACAGATAATCCGTGGACTGAACTTAATCGGCTATTTGGGAGATCTACACGCAACTTCCAAAACGCCGTGCGCACTGAGCTCGGAGTAAGTGGACCTACTAAGTCTTGGGACAACGCCGAATACGACGGAAAGCATGGAGATGCCCGGCAGCCGGGTGAACTCGGCCACACTTGACGCATTCGCCAGCTCGGCAGCTGGGCTACAGGTTGTGGACGCCGCGGACGAACGACATCGTGAACGACAAGCAGCTGGAGCAGTGGTACGAAGCGGCGGGGATCGAGCATTTGTTCTTCGTATGGGCGGTCACCGACCAAACGTGAGGTCGAACGAGAGATGCGCCCAGTCACTCCGGCGGTGCAGGCACTCCTCGGGTGGCAGCATGCCCAACGACGTCTGTACTGTATCCACGCGAAATACACCGCCAAGCTCTATGCCCATGCAGCACGCGACGCCGTGGTGACCAGCCGCCTCGGAGACTTGGCAGGGCCGCCTCGACGCAGCGGAGACCGGAGAAGTCGACCGCGCCATCAAGCTGATCCTCGGCACCCTCTAGGACAGCGCACGCCCAAAGAACATCAACGATCCGCCACGCTAGTGGGAACAGCGGAGGAATACGCATGTCACGTCACCTGCCCGAGATCAGGCTGCGGCCCGTCACCGACGCCGACCTCGACATGTTCCGCCGTTTCGTGGTCGAGCCCGGTCTGATCGGCCTGGACTGGTCAGGATTCCGCGATCCGAAGGCCATTCAGCGCAGATTCGACACCGACAGCTATCTCGGCGACGACAACGGCCGACTCGTCGTGGACGTGACGGTGGGGACTGAGCCGCACGGTGAAGCGACCGGCCTGGTGTCCTACCAGAGGCGGCACTACGGCGTCCAGGCGTTCTGCTGGGAGATCGGCATCGCGCTGCTGCCAGAGTGGCGCGGCCGGGGCATCGGCTGGCGAGCGCAGGCGATTTTCTCCTCTTACCTGTTCGAGAACACGCCTGTTCAGCGGATCGAGGCAGCCACACACGCTGAGAACACCGCTGAGCAGCGCTCACTGGAAAGGGCCGGATTTACCCTCGAAGGCGTGATCCGCGCGGCCGAGTTCCGAGCGGGCCAATGGCGCGATGGCTACCTCTACAGCCGCCTCCGCACCGACCCCGATCCTCTTGAGCGTTGGGGAGCTGCACGGGCTCGTCCGGCGGGTATGAGATCTTCGCGGTGCCCGAGGGCTGGGGACTGGACTCGACCCCGGCGGGGCGCCGGTGATGATCGCGAGCCAGGCTGCGACCACAGAAGGCGCAGGCCGTGCAGATCTTCGCCTCCAACGCGGGTTCCTGCCTTGATCTCGAAGGCGATGACCTGGCCGTCGTCGCGCTCGAGGACGAGGTCTACTTCGTCGCCGCGCTCGGTCCGGAAGTACCCGGCAGCTACCGGGGCGTCTGACCAACTGACCTGCTTGAGAATCTCGCCGACCGCGAACGTCTCAAGAAGATGGCCGTACTCAGTGAGCGTCGAGGGATCTGCTTGGGTGATCTTTTCCGGGGTGAGACTGAGCAGCCAGGCCATGACGCCGGAATCGAGTATGCGCCTTGGAGTGCTTGACGACCCTGGAGCCAAGGGTGGTCCCCCAGGCCGGCTCCCATGCTAACTGTATTTTCCCGGATTCCGGGCGATTTTTTCTCGTTTTCCGCGCCCTAGATTCCCGTTTTCCGCAAGCCAGCTTCCGCAAATCCACGAGCGGCTGGATCAGAAGCAGCGCCTTGCGGAAGCTGGGGAAGCCCTCGGATGAGGACGTTGCTGTCAAACGCCCCTCGCGGAAGAGTCCGTCGGGGCGTTTTGGCTGTTCAGGATGGGTGGAGCCGGTGAGCGGATTCGGACCGCTGACCGTCCGCTAAGCGCTGTGCAGACCTGCGAAAACGGAAGTCACCGACGAGCGGAATCGATTCCGACGCTAACAGGGTTCGATGCGCCCAGTCCACCAGGCAGCGGGGAAGCCGTGGGATCCCCGTCTCATAAACCTTGATGTGGTGGCTCCCTAGGCGATCAACGTCTAGTCAGCTAGGTGCCTGGCCTTGCTGGTCCGGCCATGTGGCCGATGAGCTGCTGGCCGGTGGGCGTTCTGCGGTACAGGACATGCGCTCCGGACCGATGGCGTTCAGCCAGTCCCGCGTCCAGGAGAATGCGCAGGTGGTCCCCGACGGTGCCGACGGCGAACCCGTTGACGGCTGCGAGCGCGAGATGGTGATGGGATTGCCGATCAGAAGAAGGATCTCGGGCCTGGTCGGCCCGAGCAACCGCCGTAGCGGACCTGATTTGGCGGGCGCGGCGGGGCTAGCGAGCATTCCGGTGGCAGGGTAGATGACCGCGAACCGGGCTGGGTCATCCCAGGCGACTCACCCGTCCCGCAGGCTGCTGGGGATGAAGACGAGTTCGGCGTGACCAAGGTCGATGGGCGGGTGGCTCTGGACGGTGATCTGCAGCTGCCCGCCACCGAGCCAGCAGACATCTTGCGCGATCGCGCACACGGCAGTAGCCCAGTCGCGCTGGCTGAGCACGGTGGTGCGGCTGACGATGTCGGCTTCGTACTTGCGTTTCCGGCGCGGCCAGTCCGCCCGAACGGCATGGTCCCAGGTCCACTGCAGCAGGTCGGCGTAGGCGCCGGCCGGGTCGCTGACGTCGAGCGCGGCTGGGAGCCGTCCCCGGCCGCCCTGGGTCAGGTCGAACTGGGCTGTCTGCGGCGGGACGGCGCGTACCCGGGCCAGTTCCCTGCTCGAACGTGACGTCACCGGGACGCGGGGGCACGCTGAGGTCAACCGGCAGCCACCGGCCGACTGCATGGCCTGGGCTAGCGCTGCGCCGAACGGGTCCGCCTCGATCCGGTCCCGGAACGCCTGACTGTGGCGGGCCAGCCAGTCCCGTCCACACGGCTGGGGGTTCCTTCCGGGCGGCCGGCACGCCCAGCGCGTTGACGGTAGGCGCTCAGTCCCGCCTGATCGGCGGTCTTGCGGACCAGGACTGTGTCGGCGTGGCCGACCAGCCCGGTCCCGCCGAAGGCGAAGCCCATCCACGCCGGGGACGTCACCCACCACCACGACCAGGCGACAACCCCTGTCAGCTTGAGCGCGACGAAGGCGATTAGAACTGCCCCAGACAGTGAACCAATGATGCCGCCGACGAGCGAGCCGCAGAGTTGGTGCCTGAGGCACCGGCGGGCCGCGTGGGCTCGCGCGATCGCCACCAGATCGCGGATCGCTTCGGAGTGCCGGTCTGCCTTCCAGGCGTGATACACCGCCGCGGGCCGGGCGGGTCAGGCGACCTGGGGGTAGAGGCCGGCGACTCCGGCGGAGAGCCCGGCCTGGACGCGCCTGCTCGTCTCGTCCGCGATGATCTCGGCGTCGTCGGCCGCGATGCCGTCGATGGCCAGCTTGGCGATGGCGGCCGGGTCGGACTTGGGGACGTCGAGGCGGCGGGTCATGTCGGTGTCCATGTAGCCGACGTGCAGCGCGGTCACCCGGGTGCCCTGCGGCGCCAGCTCCAAGCGGAGGGCGTTGGTCAGCGACCACTCCGCCGACTTGGCGGCGCAGTAGGCGCCGGATCGGGGGATGGTCAGCCAGGACAGCACCGACAGGATGTTCAGCACCGCGCCGCCGCCCTGGGTGGCTAGTTGCGGGGTGAAGGCCCGGGTCACCGCGAGAGTTCCGAAGAAGATGGTGTCCATCTCCAGCCGGATGGCGGCCAGGTCCCCGGTCAGCAGCGACGACGCAGTCGACGAGCCCGCGTTGTTGACGAGGATCGCCACCCCGCTCGCGGCCTGGGCCGCCGCGGCAACCGAGGCCGGGTTGGTGATGTCCAGGGCTATGGGGGTGACGCCCGCTAGGTCCACGGTCTGCGGGTCGCGGGCAGCGCCGTAGACGTGGGCGCCCCGGTCGCGAAGTTCCGCGGCCAGATGTCGTCCCAGGCCACGATTGGCCCCGGTCACCAGCGCGGTCTTGCCTGTGATGTCCATGATGTCTCTCCTTCTTGAGCGTGTTTCTCGCAGCGCGGGACGCGCGGCTGCGGGTCCCGCGCTGATAGCCGGTTCAGTCGCCGCTCACCGAGGATCAATTCGGTGTGGCCTCCTTGCACTAGGTCGCTGCACCCGGGACAGCCTCGGCGAGTGCGAAACCGGTCAGGTCGGCAGGTCGGTCCCGGTCTGCTCCGCCACCATGTAGTCGGCGTACCAGTCGGGCCAGTTCTCGTCCTGGGCCGAGCGGTGGAAGAGGTGGGACCGCCCCGTGCGCTTCTGGTGCTCGACGTGGGCGCCCTCCGCACGCCGGAGCGCGCTCACCAGGTCCGCAGTAGATGCGTACGCCGTGCCAGCGGTGTCGATCCGGCCGGGGAGCCGCGTCGTGACCTCCTGGACTAGCCATGTATTGCCGTCGGGATCGTTGACGGAGAAGAACGACCCGTAGCTGGTGTGCTGGGGGTCGGGGCCGGGTTGCCGTGCCTCGGGCGGGAACGGCGGGCCGTGCCAGATCTCGCTGACGTCGATGCCACGGCCGGCGAGGTCGTCGTGGGCCGCCATGATGTCGGAGACGATCAGCCCGCCCCCAGCCGAGCCAGGGGCGGCCGACTTGAGTCCCGTGCCGAACGTGACCGAGGCCCCGGAGCCCGGCGGAGTGAACTGGACGATGCGAAGGCCCTCTAGCGGGGCGTCGTCGGCGTCGAGCCGCCACCCTAGGCGCTGATAGAACTGCTTGGATCGGTCGACGTCGGACACGGGGACGAGGTCGACCTCGAGCTTGTAGCCGACCTTCCCGACGCTCGTGTCGCCGCTGGGGCTATGTACATCGGTGGCGCTCATGTCTGCCTCCTGGCTGTGCTGCTTTGGCGACAGAACGCGTGGCTGTTGCTAGCTTGCCATTCGCACGGCGCACGTGCCTGACGCCGGCGCCGGTATTTGCAGGCATCTCGGCTGCACCTGGCGCTTTGCCGCTTGTATACGTTGGGACGCGATCAACGATATGCGGGTACGTGGCCGCGTTCTATTGCACGATGGTGTTGGTCGATACTTTGGTATCAGGCGTGCCCGACCAGCGGCACGTGGAGCGCTGCGGCGACTCTCACCAGTTCGGCGAGCGAATCGACTCGCATCTTCCGCATAACCCGGCCTCGGTGGGCCTTCACCGTGATCTCGCTGATACCGAGCTTGGTTGCGATCTGCTTGTTCAACAGACCGGAGACGACCAATGCCATAATCTCCCGTTCGCGCGGCGTGAGTGACGCGTGACGATCTCGAAGCGCGCGCAGTCCCGCGTCGTGGGCAAGTGCAATGCGGCTGCGCTCGATGGCTTCCGTGATGGCATTCAGCAGCACATCGTCGCCGAATGGCTTGGTCAGGAACTCCACTGCACCAGCCTTCATCGCCCGCACGGTGGTCGGCACGTCGCCATAACCAGTGATGAAGATGATCGGCATGTCTGCCCGATCAACGATGCACCTCTGGAGATCGAGACCATTGAGGTCGGGAAGTCTCAGATCGAGAATCACGCAGCTGGGACCATCGACGCGCGAACGTTCGAGGAACTCCTCCGCTGACGAGAAGGTTTCTGGCTGCCAGCCGACAGAGAGAATCAGCAACTCCAGTGATTCCCGCACTGATACGTCGTCGTCAACAACGAATACGACGGGGGTGCCGCGCGAGATTATCGGTGCCCTTGATCCGCTACGCGCTTCGTCCGGTGAATTCATACCGTCATCACCCGCGAGAATACGGTCGGTGAAGCGCGGCCCTGACCGCATCCAGCAGGGCTGCCTCGCCGAACGGCTTGACTAGGCACGCTACGGCCCCGCACGCGAGCAGGCGCTGCCGGACGGACCCGTCCCCGAGGCCGGTAATGAACACGATAGGAATCTTTTGGCGGCGCCGGGTCAGTTCCTGTTGAAGGTCGAGGCCCGACATCCCGGGCATCACGATGTCGAGGAGCAGACAGCGGGTCTCGCCGACGACACCCGACGCGAGGAACGCTTCGGCGGATGAAAACGCCTTGGCGGCAAAACCGAACTGACGCAGCAAGTCTGGCAGTGACTCGCGCACGGACTCGTCGTCGTCGACGATCGACACCAGTGAACGCTTGCCCGTCATAAGTGCCTCATCGCGGTGCCAGCCTCTGGACCGCTCCCTTGACCGCCGGGAAGCGAAAACGAGAAGGTGGCACCGGGACCGTCGTTTCCCTCCGCCCACAGACGCCCATGGTGTGTCTCGATGATGGAGCGACTAATCGACAGCCCGATACCCATGCCGCCGGTTTTCGTTGTGTAGAAGGCGTCAAACACCTTCTTCATGTTCTGGGGGTCGACGCCAACGCCAGCATCCCGCACACTCACGCGCACACGATCACCGTCCTCGCATTCGCTTCTGATCAGCAATTGCCGCGGGTGGTCCTGCACGTCAACCATCGCGTCGGAGGCGTTGCGGATCAGGTTCATGATGACCTGCTGGAGCTGGACCCGGTCGCCGGCGATGGCCGGGAGATCCTTGGCTAGCTCCGACCGAAGAACGACGCGGTTTCTCCGGAGGTCACTCAACGACAGCGCTATGACCTCCCGCGTGACCTCGTTCAGGTCTACCGCTTCCATCGCGGGTTCCTTATTGGTAAACAGGGCACGCACTCGCGCAATCACATCAGACGCACGGTTGCCATCGCGGATCGTCCGCCGTGCGGTTTCGCGCGCGCCGTCGACGTCCGGCGGGCCTGCGGCGAGCATCCGCAGACAGGTGCTCGCGTTCGTGATGATGCCCGAGAGCGGCTGGTTCACCTCGTGCGCGATGGACGCGGTCAAAGCACTGAGGGCGGTGGCTCTGGCAGCCTGTGCGAGCTCGGACTGTGCCTTCCCGAGCGCCTGGTCCGACAAGCGCCGTGCTGTCACGTCTTGAACGGCACCGATGTACTCCAGCCGTCCGTCCTCGTCCCGGGTGCCGCGAGCAACCATGTGCAGGTACTTGATCGAATCGTCGGGCATCTGCAGCCGGTACTCACATTCAAAGTCGGTGCCTGCGCCACGTGCCTGCTCGATGATGTCATGCAGCAACGGGATGTCTTCCGAGCGGACCCGGGATCCGATCAGCTCGGGCGTCACGGGCGCACCCCGGTCAAACTCAAAAATGCGATAAAGCTGTTCTGACCAGGTGATTTCGTCTGTCGTCACCCGCCAGGAGAAGCTTCCGGTCAAGCTGAGGCGTTGAGCCTCTCCCAGGAATGCCTCGCTGCGCCGCAATCGTTCTTTGCGTTCGGCGATGGCACGCAGATCGTTGACCGCTTCCGCTGCTTTGCGCGCCGTGATGTCCTGGAACGTCACCAGAACCCTGCGCTCTGAATGGCCCGGCAAAGCCAAAGGACGGGCATCGAGAATCAGCGTCCGCTGGCCCTCTCCCGGAATGACCTGATCTACCTCAACGGGCTGGAACGCACGACTGCCTGCAAGCATCGCTTCGAGATTCGTACGCAATGAGGCGAGTTCCAAGAAAAGTGTGTAGAAGGGACGATTGCCCAGCTGGATTCGCTGGTCAGCGCTCAGCACGGCGAGAGGATCGGCAACCGTGTTGAGGATCGCCTTGGCGCATTCGCGTTCGTAGATGACCTGGTCGATGCACGCGCGGAAAGCAGTCACGTTAGTGAACGTCAGCATGACGCCGGTGACCCGGCGATCCCCTTGTGCGCAAGGCGAAATCCGCGTAACGAACCACTTATCCCCGTCGCGGAAATCGGCCCGGGATTCCACTCCGCTGGCCATGACCTGGCTACATTGCTCTTCCAGACCGGGCAAGCCAACGAGTACCGGGATATCGCGAGAAGCCCGGCCAACGTCGGATGGCGAGAGGCGAAGCACACCCGCCGCCGCCTTATTGAAGCCCGCGATCATGAGGTCGCGTCGCAAGACAACGACGGGAACCTCGATGGTATCGAGGATATTGATCAGACCGGCGGCAGCGTCGTCACCGTTGGCTGCCCGGAAACCAGCCCAGCCGCCGTTGAGCGTGGCGGGTTGAGCGCTCATCGGGCGACGCCGGAAGCGGAGTAGAGCTCGCGGCCCCGCCGGAGGACTGGATCGGCAACCGCCGGGAGAAACTGACGCAGCGCCAGCAGCAACGCTTGGGACCGCGGCATGTTGAACGGCGGCCGATAGCGGGACAGCAGCTGGCTTTCAAGGACACGGGCCTCGTCTGGGCCGACCATCTCCCGGAGCGCACCGTCTACGGCGCGCCCCAGCCGGGCATAGTCCTCCGCTGGAATAAGGTGAGAGTGATTCGTCCCGAGCCTGGGCAGCATGTGCTCGTGAACATCGCTGTTGAAGTTGTCCATCAGGAACGAGCAGAACATCGCGATGTCAATTGATTTATTGAGCTGATCGAACAGGTCCTCGAGGTTCATGCTGGCGGCGACGTCCCCGCGCTCCCACAGGATGTTGACCATTTCTCCCCACGCACGCACTTTGGGGTAGCTCCCCCTGGCGCGCGCCTGTCCGACGATGTCCCCGAAGGCGCGGCGGAATACGGGCGGATCCGGCATAGCGCCGCGCATGAAGCGGGGTAGGACTTCGTCGGCGTCAACCACCGTCAGCTGTCCGCGTTCCCGCGCCGCATGCACATCCACGCCGTCGGCCTCGAGGCGCGGGCAGAAGGCGTTCCAGTGGCTGAGCGTCGGAAAGAGCATGACGCCCTCTCCGTTCGCGAGACCAGCCTCAGCGAACCGGCAGACGGCGCAGTTGAGGAAATCCTGATCCTGATAGAGCTGGACGATGTGATCACCTGGGGCGGCGTCCGCCACCACCCCATCCCAGCGCTCACGGTGCATCATCATTGCCTCCGGTCCGGACGGCCTCATCAATGTCCCCGTCGAAACCGGCGCCCCTGTGCATGAGGGGCACCCTCTGGAGGGCAGGCTGAACCGGTCCCGGCCTTCGCATCCCGTCCTCTCCTGTTGCGACGATACGCCGCCCCAGGTGAAAGGTCTATTGCACCTTGGTGCTGGGTCTGGGCTCCGGCGGAACCGACGGCGTGTAGCCGGCCTTTCCGACGCCTGAGCTCAGGCCGGGACCGGCTTGGGACGCCTATGTCAGAGGCCAGCGGTGGCTGTGCGTGCGCGGTCGAGGACGCCGGCGGTGGCTCCGACGTACATGTCGAGCGTGATGCGATAGTTGGCGTGGCCCGCCATGCGAGATACGTCAGTGGCGTCGAGCTTCCAGGCGGACAGGGCCGTGGTGCAGAACACGTGAAGCAGTGCCGTCGTGGTCGATCCACAGACCGGCGAGACAGTGGGCGGCTTCTCCGGCGCACAAACGCTGAACCTGAAGATCTTCCGGGTGTCACCAGGCGGAAGCACGTGCATCCCGCTGTTCATCGGCACAGCCAGCTCAAGACCCCAGCTCGGCTACGCAATCCCGCCGGGGGAATGGGGCATCCAGGCAACGCTGACACTCGGCCCCCCAGGGAATCCCGTCGGCGCACGCCGATCCTGCCTCTGACGGTCACTGCCTAACCGCTTGACAGCTATAAGAGCATCAAGGTCAGGTCAGGCGGGTCTGCGGGTGCTCGATCTCGTCGGCCACCGCGCTGCTCGTTCAGCCGTGCGATTACCGCTTCGGCCTCGTCTTGGGTCTTGGCCATTGAGCCCCAGCCCGTCATGATCTTGTCGTCATACCCAAGGCCGACCCACCGGCCTGACATGTGCATGGGACGGACAGTGATCGACGGGCGCAGCTCTGCGCTGAGGGCGGCGCTGTCGCTCGCGCCGCGCGCCCGAACCTGTCACCCGTGGCGAGTGTCCGCAACGACCCGCAGTCAGTAACAGCGACCGGCACGCGCCGGAGTCCTCGACCACCAGGGCGACGAGCACCGCAGCCAAGTCACGGCCGGTCGCCCCGGAGACTCCAAATCGATCGGTCGCCAGTGGCCACCAGGCGACGCGGCCGAGCATGTAGCGTCATGCGGCGAGGCGTACAGACTGCCAAGCTTATCGCAGGTAATGCAACGTTTTCGCTGATGCGAACGGGGAGTGTCAACGCCGTTCGAAAATTGACCCCTTTCCAACGGGTGAATTCTGACCCCTTGGTCTGGGCGGCTGGTTACGTTGCGTGGTTCGCAGTTGGTCTAGTAGTCGTAGGGCCACCTGCTGTCGGCGACTGGGGAGTCGGGGCTGTAGCGGAGTTCGGCCTGCTCGGGGCTGGTTGCGAGGGCGGTGGCGATGTCGTGCCAGGTTGCGCCGTTCTCGCGCGCGTCGTTGGCGAGCTGGGGGATCATCCGTTCGGCCTGGTCGATGAGGCTGGCGATCAGGGTCATGGCGGCGAGCGGGTCGCCGAGCCATTTCCCGCGCCGTTCGGCGAGCTGGTAGAGCACGTCGTCGACGAGGTTGTAGGTGTCGTCGCCGCTGCGCGGCGGCTCTGGGGTCAGCGGTTCGGGGGTCACCGGGCGTCCTTGGGGGTGGCGGCGGCGGGGCGGGGGATGCGGCCGAGGTCGCGGTCCTTGAGGCGGTAGCTGTCGCCTTTGAGGCTGATGATGTCGGCGTGGTGGACGAGGCGGTCGATCATGGCGGCGGCGACGGTGTTGTCGCCGAAGATCTCGCCCCAGCCGCTGAATGCCTTGTTGCTGGTGACGATGACGCTGGCGGTCTCGTAGCGGGCGGAGACGAGCTGGAAGAACAGGTTCGCGGCCTCGGCCTCGAAGGGGATGTAGCCGATCTCGTCGATGATCAGGAGGGGGTAGCGGCTCAGGCGGGCGATCTCCTGCTGGAGGCGGCCGGCGCGGTGGGCTGCGGTGAGCCGGTCGGTCCAGGCGGCGGCGGTGGCGAACAGGACGCGGTGCCCGGCCTGGCAGGCCCTGACGCCGAGGCCTGTGGCGAGCATGGTCTTGCCGGTGCCGGGCGGGCCGAGGAGCACGATGTTGGTCTTCGCGGTGATGAAGTCGAGGGTGGCCAGGTGCAGGATGTGGTCGCGTTTGACCGACCGCTGGTGGTCGAAGTCGAAGTCCTCGATCACCTTGCGGGCGGGGAACCCGGCCGCGCGGATGCGGTTGGCGGCGCCGTGGGCGCCGCGGGTGCTGACCTCGGCCTCCAGGCAGGCGGCGAGGTACTCCTGGTGGGTCCAGCCGGCCTCGCGGGCGGTGGCGGCGAGCCGCTCGGCGGAGTCCCGCAGCGCGGGGGCCTTGAGGGCGCGGGCGAGGTAGGCGATCTGGCTGGCGGTCTCGCTGGTCATGGCTTCTCCGTGGTGGTCGCGGTGCGGTTCCTGGTCCTGGCGGGCCGCGGCGGGACGGCCGCGGCGGTGAGCTTGTCGGTGAGGGCGCGGCGCTCGGCGCGCTCGGCGTCCAGGGCTTCCTCGGCTCGCTCGGCGCGGCCGATCGCCGCGTCGGCGAGCGCCCGGGCGGCAGCGGCCTGCGCCTGGCACGACGCCTGCAGGGCGTCGGCGGCCTCCAGTTGCCCGGCAAGGCCGGCGGCCTGCTGCCGCAGCTGGCCGGCCTGGGCTTCGGCCGCTTGCGCGCGGGCCTCGGCAGCCGAGCGGGCGGCGTCGGCGGCGTCGGCGGCCTCCCATGCCGCGGCGGCTGATTCGGCGGACTCGGCGGCCTGCGCGGACGCGGTGGCCGCGTGCGCCTCGGCGCGGCGGCGGGCGGCCTCGGCCTCGGCCAGCACCGCGGCGACCCTGCCGGGATCAGCCGCAGCGACCTGGGCCATGGCCTGGGCTGCCAGCCGGGACGCCTCCGCGATCAGCTGCGCCAGCCGGCCCAGCGCCGCTTCCGGCCCGTCGCCGGGCGGCGGCGGGGGCGCGGCCGCCTGGCCGCGCATCGCGTTGTAGTGCCGGACGCGGCACTCGTCGCTGCAGAACTGGCGTGACCTGCCGCGCTCGCCGGGCGGCAGCGGCCTGCCGCACCCCGCGCGCTTGCAGTGCACGCCACCGTCGCCTGCGGGAACGCCCGCGCCGGCGGGCATCACGGCCGTTGTGGTCATCAGGGGAGCCTCCTTGGATTTCATTTCGCTTCGTTTCATTTCGTTTCGCGTCACGCGCGGCGCGGGCAGGGCCGCGCCGGCGGGAAGGGGATCAGGCGACCTCGCCGCCGCCGAGCAGCGCGTCATAGCGGGACAGGTCCCGCTGCTCGACCTCGACGGCGGCGGGCGGCGCGGCGAGCCTCGCGCGCAGCCGCTCGGCGCGCATCACGTCGGCCGCCGCCTTGTGCCCGGGGTCGGTGACCGTCTGGTGCGCGACCCAGGACCGGTCATGGCAGGCCACCAGCCGGCCCTCGCACGCCACCGTGACCTGCTCCAGGTCCGCGCGGACATCGACCATCCGGCCGATCACCGCCGGGTCGACGGAGTAATCGCAGGTGTCGATCCGCACGTAGTGATCACGCGGCAGCCGGACCTGGCTATGCCAGCCCAGCGACTGCTCCGCGATCGGCGGCAGCGGCGCCATCGCGGCCCGGTCCGCGGCGATCCGGTCCGCCGGCGCGCACCCCAGCACCCGCTTGACCCGGCTGTTCGCCAGCAGCATCCACTCGCTCATCTGGGCGTTGAAGTCAGCCGGCGACGCGAACGCCCGGCCCGGCAGGAACGACCGCTCCAGGTAGTCGTTGTTCCGCTCGACGATCCCCTTGTGCTCCGGCTCCCGCGGCGGCAGCACCACCACCTCGCAGCCCAGCAGGCCGCGGAACTCCGCGAACTGCCGCGACAGGACCGGCGGCCGGCCGCGGCCGCGGAACTTCCCGACCCCGCCCTCGTTGTCCCAGACCAGCTGCCCCGGGACCCCGCCGAGCTGCTGCAGCAGCCGCCACGTGCCCAGCACCAGATCCTCGGCGTGCCGCGACGGGATCATCAGCGCGAGCATCCACCGCGAGTACCCCGACGCCATCACCAGCACCGGAGGCACGTCCCTGCCCGCAGCCACCGTCCCGTGCCCCAGCGGGATCTCCGCCGGCGGGAACCAGAAGTCGTCCTGCACCCGCTCGCCCGGCTCATACGACGTCCGCGACACCGGATCAGCCGGCAGGTAGAACGGCCGCAGCCCCGCGACCTTCTCCCGCAGCACCGTGATCGACCGGTCCCACCCGATCCGCTCCGCGATCACCGTCGCCGGCATCGTCGCGCACAGCGCCAGCTGCTCCCGGATCGCCGGCTCGGCCGCATCAGCGATCGAGCCCCTCGGCGCACGCTGGTACCGAGGGACCTCCTCGGCCCGCAACGCCCTGCGCACCGTGTTCTTCGAGACCCCGAGCTTCCGCGCGATCGCCTTGATCGGCAGGCCCTCAGACCTGTGCAGGCGCCGGATCTCAGCCCACTCATCCAAAGTAATCACAGACCCCTTCTGCCACGCCCGGTGACCAGAGGGGGTCAACTTTCAGACGTTGCTAAGGGGTCAGTTTTCAGGCGTCACCGACAGGGGAGCCGGTGAGCGGATTCGAACCACTGACCGTCCGCTTACAAGGTCAATCGCGCTAAGCGCTGTGCAGACCTGCGAAAACGGAAGTCGCCGACGAGCGCAACCACGCTAGGCGGAAGGTGCGTGTTCGACGCTAACAGGGTTCGCTGCGCCCCGTCCACCTGCGGGGTTCCAGAACTCGGCCACCGGCCCACTCTCGGATAGCTCGCCGCGGGGCCAGGTTGAACTCGGCACCCGGTTCGTGCACGCGTACTTGAACGGGCCTCCCGTCGGTAGACCGGACCTAAAACGCGACGGCCGACCCGGGCGTCATGCTGTCCGTGGTGTCCGGCGTAACGCTCAGCCGGCTACCACGGCGGCACCCTCCGAGAGCACGTCTTGCTGCCCGGGCCTGCCGGACACCATCAGATGACGACGCCTTACCTCTGCAGAGCCATTCTCCGACAACCCGGGACACCCACACTGAATCCGCGCCGATAACTGCCATCACGCCTGGCCCCTCACCGCCAGGACCGCGACGACCCTCGTTCTCCGCTCCCGCACCTTGACTGCGGTACACCTTCAAAGCGGGATGGATCAGCCCGAGCGCCGAGCGTAGAGCACAGGGTCAGACGCTGTGCAGGGTCTTGGCACAGCACACGGATCAGGCAGATTCGGGGGTCCGGTCCTCCCAGTAAAAGCCGGCGACCGTCTTCTCCACGAGCCGAAGGTACCGATGCACCGAGTTCTGGCTATCCGGCTGCACCCGGTGCTGCTCGATGACGCCACCGTCTACTCCGTCCCACACCGCCCACCAGATGGCCGTCGGGACGTACTCAGGGTCGAACTCGACGCGCAGGTCGATGTTATCCACCCGGCGCATAACCGCCCTGCGATACTGGCGCTCCTCCGTGGTCATCTCGCCCCGGTAGTGGAATGTGGTGGCGTATTCCAGGGAAAGCGTCTCCCCTTCGGCCAGTGTCCTCGCGAGCGGAATGCGGAGCACGTAGGGGCCGTTCCTGACCTGGCTGCCGGGGGCTACGGGCGCCTCGCAGCCGTGGCCGACCCGCAATGTGAGCGCCGACGTGTCGTAGATATAAGGGATGCTGTCCAACCCGTCGCGAAGCGCCTCGATCACCTGGATGGTCCGGACCCCGCCAATCCGTCCGTCCGCTCGGACGAAGGCGTGGTCGTGCAGCGAGACCGTCTGGTGGCCGGGAGGGCCGAGCAACGCGGTCACCCTTTCCGCCGTGTCCGGACGGATCGCCTGGGTGCCCGTGAGCATGCGCACTCGGGGGGATCCCTCCCACAGCCGCCATAGTTGATCCTGCTCGGCGTCGGGAAGCGCGAAGGCGTCAATGAACAGCTCAAGGGTCGCCCTGCTGAGCACCCTGCCGGACAGCGCGCGTGCGGCCGTGTCCTTCAGTTGGCGGGGCAGCAGGTCGCCGTCGCCACGTCGCCTCGGATGCTGCCACAGATACCGGGCGAGCACCTCCGCCACGGCGAGTTGGTTGACCTGGCCTTGCCGGGTGCGCTCGGCGTACCGCTCCCAGGTGCGCCGCAGGCGACCGGGCCGCAGTAGGAGTTCATGCAGGTACTCAGCGGCGGCCTGCCGGGCGAAGTCATCGGGGGCGGAGTGCGAGGGATCGAGGCCGTGGTGAGCCATAGGCGCCTCTCGGCGGTTCGAGGCGGGCAGTGCGACATAAGTGCGACATTCAGTCGCTATCGTATGGCCGCTGGTCCCATCGAGGGGGTGGGATCACCAGATGGGAATTGGCTCGATCATCACGGGCGCTGCGCTGCCTGCCGCCCAGGCCGCCGCCGGTGTCCGCGCAGCGCCCGGTCAGCCGGATGCAGGCTGCCCTGCCGGGAGTCGGCAAGGGTTCCCTGGTGGCCCGTGAAGACTGCTCCCACTTCGCCTGAATTACCCCTTGTGGGCATCTTTCTTGACCGATATGGTGGCCGCTAACGCGGCGGTACCGTCACGCGGTGCCCCCGGTCCGCGGTTGGCTGCTCGTCGCTCGGCTTCCCCCCCGGCTGAGCGGCAGCGAACTGCGGTACCGTCGCGCTTACGACTATTCATGTCGTGTAAGGGGCTGAGGTCGACCCTACGCAACCTTGTCAGGCTCGACTACACAGACGTGCCGTGAGCTGCCATTTTTCGTGGCAGGGCACACTTCACTGTGGTGCTGGCGCCTGATCGTGACCAGCCGCCACGGGGCAGGGCAGGAGCCTAGTCCCGTGCTTACCTTGCGGTGACGGCATTCACGCGCGTTGAGCTGACGTGGTACGGCTCGAAGGTGCCGTTCCAGGTGACGTAGCGGTTGGCGGCGAGCATCGTCAGCGCGACGCATGCGACGCGGAAGCTCGATAAGCGCTGTGCACACCGAGCAGACGGCGCAGCCGGTTCCGTCTGGTCGCGTTTCCGCACGTCAAGGGGACTTGGAGCCGGTGAGCGGATTCGAACCGCTGACCGTCCGCTTACAAGGCGCATCCGAACGGTATCGGGATGTCGCCGGTCGTGGCCTGATGTGGCGTTTAGCTGGGGTAACCGTATGCCAAGATCGCCTCACGTCGTTTGACGGCTGCCAGTGTTGGCTCCCCTTTTGGCTCCCCGCGCCCAACGCCACAGCCTCGTCAGGTTACAAGACTGGAGCTCGGCAGCTAGTGCCCCACCGATGGGCCGCGGGCCTGTGCCGCCGCTGGTGCTCGTCGTGGTCGGCGTCCGGCCCGACACCAGCCTGGCCGTCAGCGCGGGCCCCAAGCTAGGAGCGAAGGCCGCGATAGCGGTCGACTGCGGACCGGGCTGCCCGACGCGTAGACAGGCCGTCCAACTAGAGCGCGTGTTCTAATAAAGCTGATCGAAGCGCCCGCCGTTGTCGACCTCGGCCCGCACGCCCCGACGTCCCCGCTGACCGCACGGTCACCACCGACCCGGGTGCCTGGGTCAGATCCGGCACTAGGGCTCGCCGCCGTCGTTCCGGGGCATCGTCGCCATGACCTCTGAGAGCGCTCGGCGCGTACATCCCACGCAATAAGTGACCAACCCGCCGCAGAGTACGATCTTCCGGGCGCAGCAGGAGGCGCTTACTTAACCTGACCTCCCGAACGGTTCACTACGGGCCTCGTCGCGCCGCCATACTTAAGTTCGCGTAAGTTCGCGTAGTCATGATGACGAAGTATTAAAGCTGCAGGCCGGAAAAGTTAAATACAGGATGCAGCCGCTGCTAGGGTGTCACCATGGCGACGACCGACCAAAGGGCCCGAGCGGGGCGTGTGATCCGACAGGCCGAGGGATATAGCGCGTTCATTCCTGCGCCTCTCCCGCCTGATCCGCCTCTGGCCTTCGACAGTAGCCTCGCCACGGTCCTCGCGGGTGCCGGTACTGCTCTGGGACGCCTGGACGGGGTAGCCGCCACGCTCCCGAACCCGGAGTTGTTCGTGGCGATGTACGTACGCCGGGAAGCTGTCCTGTCCTCCCAGATCGAGGGGACACAGAGCACTCTCGATGATGTGCTGGCCTTCGAGATCGACTCCGATCACAGCAGGCTGCCGCCCGACATCGGGGAGGTCGTCAACTACATCACCGCGATGAACTACGGACTTAAGCGGCTTGAGACGCTGCCGCTGTCCTTGCGCTTGCTCAGGGAGATCCACGGGAAGCTGCTGGCCGGCGGCCGCGGCAGCGAGAAGGCCCCTGGCGAGTTCAGACAGACCCAAAACTGGATCGGCGCTCCTCGCCTGACGGAGGCGATCTTCACCCCGCCGCCGCCTCACGAGATGAGAGCCGCGCTGGGCAACCTCGAACGCTTCCTCCACGATTCCGACGGCCTAGACCCGCTGATCGTGTGCGCCCTCGCTCACGCGCAGTTCGAGACGATCCATCCCTTCCTGGATGGCAACGGCCGAGTCGGCCGCCTGCTCATCACATTCCTGCTGTGTCACGCCGAGGTGCTGCAGCGGCCGGTGCTTTACCTGAGTCACTACCTGAAGCAGCACCGCGCGACCTACTACGACCGGCTCATGGCCATCCGCTACGAAGGCGACTGGGAGGGCTGGCTGCGCTTCTTCCTCACCGGCGTCGCCACGGTAGCCCGCGAGGCCGAACAGACTGCCCGGCGCATTGTGGAGCTTCGCGAGCAGCTCCGCGGCGCAGCGCAGAAGGCGGACGTGAGCGTCAACATGCTCAAGCTGATGGATCACTTGTACGAGCAGCCGATCATCAACGTCAAAGCGGCCCAGGAGGCACTAGGTGTGTCCTTCCCGGCGGCCGGCCGCATGATCAACGAGCTCCAAGACAACGGGATTCTCACTGAAGTCACCGGCGGTCGACGGAACCGTATGTTCCGGTTCGCTCCCTACCTCGACCTCTTCGAGGATGTCAGCGAAACAGAAGTTGAGGGCGGCCCGGCGCAGCCCACGCAATATGAGGACGCGGACTAAGTATCTCGCCGCCCAGGGCCCGAAGTGCGACGACGGCGTTTATGTCGCCAGCATCACGTTCACCGACGCCGCCTGGAATCGGTAGGAGCGCGAACCGCGCGGGGCGCTGAAGCCGATCTCGTAGGCGCGGACAGCCGGCGGCCTTACGGTGGTGTGATGGACGAAGAGGACGGCAAGCGCTTGCGTCCCCGGGCTGCGTAAGGTGGGCAGACCCTATCCGGCTGGACCGGCCCTAGCCCGAGTTTCCGGGCTAGTTTGATCTTCAGTGTGTTTGCGCTGTTCAGGTGTGGTGCGGGGTGCGTCAGGGTGTATTACCCACGTCACCGCTTGGGGGCGTAGCGGGCGAGGCCGAAGATGTCGGTGAGCTTGGCCTGGACCGGGGTGGTGTCGGTGAGGATGCGGTGCGCGCGGGGCCGGCCTCGGTCGCCGTGGTAGAGCAGGACGGTCTCCTGGATGTCGCTTAGTTGGCTGAGCAGGACGCGGACGGACATGTCCAGTCCGGCGCGACGGGCTTTGAGCCGCATCAGGTGGGCGACTTGCAAGGCCAGGACGCAGGTGAACGTGTGGACGCGGATGTTGTGCTCGGTCCAGTGGAACATCGGGCTGAACGAGACGACGCGGGTGTCCTTGAGCTGCCGGAAGCTGAACTCGGCTTCGGACTGGGACCGGTAGCCGGCCACGACCTCGGCCGCTGGCCAGTCGTCGTGGCCGGTGATCAGGACGTGCTTGCCGAACAGCTCGTCTTCGAGGGCGGCGCGCGCGGCGAGGTCTTCGTGCCAGGTCAGCCGCAGGTCCTTGGGCCGGTCGCCGGACAGCTGCCAGGCCAGGACCCGGCGCGCCCATGGCTTGCCGGTGATCGTCTCGATCTCGGCCTGCACCTTCTCCCGGGACCGGCGGGTTTTGCCGCGGGCCAGCGTGGCGGCCAGCTCGTCGAGCTTCTTGCCGGCCTTGGCGAGAGTGGTGCCGGTGAACCCGAGGGCCTGGCTCTGGTGAAGTTCCGGGGAGTGGGTCAGGATCGCCCTCCGGTCGGCGCCGTAGACGACGCGGCGGGTGTCGTAGCCGGTCAGGCCGCTGAACCGGTCCTTGTCGATGATGGTGCGCGCGGAGGCGGGCAGGCTGGTCAGGTCCGGGCAGTCGCTGGCCGGCACCGACCCGATGTAGCCCAGCCCGGTGCGGGCCAGGAAGGCGAAGTTGTCTTCGCTGTTGTGGCCGGCGTCGAAGACGACGGTCATGCCCGCAGGCTGCTGCCCGCATGAGGCGGTGATCGCCTCGTACTGGTCGCGCAGCGCGGTGATCATGCCGGGGAACTGGGTGACGTCGGGCTTGTTGCCGGGGTAGGCGTGCCAGGTCAGCGGGATCCCGCCGTCCCGGGTGACCACCAGCCCCAGCCCGATCAGCCGCAGGTCGGATCGTTTCTGCCTGGCTTTGCCGAGCTGCGCGATCGGCGCCTTCTCGTTGCCGGTATCGATGAAAGTCGCGAAGTTGGTCATGGCCAGGGCCACCGACGAGCAGTCCAGCCCGAACGCCTCCACTGCCCGCCGCGTGATCGCGGCGCTGGCCTGCTGCATCTGCTCCAGGGTGATCGAGTGCATCGCGTCCCAGAACCGCCGGTGATCCAGGACCGTGCCCGGCACTCCGGTGAACCGCGGTGCCGCCGTTTTCGCCCACCAGTCCGCGAAGGCAAGCTTCGAGCACGGCGCCACTACCCGGTTCAGCGCCGCCAGCGCCAGGTAGGTGCCGGCCGACGCGCCGGCATCCGCACGCCTCGGCCCGGCCGCGTCGTCGATCAGCTGGATCACGCCCAGGTCGTCCAGCACGCCCCAGGCGGCTGCGGCCGCCCCGAAGTCCTTGTGCTGGGTCCGGTCCGGCAGCCCGAGGCCGCCGCCGCGCATCGCCGCCGCGAGCTCCTCCGCGGTCCCCAGGTATTCCTGCGAGACGATGCGGGGCTTGCCGTCGACCCGGGCGGACTCAACCAGGTAGTAGTAGGTCGCGTTGCCGCGTTTCTTCCCGACCACCGATGCCATATATGGGTAATACATCAATCGGCACCCGAATGCCAGCACGACACGCCGTTCCCCCAGGCAGACCCGCCGCCGCCCACAGCTCAGGAGGTCAAGATCAACTTAAGCCGGAAACTCGGGCTAGGGGTGATGCCGAGGAACCGCTCAAGGTTCTGGCGGGTGATTAGGCGCCGCCTGCCGACCTTGATGAAGTCCAGGTTCCCGAACCGCATTTGGTCATAAAGCAGGTCGCGGGACAGTCCCGTCAGACGCGCTGCCTCGTCGACGGAATACGCCAGCCGCTCAGCCGACTCGCCTGGCTGGAGTCTCTGCTCCTCGGTCGTCGCGGGAACTTCGGGTGCGGCTGGCGTTCCGTCGCGTGCGGGGTTTCTGCGGGGGTGCCGTGTCATTCGGCCGCTTCGGGGTCGGCTATAGCGTCGGTCCGGCCGACGTTCGCCCATGTGGGCGGGTCAGCCATCTGGGTAAGGGCCTCGGGTGCGGTTAGTGCAAGTTCGGCGGCCCAGCCTGAGATATGGGGCCAGAGCCGGTGCCAGGCGTCTATGTCACCAGGGCCCGTCACGTCGGCGAGCATCATGGCGGTGATGGCGCTGTTGCGGTTCATGCGTCGTCCGGGCAGCCAGGACACCTCCCACGAGCCCCTGTCGCCGGTCGCGAGGCGTGCGGTGTGCGGGCTGCAGTCGCTGCGCATGCTGTCGCCCAGGATGGTCACTGTCATAGCCGCCGCGCGGTGCAGGGTGACCCGCAAAGTGGTCTTACCAGCTCACGTGCTATCTGGCCTGCAGGCGGTCTTCTGGGGGGCCCGGTGGCTTGCGCTGGGATCTGAGGCTGCCGTGGCCGCTTTTCCGTCACGGTGGGTTACTGCCAGGGCTTGGGGTGAGCGGTCCGGTGACAGTGGCGTTTCTCTACGGGGCGTGACGGCTGCCCGGCGGTTCTGTCCCGGTCGCGTCACGTTGCGGGCGGTGCGCGTGTCGGTCCCGGGAGGGCACCGGGACCCCGGCTAGGACAAGGGATTGCTGAAGTCACTTTCCCTGCCGGAGGCCCCGTTGCCCGTCCAGTCTCGCATGCCCGTGCCCGCCGCCGCCGCGGAAGCCCTCGCGCAGGGGGCCCTGGGCGAGCTGGCCGCGCGTGCCGCCGCGCTGCGGGCGGCGTCGGGCGGGAACCTGGCGGAGTGCTTCGCGGCGGTCCCGGACCCGCGCCGCCCGCGCGGGATCCGGCATTCCCTGGCATCCGTGCTGGTGCTGTGCACCGCGGCGGTGCTGTCGGGGTGCACCGGGCTGGAGGACGTGACCGCCTGGGTGCACGCGGCCCCGCCCGGGGTGCTGGCCGCCGCCGGGGCAAGGCGGAACGCGCTGGGGATCTTCATCGCGCCGCACCCGGACACCGTGGTCCGGGTCCTGTCCGCGCTGGGCGCCCACGGCGTCGCCCGGCAGGCCGGCGCCTACCTGGCCGCCCGCGCGCACCCCGGCCCGGTCACTTTCCCCCTGTCCGCGCCGGCCCCGCTGCCCGCGGTCGCCGTCGACGGCAAGGCGGTGCGCGGCGCGGCCGGGGACGACGGCCTGATCCCGTACCTGCTGGCCGCCGCGTCCCACGGCACCGGGACCGTGCTCGCCGAGCGGCTGATCGGCCCGAAGACGAACGAGGTCCCCGAATTCGCGCCCCTGCTGCGCGAGCTGGACGAGTACTGCCCCCTGGCCGGGCACGTCATCACCGCCGACGCCGGCCACACCGTCCGCGCCCACGCCAGGGTTATCTGCGAGGGGCTCCTCGCGCACTACGTCTTCACGGTGAAGCTGAACGCGAAGAGGCTGTGGGAGGAACTCGACGCCCTGGACTGGGCGAAGGTCCCCGTGCAGCACGCGACCGAGGAAAAAGGCCACGGGCGGCGCGAGCGCCGCACCATCCAGGTCGCGAACGCCCCGGAGCGCATCCGCAGGCGGTTCCCGCACGCCCGGCAGGTCGCCCTGATCGAGCGGTACGTCACCCGCACCGTCCGGGTCAGGAACGGAAAGCGCCGGGTCAGGAAGCAGGAGAAGTCCGCCGTCGCGGTGTTCATCATCACCAGCCCGGACTCCCGCGAGGCATCCCCGGCCCACATCGCGGGCTACGTCCGCGGCCACTGGACCATCGAGAACAAGGTCCACTGGGTCCGCGACGTCACACTGCGCGAGGACGCGTCCCGGGTCCGGACCGGCCCCCGGCCACGCATAATGGCCACGCTCCGTAACCTCGCGATCGGGCTCATCCGCCAGGCCGGACACACCAAGATCGCCGCCACCATTCGCACGATAAAGCACGACCCAGCCCTGCTCATGGCCATACTGGGCCTGAAAACCCCGTCATGACCAGCACAAAAGACTTTGCGGGTCACCCTGCCGCGCGGTGTTGGCCGGGTTGGCGCCCTTCATGGACGCTGGTCCTTTCGAGGCCGCTGGACGGGCGGGCGGTGCGGCAGCAGTTAGAGACGTTGCTTTCCCTTTCGGTAGTCGGGGCAGGGCAGAGTGCTCACGATTGAAGGCATTCGGGATTGCTCCGATTTTGGAAGGCGATTAATAGCAGTGAGAGTTCGCGACGCCCGTCGGGAATCTCATAGGAGTGACGTTATGACGGAAAGCTAGGCTAACCAATATCATCGTGATATATATCGCGATGAGATAATCGGAATGACCGTAGAACGCGGATCGCATGAGACCCTGACAGATCCGGTGGTGAGAGAGCGCCTCACGACTGTTACAGCCCTGGCAGGGCGTTTACCGGGCCGCAGCCCGCCTGCGTAGGCAGGCGCTCCTGCCGCATATGACCCGGCCATGAGGCGATTGACGCCAACGCATTCGGCTATGCCGCCTGCTGCAGCGACACCGCCTGGGTACGGGCGGCCGCCTACGGCTCGGACGGCGGCGACCAAGGCGCTGGCCCGGTCCCGGCCGATCTCCAATCGCTCGCGGAGGTTGTCGCGGGAGATCGGCCTGCCGGTCGCCTCCCGGTGCTCGGCGTCGAGCTCCCGGGTCCGGGCCAGCAGCCCGGCCGGGATCACCACGGGCCTCGCGGCCACCGCCGCCCTGGCCTGCGGCCGCTCCGTTGACGCCTGATCGCCCGCGGCCAGAGAGCAGACGGCCTTGATCTCGCGCAGCAGCCACGGGCCGATCTCGCTCCAGCCGATCAGCAGCACCGGGCCGATCGCGTCGACTGCGGCGGTTCCGAACTGCAAGCGCCAGAGCGCGCCGGCCGTGTTCAGGGCCAGCGTCAGCAGGCCGCAGAACCGCAGGAAGCGGTTCAGCTTGGCGAGCCGCGCTTCGGTGTACCCGCGCAGGGACAGGAACCGGATGCCGGTCAGCAGCCCGATGACGCTGAGGTCGACTGAGGGGCCGATCAGCCACGCGATCCAGGCGGTGACACCAAGGTCGAGGCACAGGTGCTTGTTAACTGAACTAGTCGGCGTGTCTGTGCGGGTGAGAGCCGTCTGTTGATCGTGCGGCCGGTAGCGTTCGGTGACGTGTCGAGTACTGAGGGGCAGTCACGCGAGTTGGCGTCGTTGGTCGTGCCGCAGGCGGGGCCGAGCGCGGCGAGGGCATCGTGCCAGGCAGCTCGAAGGTCCGGCGCGCTCGTGGCGGGTTCCGGGCCGATCGGGTCGTCAGGGTGGTGGTGGCCGGATAGCTCCCGGTAGGCGCCGATCGAGGCGGCCCGCCGCTGCCACTCCAGCACGGTCGCGGGGTCGGCGGGAACCGGGCCGAGGGCGCTGACCGCCCAGGGGAGTGCGCTGGCGGCGGCGTGCTCGCCGATCCGCGCCTTGCGGGCGTCCATCAGCGCGGCGATCTGCCCGGCGTAGGCGCGGCGTTCTGGGTCGGCGATACCGATGGGCTGTGCGGACCATGAGGGCGCCGGGAGCGGGACGAGGGCGCCGGCGCGGCGGATGCGGGCGTCGATGACGGCGGCGACGTCGCGGGCGCCGGTCAGGCTTCGCTCGCCGATGGCGTCGGCTAGGACCTGGCGAGTGTCCAGCCCGGCTAGTTCCGCCGTGCGCATCGTCCGCCACAGCCATTTCGCCTTGTGGCTGAGTTCCTGCTGATGTCCAGGCGGCAGCGCGGCCGCGAGCAGCTGGCTGTAGCGCTGCTCGCGATCCGGGGTGGTTTCGGCGGCCCAGATCGCGTGCAGGACGCCCAGGTGGTCGGCGTCCGACAGGGCGCGCCGCCAGGTCTGGGACGCCGACGCCTGCGCCCCGTCTCGGTCTAGGACCTCGGCGAGCACACCCACCGGATCCTTCGCGTCGCTGGCTGCGGTGGCCGGGCCGGGATCGGCGGGGCTGGTGGTAATGCGGTCGTGGCGGGCCAGTTCGGGGGCAGGCCGCGGGCCGGGGGCCGGGTCGGCGTGTTTCGGTGACCGGGTGAAGACGTAGGCCCGGTTGTCGGTCGTGCCGCGGGTGAGGGCGACGTAGGCGTGCTGGCGGTCCTCGGTGCCGGTGATCACGGCCAGGCCGGTGTGCACGGTGCGGCCCTGGGCGGTGTGGTCGGTGACCGCGTAGCCCAGTTCAGCCTCCTCGAAGTTCGCGTACAGGAACTGTCGGTCGGTCCAGCGGCGCCGCCCCGTTCCCGGGTCGGCGTCGAGGGCCCGGCGGACGAGCAGGCCGCCCGGGGCGACGGCGTCGATGCGGAGCAGGTCGCCGTTGGCCAGCGTCCGCCCGGGTTCTCCCGCCTCGACGGTGTGGTCGTTGCGGGTGCACACGATCAGGTCCCCGTTGCTGGCCGGGGCGCCATCGGCGATCGAGACTCCCGGCCCGGGGTCGACCAGGCCGAGGCGGATCAGGTCCTCGCGGATACGCCGGGCCAGTTCCCGTCGCAGGCTGTGGTCGGCGGCCATCAGCAGCGTGTCCGTGCCATCCGCGGCCAGGGCGACATACGCCGCCGCGGCGGCGTCCATCATCTCCTCCGGGTCCCCGCCGATGATCCGGGCCTGCTCGTCGTACTCGGCCAGGACACCGGGGTCGCTGTCCCGCAGCCGCAGGCTGGCGGCCTGCTCCCAGGGCTCGCGGAACCGGACCGGCTCCGTCAGCCGCACGTAGCCGAGCCGGCTGGCGAGCAGCGACATGCCGCCGCCGTTCTGCACTGCCTGCAGCTGCGCGCTGTCCCCGGCGAGGATCACTTTCCCGTTCCCGGCCTCGGCGAGGCCGATCAGATCAGCCAGGTCCGGGCCCGGCATGGTCGACGCCTCATCGACCACCAGCAGCGTCCCCGGCCCGATCGGCATGGGGCCGCGGGCGCCGCGCCGACCGGGCAGGTGGCCGAGGAACTGGGCGCTGTTGTACGACTCCGGGACTCCCGCGGCCAGCGTGTTGCGCGCCGACTGGGACGCGGTGATCCCGATGACCGGGCCGAGCCCGGCCGCCGCCCATTGCCTCCCGATCTCCGAGGTCACGTGGGTCTTGCCGGACCCGGCGGGCGCGTTGATCACCGACACCCGGCGGCCGTCGGTCAGGACCGACAAAGCCGCGGCGGCCTGGTCCTCCCGCAATCCGGAACCGGTGCGCTGGCTGTCTGCGTCGATTGCGCCGCCGTCCAGCGCGCGCTCGAGCCGCCCGAGGTCCGCGCCGAGCGCCTCCGCAGCCGCCGCGCGGGTCATGCGCGGCGCGTCCCCGCTCGACGCACGCGCGACCATGAGGTCTTCCATCGTCAGCTGCGCGCGCGTGGCGTAGCGGACGCCGCCGTGCCGCCGGTAGACGCTGCGCCCGTCCGCGCGCAGGAGACTGCGCGGAACCTCGGCCAGCTCCGGTGCTTCCAGGCACAGGACCGGCTCGAACTCCGAGCGCAGCGCCCGGTTCGCCAGATCCTCCAGAAGCGCAGCGGCCGCAGCCGGGTCCCGGCCGGTGCGGGGCAGCACCCGGCCCAGGTACTTGATCAGGTCCGCGAGGGTCCAGGTGCTCTTCTGCAGCTGGGCCAGAGCCACCGCCTGTTGCGCCGCGCGGCGCAGCGACAGTTCCTCCGGGATTGCGTCCCGCGCGTCTGTATCGCGCGTCTGCGCGTCCGCGCGGTCGGCGTCGGCGTGCCACACTGACGGGGCGACCGACGCGAGGGGGACGCCGAGCGTGCGCGACAGCTTGTCCGCCCAGTCGGCCTGGAGTTGCACCGTGTCCAGCGCGCCTTCCTTGGCTCTGCGCGTGGCGAAGTTCGACGCCTGCGCGAGCTGCGCGACCTCGCGCTGCGACGGCGCGCGGCCGTAGCGCTGCTCGAACCGCGCCGCGCGGCCGCGCAGGTCGGTGGTGATCGAATCCCGGCGCGAGGAGAACAGGCGCATCATCTCCCCGCTGATGCCCTTGATCTCGAACCCGTGGCCGTCGTCCCGCGCGACCCACTCCAACCCGAACCGTGCGGTCAGCGCCTCCTCAAGATGCTGGGCGGTGATCGCGCCGACCGCCCCGATGTGCTCGTTGTAGCCGAGGGAGTCCGGGGCCCGCCACTTCCCGTCCGCGGCGGTGCGCGCGACGTGCGCGATCTGAGAGTGGACGTGCAGCTGCATGTCGCCGTCGCGGGAGGTGCGCTGCAGCCAGTGCGCTACCACCAGGTCCGCCTCACGCCACTGGCCGGTCTCCCGGCCATTGACCCGCCTGTTGTGCGAGCCGGTGCGGGTGTACCCCGCCTCCCGCTGGAAGTACTCAAAGCCCGCGTAGACCGACCGCCAGATCATCGCGTCGACCTCGCCGACCAGACCCGACCAGTACTCGTACCCCGCAGTGTCTCCGGCCAGGCGGGCCAGGCGCGCGTTCTCGCCCAGGGAAGCGTGGAAGATGCTGATCGACTTCGACAGCGACAGGGTCAGGTCGAAGAACAGCGGGCTCAATCGCGCCTGCCGCGCCGCCTCCAGCCGCAGCTCCCGCTTCCGCTCGGCGATCGCCTCCGGCTCGGCGGCCAGCAGTGTCGCGTAGATGTCGGCGGCCTTTCGGCCGCCGCCGGGCGGCCTGCCTATCTGGTCGCCGTCAGGGGCCTTGCGCTCGCCGAAAAGCAGATCGTACGGTTCGCGCTCGACCACCTGGCCAGGCTCGAGCCCCAGCGCCCGCGCGCCCGGCCCCCACCACCGCCCGGGCGGCTCTCCCCCGCCCTCACTCGCCTGGATGTAATACCCGGCCGCGTCCTTGGCCGGGCCCCGGTCGACTTGCTTCCGGATGTAATCCAGGTCATAACCCTTGCTCAGGGTCGCGACTACGGCCAAGGGCTACTTCCGGCAGCCGGAGGCAACGGAACTAACCATGGTCATCGGATGGTGCATGGGTGTGACGGCTTCGAAGGTCATACGGCAATGGTGGCAAAACGGGCGAGCAAGATCATTTAGGAAACCGACGGCACAGCATTAGAAATGAAAAGCGGGCAGAAGGTCGCAATGACACGAAGACTCACCAGGACCCTGGATCGCGCTCGACGAGTCCAGCTGCACGCTCATCGCCGAGGTCCTGGAGACGGTTAACGAGCTCTTCGCAGCGGTCGCGCTGAAGCTCTCGAATAGGCCTACCTGTTCTCCAACGACCCCCTGCACGCCGTCCTGTGGAACCCTGACTGGGTGTCGCATCAGGTCAGCAACCTAGCCGACGATGCCGGAGTCGATCTCAACGTCAAGAAGCTGCGGCACTACATCGCCAGTCAACTCCGGGCCTGGGCCGCTGATAGCGCCGTCCCAGTGATCGACTGCACGGCAGGCGAGCGCAAGCACCTGATTGCGGAGGAGTACCTGCGCACGCATTCGGTGGGACCGGGAGTGTTCATGGTCCTGGTCCGCAAGGCCCCGGCGATGGTGTGGGATGTGCTCCGGTCCGCGGACGGCACGGTAATCGGCAACCCGGCCAGGACACCTTGACCTGGCCGACCAGCAGGCCTCGGCCTCAACTGGCCCAACGTTTCCCTTCCCCGCTGAAGGGGACTTATCTAGTCAGTAACGACCTGCCGCGAGGAAGGAGTGCTGCCGTGTCCGGCTTCCGCCGGGTCATTGTCGGCGCGAGCGGCTCACCGGGCAGCCTCCGGGCACTGCGTTACGCGGAGGACCTGGCCCGCACCCACGGTGCCACCCTGATACCTGTTTTTGCCTTGTTGCAGCCCGGCGGTGATCTCGCCGACCCTTGCCTGCCTCCGGGCTACCTGCGGAAGGTATTGCGAGACGGCGCCTGCCAGCGGCTCCAGAATGCGCTGATCGCAGCCTGGGGAGAAGTCCTTGACGATCCACCGGTCACGCCACTTGTGGAGTGCGGCGAGGCTGGACCGGTGCTGGTCAAAGTGGCCCGCTGCCCTGGTGACCTGCTGGTCGTGGGTGCTGGCCATCGTCGTGCGCTGGGCCGGATGGTGGGCCGCAGGGTGAGCCGTTACTGCCTTGCGCATGCCCAGTGCCCCGTGCTCGTCATTCCGCCGCCCGCGCTGGCCCGGGAAGTCGGGTATGCCCGGCTCGTGGGAGTGTTCTGGCACCGGACGCTAACCTCGGACCGGGTTCTTCGGGACCAGGGCCGGGCAGCCCCATAAGGACGGCGGCGCGCCAGTGGATCTATCAGCGGTCACCTGCCGAATCCGCAGGTTGCTGGCCTGGCGGCCTCGTTCATGCCGCAGCACCTCGGCTACCCGTTCCGTCGTCGCCGGCCATTTGGACCGGGCCGGCACGCGGTAATGGGCGCAGCCAGACTGGGTGATGCGCTCCATTGCCTCTCGAGGTTAATGTGACGGCACCGCACGGTTGTAGAGCGCATATGTCACGCGCCGAAGCCTGGATCCTGGGGAGCATCCCCATCGCCAGGGGCCTCATCTGCGCGGCCTACGGCATCTACGCGTTCTCCAATGCGTCGGGAGCGCCCTACTTCATCGCCGGCACGGGGTCGCCTTTCTCGCCGCGATCTGCCAGTCAGCGATGCTGTTAGTCATCCGGGTTGTTGCACTGCCGGCCGCGATGACGACGGGCTTCTTGCTATGCGGCAGAGTCAGCGGTGGCTTGCCTGGCGGGTCATCCTTCGAGCCGGCGAGCGCGGCGCCGGTCATTGCCCGCTCGGTGGCGTATCGGTGTCGATGATGCCCGGGGGGACGACCTTGCCCTGGTCGATTTCCTCGGACAGTTTGGCCTTGGCGGCCAGGCTCCCCTGGTCCAGCTCGCCGGAGCCCGCCGCCCGCGAGATGACGTCGCCGCCGTAGCCGCGCAGCACGTACGCGAAGCCGACGGCGATCAGCGCACCGGAGATCGGCCCCACGACATAGACCCAGTAGCTCGTCCAGTCACCGCTGACCAGGGCCGGGCCGAAGGAGCGGGCCGAGTTCATCGACACGCCGCTGACCGGCGCTGCCCACAGCCCGGCCAGGGCGATGTAGCCGCCGACGCCGAGCGCGGCGATCGCGCCAACGTTCTGCGCGGCCGACGCGGTGCCCAGGATCACGCTGACCAGCAGCGCGGTGAGCGCGATCTCCATCAGCAGCGCCTGCCAGTCGTTATACCCCGGGCCCGGCAACGTCGCCCCCAGATGCTCGACGTTGCCGAACACCCAGCGCAGGAACAGACAGGCCAGCGTCGCGCCGGCGAGCTGAACGATGATGTAGCCGGGGACCCGCTTCCACGGGAAGTCCCCGCGCAGCGCGAACGCCAGCGACACGCCGGGGTTCAGGTGCGCGCCGGAGACCGCGCCCATGAACAAGATGATCGCCATCACCATCAGGCCCGGGGCGACCACGGCCGCGGCCAGGCTGATCTGCCCCTTCGCGTGCAAAAGCCCGCCGCCGGAGGCGGCCAGGACCAGCGCGAAGGTGCCCAGCAACTCCGAGAACAGCCGCCGCCATTCCTTGCGCGGGTCGTCGAAGTCCTTGGGGTCCCCGAATTCAAGCGTGAGTATGTGGTGCGTGCGCGGGAACGCCGCGCTCAGCTCCGCCCTGTCGATCTTCTGGGCCGTCGCGTCGCTCAGAGCGTTCGCCTCCCATGCGGTCCCCTTGTCCCGCCGGCCATCCTTGCGGCTCGCAGGCACGTTGTCTGCCTGTTAGACACAGGTCCTTCCCGTCCACAGCACCGGGCAAGCCTCGCAAGGCCCCCTGTCAAACTCTCGTGAGATACGAGGCTGAAGTAAACCTTTGCAGCAAAGCGGGGCGAGAGGGGATCCACGAGACGTGACACTGGCCATGGCAGACACGGCCTCCTCCACGGGCAAGGATGGCCTTGTGGCCTGCGGCGCGAAGGAGCCGCGGGAGTTCTTCCCCACCGGCCGGTCGCCTGACTGACCTTGGCTCGCCGCAGGGATGACGACTGGCCCGTCTCGCACCGCCGGTTATCAGGGTGCGCGTTCCAAAGCGAGCTCGGCCACTACCGTCGGCGGCTGGGTCCCCTCCGGTTCCGCCCGTGATAGGCGCGGCCCAGCGTGCTCGGCGAGCCCGGTCAGGATGCCGCCGTGAATGACGCGGAAGGCGGCCCGCCTGGTTTTGGCGCGTCTACGGCCCGGGCGGCCGTCCTAGGCGCAGCGAAAGGGGACCCCGCTGAGAGCGGCGCGCCTGTGTGAGAGTCTTGACGCGGCATCGTTGGACCCCGCGGGGGCGGGGAGCCGTTGCTGTGCGGTGGAGTGGGGGACAGCGTTGACTGAGTATCTGGCGAGTTGGAGGAGCGGAGCGGCGAAGCAGGCGATCATGGGGTTCGTTGAGGCGTTGACGACACCTGGGCCCGGCTTTGCGGAACCGGCCGACCGGATCGCGACGTTCGACAATGACGGCACGCTGTGGGTGGAGAAACCGGCGCCGCCGCAGGCCGATTTCCTGATCCGGGTCTGGACCCAGGCAGCCCAGAACGACCCCTCCCTCTGCTCTACGCAGCCTTACAAGGCGATCATTGAGCAGGACATGGATTACTTCCAGGGACTGGTGACCCAGGACCCGGACGTGGTGGCGTCCCTGGAGGGGGCGGTCGCCGACACATGGGCCGGGACCACCCCCGAGGTGTTCGATGCGCAAGTGCGCCAGTGGGTCGAGACCGTCACTCAGCCCAGGTTCAAGGTCGGGTATACCAAGCTGGTGTACAAGCCGATGCTGGAGCTGTTCGACCTGCTGAAGGCTCATGAGTTCCGGGTGTTCGTGTGCTCGGGCGGGGGCAGGGACTTCATGCGGGTATTCGCCGAGCAGACCTTGGGCATCTTCAAGGAGAACGTGATCGGCTCCGCCCCGGCCTATGAGTACAAGGACGGCACGATCACCCGCACCTCCCAGATGCTCGGCGGGCTGACCCTGGGGGCGGGCAAGCCTGAGCACATCTTCGCCCAGACCGGCCGCATGCCCGTCCTCGCGTGCGGGAACGCAGACGTGGACATCGAGATGCTCACCGCCGCGTCGTTCGCCCTCTTGGTGAATCACGACGACGGCGACCGCGAGTACGCCTATACAACGGGGACCGAGAACGCCCTGGCCAAAGCCGGGGAGCTGGGCTGGACCGTGGTCAGCATGAAAGACGACTGGGCGGCCATCTTCTAGCGGGAGCTGCGGCGTCTGTCCCCAGGCCGCCGGAGACCTTGTAGCCGTTCCGCGCGCTCGTCGGCCCGGGCCAGGTCGCCCGTTCGCAGCCAGCCGTCGACGATGGTCTCGGCGGTCGCCTCGGGGCGGTTCCAGTAGCCGGCCATCACGTTGTGGCCACGCACAGCTCGCAGAACGCCGTCCTCCGGATCGAGGATGCACACCTCGACGCCCTCGACGGGCGTGCCGACCGAGCCGGGCTTGCGGGGCCGGTCGGGGTGGTTGAAGGAGGCGACTGGGGAGGTCTCGGACATGCCGAAGCCCTCCAGGATCGCGCACCCGAAGAGGCTCTCGAAGCCGTGCAGGAGCTCGGCGGGAAGGGAGGCCGCGCCGGAGACGCACAGCCGCAGCGACGAGGTGTCGTACCTCTCCGTGTCGCGCTCGTACTCGGCGAGCACGGCGCCGAACGTGGTCGGCACGCCCTCGAAGACGGTGACCTGCCCCTGCTCGACGGTGCCCTGGGCCGCGTCGAAGCGCGGAAGCATGGTGAGCCGCGCGCCTGCGTTCATGGCGCAGGTCTGTTCATCGGCACCACGATGGCACCGGCCCGCAGCGCACCGTAGTAGAGGACAAGGAATTGGGCAGGCTGGCCAGCATCAGGCCCACCCGGTCACCGGGGACGACGCCGCGAGCGGCGAGAAGTGCGGCGGTGCGGCCGGAGAGGGCGTTGAGCTCGGCATGCCTGAGCCCCTGGTCGCCAAGTGCGACCGCGCGGCGGCGGCCGTGCTGGTCGCCGGCGCGGGCGAGGAAGTCGGTGAGGTTCATGATCGGAGCGCTTCCTGGTCAGCCGCGGAGCGCGGAGGCGAAGATGGCAGGCAGTTGGGCGATACCGCGGGCGGTGGTGAAGCGGGTGATGCGTGCAAGGGTGGTGCGACCCGTGCGGTTGGTGACGAAGTACGGCGGGCGCGGCGAGAGCGAGGGCGAACCGGTGAACAGGCCGCGGGGGGTGGGGGCGAAGGGGGCGCGCACCACGGTCTTCTCGATGTCCTCGAGCATGAAGGCGTTGTTGACGATTCCGATGCCGCTGCCGATGTCCTGTCGAGTGTGTCCGGGGTAGGCGCCCCAGGGGGTATAGCCGAGCAGGAAGCTGACGCCCGACCAGCAGTTGACGCCGAGGGTGCCGTAGCGCAGGTCGGCGATGGCCTTCTCCAGCGCCGCACGGTGGGTCTTCTCGGTCCTCGGGTGGATGATGAGGGTCGCGCCGAGGGTGCCGGGCAGGGTCTCGTTGGCGAAGTCCACGGCGCGGCCCAGGAACTCGGCGGGGGTGTCGCCGGCGAGGCGTACCACGCCGAGCGCGCTGGCGAAGACCTCTCCGGTGAGCAACGCGTCGTCGTGGTCCGCGATGTCCGGTACCAGGAGCCGGCAGCCGTCGGCGTAGCTCTCGGCCTGCGGGTGGGCCTTGAGGACCTCGGCGAGCCGCTGCCCGGCGCCGGGATAGTAGTCGGCCCGAGCGGGCAGTTCGCGCAGCACCTGCCGGATCTCCTCCAGCAGCCGCTCGGTGCCGTCCCAGGCGCGGGGCAGCACCAGAATCTGGCTGGCGATGCAGTTGTGGCCGGAGTTGTTCATCTTGCTGGTGACGATGTGCTCGGCCTGGAAGCGGAAGTCCGCCGGGTTCCACTGCCCCGGCACCACAATGCAGGGGCTGACCCCGCCCAGCTCGCTGGTGAACGGCTTGTCGATCAGCGGCCGGTCGTCGCTGCGGCGCTGCTCGGCCTGCTCGTCGGTGCCCCACACGATGGCGTCGTGGGTGCGGTCGCTGCCAGTCACATGGATGGTGTCCACGCCGTCGTGGGTCGTGAGATACGCGCCCTCAGCGGGGCCGCCGTCGACGAACCGCAGCCAGCCGCGCTCGGTGAACTCGGCGAAGATCCGCTCGAAGTGCGGACGCAGATAGGCGTTGACCGGGTTCATCTTGGCGACGACGACCTGGCCCTCGGCGTACAGCTTGTGCAGGATGTCGACTGCGGTAAGAGCGGCGACGTTGCCCGCACCCAGCACCAGCGCCACACCGGCGCACTCGGTGCGGCCGCGGTACTGCCCGGCCGCCTGGTCCCGTACCTGCTCGGCGCCGGCGCCGGGCACCATCCGCACCTGGGCCGAGAAGCCGTTCAGCAGCAGGCGGTCCCAGACGGTGGCGGGGAAGACGTTCACCACCGTCCGGTCGCCGTCCTCGTGCACCGCGCGGGCGGGCAGCGGGTCCCGGCCGTCGGCGATCCGGCGAAGCACGTGCAGGCGGGCACTGACGTTCTGGGCCAGCGCCCAGGGGCCGCCGGCCCAGTCTTCGGCGGCCCATGGGGAGTCGGGGGCGTACCCCTTGGCTCGGGCGCCGGCCGCGGCCAGTTCGGCCGCGCCGTCGTGGATCCGCGGCATGAGCCGCTCCAGCAGGCCGATGCGCTCGGCGAGCGGTGCGTTGGCCCAGGACGCGGCATTCTGGCGCAGTTCGCTCACGGCTCGGTCGAGGGCGCGGGTATCGAGGATGCTGCTGTTCACGTCACTCCTTTGTGGTGTCGAGCTGGTGGAGTCGGAGCCGGATGTCACGCGACCGGGCGGCGTGCGTCGCGAGCGGGGTTGATGAACATGAACGCTGCCGTGCCCCCGGCCAGGAGCAGCACCGCCGCGAGCAGCACGGCGTGGTACGCGGCGGTGACGTTGGCCGGACTGATCGCTCCGAACCTGACCGGCCGCCTGGTCGTCGCACTCCCCGTCACCACGCACAACCCGAACCCGGCCAGCAGGAGCACTACGTCACCGGTCCGCGTGGGAACACCGGCAGCGCGAGGCAGCCCAGCGCTCAGGTCGGCAGGCCGTCGGGGTCCGCCGCGTCAGATGGCTCGGTCGGCGAGGTACTCGCTTGCGTAGTAGGTGGCCAGGTCGAGGATCGGTTCGGTCATCGTCTTGGCCATGTCGGTCTCGCTGCGGGTGTGCATCCAGCCCAGGCCGCTGAGGAGTCGGGCGACCAGCAGGGCCGGCAGGTGCTGGAGGTGGCTGTCGGGCAGTTCGGTTACCTCGCGGTAGCCGGCGACCCAGGCGTCGCGGACGTCGGTGACGAAGTCCTCGGTCAGGAGCAGGCAGAGGCTGGTGGCCAGGTCGGAGAGGAACCAGCCGTAGCCGGCGTCGTCGAAGTCGATCACGCGGACCTGGCCCTGGTGCAGGAAGATGTTCTCAGGCGACAGGTCGGCGTGGATCAGCCCGAAGCGGTCCGGCCCGGTCCCGAAGTCCTGCAGCTGCGCGTGGACCTTGAGGGCGGTCTGTCCGAAGAGGTCCCGCTGTGCGTCGGTCAGCCCGGGGAGGTCGAGGAAGCGACCCCAGAACGGGTTGGCACCGACGAGGCCGTCGGCGTCCCAGCGGTGGCGCTCGAAGAAGTCGGGTCGGGTCCAGGCGTTGGAGATCTTGTGCACTCGCGCGCTGACGGTGCCGAGTTGGTGGTAGGTGTCGACGATCTGGTCGTCCTGCGGTGGCGCGCCGTCGAGCCACGCGTAGAGCACGCCGTACACGGGGGTGCCGTCGACGTCGCCGAGCCGGGTGAGCCGCTGGCCGTCGCGGTTGGCCAGTGCCGGTGCGGTTTCGACGCCGTTGGCGCGCAGCTCGTCGCACCAGGCGATGTCGGACATCAGGGCGGCCTTGCTGTGGTATCCCGGGCGCAGCACCTTCAGCACGGTGGGTGTGGCCCCCGGCTGGGTGACCCGGTAGACCGCGTTCTCGCGGTAGGACAGCAGGTCGAAACCGGCCGGCGCCGTCAGTCCGTACAGGTCTACGGCGCGTGCGGCGAAGCGGCGTGCGTCTGGCTCGCCGAGCTGCTTGATGCCGGGGGGCAGGCTGAGCGTGGTCACGGCTGGTCAGTCTCGTTTCTGGGTCGCGGTGAGGGTGGTCTCGAAGCGGGTGAGCAGCGTTGCGGTGTCGTCAGCGGAGAGCAGCAGCCCGGGCTTGAACTGCAGAACGGACCTGTCGAAGCCGGCGAACATGCCCCACACGCCGTGGTCGTAGAGGGCCTTGGACATGCGGACGCCGCCGTCAGGGGCGTCGAACTTCAGGCCGAACACCAGCCCGCGCTGGCGGACCTCGGCGAGTTGGCCGAAACGCGCCATCAGGTCGGCGAGGCCGTCCCCGAGGAGGGTGGCCGTTGCTGCGGCGTTTGCCGCCGTCTCCGGGCGCTGGATGATCTCCAGGGTCTTCAGCGCGGCGACGCAGCCGAGCTCGGCGCCGCCGAAGGTGGAGACGTGGCCCCAGCCGTCCTGGTCAAGCCAGGCGCCGGCTCGGTCGGAGAGGACCGCGGCCGCGATCGGGTACAGACCGCCGGACAGGCCCTTGCCCGTGATGAAGATGTCGGGCTCGACGCCGAAGGTGTCGAAGGCCCACAGGCTGCCGGTGCGACCGAGCCCGGTCTGCACCTCGTCGGCGATGTAGAGAGTGCCGAACTCGGTGCACAACCTGCGCACCCCCGGTAGGTAGCCTTCGCCGGGGATGGGGAAGCCCAGCGTGGCCGGGATGGTCTCCATCGCCACCGCGGCGACATCGCCGGCCGCGAGCGCGGCGCGCATGGATCCGAGATCGCCGAAGGGCACCTTCACGAAGTCATCGGGCAGGTCGCTGAGGAAGAACTTGGCGGTCGCGTCGTCGCCAGCGGCGCCGGAGAACCCCGTCCGGCCGTGGTAGCCGCCCTCGATCGCGACGATCTTGCGCCGGCCGGTTGCGTAGCGCGCGGACTTGATTGCCACGTCCATCGCTTCAGAGCCGCCGGAGGTCAGCACGACCCAGGGCAGACGCCCGCCCGTGGTCGCCGACAGCTCGGCGCCCAGCCCCGCCCGCAGCGCGCTCGGGAAGTGGTGGTTGCCGATGTCGAGCGTCTGCAGGCCCTCGGACAGAGCCGCCACGACCTCGGGGTTACGGTGCCCGACGTTGTAGGTGCCACCGTTGAGGTGGACGTCGAGCAGCTCGTGCCCGTCCATGTCCCAGATCCGGTAGCCCTCACGCCGACCGATCACCAGGTCCACGCCCATGGCGGAGAAGACTCGGACCCGGTCCGGGCACACGTGCCGCGCGGAGAGCGCGAGGACCTCGCCCTTGGTCGGGTTCGCGGGGCGTGCGGCCGTGTCGGTACTCAATTCGTCCCCCTGCTTCGATGCATGCGGTGGCCGCGTCGCGGGCCGCTGGGCGTGCGGGTCACGACTTGGAGCGAGGTCGTGCCAGGCCTGCGAAGAGATCGGCGAACAACATCAAGGATGCTTCGGCCTGGGCGTGATCCCGGTCGGCGAGCCATCCGAGCACCAGGCCGTCGATGGTGGTGGCGAACATCCTGCTCAGGACCGGGATCGGGGCTGTCCATTCGATGTCGGCCGTTTGCGCGATCGCATCGGCGAAGCGCGTGCCTGCTGCGAAGTACTGCTGGTACTGCCACTCGGACAGTTGGAGGAGCTCAGGATCGCGCAGCGTCGTTGTGGTGAGCTCGTAGGAGACCAGCTGGCGGTCGGGATGGGCGACGGCTTCCTGCCACAGGATCCGGAAGCCCGCCCGGATGGACTCACGGGGATCGGAGGTCGCCGCCGAAGCGAGGACCGCCGGATCGACCATGTCGGCCACCATCGTGCGCATGAGCTCCTGCAGCAGCTCCGTCTTGGAACGGAAGCAGTAGTGGAAGACGCTCTGCGCAACGCCGGCCTCAGAACAGATCGCCCTCGTCGTCGTGGCCGTGATCCCGTCACGGGCCATCACCCGGAACGCAGCCGCCACCAGATCCCGTCGCCTCTGGTCGGCAGATACCCGAGTCGCCATGTTGAATCCTCCGATCGGTCACAGGGCTGCGGCAACCGCATGCACAGGCCGCCTAAGCTAACAACAACTTGGTCAACTGACAAGGTTGAGTGACCTGATCACTTGACAGAGAATCTTGGGCGCGCCTACCGTCCCCTCTCACGAGGCTCATCGCCACGACGTACGTCACCCTGGAAAGGCGACACCCGATGGATGAAAAAGCAGAGTTCTCCCTGAAGGGGCGGCTCTCCACCTTGAAGATCGTGGTCATGGTGGTGGCCGCAGCGGCGCCCGCGGGCGCCATCATCGGGATCACCCCGCTCAGCTTCGCGCTCGGCAGCGGCGCTTCCACGCCGGCCGTGTTCATCGCTGCAGGCTTGGTCCTGATCTGCTTCTCGGTGGGGTATGCCGCGATGAGCCGCCGGGTGTCTGGTGCCGGAGGGTTCTACACCTACGTGGCGAGGGGCATCGGACGACCGCCCGCCGTCGGTGCCGCACTGGTGGCGGTCATCGCTTACAACGCGATGGTCCTGCTGCTCGTCGCCGGGCTCGGGTACTACGGCGCGATGGTGCTCCAAGTGCTCGCCGGAGTGACCGTCCCGTGGTGGATCCTCGCCGCCGCCGGCATCGCCATCGTCGGGTTCCTGGGGTACCGGCAGATCGACGTCGCCGGCAGCGTCCTCGCCGTGCTGCTCGTGGTCGAGGTCGGGGTCCTGGTCGCCCTCGACATCGCGATCATCGCCCACAAGGGCCTCGACGCGTTCCCCACAGCCGCGATCGACCCCCGGCTCATGTTCAGCACCGGCTCCATCGGACTCGGCCTGATGTTCGCCTTCCAGTCCTTCGTCGGTTTCGAGTCGGCGGCCATCTACGCCGAGGAGACCAAGGACCCGGACCGCTCGGTGGGTCGTGCCATCTACTTCTCCGTCGTGGCGATCGCGGTGTTCTACGCGTTGACCACCTGGGTCACCGTCGGCGCGCTGGGCGTGGGCCAGACCCAGTCCGCGGCCCAAAAGCAGCTCGGCGCACTGTACTTCGGGCTCAGCGACCAGTACGCGTCGGCGCTGCTGACCAAACTGATGTACATCACGCTGATCACCAGCCTCTTCGCGTCGCTGATGGCCCTGCACAACGCGACCAGCCGGTACATGTTCGCCGTGGGCCGCGAACGCACCCTCCTGCCCGCGCGCTTCGGCTCGGTCCACGCCAAGCACGGCTCGCCCGCTCGGGCCAGCCTGCTCCAGACCTCGATCAACCTCGTCGTGCTCGCGGTGTTTGCCGCGGCCGGTCTCGACCCCTACCTCAACATGGCCACCACCATGACCGGCCTCGGAACCTTGGGCGTGGTCCTGCTCCAGGGCGCGGCCGCCGTCGCGATCGTGTCCTATTTCTGGCGCCATCGCCAGCTGACGGTCCGCATCGCAGCCGGCTCGATCATCGGCGTCCTGGCGTTCGTCACTGTCGCCGTTCTCATCGTCAAGAACTTCCAGACGTTGACCGGCAGCACCTCGCAGAGCGTGAACGTCCTTCCCTGGCTGCTAGTGGCTGCCGCCGTCTTCGGAACGGCCTACGGCCTGTGGCTGCGCAAGGCCCGACCCCGCACCTACGCCGGCATCGGCGAGTTCGACCACCCCGAGGCACACCACGCAGAACTGCAGACCGCTGTGCCCGCTGGTGAGTGACCTGACGGTCCCAGCCTGCTGGAAGTCGCCGACCGATCACGAAGCCACGGCCTGAGACCCGTCGACTCGGTCGACGGCCCCGCTCGTCATGACAGGAGCAAGACATGAAGAAAGTCGTACTGGTAACCGGAGCGTCATCCGGATTGGGCAAGGCGATCGCCGAGGAGCTGGCCCGAAAGGGTCACAAGGTCTACGGGACCAGCCGCAACCCCGGCAACGGCGCCGAAAACGGGGTGCTCATGGTCCCCCTGGACGTGACCGACGACTCCTCAGTCGCCACGTGCGTGACCGAGGTCGCCACCGCCGAGGGCCGGATCGACGTCCTCGTCAACGTCGCCGGCTACGGGCTCAGCGGCTCGGTCGAGGACACCACGATCGACGAAGCACGCCAGCAGTTGGAGACCAACTTCTTCGGTGTCGTCCGGATGACCCGAGAGGTCCTCCCAATCATGCGCTCCCAGGACCGCGGGCGCATCATCACCATCAGCTCGATGGCCGGATTCATCGGCCTTCCCTACCAGCCGTACTACAGCGCCAGCAAGTTCGCAGTGGAAGGACTCAACGAAGCCCTCCGGCTGGAGCTGATCGGCAGCGGCATCGACACCTGCACCGTCGGCCCCGGCGACTTCAAGACCGGGTTCACCGCGGCGCGGGTATACGCCAAGGCGGCACGGTCCCCCCTGCACGCGGAGCGCATGACCAACGTCGTCGACACCTACGAACGCGACGAGACCAACGGCGGCGACCCGCAACTGGTCGCCGACCTCGTCGCAGAGCTCGTCGACCAGCGTCGCCTTCGGGTGCGCTACGTGGTGGCCAAGCCGGCACAGCGGGCCGCCGCGATGCTCAAGAGTACCCTGCCCGGAACCACGTTCGAATGGGTGATGACGAAGATATACCCGCTGCGCTAGAAAGCCGAGCTTCCCCCGCTGGGCAGGAGGTACTCATGATGAGTCGGCCAGAAGGCGTTGACGGGGTTTCAGGTCGCTTGTTCGGCCGTCGCCCGGTCGGCGTAGAACTTCTCGTCGTTATCGAAGGGACTGAGCCAGCCGAGCCGCTGCTGAATGCGTTGCCCCCGCCCCGCCGGCGACCGCGTCCAACTCGTGATCACCGTCTATCGGGCCGGGCTGGTCGGCGGCCTGCTGTGCACCAGTGAGCGGCCCGACAGGACGGGAAGGCCGCTCCGGTCCAGAACAGCGCCCACTCGGTCAGGTTCTGGCCGCGTGGGAGGACGCTCAGCGCGAAGCCGCAGACCTCCAGGGCTGAACTGAGGAACGGAAACCTACAACGTCCTAGCCCGAGCGCGGACCGCCCCGAGGACGGCAGCGAACAGCCGAACCGGTACGACAGTCGTACCGACCGGGGAACCGAACGCACCGCCTCTGCACCTCTGTCCACCGGGCGTCCAGGTCGGCACGGTCTACCTGGAAGGCCGGCTGCTGGTCCGCGCGGGCGGCTACTGGTGGGACGGGAAGACGTGGTACCGCCGACCAGGTGATTGACCTGGCAAACGAGGGCTACCTACTACCACCGGCCCGTCCCCGGCGGCGTCACCGTCTCAGCGGCCGGGCTGCTGGCGGCCGGAAACGGAGACCCCGACCGCGGCACCGTCCTGCAGGTCATCGACGTCGACCCGGACGCCTCCTACCAAAGCCGCTGGGACGACGACCTCGCCCTGCGGGCCGCCCGCCGCCCCGGCGCGGACCTCCCGCCCTGTCGCAGACGAATGGGCGCTGAGGCCCGCCAGCTCCACCCCGACGTCATCACCGAGTCCGTCGCCGTCCCCGGCCCCGACGGCCGCATGGTTCCTGTTGGCGAGGCCGAGCTCGCCGCCGGCCTTGAGCGCTCGATCCACTCCGCCCCGTGGGACTGGTTTCCAGCACCATCGTCCCCGGCACGTACCGGCGATGCTGGGGAACCCAGGCATTGCTGGGACCGAACCTGAACGAGCCGGCCGCGCGGTCAAGCAGCGCCGCGAACACGCTGGGGGAATCGGGGCGCGGCAGGCACAGCCACTCCACCGAACCGTCCGGCGCGACCAGGCAGCTCTGCTCGCAATTCGACAGCAGCCCGTAATCGGCAATCGGCGGAAACGCGCTCACTGCAATCAACCCCCGCTCACCCCGGCGACCCGGGTCACCGGCACCCCAACATCGTGATCGGCGGCGCCGCCGGCTGCTTCCCGGTGCTGGTCGGCTGGGCCGCAGTCACTGGGACCGTCGCCTGGCCCGCCATTGTGCTGTTCGCCGTCATCTTCTTCTGGACGCCGCCGCACTTCTGGGCGCTCGCGATGACGTTCAAGGACGACTACGCCTCGGCGGGCGTGCCGATGCTGCCGGTGGTGGCCAGCCCGGCCACGGTTGCCCGCAAGATCCTCGGCTACTCCTACGTCATGGTCGGCGCCACGCTGGCGCTCGTCCCGTACGCCGGCTGGTTCTATGCCGCCTGCACGAGCGGCCTCGGCGGCTGGTTCCTCGTCGATGCCCACCGGCTCCGTTCCCGTGTTAGCGCCGGGGAAGCAGCCGCCCCGATGCGGCTGTTCCACCTGTCCATCGCCTACCTGACGCTGCTGTTCGCCGCAGTGGCCGTGACCGCGCTGCTGCCCTGGCGGGGCTAGCGCACGCGGGTCTGCTGTGGCCGTGGGGTCATGCTCTGACTGCCGGTCCGGGCAGATCGCCGGTGAGCGTTATCACCCCCGGCGGATGAAGCAGGGCTGCGTCGGTCGGCGTCAGATGGGACAGAACGCGATTGCAGGGCGGACATCACCACGGGCGCGGGGCGAAGACTGAGGCCGCGCCGACCATGCGCGCCATGGTAGCGAAGCCGTTCGGCTCGTCCAGCCGCCGCTAGTGGTGCAGGAAGGCATTCCCTGGCACGACCCAGCGTGGGCGAGCCGATTATCGGCGGACGGGGGCCCCGACATGAGTGATCACGACACGCGCGCGCGGGTGGTCATCATCGGCGGCGGTTTCGGGGGCCTGTTCGCAGCCAGGGCGCTGCGCGACGGCCAGTTCTCGGTTACGTTGATCGACCGCACCGCCCAGCACGTGTTCCAGCCGCTGCTGTACCAGTGCGCGACTGGCATCCTGTCGGAGGGCCAGATCACCGCGCCGCTGCGCCGCGTGTTCAGGAAGCACCGCAACCTGGACTGCATCACGGCCGAGGCTGTCGGCGTGGACGCCGACGCGCAGCGCGTCGTCTGCCGGCTGCCGCTCGGCGAGCAGATCGCCGTCCCCTACGACCACCTCATCGTCGCCGCCGGGGTCCGGCAGTCTTACTTCGGGCACGACGAATTCGCTCGGGTCGCGCCCGGCATGAAAACGATCTCCGATGCCCTCACGATCAGGCGGCGAGTCTTCGGCGCGTTCGAACTGGCCGAAACCGCCACCGACCCGGTCGCGCGCAGCCGCTGGCTGACCTTTGCTCTGGTCGGCGCCGGGCCCACCGGCGTGGAGCTCGCCGGCCAGATCCGCGAGCTCGCCACCAAAACGCTCCGCGCCGAATACCGGCACATCAAGCCAGAGGACGCCAAAGTCCTGCTCTTCGACGGCGGCTCAGCGCCGCTGGCCGTCTTCGGCCGCAAGCTGTCGCGCAAGGCCGCCGAGTTCACTGCAGTCGCTAGGCGTGGAAATGCACATGGGCTCGATCGTGACCAGCGTGGACGACAGCGGCCTGGTGGCGCGCGACCACGACGGCAACGAAACCCGCTACGGCGCCGGCACCGTGCTCTGGACCGCGGGCGTCGAGGCCCCGCCGATTGCCGAGGCGCTGGCCGCCGCGACCGGCGCCGAGCGCGACCGGGCGGGCCGGATCGTCGTGCAAGACGATCTCACCATCGCCGGGCACCCGGAGATATCGGTGATCGGCGACATGATGAGCCTGCGCAAGCTCCCCGGCGTTGCCGAAGTGGCCATGCAGTCGGGCCTGTACGCGGGCCACCGGGTCAGGCGCGAACTGGAGGGCGAGAATCAGGGACACGGCCAGGGCCGGGGCCAGGCCGGGCCTTTCAAGTACCGCGACCTCGGCTCGGCCGCCTACGTGTCCCGCGGCCGCGCCGTCGTCTCGGCCGGGCCGCTGCGGCTGAGCGGGTTCCCGGGCTGGGTGGTCTGGCTGTTCATCCACATCGCGTTCCTCACCGGCTACCGCAACCGCGTCGGCGCGGTCTTGACCTGGTCGCTCGCCTTCTCCCGCGACCTCCGCCGCGAACGTGCTTTCACCACCCGCGGCGTCGGCGTGCTGCAGGACCTCTACCAGCCAGGTGACGGCGCCGGCAGGGCCGCCGGGCCGCAACCGCCGCAGCCGCGCAGCGCCGCCGAATCGCCCGCACCCTCCCGGCCGCGTACCTGACCATGGGATCGGAAACGGCACCCGGGAGGACTGAACCCGTCCGCCAGCGACCCGCTGCGCGATTCGCCAGCGTTAGCAGCACGAACTGCAACCTCACAGGGAGGATGTCGTGTCCGACGACTTCGACGTCATAGTGATCGGCACCGGCGCGGGCGGCGGGACTCTCGCGCACACCATTGCCCGGACCGGCAAGCGGATACTGCTCCTGGAGCGCGGCGACTTCCTCACCAGGGAACTGGGAAACTGGGATCCGGGCCCGGTCTTCGTCGACGGGCGGTACATCTCGACCGATACCTGGTACGACGAGGGCGGCACGCCGTTCCAGCCGCAGGTGCACTACTTCGTCGGCGGCGCCACCAAGATGTACGGGGCGGCCCTGTACCGGCTGCGCCCGCAGGACTTCGGCGAACTCAAGCACGTGGACGGGATCTCCCCGGCCTGGCCGCTCAGCTACGCCGACTTCGAGCCGTGGTACACCAAGGCAGAGTGGCTCTACCAGGTACACGGCAGCCACGGCGAGGACCCCACCGAGGGGCCCTGCTCGCGGCCGTATCCGTGGCCGCCGGTCTCCCACGAGCCGCGGGTCCAGGACATCTCCGATTCCCTCGCCGCGGTCGGCTACCACCCGTTCCACGCGCCATGCGGGATCCTGCTCGATGAGGCGCACCGGCCCGCCAGCACCTGCGTCAGGTGCGCATGGTGCGACGGCTACCCGTGCATGGTCCATGCCAAGGCAGACGCCGAGGTGATCGCCGTCCGGCCGATCCTGGACATGCCGAACATCACGCTGCTGCTCAACGCCGAAGTCACCCGCCTGGAGACCGATCCATCCGGCCGCACGGTGACGGGCGTCGTCGTGGACCGTGGCGGAGACGGCAAGGAGGAGGTCTACCGCGGCGACATCGTCGTTCTGGCCGCCGGCGCCGCGAACACGGCCAAGATCCTGCTCCGGTCCGCATCGGACACCCACCCGGCGGGCCTGGCGAACGGATCTGACCAGGTCGGCCGGAACTACATGTTCCACAACAGCAAGGCAGTGTCGGGGTTCGGCGAGCAGGTCAACGACACGGTCTTCCAGAAGACGCTGGGAATTAACGACTTCTACCTGCCCGGCGGCGACCGGCAGTGGCCACTCGGGAACATCCAGATGCTCGGCAAGTCCAACGCCGGGGCGATGAAGGGCGAGGAACCGCACCTGACCAAACTCGTTCCGCACTGGGGCCTGGAAGAAGCGGCCCGGCACGCGGTCGACTTCTGGCTGACCACCGAGGATCTCCCCCGGCCCGGCAACCGGGTCACAGTCGCCGCGGACGGGAACATCCGCCTCAGCTACACCCCGAGCAACGACTCCGAGGCAGCCGACCTCTACGCCGAATTCAGGAAGATCCTCAACCACATCGGGCTGGCCAGGCACCACGTCCTGCACAAGAGCTTCTACATGAGCATGAACATCCCGATCGCAGGCGTCGCCCACCAGGCCGGCACCTGCCGCTTCGGGACCGATCCGGCGGCATCGGTGCTGGACGTCAACTGCAAAGCGCACGAGGTCGACAACCTCTACATTGCCGACACCAGCTTCTTCCCGAGCATCGGCGCCGTCAACCCGGCACTGACGGCGATCGCCAACGGCATCCGGGTCGGGGAGCATATCGCAGACCGGCTCGGCGCAAGCATCGCCACCGAAGTACGGGCACCTGCCCCCCGAACGGAGCCCGTGATGCCTGGCACGCCAATCACCCGCAACGGCTGACGGCACACCGCGGCAATACGGGACCGGTGCTGCTGCGGCCGCGCCGAGCCCGCCGAAGGCAAAGGTCAAATTCAGAATTATCCCGAACGGACCCTGGGCTCTGCATTACTGCCCGGATGTCTCTAGAGGGCTGCGCCGACCCATCCCAGGTCTCTAGGGTCTTTCCGGCGCCGCTGCTATCAGGCTGCGGCTGCCGCCGCGTACTGTGCGGGCATGGCAACGCGACATCGCCGTCACCGGTCAGCGGTGGGGGCGGCCCGGGTCTCCGGGTGCGAGCTTCCGCCACGTTCCCCGCTGGGGGTCGTACTCTTTCCGCTCGAAGAGGTACATGTCGTCGCCCAGCAGGATGAGCGAGTAAGGGCTGGGACCGGTGCCGAGGACATGGCCGTGGTTGTGGACGTCGCCCGGCGGGGTCAGCGTCGCCACGTCACCGCGTTGCATAGCGCGGTCATCGACGAGCCGTAGTTCAGCCCGCCCGTCTTCATGGCTTACTGCGTCCCACCGCTGATGGGTCTCCACTCCGCGGACCGGCGCGACCGCAACCCAGCAATGGTGGGAGTGGGTGCAGGCCATCATCCCCTCTGGCCGGTGGAACAGCACCAGGCGAGGACCCCGATCGGGCTTGACCAGCCACTTGCCCCCGGGCGACCCGGGGGGCATCTCTGCGATCAGTGGGCCGAGGTACTCCTCGTCGGCGGCCAGCTCGACCAAAAGCCGCCCTACCTGGTCCATGTCGAGGTCATCGGCGGAACGCAGGTCGTCTAGCTGAGCCAGGAAGTGCCGCAGCGGGCTGGGGTCATCGTCAGCGCTCATCGTCTCACCATAACTCAGAGTGCATTGACGTCACTCTACGTACATCATACTGTCGTGGCGGGCGATCCGCCGCCGTAGCCGGCGGGGAGGTCGCCGCCGCACGGCTACTTGAAGATATTGACGGCCCTGGCGATGACCAGTCCCAGGATCAGGAGGGAGGCGACCGACTGCACCGTCATGGCCAGTTTGGCCCAGCGGGCCAGCGGCATCACGTCGGTCGGGCTGAACGCGGTGGCGTCGGTAAAGCCGAGGTAGAGGTAGTCGAAGAATTCAGGGCGCCAGCCCGGCTCAGCTATCCCCGGGTTGAGCTGGGCGGGGAAGGCGAGGTCGGGGAACCGCGGCGGAGCCAGGAACCGCGATTCAGGGCCGCCTCCGTCCAGCACCCAGTAGACGAAGGCGAACGCGACGATCGTGTAGAACCAGACCAGGAAGCCGGTCTTGAGCAGGTCCGTCGCCGAGTTCGTCTCCGGGCCGCCTTCGATGAGGTCGACGACCAGCCGCCCGGTGACCCCGGCCGCGTCGGCGACCAGCACCGCCACCAGCGTCAGGGACAGCGCCCGGCCGGCCGCCGACCGGTGGTCGATGCGACCCCGGTCAACGGCGATGATGGCCGCCAGCAGCAGCGCCTCCGCCACCGGGATTGACCATGTCGGGCCGAGGCTGAACCTGGCGGGCAGCAGCAGCGGCACGGCCATCGCCACGAGCAGCGTGCAGGCCATCGGCCAGCGCTTCCTCCCCCTCCACCGCCGCAGCGATCCTGGGGACGGCTACGGGACTGCCGGGAGCGCCTTCGCGGCTGTCCGCCCACCAATCGCGGACACAGGCCTCGACCTTCGCAGTTGCGGGCGGTCGCTCAGCGGCAGCGTCGGCCTCCGCGATCAGCGCGCGGGCAGCGTCCATCGTCGCCGCTACCTCGCCGTGGTCGCTGGAGACCGGCACGGTTACCTCAATCCAGGCCTGGTCATGCCGTGCCTGGGCTTGAACGGGCACCTTCGCGGCGAGCGCAAGCTTCTGATAGCACCCGAGCCACTCCCCGGTGACGGCCCCCGCCAGCGGTACCCGCACCGTCACGTTCTCGTCGGCGGAACGGAGCTCGATGTCCGCCCGGCGATCGATGTCTGTCATCGTGACCCGACCTTCCCCCTCTTCCGCCAGGCGAACCGGTCGATCCTATGACCAGCGCGGTTGTCCCCCCGAGCGCGGCAATCGCGACTCCGGCGGCTGTAGGCGGACCATCTCGCCGCCCCGCAGATGTCGCGAACGCGGTCTGGTACCGCTGACGGCGGCGCTAGCCCGATGATCGGCGCCGTCTTGGCTCATTTGATGCACGCTACGTCCCTGCGGGAAGAGCCCGAAAGCCCCGCAGGGTGTCAGGTCCCGGGCGCTCGACGGCGTCTGGCCGTCGCCGCAGAACTCACTCCTCGGGGGTGATGGCGCCGCGCAGCCCGGTGGTTACGATTCCGCTGTTTGTGCGGGGCAAGACGTTCAGTTGCGGCTTCGAGAGCTCTGGCCAGGGGCATCGCCCGCATTGAGGGAGCGCCCGGCGAACGCTGAGGAAGAAGGGAAGGTGAGTTTCCTTGACTGACCCCAGCGGCGACAACGGCGACTCCGCGGAAAGGTCGTTCGCCCGTGAGGCGCTGCTGAGCGAGGAAGGCACTCACCCGCGGATGCGGCTCAGCCAGGTCCACTTCCGGCTGGGCTCGCGCTTCATCTCGGTGTGGCTGCTGCTGCCGGGGATCTTCGTGCTCGGCGTGGCTTACGTGGCGGTGTTCAAGTGGTTCATCACGACCAGCGCCGCTCAGTCGTTCATCAAGACCCATCCGTGCGTGCAGGCGACGCCGAGCTTCGCGCCGGGGGTACCGGTCTGGATCATAGTCACGCACCTGCTGAACTTTGTCCTCATGGTGGGGATCATCCGGGCCGGCTGGCAGATCCTGGCCGATCACCCCCGGCTGTACCTCAAGATGCACTGCTCGCCCGACTCGGAATGGCTGCGGTTCCGCGGCCCGGTCCCCAAGAACCGGGTGTGGACGGCCAAGGACGACGCGATCACGCTGAGCCCGCTGTTCGGCCTTCCCGGCGGGCGGCACACGATCGGCGTCGCGCGCCACTGGCACTTCATCTTCGACATCCTGTTCGTCGTCAACGGGATCGTGTTCATCGTCCTGACGTTCACCACCCAGCAGTACCTCAAGCTCGTCCCGACCCAGTGGTCGATCCTGCCCGCGGCCGGCTCGTGCATCGTCCAGTACTCGGCGCTTAACCTGCCCTCCGAGCCGGGCGGCTACTTCCGCTTCGACGCGATACAGCAGCTCAGCTACTTCGCGGTCGTGTTCGTCGCCGCGCCGCTGGCGATCCTCACCGGCCTGGCCATGTCCCCCGCCCTGGACAACCGGTTCAAGTGGTATCAGCGGATCTTCGGCAACCGCCAGGTCGCCCGCTCGATGCACTTCACGGCGATGGTCATATTCCTCGTCTTCTACCTCATACACATGACCATGGTCGCCTCCACCGGGTTCTCCAAGAACCTCAACGCGATCACCTTGGACCGGAACGAGTACAACCTCAACGGCGTCACGCTGACCCTGCTGGCGATCCTGGTCACGATCGGCTTGAACGTCTGGGCGGTGCAATTCTCCTGGACGCACACCCGCGTCCTGCAGCGGATCTCCAATATGACCGTCGGACGGGTGATGGACCTGCTGTTCGACCACTACGGGCCCCGGGCCGAGTACCGCGAGCGGGACATCAGCCCGTTCTTCTGGCCCAACGGGCTGGTGCCCACCAGCGAGGAATGGACGCGCCTGAAGGACCAGGGGTTCCGCGACTACCGCGTCCGGGTCCACGGACTGGTCGAGAACCCGGTGGAGCTGTCGCTGCAGGACCTGCGCGAGATGAGCCGCCGCGACCAGATCACGATGCACAACTGCATCCAGGGCTGGTCGGCGATCGGCAAGTGGTCGGGACTGCCCTTCGCCACGCTGATCGAGCTGGTCAAACCGTCCCCGGATGCGCAGTGGGTGATGTTCTACTCCTACGGCGAGGGCGGCGAGGGGGGCCAGTACTACGACTCGCACTCGATCAAGGACCTCCGCCACAACCAGAGCCTGCTCGCCTATGGGATGAACGGCGAACCACTGCCCGTGCTGCACGGCGCGCCGCTGCGCCTGCGCGTGGAGAACCAGCTCGGCTTCAAGCAGGTCAAGTGGATCAGGGAGATCGAGTTCGTCCGTGACTTCGCCGAGCGCGGCGCCGGCCAGGGCGGCTACAACGAGGACCACGAGTTCTACGGCTACCGCGATGAGATCTGACGCCCGCGGCGTGTCCGCGCGGGGCCGGCCGAGTGTGACGTGCTTCCGGGGCCGCCGGCGGATCATGATGCAGCGGGAAGGAGAACCGAGATGACCAAGCATCAGGAGGAAACGGGCCGCGGCACGGTCGACGTGCACAACCGCCTGGACAAGGTTGTGCTGGCTATCACCCGGCACGACGCGGCCGACGCCCGCATAGCGTTGACGCCAGCTGACGCCCGTCAAGTCGCGGATTTGCTGCGCGGGGCGGCTGATACCGCCGAGCGCACGCCGCCGAGCTGAGAAGAATCCATGTCAACGTGATCGACATGAGCCGGACGGTCGTCCGCCAGGAGATCGGGCCCTTCGGCGGTCAGCGCATGAACGGCGAATCACCGCGCGCGGATGCGGTGAACGGGATCCGGGATAGCGTGGGGGGACCGTCCCGCATCCGGCAGGTGCTGGATGCGATCCCGCCCGCATCAGGGGCGATCGTCATGGCCTCCGGCATGGTCTCCATCGATCTCCGCTCCGATCACCAGCCGGCTCTCTCTGCCGTCACGCTATGGTTCGCCGCAGGCGTCTGGCTGCTCTTGGCCGTCATGCTGGGCGTGCGGCTGGCGTACCAGCGTGACCGTTTCGCGCGCGAGGCCAGCGCCCCCGCCGCGTTCACGGGCGTGGCCGGCACCGCCGTGCTCGGCACCCGCCTGGCCGTAGAGAATTACCAGGCCGCTGCCGCGGCGCTGCTGGCGGTGTCGGGACTCAGCTGGGCCTTCCTTGCGGCGCCGGTCCTTCGCCACTGGAAGACCCCGACGGCTGGGGTCTCCTTCGTCCTCGTCGTCGCCACCCAAGGCCTCGCGGTGCTGGGCGCCACCCTGGCGGTCAGCTACCGCGCCGGCTGGCTGGGCGGCGCCGCGGTCGCCGCGCTGGTTCTCGGGCTCGCCTTCTACGTCTTCACCGCCGCCCGTTTCGACCTGCGCGACCTGGTCACCGGGCACGGCGACCAGTGGGTCGCCGGCGGCGCGCTCGCCATCTCCGCCCTCGCCGCCGGCCATGTCACCCAAGCCTCGACCGCGCTGGGACAGCTCAGCGGGCAGCACCAGGCCCTCACCACCAGCACGCTGGTGCTCTGGTGTCTGGCCATGGCGTGGCTCCTCCCGCTGGGCATCGCCGAGACTCTCAGGCCCCGAAGGCTCGGCTACGACGTACGCCGCTGGGCCACTGTCTTTCCGCTCGGCATGTACGCCGCCAGCAGCTTCACCACCGGCCAGGTCACCGGGATCACCGGGATCACCGACTTCGGCCAGGCGTGGACGTGGGTCGCGTTCACCGGCTGGCTGCTCGCGCTCGCCGGGCTGGTCCGTCACGGGCTGCCCGTGCTACGTGCTCAGCGCCGCCCGGCCGCTGCGCAGGAGCGGACGTAGGCCCCGCAGGCTTGTCGGCACGCTCGCGGCCGCCGGCTCGGACAAATGCTGTTAAATATGCCAATATTACAGTCGCAAATCATAATTCATCAACTGGTTAGTTTCTTCATAATTCCTCCAATGGTTAATTTCTTCCATGTGCCTTGAGGACCACAAAATGAGGTCATCCCGAACGGGTGATGCCATGGCCCAACGAGCGGTCCCAGGATTGCTTGTTGGGGAAGTTAGGGGCAGGTGTCACTCCCCTCACAAGGTGGGCCTGGCAGGAATGAGCATTGCCGGAGCCGTTCGCTGCGTGAGGTCAGCCAGCCAGCACCTGACCCGGTCATGGATCGTGGTGCACCCAGCAGGGTTCGGGCCAAAGCCGGAATCGTCCACCACTCAACTCACGCAACGATTTAATGGAAGTACGGGCAAATGAGCGAGTTTGACGAGCTGGTATCACTCCATGGGGTGCTCATGGCAGGGAGATTCGGGCCGGACTGGCGTGTGGCAGAAACCAAGAGCAGGGGACTGTTCGTTGAGTACCCGCCAGCGGTTGAGGTAATGGGCAGTTTCTGCGAAGCGATCCAATCAATGTTCAATGCGCTGGCGGTAGCCATGCGTGGCTTCAGTCCCTCGACGTGGACTCCCGTCCATGGCTGGGCCGCTTCCGGCGGCATCTACTCGATTGCCGTCCACGGTGACCGATTCGTGGTCGTTGAGACCGACAAGGTCGGGAGCTTTGACAAGCTGCGCCAGCTGTTGCAGGCCGGAAAGCCTTAGTTGCTTCCCGTACCGCACCTGCCCAGCTATGCCACCGGCCCGGCGGCGATGTGCTGGACCGGACCTCACTCCCTGTCGCGCTGGAAGGTGACGGCCTGTTCGCGTGCCCTTCCGCGAAAACTTCCGGGGCGGAAGTGATGCCCTGGGCCGGGGCTTGTCGTGGTGCCGTAGCTGATCGAGACCGCCCAGTCTGCTGCCGGCGGCCGTGGCGAGGTGCGGGCTCCGCTGCGGGAAGCTCCGGGTCGTGACCGCCACGCCCGGGTCGGCCGCGGCTCCGCCGGTCACCCAGAAGCGGGAGTTCTGGGTCTTGATGGGTTATGCGGTCGTCCTGGGGGTGTTCGGCGCGTTCGCCGGCCTGGTGTTCATCGGGGCGATCAAATTCGGGGGCAAGTGGTATGACGATTCCCATCCGGGCTGGCTCGGCGGGCACTGGTGGTGGGTGGCGGTCACCGCGGCGGCCGGTGTCGTGGTCGGACTGCTGCGCCGTCTGACCCGCCTGCCGCAGCAGGTCCCCGGCCTCTTCGAGGACCTGAAGACCGAGCGCGTCGACCCGGGACTCGTGCCGGGGGTCGTAGCCGTCTCCTTGGTCTCGCTGATCGGCGGTGCCAGCCTCGGCCCGGAGAAGGCGCTGGGAACGATGGGCGGCGGGGTGGGCAGCTGGATGGCCAAGCGAAGGGCGCTCGGCGAAGAGGACTCCCAGGTGAACACCCTGGCCGGCTTCGCCGGAGCCTACGGCGGGCTGTTCTCCAGCACGCTGATCGTGGTGCTGCTGATCCTGGAGGTCGCCCGTCCGGGCGGGCAGAAGCTCACCAAGGCCCTGGCCGCGGAGATCGTGGCATCCAGTGTCTCATTTGGCATCTACTTCGCCATCGCCGGCGCCGTGTTCCTAGACGACTACAACGTGCCGAAGTACACCTTCCATGACTGGCAGCTGCTTGCGGGGGTCCCCCTTGGCATATTCGCGGCTGCGGTAGTGACGCTGCTGGCCGCGTTCGTGATGCTCGCAGCGCGGCTGTTCGGACGGCTGAAGGTCCCGGCCATCGCGAAACCAGCGCTGGGCGGCGTCGTGTTCGGGATCGTCGGCGTCGCGCTGCCGCTGACAATGTTCTCCGGCAGCGATCAGCTCAACTCCGTGCTGAAAGACACGGGCACCCTAGGCCTGGGCCTGCTCGTCGCCACCCTCATCGCGAAAATGCTCACCTTCGCCGTCAGCCAGGGAAGCGGATTTGTGGGCGGGCCCATCTTCCCGTCGCTGTTCATCGGCGGAACGGCCGGGGTTATCGTCCACCAGGTGATCCCCGGCGTGCCGCTGGGACTGGCGTTCACCTGCCTGCTCGCCGCCGTCCCCGGGACGCTCGCGCCCGCGCCGTTCTCAATGGTGCTGATGGCCGCATTCCTGACCCAGGTAGGGGCGCTGCAGACCGCGCCCATCCTGATCGCCGTTGTCACCGCCTTCCTCACCATGGAAGGCATCAAGTACCTCCTCGCTCGCCGCAAGCAGGCGCGGGCGGCAGCAGCGAAACCGGCGGTTCCGGGTTGAGTTGTCGTCGGGGGTTCCCGCCCATCCTTCTTGACCTTTACGACGATCTTCCAACCCGGAGCTGGCGGTTATGGCGCTGCTTCTTCGCCGAGAGAACAACACGGCAAGCCTGAGCGCTCCGGTCGTTCTCAACCGCGCGGCGGCCTTGGCCGACTGCCCGGTGCTCATGCCGCGCAAGAACCAGGATGGCGCCGGGTCGGCAGCGGCCCGTTTCGGCGCTAGAAGGACGCCAGTCAGCGTCTCGTCTCGCGCTTGCGGCGCGCGGCGCGGATCTCGGCGTCGGCGACCTGGTCGGCGAGCTCGGCGTAGACCTGCGTCCTCTCAGTCGACGCATGGCCCAGGCGACGGCGGACGACCTCGATCGAAACCCCGGAGTTGATGAGCTCGGTGGCGTGGGCGTGGCGCAGCTGGTGGATGCCGATCTCCACCCCAGCGGCGGCGCAGTACCTCTCCCACCTGCTGTGCGCGGCGTCGTAGGACAGCTGGCCGCCCCCGCCGTTGATCGACGCGCGAAACAGCGGCCCGGACGTGTACCCGCTGCGGTTGAGCTAGAGCTTCAGCACGGCGACGTAGCCGCGGTCGTCGAGCAGCACGGTGCGGACGGTGCCGCCCTTGCCGTGGACGCGGGCGTGCTCGTCGTCCAGCCGCAGGTCCAGGTCCTGGACGTGCATGCTGCAGACCTCGGAAGCGCGGGCGCCGCAGGTGTAGGCGGTCTCGAACAGCACCCGGTCCCGGAGCACCTCGACGGGGACGTCCTTGCGCGGCCGCCGGGAGCAGATCGCGCCGAGCACCGCCTGGATGTCAGCGGCCGGGGCGGGGCGGGGCAGTGTCTTCGGGACCGTGACGGTGTCGATTCGGTCCATCGGGCTGGCGTCCAGCAGGTCGTGCCGGACGGCCCACCGGCAGAACGACACGACGGCGGCTGCTTGCGCTTGCGGGTCGACGGTGCCTGGCCGTCGATTTCCCCGAGGAACGCGCGCACCGGCGCCGCGGTGATCTCACCGATCTCACCGTCGTGGTGGGCCGCGAACGCGATCAGGTCGCCGCGGTAGGCGCGGATGGTGTTGCGCGGCTTGTTCGCGTTCGCCAGGTCGGTGAGGAAGTCGTCGATGTGGCGGGCGAGCGGCAAACCTGGCAGGGCATCGAGAGCGGTCCGCACCGCCCCGTGTCCGAAGTTGCCAGATAACCGTGGTGCCCTGAGCTCGGCCTGGGTTTCAGGAGAGCGGGACCCCGGCGATCGCGATGCGCTCCATGATGCGTCGCTGCGGGTAGTAGTCGTTGATCGCGTAGTGCTGGGTGGCGACGTTGTCCCAGATCGCCACGGAGTCGGGCTGCCAGCGGAAGCGCACCTGGTACTCGGGGATACGCGCCTGGAGGACCAGTTCGTCGAGCAGGTCGCGGCTCTCGGTGTCGCTGAGCCCGTTGATCCGAGTGGTGAAGGGCTCGTTGACGTAGAGCACCTTGCGGCCGGATCGCGGGTGGCGCACCACGATCGGGTGCTCGACCGGCGGAAGGGCCTCGCGTAGCGCGGCGATCTGCTCCGGTGTCATCACCGAACCCCAGCTCGGCACCCAGTCGTGCACTGCGGTGAGCGCCTCGATGCGGGACTTCATCTCCTCGGAGAGGTTGTCGTACGCGGCGCCCATGTCAGCCCACAGCGTGTCCCCGCCGGCGGACGGCACCTCGATTGCGCGCAGTACAGAACCGAGGGCGGGTGCGGCCATGAAGGAGTGGTCGCTGTGCCAGATGTTCTCGTTGCCCACCGCCATCGCGTCCTTGGCCAGGCGCGAGACGCCGACCGTCTCTGCCTTCGGGAAGAACGGGTTGGGCTCCGCTGCGCCCCAGATCGCGGCCAGCGACATGTGATGCTCCGGAGCAAAATCGTGCTGGTCGCGGAAGAAGAGCACCTTCCACTCCAGCAGCGCCGCCGTCAGTTCGTCAGCGGCCTCTTGGCCGATCGGCGCCGAGAGGCCCACCCCGGTGATCTCCGCGCCGATGTGCGGAGTGAGTGGCGAGATGCCCAGGTGGCGGTAGTCGATGTTGACTCCACCGGGCAGCGTACGGTTCAGGACGCGCCGCCCGTAGTGCATCAGGGGCTTGTCCAGGATCGGGCCCGGAACGGTGGGCGTGGGCATGCGTTTCCTCCGAAGTGAACGGAAATACGTTCCCGCAAGTATCGATATACACGCGTGGCTCCGCAAGGGCTGGGGACGGGCGACTTTCCTGGGTTCGGTCAGCGCTGCGCAGGCGCGCACTGCACCGCGCGGGCGACGAGTTCGACGATCGCGTCCACCAGACGCGCGTCAGGCAACTGCTGCTCGGCCAACATCCGGTAGACGAGTGGCGCGGCGATCAGCGTGGCGGTGGCCGCGAGATCCGTGTCCGGGCGCACCTCGCGACGGGCGATGCCGCGCTCCAGGATGTGCCGCGTCTGAACCATCACCCGCGCGGTGTAGTCGCCGTAGGCGTGGCGCGCGGCTCCCGCCTCGGCCGCCGCGCCGATCATTCCGGCCAGCAGGCGGTCGGCGCCCGGGGCCCGGTAGGACTCGACGCGAGCCGTCAGCAGCGCGTGCAGTTCGGCGCGGAAGTCGCCGAGGTCGGGAATCGCGAGCACGCCGACGCGTGATTCGGCCGCAGCGATGACCAGATCCTGCTTAGTCGTCCAGCGCCGGTAGATGGCCGGTTTGCTCACTCCGGCCCGTGCCGCCACGGCGTCCATGGTGACCGCGTCCATCCCATGCTCGGTGACCAGCGCGACGACCGCGTCAAGCACCGCATCGGTTACCCGCTCCTCGCGCGGGCGCCCCGGACCCCGCGTACCGCCTTCAGTCTGTGCGCCGACCATGCTCCCGAGCCTATGGGCTGCGTGGCGAGTGCGGCACGTCTTGTCAGGGCCTGATGATCGGACCTCGGCTCGCGAGATTGCCGGATCTCAGCGGTCCGTTGTCCAGCTGGAGGCGCTGACTGGTGGGTGGTCGGGCCGCCGGGCACCGGCGCATCGCCCGCGAATCGCCCGCGACCTCGCGGTCCCGGCCGGCACCCTGCGCGGCTGGATCCGCGGCGCCCGCCGGTCCGCCGCCCAGCTGCGCATCACAGGCATCCGCGCCGTCGTCGCACTCGACCAGGACGCGCTCCCGGCCCGGATCCGCCCGGACGAGCTGGGCTGCGCGCTGGAGCACCTGGCGGCCGCGCCGATAGTCATAGGCCGCCGGCTCGGGCTGCAGCACGCCAGCCCGTGGGCGCGGATCAACGTGCTGACCCACGGCCGGCTGCTCGCCATGGCCCCGGCCGGCTGAGCCGCCCGCGCCGTTCCCGGCTCCCGCCTGCCCGCTGACAGGCGCAACCGCCCAGAACCCGCCGCCAACCCGGCACCGTGCCGACGCAGCGCGGCACCTCGCCCAAGACACCGCCCGAATTGCCCGGTTCCCCATCGGCATCGTGAACGCCGCCTACATCGGCATTTTCAGTGTCGCGCAACAGCTCAGCGGGGTAGCGCACGCGCAGTCGCACGGGCTGCCGCCTAGCCCTGGATAAGGGGTGCAGCCAGCCAAGGTACGTCGGAAACCGGCAATTCTCGGTGGCCTGCGGGCGGCCGCGAGATCGCCACAGCCCGCATACACTTGCTGGAAGCCCGCCAAACAGGCAGCTCCGCGAGGCTCTCGCAGTCGCACTCCTCCCGGCCGAGGGCTGCCGCCCGTATTCCGACTTGAGCGTGTGCACGGCAAGACCACCCTGTGCGCTTGGGTGACCTGGCAGCGCAGCGTCACCCGTGCTGGAGATCCTGCGGATGGACAGCTGACCTAACCCGTTTCAGCGCTTTCCGCCCGACAGGATCCGATCCATCACCTCGGCACCCGTGGTGATGACGGGGCGGAGCTCATGGCGGTAGACGAGTTCGGTCGTCGCGGTCTGGTTGTGCCCAGCCAGGCGTGCGATCTCCTCAATGGGCACGCCGTCCGCTGACATTAGGGATACAAAGGTGTGGCGCAGATCCCGGGGCGCCCATCCCGCGCCAAGGCCGGCGGCCTCCGTGATTTTGCGGAACTCGCGCCGGACGTTGGACGCATCCAGCGGCGTGCCTATGCTCGAGACGAACACGAGTCCGTGCTCCTGCCACAGGGCACCGGCCGCCAGTTGGTCCTCAGCCTGCCGCCGACGGTGCTGCCTCAGTGCCTGTATCGCGGTCTGCGGAAGCGCGAGCGTCCGCCGCGACTTGGCCGTCTTGGTATCGCCTCCCTGCCGCACCGACCGCCATACCGCCACCGACGGCGGCACCGGCCGGCCCGCACCTGGATCACCGTACAGGTCGACGTGATCCCAGCGCAGCCCCCTGGCCTCCTCAGTACGCACCCCGACCGTCAGGCTAAGCACGACGTAGGCGTTAAGCCGGGAATCCCCGGCAGCCCTAAGAAGCGCGAGCGTCTGTTCAAGAGTCAGCGACCGGCTCGGCCGACCGACCGCGCCTTCAGGCGGATCGACGAGTGTGGCTACGTTCCGGCCCACGAGATCATGCGCCTCGGCATACCTGATCGCCCGAGCGAGAGAAGCCTTGGCGATCTGCAGGTACCGAGTCGACAGCCGATCGCTTAGCGCCTCAAGACCTACGCGAACGTCCTTAACCGTCAGCTCCCTCAGGGGCTTGTTGCCGATCTGTCCCATGAGAGGCGCCAGGGCCTCCCTATACACGGACCGTGTACGCTCCGACCGTCCCGGCAGCCCGCCCTCGAGCCAGTCACCCACCGCCTGCCGGACCGTGTAAGTGGAAGAGGTCCGCAGGCCCCGGTCGAGCTCGGAGTGCAGCGCCTTGAGCTTGTCCCTGACTTCCTGCTTAGTGCGGCCAGTGACCTTGCGCCTGCTCCGCTTCCCGTCCGGCCCGAAGCCAAGAGAGACAGCCCCAACGTACCGGTTCTTGGCCGCATCGAAGTAGATCGCGTCTTCGCCGTGCCCTCGACGGCGCGCGGTAGTTTCGGTCATAACTGGGAGCGTAACTCGTTGGCTCCCCGTTTGGCTCCCGGCGAGGACCGCGAATCGCTCGATAGGCCATCTGACCTGGAGCCGGTGAGCGGATTCGAACCGCTGACCGTCCGCTTACAAGGCGGATGCTCTGCCAAGCTGAGCTACACCGGCCGACTCGTCCGCGTCGCCTCCGACGCGGAACCCCTGCCAGGCTACCGGTTCGGCCGTGTCTCGGCTAACAGGTTGCCGCCGCCCAGGAGGCGTGGATGCCAAGCATCTCGGCACCAGTGGCCCCGGGCGGCTGCCAAGGACAACCTGACACCACCCGGCACGCCCCGGAAGGGGGGCATGCCGGGTGTCACCGGTACTGCGCTCCCGCGCTACCTGATGTCAGCGACCAAACCCCCATCTCCCGTAACGTAGGCGCGGACGTCGGCGACGCTCCACCAGTCGTTGGGGTCCGCGGTGGCGAGGGATATCCGAACGTATTCGATCGGCCTGCCTGGCAGGTCGACGGTGGTGAACTGGCCGGTTCCCTGTCCACCGGTCATGACGGTGTTCCAGTCCGTCCCGTTGGCACTGGTCTGCACGGCGTACCCGCGCGGGTAGTCGCCGGTGGAGGCACCGGTGTCGAACACGATTTGACGGGCGGGGATGGCGTGCCCGAAGTCGACCTGGAGGTACTGGCCCGGGGCCTGCCCCTCACCGGTTGAGTATCGGGTGCTGGCGTCGCCGTCCACGGCGTTGGCGGCGACGTCACCCGTGCAGCAGGAGTTCGTCGGCCCGTTGGGGCTGGCGGTCGCTGTCCAGCCTGACGGGGCGACCTGCCGCAGAGGATGGCGCCCAGCCAGGTTGCCATCCCAGACAAAGGTGGCCAGCGAGTCGCCCGGCAGCGTGTAGGTGAACCGCTGATCACCTTCCTGGACGGCGAATGCCTGCGCGTTGTCGTTCTCGTTGTGGGCCACCAGCACCGTGGAGCCATCCGGGTTCCGGAACGCGACGTCCATCACCTCGCCGTTCCATCCGGTGGTGCCGAAGGAGGTGCTGGCGATGCGCACGGCGCCCGGCTGGACGAACCGGGATAGCTGCCCGAGCGCGTAGTACTCGGCGTTGGGGGTGACGGTGTCTCCCGGCCCTATGGTGACAATGCCGGTGCAGGTGCCGCATCCTCCGACGTGCGGTCCGCCGGTGGGATCGAGAGCCAGGTTCCAGTTGATCACGATGCTGGACCAGTTGCGGGTGGAGCCGATCTCGAGGTTCCTTGCATGCCATTTGAGGGTGTCGGAGAAGGTGTCAGCGGGATCGGCGGACTGGCTGCCCGAGCACTCGTCCATGAAGATCTGCAGCCTCGGGTACTCGTTGTGGAACGTCGTCATCGCGCTGGGGTCGCCGTAGTAGCAGTGGAACGCGACGCCAGAGATCCATTGAGACGCCGGGGTGGCCAGGACGTTCTGCGGATAGGCATTGGTGTCGCCGACCTCGTCGGGCGGGGTGGAGGCAATGTCGTTGGGGTGCTCCGACCAGTTGTGGTCATAAGCGAAGATCTCGGTTGGCAGGTGCGCGGCCCTGAGCATCGGCCCGAGGTCCTCGATAACCGATGCTTCCTGCCAGGACGGCATGTCGGTGCCCGGGTAGTTGCCGGGGGTGCGGTTCTGCGGCTCGTTCTGCACGGTGATCGCGTTGACGTTCACTCCGTTGGCCCGGTACGCCTCGATGAACCTCAGCAGGTACAGGGCGTAGGCCTGGTAGATCTGGGGGGTGGCGATGAGCCGGCCGCCGATCAGGCTGTCGGAGGTCTTCATCCACGCGGGCGGGCTCCAGGGCGAGGCGATGATCTGCAGCCGGGGATTGAGCGCCTTGGCCTCGCGCAGCAGCGGCAGGATCTGGGCCTGGTCGTGGGCGATGCTGAAGTGCTGCAGGCCGTAGTCGGTCTGCCCGGCGAGCAGGTCGTCGTAGGTGTACGGCGCCGTGGCGACCATGTCCGAGCCGCCGATCGGCTGGCGCAGGTAGTCCAGGCCGTCGCCGGTCGCGGGGCTGAAGAGGGACGCCATCACCTGGGCGCGTTGGGCGGCGGGCAGCGTGTAGAGGACGGTCGCCGAGGAATCGGTAATGGCGCCGCCGAATCCCTGCATGGTCTGGTAGGTCAGGGTCGGGTCGACGACCACCGTCGGGGCGGTGCTCGGGGCGGTGGAGAAGTCGACCGTGCCGAGATCGCTCAGCTTGTCGGCCCCGTTTGCGGTTGTGATCCAGACGTGGGCCGAGGTTGCCCCCGGCGCGGGTGCCGCGGCCGCGGTGGCCGCGCTCACCCCTCCAGCGCCGACCGCAGCCACGAGGACACCAGCCGCGAGCAGACTGGCCGACCGTGCCGTCCACCGCATCCGCGGCGGCCTGAGAATTCCGTCTGTATTCAGCATGTGATCGAGCCTCCGATTCGGTGATGCCGACTTTCGCGGACGGTGATGGTGATGGTGATGCCGAGCGCCGGCGCGGAGCGACAACTCCGCGCCGACGCTCAGCGGATGGGGTAAGGAGACGGGGACAAGCTGGAATGTCTGGGCAGTGTCGCCGGCGGTGCAGGCCCATTGCTGGGGGCGAAGGTGTCCGACACCGGGGAGGACTGTGAGCCGGAGCATTCGGTCTCGTAGGTCCCGTACGACGGGTACAGCGCCTCGACCGTTGACTGCGCGCTCGGGTCCCCGGAGTAGCAGTGCCAGGCGGTGCCGGTCACGTACTGCGCGGCCGAGGAGTCGCCGAGGATGGTCTCCGGGAAGCTCGGGTCGTTCCAGTTGTGGTCGTAGCCCAGGATTCCGGTGTTCAGCCCGGCCGCCTTGACCGCAGGCCCGAGGTTGTTCGCGATGAAGCTCGCCTCCTGGGTGGAGGTGAACGTCGAGCCCGGGTAGTTCGACGGCGAGTACTCCGGCTCGTTCTGCGCCGTGATCAGCGAGATGGGCACGCCGGCCGCGTCGTAGGCCTGGATGAACTTGACCAGGTAGTTGGCGAAGACCTGGTAGTCGGCGCTGTTAAGGGTGCCGCCGATCATCGAGCCGCTGGTCTTCATCCAGCCGGGCGGGCTCCACGGCTTGGCCATGATCGTGACACTCGTGTTGATGCTCAGCGCCTGCTTGAGCACCGGGACGATGTAGGCCTGGTCATGGGCGATGGAGAAGTTGGCCAGCGTCGGGTCGGTCTGCCCGGCGGGCATGTCGTCGTAGCTGAACAGCGACTGCGAGAAGTCCGACGCCCCGATCGGCTGCCGCAGGAAGTCCAGGCCGATCCCCTGGTTCGGGTCGAACAGCTTGGTCATGATCTGGTTGCGCAGGTAATAAGCGCCATCGCGCCCAGCGATGCCGTCAGGCGTTTGATGCGGGACATGGTCCTCCTCCGAAATTTACCCCCCATGAAACAGAATGTAACGGTCTGAAACGTCTTTGACACCACGATGCAAGCATTCCGGAATAGGACTGTCAATAAGAGGAAGCGAGGAATGTCGACCCGCGGGCCGGAGCGCTATGCTGCCCATCATGAAACAAAATCCTGTAACAGAATGAGCAGACGACGCGGCCAGGGTGTCACGGTCCGGGACCTAGCGGCGGAGACGGGAGTGTCCATCGCCACCGTCTCGCGAGTCCTCAACAACCAGGCCAACGTCGCCCCGCACACACGCGAGCTCGTCCAGCGGGCCGCCGAACGGCTCAGTGGGCAGGCGGCCGCCCCGCCGACGGTCCAGGACCGCGCGACCCAGGGCGCCGTCTACCTGCGCTGCCCCTATCTGCTGACCGACTACTTCGGCCTCATCGTCTCGTCCATCGCCGAGACGCTTGAGCTGCACGGCAGGCCGCTGCTGCTCAACGCGGGAGAAGCGGCGCAGCGGGCGGAGGTCTTGCCCGCACTCGCATCACGGCCCGGCATCGGCGGCGCGGTCATCGTGCTGCCGCCGGAGCCCAGCGAGCAGCTGGTCGATCTGCGCTCTCGCGGGTTCCCCTTCGTCGTGGTGGATCCGCGCGTCCCGATGCCGCGCGACATCGCGGCCGTGTCGGCCGCGCACTTCGCCGGCGCCCGCAGCATCAGCAGGCACCTGGTCGACCTCGGGCACCGACGCATCGGGGTGATGGCGGGGCCGCACAACTGGCTGGCGAGCGAGGCGCGCCTGGCCGGACACGCCTCGGCGCTGGCGAACGTCGGGGTGCTGCCTGATCCCGCGCTGGTCCGCAGCGGCGAGCCGACCACGCAGTTCGGCTACCACGCGGCCGGCCAACTGCTCGACTTGCCGCAGCCCCCCACCGCCCTCATCGGGTTCAACGACAAGGTCGCCGTCGGCGCGCTGGCTGCGGCCGCCCAGCGCGGACTGCGCGTACCCGAGGACCTCTCCGTCTCCGGCTTCGACGACATAGACCTCGCCCAGGCCACCCGGCCCCTGCTCACAACCGTCCGTCAGCCGCTGCAGGAAATGGGCCGCCTCGCCGTCAGCCTCCTGATCCGGCTCATGGAGCGCCAGCGGCTCGACGCGCTGCACATCGAACTGGCCACCGAACTGGTCGTCCGCGACTCCACCGGCCCAGCTTCCCCCCGATAACGCCGACTACCTAAAGCCCGAAAGCCAAATCAAACCCGCAAATCCATCATCTCGAACGGACCCTGCCCTCCGCGTCCCTCGCCAGCACTCTCTCACCAGCGGGAGCACCCCTCCCACCCGTCCCGAAGCGCCCAGCCCGGCATCCGGCCGACGAACGCCGACTGTACATAACCCTATACAGTTGTGTCATGTCTGTATAGGATCCCGTGCACCGGGGAGGAGCCCAGGGATGCACTCCCGACTGCCGACCACTTTCACAGCCGCCGACGCCACGCAATACGGCGTGTCTAGGCGCGAGCTGCAGCGGATGCTGGCGACTGGCGAGGTCGAACGGGTCGGCCGCGGACTGTACCGGCGCACGGATGGCGCGCCGCTCGACTACGACCTCGTCGAGATCGCAGCGCGGGCCGACAAGGCGACTCTTTGCCTGGTGTCGGCCCTGGCGAGGCACGAACTAACCGACATCATCCCAGTGACCCACGACGTCGCCGTGCCTCGAGGAGCATGGCGACCCCGGACATCCGCCCCCGTGCACTGGCACACCTTCGATCGCGCCACGTTCGAGCTCGGGCGCAACGAGATCTCGGTGGACGACACGCACGCCCTCGGCCTGTACAACGCTCCCCGCACCATCGTGGACGCCTTTCGCCTGCGCCGCGAAGTGGGCCCAGAGGTTGCAAACGAGGCTCTGCGTCGCTGGCTCCGTCAAGGCGGCGTGCCTTCCGAACTGATGCGCATTACAAACTCCTTTCCTGCCGCCAAGCCCGCCGTCCTGCACGCGCTCCAGGTCCTACTCTGACACATGTAGCATGACGAGTAGTCCGTAGCACGTAAGGAGAGACATGGAGCGGCCTACAAAGGCGACGACCGCCGGGCAGGCTTTTCTGGCGCTTCGCAGCAAGGCTCTGTCGGCCGGACGCACGACTGCCGAGTATCTGCGGCTATACGCACTGGAGGGTTTCCTCCTTCGCCTAGCCAACTCACCGCACAAGAACAGGTTCGTGCTCAAGGGAGGGGTGCTGTTGGCGGCGTATGAGCTGCGCCGGCCCACCGCTGACGTGGATCTGGCAGCTATAGCGACGCCCGGCGCAGTGGAGACTGTACGCAAACTCGTTGCCGACGTGGCCGCTGCCCAGCTGCCCGACGGGCTAGACGACGGCCTCACCTTCGACCTCGATGACGTCCGGGCCGAAACAATCAGGGACGGGGACGCGTACGGCGGCGTTCGGGTACGCCTGGTCGCTAGCCTCGCCACGGCCAGGGAACCATTCCACGTCGATGTCAACGTGGGCGACCCGATCTGGCCGGAGCCCGCCGACGTCGCCCTCCCGCGGCTACTCGAAGCCGCGCCGATACGCCTGCGCGGCTACCCACGGGAGATGGTGCTGGCGGAGAAGATCGTCACCGTGATCCAGCGCGGCCAGGCGAACACCCGTTGGCGCGACTTCGGTGACATCTGTCAACTCACCCGGCGGTATGCCTTCCGCGCGAGCGACATCGGGCGCGCCCTGCAAACCGTCGCCGAATTCCGCGACGTCGAGCTCTCGGGACTCGGCGAAATACTCGACGGCTACGAGGAGATCGGCCAGCCGAGATGGGCAACGTGGCGGGCCAAGCTACAGCTGACCGAAACCCTGCCGGCCGACTTCGGTGAGGCGCTGGAAGTCCTGCGAGCCTTCGCCGACCCGATCCTCACCGGAGCTGCCACAGACTCGGCAACTTGGAACCCGGAACTGGGAGTCTGGGAGCATGCGGATTCCGACCGATGACGCAATCCTCGGCCTGCACGAGAAGCACGCGCCGACGGCAGACGCGTTCGACCTCGTCTATACGCACTGCCTGATCGTGTGCGGCATCGCCGAGCAGCTCCAGTCCCGGTTGGGCGCCGGCCGGGAGATCGACATCGACCTGGCGCGGGCCGGCGCCCTGCTGCATGACATCGGGGTGTACCGGCTGTACGACGACGCGGGCGAGCTTGACCGCGCCAACTACATTCGGCACGGGATTCTCGGGTACGAGCTTCTCCGGGAGGAGGGGCTTCCCGAGGCGATCTGCCGGATCGCTTCGCATCACACCGGGGTCGGACTCAGCCGGGAAGACGTAATCACGCAGGAGCTGCCGCTCCCGCCGGCCGACTACCTGGCCGAGACCGGCGAGGAGCGGCTGGTCATGTACGCGGACAAGTTCCACTCCAAGAAGACGCCTCCGGTCTTCCTCACCGCTGCGGCCTACGCGGCCAACGTCCGCCGGTTCGGCGAGGGGAAGGTCGCGGCCTTCCAGGCGCTGCGCAGCGAGTTCGGCGAGCCCGATCTCGCGCCGTTCGTGGACTCGTACGGGTACCGCGTCAATCGGTCAGGCTTGGGATAATGGCGACATGGCGGTCCAGGTCATCGTGCTTAACGGCGGTTCCAGCTCGGGCAAGACCGGTATCGCCCGGCGCCTGCAGACGATTTTGCCGCAGCCGTGGCTCAGCCTCAGCGTGGACGACCTGGTCGACGCCCTGCCGCCGCCGCTCACCGATTCTGGCTCCGGCATTGCGATCGGCCAGCAGGGGGAAGTCGTGGTCGGCGGCGGCTTCCGCGAGCTTGAGTCCGCCTGGATGGCCGGCGTCGCCGCCATGGCCAGGGCCGGGGCGCGGATCATCTTCGATGACGTGTTCCTCGGCGGCGCCGTCTCCCAGCAGCGCGTCCGCGCAGGCCTGGCGGGTCTCGACGTGCTGTGGGTGGGGGTGCGCTGCGCCCCGGAGGTCGCGGCTCGCCGCGAGATCGCCCGCGGCGACCGGGCGGCCGGGATGGCCGCCTTGCAGGCCGAGACGGTCCACCAGGGCGTCGTCTACGATATCGAGATCGACACCAGCCAGGCCGAGCCGCTTGACTGCGCACGCGTCATCGCCGCGCGCGTGGTCTGACCGGAGGGGATTGCGATGGCTAACGCCGACGACGTGCGGCGACTGGCGCTTGCCCTGCCGCACGTGGAGGAAATCGACAGCGACGGCTTCGATTTCCGGGTAGCGGGACGCGGCTTCATCTGGTCCTATCCGGAGCGGAGGCAGGGACAGCCCCGGCGCATCAGGACCGATATCGCGGTGCTCTACGTCGGCGACGAAGCGGAAAAGCAGGCGCTGCTCCTGGGCGAACCGGAGATATTCTTCAGCGCTCCCGAGTACGGTGACTGGCCGCTGATACTGCTGCGGCTGGCGGCGGTCGACACCGAGCGGCTGACCGAACTCGTCACCGACGCGTGGCGGATGAGGGCGCCGGAAACGCTCACCGCCGAGTCCGGACGAGACGGCTAGCGCCCCTTCTGGACCATACTGGGTGCATGATCCGCCTGGGAACGCCCGCCGACCTTGACGCGGTTGCCCGCGTCTACCGCAACGCGTCGTTGTCGGACGTCAGCTACCGCGAGAGCCTGCTTGCCCATCCCGAGTACCTAGTGATAGGTCCAGAAGGGCTGACCGAGGGCCGCACCCAGGTGGCGGAGGAAGACGGCTCGGTCGTCGGCTTCGCTACCTGGGCCGAACCCGAATCCGCGGCGAGCGACGGCAGCATGGAGCTCGAGGACCTGTTCGTGGATCCAGCGTGGATGCGCCGCGGGATCGCCACCGCCCTGGTCAACAGCATCGCGGAAGTTCTCGGCGCGCAGGGTGTGCAGAGCCTCGCGGTGACCGCCAACCCGGACGCGCTCGGGTTCTACCGGGCCGTCGGCTTCGTCGACTGCGGCGTCGCCGAGACCGCCCTCGGCAGCGCGCCTCGCATGATGCTGACGATCCGCTAAGGCAAGCCGTCAGCCGCGCCTGGCCCTCACCCCGGCGATCTCGTACAGTGCGATCGACGCGGCGATTCCCGCGTTCAGCGACTCCGTGCCCGAGGCCATCGGGATCCGGACGAGCAGGTCGCACGCACCGGCCACCACACGAGACAGCCCGCGTCCCTCAGACCCTACGACGAGGACCATCGGTCCGTCCGCGATCGACATGTCCCGCAGTTCGTCCCTGCCCTCCGCGTCCAGCCCGGCCACGAAGAACCCGAGCGACTTGTAGCCCTCAAGCGCCCGCGTCAGGTTCACCGCCTGCGCCACCGGCAGCCGCGCCAGCGCCCCGGCCGAGGCCTTCCACGCTCCCGCGGTCACGCCCGCGCTGCGCCGCGACGGCACCACCACGCCGGTCGCGCCAAAGGCGGCCGCGGACCGGATCACCGCCCCCAGGTTGCGCGGGTCGGTCACGCCGTCGAGGGCAACGATGAGCGGGATGGACGCGCCGTCGCCGCCCGCGAGATCTTCCGGGTGCGCGTACTCGTACGGCCGCACCCGCAGCGCGACACCCTGGTGGATCGCGCCGCCGGTTAGCCGGTCAAGCTCGACGACGCTGGATTCGAGCACCGCGATGCCCGCCTCCGACGCCAGCTGCAGGGACTCGGCGACCCGCTCGTCCTCGTGCGCCCGGCCCGCGACGTACAGTGCCATCGCCGGGATTCCGGCTCGCAGCGACTCGACAACCGAGTTGCGGCCGGCGACCATTTCCGGTCCTTCGCCGCTGCCGCGTGCTGCCGGGTTCTCTCTCGAGTATTCCGAACGGTCGCGGCTGACTCCCCCGCGTTCATTGCCCCGACCCGTTGGCTTGCCGTTCCGGTCAGCCCGGGCCGCCGCGGCAGCGGCCCGCTGCGCGGGATGGCCCGGGCGCATCGAGGCGGGCGGCGTCGGGCCCTTGCCCTCGAGCCTGTCCTTGCGGTACCCGCCGGTGCCCGGACGCGGCTTGCCGCGCTTGGTGTATCCGCCGCCGCCCGCCGCCCGGCCGTCGCCGCCGCCCTTTTTCTGCCCGCTCATCGCCTGCTCCGCCAGTTCATCGCTTAAGTTCCCATCGCGGGCCCTCGGGGGTGTCATCGACAGCCACCCCGGTGTCCTCCAAAGTGTCCCTGATGGAGTCCGCCGAAGCATAGTCGCCCCGCGCGCGCGCCGACTCCCGCTGTCGCAGCACCAGCGCGACCAGCGCATCGACTACCGAGTGCAGCCGCCCGTCCGGATCGCCTGCCTGCCAGCCCGGGGTCGAGCGGGTCGAGGCCGAGAACCGTCAGCATGGCCCTGGTCTGAGCCAGGCTCGTCCGGATGCTCTCGATGTTCCCCGTGCTTAGAGCGTAGTTGCCATCGTGCACTGTGGCGTGCACTGCCGCCAGCGCGGCCGGAACGGCGAGATCGTCGTCCATCGCGGCGGTGAAGGAGATGGGCAGCGGCGGCGTGGGGGCGGTGCCGGGCGCGTCAAGCAGATGCGGCGCGTGTCCGTCTCTGGAGATGACCGCGTGGTGCGAGCGGGAGACGAACCGCTCGATCCGCTGATACGCCGCCACGGCCTCGTCGAGCGCGTCCCGGGAGTAATCGAGCGTCGACCGGTAGTGCGCCTGGCCCAGGTAGTACCGCAGTTCCTGCGGCCGGACCTGGGTCAGCGCCTCGGCTGCCGCCAGCGCGTGCCCGGCCGACTTGCTCATCTTCTGCCCGGCGAGAGCGACCAGCCCGTTGTGAACCCAGTAGCGGGCGAAGTCGTCGCCCGCCGCCGTCGACTGGGCGCGCTCGTTCTCGTGGTGCGGGAAGACCAGGTCGATGCCACCGCCGTGGATGTCGAAGGCGGTCCCGAGGTAGCCGGCCGCCATCGCCGAGCACTCCAGATGCCAGCCCGGCCTGCCGGGACCCCAGGGGGTCCGCCACGACGGCTCGCCCGGCTTGGCGCCCTTCCACAGGGCGAAATCGCGGGGATCCCGCTTGACCGCCGCCACGATGCCGTCCTCCAGGTCGGCATCCTCGGCCGGGCGCATCTCGTCGAGTCGCTGTCGCGACAGCGAGCCGTATCCGGTGGCAGTGCGCACGTCGAAGTACACGTCGCCGCCGGCCTGGTAGGCGTGGCCGCCCTCGACCAGCCGCTCGATCAGCGCGATCATGTCAGGGATGTGACCGGACGCGCGGGGCTCGACATCCGGCGGGCGGCAGCCGAGCAGCTCGTAGGCTTCGGTGAAGGCGCGGGTGTTCCGCTCCGCCAGCGCCCACCAGGGAATGTCCTCAGCGGCGGCGGCGCGCAGGATCTTGTCATCCACGTCGGTGACGTTCCTGCAGTAGGTCACCTGGTAGCCGGAGGCCTCCAGCCAGCGCACCAGGATGTCGAAGCAGACCGCCGAGCGGAGATGGCCCAGGTGCGGCGCACCCTGGACGGTCGCGCCGCACACGTAGACGGATGCCCGCCCCTGCGTGACTGGCTGGAACTCGCGAACCGTTCTAGCTGCGGTGTCATGCAGGCGGAGCGTCACCCGGCATAGCGTACGGTATCCGACCCCGGGCCGCTCATGGAGCGACACAGTTCGCTATGCCGTGAAATCGTTCCAATCCAGGACTAACGCCGATACCGTGGGCATCGCGTACTCAGGAAGAATCACGCGAAGCGCCCTCATGGCCGACAGGCACACAGATCACCAGGTAGTCAGGCAGATGGAACGACACCCCGATTCAGCTTCATTTCCCGGCTTCCCAGCCGATCCCACCGCAGCGCAGACCGCGCCTCGGCGCAACTGGCTTCATCGCCTGGTGAACTTCGCGGTCGCGCTCGTGGTCGTCGCCGTGGCGGCGGGCACGTTTTTCCTGTCCTACCGGGAATCCACGCGATCGCGCTGCAGGGGGGCGTGTCCGTGCAACTCGCCCGGATCTACCCCGCCGTGTTCGACGCGGTGCTGGTGATCGCCTGCGTGGCCGCCGTCATGCTCAGGGACGCGCACTGGTGGGCGCGGTGCTGGGCGTGGGTGGTGGTCATCGTCGTCCTGGCCGCGATCGGGGTCACCGACGTGCTGCACGCGATGAACTACGGGCTGCGGCACGGCCGACCGAGGGCGTGGTCGCCGCCGCCCCGGTGGCGGCCGTCCTGCTCGCCTTCAGTCTGTTTCTCACGATGCTGCGGCAGTCTCGACCGCGGGCGCCGGAACCAGTCCGGGGCCAGGGACGGGTGCAGGAGCCGGCTGACGACCTGGCCGACCAGCCCACCGCCCCGATGATGGTCTCTGCCGTCGATGCTGTCCCGTTGCTGGCGACGAGCCACACGCCCCGCCCGCCCGCACCCCCCATCGCGCTGCCCGCGGCGCCGGTCCCCGCATTGGCCGACCGGCCGGCGGCCGACTCGGATCAGGCGCCGGACGCGGCCACCGTGGTTGCCGAGGTCCCGGAAGCGGCGCCGACCCAGGAGATACCGGCACCCGCCGCTGACTCGAGTGACGCCGATTCCGACCCCGGCACAGCCGCCACCCGCGAGGAGCCCGCGTTCGCCCCGACGGCCCCGACGGCCCCCGAAGCGACGCGGCCGCCAGCCAGCCAGCAGGAGGACGCCGACCCGCCCTGGCCGGGCGCGGTCGCGCCAGAATCGACACCTGAGGCACCGGCGGAGCCGACCGGCGAGCCGACGGGCGAAGTGCCGGTCGAGCCGACGCCGAAGCCGGTTCAGCCGCCTGCGCCGACACCAAGCCCGCAGGCGATCAGGTACGCAAGCAGCGCCGCGGCGGAGCAGTACGGCGACGAGGACTGGGAAGCGGAGGTGGACCCGGCTCTGGCCGGCCAGGTCTATCCCGTGCTCACCTCGGACCCCGATATCGAGGTGCCTCCGCACGGACCGGGCGAGCCGCAGGACCTCGAGGACGACGCCCCGCCCTTTGCCACCGCACCGTTCGCGTCGGTTCCCGCGCCTCAACCGGGTACGGGTCACCCCGACTCCGCCGACCGACGACGCCGACGAAAACTAGCCGCCCGCGTCTAACGCCGGGAGGACGAGGGCGGTGGCCATGGCGGCCACTCCCTCGCCCCGGCCGGTGAGGCCGAGACCGTCGGTGGTGGTCGCCGACAGGGACACCGGAGCGCCGGACAGCGCGGCGCTGAGCACGGCAACGGCCTCGGCCCGGCGCGGGCCGACCTTCGGCCGGTTGCCGATGACGTAGACGGCGACGTTCCCGATGACGAATCCCGCCTCGGCGACCAGGCGCGCCGTCTCACTGCAGCAGCGCAACCCCGGACGCCCCCGCCCACTCGGGCCGTGACGTGCCAAAATGAGCGCCGAGATCACCGATCCCGGCAGCCGACAGCAAGGCGTCACAGGCCGCGTGGGCAGCAGCGTCCCCATCAGAATGCCCGGCAAGCCCGGTCTCCCCGGGCCATTCAAGCCCCGCCAGATGCAACGTGCGCCCATCCTCAAACGGATGCACATCCACCCCAAGCCCAACCCGCGGCAGTTTCTCCACCGCGGCAGCCTATCGCGGGTTACGTCGTAAGGACTTCGTCGAGGAGGGCTTCTGCCTTGTCCTCGTTGGTCTTCTCGGCCAGGGCGAGCTCGCTCACCAGGATCTGACGGGCCTTGGCCAGCATCCGCTTCTCGCCGGCCGAGAGGCCGCGCTCCTTATCCCTGCGCCACAGATCCCTGACGACCTCGGCGACCTTGTTAACGTCGCCCGAGGCGAGCTTTTCCAGGTTGGCCTTGTACCGACGCGACCAGTTAGTGGGCTCCTCGGTGTGCGGTGCGCGCAGCACCTCGAACACGCGCTCAAGCCCTTCGGCACCCACCACGTCCCGTACCCCGACGAGCTCCGCGTTATCCGCGGGAACCCGAACGGTCAGGTCGCCCTTGTCGACCTTCAGGACCAGATAGGTCTTCTCCTCGCCCTTGATCGTGCGAGTTTCAACGGCTTCGATGCGAGCAGCCCCATGGTGAGGGTAAACGACGGTATCGCCGACCTTAAAAGACATCTGGCAAGTACCCCTTCCGCTGAAGGCTATCTTACCACGGCTTCGACCACCGATAAAATGCCCGTGCTGGCGAATATGCAGGTCAATACACCAATTTCGAGCACACGCAAAAAAGCTCAACGGGTATCTACGACGGTCGGCACGGCTACTCGCGTGCTCTGCGTGTCCACCGCTGAGCATCGCGCGGACGTGTCGTCAGGATCGTGGTCTGGTGCGTCGCCGCTGACGGTAGACCTCTAGTCTACCTGAGGATTCGCCTCGACTTCGGAAATCGCCGCGCGAGGCGCCACCAGGGCCGCATCTGGCTCATACTTGAAGAGTGAGGGCCCGTGGCCGCAGCCACAGCCGGAAGAGGTGCCTGTGAGCTTCGCCAGCGAGCCGGAGCGGGATGATGGCAGCCTGCCTCCGGTGAACATCGTGATCCCGGATGATGCTCGGGAACTCGATCGCGACGTGCTCGCCTACCGCAGGGAGATGCGGGCCGTGCGGCGGCGGCAGCGCCGCAGGCGACTGCTGCGGCCATTTAGCGGGCCGGGGGGCAGCGGGCCTGCCGCGCTCGTGCCGCTGATCGCGCTCTGCCTGGCACTGGCCCTGGTCGGCGGCGCGCTGCTGTCCGTGCTGACGATCAGCCCGGCCGAGCAGGAGAACGCGCTCACGCCGTCGGCGACGCCGCGGGCGACCACCAGTCCGTCCCCCTCGGACTCACCGCTGCCGCCCGGGAACGTCCGCTTGACGGCGAGACCGAGCCGGTGCGGTCGCTCGTCAGCTCCGCCATCGCCCTCGTGCCCGACGGACTGCGGTTGCGGCCCGGCTCTTAGCCGCCTTGACGCGTCAGGCGGTCGGCGGCGGGCGTCGATCGGGTCGTACTTCGTCGGCGTCGGCGCGCCGAGCGCGCAGCTGACGGCGGAGGCCAACCAGTTCGGCAACGGCCACGCGGTCCCGGGGGACGACGCCGACAGCGTGCTCAGCCGACGCGTACCACCCGGCCGGCCTCACCGTGCTGCTGGTCTTCAGCGACGGCACCGCCGAGGTCTGCAAGAACCTCTCCGGCGAGCTTCCAGCTGGGACTCACGCCGGGCGAACTGAACTTCGCCCGGCGCCAGGGCCGAGCGCAAGCCGAGCGCCCAAGCCCACCCCACGGCGGGCACCTCCGCAGGCTGACTTTTCGCTCACCCCCCGACGCGGCCGCCGCCGAGCGAGCCGATACGATTTCTACGGCCTGTAGTGGACTGCCAGGCCACTACAGACGCAACGGGAGTGTTCGTACCTCTCGTCGGCATTGAACGAGGAGGCATTTCGCCGTGATCCGCGCACGCTTCGGCAAGACCGCCGCTGGCCGCCTGCTGCATCGGTGCAGGTGCCCTTGCCCTGCTGATGACGGCCGTCTCCGGATGTGAAGCCGGCAACGGCGCCCCGACGCTGGAGTTCCACGCCGCGTCCGGCGGGGCGCAGACCATCGTCAACGGAATCAAGATCACCAACGTCTTCGTGCTTGGCGCCCCGTCCGGCTCGACGTTGCCCGCGGGCTCATCCGCCAGCCTGTTCATGTCGCTGTTCAACGACGGCGCGACCGGCGACGCGCTGCTAAGCGCCTCGGCGGCCGAGGCGGCCGCCAGCGTGACGCTGGCCGGCGGCACGGTCGCCCTCCCGTCGCAGATCCCTGTCAACCTGACCGGGCCGCAGCCGTCGGCGGTGCTCACGAACCTGTCCGCGCCGCTCGCCTCCGGCGGCTACGTCAAGGTGACGCTGCAGTTCAAGAACGCGGGCCCGGTGACCCTGCAGGTCCCGGTGGAGCCGCAGTCGTACTACTGGGCGACCTACTCCCCGGCGCCAGCCAACGGGCCGGCGACCACCCCGACCGTCAACCCGGGGACCACGGTCGCGCCGAATGTAACCGTGACCCCGAGCGGGACGCCGACCTGACGCGAGCGCGAGCCGAGCAGTGAAAACGCCGCGGCCCGCCGCCCTCGAGCTTCGGTCGGGGGCGGCGGGCCGCGGCGCTTAGGCCATCGGCCAGGCGGGTCAGCCGACCGACTCGAACTTGTACCCGAGCCCGCGCACGGTGACGATGTGCCGTGGCTTGGCCGGGTCGGTCTCGATCTTGGCCCGCAGCCGCTTGATGTGCACGTCCAGGGTCTTGGTGTCGCCCACGTAGTCGGCGCCCCAGACCCGGTCGATGAGCTGCATCCGGGTGAGCACCCGGTCGGCGTTGCGTAGCAGCACCTGGAGGAGCTCGAACTCCTTCAGCGGAAGCTGGACCTGGTCCCCGCGGACGCTGACCACGTGCCGCTCCACGTCCATCCGCACCGGCCCCGCCTCGAGGGTGGCGTCGGCCACCTCCTCCACGTCGCCGCGCCGCCGCAGCACCGCCCGCATCCGGGCCACCAGCTCCCGGGAGGAGAACGGCTTGGTCACGTAGTCGTCGGCGCCCAGCTCAAGGCCGACCACCTTGTCGATCTCGCTGTCCTTGGCGGTGAGCATGATGACCGGCACGCTGGACCGCTCGCGCAGCGAACGGCATACCTCGCTGCCGGGCAGGCCGGGCAGCATCAGGTCGAGCAGCACCAGGTCGGCGCCGGTCCGGTCGAAGGTGTCGAGCGCGTCCGGGCCGGTGGCGCACACTGCCACCTCGAAACCCTCCTTGCGGAGCATGTACGAGATCGCATCGCTGAACGACTCCTCGTCCTCCACTACCAGCACACGTGTCACCGAAGTCCTCCTGACGGGGTAGCCGAAATCCAGGGAAAAGGGTTAGGCGTGCGCCCGGTCGGGGCTGATGCCTTCATGTTCGCTCCGCAGTGGTAGCCACAGGGTGAAGGTGGATCCCGCGCCCTCCACGCTCCGCACGTTGACCCGGCCGCCGTGCGCGACCGTCACGTGCTTCGCGATGGCGAGCCCGAGCCCGGTGCCGCCGGTGGCCCGCGAGCGGGCCGGGTCGACGCGATAGAAGCGTTCGAAGATCCGCTCCAGGTCACGCTCGGGGATGCCGATCCCCTGGTCGGTCACGCTGATTTCGACGCCGCCGTCGCCCGGCTTCTTGACGCACACGACGACCCGGGTGCGCTCCGGGCTGTAGACGACCGCGTTCTCAAGTAGGTTGCGCACCGCGGTGACCAGCAGGTCCTCCTCGCCGAGGACGCTGAGCCCGCGCACTCCGATGGACGCGAGCGTGATCCCCCGCGCGTTCGCCTTCATCCGGCACCGGTCGAGCGCCTCGGCGACCACCGCGTCTACCTGCACCGGGCGCGGATCGGGGACCGGCTCGGCGGCCTGGATCCGCGACAGCGTGATCAGGTCCTGGACCAGGAACGTCAGCCTGGCCGCCTCCTGCCGCATCCGGCCCGCGAACCGGCGGACCGCCTCTTCGTCGTCGGCCGCGTCCTCGATCGTCTCCGCCAGCAGCGCCAGCGCGCCAACCGGGGTCTTGAGCTCGTGGCTGACGTTGGCCACGAAGTCCCGCCTGACCTCTTCGACCCGCTGGCTCTCGGTCCGGTCCTCGGCCAGCACGAGCACCAGCCCGCCGCCGCCGACGGTCCCCGACAGCGGGGCCACGCGGACCGCGAACGTGGTGGTGCGCCCGCCGAAGCGCGGCACCGGCACCTCGAACTCGGCCTCGCGGATCTCGCCGTCCCGCCGGACCTGCCGGGCGAGGGCGGCGAGTTCGCTCACCATCAGCCGGTCGCCCTTGACGATCCCGAAGGCGCGGGCCGCCGCGCTCGCGCGCAGCACCCGGTCCTCGCTGTCCACGACGACCGCGGACGAGGAGAGGACGGACAGCACCGAGGCGATGCCTGGCGGCAGTTTGGCGGGCTGCTGAGCGGCCCTCAGCCGGGCGCTCTTCTGCTGCCGCACGCCGCTGCCGGTACGCGTCCTTATCGCCATACCGGGCCACTCCGCGCCGGGTCGCCGACCTGCGCGGACGTTTGCCGCCCGGGCAGCCCGCACCAGCGTGACCAGTCCATACTCACGTATCTGATGGTATGCGGACCAGCCGGGGCCGCCACAATCCGGAGATCGCGCGAAATGTCACTCTTCTCCGGAAGTTCACTTCGCCTCTTACCCACCGACACTTCCAAGGCCCGCGTCGTTCACGGATTGGCGGCTTTAGCGACCCTGGTTCTTAACGGCCTCCGCCGCCGTGGCGGCCGCCTCCGGGTCCAGGTAGCGCCCGCCGGCCACCGTGGGCTTGAACGTCGCGTCCAGCTCGTAGAGCAGCGGGATGCCGGTCGGGATGTTGAGCTCGGCGATCGCCGCGTCGCTGATCCCGTCCAGGTGCTTGACCAGCGCGCGGAGCGAGTTGCCGTGCGCCACCACCAGCACCGTCAGGCCCGCGGCGAGATCAGGCACGATCGCGTCGTACCAGTACGGAAGGAACCGCCCGAGGACGTCCTTGAGACACTCGGTGCGCGGCATCAGCTCGGGCGGCAGCGTCGCGTAACGGGGATCGCCTGCCTGCGAAAGCGGGTCGTCGTCGGCGATCGGGGGCGGCGGCACGTCGTAGGAGCGACGCCAGGTCATGAACTGCTCGTCGCCGAACTCCTGGCGCGTCTGCGCTTTGTCCTTGCCCTGCAGCGCGCCGTAGTGCCGCTCGTTCAGCCGCCACGAGCGGCGGACCGGCAGCCAGCTCAGCCCGGCCTCTTCGAGCAGGCCGTTAGCGGTCGAGATGGCCCGGGTCAGCACCGAGGTGTGCACGACGTCCGGCCGCAGACCGGCATCGACCAGCATCCGCCCGGCGGCCGACGCCTCCTGAACGCCCTTCGCCGCAAGCCCTACATCTACCCATCCCGTGAACAGACCCTTCGAGTTCCATTCACTCTCACCATGGCGCACAAGCACGAGGGTTCCCATGCCGCCAAGCCTAGCTTGGACCGCCACACGGCAACATAGAGGTATCAACCAGGCCGCCCCTCCCGGCAGGGGTCCCCAGCGCCCGGCGGCGAGGAGGAAGATGGGGTGTGGGAAGGAAATCCTCATTCGCGCGGTTGGTTACATCTGTGTCTACGCTGCCCACTAGCGGTCCACGGCGGATCGCCTCGCTCAGCGTCCATACGTCCCCGCTCGACCAGCCGGGCACCGGCGACGCGGGCGGGCTGAACGTCTACGTGGTCGAGGTCGCCAAGCGCCTCGCGGACCGGGGCACCGAGGTGGAGATCTTCACCCGGGCCGTCTGCCGTGACACCCCGCCACTGGCCGAACTCGTTCCCGGGGTGATGGTCCGCAGCGTAGTGGCCGGGCCGTTCGAGGAGCTGGACAAGACCGACCTGCCCGCCCAAGTCTGCCAGTTCACCCTCGAGGTGCTGCGGGCCGAGGCGGCCGCCGAGCCGGGCCGGTACGACCTGGTGCACGCGCACTACTGGCTGTCGGGCAAGGTGGGCGCGGCCGCCAAGGAGCGCTGGGGTGTGCCGCTGGTGCAGTCCATGCACACGCTGGGCAAGGTCAAGAACGCCGCCCTCGCGGCCGGCGAGATAGCCGAACCGCCGGAACGGATCAGGGGCGAGCTCGACGTGATCGCCGCCGCCGACCGGCTGATCGCCAATACCGCCGAGGAAGCGCGCCAGCTCACCGAGCTCTACGACGCCGACCCGGCCAAGGTGCAAACCGTCAACCCCGGCGCGGACCTCAGCATCTTCCAGCCGGGCACCTCGCAGTCCAAGCGCGAGGCCAGAAAACGATTCGGCCTCGCCGACGACGCTGTGGTGCTGCTGTTCGTCGGCCGGGTTCAGCCCCTTAAGGGCCCGGACGTCGCGCTCAAGACCGCCGCCAAGCTCATCGAGGCCAGCCCGGAACTCCGCCGGACGCTGCGGGTCGTTCTCGTCGGCGGGCCGAGCGGGCGACAGCAGCGAGCAGACCCCGACGGCATGCGCGAACTGGCGGCGCGGCTGGGGATCAGCGAGATCGTGCGGTTCGAGCCGCCGTGCCCGCAGGCCGAGCTCGCGCAGTGGTACCGAGCGGCCACGGTGGTGCTCACCCCGTCTCATTCGGAGTCGTTCGGCCTGGTGGCGCTGGAGGCGCAGGCCTGCGGCACGCCGGTGGTCGCGGCCCGGGTCGGCGGCCTGCGCACCGTCGTCAGCGACGGCTACTCCGGTGTCCTAGTGGACGGCCATGACGCGGCCGACTGGGCGCGGGTCGTCAGGCGTCTCATCCGGGCGCCCAGGCGGCTCCAGGCCCTGTCCGAGGGCGCTCGACGACACGCGTCCGCTTTCGGCTGGTCCGCGACCGTGGACAGGCTGGCAAAGGTGTATACCGGAGCCATGGACGAGGCGGTTGTCTCCCGCGCGGCCCGGGTGAGGGCGTTAGGCGCATGGCGCAGCAGAACTCCGCTGCCGCCGACGTCCTCCGCGGCGTGCTCGACGCCCTGGGCCTGAGCTACGAGCACCAGCCTCCGGCCTCGTATCTGGTCCGCCTGGACGGAGAGCACAAGCTCGCCACCATGACCTGGCTGATCGCCGGAGACCACAGCCTGCAGGTGGAGGCGTTCTTCTGCCGCCAGCCGGATGAGAACCACGCCGCGTTCTACCGCTTCCTGCTCGAGCGCAGCGCCCGGATGTACGGCGTCCACTTCGCGCTCGACGGCACCGGTGACGTCTACCTGACCGGACGGCTCCCGTTGGCCGCCGTCACCGAGGCGGAGATCGACCGGCTGCTCGGCTGCGTGCTGACTTATTCCGATGAAGCGTTCAACGAAGCGCTGATGATTGGTTTCGCGTCCGCCATCAAGCGGGAATGGGCATGGCGGGAAAAGCGCGGCGAGAGCCTGGCCAACCTGCGCCCGTTCGCCGCGCTCCGCTCGGAGCCCGACGGCGACGCGCAGGCCGGGTCGGCCGACCGCGAAACCCAAGAACAGAGCGAAAACCAGAAACAGAGCCCGGCGTGAATGGGCTGAACTCCGGGTGGACCGAGGCCGGAATCCCCGTGCACCTGCATCCGATCGCCGCGCACACCGTGGTCTGCGTGTTCTTCGCGCTGCTGACCGCGGCGAGCAACGCCTGCGCGTCGGTCCTGCAGCGCCGGGCGGCCGCCCAGGTACCGGCCGAGCGGTCGATGCATGTCTCGCTCATCGCCGACCTGGCCAAGCGCCGGGTGTGGCTGGCGGGCATCGGCATGGTCATCGTCGCCGCCGTCGCCCAGGCCGCGGCGCTCGCGACCGGTCCGATCGCCCTAGTGCAGCCGATCTTCATCATCGAGCTGCCGGTCACGCTGGTGCTGGCCGCGCTCGCCAACCACAACCGGGACGCGCTCAGGAGGCTGCCCTGGCTCGCGATCGGGACCACCACCGCCGCCCTCGGCCTCGGGCTCGCGATCGCCCAGCCCAGCGGCGCCTCCGACAGCGCCCCTGGCCAGGATTGGATCATCGCGCTCATCGTCATCGCCGTCTTCGAGGCCGTGCTGATCATCTGGGCCACCGGCACCCACGGGGAACCCCGCGCGGCCCTGCTCGGGCTCGCGGCCGCCTGCGGCTACGCGCTGACCGCGGCGCTGATTAAGAACGCGATGGCGGACCTCGGCGGCGGGGCGGTCGAATTCTTCACCAACTGGCACATCTACGCCGGCGCCGCGGCCGGCGTCGGGGCGCTGTTCCTGCTCCAGAACGCGCTGCAGGCCGGCTCCCTGGTCGCCTCGCAGCCGATGCTCACGGTCGGCGACGCGCTGATCAGCATCGCCCTCGGCGTCACGCTTTTCAACGAGGAATTGCGGGGCGGCTGGTGGCTCCTTCCGCAGCTGGTCGCGCTGGGTCTGATCATCGTCGGCTGCGTCCAAATCGCAAAGTCTCCGCTGGCCGCCGATCCCGGAGGACTGGTTTCGGAATCTGCTTCAACGGTACAGTTATCGTGTGAACAGGCTGGGCGACCTCGAACGTGCCATTATGGAAGTCCTCTGGCAGACGGATTCAGCGCTGACCGTCAGACAGGTCAGTAACGGGCTCGACCAGCGCGAACTGGCTCACACCACCGTGATGACGGTGCTTGACCGGCTGGCGAAGAAGGGTTTCGCTCGCAGGGAGCGGGACGGTCGGGCCTGGCGCTACCGACCCGCGGCGACGCGGGAGGCCTACGTGGCCGAGCTGATGCTGACCGCGCTCGACCAGACCGGCGACCGGGTGGCCGCGCTCGCGCGGTTCGCGCAGAGTGTGTCCGGCGCCGAGGCGGAAGTGCTGCTCGATGCGCTGACGGGTACCGAGGGGCACGGGGAAGACGGGGACGCGGTCCACGTAGAAGGAGATATCGGGATCGAATTATGAGGGCACTGGCCGACGCGGTACTACTAGCCGCGGTCGCCGTGGGAAGCGTGCGGAGCGCACGCGCGATGCTGCGCGCGTCCTGGCCGCGCAGGTCCCCGGCGGCCGCGATTTTGCTGTGGCAAGCGCTTGGCCTGGCCGGCGGTCTGGCAGCCGTCGGCGCCCTGCTCGCGATCGGCGTCAGCGGCCCCGGGACGCACGCGGGGGTCATCGGCGGGCTGACCGCGCTCGCCGGGCGGGTCGCCTCCGGCGCAGTCGATCGCACCGCACCAGCCGCCGTTGCTCACCGCCGTCAGGCTCACCTTCCTCACGGCCGGCTTCGCCCTCCTCGCCGTGCTCTACTCGGTCCTGGTGGTGGCGTTCGCCGACGCCATCGGCGCGCGCCGTCGGCAGCGCGAGCTGCTGGCGCTGCTCGCGCACGGCGACCCCAAGGTCCCTGGCGCGCTGGTGATCGACTACCCCGCCGCGGCGGCCTACTGCCTGCCGGGAATCCGATCGCAGATCGTCGTCAGCGTCGGCACGCTCGACCTGCTGGCTCCGGCCGAGCTGACCGCCGTCCTCGCCCACGAGCGAGCCCACCTGCGCGCCCGGCACGACCTGGTGCTGATCCCGTTCACCTCACTGCGCCGCGCGTTCCCCCGGTCGGTCGGCATCGCCGAGGCCCACCGGACGGTCGCGCTGCTGGTGGAGATGATGGCCGACGACCGGGCGCTGCGGGTCCGCGGGCTGCTGCCCAAGGAGCTGGCGACCGCACTGGTCCGCTTCGGCACGGCGGGCGCCGACGGCGCTCCCGCCGGGGCCCTGGCCGTGGCCGAGGGCGAGCTCACCGCCCGGGTGCTGCGGCTGCTCACCCCGCCGCCGCCGATGTCGCGGGCCGCCCAGGCGGCGATCGTCCTGACGGCCGCCCTGGTCGTCGCTACGCCGCTGCTGCTGCTGGTCACGCCGTTAGGGTCAGATCAAGATCAAGATCAGCAGGTCGAACGGACCGTTGTTTCACCCGTTCCGCCTACCCGAGTAGAGCGGGAGCGGGGCGGTTCAGGCGGAGCAACGGTCCGTTAGCTAAAGCCAGGATTTTGACTCTGATCTACCAGGGACCGTACGGGCCATTGTGAGTAGAGCCGCCGCGCTTGAACTCGCGGACCTTCGGCCGGACATCGGCCAGGTAGACCGCGGCGGCGACGAAGGAAAGCACCGATAGGAACCCGGTCGCGCCGCCGTACGCGGCGGAGTAGAGCCCGAGCACGAAGGCGACGCCGAGGATGATCAGCCACAGTGGCTTGGTCAGCTTGCCCGCCGCCGCGAAGGCCGGGGCGGGCCTGATGATGGCGTCGATGAACGCCCACGTCTCGACGACGAATGCCGCCACCGCGAGCGCCACGAAGAAGTAGGAGAGCGGCGCGTAGTCGCCATTGCCCACGAATTGAAAGCACGATCTCACGTTACCTTGTGTCGCGGCTAGTTAGACGGATTCGGCTTGACCGCCCGCGTCCGAATCGATCGGCGGGCGCGGCGGTGTCGCGTTGCGACCGGCGTCACCGGCTCGCTCGGCGTCGGCTGCGGTCGCGCGTGATCGCGACCACCTCGGCCGTCGTCGGCTGCTGCGACTCCTTGGTGAAGGACTCGTAGATCTCGATCAGGACCTGCTTCTGCCGCTCAGTCAGCTGCGGGTCGGTCAGCAGCGCGGACCTGACGCCGGAGTCGCCCGGACGGTCCTCGAGGATGCCCGCCTGCACGTAGAGCGCCTCGGCGGAGATGCGCAGTCCCTTGGCGATCTGCTGCAGGATGTCGGCGGACGGCTTGCGCAGCCCGCGCTCGACCTGGCTCAGGTATGGGTTGGAGACGCCGGCCTGCTCGGCGAGCTGACGGAGGGAGATCTTCGCCTGCTCACGCTGCTGCCTGATGTACTCCCCGATGCTGTTCATGTTCGCCATAGGTAACATTCTAGCCCGCCTGCTTGCAGTTGCAAATGCGCAGCAAGCGGGCTAGCGGACCGCTACCTGCGATAGGTGGGTTCTGGCGAAGGCGAGGGTCTCCACCAGGTCGGCGCGGCGGACCTCCCTGGTCGGCGCGTGCCTGGTGTTCACCTCGGCCACGACCATGCCCTGGTAGCCGGTGGCGGCGATGCCGCGCAGCAGCTCGGCGCAGGGCTGCCTGCCCCGGCCGGGGACCAGGTGCTCGTCCGGGACCGGGCCGCTCGACACGCCCGTGCCGTCGGCCAGGTGGATGTGCGCCAGGCGGGTGCCGATGTCGTTCGCCATCACGATCGCGTCGGAGGCGGAGGCGGCCGTGTGCGACAGGTCAAGGGTCACGTTGGGGACGTCGAGCTTGGTCGGATCCCAGTGCGGGGCGTAGCCGGAGATCTCGGTGGCGCCCGACCTGATCGGGAACATGTTCTCCACCGCGAAGATCACGTCGGTCTCTTCCGACATCTTGGCGATGCCCTGCTCGAATCCCCGGGTGTACTCCCGCTGCCAGCGGAACGGCGGGTGGACTACGACGACCTTCGCGCCCAGCCGCTCGGCCAGGTCCTTGGCCCGCAGCAGCTTCGACCACGGCTCGCGTCCCCAGACCAGCTGGGTGAGCAGCAGGCCGGGCGCGTGCACCGCGAGCACCGGCACCTGGTGGTAGTCCACCAGCCGCGCCAGGGCGTCCCCGGACTGGCTGACCGGGTCGGTGTAGACCATCACCTCAACCCCGTCGTAGCCGAGCTTGGCGGCCGCGTCGAAGGCGTCGGGCGTCTTCTCCGGGTAGACCGACGAGGAGGACAGCACGACGGGTATCGCGGGCAGCACCGTCATCGCGTCCTCCTCGCTTGCTCGGTCACCCGCCTAGCTACTGTGCTCTCCCCGCTCGCCTCCGCGCGCGCTGCCCTGCCCTTCCTGCGTCGGTGTCGCTGCGCTCCATCCCTCCTCAGTCCAGGACAGCGGCGCGCGCTTTGGCTCGCGGGGGGACACCCTCGGCCGGTCTCCGGCGCCAGTGGAATGTCGGACGCCGTCGATAGGGTGCGGGCATGGCGAAGTCGACGGCGGCGTTCCGGTGCAGCGAGTGCGGCTGGCAGGCGCCCAAGTGGGTCGGCCGGTGCGGCGAGTGCCAGGCCTGGGGCACGGTCAGCGAGGCGGCCGTGCCGCGGCTGGTCCGGGCCGGCATCCGGGCGGCCGCCTACGGCGGCGGCGCGGGTGGCGCCGGGCGGCTCGGCGGCGGCCCCGTATCGACTGCGGCGATGCCGATCGGGCAGGTCGACGCGGCCCACGCGGCTGCCCGGCCGACCGGGCTTGACGAGCTCGACCGGGTGCTCGGCGGCGGTCTGGTCCCCGGCGCGGTGCTGCTGCTCGCGGGCGAGCCCGGCGTCGGCAAGTCCACCCTGCTGCTGGAGGCGGGCGCGCTGGTCGCCGCCGAGGGCCCGGTGCTCTACATCACCGGCGAGGAGTCCGCCGCGCAGGTCCGGCTTCGCGCGGACCGGCTCGGCGCCATCCACCAGAACCTGTACCTGGCGGCCGAGACCGACCTGGACGCGGTCATCAGCCACGTCGAGTCGGTGCAGCCGAGGCTGCTGATCATCGACTCGGTGCAGACGATCGCGGCGGGCGACGTCGACGGCGTGCCCGGCGGCGTCACCCAGGTCCGCGAGGTCGCGGCGGCGCTCATCGCCGTGGCCAAGCAGCGCGGGATGTCGACCATCCTGGTCGGCCACGTGACCAAGGACGGCTCGGTGGCCGGCCCGCGGACCCTGGAGCACCTGGTCGACGTGGTGCTCCACTTCGAGGGCGACCGGCATTCGCGGCTGCGGATGGTCCGCGCGGTCAAGAACAGGTACGGCCCGACCGACGAGGTGGGCTGCTTCGACCTCGGCGAGTACGGCCTGATCGGGCTGGCCGACCCGAGCGGCCTGTTTCTGTCCCGGCACAGCGAGCCGGTTCCCGGTACCTGCGTGACCGTCACCCTGGAGGGGCGGCGGCCGCTGCTGGCCGAGGTGCAGGCGCTGGTGGCGCCGTCCGTGCTCGACGTGCCGAAGCGGGTCACCTCCGGGCTCGACGCCTCCCGGGTCGGCATGGTGCTGGCGGTGCTGCAGCGCCGGGCCGACGTCAAGATCGGCAAGTCGGACGTCTACGCCGCGACGGTGGGCGGCGTCCGGCTGACCGAGCCGTCGGTCGATCTCGCGGTCGCGCTCGCGCTGGCGAGCTCGGTGGCCGGCCTGGCGCTGCCGCCCGGTCTGATCGTGGTCGGCGAGGTCGGCCTGGCGAGCGAGGTGCGCAACGTCGTCGGCGTGCCGCGCCGGGTGGCCGAGGCCGAGCGGATGGGATTCCGCCAGGCGATCGTGCCCGCCGGCTCGGCCGGCAACGGGTACCCGGCCGACTCGGCGATGGAGGTCTCCGAGGTCAGCGACGTGCGCGAGGCCATGCGGGCGGCCTTCCGCGGCTAACGGGAGAGCGTGAACGAACGGACCGGGCTGGACTGGCCGTCGGTCAGCGCGACCGCGTCGAACGTGCCCCGCCGCCGGCCGGCAGCGCGCCCGCGCACCCTGCGGGCTCCTTGGCCTGGCGGTTCCAGGTAATCGAGAGCACCTGGGGCACGCCCAGGGTGAACCTCACCGAGGGGGCGGCCGGGGGCTTGCACGCAGTCCGAGTCCCACACCACCCGCCCGTTCCTGGTCACTACCACGTGCACCGAGCCCGGCCCGTAGCTGAGCGTGCAGGCGCTGGACGACGTCGATACCGCGTAGATGTCGAACTTCGGTGACGCGCCCTGACCGTAGCCGGGCTGGCCGGTGAACAGGCTGAGCACGATGTCGGACGGCGTGCAGCGCGGTCCCTGAGCCGACGCGGGCGACGGTGACGGCGACGAGCTCGAGCTCGGGCCCGGGCTGGGGTCCTGATGCGGGCCGGGCACGGCCGTGGGCTGATCGGGGTTCTTGGCCGGCGTCGCGGCGGCGCTGAGGGTTGCCGTCGTACTTTTCGGCGTCGGAACGGGCCACGCGCTGCCGTACGCCGCCGCCGGGAGGTCCCCCTGGCGATCGAGCGCCGCCATGGACGCCTGGGCGATGGCCGACGTGCCCGCCGCCGGATGGCCACCGGGCAACAGCCAGGCGCACAGCCCGAGCGCGGCCACGCCGCCGCCGAGGATGAAGAACCGCCGCCGCCAGTAGGCGTTGGGATCTCGGGCGGCGCCTAGGCCAGGTACCGCGTGGTAGCCCTCGCCATCTTCATCACGACCCGAATCCATCCGCATACGGAAAGTATTGCGTCCGGGCCTGCCCAGACCCCGCCGACGCGCCGGCCCTCCGCATCACCGCGCCAAGCGCTCGTTGCCCGCTGTTTGCGAATCATCGTGTGACAAACGCCGGAAAACGACGTCGAACGTCACACAATAAGTTGATCTTGACGGAGGTCCGTCCCGGGAGGGCGAAGCGGCCGTCCGGGAGCGGGTCGACCAGGCCGTCGGTCACCAGGCCGTCCAGGGCGCGGGCGCGCTGCGTGTCATCCGGCCAGACGAGGTCGAAGCGGGCTAGCGCGACCGGCTCGCGCGAGTCCCGCAGGACGCCGAGCAGGCGGCCGCGGCACTGACGGTCGGTGCCCTCGTAGCGCTGGCCGACAGGTCTGATTTCCGCCGCCGGACGGCCTGCGGTGAGCCACCCGCACTGCGCGGCGACCGGGCAGTCGCCGCATCGCGGCGACGCCGCCGTGCAGGTGAGCGCGCCAAGCTCCATGACCGCGACCGACCAGCGGGCGGCGATCGCCGCGTCCTGCGGCAGCAGCGACTCCGCGAACCGGTACTCCGCCGTCGACGGCTGCGCGCCCGGGAACTCGCGTCCGGATCCCAGCCGGGTCAGGACGCGGCGGACGTTGGTGTCCAGGACCGCGTGCCTGCGACCGAACGCGAAGACCGCGACCGCGGCAGCGGTGTACGCGCCGATCCCCGGCAGCGCCAGCAACTCGTCGCGGGTGGACGGGATCTGACCGCCGTACTGCTCGGTCACGATTGCGGCGGTCTCGTGCAGGCGCAGCGCCCGGCGGGGGTAGCCGAGCCTTCCCCACTGACGCACGGCCTCGCCCGCCGGGTCGGCCGCCAGCGCCGTCGGCGTCGGCCACCGTTCGAGCCAGGCTTGGTAGGCCGGCAGTACCCGGCTCACCGGCGTCTGCTGCAGCATGATCTCGCTGACCAGCACCGCCCAGGGGGAGACCCCCGGTGCCCGCCACGGCAGGTCACGCGCGCTGGCCGCGTACCACCCGAGCACCGGTTCCAGGTAAGCCGAGGACATAACGAGCATTATCCGCGATCGCGTGCCACCGGGGCTCGGGGAAACGCGAAGCGGGGCCGGGGAACGTCGTCCCCGGCCCCGCTTCTTCGATCCGAACCGCTTAGCTGAGCGCCGTCGCGGTGCCCGGGCCGTCGGAGCCCGGCGCGCTGGGCGGGTTGGTGCCGCTCAGCGGCTCGCTCGCCACCGCGGCGCCGACCGCGACCGCCTCCGGCGTCGACTCCGGCTTGGGCTCGCTGAGGAACGTGAACTTCGCCTCCTCGCCGGTGCCCTCGGCATCGACGATGACGTTGGTTCCCGGTCGCAGCTCGCCGAAGAGGATCTTCTCGGACAGCATGTCCTCGATCTCCCGCTGGATCGTCCGGCGCAGCGGCCGCGCGCCAAGCACCGGGTCGTACCCGCGCTCGGATAGCAGCTGCTTGGCCGCCGGCCGCAGCAGGATCCCCATGTCGCGGTCCCGCATCCGATCGTCGACCTTGGCGATCATCAGGTCCACGATCTCGAAGATCTCGTCCTGCTCCAGCTGGTGGAACACGATGATGTCATCGACGCGGTTCAGGAACTCGGGGCGGAAGTGCTGCTTGAGCTCCTCGCCGACCTTGGCCTTCATCCGGTCGTACGACCCACGGGCCTCGCCCTGCCGGGCGAAGCCGACCGACACGCCCTTGGAGATGTCTCGCGTCCCCAGGTTCGTGGTCATGATGATCACGGTGTTCTTGAAGTCCACCGTCCGGCCCTGCGCGTCCGTGAGGCGTCCGTCCTCGAGGATCTGCAGCAGCGAGTTGAAGATGTCCGGGTGGGCCTTCTCGATCTCGTCGAACAGGACCACAGAGAACGGCTTGCGGCGCACCTTCTCGGTGAGCTGGCCGCCCTCCTCGTAACCCACGTAGCCGGGCGGCGAGCCGAACAACCGGGAGACCGTGTGCTTCTCCATGTACTCGGACATGTCCAGCTGGATCAGCGAGTCCTCGTCGCCGAACAGGAACTCCGCCAGCGTCTTGGACAGCTCGGTCTTGCCGACGCCGGACGGCCCGGCGAAGATGAACGAGCCACCGGGACGCTTCGGGTCCTTCAGCCCGGCGCGGGTGCGCCGGATGGCCTGCGACAGCGCCCTGATGGCGTCGTTCTGGCCGATGACCCGCTTGTGCAGCTCGTCCTCCATGCGGAGCAGCCGCTGCGACTCTTCCTCGGTGAGCTTGAAGACGGGGATGCCGGTCGCGGTGGCCAGGACCTCGGCGATGAGCTCCTCGTTGACCTCGGCGACGACGTCCATGTCGCCCGCCTTCCACTCCTTCTCCCTGGTGGCCTTCTTCGCCAGCAGCTGCTTCTCCGTGTCGCGGAGGGCGGCGGCCTTCTCGAAGTCCTGGGAGTCGATGGCCGACTCCTTCTCCTTGCGCACCTGGGCGATCTTCTCGTCGTACTCGCGCAGGTCCGGCGGGGCCGTCATACGGCGAATCCGCATCCGGGAGCCCGCCTCGTCGATCAGGTCGATCGCCTTGTCGGGCAGGAACCTGTCGCTGATGTAGCGGTCGGCGAGCTGCGCCGAGGCCACCAGCGCGCCATCGGTGATGGACACCCGGTGGTGCGCCTCGTAACGGTCCCGCAGGCCCTTGAGGATTTCGATCGTGTGCGCGATGGTCGGCTCCGCGACCTGGATGGGCTGGAAGCGGCGCTCGAGGGCGGCGTCCTTCTCCAGGTACTTGCGGTACTCGTCCAGCGTGGTGGCACCGATGGTCTGCAGCTCGCCTCGGGCCAGCATCGGCTTGAGTATCGAGGCCGCGTCGATCGCGCCCTCGGCCGCACCCGCGCCGACGAGGGTGTGAATCTCGTCGATGAACAGGATGATGTCGCCTCGGGTGCGGATCTCCTTGAGAACCTTCTTGAGCCGCTCCTCGAAGTCGCCTCGGTACCGGGAGCCGGCCACGAGCGCGCCTAGGTCGAGCGTGTAGAGCTGCTTGTCCTTGATCGTCTCGGGAACCTCGCCCTTGACGATCTTCTGCGCAAGCCCCTCGACCACCGCGGTCTTGCCGACGCCGGGGGCGCCCACCAGGACCGGGTTGTTCTTGGTGCGCCTGGACAGCACCTGCATGACCCGCTCGATTTCCTTCTCCCGGCCGATCACCGGGTCGAGCTTCCCCTCACGGGCCCCCTGGGTCAGGTTGCGGCCGAACTGGTCGAGCACAAGGGAAGTGGACGGCGCGGCCTCGGCGCTGCCGGCGGCCGCGGGTCCCGGCTCCTTGCCCTGGTAGCCGTGGAGCAACTGAATGACCTGCTGGCGGACCCGGTTCAGGTCGGCGCCAAGCTTGACCAGAACCTGGGCGGCGACACCGTCGCCCTCGCGGATCAGGCCGAGCAGGATGTGCTCCGTGCCAATGTAGTTGTGGCCGAGCTGCAGCGCCTCGCGCAGCGAGAGCTCAAGAACCTTCTTGGCTCGCGGGGTGAACGGGATGTGCCCCGACGGCGCCTGCTGACCCTGGCCGATGATCTCCTCGACCTGCTGGCGGACCGCCTCAAGGCTGATCCCAAGCGACTCGAGCGCCTTGGCGGCCACCCCCTCGCCCTCATGGATGAGGCCGAGCAGGATGTGCTCTGTGCCAATGTAGTTGTGATTCAGCATCCTGGCTTCTTCTTGCGCCAGGACTACAACCCGCCGCGCCCGGTCGGTGAACCTCTCGAACATGTCGTCGCTCTCCTCACAGCGGGAATCCGGCAGGTTTCGGCGTGCCTGCCTGCTTCCGCATGGTAGCCGCGTGCCCGACCCTGTGCTTAACGCGTTATGCGCCAACTATCAGGAGACGTTCCCCGGACTCCGCGTCTTCATCCCATCCAACAGCGTGAAGTCGCGCCATAGTTCCAAGTACGCCGCAAGCGAACGAGCTGGCTACGCCAAGAGCGAACACGGCCCGTCACGGCCGACGCCGAGGGGGTTCGGCGGCGGACGGCAGGCTTCTAGTGCGCGGCGTCGTACTCCGCGACGATGTTGGCCGGGATACGGCCGCGCTCGTTCACCTTGAACCCGCGCGACTTGGCCCACTCACGGATTCGCGCGCTCTGCTCGCGGCCCGCCCCGTTACGCTGTCGACGCCGCCGGGCCTGCGCGTTGCCGGCTTTACGGGCGTGCTCCACATACTGGGCGAGCTCTTTGCGGATGCGGCCTGCGTTGCCCGAACTCAGGTCGATCTCATAGGAGACGCCGTCGAGTCCAAAGGTCACCGTCTCGGTCGCTTCACTACCGTCGAGGTCATCGAGCAGTAGTACCTGCACCTTCTGCGCCATGGAGATTCAGCCCTTCTGCGGAGTAAGTATTATCGCAATAACATATACCCAGCTGTTGCCGTGCACAATTCCAGGGGTGGAACTTCTCGGTGAACCGAATAGGCACTCAGCGAAACTGCAAGCGGGCTGCGGCATCTGCGCTACGTCACGTGACAATAGGTGCACAGTTAGCATATCGCCCAAGCGCACGTTGTCATGAGCACAATCCGTTGCCGTGGGGACAATCCGAGGCGTCAGGACTTCTCAAGCGGCGCGTACTGCAAACGTCCATAGCCGATCGGCGTGTCGAGATAAATCGCCGATGTCAGGAAAAATAAGCTTGTGCCTTGCTCGCGGTCAACTGCCCGCTCCTCGTCAGAAGCCGCTGCGGTCTCGGCGCGCCGCCTGCGCTTTGGCGCTAGCTCGCGGCGCACGATGGCCCAAGTGCCGATCAGAACGGCGGCACATACAATCGCAGGCGGTGTAAGTGCGGCAAGATCCTGCAACATAACGCTTCCTCGACCCACGGTCAGCAGCGGTCGATCGCGATCGGCACGGGCATCCGCGGTCGACCTGACCGGACTGGTGAACTGCCCGCACCTCGCACTCTACCCGCCGTAGCCGGCCGACCGGGCGGCAGCACGCGCGGCTGAGCGGCCGGCGGCAGCAAATCGGCGCCAAACCGGCAGGTATCGGTTAATTTCTTACAGCCGCAGCAGCATGCGCGTGTTCCCCAGCGTGTTGGGCTTCACACGATCGAGGTCGAGGAACTCGGCGACGCCATCATCGTAAGAACGCAACAACTCTGCGTAAACCTCGGGGGCCACCGGCGTGCCGCTGATTTCCGTGAAGCCGTGGCGGCCGAAGAACTCCACGGCAAAGGTCAGGACGAATACGCGTGACACGCCAACCCGGCGAGCGCGGTCAAGCAAGTCATCGACGATCAGGTGGCCGATGCCGGCTCCGCGCATAGTCTCGTGAACCGCGACCGTGCGCAGTTCGGCCAGATCTTCCCACATAACATGCAGCGCCCCGCATCCGACGACGGCACCGTTGTCGGCACTCTCGGACACGCTGAACTCGAGGATGTCCTCGTATAGGTTCACCGTGTGCTTCTCGAGCAACCGCCGCGAGCCAACGTTCTCGTCGATCAGGGCGCGGATTTCCGGGACATCCCTGGTACGCGCTTGCCTCACTATGTACCCCATGGCGGCACTACTGTAGCGTGCCAATGCCATCAGGCGACCATCGGGCCGAGTCCAGCCGCCATAGCACACCTTCGCGATCCCCGTCGGGGAACGCAGACAACGTTAGAAATGGAAAAAATTATGCGGTTCGGTTGGCAGCGACAGGCGCATCTAATATCGTGCATCGACGTGCGTACAGTCAGCCGAGTTCTACCGCTTGTCGTGGCCGCCGCCTCCGTAGCCGTCCTCTTGCAGGGCAGCGCGAGCCAGGCGCAGACGGTCCGTGTTCAGCCGTCCCTCAGTTCGCTGGTAGCGGAAGCCAAGCAGTTGTCCAACGAGGTCGACTCGCTTGGCCAGCAGTATGACGGCCTCAAGATCGAGATCACGCACGCCAAGAGCGAGGAGCATTTCGCCAAGCAGGCGGCCAAGCAGGCGGACGAGGCCATGGCGGGCAGCCAGGCCGCGGTCGCCCAGCTCGCCGCCATGGGCTACATGAACGGTGGCATGAACCCCACGCTGCAGCTGCTCACCAGCGGCAACCCGGGGCAGTTCCTGAGCCAGGCGTCCACCGTCGAAGAGGTCGACAACCAGGCGGGCCTGCGGCTCTCGACGCTCCAGCGGGAGCAGATCGCCGCGGCGCGGGCGCAAGAGGATGCCGCCCAGCAGATCGCCACCGTCGACGCGCTGACGAAGCAGATCAACGGCAAGGTCTCCCAGATCAACGCCAAGATGGCCGTACTCAACAGCTCGGAGATGTCGGCGGCGGTTGCCCAGTTCAACAAGACCGGGAACTTCCCCAATTACCCCCAGCCGAGCGGAAACACCGTCGGCGTCATCGCGCTGCGGGCGGCGCTGACGCGCAGGGGCTACCCGTACGTCTGGGCGGCGGCCGGCCCGACCGCATTCGACTGCTCCGGCCTGGTCGTCTGGGCCTTCGCGCAGGAGGGGATCTCGCTCCCGCACTACACCGGGGACCTGTGGAACCTCGGCGTGCACGTCGCCGAGTCCGATCTTGAGCCCGGCGACCTGGTGTTCTTCTTCGGACTAGACCACGTGGGCATCTACATAGGCGACGGCCTGATGGTGGACGCGCCCGCCCCCGGCCAGGACGTCATGGTCCAGCCGATCTCCGAGGACCCCTACACCGGGGCCGTCCGGATCAGCTGAGCCGCAGGATCGTCCCCCGGGCATCCCGGGGGACGATGAAACGCCCTAGCCTCCTGGGCGGACAAACGGGAAGAGGATCGTCTCCCTGATGCTCTCGCCGGTCAGCATGATCATCAGGCGGTCCATGCCCATGCCCAGGCCGCCGGTCGGCGGCATCGCGTACTCCAGGGCAAGCAGGAAGTCCTCGTCGAGCTCCATCGCCTCCGCGTCGCCGCCGGCCGCGAGCAGCGACTGCGCGGTGAGCCGCTCTCGCTGCACCACCGGGTCCACCAGCTCGGAGTAGGCCGTGGCCAGCTCGGCGCCGAACACCACCAGGTCCCACTTCTCCGCCAGCCGAGGGTCGGACCGGTGCTGGCGGGTCAGCGGAGATACCTCGACCGGGAAGTCCCGGTAGAACGTGGGCTCCACCGTCTTCTTCTCCACCAGCCGTTCGTGCATCTCCAGCAGCACCTGGGCCCGGTTCCAGCCAGGCTGCAGCGGCACGTCCAGCTTCGCGGACAGCTCCCTGAGCGCTTCCTCTGGGGTATCCGGCGTGATCGATTCGCCGACCGCCAGCGAGAGCCCGTCATGCACCGAGATCGACCGCCACTCGCCGCCGATGTCGTACTCGGACCCGTCGGCCCGCTTGATCACCGTCGAGCCGAACGCAGCGATCGCCGCCCCCTGCACGAGCGCCTGCGTCAGCTCGGCCATCGTGTTGTAGTCCCCGTACGCCTGATAGGCCTCGAGCATCGTGAACTCGGGGTTGTGGGTGGCGTCCACGCCCTCGTTCCTGAAGTTGCGCCCGATCTCGAAGACCGACTCGATCCCGCCGACGACGAGCCGCTTCAGGTACAGCTCGAGCGCGATCCGCATGTAGACCTGCTCGTCGTAGGCGTTGAAGTGCGTCTCGAAGGGCCGCGCGTTCGCCCCGCCGTGGGTGCCCGTGAGCACCGGCGTCTCCACTTCCATGTAGCCCCGCGCCACCAGCTCCGAGCGGACCGACTGGATCACCGCCGACCGCATTTCCGCCAGTTGCCGGGCGCGGGGGTTGACGATCAGGTCCACGTACCGCTGCCTGACCCGCGCCTCGGGGTCGGTGAGCCCGGCGTGCTTGTCCGGCAGCGGCCGCAGCGACTTGGCGGTGATCGCGAACGAGTCCGCGAGCACCGACAGCTCACCCGAGCGCGACGTGATGACCTCGCCGGTCACCCCGACGTGGTCGCCGAGGTCGACGTCCCGCTTCCACGCCGCCAGCGCTTCCTCGCCCACGCCCGCCAGCGAGATCATCACCTGGATGTCCCCGGTACCGTCGCGCAGGGTCGCGAAGCACAGCTTGCCGCCGATCCTGGACAGGATGACCCGGCCCGCGACGCCCGTCGTCGTCCCGGTCGCGGTGTCCGGCGGCAGTGACCCGTACTCGTCCCGCAGCAGCGCCACCGTCGTGGTCCGCGGGTAAGTCACGGGATAAGGGTCAATTCCGGATGAAAGCATCCGGGAACGCTTCTCCAGCCGGACGCGTACCTGCTCCGGGACCGTCTCTTCAGTCACGCCCGAAGGTTACCGGCGATCGCTCCCTTGGGCACATCGGTTTCCTGACGGCTCCCGCCGGCGCCTCCTGGACCGCCGGGACCGCCGCCCGGGCTGACGTTGCGCTCCCAGACCAGCCGCAGGCCGATCATCGTGAGCCACGGCTCGTGCGCGTCTATGATCGGCACCTCGTCGATGACGAGCGCCGCAAGCCCTCCGGTGGCGATCACGGTCACCGCCGACGGGTCATCGGGTGCCAGCTCGGCCGCCATCCGCTGCGCGATCCCCTCCACCTGCCCGGCGAACCCGTACACGATGCCGGACTGCAGCGCCTCCACCGTGTTCTTGCCGATGACCCGGGGCGGCCTGGTCAGCTCCACCTTCAGCAGCTGGGCGGCGCGGCGCGACAGCGCGTCGACCGAGATCTCGATCCCGGGCGCGAGCGCGCCGCCCACGAACTCGCCGCGGGCGCTGACCGCGTCGAAGTTGGTCGAGGTGCCGAAGTCGACCACGATGGCGGGCCCGCCGTACAGGTGAACGGCGGCGAGCGAGTTCATGATGCGGTCGCTGCCGACCTCCTTGGGATTGTCCATCCTGATCGGCACCCCGGTCTTCACGCCCGGCTGCACGACCACCGCGGGCAGCTGCGGGAAGTACCGGCGGCAGACCTCGCGCATCTCGTGCAGCACCGAGGGCACGGTGGAGCAGAGCGAGATCCCGTGCAGGTCGCGCTCCTTGACCGTCGCCGACCGCTGCAGCAGCCCGTAGAGCACCACCGCGATCTCATCCGCGGGCCGGTCGGGAACCGTCGCGATCCGCCAGTGCTCGACGATCGTCTCCCCGTCGAACACCCCGAGCACCGTATTGGTGTTCCCGATGTCAATCGTCAGCAGCATGCCGTTCCGTCCCGAATCGCACTATGACGTTGTCGATGAGGCGAGTGGTGCCCACCCGCGCGGCGATTGCCAGCACGGCGTCGCCGTGAAAATCAACATCGGGCTCGGCCGGGACCGGACGGTAGCCGCGCGCGTCCACCAGGGCCAGGTAGTCCACCCGGGGCGGTTCCCCGTCGGGGCCCGGTCGCGTGGCGCCGTCAAGTACCGCGCGGGCGGCGGCGAGGACCGCCGCGGGCCCCCCCGGGGCTGCGGCCGCCCCGGCCGCAAGCGCCCGGTGGAGGACGGGCGCCACCTCTCGTTCGCCCGCCGAGAGGTACTTGTTCCTGCTGGAGAGCGCTAGCCCGTCCTCCGCCCGGACGGTGGGGACCGTCTCGACCTCAATCCCGAGTGCGAAGTCGGTGACCATCGCGCGCACCAGGGCCAGCTGCTGCGCGTCCTTCTGCCCGAAGACGGCGATGTCCGGGCGGACCAGGCTGAACAGCTTGAGCACGACCGTCAGAACACCGTGGAAGAAGCCGGGACGGAACTCGCCCTCGAGGATCTCCCCCGCCGGGCCCGGATCGACCATGACGAACTGCCGCTCTGGGTACATCTCGCGGACGCTCGGGGCGAACACCAGATCGACCTGCTCCTGCTCGCAGGCGGCCAGGTCGCGGTCCAGCGTGCGCGGGTACTTGTCCAGATCCTCGGTCGGGCCGAACTGGAGCGGGTTGACGAAGATGGAGACCGCGACCGCGCCGCCCGGGCCCGCCAGCTCGCGAGCGCGCCGGAGCAGCGCCCGGTGGCCATCGTGCAGCGCGCCCATCGTCGGCACCAGGACCAGGGGCCCGGCCAGCTTTTCGCGCGCGGCCTTGAGCTCGGCCCGGGTAGTGGCGACGATCATCGGCGATCTCCAAGCACGTCGAGAAGGCGCTCGGCATCGCCCGCGCTGAGGCGGCCGACGGCGAGCGCGCGGTCGGCGGTCAGCCGGGCCAGCGCGAGATAGGCCGGGAGCGCGCCCGGGTCCGCCGCCCTGATGGCGGCCAGGTGCGCGGCCACGGTGCTGCTGTCGCCGCGCGCGACCGGCCCCGACAGCCCGGCATCGCCGAACCTGAGCGCGTTGTCGAGGGCCGCGCCGAGCAGCGGGCCCAGCATCCGCTCGGGATTGTCCGCGCCGGCCTGCCCAAGCAGGCTGGCAGCCTCGGTGACCAGCGTGACCAGATGGTTCGCGGCGAACGCAAGCGCGGCATGGTACAGCGGCCGATTCTCCTCGGTGATGAACACCGGCTCGCCGCCCATTTCGATCACCAGCGCCTCGGCGGCTGGGCGGAGCGGATCGGGCGCTGTCACCCCGAAGCAGACGCCCTTGATCCTGTCCACGTCGTCCTCGCGGCCGGTGAACGTCATCACCGGATGCAGCGCCAGCGGCAGCGCTCCGGCCCGGGTCGCGGGCTCGAGCACGCGCACACCATGCGCGCCGCTGGCGTGGGCGACCAGCCGGCCCGAGTAGGGCGCGCCAGTCGCGGCGAGCCCTTCGACCAAGCCGGGCAGCACGTCGTCGGGGACGGTGAGCAGCACCAGGTCCGCGTCCGCGAGCACCTGCGCTGGCTCCGTGAGCCGCGCCCGCGGGAAGTTGTCCCGCGCCCGCTGCTTGGACGCCGCTGACACAGCGGCGGCCGCGGTTATTTCGTGGCCGGCCCTGGCCAGCGCCCGTGCGAGCGCGATCCCGGCTCGCCCGGGCCCGATGACTCCGACCCGCAGCCGAGCGGGATGCTCGTTAGCTCCAGTTTCCACCAGTACCGGACAGCCCCCTCACCTGGCAAACGCCCTGACAAGAATAGCCCGCTCCGGACAACGGAAAAGTGCCCGGACGCGAGTGGGGATCCCCGCGAGCAAACGGGCTTCAAGCGCCCGGCGGCGAGCGGGGAAAACACTGCGACGGGATAAGTGGTCGAAGGGCGACGGGCGGGGCGGCGGGTCGTCGTCAGTCTCGCGGCGGGGGTCGTTCGGTACGCGGCAGCAGTACTCGAGGAACAGGGCCGCCGCCAGCAGGACGACGGATGCGCCGAACGAGAGGCTGGCGTCGACCAGGTCGGCGCGCGGGGTCGGCGCGTCCGTCATTCCGGACAGGTAGAACGTGAACCCCGCGCTCACCCCGGCCAGCAGCGCGGCGGCCTGCGAGGTCGCCTTGGCCAGGGCGACCATCCGCGCGACGAAGAGCAACGGCACCGGTCGCGCTCCCGGCCGCCCCTGAATGCGGGCGCGCAGGTCGCGGCCCGTCCAGGCCTCCAGAGCGGCCCCGATGAGCAAGGCGGGCACGAGGGTCCAGGTAAGCGGGGGCAGGCTGGCGTAGACGACCGTCAGCAATGCCCACGTCACCCCCGCGGCGACCACGCCTATGAGCAGCAGTGTGCGCGACCTGGTCGGGGTCATAGGTCCTCCCCAGGGACGAGGGCAAGCACTGTCTCTGACTGCCGGAGGCCGGAGCGGTCCGCCTTCGCCAAGAGCTCCCCGACCGCGCCGTGGCCGGGGAGCGTCGCGTCAGGATCGACGTCGTGCCAGGGGCCGAGCACGAACGCCCGCTCGTGCGCCCTGGGGTGCGGCAGCGTCAGCTCCGGGTCGTCACTGCGCTCGCCGCCGAAGACGATGATGTCGATGTCGAGGGTACGCGGTCCCCACCGCAGCAGCCGCACCCGGTCGAACGCGGCCTCGATCTCGTGCAGCCGGTCAAGCAGCTCGCGGGCCGGCAGCGCGGTATCCGCGAGGACGACGGCGTTGAGGTAGTCGGGCTGGGCCGGGCCGCCAACCGGCACCGTCTCGTAGACCGGCGAGACCGCCGTCACACGCACCGCGGGCAGGCCGGCGATGGCGCCCACCGCCCCCTGGAGGGTGTCCTGCCTCTCCCCGAGGTTGCTGCCGAGGGCCAGCACGATGGCCGTCATGCGCGGGCAGCCCGGTAGGCGGCGGCGACCCGGACGGCGTCCGCGTTCGCCGGGACCTGGTGGACGCGGACGCACCACGCGCCGGCCGCGGCCGACAGCGCGGTGATCGCGACGGTCGCCGCGTCGTTCTCCGTGTACGGCCGCGAGGCGGACTCCCCCGCCTCGCCGAACAGCTTGCTCAGGTACCGCTTGCGAGAGGCGCCGACCAGCACGGGGAAATCGCGGTCGCCGATCCTGGCCAGCTCGGGCAGCCCCGCAAGAAGCTGCCAGTTGTGCGCCTCTGGGCCGAACGGGGCCGGGTTCTTGCTGAACCCGAGACCGGGGTCGAGCACGATCATGGAGGGGTCGACGCCCTCGGCGATAATCGCCCCGACCCGCTGGGCCAGTTCGTCGTGAACCTCGCGCACGACGTCGGCGTAGCTGGCGCGGGAGTACATGTCGTGGCTGTGGCCGCGCCAGTGAACGACGACGTAGGGCACGCCTGCCTTCGCCACCAGCCTGGCCATGTACGGGTCGGCGAGCCCGCCGCTAACATCGTTGACGAGGCTAACGCCGGCCTCCAGGGCCCACTCGGCCACCTGCGCGCGCATGGTGTCAACGCTGACCACGACGCCTGCCCCGACCAGTTCGGTGATGACCGGCTTGACCCGGCGCAGCTCCTCGTCGGCGGCGACGCGCTGGGCGCCCGGCCTGGTGGACTCGCCGCCAACGTCGACGACGTCGGCGCCCTCGGCCACCAGCCTGAGGCCGTGCTCGATCGCCTCCCCGGCGCCGAACCACCGGCCGCCGTCGGAGAATGAGTCGGGCGTCACGTTCACCACGCCCATTACCAGGCAGCGGCCCGTCGGCGGTGTCCCGGCAAGACCAGGCAGATTCACCATAACGGGAATCGTATAGTCAGGCCTGCTGTGTTTCCCCCGCTCGGGGTTCTCAGTCCAGGGTCCGCTGCGATTCCAGGTCCCGCGCCCGGCGGGTGGCGGCGCGGGCGCGGTAGCGGCGGCGCACCTTGTGCAGGCCGAGCCGGCGACCCAGCCGTCGGGCGTAGCGCTTCGCCTCGAACGTCGGCCAGACGAGGAACGCCTCGGCCTCGAGGGCGGCGAAGGCGATGCGCGGCGCGTCCCGGCCACCGGGGTAGACGAAGAACCTGGGCTCCCAGATCGGGCTGAACTTGGCGTTGAACTTGTAGAGCGACTCGATCTGGAACCATCTGGAGAGGAACACGAGCAGGTTCCGCCAGGCCTTGAGCACCGGGCCCGCGCCGATCTTCTCGCCGCGCTCGAGAGCGGCGCGGAACATCGCGAAGTTAAGCGACAGGCGCTTGATGCCGAGCTCCGGCGCGGCCTTGATGGATTCCACGATCAGGAAGTCGTTCAGGCCCGCCTGGGCGTTCTTGTCCCGCCGCATGAGATCGAGCGAGAGGCCGTCGTGGCCCCAGGGCACGAACTGGAGCACGCCCCTGAGCACGCCGTTCTCTTCGGCCGTGACCAGCACGCAATCATCGTCGCCGCGGCCGCCGAGGCGGCCGAGTGCCATCGAGAAGCCGCGTTCTGTGTGGCTGCCGCGCCAGTGGTCGGCCGCCCTGATGATCCGGTCGAGCTCCTGCCTGGGGATGTCGCCGGCCCGGCGGACCTGGGCCTTGTAACCGCTCTTGGTCACCCGGTTGACCATCTGCCTGACGTTGCGCATGGAGCGCCCGGACAGGCTGAAGTCAGCGACGTTGACGACCGCCTCGTCGCCGAGCTCGAGGGCCGACAGGTCGCCCTCCCTGCACCACACCTCGGCGCCGAGCTCGCTGCACCCCATGACGGCCGGCCGCCACGCGTGCCGCGCCGCATCGGCCAGGAACTCGGCGATGGCACCGGGCCACGCCTCGGGGTCGCCCAGCGGATCGCCGGAGGCGAGCATCACGCCCGAGACCACCCGGTAGCAGACGCCCGCCTTGCCCGACGGGGACCAGATCACGCTCTTGTCGTCGCGCAGCGCGAAGTAGCCGAGCGAGTCCCGGTCGCCGTGCCGGTCGAGCAGCTCCCTGATCCGTTCCCGGTCGGCCGGGGCGAGCCTGGCCCTCGGCTGCGCCGAGCGCAGCAGCAGGTAGCTGGTGACGACGAGCGTGAACAGACCGAGCGCGCTGGTCAGCAGGTGGTAAAGGTCGCCGCGGGCGTCCGATGCCCACTGGACCGGGCCGTAGACGCCGACGAGCTCATAGACAACGTCGCTGAGCCGTTGGGAAATCGAGTAAGTCCCGGCCAGCGGGCCAACCGAGAGGTAGCCGAGGCCGATCGCCACGTCCGCCACGACAAGGACCACGAATACGTTCAGCGCGGTCCACCGGGTGCGCGGGTCGCCGATGGCGTAGAACTCGCGGTGGAAGTACAGCAGCGCGGCGAGCAGGAATACCGCCACGACGGAGGCGATAGAGACCCCGTGCGGGAAGTGCGGGAAGTGCATGAAGTGAATAACGATGTCAAAGGCAAGCAGCGCAAGCACGGCCTGCCAGGCCCGGCGCTTACGCCGCCGCAGCCCGAGCGCGAGCAGCACCAGCAGCAGGCCGACGATGACGTCAGAGGTGCGCGTGACATTGGTCAGGGTGCCGGGCACGTACGGCTTGAGCTTGTGAAACCTGTTGACGACTTCCGGCTTGAAGACCGTGAGAATGTCGGACAGGCCAATGAGGAAGACGAGGAGCGACGCGACTGCGGGGAACCACCACGTCAGCCGCTTGCCTCCCTCTCGCCAGGGCGGGGGAGAGCTGGCCCTCCGGTCGTCATGATCGTCAGAGTTACTCTGGCTCATCTCAGATCTCTTGTCAGGCCCCGGACCACGGTGAAGCATCGTAGTCATGGCTTACCCGCCATGTGCCGAATCCGCGATCTGCTGAAGATAGTCATAACCACTGCGGCAACCTTCTCCACGTCAGGCGGCCCGCACCGCCACCGCGTGTTCCCTGAGACACGGTACCTCCAACAGTCGGCGCATAACCTAACGACTGGTTAAGATAGACCACACGCTTAGTTAGACGCACGGTCAAGCGTACCGGTTCAAATAATGCGGCACTAAATCGGGAATTAACCCCCGCTCTAAGCGGAGAGCATTTCCGAATAATTCACCGGTTACCGAACAGGAGGCTCATGGCCTCCGCACGGGTCCTGGCCTCCTTGCGGAAGGTCCCGCGGACCGCGGACGTCACCGTCGTCGCGCCCGGCTTGCGCACGCCCCGCATGGACATGCACAGGTGCTCACACTCGAGCACCACGATCACACCGCGCGGCTCCAGGATGCGCATCAGCGCGTCGGCCACCTGGCAGGTGATCCGCTCCTGCACCTGCGGGCGTCGCGCGTAGACGTCAACCAGACGGGCGAGCTTGGACAGCCCGGTGATCTCGCCCTTGACGTTCGGGATGTAGCCGATGTGGGCCTTGCCGAAGAAGGGCACCAGGTGGTGCTCGCACATGCTGTAGATCTCGATGTCGCGCACCAGCACGATCTCGTCGTACTCGGCATCGAAAACGGTGGTCAGCACGTCCTCGGGGTCCTGCCGCAGCCCGGCGAACTGCTCGGCGTACATCCGGGCCACCCGGGCCGGGGTGTCGATGAGGCCGTCCCGGTCCGGATCCTCGCCGACGGCGATCAGTATCTCGCGAACCGCACGCTCGATCCGCTCCTGATCGACGGGCGTCTGCTCTTCGACCGGCGCCAGCCCATCGACGGGCGTCAGCTCGGCCGGGAACTTCCGAGCCGACGCGTGATCGACCGCCGAGTGCTCAGGCGTCGGCTGTTCGGTTAGCGCCACGCCTAGTCGCTGCCCTCGGCGCCGGGTCCGTAGCCCGAGCACCTGGCCGTTGGCGGGCCCGGGGATGCCGTCGAGGCCGGTCCCTGAGCTCGCGGCGAGCGCGAGTTCCTTGGGCGACATGACCGGCGGCCGGTCGGACGGGAGCCGCTTGCCGTAGCCGGTGTAGGTACCGCGCGAGGGCCGCTTCTGCACCGTGGCGAACAGTTCGAGGACTTCCTTCCTGGCCACGGTCTCCTTGTCGAGCAGCCGCAGCACGAGCGCGTCGAGGACGTCGCGGTACTCCACGAGCACCTCCCACGCCTCATCGTGGGCGGCCTCGATCATCCGCTTGATCTCCTCGTCGATCGCGGAGGCGATCTCCTCGGAGTAGTCCCGGCTGTGCGACCGGTCCATGCCGAGGAACGGCTCCGCGTCGCCGCTGCCAAACTTCCGCGCGCCGAGCCGCTCACTCATGCCGTACTCGGTGACCATGGCGCGGGCGATCTGGGTGGCCTTTTCGATGTCGTTGGCGGCACCGCTGGTCGGCTCGTGGAAGATGATCTCCTCCGCAGTGCGGCCGCCGAGCAGCATGGCGAGCTGGTCCTGCATCTCGGCGCGGGTGGTGAGGAACTTGTCCTCGGTCGGCAGCGCCATGGTGTAGCCGAGCGCCCGGCCGCGCGGGATGATCGTGACCTTGTGCACCGGGTCGGCGTTGGCCATCGCGTGCCCGACCAGGGCGTGGCCGCCCTCGTGGTAGGCGATCAGCTTCCGCTCCTTCTCCGAAAGCAGCACGCTCTTGCGCTCGGGGCCGCTCATCACGCGGTCGATGGCCTCCTCGAGCGCGGCCATGTGGATCTGCTTGCCGTTGTTGCGCGCGGTCAGCAGCGCCGCCTCGTTGATGACGTTGGCCAGGTCCGCGCCGGTGAAACCGGGGGTGCGCCGGGCGATGATGTCCAGGTCGGCGTCGGCCGCGATCGGCTTGCCGCGCGCGTGCACCTTGAGGATGCCCTTGCGCCCGCTCAGGTCGGGCTGGGCCACGACGATCTGCCGGTCGAACCGGCCCGGCCGCAGCAGCGCCGGGTCCAGGATGTCGGGCCGGTTGGTGGCGGCGATCACGATCACGCCGCCCTTGGTGTCGAAGCCGTCAAGCTCGACCAGCATCTGGTTGAGGGTCTGCTCGCGCTCGTCGTGCCCGCCGCCGAGACCTGCGCCTCGGTGGCGGCCCACGGCGTCGATCTCGTCGACGAACACGATCGACGGAGCGTTGGCCTTGGCCTGCTCGAACAGGTCGCGGACGCGGGAGGCGCCGACGCCGACGAACATCTCCACGAAGTCAGAGCCGGAGATCGAGTAGAACGGCACGCTCGCCTCGCCTGCCACCGCGCGGGCGAGCAGCGTCTTGCCGGTTCCTGGCGGGCCGTAGAGCAGCACGCCCTTGGGGATCTTGGCCCCGATCGCCTGGAACTTCGCCGGGTTCTGGAGGAACTCCTTGATCTCCTGGAGCTCCTCGATGGCCTCGTCGGCGCCGGCCACGTCCGCGAAGGTGGTCTTCGGGGTGTCCTTGGTCAGCAGCTTGGCCCGCGACTTGCCGAAGTTCATCACCCGGGAGCCGCCGCCCTGCATCTGACTCAGCAGGAAGAAGAAGAACAGCGCGATGATGATGTACGGGATGAACGTCTCGAGGATGGACACCAGCGTGCTCGTCTTGGGGATCTGCACGTTGTAGCCACCGGTCAGCTGGCCCTTGTCGAACTGGGTCTGCAGGTCCTGCTGGAGCTGCACGCCCTGGCCGGAGATGAAGTCAGCCTCGTACTGCTGGCCGCTCTTCGTCGTGACCTGGATCGTCTGGTTCTTGTCGGTGAGCACGGCCGACTTCACTTGGCCCTGCTGGATCAGCTGGACAATTTTGCCGGTGTCTACCTGCGTATAGCTGCTACCGGAGTTAGCCCAGCCCAAGGTAATCGTTATGACCAGCACCGCAAGCAGCACCAGCAGTAGCGGTCCGCGGAAAATTCGCTTCAATTCCATTGCGAGCGACCCCCAGGGCCCGGGGCCGTTCCCTCCTGACCAGCCTCACGTCCCGCCGACCACCGGCGACACTGCTCCATGCCTGCTCCGCACCGTCGGCAAGCACCACCGACCGTACCCAACGCAACAACAATGATCCCTTGACGGTACATCAACGCTATCTTCAACGGGTTGTGTTCCCGCCGTAGACCTCGGGCGCCAGTGTGCCGATAAATGGAAGGTTACGGTAGCGCTCCGCGTAGTCGAGACCGTAGCCGACCACGAACTCGTCGGGCACGTCGAACCCGGTGTAGGCGACCTCGACGTCCATCTGCGCGGAGGACGGCTTGCGCAGCATCGCGCACACCGCGACCGAGGCCGGGTTGCGCGACTTGAGGTTTCCCACCAGCCAGGACAGGGTGAGCCCGGAGTCGATGATGTCCTCCACGATGAGCACGTGCCGGCCGCTGATATCGGCGTCGAGGTCCTTCAGGATGCGCACCACGCCCGACGACTTGGTGCCCGACCCGTACGACGAGACCGCCATCCAGTCCATCTGGACCGGCAGGTGCATGGCCCGGGCGAGGTCGGCCATCACCATGACCGCTCCCTTGAGCACGCCCGACGAGCAGCGGGTCGCGGCCGGCGTAGTCGGCGTCGATCTGCGCCGCCAGCTCCACGGTCCGCCTGCTGAGCTGCTCGGACGTGATGAGCACCTCTTTCAGTCCAGACCCCATGTCAGCGGCGTCCATGCTCCACGCTCCCATAGCTATGCATTGAGAAAACTACTAACCATGTCGTTAATTATTGAGCCAGTTCGAAAAGGACTTGCCCCGACCTGCGCGTCGCGCGGACGCCGCCGGGCAGGTCGATCCAGCGCTGTCCGTGCCAGTCCGTCACCAGCTCCTCGATCCGCGTGACGTGGGCCGAGGTCAGCGCGGTGGGCGGGCAGCCCGCCGCGAGCGCGGCCGAGCGCAGCACCCGGCTCCGCACCGCGCCCGGCAGCCCCGCCAGGGACGCGGCCGACATCAGATCAGGATCCACGGACCGTTCGGACCAAGCGATTTTCTCCAGCACCTCGGCATCATCCCGCAGCTGATCGGCGGTGCGCGCCAGCGCCTCGGCCACCCCGGGCCCGAGCGCCGCCTCCAGCGCGGGCAGCGCGTCAAGCCGGACCCGCACCCGGGCGAACCGGCGGTCGGCGTTGTGCGGGTCCGCCCACGGAGCGAGGCCCTGCGCGGCGCAGGCACCAGTCGTCACCCGGCGCCGCACCCCGAGCAGTGGCCGCAGGAAAATGCCGCGGCGCGGCGGCATGCCCGCAAGCGACCGCGCGCCGGAACCGCGCGCGAGTCCGAGCAGCACCGTCTCCGCCTGGTCGTCAAGGGTGTGACCGAGCAGCACGGCGGTGGCGCCGAGGTCGGCCGCCGTCGTCTTCGAGCGCCGCGTAGCGGGCCGTGCGCGCCGCGGCCTCCGGCCCGCCGACGCCGTCCACGGTCACCGCGACCGCGCGCACCGGGTCGAGGCCGAGACCGCCCAGCGTCGCCGCGACCGCCGCCGCCCGGTCCGCCGACCCCGCTTGGAGCCCGTGATCGACCGTCACCGCGCCGGCCGCAAGCCCCGCGCGCGGCGCGACGAACGCGAGCGCGGCGGCCAGCGCGAGCGAGTCGGGACCGCCCGAGCACGCGGCGAGCACCAGGTCGCCCGGCGAGAGCCCGGCTAGTGACGCGCGCACCGCGTTGCGGACCGCCGCGACGGCCGGGGACAGGCCTCCGCCCACACTCAGCCGATCCGGGCCAGCCAGTCAGCGGGCTTGGCCATCTCGGCGCGGGTGGGCAGCGTCTCCGGCGAGGTCCATACCCGGTTGAACCCGGCCATCCCGGCCTCCGCCACGACTTCCGCGACGAACTTCGAGCCCTGCTCGTACTGCTTCATCTTCAGGTCGATGCCGAGGATGCGGCGCAGGATCTGCTCCATCCGGCCCGCCGAGCCCCGCCGCTGCGAGAACTTCTCCCTGATCTCCGCGACCGACGGCACCACCCGCGGGCCGACCGCGTCCATCACGTAGTCGCCGTGCCCCTCGACCAGGGTCATCACCGCGGTGAGCTTGTCGAGCAGTTCCCGCTGGGCCGGGGTCTGCATCGCCTCCATCAGCGACTCGCCCTCGCCGCCCCTGACCGCGCTCGGCGACCGCGCCCGCGGCCGACCGCAGTCGGTCCACGATCGCGCTCGCGTCAAGGTCCGATGCGAGCAGGAACTCGGTCATCATGCCCTGCACGTAGCCCCGCAGCCACGGCACCGAGGTGAACTGGACCCGGTGGGTCTCCTCGTGCAGGCACACCCAGCGCCTGAAGTCATGCGGGTTGACGCCGAGTTCGCGCTCGACCATGACGATGTTCGGGCGCGACCAGGGTAAGCCGGCCCACGCCGGAGCCCGCAGCCGCGCCGTTGGCGCCGGCGCTCGCTCCGTTGGCGCCGTTCGCGCCGCCGACGGGCGCGTCGCCCTCGCCCGGGGGCAGGAACAGCTCGTACTGGCCGAGCACCCGCGACGACAGGTAAGCGAGGATGAGGCCGGCCTGCACGCCGGTCACCCGGGCGCCCACCGAGCCGATCACCTGGCCTGCGGGCATCGAGTTGCCGCGCTGGGCCAGCTTGTCGGCGAGCGGTTCGAGTACCACCTGGAACCCGCCCACGTTCGCCTTGATCCATCCGGGGCGGTCGACTACGGCCACCGGCCCGACCGAACCCTGGCTGGTTAGCCCGGTGACCTCGCGGACGGGCTGTTGGACGACGGTGGTCAGGCCGCGCAGTTCGGCCACCACTGCGCGGGCGTCGGCCAGGCTGACCTGTGGTCCCTGCCTGGCAAAGCGGACGCCGGTGGAGATGGCCGTGTCCCAGTCGATCATCTGTGTGCTGCTCACAGTCCTACCGTACGTGCTCGCCGGCGGTAACGGCAGATGCGGCGGGTGTTTCCCGCCGCGCGGCTCACCGGCAGCCGCATCCGGCGAGCCCGGCGGCGGCCGAGTCGATCGCGTTCGCCGCGCTCTGCAGCAGCCCCGCCCCGGGCACCCGCGGTGCCATGATCGCGAAGATCAGCAGCCTGCCGCTGCGGTCATAGGCGAGCCCGGCGAGCGCGGCGACCGTGGACAGGTTCCCGGTCTTGGCCCGCACGATCCCGCGCGCGGCCCCGTCGGCCAGGCTGCCGATCGAGCCGAAGACGCTGTCGCCCGCCGAGAGCGTGCCCACGAAACCGGCCACCGGCAGCCCGGTGATGGCCGCCCGCAGCTGCGGCCTGCTCGCCGCGACCGCGAGTTCCCGCTACCAGCGTTTCCGGCGCGATGCCGTCCTGCGGCGACAGGCCGCTGCCGTCGACCAGGTGAATCGGTGTGGTCACGCCCAGGCGGCGCGCCTCGGTCATCACCGCGTCGGCCGCGCCGCTGAACGTGGCGGGCATCCCCAGGGCGATCGCCACGTGCCTGGCCAGGTTCTCTGCTATCACGTTGTTGGACTCAAGCAGCATCTGCTCGGCGATCTCGGCCACCGTGGGCGACGTCACGCTGCGAGCACCGACGCAGACGCGGACACGGTCGCGGGGGCGGGCTGGCCGGCGACGGAGATGCCGTCCCGCTCGAGCAGGCTCGCGAACGCCGCGGTGGTCAGGCCGGCCGGGTCCATCGTCCGCGGCCTGAAGTTGACCGGGTCGTCGGTGTCCTGGAGCGCGCCACCGGCCGTCAGCCGGCCCTGGTCGGCCTCCAGGGAGACGATCGGTGTGACATTTCCCGTACTGACGTCGCCGTCGGACCATCCAGGCGCCATGTCTGGCCCACTGTAGAGTGAAGTGTCATAGCCAAGCCGCACGGAATCGCGCCCCTGTGCCCTCAGCGCGCGTGCGGCGCTCGCCGCCAGCGCGGCGAGGGTGGCTGGCCTCGGGTAGTCGGAGGAGGGGTACTGATTCACGGCAAGGGTAGGGTCACCACCCCCTACCAGCACGATAGTGCCCTCCTGCTGCCGCACCGCGGTAGTGAACCGTGCATCAGGGCCCAGCACCGCGAGCGTGGCCACCGCGGTCATCAGCTTGGTGGTGGACGCCGGGGTCGCGAGCGCGCTCGCGTTCTCCTGGTAGACCACCCGGCCGGTCTGCGCGTCGGTCACCTCGATGCCGACGTCCGGTCCGGTATAGGCCGAGGGCAGCGCCGCGCCGAGCATCGCGCTCAGGCCGGCTGCCGTCGGCGGCCCGACCGCGGGCTGCGGCTGCCCGGCCGACGTCTGCGTGGCCGGTGTGCCTGCCGCCGCGAGCACTGGCGCGGCCGCGATCAGCGGCCCGCGGGCCGTGGTGGGGATGTGCAGCGCCGCGAGCCTGGGCGGGAGCATGTGCGCGACCACGGCCCCGGCGCCGATCGTGAACACGTTCAGCAGGGCCAGCGTGGCCACGGCCGTGGTCCGTGTGCGGTGCACGAACATACCTTTCGCGGGAAGCGAGTGTGCCCAGCAGTTTAGGGCTACATCGCCGGTCGTCGATGGACCCGCCGTCCGGCCGCACACATGCGACCGGCGACAATGGAGTAAATCAGTAACTAACGCGTGGAGCGAACATGGACGTTGAAGTAGTCATCGAAATTCCCCGGGGTCACCGGAACAAGTACGAGGTCGATCACCGCACTGGCCGGATCAGGCTTGACCGCATGCTGTTCACCTCGACTAGGTACCCCGCCGACTACGGGTTCATCGACGAGACGCTGGGCGGCGATGGCGACCCGCTTGACGCCCTGGTGCTGCTTGAGGAGCCGACTTTCCCCGGCTGCCTGGTGACCGCCCGGGTGATCGGCATGTTCCAGATGACCGACGAGAAGGGCCCGGACGACAAGATCCTTTGCGTGCCCGCGAGCGACCCTCGGCAGGCTCACCTGCAGGACATCGCGGACGTTCCCGAGTTTGACCGGCTGGAGATCCAGCACTTTTTCGAGGTCTACAAGGACCTGGAGCCGGGCAAGTCAGTCGAGGGTTCGCACTGGGCTGGCCGGGCGGCGGCGGAGGCCGAGGTTGAGCGCTCGCGCAAGCGCCACGTGGAGCACGAGGGCCTGTAACGCGCCGCCGCGGAAGACGACTTCCGCCAGGTCCGTGATCGCCGCGTGCGCGTCGCGGAGCGTCTCACCGCCGAGGCCCGCCAGCCCGCCGGAGATCAGCACGGCAGCCTGGGCCGAGATCGCCGCCCGCTGCCACCGCCCGGCGTCCGCGTGTCCGATCATCGATCGAACGGCGGCCGCCGACCAGTCGGGCGCGGCGAGCTGCAGGTACCTGGGGGCGGAGGCGAGCCAGCCCGGGTCCGCGGTCGCCAGGCCGGTCCGGTCGAGCACCTCGGCCGCCAGCTCAAGCCCGGTATCGATCTCCGCCAGCCCGTCTGCCTGCTGACCGGTCGCGAGCAAGCAGCGACCCAGGTGGAACCGGGCCCGCACCAGGCCGACGTCTCGTTCGTCGGGGTCTGCCGCCGGAGCCTTAAGGTACATGCCGATGACCTCGCGCAGCAGGCTGATGGCGCCGGCCGTGTTGCCCGCCTCGTCTGACGCGAGCGCGACCCTGGTGAGCACGTCGATGCGCGGCACCTCGTAGACCGCGGGGTCTGCCTCCGCGAGCTCCGCGTAGTGCCCGGCCGACTCGGCCAGCATCGCGATGCCCTGCCACCCGGCCCCGTAGCGGGCGTGAGCGCAGAGTGCGGCCGCCAGCTCCGGCTGGTGCCGCGCCGGGTCGGGCGCGCCCGCGTACAGCTCACGGCTGATTGAGAGCGCGGTTCCCGAGTGCTTCGTCGCCTTGTCATGGCTGCCCTGAATCGCGGCCCTGATCGCCTCGCCGAGGTGGAAGTCGTATCGGCGTTCAAGCGTGTTCACCCAGAGCGCCTGGCGTCCCGATGCCGGGCCGGCAGGCCCAGGGCGGACCGACGCGCCGCGTGCCGACCGCCTATGCCGGGCCATGAACATGCCGCGAGCCTCTCCGGGTAACCGCGCCTTCCGGCCCTAGAAAGATCGTCTCATAACGCCGTGTAACAGACAATACACGCTACGACACTAACTTTGCGTAATTCTCCCGAATTGGGCATCTTCGTCCGGGCGTTGTCAGGCGCCGAGGGCGGCGGCGCCCGCCTGGGATGCGACCAGCGTCAGGAAGGCGGACGCCAGCGAGAAGGTCTCGCCGATCGGGCGGGCGGCGAGCCGGTCCTGGTAGGCCCGGTACCTGCTCAGCTCCCATTCCTGGCCGCGTGGCGGCAGGGTTTCCAGGGTCGGAGCGGGCAGCGACCGCCAGGTCCATTCCGTTATGGGCGCGTCGCCGCCGTCCGCATCCCCCGACCGAGGCTGGATGAAGTCGGCGTGATCGGCGTAGTAGCCCATCCGGTTCCGTACGAACCGCAGGCCGCCGAACGTGGCCTCGGTCACCCGCCGCTGCCACCCAGGCAGCCCGGCCAGCTCGGCGTCGTACTCGTCGGGGTAGTACCTAACCAGGGTGGCGTCGACGATCGTGACCCACCACACGGCCTCGCCGATCACCGCGAACGCCTGCGCGCGGTCGCGAGCCCTGACCTTGCCGAGCCGGTCCGTGGTATCGCGCATGGCGACGATCGCCCACCCGAGCGCGCTGGGCTCGGTCCCCGGGCGGCGGTCCCCGTCGTTCCAGTTCTCGCTGCCCCACTTCTGCTGGTCCCGGTTGACCAAGTTCCAGTTCTCCCGGTTCCAGGCGACCCGGCAGCGTGCTGAGCAGAATCGGGCATGCTCTCGCTTGGGCATGAATTCCATGCCACAGCGCTCGCACTGCCTAGTCTCCGCCATCTGGTTAGGTTACGCGTAACAGCGGATGCCACCCACCGTCGGCGGCCAAACATTCAGGGAACTCTACGTAGCCATCGCGCGACCTAGCTTGCCTCGTCCGCTCTGTCGGTTTACGTCTTCCTGCACCCCGGGCGCCGTCGCCATGGTCAGGCTGCCCACCCGCGGACCAGCCCGACGGTCGCGGTGATGAGTACCACTGCCAGCGCGAACAGCCAGCAGGCCTCGATCCACTGGAACGGCCAGAGCCGGCTGCCCGGCTACCTCAGCGTGCTGAAGTACCTCGGCCACCACGGTTACGCGCAATGGACCATGTATCACCCGCCGCCGGCCTCAACATCTCGGTCGTGATCCCGCGCGGCCGCGATATGGAACCGGTGCCCGCAGGCGACCGGCAGCCCTGACCGGACCACCGCCGCCGTCAGCCAGCGGGCCGGGTCGCACCTATTAGGCCGGGAAACGCGTAAATGCTGTCGATCCGGACGAAAGCCCCGGTGCGACGGCCAGGCGACGCCAGCCAGTAGGCATTCTGCCCCCAAGTGCGATCGTTTCGCTACGGAGCGTAGTCAGAGGTTGCAGGAATGATGAGGAGGACCATGCACTTTGTCAACGTAGGCGGGAATACTTTGGGTCCCGGGCACAGAGCACGGCACCGCATGACTCACACTTGGTAATGGCCAGGTTGGAAGCAAGGAGGAACGGTGGACAACACCGAAAGCGTGCTGAGAAGGGCACCTCTATTTGACGGACTTGACGATGAGGGCGCCCGTGCCCTTCGCCGCCAGATGTCGGAGGTGAAACTCTCGCGCGGCGAGCACCTTTTCCTGGAGGGCGATGACGGCGATGCCCTCTACGTGGTGATCGAAGGCAAGATGAAGCTCACCCGGGCCGCCGCCGACGGTCGCGAGAACCTGTTGAGCGTGATCGGCCCGAGCGAGATGTTCGGCGAGTTGTCGCTGTTCGACCCGCGGCCGCGGACCTCCTCCGCGAGCGCGGTGACCGACGCTGTGCTGGCCGCCCTCAAGCACGAAGCGCTGACGCCCTGGCTGCGAGAGCGGCCGGACGTGTCCCTGCACATGCTCCGCGCGCTCGCGCAGCGGCTGCGCCGGGCCAACGACGTGACCGCCGACCTTGTGTTCACCGACGTGCCCGGCCGGGTTGCCAAGAATCTGCTCGACCTCGCTGACCGCTTCGGCACCCAGGAGCCCGACGGGCTGCACGTGCACCACGACCTCACCCAGGAGGAGCTGGCGCAGCTGGTCGGAGCATCCCGCGAGACGGTGAACAAGGCGCTGGCCGACTTCGCCGCCCGCGGCTGGCTGCAGATCTCGGCCCGCTCGGTGCTCATCCTCGACGCCGAGCGCCTCCGCAAGCGCGCCCGCTGACGGCATGGCCCAGTCGTTAGGTACTAGCCAGATAGTCGAGCTGGGCGCGGACAGACTGCTCGGCGGCCGGCCAGAGCGACCGGTCCACGTCGGCGTACACGACCGCGACGATCTCGGCGGGCGTGGCCGCTCCGCCCTCCTGCGCCGCCCGAATCTGGTCGAGGCGTTCCCGGCGGTGCGCGATGTAGTAGTCGAGCACGCCCGCCGGGTCGGCCAGCAGCGGGCCGTGGCCGGGCAGTAGCACCCGCAGGCCGGCCTCGTCGGCCAGTGCCCTTAGCTCGTCGAGCGTCCTCAGGTAGTCGCCCAGGGAGCCGTCAGCGGCGATCACCGTCGTCCCCCGGCCGAGCACCGTGTCGCCGGTCAGCAATCCGCCGTCGGCCGTCAGCAGCAGGCTCAGCGAGTCCGCCGTGTGCCCCGGGGTGGCCACCACCCGCAGTTCGCAGCCGCCGCTGGTCAGCACGGCGCCCGGCCCGAATCCCTCATCGCCGAGCCGGAACGCGGGGTCGAGGGCCCCGACCGGCGCGCCGGTCAGCTCGGCGAAGCGAACCGCGCCCGCCGAGTGGTCCGGGTGCCCGTGGGTCAGCACGATCTGCGCCACCCGCCGGCCGTCGGCGCAGGCTAGCTCGAGCATCCGCCGCAGATGGCCCTCGTCGTCGGGCCCCGGGTCCACCACCACCGCGGTCGGCGACCCCGGTTCGGCGATGATCCAGGTGTTGGTGCCGTCAAGCGTCATCGGCGATGGGTTCGGCGCGAGCACGCACCGGGCACGTTCGGTCCCCGAGCCGTCAATGCTCATCACGCGTCCCTCCTAGAGCTGCAGTACCCGAACGCGGTCATAGCGGATACCCCACTTCGTCCGGCACGAGGAGCCAGGCGACGCCATCCTCGAGGACGAGACGCGGCTTGACCGGCTCGATCACCGGTCGGCGGGCGAGGATCTGGGCCACCGCGTCCCCATCGACCGCATCCCCGGCGGCGACAGCGACGGAGAAGTCGTGCAGCGTGGTCGCCGTCGGCGGGAGCATCGAGATCTCCCCGGCCCGCGCGGACGCGATGGCGTCGGCCGGCCGCAGCCACGCGATGTGGTCCGATTCCGCCGCATGCCCGGTCGCCACCTGGCCGACCGGGAGCGCGGCGGCGAAGAAGCGGGCGTCGAACCGGCGCGGCTCGCCCTCGGGGGTGATCCAGCGCGCCCACGGAACAAGCAGGTCGGCGCGGAGCACCAGGCCGCGCCGCGCCAGAAGCCCGGCCAGCGTCAGCGCGCCCCCGACCAGAGCCGCCCGGTCAGCCTCCCACGACGGCCCGGACGGGTCGGCCAGCGGGCCGCCGTCGGGCGCGCCCGCGAGCAGCACGCCAGCCTCTTCGAACGTCTCCCGCACGGCCGCGCAGACCAGCGCCCGGGCTAGCTCGGGGGGCGCGCCGAGGCGCGCGCCGAACTCCGCCGGATCCGGACCGTGCCAGCCGATCTCGGGGTCGAAGTCGGCCGGGTCCACCCCGCCACCCGGGAACACGTACGCCCCTGGGGCGAACTTCATCGCCGCCACCCGCCGAAGCATCAGCACCTCGACGCCAGCCAGTGCGCCGGCGGCGCCGCCTGAGGCAGACGCGCCGGCCGGCCGCAGCACCATCACGGTGGCGGCGTCACGGGGGGTCGCCGGGGTGGTCCGCCCGGCCTCAATGTCGGCCAGCCGCTGCACCAGCTTGTCGCCGAACCAGGCAAGCCGTATCCGCACGCCGCCCGGCGCCTTACGCGAGTTCTACGATCAGCTCGACCTCGACCGGGGAGTCTAGCGGCAGCACCGCCATCCCGACGGCGCTGCGCGCGTGCCGCCCGGCCTCGCCGAAGACCTCGATCAAGAACTCGCTCGCGCCGTTGATCACCAGCGGCTGCCCGGTGAACGACGGCACGCTGGCGACGAAGCCGGTGACCTTGACGATCCGCCTGATGGCGTCAAGCCCGCCCGCCACCGAGGCGGCGGCGGCGAGGCCGTTGAGCGCGCACATCCGCGCCAGCAAGGCGGCTTCCTCCGCGCTCACCGCCTCGCCGACCTTGCCGGTGGCCTGCAGCTTCCCTTCCACGATGGGCAGCTGACCGGACACGTAGACGTAGTTGCCGGTCCGCAGGGCCGGCACGTACGCCGCCTGCGGCGGGGCCACCGGCGGCAGGGTCAGCCCGAGCTCGACGAGCCGCTCCGAGGGGGTGCTCATGCCTTCGGCCGCTTCATGTAGGCGACGAGCTGCTCGGCGGTCGGCCCGGGCACCACGGAGACGAGCTCGTACCCCTCGTCACCCCAGTTGTCCAGGATCTGCTTGGTCGCGTGCGACAGCAGCGGCACCGTGACGTACTCCCACTTGGTCATGTCGCTCACATTATCGGTCAGCGACGGGAACTTCCTCGCCGGCCGCGAGCTCGGGCACGCCGGCCACGCCGGACACCGGCGGGACGGCCGGCACCGGCGGCACCTCGCCGATCTCCGGCACCGCGGCGGGCGCGGGAACGTGCGCGATGGCGGCCTCGGCAGCCGCCACCTCGGCGTCGCCCAGGTCGGCGGCGGCGTCCTCGGCCTCGGCGTCCGCCAGGGCGGTCGACCCGGTCGCGGCGACCGGGCCCGGCGCCATCTTCTCGAAGAACCGCAGCAGCTCAACCGGGACCGGCATGACCAGCGTGCTGTTCTTCTCGCCCGCGACCTCGACCACGGTCTGCAGCAGCCGCAGCTGCAGCGCGGCGGGGTCCTTCGCCATCACCGACGCCGCGGCCGCCAGCCGCTTGGACGCCTGGTACTCGCCGTCGGCGGTAATGATCCGGGCGCGGCGCTCGCGCTCCGCCTCGGCCTGCCGCGACATGGAGCGCTTCATGCCCTCGGGCAGCGACACGTCCTTGATCTCAACCCGCTCGACCCGGATGCCCCACGGCTCCTCGGTCGGCTCGTCGATGGTCTGCCGCAGCTTCTTGTTCACGGTCTCGCGCTCGGCCAGCAGCTGGTCCATCTCGGACTGGCCGATGATCGACCGCAGCGATGTCTGCGCCTGCTGCGAGACGGCGTTCATGTAGTTGTTCACGTTGACGGTGGCCTTGATCGGGTCCACGACCCGGAAGTACACCACGGCGTCCACCCGGACGGACACGTTGTCGCGGGTGATGCCCTCCTGGGCGGGTACGGTCATCGCGATGATCTGCATGTTGACCTTCTCCACCCGGTCGCCGATCGGCCGGATGAAGACAAGGCCGGGCTCAACCAGCTGGGGCTGCACGCGGCCGAACCGGTACAGGACGCCCTTCTCGTACTGCTGCACGACCTTCATCGACCGTCCGAGGGCGATCACGCCGGCAATCACCAAGAGCACGATGACCACGACCAGAGCTTCCATAGCTCCGCCTCCTCATTAGCAGCTACCACCGCATTAGGAACGACCGTGCGGACCTGGTTTAAGACTAGTCGGCGCCGGCCAATCAACACAGCCGACAATCGAGCCGTAAGAGTCGGCCGGGTCCGTTCGCCCCCTCGATCTTCTTCTCTTTCCACCGCCCAGACCGCGGCGGACGAGCACCGCCCGCGACCACCGAGCGGCCGGACCTGCGGGGACTGGCACGTACCGGTCGGCCCGCGGCGATAGCCTCCATAGAGTCGTCAACGATCAGGGATTGAGCATGACCGCGAGGGACACGGACTGGGACGGCGTGCGGCTGCACGTCGTCACCGGCAAGGGAGGCACCGGCAAGACCACCGTCGCCGCCGCACTCGCACTGGCTCTCGCGCACGCCGGCCGGAAGGTGCTGCTGATCGAGGCCGAGGGCAGGCAGGGCATCGCCCGGCTCTTCGACCGCCCGCCGCTCCCCTACGCGGAGCGCAAGATCGCCATCGGACCGGGCGAGGCGGACGACGGGCGCGGTGCGGGCGGCGACGTGTACGCGCTCGCCATCGACCCCGAGGGCGCGCTCCTTGACTATCTGCACATGTTCTACAACCTGCGGGGCGTCGGGAACGCGCTGAACAAGCTGGGCATGGTCGACTTCGCGACCACGATCGCGCCCGGCCTGTCCGACGTGCTCGTCACCGGCAAGGCCACCGAGGCGACCCGCCGCAGGCAGCCGGGGTCGCGGACCGGCTTCGCCTACGACGCGGTGGTGCTCGACGCGCCGCCGACCGGACGGATCGGCCGGTTTCTCAACGTCACGGCCGAGGTGTCCGGGCTGGCGAAGGTCGGCCCGGTCCGCGCCCACGCCGATTCGGTCGCCAACGTGATCAAATCACCGCAGACCGCCGTGCATTTCGTCTGCACCCTGGAGGAAATGCCGGTCCAGGAGACCCTCGACGGCATCGCCGAGATCCGCTCGATTCCGGGCATGCAGGTCGGCGGCATCATGATCAACATGGTGCAGCCCGCGATGCTGAGCCGCGAGGAGCTGAAGGCACCGCCGGACCTGGCCGCCATGGCCGAGGCGCTGACCGCGGCCGGGCTGCACAGCACCGACGCGCTCGCCGCCGAGCTGGCCGAGGAACTCGCCGGGCACGCCCGTTATGTCGAACTCTCCGACCGCGAGCGGACCGACATCGAGGCGGCCGGCCAGCCGGTCTACGAGCTGACGCTGATCCCCGAGGGGATCGACCTGGCCGCCCTGCACCGGCTGGCCGCCGAGCTCCGCGATCAGGGTGCCGCGTGAGCGGCGAGAGGGGGCAGAGCGTGACGACGACCAATCCGCAGCTTGACATCGACCGGATCATCGACGACCGGCGCATCAGGATCGTCGTCTGCTGCGGCTCCGGCGGCGTCGGGAAGACGACGGCGGCGGCCGCGATCGGGCTGCGGGCGGCCGAGCGCGGGCGCCAGGTCTGCGTGCTCACCGTCGACCCGGCCCGCAGGCTGGCCCAGTCGATGGGCCTGAGCTCCCTCGATAACACCCCCCGGCTGGTCGAGGGCATCGACGACGAGTCGGGCGGCAGCCTGCACGCGATGATGCTCGACATGAAGCGGACGTTCGACGAGGTCGTCGAGGCGCACTCCGACCCGACCCGGGCGGCGCAAATCCTGGCCAACCCGTTCTACCAGTCGCTGTCCTCCAGCTTCGCCGGCACCCAGGAGTACATGGCGATGGAGAAGCTCGGGCAGCTGCGGCGGTCAGACGAGTGGGACCTGATCGTCGTCGACACCCCGCCGAGCCGGTCCGCGCTCGATTTTCTCGACGCGCCCGAGCGGCTCGGCCGGTTCCTCGACGGACGGCTGATCCGGCTGCTCACCAGCCCGGTCAAGGCCGGGCGCCCGTTCGGGCGGATGCTCAACGCCGGGTTTTCGATGATGACCGGCGCGATGACCAAGGTCCTCGGCGTCCAACTGCTCCGCGACGCGCAGACGTTCGTGACCGCGTTGGACACGATGTTCGGCGGGTTCCGCGAGCGCGCCGAAGCCACCTACCGGCTGCTCCAGGCACCCGGGACTTCGTTCCTGGTGGTGGCCACGCCGGAGCCGGACGCGCTGCGCGAGGCCTCCTACTTCGTCGAGCGGCTGGCCGAGGAGCGGATGCCGCTGGCCGGGCTGCTGCTCAACCGGGTGCACAGCGCAGGCAGCTGCCGGCTGAGCGCCGCGCGCTCGCTGGGGGCTGCGGAGACTCTGGAAACCATGATCTCGAACGGACCCTTGGCGGCTGATTCGGCCGCCGGTGACACCGTTGCCGTGGAGACGCTGACGGCCGCGGCGTTGCGCCTGCACGCGACGAGGATGAACCTGGGCGAGCGAGAGCGGCGGGTGGCCGGCTCGTTCATGTCGACGCACCCCGCCGTTCCCGTGGTCGAGGTGCCTGCGCTCCCCGACGACGTGCACGACCTCGCCGGGCTACGCCGCGTCGGCGAGTCGTTCGCAGTTCAGGGATAGCTGGCTTCGGCCGGCCTCATTGCCGACCCCGGCGCCAGTGCCGTCAGGGCGACGCTGCCTAGCCGGCCGCCACCAGCTCGTCGATGCCCTGGCGCTCGTAGCGGTCGCGGGCCCGCTCGAGCAGTTCGCGCCACGACGTTACGTCGGGCCTGCGGCGAAGCAGCGCACGCCGCTCGCGCTCGGTCATCCCGCCCCAGACGCCAAACTCAATGCCGTTGTCGAGCGCGTCCGCAAGGCACTCGGTACGCACCGGGCAGCCCCGGCAGATGAGCTTTGCGCGGTTCTGGGCCGCACCCTGGACGAACAGCTCGTCAGGATCGGTCCCCTTACAGGCGGCGCGTGTGGTCCAGTCGGTGATCCACATGTGCCCAACTCCTCTTGATCGCCGGGTACACGTGTACCCGGACGGTCTGCGATGACGGATTGCATGGGCCGTGAGGGTGTGCGGCCACCCCAGTCACGGTTACCGGTTCGTGATAAAGGAACTTACGGAAGTCGGGGCACCCCTGCCAAGACCCGGTATGGCCATTTCATAGATAGTCCTAATGGGCTATATACAGCCGTTGGGATAGTCACCGACTGGTTGCGGACACACCCCCAGCGTGACGAAACTTGCTGCGTGCCGCCCTCTTGCCGACGGGACTGCAGTAGTACCGTGCTCGCCCGCGTACGCTATGACGCGTGCAGATCTTGAACTGGATCGCGGGTAAGACAAGCGCTGTCAGCCGCCTGATCATTTTCTCAGCGCTCGGCGGCGTGCTGGTGGCGGCCATGGTGGTGCCCGTCGTGGCGGCCACCGGCATTCTGGTGAGAAACACCGCCGATAAGTTCAGCACGATCGCGGTCGACGCCGACAGCCTCGCGCAGCGCTCGGCGATCTACGACCGCGACGGCCACCTGATCACGTACGTCTGGAACGTGGATCTCGGCGCCGGGATGACGTACGCGAACGGCATCGACCGGCAGCCGGTGGCCTACAACCAGATCTCGCCGAACATGCTCACGGCGATCGTCGCGATTGAGGACGACCGGTTCTGGCAGCACGGCGCGCTCGACGTCAAGGGCACCTTCCGCGCGCTGCTTAACGACCTTGAGCACAAGCCGATCCAGGGCGGCTCCACCCTGGAGCAGCAGTACGTGAAGAACGTCCTCGTCCTGCAGGCGCTCGACGACCCGGCCGCCCAGAAGGCCGCCACCGCCGACAGCCTCTCGCGCAAGCTCGACCAGCTGCGGATGGCGGTCGAGGTTGCGCACACGATGTCGAAGCCGGAGATCCTCGCCGGGTACCTGAACGACTCGTACTACGGCGAAGGCGCGTGGGGCATCGAGGCCGCCGCGGAGACGTACTTCAGCACCACCGCCGCCAAGCTCACCATGATCCAGGCCGCCACCCTGGCCGGCATGGTGGAGAACCCGACCCGGTACGACGCGATCACCAACCCGGCCCAGGCGCTCATGCGGCGCAACACCGTTCTTGCCCGGATCGCGCAGACCAACCCGAGCGCACTCTCCCCGGCGGTCGCGGCCGGGATGGAGAAGTGGAAGCTCAGGATTCACCCCGGCGCCAAGCAGAACGGCTGCACCGCCAACACGGTCGGCAACGACGCCTTCTTCTGCGACTACGTGGTCCACGCGGTGCTGCTCGACAGCCAGCTCGGCGCGACCACCGAGGACCGCGCCAAGCTGCTCTCCACCGGCGGCCTGAAGATCTACACCACGCTCGCCCCGCAGGACCAGGCCGCCGCGACCAACGCCGTCAACTACGTGATGCCGGCCAAGTCGAGCACCTACAACCCCGCGAAAAACGCCGACACCGAGGTGCTGATCCAGCCGGGCACCGGCGACGTGCGCGCGATCGCCGAGGACCGGCAGTACGGGCCCGACGTCAAGGCGGGCCAGACCGAGGTCGACTACGCGGTCAACAGCCAGTACGGCGGCCAGCAGGGCATCCAGACCGGTTCCTCGTCCAAGCTGTTCACCTTGATCACGGCGCTGGAGCAGGGCGTGCCCTTCGCCTACCAGAAAACCGTGACCAGTCCGTCAGTGGTCACCGGCTACTACGACTGCCACGGGAACGGCACTCCTCCGTTCAACGTGAACAACTCCGAGGGCGCCGGCAGCGGCACCTACTCGCTGTACACGGGCACTACCGGGTCGATCAACGTCTTCTTCGCCTACCTCGAGCAGAAGGTCGGCCTCTGCAACACGGTGCACACCGCGGCCGATCTCGGGGTGACCCGCGTGGACGGCAAGTCGCTGTTCTCGCCGGACGGGAAGTCGGGCACGCCGAGCTACCAGTACCCGGCCGACGACGAGCCCTCCTTCACCCTCGGCACGGTCGACGTCTCCCCGATGTCGATGGCCGCGGCCTACGCGGTGCCCGCCTCCGGCGGCATCTACTGCAAGCCGGTCGTGATGACCAAGATCATCGACGGCGCCGGCAAGCCGCTGCCGGTGCCGTCGGCCGGCTGCCATCGGGTGATATCGAGCGAGGTCGCGGAGGCCACCAACTACATCCTGCAGGGCGTGCTGACCGGGGGGACCGGCGCGGGCCTTGAGCTCTCCGGCTACCAGGCGGCCGGCAAGACCGGAACGTCCAACGTGGCCAGCGGGAACGGCACGCCGTTCGCGGCGTTCGCCGGCTACACCACCGCCCTGACCGGCTACGCCTCGGTGTTTAACCCGGTCTCCCCGACGCAGGACACGATGACGGGCCAGAGCGCCTGCTATCGGGCTGAGTACACCGACTACCCGACCTGCCCGTACGAGATGTACGGCGCGATGGCCTCGGGACAGACCTGGCATATGACGTTCGACCACGCCAACCTGACCGGTTCCGAGGACTTCCCGCAACTCTCGCCCAACAGCCCGCTGTGGAGTGGGGGCAACGGCCAGACCGTCAAGCAGCCGCCGAAGCCGAAGAAGCCCGGTAAGGGCAACGGCGGCGGCGGCGGGAACGGCGGCGGCGGCGGAAACGGCGGCGGCGGGGGAGGACCTACGCCTCCCGTTGTTCCCAACCCGGGTCCCACCCACTAACCTCTAGCGCCAATAGCGGATAACGCAGCGACCGTCGGACACCTCGGGTGTCCGACGGTCGCCTGCTTTGACGAGCGGGCCGCCTAGTCCTCGGTCTCGTCCTCGATCTGATCGGTTGTGGCGTTGGTCTGCACCGACTTAATGCCCTGCCTGGCCGATTCTTTTCTCTCGTAGTGCTGGCTGGTGGCGATGATCTCACCGTTGCCCGCCACCAGGTTGAAGTGGAACTTGCCACTGTCGCCCCTTTTCAGCACGTACTTACCGCTCATCGTGCCCCCCGATCAGGCTGCCCCCCTGTTGACAGCCGTATATGTTACGTAGCCGACTTTACTCAGGCCGCGCCGAGCTGGCGGCGGACCTCGGCGGCGACCCGGCCGCCCTCGGCCCGGCCCGCCACCTGCGGGGTCACGGCCTTCATGACCTTCCCCATGGCCGGCATTCCGGTCGCGCCGGTCTCGGCGATGGCCGCCGCGACCAAGGCAGTCAGCTCGTCGTCGGGAAGCTGGGCCGGCAGGTAGGCGGCGAGCACTTCGCCCTCCGCCCGCTCCGCCTCGGCCTGGTCAGCGCGGCCTGCCGCCTGGAACGCGTCAGCGGCCTCGCGGCGCTTCTTCGCCTCCCGGGTGAGCACCTTGACGATCTGCTCGTCAGAGAGCTCGTGCACGGAGTCGCCCGACACCTCTTCGTTGGTGATCGAGGTGAGCGCCATCCGCAGCGTGCGCAGCCGCACCTGGTCCCGCGCCCGCATCGCGTCGGTCAGGTCGGCTCGGAGCTGTTCCTTGAGTTCGTTCACAATGCCATCCTGCCCCACCCGGGCCGGCGGTGCCCGTCAATAACCGTCGGCCAGCCCGCCACGGAAACCTGATCGTCCGAACACGGGCCGCGCATCTCTGCAGGCATGGCACCATGGTTAGGTGCGCGCGCGAACAATAACCTCCCTTGCGGCCGTCGCTGGTGCCGCGGCCATCGGCTACGCCTCCGTCATCGAGCGCAACTGGTTTGCGCTCCGCCAGGAGACGATCCCGGTGCTGCCGCCCGACGCAGGCCCGCTGCGCGTGCTGCACATCTCCGACATGCACCTGACGCCTGGCCGCCACCGGCTGATGTCCTTCGTCAGGTCGCTGGCCGCCCTCGAGCCCGACCTGGTCGTCAACACCGGGGACTCGATCGCGTCGCCCGACGCCATCAGCCCGCTGCTCGACTGCCTGGGCCCGCTGCTCGACAGGCCCGGCGCGTTCGTCTACGGATCGAACGACCTCTTCTCGCCCAAGCCGAGGAACCCGGCCCGCTACCTGTGGCGCACCAGCGCGGGCGAGCACGAGGCGTACGTGCCCGACCTGCCGTGGGAGAAGCTCGGCGGCGAACTGGCGGCGGCGGGCTGGCTTGACCTCAACAACCACCGCGGTCAGCTCGCCGTCAACGGCCTCGACATCGCTCTGGCCGGGGTGCACGACCCGCACGCCGACCGGGACCGCTACGACCTGGTGGCGGGGCCGGCCGACCCGGCGGCCGACCTGCGGCTCGGCGTCCTGCACTCCCCCGAGCCGGCGGTGATGGACCTGTTCGCGGCCGACGGCTACGACCTCCTGCTGGCCGGGCATACGCACGGCGGCCAGCTCCGCGTACCCGGCTTCGGGGCGCTCACCACCAACTGCGGCATCGACCGGGCCCGGGTCAGCGGCCTGTCGATGCACCCGGAGATCTCCCCCGATGGCGGGAACACGGCGTGGCTCTACGTCTCCGCCGGACTTGGCACCTCCCCGTGGGCGCCCGTCAGGTTCGCCTGCCGCCCCGAGGCGACCCTGCTCACGCTGGTTCCCCGCTGGTCCTGAACGTCGGCCGGCGCTGGTTGCGGCACCGTGCGCGAGACGTCAAGTTATCCGCTAAACTAACGGAGGTTCGTCCGGGAGGCTCCTCTCGGACACCGGGGTGTGGCGCAGCTTGGTAGCGCGCTTCGTTCGGGACGAAGAGGTCGCAGGTTCAAATCCTGTCACCCCGACCGGTTGGACAACCTTGCTCGCTGGCCCTCTGGGCCAGCTCGCCGGGACTCGCAGTATTTTCCCGGGGGGACGACCCCCCGGACCCCCCGGCGCGGCTTCGCCGCAAACCAGGGGACGACCCCCAGCCCCCGATTTGCGGCTTCGCCGCAAATCGGGGGTTTTCTTTTGCTTATGGCTACTTAGGGCAAATGACTCCCTGTGATTTGGGTTACCTTCATCACGATGTAACGTCCGGCGCGGGGAGGGCGTTTCACCAAGTGAGAGCCATACAGCGGTGATCCGCGATGACTACTGTAGGCACTTCGTAAGCGACAAAGAGTAACACTCTAAATAATTGTCCACGGAGTACACCGAGAAGGTCGATCACGCGTCCCTCTTGGGAGGGAATGAATACCCGGCGGCCTGCCAGCGGGACTCCTCAGTCCTGCGCACCGCCGATGGGAACTCCCGCAGCAGACCGGGCAAATCGGGAGAGGAGGCGGATGGCATGACGATAGGGACATTCAGCTTCGCAGATTTCATTGCGCATGTTGCGCTTACCGTCTCCGGCCACCTCAGGCGTCGCCCCGACGCGGCCTGCGAGAGCGCGCTTCGCGCCGCATTCGCCGAGCTTGACGCCGAACTTGCCGCGATCCTGAGCGATCGGGCCGCGCCGCGCTTTTCTGCGCTGACGGGCACAGCCTCGCCCGCGACGTAGGCCGACCACGTCGCGCCGAGTACCGTTCATCGCAGCGAAACCGCGCGTCCACGCCGCCCACGTACGTTCGCAAGCATGAGGCTGACGGTGATCGGATGCGGGCACCTGGGTGCGACGCACGCCGCGTGCATGGCCGAGCTCGGGCATGAGGTGCTCGGCGTCGAAATCGACGCGGACAAGGTGGCGCTGCTCAACACCGGCCGCGCCTGGTTCCTCGAGCCCGACCTCGACGACCTGCTCGCGCGCCACACCAAGACGGGCCGTCTCGGGTTCACGACCAGCTTCGAGGAGGCGGCGCGCTTCGGGACGGTGCACTTTCTCGGCGTCGGCACCCCGAGCCTGGCCGACCATTCCGGGTACGACCTGTCACAGGTATTCGGCGCCGTCGCCGCGCTTGCCCCGCACCTGACCCGGCCCGCTCTGATCGTGGGCAAGTCCACCGTCCCGCCCGGCACCACCGCCCAGCTGGTCCGCGAACTCCGCCGCGAGGCGCCCGCGGGAGACGCGGTGGAGGTCGCATGGAATCCCGAGTTCCTGCGCGAGGGCCGCGCCGTCGACGACACCCTCCGACCCGACCGCATCGTGGTCGGTGTGCCCAATATGGCCGCCGAGGCGACCATCCGCGAGGTCTACCGGCCGCTGACCGACGCCGGCATCCCGTTGCTCACCACCGACCCAGTCACCGCCGAGCTGGTCAAGGGGGCGGCCAACGCATTCCTGGCCACCAAGGTGTCGTTCATCAACGCGATGGCCGACGTCTGCGCGAAGACCGGCGGAGACGTCGCCACGCTGGCCGACGCGGTGGGGATGGACGCCAGGATCGGACGCGCATTCCTGACCGCGGGCATCGGCTACGGCGGTGGCTGCCTGCCCAAGGATGTCCGTGGCCTCGCCGCTTTCGCCGCCGCCGCGGGGGTGGAGACCGCGGCCGGACTGCTCGCGGTGGTCGACGAGATCAACTCCGGCCGCCGTCAGCGCGTGGCCGACCTGGTCCTGACGCTCCTGGGCGACCTGGCCGGCAAGCGGATCGCGCTGTGGGGCGCGGCATTCAAGCCGGGCACCGACGACGTGCGCGACTCCCCCGCGCTGGACGTGGCCGACCGTCTGTCCCGCCTCGGCGCCCAGGTCGTGGTCTACGACCCGCAGGCGGCAGGGAACGCCCTGGTCGAATTCCCGCACCTAGACCAGGCGAACAGCCCCTTGGCGGCAGCGCAGGACGCGGACGTCGTGCTGGTCGGAACAGCATGGCCCGAGTTCGCCGCCGCCGACCCGGCCGCTATCGCCGACGTCGCTGCCAACCCGCTGATCGTCGACGCCTGCCAGGGAATATCGGCCGCTCAGTGGAGGGCGGAAGGGTGGACGGTGGCCGCCCCCTTCCCGTCCACCACCAGCCAGGCCAAGACGCCCCATCTGACCTAGCCCGTGGCCTACCGGACCACCTCTAACGGGGCGGTGGCCCCCAGAGCGATAGCGCGGGGCGGATCTAGCCGGCCGTGATGGACTTGCGGCCGCCTATCAGGCTGGTGCGCAGGGTGGGCGCGATGACCGGGACGGGCGGCGGGGTCGGGCCCCCGGCGGGGCCGCGCTTCTTCGGGTCGGTGTCAAGGCGGAGTGCAAGCGCAGGGCACATCTGCACGGCGTGCCTCGCCTCCTTCTCCAGCCAGGGCGGGACCGGGATCGACAGGACGACGGGAAAGCCGGTCTTGTCCAGGTGGATCAGCTCCGGCACCAGGTGGGCGCAGAGCCCGTGTCCCTCGCACCGCACCCAGTCCACCATGAGCTGCTTGGCGTCGGCCGCCTCGGGTCCGTCAGGCAGCGGGAGCATGCCGCGGACGGGCCGACCGCAGGTGGAGTGGAAGACGTGGGCGGCGAGGTCTTCGGTGAAGACCTCGAGCGCGGAGAGCACGAACCTGGTCGTCCCGTCCGGGTGCCCGCAGGCGCCGCGGCCGTTGATCGTGGCCGCCGCCCGGCGCGCTACGTCGAGGGCCTCGATGCCGCCCGAGCCATCGACGATCGCCGCGAGCGCGCGGGCGATCGTCGGGAGGCCGAGCTTGCACGGACCGCACTGCCCCGCCGACTCGCCCGCCAGATAGCTGGCGACCCTGGAGACCTCGCCCAGCGGGCAGGTGCCGTCGCCCAGCGGCAACACGATCCCCGAGCCGAACGCGCCGCCCGCCGAGGCGACTCCCTCCCGGCCGACCGGGACCTGGTAGGCGGTCTCGGCGTCGAGCCACATGCCGTGGTAGCCGCCAACGAGCACGCCGTCTCCGGCGGGTGCCTGGCAGATGTCGAGCGCCGCGCCGAGGGGGATACCAGTCGGGCACTCGACCACGGCCGGATGCGCCGCCGACCCGCTGACGCTGAGCAGCACGGTACCTGGCTCTTCGGGCACGCCGACGGCCGCGAACCGCTCCGGGCCGAGCAGCGCCAGCACCGCGACCTGCGCGAACGTCGAGGCGTTGGACAGCATGGTCGGCAGGTCGGCGACGCCCTTCTCGGCGGCCAGCGTCTTGCGTCCGGGCGGGACCGGCTTCTTGCCGTTGATGCCTCGGACTAGCGCCCCGGCCTCGCCCGAGATGAACCGATCGGGCTGCTGGACGACGCGCATCATCGCCTGCAGCCCGGGCTCGGCGGCGATCGCGGCCTCGATCGACCGGGTGGCGAGCTCATTGCCCGCCACGCCGATGATGACCTCCTCGGCCTCGATCGCCTCGGCCACGAGGGCGGCGCCGCTCAGGATCAGGTACGGCGACCTGATCATGAGCATCTTGTCCTTGAACGACCCGGGCTCGCCCTCGGTGGCGTTCACCACCACAACCGTCGGCTGGCCGGTCTTGCGCGCCGCGTCCATGACCGCTTTGAGCTTGCGGGCGAACGGGAAGCCGGCCCCGCCCTGACCGCGCAGGTCGACCGCGGACGCCATCGCGATCAGTTCCGCACCGGAAAGCCGGGGCAGCGGGCCGAAGATCTCGTTGTGCGCGGCAAGATCGATCCGGGCCAGCCGGTCCAGGCCGGCCGTCATCCTGGCCGCCCCAATCCGCATGATCGTCGGAACGTCCAGTTCCGTCGGGTTGCTCGGGTTCATCAACGCCTGTCTCCACGGTATCGAGCGTCACGGGATCCCCGGTAGCCGGGCATGCCCGGCCCTGGCTCCCGGTATCTGAGCGCCGGATCCGGCTCGGTAAGGGCCCCATCCCAGGGCATCTGGCCCTGGTTCGCGCTGCCGCCCCATCCCGACTGGTAATCGTCCTGGGCCTGGTAGTCCGCCTGCGACCAGTGATCGTCGCGCGGCTGGTAGTCATCCTGCGGCCGGTAGGCGTCTTGAGACCGGTAGTAGCCCTGCGGCCCGGCATCGGCGACCTGCGGCATCAGCCCGGATCCGGCCTGCGGCCCTGGACCGCCCTGCGGCCTCGGGTCCGGCCAGCCTGCGGTACGGGGCTGCTGAGCGCTGGCGCCACGGGGACCGGGCCCGGCTTGGGCCTGCGGCATCGGACCCGTTCCGGGCCGCGGCGGCGGACCGGTTGGCGTGCGCGGGTGCGGACGCGCGGGTCTGCCCCGCGTCGCCCCGCCGGCCGCGGCGGGCCCGGTTCCCGGCCAGGGGGCCGGCCTGGAACCGCCGCCGGCCTGCGGCATGGGACCCGTCGCGGCCCGCGGGAACGGACCAGAGGCAGGACCCGACGTCGGCCGCGGCTGCGGACCGGTGCCTGCCCGCGGCATCGGCCCTGACGCCGGGCCGGAGGTCGACCACGGCTGCGGGCCAGTCGGGGTGGAGATAGGACCGGTGGCGGCACGCGGCTGCGGGCCCGTTCGAGGACGAGGTGACGGGCCGGCCGCAGCCCGCGGCATCGGCCCCGACGGCGGGCCGGAGCTCGGCCACGGCTGCGGACCCGCGGCGGCCATCGGACCAGTCGCGGCTCGCGGTATCGGCCCGGTACCCGGGCCTCCAGCCGACCGAGGCCGCTGACCGCCGTCCATCGGCCCCGACCCGGCGCGCGGAATAGGGCCTGTCCCCGCTCGCGGGAACGGACCCGAACTGGGGGCGAACGTCGGCCACGGCTGCGGACCACCCGAGGCGCCCATCGGCCCGGCCGGGGCACTCGGGAACGGGCCGGTCGCGGCGCGCGGCATCGGGCCGGACGGGTGGCCGGATGACGGCCACGGAGGCGTACCGCCCGCAGCGGGCATCGGGCCGGTCGCGGCGCGCGGCATCGGGCCGGACGGGTGGCCGGATGACGGCCACGAAGGCGTACCGCCCGCAGCGGGCATCGGGCCGGTCGCGGCGCGCGGCATCGGGCCTGTGCCCGGTCGCGGGAATGGGCCGGTCGCGGCGCGAGGCTGCGGGCCGGTCGCGGCGCGCGGCATCGGACCCGTCGCGGCGCGCGGCATCGGACCCGTCGCGGCGCGCGGCATGGGACCGCTGTCGGTGGCGCGCGGCACCCCCAAGTAGCGGGTCGGGCCCTCGTAGCCGGGCTCGTAGTACAGCTCGCCGGTTCCGGCGGGCACCGGCGCGGTCAGCATGGGAGAGCTGGGAAAGCCCCCGGTGACGGGCGCGGACAGAACCGGCTCCTGCACCGAGGAGACCATCAGGCGGGGCTGCCCGCCGGTGTTCGCGCGGGCCGCCCCCAGCTGGGCGAACATGGCCGCGGCGCGCATCGGAGCGGAGGCCGAATCCCCCGACATCGGCACCGGGGGCCCGGACAGGTTCTCCTTGGGCCGGAGCGAGTTCGACACAATCCGCACCGCGAGCGCCAGCAGGACGAGCGCCACCAGGAGCCCGTAGCTCCAGTCCACGTAGGGCTTGCCGGGGCGGCCCGCCAGCAGGCCGTGCCAGACGCCGAACACGAACGAGGCGTAGGACGTGTAGTGGATTGCCCGCCATCGCCACGCTCGGCCGTGCGCGTTGAACCGACCCCGCATGATCCCCGTTATAACTAGCAGGATGACGAGGTCGGAGGCGATCGTGCCGAGGCCGATGTAGAAGGTGCGGAAGGGCGACAGGAACGGAACTACCGCGTCGAGCACGTGGACGCGCTGCGCGAGGATCTCGGTGACGATGTGGATGATCAGGAAGGTAACCGCGCCGAAGGATGCGGCCCGGTGCGCCGACTGGGCAAGCACCCGATGGCCGGCGTTCAGGAACACGCGGTCGGTGGCGAGAAGCCCGAGTCCGGTCGACGCGCACAGCGCGATGAGCGCGAAGACGCCCGCGTAGAACAGCATGAAGTGCTGCGTAGCGGCGTCGATCACATGGCCGACGCTGGTCAGCGCCAGGAACGCCACGACGATGACGATGCCGGTGATCGCGGCGCCGTAGATCTTCGTCGCGTGCTCGGCTGCCGCGCCTCCAGAGGACGGGCGTGCGTGCTCACGGCCGTGCGGGCGGCTGCGAGTAGTGGCCAACATTTACCTCCTCGACGATGGGCGCAGGCTGCAAGCGGCACGTACTCCTCCGCGTGCCCGCCCCCGCGTCGAATTGCGCCACTTAGCTTGCGCCACTTAGCCGTTCGACAGTATCAGCGAGGGTAACCGTTGGGACTCGAAACGATATAGATCGTCAATGTTAACTAGGTAATGATCCGCTTCGTCCGACCGAAACGGACGTCTGGGGCCGCAACGGGGACAAACCAACGGCCCGCCAGGCGGCACTCGCCTGGCGGGCTAGTTATTACTGACCGTTAGAACTCAGTCGCGACTAGTTCCGCGATCTGCGCGGTGTTGAGCGCCGCGCCCTTGCGCAGATTGTCGCCGCAGACGAAGAACTCGATGCCGTTCGGGTCGTCAAGCGACTCGCGGACCCGGCCGACCCAGGTCGGGTCGGTGCCCACCACGTCGGCCGGCGTCGGGTACTCGCCGCGCTCCGGCTCGTCGTTGAGGACGACGCCAGGCGCGGCGCGCAGCGTCTCCCAGGCGGCTTCGCGGCCGACCGGGCGGGCGAACCTGGCGTGCACCGCGACCGAGTGGGTGGTGACCACCGGCACCCGAACGCAGGTCGCGTTGACCCGCAGTGAGGGCAGGCCCAGGATCTTGCGCGACTCGTTGCGGATCTTGAGCTCCTCCGACGACCAGCCCGCGTCCTTGAGCGAGCCCGCCCACGGCACCACGTTCAGCGCCAGCGGCGCCGGGAACGGCCCCAGGTCGCCGACCACGCCGCGCACGTCGCCCGGCCGCTGGCCGAGGGTGCGGGTGCCCCCGACCTTCTCCAGCTGCTCGTAGAGGGTGTCGATGCCCGCCTGCCCGGCGCCGGAGGCGGCCTGGTAGGAGGCGACGACCATCTCCTCGAGGCCGAACGCGCGGTGCAGCGCGCCGACCGCGACGATCAGCGACAGGGTGGTGCAGTTCGGGTTGGCGATCACGCCCTTGGGGCGCCGCAGCGCGTCGTCCGGGTTGACCTCGGGCACCACCAGCGGCACCTCCGGGTCCATCCGGAACGCGCCCGAGTTGTCCACGCAGACTGCTCCGCGCGCGGCCGCGACCGGCACCCAGGCCGCCGACACCTCGTCGGGCACGTCGAACATGGCCACGTCAACGCCGTCGAAGGCTTCCTCCGACAGGGCGATGACCTCGACCTCATCGCCGCGGACCCTCAGCCGGCGGCCGGCCGAGCGGGCCGAGGCGATCAGCCTGATCTCTCCCCAGACGTCTGCCCGGGTGGAGAGGAGGTCGAGCATGACCGTGCCGACCGCGCCGGTCGCCCCTACCACTGCCAGCGTCGGCCGCCGGCTTGCACTGCCGCTCATCGGCCAGTCCCCCCGTAGACGACGGCCTCAATCTCGTCGGCGTCAAGGCCGAACGACTTGTGGGTCGTGTGCACCGCGACGTCCACGTCGGACTGGCTGACGACGACCGAGATGCGGATCTCCGAGGTGGTGATCATCTGGATGTTCACCCCGGCCTCGGCCAAGGCGGCGAAGAACTTGGCCGACACGCCCGGGTGCGAGCGCATCCCGGCGCCGATCACCGAGACCTTGCCGATTCTGTCGTCGTAGAGGAGCTCCTGGAAGCCCAGGGCCTCCTGGGCCGCGCGCAGCATCTCCAGCGCCCGCTGCCCGTCCGCGCCCGGCAGCGTGAACGAGATATCGGTGCGGCCGGTCGCGATCGCCGACACGTTCTGCACGATCATGTCGATGTTGATGTCCGCCTCGGCGATGATCCCGAAGATCCGGGCGGCGGCGCCCACCCGGTCGGGAACGCCGACCACGGTGATCTTCGCCTCGCTCCGGTCGTGCGCGACCGCGGAGATAATGGCCTTCTCCATCCCGGCTTCCTCCGACTCGTTCTCAGCGTTCTCGCTGACCCAGGTGCCTGTCTTGTCGCTGAAGGAGGACCGCACGTGGATCGGCAGCCCGTACCTGCGCGCGTACTCGACGCAGCGCGGTATCAGGACCTTCGCGCCGCACGCGGCCATCTCAAGCATTTCCTCGTAGGAGATCCGCGCTATCCGGCGGGCGCCTGCCACCAGCCTCGGGTCCTCGGTGAACACGCCGTCCACGTCGGTGTAGATCTCGCACACGTCCGCGCTGAGCGCGGCGGCGAGCGCCACCGCGGTGGTGTCCGAGCCGCCCCGGCCCAGCGTGGTGATGTCCTTGGTGGTCTGCGAGACCCCCTGGAAGCCGGCCACGATCGGGATCGCGCCGTCCTCGAGCGCGCTCGAGATCCGGCCGGGGGTGACGTCGATGATGCGGGCGAAGCCGTGCACGCCGTCGGTGATCACGCCCGCCTGCGATCCGGTGAAGGACCGTGCCTCCATGCCGAGGGTGGCGATCGCCATCGCCAGCAGCGCCATCGAGATGCGCTCGCCGGAGGTGAGCAGCATGTCGAGCTCGCGCTTGGGCGGGGCCGGCGTCACCTGGTTGGCCAGGTCGATCAGCTCGTCGGTGGTGTCCCCCATCGCGGACACCACGACCACAACTTGGTTCCCGGCCTGCCGAGTGGCGACGATGCGCTTAGCTACGCGCTTGATGCCCTCCGCGTCGGCTACCGAGGAACCACCGTATTTCTGCACGACAAGGGCCATCTGGACGCGCCGCTCCTCCCAGGTATCTGTAGGCGGACCGCGGTCGAGTCTATCCGCGCCCCGGCACCACGCCCAATCCTTAATGGCCCGGGAGGGTAAAGCTCACACGTCGAGAAACTCACACGTCGAGCAGGCGCCGACCCTCGAAGGCGCGGCCGAGAGTCACCTCGTCCGCGTACTCCAGGTCGCCGCCCACCGGCAGCCCGCTGGCCGGCCGCGTCACCCGGATCCCCATCGGCTTGACGAGCCGGGCGAGATAGGTCGCGGTCGCCTCGCCCTCCAGGTTCGGGTCGGTCGCCAGGATCAGCTCGGTGACCCGGCCGTCGGCCAGCCTGGTCATCAGCTCCCTGATCCGCAGGTCATCCGGGCCAACCCCGTCGATCGGGCTGATCGCCCCGCCGAGCACGTGGTACCGGCCGCGGTACTCGCGGATCTTCTCCACCGCGGCGACGTCCTTGGGCTCCTCGACGACGCAGATGACCGTCTCATCGCGCCTGGTGTCCAGGCAGATCCGGCACTCCTCCGCCTCGGCGACATTCCCGCAGGTCTTGCAGAACCGCACTCGCTCAGTCATCTCGATGAGCGCGGCGGCCAGCCGCCGCACGTCCTCGGGATCGCCTGCCAGCAGGGCGAACGCGATCCGCTGGGCGCCCTTCGGCCCGACGCCCGGCAGTCGTCCGAGTTCGTCGATCAGGTGCTGGATGACGCCTTCATACATGTGCGGCCGTCAGTTCTTTTTGTCCTCGGGGCCGACTTCGTCGTCGTCCAGGTCATCGTCGTACTCGTCGTCGTCGTCGTCGTCTTCGTCGTCTTCGTCGTCTTCGTCATCGTCATACTCGTCGTCGTCGAAGCCGACCGGGCCGCCGAGCCCCGGCAGGCCGAGGCTGGACAGGTCGAAACCGCCACCGCCGCCGAGTCCGCCGGGGAGCCCGCCGCCAAGACCGCCGCCGAGGGCGCCGAGCTGGCGCTGCTGGAGCTCGATGGCAGAGTCCCAGGCGTCGCGCACGGCGGCGAGCACCAGGTCGGCCACGGTCGCCGCGGTCTCCGCTGGATCGGTCGGGTCGATCACGCTCGGATCGATCGTGACGTCGAGCAACTGGCCCACGCCGCTGACGACCGCGCGGACCGCGCCGCCGCCCGCCGTGCCGATTACCTCGGTGTTCGCCAGCTCCTGCTGCGCGCTCATCGCCTGCTGCGCGGCAGCGAAAATCTGCTGCATATCAAAGCCGCCAGGTCCCATGAATGGAAGCCTACTCGGTTTTCCCCGCTCGCCTCCGCGCGCTCGAGGCCACTGCCCTCTCCCTCGTCGATCGGTCGCTGCGCTCCCTCCCTCCTCACTCCGAGGACAGCGGCGCGCGCTTTGGCTCGCGGGGGACTCGGGGATGGGATAACTCGGTGTACTCGGCGATTACCTGGCCGCCGAGCTCGCGCTGGACTAGGGCCATGCCGGTGAGCTCGTGCGGCATCGAGTCCGACACGTCCTCGTCGTCGAGGTCAAACTCCTCCTCGTCGTCGGGTGACGGCGGCGGCGGAAGCGGCGGCAAGTCGCCGCTTGGAAAGGCCGTTTTTCCGAACGGACCGGTAGCGCTGCCAGCACCGTTGGCCGATCCCGGCTCTGGGGCGGGCGGCGACTGGGGATATGGCGTCGACACCGCGGCCGACTCTGGTGCCGTCGGCCGCTGCGCCGCGGGTTCCTGGGGTGCAGGCGGGGGTGGTGGTGGTGGAGAAGGCGGGACCGGAGCGGGTCCCGGCCGTCCGGCGGCCGGCGGCGTGTCGCCTCCGGTGACGGCGCGCACCACGATGTTGATACCGAACATCGTGTTGATCACCTGCTTGAGCAGGTCTTCGTAGCGGCTGTTGGCGAACCCCTTGACGTCGCCCTGGCGGGGGAAGCGAAGCGTCAGCACGGCCTCGTCCAGGGAGACCAGGCTCGCATTGCCGATGACGATCGCGGCCACCCGCCCCTGGGCCTTGACTGCCTCGAGCACGTTGGGCCACGCCTGCAGCAGCGTCTCGGTGGTCACCGCGCCGCGCGGCGGCGGCGCGGCCGCCGCCGATGGCGCCGCGGGCGCGGGCGGGACGGACGCCTGGCGCGGCGTGCTCGCGGGCGCTTGCGGTTGGCTCCCGGCGGCCTGGACCGCCGGCGCCTGAACGACGGGCGCCTGAGCCGCAGGCGGCGCGCTCTCATGCTGAGCCGAGGCCGGCTGCGGCGCCTCCTGGCCGGCGGACCCGGCCGGGCTGGTCCGTTCGCCAGCGGTGGCGGGCTGCTGGCGGGTGGGGGGCGACGCTACCGGGGGCTGTTCACCCCGGGTCGCAGACGGGTGGGGGCCAGGAGTCGCCTCGGTCCGTTCGATATGAGCATTTCCTGCCCCGGCGGCGGCCTGCACCTGGGCCGGGAGAGCGGCCGCGCCTGCCTCCAGCCTTTCCAGCCGGGCGAGGACCGACCGTTCGTCGGTCGCGGCGCCGGGGAGCAGCACCTGCGCGCACATGAGCTCGAGCAGCAGCCGGGGCGAGGTGGCCCCGCGCATCTGGTCGAGACCGGTCGAGACGATGTCGGCGGCCCGGGTCAGCGCGGCCAGCCCGTAGCGCGCGGCCTGGCCGGTCAGGGCCTCGGCCCGATCCGGCGGCGTGTCGAGCAGGCCGGTGGCGATGGCGTCGGGCACCGAGGCGAGCACGATCAGGTCGCGGAACCTGTCCAGCATGTCGGTGGCGAACCGGCGGGGCTCGTGGCCGCCCTCGATGACCCGGTTCACCGCTCGGAACACCGCCGCCCCGTCGCCGGCCGCGAACGCGTCCACGATCTCGTCGAGCAGGCTCGCGTCGGTGTAGCCGAGCAGCGCGACCGCGCGGTCGTACCTGATCCCGGCCTCGTCGGACCCCGCGAGCAGCTGGTCGAGTATGGACAGCGTGTCCCGCGCGGACCCGCCGCCCGCCCGCACCACCAGCGGCAGCACCGCCGGGTCGAAGGACACGCCCTCGGAGTTGAGTATCTCCTCGGTCAGGTCGCGCATCACCGACGGGGGCATCAGCCGGAACGGGTAGTGATGCGTCCGCGACCTGATCGTCGCGATGACCTTTTCCGGCTCGGTGGTCGCGAAGATGAACTTCAGGTGCGGCGGCGGCTCTTCGACGAGCTTGAGCAGGGCGTTGAACCCCTGCTGGGTCACCATGTGCGCCTCGTCGATGATGTAGATCTTGTAGCGGCCCGCGACCGGGGCGTAGAAGGCACGCTCGCGCAGGTCACGGGCGTCATCAACGCCGCCGTGGCTGGCGGCGTCGATCTCGATCACGTCGATGGAGCCCGCGCCGGAAGGGGCGAGCGCGACGCACGAGTCGCACACGCCGCACGGGTCCGGGGTCGGGCCCTGCACGCAGTTCAGCGACCGGGCGAGGATGCGGGCGCTCGACGTCTTGCCGCAGCCGCGCGGGCCGCTGAACAGGTAGGCGTGGTTGATCCGACCGGACCGGAGCGCCTGACGGAGCGGCTCGGTCACATGGTCCTGGCCGCGGACCTCGGCGAAGGTGGCGGGGCGATACTTCCGGTACAGGGCCAGGCTCTGGGTCGTCCGGGTTGGTGTAGTCCGGGTTACTTCAGAGTCTTCCGCCATGACGTCATCCTCGCCGGCCTGGTCGATCGCTTTCACCGGAACGGGAAAGGACCCCCCGCGCACCCGTCAGAGCCCGCGTACCCTTGCTGCCTTCCGGCCCTGGGGGGGTTGGCGAGGTAAACGCCGCACGGGGGGTCGGTAAGTAAGTCTAGTCACCCCAGACACCGCTCGCGCCCACCGGGCCAACTCCGGGCCGACCAAACCACGGCTCCAGCCGCCTCGAATCTCCGGTAAGCTTCTCGGCGGAGGACTCGCCTAGTGGCCTAGGGCGCACGCTTGGAAAGCGTGTTGGGGGCAACCCCTCGCGGGTTCGAATCCCGCGTCCTCTGCCAAGCTGACCAGCGGTTCCGCGCCACATTTCCGGCGCGGCAGTTCTACCTTGGTCCGCATCCCCCGCGCACCCTCGCCCTGTCGGCGAAGCGGCGGGGTCTAGCCTGGCAGTGTCACTATTCGTCCTAGTAGTGTCGCTCTCAGTTAGGGCCTGCCATGAGCCGAGGTTCCTCAGCCAGCAGTCACCGCCGGACGCCGGATCCCCGCCTGCCCGTCCGGGCAGGGCGCCTGCTGAGGGTGCGGGGGATATGGGCGGCCGCCTTGACCGTGGCGTCCCTGGTCGTGGCGGCGATGACGGCGCTGTACATCGCCTCGGCGGTCAACCCGCTCGCCCACCTGAGCGGCCTGCCGGTGGCGGTGGTGAACCAGGACCGCGGCGGCGCCGTCGGCGCCCAGCACCTTGAGATCGGACGGGAGATCCAGGCCGGCCTGCTCGGCTCTCCGGCGGTGTCGGGCCGACTGCACCTCGAAGTGCTGACCCTGTCCCAGGCGGAGCAGGCCATGGACCGCGACGGCCTGTACGCGACGCTGGTAATCCCCCCGGGCCTCACCGGCAACCTGCTGACCGTGGCGGGCCTGCACCCGGCCAGCGCCGGCAGCAGCGCCGGCACCGCCCCGCAGGTGGAGATCTTCATCAATCAGCGGGCAGGCACGGTCGGGACGTCGCTGGCAACCGGGATCTTGCAGCCCGCGCTGGCGGCGGCGTCCCGTCAGATCGGGCGGCGCCTGGCCCCGCTGGTTCCGGCCGGGGCGCAGGCACCCGCCACCAGGGTGTTGCTGGCTAACCCGGTCACGGTGACGATCGCGCCGTATCGTCCCCTGCCAGACAACGCGGCGCTGGGCCTGAGCGCGTTCTACATCGCGCTGCTGACGATCATGTGCGGATTCCTGGGCGCGACGATCGTGAACGCGGTGGTGGATTCCGCCCTCGGCTATGCCACCACCGATACGGGGCCGCGCTGGCGCCAGCGCCAGCCGGTGCCCATCAATCGCTGGCAGACCCTGCTCATCAAATGGGCGCTCATCGTCGCGGTTACGGCCGTCGCGACCGCGGTGATGCTCCTGGTGGCCTGGGGAGTGGGCATGGACATGCCCTACCCCTGGCTGCTGTGGGCCTTTACCTGGCTGTGCGCGGCCAGCGCCGGGGCCGGGACGGTGGTGCTGTTGGCAATCGCAGGCAACTACGGGCAGCTGATCGGCATCCTGCTGTTCGTCTACGCCGGCCTGGCCTCGGCCGGTGGGACCGTGCCGATCGAGGCGCTGCCCGGCTTCCTGCACCTGCTGAGCTACGCAGAGCCACTGCGACAGGTGCTGGCCGGCACCCGGTCGATCCTGTACTTCGACGCCCAGGGCGTGGCCGGCCTGACCCGCGGCACCGTGGCCGCGGCGGCCGGCCTGCTGTTCTGGCTCGTCCTGGGCGCCGTCGTGGTGAGGTGGTACGACCGCAAGGGCCTCTACCGCCTCCGGCCCGAGATTTTGGCCCATGTCGACCAGGCCGTCCAGGACTTCCACGCCAAGCAAGCCGCCCAAGTCCCGGCCCCAAGCCCCGCCCCCACCGACGCCCCGCAACAGCAACTGCGGGCGCAGGCGCAGCCGCCCAGTGGCGAAGCGGGCTCCGAGGGGCCCCGGGAAGCAGGCTAAGCCCCGGGATCAGCCGATCTGGACGGCCTTCACGATGAGCAGCAGAACCGAGATCACCAGGTAGGCCCGGAGCATTCCCATGCCGAGCTTGGTTCCCGAGGACCACACCACCGGCTTGACCAGCGCCAGCGGCGGCATCCGCCAGTTGTCCCGGTCGTCCTCCGACATCCCCTGACGAGGATGCGGCTCGCGCGGCGGCCTCCGGGACCGGGTGAGCCACATCCAGCCGAGGTAGACGAGCGCGGCGGCGACGAACGCCACCGCCAGCCAGATCGCCGTCAGCGCCGCGTTCACGCTCGAGAACAGGGTCGTGATGACCAGCGTGGCCGAGAGCAGGACAAGCACGCCGACGATGAAGGCGGCCAGGATGTTCAGCCAGCGCGGGTTGACCCACGGGCCGAGCACCTCGCGGTCGTTGCAGAGCAGCAGCAGGAAGCAGGAGGCGCTCGGCAGCAGGATCCCCGCCAGCGCCTGCACCGAGGTGGTGAGCAAACCGAGCGGCACGCTGGGGATGAGGACGATGCCGGCCGCGAGCGTGACCATCGCGCTGTAGCTGGCGTAGAACGGCTTGGCGTCCTTGAACGAGCGGTGCAGCGAGTGCTTCATGTTGAACACGTCGCCGAACGCGTAGCTCGTGGAGAGGGTGACGGCGGCCGCGCCGATGACGCTGGCGTCGAAGAGCACAATCGCGAACAGGTCGCCGTAAAGCTGGCCGTGCATCTCCAGTGCCTTCGCCGTGCCGAGCGCGTCGGTGAAGATCCCAGCGGCCCCGGTGCCGCGGGCCGCGTACACGCCCGCGATCATGATCGCGGTGGCCCCGATGACGACAACGAAGGAGCCGAGCGTAGTGTCCGCCCGCTCGTACGGGATGAACCGCGGCGTGATCCGCTTGTCGATGACGTTGGACTGCTGGAAGAACAGCTGCCAGGGCGCGACGGTGGTGCCGACGATCGCGATGATCAGCAGCACGGCGTTGGAGCTGACGCCGCCCTGGACGCCCGGCACGACGAAGTGGTAGAAGATCGAGCCGTAATGCGGGCCGGACAGCAGCGCAAGCGGGATCTGCACCAGGCTGACCGCGATGAACGCGAACATGGCCTGCTCCCAGCGGCGGAAGCTGCCGCTTGCCGTGATCGCGACTAGGACGACCGCGGTCGCCGGGACCGAGATGTAGGGGCTGACGCCGAAGTAGCGCAGCGCGAGCGAGACGCCGATGAACTCGGTGACGATAGTCAGGAAGTTCAAGATGAACAGGTCGCCGACGCTGAACCAGCCCCAGAACCGGCCGAAACGCTCGTTGATCAGCCTGGCGTGCCCCACGCCGGTGACCGCGCCGAGCCTGACCACCATCTCCTGGTTCACGACCAGCACCGGGATCAGCAACAGCAGCGTCCACAGCAGGCTGTAGCCGTAGGTCTGTCCCGCCTGCGCGTAGGTGGACACGCCGCCGGCGTCGTTGTCGCCGACCATCACGATCAGGCCGGGGCCGAGGATCGCAAGGAAGGTGATCAGGCGCCGACGCAGGCCCGTGCGGCGCTCGTCGTCGATCTTGATCCGGCCGAAGGCGCCCTCGATATCTCCCAGGTGGGCATCGTCGAGGACCGCGGCAGCCGACTTGGCCACCCCGGGCTTGGCCAGCGCGACCCTGACCGGCGCGGGCTCCGCGGGTGTGGGCTTCGCGGGCGGCTGCCCGAGGCTGCCCGGCGTGGTCATCCGGCGTCCCCGTGCCGCGCGTCCGGCGGTTCCGCCGCCCCGCGCCGCCGCCAGTCGTCCGGCAGCGTGACCTCAAGGACGTCATCGACCGTGATAACCCCGAGCAATTGGCTTTCGTCGTCGACCACCGGGATCGTGATGAGGTTGTAGTCCGTCATGAGCACGGCGACGTCCATGATGTCGGCGTCCGGGCCGACCCGGACCGGGTCGGTGTCGCAGACCTCGATCAGCGTGCTCGCCGGATCCGACTGCACCAGCGTGACCAGGCTGGCCACGCCGCGCAGCCCGCCGCCCGAGTCGACGGCGTGCACGCTGGTCAGCGCCTCGGGCTGCAGCGTAGAGGAGGTGCGGATTGCGGCAAGCGCGTCGCTGACCGGTGCCGAGCTCGGCATCGCGACGAAGTCCACCCCCATCAGGCCGCCCGCGCTGTTCTGGTTGAAGCCGAGCAGGGTGAGCACCTTGGTCCGCTGGCCGGGCGGCAGCAGGTCGAGCACCGGCTGGCGGCGAAGCTGCGGCAGCTCGGCAACGGCGTCGGCGGCGTCGTCGGCCTGCATCCGGCCGAGCACGGCGGCGATCTCGGCGTCGGTGCGGGCGCCGAGCAGCCGGGTCGCCCGATTCTCGTCCAGTTCCTCGAAGACATCCGCCTCCAGCTCCGGGTCGGCGTGCACTCGGCCGAGGATCTCCGTCTCCTCCTGCTTCGACGCCTCCTCGAGCAGGTCGGCGATCTGAGCCGGCTTCAGCCTGCGCACCCGCGCGAACGGCCCCCGCTGCAGGGCGCTGCTCTCGTGCCCGATCAGCGACTCGAAATCGTGCCAGTTGCGAAAACTCGGCCCGTCGTCGGCTGCCGGCTCGTGGTGCGGGGCCAGCACTCCGAACAGCCGCCGCGGACGGTGCCTGGTGTCCACCCCGGACAGCACCCATTCCGTGCCGTCCCGGTAAAGCAGCAGATCCCAAGCCCTGACCAGCCGGGCGTTCTCGACGTCAATCAGGCGGTGCCCGAGCACCTCGGCGCTGAGCAGCACCTCGCCGTCGCGCCGCTCGAACTGCCGCAGGTCCAGCTTGGCGGTGGTGAGCTTGAGCACGTCACCGTCGAAGCCGCTAACGTTCTCGATCGGGACGAAGACCTCGCGTCCTCCGCCAATCGCCACGACGCCGCCGATGACCAGCGGGTAGTCCGAGCCGCGAAGCCGGACGATGACGTCGGAGAGCCTGCCAAGCGTTCCGCCCCCGCTGTCCGCGACGGGCCGCTTGAGTAGGTCGGAGAGGCGTCGGGTAAGCGGCGGTTCCGCCGTCGTCGGCGGTGACGTGGGCGGTGTATCGGTCATGGCGTTGACCTCACGATCCCAGTGGGTCCGGCAGTCCAGTTCTGTCATTCGTGTCCGCGCCACACCATGACACGTCTGGGTGAACGAAAGCTTCAGGGGGTATCCACTCCCAGGCGGCTCTTCTTTCATAGATAAGCGTGATAAGAAGGCACCTGCACGTTTTGACCAGGAAAGGCGCACACAGTGGCGATGCCCAAGCCGACGGGCCTGCTCGAGAGGCCCGGCAGCCAGTCGGACACCTTCTGGTATACGGCGAAGACGAAGCTCCTCGGGCCGCCCCTGGTCAACGAGCAGCTAGGCGAGCAGCGGCTGTCTAAGCCGCTGGCGCTCGGCGTCCTGTCGCCCGACGGCATCTCGTCCTCCGCCTACGGCACCGAGGAAATCCTGATCGCCCTGCTGCCGATGGCCGGCCTGGCGGCGTTCACCCTGATCCTCCCGATGACCCTGGTCATCCTGTTCGTGATGACGCTGGTGGTGCTCTCCTACCGCGAGATCGTCATGGTCTACATCAGGCCCGGCGGCTCCTACGTGGTCGCCAGGGAGAACTTCGGGCCGCGGATCGCGCAGGTCTGCGCGGTCGCGCTGCTGATCGACTACGTGGTCACGGTGGCGGTCCAGGTGGCCGCGGGAACGGCCGCGGTGGCGTCGGCGATCCCGGCGGTGGGCCCGTACAAGCTGGAGATCTGCATCGGCGTGGTGCTGCTGATGTGCTTCGGCAACCTGCGCGGCATCAAGGAGGCGGGCCGGTCGTTCGCGGTGCCCACCTACCTGTTCGCCGGCTCGGTCATCTTGATGATCGTGGTCGGCCTGATCCGCGAGGTCATGGGGAACCTGCACACGATCGACACCAGCACGCTGCACAACACCTACTCGTTCGGCACCGGCTCGTCCGGGCTGATCAGCGGCGTGATGATCTTTACCCTGCTGCGCGCCTTCGCCAACGGCGGCGCCTCGCTGACCGGCATCGAGGCGGTCAGCGACGCGGTCGGCGCGTTCAAACCCCCCGAGGGCCGCAACGCCCGCGCGGTGCTGGTCACCGAGGGCGTCATCCTCGGCGTCCTGGTGGCCGGCATCGGCTGGCTCGCGCACACCACCCACGCCACGCCGTACCTGGCCGGCTACCCGACGGTGCTCGCCCAGGAAGCGCAGCAGGTGTTCGGCAGCTCGTTCATCGGCCACCTGCTGTTCCTGCTGGTGCAGCTCGCGACCACGCTGATCCTCTACACCGGCGCGAACACCAGCTTCAACGGCTTCCCGTTCCTCACCAGCTACGTGGCGGGCGACTCGTTCCTGCCCCGGTGGCTGCTCAAGCGCGGGCACCGGCTGGTGTTCTCCAACGCGATCATCCTGCTGACCGTCACCGCGCTCGCCCTCCTGGTCATCAAGGACGCGGACGTCAACAGCCTGGTGCCGCTGTACGCGATCGGCGTGTTCACCGCGTTCTCGATGGCCGGCTTCGGGATGGCCAAGTACCACACCACCCACCGCGCGCCGGGCTGGCGGCCGAAGTTCATCATCAACTTCTCGGCCGGCGTGATGACCCTGATCGTCGTGATCATCTTCGCGGTGGTGAAGTTCACCGAGGGCGCCTGGGTGGTGCTGCTCCTGTTCGCCATCCTCGTTCCCGCCCTGATCAGGCTGAACGCCGAGTACCGGGCCGAGGCCGAGGTGCTCGAGACGGTGACGGGCGAGCAGCCGCCGCCGCCCCCGCACTACTCCAGGCGGGTGGTCTTCGTCCTGGTGGACAGCTTCGACCTGGCGACGCTGGCCGCCCTCCGCTACGCCCGGTCGCTGCGGCCCACCCAGATCCGCGCGGTGCACTTCGTCATCGACAGCGTTCGGGCGGAGAAGCTGCGGGACAAGTGGACCCGGGCCGACCGGGGGGTGGCGCTTGACTTCATCGACTGCCCCGACCGGCGGCTCATCAAGGCCGCGACCGACCTGGCCGAGCGCGAGGTCGAGGACGCGGGCACGCACGTCACCATGATCCTGCCCCGGCGCAGCTACTCGGCGCTGCTCGGCCGGCTGCTGCACGACCGCACCGCCGACAAGATCGCCGCCGCGGTCAGCCGGATCCCCCGCTCGGCCGCGACCATCGTCCCCTACGACGTGCCCAGCCGGGTGGCCGTCCTGCAGGCGCGCCAGGCGGCCAAGGCGACCGCCGCGAGCGCGGCCGCCAAGGCGGCGAAGGCCGCCGCGAAGGGCCACCAGGCCGGCGGGGCCAACGGCTGGCCGCAGCCAACCGTCGTGCCCGCCGTGACCGGCGACACGGCGGTCGAGCAGGCGGCGACCGCGGCCGAGCTGGCGAAGGAAGGCGATGTGGCGACCGCGCACAGCCTGTTCAAGCAGCCGGGCATGGTGACCAAGCCGGGCATCACCGCCATCGGCGCCGTTACCAGCGGCAAGGTCGCGGTGGAGGGGAAGGTCCGGGTGGTGGAGATCCGCCCGGTCGAGCGGAACTCGGTGCTCGCGGTGGAGATCAACGACACCACCGGCAACCTCACCGCGATGTTCTACGGCCGATCCCACATCCCCGGCCTGATCTGCGGTGCGAGGGTCAGGTTCAACGGCTCGGTGGGGCTCAAGGGCGGCCAGCCGGTGATGATCAACCCCGCCTACGAGCTGGTCTCCCTCAGCGAGGAGTAGCGCCGCGTCGGCCGGCTCACTCATCCTTCGCCAGCAGCTGGTAGGCCGGGTTGATCATGGCCGGGCCGCCGCCGCGCATGGAGACCTTGCCGTCGAGGCGGAGCCGCACCCCGGGCTCGAACCCGGGGATGTGGGTCCGCCCGTAGAACATGGCCGTCAGCGACCCGGTGGCGTCGGCGATCGTCGCCTCGAACACGCAGCTGTTCTCGACCGGGCGGATCTCGACCGAGCTGACCCGGCCCTCGATCGTCGCCTTCCGCGCCCCCTCGAGCGCCGCGATGTTCGTGACCCCGTTGGCGCTGCCGTTAGCGAGTAACGGCAGGTGGTCCGGTGGTTGCCCGCTGCCGCCGGGTGCCGGCGGCGGTCGGCTGCTCCTTCTCCTTCTCCCGAACGGACCCCGGTTCCACCTGGTCCCCGCCCGGCTGGGCCTGGTCGACCGCGGCCAGCCGGGCGGCGTTCCGCGCGTGCAGCAGGTGCACGCGGCTCTCCACGTCGAACGGGATGATGGTCGCGGCCGAGTTAGGCACCTGGCTGACCACCGAGGCGATCTTGTCCGCGGTCCTGTCGTGCAGCAGCCGCCCGAGGAGCGGGGCGTAGCCGCGCCTCGGTAGGACCACGGTGACCTGGGTGCCCGCGGTCTCGGCCTCGCGGCTGACCAGTTCGAGCGAGGCGCGAGTCAGGCGGCGGTCCGGGGTGTCGATCATCTCCAGCGGTATGTCCTGCCCGTACCTGACCCACTGCTCCCGCAGCTTCTCCGCCTGGGCGCCGTCGATGACGAAGTGCACGGCCCGCATCGTGGTGGGCCGCAGGCCGCGCGCGTACCTGATGGCGGCGAACGTCGCCAGGTCCACGTCATCGACGAAGATCAGCACAACCCGGCGGCGGTAGTTCGGCTGCCTGGGGGGAATGCCGGCGTCCCGCCGGTCCCCGATGTTCTCCAGGATCTCGGCCTCCAGCCGGTACTCCCGGTTGAGCCTGATCAGCAGGTAGACCAGCACCGGGAAGACGATGACGATCAGCCAGGCGCCCTCGGTGAACTTCACCACCGCGAAGATGACCACGACGAGCGCCGTGTAGACGGCGGCGGTGGTGTTGATGATCCGGCGGCGTCGCCAGCCCCGCTCCTTTACCCGCTTGTGGTACTTGGCCATGCCGAAGCCGGCCATCGTGAACCCGGTGAAGACGCCGATCGCGTAGAACGGGATCAGCCCGTTGACGACGGCGCGGGTGGCGACCAGCAGGCCCAGCGAGACCACGGTGAGCACGATGATGCCGTTGGACAGCGCGAGGCGGTGCCCGCGCTTGGTGAGCCAGCGGGGCAGGAACGAGTCCGCCGCGACGAAGCTGGCCAGGTACGGGAACCCGCTGAAGCTCGTGTTGCCGCCGGTGAAAAGGATCAGCGCCGTCGCCGCCTGCACCACGAAGTACATGAAGTGCCCGCCGCTGCCGAAGACGACGTTGGCTTCCTGCGCGAGCACCGTCGGGAAGCCGGCGATGTAGGGGGTGGCATGGGTGATGTGCGCCAGCCAGGAGATGCCCGCGATCAGGAACGCGACGATCGAGCCCTGGGTGACGAGGATCTGCCGTGCGTTGCGGCCCTCCGGCGGCTTGAGCGCCCCGACCGCATTGGAGACCGCCTCGATGCCGGTCAGCGACGATCCGCCGTTGGCGAAGGCCTTCGCCAGCATGTAGATCATCCCGACGGAGATCAGTCCCTCGGTGCTGTGCCCGAACGCGTAGATGGGGCCCGGGTACTTGCCCACCATCGGCAGCCCGCCGCCGAGCAGCTCGCGGTACAGCCCGACGACGATCATCGCCGCCACGGATACCGAGAACAGATACGTGGGCAGCGCGAACGCCCGGCCCGCCTCGCGGATGCCGCGCAGGTTGATGTAACACATGATCAGCACGGCGATCACGGAGATGAAGACCAGGATGTTCGATCCGATCACCGGGATGTTCGCCAGCTGCGGGAATGCGGAGACGATGGCGGCGCTGCCCGCCGCGGTCTGCACCGCGACGGTCACCGTGTAGTCGATGAGCAGCGCCACCGCCGCGACCTGGGCGACCCGCGGGCCGAAGTTCTCCCTGGCCACGACGTAGGAGCCGCCTGCCCGGGTGTAGACCGAGACGACCTCGCGGTAGGAGAGCACCACCAGCGCGATGCCTGCCAGCACGACCAGCGTCATCGGCAGGATCAGCGTGAACGCCGCCAAGCCGACCACCTGGACCATCTCGATGAGCATCTCTTCTGTGCCGTACGCGGCCGACGAGATGCCGTCGCAGGAGAGCACGCCGAGGGCGAGCGGCCGCGACAGCCGCTCTTCAGAAAGCTGCTCGTTGACGAGCGGCGGGCCGAGAAGCCTCCGTTTGAGCGCATAGCCGAAGGTCTCAGGCAGCCGCGTGCCGGGCAGGCCGAAGCTGGCTGTCTGGTCGGCCACTAGCTACCGCCCCCATCCCACGCATTGCGGCCATCTGACCGCCATACTTCCCCTGACGCTGAGTAACAATCAGGGGCCGAATTCGGACCCTGGGGGGCCTTCGAGCGGTACCGTGACGGGGGGGATGACGGGTGTCTTCTCATGGCGGGTTTCACGTTAGGCGCTGAGGTATCGGATCACCGCAAGGGCTGCGTTAATCCTCCTGAACTGTACGTTAAGGAACCGTCAAGATCGACCACCGCAGGCGCGGGCAGGCGTTCAAATAAGAGTCACGATGACTGGACGTAGGCACTCGGTGGCCGGGACGTGGCATAACCGCGGACCTAGCGGTTACGGACCGCACAGGGACCCGCGCGGGCGATCGCCGTGGCGCCGGGGCCTGCCCGCGCCCTACGTGCTGCCGGCCGGGTTCGCCGCGCTGCTGGCCGTCGGCACGGTCGCGGCCGCACTGCATGGTCGGCTCGATGCGACCGGCGTGCTGATCTGCTGCGCGGTCGTGGTGGGGGCGCTGGCCCCGGTGGCCGAGCCGACGGCGGCGGCGCCGCTCGCGATCATCGGCTGGCTGACCGCCGTCGGGTTCTCCCGGCCGCCCTACGCCGACCTTCGGCTGACCGGCGCGGTCGCCTCGGACGCGGCAATCACGCTGGCCGCCACCGCGCTCACTGCGGCGATCGCGGGCGCGGTAGTGCGGCAGTGGTACGCGCGGGTAAAACTAGAGACTGTGGACAGACGGCGCGAAAGCGGCATCGATCTCCGTAGGCAGCTGGCCGGCGGTGCGATCGCCGCCGTCGGCCTGCCCGCGCTGACGGCGCTGCTTTCCTCGTTCCGCTCGCAGCTTGACCTATCCGATGACCTGCTGATCTACCTGGTCCTGGTGGTGGCGGCCACCGTCGTGGGCGGTTTCTGGCCCGGGGTATTCGCCGCGGTCGCCGCCTGCCTGCTGCTGAACTGGTACTTCACCGTGCCGCTGCACACGTTCACGATCGCCGAGCCCCGCAACCTGCTGGCGCTGGTGCTGTTCGTCACGGTCGCGGTGGCGGTGAGCAGCGTGGTCCATCTGGCCGCGCGGCGGGAGGCGGACGCGTCCCGCAGCGCGCGGGAGACCCAGTCGCTGCTCGGCCTCGCCCAGACCGTGCTGGGCGGGGCCGACACCCCCGGCGACGTCCTCGACCACCTGACCGGCAGCCACGGCGGTCACGCCCAGCTCCTGGAGCGGGTGAGCGGCCGCTGGATCATGGTCGCGTCGAGTGGCTCGCCAGAACCGGGCGCAAGCACCCTCCGCTTCGAGGTCCGCCCCGACCTCGCCCTCGAGGTCAACGGGCAGGCCGCCAGCGCGACCACCTCGCTGCTGGCCGGGTACACCGCGCAGGCGGTCGCGGCCCTCGACCGGGCCAGGCTGCGCACCCAGGCCGCCCAGGCCGAGGCGCTGGCGGAGGGCGACCGGATGCGGACCGCCCTGCTCCGCGCGGTCAGCCACGACCTGCGCACCCCGCTCGCCTCGATCAAGGCGAGCGTGTCGAGCCTGCGGCAGACCGACGTGAGCTGGTCGCCCGAGGATGAGGCGGAGCTGCTCGCGAACATCGAGCAGAACGCCGACCGGCTCGACGCGCTGGTCGGCAACCTGCTCGACATGAGCCGGCTGCAGGCCGGGTCGCTGGCGCCTTTCCTGCGCGCCACCGCGATCGACGAGGTGGCCCCGGTGGCGCTGCGCGGGCTGGACGACGCCGACCAGATGCTCATCGTCGTGCCCGACGACCTGCCCCTGGTCCGGGCCGACCCCGGGCTGCTGGAGCGGGTGTTCGCCAACCTGTTCTCCAACGCGCTGCGGCACTCGCCGCCAGATCAGCGGCCGTCCCTGCGTGCCCGCGAGGACGGCGACCGGGTGATCCTCGACGTGATCGACCATGGCTGCGGGGTCCCGGCCGACCTCAAGGAGCGGATCTTCGAGCCGTTCGCCCGGCTGGACGAGCGGTCCCCCGGCGTCGGGCTCGGGCTCGCGGTCGCCAAGGGATTCGCCGAGGCGATGGGCGGCGCGATCGTCGCCATCGACACCCCCCGCGGCGGTCTGACCGTGCGGCTGACGATGCCCGCCCTCACTAGCGACGTCCCCGCCGTTCTGGGGGCCGACCAGTGACCCGAGTGCTCGTCATCGACGACGAGCCGTCGATTCTGCGGGCGCTGCGGATCAACCTGACCGCGCGGAACTACGAGGTCTCCACCGCCGGCGACGGCGCGTCGGGTCTGCTCGCGGTGTCGCGCGAGCGACCCGACGCCGTGATCCTCGACCTCGGCCTGCCCGACATGGACGGCACCGAGGTCATCCACGGGGTCCGGGGCTGGTCGACGACGCCGATCATCGTCTTGTCGGTCTGGGGGGCCGAGCCGCAGAAGGTGGCCGCCCTTGACGCCGGCGCCGACGACTACGTGACCAAGCCGTTCGGCATGGACGAACTGCTGGCCCGGCTGCGGGCGGCGGTCCGCCGGGCCGCCCCGGCCCCGGACGAGCCGGTGGTGACCACGCCCGATTTCACCGTCGACCTGGCCGCCAAGCGGGTCGTCAAGGACGGCGTCGACGTCCGGCTGACCCCGACCGAATGGCAGCTGCTCGAGATCCTGGCCCGCAGCCGCGGCCGCCTGATCACCCAGAAGCAGCTGCTGCAGGACGTATGGGGCCCGTCGTACGGGTCGGAGTCCAACTACCTGCGGGTCTACATCGCCCAGCTTCGCCGCAAGCTGGAGCCAGAGCCCTCCCGCCCCCGCTACCTGCTCACCGAGCCGGGCATGGGCTACCGCTTCCAGGCCTAGCCCGGAGCCGCCAGGCGCGGCCTCACCAGTGCGGGGTTCGGTCGTAGCGCGGCTTGAAAATGGCGCGGTAGGCCAGCCGGGCGGGCGGCGGAAGGGTGCCGATCGCCGCAGCGGCCCGGTCCGGGTCCGCGCCGTCGGCCAGCCAGGCGAACATCTCGCCGCCCGCGGACAGTCCGTTTTTCCTCGCGATCCTGAATCCGACGCCGCGCCATTCCGCCTCGGTGAGGGCGACGCCGATGAGCGGCAGGCCGTCGCGCTCCTCGTGCCTGAGGTGACCGGTCAGCGAGGCGGCGAGCGCGTCGGCGGCGTCGCCGATCGTCCGCGCGTCGGCCCGGTGGCCTTCCTCCGCCCGGGCGAAGGCCCCGTCCACCGCCGCCAGCAGCGGGTCGATCTGCTGGTGCTCGGACTCCATCGCGTCGAGCACAGACTGCGCGTCGTCGCTGCGGGAGAGACGCTCGCGCAGCGCCGGCCAGACGATGGCGTCCTCGGCGGTGTGGTGCAGGTGCAGTTGCCGTTTGAATACCTCCCAGCCCGCCCGCACCGAGGCCCGCCGCCTTGGGTCGGGTAGCTCGGCGAACGCCGCCGCCCGGGCCAGCTGCGCCAGGTCGCGCCGGAAGGCCGCGTGCGCGGCGAGCATGATCGTCAGATCCGCGTCGCCGGTCCCGTGCCTGGCCGCATCGCTGCTCCCCGGCAGATTTCGCGTGGTCATGAGCCCTCCCCGTACTGGTTGTGTTAGACCTTGATTACCAGCGAACACTAGGTACGCTACCCTCTAGGAATCCTAATGTCTAGGCTTCCTAATTAATAAGGAGCCGAACGATTATGGATGACTCCCCTGACTCCCCTGACCGCGAGCGTCGCCGTCTGGAGAGCGAGTTCCTGCTCGCGATGCGCCGCTCCGGCGCCGTGATGCAGCTGCTCGGCTCGGCCTCGGCCGAGCGGATCGGCATCAACGTCACCGACCTCAACTGCCTCAACATCCTGGCGCTGAGCGGCCAGCTGACGGCGGGCGAGCTGGCCCGGGCGACCGGGCTGACCACGGCGTCGATCACCGGCGTGCTCGACCGGCTCGAGGAGGCCGGCTTCGTCCGCCGCGAGCGTGACTCCCAGGACCGGCGACGGGTCGTCGTGCACCTGGACCCGACCCGCGGGCTGCGCGACGTCGCGCCGGTATTCGCCCCGGTAGTCGAGGCCTGGCGGGCCGCCACGGCGCAGTACACCGACGAGCAGCTGGCCCTCATCCTCGGCTTCCAGACCCAGCTCGAGCAGATCATGCGCGACCGCCTGGTCGAGCTGCGGGGTGATGGCCGCTCTCCGGCATGAGAGCGCGGAGGCTGGGGCAGACTGGGTGCCATGACTAGTGACGACAGGACGGCCGGGCGCGGTCCGGACGACATGGGCGACGACGAGCAGGAGTTCGAGATCGCCGAGTACGAGCAGTACATCGAGGATCCGCCCGACAGCGGCCTCGCCATCGCGGAAGACGACGATGACGACGCCGAGCAGGACGTGGACTGGGCAGAAACCCATCCTCGGCAGGTGTTCAAGGACGGCGAGGAACCGGATGACCGGCCGGCCGAATCGTCCGCTATACACGAAATCCCCGGAACGTAACCCGAGGCCTTGCGCTCCGCTTCGCTACTCGCTAGTAATGAGGAAGGTGATGGCGACCGGCGAGGCCCCTGGAGGCACGTGTGAGCACCTACGACCTGTACACCACGCCGGTATCGACCGACACCTGGGATGTGCCGGCGAGCGGGGCCGCTCGTTTCTCCTGGGAGTACGACGACGGCCGGCAGCGGCTGCTCGATCTGTACCAGCGCGGCAAGGACAAGCAGTGGGACGCCACCAAGCGGATCGACTGGGATCAGCCGGTCGATCCGGCCAACGTCATGGAGACCGGCGAGGAGCTGACCGCGATCTACGGCTCGCGCCAGTACGAGAAGCTGAACCAGACCGAGCGGGACGAGCTTAGCCACCACATGTCGTCGTGGCTGTTCAGCCAGTTTCTGCACGGCGAGCAGGGTGCGCTGACGGTGGCTGCGCGGATCATCGAGTCGGTGCCCGACCTGGACTCGAAGTTCTACGCCGCCACCCAGGCGATGGACGAGGCGCGGCACGTCGAGATCTTCTCCCGGTTCACGACCGACAAGATCGGCCTGTTCTACCCGGTCAACCAGGACCTGGCCCGGCTGCTGGCCGACGCGCTGGCCGACTCCCGCTGGGACATGCCCTACCTGGGGATGCAGGTGCTGATCGAGGGGCTGGCGCTGGCGGCGTTCGGCGTGCAGCGCGACGTCGCCGCCAACCCGCTGGTCAAGCAGCTACTGGCGTACGTGATGCAGGACGAGGCGCGGCACGTGGCGTTCGGGCGGCTGGCGCTGCGCGACTACTACGCCGAGCTGACCTCGGCCGAGCTCGCCGACCGGGAGGAGTTCGTGGTCGAGGGGTGCTACCTGATGCGCGACCGGTTCGTCGCCAGAGAGGTGTACGAGCGGCTCGGCTTTGACGTCGCCGAGTGCGTCGAGTTCACCGAGCACTCCCCGGTGCAGCAGGCGTTCAGGAAACTGCTCTTCACCCGGATCGTGCCCTGTGTGAAGGACATCGGCCTGTGGGGTCCGAAGGTGCAGCAGGCGTACATCAACCTCGGCGTGCTTGACGCGGCCGACAGCGACCTCGACGCGCTGATGCTCGATGACGAGCAGGTGGCCGACCGGATGGAAAGGGAGCACGCCGCCGAACTGGCCGCCCGCAAGGTGGAGGTCGAGGCCGCGATCGCCTCGGGGGCCGTCAGCTGAGGCCGTTCGCGGAGCGCATCGAGCGCGCTACCGCCCTCGATGGGCCGGTCCGCGCTCTTTCCAGAGCCGTGGTGCGCGCCCTGCCGCCCAGCCGGGCGGTCGACCTGCTGCACGGCGTACCGTTCGGCCAGCCCGCCCACCCGGCCCTGGTCCGGCTGCCGCTCGGCTGCTGGACCTCGGCCGTGCTGCTCGACCTGTGGGGCGGCCGGGGGCCCGAGGCGGAGCGGGCGTCCGCCAGCCTGATCGCGGTGGGCGTGGCGGCCGCTCTGCCCGCCGCCGCCACCGGCCTCGCCGACTGGTCCGCGCTGCACACCCATCAGCAGCGGGTCGGGCTGGTGCACGCGATCACGCAGGCGGGCGCGACCCTGCTGTTCGGTGGCTCGCTGCTCGCCCGGATGGCCGGGCGGCGCGGGAACGGCCGGGCGCTGGCGGCAGGCGGACTCGCCACCGCCACCGTCGGCGCCTACCTCGGCGGTCACCTGGCGATGCGGCTCGGCGCGGGATCGAGCCACGCCGAGCCGGTCGGCCACCTCGCCGCGATCGGCTGGCAGGATCTCTGCCCGCTGGCCGAGCTGCCGGAGGGACGGCCCGCGCGACGCCAGCTCGGCTACCTCAGCCTGCTCGCCGTGCGCGCCGGCCAGGCCGTCTACGTGCTCTCCGACCAGTGCTCCCACCTGGGCGGGCCGCTCCACCAGGGCCGCCTGGTCGTCGACCGGGATAACGTCTGCGTGGTCTGTCCGTGGCACGGCTCCACCTTCAGGCTCAGCGACGGCTCCGTGCGCCGGGGGCCGGCCACCGCCAGGCAGCCGGCGTTCGAGACGCGGGTGAGCGACTCGGGCTTGGTTCAGGTCCGGCCGCTGCAGGCGGGTAACGCCGCGAAGGCGGCGGGGCCGCGCCTGCCTCGGCCGTTCAGATCGGCAGCCGGGTGACGGTGCCGTTCCCGTCCGGGCCCGGCAGCGCCACCGGGCCGTCGTCGCCGGGCTGCCTGGCAGCCGTGTCAGCGCTCGCGTTGCCGAAGAAGCCGCCGATGCCCTCAAGCGCCTTGCCGAGCTCGCTGGGCACGATCCACATCTTGTTCGCGCTGCCCTGCGCGAGCTCCGGGAGCATCTCCAGGTACTTGTAGGCGAGCAGCCGCTGATCGGGATTGCCCTCGTGGATCGCGCGGAAGACCGTCGCGATCGCCTGCGCCTGGCCGCGTGCCCGGGCGGCCTGCGCGGTGGCGTCCGCCTCCGCCCGGACCACCGCGGCCTCCGCCTCGCCGTGGGCGCGCAGCACCGCCGCCTGCCTCTCGCCCTCGGCGGTCAGGATGGCCGACTGCTTGGCGCCCTCGGCCGATAGGATCGCGGCGCGCTTGTCCCGCTCGGCCCGCATCTGCTTCTCCATCGAGCCCTGGATGGACGCGGGCGGCTCGATCGCCTTGAGCTCCACCCGGCTGACCCGCAGGCCCCACCGTCCGGTCGCCTCGTCAAGTTCCCTGCGGAGCTCGCCGTTGATCGTGTCCCGCGACGTGAGGGTGGTCTCCAAGTCCATGCCGCCGACCACGTTCCGCAGCGTGGTCACCGTGAGCTGCTCAACCGCCGCCACGTAGTTGGCGATCTCGTACGTCGCCGCCTTCGGGTCGGTCACCTGGAAGTAGATCACCGTGTCGATGCTGACCACCAGGTTGTCCTTGGTGATGACCGGCTGCGGCGGGAAGCTGACCACCTGCTCCCGCAGGTCGGTGAGCGGCATCCGTAGCCGGTCGATGAACGGCGTCACCAAGTTCAATCCCGCAGGCAAGGTGCGGTGATACCTGCCGAACCTTTCCACGATGCCCGCGCGGGCCTGCGGCACGATCCGCACCGACCTGACCACGGTGACAATGGCGAGGCCAACGATCAGGACGAGAAGGACTATCGCGACTATGGTGCCCATCACCGTCATCTCCGCCCGCATGAGCCGATAAGCCCACGGTAACCCAGCGTCGCGTCAAGCACTAGTGGCGTTAAGTGATACGGCTTTCTAACCAACCGGTCCGCGCGACCGTCCTAGCGTGCGGCCCAGGCCCGCCAGCGGCCCTCGCGGCGCTCGATCTCAAGCGGGACGCCGAAGCAGCGGGAGAGGGTGCGGGCGGTGAACACCTCGTCGATCGGGCCCGCCGCCAGGACCGAGCCCCGGCGCAGCAGCATGGCGTGCGTGAACCCGTCGGGCACCTCCTCGACGTGGTGCGTGACGAGGACCATCATCGGCGCCTTGGGGTCGCGTGCCAGCGTGGAAAGCCGTCGCAGGAGGTCCTCGCGGCCGCCCAGGTCGAGCCCGGCCGCGGGCTCGTCGAGCAGCAGCATCTCCGGGTCGGGCATCATCGCGCGGGCGATCTGGACGCGCTTGCGCTCGCCCTCCGACAGCGTGGCGAACCGCCGCCTGATCAGGTGCGCGCAGCCGAGCGCGTCGAGCAGCTCCACCGCCCTGGTCACGTCGGCGGACTCGTACTCTTCCTTCCACCGGCCGAGGATCGCGTACGAAGCGGTGAGCACGAGGTCGATGACCTTCTCGTTGGCCGGGACTCGCTCGGCCAGCGCCGCGCTGGTGATCCCGATCCGCGGCCGCAGGTCAAAGACGTTCACGTCGCCCAGACGCTCGCCCAGCACCTCGACGCTGCCCTCGGTCGGGTGCACCAGCGTCGCCGCCACCTGCAGCAGCGTGGTCTTGCCGGCCCCGTTCGGGCCGATGACGATCCAGCGCTCGTCCTCGTGCGCGGTCCAGTCGACGTTACGCAACAGCAGTGACGTTTCGCGCCGCACAGTGACGCCCCGCAGCTTGAGCACCTCGTCTGACACTGCCTGCCCCTTCTCCACGCCGGCCCCGCTCTCGCCGGGCCGAACGGCCGCCGAGACCGAACCTATGCCACCGCGCGCCGTTCGGCTAATCACCAGCCCAAATGGGGCGTCGGGGGTTGGTCACAACCGACGGCGGGCAGAAAGGTACGGTTGGCTCGCGATGAATCAATCACGGACCACGCTGCTGATCACCCTGACCGGCCGGGACCGGCCCGGGGTCACCGCGCGCCTGTTCGGCGCCCTCGCGCGACTTCCCGCTGAGCGTAGCCGACATCGAGCAGGTGACGATCAGGGGCCGACTGGTGCTCGGCGTGCTCGTCATCTGCACCGAGCCACCCGACCTGACCGCGATCTACCGCGCGGTCAGCGACCTGGCGGCGGATCTCGGCCTCGAGGCCGAGATCACCACCGGCTCGGCCGAGTCGCCTGCCCGCCCCGGTTCCGCCCGGGTGCGCGGCCGACTGCACGTCACCGTGCTCGGGAGCCCGCTCCAGCCGAGCGCGGTCGCGGCCGTGGCGGGCCGGATCGCGGCCGGCGGCGCCAACATCGACCGCATCACCAGGCTCGCGAGCGACCCGGTGACCTGCGTCGAGCTTGACGTGTCGGGGGCCGATCCGGTGGCGCTGCGCAACGCGCTGGCCCGGGTGGCGGTCGACAGCGGGGTGGACGTCGCGGTGCAGCGGGCCGGCCTCGAGCGGCGGGCGATGCGGCTGATCGTGATGGACGTCGATTCGACGCTGATCCAGGACGAGGTCATCGACCTGCTGGCCGACCGGGCCGGCTGCGCGGCCGAGGTGGCCGCGGTGACCGAGTCGGCCATGCGCGGCCAGCTCGACTTCGCCGCCTCCCTGCGGCAGCGCGTCGCGCTGCTCAAGGACCTTGACGCCGGTGTTCTCGACCAGGTGCGGGCGGAGCTGCGCCTCACCCCAGGGGCGCGCACGCTGATCAGGACGCTCAAGCGCCTCGGCTACCGGTGCGGGATCGTCAGTGGCGGCTTTACCTCGGTGATCCAGCCGCTGGCGGACGAGCTCGGCATCGACTACGTGGCCGCGAACACCCTCGAGATCTCCGCCGGGAAGCTGACCGGCCAGGTGGTCGAGCCGATCATCGACCGGGAGGGCAAGACCGAGGCGCTGCGCCGGTTCGCGCGGGCGGCCGGGGTTCCGCTCTCGCAGACCGTGGCCGTCGGCGACGGCGCCAACGACCTCGGCATGATCGGCGCGGCCGGCCTCGGCGTCGCGTTCAACGCCAAGCCCGTGGTCCGCGACGCGGCCGACACCGCGCTCAACGTCCCCTATCTGGACACGATCCTCTACCTGCTCGGCATCCCCCGCGACGCGGTCGATGCCGCCGATCAGGCCGCAGAATAAAGTCAAAAGCGGCAAACCCGTTATATCGAACGGACCGTGGCCTTCGCGTCGATGCGAAGGCCACGGCCCGTCTGGTGGTCGGCTACTCCTTTTCCGCTTGCTTAGGCGAGGCGCTTGACACCTGGCCGTTGAGGGCGCCGTTCTCCGTCGCGTGACCCAACGGGACGTCGTTGACCTCGGCCGCCTCCTTCGGAGACAGCTCGGCCGGGACGGCCGGCTCGGTCGCGCCGCTGATCTCGGTGTCGGCCGGGTGCTCGTCGCCCAGGCTGTGGGCCCGCCGCTTGGAGTAGACGATCGCCGCGACGATGATGATCACCGCGCCGAGCGCGACCCCGATTCGGAGGCCGGTGTTGCCGCTGTACTTCACCACCGAGGTGGCGATCAGCAGCGAGACCAGGTTCATGACCTTGATCAGCGGGTTGATCGCGGGACCGGCGGTGTCCTTGAACGGGTCGCCCACGGTGTCGCCGATGACGGTCGCCGCGTGCGCGTCCGAGCCCTTGCCGCCGTGGTGACCGTCCTCGACCAGCTTCTTGGCGTTGTCCCAGGCGCCGCCGGAGTTGGCCAGGAACACCGCCATCAGCACGCCCGCCGCGATCGCCCCGACCAGGAACGAGCCGAGCGGCGCGTAGCCGAAGGTGAACCCGACCGCGATCGGCGTCAGCACCGCCAGCAGGCCCGGGGTGACCAGCTCGCGCAGCGAGTCGGCGGTGACGATGTCCACCACCCGCGAGTAGTCGGGCTTCTCCTCGTAGGTCATGATCCCCGGGTGGTTGCGGAACTGCATGCGCACCTCGAGCACGACCCGCTGCGCCGCCCGGCCCACCGCCATGATCAGCAGGCTGGAGAACAGGAACACCACCGACGCGCCGATGATCACGCCGACCAGCACGTTCGGCTGGGCCACGTTCAGCGCGAACGAGCTCGCCGCGCTGGCCGGCAGGGCCGACTCCACCGAATCGCGGAACGAACCGAATAGCGCCGTCGCCGCCAGCACCGCGGTCGCGATCGCGATGCCCTTGGTGATCGCCTTGGTGGTGTTGCCGATCGCGTCCAGGTTGGTCAGCGCCTGGGCGGCGTCGCCCTCGACCTCGCCCGACATCTCCGCGATGCCCTGGGCGTTGTCGGTCACCGGGCCGAAGGAGTCCATCGACACGATCACGCCCACCGTGGTCAGCAGGCCACAGCCCGCCATCGCCACCGCGAACAGCGCGATGGTGGCGTTGCCGGTAGCCAGCAGGTACGCGCCGAACACGGCCCCGCCGATCAGCAGGGCTGAGTAGACGGCCGACTCCATCCCGGACGAGATGCCGGACAGGATCACGGTGGCCGCGCCGGTCTCCGAGGCCTGCCCGATGTCGCGTACCGGCCGCCGCGTGGTCTCGGTGAAGTACCCGGTCAGCAGCTGGATCGCAGACGCCAGCACGATCCCGATCAGGACCGCGCCGAACGCGATCCACTCCGGGTTGCCGTTGTAGCCCGAGATCGCGGAGCTGGTGATGCCCTGCAGTTCGCTGAATTTCGACGGCAGGAAGGTGAAGCACAAGATCGCGACCCCGATGATCGAGAGCACCGCCGAGATGAAGAAGCCGCGGTTGATCGCGCTCATCAGGCTGCGGTCACGGACCAGCGGCCGCACCGCGAAGATCCCGATCACCGCGGTGATCACGCCGATCGCGGGGACGATCAGCGGGAGGATCAGCCCCTTGTCGCCGAACGCGGTCTTGCCCAGGATCAGCGAGGCGACCAGCATGACCGAGTAGGACTCGAACAGGTCGGCCGCCATGCCCGCGCAGTCGCCCACGTTGTCGCCCACATTGTCGGCGATGGTGGCCGCGTTGCGCGGGTCGTCCTCGGGGATGCCCTGCTCGACCTTGCCGACCAGGTCCGCGCCGACGTCGGCTGCCTTGGTGTAGATACCGCCGCCGACCCGCATGAACATCGCGAGCAGGGCGGCGCCGAAGCCGAAGCCCTCGAGCACGTCCGGCGCGTTGCCCTTGTAGATGAGCACGACGACGCCCGCGCCAAGCAGGCCTAGGCCAACCGTGCACATGCCCGCGACGCCGCCGCAGCGGAACGCGATCCGCATCGCGGGGCGCTCGCCGCCCTCGCGCGCCGCGGCCGCCACCCGGACGTTGCCGCGCACGCACAGCGACATGCCGATGAACCCGGTCAGGCCGGAAGCCAGCGCGCCGATCAGGAAGAAGATGCTGCGGCCCCACATGACCCCGGGGCCCGGGGACGGCAGCACCAGCAGGATGAAAAAGATAAGGACGACGAAGGCTGCCAGCGTCCTGAACTGCCTGCGCAGGTAGGCCGCCGCGCCGTCCTGCACGGCCTTGGCTATTTCCTGCATCTTCTCGGTCCCCTGGCTCGCCGCCAGGACCTCTCGCACCAGCACGCCCGCAACCCCGAGGGCCAGCAGTGCGATAACTGCGACGATCACAACCCAAGTCAGGTTGGAGCCGCTCACGCTGACCGGAGCCACCGGTCCGCCCGCCGCAAGGGCGGGACTGAGCTTAGACATACCATCTCCTTCGACGTCTGTCGCGCGCCGCTAAGCCAGTCATTTGGCCGAAATTCCAATATTCCCTGCTCAGCCGCCGATCAAAAAGTGCGCTGTTGCCGGAGTCTACGCCGCCCGCCTCGCATCGTGCAGAGACACGAGTTATCCATACTCAGGCAGCCGATTAGTGATGTTAAGTACGGAAAATCAGCATCAACAACCCCACTTGTCACAGGTAACGATCCGGCGTATTGTGTTTTGCCCCAGTTTGGGAAGTTCACACGTTGCATAAGGTGTTATCGCATGCCAACGGGGTAGAAGTCAATACTGGCGTTGCCACGTGACTGGTGTGACTTCTGATCATCAAAGAAACGGATGAGGTCGTGATCGGCGAGTCGCGGGCGTCTCTAGCCGACGGCCAGTTGCAAAAAAATCATCATGCTGTGGCCTGAGGGTGACACATCATCACGAAAACTTTTTTTACGACGTGGGATAACACGCCGAATGCCGCGCAGTCCCGGCGGTCATGGCCGTGAGCGGCTGGCGCGGGACTAGGACGCGGCGGTGCGGCGCTTCCAGATCATCGTCACGCTGGTGCCCTGCCCGGCGGAAGCGATGCGAACGTCGTCGGCCAGGCCGGCGATGACCGCCAGGCCCACGTCCTCCGGGAGCCGCAGCGGAACCGCGCCGCCGGAGGGAAATGCGAAATCGGCGCCGAGGGCCGCGCCGTTGCCGCCCTCGACACCGGTCCCGGCCGGCAGGCTGACGCCCGCCGGCAGGTCGTGCTCCGATTCTTGCGCCGCGTCCGTCACCACTACCTGAAACTGCTCCCCGTCATCGGTGAGCGATACCCGGATGGGCTGCCCAGGGCAGTGCCGCTGATGTGCTTCAACCGCCCGGGAGCAGGCCTCGCCAACCGCGAGGCGCACCTCGTCGAGCAGTGACTCGGCCACGCCGCTCCGGCGCGCGACCGCGGTGGCGACGAGCCGGGCGGTCCGCACGTGCACGGGCAGCGGCGTGAAGGTGACTTCGACGGTGGCCATTACGCAGGTAGGCGCTTCTCGGCCTTCCTGGCGGCGATGGCCTGGTCCACGGACTCGTGGATGCCGAAGACCTTGGTGAGGCCGGTGATGCGGAAGATCTTGAGGATGCGCTCCTGCGTGCACACCAGGTCGAGAGACCCGTCGTGCGCGCGCACCCGCTTGAGCCCGCCGACCAGGACACCGAGGCCGGTGGAGTCGAGGAACTCGACCTTCTCCATGTTCACTACCAGCTGGTAGTTCTTCTTGTTCACGAGCTCAATGAGGAGCTCGCGCAGGCGCGGCGCGGTGTAGACGTCGATCTCACCCTCGACGTCCACGATCTCGATGCCGTCCTTGTTGCTGTTTGACAGCTTCAGATCCACTAATCCTCCAGCGCCCCGAGGGCGTCTCTCGCGTCATGGGGGCGACCCCTGATCGGCATTCAACCACGCTCAGGCGTCATGTCTATACGAAAACATGGTGCCACGCATCCGCTTGACGGATGACACACTATTAAACCTATGCCCATCGTCGCCCCGGACCGCGCAGAAACACTGCAGGACGGCATCCCTCTGCACGGAGGGGCGCTCGACGTCCTGCGGGCGGCGCAGCGCGCCGGGGAACTGGTACACCTAACACACATACCCGGCCAAGCGGGGAGAACCACCTCCTGGCCGGAATCGATTCGTTCCGAGGTGACCGCCGCGCTCGCGGCCCGTGGCGTCGCGGCACCCTGGACACACCAGGCACAGGCGGCAGGGCTCGCCCTGGCCGGCCAGAGTGTGATCCTCGCTACCCGGGCCGCCTCCGGCAAGTCGGCCGGCTACCTGGCGGCGGCGCTGTCGGAGGTGCTGGGCGGGGGCACGGCGCTCTACATCGCTCCCACCAAGGCGCTCGCCGCCGATCAGCTGAAGGCGGTCCGCGACCTCGGGGTGCCCGGCGTCCGCGCCACCTGCTACGACGGCGACGCCTCAGTCACCGAGCGCGCCTGGGCCCAGTCCCACGCCAACTACCTGCTGACAAACCCGGACATGATCCATAGCGGGCTGCTGCCGAACCACACCCGCTGGCGCGGCTTCCTGCGCCGGCTGCGGGTTGTGATCATCGATGAGTGCCACGGCTACCGCGGCGTCTTCGGCTCGCACGTCGCCCAGGTCCTGCGCAGGCTCCGCCGCGTCGCGGCCCACCACGCCGCCCCCGACGGCCGCCAGGAGCCCGTCTTCATTCTGGCCTCCGCCACGATCGCCGACCCGATCGCCTGCGCCAGGCAGCTCACCGGCCTGTCCGCGACCGCGGTGACCGATGACGGCTCGCCCCGCGCGCCGCTCACGTTCGCGCTCTGGGAGCCGCCCCTCCTGCACACGTACGCCGAGGTCAGAGCGCGCAGACCCGCCACCTCGGAGGCCTCCGACCTGCTCGCCGCCCTAGTCAGGGCGGAGATTCCCGCGCTTGCGTTCCTCCGGTCAAGGCGCGGCGCCGAGACCGTGGCGCTGGCCGCCAGGGACGCGCTGGGCGGCGACCCGGCCGGCGCCGTGGCCGCCTACCGGTCCGGCTACCTGGCCGACGACCGCCGGGGCCTTGAGGCCGGGCTGCGGGAGGGCCGGATCACCGGCATGGCCGCGACCACCGCGCTCGAGCTCGGCATTAACATCAGCGGCCTTGACGCGGTGCTGATCGCCGGGTGGCCGGGGACCTGGTCCTCGCTGTGGCAGCAGGCGGGCCGGGCGGGCCGCTCCGGGCGCGCCGCCACGGCGGTCTTCATCGCCCGCGATGACCCGCTCGACAGCTACCTGCTGCATCATCCGGACACGCTGCTTGGCCATCCGGTCGAGCCGGCCGTGCTCGACCCGGCCAACCCCTACGTGCTCGGGCCGCACCTGGCGGCGGCCGCGGCGGAGCTGCCGCTGACCGAGCCGGATCTCGAGCTGTTCGGGCCGGCCGCGGCCGAGTCGGTCGCCGGGCTGGCGGCCGCGGGCGAGCTGCGCAGGCGGCCGGCCGGCTGGTACTACGCCAGGCACCGCCGTCCGGCCCGGGAGATCTCAATCCGCGGCGAGCGGGACGGCCGGTGCGCGTGGTCGAGGAGGCCACCGGGCGGCTGATCGGCACGATGGACGAGCCGTCCGCCCACCGGTACGCCCACGACGGCGCCGTCTACCTCCACCAGGGCGAGTCGTACCTGGTCAGCCGCCTCGACCTGGCCGAAAGGGTGGCGCTGGTTGAACCCGGCGACCCCGGCTACACGACGCACGCGAGCGACGTCACCGACATCGACGTCATCGCCGAGCGCCGCCGCGTCAGCTGGGGAGCGGCCGACCTGCTTCTGGCCGACGTTCGGGTCACCCGGCAGGTGGTGGGGTACGCCCGCCGTCGCACGGGCGAGAAGGCAAAGGGCCCCCGCATTGAGCTCCAGCTGCCCGAGCGCAAGCTGTCCACCGTCGCCGTCGCCTGGACCCTACCCAACGAGAGCGTGCCGCCCATTCCCGCCAACGACCTCGGCGGCGCCGCGCACGCGGCCGAGCACGCGGCCATCGGGCTGCTGCCGCTGTTCGCGACGTGCGACCGGTGGGACGTGGGCGGACTGTCGACCGAACTGCACCAGTCGACCGGCCAGCTGACCGTGTTCGTGTACGACGGCCAGCCCGGCGGGGCCGGGTTCGCCGAGCGCGGTTTCGCGATCGCGGCAGACTGGCTGCGCGCCACCCGCAACGCAATCGACGCCTGCCCCTGCGAATCCGGCTGCCCCTCGTGCATCCAGTCCCCCAAGTGCGGGAACGGCAACTCGCCGCTTTCCAAAGCAGGCGCCGTGGCCCTCCTAAACACCGTCCTAACCGACGCCATCTAAGAACCCCACCCCGCTGCCCAAGCCCCAGAATGATCACCATCAAATTAGACCGCCGATAGTAATCATTCAGCCACCCAAAGTAAATGAAGCCCAAGAACCACAGCTCAAAAGCCCTTTACACCGGACCCCAAAGCCACAGCCCCGTCCCACAAGACGCAAGCCGAAGAGGGGAACCCCAGTTCGGTTTGCGGGCGCAGCCCGCACCGGGGGGTCTGGGGGGTCGCCCCCCAGAAGATGCAGTCCCAAGGGAAGTGGCCCGAAGGGACACTGACCATAAAGGGGCAGTGCCCCTCGCCGGGGGGGAGAGCGAGGGGCACCGCACGGTCCGGCCCTGGGGGGGTAGGCCGGCACCGTCTTGGTAAAGCTTATCCCTAACATGGCGCAGCATGAAGCGCGCAAAGGAATTACAACATGAATGAGCTCATCCTGAACAGACGTTGCGAAGGATTGTTTGCGCGAGGCAAGCAATCGTGGCGCGCCCAGGGCAAGCCGCGAGCGCTCGGTCACCGGCCCGAGCAGGCCTGGGCTCCACTCTGGCCCGACCGCCCCCCGGCGCAAGAGGCCGGCGCCGTTCCAACGGTTAACTGCATGTGAACGCTCCCACCGATCAAGATCACGAATTGATCACGTCTGTGGGTTGGCTCGGAGCCGCTTTCGTCGTAGAAAGAGGTCACGGACAGCGAGAACGTCCGAGCACGGCAGCCGGGTACCCACGCGCGACCAGCCGCGGGAGGCGTGTCAGGCCAGGCCAGAACGGTCTTGCCGACAATTGATAGTTGCACGCATGGTAGCCAGACTGGCGTACTTACTGGCGGCGGCGCCCCCATTCGGGGCGCCGTTCGCGTGTCTCAGCTGTGTTCCCCCGCCCCAGACACGTCCCGCGCCACGGCACGGGCGGGATGTCTGCGCCCGCCGAGATCGCTAACGATAGCCTTGAACAACCTGGGGCGGCGCGCGCTGCCCGCAGTGACGAGTCGGGGAGGGACGCCATGGTCCGCAGCGGAAGACCGGAGGGCGCGGGCGGGCAGCAGTCGCTGGGGGATCTTGTCTCCGGCGCCGCCAAGGACGTGTCGCAGCTCGTCCGGTACGAGATCAGCCTGGCCAAGAGCGAGCTGAAGATGGACGCGCGGCGGATCGGGATCGCGGCCGCGCTCGCCGTCGTCGGCCTTTTCGTCGGGTGCCTGCTCGTCGTGCTGCTCTGCTTCGCGTTCGCGTATGGCCTTGCCGCCGCGGGGATCTGGCTCTGGGCCTCGTTCCTGATCGTGGCGGGCACCTGCCTGCTGCTGATCGCGCTGGCCGGACTGATCGCGTACGGGCGCATCCGCAAGGTAACCGGAATGAAGATGACCAGGAAGACCGTGATTGACGATCTGGGCATGCTCCGTCGGGGCGAGTCCGGACCGAACGGCTCCGGCCCGGCCATCGCCAACCCGGAAGTCAGCCTTGGCGCCGGCGCCAAGGCCGAGATTCCATCTCGACCGTAACCGAAGAGCGCAGGGGCATGCCAGCAGAGCCTGACATCGAGATCAGCGGCCCGTGGACGCACCGTGACGTCACTGCGAACGGAACGCGCTTCCACCTGGCGAGCATGGGCGAGGGACCGCTCGTGCTCCTGCTGCACGGCTTCCCCGAGTTCTGGTGGACCTGGCGGCACCAGCTCGTCGCGCTGGCCGACGCGGGTTACCGGGCGGTCGCGGTCGACCTGCGCGGCTACGGCGGCAGCGACAAGCCGCCGCGGGGATATGACCTGATTACCGCCGCCGCCGACGCCGCCGGACTGATCCGGGCGCTCGGCGAGGCCAACGCCGTCGTCGTCGGCCACGACTGGGGCGGGCTGACCGCGTGGACGCTGGCCGCCTACTTCCCCAAGGCGGTGCGGCGGCTCGCCATCGTCTCGATGGCCCACCCGCTGCGGATGCGCGCCGCCGTCCTGTCGAGTCCGCTGTCGGTCCACCGGTCGATCGGCTCGATCGGCTCTGCATCGGCCAGGGGCCGGCGGGGCGGCTACCCGCTTGCCTTCCAGGTCCCGATGCTCCCCGAGCGGCGGCTCGTCCGCGACGGCGGCGCCCTGGTGGGCACGATCCTGTCATCTTGGTCCGCCCCCGGCTGGCCCGACGAGGAGACCGCGCAGATCTACCAGACGGCCATGCGCATCCCGCCGGTGGCGCACACCTCGCTTGAGTACCACCGGTGGTTCGTGCGCTCCACCTTCCGACCGGACGGCCTGCGGTACGCCCGGCAGATGCGCTCCCCGGTCGCGGCACCCGTGCTGCACCTGCACGGCGCGCTCGACCCGTGCATCCTGCCGCAGATGGCGCGGGGGCCGGCCGCTACGTCGAGGGACCGTACCGGTGGAAGGTGATCGAGGGCGCCGGCCACTACCCGCACGAGGAACGGCCCGAGCTGTTCGGTTCCGAGCTCCTCGGCTGGCTGGCCGACCCCGAGCCAGACCGTTGACGGGCCGCGAGCAGGCGGGGCGCGAACCGCTCAGCGGGCCTGCGCGCGACCGGGACCCGAGCGGCCGGGCGCGCAACGCGCGACCGCGCGACGAGCTCGGCCGGCCGCTTCCCCGGACCGCGCCGACCGCCGAGACCGCGCCCGGCGACCAGGACGTGCCGCGTATCCCCGACGGCCTCGCGGTCACCCCGGCCGAGGCGGCCGAGCTCGGCGGCCGGCTGCTGGCGGAGGGCCACCCGTTCCACGCCCACGAGGTCTTCGAGACCGCGTGGAAGTCGACCCCGGCGCCCGAGCGCGAGCTCTGGCGGGGCCTCGCGCAGATCGCCGTCGGCCTGACCCACGCCCGCCGGGGCAACGCCAGGGGCGCGGCGGCGCTCCTGCGCCGGGGCGCCGGCCACGTGCGCGACCACCCGGCCAACGAGGCCGATGTGGACGCGGGCCGCGTCGCCGCGCGGGCGGAAGAAATCGCCGCGCGAATCGAGCGCGACGGCCTCGCCGGGCTGCCCGAGTCCGACCTTCGGCTCTCCCTGCGCGGATCCTAGTCGCAGCCCTGGGTGGACGTCGGGAATCGTCTGGCTGGCGCCCGCGCTGGCGTCGGCGGCGACCTCGGAGGCCGTCAGGGCGAAGCCGGTGTCCGAGGCGTCAACCGCGGCCGCGAACACCACGCCGTAGACCGTGCCGGCCGGGCTGAGCAGCGGACCGCCCGAGTTACCGGGCTGGACCACGGCCCTGACCTCGAAGATCTGCCTCTTCACGGTCCCGGTCTGGTAGATGTCGGGGCCCACCGCGTTCTGCGTGCCGCCGATTCTGGCCGGATCCGCGGTGAACCGGTGGTCGAGCGGGTAGCCCGCCACCACCGCGTCCGCTCCCGCCTCGGCCTGGTCGTCAAAGCTCAGCGGGGTCAGGTTCAGCCCCGGCACGTAGAGCACGGCGATGTCGACCTGCGGATCATAGAGCACGACCTTGGCGCGGTACTTGACCCCGTTCCTAGTGGTCACGATCGGCCCGTCGTCGACCCCCGCCACCACGTGCGCGTTGGTCAGCACGTGGTGCGGCGCGTAGACGAACCCGGATCCCTCGATGCTGCGGTCGCAGCTGAGCGCGGTGCCCTGCACCTTGAGCACCCGGCTCCTGGCGGCCAGGTACCCGGGGCTGTTGAGCACCGCCGGGTCGGGCGCGCCGACCGCGAACAGGTGCGCCGCCCCGATGCCGCTGAACACCTGCGGGAACGGGCCGCTGGAAAGCAGCCGCCGGAAATCGGAGAACATGGTCTTGGCCTGCGACGGCATCACCCGGTCCATCGTGCCGAGCACGACCGAGTTGTCGACCTGCCCGACCACGACGGGGAAGGACGAGGCGGTGAGCACCGAGCCGATCGCCCAGGCGATCAGCAGCATGGACAGGATGCTGACGGCGGCCCCGCCGATTGAGTCGAGGATCGTCGACGATGGGCTTGTGACGGTCTGCCGCACCGCCGCGCCGATGGATGACGCGATGAACTGCCCGATGATGGCCGCGCAGACGAGCAGCACGACCGCGACCACATCCTGCTGAGTCTGCCCGCCCACGATGGCACGCGAAATAGCCGGGCCGAACTGCGCGCCGAGCACCGCACCGCCGACGAAGCCGACGAAGCTCAGCGAGCCGACGATAAAGCCCTGTCGGTAGCCGGAAACCGCGAACGCGGCGGCAAGTACGACCAGGGCGAGATCAAGCAGATCACCGCGCACGGAGTCCACCGTATCCGGTCAGGGGGCCCCATCGGGCAGCGCGCGGATCGTGCTGGCATCCCAGGGGCGCTCGAAACCGCCGATGGCCAGCAGTCGGTCGGTCAGCAGGGCGGTGAACCCCCAGATCAGCATCGGCCCCGATGCGGAACGCCGGGCCGCTGCGCCCGCCGGGGAACCGAAGCGTGAGCCGGTTGGCCGGATCGGCCAGATCGGCCACGCCGATCCGCTCGACCGCGGCGACCTCGCCGACATCCGTCGGCCGGACCGCGCTCGGCGTCCGCCACCAGCCGAGCACCGGGACGACGCGGAATTCGCTGCGGGCGATGAACATCTCCGGGCAGCGTCGTCAGCACGTCCACGCCGGCCGGGTCGAGGCCGGTCTCCTCCACCGCCTCGCGCAGCGCCGCCGCGACCGGGCCGTCGTCGCTGTCCTCGATCTTGCCGCCGGGGAACGCGGGCTGACCGGGATGGCGCCGCAGGCCCTCGCTCCGCTGGATGTACAGCAGGTCGGGCCCGGGCGGCCCCTCGCCGAAGAGCACCAGGACGGCGGAGCGGCGGCCGCCGGAGGCCGGCGGGCGGGCAACCGTGGGCACCTCCATCGCCGCGGCGGACGCGGCGAGGTCGCGGAGCCACCCCGGCGGCTCCCGATCGCTTTCCGTCACGAGAACGGGCCCACCTTGACGAGCTTGGCGGCGGTGGCCGCGTCGGTCGGGCCGAGGCCGAAGGACGGGCACCAGTCGGCCACCGGGCACGCGCCGCAGGCGGGCTTGCGCGCGTGGCAGATCCGACGGCCGTGCCAGATCATCCGGTGCGAGAGCAGCACCCAGTCGGACTTGGGTATGAGCTCGCCGACCTCCGCCTCGACCTTGACCGGATCCTCGCTCGTGGTCCAGCCGAACCGGCGCGACAGCCGGCCGAAGTGCGTGTCCACCGTGATGCCGGGGACGCCGAACGCGTTGCCGAGCACCACGTTCGCGGTCTTGCGACCCACGCCGGGCAGCGTGACCAGCTCCTCGAGGGTGTTCGGGACCTTGCCGCCGAAGCGCTCGGTCAGCGCGGCCGAGAGCCCCATCACCGCCTTCGTCTTCGCGTTGAAGAACCCGGTGGGCTTCAGGATCTCCGCCACGTCCTCCGGGTTGGCGGCGGCGAGGTCCTCGGGGGTCGGGTACTTGGCGAACAGCGCGGGCGTGGTCATGTTGACCCGCTTGTCCGTCGTCTGGGCGGAGAGCACCGTGGACACCAGCAGCTGAAAGGCATTCTGGAAGTCCAACTCGCAGTGCGCCTCCGGGTACGTCTCCGCCAGCACCCGGTTGATCTTCCGTGCCCGCCGCACCAGCGCGGTGCGAGTTTCGGGGGTCTTGACCGCCATATCTCTAGACTATGGCCGCCAGAACGCCACCCAGGCGGCTATCCGCTTGTGCGACGCCCCGGCCGCCTGAGCCAAGTCATCGCCGCATTCCTGGTTGGATGGATCCATGAGCCTCCCGCTGACCTACTACCCCGCGCTCGAGCAGCCTGGCCTGCTCGCCGCGCCCGTCGCGGACGCCCTGCGGTCGCTCCCGTGGGCCGATCAGGTGCGGGTGGCCGCGATCGACCCGGCGCTGGCGGACACCGCCCAGTTCTGCCAGACCTACGGGGTCACGTTCGAGGAGAGCGCCAACTGCGTGGTCATCGCGGCCAGGCGCGGCTCGGAGGTGACGTACGCGGCGTGCATGGTCACCGCCACCACTCGAGCCGACCTCAACGGCCTGGTGCGGCGTCACCTGGGGGCCAGGAAGGCGTCGTTCGGGCCGGTCGACGTGGTCACCACGCTGACCGGCATGGAGTACGGCGGCATCACCCCGATCGGGCTGCCGGAATCCTGGCCCGTGCTGGTGGACGAGCTGGTGGCGAAGTCGCCGGCCGTCGTGATCGGCTCAGGCATCCGCGGGTCCAAGCTGTGGCTGCCCGGGCACCTGCTCGCCGAGCTTCCCCGCGGGCAGGTGCTGCCCGGCCTCGGCGTCTAGTGACCGGCCACAGCGAACGTCTCAGAATTACGTAGTTTCAGCAGCTTGGCGCGCTCGAACCGCCGGTATAGCACTGTAGGTATGCGGATCAGGGCAGCGATCATCAGGGAACCCGGCAAGCCGTGGGAGATCACCGGGCTCGAGCTTGACGAGCCGAAGCAGGGCGAGGTTCGGATCAAGTTCATGGCGTCCGGGCTGTGCCACTCGGACGAGCATCTGCAGACCGGCGACTCCACCGGCCGGCTGCCCGATGGTCGGGGGGCACGAGGGCGCGGGCGTGATCGAGGCCGCCGGACCGGGCGTGACCCGCGTCAAGGTAGGCGACCACGTGGTCTGCTCGTTCATCCCGGCCTGCGGGACTTGCCGGTACTGCTCGACCGGCCATCAGAATCTCTGCGACTGGGGTGCGCAGATGATGACGGGGATGCTCGCGGACGGCACCTTCAGATTCCACGACGATGACGGCGCCGACCTCGGCGGGTTCTGCATGCTCGGCACGTTCGCCGAGCGCGCGGTGGTCTCGCAGAACTCCTGCGTGCCGATCGACCCCGACATCCCGTTCGACGTCGCCGCGCTGACCGGCTGCGGCGTGCCGACCGGCTGGGGCACCGCCGTGTACGCGGCGGGCGTGCAAGCCGGGCAGACCGTGGTGATCTTCGGGGCCGGCGGCGTCGGCTCCAACGCGGTCCAGGGCGCCAGGTACGCCGGAGCGGCGAACGTCATCGTGGTCGACCCGGTGGCGTTCAAGCGCGAGAACGCGCTGACGCTCGGCGCCACCCACGTGTTCGCGGACGCCGCCCGGGCACAGGAGGCGGTCATCGACCTGACCCGAGGCCAGCTCGCCGACCACGCGCTCATCACCATCGGCGTGCTCGACTCCGAGGTGGTGGACCAGGCCGCCGCGATCGTCGGCAAGGGCTGCCAGGTGACCATCACCTCGGTCGGCCGCAGCGCCGACAAGCAGATCCAGCTCGCCGCCAACGGCAGCGTGGTCGGCTGGCAGCGCCGCATCCAAGGCCACGTCTTCGGCATGTGCAACCCGCTCTACGACATCCCCCGCCTGCTCCGCCTCTACCGGGCCGGCCAGCTCAAGCTCGACGAGCTCATCACCCGCCGCTACACCCTCGACGACGTCAACCAGGGCTACCAGGACCTGGCCGACGGCAAGATCATCCGCGGCGTCATCACCCACGCGGGGTAGCCATATCGGCCGGGGTGCCGGTACCGGTACCGGGTTGGCGGAGCTCAGCTACGAGCTCGGCTGACCGCGGGTCATCGGGGTTGACGTGCCGGCCGATGACGATGATCGCGACCCGCCGGGCGCCGGCCAGCTTCAACGCGACGGCGGCCGACTGGGCGCTGCCGCCCAGATACCCAGGAGTCATCCACAACCAGGACGTCGGCCCCCGTCACCGGCCCGTCAACACGCAGCCAGCCGGGGTCGACGCCGCGCGCGTGAGCCGCTCCCCGTGGGGCAACCGAGAGGCCCACGAGCGGAAGGTCGACACAGGACCGGACGAGGCTGAGCAGCGGATGACCGCCCGGGCGGCCCTGGCCGCTCGGCACGACGGCGGCGAGCCGCGGAGCCCCCGCCATCCCGGCCGCAGTCCACACCGACTCTGCCGTGATCCCTCAGATAGACGGCCAGCATCTTCCGCAGCCGGGCGGCGGATTCGGCCGCGCCCGCCCTGTCCGACTTGTACCGCCACAGGTCGCCCGCGAGCGGGCCGCCCCGGACCGCGTAGGCGATCGGCGCGACCGCGTCCGCGAGCAGCCCTCCGGCCTGCCGCCGGGCCAGGTCGCACTGATAGCACCGGGCCAGCCCGACCGGCGTCGGCCCCCGGCAGGTCCGGCAGATCACGCCCCTGATGCTAGGGACCACCACCGACAAAACGCACTCCGCCAACCGCGCATCCAAGATGATGGATCGCTGGGTACATCCCGCTGTACCCAGCGATCCACTATGTGGGGTTTCGCAGCGAGCAGCCCTTACGGCGGCAGGGGCGAGGGGTGCCCTTCCAGCCGTTGCGCGCCAGAGCGGCCGCGACCATGGCAGCGCTCTCGCACGCGAGCTCGGTTACCTCCACCGGCCCGAACCTGAAGGTCTCGGCGCCGTCCCGGGCGAGGTTGAGGTTGTCGCGGCGCTTGTCCTTCCACACTTGCTCGTCGCGGTGATACGTCGGCCCGTCGACCTCGACGCAGACCCGGTACCCGGCGTACCAGTTGTCCCTGTAGTGCACCCGGCCGGCGATCTCCCGGCGGGCCTGCCGCTGCGCCGCCGGGAGGCCGTGTGCGCGCTCGACGTCGCGGGCGTAGCGGAGCTCCAGCCCGGAGTGGACGCCGTCGTCGCTTTCCCCGAGCGCCACCGCCAGTTCGCCCCGGTAGCGGGCACGGCTCCTGGTCGAAAGCTCCGCGCGGAGCGCAGCGACGGAGGTGAGCCTGCGGGAGACGGCGCGTGCGATCCAGCCGTAGGCCACCTGAAAGGTCGGGGCCGCGTCGATTAGGTCCAGAACGGTGTCCTCGATCCTGGTGCGCGGAAGCTTCCAGGTGATCGGGAGCTGCGGCCTGCTCTGGCTGGAACGGTGGATCACGACCCCCCGGATCGATCCGCGCTGAACGGGCCGTCGGCCCGCGGGAACGGTGATGTGAATCGTCTGGCCAACGGGCCGGTCGATCAGGCCGTGCACCTCGGCCGCCGTCTCGTGACTGAGCATCGCGCCTTCGCCGGCCCTTCTCAGCGCCGCCCACAGACGCGCGTCGCGCGGCAGCGTGCCGCTGAACGTCGCGTAGACCCCCTCGTGCACATGCTGCCAACGGCCTGACCGAAGCCGATGCCAGATCTGCCGTTTCGAGAACCCGACCTGTTTCGCCTGGGAGCGGTCAATGATTCCGCACTGCGCGTTGAGCAGCATCAGCCAGTAGCGGTAGGCGTTCGCGTCCATATTCCGGACCGCGGGATCTTCCATATGCATAGAGTGACCGACAAGTAGCTAAATGTGGTAGCAAATCCCAAGAATTCGTCGCCACGCGGCCGAAGACCATGATGATGGATCGCTGGGTACACGGGGGTGTACCCAGCGATCCATCATCACCCGACCGACAGGCTCCGGCGAGCCTTCCGCTGGTCGTAACCCGCCGGTCGCGTCGTCCGGGCACAATGATCGGATGCGCAACGAGCCGAGCCAGAATGGCGCGAGGTCGGCGGAGCCGACCGACGCCGAAGTCCGGATGCTGACCACCAGCGTCGTCTACGCCGACCAGTGGGTCACGTTCCGCCGGGACGAGACCGAGCGCAGCGACGGGTTTCGCGGCACCTACGCGTTCGTCGACAAGCGCAACTTCGCGCTCATCATCCCGGCCGAGAACGGCCGGCTTCCACCTAGTCGAGGAGTACCGCTACCCGCTGGGGCGGCGCGGCTGGTCGTTCCCGCAGGGCGGCTTCCCGTACGACGAGTCGGGAACGGCGGAGGAACTCGCCCGGCTGGAGCTCGCCCAGGAGACCGGCCTGCGGGCAGCCACGGTGACCCACCTGGGCACGGTCGCGGCCGGGCACGGCATGACCAATCAGTACGGCGAGTACTTCCTGGCCACCAACCTGACGCCGGGACCGTCGGACCTCGAGCCGGAGGAACTCGACCTCAGGCACGCGTGGGTGCCGAGGGACGAGTTCGAGGAGATGATCAGGGACCGCCGGATCGTCGACGACTCGACCCTCGCCGCCTACGCGCTGCTGCTGCTGGCCGAGCGCCGCGGCGAGGTCGACATCAGCTAGCGGAGCCCGGCGAACAGGTCGCCGTGCGCCTCCACCCGGGCCAGGACATCGGGGGCGGTGAACGTCAGGTCCGCGACCTCGCGGCAGGCGGCGACCTCGTCCCAGGTGACCGGGGTCGAGACCGTCGGCAGGTCGCGGGCGCGCAGCGAATAGGGGGCGATCGTGGTCTTGGACCCGTTGTTCTGCGACCAGTCGATAAGCACCTTGCCCGGCCGGGCCGACTTCGTCATCCGCGACACGACCAGCCGCGGCAGCTCGCGCTCGAACCGCTGCGCGTAGCCCAGCGCCAGCTCGCTCGCCTGCTCGGCCGTCCTGCCCCGCAGCGGCGCGTAGAGCTGCAGCCCCTTGCCGCCCGAGGTCTTCGGCAGCGGCTGCAGCCCGTCTGCCTCCAGCGCGGGGCGGAGCGCCTCCGCCACCCGGCAGCACTCGACGATCGTGGCGGGCGCGCCGGGATCGAGGTCGAACACCAGCAGATCCGGGTCGGCCGAACCGTACTGCTCCGGCGCATCGCCCGAGCCGTCCGACCCGGAATCGGGGAAGCGCCACATCGGGACGTGCAGTTCGAGCGCGGCCAGGTTGACCACCCAGATCAGCGAGGGCAGGTCGTCGATGACGAGGTAGCTGACCGTCTCGCCGGGCGAGCGCGAGCGGGAACTGTGCGAGACGACCTCTTCCGTCCGCAGCCAGTCCGGGCGGCGCGCGGGCGCGTGCTTCTCGAAGAACGACAGGTCCCCGACGCCGTGCGGGAAGCGGCGCAGCGTCATCGGGCGGCCGGCGATGTGCGGCAGCAGCACCGGGGAGATCCGCTGGTAGTAATCGAGTACCTCGGCCTTGGTGAAGCCGTCGGCCGGGTAGAGCACCTTGGCCAGGTTGGTGAGCGCGAGCGGACGGCCGTCCACCTGCACCGCGATCTTGTCGGCCGGGTAACCCTCGTCAGTCGCTGGCATCGCGCCGCCCTACGTCTCCCTGACCACCTCGGCCGGGTCCTTGTCGTCACGCAGTCCCCGGTAGGCGGGGGCCCGCATGCGACCCGCCCTCGTCCACCGGTCGAACGTCACATCGATTACTAGCCGGGGCTCTACCCATACTGCGGGCCTCGCATACTCCGGGGGCACCGGGCCGTCGAACGGCGAGTCCGGGCGGCGCAGCGCAGCCAGCCGCCCGGTGAGCATCCGCAGCACCGGGTCGGAGAACCCGGTGCCGACGTGCCCGGCGTAAACGAGCAAACCGTCCGCGTGCACTCCGACCAGCAGGGAGCCGACCAGCCCGGTTCGGTTGCCCTGGCCCGGCTTCCAGCCGGCCACCACGACCTCCTGCTGGAGCTGGTTCTTGACCTTCAGCCAGCTCCCCGGCCGAGCACCGGGCTCGTAGACCGAGTCGAGCCGCTTGGCGACCACGCCCTCGAGCCCGTTGGCGACCGACGCGGCGCGGACCGCGTCCAGATCGGGTCCGGGGAAATTAGGCGGGGCGAGCCACCGGGGTCCGTTCGAGATGATGGTGTTGAGGATTTTCCTGCGCTCAAGGTACGGCCGTGCAGTCAGCCCCACGCCGTCCACTTGCAGCACGTCGAACGCCAGGTAGGTGACGGGAATCGCGGCCGCGAGGCGGAACGCGGCGTCGGCCGACGACACGTGCATCCGGGGCTGCAGCGCCTCGAAGTCGGGGCGCCCGTCGGTGAAGGCGACGATCTCGCCGTCGAGCAGCGCCTGCCCGGCCGCCACCGCGCCGCCGAGGCCGGCCAGGTCCGGGTAGGTGGCGGTGATGTCCTTGCCCGTCCTGGAGATGAGCCGGAGCTGGCCGCCGGAGATGAACGCGAGGGCGCGCACGCCGTCCCACTTCATCTCCACCGCCCACTCGGCCAGGCGGCCGGTCGGCGGCGAGCCTGGCAGGGCGAGCATGGGCGCGACCGACGCGGGCAGCGGGGACCATTCGGGGTGGCTCATCCACCCCTCGGGTACCCACATCTGCCCGCGTCCTACCCCGGTCTAGCAGGTAAAACGATGACCAGCAGGACTACCAGCGCTGGCGCGTGGCGTAGGAGTGGTTCCTGATCATCTCCATATCTTCCGGCCGCTCGAAGATCGACTGGACCGCGACCCGCCCAGGACCGATGATCCTGAGGAAGATGTTGCGGTAGTCGAAGTTCGAACGCCAGAAGGCGAAGCCCTGGTTCCTCGGGTACTCCAGGTGCAGGTGCACCCGGACGGTCGAGTCCTTGTAGATCAGCGAGCTCGGCTGGATGAGCATCGACTGGCCCGGCTGCAGGTCCCGGATGAACACGTTGCCCGGCGCGTGCAGCAGCAGCAGCCCGGGGCGCTCGGTGGCGGTGAACACGTCGCCGAACTGCCCCATCGGGTAGTGCGTCTCCTGCTCGTCACTGTCACCGGTCACGTACCAGACGTCGTTGCTCGTCCAGTCGTAGCGAATGTTCCCCGTCGCGGTGAGGAACCGGTGCTCCTTGACCCAGATGGACTGGCCGTGCTGGAGCGGGAGCGCGATCACCTCGCCCGCGTGGTTGTCGGACAGCGCGATGTGCCCGGGGCCGTGCGCCTCCATCATGATCAGCGGCATCCCCGCGATCATCCGCCGCCAGCCGCCGCGCATGGACATGTTCTGCATCCGCGTCGCCGGGTCGGCCCACAGCAGCACGTGGTGCGAGAAGTACACCATCTCCTGCTGGGCCAGGTTGAACTCGGCGATCGGCACCATGGTGCCCGCGATCTGGACGTGCGACTGGCCGAACTGCAGCTTCGCCATGTCCCTGATCGGCGGCTGCTTGACCCAGCCGGAGTCGCTGACCGAGTCCCTGATGTCCACCGGCGCGCCGCACAGCGGGCAGGTCGGCTGGCTCGGGTCGCTTGGCTGCCTGCAGAAGCGGCACACGTAGGTATTCATCAGCGCGCCCCGCTATTCCCCGCTGCCGTGATGGACGTACATGGACTGGATGCCGACCCGGCCAGGGCCGGTCATCTCGGCCAGGTACATGTTGTGGTGGCCCAGCATCCCGGTCTTGAGCTGGATCTGCTGGGTCTGCATGGTCACCGAGGAGTCCTTGTAGAGGAAGCCGCCCGGCTCGATCAGGATCTTCTCGCCCGGGCGGAGGGTCCGCTCCATGACGTTGCCGTTGCCGTGCAGCATCAGCAGCCCGGGCTGGTTGGAGGTGACGAACCGGTCCATGAACATGCCGTTGCCGCCGTGCAGCATGTTGGCCAGGCCCTTGATCCGGACGAAGGAGTACTGGATGGAGTGCGACGCGAGCAGGAAGGCGTGCTCGCGGACGTCGAGCTCCATGCCCGGGTGCAGCGGCAGGACGACGAGCTCGCCGGGCGCGTCGCGGGAGAACGCGATCCGGCCGGGACCGTTGGCGACCGTCACGATGTGCGGCATGCCGCCGATCGAGCGCTTCATGCCGCCGGCCGTCTTGAGGGAGGAGAGCGGGACCGACTCGTCTTTCCAGAGCAGCACGTGGTGCTCGAAGTAGACCCCGTCCTGGGGGGCGAGGGCGATCTCGGCCACGGGGACCAACTCGCCTTCGACCTGGCAGGTGCTCGCCGAGAACCGGAACTCGGTCATGTCACGAAGCCGGGGCGTCTCACGCCATCCGGAGTCGCTGACCTTGTCCCGAATATCGAGCGGCGCACCGCATGTCATGCAACTGGTGGCCCCCGGCTGGTTGTTCGCGCGGCACCACCCACACAAGATTGCTTCCACGGCACGAAAACATAGCAGTTCCGGACGTACCTTCGCTGCTAGGCAGCCTTTACGCGCCCTTCAACGGTATCGTTTCTGGCATGGCACTGTTTTCGCGGGAATTTATCGCGGTACCTGATGACCGTAAGGGTCAGATCGTTTTCAAGTGGCCCGATGTAACGATCCGCCGCTTCACGCACGCGATCGTCAACGCCGATGAAGTGGCGATGTTCGTCAACACCGGCCAAATCGCGGCAACCATGGGTCCCGGCCGTCACTCCATCGACGCCGACGAGATCCCCGGCCTCGGCGCGATCATCGACTTCGCCACCGGCGGCAACGCCTACCGGGCGGAGCTCTACTTCGTCGGCACCCGCGAGTACACCGGCTTCAAGTTCGGCGGACGGGTGGACGACGTCCAGGACCCGAGGACCGGTCTGGTCGTGACGCTGCGCGTCTTCGGCGACTACGCGCTGCGCGTGATCGACCCGGCGCGGCTGATCACCAACCTGACCTCCACCGTCGACGTGACCGACAACGAGCGGATCGCCGGCTGGGTGAGCGACCAGGTGCTCAAGGTGCTCCGCACCAACGTCACCACGCAGGTCGTCGCCAACGGGTGGCCGATCCTCGGCCTGTCGGTGCACTCGCCGGAGATCGAGCAGGCCGCCATCACGGCCAGCAACGGGCAGCTCGAGGCCTACGGGATCGCGGTCACCCGGATGGGCAACTTCGACATCAACCTGGCGCCCGAGGACGCGGCCCAGCTCAAGCAGCTGGCCAAGGACACCTCGTACTCCCAGCTGGCGGGCGGCTTCGGTCAGTACGCGGCAGGCGAGATGGCGCTCGGCGCCGGGCAGGGCATGGCCCAGGGCGGCGGCGCCACCCAGGGCGCGTTCCTGGCCGCGGGCCTCGGACTCGGCGGCGGGCTCGGCGCCGGGTTCCAGCAGCAGCAGGCACCGCCGCCCGCCGCCGCGCCCCCGCCCGGCCCCGGCGGCCGCGGCCGCGCCCGGCGCCGACCGGCGTAGCCTGCGCCAACTGCTCGACGTCGAACCCGGCCGGGGCCAAGTTCTGCATGGGCTGCGGCCAGGCGATGGCGCCGGCGGTCAAGCACTGCACGGAGTGCGGCACCGAGCTCCCCGGCGCGGCGAAGTTCTGCGCCAACTGCGGCACCGCGACCGGCGGCTGATCGGCCTCGGCCGCCGCACGTCGATGAGCCGTCCCCCGTTGCTGCGGGGGGCGGCTCATTTTGATCGTGAAACAGCCTGTTTGCCGGACGGGTAACCGGTTACCTTTTGTTAGTGGCCGGGATAACAATGTTCGACACGATCTACAACAACCAGTTTCCGCCCGGCGCGGCCGCGTACGCCGCGTATGTCGATGGCGGCATCGGCGACCAGCCCAACTTCGCCTTCATCGTGGCCTCGTTCCCCAAGGCGCAGCACCTGTCCGATCTCGCTGTTCGGCAACAACGCCGACGCGCTGGACGTCGAGCCTGGCGCGTCCAGCCCGTCGCAGATCCCCGGCTGGGTCGCCGCCCAGCGCAAGCGCGGCGTCCAGCGCCCGTGCGTGTACGCGAGCGCGTCCACGATGAACGACGAGATCCTGCCGGTGCTCAGCCAGAATGGCATCGCCCGGTCGACGGTCCGGCTGTGGACCGCGCACTACGAGGTCGGCACGCATATCTGCGGCCCCGATAGCTGCGGCGCGCTCAGCATCAACGCCGACGGCACCCAGTGGACGCCGAACGCGGTGGTCGACGGGCAGACGCTGGTCCTCGACCAGTCGCTCCTGCTCGAGAACTTCTTCACTACCGATCCGGTCAAGCACGGAGGCGGAATTGCAGTCAGGACAGCTGAATAGCGGCAGGAACGCGCACACCGCGATCGCCGTGCCGCCGGGGACGGCGACGCAGATCGCGTTCGGCTGCGACAACGGCCTCTACGGCCAGCCGCCGGTCGCGCTCCGGGTAGCGATCTACGGCCCCGGGCCCGGGTGGCACGTCACCAGCGACGTCCGCGTGGACGGGACCAAGGGCCTGACCCACGTGGCCTTCCCCGACCCGTCCAAGACCGGCGTGATCTCCGTCAGCCGGGCCGACGCGGGCACCGTCAACGTGGGCTACGTCGTCTACTGACGCTGAGCAGCGCCGGCGCCGGTCCGACGGTCCGACGGCGTCAGGCGTACTTCTGGATCATCGCCCCGAAATTGGGCAGCGAGGCCTCGATGTTCTTGCCCGCGCTGCCGCGCACCATCTTGTAGGCCTTGACGATCGCCGCCCGCCCGGAGACCTCGGCCTTGTGGTCCGTCCTGGCAGTCCGCCACGAACTGCGGCGCGGCTTCGGGGTCGAGCATCTCCAGCGGCGTGGCCATGGAGGATTGTGTCCTTAGACGGGAAATTGGCCAAAAACACAGGCAAAGGTTCATTGATTCAGCCAGAAAATATCAAAATCTGTCATATCGAACGGACCGTTGCTCCGCCTCCCCCGCCGCGCGCCTCCCCTGCCGCGCGGCGATCGTATGGCACGCTTAACTCCGCAATCTTCCGTTTAGCCGTCTTCCTGGGAGCTGGGCCGCACCATGATGGGCAGGGATCACGCGCTCAGCGGCGCGCTCGTCTTCGCCGCGCTCGCCACGACGCTGCACGTGAGCGAGGCGCACCTGGCGGCCGGGGTGGCGCTCTGCGCGGGGGCGGGCGTGCTGCCCGACATCGACCATCAGGACACCTCGATCTCCAGCTCGTTCGGTTTCCTCACCGAGGGGTTCTCCCGGCTGGTCGCGCTGCTGTCGGGCGGCCACCGGCACGGCACCCACAGCATCTTCGGCATCGCAGCGTTCACCGCGGGCACGTTCGCCGCCGGTGCCTATCAGCTGTCGGGGCCGAAGGTGACCGGGATCGGGCACGCCGCGTTCTCCTGGCACCTGGTGCCCGCGATACTGCTCATGTCGCTGCTCTACTCGGCCGCGCTGCGCGCGCTGCACGTCGGCGGGCACCACGGCGACCTGCTCGGCATCGGGGCGGCGGTGCTGACCTGCTACACCGGCGCGGACCTGACCAGGCTTCCGGTCGGCTCGTGGCACGTCCCGATGCTCGCGGTCGCGGTCGCGCTCGGCTGCGCCGCGCACATCGCCGGGGACGAGCTCACGCACGGCGGCTGCCCGATCTTCTGGCCGGTCAGCATGCACGAGTTCCACCTGCTGCCGAGGCCGCTGCAGTTCACCACGGCCAAGCTGTGCGAGACCTGGATCGTCTTCCCGCTGCTGGCGGTCGGGCTCGGCCTCGCCCTCTGGCACGACACGGGCCACCCGCTGGTGCTGCCGTCCTCCACCGCGCAGCACGCCGCCAGCCGACCTTTACGCCCGGCGGCAGTCGGAAACTCATCGGGCCGGCCGACGGCCAGCTGGCCCTCAGCTACGTCCAGGTGCGGAGCGAGTCCGGGGCGAACCCGGCCGCCAGCGCCGACAGCGCGGCGTCCAGATAGGCGGGCAGATCGCTATCGGCCCGGTCCGACCACCGGTCGTAGGCGGCCCGGCAGGCGGCGAGCACCGTGCGGCCGACCGCCAGCGGATAGAGCGACCCGGCGGGCTGGCCGAGCCGACGGCCGACGAAGTCGCTGATCGCCTGCTCCCACTGCGCGTAGTACTCGGCCGCGCCGAACGAGAGGGCCGGCTCGGTGGCGATCAGCGCCATCCGCATCCGCATCTCGGGAACGTCCTCGGCACGGTAGTGATTGGCCGCCACGACCGCGCCGCGGATAGCGTCCATCATCGGCACGCTCTCCGGCACTTCCGCCAGCGCGTCGCGGATCGTGGCCACCTCGGTCTCGAACTCCGCCCAGAGGACGCTCGCCTTGGTGGTGAAATACCGGAAGAAGGTCCGCTCGCTCACCCCGGCCTCGGCCGCGATCTGCTCGATCGTGGTGTTCTCGAACCCGTGCGCGTCGAACAGCCTGAGCGCGATTCTCTGCAGCTCACGCCGGCTGGTGGACGGCGGCCGCCCGCGACGCGCGCCGTCGCGGCCGGCCATCGCCTGCTGGCCCACCCGCACCGCCTCCGCCATGAACCCGCTCACCACCCTCGTCGACGCTTATGTCACCTAATGACATTAACATCCGACGCCGGAGTAGTCCCGTGGGCAAATCACCGGCCACGTTCCCGGGCCCATTCCCGGCCTCGCTCCGCCACTTCGCGTCCCACTGTCACCCCGTCACCCGACCACGCCATCACCCCGAAGCGGCGCCGCACATAACCCGCCTTAGCGGAGCTCCGATTGTCACACTTGGTAACAAGGTACCGATGCCCATCCCGGTCGATCGAGCGCACTGTCCCGCCGATATGCGCGGCCGTGGGGTCTGCGGCGCCTATCAGATAAGGCGCGCAGATCGGGTCGATCTGGAGCCCGGCGAAAGCCGCCAGGCAATGTTCCCTCACCACCCAGCGGCTGCTCATCACCGGCCGGGCCGAGCTCGTCCAGCAGCCCTTCCCCTGCACTCCCGGCCGCGCTGCCGCCCGCAACCACGACGCCGCCATCGATGACCTCGCCCCGCACGCGGGGCTCGTCGCCTGACCGCAGCCTCACGAATCTTGACTCATCAATAAAGTGATCAACTCGATCACGCCTTCTAGCCCTGCGGGCGCAGCGGCCGCATGGCTGCGGGAATCGCGTTGCGGGGCCCGGCCATCGGAGACATCTCTCGCCTGTCCGGTTGTGGCAGGTCACGCCCCCGGGAGAACGTGGACGCCGCATGGGGTTCCCTCGGGCGCCCGGTCGTCGTAGCGTGTTGTGCAAGCTGCTGGGCGCGGTGAGCCACCGCCCGGGACATGTCACGCGACCTTCGCCACTGCCGTTGCTGCGGAAGGAGGGGCAGGCTGCGACCTTCGCCCTGTGGGAGCTGCCCCGCACCAGCGGGGTCCCGCCTATCTGGGAGGTGTAGCGGTGAGCACGGCGAAGGAGATCATGCATCGAGGCGCCGAGTGCGTGGCGGCGAGCGAGACATTGGAGGCGGCTGCGCGCATGATGCGGGACAACCACGTCGGTTCTCTGCCGATCTGCGGGCTAGACAACCGGTTGCAGGGCATCATCACCGACCGTGACATCGTCGTAAAGTGCCTGGCCGAGGGCCGCGATCCCAAGAAGACCACGGCTGGTGATCTGGCCCAGGGGAAGCCGGTCTGGGTCGACGCCAACGCCGACGATGGCGACGTGCTCCGGCTCATGGAAGAGCACCACATCAGGCGACTGCCGGTCATCGAGGAACAGCAGATCATTGGCATGATCAGCGAAGCGGACCTGGCAACGCATCTGCCGGCGGCGAAGGTCGCCGAGTTCGCAGGCCGGATCTACTCGGCGCCGCCGAGCCTGTAGCGCGGCCGGCGGTACGGGCCGTAACCCCACGAATCCGCGGGAACCCGCCAGGCACCAACCCGGTGGGGTTTGGCGTCCGACAGGCGAATGCGCTGGCGGGCAGAGCAGCGCCGGCGGGCAGATCAGCGCCGGCGGCCCGGATCGGGCGAGCATCGGCTGGGCGCCATGCGGCTGCCCTGCTGGACTCGGGGATCCCCGGCGCGGCCACATCGTGGTGCGCTGCGATCAACCGGGGTGAATCGAGACGTGGTACCGCCCAAGGCGTGAGCCGCACGGCCTGCCCGGGGGTCCAGCGGCATCACATCACCGGGGAGCTCATGTAGCCGCCAAGGGTGCTGCGGCGTGCCCGGTGTACACATCGTGCCCTCCCAGCGGCGTTCAGCTACGCGAACTTCAACGGCCGGACCTTCACCGACAACGTGATGGACGTGCAACTGAGCCTCATGACTAACACGGCGCTGGGCGACGATGCGCCGATCCCGGCGAGGTCTCGGAAGCGCGCTGAGTTCCCGTACTACAGCGAGCCCGACCCGGGCATCTAAACAGGTATGGCGTGCCGACGACGTGGCTGGCGGGGCTGGCCCGCCTGCCGGGCGGGCCGACCTGAGCTTGCCATGGAACTGATGCAGGCCGTGGCCGCCAATGACGAAGCCGCCGTGCGCCGTCGCGCTCAGATAACCCGACGATGAGGGAGACGCAGATGTCAAGGGAAGAGAACCTAGCTGCACATGCCCACTGCCACGATCTCTTGGCCGCACGTGAGTTCGACCGCCTCGGGGAGGTATTTGCCGCAAATGTCGTCGACCACGATCCGTCGTCTGACCAAGCTCCTGGTGTCGAGGGCGTCAAGCAGTTCTGGCGAGAATTCATGACGTCATTTCCGGACTTCCGCATGGAGGTAGACGCGCTGTCCGCCGACGAGGATTACGGCACGATGGTCTACCGTCTTTCCGGAACCCATCAAGGGGACTACATGGGCATCCCCCCGACCGGGGAACACTTCGAGGTCCGCGGTCTTCAGATGGGCAGGTTCGAGAATTCCGTGATCGCCGAGCGCTGGGGAAGCAGCGACAGCCTGGGCATTCTGTCGCAGCTGGGGATCTCGGTGACGGCTGTCTAGCCGACGGACCGCCGGTGCAGAACTCACCGTGCTGTCGCGCGATACCCTGGCTACGCGTTTCATCGGGCATTGGCCGAAAAGTCATTGCTGGTGCTGAATGCACTGTTCGGGCCTCTTGGCAGGAACCAAGGTACTGGGCCCGGAGCTCCGTGGTTGTGTTCGTCAGTTTCGGCAATTCGGGATGCCGTCTGGGTGCCGGTGCGGCAGTCGGCGGGTCTGCCGGGCGCTGACCGTCGACCTGGCAGCGGACGATGTAAGCGGCGGCGGCGTAGTTGCGGACGCAGATCTTGCGGTAGGCGTTTTGTAGGTGCCGTTCAACGGTGTGCGCGTTGACCACCCGGATCGCGGCGATCTCGCAGTTGGTACGACCCGCGGTCAGCAGCTCGAGGATCTCGGCCTCGAGGCCTCGCGGCCGGCGTCGTGATCTGGGGGCCGTGGCCATGAAGACTTGGCCACCGCATTATCGCCGTCGGACACGGGTAGTCGGCTTGGCGCAAGTCACGGAACGGGCCTGTGGCTGCCGATGGCACACATGCCAGACCTGCGGTCGTGTCCTGCTCCCCGACACCGCCGCCGACAATTGCCAGGAACACCTCCAGGGCCAGTCTTCATAGCTGGCTGTGCTGCGCGCCCAGATCGGAGAGTCGGGCGCACCTACGGAGGAGCGAAGAATCGGCAGGGCCTCCTCGGATTTGCCTGCTTGCTGTGCTGTCACGGTACGTGCTGTCTGGGATGCCGGTACGACCCATGCCCCGCTCGCCTCAACGTCGAAGCGCCCAGCCGGACGGCCCGGTGCCAGCCGTCTCCACCGTGGCGCCACCGGTCGCCCGTCCCGGCAGCCGACACTCGCGGACCTTGGACATTGAACTCCGATAAGTTGGGAGGTAGATTCAGTGATATGAGATCCGCGCCGTCAGCGCTGCTACCCATCCTGCGCTCGCAGGTTGCCGGAGAACTGCTGGCACTCCTCTATCTGCATCCTGAAGCCGAGTACAGCCTCACCGAGGCGGCCACCACAATAGGCGCCAGCCTGAACGCGGTTCATTACGAAGCGGGGAAGCTGTCGGAGTCCGGCCTGATCAGCACGCGTAGGCGCGGGAACCTGCGCTTGGTGCGGGCGGTCACCGACTCGCCGCTCAGCCGCCCGCTCACCGACCTGCTCGCCGTCACGTACGGGCCGCTCCCCGTGCTCACTGACCTGCTCGCCGATGTCGAGGGGATCGGCGAGGCCTACATATACGGGTCATGGGCCGCGCGGTATCGGGGCGAGCCCGGCCCCGCCCCGGCAGACGTCGACGTTCTCGTGATAGGCACAGCCGATCCTGACGATCTAGACGAAGTGGCCGAGCAAGCGCAGCGGGCTCTCCACCGCCCCGTAAGCATTCGGCGCGTCAGGCCGGAAACCTGGAATGCCGCCAACCCCGCCGATCCCTTCCTCCAATCGGTTAAGACCCGGCCGCTGGTGAGCATCGGGAGAGTCGCCGCATGAGATGGGAACAGGGCCGGTCCGCCATCGAGCGGATGCTGGCAGATGGCGAGCTGCAACGCGTGCCCGCCAGCCGCGAGCAGTCTGAACGACTGCTTGCCCAGGCGAGAGTCCACGTAGCTTCCGCGCTCAAGGTATGCGACGAGGACCCGCCGGGAGGCTACGCGCTCGCCTACGACGGCGCCCGCAAGGCCCTGACCGCGATCCTTGAGAACCAGGGACTGCGGCCCACAACCCGCGGCGGGCACCTTGCCGTGCTACATGCCGTGCGCGCGCAACTCGATCCTCCGATGGGACGTGTCCTTCGCCAGTTCAACCGGATGCGCACCCGCAGGCATGACGCGGAATACCCGCCGACAGATTCGCCTGAGATCACCCCCGCCGACGTCCGAGAGGACCAGGCAACAGCCGCGAGCCTCATCGACATCGCCGCCAGGCTCCTGGATGAAATGTCCCCGTTGTGAATCGCCGCGTAAGGAGGCCTACTGCACCATGCGTCGCCATGACAGAAGGTGCTGGCGAGACCGAAATCCGGCGCGAGTAACCGCCTGATTGAGACTTGGTAGTGGGCGCTGCGGGCCTGGCCGGTTGGAAGGGTCAGGTCGTAGCGGTGAGAGATACCGGTGTGCATCGCTTCAGTGATGACCGGGATCGATCCGCATAAGGCCTCGCACACGGCGGTGGCGATCGGCGGGTCCGAGGAGCCGCTGGGCGAGCCGCGGGTCCGCGCCAGCGGAGCGCAGGCGGAGCGGCTGCTGGCGTGGGGCCGCGGCGTGGCCGGAGCGGACCTGGGCGGTCGAGGGCGCCGCGGTCTCGGGCACCTGCTGGCCCGGCAGCAGCTGTCGGCGGGCGAGCGGGTGCCGGACGCTCAGCCCAAGCTGGGCGCGCGGGTACGGGTGCTGGCATCGAGGAACGTGGACAAGAACGACCCCTACGACGCCCAGTCGGTCGCGGCCGCCGCGCTGCGCTCACCGGGCGTGCCGGAGGCCCGGCCCGATGACCACGCGGAGGTCCTGCTGGTCTGGCCCGAGCGCCGCCGCGACCTGGGCAGCGCCCGCATCCAGGTCGTCTGTCGGCCGCACGATCACGCTCAAGGCCGCCAACGCTGCCGACACCGTCCCCGAGAAGCTCGCCCTCCCACTCAAGAAGTAGGCGCACCGGGATGCTGAGGCCGCCGCCCCTGCGGGCGGCGGCCTCAGCGCCTTACTTACGGGCCGGGCTTACGGGCATTCCGGGACCACCGGGCCGTTGGAGTCCGTCCACAGCCAGGCGTCGGAGTAGTAGTACCCGTCGGTGGACAGGTCCCAGATCGACTCGGTGCCATAGGGGCCTGCGATGGACTGGCCACTGACGTAGCAGGCGATCTGGACGTCGGAGCCCGCCGCGCGGGCCGGGCCCGCCGAGTAGGCGTTGCTCGGGCCGGTGTGGCCGGAGTCCCCGCCAGTGGCCTGCGAGACCACGGTGACGGTCTTCAGGCCGCACGCCGGGACGACCGGGCCGTTGGAGTCGGTCCACAGCCAGGCGTCGCTGTAGTAGTAACCGTCATCGCCCAGGTCCCAGATCGACTCGGTGCCGTAGGGGCCGGCGATCGACTGGCCGTTGACGTAGCAGACGATGTAGATCGGCGAGCCGGCCGCGTGCGTGGGACCCGCGGCGTAGGAGTTGGCCGGACCCTTGTGGCCGGAGTCGCCGCCGGTCGCCTGCGAGACCACGGTGACCTCAACGCCGGTGTTGTACCCCGTCGGGGGCGGCGGCGGAGTCGGGGCGCTCGCCGTGGTGCCGTAGAAGTACTGGCCCCAGTTGGTGCCCTTGCTGTTCTCCGCCCCGACCTGGAACGTGTACTTGGTGCCGGCCTTCAGGCCGCCCACCGTCACCGACGTGGTGCCCGCGCCCACCGAGGGGCCGGCGGTCCAGGCGCTGGCGCCGGTGACCCGGTACTGGGTCACGAAGCTCGCCACGTTGTCGGCGGTGTTCGTCCAGGCCAGCGCGGCGGCGGTCTCGCTCGTCGCCGTCACGCGGGCGTTGGTCACCTGGGAGGCCAGCACCTGCGGGGTACTGCCCGTCGCGTACGCCGACCAGCGGGTGCCCGCGATGTTGCTCGCGCCGACCTGGAACGTGTACGGCTCGCCGGGGATCAGGCCGCCGATCGTCACCGACCTGGTGCCGGAGCCGACGGACGGCCCGGCCTGCCAGGCGCCGGAGCCGAGCTTGTACTGGGTGAGGAACTCGGTCTCGTTGCTGGCGGCCTCGTTCCAGGAGATCGTCGCGTCCCGCGCGGCCATGGCCGGCGTGCCGATGGCCGGCTCGGCCGGGATGGGCACGGTCTTCACCGTCAGGTACGCCGACCACCGGGTGCCCTTGGCGTTGCTCGCGCCGACCTGGAACGTGTAGGTCGTGCCGGTCCTCAGCCCGCCCACCGAGACCGACGTGGCGCCGGCCGGGGCAGACGGCCCCGAGGTCCAGTTGCCGTTGCCGATCTTGTACTGCGTCAGGTACTGGCCAACGTTGTTGGCGGAGTCCGTCCAATGCAGCACCGCGCCAGACCCGGTGACCGAGGTCACCTTGAGGTTGGCCGGCTGAGCGGGCAGCGTCTGGGGCGCGTCCTTGAAGTGAATGAAGTTGTCGGGCATGTAAGCCGAGTTCAGGCTGATGCGCAGGTGGTCGGTACCGCCGTCATAGCTGTCGCTCGTGGTCTCAATGTAAGAGGAAGTGACCACCTCGACGTAGGCGACGTGCCCATCACCCTTGTTCCACTGAGCGATCGCCCCGACGGCAGGCGTCTGATTGACGGTGACGCCATCCTTGGATGCGCTGACCGCCCATCCGTTGGCATTGCTCGTCCAACCGGGGTAGTGATATCCATTCTGCTGAAGCCGGTAAGCAGCGTACGTCGTGCAGTTATGCCTGGTCCCGTTGGGGCCGGGGCTTCCCCATGCCCAGTATTCAGCGGTGGTCCAGCCATTCCCGCCGATCTGCGACGAGGTGCCGTTATAGCCGCCGCCCGCACAGCTGAACCCTGTCTTGTCATAGCAGAGGGATGTCACGCCACCCGAATTCATCCCGTCTCCGGGAATCGGATGATCCGTGCTGGCAACGGCAGCCTCCGCTGCCACTGTAGTCACTGCTGTCACTGCCACGGTCGCCAGGGCGGCCAGGGCCAAGGTCAGCGCCGCCAAGAGCGATATAAAACGCGCCCCCCGCAAAGGAGTCCTCTTTCGATGCCGAGCTCCGGATATCTTCATGCTCCCCACTCTCATCTGCATTCTGGTGGCGTCAGACGCTACAGGAGACGCAGGCCGGAAGGGGCGCGCGTTTAGCCGGCACACTGTCCGGACCTGTCCGGGGAAATCCGCAGCCTACTCAGCCGACTGATGCCCTTACCTGCTGTGCGCGGGCTGGCTGGAGTGCGCGCGGCTCTAACTGACATGAAACTGTCCGCTTCTGCGACTTTCGCATGCTGTGACACGGCTCCGCATGTGCGATCACATTGTGCGTCGCTTAATCGCCGCCTCGAGGTTGTCGAGCTCGTTGCCGCGATGAGCGCGGTACTCCTGGGTCCAGGTTTCGTCATGCAGGGGATCGACCCACATGACCACGTTCGCGCGGTCACCGACGGGCTCGATTTCGATGATCGTGAGGTGCTCGTAAGGCTCGTGGTCGGGCACGAAGTCGATCAGCGATCGATAGGCGAGGCGGGCCGGGGGCACGACCTCGGTGAACGTCTTGCGCAACTCGACCGAGAGCGGATTGCCGGTGCTCCGCAAGAACGCGACCTGTTCCGGCGCGGTCGCGGTCATCGTGTACCGGATCTGGCCGCCGGGCTTGAGCTCGAGCTCGGTCACCCGGGTTTCGAAGCCGTCGGGGGCCCACCACTCGTCTAGGCTCTCAGCGGTGGTCATCAGCTCCCAGACGAGCTCCGCCGGAGCGTCGTACGCATGCTCAAGCCGTGCGCCGTTCGGGCTGGGCGCGGGTTCGGTGGTCATCGGTCCTCCTTAGTTGAGTCGGGTCGTATGGGTGGCCGCAGGTCCGTGGGCGACGCTCAGTCCCAGCGGCTGATTTCGCCGGCCGGGTAGGCCGCGAAGGCGCCGCTTTCCGCGCCCGCCTTGAGGCTGGTGAGGTACGCGCCCCAGTTGGAGCTGCATCCGCTCATGAATTCGCTGGCCTGCTGCCAGTCGGCGTGGGTGAACAGGAGCGTGGTGCCGCCGTGGCCTCCGGCTCGGACGTCGAACGTGATCCGGGTGCCGATCCAGCTGTCGGGTCCGTCGGTGACCCGCCAGGTCACGTTGTCCGGGGTGTCGGCCTCGACCTGCATGACGGCGGCGGGCTTCTCCGCGTCGCCGAAGTAGACGCTGAAGCTGGAGCCGGTGGCGTGCTCGCCGGTGAGCGGCCGCCCGGTCCACCACCGGGCGATGCCGTCGGTGCTGGCGATAAGGTCGTGCACCCGCTGCGGCGGGGCGTCGATGCTGATGCGGTGCAGGATGTCGGGCATTGCGGTTTCCTTTGCTCTGGCGACGAGGACGTCGGCCGGTCGGTTGCTGGCCGCCTCTGCTCGGGCGGATCTGCAGCAGTGACGAACGGCCGACGGTCGGACGGACACCACCGCACGGGAAAATTGGATTGTGGTTGCCGTCCGTCTGCGGCGACGCCGTTCGTCTGAGACTTGACAGTGCATCGACCTGTGACTGGAGGACTCATGCAGTACGCGTTGCTGGTCTACGCCGCGGCGGAGGACACCGACCGGGCGACCCGCCCGATTCCCGGTCCCCTGGCCGCCCTGCTCGACCGGCCGGACATCACCAGCTGGGCTCGGCTCCACGCCGACTCGTCGGCGACGACGCTGCGCAACGACGAGGGGCGGACACTGCTGACCGACGGGCCGTTCATCGACAGCAAGGAGTACCTGGCCGGCCTGTTCCTGATCGAGGCCGACAACCTCGACCGGGCACTCGCCGTCGCCCAGGAAATGCTGGGGGAGACCAGGCCCGGTACCGCGATCGAGGTGCGGCCCGTCCTCGACGGGCGGCCCCGTGCCGCTTGACGCCGTCTTCCGTGACCAGTGGGGCCGGGTGCTGGCCACCCTGGTCGGCATCCTGGGCGACATCGAGCTGGCCGAGGACGCGGCCGCCGAGGCGTTCGCCATCGCCGCCGAGCGCTGGCCGCGCGACGGGGAGCCGGCCAACCCCACCGGCTGGCTCATCACCACCGCGCGCAACCGCGCCATCGACCAGCTGCGCCGCCAGCAGGTCCTGGCGGCGAAGACGAGGGTGCTCGCCCGCGACCTCGCAGCCGGGCCGCCGCCGCCGGAGGCGCTGATGGAGGACGCCGCCGCCATCCCCGACGAGCGGCTAGAGCTGGTCTTCACCTGCTGTCACCCCGCGCTCGCGGTCGAGGCGCAGGTGGCGCTGACCCTGCGCACGCTCGGCGGCCTGTCCACCGACGAGATCGCGCTGGCCTTCCTCGTCCCCTTCGAGACCATGAGCAAGCGACTGACCAGGGCCAAGCGCAAGATCCGGGACGCCCGCATACCGTTCGCGGTGCCGCCCGATCACCAGCTGCCGGACCGGCTGGCGGCCGTCTTCGCGGTGGTCTACCTGATCTTCAACCAGGGCTGGGGCGGCGGCCGGGTCGACCTCGCGGCGGAGGCGATCCACCTCGGCCGGGCGCTGGCCGACCTCATGCCGGACGAGCAGGAAGCGCTCGCGCTGCTGGCGCTGATGCTGCTGCACGACGCGCGCAAAGGCGCCCGCGTGCACGACGGGCGGGTCGTCCCGCTCGACCAGCAGGACCGCACGCGGTGGGACGCGCGGCAGATCGACGAGGGCCGCGCGCTGCTGCAGCGGGCCATGGCGCGACCGGGCACCGGGCCCTACCTGCTCCAGGCGGCCATCGCCGACCTGCACCTGCAGCAGCCCCGCGACTGGGGGCAGATCGCCGCCCTGTACGAAGCGCTCGCCCGGCAGACCGGGTCCCCGATCGTCGAGATGAACCGGGCCGTCGCCGTGGCCGAGATCGACGGGCCCGAGGCCGGGCTGGCCATCCTCGAGCGCCTCGACCTCGACCACTACCGGTACTTCCACTCCACCCGGGCCGAGCTCCTGCGCCGGGCCGGCCGCGACGGCGAGGCCCACCGCGCGTTCCGCCGCGCGCTCGACCTCGCGCAGACCGAGCCGGAACGGCGCTTCCTGCAAGCCCGGGTGGCCGAGACGGCACCGTCCATTCCCGGCCGGCCCGGCGGCGCCGCCGCCGACTGAGCCCGATGACGACGTGGCCTCGGTCACATCTGTTTGCTTCTGTCATTCACTGTCATTAATATTGGCGATTACGTCACCGAGTGCCGTAACTACGTACAGGCCATCAGCAAGGGAGCTGTTCACCATGCCAGGACGGGTAGCAGGCAAGGTCGCGTTCATCACCGGGGCCGCACGTGGTCAGGGCCGCAGTCACGCGATCCGGCTGGCCGAGGAGGGGGCCGATATCATCGCGGTCGACGTCCTCTCCGACTACGACACCGTGGGCTACGGCATGAGCACCGAGGCTGACCTGGCCGAGACCGTGAAGGCGGTTGAGGCGCTCGACCGCCGGATCATCGCGAGCAAGGCCGACGTCCGCGACCTGCGCGCGCTCAAGCAGGCCGTCGACGCGGGCGTGGCCGAGCTCGGGAAGCTCGACATCGTGTGCGCCAACGCCGGCATCTGCACCGTCCAGTCGTGGGACGAGGTGACCCCGGCGGTGTGGCAGGACACGATCGACACCAACCTGACCGGCGTCTGGAACACGCTGTTCGTCTCGATCCCGCACTTGCTCGCCAACGGCGGCGGGTCGATCATCGCCACCAGCTCCACCGCGGGCATCAAGGGCCTGCCGTTCCTCGGCCCGTACACCGCGGCCAAGCACGGCGTCGTCGGCATCTGCCGGTCGCTCGCCAACGAGCTGGCGGAGAAGAGCATCCGGGTCAACACGGTCCACCCGACCGGCGTGGATACCCCGATGGTGGCCGGGCTCGGCGGCCTGTCCGACATGATCGAGAAGAACCCGAACCTGGGCCCGATCTCCATGAACGGCCTTCCGGTCGAGATGGTCGAGCCGCGCGACATCAGCAACGCCGTCCTCTTCCTCGCCTCCGACGAGGCCAGGTACGTGACCGGCCTCGAGTTCACCGTCGACGCCGGCAACACGATCAGGTAGGGGAAGCAGCATGTCCGGACGAGTAGCGGGCAAGGTCGCTTTCATCACCGGCGCCGCGCGCAGCCAGGGCCGCAGCCACGCCATCAGGCTGGCCCAGGAGGGCGCCGACATCATCGCGGTCGACATCGCGGGGCCGGTCGCCTCCGTGACCGCCTACCCGATGGCCACCGAGGCCGATCTGGCGGAAACGGTCAGGGAGGTCGAGGCGCTCGACCGGCGCATCGTCGCGCACAAGGCCGACGTGCGCGACCCCCGCGCGCTCAAGGCCGCCCTCGACGACGGCGTCGCGCAGCTCGGCAAGCTGGACATCGTGTGCGCCAACGCCGGCATCTTCCAGACCCAGCCAAGCCTCGACCTTGAAGACAAGGACTGGCAGGAGACCATCGACATCAACCTGACCGGCGTCTGGAACACGGTGAGGGCCGCGCTCCCGCACCTCATCGCCAACAAGGGCGGAAGCATCGTCCTCACCAGCTCGGTGGCCGGCCTGAAGCCGATGCCCAACGCCATCCACTACGGCGCGGCCAAGCACGGCGTCATCGGCATCATGCGCACGATCGCGTTCGAGTTCGCCCAGCACGGCATCCGGGCGAACTCGGTCCACCCCACTGGCGTCGACACGATCATGGTCCAGAACGAGTCGATCTACGGCCTGTTCGACCCGGCCAACCCGCACCCGACCAGGGAGAGCGCCGAGGCGGTCTTCACGATGGGCAACGCGCTCCCGGTGCCGTGGGTCGAGCCGGTCGACATCAGCAACGCGGTGCTGTTTCTCGCCTCGGACGAGGCGCGCTACATCACCGGCGTCACGCTGCCGGTGGACGCCGGAGCGATGCTCAAGTAAGCACGTCAGTAGGGCCGATAGAGCGAAGAGGGAACAGCGAAGCGCATGAGCGACAGCAGCGACGGCCGCGGGCAACTCAATGACACCAGGGACCGGATCAGCGCCCGCGTCGTCGGCCGGCAGCGGGAGCTGACGCTGGTGCTCGCGGCGGTCGCGGCCGGGCGGGACATCCTGCTCGAGGGACCGCCCGGCACCAGCAAGACCACGCTGCTCAAGGCGATCACGGCCGAGTGGGACATCCCGCTCGTCTTCGTCGAGGGCAACGCGGACCTCACCCCGGCCAAGCTGGTCGGACACCACAACCCGGCCCGGGTGCTGCGGGAGGACTACACCGCCGAAAACTTCATCGACGGGCCGCTGCTTGAGGCGATGCGGAGCGGCGGCTTCCTCTACATCGAGGAGTTCAACCGCGCGCCTGAAGACACCCTGAACACGCTGCTCACCGCGATGGCCGACCGCCGCATCGCGGTGCCGCGGGTGGGCCAGGTCCAGGCGCTTCCCACCTTCCGGATCGTCGCGTCGATGAACCCCTACGACAACATCGGCACCACGCGGCTGTCCACCTCGGTGCACGACCGGTTCTGCCGCCTGTCCATCGGCTACCAGGACGAGCGCGCGGAGCGCGACATCGTTGCGCTCCGCGCCCCCCTGCGCGACAGCCCGCCCGCCGTCTACCAGCGGCTCGTCGCCGACGCGGTCGCGCTCACGCGCGCCACCCGCGCGCACGAGGACATCAGGCAGGGGTCCTCGGTGCGGGGGGCGATCGATCTGACCCTGGTCGCCGGCGAACTTCTAAATCTTGATCTCGAACGGACCGTTGACTCCGCCCAGCCGGCCCATGGCAGCGGCTCCGAGCGCGGCGTTCAGCATGAGGATAACGAGAAGCAGTACCGGGAGACCGTCTACGACGCGATGGTGGTCGCGCTGTCGGGGCGGATCTTCCTCGACGAGACCGTCGACCTAACCCCCGAGCAGGTGCTCAGGCAGATCTGGGAGGACCACTTCATCCTCGATCCCGGCCGCGGCGGCCCCCGGTTGAAGAGCAGTCGAGGCGGACTCGCCGATCACCCGCCCGGGCAGGCATCACCCGAGGCGCGATCCCGCGCGCGGGCTCACGCCGCTGAAGCGCAAGCCCAAGACGCTCACGGAGGACCCGGTGCTGCTTGACGTGTCCCCCGCCGCGGGCCCCGGAGGGACGGTTTCCGGTGAGCGTGGAACCCGCGACCGTTCGGGCGAAACCAAGACGGCAACCGGCAGCGGCGGGCCGGCGACCACGGACGAGCAAGCCGAGCTGACCTCTCTTTTGAATGACACGGCCACCGTCGCCGACCTGGCGGTACTTCGCCGGGCCCGCGAGATCGCGGCGCGGCTGGCGGTGCGACGGCCGCGGCGGGACATCGCCGCCCGGCGCGGCACCGGCGGGGTGCTCGCCAGCGTCCCGTACCGGGGCGGTGCGGACGACATCGACCTCGACGCGACCGTGGCCAGGATCGCGGGCCGGGCGGTGGTCGAGGAGGACGACATCGTCGTGCGGGAGCGGATCTCGTCCGTGCGCTCGGTGGTGCTGCTGGTCGACGTGTCCGGCTCGATGCGGGGCGAGCGGGTGCGGACCGCCGCCGCGACCGTCGGCGCGCTGGCGGCCGAGCTGTCCAGGGACAACCTCGCGGTGATCGCGTTCGGGGCGGACGCGGCGGTGCTGTGCCATCTCGGACAGCGGATCTCCGCCGCAGGCGCTGGTCGAGTCAATGGTCCGAATCCCAGCGCGCGGGCTGACCAATGTTGCGTTCCCACTACAAGTCGCCGCGCGCGAACTCGCCCGGATTCCGGCCCGTGACGCCCGGGTACTGCTGCTGTCAGACTGCGTGCACAACGCCGGTCCCGACCCCCGGCCGTTCGCGGCCCGCCTGCCCAGGCTCGACGTGCTGCTCGACGCCACCGGCGAGCAGGACCGCTGGCTTGGCGGCGAGCTCGCACGGCTCGGCCGGGGGAAGTTCCGCGTTGCCGGTACCTACCGTGACGTAGCACCCGCCCTGAGTTCGTTCTTCGCAGAGTTAGGAGTCCGCCATGGCCATCGTTATTGTCGCCACCGCGATGCCCGACCCCGAGCACCGGGGCGAGGTGATCACCGCCTTCGAGGCGGCCGCGGAGAAGGTGCACGCGTCCGAGGACGGGTGCCTGCTCTACGCGCTGCACGAGGGGCCGGACGGCAGGCTGGTGATGATCGAGAAGTACGCCGACCAGGCGGCGGTAGACGCGCACCTGAAGGGCGACGGGCTCGCCGCTCTCAGCGCCGCGATCAAGGGCAAGCTGGCCGCGCCGATGGACGTGCAGATGCTCGCGCCGCACACGGCTGGGTCGGCCGACAAGGGCGCGCTTTAACCAAGTTCCAGCCGGCTCACACCGGAGACGGAAACAGCAAAGGGTCAGTGAAGAGGCTATGGCTAACAAGTGGTTCGAGACGGTGGCGGTCGCGCAGCGGCGGGCCAAGAAGCGCCTGCCCAAGTCGGTGTACGGCGCGCTGATCGCCGGCGCCGAGGCGGGCGTCACGATCCGCGACAACGTGGACGCGTTCGCCGAGCTCGGGTTCGCCCCGCACGTGGCCGGCCTGCCCGCCACCCGGGAGATGGCGACCACGGTGATGGGCCAGCCGATCTCGCTGCCGGTGCTGATCTCGCCGACCGGCGTGCAGGCCGTGCACCCGGACGGCGAGGTCGCGGTCGCCCGGGCCGCCGCCGCGCGGGGCACCGCGATGGGGCTCTCCTCGTTCGCCTCCAAGCCGATCGAGGAGGTCGTCGCGGCCAACCCGCAGACGTTCTTCCAGATGTACTGGGTGGGCACCCGCGACGACATGGCGGCGCGGATGGAGCGGGCGCGCAAGGCGGGGGCGGTCGGGATCATCGTCACGCTCGACTGGTCGTTCTCCTTCGGCCGCGACTGGGGGTCGCCGCGGATCCCGGAGAAGATGACGCTGCAGGAGATGATCCGGCAGGCGCCCTCGGTCGTGACCCGGCCGTCCTACCTCTACTCGTGGCTGCGGAACGGCATCGTGCCCGACCTCACCGTGCCGAACCTGCCGGTGGGCGGGGCGCCCGCGCCGACGTTCTTCGGCGCCTACGGGCAGTGGATGGGCACCGCGCCGCCGTCCTGGGACGACGTGGCCTGGCTGCGCTCGCAGTGGGACGGGCCGTTCATGCTCAAGGGCGTCACCCGCGTCGACGACGCCAAGCGGGCGGTCGACGCCGGGCGTGACCGCGATCTCGGTGTCCAACCACGGCGGGAACAACCTGGACGGCACGCCCGCCACCATCCGGCTGCTGCCCGACATCGCCCGGGCCGTCGGCGACCAGGTCGAGGTGCTGCTCGACGGCGGGGTGCGGCGCGGCGGCGACGTCGTCAAGGCGCTCGCGCTGGGGGCGCGGGCGGTGATGATCGGGCGGGCCTACCTGTGGGGGCTCGGCGCCAACGGGCAGGCCGGGGTGGAGAACGTGCTCGACCTGATGCGCTCGGGCATCGACGCCTGCCTGCTCGGGCTCGGGCACTCCTCGATCTCCGAGCTGTCGCCCGACGACCTGGTCATAC
>CAVZAA010000006.1:0-192180 GCA_963773105.1 uncultured Actinomycetota bacterium
TTTGAGCAGACTGGGGCTGCTGTTCGCGAGCGCCGGGCCGACCGCCTCTATCACCGAGCCGTCGCCTACTACGTGAGCCTTGGTGTCGAGGTGCCTCTGACCGCGGCAGAGTTCTACGCGGGACTCGACGGACATTTCAATGAGCGCGACGGTCTCTACTTCCGTCCCGAACAGGTCGAAGAGTACGAGCGAAAGCGTCTGGAAAACTCCCTTCCGGAGGAGGCACTCTTCGTCACTGACGAGCGCAGTGCCGTGGCTTGGCTGCGTCAGCACCTCAAGGGAAAGCCGCAGAAGATGGCCGAGATGCAGCCCGCATTCCTGCAGGAGCTTCAGGTTTCGGGTGACCGGCCCGACCAGATGCCGGATCTTGCAGATGCTGGAGGAGAACTTCATCCAGAACGCGGCTGGTGCCTGGCTGGTGCCCGACCCGGCGAAACTTGGGCACCTCCAGCAACTCCGCGAGCGCGCTCTACTGCGTACCTTCGAAACGTTATCTCCCGGGCACAGGCCAGTTGCAGCGGTTCCGCGGTGAGGCGCTCCAAGCCGGGCTCAAGGATCGCTGGGCGAAGAAGGACTACGCCACGATCGTGGCGCTCGGCAGGCGTCTGCCGACCGATTACCTGGTGGAGAACACTGCGATCATGCACTACGTGCGAAACGCGGCTGCCCGGGCGGCCAAATGAGCGAAGCTATCTGGTCCTGGTGGCCAGAGGGTCGCCTCGTCGTCCGGGAGCTGGCGCGCCAGGATGTTTTCGACCACATCACGGTCGATGCGTACTCGCCAGCCACCGGAGAGGTCCAGGCGCTCAGCGTCAACGAACTCGCCCGGCTGGCGGAACGGGACTGGACGGCTGCCGAACTTGAGGAACGCCTGCTCGCCCTTCGAGTCTTGGCCGAAGCCGGGACCGGTAACCCGATCGCTGCGAGTGCTCACGTCGATCTCCTTCCGCACCAGCTCGCCATCCTCCAGCGTGCTCTTAAGCTCAGCCCGGTCCGGCTTGCAGTCTGCTGCGAAGTCGGTCTTGGTAAGACCACGACGGCGGGTGCCATAGCGACCGAACTGCTCGCCCGTGGAAGGGTCCGCCGGGTCTTGGTGGTGGCCCCGAAGGGTGTCCAGTTGCAGTGGGTGGCGGAGATGCGGGACAAGTTCGCTCACGAATTCACCCGAATCGGGCCTGAAGGGATCCCGATTGACGCTGCGGCGTCTGTGTGGAGCTCTGTCGACTTGGCCGTCACGAGCCTGGACGCGATCAAACCGCTACGCCGCCGCGCCGGGTGGAGTCAGCGGCAGATCGATGACTACAACGCTGCCCGGATGCAGGGAGTCATCAACGCGGGCTGGGACCCTGGTCATCATCGACGAGGCTCATCACGTCGCCGGGTCCAGTGAAGACGTCGCGCGCTACCGGCTAGCGAAGGGGCTTGCCGACGCAGCCGAGAACCTGCTGCTGCTCACCGCGACTCCGCACTCCGGCAAGTCCGAAAGCTTCCGGCGCTTCCTCGGGCTGCTCGACCCGTCATTCCAAGCAGGCCGGGAGATCACGAAGGCGGCGGTCGGGGCGGTCATCGCCCGCACTGACAAGCGGGGCGCTGTCGATAATGCCGGACGAGCGTTGTTTCATCCGCGGGCTACCCACCTGGAACTCGTCGGTTGGGAGCAGCATCCCCTACACCGTGAGCTCTATGAGGAGGTTACCGAGTACGTTCGCGAGGGCTTCCTCAAGGCGCAGGCCTCCGGCAACACAGCGCGTGGCTTCCTGATGCTGCTTCTCCAGCGTCTGGTGGCCAGTTCCTCGGCAGCCATCCTCTCAGCGCTCGATCGTCGCTTGGCCTCGCTAGTCATCGCCACGGACGACGCGCAGCTAGGCTGGGACGAACTTGAGGAGGACGAAGCCGAGGCTCTGCTCCTTCCGGAGGCGCAGGATGCCACGGCCTTGCGCGCGCTGGTCGATCGTGCGCGACGTACGGTCTCAGAGGAGACCGACCCCAAGACGCTTCACTTCCTTCGGTTGCTCGCGACGTTGCAGCGCGCCGAGCGCAACCCTGCAGTGAAGGTGCTCATCTTCACCCAGTTCCGGGCGACCCAGCGGGCGCTGGTCAAGATTCTGGAGAGCCAAGGCATCACCACCGCCAGCGTGGACGGGTCGATGGGGCTCGCGGAGCGAGCGGCCGCACAGGCGGCATTCCGGACCGACGCTCAGATCCTCGTCTCCACCGACGCGGGTGGGGAGGGCGTCAACCTCCAGTTCGCCCACCTCGTCGTCAACTGGGATCTTCCCTGGACCCCGACCCTGCTAGAGCAACGCATCGGGCGGGTGGACCGTATCGGGCAGTCCACGCCGGTGCACGCCTACAATCTCGTGCTTGCTGACAGCGTCGATCAACGTGTTCTTGAGGTCTTGGAGGAAAAGCTCGCGGTTATCCTCGCCGAACTCGGCGTGGACAAGCGCAACGACGTCCTCGCCTCGGTCGACGATTTCACTGACTCGCTCTATGTCGCGGCCATCGTCGAACCGGAGCGCCTTCGCGACGCCGGAGAAGACTTCGTCTCGGCCGTCCAGAGGAACCTCGCCGAGGGGTCGGAAGCCCAGGAGATCCTCGCTGCCATCGCCGTAGCGCCCCCACCGCCGTCGGCTTCTCCGGTCCCCGAGCTCGTTCGGCGCCTTGAGAAGCTGACCGGAGCCCACAGCGGTGAAGCACTCCGCTCCCCTTCGATCGTCGTTCCCGGCGAGCCGGTACCGACCCTCAGCGTCGGTGGTGGTCCAGGTTGGCTGGCCGTGGGCCGCGCTATGTCCGGTACCGGGGGATCATCGACTGTGTTCGCCGTCTTCGTGCATGACTCGGGGCGAGCCGACCCGAGACGGGGCCGTGAGTTGCTCTCTCTGCTCACGAACGAACCCGTCAGCGACCCAGTCGCCGCAACTGTGATGCCCGCAGAGCGTCACCAAGCGCTGGAGCGGGTGCTTCTCGACTATGGCTATACCGCACTCCAGGAGCTTGGGAGAGGCACGCTGCCCCCTCGGCCGCAACTCCGTCTTGCCCTGGGGATCCGTTGCACCTGAGTCATCGGACCTGGGAGACCCTGGTGGGCGCCGTCAGCGCACCAGCCGGCGGCGTACAGCTCCTGATCGATCCGGATGGTCTCGATCAGGTGACCGACGCGGTCATCGTGACGGATCGATGGAGGTTGCGTCAACTTCTGGAGCAGGTCGCCAGCCGAACGGCCGACGATCCGCCCATCCTGATCCATCTTCAGGTTCCCGGACTAAGAACGTCCGCGGATCTGCCGTTCGACGCTCGGCCTCTGCCCCATCAGGTCATCGACCTGCGTGCCTCTGCCGCAGTGGTCGCAGAGGCCAGGAAGCTGCCGCGATCAGTAATGAGCCGGATGCTCGGCCGAGGGCCTCTATCGCAGCGGGCCGTCCGGGCCGCAGCAGCTCTGGCCGACCTGGCCTGGCCGGTCGGCCAGGACCTACAGGTGGTCGCCGCCATTCGACTCGCCGACCTCGGCCCGCAACTGCGGGCCGCCGTAGCTAGCACCCTGCCGACCGGCTGGCTCCGTCAGACCCTGATGGCGCCCGACCCGCTGGCGATCGTTGCGCAGGAAGCACAGCAGTGGTGGGAGCACGGTACCCATCCTCAACTCGAAGGCGCGCTCCAAGCCGCCGCAACTGACTTGAAAGGGCTCGTCACAGCGGGCGCTATCTCGCCGCCACTAGGATCAACCGTGGCGGCTGCGATCCCTGCCGATCTGCGCGCTGCGGTGGTTCATCAGCAGAGCCGGGCGCTGTTGGGCGATTACCTTGAGACGCTAGGTGGTGACCTTCCCCAGGACCTCGCAGGTTGGCGGCGCCTGGCCAACGACTGGGCTACTATCCGACGTCTTCTGACTCAGCTTCCGCTGCACGAGGTCGACGAGTGGCAGATCAGCGCCTGGGAACGCTGGGCTGAGATTGATCAGACGTGGACCGGCTGGCTGCGACGAGAGTATGGCCTTTTGTTGAGCCGCAGTGCCCTCAATCCCGTCGGGGTCCATCACACGGCTCCGTTCCTCGCCCACCGTGGAGCCGGTTCGAAGCACCCAGTCCTGCTGCTCGTCTTGGACGGCCTCGGTCTCTCCCAGTGGCAACTCCTCCAGCAGAGCCTCCATCTGGAGGTTCGCGAGGAGCACCGAATCCTTGCGTCGCTTCCCACGATCACCTCGGTCAGTCGGCAGGCGATCTTCGCCGGGAAACTGCCTAACGATTTCGCCGAGCATAGCGAGTCGACAGCCCACGAAAGCGCCCATTGGCTCAGGTTCTGGACCGAGCGCGGTCTTCGGGTTGACCAGGTGCACTATGAGAAGACCGCAGGATCAGACGCCAACGACTGGAGACCGCCACGAGACGGCGTCCAGGTCAGTGGACTCGCGGTGAGTGCTCCCGACAAACTTCTTCACGGTTCGGAAGTCTTCGGGGACCGTCAGCTTAGCAAGGCGATTGTTGACTGGGCGGGGGAGGGTTACCTGACCGCAGCGATTGACTGGTGCCACAAAAAGGGTGTCCACCTTTGGATCGCCTCTGATCACGGTAACCTTCCGACAACCGACAACGACTTCCAGTCTAAGAACCTGACGAGGCAGCGAGTGGGCCATCGCGTGGCCTTCTACTCGAAGGAGGTTTTCGGCCAAAGGGCGACCCGTCCGGACGTGATGTGGACCCCACCAGGGTTCGGCCGGGCGACTGAGGATCTCGGCTTCCCGTATTTTGCCCATGGTCGTCAGGCCTTCACCGCCGCCTCCCACATTGTTGCCCACGGCGGCCTCAGCATCGATGAAGTCATCGTGCCACTAGTTAGGATCGTATGATGACCGGAGCTCTCCTCGATCGCGAGCTGAAGGTGGCCTGGCTGACAAAGGCACTCGCCCTTGCTGCCGACCAGGTGCCGACCGCCGAGGCACGCCACCTTCTCCGGGAGGGACTGGTTGCCGAAGGTCTTGGCCAGGAAGCAGCGGCCAAGACAGTGACCGCCCTCAGCCGTGTTCTGGCTGTTGCCGGTCGAACGAGGTGCCCCTTGGACCGGCTGGCCCCTGCAAGCCGAACGTGATCTGCGCGACCTGCGCGCCTTCCACCTCGGCGCCCTATTGGCCACCGAGCCCTTCTTCCGCAGTCTGCTCGAAGCAGTAGGTCGCGAGGCTCGTGCCTCGGAGACCGTCAATACCGTCGCTGTCCGTAAGCGACTCCGCGACCAGCATGGTCCGAGGCGGGCGATCGACGTTGCTGCGCAGCGAGGCATCAAGACCCTGCGGGAGCTCGGGGTTCTCATCGGTGAGCCGTCTGACTCAATCAGCGTGGTGGGCAAGTTGAAGATCACTGACAACGAACTGGCGGCGTGGCTCGTTCGCTGTCTGCTGGAAGGGCGCGGCACTGAGTCTATCCCTCAAGCGGATCTGGCTCACGTGCCCGAGTTCTTCGGCCTCGTCCTTCCTCGCGTTTTGCCTCGGAAGGCTGCCGGCATCACTCAGTATGCCGAAGGGCTCGGCAGAACGGTCCTGGTCCGCACCATGACGCCGATGCCTGGTCAGCTCAACGGGCCGTCGATTGCTCTCGCCGGCTGACGGCGATTGCCCGCGAGGTGGCCTGATTGTTTACCGGTGCCGTCGTGGGTGACGAGACGGAGGCTCAGCTTCAGCGCCTCGCTGAAGGGAACTTCGGGATGATGGCGAAACGTCCAGCGCTGCCATCGCGACGGATGCCGAGGGCCATCGCCCACCTGGTAGGTCGGCAGCTTCCGGTCTACGATTCGCTGGCGTAGCCAGGCAACTTGGTCACGATGGTGGCCACGAGCAAGACCGGCTGGCTCAGTGGTCCCGTATCCGATGAGAACGGCTGCGGCGCGGTTGAGCGCTTCCTCGATCGGTCTCCGAGCGTGATGCCAGTGCGCGGCTTCGGTGCCCAAGCCGTTGATGCCACCCGTCCGGTACGTCGCCAGAGGGAACAGGTTTACGACCTCGATGTCACGGTAACCAAGGAGTTCGGCTGCCCTCCCGACTCGGCGGAGAGTCCGGGCTCCGGAGGTCGTAGGCGGATTGGCGAGAACGCAGACAAGTGCGCCGCCCGTGGTCGCCAACGGCACCGCCTTCACTACAGGTTGATCTGCCAGCGCGCGATTGGCGGGGTGTCCTCCCGGATTTGCTCCGGAACGTCGTCGAGGGCCAACGGCTGGACTTCCTCGTGCATAGGCCCATGCTTCCAGATGCGGTCCCGGTGGTTCGAAGTGACTCACCCAGGGTGGAGTCCGGCCTCGACCATGAACGCATAGTCAGTCCAGCCGAGATACTCGTAAACATGGGTTGTGATCACGGCCATTCCAATGATGTTGGATGGTCAGCGCGAGCGACGTCGGCGTGTTCAGCGCTTGTGATGGTTCTTGGAGCCGTGGTGCTTGGGGGAGAGCTGGTCGCCGATCTCAGTGACTCGGGACTAGCTGCAGTCCACGTGCTGTAAGACTGCACGACCTGTGGCCCCTTCCTCCAGTGTTGTTTTCGCCGTTGTCCCACTCTTCGTTTCTGATCTTGATCGCCCGTTTTGTCACCCTTGATTCATGGTCCTTTACTGCGTCACACCCATGCACCATCTGATGATCATGGTCAGTTCCGTCCGCTCCGCGGGGCGGAGGTAGCCGCTGGCTGTCGTCGGCACGCTGAGCAAGGGCTACGACCTGGACTACGTGTGGAAGCAGGTCGACCCGTCCCTGGCGCTGAACCCGGCCGGTTATTACATCGAGGCGAGCGAGAAGGGCGGTGAGCCTCCGGGCCGCTGGTGGGGCCCTGGCGCGCAGGCGCTCGGCTTCGCCCCGGGCCAGGTGGTCGAGCGCGAGCCGTACGAGCTGCTGTTCGGCGAGCGCAAGGCTCCCGATGGCACGCCGCTGGGCCGGCCGCCGGGCGGCGGCAGGAAGGCCGCCGAGGTCTATGCCGGGCTGCTGGCCGCCGAGCCGCAGGCCACAGCGGAGCGGAAGCGGGAGCTGCGGGCCCGGGCGAGCCGCGAGGCGCGGCAGAGCCCGCTGTTCTTCGACCTGACGCTGTCGCTGTCGAAGTCCGTCTCGATCTTCCACGCCTCCCTGGGGGAGAACGCGCGCCTGGCCCGCGAGGCCGGGGACGCCGACGGGGAGCGGTACTGGTCGGGCCTGGTGGCCGAGGTCGACGAGATGATCATGCAGGCGGTGCACGCGGGCTTCGGCTACTTCCAGCGGGAGGCGGGCTACACCCGCACCGGCTCCCACCACGCCCGGGCCGGCGGCCGGGAGACGGGCCAGTGGCGTGAGGCGGACCTGGCGGTGGCGCACTGGCTGCAGCACACCTCGCGGGACGGCGACATGCAGCTGCACGTCCACTCGCAGATCGCCCACGTCGCCCGGACCGGCAAGGACGGGAAGTGGCGGGCGCCGGACTCGCTGGGCTACGCCGAGCACGTCGGGGCGGTGGCGGCGATCACCGCCCAGCATCTGGAGGAGGCGCTGACGGCCGGTTCGGCCTGGAGTGGGCCGCCCGGGAGGACGGGAACGGGTTCGAGATCAAGGGCATCGCGCAGGAGATGATGGACCTGTTCTCCTCGCGCCGCCAGGCGATCACCGCCGACGCGCGCGAGCGCGCCGCGCGGTTCGAGGAGCGGTACGGCCGCGCGCCGTCGCAGCGGGAACTGGCGCAGCTGGCGCAGGCGTCGAACTTCGCCACGCGCAAGGGCAAGGAAGGCGCGCTGGACCTGGCGCAGGCGCACGCGGGCTGGGCGGACCGGCTCGCGCGCACGCTCGGCGTCCCGCTCGCGTCGGTGGCCCCGTCGGTCTGGCACGCCGACGCGCACCGCGCCGGCGCGGCCAGTGCCGCGCAGGACGCGGTCCCGGAAGACATCGAACTGGCCCGCGCGGCGCAGCGGGCGCTCGCGCTGGCGCAGCAGGAGAAGTCCGCGTGGACCCGGGCGGACCTGGTCAAGCACCTGGGACGGGTCCTGCCCCGCACCGGCCGGGACCCGGAAGCCGCGGCAAGGCTGCTGGAGGAGACGGCGGACCGGATCCTGCGCTCGGAGTTCGAGCAGGTGCTGTGCCTGGAGGCCCCCGACCCGGTCGACCTGCCGGGCGACCTGGTCCGCGCGGACGGCCGCAGCGTCTACCGGCGCCACGGCGGCGCCCGGTACGCCACGCGCGCGCAGCTGAGCATGGAGGAGGCCATGGTCGCGCAGGCGCAGGCCGCGGCCGCGCCGCGAATGACCCGCGCGGCCGCCGCAGCCGCGCTCGGCGCGGACCTCGCGCGGCTCGAGCGCGCCCTGGCCGCAGGAGCCGGCGACGCGGAAAGCGACGCAGACGCGGGCACCGGTTCCGGGCTGCGCGAGGACCAGGCCGCGGCCGCGCTGTCGGTCCTGACCGACGGGCGGCGCGTGTCGGTGATCAACGCCCCGGCCGGGGCGGGCAAGACCCGGGTCCTGGCCGAGATCGCGAAGGCATGGCGGGAGGCGGGCCTCGGCCCCGTCATCGGCATCACCGCGTCGCAGTCCGCGCGCAACACCCTCGCCGCGGGCGGGATCGAGTCTTACAACAGCGCCCGGTTCCTCGGCCACCTGCCCGGCCGGCGCGGCGCGAAGGGCCATATGCCCGTCGGCGAGGGAACCCTTTTCGCGGTCGACGAGGCGTCGATGATGACCAGCCCTGACCTGGCCGACCTGATCGACCTCGCCGAACGGCACGGGGGCAAGGTCATCGTCGCGGGCGACACCGAGCAGCTCCAGGCCGTGAAGAACGGCGGGGGCATGTCCCTGCTCGCCGACCGCCTCGGCTACGTCCGGCTGGCCGAGCCGGTGCGGTTCCGCGCCGCGTGGGAGCGCGCCGCCAGCCTGCGGCTCCGCGACGGCGACGCCACCGTCGCCGACGAATACGACCAGCACGCCCGGATCAACGGCGGCGACCCGGAGCTGATGATCGAGGCCGCCGCCGCCGACTACACCGCCCTGGCCGCCAGCGACACCGACGCGCTGCTGATCGCCGCCGACCACGCCCTGCGCCGGGAACTGTCGCGCCGCGTCCGGGAGAACCTGCTCCGCCTCGGCCTCGTCGACGCCACCCAGACCGTGACCATCGCGGGCGGCGCGGCGGCGGGCCCCGGCGACCTGATCATGTGCACCCGCAACGACCACCATGTCGAGGCCGGGGAGCCGGGGCGGACCCTGGCCAACGGCGACCTGCTCCGCATCGACGCCATCACCGCCGAGGGCCTCCTCGTCCGCCGCGCGCTCGGCGCCGACCGGCAAAGCGGGCGGCGCCGCTGGACGGACCGACAGTTCCTGTACGCGGACTACGCGGATGCCGAGCTCGGCTACGCGGTCACCGCCCATGTCGCCCAGGGCCGCACCGTCCGGGCCGGCCTGGCCGTCTTCACCGGCAGCGAGGACCGCCAGCACGCCTACGTCGCCCTCACCCGCGGCACCGACGACAACACCGCCTACGTCTTCACCACGCCGACCAAGCTGTCCGACCCGGCCCCCGGCGCCCGCCCGGCGCCCGAGCTCGCCCGCTACGACCGCCTCACCGCCCAGGCCGGCGGCCCCGCCCCCGGCGACCGGGACGCCCCCGCGACGACCAGCGCCGGTGAGCGTTCTCGCGGAGATGATCACCGGCCGCGACGGGGCCGCGGAGTCCGCGTCGCAGGCATGGCGGCAGGCCCTGGCCGACGCCGACCACCTGGCCGTCCTGCACGCGATGTGGACCGCCGAGACCACGCCCGCCCGCGAACGGCGCTACCGCGCGCTGCTCGAGTCGGCGCTGCCCCCGGGAACCGGCCAGCAGGACAGCCACAAGGAGCAGTGGCTGCACCGGACGCTGCGCGCCGCCGAGCTCGCGGGCCTGGACCCGGGCGAGGTCCTGGCCCGGGCCGTCGCCGAACGGGACCTGACCGGCGCCCGTGACATCCCCGCCGTGATCGACGCCCGCATCCGCCGCCGCCACGGCGACCTCGCCCCGCTCCCCGCCCCCTCCTGGTCCGCCCAGGTTCCCCAGACCGATGACCCCGAACGCCGCCGGTTCCTCATCCAGCTCGCCGCCGCCATGGACGACCGCCGGCGCCGCATCGGCGAGCACGCCGCCGCCAGCAGCCTCCCCTGGGCGGTCGCCGCCCTCGGGGCGCCCCCGGACGACCCCGCCGCCCGCCTGGGCTGGCAGCGCAAGGCCGCCGCGATCGGCGCCTACCGCGAGCTGTCCGGCCACGACCACCCCGACGACCCGATCGGACCCGAGCCCGCCACCGGGAGCCCGGACCTGCGCGCCGCCTGGCACGAGGCCCGCGCCGCCCTCACCCTCGACGAGGCCGGGGACATCCGGAACCTGACCGACGGCCAGCTCCTCAACCTCCGTGCAGCCCGCCCCGACGATGCCCGGGCGCCGCTGCCGGCCGTCGGCAAGCTCCGCCAGGCCCGCGCCGCCGCCCGCGACGCGAACCTGGCAGCGCTACGCGCCCACGCCGAAGCCAGCGCCGCCCGCCGCCGCGGCGAGCACGACGAGGCGGCCCGGCAGGAAACGCTGGCCGCGAGCTACCAGGCAATGCGCGACGCCTACCGCGCACGCGAGACCGAACTCGACACCGCGACACGCGACCAGCAGGCAACCGAGCGCGAAAAGGGCCGGCGGCTCCGCCTGGCCGAGGCCGCCGACGCCGAGCTCCGCCATCGCCACCCGCGCCAGCCCTGGCCCTCGCTCCCCGCCGCCGAACCGCAACCCGCCCCCGGGCGCGGTCACGATCACGACGGTGAGCGCGAGATTCCGATCGACTCCGGGCACAGCCGGGGACACGATCACGACAGCCAGCCGCCCGCCCCTGCTACCGGCCTGGCGGAGACCTCCCGCCAGCTCGAGGAAGCCGCCAAGCGGCACCGCGATCTCGCCGCCAGGCTCACCGACCGCCACCGGCTGACCATCCCCGCCGAAGACCCCGTCCACGACATCAGCCCCGCCTTCCCGCTCACGAGCGCTCAGCGCAGGACCGCGATCCTCCAGCCGCCCAAGCCCGAGATCCCGCCGTCGTCCTGGGTCCTGGAACGAGTCGCCGACCGCGACCTGGACCCCGAAGCCGCCGACTAACGACATCGCCGAGCTGGCCAGCCCCGTCACCGAGCCAGCGTCGCCGCGGAACCAGCTAGCTTCTCCCGAGAAAATGGCTAATAATCAGTAGCATCAGAGCGAGGACGGAGGCTGGCCATGTCTGTATCGACCGAGGAACAACGGATACGCAACCTGTTTGAACGCGTCGAGACGATCGAAGAAGTGGCGGTCACCTTGCCGCAGGGTGACGACCGGCGCACAAGGCTCCTCGCGGTCTCCCGTGACGCCCTCGCGGAGGAGGCCACGGTTCGTCCTGTGATCGCGGCCAAGATCCTCGGGCTCAGCGAGAAGACGGTCCGCGCATGGGCGGATGCGGGCCTGCTCACAACCACCCAGCGGTCGCCGCGACTGCTGCTCGACGTTCCCAGCGTTCACAGGGTCAGCCATGTCCTGCGCGAACTGCGCGAGGAAGGCCTGGAGCGGGACCTACTCGAACACGTGTGGCATCGCTTGGAGGACCAGGCCCTGCTCGACCGCAAAGACTTGCGCGATAGCGTCGGCCAGCTGCTGAACGGAGATGTCATTGTTCTCCGCTCATCGGCCGACACAGGCGACAAGTAGCACACAGCGACCTGGCCGACCTTATCGTCAGTGGCGCTAGGCAGCCGAGCAAACCGGAGCCACTCGCAGCGTCATGCGTGGGATCCCCGAACCGAACCAGGGCCGACTTGTCGATCAGCCAGTCGGTCACTGCCAGGCCTGTGACATCACGTCCGGGTCGGCTAGGTCGCTGAAGGTCTGGGCGAAGCGCACCAGGTCACCAGCGCTGACGGGGGAGTCGGTCACGGCCGCGTCCTGGGCGAGCCTGCGCCGAACGTATTCACTCCGCGACAGGCCCAGCTTCCGGGCAGTGCCTCGCGCCTCGACGACATCATCGGGCACATCGCGAATCAGCATGTCTGCCAACACCACCCCCAACCGATATCCCATGATGTCGCGCAACGGCCCGGCCGCACGACCCAGCGAACGGCGACACCAGTCATGCGATATACCCGAGTGAAAGGTCAAGAGGAACGGTGCGTGCGCAGATTCCCGGCAGGTCGTAATTCGGCCCGGCCGAGTCGGCCCGGCTTGGAACGAGGGCGAGGTCGTCCTCGACCCGAGGTCGACCTCAGGTCGCCCCGTCAGCGGGTAGTGAGACGGCGGCCGACGGGCCCGCCCCGAAGGGCGGCACTGCGGACAGCGCCTCGGCAAAGGTCCCGTCGGCCGCCTGGCCCCGCAGCGCCCCGGAACGCCCACCAGAGAGGCATCAAGCGCCGCGGGACTTGCCCCGAATTGTAGAAGACAACAGGTTGCCATCATGGTGATGTGACCTGCCGGCGGGCTAAGATTCCCGGGTCGGCCTGAGGGCGGGGCCAGGTCGAAGGCTGCCTTGCCGCCTACTCCATACGCCCGCGCGAGGAGGTAGTCCCGATTCCGGCGATCAACGGGCGCCCGGTGATCAGCCGCGCCGACATGGCGGCGCGCGGCGTCCCGCCCAGCACGGTCAGCGGCTGGTACCGGGATCGGGCCAGGACGGGTCATCCGGAGAAGGCCGGGCGGATCGGCCGGACGGACTACTGGTACGAAGACGAGTGGACCGCCTGGCGCCAGGCCTACCAGCGGGGCAAGATCGAGTCGCTGACCCAGGTCGACCGGGGCGGCGACCCGGACGACCTGGTCGACGCCGCCGAAGCCGCCCGCATGCTGCGCTACGCCAACCGGAACGTGATCCACGCCAACCGCCGCCTCGGCTACTTCCCCGAGCCCGACGACTACGGCACCGGCCGGCCAGGGCCGCCCGCGCCCCGCTGTGGAAGCGGTCCACGGTCTGGGCCGCGGCCGACCGCCGCCCGGGCATGGGCGGCGGCCACCGGCCGGGCACCCCCGGCGCCCCCGCCAAGCCGCACCCGTACGCGGGCGACGAGCGGCTCGCCCGCGTGCTGGCCGATCTGCGTTCCGGCGCCCGCCCGTCCGCGGCGGACCTGGCCGCGGAGTGGGGCGTCAGCCGGCGCACCGCCGAGCGGATCATCCGCGCGGCCAGGGCCGTCCTCCAGGCCTAAAAGCAAGTCAAAGGCCATTTGTCCGAACGGAAGGTGGTGACACCTTGATGCGCATCGACAAACTCTAGTAGATTTCATGATGTCGCAGGGCGGCAACCCTGACGGCACCACCGGAACAGCACCAGAGCGAAGGACGACCCATCATGACGGTTTCCGCACCCCCCGTACGACGACGCCTCGTGGGCAGGACGCTGCGCCGGCATCGCGAGGCCCTGGGCTGGACGTTGGAGGACGCGGCCCGCGTGCTCGAGTGCGACCGGTCGAAGGTCAGCAGGATCGAGACCGGGGAGCGGGGCATCCGCGCCAAGGAGCTCCGCGAACTCATGGAGGAGTACGGCGTCGCCGAAGAGCAGCGGGCGGTGCTGACGCTGCTGGCCGACCGGCGCGGCGCCTTCGGATGGCAGCGCGACTACGCCGCCGTCCTGCCCGGTGCATGGCGGGACTACCTAATCATGGAGACGGCCGCCTCGAAGATCAGCGGCTACGACGCGCAGCGGGTGCCCGGCCTGCTGCAGACCCCCGGCTACGCCCGGGCGCTTGCGGAGGCCGACCCGTCGCTGCACGACGATGTCGCGCGGGACTCGGCGGCCGAGGCGGTCCTGGCACGCCAGCAGGCGATCTTGAACAAGCCAGGGCTGGAGCTGCACCTGGTCATCGGGGAGGCTGCCTTGCACCAGCAGGTCGGCAGCCCGGAGGTAATGCAAGAGCAGCTCGCCATGCTGGCCCAGGCCGCCGGCGACAGCGGCACGATCACCGTGCAGGTTCTGCCGTTCGAGGCTGGCGCGCACGCGGCGGCGGGCGACGGGTCGCTGGCTCTCCTGCAGTTCGACGGGGCGCTGGGCCTGGGGCTGGTGCACCTGGGCGGCATCGGCGGCGGGGTGTGCCTGGAAGGCCAGGACGACCTCAACGCCTACGCGGCGGCGTTCGACCAGCTGCGCGCGTTCGCGCTCAGCCCCGCGCAGTCCGCCCTGCTGCTGCGGGGCCTGGCGGGCTACTGACGCCTCTGTATCGCCGGTGCTCCCGCCGTCCGTGCGCGGCGGGAGCACCGGCTCGCCCTGCGGGCTGGCAGATCCCGGCTGACTCGCTGAGTCGTGTGCCTGGCGCTCCGGCCCGCAGAGCCGCCACGCATGACCCGCATCTGAGCGAGGGATACACAATGAGCACAGCACCCGTCTCCGTCGTCCCTGAACAGGCACCGTTCACGCCGTCCGGCGAGGTGCTGACCCGCCGTGCCGTCACCGCCGTCACCGCCGCCGTCATGGTGATCACGTTCGCGTTCAGCCTGGGCAACGTGACCCGGCTGTGCCTGGACCTGGGCATCACCGTCTGGATCGCCTGGCTGGTCGGCCCGGCGGTCGACCTCAGCGTCATCGGCCTGCTGGTCGGCATGCGGTTCCTGTCCCTGCACGGCTATAAGGACGACGAGCTGGCCGGGCTGCGGCGGATGCTGCGGTTCTGCGGCCTGCTGACCCTGGCGCTGAACACCGCGGGCGCAATCGGCCACCACCAGTACGGGACCGCCCTGGTCGACGCGGTCGGCCCGGCCCTGCTGATCGGCTGGAGCGAGGTGGGCCCGTGGCTGCTCCACCAGATCTACGCCGTCTGCCGAGCGACCGCTCCCGAACCGTCGGCGCCTCAGAATCCGGAAGCAGCGCAGCGGGCCACGCGCGGTGCTCCCCGCCAGGCAGCTGGCCCGCACCCGGGAGCTGGACGCCGAGCACCGCGCGGAGACCGGCAGGCCCATCAGCCGGGACGCCCTCCGCGCCCAGCTGCGGATCGGCCGCGATCGGGCCGGCGCCCTGGTCGCGGCTGTCCGCGCGGAGGCGGCCGCAAGGACCGGGCCGAACGCAGTCACAGCGGTAGCCGGCTTAGACAGGTCACCGATGCTCGTCACGCCCTGACCAGGTCGTATGCCCATAACCCTGTTGACCGGGCTGCGGATAAGCGTCGCTGGCAGAGCCCTGGTCAGTGCCGCGAGGCGCTCGTTCGCCGGCTTTCCCGGGGCTTCCCATGCAATCCCTCCGGCATTTCTGCCAGATATCTCACTGTGATATCTCACGGTGATATTGGGTCAGTCGCGCTCTCGCCTTAACCTCACTTCATGAGCAATGTAGGGAGGTGACTCACACACTTGCAGGCATTCACAGTCGAGCAGGTCGCCGACATGCTGCACGTCGGCCGCGACAAGGTCTACTACCTGCTCAGGACTGGCCAGCTCCGCAGCATCAAGATCGGCAAACTGCGGCGCATCACTGAAGAGCACATAGCAGAGTTCATCGCCTCGCTCGAAGATCTTCCCCAATGAGCAATCGTTGGCGCGTGGCAACACGTTGCCAAAAACGTCGCCGTAAACAGCTCCTCGCACGGTCTCTCGTCAGGTCGTGAACATCGTTCTAGGCCTATTGCGCAAGACGTTGCCAAATGTCTTTCTGCGCTATTCTTGGCCTCCATAGGCGCATCGCGCTAAGAGGAGGAATTCAGATGGCAGCATCTCCAAACTCAGACAAGCCGAAAAGGCGCCGCCGCGACCGTGGCGACGACGGTATCTGGTGGGACAGGGCCAACCACCACTACGTCGGCGCGGTGTCGCTCGGCTTCGACAGCGACGGCAAGCGCAATCGCCCAACGGTCCGCGGTCGGACCAGGGCCGAGGTCAAGGAGAAGCTCGACAAGCTCCACGACGAGCTCAATGCGGGCATTCACACCCCGGCGACCTACACCGTCGAGCAGTGCGTCAAGGACTGGTTCGCCTCCATCGAGCGAGACGAGCACACCATGCAGACCCTGACCGGCCAGGCCAGGAAGTGGATCTATCCCAGGATCGGCGCGACGAAGCTCAAGGATTTCAGCGCGACCGACGCCGTCAAGTTCTTCCAGCAGATCGCCCCGTTCCTGAGCAAGCGCACGCTGGTCATGATCAAGAGCACCCTCCGCCGGTCCATCCGCCGAGCCCAGGTCCACGATCTGATCGGCCGCAACGTGATCGAGCTCATCGACCTCCCAGCAGGCAAGCCTGGTCGTCCTTCAAGGGCGATGACTCAAGACCAAGCGGCCAAGGTCCTCAAGACTGCGAACGGCGGCCCCACCGGCTACGTCAAGGTCGTGAAGGCAAGCTCGGGACGGTACGGCGCAACCCACGCCGCCACCGAGTCCGGCCAGCTCGCCTGCGGCACCAAGTCGCACTGGAAGGCGCCGATCACCGAGGTAAGCCGCGAGCTCAAGGACGCCACCTGCCTTTCGTGCCGCTCACAGCTCGGCCTGGACAACACCGGCAATGCGAACCAGCGCCTGGCCGCCCTCTTCGTCCTATCGATCACCCTCGGCCTGCGCCCAGGCGAACTCCGGAAGCTCACCTGGGACTACGTGGACCTCGACGGGGGAGTGGTCCACGTCTGGCGCTCGGCGAGCAAGACCGGCGACACCAAGACCCCTCAGTCGAAGCGATCGCTCATGCTCCCGAAGCGCGCGATCACCGCCCTCACGGCTCACAAGGCCATGCAGGACCGCGAGCGCCGGGAGGCGGGCAAGGTGTGGCAGGACCTCAATCTGGTCTTCTGCCACGAGGACGGCTCGATGTACACGTCGCGTGGACTCAACTGGCGCTTCAGCAAGATGACCAAGAAGGCGGGCATCGGCCACTGGCACGCCCACGAGGGCCGCCACACCGCCGTCTCGATCATGAGCAGCAACGGCGTCCCGATCCAGGAGATCAGCGACACGGTGGGCCACAAGTCCACCCACGTCACCGAGACCGTCTACCGCCACGTGATCGTGCCCGCGATCCGCGGCGGCGCGACCGTAATGGACAGCGTCTTCGGCGACGAAGACGAAGAAAGCGTCTAGCCTCATGGGAACGGGTGCGGTCGTATCTTTGCGCAGTCGCAACGTCGAGCGTATTTGGCTAAGGGTCAGATGCCTGGCGGGACACCAGGACCGCTCCGCAACGCGGATGCAGACGCCACTAGGCCATCGCGCTGGAGCTCGCCAAGCACGTCATCAACTGTCACCGGGCGCCTAGTGCGCGAATCGACGATCTGCTGTACACAGGCCCACACGGCCTGTGAGTCGAAATCCATCACATCACGCACGAAATTGTCAGGGGACTTCGGTCTGATGTCCCACTGGGCCAGCGTCTTTGGTGGGAAGTCCTTCAGGTTCCTAGTCACGATGAGCTGGGCATTGACTTTGATCGCGGCGGCCAGGACGTGCCGGTCGTCAGGATCCGGAAGGTCAAGCGCCTCGATCAGGGGCTGATAGCCCGTCACCAGACAATCGCGGACCGCCCCGTTGATGAGCTCGCGTAGGCGAGCTGCCTTCTCCTCCGTGATGTCCGGACGGTTCTTCTGCAACGCACGGAGCGTCTCATCCATGATTTGGTCACTCCACTTCGCCTGCACGAGATGAGGCTGCTGGGCGATGCGGATCAACAGGTCGCGCAAAGTGTTCGGGTAGAGCACGTTAGCGTCGTAAACCACGATGAAGGCCATGGTCAGTACAGGTCCAGCTCCTCGGTGAGCTCGGCGAGCTTATCGGCCGCAACGCGTCGGTCCAGATCGTCCTGGCGCTTGTAGTCCATCAGGTCCTCGAACCTGACCCTCCGGTGCCTTCCGACCTTGCGGAAGGGAATCTTGTCGGCCTCGAGCAAGCCGATTAGGTACGGACGCGAGACGTTGAGCATGGCCGCAGCCTGCTGCGTGCTGAGCTCCACTTCCTTCGGGAAGATTTGGACCCCGCGGCCCTGCGCCAGCAGCTCGAGGATCTGGGCGAACATGACCGCTGTGGCACGGGGGATGACCAGGGCGTCGTCGGTTCCGACTTCCCCGATGGCCTCAATGAGGTCGTCATCCGGGTGTCCTTCAAGGTATTCATTGATGCGCCTAGCGGCACGATCCGCGATCTCCGTGTCGACGTCCCCCGGGTTGATCGAGCCGATACTGCGTGTAGGCATGTCCGTCGCCCCCTCTCAGTCGCATTATCCGCAACAAACGAAGCGTTCGCAACATACCCGAGAGTGACCGCCGACACACATGAGTTAGACAACGATGGTCATGCATCGCACAGCTCGTGTCGGGCCTCGGCGGCTGCGCGACCTCCGCGCCACGCACGCCGCCCTACGCGCTCGTCGTCGGTGAACGTGAGCGGGCGTGCGCTGCAGCCGCGAGAGCGCCTGGGCGGCAGCCACTCCGGCCAGCGGGTTGTCCACGTACATGCCCCACCGCGATCCGGAGTAAGGCGACCGTGATGGACAGCGTCTTCGGCGACGAAAATGAAGAAAGCGCCTAGCCCAATCGCCTTGGCTCTTGGTTTGGCGCTTTTCCCTCGAACAGGGATCCGAAAAATGCGGTGGAGCTAAGGGGATTCGAACCCCTGACCTTCTGCATGCCATGCAGACGCGCTACCAGCTGCGCCATAGCCCCGCAGCCCACCACCGGCTGCCCCGTACCGGAGCACCCCGCAAGGTGGAACGCAGTTAGCATACCGGTTCCGAGAGCATGTGTCGTACGCGATCGCAACGCCAGCCACAGACCTAGCCACAGCGCCCGGCGTCGGCAGGGATCCCGGAGGCGTCAGCACCCCGCAAGTTACCCTGATCCACGTGAGTACTCAGGAGACGCAAGCCGAGCCCGCAGCCGACCGAGACCCGCACCAAACCACCCCCACCGGCAAGCCTCGAGCCCGATCCGTGGGCCTGAAGTACCGTGGCACCCCCGGCCCCCACAACGCCATCACCGACGTCCCCGGCCTCGAGGTCGGCTACCAGACCCTGATCGAAGGCGACGACGTCAGAACCGGCGTCACCGCCATCCACCCGCGCGGCAAGGGCAACCCCGGCGACCCGGTGGCGGCCGGCTACCACTCGCTGAACGGCAACGGCGAGATGACCGGCGTCTCCTGGATCGAAGAGTCCGGCACCTGCCAGGGCCCCATCGCGATCACCAACACCCACGCCGTCGGGATCGCGCACGCCGGCATCATCGCCTGGATGAACCGGTACCACCCGCACCTCACCGACGTCTGGCTGCTCCCGGTCGCCGCCGAGACCTGGGACGGCTACCTCAACGACATCAACGGCCACCACGTCAACGAGGACACCGTAATCAGCGCACTGGAGGCGGCAAGCGCAAGCCAACCCGACGAGGGCTCGGTCGGCGGCGGCACCGGCATGAACTGCTACCAGTTCAAGGGTGGCAACGGCACCGCCTCGCGGCTGGTCGAGTACAACGAGACGACCTACACCGTCGGCGTCTTCCTCCAGGCCAACTTCGGCCGCCGCAGTGACCTGACGCTAACGGGCGTCTACCTGGGAGAGGAACTCGCCGACGACAACCCGATGCTCGACTTCTACCGCGCCCCGCAGGGCGCCGGGTCGGTGATCGCCGTCGTCGCCACCGACGCCCCGTTCTTCCCCAGCCAGTGCAAGTCCCTCGCCAGAAGGGTCGCCCTCGGCCTGGCCCGCACCGGCACGATCGCGAGCCACTCCTCCGGCGACATCTTCCTCGCCGTCTCCACCGCCAACGAAGGCGCCTTCTCCCCAAAGACCCCAAAGAACCAAACAAATCAAACAAACCCAAAAAGCCCAGCGAACCGAGCCGGCTACGGCCACCTGGAATTCATCCCGTGGAACGAAATTGACCCGTTCTACACGGCCGTCGTCCAGGCCACGGAGGAAGCAGTCGCCAACGCGCTGATCGCCAACGAGGACATGATCGGCCGCGACGGCCACCGTTCCCCGGCTCTACCCAGGCGCCGCCTGGCGGAGATCCTGTCCAGAACCCGAGAAGCCTGAGAGCTGCCTCAGACCGGCCGCATACGAGACCCCACCGTGGGTAACTCCTGCCACTATGGCGACGGAACGCAACGCACAACCACCATTGCGTTGACATCTATCAATGCAATCGTTTACTGTCGTTTACCTTGCGTCTATGTAGCGTCGGGGGAGTGCGGTAATGCAGCCTACGTCGGCAGTGTCCCGTCCTGCCTGGGTGAGCGCGATGAATGCCCTCACGGGCACCGGCGGCACCACCAGGAAGTCGCCGGTGGAGATCGTCGCCGACGCCGCGTCCGTCGTCACCCGCGGCCCCTACGCGGAGATCACCGGGGTGCGGACGGGCAAGCTCGGACGCTGGACCGACGGCGTGGCCGCGATGCGCGCGGATCGCGCCACGTTCGCCTCCTACTGGGCTGCCCACAACGAGCAGGTGCGCCGCGAGCGCGCCACCGACGCCGACGCAAGCGCAGACCCGCTCTGGATCGTCCTTGGCGACTCGACCGCCCAGGGGCTCGGTGCTCCCGGCCCGCGGGGCGGCTACGTCGGCCAGGCCCTGACCCAGCTGCGGCGCACCACCGGCCAGCACTGGCGCGTCATCAACCTCTCCGTCTCCGGCGCGCTCACCCGGGACGTGCTCGCCCAGCAGATACCGCTGCTGGCCGATGAGCGGCCGGATCTCGTCACCTGCGGCGCCGGCGCCAACGACATCCTGTTCAGCGCCCCGGCCAAGCTCTTCGCCGACCTGAGGGCGCTGCTCGCAGCGGTCCCCGACAACACCGTCCTGCTCGACCTGCCGCTGCTGTCCGGGTTCTGGGGGATCGTCGGCCGCATGAGCGTGCCCTACATCTCCCGCATCAACCGCGTCGTCCGCGAGGTCGCGCAGCAGCGGAACCTGCCCGTCGCGGAGGTAAGCGCGCACTTCACCCCGCCGTGGGCGGGCAAGTTCTCCTGCGACAACTTCCACCCGAGCCAGGACGGCTACCGCGACTGGACCCGGGCGCTGCTATCCGCGGTTCCCGCCAGCTCGCTCGCGATGTCCTGAACCTGCGACCGCAGCCTCCGATGCTCCGGATCGGCATCGTAACGAATATGCCAGCCAGCCGAGATCGGCAACGCAGAGCGGTCAGTAGGTTCCCGCCTGCCACCCGTTACTTCGGGTCCGGTCCGGCGCCTGGCGGTTCAGGCCGTGGGGCGACATCGCGTAGCCGAGATTGATGACCGCGATCGCCACCCAGACAACGATAAGGCCGAGCGCGCCGGCCGGATGGGTGCCCGCCGCCACGGCGATCGCGCTGATCGGGATGCCCAGGACCATGGAAATAGCGGCCAGCGCCAGCGGAGAACCCGAGGCGGAGCCTCGCCGCTGCCGCCCCGTCGGCCCGGGCATCGGTGGCGGAGTCGCGAGCCGAGCGGCCACCCGAGCGTCGATCTCTCCACCAACCTTGTCAAGGAACGAGTCGATCACCGCGTCGCGGTAACCGGGGCCGAGTTCACTGTAGGTTTCGGCGGCGGCCCGGATCTCTTCAGAGGACATGGAGCTCATGTCAGATAGGCAACCACGCCAGCAAGGGGCAGTCACTACGGCCAGCCCCCCGAACCGAGGTGGGGCTAGGCATAGCCGCCTGAACTGAACCTGCCCGCGAAGGGCGCCGAGCGCAAAAGCACTCCGGTCATCCGGGTGTCAAGGCCACCGCCTAGTCGCCTGCTGCCCAGCCTCCGGCCCTGTCGCCTACGCCATCGACCCCAAACGTCACCTGTCACCTACGCCAGCGACCGCTCCTATCGGTGTCTCTGGCGTAGTTGACAGACGACCGTTCCTGTCGCTGGCGTAGCCGACATGCGCAGAGCGCGGCCGACAGGCGTCAGGGACGGCCCCACCCGCCAGGCGCAGCGCACCAGCACCAGACGCCACACGCGCCGACCCGCGCGCCCGACAGGGAACGCGGGAACGCGGGAACGCGGGAACGCCGGAACGTGATCAGCCGCCGGTCCCCGGCGTCATCACGCTGATCGAGAGCAGGTTGACCGTCGACGACGCGCACCCGGTCGACTTGTAGGCCAGGTAGATAGGCGTGGTCTGGTTCGGCGGGAAGATCTGCAGGAAGGTCGTCGCGGTCGGCTGGCACGTCCCGGGCGAGTAGTCCCCCGCCTCGACGATCCGCAGCGTGGCGTTGGCTGACTGCCCGGGATCGATCGTCACCAGCGTCGCCGCCGTCGCGGTGGACCGCGAGGCAGCCTGACCGACCTGGTTGACCTGCGGCGACCCGCCCGCCAGGGCCACTCCCGGGTACCCGTAGAGCGTGCACGGGGTGGTCCCGATGTTGGTGAAGTAGATCACCTGGTAAACCGATCCGGCCGTGCCCTGCGACAGCCCGACGTGCGCCCCCAGATACCGCGTCGGACAGGCCGGGGCAGCCGACGTCCCACCCGCGGACCCAGGCGAAGAAGAAGCGGCGGAAGACGAAGGAGCAACCGCCTGCTGCGAGGCGGCCCCCGACGAAGACGCCGACACGGCCGGTGTCGCCGCCGACGAAGACGCAGCCGAAGACGAAGACGCCGCCGAAGACGCCGCCGCGCTCGAGGTCGCCGGGGCAGCCGCCGACGACGAGGAAGCAGGCGAGGAGGTGCAGCCGGCCACGCCCGCCCCGACCACCACCGCGACAGCCCCGATAGAACCGGCAGTCGCCAGCCGACTCGCCAGTCTGGTGGAACCGAACATCGCCAACCCCCATCTCAGCGCGGCCCAGGCGCCGCAGCAGCACAATGCTACGGACTCTCGCCCGGTGTACGTCCTTTAGGGACGACGTCCGATTAGTCACGGTTGGCGGGAGATTATGACACTTCCATTACGGGGATGACGGACCCATGACCGTTCCGCTGCCCGACCTGTTCAAGAGAGTCACACTCGCCCCAGGAGGGGTGAGAATCAACACGCTAGTGGGCGGCAACGAGAACGGCACCCCCGTCCTGCTGCTGCACGGCTATCCGCAGACCCACGTGATGTGGCACCACGTCGCCCCGATCCTCGCCCAGAATCATACGGTTGTCCTCACTGACCTGCGGGGTTACGGCGACAGCGGCAAGCCGCCGGGCGGCCCGACCCATGAGGCCTACGCCAAGCGCACGATGGCGCGGGACCAGGAACTGGTGATGCGCGAGCTCGGCTTCGACGAGTTCGCCGTCGTCGGCCACGACCGCGGCGCCCGGGTCGGCCACCGGATGGCACTGGACTACCCCCAGTCGGTCACGAAGCTCGCGGTGCTCGACATCGTGCCCACCCGTCACGCCCTGCGGACGGCCGACATGGCGTTCGGCCTCGCCTACTGGCACTGGTTCTTCCTCGCCCAGCCCGAGCCGCTGCCCGAGCACCAGCTCGGCGCCGACCCGGTGGGCTGGGTGCGCAGCCGCATCGGCGACTGGCGGCGCGGCGGCCAGCCGTTCGATGACGCAGGCGGTCGACGAGTACGTCCGCTGCTTCCGCCAGCCGGCCGCGATCCACGCCTCCTGCGAGGACTACCGCGCCGCGGCCGGGACCGACCTGGACGACGACGACGCCGCCGCGGCGCGCGGCCAGCGCGTCACCGTCCCGCTGCTGGCCCTCTGGGGCGAGCACGGCTTCGTCGGCCGCCACTACGGCGACGTCGCCGCGGTGTGGCGCGAGTACGCCGACACGGTGACCGGCCGCTCGCTGCCCTGCGGCCACTTCCTGGCCGAGGAGGTCCCGATGGAGACGGCCGCCGCCCTCCAAGACTTCCTGGCCGACTAAGCGAGGACCGCCTAGAAACGACCCGAGGAACCCGCGCGCCGCCGCGACCTTCTCATCCACCTGCTTCTTGAAGGCGTCGACGGCGGCACGGACGTCATCGGGCGGCGACCACGGGTGCCCGTCCGGCCCGAAGAACTCCTCCGCGTCGCGGTCGTCGTCCGGACCGTGAGACCAATCCGGTCCACGCTCCTCGACCACGCGCAGCCCTTCCGGCGGGGTGAACCCGAAGTCGTCCGACCCGCCGTCCGACAGCGACCTCAGCTCCAGCCGCGTCGCGCTCTTACCGTCCAGGTATCGCGTCAGCCGCAGCAGCCGGCCGGACGACGCATCGACCACGGCCACGGCGGGCAGCCACCAGCCAGGCAGCCATGACAGCGGCGTCCCCATGATCGGCCCGGTACCCATCGTCGCGATGATCTGATAGCCGGTCCGGCCGTCGACTTCGACCACGTCGCCGCCTGACAGGCTGCATCCGAGCAGCCAGGATCCGTCAACCAGCTGGAGCAGACCGCCGTGTCGGACGTCGTCGAGCACGCTGGCCGGCCCGACCCGGATCTCGTCCTCGAACACCTGGAAGGTCCGCTGACCGTCGCAGGCGACCGTCACCGCGTCGCCGTCATGCCGTCGCCCTTGCAGCCTCTGTGCCCGAGTGGGCGGCGCACGGAAGACGCGATCGATTCGGTACCTGTCCCACGCCCCGACCCGCACGCTGTACACCGCGTGGTCAATAAGGCCGGGTCTGTCTTCAGCGGCCAGTATCGTGTCGACCAGGAACCCGACCCCGCCGAACCCCGCCCGCCGGGCAGGCTCAGGCACCGCGCCAAGCAGCGCGCCGCCCACCACGTCGCTGTCGGTCCACCCGCACAGCCTTCCGCTGAACGGGGCCGGCTCAAGGCCGCCTCGGTACAGGAGGTTCAGCACCTCGTCGCTCACCGGCGTCCGGCCTTCCGCCTCGCCGGCCTCGTCCGCGGCCTGACCCAGGGCCCAGCCGGGAAGCGGCTCGTCGTCCGGCATCGCGTCGTCCGGGTGCTCCGCGGTCGCGGCGGCGAACGGATCGCTGTGCCGCCGGGGCGTGTATTTGATGGCCGCGCCGAGCCCGCCCGCCGCCAGCCCGCCGACCATCTTGAGTGCTTCCAGGCCGGCTTTCTCCAGGGGTGGGCGCTCCGATTCCTCCGCCGCGGTCGATCCGTCGCCGGAGAAGCTTCCCGCGGCCGGGCTGAACGCGGTGGGATCGACTGCGCCGCCGACCTCAAGGCCGGCGAACTCGGTCACCTTGACGCTGCCGTCCGGATACCGCAGTTCGCGGCGGAGCACGATCCCGAGTTCGGCGTCGATGACGGCCGATACCCGTTCGGGGCGCGGCACCAGCCCCCACGAAACGATCGTCGCCGCGACCAGGCCGCGCAACGGAGCGGTCCGCGCCAGCCCCGTGACCACGATCCCCGGTCGGCCGGCCACCGTCGTCTCGCCCTCGATCGTCAGCCGGCCGCCCATGAGCAGCCACGCTGGAGCGAGCAGTCCCGAGACCGGAGGCTGTGGCCGGCGCTCGAACTTGACCGTCGCCTCCGGCGGAACGTCCGCGAACCACTGCCAGACTCGTTCGCCATCGCACCCAAGCACCCGCGACCCGTCCGTCCGCGCCAGCCGGTACCGCCTGCCCGGCGCGAGGCTGAGGGCCGACTCCGCGTCGGACCGCTCGGCCGTCGCCATCATCCAGTCCGGCGGCGGGTCCGGCGGCCAAGAGAACCCAAGGCGCCGCCCTTCGCCGAACGACGCCGACCACCACCCCCTGCCCGGCGACGTGGCGGGGAACTGCCCGACGCCCCGCACCGTCCCGGTCAGCGACAGCCGCGTCCAGTCCGCCCGATAGAGCAGCCCCACCAGCTCCCGCTCATCCATCAAGGCACTCCCGTCCCGCAGCAAACGGCACCGACCACCCAAGCATCCCGCACCCCGCCGTGGTTCAGGAAGATTGGGTGTACTAACCGTCAAATAGCACCGTTAACTACCCCTCATGACCGTACGGCCGCCATTTCGGCGAGATAACAGCAAGTGGGCCTCCGCCCGCCCCGCTTCGCAAACAAATCCATGGCGTTTCCGGGGTCCTGGCACCGGAAACGCCATGGATTTCTACTAGCCGATCGAACGCACACAGATAACAGCAAGAAAAAGCGCCCCGCCAGCCAGAATCAGCCGCCCAGCCCCAGTTCCCGCGCCACCGCCGTCAGCGTCGCCCCAAGGGGAGCGTCAATCGTCGCCGTCGCCAGCGAATCCCCGCGCGTCGCCCCCTGATTCACGATCACCACCGGTAGCCCGGCCGACGCCGCATGTCGAACGTAGCGCAGCCCCGACAGCACCGTCAGCGACGACCCCAGAACCACCAGCGCCGACGACGCCGAAACGAGGTCGAAGCAGGACGACACCCGCGGCCGGGGCACGTTCTCGCCGAAGAACACCACGTCCGGCTTGAGCAGCCCGCCGCACGAGGTGCAGTCCACCACGACAAACCCGGCCGTGTCTTCGAGTGCCACGTCCCCGTCCGGATTCACCGCGGGCTCCGCCTCCGAGGCGCCCGCCTCGGCTCCGCCCGCCGCGAAACCGTCCGCCCAGCCGGGGTTCGCGGCCCGCAGCCGCGCGTCAAGCTCCTCCCGGGGCGACCGCTGCCAGCACGACAGGCAGACCACCCGGTGCAGCGACCCGTGCAGCTCGGTCACCGCGGCGGCCCCCGCCGCCTGGTGCAGCCCGTCCACGTTCTGGGTGATGATCCCGCGCACCAGCCCCGCGCGCTCGAGCAGCGCGACCGCCCGGTGCCCCTGATTCGGCGTCGCCCCGGCGATGTGCCGCCAGCCCAGGTGCGACCGCGCCCAGTACCGCTGCCGCGCCGCCGCCGACCCGGTGAACGCCTGGTAGGTCATCGGCTGCCCGGAGCGCCGGGCCTGCCCGCTCGGTCCCCGGTAGTCGGGAATGCCGGATTCTGTGGACAGTCCCGCGCCGCTCAGCACGGCGACGTTGCCCGCCCCGAAAATCTCAACCATCATCCCGAACGGACCCGGCCGACTCTCCACCCCAACCGTTTCAACCAGTCGAAGGAGCGTCATACCAACCATTTTGCCTCATCCCCCCGACTAGCCCGGCGCCCCCAACACGCCCCGCCCTCACCCCGAACCGCCACCCCCACTTCCCGCGCCCGCGCGACCCCCACCGACCCTGTCGCCTACGCCAGCGACACCAAACCCCACCTGTCGCCTACGCCAGCGACACCGATAGACGCTGTCGATGGCGTAGCGGACAGGTCGCCCATCCTGTCGCCTACGCCATCGACCCGGCTGGCCGCCGGGCCCCACCCGCACCTCCAGCCCCAACCGCCATCTCCGCCTCACCCCAACGAGCCAAGTGCGCGGTGACCCCGGGCGAGCCGTCATGATTAATAGGTGTGCACGGTAGTTCTCAGCCTTGAGCCCGGCGAGCGGATGCCGCTCCTGCTGCTCGGCGTACGCGATGAGATGGTCGGCCGTCCATGGCGTCCGCCCGCCCGCCACTGGCCCGGCTCGCCGCTGGTGGGCGGCATCGACGAGCAGGCCGGCGGCACCTGGCTGGCGGTCCACCCCGATGTCCCCCGAGTTGCCTGCCTGCTGAACGGCCGCGGGGTCGAGGCCGATCCGGCCCGTCGCCGCAGCCGGGGAGAGCTGCCGCTGCGCGCCGCCGCCGACGGCCCCGGTGTGCTCAAGGAACTGGCGGCCGCACCGGAAGAACTGGCCGCCTACGACCCGTTCTACCTCGTCTGCGCCGGGCCGGACGCGGCCGCACTGCTGGGCTGGGACGGCTCCCGCGCGGCGCTGCGCGACCTCGCCCCGGGCACGCACCTGCTGACTAACGCGGGTCACGCCTACCCGGCCGACCCCGCGCACCCCGATGACCCCGCCGCCGAGCCGAAGGCACTGCACTTCGGGCACCGGTTCGCCACATCCCGCCCAACCGCCGACCCCGCCGCCGGAGTGGCCGAGGCCTGGGCGGACTGGCTCACCCTGGCCCGGGGCGACAACCGCGACCCAAGCGACGCGGACGCGATCATCGCCCGCCGGGAGCTGCCGGACGGCCGTCTGTGGGGGACCACCTCGGTGACCCTGGTCGCCCTCGCCCCGGACGCCATCCGCTACGACTTCCAGGCCAGCCCGGGTAGCGAGAACGGGTGGTATCCGGTAGTTGTTTCCTTCTAGCGGGACCTGTCCAGCTATGGTGCACGTATGCCCAAGGCCAAGATCGCCGCAATTGCCACTTGCGTAACAGCGCTCGCCGCTGCCGGAGTGGCGGCGGCGGCCGCCTTGGCCGCTCCCGCGGCTTCCGTCGCGTCCGTGCCTGCGTCGGCCGCGCTGCCGCACATCTCGGTCCGCCCGGGCACGATCCGGCTCCCCGGCAAGGCCAGGTCGACGCCGCTCACCACCGCGCAGTGCGAGGCCGCCGACGACATCGCCTGTTACCTGCCGGGCCAGATCAGGACCGCGTACCACCTGCCAGCCCTGTACGCCCGGGGGATCACCGGCAAGGGCGAGACGATCGTGATCGTGGACTCGTTCGGCTCGCCGACGATCAAGTCCGACCTGACGACCTTCGACAAGAAGTTCGGCTATCCCGCGCCGCCCAAGTTCTCGGTCATCGCGCCGGCCGGCAAGATCCCCGCCTTCAACCCGGGCAACAGCAACATGACCAGCTGGGCGGGGGAGACCACGCTGGACGTGGAGTACGCGCACGCGCTCGCGCCGGGCGCGTCCATCCTGCTGGTCGAGACGCCGGTCTCGGAGAACGAGGGCACCAGCGGCTTCCCGCAGATCGTGAAGGCCGAGGAGTACGTGATCAACCACGGCCTCGGCGCGGTGATCAGCCAGTCGTTCAGCGCCACCGAGGAGACGTTCGCCAGCTCCGCGCAGATCAAGCCGCTGCGCGCCGCCTACACCGACGCCGACAGCCACCACGTGACCGTGCTGGCCGCCTCGGGCGACGCCGGCGCGACCGACTTCAAGCAGGACGGGACCGACTACTACGCCCGACGGGTGACCTCCTGGCCCGACAGCGACCCGCTGGTGACCGGCGTCGGCGGCACCCAGCTGAAGCAGTCCGGCGCCGGGTACAGCTCGGTCGCCTGGAACGACACCTACAACCAGGGCTCGGACCTGTACTGGGGCGGTTCGACCGACCCCGACCCGCTGTCTAGCGGCGGGGGCAAGTCCGAGTACTTCGCCCGGCCGTCTTATCAGAACGGCGTCAAGGCCATCACCGGCGCCGCTCGGGGCGTGCCCGACGTCGCGATGAGCGCCGCCTGCAACGGCGCGGTGAACGTCTACAGCAGCTTCGCCCCCGGCCCGGCCGGCTGGTCGCTGACCTGCGGCACCAGCGAGGCGACGCCCGAGTTCGCCGCGATCGTGGCGCTCGCCGACCAGGTGGCGGGCCACCGGCTCGGCCTGATCAACCCCACCCTCTACTCGCTGCTGGCAAGGCACGCACCCGGCCTGGTCGACGTCACCTCGGGCAATAACAGCGTCTCCTTCTTCCAGGGCACGGCGACCAAGGCCGTCACCGTCACCGGGTACAAGGCGGTTAAGGGCTACGACCTGGTAACCGGCGTCGGCACCGTCAATGCAAGCGAGTTCGTCTACGAACTGGCGGGCGTCCCCGTTCCCTGACGGTGCATTTCGATACCCGTAAATTCCTTTCCTATGGGCATATCTGACCGACTATGGTGCTATTCGTGCCTAAGGTCAGAATTGCCGCGACAGCCCTAAGCGTCTCCGTTCTCGCCGCCGCCGCCGCGGCAGCCGTCATGCTCCCAGCCGCGGGACAAACGAGACAGGCGGCATTCGACCCCGGGTCGGCGGTGACCGTGCCCGACTCCATCAGGATCCCCGGCATCGCCCGGGCGACGCCGCCGACCACAGCCGAATGCGAGCAGAGCATCCATGTCGCCTGCTACACGCCCAACCAGATCAGGGCCGCCTACCAGCTGCCCACCCTCTACGGCCGGGGGATCACCGGCCGGGGCGTGACGATCGTGATCGAGGACTCCTACGGCTCGCCCACAATCAAGTCCGACCTGGCGACGTTCGACCGGCAGTTCGGGTACCCCGCGCCGCCCAAGTTCTCGGTCATCCAGCCGATCGGCAAGGTCGCGAAGTTCAATCCGAAGAACGCCAACATGGCGGGCTGGCAGTACGAGACCTCGCTCGACGTGGAGTACGCGCACGCGGTCGCCCCGGGCGCGTCCATCGTGCTGGTGGAGACGCCGGCTAGCGGCGGCGGCAGCAACGAGCGGCAGGTCATGCAGGCCGAGGAGTACGTGGTCAATCACCACCTGGGCGCGATGATCAGCGAGTCGTTCAGCGGCACCGAGGCGGGCTACACGAGTGCGGAGCTGCAGACGCTGCGGGGCGGCGTCAAGGACGCCGCGAACCACCACGTCACCATCCTCGCCTCCTCGGGCGACGCCGGCGCCACCACCGTCGGCTTCAGCGGGTCCGGCTACTACGACCGGCGGGAGGTCAACTGGCAGGCGAGCGACCCGCTGGTGACCGGGGTCGGCGGCACCCAGCTGATGGAGTCCGGCGGCAAGTACACGTCGGCCGCCTGGAACGACACCTACAACACGGCGGTGAACCGCGACTGGTTCGGCAGCTCCCGCCCGGTCCCGTACGCGACCGGCGGCGGCCTGTCCGCGCTCTTCGGCCGCCCCTCGTACCAGAACGGGGTCAAGGCTCGCACCGGCGGCAGGCGCGGCGTCCCCGACATCGCGATGAGTGCGGCCTGCAACGGCGGGGTGACCGTCTACAGCAGTCACCAGCCGGGCGAGCCGAACAAGGCCGGCTGGTCGGAGGCCTGCGGAACCAGCGAGGCGGCCCCGGAGTTCGCCGGAATCGTGGCGCTGGCGGATCAGCTGGCGGGCCGCTGGCTCGGCACGATCAATCCCACCCTCTACAAGCTGGTCGGCCAGCACGCCCCCGGCCTGGTGAACGTCACCTCGGGCGACAACACCGTCTCCTTCTACGGCGGCAACCCGGTCAAGCGCTACACCGTCACCGGGTTACCACGCCCGCAAGGGCTACAGCCTGGTGACCGGTGTTGGCACCATCAACGCCAGCCTGTTCGTCTACGAACTGGCAGGCAAGAAGCCCTAGGGCGGCCCGGCGCTGTCCGAGCTCGATGGCCGAGCGGCCCTAAGGCCGCTCGGCCAACGCCGACCTGACCAGGTCGGCGAGGCCCTCGGGATAGATGCTCTCGTCGGTCGCGTCGAGCTCGGCCAGCGTCCACCAGCGGGACGCGTCGATGCCGTCGCTGACGTGCATGGCGGCCACCTCACCGAGCGGGCGCAGCTCGTCGGGCACCCGCCCGATGAAGTAGTGGTCGTACTGCCTGACGAGGCTCTGTCGGTAGTTCGACCACTGCACGAAGGCAGTTTGGCAGACCTCGGTCGGCCCGACCGGGACGTCCGTCCAGCCGGTCTCCTCGACCAGCTCACGGCAGGCGGCCGTGTAGAAGTCCTCGTTTTCCTCGACTCCGCCGCCCGGCGTAGTCCAGTGCCTCCCCTTGGGCGGCGGGTCATCGTAGAAGAAAAGCAGCACCCGCCCCGCCGGATCGATCGCGATCACTCGTCCCGCCAGCCGTATGGGGTACTCAGGCTCATCCACGCCCCTATTATCCGGGAGCGGTACGCTGTCGCGCGTGCTTGAACGTGTCACGGTAACCAGCTACCTCGCCCCGCTCCGCGAGGGCGGCAGCCTGCCCGCGATCGTCGAGGCCGACAACCTCGGCACCTACGTGCTCAAGTTCCGCGGCGCGGGCCAGGGGCCGCTCGCGCTGGTGGCGGAGATCATCTGCGGCGAGCTGGCCCGGCGGCTCGGCCTGCGCACCCCCGAGCTGGCGCTGGCGGAGCTCGACCCGAGGATTCCGCCCAGCGAGCCCGACCCCGAGATCCAGGATCTGCTGCGGGCCAGCGTGGGCCTCAACCTCGCGGTGGACTTCCTGCCCGGCTCGGCCGGGTTCGACCCGCTCGGCTGGACCGCCGACGAGGACTTCGCCAGCGAGCTGCTCTGGTTCGACGCGCTCATCCAGAACGTGGACCGCACCTGGCGGAACCCGAACCTGCTGGTCTGGCACCGCGACATCTGGCTGATCGACCACGGCGCGGCGCTCTACTTCCACCACGACTGGTCCCGCGCCGACCCCGCCAAGCTGTACGACGCCCGCAATCACGTGCTCCGCGGCCGCGCCACCAGGATCCGGCAAGCGCACGAGAAGCTAGCCCCGCTGATCACGGTGCGCGCGGTCGAAGAGGTGATCGCGGACGTGCCGTCGGGCTGGTTCGGCCCGCGGGGCGGCGACGCCTACGTCGACCAGCTGGTCAAGCGCGCCCCGCTGGTGCCCGGGGTGATCCGGGCATGAGCGAGGTCTTCGAGTGGGCGCTGATCCGGGTGGTGCCCCGGGTCGATCGCGGCGAGGCGATCAACGCGGGCGTGATCGTCTACTCCAAGTCGTTCCGCTACCTGAAGACCAGGATCGAGCTCGACGAGCGGCGGCTGCACGCCCTCGACCCCGGGGCGGACCTGGCGGCGGTCCGCGCCGCCCTCACCGCCTTCGAACTGGCCTGCACCACCGGCCCGCTGGCCGAGTTCACCTTGGGCGAGCGCTTCCGCTGGCTCACCGCCACCCGCTCGGCCATGGTCCAGGCCGGCCCCGTCCACGCCGGCGTCACCGCCGACCCGCAAGCCGACCTAACCCGCCTCTTCGATTCCCTCGTGGCCACCTAGCCCAGTCCCTCGTCGCCACCTAGCCCCGGCGTCAGAAGCCTGGTGCGAGCTTCCAGACCCGGCCGTTCCACACCCCGGTCATGACGGCGCCAGGGTCCGCGGTCGTCCTGCCGGTCAGGCCGACGGCGACGCAGCTTCCCCAGGGCAGGCAGCTCACGTCTTCGAACACGCTCGAGTCGCCCTTGGACGGCGCCGGGACGGCCTCGAGGGTGGCCGCCGTGCCGTGGTAGGACACGGCCGCCGCTCGAAAGGGCTTGTTCACGTTCGCGGCCTCCACCCCGACCGCCTCGCAGGCGTGCGCGGCGTAGCAGGACACGCCCGCCAGGCCGGAGGCGGCCATGCCCGCGGGCCATCTCACCGGGGCGAGCCGCCACGTTTTGCCGTTCCAGATCGCGGTGAAGGCGGTAATGCTGGGCGTGCTGCTGTTAATGTCGCCCACGTTTTCCCCGGTCACGGCGCAGTTCGATGGCGTATCGCAGGAGACGCCCAAGGGCACCACCTGGCTGGACGAACTAATGCCCGGCATCGCCGGCGACTTCATCGTCGTGAGCTTCTTGCCATTCCACGAAGCGAGGTAAAGATTCATGATGAAACCGGACGAGGCCGGAGAGTAACTCGTGCCGGTAATGACGCAGAAAGTGGTGGTGGCGCAGGAGACACCGGTCACCTGCACGAACTTGCTGGCGGGGGTGGTGACGGTGCGCATCGTCCACTTCGCGCCGTTCCACGTCTCGATGATGATCAGCGGGCCGTCGTTGCCGAGGAATATCCCCGTGTTGCCGTCCGCCATCGCGATCGCGACGCAGTGCCTGGTCGTGGCGCAGGACACGCCGGTGAGGCCGACATCCGACGCGCCCTTGGGGAGCGGTACCGCGGGCGTCGGCTTCAGCGAGGTCCCGTTGTAGACCAGGGCAAGCGGGCGGCTCACCGCGCCGCCGCTGGTGGAGGTGTAGTAGTCGCCGACCACCAGGCAGGACTTGGCGCCCCGGCAGGAGACGTCGTTCAGGTCGTCGGACTTGGTCCCCTTGGGCATCGCCACGCCCAGCCGCTTCCACGATGACCCGCTCCACCGCTCAACCCGGGTCGGGATGGCGGACGGCCCAGTGCCGCTCTGGCTCGAACTGCCCTGGACAGCGAGGCAGTCCGTGCTCAGCACGCACGACACGATCGGCGCGCCGCTCCTGGCCCCGCCTCCAGCGGCTGGCCGCGCCGCGACGCCCGGCCGGGCCGTGATCCCCGGCCGCGCCGCGGCGGTCGACTGCGCCAGGGCGGTCGCGGGTAGGGCGACGCCGCCGAGCACCGCCGCCAGCGCGGCCAGCCCGGATAGTGCGATTCTGCGCACGTGTCTCCTCATTCGGGACGGTAAATCTAAGGGATCAGCTAGAAGCCGGGGTCGAGCTTCCAGACCTTGCCGTTCCACACCCCGGTCATGAGGGCGCTCGAGCTCGCGTTGGTCTTGCCGGTCTCGCCGAGGGCGACGCAGCTTCCCCCGGGCAGGCAGCTCACCGCCGCGAACAGGTTCGAGTGACCCTTGGACGGCGCCGGGACAGCCTGGACGGTGCCCGCCGGGCCGTCCAAGGACACGGCAACCGCGGTCGAGGGCGGATTCTCAGAATTGTTCTCGTCGTTCAGGCCGACCACCTCGCAGGAGTGCGCGGTGGCGCAGGACGCGCCGACCGTGATGGTGGACGCGTCGGCCTTCGGCCATGCCACCTTGGCCAGTCGCCACGTATGGCCGTTCCATACCTCGGTGAACGCCCTGCTGCTGCCGTTGAAGTTTCCGAAGTCGGTCCCGGTTACCGCGCAGTTCGAGACCGTGGCGCACGAGACGCCGCTGGCCGTCACCTCGTCCGCGCGCCCGCCCACGGTCGGCAGCTTCATCGTCGTGACCTTCTTGCCGTTCCATGACGCGACGTAGGGCTGATCGGAGCCGGTGAAGGAGATTCCCGCTAGGACGCAGAACGCGGACGTGGCACAGGAGACAACGCTCGGCACCAGCATCGTCTTGGTCCCGATCGACCCGGCGGCGCTGTGCAGCGTCCACTTGGCGCCGTTCCAGGTCTCGATGATGGTGACCGAGCCGAAGGCCCCGAAGGCCGGCGTCTCACCGTCCGCCACCCCCAGCGCGACGCAGTTCCTGGTCGTCACGCAGGACACGCTGGACAGCGCGCCGTCGGTCGCGCCCCTGGGCAGCGGCACCGTCGGCGTCGGCTTGAGCGAGGTCCCGTTGTAGATCAGGGCGAGCACGTGGCTCTTGCCGCTCACGCTCGGCGGGGTGTAGTAGTCACCCACCACCAGGCAGGACCTGGCCGCCCGGCAGGACACGCCGTCCAGGTCGACGGCCGTGGTCTGCTTGGGAAACGTCACGCCCAGGCGCCTCCACGACGACCCGTTCCAGCGCGCGACCCGACCCGGCACGGGCTGCTGCCCGCTCTGGCTCGCGCTGCCCTCGATGCCGAGGCAGTCCGTCGCCCGCACGCACGAGACCGTCGGCACGCCGGCGTCCACCAAGGCCACATCGGCCGGCCGGGCGGCGATACCCGGCCGCACGGCCGCTGTCGGACGTGCGGCGGCCGCCGGCTGCGCCGTGGCGGCCGCCGGGGCGGCGACGCCGCCGAGCACGGCCGCCAGCGCGACCAGCCCGGAGAGGGCGATTCTGCGCACTCGTCTTCCTCTTCTTGACGTTCTTAACGATGGATTAAAAGCCCGGGTCGAGCTTCCAGGCGTTGCCGTTCCGAACCCCGGTCATGACGGCGCCCGACTGCGCGGTCGTCTTCCCGGTCTCGCCGGTGGCGACGCAGCTTCCCCAGGGCAGGCAGCTCACGGCCGTGAACCCGTTCGAGTGACCCTTGGACGGCGCCGGGACGGCCTGCAGGGTGCCCGCCGTGCCGTTGAATGACACCGCCGCCGCGGCCGAGGGCGACGTCGCCGAGTTGCCGGTAGCGTCGAAGCCGACCGCCTCGCACGAGTGCGCGCCATAGCAGGACACGCCGAACATGAGCGACTCCGCGGTGCCCTTCGGCCACGTCACCTTCGCCAGCTGCCACGTCTTGCCGTTCCAGACCTCGGTGAACGCGGTGAAGTCGGCCGTGCTGCCGCTGAGGCCGCCCAGGTCAGCCCCGGTCACCGCGCAGTTCGCCGCGGTGGCGCAGGATACGCCGGTGGCCACCGGGAAGTCCTTGGCGGCGCCCACCGTGGCCGGCTTCATGGTCGTGAGCTTCTTGCCGTTCCACGAAGCGAGGTAGGGCTTGGCCGAGCCGGAGTTGGCGGTGACCGTAACGGACTCTCCCGCCAGGACGCAGAATGCGGACGTGGTGCAGGAGACCGCGTTCGGCTCAACCTGGGTTGTCTTCCCGATCGACGTCGCGGCGGTGTGCAGCGTCCACTTCGCGCCGTTCCAGGTCTCGATGAGGGTGAGCGCGCCGTCGATGCCGAATGCCGCCGAGGTACCGCTCGCCGCGCCGAGCGCGACGCAGTACCTGGTCGTCGCGCAGGACACGCTGGTGAGGCTGACGTCCGTGGTGCCCTTGGGCAGCGGCACCGTCGCCGTCGGCTTCAGCGTGGTCCCGTTGTAGGAAAGGGCGAGCACGTGGCTGCTGGCGCTCTGGCTGGTCGAGGTGTAGTAGTCGCCCACCACCAGGCAGGACTTGGCCCCCTTACAGGAGACGCCGTTCAGGTCGACCGACTTGGCCCCCTTGGGCAGCGCCGCGCCGACGCCCTTCCACGACGACCCGTTCCAGCGCGCGATCCGGGTCGGGGTCGACAGCCCGCCCGTGTTCTGGCTGGAACTGCCCTCGACGCCGAGGCAGTCGGTGGAGAGAACGCAGGAGATCAGCGGCACACCGCCGCCAAGCACGCCCCCGGCGGACCGCGCTATCCGCATCGCGGCCAAGCTCCCGGCCCGCGCCGCGACCGTCGGCCGGACCGCATTGGTCGGCTGTGCCCGGGCGACCGTCGGGACGGCCACTGCGCCCAGCAGGGCCGCCAGCGCGACCAGCCCGGAAATTGCGATTCTGCGCACTTGACTCCTCGTCTCAGACGTCTCAACAAATGCACAGAATCTCACGTATTTCTTACAGTCACCAGCGTCAATTCCGTAACGTAGCGACCACTTTCACCACACGTTTACAGTGCGTTCACTACGCGGCGGCCAGCTTCCACGACGATCCGTTCCACCGCCCGGCCAGCGGCGCAGTGGTCGACTTGCCCGACGCGCCAATTTCGCCGATGGCCATGCACTCATCGGCCTTTAGGCAGCTCACGCCCTCGAAGTCCGACGACTTGCCCTTTCCCGGCCCGGGGACCCTCAACGATGACCAGGACTTCCCGTTGTACGACAGCGCCGCGGGCGCGCCGCCCTTGGACGAGCCGACCGCGCCCACCGCAACGCAGCTCCGCGCCGTCGCGCAGGAGACCCCGAACAGGAACGACTCGGCGTCCCCCTTGGGCACCGCCACCTTGTGCGGCGTCCACGACCTGCCGTTCCAGACCTCGGTGAACCCGAACCCGCTGGTGCCCGCGGCGTCAGTGCTCATGCCCGCCGCCGCGCAGCTGTTCGCGGTGGTGCACGACACGTCGTTGAGAATGACTTGCTTAGCGCCGGCGGGCGCCGCCGCCTTCATCGCGGTGAAGCCCTTGCCGTTCCACCGGTCCAGGAACATCCGCTCCGCACCGGAGGTCGAGTAGGTCTCGCCGACGGCAACGCAGGACGTGAGCGACCGGCAGGAGATGGCGCCTGGGTAGGCGGAGAACCCGCCCCCCGGGATCCTCGCCGTGTGCAGCGTCCACTTCGCGCCGTTCCAGGTCTCGACCGTCAGCGGGCCGCCGCCGCCGGACGAGTCGCCGACCGCGACACAGCTTCTGGCGGTCACGCAGGACACCCCGGTCAAGGACCCGTACGCGCTGCCCTTGGGTGCGGGCGGGCGGCTGGTCGGGGCCAGCGACCTTCCGTTCCAGGTCAGCGCGTACGGCCGCTCGGAGCCGGTCCCGGCGACGGCCAAGTAGGTCCCGACCACCAGGCAGGACGTCGCCGAGCGGCAGGAAACGCCGGAAAGAAGGACATAGGCGACCGTCGGCTTCGGCGTCGGCACCGCCACCGACCGCCATCCGCTACCGTTCCACGCCTCGGCGATCGGCCGGGGGTTGTCCGGGTTGTTGAAGCTCAGCCCGACCGCCAGGCACGAGGTGGGCGAGCCGCACGAGATCTTCCCGCCGATGGTGAATGCGCTGACGGTGATGGCTCCCGGCGGCGCGGGCGCGGCGGCCGCGGCGGCGCCAGGAAGAGCGCTAACGCCCGCGAACGCAATTGCGGTAATCATGACAACCGGGACAAACGCGGACATGATTATTCTGCGCACTGAACACCTTTCGCGAAGGTTCCCTGGCAATGCACCACAATGCCACTCGAACCCACGCCGCGCCGCTCAATTACCGGTTGCGGGCGAATCGCCCAGCCAGTCGTGAAACCCCGCCAGGCTCAGCAGTCAGGAAGGCAGACGCCCCGGTCCGTTCGAGATGATGGTTGTGAACTTCCTTCTGGCAAGATCGACCACATGCCAGTCCTGCCGCCCCGGATCCGAGCGATCGTCGCCGGCTACCCGGAGCTGATCGCGGTGCTCGTCGCGGCGGTCATCGGCCTGACCGTGCAGCGTCCGCTGGCCTGGCTGGCCGGCCACCAGGGCATCAACGTGCTGCTCGCGATCCTGGTGCTTGCCACCGCGGTCACCATCGACCCGGCCGCGCTCCGCCGTCTCGCGAGCACCTGGCGCACGCTCTTCATCGCGCTCGTCGTCGGGATCACCGTGCTCCCCGCGCTCTCCTGGGCGGTCTCTCGCGTCGTCGCCGCCGGGGCGCTGCGCGACGGGGTGCTCGTCGTCGGGCTGGCCCCGTGCGAGATCGCCTCGGTCGCGACCACCGCGATGGCGGGCGGCGAGGCGGCCGTCTCGGCTGGGGCGCTGATCGGGTCGACCGTCGCCGCGGTCGCCTTGGCCGGGCCGATCCTAACCCTGGAGGCCGGGCACGCGGGCGTCTCACCGGGCGGCATCATCGCCAACCTCGCGCTGGTGGTCGCGCTTCCGCTCGCGGTCGGCCTCGCCGCCCGCGCCTGCGCGGAATTGCCCGCGAACCACGTCTCCTCGTCCGCAGCGGCCCGCCTGCTGGCCGCGACCCGCGTCCTGTCGACCGACCGCGCGGAACGCGTCGCGTCCAAGACGGCTCTGGCTGCCGTCGCCGCCCTGGTCGCGCTGATCGCGGCCGAGATCCGGCTGTCGGGCGCCTATCTGGCGGTCGCCGGCGCCCTGCTCCTCTTCCTGCTCGGCTCGGCCCTGGTCGGACGCGCCCTGGGCGCGCGGGCGGCCCGCCCGACCGCCACCGCGCTGCTGCTCACCACCTCGATGCGCGACTTCGCGATCGCCGCGGGCCTCGCCGCCGCCGCCTTCGGCCCGGCCGCCGCCGCCCCCCTCGGCCTGTACGGGGTGGCCGTCCTGGTCTGGGGCACCGCGGTGGCGGGCGTCCTGCGCCAGCGAACCGCGCGGGCGGCGGCGGAAAAGCGAGAATTCAACCCCCATTTGAGCTAACGGACCGTGGCCTCCGCCCCTCAGGCAAACTCATTGTTCCAAGCGGGATAGCGCAAGCAGTTGCCACACTGTCGACGAACTTCGAACACAGGCACGCTGAATTGTCGGTGCTCCCGATTATCTTGGGTGTGGAGTCGGCGCGCTATCGACCGGCATCATCCAAAGGGTTGGGAGATTGCGATGTACAAGCACTGGCTTCGGGAGTAGTGCTGTCCTACCGGCTGTACTACTATCGGAACATGGCACAGCGGGAGAAGCGCTCAATATCGCTGCCCCCCGAGCTGGCTCGGGCCGTTGACGATGCCGCCCGGGCCGAGGGGACCACCTTCAGCGCCTGGTTGGCGCAGACCGCAGCGCACCGCCTGAAACTTGAGGCGGGACGGCAGGCCATCGCGGAGTGGGAGCTGGAGAACGGTCCTCTGACGCCCGAAGAGCTGGCTTCGGGTCGGGCACGCGCCCGGGCTCTGCTTGGGCGTGACGCCGGTGACGCTCACGGCGGCGTCGAGCGGGACTCGGTCTGATTGCGGTGGGCGGGATCACGTACGACACCGGTGCACTCGTAGCCGCAGAGCGTAACGATCGCAGGATGTGGGAGCTGCATGCTGGCCTCGTCGCCGAAGAGGTCGTCCCCGTAGTCCCGGCCCCGGTCCTCGCCCAGGCATGGCGCGGCGGGGCGCGGCAAGCGAGCCTGGCTCGCCTGCTGCGGATGTGTGACGTCGAGGAGATGAGCGAGGAACTGGCTAAGAGGGTTGGGGTCCTGGTCAGTGAATCCGGCCATGACGACATCGTCGATGTCGCCGTGGTCGAGGGTGCGATCCGTCGAGGCGACGGCGTGGTCACCTCCGATGCGGCGCACATCCGCAAAATTGCTGCAGCTGCGGGAAGTACGCTCAGGATCGCCCCGGTCTAGCCGCATGGGGCGTGGTACGGCACGCCGGGGACAAGGGTGGCCCACTCCGAGGCGGCGATCGGCTGCCCGAGGTTCGCGCAGACGGCCGCCGAGGCCGCTGCCGCGCCGGTGTCCCACAGGTGGACGGTGCCCTCGTAGCTGGTGGCGGCGAGCTGAGCGCCGGAGGGGGAGAACGCCACCGAGTAGACGTGGCTGGCGGGACCGGTGAGGCTGGCGACCAGGGACGGGTGGGCAGGGTCGGCGACGTTCCACATCCAGATGCTGCCGTCGGTGACGCCGACGGCGAGCGTGCGCCCGTCCGGGCTGAACGCGGCCGCCCAGACGTATCCGGCCGGGCCGGTGAGCGGCGCGCCTACCGGGGTGGCGCGCGCGGGGTCGCTAACGTTCCAGAGGTGGACGGTGCCGTCCTGGCTGCCGACCGCGAGCAGGCCGCTGCTCGGGGAGAAGGCCAGGCCTATCGCGTAGCCGTGCAGGCCGCCGAGCGGCTGGCCGAGCCGCTGCGGGCGCGCGGGGTCGGCGACGTTCCACAGTCGGGTGAAGTCGTCGACGCTGGCCGCGGCTAGGGTCCGGCCGTCGGGCGCGAACACGATGGTGTAGACCGAGGCGCCGGAATCGTGCACGGAGGACAGTTGCCGGGGGTGCGCCGGGTCGGTGACCGACCAGAGCCGCATGGATCCGTCGTCGGCGCTGGTGGCGATCGTCGAGCCGCCGGGAGAGTACGCGACCGATTCAACCGCGTCCCTGCTGGTGGCCGTGAACGGCTTGCTCACCGCCGCCAGCGTCCGGGCGTTGAGCAGCTGCGCCGTGCCGTTGCCGTAGGCGACCGCCAGGTAGTGACCGGAGGAGGCGAACGCGATGCCGTTGACGTACGTGGCACCGGGCAGCGGGTGCGAGGCGATCAGCGTCCGGCTGGCGGCTGACCAGAGCTCGAGGCTGGTCCCGCCGACGGCCATCGTGGTTCCATCGGGGGAGTAGGCGACCGAGGCGGACGCGTTGCCTGCGAGCAGCACCGGGGACGGCAGGGTCCATATCGAGGCGGTTCCGTCGGCGTCGGCCGCCGCCACCCGCCCGTCGCCGTCCCAGGCCACCGTGGTGACCGGCTGCGGCAGCGCCATCGTCGCGGTCAGCGCGCGGGTGGCCGTGTTCCAGACGAGCACCCGGGCCTCCGACGTCCCGGCCGCGAGGTAGCCGCCGGACGGGCTGAACGCGAGCGTGTTCACCCAGTTGGTTGAGGTGGTCAGCGTGCCGTCGGGCACCGCCCGGCCGGCGGCGGAGATCTTCCACAGCCAGACCTTGTTGTCCTGGCTGGACGCGGCGAGCAAGCGGCCGGACGGGCTGAACGTCACCCCCGATACCACTGAGGCCGGCCCGGTCAGCGGCATGCCGCGCAGCAGCCGCGGGTGGGCCAGGCGGGTGACGTTCCACACCCGAGACGGTGTCGTCGTGGCGGCCCGCCACGAAGTTCCCGCTTCCCGCGGCCAGCAGCCGGCCGTCGGCGGAGAACGCGACGGTCTGGACGTACCCGGTCGGCCCGGTGAGCGGTCGGCCGAGGGGCCGCGCGCGGGCCGGGTCGGTCACGTTCCACAGCCGCACGGTGTCGTCGGCGCTGGCGGCGGCGAGCGTGTGCCCGTCCGGGCTGAACACGACCGAGTAAATCGTGTTCTTCGGGCCTGTCAGCGGCGTGCCGAGCGGCACCGGGCGCGCCGGATTGGACACGTCCCAGAGCTTGACCTCCTGCCCGGCTCCCGCCGCGGCCAGGACCTGGCCGTCCGGGCTGAACGCGACCGTGTAGAGCGGGAGATTGCTGTTGGCCGGCTGCAGCGGCTGCCCGACCGGCGTGGCGTGACCGGGGTCGGTCACGTTCCACAGCCGCAGCGTGCCGTCCGCGCCAACCGCGGCGAGCAGCCGCCGGTCCGGTGAGACGGCGACCGCCTGCACAATGCCGGACGAGTCCGCGATTCGGGTGGCGGCGGCCGCGTCGGTCGATTCAAGCAGGGCCGCCGTCGCCTGCGGGGTGCGCGCGATGCCGTAGGCGGCGACGCTGAGCTGGGCGGCCAGCGACGGGTCGAGGGCGCGGAGCTGCGTCGCCTCGATTGCGACCTCGCGCGAGCTCGCATCCTGCTGGGCCGTGATGGCGACGTCCCGCGCGGCGGTGGCCTGCTGGCGTTGCTTGAACGCGTACCCGGCGAGCAGGCAGACCGCGACGACGAGCACGGTCAGCGCCACGACGATGGACCGCAGCCGGGTGGTGCGCCGCCGCTCGAGCCGCTCGCGGGCGGTCCCGGCGGCGACCGACGCGCCCACGAACTCGCCCGCCAGCGGCAGCAGCGCCGCGCGCTTGTCCGGGTCCTCGTCCCATTCCTTGGCCACCGCGAGCTGGCTGCCGCGCCACAGCGCTGCCTCCTCGCGGCCGGCCTCCGCCCAGGCCCGCGCGCCCGATGAGATCCGCCGCTGGGTTCGCAGCTCCTCCGCGCTTTCCTCGATCCATTCCCTCAGCCGGGGCCAGGCCGTGAGCAGCGCGTCATGGGTGAGCCGGGCGGCGCCGGTGTCCACGGTGATCATTCGCTCGTCGATGAACACCGCGAGTACCCGTTCCGCGTCCGCGTCGTCGCCCATCCCGCTGAGCAGCTCGTCCAGCGAGACGGCCGCGCGGCTCGGCGGCAGGTCGTCGGCTACATGCACGAGACGGAGGAACAACCGTCGGGCAAGCAGCTGCTGGGAGGGGTCAAGGCTCTCGTAGGCTCGTTCGGCGGACCGGGTGAGCGCTTCCTTGATCCCGCCGCCGGCCAGGTAGTCGGCAACCGTCAGGGTGCCGCCGTGGCTGTGTTCCCAGGCGGCCAGCAACGCGTGCGACAGCATCGGCAGGGCACCCGGCTCGTGCGCTCCGTTGACATCCGCGACGGGTGCCAGGTCGGCCAGTAGCACCTCGACCAGCCCCGCTTCCACCTCCGTCCGCGCCAGCCGGGCAGGCTCCACGACCGCCCTGCGCACCTGCTCGGCGCTCATCGGCCCGATCACCACGTGCCGTTCCTGGGCGGCGCGGATCAGCCCGGGGTACCGAATCGCCTGCTGGTAGAAGTCCGCGCGCAGCGCGAGCACCACGAGCCCGGTCTGCGCCAGGTCGCACAGCCCTTCGATCAGCGCGTGACGTTCGCCCTCGTCGTCGCAGAGCGTGAAGACGGCCTCGAACTGGTCGACGATGACCGTGGCCCGGCCCGTCCACGGCGCGCCGTCCGCCGCCTCGGCCGCCAGCTTCGCGACTCGCGCGGTCAGCCAGGGAACTCCGGTCACGGTCAGGTCGCACACCACGATCGGCCCATCGTTCCCGAGCTTGTCGTCCTCGGAGCTGTCGCTTTCAACCAGGGCCGGGTCAGCCGCTGCGGCGGCCGAACGGAGGCGCGGCAGCAGCCCCGCCCGCAGCAGCGACGACTTCCCCGCGCCAGAAGGACCGATGAGTAGCAGCGGCAGGCTCGACGGCGCCCCGGCGAGGTACGCGATCAGTTCGGTCAGGTCCTCCCGGCCGAAGAACCATCGAGCGTCCGCTGCCTCGAATCGCGCCAGGCCCCGGTAGGGGGTGCCGGTCCGGCGGCCCGGCAGCCGCCTGGCGCGGCTGAGCGCCGCCTGCCACTGCTCGATCCGCGCCGGGTCGCTATCGCCGCATGCGGCCAGGATGCGAGCAAACTGGTCACGGTCGAGTGGCAGGTGGCGGCCGGAGAAGTAGTCTCCCGCGGTGGCCACCGGCGTCTTCGCGGCCCGCGCGATCGCGCGGATCGTCAGTCCGGACCGCGCGCGCAGTGCCTGCAACTCGCGGGTGAACTCCGCCGCGGTCGCGATCTGGTCCGGTGCCGGCACTGCGACGTCGTCTCCCACCTGATCCCCACCCCTGATTACGCGCGGCGCGCTGTGGCAGCCACCCATCATTTGAGGGTGTATTTGCCCGTAAAACAGCTGGTTCGCGAACTCTTGGCCTTATCAGACACTAAGGCGAGGGAGTCGCCCCATCCGATCGCGCAAAGCGATACGAATTCGCTACCTGCCTCGTTGCGGCTGTTTCGTGTCCGGCCTTGTCCGGACATAGGCGCATACGCTTCGGCGGCGCCGCATGGGTGGGCACAATGGCAGTCCGGGGGAAGGGGTGGGGGCACCGTCCCGCAGGCTGGCATTCCGCCGCCGGCCTGCGGGACGGTCCCGCCGAAGATCAGCGGTGCCCTACACCGGCGTCCGAGGAACGCTCCATTGCTCGCGGTCCTCTCATCCAGCTCTACGGTTCACCATGTAGACAGCGCGCGGGTGCAGGAGGAATCTCCCCGGCCGGCGCAGGCGGTGACAACCGCGCGATCTGCGGGCATTCTTAACCAAGCGTCCGCCGCGGCGAGGGGAGTAGGGCATGGCTGAGAAGAGCTACACGTCGGCGATCAGCGACACGCCGCTGCTGGGCGACACCATCGGGGAGAACCTGGACCGGACGGTCGCCCGCTACCCAGACCGGCTCGCGCTGGTGGACCTGCCGGCCGGCGTCCGCCTCAGCTACGCCGAGCTCAACGCGGAGGTCGACGCCCTCGCGCTCGGCCTGCTCGGAGTGGGCATCGAGAAGGGCGACCGGGTGGGGATCTGGGCGCCGAACTGCGCCGAGTGGACCCTCACCCAGTACGCGACCGCCAAGATCGGCGCGATCCTGGTCAACATCAACCCCGCCTACCGGACCAGCGAGCTCGAGTTCGTCCTCAACCAGTCCGGATGCAGGCTGCTGGTCGCCGCCCAGCGGCTGAAGACCTCCGACTACGCCGCGATGATCGTCGAGGTCCGCCCCCGCTGCGCCGACCTGGAGCAGGTGGTGCTGCTGGGCACGCCGGAATGGCGAGCGCTGCTCGACAGCGGCAGGGACGCCGACCAGGCCGCGCTCGAAGCGATCGAGCTCTCGGCCGACGAGGCGATCAACATCCAGTACACCTCGGGAACCACCGGTTTCCCGAAGGGCGCGACGCTGTCGCACCACAACATCCTCAACAACGGCTTCTTCGTGGGGGAGCTCTGCCGGTACACGGCCGAGGACAAGATCTGCATCCCGGTCCCCTTCTACCACTGCTTCGGCATGGTGATGGGGAACCTGGCGGCGACCACCCACGGCGCCGCGATGGTCATCCCGGCGCCCTCCTTCGACCCGGTCAAGACCCTGGAAGCCGTCGAGCAGGAGCGCTGCACCTCCCTCTACGGCGTCCCGACGATGTTCATCGCCGAACTCGCGGTCGACGACTTCGAGCGATTCGACCTGAGCAGCCTGCGCACCGGCATCATGGCGGGCTCGCCCTGCCCGGTCGAGGTGATGAAGCGGGTCATCGACCGGATGGGGATGTCCGAGGTGTCGATCTGCTACGGCATGACCGAGACGTCGCCGGTCTCCACCCAGACCCGGGTCGACGACTCCATCGAGCGGCGGGTGGCCACCGTCGGCCGGGTCGGCCCGCACCTCGAGGTCAAGGTCATCGACCCCGCCACCGGCCTGACGGCGGACCGCAACACCCCCGGCGAGCTCTGCACCCGAGGGTACAGCGTGATGCTGGGCTACTGGCGGCAGCCCGACAAGACCGCCGAGGTGATCGACGCGGCCCGCTGGATGCACACCGGCGACCTGGCGGTGATGGACGACGACGGCTACCTGTCGATCACCGGCCGGATCAAGGACATGGTGATCAGGGGCGGGGAGAACATCTACCCGCGCGAGGTGGAGGAGTTCCTCTACACCCACCCCGACATCCTGGACGCGCAGGTGATCGGCGTCCCCGATGCGAAGTACGGCGAGGAGCTGATGGTCTGGATCAGGCTTCGCCCCGGCGCCCGGCCGCTGACGGCCGAGCAAGTGCGCGAGTTCTGCCACGGCAAACTCGCCCATTACAAGATTCCCCGCTACGTGCACCTGACCGACGAGTTCCCGATGACCGTCAACGGCAAGATCCGCAAGATCGAAATGCGCGAGAAATCGACGGAATTCCTCGGTCTCTAGCACATTGCCAAAGCAAGCCGCCCGCGAGCTGCGTTTCCTGCCGTTACTCTCCGAGGAGGAAGCTCTCTACGGAGGAGGACCCCATGTTCGCAACGAAGCGAGTCCGTATTGCCGCCGCCGCCGTGACGGTTGCGCTGCTGTCGGGCGGGATCGCCGCCGCGGTGACCTCGAGCGCCGCCGCCAGCCCGCGGCCGAAGCCCGCCGCCACGTCCACGAAGGTAACGGCGTCCCCGGCCTGGAAGAAGCACCATCACAAGAAGCTGACCCTGACCCGGTTCGACCTCAACGGCTACGTCATCAACGCCAAGTACACCCTCGGCCGGAACACCGGCAACACCTTCCAGCAGACCTACAAGGACTCCACTGTCCACGGCGTCCCCATCGCCGGGCCGAACGTCGGCGTGAAGTTCCCGACCGAGGACTACGTAGCCGTCCCCATCGGCAACCACGAGCTGTACGTCACCTGGCTCGACCCCTCCACGGACGCGATCGTCGACGTGTTCGTGATGAACTTCAAGACTCACACCGTCTACGACTTCGCCCCCGGCAGCGCCACCCCGGAGAGCGCCGGCACGATCAAGGTCGTCACCCGGGGCGCGAACCGTATCCCGTAACCCTGGCTCCCAGGGAGATAAAAGCCGACGGAATGCAAATGGCGGGGCCGGGCGTGCGGCCGCCCGTCCCCGCCACTGCCGCCCCCGCATATCCCGAACGGACCGGGGCGTCTGTCAACCGCAGATCGCGTGCTGCCCGGTGGACGGGCCTGAGCACGCGGCGCAAGCCTCTCTCACCATCTCGATCTCAGGCGCCTGCAGGAACCCCCGCTGTCCGCCCCCGTTGCGCGGGTGCGCCAGCGAGTGCCACAGCCGCCCGAACTCCGCGGCCAGCTCGCCATTGCGGATGTCTTCCTCCCGCTGCTGTCCCGCGGACCTCACGTGCTCGGCCTGGTAAACCATGTACGAGATGTTCATTTCCCCTACCTCCTGACCACAGGCTAGGAGGGTGGTGTTCCCGCGGTGTTCCCGCCGGAAGGGCGCTGTTCGCAGCGGCTAGTGCGCCCCCTGCGGGAGCACCTCGTCCGGTCGTCCCTGCAGGAACCGAGGAAGCGTAGTCGGCGCAAGCGGTGTCCCGGCCGCGCGCAGCCCGGCGTTCAGGTCGTGGTTCGCGGCCTCGGCGATCGCCTCGACCGTGTCAATTCCGTACTGCTCGCCCGGGTTATGGTAGGTGAGGATCGCCATCTTGTAGTCGCGCCCGTGGCCCTCGATCGCACCGATGCTGTTGATGACCCATCGCACGGGGTCGTTGAGCCAGCCATTCTTCACGTAGACGGTCAGTCCGCTTGGCGCACCGGCCGGGACACCCCACCGCTCATACGACACCACATGGTTCATCAGTTTCAGCTCATAGGCACGCGACGAGTCGGTAAGGACCGAGTTGTGCTCCGTGAGCAGCCGCATTAGCTGCAGCTCATCGCGCGCGGTGATCTCGCTGAGCCCCCAGTAGCCATCCGAGTTGAGTTCGGTCTCGGTCATGGTGGCCGCCTTGATGAACTGGTTCAGCCTGGTGTGGCCGACATCATCCCACAGGTAAGTGGCCGCGCCGTTGTCTGAGTACTCGATCATCAGCGTCGCCTCGTACTTCTCCGTGCTCGTAAGCGACGTGTGGGTACGCTGCCGCCAGTACAGCAGCGCGGCCAGGATCGTCGCCTTGACCACGCTTGCGGAGTGGCTGCGGCGCCCCTCGTTATACCGGCACTCCACGCCGGTCCGCACGTCCTCAACCCGAATGGCGATGGACCCCGAGCGTCCCCTGATGGCGGCCGCGATGTCCTCCGACAGCCTCGTGGCGAGGGACGCGTGCTTCGCCGGCGCGGTGCAGATGGCGCTGGACGCGGCGGCGCTGGCTGTCCGAGCGGCGCTGGCGTGGGCGGGTCCACCAGCCGTGAGCGCCGCCGTGGTGGCGAGCGACGTGACGGCGAGCGCTAGGGCCGCCGGCTTTCTTGCGAGTGCCCTGCGCATGCCTGTCTTCATGATGGTCATATATATCGGTCGCGTGAGATTCTGCTCAAGCTCTAAACGCTGAGTGTTTGGTAAATTCTTGTCCGCATCAAACGCAAATGCGTTGCGATTTTCGTCCGGCTAAGCTGGCCCGATGGCTCGCTACGTGATCGACGCACCCACCTTGCTTCACCTGGTGGACGCGGGGCTCCACGTCGCCCCGGGACATCAGCTGGTCGCCCCCAACTCGATCCGCGCGGAGGCGCTGGAGCTTCTGCTGCGGGACGTCCGCGCGGGAAAGCGCACAGAACCGGCCGCCCTCGAAGCCCATGAGCGGATGACCGAGATAAAGATACGGCTGCTCGGTGACCGGGTGTCGCGCCGGACCGCGTGGCAGGTCGCCCGCCAGCGCGACTGGGACACGCTCAGGGACGCCGAGTACCTCGCGATCACCCGGCTGCAGGCTGACGCCCTGGTCACGGTAGACCCGCGCCTCGCCGCCGCCGCCCAGGGCACCGTGGCCGTCGCTTCCATCGACGACCTCACCACGGGATAGACGCGCATTGCTTTGCGATTTTCGTTTATAAGAATAGCAGCTTGATCTGCTGTCGAATGTCAGTAGCCGCGAATATTGTTGTCACATGCACAACCAGATCCGGGCATCCGGCAGCGCCGACCTGAACGACGCGCTTCGCCTGGAAGCAGAGCGCGATCGAAGGCTGCGCGGGATTGACGACTTCATCGCGGCCTACGAAGCCGAGCATGGCGAGATCACTGATGAGGAGATGGAAGCCGCTTACCGGCGGGCGAAGGCACGTGCGACCGTCGTCCGCGGTGGCCACGTGGTCGATGGCCGCAGACGCGATTGACGACTCGGTGGTCTGCCTCGCTCAAGACCCGGACGACATCCTTGTCTCCCAGCCCGCCGACCTAGAGGGACTGGCAGGACTGGACAGAGCAGGCGGCGCGTCCCGCTCCCGTCTTCTGCGCATGCCGGAACCTCCGCCGTCCTCCGGCCGGGTGGGGCGCTAGCGAGTGCCATAGCAGCCCGAATTCCGCTGCCAGCTCACCCGCCCGGATGTCGTCCTCCCGCTGCTGCCTGGCGGACTTGACGTGATCGGCCTGGTAAAGCGTGTATGACGTGTACATTTCCCTACCTCCTGACCACACGCTAGGAGGGTGCTGTTCCCGCGCTGTTCCCGCCGGGCTTAGTCCCAAGGGGAAGGCAACGCAGTGTTCCCGGCGGAAAATCGTGCGGGAATGTCCTACCCGGCCGGGATAATGGACGAGTGGTCGCGGGAACCGCGCGGGACGCGCCAGTGGGTCAGGCGGTGCAGGTTACCCTGCTCGGCCGGTTCGGCGTCGCCGCGCACGGCCGCATGGTCAGCGAGTGGCCGAGGCCGAGCGCCCGCCGCCTGTGCCAGCTCGTCCTCGTCAGTCCCGGTCGGCGGGTCAGCCGGGATCTCGCGTGCGAGGAGCTGTTCCCGCGCCTCGAGCCGCGTGCGGCCGCCCGCGCGCTGTCGAAGGCGCTGTCGATGGCGCGCAGCGCGCTCGCCGAGCTCGGTCCCGACGGCGCGGCCCTGCTGTCAGCCGACCTGCTCCATATCTGGGCGTCGCCCGACGTGGTAGTGGATGCCGAGAGCCGATCCGACGCGCTCCGGGCCGGGCTCGCGATGTCACCCGGCCAGCTCCGGGATGACAGCCTCGCCTGCGCCCTCGCCGACGACGGCGAGCTACTGACCGATGAGCCGTACGCCGAGTGGGCGATTCGTGCCCGGGAGCGGTACGAGGCTCTGTGCCAGGAGGCGCGCCTGGCCCTGGCCAGGGATCGGTCGATGGGAGCGGGCCGGGCCGGCCGCGACGACGTGCTCGCGGCCTGGCGGTCCTGCCTCGATCACGACCCTGCCTGCGAGGAGGCCGCGGGCGCGCTGATCCGCGCCTATCTCGCGCAGGGCCGTCCCGAGCTGGCGGCGCGGGTCTTCGAGCGCTGCCGCGCCGCGCTTGAGCAGCTCGGGCTGCGGATCTCCCCGTCCCTGGAGCGGCTCTACCGGCCGATCCGCGACCCCGGCCCGGCCATCGCGACGCCGCCGCGGGAGACACCGCAGCCGGCCTCGTCGGCCACTTCAGGCTTCCCGCCCACGTCGGCCGCTTCGGGCGCCTCGGTTCCGTCTGCCCCCTCGGGGTCCGCGGACTCGCCGGCCACGGTGGGCTCGCCGCCTCAGCAGGCGCTTCCGCGGGAGGAACGGCGGCCCGTCAGCGTGCTGTTCGCCGAGGTGGCCGCCCCGGCCGGGCTGGCCAGCGCGGTTGGCCTGGAGGCGCTGCGGGAGCTCGTCGGAGGTTCGCTGGCGGCGGTGATAACCGAGGTGGAGGCGCTCGGCGGGATCGTGACCTCGGTCTCGGGGCGCGGCCTGCAGGCGATGTTCGGCGCGCCCCAGTCGCACGAGGATGATCCGGAACGGGCCGTCCTGTCGGCGTTCCGCGCGCTGCGGGCGGCGTCAGCCGCCACCGTCACCGAGGGCGGGACCTTGCTGCGGATCGGCGTCGAATCCGGCCCGGCGGTGGTGGGCCCGATCGGGGGCGGCGCCAAGGTGGAGTACGGCGCGTTCGGCGACGTGGTGAGCGTGGCCGCCGCGTTGCAGTCGGCCGCGAGACCGGGAGCGGTGCTGGTCGGACCGGCGACGCGGGCGGTCACCGGCCACCTGTTCACCTGGGGCGCGGGCGAGGAGGTATCGCTCGGCCATAATGCCCGCCCGCTGGTCGCCAGCTACCTGGAGGCGCCCAGGGCGCGGCTCGGCGAGCGGCGGCCCAGGGGAGTGGGCGGGCGAGCCGCGCTGATCGGCCGCGGCCCGGAGATGCGAGTCATCGAGACGGCCCTGCGACAGGCGGTCGAGGGCCGCGGTTCGGTCGTCGTACTGACCGGCGACGCCGGTCTCGGCAAGACCCGCCTGGTGCAGGAGTGCAGGAAGCGCTTCATCGCCTGGGTCGGCGCGGGCAGCGGCAGGCTGCCGCTGTGGCTGGAGGGCCGCGGCGCCTCCTACGCCTCCGCCACCCCCTACGGGCTCTACCGGCAGCTGGTGGCCAGCTGGATCGGGGTGGCGCCGGACGAGCCGGCCGCCACGCTCCAGCCCGCCCTAGCGCGAGCGCTGACCAATCTGATGGGGAACGCGAACCTGCTGCCGCCGCTGGCGCGGATGATGGGCATCGCCTATCCGGACGCTGGCGGCCGGCCGGGCGCCGAGGAACTGCAGCGGATGACGTTCGCCGCGCTCCGTTCGGTGGTGACCCGGTTCGCGGTTGCCGGCCCGACCGTGCTCGTCCTCGAGGACCTGCACTGGGCCGACCCGACCTCGCTGCGCCTCACCCTCGACCTCGCCGAGCTGGCCGCCGACCGGCCGCTGCTGGTGATCGCGACCAGCCGGCCGAAGTCCGGCCGCGAGGAAATCGCGACCCTGGCCGCCGCCCCGTCGAATCGTTCGATCGTGCTCAGGCCGCTGCCCGCCGACGCCGAGCAGACCCTGGTCGAGTCCCTCATCGGCCAGGTCCCGGGCGCCGCAGGCGGTGCCAGCGGCCCCGGCCCGGAGGTTCTCGCCGCCGTGCTCGCCAGCGCCGACGGCAACCCGCTGTTCGTTGAGGAGCGGCTGGCCTCGCTGCTGGAGACGCGGGCCCTGGTCCGCCAGGACGGCACCTGGCTGCTGCGCCAGCCGCCGGGCCCGCAGCTTCCCCAGGTGCTCGAGCGACTCGTCAGGTCCCGGGTGGACCGCCTCAGCCCCGCCGCCCAGGAGGCGATCCGCGCCGCCGCCGTGCTCGGCCCGGAGTTCACCGCGACACTGCTCGCGGCCGTGCTCGGCACCCGGCCGGCCGAGCTCGGGCCGGCCCTGGACGAGCTGGTCGCCAGCGATCTGGTGCATCGCGAGCCGCCCGAGAGCCGCGCCGATACGTTCCTCTTCCGGCACGCGCTGATTCAGGAGGCCACCTACCTGGGGCTGCTGCGGGCCGAGCGCCGGCGCCTGCACGCGCGGGCCGCGGCGGCGTTGGAGGCGGCGTCACGCGACCGGCTGCCCGAGGTCGCCGCGGTCCTCGGCCAGTATTACGCGGCCGCCGAGGACGCCGAGCGGGCCGTGCACTACCTCGAGATGGCCGGCGACCACGCGACCGACGCGTTCGCCAACTACGAGGCGATCTCCTCGTTCAACGCTGCCCTGGCGGTGACGCAGCGGCAGGCCGCGACCATGGCCGCCGACGCCGTCCGGCTGCACGCCAAGCTCGCCAACGTGCTGTGGCGCATCGGCAGGCACGACAAGGCCGGGGCCGCCTTCCGTGCGGCGCTCCAGCTGGGCGGATCGGTCGACGCGCTGCAGCGGGCGCACCTGTACACCCGACTGGGGCGGCTGGAGCTGACCAACGGCCATACGAGGCGGCCGCGGCGGCCTTCGACGCCGCCGAGGCGCTGCTCGGCGACGATCCCAGCGGCTGGGACGACGCCACCGTCGACCAGTGGCTGGAGCTGATGATCGACGGACGGGCCGCCATGCACTCGATGCGCTTCGAGCCCGATCTGCTGCTGGCGACTCTGGAACGGGCCAGGCCGCTGCTCGAGTCCCGCGGCACGCCCGCCAGACGGCACGCCTTCCACCGGCAGTTCACCATGCAAGAGCTGATCAGGCACCGGTTCCGGGTCGAGGACGCCGACATCGCCCGGCTGCGCAGAAGCGTCGAGCTCGCCGAGCAGACCGGCGACGAAAAGGACGTCGGCTACGCCACGTACTTCCTCGGCTGGGCGCTATGGCTGCGCGGCGACCTGACCGAGGCTCAGCAGCAGCTGGAGAAGGCGCTGGCGCTGGGAGAGCGCATCGGCGAGACCCACCTGCTCGGTGTTCGGCCTGTTGGCGCTCACCCTGACGGCGCTGCGCAGGCACGACACGGAGGCGGTCCGCACGCTGATCCCGCAGGCGAGGCAGGCGGCGGGCAAGGACAGCATCTACGTCGCCCTCACGGTGGCGGCTCAGGCCTGGCTCGCCTGGCAGGACGGACACCCGGACGAGGTGATCCGGCTGGCCGGCCGGATCGACCGGAGTTCGACCTCGGCGCGCTGGTCACCGGCGCCCGCTACCGCTGGGTGTACCTGTTCCCGCTGATCGCCGCGCGGCTGCGGTCGGGTAACGTCGCCGCCGCGGTTGCCGCCGCCCGCCAGATTCTCGACCCCGCCCAGCAGCTGCTCCCCGACGACCTCATGGCCGCGCTGGACGCCGCCTGCGCAGCATGGGATCGCGGCGAGGCCGGCCCGGCCGCCGATGGCCTGGCCGGCGCGCTCCGCCTGGCGCACGACCTGCATTACTTCTGAGCACTCGATCACGGTACTTCTGAGCGCTAAATCCCGGTCGGAGACGAGCAGCCCGTCGTAGGCGAGGCTATTGCGCAGGTCGATCGTGGCCCGGTCAAGGCCGCGAACGACTCGGAGCGGCGTGCCCACCCAGACCCGCACGGCACCATCACCAGGCGCGTGTCCGCCGACTCAGGGTGGCGGTCGACGGTCCGCGGAACCGGCAGCGGAGTCGCAGGCGGCAGCCAGGTGCCGTAGCGCGCCGTCCGCTCGGCGATCCGCTGCGCGCTTGCGCCGTTGAAGTCTTCTGCGCCGTTGAAGGCGCCGGGCTCGGTGCGGGCACGGCGGTCGTTGACGACTCCATCAGTCATCGATGTCGCCGTCAGTATTGATGGCGCTGTCGGCGGCCGCGGATCTGTTGTCGCCGGCGTCGCTGTCGCCACTGCGGCCACGGCGCCCGCCGCCACGCGCGGTTTCCCCGGAGCCGGCGGTGTCGCCCGCAAGGACGGCGCGGTCCAGCCGGCCCAGGATGCTGCGGGCCTGCCATCCGGGCAGCCGCTCGGCGTGATCGGCGAGCAGCCAGCCGAGCGGCGTCGGCCCGAGGCCGGCAAAGAGCGGTTCGATGGCCCCGAACGGCATGTGGACCACGGGCACGACCAGGAAGAGCGACTGCCACGCGGCCGCAATGGCAGCCGCCAGCGAGTCGGCCGCCGCGTCGTCCGACGCGGCTGCAGAGGCCCCCGACCCGGCTGGCGTCGTGGGCGAAGCCGCCGTCGGCGCGCGTTCGTCCCCTGTTGCCGCGCGTTCGTCCGCTGTCGCCACGTCCGGCTCCCGCGGCCGGCGCCGGCCTGCGGTGACGCCACCGTCGGGTCGGCGCAGAGCAGGTCCATCAGCGCGCCCAGGTTCCCCGCGAAGACGTCGGCCCGCGCGGCGATCAGCGTCTTATGCAGATCGAGGGCGGCAAGGAAGACCTCGGCCCGGCTCGCGGCGTACTCCTCGTCGGCCCACGGGGCGGAGGTCTCCCGCCATTCGATCAGCGCGGCGTCCTCGGTCTCGGCCTGGGCCGGCCCGTCGGGGACGTGGTCGCCCCACCGCTGCCGGGCGAGCGCGACCGCCTCGGCCAGCGGGCCGATCTCGGCCGTGAGCCGGGTGACCTCGGCCGTCTCATCGTTGACGGCGGTCCAGGCGACGGCCAGGCTGGCGTTCAGCGCCTGCGACTTCTTCGCCGCGGCCTCCCGCCGCAGCTCCGCCTCGGCGCAGGCGGCGCGCAGCTCGCGCCGCCGGGCCTTCCAGGTCCGCCAGTTCCTTCCCCGGCGCACCCCGCCCGCCACCGCGACCGACAGCGCGCTGCGCGACCGGAGCGCCGTTTTGCCGTCTTCGGTGACGGTGGCGAACACGGGCCGGTTGAGCTGGTGCGCCCCCAGGTCGGCGAGCAGGGCCCGCTGATCCTCCTCGGCGGCGGCCAGCGCCTCGCGGACGGAGGGTTCGCTAGCGGCGAGTTCCGCCAGCCGGGCCTGGGCGGCCTCGGCCGAGCCGGACGCCTCCTCGCAGGCCTGCTCGAGGTCGGAGATGCGGGTGACTGCGGCAGCCACCTCGGACCGTTCGGCGGCAAGGTTTTCCGTCTTCGCCAGCGCCGACCGGAACCTCGAGACGGCGGCCTGCCAGTCGACCGTCGCGCTGTCCGTTTGCAGCCGCCGCAGTGCGGCGGCCATCGACTCGCCGGCCGGGAACAGGACGTCGGTGCCGCGGACGGCCCCGCGCCACCACCGCTCGGCGAACGCGCGGTTGGCCGGAGCCGTCGCCGAGGCGGGCCGCGAGCATCGCCCACGCGCCAACGCCGTCGGCCAGCCGGGCCGTGGAGGAGAAGTAGTCGATCGTGGTGGCCGCCGCCCGCCATCGCGCTCCGATGGGCGGCAGGCCGTGCGCGGTCAGCGCGCTCGATTCCGGAGCCGCCAGCACGATCTCGAACCCGGTCAGCGTCGGGTTCGGCGCCGCGACCGTGTGCGTCGACCAGGTGCGCAGTTCCCCGAAGGCTGCCGCCGGACCCGGCAGGTCGGCGATGCGGCGGGCTCGCTCGGTGATGATCGCCGCGACCAGGTCGCCGTACACCTCGGCCACCCCGGTGCCGGGCGGTGCGTGCACCGCGAACACGCCCCGGTCGGGCTGCGCGACGGCCTCGTTGACCGCGAACTGCTCGCTGCGGACCAGGCCGGAGTCCGACGGCCAGCGCCCGGCCGGGATGCGGTCGGGTCGGCATCCGTCCCGCACCACCAGCGGCTCCCAGCGCACGTCCACGAGGCCGACCCCGAGAGCGTCACCGTCGACGCCGGAATGACCAGGCGCCGCGCGATCCCCGGACTCGCCGGCCTCGCGCGCTTCGGTGCCCCGTGACCCGCCTACCGAGCCGTGGCCCGCCGCCCCGCCGATGTCAGCTGAGTCTCCCGACCCGCCGATCTCACCGGGCCCGCAGCGCTGCTCCGGCACCACTGGGAACGGCACCGTCGGTACCCCGTGCTCCCCAGTTGGTCCGTGGCGCCCTGCCTCTTCCTCACGCCCCGTTGCTTCCCGAAACCCTGTTCCGTGGTACCCCACGACACGCTCAGCGTCCATCCATTCACCGCCCCCGATGACCGCGACCCAGCTACTCAAGATCGCGCAGCTAACACTACGCCGAGTCATGAGACAAACATGTAGAGTTACCAAATTTCGCACTTCTCGATCTTCGGAGAGAGGGTGTAACGGCCCCAAGACCATGGACCGGCGCAAGTTGCCGGATTTCGTCCACGGTTTCTTCAGCGCCTTCAGCCAGCCGCCGGTTCCAGCCCCCTTTGAACTGGCACGGCACGTGGTATTCGGTGCGGTCGATTACGCGCGCGGCCTCGGCTTTGAGCCGCACCCGGACTTCGCGCAGTGCGCGGGTCACTTGAGCGAGTGGAAGGGTTCCAGCGACATCACCGTCGGGCGCAAAGGGATGCCCATGTACATCTAGGGACCGCACGACAACATGTTCCACATCATGACGACTCTGCGCAGGACGGTCGGCGACGGCAACTTCCACTACTTGTGCCAGGTTCTGGAGTTAGACCGCCACGATGTCCGTGCTCGCGGCTGGCGGGTCCATCGCCGTCCCTTAGCCGCCGCTCGCCCTGTCGCAATCGCGCGGTGCCCGCCGGTGACGGTATTGTGCGGGCAAATGGACGAGCCGGAAGAGAACGGGCGCGACCCCGGACGCGACTCGCTGCACCTCGACGCGCTCGCGGTCAGCGACCGGTTCCGGCTGTTCAACTTCACCCGCCGCGATGATCACCTCGCCTACCTGTGGGTGCTGCGCGCGCTTGACCGGCTCCGTGCGGTGCACCAGGTGCAGGCGCACTCGGCCGACGTGGCGGTCGCGCTGGCCGAGCTCGCGGCCGTCCACCAGGACGTCCCGGCCCACCATGACCTGGTGCGAATTCGCGAGCGTCTGGATGCGCTGGCCGACGATCAGATCCTGCACCGGCTCGAGGACGCGTCGCGGGCGGGCTCGCTCGCGCGCTACCGGAACCGCCAGTCGGTCTACCAGTTCAGCGAGCTTGGCTACCGCGCGTACGCCGCCGTCGAGGACGTGCTCGCGGCCCGGATCCGCGACGCCAACCTCTCCCGGCTGGTCTTCTCCGACATCCTCGACGACCTGCGCGCCCTCGACCGGGCCACCACGTCAGGGGATCGCGATCAGGTCTACCGCCGGCTGTCGCGGCTGGACACAGTCCTGGACGACATGTCCCGCCGCGCGGCCCAGTTCCACTTGACGCTGGCCGAGCTCATGCGCTCCACCGACACCTCGCCCGAGGCGTTCCTCAAGTACAAGAACGCACTGCTCACCCACATGACCGACTTCATGGCCGAGCTCGACCGGTACCTGCCCCGGCTGGCCGCCGCGATCGCCGCCATTGACGAGGGCGCGATGCTCGACGCTGGCCGTGGGGGCCGACGACCGGCCGTTCCTGTCCGACGAGGACAAGCACGACGACTGGCGCCGCCGCTGGGCCGCGCTGCGCGCCTGGTTCGCCGACGATGACCCCGAGTCCCGCGCCCTGGGTCTGCGCACCGCCACCCGCGCCGCCGTCTCTGCCGTGATCGCGTTGCTCCGCCAGGTCACCGAGGCGCAGCGCGGCGGCGTTAACCGGTCGTCGCAGCTCCGCCACCTGGCCGAGTGGGTGTACGGGTGCCCCGACGAGCCGGCCGCGCACGCGCTGATGACGGCCGGGTTCAACCTCCGCACCGCGCGCCACGTTGGCGGCGCGCACGACGACGCCGACCAGATCTCCTCCCGCGCGACCTGGTGGGAGGCGCCCGGCGTCGACATCTCGGTCACCTTGTTCAGACGGGGCAAGGCCCCGACGCCCGGCGTGCCCCAGCCGGCCAGGAACAACCCGGCGGTCAAGGCGGCGCTCGCCCGGCGTCAGGCCGAGCAGCGCGCGGCCGAGCGCGCGGCCGCCCGGTCGCTGCTGGCGGCGGGCCCGCACGACCGGGTTCTGGACGAGGCCGAGACCCGGGTGCTGCTCCGCCTGCTCACCCTCGCCACCGAGGCGCGCACGGTCGTGGCCGGCCGGCTCGCCACCGCGGCAGGGGGCAACGACATCCTCACCATGCGCCTGGTGCCGAGCGAGGCCGGCAGCGCCGTCCGCACCCAGCATGGCACCCTGCACCTCCCCGGCTTCGAGCTGCGCCTTGAACCGGCCGTCGCGGGGCGCAGGTAACCGCATGCCACCGCAGCCAGCCGCCGCCAACATCCAGCTCAGCGACCTGGGCTCGTACCAGCAGGCAGTCCGCGTCGTGCTCACCAACGACGTGATCACGGCGACGCGGCCGCGTCCCGGCCTGCTTGAGGCGGTGCTGCGCTGGGCCGACCAGCTCAGCAAGGACCTGCGCGACCACCTCGGCTACACGCTGATCGCGACCACCCGCCAGGTCCGGGTGATCCGCAGGCTCGACGGCCTCGACCCCACGCAGACCACGATCTTCACCGCGAAATCGGGCCGTTCCTTCGACCGCCGCCGCCTCGCCTACCTCTGCCTCATCCTCGCCTCGTTCCAGCGCTCCCGGGTCGAGGTGAGCCTGGCCGACCTGGTGCGCGCCTTCACCCCGAGCGCCAACGGGATCGACGGCCTCGGCTTCGACCCGACCGTGTCCGCGCACAAGGGCGCGGTCGTCGACGTCCTCGACTGGCTGGCCGACCGGGGCGCGCTCCGCCTCTCCGACGGCTCGGCCGACGCGTGGTCCGCCGACACCGAGCGCGGCGACGCCCTCTACGACATCGACCATGACATCTGCGCGGCGCTGTTCCGCCCCGCCCGTCCGGTCCAGCACCTGACCAGCGCGGCCGGCCTGCTCGACGCGACCTACGTTTCCGCCAAACGCGGGGCGCAGCGCGAGGCAGCCGCCCAGCGGGCCGCCCGCGCCCTGCTCGAGCACCCGGTCGTCTACTACGCGCAGGTCGAGCCGGAGGTCGCCGAGGCGCTGCGACAGCACGGAGTCGCGGAGAACCTGGCCCGCCTCACCGGCCTCGCGGTCGAACGACGCGCCGAGGGCGTGCTGCTCGCCGACGCGGGCGGCCGCTTCACCGACCGCCCGTTCCCCGGCCGCGGCGGCGCGGTCAACCGCGCGGCCGGCCTGCTGCTGGCCAAGATCGCCGACGTCCTCGAGGATCCCGACGAGGCGCCGCTGCTCCTGCCCATCCCGGCCGAGGCGACCGACCAGCGTGACCTGCTGGAGAAGATCGATGCCGCGCTTCCGCTGGCAGGGGTGGTCACAGAGCTCGCCTGGTCCGCCCCGCTGGAAGAAGACCACTACGCCGAACGCGCCCGCGGCGTCGCGGACGCCGTCGACTCGGACGCAAGCCGGGCAGACCCGAGTCGGGCAGACCCGAGCCGTGCGGACGTCGGCGGCAGGCAGCCCCTCGTCCCCTTCATCGCCGACAGCGGGCTGCGCGCCATGATCAACGACCTGTACGACGAGCTCGGCCCCGCCTCGTTCACCGTGACCTGGCAGCATGATCCGCGCGGCCTGCTGACCGCGGCGGTCGCGTTCCTGGCCGACCTGCGGCTGCTGCGCCGGGTTGACGCGGGGGTCCTGGTGCTCCCGGCGGCGGCGCGGTACCGGAATATCAAGGCCGCGCTCCCGGTCCGGCACGCCGAGGGCCAGCTCGCGCTCGACCTGTTCGGCGGTGACATTGACGATGACTGACCGGTTCAAGCCGTCCCGGGCCGGCGTGATCAACATCTGGGACTACGTGGACGAGGAGTGGACGTTCGCCGACGGCCGCCTCGCCCTGCGCGGGCACAACGGCTCGGGCAAGACCAAGGCACTCGAAGTCCTCTTCCCGTTCGTCCTCGACGGAATGGCGGACTCCCGCCGACTCGACCCGTTCTCCGGCGAGAACAGGACGATGAAGTCCAACCTGCTGTTCCGCGGCCAGGAGTCCGAGTACGGCTACGTCTGGATGGAGTTCGCCCGGGCCCAGGCAGCCCAGGAGACCGACGGGACCAGTGAAGCCGGCGCCGAGACGGTGACGCTCATCATCGGCATGCGGGCGCACCGGAACACCGACGGCGTGCGGATGTCGTTCTTCGTCACCGGCAAGCGCGTCGGCGTGGACTTCGGCCTGCTCTCGGCGGATTCCCGCCCGCTGACGGAACGCCAGCTCCGCGTCGTCCTCGAGCCGGACGCCTGGCGGCGGACCGCGACCGAGTACCGGGACCTGGTCGATAACCGCCTCTTCGGCCTCGGCCGGGAGCGGTACGCCCAGCTCCTTGACCTGCTGCTGGCGCTGCGGCGCCCGCTGCTGGCGAAGGACCTGGACCCGGCCAAGGTCTCGGACACGCTGACCTCCGGCCTGTCCCCGGTCGACGACGACCTGGTGCAGCAGGCCGCCAGGGACTTCGAGAACCTCGCCGCCGTGCAGAAGCTCTTCGACGACCTGACCGCCGCCAACGCAGCCGTGGGCGAGTTCAGGACGCACTATGAGGCGTACCTCCGTTCCCATGTGAGGTTCGCACTCGACCGGGTGCAGGCGCGGTCCGACGTCGCCGCCGATCACGCGGAGCGGCTGGCGGCGGCGGCCGCCGCCCGCCGCGTCGCGGTAGCGGCGGAACGGGCCGCCGAGGCCGACCGGGAGACCAGCAGGTCCGAGGGCGAGACCCTGCAGGGCCGCCTGGCGGGCCTGAAGAACTCCGAGGAGTACAAGGCCCAGGGCCGGATCGAGGACAAGCGCCGCGAGGTGGCCGCCCGCGCCGCCGAGGTCGCCCGCCAGCGCGACAGCCTGGACCGGGATCGGCGCCGACTGACCGACCAGGCCGGCGCGGTCGGCAAGCTCGCCAACCGCGTCGCCGGCAGCCGCGCCGAGGCCGACCGGATCGCCGCCGCCCTGGCCGACGCCGCCCAGCGCTCCGGCATCGCCGACGACGGCTTCGGCCCGGTTGACGCCGGCGACGAGCTCATCACGACCGCCCGCGCCCGGGTAGCCGCCCGCCGCGACGACATCGGCGAGATCCGCCGCCTCCTCGAGGCGATTCGCGACGCCAAGGCCAAACGCGCCTACGCCGAGCAGGAGCTGACCCGCAAGGTCGCCGCCCACGAGCGCCAGCAACACGAAGCCGACACGGCCGCCGCCCGCCTGACGGCCGCCCGCGCAGAAGCGACCGAGACCCTGGCCGCCTGGATCGCCCGCTGGGCGCCGCCGTCCGACTCGCCCCGGACGGCGGACCCGGTCCCCCTTCCCGTTGACGGACCCGATCTTCCCGGCTATCTGGTCACCGCGGCCGATATCGACGCCCTGGCGGAGGTGCTCGAGCGGACCGGCGACCCGGGCGCGGCCAGCCTGTCCGAGGCGTACGACCGCTGCACCGCCGACCGGCAGGCCGCGACCATCACCGCCCAGGCCAACCTCGGCGCGGCCCTGCGCGAGGCCCGTCGGCGCCTGACGGACCTGCGCGCAGAGCGCGACGCCATCGCGGCCGAGCAGGACGACGCGCCCCCCGCCAGTGACCTGCGCCCGGCCACTCGCGACGCCCGTCCCGGCGCCCCGCTCTGGCAGCTCGTCCGGTTCGCCCCCGACGTACCGGACGAGGCCGCCGCCGCGATTGAGGGTGCCCTGTACGGCGCGGGTCTGCTCACCGCCTGGGTGCACCCAGACCCGGAGCTGACCAGGACCGCGCTCGAAGCCGCCGAAGCCGACGGCTACCTCATCCCCACCGCCTCTGGAAGCGCCCCCGGCGCTAGCCCCGGTGCAGCCTCAGGCGGTGCGAAGACCCTCGCCGACGTCCTCATCGCCGAGGATCAAGAGCACGTCCCCGTCGACGTCATCGTCGCCGTGCTCCGCTCCATCACCCTCACTGACGACATCATGGCATCCGGGTCCGACATTCCGGCCCGCCCGGTTTCCCGCGGCGGCGACTACGTCTTCGGCGACGCGCGCGAGCCCAGGGCCGCCCGCTCCGTGGCGTCCGCCCAGCAGCCCCTCATCTCGACCAAGGCCCAGTTCAGCTACGGTGTTCACGTCGGTGCACGGCCGAAGCAGGTCCCCGAGTACATCGGCGCGACCAACCGGGCCGACCGCCGTCGCCTACGGCTGGCCGAGCAGGACGAGCGCATCGCGGCGGCCGCCGGACAGGAGCACGTGCTCGCCGCGCAGGCGGACCGGGCCGCCGCGCTGCACGAGGACTTCCGCCGTGCCCGCCGCGAGCTCCCCGACACCCGCCCGGTCGCGAAGGCCGCCGAGGCGGCCGGCCGCCAGGCGGCGCTGCTCGCCAGGACCAGGGAAGACGTCGAGCTAGCGCGGGTAACCCTGGACAGCGGGATCGCCGAGGCGGACGCCAGGACCCGGCAGCTTCGCCACGCCGCCGCCGAGCGCCGCATGCCCACCGACGCGACTGACGTCGATGCGATCGCCCGCGCTGCCGCCGAGTTCGAGAACGCCGCGTCCGATCTGCACAAGGAACGCGCCACGCTGGCCCGCGCGGAAGAGGATCTGGCCGAGCGCACCGAGGCCGTCGAGCGCCAGCGCCAGGAGCAGCTGGAGGCCGAGGCCGCCCTGGCCGAGGCCGAGCGATTCCAGGCCGCCCTCGATGAGGAGTTCCGCACCCTCGAGGAGGCCCTCCAGACCGACGTTCAGCACGTCCTCGAGCAGATCCGCCAGACCGACCGCGACCTCAAGGCGGCGCAGCACGCGTACGCGCAGCACGAACGGCGCGCCAGGGACGAGCATGACAAGGTCACCGCCGCCGACCGGGACGTGCTCAACGAACGCCAGTCGCTGGCCGACGCGGTCGGCCAGCTCTTCGATCAGGCCTCCGCGTTCGGTGAGTTCGCCCGGCCCGACCTGCGCCCGCTGCTGAGCGTGGGCACCGCGCTCGGCTGGCCCGACGCCGCCGCCTGGCCGGACGCCGGACGAGCCAGCGAGGACCTCGCCGGCCGGCTCATCGGCGGCCCGCCCGATCCGAGCGCCCCGTCCGATCCGAGCGCCCAGTCCGACCCGGCCGCAGTGGTCAGGAGCGCGCTCCCGGCGGCCGTGACCCAGATCCTCGACGCGTTCGCCGTCGCGACCAGGGGCGGCCGCCAGGTCACCGAGGGATCGCTGAAGAACACCGCCGACCGCATGTCGGTCGCCCTCAAGGACTTCACCGACGCGCTCGCCGCCTGCGAGGAGGACTACCGGGTCGACTGGGAGCCCGGCGCGATCGTCACCGTGCACGTGATCGACGATGAGGGCCGCAAGCCCGTCGCGCAGTTCGCCACCAGGATCGCCGAGCGCGCGGCCGACCAGGGCGTCCTGCTCGAGGACCGGGAGCGCAAGGTGCTCGAGGACGAGCTGCTCGCCGCGCTGGCCGGCCAGATCCACACCAGGGTCGTCGCCGCCCGCGACCTGACCAGGAACATGAACGAAGACACCCGGTCCAAGCCGATGTCGTCCGGCATCGCGGTCGGCATCCGCTGGGCTCAGTCAGAGAAGATCACCGACCCTCAGCGCGCGGCGTCCAGACTCCTGGACCGCGACCTGCCCGGGCCGGAACGCCTGGCCGAGCTCAGGGGCCTGCTTCGCGACATGATCCGCGAGTACCGGGCCGGCCATCCGCGGGCCACCTACCGGGAGGCCCTCGGCAGCGTGCTCGACTACCGCTCCTGGCACGCCTTCGAGTTGCTGCTCATCCAGCCAGGCGAGGCCGAGGTGCGGCTGACGAGGGCCAGGCACTCGGTCATGTCCGGCGGCGAGAAGTCGGCCGCGATCCACCTGCCGCTGTTCGCCGCCGCCAACGCCCTCTACTCGAGCGCCAAGGACCACTGCCCGCGGCTGATCGCTCTCGACGAGGCGTTCGTCGGCATCGACGAGCGGTACAAGCCGGACCTGTTCGGCCTGGCGGTCAAGTTCGATCTGGACCTGTTCATGACCGGCCACGACCTGTGGGTCACGACCGACACGGTGCCGATGATCGCCCACTACGACCTCTACCACGACAAGGTAACCCGCACCACCTCCGCGCTCCTCATCCTCTGGGACGGCCAGCAGCTGATCGACGCCACGGCGGGCTACCAGGACAACGACGCCCTCACCACCGAGATCCTGGGCTTCCGTCCCACCCGCCACACCCCGCTCGGCGTCGACTCGACCCTCTACGCCCCGGCGCTGGGCCCAAGCCCCGAAGACGACGACGAAGACGAAGAGGCATAAAGTCAAGAACCTTCATATCGAACGGACCCGGCTTGCTCTCTACCTCGGCCGTCTCGTCGCGCAGCGGATGACGGATCCAGGTTCCCTCGTTTGCGAACTACGGGCACAGGCCTTAGCGTGACACTGGTCTAGTGCGTGAATTACGCGTTCGTCTAGCGCCAGGCACCGCGAGGGCTCCCCGGGTATGGGGTAGCGGCTTGAGAGGAAGCCTCCAATGAGCGTCATGCCGGACATGGGCCTGCCGAACACTATGACCGAGGCGGACTACGCCGCGCTTCCAGAAGGCGTGGCCCGCCGCATCGAGGTCGTCCACGGATATGTGATCGTGTGCGAATCGCTCGCGCCGCAGCACCAGCAGGTGGCGCGTCGACTGGCGACCGCTTTCGAAACTTCCCGGCCGAAGGAACCGTGCACCCGAGTGCAGATGGAGACCGATATCGTCCTTTGGCGCGTGCCCAAGTACACGTTCCGCCGCCCGGATGTCGTGGTGTACCGCTGCAAGGACGACCGGAACGCCAAGCCTGACGCCTCCGATGTCGTCCTCGCGGTCGAGGTTTCCTCACCATCGACCGAGCGCGAGGATCTGGTGGACAAGATGGCTCAGTACGCCGCTGCTGGGATCGCGGCCTACCTGGTCATCCGGATGTCCGCCGACGGTGACATCATCGATGCGCGTGAGTTCCACCTGGATGCGGCGACCGGCCAGTACCGTGCCGAGTCGGTTCTGGACCACGGCGTTGTCCTTTCCTACCCGTTCAAGGTCGCCGTCCCCTTTGAGGAGCTAACCGAGTAAGTACGTCTACAGATGCTCGACTGCCTTGGCGGGTTCGGGATCGGGCGGGCCGCTGGGCTCCCAGTCGGCGTCCGAACGCGCGTACGGGTACCAGCGCAGGTCATGGCCAAGCCGCAACTGCAGTCGGCCCGCCGTAACCCGGTTGCCCTGCACGCTCTCCGTCTCGCCGGTCTGGGCGTGCAGCGCTACCCGGGCCGCCTTCAGCAGGTCCGCGGCCTCGGGTTCTTCCGCGGCCGGGTCCCACTGTTCCTGCAGCAATTCCAGCCCTGCCAGCCCGCCCTGCCGCCAGGCTAGGGCCTGGCGAGCGAGTTCGCGGGCGCCGACCCCGGACCGCGCCGCCAGCGGCCCGAACCTAGGCGTGCCCAGCGCCCGGGCCGCCCGTCGGGCGAGGTCGGCGTCGGGCCTGAGGCCAAGCCCCGCGTCAGGGTTTAGCCCCACCGACATCTCCCAAGCCCTGGCCGCCGCGTCTGCGGCAAGCTCAAGCAGGTCGCCGCCGAGCCCAGCGCGCCAGGCCGGGGGATCAACCGGGAGCGGGGCGGGATGACCGGGCTGAGTGGCCGGAAGCGGCGGAATCGGGATCTCCGCCCATGGCGACGGGGCGAACGCCTCTCTTGCATCCACCCCCTTGTCTTCGGCGGCCCGGCCGCCGGCTGCGCGGGCACCCGTTTCCGGTGCCACAGCGTCCGGTGCGCCAGCGACCGCAGAGACCGTGGCCCCCTGCCGTGCTGCGTCCCGCCGGGCGCCTTCCGCCCCGGCGGCCGCACCGGACGTGCCGCGGCGTCGTGCCCGTACTCCGGCGAGCACCTGCTCGCGGGTGCGGCCGCGCAACAGCAGCAGCACGAAAGGGTCGGCGTCGAGCGCGTCGCTCACCAGGTAGCAGGCCGCTGCCGAGTGCTTGCAGGGGTCCGCGTCGTCGGGGCAGTCGCACCGCGGCCCGACCTCGCCGCCGCCGGGCAGCAGGTCAAGTCCGGCGCTGGCGGCGTCCTCGGCGATCTCCGGAGGTAGTTCCCCGTCGAGCAGCGCGGCCGCGTGGCCGAGTCGCGCGGAGATCGCGGTGAGCACCCGGTCCCATTCGTCGTCGGTGAACTGCCTGACCCGGATCCGGACCTGGTACGGCTCGGTCTTGCGGCCCTGAACCTCCGCCCGTGCCTCGCCAGGAGCCAGGGTGAGCTCGCCGACGGCCCCGCTGCGCGCGTACTCCCGGCCGCGCGGCAGCCGGTTCGGGTCCAGCCTCGCCCGCTGCTCAAGCGCCTCCACCCAGGCCCGGCCCCACCAGGTGCGGCCGAAATCACCGGGCAGGCCCCCGGCCACGCCGGTCTCATCGCGGACGCCGTTCTCGCCCCTCATGATGCGCCCCGTAGGCTGACGAGTGCGGTGAGCTCGTCGTTGGAAAGCTCGGCGATCCACCGTTCTCCCGAGCCGACCACCGCGTCGGCGAGGTCGCGTTTCTTCTCGAGCAAGGCGGCGATTTGATCCTCAAGGGTTCCCTCGGCGATCAGCCGGTGGACCTGGACCGGCCGGTCCTGACCGATCCGGTAGGCCCGGTCGGTCGCCTGATCTTCCACCGCCGGATTCCACCATCGGTCGTAGTGCAGCACATGCGTCGCCCGGGTGAGTGTCAGCCCGGTGCCGCCTGCCTTGAGCGACAGCAGAAACACGGGCACGCTGCCGGCCTGGAATTCAGCCACCATCTCTTCTCTCCGCCGCACCGGAACGCTGCCGTGCAGGAACAGCGAGCGGATCCCGCGCGCGTCGAGGTGCTGCTGAAGCAGCGTCCCCATCTGCGTGTACTGAGTGAAGACGAGCATCGACTCGCCGTTGGCCAAGATGACGTCGGTCAGCTCGTCGAACGCCGCCAGCTTGCCGGAACGCCCGGCCAGCGGCCCTGGCTGCTTCAGATACTGGGCCGGGTGGTTGCAGATCTGCTTCAGCCCGGTCAGCAGCTTGAAGACTAGCCCTGCCCGCTCGATCCCCTCGGCGGTGGCGATCGCCTGCATCGTCTCCCTGACCATCGCCTCGTACAAGGTGACCTGCTCGGCGCTCAGCGGAACGAACTGGTCGGTCTCGGTCTTGGGCGGCAGTTCTGGCGCGATACCAGGGTCAGTCTTCCGCCGCCGGAGCAGGAACGGCCGGATGAGGGCGGCGAACCGTCTGGTGGTGTCGGGGTCGCGGTACAGCTCGATAGGCGCGGCGACCCGGCGGGTAAAGGCCTCCAGCTGCCCGAGCAGGCCGGGTGTCGTCCAGTCCAGGATCGACCACAGTTCGGACAGCCGGTTCTCGACCGGTGTCCCGGTCAGCGCGATCCGTGCGGGCGCCGGCAGGGACCGCAGCTCGCGTGCGGTTCTGGACAGCGGGTTCTTCACATGCTGCGCCTCGTCCGCGACGACGAGGCCCCAGCCGATCTCGGTCAGCCGCGGGGAGTCGCGCAGCACCACGCCATAGGTGACGAGGACGACCTCATCGACGGCCAGGTCGGCCAGGTGCCGCCCGCCGCCGTGGAACCGGCGGACCGGGATGTCCGGGGCGAACCGCCGGATCTCGCGTTCCCAGGTGCCGAGCAGCGACGCTGGGCACACCACCAGCGTAGGTCCGGCCTTCAGCTCCTGACGGTGCAGATGCAGCGCGATGATCTGAATCGTCTTGCCCAGGCCCATGTCGTCGGCCAGACAGCCGCCGAGCCCGGAGTCGCACATCCCGGCCAGCCACGCCAGCCCGCGCTGCTGGTACGGCCGCAGCGTGGCCCTGAGCCCTGGAGGCGTTTCGATCGGCGCCGGGGCGGACCCTAGGTCCGCGATCCGTGCGGCGAGGTCGGCCAGCGGGCCCTCGGCGCTGACCTCGACGGTCTCGCCGTCGATCTCCGCCTCGCCCGCGAGCAGGGCAGCGAGCGCCTCGGTGGTTCGCATCCGCGTCCGAGGCGGCCGCCGAAGCCGGTCAAGCAGGGCCGGGTCGAGGAGAACCCAGCGGCCCCGCAGTCTGATCAGCGGGCGCTTCGCCTCGGCTAGGGCCGCGATCTCGTCGGCGTCCAGCAGCGCGCCGTCGAGCGTGAGCTGCCAGCGGAACTCAAGCAGCGCCCCGAGCCCGAATCCGGCTTCTGTCAGCTTCTCCGGGGCGGGCGTCACGGTGGCTCGGAGCTTGAGCCCGTCGTCGAGCAGGCTGGCCGGCCACAGCACCTCGATGCCGACCCCGGCGAGATCCTCGGCCGCCGGGCCGAGCAGGCTGGCCAGCGCATCGTCGTCGAGGTCGATCGCTGACGGGCTGGCCTGCTCGAGCACCTGTGCCAGCGTCGGCCACACCGAAGCACCGCGCCGCAGCGCCAGCAGCAGGTCCGTCTCGGCTTGCGAGCCGAACCTCGCGAGCACGGTCTCCGGCTGGTTCCAGAGCGCGGCGGCATCGACGATTAGGCTCGGGTCCGCAGTGCTGCGCAACTGGAGTACCAGTCGGAACGCCGGCCCGGGCGACTCCTCTCCGTCGGCGGGGTAATCGTCAGGGCCGGCCGACGACGGCACCGTGTCCTCGTCCGCCAACACCTCATGGTCTCCGAACGCCCCCCCGGCCGACGCCGCCGCGGTCGGCTCGATCCGCAGGCCGAGGTGTGCCCCCGCCGACAGCCCGTCGGTAGTGTCCGCGAGCCAGTCGGCCAGGTCGGCGACGCCGGTCGGCGCCGCCGCGGCGAAGGCGGGTGACGCAGTCGTCCGTGGCGCTGCGGGTGACCGGGCGATCGTGTCCGCGATCGCGTCCCACAGGTCGCGGACCAGAGAGTCCGGGGAGCGCAGCCGCATCGGCCGCGATTCGGGGACGGCAAGCGCGTGCGCGACAGGCGGGAACGCGGCGGCAAGTTCGCGCAGCCAGCTCAGGTCTGACGGGTCGAGCGGCCCGGCCCGCCAGACGTCCACGTCGCCGGAGCCGACCGTCGGCAGCAGCCGCCCGCGCGCGACCAGGCCCACCCCCGCGGCGGCGGCCGCGGCCCAGACCCGAACGCTGCGCCGCATCGGCAACGCGTTGTCGGTACTGAGCAACAGGGGGAGCGCATCGCTGAGCGGGATGAGCTCCGCCGACACCAGGCGCTTGCGGATGCCGTAGCGGCCGCCAGGAAAAACCAGCTCCACCCTGGCGTTTCCCGGGACAGGATTACCGGGGCCCTTTCCCCAGACGGCGAACACGCCTCGCCGGGGAACCTCATTCGGTACGAAGACCAGCTCGCCGTCCAGCACGCAACCGTACGATACCGGCTCCAAGCGCCACTGCGCCGGAACTTCCCAGCGTGTCCCATTTAAGGTGAAGACCAAATCAAAGCTACGAGGATTCCGACCTGCCTGGGACCGGCGACGCCCTCGACATTCGGACGCTTGATCTGCCCCAGCACGCCATCTGGACTGCTCTCCGGCAGGTGAGTTGGGCGGCCGCCGAATGTCAGTGCAAGCGCTTACCGTCAGACATGGCCTGCCCATGCAGGGCCCGCCTGCAGCAGAACGCTCCGATGCCGCATCCGCTCGCCACCCAGAGCCCGGTAGCCAAACATATAACACGAGGGGTATATTCTCGATGGTAGGTGGACATGCCAGCGACGGGGTGACGTGGAAGGTGATTGTCGTCGAGCCTTGCCTGTCCTGGCTTCACGAACTCAGGCAATGAGGACGAGAAGAGATGAGTAACCCTCCGCTGAGCAACCCTGGCGCGCGGTACTGGGACGATCAGGTCGAGGAGTTCGACTTCTCCCCGGACGAGCAGCAGGAAATCCGGGCTGGCGCCGACCACATGATCGCCGAGGTCCGCGCACGGCGCCTGGCCGAGGTCCGCAAGCGCCAGAACGCTACCCAGGTCGAGGTGGCCGCCGCCATGGGAGTGAGCCAGGCGCGCGTGTCACGAATCGAGAAGGGGCAGCTAGAGCGGAGCGAGGTGGAGACGCTCGCCGCGTACGTGAGGGCCCTCGGCGGCAGGCTCAAGATCATCGCCGACTTTGGAGACGAAACGTACGTCCTCGGCTAACCATCGATGTCTGAGCCCGGACGCCCGTCACCTAGCCAGTGGACTATTACGTTATTGTTATCTAGAGCGGAAAACGCCGCGCCGGTCGACTTTGCCTGCATTCACATACGGCACGATGTTTGTCGATCGCTTGGATCCGCGCCGATCCGTGTAGCGCCAGCTCAATGAGCGGTTATCGCTCAGAAGTCGGGAACGACGCGTGCAGATGCGAGCTGACCTGTTATAGGCCCCAATTGAAGTGATCTCACCGATTTTCAGCTGATGTACTTGTGCTCGAATTGGGTGAGGACGAGGGCGGCGCGGACTATCTGGGTGGTTCTTCTGGGGCTGGCGGTGATGCGCTGGAGGGCGGTCCAGCGCTGGGTGAGCAGGGCGAATCCTCGTTCTCCCTGGCTGCGGAGGCCGCGCAGCAGGCTGTTTCGGGTTTTCGTGTCCGGGTCGAGCCGCTGGTTTCCGGGCGGGTTCTTGACGGGGACGCAGATGCCGATTCCGGCGCCCTCGTAGCCGCCGTCGGCCAGCGTGGGCATTCCGGCCGCGGCGGCGCGGTACAGGGCTGGCAGGGCGCAGGCGCGGGCGGCGGTGAGTCGTGGACGTGGCCCGGTTCCGCCGGGCCGGTCCAGGCCGGGAGGCCGCCGGGGAGCATGACGGCCTGGACGTTCGCGCCGGGGCGGTGCTTCTTCCCGGAGTACCAGGCGTCGATCTCCTCGCCCTTCGCGCTGGTCACGGTCTCGGAGAGGCGGTCGGTCTCGAAGATCTTCCCGTCCGGGATCACGTAGGGCGCGCCGTCGGCCAGTGCGCGCTGCAGGGCCTCGTCCAGGCCCGGGGCCTGCGCGGACAGCACGCCGACGGCCTCGTCGATGTAGCGGTAGGCGGTCGCGCGGGAGATCCCGTGGTCGATGGCGAGTCGGCCGGGCCGGGTGCGGTCGCGGAACCAGCGCAGCGCGAGAAGTGCCTGGTCACGGCAGGTGAGCTTCCTGCTGCGGGCCGGGGTGCCCCGGCGGCGGCGCTCGGCGGCCAGCAGCCGGGACAGGTAGCGAAGCAGTTCCGCGGGGACGTCGAGCATGGCACGATAGGGGATCACGTGGAGTCCTGGGGATGAAGAAGACTTGTGGTGAGACCTCTTCTACCGGGGCTCCACCCCTGTTTCCGGGCATGTCCGGACTGTCCGCGAGCCTCCCCGAAAACTGGTCGAAGAAATCCGATATCGAACGGTCCCGGCTTACTCTCCTCGGATTCGCTCCTCACGATCTGCACGCCGCCCTCCAGGCCGCACAACGTCACCTGGTCGAGGTTACGCAAGACGCCCCCGGCGTCATCACGTCCAAGACGGCCGCCGACACCGCCGCGGCGCGGGCCAGCCGGGAGCGGACGGCGGCGCACCAGGCGGCTCGGTCCGCGCTGGTGACGGTAACGCCGCTGGGCATGCCGCTCCCGGTCGTGAGCGATGGCGATGACGCGACGCTGGTGGCGGCGGAGCGGTGGCTAACGCGCTGGCTTCCCGTGCTCGGCGCGCGCCGTAACCTGCTCGCGGAGTGGATCAAGGAGGCTTCCGGTGACACCAGCCAGCTCTACCCGGAACTGCTCAGGTACGCCGATGTCCTGGCGTCCACCTGCACCGGGGCTGGCTCCCGGCCGGAGCTGGCGGACCTGGACTTCGATCTCGCGATCGTGGACGAGGCGGGCCAGATCGGTGTGGCCGACGCGCTCATCCCCTTGGTGCGGGCACGGCGGGCGATCCTGGTCGTGGACCACATGCAGCTGCCGCCATTCCTTGACAGCGAGGTAGACGTCTGGGGCAAGCACGCCACTGACCCGATCGTGCAGAACATGCTCAAGAAGAGCGCGCTGGAGATAGTGGTGGAGGCGCTGCCGCCTGCCAGCCCCAATGTCGTCTGGCTGACCGAGCAGCGCCGGATGCCGGAGGTGATCGCGACGTTCGCCTCCCAGCAGTTCTACCAGGGGCGACTGGAGACGCCGGCGGGATTGCGCCAGCACCGGGGCGGGCTCTCCGGTCCGCGCTCGCGTTCGTGGACACCTCGGCCCTGCCCTGGCCGAAGCGCGGTGACCGGTCGGGGCAGGACCGGGAGCGCTGGCAGCAGCGCGGTTACGACAACCCGGGGGAGGCGCGGTTCCTCGCCGACCTGGCCGTCCATTACGACCATGCGCACCAGGACTGGGGCGTCATCGTGCCCTACCTGGCGCAGGCGGAATTGATCCGGCGGCTGCTGACCGGGCGCGTGAGCGACGCGGAGAAGATCCGCCTCAACGTCGGCACGGTCGACTCATTCCAGGGCGGCGAGCGCGATGTGATCCTCTACGGTTTCACCCGCAGTAATCCCGAGCGCCGGGTCGGCTTCCTCAAGGAGCTCCGCCGCGTCAACGTGGCGATCACGCGCGCGCGGCTGCAGCTCGTGCTGGTCGGCGACCTCGACACGCTGACCGAGGCCAGAGACCGGGGATTCCGCGAGCGGGCGAGGGCACTCAGGGACCACGTTGCGGGGGTGGGCGAGATCGTCCCGCACGATTGCGCACGCAGTCGGCTGCCGGCAGGAGGGCTGGCAGAGTGAGCGGGCTGATCAGGTACCCAGAAGAGCGGGCGGTCGAGGACGTCGCGTTCCGGCTTGGGCTCACCCCCACCCGGCTATGCCGGGTGCTGCTGCCGGTGTGGCGCCGCGCTGGCGCTCGGCGCCCCCGAGTTACTCTCGGCGGAGCAGAACGCGGTGCTCGCCCGCCGCTGGACGAGCGTGTTCGGGTCCCCTGATCTGCCCAGGCGATAGGCCTGGACGGTCGTGTTACGTGGCCGGCTTCGCGGATTGCCCGGGGAATTGTCAAATCGACCCTGAGGGACTTCACGTGACGCGTTGGCGAGTTCCTGAGTGAGAAGGCCGTACCAGGGTGCGGCCGCCCCGGGAGAGGATTAAGCGTGAAGAAGTACATACTCTTCGACCATGACGGCGTCCTCGTAGACACCGAGTTCTGGTACTACAAGTCTGGGGAACGCGCCCTGGCAGACGTGGGACTGGCCCTGGACAAGGATCAGTACCTCCGGGACATGAACCGGGGACTGGGCACGTGGGCCCAAGCTAGGGCGGCAGGTGTCGACGAGCAGACCATCGGCAGGCAGCGTGAGGCGCGCAACGACTACTATCAGGAATACCTCAGAACAGAGGCCATTGAAATCGAAGGCGTCGTCGAGGCGCTTGCCGAGCTGTCACAGCACGCCCGCATGGCCATTGTGACGACTGCCAAACGTGCGGACTTCGAGCTCATCCACGAGAAGCGGCACATCAGGCAGTTCATGGACTTCGTCCTCGTCCGCGAGGACTACGAGCGCGCCAAGCCGCACCCCGAGCCGTACCTGACCGGCTTGAAGCGCTTCGGAGCCACCAGGGAAGAGACACTGGTCGTGGAGGACTCCCCCCGGGGGCTGAAGTCAGCCGTGGGGGCCGGCATTGACTGTGCGATCGTCCGCAACGACTTTATGCATTCACCTGACTTCTCCGAGGCCACTTATCGCATCGAGGCCCTGATCGAGCTCAGGGACATCGTCGTGGGCGAGACATGACGGAGACCAGCGAGTTCACTCACATCGTGTGGTGTGACCAGGAATCGGCTACCGAGCTCGGCGGCTGCCCGGATCCCCTCGTCGATCCGCTGGCGGGCGTGCGCCCACGGCAGGACCGTCGGCTCCCAGCGGGGGAAGGCCGTCGCCCCGACGAAGCGGTCGTCCTTCTGTCCCCAGCGGGATTACGCTCGATTTCGTGAGTCAGAGACAGCCACTGGAACCACGCGTAGTGGCGGCCGCCGAGAAGGCGCTCGCTCGGCAGAAGTTCGTCACACCCATCGACGTGTGCCTCAACATCGGCTGGCTGCAGCCGTCCAACGTGGACGACTGGCGGCGCGGCCGGGTGGACGACCTCGACTATTTCTTGCCCACTCATGACGACAGGTCCGTGGCCTTCCTGGTCCACCTCCAGGAATGGGCGATCGCCAAGGGACTCAAGCCCTCCGAGGCCGACTACGTGTCGGCCGCCAGATCCCGCCGCCCGCTGCGCTTCAGTTCGCTGGACGAGCCACTGCTAGAACGGGCATGGCGGACGCACTGGATCTCGCCCGACCTGCCAGATAAGCAGGCCGAGCGTGTCATCGAGCGCCAGTCCGCGCCACCTGATCTGGTGGTCATCCAGCCCGTCAAGGAGTTCACCTGCGCCGAGTGCGGCGACGGCTCGGGCGACCTGCTCACGATGGACGATTCGGGTCCGCTGTGCATGAGCTGCGCGGACATGGACCACCTGGTCTTCCTGCCGGCCGGCGACGCCGCGCTAACCCGGCGGGCGAAGAAGGCGAGTCGGCTCTCCGCCGTAGTCGTCCGGTGGAGCCGGTCCCGCAAGCGCTACGAGCGGCAGGGCCTCCTCGTGGAAGAGCCCGCGCTCGACCAGGCCGAACAGGAGTGCCTAGCCGACTCCGACGCGCGGCTGCGTCGCCGCGAACGCGACGCCGCGCGCCGCGCGGATGAGGACGTCGAGTTCCAGCGACGGTTCGCAGCTGAGATAGCTCGGCTGTATCCGGGCTGCCCGGCGGAGCGCGCGGAGGCCATCGCGCGCCACGCCGGACTGCGCGGCAGCGGTCGGGTCGGCCGTTCAGCGGTCGGCCGGGCGCTCGATGAGCGAGCGATTGCGCTGGCTGTGGTGGCATCGATCCGGCACGAGGACACTGACTACGACGAACTGCTCATGTCCGGTACAGCGCGCGAAGACGCCAGGACACGGATCAGGCCCGCCATCGACCGGGTGCTGGCCGCCTGGTCCGCGGCGGACGCGCGGTGAGGAATCCGCGATGAGCCCCGACGTGGTGGCCAGGTACCGGACACCAGAGTACGCGCGGCTGCTGGCGGCCGCCCGCCGCTCCCTCGAGCGCACCGGCGGCAGCCTGAGCGCCATCGTCACGGTCCACCACCCCGACGACGCAGAGCGCAAGGCGATCATCGGCATCACCGGGCAGTACCGGGCCGAAGGCAGTGCCCAGATCGGCGTCCGCCTGGCCGACCTTGACCGCGCCGTCCGCGAGTCCACCGGCGGAGGGCTGATCGAACTGCTAGAACGGATCGGGCCGCCGCTCAAGGACCGCCCCGCCGACCGGCGACGGCTGGCGGACGGACGCGAAGCAACGGTCCGTTCGGCAGAAAATAGCTTTTTGAACGACCGGGACTGGTATCAGGCGTGGCTGACCGAGATCACCGCCGACGGCACGCTCACCCGGCTGGTCAACGCGGCCGAAGCCGACAGGATCGGCCAGGCCGTGCGGGTGCTAGAGGCGGTCGACCGGCGAACCGAACCGGTCCAGCTGGCCGAGCTCGCGGCCGCGACGACCGGCGACACCAAGACCCTAAACCACGGCACCACGCTGGCCACGCTGGTCCTGCGCGCGCTCGCCCTCCGCATCAGCGCCGACAGGCCGGTGACCACCGAGCAGCGCCGAGACCTGTGGGACGCGCACGGCGTCATCGTCGACGACCTCGCCAGCCGTGTCCTCGTGCTCAACGTGCCGGCCCGCGGCGGAGGCCTAGGGGAGTGGCTCAGCGACGCCAGCGCGCGCGGGGTGCCCTTCTACGTCACGCTGCAGCAGCTCATCGCCATGCCGGTGGCGCCCGCAGTTGGCGCCGACCGCATCGTGCACGTCTGCGAGAACCCCGCGATCCTGCGCCGCGCGGCCGCCGACCTCGGCCCCCGATCGCGGCCGCTCGTCTGCACGGAGGGCCAGCCGTCGACTGCCTTCCACCGCCTGGCGGCCGCGATCGCCGCCAACGGCGGGGGCCTGAGCTACCACGGCGACTTCGACTGGGCAGGCGTCGCGATCGCCAATTCGATCATCAGGCGCCACAACGCGATCCCGTGGCGCCTGTCCGCTGAGGATTACCGGGAAGCGGTCCGCGAAGACGCCGACCACGTGAGGCTAAGCGGCCCGCCTCAGCCGACCCCGTGGGACCCGGCCCTGGCCGACGCGATGACTGCGGCGGGGCGCGCCGTCTACGAGGAGTCCGTCGCCGGCGCGCTTATCGCCGACCTTCGGTAGCTTCGCCGTCAGCTCCTGCCTCACCGATGCGCGGCCCGGGATTAGTGGCCTACCCGGCGGGTAGCCAGGGCGGATGTTGTCTCGTGGCGTGGCGCTCGGCCACCGGTATGAGCTGGAGGAGCCGGTCGGTGCGGGTGGCTTCAGCGAGGTCTGGCGCGCCTGGGATCTGACCCTGGACCGGCCGGTGGCGGTGAAGGTGCTGCATCCCGCTTACGTCCAGGACGCCCAAACGCTGGCCCGGTTCCAGGCCGAGGCCCGGCACGCGGGAAGCCTGGCCCACGAGAATGTTGCGCGGGTATACGACTACGGCGAGCCCCATCCGCCGTACCTGGTGATGGAGCTAGTAGAAGGCCCGTCGTTTGCCCAGGTGCTAGCAAGCGGGCCGATGGACCCCGTGCGGGCGATGGATGTCGTCGCGCAGGCCGCGGCCGGGCTGCAGGCGGCCCACGGCGCGGGGCTGGTTCACCGGGACATCAAGCCCGGCAACCTGCTGCTTACCCCGGACGGCATCGTCAAGATCACCGACTTCGGTATCTCTCATGCGGTGGGCTCGGCCGGGGTGACGAGCACGGGCCTGGTCGTTGGCACGCCCGGGTACCTGGCGCCCGAGCGGGCGGCCGGCGCGGGCGCGACTGCGCTCAGCGATTTTTATTCGCTGGGAGTGGTCGCGTATGAGTGCCTGGCGGGCGTACCCCCGTTTGACGGGACGGCGCTGGAGGTGGCGCTGGCCCACGCTACCCGGCCCTTTCCCGCCCTCCCCGCGTTCGTGCCGCCCGATGTCGGGGCGCTGGTCGCGCACCTGACCGCTAAGGACCCGGCCGACCGGCCGGGAAGCGCCGCCGAGGTGGCGCGCCAGGCCCGGCAGCTCGGTGACCGGTTGGTGTCCGCTTCCACCCTGGTGGTCGGCCGGTCCGATGGGCCGCCCACTCGAGCCGGCCAACTGCGGCCCGCAGACCGCCCCACGGCACCGGCGGCGCATTTCGGCCGACTACGCCGATCGGCGGTCCTTGGCGGGGCCGCCGCCGCCGTTATCGCCCTCGTCGTTCTAGTCGGCGTGAACATCGGGGACGCTGCGCCCGCGGGTCATCCGGCGGCCGCGCCCTCATCCGGCGCCGCCCGTCCGGTACCGAGCGCCGCCCGTCCGGTACCGAGCGCCGCCCGTCCGGTACCGAGCGCCACGCGGCCGGTACCGAGCGCCACGCGGCCGAAGACCCCGACCGCCGTCACGATCGAGGTCAACATCGATTCGCTGCTAGGCCAGCCCGTCGACATCGTGGTGCACCGACTCCGCCAGCAGGGGCTGATCCCCCGGATACTTTGGCAGCCGAGCGGCCAGCAGCAGCCCGGCCGGGTGACCGCTATCTGGCCAATCGGCCAGCGGCCGGCCGGCAGCCGCGTCACCGTCGTTGGCGCGCTTCGGGGTCCGGTCACCCCGCCGTCGTCCCCGCAGGCCGGCACACCGGACGGCAACGGGAACGGCAACGGAAAGGGGAAAGGGAAGGGGAAGAGAAGGGAAGGGGAACGGGAAGGGGAACGGGAAGGGCTGACACGCCCGTCGGTTACGCTCCGCCGCCGAATGTCTCCCTGATCCGCGAGACGATCCGCTCAGCCTCGTCCTCGGAGATCGGCACGAACTTGTTCTCTAGGTCGCCCCGTTCGGCCGAGTACAGCAGTGCGCTCCGCGCCCACCTAAGATCCGTGCCGAATGTTTCGTCGCGTTCGCCGCCGTCGTGCTTTATCCGCCGGAGCACGCCCGCGGGACGCTCCGCAGTGCTCAAGTCATCGACGATCGCGTAGTAGCTGATCTCTTCGGCCATCAATTTCCTCCGGGTGGATAGTCGTCGATGTCGGAGACGCCTGGCGGAATCGGAATCAGAGAATTGGCCTCGTGCTGAAACTGCCTAAGTTCCGCTACCTCGTAGTCGGCAGCCGGGCTGGGGTCGGTTATGGTGCGAATCCGCTCGTACGCCTGATGCGTGAGCTCTTTCGCCTCAAGACTGGCCTCCGTGTGAAACTGCACCTCGAAGCGTACCCCCGATTGCGGTTCCAGCCATTGCGTATTGATTCCCTTGTACTGATCGGATGACCAGGTGTTGCGTCGTTCGACCTGGGTAAACCCGACGGCTTCGAGTCGTTCCAGGTCCTTCCGCACGCCATCGGCGTAAGCGGGCTCGGGATAGGTGAATGTGAACCGCACGACGTCGGAGATCTGGGCCAGTGTCTCTGTGGCGGACCGGCCCTTCGAGCGCATCCGATCGGAAACCTTCTCCTTCAGGCGGTCCTCGCCCTTGATACGGCAGTCGAAGCCGGCCAGGACGCGCGTCGGGTCCTCGGCCGCCACCCGAAGGATGGCCGGCCCGATGACGTTCTCGCCGACCTCGCGGATGCGGGCGTAGCCAAGGTCGATCTCGGCGTTAGCGGCGGCGTCGAGCGTCCGGCCGCCCTTGCCGCGCCATGCGCCGCCGTCGGCCTGCGGCGTCGGCTCGGGTCGTTCCTCGTATCCGTATTTCTCCTTGAGCATCCGCCAGGACGCCAGCAGCTCCGGTACGGCCTCGGTCCAGCCGTCCCGTGCCGCCGGGCCGCTGGTCATCCCGTAGGCGTGGTCGACCTGTGCCCGGTACATCCGCTGCTCGGCCGCCCGCCGGTCCGCCTCGGCGAGCGGTTCGGCCAGCGTCGAACCGCGAGCGGCCGGATTGGCGCGGTCGGCGGGCGCCTCGGCCGGACAGGGCGCATCGTCCTCCTGGACCCGTTCCGCCCGCACCCGTCACCACCTAGCATCGGCGCTGCTCACTTTGGCAAACGGATGCGTCCGCTATTGGGTTCACGCCGGATCCGGCCAGGCGTCCGGGTGTATTACCCCGACCCCTAGATATTCCGATGCTCCGCTCAGGTAACCGATAGGAGAACTAGCGGACAGTCGTTACAATGAGCGCGTGGCCGACTTTGACCCGAACACTCCCTCTATCGCGCGGGTCTACGACTATTTCGTTGGCGGCAAGGACAATTTCGCCGCCGACAGGGACCTGGGGGAACGGCTGATCGAGGCCCTTCCCTCGCTGCTGCCGAGCACCGTGGAGAACAAGGAATTCCTCGCCCGTGCGGTGACTTGGGTCGCGAACGAGGGGATTAGCCAGTTCATCGACGTGGGCTGCGGGATGCCGACGTCGCCGACCACCGACGAGGTCGCGCGAGCGGTCGACGCCGGCGCGCGGGTGGCGTACATCGACAACGACCCGGTCGTCGTCTCGCACCTGGACGCGCTGCTGGCCCACGGCAACCCCGGCGTGACGGTCGTCGACGGCGACGTGCGCGACGTGCCCGCGGTCCTCGCCCGGGTGTCGGAAGGCATTGACCTCTCCCGCCCGGCCTGCCTGATCATGGGCATGCTGCTGCACTTCTTCGACGTCACCGATGCGCAGGACCTGGTGGCGAGGTACGTCGCGGGCCTGGCGCCGGGCAGCTTCGTCGTCCTCACCATGGGCCTGGTCCTCGGCCAGCGGGGGGACGAGTTCTTCCGCACGTACATGGCCGATGGCCCGACGAAGCTGTATCAGCACGACGCGGCCGACTTCGCGTCGTTCTTCGGACCCCTCGAGCTGGTGGAGCCGGGGGTCGGCGACGGCAGGACCGTGCGGCCGGGCTGGGCCCAGGTGCCGGTCCCGCCCGAGCGCGACTGCACGATCATCGTCGGCGTCGCCCGCGTCACCGGCTAGCGCCGCGACACGCCGCCACGGTTCAGTTTCGCGCGTCATTTACTGCCTGCGGTGTATCCTGCCCTCATGGGACTGAACAGCAGGAAGTGATCGCGGAGCTGACGGCGGCGGGCGTGCTCGCGGGCATCCGCTGGGCGTATGAGTCGGCCACCAGACGGTCGCTTGAGACCTACTCCGAGGCCGACGGTCACGATCCCGCCTGGCTCGGCCACACCCGGTTCACCCTGTTCCGCGACCGCCTGGACCGGGTCTTTGCGTGCGCGCGGTACGCCGTTCCCGACGCCGACGGCAGGCTCGACCGTGACGTTCTCTACGCCGAGCTGTCCGAGCGGGACCTCAGCACGATGCCCGCCCTCGCCCCCGGCCTGGTCCGGCGGAACGACGTGCGCGGCAGCGCCGGATGGGCCTACCGGCGCCATTGGTTCCTGATCGCCTCGGCCGAGTTCGGCCGTCTCGACACGCTGCCGTGGCTCGAGAAGTCCGTCACCAAGCAGCTCGTCGCCATGCAACCGGGCCCCGACCACCGCCAGCCGTCGCTGTTCGAGGACCTGCTCACCGACGGCGTGCTACCAGACGACCTAGTGCCCGCGGACGCCCCGCCAGGGACGGCCGTGCTACCGCGGCTCGACCCGCTGCTGCTGGCGGCCGACCGGCGGCTCAAGCTGCCCACGTTCATCGTCGCGCACACCCTCGACGCCGACAGCGGCGAGATCGAGCTGACCTTCGGCCGCCCCTGGCTCAACCTGCGCGGTGGCTCGGCCTGGTACTGGCGGGAGAACCTGCTCACCGTGCCGCTCCCGGCTGTCCGCCGCACCGAGGTCACGGCGGCGGCCAAAATCGACAAGCTCTCCGCGGTGCCCGACGCGCAGGTCCGGCTGCGCGTCATCGACGGCGGTCGCCGCACTGGCCGGGAACGCGACGGCGGACAGGCGTGACGCCCGACCGCACGCGCGCGGCCGACGTCGCGGCGTTCTTCGATGGGGCGCGCCTCACCCTCGGTCGGCAGCTGGCCGGCCTGCGCAAGTCCGAGCTGGCCCAGCTTCCTGGAGATGAGCCCCACCGCGGTCGCCGCCTGGGAGTCCGGCGCCAAGCGCCCGACGGCGGTGACGGTGGCCAGGCTCGCGCTCAGCCTGGGGGTCGATCCCGGCTTCTTCGCCATGCGGCCCGATGACGTGGCGGCGCTGTCGTCCACCCCGCACTTCCGTTCCCTGCGCTCGACCACGCAGCTGGCCAGGGACCAGGCGTTCGCCTACGGGCAGCTCGCAGTGGACATCGCGACCAGCCTGGAAAAGCACGTCGAGTGCCCCGACCGGGACGTGCCGAGCTTCCCGGTGCCGATCGACGCCGATCACCCGGACGGCGGCGGACCGGAACGGGCCGCGCGGCAGGTCCGCCGCCACTGGGGGATGAGCGCCGGCCCGGCCCCCCACCTGGTCCGCCTGCTGGAGAACCACGGTGTCCTCGTCGTCTTCAGCCCGCCCCAGGCCGCCAGCGTGGACGCGTACTCGTTCGACAGCCGCCTGCGCCCCGTCGTCGTGCTCAACCCGGTCAAGCACGACTACTACCGCCAGCGCTTCGACGTCGCCCACGAGCTCGGCCACCTAGTCATGCACAGCGACGCCGAGCCCGGCGGCCGGAGCGTCGAGGACCAGGCCAACCGCTTCGCGGCCGAGCTGCTGATGCCCGCGGCCGAGATCCGCGACGAGCTCCCCACCACCATGAACGGCGCCGCCTGGCAGTCCCTGGCCCGGTCCAAGGAGCGCTGGGGGGCCAGCATCCAGGCACTGCTGTACCGGGCCCGCCGGCTGGGCACCCTCACCGAGGTCTCCTACCGCAACGCCATGGCCACGCTCACCAGCCGAGGCTGGCGGCGCGGTGAGCCCGGCCTGATCACCGTCCTCGAGCAGCCCTCGATGCTGCCCCGCGCCGTCGAGCTGCTGGCGGCCGAGGGCATCACCGAGTCCCACCTCCGCGACCAGTGCCGCGTTCCGGCCGAACTGTTCCGGACGGTGACGTCCCGCACCCCGCACCCGGCCGGGCCGGAAGGCGACACCGACCCGGCGCCCACCGCCCGCGTGACCTCGCTCTTCGGCTAGCCATGACCGACGACGCGGCGGGCGTCGGCCTACTACCGGGGGAGTACATCGCCAGTGGCTGGTGGGCGGCGCCGATCGGCCCTACCCTGCGTAGCGTGAGCAATTCTCGGCCGACGTCGCCCAGCCGGGCACTCCCGGGCTGGGTCCGTCGCGCCTGGGATCGCCCGGGTGGCGGCCGCCGGCCTTCGCCTCGCGACGCGGCCATCGCGGTGGTGATCACCGTGATCGCGGTGGTCGCCGCCTACGGCGAGGCGCATCCGTCCACGCCCGGCACCTACTTCACCGGCCAGCACCATCTGCCGCACACCCCGGACGCCGCGCTGCTGCTGGTCGCCGCGGCCGGCGCCGTCCTCGCCTGGCGGCACCGCTACCCGAGGCTCGTGCTGTGCGCGTCGACGGCGTTCGTCGTCGGCTACACCCTGCCCGGCTACGAGAACGGCGTGGCCTTGCTGCTGCCCGCCGTCGCGATGGGCACGCTGGCCGCCGATCCGTCGATGACGGCGCTGCGCTCGAGCGCGTGGGCGGTCGCGGTCACCGCCGTTCTGATGGCCGCCACGGGGGCCGATAATCCCCTCGGGGCGACCGGCGGCGGCTTCTTCCTCATCCCGGCCAACCTCGCGGTCGCGCTCTTCGCCGGGATAGCGATCGGCAGCCGCCGCGCCTACCTCGACGCCGAGCGCGCGCAGCTGGCCAGGCAGGCCGCGCAGGAGGCCCAGCGGGGCATCGACGAGGAGCGGTTGCGCATCGCCAGGGAACTGCATGACGTGGTGGCGCACACCATGGCCACGATCACCGTGCAGGCCAGCGCGGCCGCGACCCTGCTGCGCGACCGCCCCGAGCGGGCGGCCGAATCCCTGCAGGCGATCCGCGCCGCGAGCAAGGACGGGCTGCGCGAGCTGCGAGCCATCCTCAACGTGCTGCGCGCGGCGAGCGGCGACGAGGACGGATGCGTCGACCCGGTCCAGCCGGCCGCCGGCCTGGCGCGGCTTGACGCGCTGGCGGCCGGGGTCCGGGCGGCCGGCCTGCCGGTCACGGTGACGGTTACCGGTCAGCCGCGCGACCTGCCGGCGGTCACCGACCTGTCCGCGTTTCGCATCATCCAGGAGGCGCTGACCAACGCCATCAGCCACGCCGGCCCCGCCACCGCCGCCGTGACCGTGCACTACGCCGCCGAAAGCCTGGCCGTCGAGGTGACCGACACCGGGCGCGGCCTCTCACCGACCGCGCAGACCGAGTTCGCGGCCGGCACCGGCGCCGGGCACGGCCTGCGCGGCATGCGGGAGCGCGCCGCCGCCGCGGGCGGCGTCATGGAGATCGGCCCGCTGCCTGACCGTGGTTTCCGGGTCGCCGCGCGCTTCCCGCTCGACCCGCAGGCACCCGGCACCGCGCTGGCGCAGCCCGAGACCGCATCCGACGGCCAGCAGTGGACCCGCGACGACTCCGGCGCCAGCAGCCATCACGGCGGCCGCCCGTGATCCGCGTGCTCCTGGCCGACGACCAGGGGCTGATCCGGGCCGGCTTCCGGGTACTGCTCGAGGCGGCCGGGGACGTCGAGGTGGTCGGCGAGGCGGTCAACGGGGAGCAGGCGGTCGCCTTGGCCAGGACCGAGCGCCCGGACGTGATCTTGATGGACATCCGGATGCCAGAGGTCGACGGGCTCGAGGCCACCCGCCGGGTCGCCGCCGACCGGGACCTGGCCGGGGTCAAGGTCGTCATCCTGACCACGTTCGAGACCGACGAGTACGTCTACCAGGCCCTGCGCGCGGGCGCGAGCGGCTTCCTGGTCAAGGACGCGGAGCCGGAGGATCTGATCCGCGCCGTCCGGGTGGTGGCTCGGGGCGAGGCGCTGATGTCCCCGAGCGTCACCCGCCGCCTGATCGCGATGTTCGCCAGCCGCGGCCCGGCGGCCGGACCGGGTGTCGGGCCGGGCCCCGGGGGCGGCCAGGGACAGCGCGCTGGCGCGGGTCGCCAACCGCCCGGTCGCGACCTTTCCCGTATTACCGAGCGTGAGCGCGAGGTCCTGTCGCTGGTCGCCGAGGGGCTATCCAACGAGGAAATCGCGACCCGCCTCTACCTGAGCCCGCTGACCACCAAGACGCACGTCAGCCACATCATGACCAAGCTCGACGCCCGCGACCGCGCTCAGCTCGTCGTCATCGCCTACGAGTCGGGCCTGGTCGTCCCCGGGAGCAACGGAATCTAGAAACGCAAGCCAGGCGCCGTCCAGTCCTCGAATTATCATGCGACAAAACAACCGGAAAACATATTGAAACGTCGCACAATAATTCGGGGTTACCGACGATGCATATCAGGCGTTACTTGAGCACCAGATACGCGAGGCTGCCGAGCCCGGCGATGATGCAGTAGTACCCGAACGGGTTCAGCGACTTGTCTTCGCTGAAGTACTTGGTCAGGAACCGGATGGACAGGTAGGCCCCGAGGCCCGCGATCAGCGAGCCGAGGATGATCGGCCCGTGCATCCCCTTGCTGATCGGCCCGGTCAGGTCGTGCGCCTTCAGCGCGCCCGCGGCGAGGATGACCGGCGCCGAGAGCAGGAACGAGTACCGCACCGCGTCCTGGCGGGTGAGCCCGCGCCCCATGCCGGCCACCGTGACGATGCCGTCCCGGCTGATGCCGGGGAGCAGCGCGAGGATCTGCGCGGCGCCGATGAAAACCGCGCGCCCGAAGCCGATCGTGGACAGTCGCCGGTCGGCCTCCACCGCCGGATCGCCGCCGGCGCCGTTCGCCCCCGGCCGTTCGTCGCCGGACCGCCCGTGTCGCCCGCCCGGCTGCGGCCGCGAGCCGCGCGGGTCAAGCGCCTCTCGGGGGGCGCCACGCGGGTCGCCATCCTGCTGGCGGGCTTGGTCGCGCCAGGCGTCCGGCCCCGGTCCGGGCTGGGCGTCCCACGGCTGCTGCCCGTAGGGAGCCTGCTGCCCGTACCCCGGGCCCGCGGTCGGCGGCTGCGGCTGCCCGCCCCACGGATCCCGCCCGTACTGGTCCTGGCCGTATTGCGCTTGCCCGTACTGGTCCTGCCCGTACTGGCCGCCCCGGGTGGGCTGCCCGTCCGCGTCGTACTGGCCGCCCCGGATCGGCTGCCCGTCCGGGCCGTACTGCTGCCGCCGCCGCGCCGCTGCCAGTCGTCTTGCCCGTAGCGGGGGTCGGGCCCCTGCCACTGCTGCTGCCGCGGTTGCTGTGAGTACCCGGGCGGCGGCCCGCCCACGGGACGTCCGCCCGGCCCGCCGAAGCCCGGACTGCCGAAGCCCGGGCCGCCCGCGGGCCCGTCGAAGACAGGCACCGCCCGGCCGGCCGCCGGAGCCCCGCCGCCGGAGTTCTCCTTCTGCCGCCGCATCCGCTCACTCGCCAGCAGGATCACGCCGTTGACGGCCAGGAACGTCGCCGCAAGCTCGGGCTTGGCGAATATCTTCGTGAATTCCTTCTGCAGCACCAACCCGACGATGCCCACCGGGATCGTCCCGAGGATGATCATCCAGGCCAGCCGCTGGTCGGGCGTCGCCACCCGGCGCTCCACGATGGAGGTGACGAACCCGCGGACGATCCGCAGCCAGTCCCGCCAGAAGAACGCGATCATCGCAACCGCCGTCGCCACGTGCAGCCCGACGATGAACGCCAGGTACGGCGAGCCGGTGGCGGAGACGTTCAGCGTCTTAGCCCAGCTTCCGCCGATCAGCGCGGGAAGCAGCACGTTGTGCCCGAGGCTCGAGACCGGGAACAGCTCGGTCACGCCCTGTACGAGTCCGGTGACGGCCGCCTGGAGGTACGTGAGGTGGTACGACATTGCGCGCGCCTCCCTTTCCGTGGTCTCGGGGTTTCAAAGCTTCATATGGAACGGACCCGGCCGACTCTGGAACCCCACAACGCACCCAGGTCTGACCTGCCGACACCCCGACCAGAGTAGTTGAACGGACGGGGCTCGGGTGCCCGAGCGGCGGCAGGCTCATCCAGAAGGATGAGGTGAACCACGCTGACGCTGCGCCGACGGTGATTGTGCTTGCTTAATAACAATCAAGCCGCAGGTTTGGTCGTGGCGCAGATAGACATTCCCCCACGCGGCCCCACAATCACCAGCAGTAATGCCGTCAATGGGGCCGGAGGTCCACCCGTCATGACGATGCCAACCGCACTCGAAATCGCACGACAGGCCACGCTAAAGCCAGTAATGGAAATCGCCGAGGACATCGGCATCCCGCCCTGGCTGGTCGAGCAGCACGGCGAGCACGTCGCCAAGATCGACCTCAGGGCCATCGAAGAGCTGCAGGACCGCCCGAAGGCCAAGTACGTCGTCGTCACCGCGATCACCCCCACCCCGCTGGGCGAGGGCAAGACGACCACCACGATCGGCCTCGGCATGGCGTTCAGGCACATCGGCCGGAAGGCCACGATCGCCATCCGCCAGGCCAGCATGGGGCCGACGTTCGGCATCAAGGGCGGCGCGGCGGGCGGCGGCTACTCCCAGGCGGTCCCGTTCGAACTGCTCAACCTGCACCTGACCGGCGATATGCACGCGGTCACGGCGGCGCACAACCAGATTGCGGCGATGGTGGACAACAGCCTCTACGCGGGCAACGAGTTCGGGCTCGACCTGAACCAGATCACCTGGAAGCGGGTGATCGACGTCAACGACCGCGCGCTGAGAAACATTGTGATCGGCCTCGGCGCGGCCGGCGACGGCGTGCCCCGGCAGGCGGGTTTCGACATCACCGCCGCCTCGGAGGTGATGGCCGTTCTTGCGCTCTCTAAGGACCTCAAGGACCTGCGCGCGCGGCTGGGCCGCATCGTCGTCGGCTACACGAAGGCGGGCGAGCCGGTCACCGCCGAGCAGCTCAAGGCGGCCGGCGCGGCGGCGGTGATCATGCGCGAGGCGCTCAAGCCGAACCTGCTCCAGACGCTGGAGAACACGCCGGTCTTCGTCCACGCCGGTCCCTTCGGCAACATCGCGCACGGCAACAGCAGCGTGGTCGCCGACCTGATCGGCATCCATTCCGGCGACTTCCTGGTCACCGAGGCTGGGTTCGGGGCCGACATGGGCGCGGAGCGGTTCTTCAACATCAAGTGCCGCGTCTCCGGCCTCAAGCCGGACGCGGCGGTGGTCGTCGCGACCGTCCGGGCGCTGAAAAGCCACTCGGGCAAGTACCGCGTGGTGGCCGGCCGCGCGCTGCCCGAGGGCATGCTCGCGGAGAACCCCGAGGACGTGCTGATGGGCGCGGCCAACCTGCGCAAGCAGCTGGAGAACATCCGCGCGCACGGCATCGAGCCGGTCGTCGCGATCAACGCGATGCCATCGGACTTCCCGTCCGAGCGCGCCGCGATCCGCGAGGTCGCCGCGTCCATGGGCGTCCGGTCGGCGGTCGGCACGCACTTCGCGGACGGCGGCCGCGGCGCGGCCGAGATCGCGGAGGCGGTCGCCGAGGTCGCCGCGCAGCCCAGCAACTTCCGCTTCCTCTACCCGTCCGAGGCGTCGCTCAGGGAGAAGATCGAGGCCCTCGCCACCACGATCTACGGCGCCGACGGGGTGGACTACAGCCCGCTCGCCAGCCGCCAGCTCGACGGCTACGAGCGCAACGGGTTCGGCGGCCTCCCGGTCTGCATCGCCAAGACGCAGTACTCGCTGAGCCACGACGCCAACCTCAAGGGCGCGCCGACCGGCTTCCGGCTCCCGGTTCGCGAGGTCCGCGCCTCGGTCGGGGCCGGCTTCATCTACCCGATCTGCGGCGACATGCGGACGATGCCCGGCCTGGCGGGCAAGCCCGCCGCCGTCTCCATCGACCTGGACGACGACGGCAACATCGTCGGCCTTTACTAGGAGATCAAGCCAGAACATCAATACCCATGGTGAACGGTCCGTCGCTTCGCCTGTCCGGCTACCCAGACCGTCTGCGGGTGCCGCCATCAGTGCGAGCCTGGCCTTGGGGTCGGGCGTCAGCACGTTTCCTCGCACAGGCGCGTTAGGCGCGGTTCCCGTGATCGTCGGCTGCCAGTGCGTGGATCACGTCGTGCCGGTCCAGCCCCTTAGCGGCCAGGTGCCTGGCCTCCTGCCAGGTCTGCGCCGGGTCGTCGTTCCAGATCTCCTCGACGACGCGCCTGGCCGCCGCCACGAACTTCTCGCCCTCCGCGCCTTCAGGCGCGCACTGCGCGAACTCGGCTGCCGTCACGACGGCGCGCCCGTCCGGGTTGGCAGCGTCGATGTCCGCGACGCCCGGATCGCGTTCGTCCGGGAACGGCACCGCGAACTCACGCCGGGCGCGCTGATCCGCCAGCCACGCGACGTCGGTGTCAGCTGCGACGAGATCACGCACGTATCCGCGCGCCAGCAACGCTGTCCGGGTCATCGTAGGCAGCCTGGAACTCACTGAAGATCAGCGGCACTCGCTCCGTCAGGTGCTCGGTCGCCGCCTGGTCCAGGCTCTGGTAAACGGCGGCCCAGCGGACCCACGCAGTCACCGTCGGCCGCAGGCCGTCATGGAGTTCGGCCGACAACGTGAACGTGTTCGGGACGTGCGCCAGCAGCAGGGCGGAGAGCCTCGTCGGCCCGACCTGGGCAGGCGGCTCGCCGGGGACGCGGCTGCTGTACCCGGTGAGCGCCTGCGCCCAGAACCGCGCGGTCTCCGGGTCGCCGGCGTCGGAACCGTGAGCGCTGCGCAGGAACTCATCGACGGCGGCCGCGCGGTCGGCGGCGGTGTAGACGACGGCCTTGCCAGGATCGTCCGACGGAAGTCGGCGGAGACGGGACTTGGCCAGCGGGAGGAACAGGGCCGAGGGAGCGCCGCGACCGAAGCCCGGCTCCTCGTCAGCCCGGGCGAGCGCTGGCTCGATGCGTCGTCTGGCCTCAGGCAGCGGTGATCTGCTCGAAGCGTTCCCACGGCTCGGCGTGGTCTCGCAGGGTCTTGATCATTCCGTCGGCGTTTTCGGTTATCACGATCATGTCGGCCAGCGGCAGTTCCGCGAGGTCGATCGCGACGAGCAGCGCGTGCTGCTCCGTGTCCTCATAGCGATACGTCACCACGATGACCTCGCGGTCGCCCGACGACGTCGTACAAACGCCACGCCTGTTCGGGCGTCGGCCTCCCGATGCTGGTAACCCACTCCGGCGGATAGACGCCGTCGGCGGTGAACTCAGCGAGCGCCTCGCTCGCCTCCCGCTTGACCCTTCGCGGCCCGAGCGACATGAGAAGCCGGAGGTAAGCGGCCCCCTCGGCTCCGTCGGCCGAGGCTCATTCGCGGCAACACTGACCAGAGCAGCGGTCAGCTGCGCCATCTCCGCGGCTGAGTGATCCAGCTCGGACAGCAGGCCGACCAGCGCCGAGGTCTCGATCTCCGCGTTGAGCACGTCACCCGCCGCGATCGTCGTCCCCAGCTCGGCGAGGAAGCGATCCATTGGATTGTCCTCGTTGACCGCAGGCCGCCGAATCGACTGGCTTGGCCGCTGAATGACGGCTTTCTCTTCCCCACGGCGCCATCGTAGCCGCGTGCCGCCCGCGGGCCCCTCCGGGCGCGTTCGCTCGGCGATCTAGCCCCAGACCTTCGCTGCGGTGTCGACGACCAGTGCGAGTTTGGCCTTCTGCTCGTCCGGGGTCAGCACGTTCCCGGCCGAGGTGGAAGCGAAGCCGCACTGCGGGGACAGCGCCAGGTTCTCAAGCGGGACGTAGCGCGCGGCCTCGTCGATCCGCCGGCGCAGGTCGTCCTGCGACTCCAGCACCGGCGTCTTGGAAGAGACGAGCCCGAGCACGACCACGGCGCCGGGTCGGACGAACCGCAGCGGCTCGAACCCGCCTGCCCGCTCGGTGTCGTACTCGAGCAGGAACCGGTCGACCGGCACGGTGCCGAACAGTTGCTCCGCGACCGGCTCGTACCCGCCCTTGGCCATGTAGGCGCTCCGGTTGTTGCCGCGGCAGATGTGCATGCCCACCGTGACATCCGGGTGCGCCGCCTTGACCCCGGCGACGATCGAGGTGTCGGCCTCGACCGACGCCGCCAGGATGAACGCCGGGTCGAGCGTGTTCTGGGTGGCGGCGCGGAACTCGTCGTCGAACACCTGGTTGTACGAGAGCGAGTCGATCTGCACCCAGCGCGTCCCCAGCAGGGCGAGCTCGGAGATCTCGTCGACCTGCAGCGCCACCAGGTCGGCCACCAGGTCGGCTGGGTCGGGATAGGCATCGGCGCTGACCTCGGGCCGCCAGGTCATCCCGCCCATCGCCGCCGACATCATCGTGATCTTGAACTGGCCCGGCACCTGCGTAGCCATGTACGCGGCCTCGACCGCGGTGAGGTGGTCCTTGCGGAACACCTTCGACGCCGCCACCGTCATCACGAAGTCGGTCTCCTCCTCCGGCGGGACCTCGCCGTCTTCCCGGTGCCAGGTGACGGCCGGAGTCTCGATCGGGCTCATGCCGCCGGTGGATTCGAGGATGCCGGTCATCCAGTTGGTCCGCCGGACCTCGCCGTCGGTGAACACCCGCATCCCGGCCGCGCGCTGGACTGCGATGTTCTCCTCGGTCGCGCGATCCTCCGCCGCCCGCAGCTCCCCTTCGCCGATCGCGCCCGCCTTGTACTCCGCCCGGGCGGTCAGCAGCCAGGGCTGCCGCAGCAGGCTCCCGACGTGCTCAGCGTGAATGTCCGCAGGCTGAATGCTCGCTGCCATGGGCGTCCGTCTCCTTTGCGCGGCTTACCGAGATCTGCCCCTAATCTCCGCCGCCGCGCAGGCCTCGGCAAGCCCCTGACGCCACAAACGGGCGGCGTCTCAATCAGGCCAGGAGCTTAATCAGCGCCGCGGTGCCAACACAGACGATCACCACCCGCAGCCCCCACGGGGGAAGCCGCTTGCCGATGCGCGCGCCGACCTGGCCGCCGATAATCGAGCCGGCCGCGATCAGCCCGGCCACCCCCCAGTCGATGTGGGTGGCGAGGATGAACACCACCGCGGCGAGCCCGTTCACCAGGCCGGCCAGTACGTTCTTAGCCGCGTTGATCCGCTGCAGGGAGTCGTTGAGCGCGATCCCGAGCATGCCGATCAGCAGGACTCCCTGGGCCGCGCCGAAGTACCCGCCGTAGATCCCGGCCAGGAAGACGAGCACCCACAGGACCGGGCCGCCGATCGCGTCGGCCGCCGCCGGGGGAGCGGCGACGACGGCCGCGGGAGCGGCCACGACGCCCGCACCGCCCGCACCTGCACCCCCCGTATCCGCACCGCGCCCGGCCTCCGCACCGCCTGCACCGAACCTGGCGTCCACACCGTCCACACGGTCCCCGCCGCCCGCGCCGGCCCCGTCCGCCGCCGCCTGGGCCGCCCGCGCCCGTTGCCGCTCGGCCACCCACTTGGCCAGCCGGGGCTGGATGATCACCATCACCACGGCCAGCCCGATGAGCGCAGGCACGATCGACTTGAACGCGCTCTGCGGCAGCGTGAGCAGCAGGATCGCGCCGACCAGCCCGCCGCAGACCGAGGCCGAGCCGAGCCGGATGAGGCGCCGCCGCTGGCCGCCGAGCTCGGACCGGTACCCGTACACGCCGCTGGCGACGCCCGGCACCAGGCCGACGTTGTTGGACACGTTGGCCAGCACCGGCGGGTAGCCGAACGCTAGCAGCGTCGGGAAGGTGATCAGCGTCCCGGAGCCGACGACCGTGTTGATCGTGCCCGCCGCCAGGCCGGCCGCGAAGATGGCGAGGGCTCTCAGCAGATCGTCCGGCACATAAACACGCTAAGGCTGCGAGCAGGCCTAGTCGCTACTGCGACGGTGTGAGAACCGTCGCATCTCCGGCCGCAGGCGCCGCGGGCAGTGGCACCGCCGGCCGCTGCGCCACATCGGTGACGAACCGCCGGACGAGCGCATGCGCGCGCACAGCGGCCGCGTCGGTCAGCCGCCGGGTCTGCGCCAGCAGCGACTCAGCGTCGATGTCAAGCCCGGCCAGCTCGTCGTACCCGCCCACCCGGAGCCAGGAGTCGAGTACTTCCTCGTTCACCTCCGGGTGAAACTGCAGGCCGAGTGTCCGTCCCCGGCAGAAGGCCTGGTCGGCCGCCGCGGTCGTGCTCAGCACCGGCACCGACGGCGGCAGCGTGAACCGGTCGAAGTGCCAGGAGAACCACGGTCCCGGCTCGATCAGCCCGGACGGGTCGGCCGAGACCGAGATCCACCCGATCTCGGGCGTCGGCGCGGGCGAGACGGACCCGCCGACCGCGGCCGCGAGCAGCTGCCCGCCGAAGCAGATCCCGAGCACGGGCACCCCGAGCGCGATCGCCGATCGCGCGAACGCGATCTCGTCGCCGATCCAGGTCCCGATCGTCGCCGTGTCGTACACCGACCACGGCGCGCCGTAGAACACGATCGCGTCGAACAGGTCGGCCGACGGGAAGAACGCGGAAACGTCGGGAGAGTGATAGCGCGCTTCCGGGACGACGATGAGCTCGAACACGTCCCACCCGAGCGAGGTGAACGCGTCCCCGACCAGGCCGCTGGGCGAGGCGTGATCTTGCTTGATGAAGAGAACTCGCACGGATGCGAGGATAACGGACGGGTTCTAACGATCGTCGAAAATCCGGTCCGCTAGCCCGAACAGCGGGAACAGCCGTTCGACGTCGAGGAAGAACGTCATCCGGCTGATCTTCCCGCCGCTGACCTCGTGCACAAGCAGCGCCCAGGGCGCCAGCCCGCCGCGGGAGGGGTCCGGCTTGTACTGCCCCCAGGCGAGCACGCCATTGGCGCGCACCGGCACGAGCAGCGACCCCGCGCACGCGCTCGGCCCGGGCTGGACCATCCACGTCGTGATGTCCGAGGCGCCCCGGAGCCACAGCTCGAAAGGGGGCATCGTCATCACCGCGTCCTCGCGGATGACCGTGAGGAGGGCGGTGATGTCGTAGCGCTGAAACGCGTCCACGTACTGGGCGAGCAGGGCGGCGTTCTCCGGGTCGACCGAGTCGGGCCGCTGGTGATCGGGCAGCTCCGCCAGCGTGGCCCGGGCCCGCTGCAGCGCGCTGTTGACCGAAGGCACCGTGGCGTCCAGGGCGGTCGCCGCCTCGGCGGCGGACAGCTTGAGCACCTCGCACAGGATCAGCGCCGCCCGCTGCCTGGCCGGCAAGTGCTGCAGCGCGGTCACGAAGGCCAACCGCACCGAGTCGCGCAGCGCCGCGATCTCGGCCGGGTCGCCGCGCTCGGGCACCACCATCGCATCGGGGATCGGCGTGACCCAGATGTCCTCGGCCGGCCCGGGCCGCAGCAGCGACTCGACCGGCGGCGACGCCGGTCCGAGGTCCATCGGCAGCGCCCGCCGCTTCTCACCGCGCAGCGCGTCAAGGCACACGTTGGTCGCGATCCGGTACAGCCACGATCGCAGCGAGGATCGCGCCTCGAACCCGTCGGCCCCCCGCCAGGCGCGCAGCATCGTCTCCTGCACGGCGTCCTCCGCCTCGAACGCCGAACCGAGCATCCGGTAGCAGTACCCGGTCAGCTCACGCCGGTACGTCTCGAGGTCGGCGCTTCCGAAACCACTGGTAGTCGCTGTCTCTGCCACGTTCCCACCATAGGCGGGGGTACTGACATTCCAGGGGGACAACGGGAACCCGGGCGCCTGGTTGTGGCTTTCAGCGTTAGCTGGCTCCGGTCTGGGCCAGCTGGCCGGTCCGGCTATGCGGTCGCTCTGCGGGTGTTTTGAGTAGCGGAGTCGAAAATGAGTGGCTCTGGTCGGCACCCGTCTGATGGGCTGCCGCTGTGACTGATGACCATCTGCCCGGAGCCGAGTTGGCTCGCACGTTCTTCGTCGATGTCGTCGAGCCGCTGCTGTGCCGGGCCGTACCAGGGCTTGGATACGCGGCGGCGCGGCTGGGGTCGGGATCGGACGTGTTCGGTCTGGATGACCAGATGAGCCGCGATCACGACTGGGGGTGCCGTCTGACGCTGCTGGTCGACCAGGACGCGCGCGATCAGGTGCCATGAATCAGCCGGTTCAGCTCGGCGACCGTGAACTGCCGGTGCACGAGGTCTTCCTCGGTTGCCGCGTTGACCAGGTTCTTCCGCCCTTTGCGCCGGTGGACGCCCTGCAGGCCGGCCTCGCGCATCAGCCGCGCGACGCGCTTGCGGTTCGACCGTCTCGCCGCAGGCCCAGCACCAGCTCAGCGTGGACCCGCGGCCACCCGTACGTGCCGTCGGGACTCCTCGTGAATAGCCGCGATCATTTTCGCCAGCTCCTGGTTCCTGGTTTCCCTCGGTGATTCAGGCCGCGTCGCGAGCCATTCGTAATAGCCGGACGACGGAAACGCTCAGCGACCGCGGCAGGCCCGACCGCAACGGGAATCCCGGCATCGGCGAGCTCTCGGACCAGCCGGAAGGTTAGACTTTGGGAGGACGCTTTCGCGGGCGAAGTAAGCGGCCGCGCGCTTGAGGATCTCGTTTTCCATCTCAAGCTGCCGGTTCTTGCGGCGCAGCTCGGAAAGCTCCTGTCTTCTCCACGCTGGTGAGCTTCGACGCTTGCTGCGTTGTCGTCAGCAGTCGGCCTGGGCCATCCAGTTGCGCAGGCACGACTCGCTGATACCCAGGTCCTTCGCGATCCTGGCGACGGGTGAGGCGCCCGCGCGGGCGAGCTCGACGGCGCGCTGGCGGAACTCCAGAGGGTGCGGTGCAGGCATGAGGACATCCTTCCTGATGGCCGAGGCCACCTCAGGTCAGGTGTCCGGGAAACGGGGGCAAGCTCACTGCCGCTGTGACTGATGACCATCTGCCCGGAGCCGAGTTGGCTCGCACGTTCTTCGTCGATGTCGTCGAGCCGCTGCTGAGCCGGGCCGTACCAGGGCTTGGATACGCGGCGGCGCGGCTGGGGTCGGGATCGGACGTGTTCGGTCTGGATGACCAGATGAGCCGCGATCACGACTGGGGGTGCCGTCTGACGCTCCTGGTCGACCAGGACGCCCGCGATCAGGTGCCCCGAATCAGCCGGATGCTGGAAGATGAGCTGCCGGAACGGTTCGGGGAGTTCCCGGTGCGGTTTCCGGTCACGTGGGACTCCTCGGTCTCGCACAAGGTCGAGGTCGCCACCGTCGCGGATTTCGCCATCAGCCGCCTGGGAGTGGATCCAGCCGGAGGGCTGTCGGTATTGGACTGGGTGAGCGTGACCGGGCAGAGCGTGCTCGAGGTGACCGCCGGCCCGGTGTTTGCCGACCGGACCCGCACCCTGGCGGAAGTCCGGACGCTGCTCGCCTGGTATCCGCCGGACGTCGAACGCTACGTGCTGGCCGCAGGCTGGCAGCGGCTCTGCCAGATGCTGCCGATGGTAGGCCGGACCGCCGAGTCAGGCGATGAGTTCGGCTCCCGGCTGCTGAGCGCCGGACTCGCTGAGAACTTGCTCTGGCTGGCGTTCGCGCTGTCCCGGCGGTGGGCGCCTTACGCCAAATGGCGTGGCACCGTCTTCCGTTCGCTCCCCGTGTCCGCCAGCCTCGGATCCCTGCTCGACGACGCCGCCGCGGCGCCCGTGTGGCGGGAACGCGAGGACGCCCTGGCCGACGCCTGCGAGGTTCTCCTGGATATCCAGCGTGGACGTGGGCTGCCAGCGCCTAGTTCAGCGGTGGTCCCGTTCTTCGACCGGCCGTACCGCACGGTGGACCGGGCGGTGCCGGAAGGACTGTTGGCCAACATCACCGATCCGGACGTCGCACGATTGCCGCCGCTCGTGGGTTCCATTGAGCAGTGGGTCGACTCAACGGACGTCTTGTCCAGCCCAGGCCGACGGGCGGCCCTTCAGGCGGTCTACCGGGCATGGGCCGACGCCAAGTGAAGGTCTCGTTTCGGAATCGTCGGCCCCCTCGCCTGCGAAGATCGGCCGCAGCACGGTTCCAGGTTCCCTGTTGCCGAGGGCTGCCAGGGCCAAACGACCGCTGACTCGAGTTCCAGTCAGCCCCTGGGGAGCGTGGCGGACGGCCGGTCGGCGCGGCCTGGTGCTGCACGCCATCACGCAAACCGTGTCCGCCTGTTTGGCTCAGTCGCCCGCGGCGATGACCGCCCGGACAGCGACATCGACTTCCTGGTCGACTTCAGCCAGGACAGTCCCTCTTCGACCTGTTGCGGATGACCAGGGAACTCGAAGAGCTCTTGGGCCACCACGTCGACGTCGTGTCCACCGGCGGGCTGAAAGAACGCGACCAGCACATCCTCAGTGAGTCCATCGACCTGTGTGCCGCGGCGACGAGCAGAGGGTGCAGGACATCCTCGACGCTTCCGACCAGATCCTGGACGTTGTGAAGGAGGGGCGGGACGTCGATGTTCCTGGCGAGCGAGGTCGCGAGGGTGTCAAGCCCGGGTACTTTACGTTAGTTCGAGAAGCAGGGCGACCAGGTCGGCCGGCCGGTTCAGCGGGATCACATGGTCGCTGTCCACCTCCAGGTAGCGCCAGTCCGGGCTGGTCTTGGCGTAGTCGGCGGCCGTCCAGAAGGCGGAGGCGCGGCCGCCGTCAGCGGGCCGGGGCTCCCGCGTGGCCTTGACGTAGGTCCGGGTGAACGGGTACTCCGCCAGCGGCCGCGGCAGCCGGACCGGCTCGGTGAAGCAGCCGACCGGGTGCGGCGAGCGGCGCGCCGCCGACCAGTCGGCCGCGTCGGCGTCGTCCATCGGCCGGTACAACGGCTCCACCAGCCACGTCGCCCCCGGCCCGACGGCGGCCGGCCGGTGGCCGGCCCCGGTGAGGTCGTCGAGCGACTGGCCGTCGGCGGGCACGAACGCGTCCAGGTAGACCAGGTGCGATACCCGGTCCGCGACGTGCTCGAGGGCGCCGGTGACGACCATGCCGCCGTAGGAGAACCCGAGCAGCACGATGTCGGTCAGGTCCTCGTACAGGATCGTGTTCACCACGTCGAGCACGTGGGTGGACAGGCTGACCTGCGGGGACGCCAGGTGGGCGCGCTCGCCGATGCCGGTCAGCGACGGGGTGAACACCTCATGCCCCGCCTCGCGCAGCGGCCCCCGGACCAAACGGAATCCCCAGGACCCGCCCCACGCCCCGTGGACCAGAACAAATGTCGTCATGAACCGGACGCTAAACCCGCCACACCACACCCGCAATATGGGCGCACCCCAAAGCACGCGCGTTTTATCTCAGGACTTATTTATCTCAGGACTTATTGACGTCAGCTCCCATAAAGCGTAATAGATTAGGGAAATCTTCAAGGCCGCACGGGGTGGCCGTTGGGGATGCCTTATGCCTCGGGATGCCGAGGGGGTCCCGGGGCAGGACCCAAGGAGGGGTACATGGAGAGGATCAACTCAGCAAGAGCGATGCTTCGGGGACTCAGCACGGGGCGCAAGCGGGCCGCGCTGGCGGCCATGGTCGGCGCGGCGGTCGCGGCGGTGGTGGGCCTGGCCGTCCCGGCCGGGGCGTCGCCGATCGCGGCGACGCCGGCCGCCGTCACCGGCGCCGAGCACTTCCAGGTCATGAGCACGTCGACGGCCAACACGCCCAACTCCCCGCTTATCGCGTGGGGCGTCTTCACCGGAGCCGGCATCGACCGCCAGATCAGCAGCAACGCCTCCGGCACCAAGGGCGTCGACGTCTTCATCTTCGCCAACGGGAAGTTCACGGTGAAGCACACCGCCAAGACGCAGCGGCAGAGCTTCAACAGCAAGACCTGCTTCTACTCATTCGGCCAGACGGGCGTCTTCACGCTGTCCGGCGGAACAGGAAAGTACAAGGGGATCAGCGGGAGCGGCAAGTTCGCGCTGAGCGTCATCGGCATCGGCCCTAAGCTCAAGAACGGCGCGTGCAACCCGAATCAGAACGCCCGGTCGATCGCCAACCAGCAGGTGATCGTCGCCAACGCCTCGGTCAGGCTCCCGTAGCCGCCCATCCCGGTTACCCATTCCACTGACCGATCTCAACGACCGATCCCCGGGCAGTCAGCCACGCCGTCGACGCCGACAATGGCCGCCGATGGCGTGGCTGACCTGCGCGCGGCCGCGCCGCCGTCCTGCCACCACCAAGGAGCTCAGGCCTGCAGGTGCGCTTCGATGGCCGCCAGCACCTCGGGGTCGTCCGGCACCGTCCGCGGCCGGAACCGCGCCAGCACGGAGCCGTCCGGGCCGAGCAGGAACTTCTCGAAGTTCCACTGGACATCGCCCGCCGCGCCGTCGGCGTCGGGGACCGCGGTCAGCTGCTCGTAGATCGGGTGCCGTCCCTCCCCGTTGACCTCGATTTTCTCGAACATCGGGAAGGTCACCCCGTAGGTGGTCGAGCAGAACTGCTCGATCTCCTCGGCGGTTCCCGGCTCCTGCCCCATGAACTGGTTGCAGGGGAAGCCGACGACCGAGAAGCCTCGGTCGGCCAGCCGCGAATGCAGCGCCTCGAGCGCCGCGTACTGCGGGGTCAGCCCGCACTTGGAGGCGACGTTGACCACGAGCAGGGTCTTGCCCGCGAGCGCGCCGAGCGAGGAGTCCTCGCCGGAGAGGGTTTTCACAGGAATGTCATAGAGGGTCACGCGCCAACGCTACCCGCCCCGACACTCCTTGCCGCAGCCCGTCCGGAGGCTTAGACTGAACATTCAGTCAAGGATTGAATGAATATTCAGTCAGTCAAGTTCCGGAAGAGGCGCCACGGTGCTCACCAAGGCCAACAGCAGACTCGCCGACATCATCGCCGACCAGGAAGAAATCTTCGTCAAGCGGCAGCCGAAATCAGCCGTGCTCGCCGCCCGCGCCAGAAACGTCCTCGCCGGCGGCGTCACCTCGAGCTGGCAGATCACGCAGCCGCAGCCGGTCTGGCTCAGCCACGGCGTCGGCGCCAAGGTCTACGACGCCGACGGCAACGAATACGTGGACCTGCACGGCGGCTACGGCGCGGCGCTGGCCGGCCACGCGCACCCGGCGATCGTCCGGGCGGTGCGCGACCAGGTCGGCCGGGGCACCCACTTCGCCCAGCCGACCGAGGACGCGATCGCGGTGGCGGCCGAACTGGCCGCCCGCTGGGGTCTGCCGCGCTGGCGGTTCGCCAACTCGGGCACCGAGGCCACCATGGACGCCGTCCACCTGATGCGCTCCTATACCGGCCGCGACCTGATCATCAAGGTCGAGGGCGGCTACCACGGCCACCACGACTCGGTCCAGGTGTCGGTCATGCCCGACCCCGACGAGGCCGGCCCGCGCGAGCGCCCCAACCAGGTGCCGTCCTCCTCGGGCATCCCCGCCGCGATCACCGACCTCACGCTGGTCGCGACGTTCAACGACCTGGGCAGCGTCGCCCGGCTGCTCGAGGCCCACCCGGGCCGGATCGCAGGGATGATCGTCGAGCCGATCATGATGAACGCGGGCATCATCCCGCCGCTGCCCGGCTACCTGGCGGGCCTGCGGGACCTGCTGCACGCCGATGGCGCGCTGCTCACGTTCGACGAGGTCAAAACGGGGCTCACGGTCGGCCCGGGCGGAGTCACCGCGCTGTCGGGGGTGACTCCGGACCTGGTTTGCCTGGCCAAGTCGCTCGGCGGGGGAGTGGCGGTCGCGGCCATCGGCGGCGGCGCCGACGTCATGGAGCACGTCGCCCGCGGCGGCTACGAGATGGTCGGCACCTTCAACGGCAACCCGCTGGCGATGGCCGCCGCCCGCGCGATGCTGACCGAGGTCGCGACCGAAGCGGCCTACCGGCGGCTCGACGGCCTGCGGTCGCGCGCCGCCGAGGGGATCGCCGCGGCCATCGAGGAGTTCGGGGTGAACGGCCGGGTGGTGACGGCCGGGGCCAAGGGGTGCGTGGTGTTCGGGGCGGCCGAGGTCCGCGACTACCGCGGCTTCCTGGAGATCGACGACTCGCTGAGCCACGCCCACTGGCTGTTCCAGCACAACGGCGGGGTGTTCCTGCCCCCGTGGGGCAAGGTCGAGCAGTGGCTCATCTCCGTCCAGCACGATGAATCGGACATCGACCGACTTGTCGCGAACTTCCGGTCATTCGCCGCCGCGATAAGCGGGTAGCGGGCGGCGCGGATGCCGCTCCCCGAGATAACAGTCGCAATGCATTCTTAACAGACGAAATCTTGCGGGCGGGTCACTCGGAGAGTTCAATTGACCGAACATTCAGTCAGGTAGCGCCAGCGAAGGGAGACGGCCGTTGGTACACCCGCGTGAGGGCTGGCAGGGCCACGGCCTGCCGCGCCGCCGGTTCCTGAAAGGCGGCGCCGGCCTGTCCGCGCTCGCGGCGCTCGGCGCGGGCGGCGCGCTGACCGGATGCGCGTCGGACCTGACCGGCTCGGGCACCCTGCCGCTGCCCCGGCCGAACAACCCGGTGCAGTGGCCGATCTTCCCCGGCAACACCGCGATCAAGCCCGGGCTCGCGCCCGAGCGGGACGCCACCCTCCAGGTTTTCATCTGGACCGCGTACATCAACCAGGCCTGCGTCAACGCCTTCGCCAAGAAGTACAAGTGCAAGGTGCAGCTGACCACGTTCAACACGATGGACGAGGCGCTGTCGAAGCTGCGCAGCGGGCTCAGCTTCGACCTGCTCATCGGCGCGACCCCCGACACCATGGGCCAGCTGGTCGAGGGCCAGCTGGTCCAGCCGCTGAGCCACTCCTACATCCCCAACATCGCCCAGGCCTGGCCGGACTACACCGACCCCTTCTACGACAAGAACTGGCAGTACACGGTCCCGTACACGATCTACACGACCGGGATCAGCTGGCGTAAGGACCTGGTGCACGAGAACCCCTACGCGATGGCGAACCCGTGGGCGATGCCGTGGCAGCCCAAGTACCGTGGCCGGGTGGCGGTCCTCGACGACTACCGCGAGGGGATCTGCCTGGGGCTGATGAAGAACGGCATCTTCAACCTGAACACCGCCGACTACCAGCAGATCGCCCTGGCCAGGCAGTCGCTGCAGGACCTGGGCGGCCTCGTCAACCTGCGGATCGTCAACAACACCGACTACTCCGACGTCCCCGGCGGCCAGACCTGGATAACCAACGCCTGGTCGGGCGACATGGCGGCCGCCGCGTCCTACATGCCCAAGGGCGTCAACGTCGATGTGGTCGGATACTGGGTCCCGACCGACGGGAGGTGCCCGGTGAACAACGACACGATGGTGGTGCTGAAGTCATCGGCCAGCCCGGTGCTCGCCCACCTGTTCCTCAACTATCTGCTCGACCTGCCGAACGCACTCGAGAACATCTCCTGGAACGGCTACATGCAGCCGCTCAACGGGGTGACGCCGCAGGTGCTGGTCAAGGAGCAGATCCTGCCGCCGTCGCTCACCTCGACCGTGGTGACGCCGACGAACTTCCGCCGCGGCCTGTTCGAGCTCCAGCTCCCGGTCGACGCGGACGCGCTCTGGCAGCAGGCCTGGCTCGTCGTCAGCAACGGGGTCTAGGCGAGGAGGTGACCATGAACAAGACGCGGAAGAACGCCTTCTGGATCGCGCTCGCCGCTGCCCGGGATCCTGTGGCTCCTGGTGCTGTTCATCGTGCCGGTCTACGCGGTGCTCGCGATCGCGCATGGGCAAGCTCGACCAGCTCATCGAGTCCCCGGTCGCGGTATGGAACCCGTTCGACTGGTCGTCGTCGTCCGTCATCGACGTATGGCGCGACATCTTCGGCAGCTCGGCGTTCGCCGGCCCGATCATTCTCCGGACGCTCCTCTACACCGCGATCGCCTCGCTACTGTGCCTGCTGATCGGCTACCCGGCGGCCTACTTCGTGGCCCGGTTCGCCGGCCGCCGCAAGGCGCTGTTCCTGGTGCTGCTGATCGCGCCGTTCTGGATCAGCTACATGATGCGGATGCTGGCCTGGATCGACCTGCTCTCCACCGGCGGCTACGTGAACAAGGCGCTCGGCTGGGTCGGCATCTCCCCGGTCAACTGGCTCGGCGGCGACGCCGCGACGGTGGTGCTCGGCCTGGTCTACGGCTACATCCCGTACCTGATCATCGTGCTGTACGCGGGCCTCGACCGGATCGACCCGGCCCTCCTGGAGGCCGGCCGCGACCTCGGCCTCGGCCGGTTCCGCACCTTCGTGCACGTGACGCTGCCGCTGTCGCGCCAGCCGATCCTGACCGGCCTGCTGATCACCGTGCTGCCGATGCTGGGCGACTACTACACCAACCAGATGCTGTCCGGCGCGGCGTCCACCTCGATGGTCGGCAACCTGATCCAGGGCCAGCTCGGCACGCCCGGCCTCGAGGGCCAGGGCGCGGTGCTGTCGCTGATGCTGCTGATCGTCCTGCTGATCCCGATGATCTACTACGTGATCGCGACCAACCGCGAGGCAAACCAATGACCACGACTAACGCCCCCGCCGCCGACGCCCCCGCCGCTGCCGCTTCCGCGTCGGATACTGCAAAGCCCCGACGGCTTCGCCCGTTCTGGCGTAACCCGTGGCGGCACCCGTGGTTCCTCGAGGGCTTCACCTGGCTCTATCTGATCTGGTCGCTGGTACCGATCGCGATCGCGGTGCTCTTCTCCTTCAACAACGGCCGGTCGCAGTCGAGCTGGCAGGGGTTCTCCTGGCGCTGGTACTTCAGCGACCCGGTCAACTCCGTGCTGCACGACCCGCAGCTGCACGCCGCCGTCATCCAGACCGTGCGGCTGTCGGTGCTCACCACGGTGATCGCGGTGCCGCTGGGCGTCGCGTTCGCGCTCGGCATCAACCGCTGGCGCGGCCCCATCCCGGCGACGTTCAACTTCGTGATGATCTTGTCCTACGTGATCCCCGAGCTGATCTTCGGCGTGTCGATGTTCTTCGTCTTCACCACGCTGTTCAGCTCGGTCCACCTGGGCACCGTGGCCGAGGTGCTCGGCCTGGTCACCTGGAACGTGAGCTGGCCCGCGATCGTCGTGCAGGCCCGCCTGGTCACGATCGGCCGCCACTACGAGGAGGCCGCCGCCGACCTGGGCGCGAACCAGTTCCAGGTCGCCCGCCGGGTGCTGCTCCCGCTGCTCGCGCCGGCCATCTTCGCCAGCGCCGTGCTGGTCTTCTCGGGCGTGATCGACGACTTCGTGATCGTGGACCTGCTCTCCTCGAGCGCGGGCAACACCCCGATGTCGGTGATCATCTACTCCACCCAGCACGGCGGCAACGGCGGCCCCGCCCTCAACGCGCTGGGCTCCATCATGCTGGCGATGTCCCTGATCATCGTGATCGTCGGCTACCTGGGCTACCGCCTCCTCAGCCGCGGTGAGGGCGGCAACGGCCTAGCGGCCCTCACCGCCATCTCCGGCGAAGGCTGATCCAGCGGGTCAGCGTTCGTAGTGATAGCGGCAGGCGGCGATGCGGATTTCGGCACCGGCGATCTTATAGACGAGGCGGTGCTCGTCTTGTACGTGAGCCCATCGCCGGACGCAACGGCGTCGACGCGCATGGCCTCGTTAGCGGGTCGCGCCAGCCAGCGCCGCACGGATCACCTCGGCGCTGGCGGGCGTGCCCTTCTCGTTGTCGAACGACCCGTACGGCGGCCCGTAGGCCGGCGTCCCCGGCTGCTGGCGCCAGCCGTCGGCCAGCGCCCCCGCGTCCACCGCCCCGTACCCGATCGAGTCGAGGAACTCGGTGACCGCCGCCTTGGCCGCCGCGCGGTCGCCGGCGATCGGCAGGTACGAGCGGTCCGCCGCCCAGGCCGGACGGGCCAGGTTCAGCAGGTGCTTGAAGAAGATGTTGTTGAACACCTTCACCACCGAGGCCCCCGGCAGCCGCCGCGCCAGCAACTCGCTGCTGGTCAGCGACCCGCTGTCGAGCTCCCCGAGCTGCCCGTCGCGCTCGGGATAGTAGTTGCCGGTGTCCATCACCACCTTGCCCGAGAAAGGCGTGGCGGGCAGGCCCAAATAGGCCTTCACCGGGGTCGCGACCACCATCAGATCCCCCGCCGTGGCCGCCTCCGCGCAGGTGGCCGCCCGCGCCAGCGGGCCGAGTTCCGCCGCCAGGTCGCGCAGCGTCTCCGGCCCGCGCGAGTTGCTCAGCACCACCTGGTAGCCGGCGTCCACCGCCAGCCTCGCCACCGTGCTTCCGATCATGCCGCTTCCGATGAGCCCCAAAGTCGTCATACCCGCGCCAACCGGACGAGACGGCCCGGCATTCCGGCTGTCTGGCGGGGAAAGGCTAGAAGCACGGATGCCCAGGCAGATCAAACCCATGATCTCGAACGGACCGTGACCGGCTCTATCGGGCTTCATTCCCGTCGATGGCGTGGGTTGCCGCTGCGGGCGAAGCTAGTTCCGAACCGTGCCAGAAGTCGGCAGGCGTCCCGCGATACCATAACGATATGGACACCTATAGTCTGGCTTCTGCGGCCCGGATCTTGCGAACTTCGGCGCCCCGGATACGGCGGGCAATTGACCGCCTCGGCATGCGGGTCGAGCGCGCCGACTCAGGTGTATTCCTGCTCACGCAGAGCCAGGTGGACGAACTGTCCAGCGTGCTCGGGGTGACGCCGTCCGTGCCTGATTTGTCGCTGACGGAGGCTCGCGTCCTCGCTGCCCTATCGCGTTCGCCGCGAGGAGTCGCTTCGGTGCGTGAGGCGGCACGGCGCGCGGGAACCTCGCCGACAGCCACCGCGCGCGCCCTCGCCAGCCTTACGTCCGCGGGCCTGATCAACCAGGCGCACGCAATGCTCGCCCGAGGGCGCGCGACGGAGACCACGGTTTACCAGGTTCGCTTCGCCTCACCGAGGTGGCTCGGGCTCGCCCCGACGATCGCCCGGGTACAGCTGCCAGGCAGATATGAAAGAAAGCACGCCAGCAGGGTCCCCCCGCACCTGCTGCACCTGTTCTGGAATGTCGCGCCGGCCCAGCTTGACGTCGCGAGTTCGGCGCCGTTTATTGCCCGGCGGCTAATCACGTCCTTTGATCCTGATGGCCTCGCCTGGGGAAGCCGGAACCTGCCGGCGAGCGCCTGGGAGCACGCTGCCGCAACCCGAGGACTCGAACCCGCGCAGCGGGCGCTCGCGCGCAACCTCGCCAGGAACGCGCTCGATGCCTTCTGACCGGGTCCGCGAGATACTCCCGCCGAACACGGCGGGGACATGGGACGCGATCGCGCCGGTCATCCCGCCAGATGCCTACCTCGGCGGCGGCACGGCCATCGCCGTCCACCTCGGTCACCGAGTTAGCCGGGACCTGGACTTCTTCTTCCACCATGAGAGCATCGACCTCGACAAGCTGGTCCGCCGCCTGAATGCCGTAGGCCCGTTTGCCGTCACCGAGCGCTCTGCGGGAACCCTTAACGGCATCTTCTCCGCCACCAAGGTCCAGTTCCTGCACGCCGACGAAGGCCGCCCCCAGCACCTCCTCGAACCGCCTGAGGAAGTCGACGGCCTGCAGATCGCCGGGCTCAGCGACCTTTTGGCCATGAAGCTCAAGGTGGTCGGGGATCGCGGCGAACTGCGCGATTACTTCGACCTGATGACGATCGAACAGCGGACCGGGCGGACGGCCGACGAGGGTCTGGCGTTGTTCGTCGCGCGCTTCGAACCCGAGTATCCCCAGCAGGCGATCAACCACATCCTGCTCGGCCTCGGTTACTTCGACGACGTTGATCCCGATGACGCCCTGCCCGTCTCGCGGGACCAGATCGTTGACTACTGGACCCGACGGCAACCCGAAATCATCGCCGCCCGCGGCCGGTTACTCCCGACCACACAAGAGGAGCGAGGCGATCGGACCGCGTGGTCGTGACCGCCCGCGAGGTTGCCGCCCAGGAAGAAACCAGCCTCATGCCTTGGCCCTGTCCTTCAGAAGCAGCGTGCGGGCGGGACCTTGATTTTCAGGGCCAGGTTTGTCCGCAGCTCGAAGCGGCTGCCGCCGTCGTGGTAGAGCACCTCGACGTCAGAGGTGCTTGAGCCCGTCGTGGTCGTCGGCTCGATCCCGAGGGTGATGCTGATCGTCTCGCCGGGCGGGATGTGGGCGCCTACCGCCGGAATGCGCTTTGACCAGTCGAGGTAGGCGGAGACCTGGACGGCGGGCGGTGGGAAGGTGGCCCAGGTCCCGGCCTCCCCGGCGCCCGGCGTGAGGTACGCGCCGACCAGCTTGATGCCCCGCTGCTGGGCGAGGTCGATGGCATCGACGATGAGCGTGCCGCCGCTGCTGTTGGTGGCATTGATCAGGCCCACGGTGCCCGCGTGGCCAAGGCTGCCCGGCGTGCACTCCTCCGATGGGTTCCCCGCTGGGCCGAGGGGCCCGGCGGGGGGAGAAGATGACCCGCAGGCGCTCACGAGGAAGGCGACCACGGACATGGTTGCCACGGACATGGCAGGTAGGGGAAGGCGTCTGCGGCTCATTGACGGAGGATAACTTCTTCGCGACAACCTGCGCCGCGCCTGGCGGGTAGTCGTTCGTCCCGCACAGTTCCCCGGTTGACCCGAAGGCGAAGCTGAGCTCCGCTGAGGTGTCGTACCCGGTCTGGGCCTGGCCGTTGAAGCCGAGCGGCGGGATGGAGAACCCGGCCGACCAGGTGACCGCCCGCTCGTTCGTCGTCTGGAAAGACGAGCCAGCCTCCTGCGGTGTGCATTGGTTGGCCCTGGGGGCGCTGCGCGGGTGCTCGATCTTGTCGCCGGAGACCCACTCGGTGGAGCGGACCACGTAGCGCTGGTGGGGCTCGCCGCTGGCCCCGTCCGGCTTTACCTTGCCGGTCGTCCCGCACACGTCATGGTAGACGCCGGCCTTGAAGAAGGTCAGGAACAGCGTGTTGCCGGGGCCCTCGGTGGGGAACCCCTGATTCGCCGTGGAGGACGTGGACACCGTGCCGCTGGCCGTGAAGGTGCCCTTCTTGCCCGAGGGCGAGATGCCGACGCCCAGCGAGGAGGACTGGCCCCTGGTGTAGGTGAAGCTGTCCGTCACGTGCTTGTAGTTGCCGGCGATGTAGGCTTGGCCGACGATCGCGGGCTGTGCGCCCAGGTTCTTCACCTCTTTCCATGGCGTGCAGTAGTCGGGGGACTCGGTGCCAGCCCCGGTCAGGCGGATGGCCGTGGCCGCAGGCTTGGCCGCGTCGGTCGAGAAGAACCAGGTGGCGCTGCCAGAGTCGGCCTCCAGGTTCACGAATCCGGAGGACACCGCGTTCGCCGACAGCGTGCCGGGCGCAAGGCTGAGGGAGAACTTCCCGGCGGAGTTCGCTATGGCGGTTGCGACAAGCGTCCGCGGGACCTCCTGGCCGGGCTTGAGGGCCTGCAGAACCTTGCCCGACGGCCACGCGTAAAGGTCAATGATGGCATCGCGCACCGCAGACCCGTTGGCGGCCGTCGCCGTGCCCGACGCGACGGTGACCTTGGCCTGCTGGGCGGGCGCCTGAGCGTGCCGGGTGGCGGGCGCCAAGGCTGTCGCGTACGCGGGACCTGGAACGAGCACAAGCGCAAGACCAGTGGCAAGAATGGGTGCACTGCTTTTCCGGAATCTCATGGACTTCCCCGGTTCTGACGCGGAATGGATAGGCCGGGCCCCGGCGTGCGGCGCTTAATTGCGCGCCTGAAATAAATCGACCGTCCAGCAACAGTGCCATAGCGTTAATCCAAATACAATGCGGATCAGACACAGGACACGCACATGACACTCACATAACAGCCTGTGGAGTGTCCTCGCCTAAAGCCGCTTCCACACAGCTAATGCCGTATGCCGGTACTCGGCGATGCAGCCCAATCACCCCGCCAACAGCGCAGTAGAAGTGTCAGTCATTGATATGGAAGAGGCCGATGATGTTACCTCGCAGAACGCGTGTACGTAACCTGCATCGGCGGACGCAACGGCGTCGATAGGCGTGGTCGTGAGCAGTTCGCCGCCATTACCTACCGGGTCGCGGCGGCCAGCGCCACGCGGATGATCTCGGCGCTGGCGGGAGTGCCCTTCTCGTTGTCGAACGACCCGTAAGGCGGCCCGTAGGCCGGCGTCCCCGCTGCTGGCGCCAGCCGTCGGCCAGCGTTCCGGCGTCTACCGCCCCGTACCCGATCGAGTCGAGGAAATCGGTCACCGCCGCCTTGGCGGCGGCGCTGTCGCCCGCGATCGGCAGGGACGAGCGGTCGGCCGCCCCGGCCGGGCGGGCCAGGTTCAGCGGGTGCTTGAAGAAGATGTTGTTGAAGACCTTCACCACCTCGGCCTCCGGCAGCTGCCGCGCCAGCAGCTCGCTGCTGGTGAGCGACCCGCTGTCGAGCTCCGCCAGCTGCCCGTCGCGCTCGGGGTCCGCTGGATAGGGGGCGAGCGGGTGACGGCGGTCGGAACCGCCGGTAGTGTCGGCCCGGTGCTGACCGAGACGTACCGGGAACTGTTCACCGCGGTGGCCACCTGCGCGGCCGGCCTGATCGGGCTGCTGTTCGTGGCCATCTCCGTCGGGCCGCGCGGCGGCGTGGCCGGCCAGCCGGCCGTCATCCAGCAGATCCGCGCGGCCTCCGCGCTGCTGGCGTTCAGCAATGCCCTCGCGGTCTCGCTGTTCGGCCTGGTACCAGGGCAGAGCGCGGGGTACGCGGCCGTCAGCGCGGGCGCGATCGGCATCTTGTTCACCGCCGCGAGCGTCCGGTCCATTGTGTCCAGCCCGCACGTGTCGGTCGACCAGGCGTGGCGGCAGGCCGGGTTGATCGCGATCCTGTTCGCGGCGTTCGGCGGCGAGCTTGCCTGCGGAATCGGCCTGCTCTCGAATAACACTGCTGTCTTCGGCCCCGGGTTCCTCAGCAACACCCTGATCACGCTGCTGCTCATCGGAATCGCGCGCGCCTGGGAACTGGTCGGCAACCGGGACACCGGCGTTCTCGCGTCGCTCGCGGTGCTCACCGGCCTCGACCACGGTCCGGCCGAGCCGGCCCGCTCCGTCGACCACGACGCCGGCGGCGACCACGACGCCGGCACCGCCGATGACTCAGCTCGCGAGTGACTCCGAGGCCTTGACCGGAGCCGGGGCAGCGGCCAGCACCCGGATGGCGTCGGCCGGAAGGTAGGCGTGCACCGGCGTGCCCTGAGCCCAGGTCGCGGCGTCGGCGTCGGCGCCGATGACGGCCTGAACGGACTCACCGGTGGCGAGCCGGAGCATGACCTGGGTGGCCGCGCCCAGGTAGACCACCCGCTCGACCATCGCGGGTACCCGGTTGGGGCCGTCCGAGCCGTGCGCCTCGACCCGGACCCGCTCCGGGCGGATGACCGCCTGCGCGGTCGCGCCCGGCGAAGCCGGGACCTCGATGGACGTCGTCAACACGTAATCGCCTAGCTTGAGCGTGGCGGTCGAGCCAACGGTCCGTTCGATGACAGAGATTTCGATCAAGTTCGCCGCACCGAGGAAGTCGGCCACGTAGGAGTCGGTCGGCTCCTCGTAGACCTCCCGGGGCGTGCCGATCTGCGCGATCCGGCCCGCGTGCATCACCGCCAGCCGGTCGGACATGGTCAGCGCCTCCTCCTGATCGTGGGTCACGTAGAGGAAGGTGATGCCGACCCGCTCCTGGAGGGCCTTGAGCTCGACCTTGAGCGACCGGCGGAGCTTGGCGTCGAGCGCCCCCAGCGGCTCGTCGAGCAGCAGGACAGACGGATTCAGCACCAGCGCCCGCGCGAGCGCGACCCGCTGCTGCTGGCCGCCCGACAGCTGGGACGGCTTCCTGGTCGCGTAGGAGGCCATGTCGACCAGCGCGAGCGCCTCGCCGACGCGGGTCTTCAGCTCCGCCTTGGAACACCCCGCGTACTTCAGGCCGAACGCCACGTTGTCGGCGACCGACATGAACGGGAACAGCGCGTAGCTCTGGAACACCGTGTTGACGTTCCGCTTGTGCGGCGGCATGCCGGAGACGTCGACGCCGTCGAGCAGGATGCGGCCCGCGGTCGGTTCCTCGAACCCCGCGACCAGCCGCAGGGTGGTCGTCTTACCGCAGCCGGACGGCCCCAGCAGGGAGAAGAACTCACCGCCGGCCACCGACAGGTCGATGTCATCGACCGCGGCCGCGTGGCCGTGGTGGAACCGCTTTGTCAGCCCGACGAGGTCAATGCCTGCGGCCATACCGTCATCTCCGTCTCTGCGACCTTTGCTGCCAGGTGAATCCGAGCTGGCCGGACGCGTAGCGCATGGCGAGATCATAAGCGCGCGCAGGCGGCACATCCGGATCTTCTAGTGCAATTTGTACCGCCATACCATCCAGCAACGCCGAGAGCGTGACCGCGAACTCGCGCGCGTCGACCGTCGCGCTGAACTCGCCCGCCTCCTGCCCGGCCAGCACGGTCGTCTCGATCGTCTGCCGCCACCGCTCGTCGAACTTGCGTCGCACCGCCGCCACCCCCGGATTGCGGGGGGACAGGGCCCACAGGTCGAGCCACAGCAGCCACTCGGTGGGCTTCCCCGTCGTCGTTCCCGGGTCGGTGTCGGGCAGGCAGGTCATCGCGATCAGCTCCGCCAGCCGTCCGGCCGCGGTCGGGATCGCCTCCAGCCGCTGCGTGCCCGCCGCGTACCACTGGTCCTCCGAGTAGCGCAGCGCCTCGGTCAGCAGCTGGTCGCGGGTCTTGAAGTAATAGATGACAAGCGCCGGACTGGTGCCCGCGTGCTCGGCGACGTCGGCGATCCGCGTGTCCGCGTAGCCGCGCGTCACGATGACGTTGAGCGCGGCCCGCAGCAGCTGCTCGCGCCGCTGCGCGGTGTCTTTCCCGTCCGCGGTCTTCGGTCCGCCCCCGGACCCTGTAGACCCTTGCGCCATCGTGCCCTCGCCGGCTCGCTGTCCCGATGCACCACCGCCCGGTGACCCTGTTCAGATCGTAGCAGTCTACTAGACTGAATGTTCAGTCAATCTTGTTCAGATCGCAGCGGCCTTCTAGACTGAATGTTCAGTCAAAGTTTTACGCAGGCTCTCGGAGCTCTCGGAGGCAACCAGCATGGCAGCGGACAGCTACGACGCGATCGTCGTCGGCGGCGGGCACAACGGCCTGGTGGCGGCCGCCTACCTCGCCCGGACCGGCGCGAAGACCCTGGTCCTGGAGGCGCGGGGGACCACCGGCGGGGCCGCGACGACCGAGGCGCCCTGGCCCGACGCCCCCGAGTTCCGGGTCACCAGGCTCTCCTACGTGATGTCGCTGCTCCCGGCGACGATCATGAACGACCTGCAGCTCGAGCGGCACGGCTACAAGATCTTCCCCATGGGGCCCTACTACCAGGCGTTCCCCGAGGGCGGCTCGCTCACCCTGTACGAGGAGGACTCCCAGCGCGCCTACGACGAGATCGCGAAGTGGTCCAAGCGGGACGCCGACGCCTACCCGAGGTGGAACGCCTGGCTGGGCGGCCTGGCCGACGTGCTCGGGCCGCTGCTGCTGACGGTCCCGCCCGCGATCGGCTCACGCAAGCCGGCCGACCTGGCCGCCACCCTCCGGCTGGCCTGGCGGCACCGCGGCCTCAACGTGCGCACGATCGCGGACGTGACCCGGCTGATGACGATGTCGATCGCCGACCTGCTCGACGACTGGTTCGAGTCCCCTCAGATCAAGGGCGCGCTAGCGGTCAACGGGGTGATCGGCACCTGGGCCGGCCCCTACGAGCCCGGCACCGCCTACGTGATGGCGCACCACTCGATCGGCGACGTGGGCGACGGGCGGCTGGGCTCCTGGGGCTTCCCCGAGGGCGGCATGGGCGCGGTGGCCGACGCGATCGCCAGCTCCGCCCGCGAGAACGGCGTCACGATCAGGACCGGCGCCCCGGTCGCGAAGATCACCCTCGCCCCCGGCTCCGGCCGCGCCACCGGGGTCGTGCTCGCCAGCGGCGAGGAGCTGCGCGCGAAGGTCGTCGTCACCTCGCTGCACCCCAAGACCGCGTTCCTCGACCACGTCGGGCGCGAGAACCTGCCGTCCGACTTCACGACCGACATCGAGCACTGGAAGACCCGCTCCGGCGTGGTCAAGATCAACCTGGCCCTGGCCGAGCTGCCCGACTTCACCGCCAACCCGGGCGCCAACCTGCAGGAGCACCACACCGGCTCGGTCGAGATGGCGCCGTCGATGGAGTACATCGAGCGTGCGTTCATCGACGCCCGCGAGGGCCGTCCGGCCCTGCGCCCGTTCTCGGACGGGGTGATCCCGACCGCGTTCGACCGCACCCTGTCGCCCGAGGGCACCCACATCATGTCGCTGTTCACCCAGTGGGTCCCGTCCGAGTGGGCGTCCGAGCCGCACGCCGACGAGCTGGAGAAGTACGCCGACCGGGTGATCGACAGCTACAACGAGGTCGCGCCCAACTTCAAGGGCGCGATCCTGCACCGCGACGTCGTCGGCCCGTACCAGATGGAGCAGGACTACGGCCTGATCGGCGGGAACATCTTCCACGGGGAGCTCTCCCTGGAGCAGCTGTTCCACATGCGCCCCGCCCCCGGCTTCGCCGACTACCGGACCCCGGTCCCGGGTCTGTACAACGCCAGCTCCGCCACCCACGCGGGCGGCGGCGTCTGCGGCATCCCCGGCATGCAGGCGGCCAAGGCCGCCATCGCCGACCGCCGCAAGGTCGCCCGCTCCCGCCGCTCCTAGCGGAGGTTCCCGAGCCGACCATGATCACAGGAACAGTCGACCCACTGGCGGTCATGCTCGAGGCCCGCAGCGTCGCCCTGGTTGGCGCGTCGCCCCGGCCGGGCAGCCTCGGCGCGCGGATGATCGAGGAGGTCGCCAAGTCCGCCCGCGCGCCCCGCACGTACCTCGTCAATCCGCGCTACGCCGAGATCGGCGGCGTGCGCTGTTACCCCGCGCTCGCGGATCTCCCCGAGCGCGCGGACCTGGCGCTGCTCGCCGTGCCCGACGCCGCGCTCGAGCAGCAGCTGAAGACGGCGGCGGCAGTAGGCGTCAGCTCAGCGGTGATCTTCGGTTCCGCCGTCGACCACGTCCCGCACCCAGATCCGGGCCCGCGACTCCGGGACCGGATCGCGGCGACCGCCCGGGATGCCCGGATGTCCGTGTGCGGCGCGGGGTGCATGGGGTTCGTGAACGTGGCGCGCGGGCTGCGCGCGATCGGGTACACCGAGCCCGACCCGCTCCCGGCCGGGCCGGTCGCGCTGGTGACGCACTCCGGGTCGGTATTCTCGGCGCTGCTGCGGACCCGGCGGGCGTTCGGATTCACGGTCGCGGTCTCATCCGGGCAGGAGCTCGTCACCCCCGCCGCCGCCTACGCCAGGTACGCGCTCACGCTCCCGGAGACGAAGGTACTCGCGCTCGTGCTCGAGGCCATCAGGGACGGGGCTCTGCTGCGCGCGGTCCTCGCCGACGCCGCCGACCGCGACGTCCCGGTGGTGCTGCTGGCGGCGGGCACCTCGGCCGCCAGCCGGTCGCTGGTCGCCGCCCACTCCGGCGCGCTGGCGGCGGGCGACGGCGCGTGGCAGGCCCTCGCGTCCGCCCATCGCGTGCACCGCGTCGGCGACCTGGCCGAGCTCGCGGACACGCTGGAGCTCTTCTGCGCCGGCCGGCGGCCTGGGGCGACGGCAGCCGAGCCGCGGCGGGCGGCGGCCGAACCGCGAGCGCTGGCCGGGCCACCGCGGTCGGCAGCACCGAACGGGGCCGCGGCGGAGTCGCCACCGTGCACGACTCCGGGTTCGAGCGGGCCCACGTCGCGGACGTGGCGGCCTCCGTCGGCGTCCCGTTCGCGCCGCTGACCGAGGAGACCAGACGGCGGCTGGCGGCCGTACTCGACCCCGGCCTCGAACCAGGCAACCCCCTCGACGTCTGGGGGACCGGCCGCGACTCCGAGGAGCTGTTCACCGAGTCGCTGTCGGCCCTGGCCGATGATGCCAACGTCGGCGCGGTCGCGCTTGCCGTCGACCTCGTCCCCGAGTTCGACGGCGACGACTCCTACCGAGACGCCGTTCTCGCCGCCGCGGCCAAGACCGACAAGCCGGTCGTGGTCCTGGCCTCCGTCCCGGCCGCGATCGACCCCGTCGCCGCGACCCGGCTGCGCGCGGCCGGCGTCCCCGTCCTCGAGTCCACCCGCTCCGGCCTGCTCGCGCTCGGCCACCTGCTCGCCCACGCCCGCGATGGGCACCCGGCCCCGCCAGCGCCTGGCACCGCCCCCGCGTCTGCCACCGCTCCCGCGTCGGCCACCGCGTCACCGTCCGCCACAGCGCGTCGGTCGCGCTGGGTCGCGGCGCTGGGGGCGGGTCCGCTCAGCGGCGCCGACCTCTTCGACCTGCTCCGCGATTACGGCGTCCCCGCCGTCCGCGCGCGCTCGGCCGGCACGCCCGAGGCCGCGGTCGAGGCCGCCGCCGCGATCGGCTACCCGGTCGCGCTCAAGACCGACGAGCCCGAGATCGCGCATAAGTCCGACGTCGGCGGCGTGCACCTCAACATCGCTGACCCAGCCGGCCTCGCGGCCGCCTACGACGACCTCGCCGCCCGTCTCGGCCCGCGCGTCACCGTCTGCGAAATGGCGGCGCAGGGGACCGAGCTCATCCTCGGCCTGGCCCGCGATCCGGCCCTCGGCCCGCTCATCGTCGTCGGCGCCGGGGGAGTGCTGGCCGAGTACCTGTCCGAGCGGTCCGTGGCGCTGCCCCCGTTCACCTCGGCCGCCGCCGCGCGGCTGATCTCGGGCCTGCGCGTCGCCGGCATCCTGGCCGGGGTCCGAGGCCAGCCACCGTGCGACATCGATGCGATAGCGGACGCGCTCGTCTTGTTCTCGCGCCTGGCAGCCGACCTCGGCGACTACCTCGACGCCTTCGACATCAACCCGCTCATCTGCTCCCCATCGGGTGTCCTGGCCGTCGACGCCCTGGCGCTGCCGCGTCACCGGTGACACGCCAGGATGGTCCTTGCCCAGCGATGTTCCTCGTCATTCTCCAGGCGGAGCACCCGATGCGGTGCTGACCGGCTGTCCATGGTGCGCGAATGGCGGGCCTTCCGTAGCCTCACCGCGGCCGACCGCCCGCTCGCGCCCGGAGCGCTCGGTGATATGCCGCTGGCGGTGATCACCCGCGCGGACGGCGGGCCGTACGGGGGCGCGCAGTGGCAGCTATGGCAGGGTTTCCATTCCGAGCAGGCGCGACTTTCAGCCAACAGCATCCATGTCTTCTCCACTCGAGCGGACCACGCGCTCAATGAGAGCGATCCGGACCTGGTGATCGCCACCATCACGGAGGTCGTGAACAGCGTGCGCACGGGCGCCTCGCTCCCGGCCACGGCCCCGGGGCCGCGTTGACTAGTCGAGCGGGGAGCCGTATTTACCGAGCGGTCCGAGAGCCGGCCGCGACCGTTCGATAAACCGATTTTCGCTTTTATTGCGGGACCGGCGCCGGGGTGCCGGAGTCGGCCGTGCCGGACGCGAGCAGCCGCCGGCCGAGGTCCGCGGTCGCCTGCCGGAGCTCGGCCGAGCCGTGCACGTGGAAGGCGTACGGGAGCACCGCCAGGCGTCCCGCGTACCAGCTGGGGTTGGCGGTGGACGCGCGCAGCCGGGTGCGGCGGCCGTCGTCGGACGGCGACAGGATGCCGAGGCTGCGCGGCAGCCAGCGGGCCACCTCCGCTGCGGGTGCGTCGATCAGCACGTCCACGCCGTAGGCCCAGCCCTGCGACAGGTGCTCCTCAAGCACGGCGAGCGCGTCGAGGCTGGCCGGCGGCGTGAACGTCTCCAGCATGGTCGACGCGGTCACGATCCGGTCGATCCGCAGCACCCGTCGCGCCTCCACCGTGCGCGACCAGCAGAGCAGGTACCAGCGGCTGTGCCGGAGGACGACCGCCCACGGGTCGACCTCCATCTCGCGGTCGGCGGTGTCACCCGCCCAGTGGCCGCGCCTGTACGTCAGCCGCAGCCGCCGCGCCGCCGCGCAGGACTCGAACAGCGTGGTCGTCACCTCCAGGTTGACGAGCACCGCCGGGTCGGGTTCGTCCGGCGTGCCGGACGCGGCGTTGTCGCGGATGGGCCGCACCTGCGCGGCGACCCGCGCGGGCAGCACCCGGACGATCTTGGCCAGCGCCCCGCCCACCAGGTCGGCCGGGTCGGCCGCTCCCTTGTGCCCCTCGAGCACGGCCATGACCAGCCCGGACGCCTCGGCGGCGGTGAACGTCAGCGGCGGCAGCCGCAACCCGTGCCCAACCTGGTACCCGCCGTAAGGCCCGCTGACGGAGTCGATCGGCAGCCCCGCCTCGCGCAGGATCGCGACGTAGCGGCGGGCGGCGCGCTCGGTCACCCCGAGGCGCTCGCCCAGGCGGATGGCGGTGATGCCGGGGACGTTCTGGATCGCCTCGAGGGCGAGCAGGGCCCGCGCGGTGGGGCTGATCTCGCGGGCCGTGCCGACGTGCGTCATCCGACCGCATCCTCTCCGTTTCCCGGAAGCAGAACGTCCGCTATCAACGGTATTCTGGCCGGCCAGGGGGAGCGGTGCCATGGAAAGGAGAGCCATGGGGAACAGAGCCATGGAGGGCCATCAGCCGATGGCGGCGATGAGCCTGTCCGTCGTGCCCGCCAACCAGGTCCCCTGGGAGGACCTGAAGGCCGTCTTCGGCGACCGCGACAGCGGCCGCTGCAACTGCCAGCGCTTCAAGACCCGGGGCTGGTTCTGGGAGCAGGCGACCGACGATCAGCGGCGGGCACAGCTGCGGGACCAGGCCAACTGCGACGACCCGGCCGCCACCTCGACCACCGGCCTGGTCGCGTATCTGCACGCTCCGGGCGACAACGAGGACTACCAGGACCCGGCGGCGACGCCGGTCGGCTGGGTGGCGGTCGAGCCGCGCACCGAGTACCCGCGGCTGCTCGGACTGCCGACCGTGTGGAAGGGCCGCCCGGCCGAGGAGAAGGACGACGACTCGGTCTGGGCCGTCACCTGCTTCGTGGTCCGCAAGGGGTACCGCAGGCGCGGCATCACCTACGCCCTCGCGGCCGCCGCCGTCGGCTATGCCAAGGCCAACGGCGCGCGGGCGCTCGAGGGCTACGCGATGCTGACCCAGCCGGGCCGGGAGATCACCTGGGGCGAGCTGCACGTCGGCGCCCGCCAGGTCTTCGCCGAGGCCGGCTTCGCCGAGGTCTCCCGCCCCAGCGTGCGCCGGGCGGTCATGCGGATCGACTTCGAGGAAGACGACGGCGCGGCCGACGGCAGCACTGCCGACGGCCGCGCGGACAGCGTCTAGAACAGCACGTAGACCTTGCGCACGGTCTCGTGCAGGTCCCAGGTGCCGCGCCAGCCACGGGGGAACATCGCGCTGTCGCCGGCTCCGAACGTCTGGGGCTTCCCGCCGTCCGGCGTCACCGTCAGCGAGCCCGACAGCAGATAGATGAACTCGTTCTCCTCCTGCACCCAGTACGACGGCCCCGCGGTGCACTGCCAGATCCCGGTCTCCTGACCGCTGCCCTCCGGCCCGGTCCACATGGTGAGCCCGTGCACCTGCATTGGGGTGTCCGCCGCGGTCGCCTCCTCCAGCAGCCCCCAGTCCTCGAGCTCGGCGGTCGCCGCGGCGGTGAGCACGGTGGTGTCGACGAAGGGAACCTCGGTTGCCGAGCTCATGATCACGACGCTTTCTCGGGGAAGGCCAATTGTTCTGGGAAGGGAAGTGCGATTGGATCGGCCGCAAGCCTACTGCGGCCGGAGGCGTCGAACCGGTCGAGGCCGAGCATGGACACATCCTCGACCACCGTCGACGGTATACCGAGGGCGACGTCCGCCGCGCACCGCGCGACGGCCGGCCCCGCATCATGCCGGCTCCGCCCGCCGAGGCCACCACCACCCGGTCGAGCCCGGGGGCGGGGCCGATGATCGGCAGGTGGTCGGGGGTGAAGTCGATCGTCGCCGCCCACGCCCGCCGTACGCCCAGCCCGGCCGTGAGCGGCACTAGCGCGGCCAGCTTCGACCGCATCAGGGCGAGGTAGTCGAAGTCGAGGACGCGGTTCTCGCCTGGTGGCTCGTCGGGATCGCTCATCCCGAACAGCAGGCCGCCCTCCTCCGGCCGCCAGTAGAGCCCCGACGGGACGTCGAACGCCATCGGCCTGTCGGCGAAGGCCGGGTGCTCCTCGGTCACCGCCACCGTGTGCCGAACCCCGCCCGCCGGGATCGAGATCCCCGCAAGCGCGCCTACCGCCGCCAGCTGCGGTCCGCCCGCCAGCACCACCCGCCCGGCCGAGACCGTCCCGCGCGACGTGCGGACCTCGTGACCGCCGGCGGCGCCAGAGGCGCCGGGCACGAGCCCGGTGAACCGGGTCCGCTCGGCCACGGCGACGCCGCTGGCCGCTAGCGCCGCCGTGTAGGCGGCGACGTTCCGCGGCGGGGTGATGTACCCGTCCTCGTTGCAGTAGGTCGCGCCGAGGGTGCAGCCGGGCGTCATGGTCGGGTTGATCGCGTCGACCTCGTCCGACGTCAGCCAGCGGACCGGCAGCCCCTGCGCCCGCTGCATCTCGATCCGCGCGCGGGCCGCGTCGACCTCGGCCGGGGTGAAGCAGGGCAGCAGGTACCCCTGCTGCACGAACCCGGAGTCGGTGCCAAGCTCGGCCCGCTGCCCGAGGTAGAAGTCGCGCGACCAGCGGCCCAGGCGCACCGCCTCGGGGGTGCCGCCCTGCACCCGCACGACGCCGGCGGCCCGGCTTGACGCGCCCTGCCCGAGCACGCCCTTCTCGATCAGTACGACGTTTTTCAGGCCTGCGCGACGGAGGAAGTACGCGCACCAGGCGCCCACGGTCCCGCCGCCGACCACAACTGCGTCAGCGGTTTTTGGCAGCTCACTAGTCATCGGCACGCTTCGATGCTAGACATAGACTGAACGTTCAGTCAATGACCCAGTGATCGAGGTGCCACCGATGTACGGCCTGTCCGCAGCGGATGAGGACATCCGAGCCCGCGCCCGCGTTTTCGCCGACGAGCTGATTCCGCTGGAGGTCCAGGCGGAGCTGGACGGCGGCCTCCCCGACGACGTGACCGCCGCGCACAAGAAGCGCGCGATCGAGCTCGGCCTGTTCGCCACCAACATGCCCGCCGCCCTCGGCGGGGTCGGCGCGACCGCCCTCCAGCAGGTCCTCGTCCAGGAGCAGGTCGGCCGGGTCACCAACGCGCTCGGCTGGGTCGCCGCCACCCCGCCGTCCTGGCTCCCGCCGGTCGCGACCGACGACCAGATTGAGCGCTACCTCAAGCCGACCGTCCGGGGCGAGCGGGAGGAGTGCTACGCGATCACCGAGGCGTCGGCCGGCTCCGACGTCGACGCCATCGAGGCCACCGCCTACCGCGACGGCGACGAGTGGGTCCTGAACGGGGTCAAGTGGCACGTCACCAGCTACAACTCGGCCGACTACTGTTTCTTCCAAGCCAAAAAGATCAACCCCGATTTTCCCGAACGGTCGCGGGGTGGCTCCCTGTCGCCCGCCGCGCCCGCCACCGGGCCGGCCACCACCGCGGCCGACGCCCCGGCCGAGCACCTGCTGTTCCTGGTCGACCTGCCGAGCCCCGGCGTCAGCGTCGTCCGCACCCCCGCCTACACCCACACGATCAGCCACCACCACCCGATCGTCGAGTTCACCGACGTCCGCGTCCCGGCCGCCAACCTGGTCGGCGACGAGGGCGGCGGCATGCTCTACTCCCGCGAGTGGTTCCGCTTCGAGCGGCTGATGGTCGCCGCTCGCTGCACCGGCGCGGCGTCGCGGTTGGTGGCCGAGATGACCGAGTTCGCCAACGCGCGGGTCGCCGGCGGCGTCCCGATCGCCGCCCACGGGCTGGTCGCGGGCATGCTCGCGGACAGCGTGACCGAGCTGTTCGCCGCCCGCTCGATGCTGTACGAGACCGCGCGCGGCATCGACCGCGATCCGTCCGACACGAAGACCGCGCACGCCCAGTGCTCGATGATCAAGCTCTACTGCTCGGAGATGGCGGGCCGGGTGGCCGACCGCGCCGTCCAGGTCTTCGGCGGCCGAGGCTACATGCGCGAGAACGTGGCCGAGCGCTTCTTCCGCGAGCTGCGGGTCGAGCGCATCTGGGAGGGGACGAGCGAGATCCAGCGCATGATTATCGCGGGCCAGCTAACCAAACGCGGCCCCGCCGCGCTTGTCTAACCCGGCGCCGCTTGTCTACCCCGGCGCCCCGGACCAGGCGGAGTAACAGAGCGGTGAGGTGAAGCGCTGTCGGATCGAAGCCCGTGCGGCTGGGCACGGGGAGATTCGGGAGGAAGATCATGCGCGTATCACTCACCCGGGCAATCGCGGGCGCGGCGGTGGCAGCGACTGCGCTGCTGTCGGTGGCGGGAGCCGCCAGCGCCGCCACGCACTCGTCGGCCAAGACCCCCACTACCTTGTCGATCAGCGAATCCAAGACCACGATCAACCCGGGCCAGCCGGACCGCATCAGCGGCGCCCTGCTGACCGGGACCAAGCCCGTCGCCGGGAAGGTCGTCTACCTGTACGACTACAGCACCTCGGCCAAGAAGTGGGTGTCGGTGGCGGGCGAGTACACCAGCTCGGCCGGCCGGGTCGCGTTCATCGTTACTCCCAAGCGCACCACCAACTATGAGCTGGTCTTCCATGGCACCTCCACGCTGGCCGCGTCGCACAGCGGCGGCGCCACCGTCCTGGTCGTCCGCGAGTCGACCACGCTGTCGGCTGACGAGGCGGCGGCCGTCATCCAGCCCGGCCAGCCGGACGTCATCAGCGGCGTTCTGCTGAGCGGGACGACGCCGGTCGGCAACGAGACCATCCGCCTTTACCGCTACAGCACCAGCGCGCACAAGTGGTACCTGAAGGGCGCCGCCGTCACCGGCTCCGCGGGCACCGTGGCGTTCACCGTCACCCCCGGCTCCACCGCCTACTTCCAGCTCGTCTTCGACGGCACCTCCACCCACGGCCCGTCGCACAGCGGCGTCGTCACCGTCGTCGTCACCAAGCTGCCAACCACGCTGTCGATCCAGGAGGCGACCACCGCCATCGTGTCCGGACACTCGGACGTCATCAGCGGCCAGCTGCTGACCGGTCCGACCCCGGTCGCCCAGCAGGACGTCTCCCTCTACCGCTACAACAGCTCGGACAAGAAGTGGCTGCCCGTGCAGGTCGCCGCCACCGGCTCGGACGGCAAGGTCGCGTTCACCGTCGAGCCGCATTCCACCGCCGACTACGAGCTGCAGTTCCACGGCACCGCCACCCTGTACTCGTCCGACAGCGGCACCGCCGTGGTCACGGTCGTCAACTAGCACGAGCAGGCAGCGCCGACCGGCGCCCCTCGCGGATCGGCTGATCCGCGAGGGGCGCCGCGGCGTTTCCGCGCCGGGCGCGTCCCCCTCCCCAAGCGCTTGACATGAAACCAAATGGTTTCCTATTGTGAGGGTGTGGAGCTGGTGTTCAAGGCGCTGGCCGACCCGACCAGGCGGGAGCTGCTTGACGAGCTGTTCCGCCGCGACGGCCAGACGCTCGGCGCGCTGGCCAGCCGCTTCGACATGACGCGGGTGGCGGTGGCCAAGCACCTGCGCCTGCTCGAGGAGGCCGGCCTAGTGGTCAGCCGTCGCCGTGGCCGGGAGAAGCTGCATTACCTCAACCCGGTCCCGATCCGGCTGGTGCACGACCGCTGGGTGACCAAGTACACCGAGGGCTGGGCGGCCGGCCTGGCCGACCTCAAACGCGACCTGGAGGCGACCGTGGAGAAGGTGTTCGAGATCTACATCCGCACCACGCCGGAGCGGCTCTGGCAGGCGATCACCGATCCGGACGCCAGGGCGCGCTATCAGTTCGGCGCGCGGATCGAGTCGACCTGGGCCCCGGGATCTTCCTACCAGGTGGGGCACCAGGGCGCGGGCCGGACGCTGATCGAGGGCGACAACCTCGAGGTCGACCCGCCCCGCCGGCTGGTGCAGTCGTACCGGGCGGTCTGGGACGACGCGATCGCGGCGGCCGGAACCAGCCGGGTGACCTGGGAAATCGAGCCCGTCGGGGACTCCTGCCGACTCACCGTCACCCACGACCAGCTTCCGGAGAACGCCGACTCGCACCTGTACGGCGGGTGGCCGATGATCCTGTCCGGCCTGAAGACCTGGCTCGAGACCGGCCAGGAGCTCACGACCCCCGGCTCGCTCATGTACCGAAACCCACGCTGACGAAGACTGAGAAGGAGAACCCGATGACCGCGACCGCCACCCACATCACCGGCATCCGCACGGTCAGCATCCCGGTCGACGACCAGGATGCCGCCCTGCGCTTCTACCGCGACAGCCTCGGCTTCAGCGTGCTGCGCGACAACCCGACCCCCAACGGCGGCCGGTGGATCGAACTCGCGCCGGGCGGCGACAACGCCATCGTCACCCTCGAGCCCGCGGCGCCGGGGGTGACCCGCGGCGCCATCGGCATCCGCTTCACCGCCGACGACGCCGAAGCCGCCCGGGCCGCGCTGGTGGCGGCCGGCGTCGACGCCGACGAGATCCTGCGCTGGCCGGGCGTGCCCGCGATGTTCGCCTTCCGCGATCCCGACGGCAACGCGTTCTCGATCACGGAAACCGCCTGACTGCACAGATCAGGCGAAACCCCGAGGCCGTGCTACGCCGGCGGCCAAACCCGCGCCTGACCTCTGGTCCCTGCCGCACACGTCACCCGATTCCCGCCCAAGACCGCCTCGACTCTGTCGCCTACGCCACCGACCCCAAACCCCACCTGTCGCCTACGTCAGCGACACCATAAGGCGATGTCGATGGCGTAGCTGACCGAATGGGAATCCTGTCGATGGCGTAGCCGACAGACCGCCCTGCCTGACGCGCCGAAATTATTGTGCGACAAAGCGTTCGGAAAACGTACTGAAACGTCGCACAATAATCGCGGCGAATCTTCGGGCCCGCAAATCGCGCACCGGAATGGCTCAGACAGTAAGTCCCGTCTCTGCCGTCCGCTCGGTCACTCGCATTCCCTGATAACCGCGCGCGACCGTGGTGACGAACGAGTAGATCGCATCCTCCTCGTGGGCGAGTGGGCCGGGCGAGGCGAACGGCGATGACAAGCCGCGCTGGACCCCCTCGCAGGCCGCCCAGTCCTGGCGGTTGGTCAGGTCCCAGAAGTCCACCGCGTAGGCCGGGTCGAACGACGGGTCCGCGACCGCCTCCGGCGAGAACGCCCACGAGCAGTCGATCCGCGTCCGGTCCGCCGCCACCGGGGTGAGGATGTGCGTCATGACATAGTCCGGGTGCAGGCTCAGCAGCACGTTGGGGAAGATCCCGACGTAGGCCACCGTGCGCAACTCCGTCGCCGACAGCCCGCGCAGCGGCACCCCGCCGCTGTGACCGTCGAGCGACATCGTCGCCGCGTCGTCCCGCAGCGACATCCAGCCGCCGATCCAGGACCCGCTCGCCGGGTAGTTCTCCCCGCTGTGCGGTGGCGACACGCTGCACAGCTCGGGATGGATCGTCGGGCAATGGTAGCACTCGTGGTAGTTCTCGGTGAGAACCTTCCAGTTCACCGCGGCGTCGTAGGAATGGGAGGCCGCCACCACCAGCCGCTCCGGCTCGTACGGGGCGACGATCGCGTCGAGCCCGGCCAGCGGCAGCGGTCCCGCCGCCCCGCCCGACCCGTCGACGAACACCAGCCCGTGCCACTCCAAGGTCGGCAGCGACACCAGCGGCCACGCGGCGGCGTCGAAGCCGGGGACCTCCCGGTAGCCGGGTGCGCCGCGAAGCTGGCCCGAGAGCGAGTACGTCCACGAGTGATACGGGCAGACGATGGCCCTGCCCTTGGCAGACGAGCCGCACGGGAGCAGTTCGTGGCCGCGGTGCCGGCAGGTGTTGGCGAACGCGCGAACCGCGCCGTCGTCCCCGCGGACCAGCAGCGCGCCGCCGTTTCCGGTGTCGACCGCGAGCTGGTCGCCGACCGCGGGCAGCCGCGACCCGTGGGCCGCGCACGTCCAGCCGCCGCCGAAAAAGTGCCGCCGTTCCCAGTCGAACACCTCGGCCGACGTGTAAGCGGCGGGCGGCAGCATCCGGCTCTCGCCGAACGGCCGCAGCGCGATCGCGAGCGCGGCCGGATCGACCGGCGCGGGCGGAAAGGCGCGGGAAGACTCGTTCACCGGGCCGGCAAAATCCTGACTGACCATACAGTCAAGAATATGGGCCGGTTCAATGAATGTCTATACTAGACGGCCCGTAGCGGCTGGAACCGCAGCTAGCGGAGGCCGGTGCGGCCGTCGGGGCCGGCCAGGATCTCGTCCAGCCAGGCCCGGGCAGCGGTGATCGACTGCGGCCGCAGCCGGAATACCCGCGCCCGGGCGTCCGCCTCGAGGCGCTCGTCCTCGATGACCAGGGCCTCCAGCAGGACGCGCAGGTGCCTGCTGATGGCCGGCGCCGACATGCCGATCTCCGCCGCGATCTCGCCCGCCCGCCGCGGCCCGGCGCTGAGCAGCGTCACCACCTGCCGCCGGACCGGGTCGCCGAGTGCCTCGATGACCGTCCCCGCCGTCACTTCCCCATTGCGCGTCACGTGTCCAATAGTTAACAAGTTCATTAACTATTGTCAAAGCGCAAATCAGCTGCCCGTCACCGGATCGATGATGACGACGACGCGCCGGTTCAGGGGCTGCCCATCGGGAGTGTTGGGCGCCACCGGGTCGGTATCGCCGAAGCCGACCGCTTGCAGACGGCTGGCGGCCACCCCGTTGGCGGCCAGCCAGGTAAGGACCGCTTCCGCTCGCCGTTGGGAGAGCTGCAGGTTTCCGCCCGGGGTGGGCAGACTGTCGGTGAAACCGTCGATGGTCGCTGTGGCATTGGGATCAGTGGCAGTCAGCAGGCTCAGGAGTCGGCGCAGCTGGGGCAGGGCCGCCTGGCCCAAGCGTGAAACTGCCGAGGCCGAATAGGACGCTGGTGAGCGTATCGGTCGAGGCGCCGTCGAGGCCCTGCCGTACGGTGGCGTCGAGTTGGCTGCTAGTCGCCGGGGTGAGGATCACCGTCCTGCTGGCTCCGCCCTGATCGAGAGCAACTTGCCACGCCGCTTCGTCGTCATCGGAGCCGGAGAAACCGCTGACGATCACCGTGCTGCCGAGCAGGTTGGCCGGCACGCTTGGCGCCGACGGGGCGGCGGCGCTGCTGATCCCGCAGATGACGATGGTCTGAGGCACGATGTAGCCGGACTGCCGGAGGCTGGAGAGGTCCGCCGCTGCTTCTGCGAGCGCGATCGTGATGTCTGGCGAACCGGCGTCCAGTTGCCGCGCACGGGACTGGGCCCGAGCGACCACGCCCTCTATCCACGACGTCAGCTCTGCTTGCAGACGGTACCTGAGCGCCCGCCATGCCTGCTGCAGTGCCTTCTGATACTGGTGGTTCGCTTGCGTGTAGCGCGCCTTTTGGAAGCTGGTCGGGTCGGCCGGGAGGGTCACCGGCGGCTTCGGCGCTTCCTCGTTAGGGGGCGTTGGCGCGACCGAGGAAGCCAGCAGCGCGCCGCCACGGTCGTCGATGATGATGATGTGCTCGCCCGCGCGCACGGTGTCAGCCAGGAGTGCGCCGACGGTCTCCATCGCCGAAGGCGCCTCCGGGTCCGTGATGACGACGAGTTCGGTGGGCCTGGCTGCTGGCAGCGTCAGCGCGCTGGCCGCCTGAGCGTGGCTGTCCTTGGCAAGGAGACCGCAGCTGGTGAGGCTGGCCGCCAGTGCCAGGGCACCGGCGGCCAGCCACCACGGCCGCCGCGGTCGGGCCGCGTTCACGCCGTCTCCTCTCCCCGAAGGTGGCGCCTTACCGCCTGCTCCACGGATTGCTGGTCGGGCGTACACAGTTCAACGGCACGCCGCCTGACCTGGACCAGGTAGGCGTCGATGAGCCGCTCGGAGTCCCGCGTGTTCCGGTTCGCGTCCACGCGGGCGGTCACGGCGGCCTGGGCCGCCGCCTGCGCCGTACGGCGAGCGCGGAACGCCTGGGGCGTCTCGGCCATCCGCAGTGACCGGTAGCCGACGAGCAGGAATCCGCCCGTCGCAAGGGTAAACAGCGTCGCCCCCAGCGCCGCCGGGATCAGGCCGCTGGCGCCGACGGTCGCGAGGAACCAGAAGCGCAGGGCTCCCAAACCCACCACGAATATGGTGAGGACGGCGGCCACAGTGCGCCAGGCGCGCTGGCGCCGGTCCCGGTAGTAGTCGAGTGCGATCTCGCCGATGGCCAGGACGGCCAGGAACAAGACCGTCCAGACGTAGGTGGTGTCCTGGCTGCTGTCCAGTGCCTGGGCGGCGAAGTAGCACGCCACCGCGTCGAGGATCACCGTCAGCAGTGCCACAAAGCGCTGCCGGGGCAGCGATGCCCGACGCTGCGCGTTTTCTGCCTGGATGATCTGATGGGCGACTCTGGCCGTCGCGGCGGCGGCTGCCGCCTGCGCCGCTGCCTGAGTGCTGCGTGCGGCGATGTCGGCCGCCTGCCTGACCCTCAGGTAGAGGTCCTCGACGGCCTCGTTGGAGGCGTTGACCAGCCGGATCAGTGGCGACACGTCAACCGGGGGCCCTTCATCCCTTGCGTGCGGTGTTGTGTCCATCGAACGTGCTCCTTCCAGTGCGGAGAGTTGCGTCTCCCTCAGAGTTGCACGCGACAAAGGCACGAGTCCATAGTCCAGCGACAAAATCATACGACTTTGTCATGTGCCAAAACTCAGGATGACTCAAATATCCGGTCAGGGCCAGCTCGCTTCCGACGCCAGCCCAGGCACTGTGACGTAGTCCTGTATCCTAGATTCCTACTGTTTGACGTGCTCAAACGCAGGGCGGGGTGGCCTGGTCCACATGGCGCAGGTGGGAGCCGCTGACCGTGGCTGGGCTGGGCCGCATGAGCTATCGGCACGATCATCTGGCAATTGCCAGAGTCCCTATGGATTCGCGACCGGAGGCGCGCTGGGGCGCCACCTGCTGTCCTCAAGTCGCTCGGTCGGGCGACCGGTGACCGAAGCTGACGTGCCACTTCCCTGACAGGGGGACGCTTGCCGCATGTCCCCAATTTCGGTGCATCCGCGTTTCCCGGACGCCAAGCCGCAAGCGCGGTAGTCTGCCGCGTGATGTGGCACATGCCAGGGGCCCTGCCATGTGAAGGCAAGTCTGCCGGCGGCGGCGCCGCCTGGCAGACCGCAGCGCGTGTCTGCGCACGTCTGATTGTGCCTCTGAGGTTGCGGGTAAACCGACACGTGCACGATGGAGACGTCAATCAGACGTGTTGGGGATCTGGAACGCTACGATCTGTGCTGATGAGCCCGGTGTTACCGGATCGTTGAGAGCCGAACTTTCGGCTTGTGGTATACCTGGCACATGCCACGGGCACTCGCCGCAGTCGCTCGAGGCTGGAGACAGGGTGGAGGCAAGAGGCGGGATGGCAGTGGGCCCGACAGTGCGCCAACGTCAGCTCGGTATGCGCCTGCGCGCCATTCGCGTCGAAAAAGGCCTGAGCGTAGACGCCGTGGCGAAAGAGCTAGAGTGCTCGCCGTCAAAGATCAGCCGTCTGGAAACCGCCAGCCGCCGTCCGAATCCGCGTGATGTCCGGGACGTGTGCAAGTTCTACGGACTCGAGGAGGACGCAGTCGCGGAATTGGTGGACTTGGCTCGGGAAGCTAAAGAGCAAGGCTGGTGGAAGGCGTTTCCGGACGCGGGCTTGCAGCTGGTACCTTACATCGGACTAGAGCAAGACGCCTCGTCCATTACTTCATTTGCAGCATTCTACGTGCCCGCGCTGCTGCAAACCGCAGACTATGTGCGGGCTATCATCAAAGGCATTGCACCTCGAATGAGCCCCGAGGTGCTGAAGGATCGGGTCGAGATCCGGCTTCGGCGCCAGGATATCCTCGAACGTGATAGTCCGCCTCGTTATCGAGTGTTCATCGACGAGTCTGTGCTGCACCGCCCGACGGGCGGCCCGGGGGTCATGGTCGCGCAGATTGACAAGATCCTCGAACTTATCGACCGGGACAAGGTGATCGCGCAGATCGTGCCGTTTGATGTCGGTGTGCTCGCCGCTCAAGACAGTAACTTCGTCCTGCTTGAATTCGATGACCGCGATCTCGCCCCGGTAGTTTTCGTTGAGGGCCTGCAGAATGGCCAGATGTTTGAGAAAGAGGTCGATGTCGCGCGCTACCGCGAGTCAATCGATTCTCTCCGAGATTCCGCGCTGACTACCCGGGATACCAAGGCCCGCTTCGTCCAGATGCGAAAAGCATACGAAAGCGCGATTCGATGACGCTTTCGTAGTTGTCCAGTAATCCTACACATTTGAAAGGATGGCTATGACGATGTATCCATCGGCCTCCGCCAGGCTAGATTGGCGCAGGTCGCGCGCTTGCGAAGGCGGCGCGTGCATCATGGTGGCTCGGAATGAGGACTCGGTTGTGTTCGGTAACACCACCGACCCCGATGGGCCCACCTACTCATACACCACCACCGAGTGGCGGCAGTTCCTCATCGGCGTGAAGCAGGGGGATTTCGACGACATCGCCTGAAGGCCTGTTGCTTGACGATTTCCGAGTGGGCCGTGCGCGATATCGCGCGCGGCTCACCCTTCTCTGAAGCAACTCCAGTCACTTGAGTAACATGGTGTGCTCGCATTTCGTTGACAGGTGCGCAGCGCATGTGTTTCGGTCTCTCAATAGGCGGGGACCCCTATGACTGAGGGAGAGATGCGGTGGGAGCGGGAACAGCGGAGGAGTCACGCGCAGGTGCTCTGCATGCCCCTGCGGGCTGGTGGGACGAGTACCCCGATCTGAACGTGCCCTACATCTGGCTTGAGCCGGACGCTTCTTCGATTACCTCCTTTACGACGCGTTATTTCCCGGCCCTGTTGCAGACTGCGGACTACGCGCGCGCGGTCATCTCGGCGATCGCTCCTAATCTCAATCCAGGGGTACTGGAAGGACGGATCGCGGCGCGACTGCGCCGCCAGGTCGTGCTCGAGTCCCCGAGCACCCTGCACTATGAGGTGCTACTTGACGAGGGTATGCTGAGCCTTCCAATTGGTGACCCAAAGGTCCGTTATGAGCAGATCGATAAGGTGCTCGCCGCGATCCGGGAACACCAGGTTGAACTGCGGATAGTACCGTCCAGCTGCATTGCCCAGGACAGTAACTTCGTGATTCTGCAATTCCCGGAGCCGGGCCCGCCGCAGTCTGTGTACGTTGAAGGACTGGCCGATTACCAGTGCTTCAGCGAGAAGAAGGACGTGGACCGATACCTTGAGGAAGTCGAGCGTCTGAAGAAGTCGGCTCTTGATTTCGGTGACTCGGTTGGCGTCCTAGAGCGGGCGCGAGATGCCTACCGGGACGATTGATATGGCGCAACATCAGTACCTTCGGAAAGGCCTCGTTAATGCCCGCACCCCGATCAAATGTCGATAATCCCAACTGGCGTTTCTCGCGGCGATGCGATGGCGGTGCTTGCGTTATGGTAGGTGACCGGGAGGGGTCAATTGTCGTTGGCAACGCCGCGCAGCCTGACGGCCCCTACATTGCGTACACCGTCGCCGCCTGGAGGAATTTTCTCCTTGGCATAAGGCAAGGCGCCTTTGACTCTCCGGCCCGCCCGTAGCTGACCCCGGCATGAAGCGGTCTCCCTCCGTCAGGACGTTCTTTGACGTGCACTGCTTTCCGGCGCTGCCTTGGTCAGAGCGCGCCGGCCTCGGCAGCCCGGCCGCCCCGCCGCCAGAAGAACTTTGTGCCAGGGGGTTGTCAAGATCGTGTTCCGGGGGGTTGCGGGCCGGCCGCGCCACTACCGATACTGCTGGGATGAGCGACCGGAACGTGCTGGGCGGAGAGCTTGAGCCCTGTGGAAGTGACCCGCTGACGGGGTTCTACCGGGACGGCTGCTGCACCACCGGCCCAGAGGACAGGGGGAGTCACACCATCTGCGCGGTGGTGACGAGCGAATTCCTTGAGCACCAGCGGCGTATCGGCAACGACCTCACCACCCCGATGCCGCAGTTCCGCTTCCCCGGGCTGGTGCCGGGGGACCGCTGGTGCGTGACCGCCGTCAACTGGCTCCGCGCCTACCAGGACGGTAGCGCGTCGCCCGTCGTCCTCGCGTGCACGCACGAGCGCGCGCTTGATATCGTCCCGCTGACCGCGCTCCGCGAGCACTCGGTCGACGTCCCGGCCGACCCGAGCGCGCTCGAAGGCCACTGACGACGTCATTGGCAAGGCCGCTAACCGGGGGCTCGGGATAGCGTAAGCATCATGGCGATCATGACTCGAACCCTGGGGCGCACCGGCGCCGACGTGACGATCCTCGGCTACGGCGCGATGGAGCTGAGGGGCCGGCCGAGCGGCCCGGAGATCGCCCACGAGGACGCGGGGCGCCTGCTCAACGCGGTCCTCGACGGCGGCATCAACCTGATCGACACCTCGCCCGACTACGGCCGCAGCGAGGAGCTCATCGGCGCGCACATCGGCCACCGCCGGGACGAGTTCTTCCTCGCCTCCAAGTGCGGCTGCCTGATCGAGATCCCGGCCGACGCGGCGCCGCCGTACCCGCACGACTACAGCTCCGCGAACGTCCGCGCCGACGTCGAGCAGTCCCTGCGCAGGCTCCGCACCGATCGCCTGGACCTAGTCCAGGTGCACATGTCACCGAGCCGGGCGACGCTCGAGGAGAACGGCGCCGTCGAGATGCTGCAGGCGCTGCAGCGCGAGGGCAAGGTCCGGTACATCGGGATGTCGGGCATCCTGCCGAACCTCCCCGACCACATCGCGATGAACGTCTTCGACGTCTTCCAGATCCCGTACTCGGCCGTCCAGCGCGACCACGAGGAGCTCATCACCGAGGCGGTGAACGCCGGCGCGGGCACGTTCATCCGCGGCGGAGCCGCGCGCGGCGCGGCCTCGGACGAGAAGAACTGGCGGGTCGGGCCACTAACCCAGCAGCCCGGGGTCGGCCAGCGGAACTGGGAGACCTCCGGCCTCCAGGAACTGCTGGCCGAGGCCGGGATCCCGGCGATGGAGTTCATCGTGCGCTTCACGCTCAGCCACCCCGGACTGTCCACCACGATCGTCGGCACTGCGAGCCTCGACCACCTCGCCAGCAACATAGCAATGGCGGAGAAGGGGCCGCTCCCGGCCGACCTCTACGCGGAGGCCAAGCAGCGCCTTCCCCTCCCCGAAGTCCCGGCCGCGTAACCCCACGACCCGCAAGACGCGCAACACAGGCGTGGCCGCGTTACTGCTTGCGCGCGATCCTGCACCACAGCGACGCACCGCCGGGCGACTCGACAGGCGGGGCGTCGGCGCTGCCCGGCGTCATCTCGAGGCTTCGCTGTCGGCCAGTCGCTTCATGATCGCGGCGGCTTTGCGCAGTGCCTGCTGTTCGTCGGGACTGAGCGTTTTGCTGATGGCCACGGTAAGCCATTCTTCCCTGGCAGCCGGGATGGTCCTCAGCAATGTGCGGCCCTCTTCAGTCGCGCTGATGAGCGTCTTGCGGCCGTCGTCCGGGTCCGGGGCCGATGTGATCAGGCCCTGCGCTCGCAGGGAAACGACCGTCTCGGCCATCGACTGCCGCCGGACATGTTCCGCCTGGGCCAACTCGCTGACCGTGGTCGGCCCTTCGTTGATGATCCGGCCGAGGGTCGTGAGTTGCGACCACGTCGACGGCATCTCGGCTGGCGCGGATTCCGCTCGCAGCCGGGCTCGCAGCCGGGTCATCGCCTTCATCAGCTCCGCGCCAGTCTCGGCTGCGTGCTTGGATCCACTGGCCACAGGTCCAGTGTAAACGGGTAGGCAGGCTGCCTGCTATAATAAGCAGGCAGCCTGCCCATCATCGACTGGCTGCCGACATTCCAGTCCGTTCGCAAGCTAGGGGGCTGACCTTTGGACCTGGCAGACGAAACCACTACCGAGACTTCCGCGCCTGCAGGCCAATCCGAAGGCCGCCCCGACGGGGGCCGGGCGTTCGGGCCGCGATTCGTCACGCCGCTGTTCATGGGCTCCGCGCTTAACCCCATCAACAGCTCGGTCATCGCTACCGCGCTAGTCTCGATCGCCGCCGCCATGGGAGTGCCGTCGGCCAGACGTCGATCCTCATCTCGAGCCTCTACCTGACCTGCGCGGTAGCCCAGCCCACGGCCGGCCGTCTGGCCGAAGAGTTCGGGCCGCGGCGGGTGTTCCTCGCTAGCATCGCCATCGTGCTGGCCGGCGGGATCGTCGGCGGACTCGGCCAGAACCTGATGACCCTGGTGGTGGCTCGCGTCCCTATCGGACTCGGTACCTCGGCTGGCTATCCGTCGGCGATGCTGCTGATTCGTCAGCGAGCCACGGCCGTCGGCCTTCAGTCCCCGCCGCTCGGGGTCCTGGGCGGCCTGGCCATCGCCGGCGCCGCCACGGGGGCGGTCGGCCCCACGATAGGCGGGCTGCTGGTCGGCTGGTTCAACTGGCGGGCAGCGTTCCTCGTCAAAGTCCCCGTCACCGTCATCACCTTCGCGATGGCGCTGCTGTGGATAGCGAAGGACCCGGACCGGGTCGGCGGGCACTCGCTGCGCGAGGTCGTTACCCGCGTCGACCTGCTCGGGGTAGCCGGCTTCGGCGGGTCGATGACCGCCCTGCTCGTGTTCCTGCTCAGACTTCCCCGCGCCGACTGGACCGCCCTGGGAATCTCGGCTGTCGTCGCGGGCGCCCTGGTGCGGTGGGAGTTGCGCGCCACCAACCCGTTCCTCGACGTGCGACTGCTGGTCTCGAACCTGCCTTTGACCAGGACCTACGTGCGCAACGGCCTCACCCTGCTCGGCGTCTACGTCACCTTGTACGGGCTCACGCAGTGGATGGAGGTCGCTCACGGAATGTCGGCCTACGAGGCGGGGCTGGTCCTGATCCCGATGGGCGTCATGTCGGCCGTCGCCGCCCGCGTCGTGTCGCGCCGCCACGACATCCGCGGGCCCCTCATCCTCTCCGCGGTCCTCATAGTCGCCGGAGCTGTCGCCACCTTCTTCCTGACCAGCCACAGCCCGATCATCGCCATCATCGGCACCACGGCACTAGTCGGGCTCATGTCCGGGGCGAGCAACGTCGCCAACCAGACGGCCCTGTACAAGGAAGCTCCCGCGGAGAAGGTCGGCACCGCCTCCGGGCTGCTGCGCACCTTCGGCTACGTCGGCTCGATCGCGTCGGCGACCATCACCGGCATCGTCTTCCGCGTGCGCGTGGACGACACAGGCCTGCGCCACGTCTCGATCATCATGATCGGCATCGGCGTCGTCGTGCTCCTGATGACCGCTTTCGACCGGCAACTGGCCAGGTCGGACCAGGCCCACGCCCACGGACCGTCCCTGTAGCCAGAACGCCTGGCGAACGAATACCCGCAAGTAAAAGGAGTGCACAACGATGTCCATGACCGTCTCGCCCGTCATCCCCGCGCGTACCGCATTGCTGCTGATGGACTTCCAGCCGCCCATGCTGGCCGGCGTCCCGGACGCCGAAACCCTGCTCGCCCGCGCTCGCACGGCACTGGCCTGGGCCCGGTCCGAGGGGGTCCGCGTCGTCTACGTGCACGTTGCCTTCGCACCGCAGGACTTCGACGCGGTTCCCACCCATAACAAGGGCTTCGCCGCGGTCGCGCAGAACAAGTTCCTCGCCGACGGCAGCCCGGAAAGCGAGATCCACCCCTCGCTGGACGTGCAGCAGGGCGACATCGTCGTGCGGAAGACCCGGTTCGGTGCCTTCAGCACCACCGACCTGTACGGGACCCTGCGCAGCCAGGGCATCGACACCCTGGTCGTGGCCGGGCTGACCACCGCCGGCGTCGTGCTGTCCACCCTGCGCGACGCCGCCGATGAGGACTACCGGCTGTACGTCCTGGTCGACGCGACCGCCGACCCCGATCCCGAAGTGCACCGCGTCCTCACCGAGAAGGTATTCCCGCACCAGGCCGACGTGATCAGCAGCGACGATCTGTGGACGCTCAGCGGCGGGCTGCGCCTCTAGCGGAACCGGAGGCATCTGGGTCTGATCGTCGAACAGATCGTGTGGCCGCGTTACGCCTTGCGCGATCCCGCACCACAGCGACGCCCCGCCGGGCGAATCGACCGGCGGGGCGTCGCTATGGCCAGACCCTGTCATCGCCCGATAACGCTGTCATCGGTAGCCGCGTGCGCCGTGCAAATCGGTATAGATACCGAGGGACTAACGGTCGATATGCGAGCTGAGCCAGTCGCAGAAGGTGCCGCTCGTACGGAAGAACTCGACGACGTTCTCCGCCGCGGCCGGCGTGGAGAGTGCGGGCGAGGGGTTCCAGTGCCGCCACGTGGTCAGGCCCTTGTGCCTGAGCAGCTCGATCCTGGGGTGGTCGGCCGGGTAGCCGCGCGGCGCCGACTTGAGGCTCCCGTGCCCGTGGATCTCGACGCCGGCCCGCTCAAGGCCGGCCACGATCGCGGCGAGCTCGGCGCCGTCGGGGCCTGCCACCGCGGCCCGGTACTTGATCAGCTCGTCCGATTCCAGGTGCCACATCCCGCTGCCCGCCGACAGCCCGTCGGCCGAGAACTGCACGTAGCAGGTGCCGCCCACCGTCGCGCCGATATGCGTCTTGTAGGGCGTCTTATCGCTGCTGAAGCGGATGTCCCGGTACGGGCGGAAGATCTTCGACGGCCCGAACTCGGGGGCCAGTTCCTCGAGCAGTTCCTCCATCGGGCGGAGCACGTGCTCCTGATAGACCGCCTTGCGGCTGGTCCAGTACGCCTTCGAGTTGTCCGCCTCGAGTCCCTCGTAGAACTCCAGTGCCGCCGTCGGCCAGCCGCTGAACGCCATCGTCCAAGCCTACGCCGCGCGGCCGGCCTGCGTGGGCGGCTGGCGGGGGCGGGACGCCCGATTTGCGGTAATCGCGGATTACCGGCGGTCGCCGCCACCCCGGCCATAAGATTTCCCGGTATCCCCTACTTCTCGGCATCCCCCTGCTGGCCCTTCGCTGTGATGAAAAGAGTTGTTGGATCGTGTCGCGTGATGAGCTGACGGCCAGGCAGCGGGCGGTGCTCTTCGCCCTACTAGGAGAGGCCCGCCAGGTCGCCAACCCGGAGCTCAAAGAGCTGATCGGCGTCGCCCTCGACGGTGCGGAACGCCGCCAGCTGAACGACCGCAAGCTGGTCGAGTCGACCAAGGTCGGCCGCGCCTTCGCGCACGAGCTGTCCGACGCCGGCTGGCGGTGGTGCGCGCAGGAGCTGGCGGCGGCGCCGAGCGGCCGCGGGAGCAGCCTCGAGCGCGCGCACTACCTCGTCTTCGGCGTGTTCGCTCGCTACCTGGACGCCGCCGGGCTGAGCCTGGCCGACATCGTCCGCCCCGCCCGCGAAGAGGCCGGCCAAGAGGCCAGCAAAGGCGACCGCGAGGACGACGGTGACGACGCCCGCGGCGACGACCCAGCGGCGCGCATCGAGGCCGGGTACCGTTCGCTCGCGGCCGGCCCGGGCGAGTTCGTGAGCCTCCGCGACCTGCGCCAGCGGCTGTCCGACGTGCCGCGCCCCGACCTCGACGCGGCGCTGGCGGCACTGTTCACCGCGCAGCGGATCAACCTGATCCCGCAATCCAACCAGCGGGCCCTGGCGGAGGCGGACCGCGCGGCGGCGCTCCGCATCGGCGGCGAGCACAAGCACCTGATCTCGATCGAGTGAGTGAGTCGAGCGGCGAATGAGTATCGAGCAGCGAATGACCGACGAAGAGCTGACCGCGCTGGCCGGGCTCACCTTCGACTGGACCCGCGCGCTTGACGACGTCTGGACGGACCAGCGCTACCACGTCGACGGACTGCACGCGGTGACTGCGGCCCTCATCGGCAACGGCATTCGCGCGGTCACCGCCGACGGAGCCAAGCCGCTCGGCATCGTCATCCAGGGGCAGCGCGGCGTCGGCAAGACCCACCTGCTCGGCTGGACCCGCGAGCAGGTGCAGCGTTCCGGCGGCTTCTTCTTCCTGGTCGGCGATCTGTTCACCAAGGCCTTCTGGGAGCAGGTCCTCGGCTCGATGGTGGAGCAGCTGCTGCCGCTGCCGGACGGCAGTCGCAACCAGCTGGCCGCGCTGCTGACCCGGCTGGCAGACCAGATCGGGCTCGACGGCAGCTTCCGCGCCCAGGTCACCGGGGAGGTGCCGCCGACCCCCGAGGGGGTCAGGGTGTTCATCGCGGCGCTGCGCCGGACCGCCCCCTCGCTGGGGCTGATCTGCCAGGACACCGCGCGGGCGCTGGTGCTGCTGGCGTCGCCGCTGCAGGAGGACCAGGACGTCGGCTACTACTACCTGACCGGCAACGAGGTCGATCTGCAGGACCGCCGCCACTGGCGGATCAACTCCACCAGGAAGATCCCGCGGCTGCTGGTCAACGAGGTCTCCCAGCTGCTGGCGCTGGCCGGGCCTATCGTCCTGGCGATCGACCAGGTGGACGCGCTGATCGACGAGCTCGTCGGCCGCAGCGCCGACGACGCCGCCCAGTCGCGGCCGCTGGCCGACGTGGCGACGGGACTGATGGCGCTGCGCGACGTCGCCCACCGCACCCTCACGATCGTCTCCTGCCTCCCGGAGAGCTGGGAGTACATCCGCAAGTACGGGGTGGACACCGTCACCGACCGGTTCCGCGAGGCCCGCCAGCTGCGCAACATCCCGAGCGCGGACGTCGGCCGCCTGATGATCGAGAAGCGCTTCGCGGTCGACTTCGCCCGGGCCGGCTTCGAGCCGCCGTACCCGACCTGGCCGATCCTGCCCGCCGCATTCGACGACGCGAGCAAGTACACCGCGCGGGCCCTTCTCAAGCGCATCGAGGCGCACGTGAACCGGTGCCTGCAGGAGCAGGCCGTCGCGGAGCTCGACCGGCTGGACGATGAACCGGTCGGCCCCCAGCCGGCCACCGCCGCAGGCGAGGCACCGGCCGAGTCACCCGGGCTGACGAATCTCGACCGCCTGTTCGCGCGCCTCAGCGAGCAGGCGGCCGTCGGCCCCGCGCTGGACCCGGAGACCGAGGACGCGGCGATGCCGCCGCTGCTCGCGGCCGGCCTTGAGGCCTGGGCCAGGGAGCTCGGCGGGGCCGACGACCAGGCGTTCGTTCAGGACCCGCTGCCGGGCAAGAACCCGCGGCTGCACGGGTGCCTGCGGATGCTGCTCGACACCAGGACCGAACGGCAGCGCCGCTGGGCGTTCCGCGCCATCGCCTCCCACAGCCCGCGGGCCGTTCAGACTCGGCTCAAGAAGGCGATCGAGGGGGCCGGCCTGGCCGCGGGCGGCGTCGGCGACGCCGGCCGCCGGCTGTTCGTACTCAGGTCCGCCGGGTGGCCCAGCGGCCCGGTGACCGAGAAGGCGGCGGCCGAGTTCGCGGCCAAGGGCGGCGTGGTGCTGCCGGTCACCGAGGCGGACCTGAAGACGTTCGCCGCCCTCGGCCAGCTGCTGGCCGGCCATCACCCGGAGCTGAACGGCTGGCTGCTCGCCCGTCAGCCCGCGCATGGCACCGAGCTGCTTCGTCGCGCGCTCGGGGACGCCGACGCGCACCCCGAGGCGACGCCGGCACCCCAGACGCCCGCCCCGGCCGCAGCCGATCGGCTGGCTGAGCCCGAGCCGCAGCCGCAACCGCAGCCGTCGCCGCAGCCGCAGCCGTCGCGGAAGACAATCCGCATCGGTCTCCCGGCCGCAGGCCAACCGGGAGCGACGGTCGACCTCACCGCCCTCCGCCGTCACCTGGCGATCTTCGCAGGCTCCGGATCGGGCAAGACGGTGCTGCTCCGCCGGGTGATCGAGGAGTGCGCGCTGCAGGGCGTCTCCTCGATCGTCCTCGACCCCAACAACGACCTCGCCCGCCTGGGCGACGAATGGCCGGCCGACCCGGCCCCGTGGCTGGACGGGGACGCCGAGCGCGCCCGCGATTACGTCAGCGGCACCGACGTGGTGCTCTGGACCCCGCGGCGGGAGGGCGGCCGCCCGCTCACGTTCCAGCCGCTGCCGGACTTCGGCGCCGTCCTCGACGACATCGACGAGTTCAACGCCGCCGTCGACGCGGCGGTCGAGGCGCTGGCACCGCGCATCGGCGCGCAGCGGGCAAGCACCCGGGCCGGCCAGGAGAAGGCGGTGCTGACCGAGGCGATGCGCTGGTTCGGCCGCGGCGCGGGCCACGACCTCGGCGTCTTCATCGACCTGCTCTCGGCCCTGCCCGAGCACGTGACCGAGATCGCCAAGGGCCCGCTGCTCGCGGCCGACCTGGCCGACCGGCTGCGGGCCGTCCGGGCGACCGACCCGCTGTTCGGCGGCGCGGGCGAGCCGGCCGATCCGGGCGCGCTGCTCACCCCGGCGCCGGGCAAGCGGGCGCGCATCTCGGTGATCAGCAGCGTCGGGATGGCGAGCCTCGAACAGTGGCAGGGCTTCGTCAACCAGCTCCAGATGGCCCTCTTCTCGTGGGTCAAGCGGAATCCGGCGGGCGAGCGTCCGCTCGGCGGCCTGCTGGTCATGGACGAGGCGCAGGATCTGGTGCCGTCGGCAGGCACGACCGCGTGCAGCGAGTCCACCAGGCGGCTGGCCTCGCAGGCCCGCAAGTACGGCCTCGGCCTGCTCTTCGCCACCCAGTCGCCCAAGAGCCTGCACAACTCCATCCCCGGCAACGCCACCACGCAGCTGTTCGGGCTGCTCAGCAGCCCCGTCCAGATCGACGCGGCGCGCGAGCTGGCCCGGGCGAAGGGCGGCAGCCTGCCCGACATCGGCCGCCTCAGCAGCGGTCAGTTCTACCTCGCGACCGAGGGCAGCGCGTTCCGGCAGATCCGCACCCCCATGTGCCTCAGCCACCACCCGGCAAGCCCCCTTACCGAAGACGAGGTGCTGGCCCGGGCGGCCGCGAAAGCGCAACCGTGAGCTCAGCTCCAAACGCATGCGGCTGGCCAGCCAGGTCATGGCTCAAGTGCCTGCTCGAGCGGTACCAGGTGACGCTGCAGGGCGAAGATGGCCGCCTGCGTGCGGTCAGCCAGCCCGAGCTTGCCCAGGATGCTAGACACGTGGCTCTTCACGGTCTCCTCGGTGACCGATAGCGCCTTCGCGATCTCCCGGTTAGATCGGCCCTGGGCCAGCCCCTTGAGCACGTCCGTTTCCCGCGGCGTGAGCTGGGCGAGCGGGTCGCCGGCGGCGCCCCGCAGCTCGCGCAGCAGCCGGGCGGTCGCGCCCGGCTGCAGCACGCTCTCGCCGCGCGCGGCCGCGCGCACCGCGTCGATGACCTGATCCACGCCGGCCGTCTTGGGCAGGTACGAGAGCGCCCCCGCCTTAAGCGCCCGGATGAGGTGCTGGTCATCGGCCGAGGAGGTCAGCATGAGGACGGCGGCGGTTAGTCCTTCCTCGTGCATCGCGGCCAGCACCTCAAGTCCGTCGAGACGGGGCATGAGCAGATCGAGCAGCACGACATCAGGACGGAGCGCGCGGATCGCATCGAGCGCGGCGGCCCCGTCGGCCGCCTCGCCCGCGACCTCGATGCCCGGCTCTGAGGACAGCAGGAACCGCAGGCCCTGCCGGACGACCTTGTGATCATCGGCGATCAGCACCCGGATCATCGAGCCTCCCGCAGCGGGAAGGAGGCGCGGACCCGAGTGCCCTGCCCGGGCACGCTGTCGATGGTGAGCCTGCCGCCGAGTTCGGTGACCCGGTCCCGCATCGTATGCAGGCCAAGGCCGCCGGCGTTGGGCGGCCGAGTCACGTCGAAACCGCCGCCGTCGTCCGCTATCTCCAGCAGCACGTTCCCGCCGTCCGCGCGGAGGAGGACCGTGACCTGGGTAGGCTCCGCGTGCCGGGCGGCGTTGGCGACCGCCTCCTGCGTCACCCGCAGTACCGCGTGCTCAAGCGCAGGCGGCAGCCCGTCCGGGCCGAGTGCGGGCAGGCGGACCTCGGAGCGGACCGGGATTTCGAGTCGCTCGCTGTAGGCGTGGCACACGCCTTCGATGGCGCGGGTGAGTCCGGCCTCTTCGAGCGCGACCGGGCGCAGCGCAAGCAGCAACGACCGCATCTCCCGCATCGTGTCACCCGCCGTCCGTTCCATGGTCTCCACCTCGGGCAGCCCCGGGGATCCGGCCGGCAGCGTCCGGCGCAGCCCGCCGGCCAGGACGCTGAGCGAGAACAGCTCCTGGGAGATGGAGTCGTGCAGCTCGCGGGCGATCCGCGCGCGTTCCTCGTGCCTGGCGTGCGCCTCCGCCAGTTGCCTGGTGGCGTCGAGCGACGCCTGCAGCTGGCCCGCCATCCGGTTGAAGTTCTCCTCCAGCTGGGAGACCTCGTCGCGCCCGGAGACGCGCACCCGCTGCCCGAAGTCCCCGTCGGCCACCTCGAGGGTCTTCGTCGCGAGCCGCCCGAGCCGCCGGGTCAGCCGTCTGGTGGATAGCAGCCCGAACGCCAGCCCGACCGGAATCGCCGCCGCGAGCACCGCCAGGCCGGTCCAGATAAGCGTCGGCGATGCGGTGAACTCCCGGGTTCCCGCGGCGCTGGCGGGAACTTCGACGTAAAGCATGCCGAAGACCTTTCCGGCAGAAGCCGCTGGCGAGCCGGACGGGCCCGGCGGCTTAACGGCCGTCGTCGGCTTGAGCTGGCCGGGCTGAGTGAGCGTGATGGGCGCGCTCGCCCACGCCACCGCGCCGCCTGGCAGCGGCACCAGCCCGCCGCCCAACGTCGGCCAGCGCACGAACGTGAGCACCTTTCGCGGCACTCCCGCCTGCGCGTCGGAGCCGTGGCTGCCCACAGGAAAGCAGGCCGGATAGGAAGTCGCGAGCACGGTGCCGTCGCGGGACACGGCGACGCCGACCGACGCGACCGCCAGATCGCAGACCGGATCGGCGACGTACGGGATGGTCAGGCCGCCGCTGCCGTCCGGTTGCGCCTGGCCCGGAGTGATCGGGCTGCCCGGCAGCCCGACGTTGGTGCTCGGCAGCGCGCCGTCTGCGGTCACGGTTACCGCCAGCTTCGCCGCCAGCCCCGCCGCTGTCGCCTGGGTGAGGCCCTGCACCTGCCCAGGGGTGAGAGCCGCGGGCGGGCTGAGCGCGGCCGCCCCGAAGATCACCAGCTCGGTCAGCAGCACCGCGGCGGCCGTCACGGCGACGTAGGTCGCGGTCATCGCCGCCTGCAGGCCCCAGCGCCCGGTCATGGCCGGCTCTTCATGACGAAGCAGATTCCATGGGCGAACACTAACCCGCTGATCAAGGCCGCTCCACCCGCTGACGGGGGAGACGGGCTGCCAACAAAGAGGGAGCCGGGTTCGCTCGGCGCCGGGATGCCCAGGGCCGGGGCCCGATGCGAGTCTCGGAGGCACCTTCCCGCACTGGCGGGACCAATCGCAGGAGCAGAGATGAGACGGATCACCCGACTGCGCATGGCCGGCTGCCTGCTGGCGTCCGGTGTCGCGCTCGCGGCCGTGACCCTGGCCGGATGCGGGTCAGGCGCGGCCAGCAGCGGCAGCAGCGCCGCCCAGGCCGGGGGCACCCCGGATGACGAGACGATGGCGATCGTCACGTGCTACCGCGCGCACGGCGACCCCTCGTTTCCCGACCCGGTCTACGACCCAAGCGACGGCCGGTGGCATTTCGCCGTCTCGCCCGGTTCCGCGCCTGCCAGCACCCAGCAGGCCTGTCAGCACCTGTTCCCGACCACGAACGCGTCGCCACCGGTCCCGCAGGCTCAGTTCCAGCAGCTCGTTCGCCTGGCCCAGTGCATCAGGGCGCACGGCCAGCCCATCTGGCCCGACCCGGATCCGGACGGCTCCTTCCCGCTGCCGCCGCCACTCCAGCAGAAGACGCCCGCCACCGTGAGGGCCCTCAACGCATGCCAGCAGTACGTCCCAATCGGGGGTATCGATGCCCACGCGGTCCCGTAGCCGCCTCCCGGTGCTGGTCACGACCGGCGTCGCGCTCGCCGCGGCGGCCGGCTTCGGCGCTCGCGCCGCATGGCCGTCCGCCGCGCCCCCGGGCGCCCGGGCGACGGTGCCGGTGGCGACCGCCGACGTCATCCGTACTAATCTGGCGGCCAGCCAGCAGGTGGCCGGGACCCTTGGCTATCAGGGCTTCTTCACCGTCGCGAGCGAGCTCGACGGAGTACTCACCTGGCTGCCGCGGCCGGGAAGCATCGTCCGTCGCGGTGCGCCCCTGTTCACCGTGTCCGGCCAGCCGGTAACGCTGCTGTACGGCTCGCTCCCGGCCTGGCGGCCCTTCGCCCCCGGGATGACCGCCGGTCCCGATGTCCGCCAGCTGCAGCGCAACCTGGCCGCGCTCGGCTTCGCCCCGGGCCCGGCCGACGGGGTGTTCGGCTGGTCCACGGAGCTGGCGGTGCAGCGGTGGCAGGCGGCCAGCGGCGCTGCCGTCACCGGCACCATCCCGTTGGGCGAGATCGCGTTCCTGTACGGGCCGTTGCGTGTCACCACCACGCCCGACCAGCCGGGCGCTATCGTCGCCGCCGGGACCAGCGTCGTCTCCGGGACGTCGCTGACGGGCGGCGTCCAGGTGTCGCTGCCGGTCGGCGGCCCGGCCGTCCGGCCCGGGGACCAGGTAACCGTCACGATGCCGGATGGGTCCACCACGGTCCCGGGCACCGTCACCGCCGTCGGCAGCGTGGCCACCGTCCCCGCCGCCTCCGGCGATGGCTCCGGTGACGGCTCCGGCGGTGGGGGCGGCTCCGGCTCCAGCCAGGCCGCCGTCATCCCGGTCACGGTCACCATCAGGGCCGCGATCCCGGCCGGCCTTGACCAGGCGCCGGTTCAGGTGGCGATCACCCAGCAGCGGGCCGACGGCGTTCTCGCCGTCCCGGTGACCGCGCTGCTCGCCCTGCCCGGCGGCGGCTATGCGGTGCAGGGCGTCGGCCCCCGCGGACGGCTGATCCCGGTCGCGACCGGCCTCTTCGACGATGCGAGCGGCCTCGTCGCGGTCACAGGCAGCGGGCTGACACCCGGCCTGGCCGTCACGGTCGCCCAGGGATGACGGCGCAGCCGATGAACCCGCCGATGACCGCCGATCGTCCGCCGGTCCCCGCCCTCAGCCTGCACGAAGTCCGCAAGAGCTATCCGGGCCCGCCGCCAGTGGAGTCCGTGCGCGGCGTCACCCTCGAGGTGATGCCCGGTGAGCTCGCCGCTATCGTCGGCCCATCCGGTTCTGGCAAGAGCACCCTGCTGCACCTGGCCGCCGGGCTTGAACGCCCCACCGCCGGCCACGTGCGGATCGCGGGCGAGGACATCGCGACGCTGACCGACCGTGCGCTCGCGGGCCTGCGCGCGTGGCGGGTCGGCGTCATCTTCCAGCAGTTCTTCTTGCTCGACGCGCTCAGCGCCCTCGACAACGTGTCAGCCGCCCTGCTCTACCAGGGGATCGCGGCCCGGCGCAGGCGGGAGACCGCCGCCGAGATGCTCGAGCTGGTCGGGCTCGGTCATCGCATGACGCACCAGCCGCGCCAGTTGTCCGGCGGCGAGCAGCAGCGGGTGGCCATCGCCCGGGCGCTCGCGGGGAACCCGGCCATCGTCCTCGCCGATGAGCCGACCGGCAACCTGGACCAGGCCACCGGCCAGGAGATCATGACCCTGCTGCGGACGCTGAACGCCGATCAGGGCGTGACCTTGGTCGTCATCACCCATGACACGTCCATCGCGGCGGCCGCGCCCCGCCGGATCGAACTGCGCGATGGCCGCGTCGTCGCGGACGTCGCCAACGGCCCGGTCGCCCGCGCGACCGTCACAGAAGGGAAGGCACGCCGATGACTCCGCCCGCCGCCCCGCCGCGTCCGCCCCGATCCAGGCTGCGCCCAGGCGACACGCTGCGCACGAGCCTGTCCGGCCTGCGCTACCGCCGGGCCCGGGCCGCTCTGTCCGCGCTCGGCGTGGCCATTGGGATCGCCGCGCTCGTCGCCGTGCTCGGCATCACCCGGTCCAGCCAGTCCGCGCTGCTCTCCGAGATCGATCAACTGGGCACGAACCTGCTTACGGTGACCAACGGCCACACCGTGGCCGGCCAGGAAGCCGAACTGCCGGTCACTGCGACCGTCATGATCCGCCGCGTCGCCGGCGTCGAGCACGCGGCACCGACGGCGATCCTCGCCGACGCCAGGGTCTACCGGTCGGACAAGGTCCCGGTCTTCGACACCGGCGGCCTCGCCGCCCGGGCGGCCGACCCGTCGCTGCTCGCCGTCCTCGGCGGCACCCTCCGCGATGGCGTCTTCCTCAACCCGGCCACCAGCCGGTATGCCGTCACCGTGCTCGGCTACCAGGCGGCCCAGTCCCTCGGCATCGCCAGCGTGGACGTCGGCGGCCGCCTGGCCCGGGTGGCCATAGGCGGCCGCTTGTTCACCGTCGCCGGCATCCTGAACCCGATGCCGCTCGCGCCCGAGATCGACCGGTCAGCGCTAGTCGGCTTCCCCGTCGCGGCCGCACTGCTCGGCTACGACGGCCATCCGAGCCGGATCTACGTCCGCACCGACGTCAACGCGACGAACCAGGTAGCCGCCCTGCTTGGCCCGACCGCCGACCCGGAGACGCCGGGTGGCGCGGCCGTCAGCCAGCCGTCGGCCGCGCTCACCGCGCGGCTCGCGGTCGCCCAGGCGTCCACCGCTCTGTTTCTCGGCCTCGGCGCGGTCGCGCTGCTCGTCGGAGGGATCGGCATCGCCAACGTCATGGTCATCGCGGTCCTGGAACGCCGATCAGAGATTGGCCTGCGCCGCGCACTCGGCGCGGCCAGGATCCACATCGCCGCCCAGTTCCTCACCGAGGCCATCCTCCTGGGCACCCTCGGCGGCGTCGTCGGCCTGACCGCGGGCACGGTGATCACGGTCGCGCTGGCCCGCGCCAGGCACTGGACCCCGCTCATCCCGCCGGCCGCACTGTGGGTCGGCCTCGCGGTCGCGGTGACGGTGGCCGCCCTGGCCGGCCTCTACCCAGCCACCCGAGCCGCCCGCCTCGCCCCGGCCGAGGCTCTCCGCAGCACCTGAAGCCCAGCCGACGGGAAAGTCAAAATCAAAGACTCTGCTTTCCCCGCTCGCCGCCGGGCGCTCGGGACCCCTGCCCGCTCCCTCGTCGCTCAGTCGCTGCGCTCCTTCGCTCCTCAATGCGCGGACAGGGGCGCGCCCTTTGGCTCGCGGGGGAGGGGTGGCTCGCGGGGGGGGGCCGATAGCGGCTCCAGGTCCGGCCGGCGGGTGCCTGTTACGGTTGTAACCAGGATAAGACGGCCGCCGTCAGCCCCAGAGCGGAAGCAGGTGCGATGCCCTCGTTCACCGAGATCGCGGACCAGATCACCATCGACGAGCTGCGCGCCCGCGGCAGCGTGAAATGGTCGCGAGGCGGACCCTACGCCATCGGCGCGTGGGTGGCGGAGATGGACTTTGGTGCCGCGCCGGCGATCGAGGCGGCCCTCATCGACGTGATCAAGCGAGCCGACTTCGGCTACCTCAGCGACCGCGCGACGGCCGAGATGGCCGATGCCTGCTCCCGGTGGCAGGCCGACCACTACGGCTGGGCGGTTGACCCGGCCCGCGTCCACCCGCTGCCCGACGTGATTACCGGCCTGCAGGCCGCCATCACCGTCTTCTCCAGGCCGGGCAGCCCGGTCATCCTGCCGACCCCCGCCTACATGCCGTTCCTGACCGTGCCCGCGAGCCTCGGGCGCGAGATCATCCAGGTCCCGATGACGGCCGCCAAGGACGGGCGCCCGGTCCTCGACCTGGCCGGCATCGACGCCGCGTTCAAGCGCGGCGGCCAGCTGCTCATCCTCTGCAACCCGTGCAACCCGGTCGGACGGGTCTACGACGCGGCCGAGCTCGCGGCGGTCGCGGAGGTCGTCGCGGCCAACAACGGCCGGGTCTTCGGCGACGAGATCCACGCGCCGCTCATCTACCCGGGCAGCGCTCACATCCCGTACGCTTCGATCAGCGAGACGGCTGCTGGGCACGCGGTGACCGCGACCGCCGCCTCCAAGGGCTGGAACCTCCCCGGCCTCAAATGCGCGCAGCTCATCCTCTCGAACGACGCCGACGCGGCGACCTGGGCGGAGCAGGGAAGCACGTTCGAGCACGGCGCATCGACCCCCGGCGTGCAGGCGACCACCGCCGCCTACCGCCAAGGCGGCCGCTGGCTCGATGACGTCGTCGGCTATCTCGACGGCAGCCGTCGGCTGCTGGCCGACCTGCTGGCCGAGCACCTGCCGAGCGTCCGCTTCCGGCTGCCCGAGGGCACCTACCTGGCCTGGCTCGACTGCCGCGACCTGTTCGCGGCGATGGGCCCGAGCACGGCCAGCCCGGCCGATTTCTTCCTCGCCAAGGCCCAGGTCGTGCTGACCGACGGCGCGTCCTGCGGCGACATCGGCCGGGGTCACGTCAGGCTCAACTTCGCGACCCCGCGCCCCATCCTCACCGAGATCATCCACCGCCTGGCCGGAGCCGTGGCCCTCGGCTGAAACCCGGGGGCTGCTAGCGCCGTGGGCCACCGCGCCGGCCTGCCGCACCGGGTCGAACGCCCGGTGCCCTAGATCTCAGCCCATCGTCTTCTGGCCGTCGAGCGACTCGCGGATGATGTCGGCGTGGCCGGCGTGCTGGGCGGTCTCGGCGCAGATGTGCAGCAGCACCCGTCGGGCGGACCACCGCTCCGACGGCGGGAACCAGGGAGCGATCGGCAGCGGCTGGGTCGCATCGAGGTCGGGCAGCGTGCGCACCAGCTCGGTGGTCGCCGCCGCAGTCGCCTCGTAGTCCGCGAGGACGCCCGCCAGCGTCTCGGTCTCCAGCAGCCGGAATTCGTCCCGCCGCTTGGCCCAGTCCGCCTCGGTCATCGCGGACGCGTCCCCGAGCGCGGTCGGCCCCTCGAGTATGAACGCGGTCCAGCCCCGTTCGACGTCGGTGACGTGCTTGATCAGCCCGCCCAAGGTCAGCTCGCTGACCGTGGTCCGGGCTCGCGCCTGCTCGTGGGTCAGGTCGCGGGTGGTGTAGCGCAGGAAGCGCCGGTGCGCGCCGAGGACCGCAAGCAGGTCGGTGCGCTCGGCGTCGAGTTCTGTCGCTGCCAGGGCCATGGGGACCCCCCTCTCAGGTGATGAACGGTTCACTCCACACGCTACGAGCCATCCCGGACGATCTACTTCCTTGATCAACTCCGAAGTGGGGACAGATGGCGGTCGTGAATGGCCCATTTGTGAGCAGTTGCGGTGATGTGCGGCATTGGAGTCGATGAATTTCCCGTGGCAGCGGGGATTTCCTCCGTCAAATCCCCGGTAATTGCGGCGGGCCTATGCCAGTCTGAATCTCGTCCGCTTTCCCTTTTCCCTCAAGAGGGAAGAACTTGCCGTACCAAAAGGGAAGAGCTTGCTGTCATGAGCATGCTGAGCTTGAGACGCCGTCTCGGTATGACGCCGAGCGATGATCGTGGGTACGATCCCGCTGCAGCCGGCTGGCTCGACTGGGGCCAGCAGGGCGCCGGCCAGCCGGCCTTCGTCCCGCGGCAGCGGGCCGGCGGCTACCCGGTCAGGGAGCACGAGCGCGCGGATTATGCGGCGGGCGACGACGCGGTCGGCGATCACGGCGCGAGCGCCCACTGGACGCACCCGCTCGAGCCCGCCGAGCGCCTGGCCGCGCCGTCGCCGGGGCCCGAGTCCGCCCTCGCCCCGCTGGCCGGGGCGCAGCCGATCGAGCAGCCGACGCGGCCGGGCGGTGCCTGGCCGGACATCTGCGATCAGTTCGGGCGGCGCATGCTGGTCCTCACCGAGCAGCTGCGGGCCTCCATCAACGAGCTCGAGGCAGGCGAGGAGGATCCGGAGCGGCTCTGGCGGCTCTACCGGGTCGATCACGCGGTCACCCGGATGCGCCTCGCCAGCCGTCAGCTGCGCACGCTGGCCGGCCGAAGCGAACGGCAGTTGGCCGGGTTCACCACCTCGCTGCTCGACGTCATCCGGATGGCGGCCTCGGCGATCGAGCGGTACACCCAGGTCTCGGTCGGCCGCGTCACCGACCTGGCCGTGCTCGGTTACGCCGCCGATGACGTCGCGGCGCTGATCGCGGCTCTGCTTGACAACGCCACCAGGTACTCGCCGGGCCCGGTCACGGTGAGCTGCCACCTCCTCCAGGAGGGCGGCGTGATGTTCCGCATCGAGGACGCCGGCAGCGGCCTGGGGCCCGACCAGGTCGCGACGCTGAACGCCATCTTCGCCGGACCGGTTCCTGAGGTCGATGAGCAGACCGCCCGGCACACCGGGTTCCCGGTCGTGCACCGGATCGCGCGCAAGCACTCGATCGGCGTGCGGCTCGCCGCACGGCCGCTGCCGGGCTGCGGCACGGTCGCGATGGTGCTGCTGCCGCCGCAGCTGCTGTGCGAGATCCAGGCGGAAGACACACCCCGCCGGCCGGCCACGGCCGCCGGGCGGCCAGCTCCGCAGGCCCCGGCCCCAAGCGCGCTTCCCGACCCGCTCTACCGCCAGCCGACCGCCCCGACCGAGGCCGCGTCGGCCCAGCCGGATCAGTTCGCGCCGTCGGTCGAGCTGCCGCGTCAGGAGCTTGGGCCGAGCCGGATCAGTTCGCGCCGTCGGTTGAGCTGCCGCGTCGGGCTCGGTCGAGCCGGATCAGTTCGCGCCGTCGGTTGAGCTGCCGCGTCAGGAGCTCGGCTCGGCCGAGCCGGACCAGGACGCCCCTCCGGTTGACCTGCCGCGCCGAGAACCAGCCAGTCCGCGCGGCGGCGAGCCGAGGCCGATCGAGGCAGCCACCACCCCGCCCCAGCAGGCGGCGGGCAGGCTGGCGTTCGCCGACGACCTCAGCAACTTCTCCCGCGGTATCCAGCAGGCCCTCGCCGCCCGCGGCATCACGGGTGACCTGGCGGCCGCGACGTCTCATGGTGCCACAATCAAGGAAGGCGCGCAGTCATGAACAACCCGACGACATTGCCGCCAGGCGAACTGCAGGACTTCGGCTGGCTGGTCGACAACTTCGCGCTGTCAACGCCAGGGGTCACGCACGCGCTCATCGTCTCCGCCGACGGGCTGCCGTTGATTGCGTCGGGCGGCATGTCGCCCGACCTGGCCGATCCGCTGGCCGCGATGACCAGCGCGATCATCAGCCTCGGCAACAACATCGCGAGCAAACTGGGCGAGACGGGCTGCGAGCAGGTGATGCTCAAGTTCCCGACCGGCCACTTCCTGTTCATGGGGATCGGCAGCCTGGCCGGGTTCTCCGTGCTGGTCAAGGAGGGCGCGAACCTGGGCGCGGTCGCGTACCAGATGGCGCGGCTGGTCGACTTGGCCGGGCACCTGCTGACGCCGCGGCTCCGCGACGACCTGCGGCGGATGAGCACCCGCGCGACGGTGGGAGCCGACGGTGATCGCTAACCCGTGGGTCCGGCCCTACGTGCTCACCGGCGGCCGCACCCGAACCAGGAATCACCCCTACGTGCACACGCTCGTCTCGGTCGACCGGTACGACCCGGGCGCCTCCGCCCGGCTGTCGCCTGAGGCGCGACGGCTGTACGAACGCGCCGCCGCCGGCACCCAGTCGGTCGCGGAGCTCTCCGCGCACTGCGCGCTCTCGCTGGGCGTGACGCGTGTGCTGCTGGAGGATCTCGTCGCTGCCGAGCTGGTGCGCGTCAACGACGATGCACTGTCGGCGCCGCATGACCACCGCCTGCTGCGGAGGGTCGTCGCCAGCCTTCGCGACTAGCCTGACCAGCGCGGCCCATCCGCCCATGAGCCAACGGCCGACGGAGACGGCCTGACCGAGCGGCTCCGCACCATCCTCCGCACCCAGGAAGCGGAGCTGCGCACCTCCGCCGAGGTCGGCGGGGCATTAAGTCGGCGGACTCTTCCGCCGGGCCGGGAAGGGCGGGCGCATCGGTCGGGTAGAGGCCGGCCACGAAGCCGTAGACCTGGTCGCCCGCCCGGGGGATCTGCGCGAACTGCCGGGCGAGCTCCTGCACCGCGGCCCAGAAGTTCCGCACTTCCTCCCTTGGGATCCGGGCGTGCACGAGCGTGCAGCGCAGGTCGTCGGCCGCGTGTGCGGGCATCGCCTCGGCTGCCGCCCGTACGAGCCCGTTCATGGCCGACACGATCTGCCTGTCCTCGTCGCGGTGGAGCGCGCCGACGTAGATGGTCCGGGCGATCCGCCCGTAGTACCGCTCCTCGATCGCCCGCACCCGCCGGGTGCGCACGACGCGCAGCAGCCCGGAGTCGACCAGAAGGTTCACGTGGTACGCGATAGTGCTCTTGGGCCGGTCGACCGCCAGTGCCATCTCGGTCACCGTGGCGGCCCGCTCGTGCAGCAGGTCAAGCAGCGTGGAGCGGAGCGGATCGGCCAGCGCGCGCAGCTGCCCGGGCGCGGTGACCACGATCATCTCGTCGAGGTCGTAGTCCGGGATCTGCTTGACCGTCATAACCGAACCATACTAGGGTTTTGAAACATACCAAGTTTATGGATCATTCGACGGAGGAGAGCATCGATGGCCGAGGTCGTGCTTTTTCACCACGTGCAGGGGCTGACCGACGGGGTGCGTGCGTTCGCCGAGGAGCTGCGGGCCGGCGGGCACACCGTGCACACGCCCGACCTGTTCGACGGCCAGCTTCCGGCCACCATCGACGACGGCCTCGCGCTCGTCGGCAGCATCGGCGACGAGACGCTTGACCGGCGCGTCAACGAGTCCGTCGCCGGGCTCCCCCCGGGCCTGGTCTACGCCGGCTTCTCCTACGGCGGCGGCGTCGCGCAGCGGCTCGCCCAGACCAGGCCGGGCGCGCGCGGCGCGCTGCTGTACGAGTCGTTCGTCTCGCTTACCGCCGAGTGGGCCTTCGGCCCCTGGCCCGACGGGCTTGCGGTGCAGGTCCACGGCATGGACAAGGACCCGTTCTTCGCGCTCGAGGGCGACCTCGACGCCGCCCGCGAGCTTGTCGAGAAGGTCGGCCCCAAGCTTGCCGAGCTGTTCGTCTACCCCGGCGACAAGCACCTGTTCACCGACAGCTCGCTGCCGTCCTACGACCCAGGCGCGACCGCCGTGGTGCTCGCCCGCTCCCGCGATTTCCTCGACCGGCTCGGCTGACGGCGCCCGACGCCGTCACGACGAGCCGGATCGAACCGGGTCCGATCTCGCGCAGAACCGGGCGACCGCCTAGGTTCGGTCTCATGAGCCAGAGAACCGGAGATTTCAAGCGCGACACCACGTATATTGACGGGCGGATCACGGTGGACGGGCGGTTCGGCTGGCCGGTCCAGCCGGACCGGTACCGCCTGGTGGTGGCGCGCGGCTGCCCGTGGGCAAACCGGACGATGATCGTCCGCCGCCTCCTTGGCCTTGAAGGCGCCCTGTCCATGGGAATTTGCGGCCCGACGCACGACCGCCGGTCGTGGACGTTCGACCTTGACCCCGGGGAGAAGGACCCGGTGCTCGGCATCCACTGGCTCGCCGAGGCGTACGAGAAGGCGATTCCCGGCTACGGCCGCGGCGTCACCGTCCCCGCGATCGTGGACATCCCGAGCAGCGCGGTGGTGACGGCGGACTTCCGGAACATCACGCTCAACCTGGAGGGCGAGTGGGCCGCCTATCACCGCCCCGGTGCCCCCGACCTGTACCCGGACCAACTGCGGGACGAGATCGAGGAGGTCAGCGCGCTGGTCTACGAGGACGTGAACAACGGCGTCTACCGTTGCGGGTTCGCAGGCACCCAGCAGGCCTACGACGAAGCCTACGAGAAGCTGTTCGCCCGCCTCGACTGGCTCGAAGAGCGCCTGGCGACCCGCCGCTACCTGGTCGGGGACACGATTACCGAGGCCGATGTCCGGCTCTGGCCGACCCTGGCCCGGTTCGACGCGGTCTACCAGGGCCACTTCAAGTGCAACAGGAACAAGCTGACCGAGATGCCGGTGCTGTGGGCCTATGCCCGCGACCTGTTCCAGACCCCGGGGTTCGGCGACACGATCGACTTCGTCCAGACCAAGCAGCACTACTACCTGGTGCACACGAACCTCAACCCATCCGGCATCGTCCCCGACGGCCCGGACCTGTCCGGTTGGCTGACCTCGCACGGCCGCGAGTCCCTGCCCGGCCGCCCCTTCGGCGACGGCACCCCGCCTGGCCCGCCGCCTCTCCCCGAGCGAGTCCCGGGCGACCGCACCGCGCACTGAAACCCCGCCCTGGACTAGGCTCCGACGTATGGTGGCAAAGACGGCACGGCGGATTTGTGTGACGGGAGCGTCCGGCAAGGCGGGCCGCGCCACGGTCAGGGAACTGCGCGAGCAGGGCTACGAGGTCGTGGCGACCGACAACAGGCTCGCCGGCGAGGACGCGGCCGCGGGGGTGCTCAGGGCCGATCTGAGGGACTACGGTCAGGCGACCGAGGCGCTGCGCGGCACCGACGCCGTCGTGCACCTGGCCAACATCCCCGCACCCGGCCTGACCACGCCCGCGGTTACGTTCAACGACAACGTCACGATGAACTTCAACGTGTTCCACGCCGCCGCGGCGCTCGGCCTGACCAAAGTGGTGTGGGCGTCAAGCGAGACGACGCTCGGCCTGCCGTTCGGCGGCGGCCGCGAGCAGTTCCCCGGCGGGGCAGGCCAGTCGCCCCGATACGCGCCGGTCGACGAGGACCACTTCCCGCTGCCGACCACGACCTACGCGCTGTCCAAGGTGGCCAGCGAGACGATCGCGGAGCAGATCTCGGGGTGGTCGCAGATCCCGTTCGTCGGGCTGCGCATCTCCAACATCATGGAACCCCATGACTATGAGCGGTTCCCGTCCTACTGGCCGGATCCCCAGTCGCGGAAGTGGAACCTGTGGGGCTACGTCGACGTCCGCGACGTCGCCGCCGCCTGCCGTCTCGGTCTGGAAGCAGACGTCACCGGCAGCCAGAACGTCATCATCGCGGCCGCCGACACGGTCATGAACCGCCCCTCGCGCGAGCTCCTGGCCGAGGTCTTCCCCGACGCCCAGGTCACCCGCGAGATCGCCGAGTTCGGCACCCTGCTGGCAATCGACCGCGCCAAGCAGGTGATCGGCTACCAGCCCTGCTACTCCTGGCGCGACCAGATCTCGCATCCGTCTTAGCCCATGAAGCTTGATCTGGCGGCCGCCAGGGACGCCACCATTCCCGACGTGCTGCCCGCCGAGGGCGAGCCGTTCTGCGTGCTGTTCTGCGGCATCAACCCGGGGCTGTACTCGGCCGCGACCGGCTGGCACTTCGCCCGGCCGGGCAACCGGTTCTGGCCGGCGCTGCATCAGTCCGGCTTCACCCCGCGTCAGTTCAAGCCGTCCGAGCAGGCCGAGCTGACCCGCTACGGCCTCGGCATCACCAACATCGCGCCGCGCGCCACCGCCCAGGCGGCCGAGCTCACCGCCGAAGAACTCCGCGACGGGAGCGCCCGCCTGCTCGCCCTGATCGCCGCCCGCCGTCCTGGTTTCATCGCGATCGCCGGCGTCACCGCCTACCGCACCGCCTTCGCCCGCCCCAAGGCGATCATCGGCCCCCAGCCGGAGCCACTGGGAGCCGCCCGCCTGTGGATCCTCCCGAACCCCAGCGGCCTCAACGCCTCGTGGACCGCAGCGCGCATCGCAGCGGAGTTCCGCGAGCTGAGGGCGGCCGTCAGTGACCCGCTGACCCCGGCGAACCCGGATAGCCACGCACCACGGTACGAGCGAGGATGCCCAGCGTAGCCCGCAGCGCTCCCTCGGAGATGACCGGGAAAATGGCGGCTTCCTTCCAGTCCGGATGGATCGAGGACCAGTCGTAGTACGAGGTCACCAGGGTCCCTTCTGCGATCGGCTCGAGCAGGTAGCCGTACACGTGGCCGATCTGCGGGCGGAGCCTGCCCAGGATCGTCCACGCGATCTCCCGGTCGGGGACGAAGGTCTTGATGGAGACCGTCACGTCGTACTTGCCCATCGGGTAGTCGTTCAGCGCCTCGCGGTCCATGTGGACGACGAAGCTGTCGCCGACCGCCGCCACCGGCTCGCCGGCGGCGTCCATCAGCATCCCCGAGCTGTCGATCGCCACATGCCCCTGCGGGTCGCACAACAGCCGGAAAATAGTGGCAGGATCCGCCTCGATGGTCCGCTGGACTTCCAGCCGCTCGCTCGTCACGCCGCCATCCTGCCATCGCACCTGCGGCTAGCGCCATCACGGCGCTCGTCGGGCCCGCTACCGGCAGAGCCCGGCCCGCGGCTCCGGGTCTTAGGCGGCTTTGTCAGGATTGGTTAGCTGGATGCCAGGGAACCGGGAGAAGTCGGCGCCGTAGGAGCAGATGGTCGCCCCGTACTCGACGGACAGCGCAGCCAGATGTGCGTCCGTCGTCAGGTTCCCAGCGGTCCCGGCCGCCGTTAGGAACCCACGCATGAGCGCCGCGTGACGGACCGTCGGGTGCAGCACGAGTGCGCACGGTTGGGCAAGCCAGTCGTCGACGATGTCGCACGCCTCCGCCGTCCGCAGGGGGCGGGCAAACACAGCGGGCTTGGTCGTCAGTCGGAGCACCGCGAGCAAGACGACCCAGGCGAAGCCGACTTCTTCGCTGCCGGACAGGCTCTCGTCTAGCCACGCCTTCGCGCCAGCGTGCCGAGCGGATGTGTCATCGAGCGCGTACAGCAGCACGTTGGCGTCGGGGAGTTTCACCTGCCGCGCTCAAGCTCGTGAATGATCTCGGCGTCCTCAAAGTCGGCCGCCATCTGCAGCGCTTGGTCAAGATTGACGCCTGCGCGCAGGCCGAGTGACCGGGAAGGGGTGCTGTACTCGCGCTGACCGCGCGCGGCCATAAGGCCGGCGCGAATGGCGGTGTTAAGCGCCTCCTTGAAGGACACGCCTCGTTCCCGCGCTACTTCGCGGAGCCTCGCCTCGACATCCGGGTCCAGTGTCACCGTGGTTCTCATAGAGGCATCATAACATCAAGTAGTTTGCTGTCATGATGCTCATTGCCGCGTGGCGGTCTGAGGATCGGCTCGAGTGCCAGGCCGCGCAGGATGAGAGTGTGCAGTCCTAAGTTAGGACTATGAACGCACGCGCAGACGACACCGGGCCCGTCGGCGACTCGAACGGCGAGCCCCGCACCTTCGTCCTGATTCCAGGGGCGGGCGGAACGGCCTGGTACTGGCACCGCGTCGTCCCACTGCTGCAGGCGGCGGGGCATGAGGCGATCGCGGTCGACCTGCCCGGTGACGACCCGGCGGCCGGCCTGCCGGAGTACGCCAGCCTGGTGGCCGCCGCGATCGGCCGTCGCGACAACATCGTTCTCGTCGCCATGTCGCTGGGCGGGTTCACCGCGCCCCTGGCCGCCGCGAAGGTCCCGGTCGGCGCGCTGGTTTTCGTGAACGCGATGATCCCGCGCCCCGGCGAGACGCCGGGCGCGTGGTGGGACAACACCGGCTGGTCCGACGCCCGGGTGGCCGCGGCGAAACAGGGCGGCTACCCCACCGACTTCGATCTGGCGGCCTACTTCCTGCACGACGTCCCGCCAGACGTCGCGGCGGCAGGCGAGCCGTACCAGCGGCCCGAGGCCGACGCGGCGTTCGGATCGGTGTGCGACTTCGGCGCCTGGCCGGCCGTCTCGATCCGGGCGGTGGCCGGGGCGGACGACCGCTTCTTCCCGGTCGGCTTCCAGCAGGCGCTAGCGCGAAACCGCCTCGGCATCGAGGCGGACGTCCTGCCCGGCGGCCACCTGATCGCACTGGCCCAGCCGGCCAGCCTGGCCAGCTACCTGCTGAGCGTCTGATCTCGCGATTTTCCTGCGGGGTGACGATCTGGGCGAGGTTCGATCGTCATCTCGGTGCACAGGACGCCGCGAGGGCGACACTGAGATCTGAGGAGACGACGATGCGATACGTACTGCTGATGAATTACGGCGAGCCGGCCGATGGGCAGATCAGCGAGGAGGCGATCGCCGAGGCGCAGGAAGCCTTCGGCGCCTATGGCCGCGCGCTGGAGGAGGCGGGGGTGCTGCTATCGGCCGACGTGCTGCAGCCGACCGCCGCGACGACGACCGTCACCCTCAGGGAAGGCGGCCTGCGGGTTCAGGACGGGCCCTTCGCGGAGACGAAGGAGGCGCTGGCCGGCGTGTTCGTGCTGGACGTGCCCGATCTCGACGCGGCCGTCGGCTGGGCCGAGAAGTGCCCGGGCGCGCAGTGGGGCGTGATCGAGATCCGCCCGACCGCGACCGCTTTCGTCAACGGGCAGTGGACCCGCTGAGGTCGGCCGATAACGGCCGGGCAGGCCCTTCCCTGCCCGGCCGCGCCGGGTCGGCGGCCGACGCCGCGGGCCTGGCGGCCCGTGACAGCTACGGGCGGCTGCTGGCGCTGCTGTCCGCCTCGACCAGCGATATCGCCGCCGCAGAAGACGCGCTCGCGGACGCCTTCGAGCGCGCCCTGCGCACGTGGCCCGCCCAGGGCGTCCCCGCCAGCCCCGACGCCTGGCTGCTGACCGTCGCCCGCAACCGGCTGCGCGACCACTGGAGGTCCGCGCAGGCCCAGCGAGCCATCCCGCTCGACGATCGCCAGGACACGCTCGTGCATACCGACGACCTCGACGTCGACGCGCTCCCTGACGGGCGGCTTGAACTGATGCTGGTGTGCGCGCACCCGGCTATCGAACGCATCGCGCACACGCCCCTCATGCTCAACACCGTGCTCGGCTTCACCGCCGAGCAGATCGGACGAGCCTTCTCCGTGCCGACCTCGACGATGGCGACGCGCCTGGTCCGGGCGAAGAAGCGCATCAAGGCCGCCCGCATTCCCTTTCGCATCCCGGACGCCGATGACCTGCCGGCCCGGATGGCCTCGGTGCTTGAGGCGGTCTACGGCGCGTACGTCATCGACTGGGCGACGACCGGGCCGCAGGCCCGTCTGCTGCCCTCGGAGGCACTGCACCTGGCCGAGGTGCTCACCGGCTGCGCGCCCGGTGACCCGGAGGCGCACGGGCTCGCCGCCCTGGTCCAGCTGTCGGCGTCGCGCGCCGCGGCGCGCCTTGACGCCGGCGGACGTTTCGTTCCGCTATCCGACCAGGACCCGTCGCGGTGGGACTCGCACCTGATCGACCGGGCGCACGAGCATCTGCGGGCGGCGCACGCGCGCGGGCAGCTGGGGCGCTTCCAGCTCGAGGCCGCGATCCAGGCCGTCCACTGCGCACGGCGGCGGGGCGGCTCGACCGACTGGCCGACGCTGCTCGCCCTGCATCAGGCGCTGCACGCGATCGCGCCGTCGCTGGGCAGCGGCGTCGCCCTCGCCGCGGTTACCGCCGAGGTCGAGGGTCCCGCCGCCGGTCTCGCCGCGCTCGATGCGCTGCTCGAAGACGCCGGCCCGGCCGCCCGCCGCTTCCAGCCCGCCCGCGCCACCCGGGCGCACCTGCTCGACCGGCTGGGGCGGAGCGAAGAGGCCGCAGCCGCCTACGACAGCGCGATCGATCTGACCCACGACGCCGCCGAACGCCAGTTCCTCCAACGCCGCCGCGACAGCGCCAGCCACCGCGGGCAGGTGTCGTAGCGGCGGATCGGCCGCGTCGGCGGTCGGCCGGCCCCTGGTCCGCTAGCGGTCCGGCCGTGGCCGGACATAGCCTGCCAGCATCTTCCCGACCTCAACCGTGGCCGTGCCGGTGGTGACGGCCGGATCGTCCGCGGCGAAGGCCAGCAGCGCCTCCTCGTCGTCGGCCTCCACCACGCCAAGTCCCCAGGAGCCGCTCGGGTCGAGCACCGGACCGAAGATCACCATCTGGCCCGATTCAACCCAGGGCCGCCAGTGCTCGGCGTGGCGCGCCATGATCTCGCGCTCCCCGTCGCTCATGTCCAGTGCGAAGGTCGCGCGGGGCGCCTTGAGCCGGAACACAAAGGTACTCATGAGCCAAGGGTGCCAGATTTCCCTCGCGATCAGACGGCGTCGCTCGCAAGAACCGCGGGCTTGCCATCGCGTCCCGCCCGTATCACGGAGGTGCGAACACACCCGATCGGGAGGCGTAGTCGTAGCGGTACACCTCGCGGCCCCCGATGTAGGCGACCTCGGCTCGTGACATCACGTCGAAGGGGTCGCCCGACCAGATGACCAGGTCGGCGTCCTTGCCGGGAACGAGCGACCCGATCCGGTCGTCGACCCGCATGATCATGGCCGGGTTGATCGTCACCGCCCGCAGCGCCGCCTCCCGGTCCATGCCCTCCTTCACCGCCAGCGCGGCCTGGAGGATGAGCAGGTGAACGGGGACCACCGGATGATCGGTCGCTATCGCGACCGTGATCCCGGCCGCGGCCAGCAGGCCCGGGTTGCCCAGCGTGCGGTTCCGCAGCTCCACCTTGGACCTGGCGGTGATCAGCGGTCCTGTCACCACCGGCACCCCGGCCGCGGCGATCTTCTCCGCGATCAGGTACCCCTCGGTGCAGTGGTCGAGGACCAGGTCGTAGCCGAACTCGGCCGCCAGCCGCAGCGCGGTGGCGATGTCGTCGGCGCGATGGCAGTGCTGACGCCAGGGGATCTCCCGACGCAGGACGCGGCCAAGGGCTTCCAGTTTCAGATCGCGGGACCCACCGCTTTTGTCCGGGAGGGCCGGGGGGTTTGGGGGGCTGGAGCCCCCCACGCTCGGGGAAGTCTGCGGGGGTCGTCCCCCCGGGCCGGCCGAACCTGCGAGCCTTTGATCTTCTTCCTTGGCCAGGTAGGCGGCCGCATCCACCAGCGCGGACCTGATCGCGGCAGCAGTGCCGAGGCGGCTTGACGGGTTGACCCGGCGCTCGCCCAGTACGCGCTTGGGGTTCTCGCCGAGCGCGGACTTCATCCCGGCGGGGGAGCGGAGCACCATGTCGTCGATGGTCAGCCCCCAGCAGCGGACCGCCACCGTCTGGCCGCCGATCGGGTTGCCCGAGCCGGGGGTGATGCCGGCCGCGAGCACGCCGCCTGCCAGCGCGTCGCGGAACCCCTCGTCGGCCGGGTTGATCGCGTCGAGCACCCGCACGTGAGCCTGGACCGGGCCGGTGAGCTCGTTGGTGTCATGGCCGGCCCACCCCTCGCCCTCCTCCCGGGCGCCCAGGTGGGTGTGCGCATCGATGAAGCCCGGCAGCACCCACTTGCCGGCCGCATCGACCCGCTCGGTCCCCGGCGGCGGCGTGAAGCCCGGGCCGGCCACCGCCGTGATCTTGCCGTCGGCGATCAGGACCGTGCCGCCGTCGATGGGCTCGCCCTCGACCGGGACGACGCGCCCGCCCGTGATCGCGATCATGTTCCCGGCCACTAATCCGCCTTCCCGGTCGCCGCCGGGCGCCTCACCCGATGCCGTCAGAAGTTCTACACCCGCACTGTCTTACCACCCTGACCGCCGAGGTCAGCGGAGGTCGTCCGGGGTCACCGCGCGGCCGCGACGGCGCGGGCCTTGGCCGTGTGCACCGCATCCTCCAGCGCGGCCAGGTCGAACGCGCCGTAGTAGCGGTTGCCGTTTATGAAGAACGTCGGCGTGCCGGAGACGGAGGCCAGGTCGGCGGAGTCGACGTCCTCCGCGACCCGGTAGGCGCCGGCGTGCTTACGCAGGTCGGTCGCGAACTTCTCGGCGTCGAGGCCGAGGTCCCTCGCGTACTGGACCAGATCCATGAAGGTCAGCGCGCCCTGGTGGTCCATCAGGGTGTCGTGCATCTCCCAGAACGCGCCCTGCTTGTGCGCCGCCTCGGCGCCCTCGGCGGCCAGCTGGGCGTGCGGGTGGACCTCGGTCAGCGGCAGGTGCCTGAACACGAACCGAACCTCGCCGTACGCCCTGATCAGCTCGCGGACGGCGGGCTCGGCCTGCCCGCAGTAGGGGCACTCGAAGTCGCCGTACTCGACCAGCGTGATGAGGGCGCCCTTCTTCGGACCGCGGATGTGGTCGCGTTCCGGATCCACCGGCACCGCCAGGTCGGTGACCGTCATCGAGGTGCCGAGCAGCGCCCGCAGCCGGGTGCGAGGCGAGAGCAGGTCAAGTCCGTGGAAGATCACCCAGGTGAGCCCGGTGGCGAGGATCACGCCGGACAGGATGCCGAGCTTGGCCTCATTGAGCACGGTGCCGGTGAAGGCGAGCGAGACGATCAGCAGCGAGACCGTGAACCCGATGCCGGCCACCGCGCCCACGCCGACGACCGCGCCCCAGCCGACCGGGGGAGTGAGCCGCCCTCGGCTCAGCTTGGTCACCAGCCAGGCGGTGCCCGCGGTGCCGACCGGCTTGCCGACGACGTAGCCGATCATGATGCCGAGCGTGGCGGGCGAGGAGTAGGCGTGCGCCAGGAACGATCCGCTGATCTTGATGTCGGCGTTCGCGAGCGCGAACAGCGGCACGATCAGATAGCTAGTCCACCAGTGGTAGCGCTCTTGCAGCCGCTCGTTGGGCGAGATCGAGCTCCGCACGCCCTCGCGGGCCTCGGCCGCCAGCCGCGCCGTGGGCTGCTCGCGGAACGCGCGGAAGGTGTCGGTGGCCTGCTGCAGGTTCTCCCGCGCGGCTGGGTAGGCGCAGGTCAGCAGGCCGATAACCAGTCCCGCGACGATCGGGTCCACCCCCGACTCCCAGAATGCGACCCAGGTGGCGAGCCCGAGCAGCAGGTAGGCGGGGCCGTTGCGGAAGCCACGCCTGGTGATGACGGCGTAGAGGGCGAGCAGCGCGACGCCGATCTGCAGCGGGAGCCAGTGCACGTGGCTGCTGTAGAAGATCGCGATGATCGCGAGCCCGAGCAGGTCGTCGACCACGGAGAAGGTCAGCAGGTAGGTGCGCACCCGGTCGGGCAGCCGCTTGCCGCCGACTAGGGCGAGCGCGCCGAGCGCGAACGCGGTGTCGGTTGACGCCGCCGCTCCCCAGCCATGGGCGGTACCGCGACCGACGTTGAAGGCGAGGTAGATCGCGATCGGCACCAGCATGCCGCCCAGGCCGGCCAGGAACGGCAGCGCCACCCGGCTGCGCACCCGCAGCTCGCCCATGTCGAACTCGCGACGCGCCTCCAGGCCGACCACCAGGAAGAACAGCGCCATCAGCCCGGAGTTGACGAACTGCCGGAGGTCCAGCTCCATGCCGTGGCCGCCCGCCCGCACCGACAGCACGGTCGACCACAGGGACTCGTAGCTTCCGCCCGCGAGGTTGCTCCACAGCAGCGCCACCAGGGTCGCGCCTGCCAGCAGGGCGGCGGAACCGGTCTCGGTGCGCAGGAACTGGCGCAGCGGGGTCTTCCCGCTCGATGACCACGCGGTGGAGGGAGCGGCAGCGACGGTTGTCGCGGGGCTGGCCTGTTGAGACTCGGTCATGCCTCCATTGTCGCCGGTGGGCGGATTCGGGTGGAACGGGCGGGCCCGTGCGTCCGGGTCGGCTGGTCCTAGGATCGGCCCTATGGGTCAAGATCAACCGGCCGCGCCCGACGCTCGCGTCGCCGCGGCGGCCGCGCACTGGGGCTACCGGTTCACCGCCAACGGCACCGACTACGGTGACTTCACCGCGACGCTGGCCAGGATCGGCCGCTGGGCCGACTGGTGCCGCGAATGGGGCGTCACCGCCAGCCACTACGAGCAACTCGCCGCTGCGGCCGAGGACGCGGGCCAGCCGGAGACGGCCAACGGCGCCTGGCGGCGGGCGTCCCTCGCCTGGCACTGGGGCAAGTTCGTCTTCGTGGACGACCCCGTGCAGCAGCGCGCCGCCCACGATCGCTCGGTCGCCTGCTATCGAAGAGCCGCCGCCGCGCTGTCCCCGCCCGCCGAGTTGGTGCGCATCCCCTACGAAACCACGCGGTTGGCGGCCTACCTGCGCATCCCCGTCGCTCCCGGCCAGGACCCCGAGGCCGCGCCCCCCGTCGTGATCATGGTCCCCGGCCTCGACTCGACCAAGGAGGAGCTGCAGGCCACGGCCGAGTACCTGCTCGCACGGGGGATGGCCACCCTCGCGATCGACGGCCCCGGCCAGGGCGAGACCGAGTACGAGCTCCCCATCGAGCCGGCCTACGAGAAGGTCGCCGCCGCCGCCGTCGACTACCTGGCCACCCGCGCCGACGTCGACGGCGGCAACGTCGGCCTGTTCGGGGTGAGCCTCGGCGGCTACTACGCGGCCCGGGCGGCCGCCCGCGAGAAACGGCTCAGGGCGGTCGTCGACCTGGCCGGCCCGTACCGCTTCGACCTGGACTGGGACCAGCTGCCCGCGCAGACGAGGGCCACCATTCGCGTCCGCTCCGGCGCCGCCAGCGACGAGGAGGCGCGGGCCATCGCCGGGGAGCTCACCCTCGAGGAGGCGGCCCGCGAAATCACCACCCCGCTGCTCGTCGTCGGCGGCGGCCGCGACACCATCGTGCCCGCCTACCACCAGGAACGTCTGGCCCGCGAGGTCGCCTCGGCCGAGCTGCTCATCTACCCGGACGGCAGCCACGGCGTCACCAACCGTGCGTACGAGTCCCGCTCCCGCATGGCCGACTGGCTGGCCGCCCGCCTGCGCGGGTAAGCGCTCGGGTTTCGACCGGGTCGCCGAGGACAGCACAGACAGACGGCGAGGCGGGGCGCAGCAGTGTGCTGCTGCGCCCCGCCTCGCTGCCAGCGGCCTCGCGTTGCGGCCGCGAGGGCCCTAGGTCAGGCCGAGGGGCCGGTGGCCAGGGTCAGCGTCGTCGTGTGGGACTGACCGGAGGTGTCGGTCCAGGTGACGGTCAGCGTGCTGCCCGGGTGGAGCGGGATCAGCGCCTCCGAGATCTGGGTGCCGGTGGTCACCGACTCGCCGTTGATGGCGGTGATCACGTCGCCCTCGCCCAAGCCGGCCTTGGCGGCCGGGGTGCCCGACTGGGTGCCTGCGAGCTCCACCCCGGAGGTCTGCCCGGTCGAGCTGGCGATCGCCACGCCCATGAACCCGGTCGCGCCGATGTGGATGGTCGACGACCCCTGTCCGGCGTCGATCTGCTTGGCGATGGACAGCGCGGTGTCAATCGGGATCGCGTAGCCCTGGGTGGTGCTTCCGGTACCGGACGACGAGGAGCCCGAAGATCCGGAACCGCCGAAGCCGGAGCCACCGGAACCGCCGCCGTACGGGTAACCGCCGTTGCCCCCGCCGCCGAACTGGTAGTTGGTGGAGGCGGCGGTGTCCATGCCGATGATCTGGCCGTGCGTGTTGACCAACGGCCCGCCCGAGTCGCCGGGCTGGATGCCCGCATTGGTCTCAATCAAACCAGTCAGCTGCTCCGAGGTTCCTGAGGATTCGTCGGAGGCGGTGATCGACTGGTTAAGACCGGTGACCGAGCCGGGGGCGACCGACGGCGTGCCGTCCAGGCCCTCGGCGTTGCCCAGCGCGACCACCGAGTTGCCCACCCCGACGGTGCTGGAGTCGCCGATGTCCGCCACCGTCAGGCCGGACGCGCCGGTCAGCTGCAGAACGGCGATGTCCTTGCTCTCGTCGTAGCCGACCACGGTCGCCTTGTACGTCTTGCCGTTGCCGATGTCGGTGACGGAGACCGAGGTGGCGCCGTTGATCACGTGGTTGTTGGTGAGGATCTCGCCGTTGGCGGTCAGCACGATGCCGGTGCCCTTGGCGGTGGCGTTGGCGTAGCCGAGGGTCGAGGTCACGTCCACCAGGCCGGGGTCGATCCGGTTGGCGATCTGGCTGGTCGACAGCACTTCCTTGGAGGTCGCGGCCGCTCCGGCCCCGGTGCCCGACCCGTTTGATAGCCCGACGACCGCGCCTGCGCCAAGGGCGGCGGCGACGACGGCGGTCGCCGTCAGGCCGAGCGCGTGCCTGGTGCGGCGCCGCCGCGGCGGCTCAGGCATCGGGTACGCGCCGCCCGGGCCGTAGGAGTACTGGCCGTGCGGGTACTGTCCGAATGGCTCACTCATTTGGTACTGCCACCCCGAATCCTGTTCGTGGCTGCTGCTCACTGGTTACAGGTAAGAGGATCGCCTGCCAACCTGGGCGCACCCCGAAGAGACCATCAGCTGAACCTACCGGTTACCTGAGTGTTACCTCAGGACCCTTAAGGCTGCGCCGCACCGCGCCCGGCGCGGTCTCTATGGCTAGCGCTGAGGCCGTCGGCGTCATTCCGCCCGATCGAACCGGAGTGACCCCAAAACAGCCGGCTCCCCGCCGCGCCAGACGCGCTGGAGCGACGGGGAGCCGGTACGGTCCGTTCGGGAAAACCTAGCCTTTGGTTGTGATCGTGAGCACCCCGGCTACCGCAGCGCGGCCGGCTTCTCCGCGTCGTCGCGCAGGTGCTGGTCGATCTCCCGGCCGCCGCGCGACAGCGCGAACAGGACCGCGCCCACGATGAACACGATGACCATGACGACCAGCGTGATCCAGTCGAGGTTGAACAGGGCTCCCCGCGGGCTGGACAGGCCGGTCGGGGCGACCATGTCGATGAACATGACCAGCAGGTAGACCCCGGCGACGATCGTCACCGGCCACGCCCAGCGGCCCATGGTGAACTTGCCCTCCGGCACCCAGCCCCGGGCTCGCGCGATCCCGGCCCCGATCACGGTCAGCAGGAACGACAGGTAGATGCCGCTGGTGCCGAACGAGATCAGCGAGGTGAGCACGTTGACGTTGCCCGGGTAGGTGAACCAGAGGATGTTCACGTTGTGGCTTGGCGTGGCGAACTCGAACAGCACGAACAGCGCCGACACCACCGCGCCCGCCAGCAGCGCGTTGACCGGGGTCTTGAACCGCGGGTGGACCTTCGCGATGCTCCGCGCGGCCGGCAGCGCGCCGTCGCGGGCGTAGGAGAACATCAGCCTGCTGCCCGCCCCCTGGACCGACGAGCCGCAGGAGAAGAACGCGAAGATCAGCAGCAGCAGCGCGACGTCCTGCAGCCAGGCCGGCAGCTGGGCCAGGATGTACGGCACGCCGCCGGTCACCGCCGCAGCGATGCCGCCCTTGGTCGGGATCGACAGCAGCAGCGCGGCGATGATGATGAACGACGCGACCCCGCCCCAGATCAGCGCGTGGCGCATGGCCCGCGGCACCTGTCGGCCGGCGTCCTTGGTCTCCTCCGAGATGTCGCCCGCCGACTCGAAGCCGTAGAAGATGTAGACCGGCGCGAGCACCGCGATCATCAGCGCCCCGAAGTACGAGCCGCCGAAGTTGAGCCCGAGCGCGTTGGTCTTCACGTTCTGCGCGCCCTGGCTGGTGAACAGGTACCCGACGCCGTGGTGGAAGCCGTGGATGGCGAGCACGATCGCGATGCCGAGGGTGCCGAGGATCTCGACGTAGACGCCGAACTGCGCGACCCGGCCCATGACCTTGGCGCCGGTGATGTTCAGGGTGGACTGGATGGCGAGCAGGGCCAGCACCACGATCAGGATCGTGACGTGGCTGGTCGGGTTGAAGTTCCAGTTGAACCAGTTGTGCATGAGCGCGGCGAAGTAGCCGACCACCCCGGTGTCCACCGAGGCGACCGTGACCAGCAGCGCGATCCCGTAGAACCAGCCGACGAACCAGCCGTATCTGCGCCCGACGTTGTACTTGCTGTACTGGTACAACGCCCCCGAGATGGGGTAGTGACTGGCCAGTTCGCCAAAGACGAGCGCAACCAGCAGCATGCCCCCGACCGGAAGCCAGAGCGTCCAGATGTAGCCCGGGCCGGCGATGCCGAGCCCGATCGTGAACAGTGAGAAGACGCCGACGATGGGCGACAGGTAGGTGAACGCAACCGAGAAGTTGGAGAACAGGCCGAGCACGCGGTTCAGTTGCGGCTTGTAGCCCAGGCTCTCCAGTCTCGCGTCGTCGTCATCGGTGGCCGCCGTGGTCTGCGGCGTTGCCTCTTGCATGGAGTCAGCTCCCTCAGTCGTTAGTGACTTGCGGTACATCGTGCACGTATGTGGCTCTTGTGCCAAGTCCGAGCCGACTGAGGTCAACATCTCATTTTTAATACATAAACTATGATGTTAGAGTTTTTTGCCGAAGATCTGTTTGCGATAAAGGTTGCGCTGTGCACCACTGCGCTCCGTAGAGTTATCCCGAACGGATGCGTGGCGGCTCGCATACGAACAATTACCCCCTTTTCTTTCGTTGAGGAGCGTGTGTTGAGCGCAGAGACCGTTCCCGCCACGGCGGGACACGTGGCGGCCGCGGGCGACGAGCTGCGGCGGCTCGCCGATGAATACGTCGATGACCTGGCCCGCCGCCATCCGGATACCGCCACCGAGCTTGGCGATCACCGGTTCGACGAGCTGCTGCCCGACCGGTCGGAGGCGGCGCTGGCGGACGAGCGCCGCGTTCTCGACCGCTTCGCCGCCCGGCTGACCAATCTGGACGGGCCCGCGCTGGCACCGGAACTGCGGGTGGACGCCGCGATGATGGCGGGCGACGTGGCGCGCCGCCTGTTCGAGATCGAGGAGCTGCGCGAGCACACCTGGAACCCGCTGCTTGCCAACCCCGGCCAGGCGCTCTACATGCTGCTCGCGCGGGACTACGCCCCGCTGCCAGAGCGGCTGCACGCGCTGGCCGGCCGGCTAGCGCGGGTGCCCGACGCGCTCGCGGCGGCCCGCAGCTCGCTCGGGCGGATGCCGAAGGTTCACCTGGAGACCGCGATCGCCCAGTTCGACGGGACGATCGCGCTGGTGACGGAGGCGGCGACCGACGCCGCGGCGGCCGGCCCGGCGGCCGCGGCGGCGGCCGAGGTCGGGCAGGCGCGGCCGGCCGCGCTCGACGCCCTGGTGACGCACCGCGACTGGCTCGCCGCCCGGCTGGCCGAGGCCGGGCCTGACGGCTTCGCCGACCCCCGGCTCGGCCCCGAGCTGTTCTCCCGCAAGCTCTCGCTGACCCTGCAGGCGGCGGCGGACGCCGACGCGATCCTGGCCCGGGCCGAGGCCGACCTCGAGCGCGTCACCGAGGAGATCACCCGGGTCGCGGCCGAGCTGGGCGGAACGCCGCGCGAGGTGCTCGACCGGCTGGGCGCGGCCGCGCCGGACGAGGCGACGATCCTGGCGTTCTGCGCCGACGCGCTCGCCGCGCAGACGGCCTTCGTCCGCGACCACGACCTGATCACCGTCTACGACGACCCGGTCGAGCTGATCGACATGCCGGAGATCAACCGGGGCATCGCGGTCGCCTACTGCGACCCGCCCGGGCCGCTCGAGCCCGCTCCGCTGCCGACCTTCATCGCGGTCTCGCCCACGCCGGACGACTGGCCGGCCGACCGGGTGGCCTCGTTCTACCGCGAGTACAACCGGCACATGGTGCACAACCTGATGGTGCACGAGGCCATGCCCGGCCATTACCTGCAGCTCGCGCACTCGCGCCGGTTCACTGGATCGACCCGGGTACGGGCGGCGCTGTGGTCGGGCTCGTTTGTCGAAGGGTGGGCGGTCTACGCCGAGGAGCTGATGGCCGACCACGGGTACCCGGGGGAGAACGACGCGGCCGCGGTGCGCATGCAGCAGCTGAAGATGCAGCTGCGCATGGTGATCAACGCGATTCTGGACGCGCGGGTGCACGCCCACGGCCTGACCGAGGCGCAAGCGCTGGCGCTGATGACCGAGCGCGGGTTCCAGGAGGAGGGCGAGGCGGCGGGCAAGTGGCGCCGGGCACAGCTCACCTCGGCCCAGCTGTCCACCTATTACGTGGGCTACACAGAGGTCTCCGACCTCGCGGCCGAGCTGGCGAAGGCTGGCCTGGAGGCGAGGGCGTACCACGACCGGATGCTGGCCCACGGCTCCCCGCCCGTCCGCCTGCTGCGGACCCTGCTCTAAGGGGCTGTGTGCGCTGCGGCTGCCCCGGCTACCCGAGCCGGAGCAGCCGCGCGGCGTTCTCCCCGGCTACCTTCGCCTTGTCGCCGGGTGAGATCGGCAGCGCGTCGAGCAGCGCCCGCCCGCGGGCGTTGCCCGCGAACGGGTAGTCCACGCTGAACAGCACCCGCTCGACCCCGAAGACCGACAGCGCGCACAGCACCGGCGGCAGGCTGAACATCCCGCTGGTCGTCACCCAGAAGTGCCGCAGAAAGTAAGCCGACGGCGGATCGGGCAGACCGGAGACCGACGGCGGCAGCATGTCGTCGATGCGGTCGAGCATGAACGGGATCATCTCGCCGCAGTGCCCGATGATCACCCGCAGCCCCGGATGCCGGTCGAGCGCGCCCGATGCCACCAGCCGCAGTGCGTGCAGCCCCGCCTCCGCGTGCCAGCCCCAGGCGTTGCCGGCCAGCGCGCCCGCCGCCGGACCGGGCAGCCCGCCGTAGAACGCCGCCCGCACGGCGGCCGGCGGCTGCGCCGGGTGCAGGTACAGCGGCACGTCGAGCGACTCGAAGCGGGACAGCAGCGGCGCGAACGACGGGTCGTCGAGGAACCGGCCGTTGGTTCCGAGGGTGGAGTTGATTAGCCCGCCCGCGAACCCGAGCTCGCCGACCGCCCGCGACAGCTCGTCCGCCGCCGCCGCGGGCGACCCGGTGGGCAGCGTCGCGAACCCGGCCAGCCGCGTCGGGTGGCGGCCGATGGCCGCGCCCAGGTAGTCGTTGGCCCGCCGGGCGGCCGCCGTGGCCGCCCCGCTACCGCCGCCGCCGGTACCGGGGTCGGGGTCGTCGTCGGACAGCGCCTGGGCGGCGGGCTGGACGTGCGAGAGGACCTGTAGGTCGATCCCGGCGGCGTCCATGTCGGCGATGCGCGCGTTACCCACCTCGCGGAGCGCGGCGTCAAGCTCCGCGCCGCCCGCCCGCGCCAGTACGCCCGTCCCAGGAGGCGCGGCAAGCTCGGGGGTCCAGAAGTGCTCTTCGAGGGCAATTGTCCGCATTGCGCCATCCTTGCATCCGGACGGCTCGGACGCCTCAGCGGGCTCAGCGGGCTCAGAGGGAGTCGGCGTCCTCTAGCTCGCCGGCCGCCACCCCGGTCGGCAGCCGGAAGCCCGGCAGCGGCGACGGCAGCAGCAGTAGCGCGCCCGCGACCCCGCCCGCCACCGCGATCCAGAGCGCGGGCAGCAGCCCGGCCGAGGCGCCGAGGGCCCCGCCGATCAGCGCCCCGGCCGGCCGGGTGCCGTAGTTGATCGCCTGGAACGCGCCCGACACCCGCGACCGCATCGTGTCAGGTATGACCATCGCGAAGATCGCGCCGATCGCGATGTCGAGCACCATCACCCCGAACCCGCTGGCGAACTCCGCCGCGAACAGCATCAGCAGCACCGCGATGCCGTGCACGCTGGCGGCCAGCGGCACCAGCGCCAGCGGCAGCGTGAAGACGAAGCACCCGAGTACGTACACCAGCCCGATGCCGAGTCGGTTTCCCAGCCGCTTGGCGGTCAGGGAGGCGATCATCCCGCCGACCGCGCCCGCACCGATCACCACGCCGAGTACGCCCGGGCGGACGTGCAGCATGCGCACCGCGTAGAGCATGAACAGCGCGCTGAACATCATGTTGAAGAAGTTGATGACCGCCACCCCGGTCAGCGACGCCCGGATGATGGGGGAGCGCGCGACGAACCGCAGCCCGGCCGTGACTCCGTCGGCACCGTCGGACGAGGGCGGCTCGGCCGGCTTGATCGCGGCCAACTGCAGGGCCGAGCCGAGGAACGAGAACGCGTCCGCGATGACCGCGAACGGCGCGGTCAGCGCCTCGACCAGCAGGCCGCCGACGGAGGGCCCGCCCATGAACGAGAACGCGCGGCTGCCGTAGATCAGCGACTGCCCGTCGACGTACGCGTCGGCCGGCACTATCGACACGAACAGCGTCCCGTCCGACACCGTGAACAGCACCGACAGCGCGCCCGCGATGAAGGTCACCACGTACATCTGGGCCAGCGTCAGCGCGTGCAGCGCGTAGCACAGCGGGATCGTGGCCAGCGCCGCCGCCCGGCCCAGGTCGGCCAGGATCATCACCACCCGCCGCTTGCCCCGCCGGTCCACCCAGGCCCCGGCGTGCAGCGCGAACAGCAGGCTGGGGAGCCAGGTGAGCGCGGTCAGGTACCCCATCGAGGCGGCCCCCGCATGCAGCACCAGCACGGCCGTGAGCGGCAGCGCGACCGACGAGATCTGGTCGCCGAACATCGACACCGTCGACGCGCCCCAATATCGCCGGAACACTCGGTCCCGCAACAACGGCGGAACCAGGCCGCCCAGTCCCGCCTCCAGATTCATAGCTATCGAAGCGTAACCGGATAAAGGGGACAACGCACGTGAATGTTCGCGCTGCAATTTGCGCCTGCCTCGCCTCCAGGCGGTCCTGTCGCCTATGCCGTCGGCCTCGGCCCGGGCCCCTGTCGCCTACGCCACCGACTCCGAACGCGACCTGTCGCCTGCGCACGACCCCGAACGCGACTGTCGCCTGCGCCATGCCCGAACGCGACCTGTCAGCCGCCGACCCCAATAGGCGATGTCGCTGGCGCAGTTGACAGGTTCGCCATCCTGTCGATGGCGTAGCCGACAGGGTGCACGTCGCTGATACGGGCGCGGCAAATGCGAGGATATTTCGGATATGTACCGATATGGAGATCGGCTATTCGGCGACGGATTCTGCCGCCTGCGCCTCACCAGCGCCGCGTCCGCGTCCGTCCGCCGACGCCCCCGATGGCATCCATCGATGTCGACGGCGTCGCCGACAGCTCCGGGGCCCACTCGCGCGGTTCCATCAGCGCCTCGCGGGCGGCCATGAAGAATAGGTACGGAATAAGGTCGACCGACCGGCGCAGGCACCACGAGGTGCCCTTGGTCGCCATCCAAATGAAGTCGTCGCGCCGGGTGGCGCCGGGGCCTGCGGGCTCGGCGTCGGGCCTGGCGGTCACCGCGTGCCCGGCCGCCGCCAGCCGGTCCCAGAACCGGCAGGCGATCAGCCGGTGCCCGCGCTCGTTGGGGTGCAGCCGGTCCACCGACCAGTTCCGCCGGTCGTAGGTCTCCGGGTCGCTCGAGGCGTCCCAGTGCAGGGTGCCATAGTGCGCGGCGATCTTGTCGAGCTCGGCGTTGACCGCGCTCATCCGCCTGGTCAGCGGACGGGCGAGCCCGGTCGGCAGGCCGAACATCTGCGCCGGGTCGGGCAGCCGCATGGTCAGCACGGTCGCGCCGCTGGCCGTCAGCGCGGCGACCGTCCGCGCGGTCGCCTGGCCGGTCCGCACCGGGTCGAAGCCCGCCCGGAGGGTGTCGTTGATCCCGACCACCACGGTGGCGATGTGCGGGCGCAGCACCAGCGCGTTCGGCAGCTGATCGCGCTCGACCTGCTTGGCCTGCGCGCCGCGCACCGCGAGGTTGTGCAGCTGGGGGCGCGGCAGCCCGGCTGCGAGGTACTGCGTCCAGCCCCGCCAGCCGCCGCCCGGGGCGGGGTCGCCCATGCCCATGGTGATCGAGTCACCGAGAGTCACGATCCGAGTCATGCCTGCACCTGCCCGAGATAACGAGGAGTGTGTAAGTAGGGGACTGCGTTGGGCTGGCCTGGATCCCCCAGGCCCCGGGTCGGAGTCGAGCCGCCCGCTCACGCCGCCAGCCGCGCGGCCGGCGCGGCGTCCTCGATCACGGCGGCGTAGTGGTCGAGCAGCTCGTCGGTGAGTGCGGACCAGCTGCGGCCGAGCACCCGGCGTCGGGCGGCGCGGCTGAACTGCGTCCGCAGCGCCGGGTCGGCGGCGAGTTTGGTGACCGCCGCCGTGAGCGCGCCCGGGTCGCCCGGCGGGACCAGGTACCCGGTCACGCCGTCGGCCACCAGGTCGAGCGGGCCGCCGGCGGCGGGCGCGACCACCGGCAGGCCGCTCGCGGCCGCCTCCTGGATCGTCTGCCCGAAGGTCTCGAACGGCCCGGTGTGCACGAAGATGTCGAGGCTGGCGTAGATCCTGGCCAGATCCTCGCCGTGCCGCATGCCGAGGAACGTCGCGGTCGGAAGGACCGCGCGCAGGTCCTCCTCCATCGGGCCGCCGCCGGTCACCGCGAGCCGCACCCCGGGCAGGTGGGCGAGGGCGGCCAGCAGGTCGACCCGCTTCTCGGCCGCCAGCCGCCCGACGTAGCCGACGATCACCTCGCCGCCCGGCGCGATCTCGGCCCGCAGCCCGTCGTCGCGCCGCGCGGGCTGGAACCGCTCGGTGTCGACTCCCCGCCCCCACAGCTGGACCCGCTCCATGCCGTGGGCGCGCAGGTCGGCGGCAGTCACGCTGGACGGGGCGAGGGTCCGGCCGGCCGTGTTGTGTATGTCGCGCAGCCAGCGCCACGCGAACGCCACCGTAGGCCTGCCCAGGTGGTACGCGCGAGCGTAGTTCGGCAGGTCGGTCTGGTAAACGGCGACCATCGGGAGGTCGACCGCCCGGGCCACCCGGGCGCCCCACGCGCCGAGGGCGACGGGGCTGGCCAGGTGAACGATCTCGGTGCCGTGCCGGGTGATGGCGCGGCGGGTCTTGGGCGTCGGCAGGCCGAGCCGGAAGGTGGGGTAGCCGGGGACGGGAACCGACGGCACCCGCTCCACCGGGTAGGGGAGCCTGCGGTCGGCGTCCGCGGTGTCGTGGGCGGATTCCGGGGCGATGACGAGCGGGTGGTGGCCCTTGCGAACGAGATTTTCCGCCACGCGCACTACGCAGTGTGCGACGCCATTAACGTCAGGCGGGAACGACTCCGTAATGATCGCGATCCTCATGTCTTCAAGATCGCCCGTGAGGTGTTCGAAATTAGCCACGGCGCCGTTACATACAAACGAACGATCGGTGACAATTAATAATGCGGGGCGCAGCAGGGCCCCTCCGGCCCCGCCGGACCCCTCTCGGGCAACGGGCCGGCCCGCTGCGGTCAGCCCGCGCCGATGACCTTGCGGACGGTGAGGTCGCCGCCGAAGCTCTTGACCAAGACGGAGTGGGCGTACGCGCCCTGCAGCGATGGCAGCCCGGCCAGCGTCCCCGCGGACTGCGGCTGGATGAGGATGTAGTTGATCGACTTCCACCCGTCGGGCGTGGTCTGCGGGTTGATCTTCCACATCCACAGCGGGTCGAGCCCGTGCGTTTTCAGGTCCACCCACAGGTAGTCGTCGACGACGATGACGTCCCCCTTGGGGACGTTCCGCTCCGCCCAGGCGGCCGCCGCCAGGTACGGGACGTTGCCATCGACGGCGGAGTTCTGGTTGAGGTAGCCGATCCAGGTCGGCAGGACGTAGGCCGCGAACGTGAGCGCGGCGACGCCGACGAGCGCCCGCCCCAGGTAGGGCGCGTACCGCCGGGCGCGCGGGCCGAGGCCGGCCGCCAGCTCGACCAGCCGGGACGGCTGCGCCGACCAGATCGCGTCGGCCGTCCCCGCGATCGACACCGCGGCGAACGGGACGACCGCCGTGACGTAGAAGAACGGCAGGTAGCCGCCGTGGATGAGGACGACGACCTGGAGCAGCAGGGCAGCGCCGAACGGCCGCAGCCGCGCGCTGAACAGGGAGAGCAGCGCCGCGATGAACCCGCCGATCAGCAGCCACGGGTCGGTGCTGACCCACTGATGGACCATCGAATAGGTGGCGCTGCCGGAGTGGAGCAGGCTGCCGCTGCCCGGCCGGTGGAGGAACTGCCAGGAGAGCGTCGACCACCACTCAGAAAGCTGCCCCCGCTGCAGCGCGTACAGCGGGTACAGGGCGACGATCGCGCACACCGTCGCCGCGAAGATCCCCAGTTGGCCCCGGGCGGACATCGAGGCCAGCGCCAGGGCGCGCCGGGCGCGGTCGGCCGTCGGGCGGGGGCGCCAGGTGATCGCGGGGCCACGCCGCCGGGCGGCGCGGCCCTTCCGCTGGGCGGACCAGGTCTGCCACTGGGCGGAGAAGTCGGGCATCCAGACCGGCGCGTCCGCCTCGACCGCCGTCGCCATCCCGGCCGAGGCACCGGCGCCGCCCCCAGCGCCGACGCCCCAGGCGCCAGCCCCCTCACCCATTCCAACAGGATCAGCAGTCCCACCAGCCTCGTCGGCCCCAGCGGGGCCTCTCGGGTCGACGCCGGGGTCGCCGGCGTTCACCCGCCCGACGTCGCCGGTGCCCGCCATCGGCGCGCCGACCGCCACCCGCATGTGCTGCCAGAGCACCCAGGCAATGATCGGTATCAGGATGATCGCGGTCTCCTTGGACAGCACCGCGATGGCCGTGCAGGCGCCGGTCCTGAGCGCGGGACCCCAGCCGCGCCGGGTCGACGTGGCGGCCACCAGCGCCGCCAGCACCCAGAGGGTCTCGAGGTTGTCGAGCGAGACCATCCGGTGGTAGTACTGCGCGATCGGGCTGAGCCCGAACAGCAGCACCGCCGCCGTGCTCGTCGCCCGGCGCAGCTGTAGCCGACGGCAGAGCACGTAGACCAGGACGCAGCCGACCAGGGTCAAGCACCACATGAACTCGCGGCCGACGTAGACGGCCGCGGCGACGCGGTTGAACCCGTCGGTTACCCAGGCGAAGGCCGCGATCTGGATCCAGCCGAGCGGCGGGTGGTCGTACCAGTAGCTGTAGTGCGTAAGCGTGTGCTCGTAAATGACCGCCCAGGCCTGGGCGACGTAGGTTCCCTCGTCGTCATCGACCCGGCCCGGCCAGCCCTCGAGGTTCCACGCGGTCGCCAGCCCGACGATTATCAACAAAATGCCGAGAATGGCGGCGCTCACCCGATGCTTGGCAAATCGCCCCAGTTGACCTGCGACACCAGCTGTTTCAGCTTTGTTTCCAAAAAATTGCATTTGGACGCTTAATTCCCTTGAATCGCAGTAGGGCCATAGATGAGAAGCGTGCCCGGTAATCTACAGGAAAGGCGCGATCGACCGCAGCGACGTGGCAGATCACAAACATGGGACGGCCAGTCAGCGGCCCTGGTTTACCGGATGCCAGACCGTCTTGCTCTCCAGCGTGCCGAACATCCGGTCAAGGCCAGGCTCGGCGGTCCAGTCGGCCTCGGGCAGCCGCACCACGCGCTTGAGCGTTCCCGCCGCCGCCACCGCCAGGTCGTCGGCCAGCGCGCCGGGAGCGCCCGCGAGGTCGATCGCGTTCACGTCCTGGTGCGCCGCCAGCCAGGGCGCCACCTCCGCGATCTCGCCGGTGAGCATGTTCACCACCCCGTCCGGCAGTTGGGCGGCGGCGCAGACTTGAGCCAGGCCGAGCGCGGGCAGCGGGTACCGCTCGCTGGCCACCACGACCGAGGTGTTGCCGCCCGCGATCGCGGGCGCGAGGACGCTGACCAGCCCGAGCAGCGGGCTGTCCTGCGGGGCGAGCACTGCCACTACGCCGGCCGGCTCGGGCACGGTGATGCTGACGTAGGGTCCGGCCACCGGGTTGGCGCCGCCGCGCACCTGCGCGATCTTGTCGGTCCAGCCGGTGTACCAGAGCCAGCGGTCAATCGCCGCCTCCACCTCGGCCAACGCGGTGGCCGCGGGGACGCCGGCCGATCGGCTGATCTGGTCCGCGAACCGGTCGCGATGCTCGGCCATCAGCTCGGCCACCCGATGGAGCTGCTGCCCCCGGTGGTAGGCGCTCGCGCTCGACCACGGAGGGAACGCGGTGCGCGCGGCCGCCACCGCATCGCGGACGTCCCGGCCGGAGGCGAGCGCCGCGTTGGCCAGGAACCCGCCGTCGGCACCGCGCACCGCGAACGTTCGGCCGCTGTCGGCGCGGCGGAACGCGCCGCCGATGCGGAGCCGGTAGGTGGTGCGGACCGCGCTGTCAGACATCGACCCCGCCGGGCAGGTCGAGATAGGCCTCGAGGCCGTGCCTGCCGCCGTCGGTGCCGAAGCCGGCCTCCCGGTAGCCGCCGAACGGCGCCGCCGGGTCGAACCGGTTGAACGCGTTCGTCCAGACCACCCCGGTGCGCAGCCGGGAGGCCAGCCACCCGGCCAGCGCGCCCCGCTGGGTCCAGATCCCGGCCGCCAGCCCGTACCTGGTCCCGTCGGCCCGTTCCACCGCCTCGGCCGGGGTGCCGAAGGCCGAGACGGTGAGGACCGGTCCCGCCAGCTCGGCGCGGCCGATCCGGTGCGCGTCCGCCACCCCGGTGAACGCCGTCGGGGGGAACCAGAACCCGCGGTCGGGCAGCGCGCACGGCGGCGACCAGCGCTGCGCCCCCTCCGCCTCGCCCGAGGCGACCAGCTCGCTGATCTTGTCGAGCTGGGCGCGGGAGATGACCGCGCCGACGTCGGTGTTGACGTCAAGCGGGTCGCCCAGCCGCAGCGCGGTCATCCGCCGCCTGATGGCCGCGACCAGTTCGTCGCGGACCGGCTCCTCGACCAGCACCCGAGACCCCGCGCAGCACACGTGGCCCTGATCGACGAAGACGCCGGCCACGATCCCGCCCGCCGCCGCCTCGATGTCCGCGTCCGCGCAGACGATGTTCACCGCGGTGCCGCCGAGCTTGAGCGTCAGCGGCTTGCCTGAGAGCGCGCAGGCCTTGGCGATCTCCTTGCCGACCTCGGCCGAGCCGGTGAACGCCACCTTGTCCAGCCCCGGATGGCCGGCCACCAGCTGCCCGGTGGTGCCGTCGCCGGTCACGACGTTGACGACCCCGGGCGGCAGGTCGGCCTGCCTGCAGATCTCGGCGAACGCGAGCGCGGTCAGCGGGGTGGCCTCCGAGGGCTTCAGGATGACGGTGTTCCCGCAGGCCAGGGCGGGCGCGATCTGCCACGCGAGCATCAGCAGGGGCGAGCTCCACGAGATCACCTGGCCGACCACGCCGAGCGGCCGGGGAGACGGCCCGAACCCGGCGTAGCCCAGCTTGTCCGCCCAGCCGGCGTGGTAGAAGAAGTGCGCGGCCGCCAGCGGCACGTCGACGTCGCGCGTCTGCCTGATCGGCCGGCCCCCGTCAAGCGTCTCCAGGAAGGCAAGTTCGCCCGCGCGCTCCCTGATCAGCCGCGCGATCGTGAACAGGTACCTGGACCGAGCCCGCCCCGGCATCGCCGACCAGACCCGCTCGTAGGCCTGCCGGGCGGCGAGAACGGCCCGGTCCACGTCCTCGGTGGCCCCGTGCGTCACCTCGGCCAGAACTTCCTCGGTCGCCGGCGAGATCGTCTTGAACACCGACGCCCCGGCCGCGAACGAGCCCCCGATGAACAGCCCGTAGGAGTCGCGCAACGCCGCAAGCGTGCGCGTCTCCTGGGCTGCAGCGTACTCAAACCGCATAAGTTCAAACCCACTGTCCAGTCCGCCGTCAGGAAGCGGGCGGGCTTGACCCCGACCTGCCGTACGCCGCACCGCCGCAAGCCAGCCATCGCAAGCATCGCGGGCGTGACCGGAAGCTTAACAGCGGCCGCCACCGCGCGGGCGGCTGTCTCACCGAACTCACCCCCGGACGGCGGCCTCTATTACCCGCCCGAAGGCCACCACCTGCTCCTCTGAATGGCCGATGACCTGCATAGACGCGATCACGTGGGCGGACGCGGGCACCGGCAGCGACAGCGCGGGCAGTCCGGCCAGGTTGGCCGGGACGGTCAGCGCGGTCAGCGGGAAGCCGCGCGAGCCGAGCAGCGGCGGGGTGCCCGCGAGCGTCGGCAACACCAGCACCGGGAAGTCCGCCAGCAGCGCGTGGAGGGTGTCGCGGGCCGCCGCCCTGATCCGCTCGGCGGCGGCGCGATCGCGGCCTCCCAGCCGGGCGCCGCGCTCCAGGTTCCTTCGCACGTGCGGGCTGAGCTGCTTCAGGTACTGCATCAGGTAGGCGTTGACCCGGAACGCCTCGGAGTCGATCAGCACCCCGGCCGCGTCGAGCAGCTCACCCACGTCGAGCGCGGGCAGCGGGGTGACCGCGACCCCCGCCGCGCGCAGCGCCTGGTCGACCGCGGCGTCAATGGCGGGGTCGACGCCGCCGTCCAGGCCGACCGCGGCCAGGCGGCCCGCCACCAGGGCGGCGGGCGCAGGCAGGGCGGTGAAACCGGGCTCGAGCAGTCGCATCCCCAGCTCGACCGCGGCCACGTCCGCCCCCAGGGTGCCGACGGTGTCCAGCGACGGGGCGAGCGGGTACACGCCCTTCACCGAGATCCGGCCGTAGGAGGTCTTCAGCCCGGTGATCCCGCAGCAGGCGGCCGGGATGCGGACCGACCCTCCGGTGTCGGTGCCGAAGGCGACGTCCGCCTCGCCGGTCGCCACCGCCACCGCGGAACCCGACGACGACCCGCCCGGCAGCCGTCTGGGGTCACGCGGGTTCACCGGCGTGCCCGACCAGTGGTTCACCCCGTTCGCCGACCAGCACAGCTCGGTCAGCCCGGTCTTGCCGACGATCCGCGCGCCGCCCTCGCGGGCGGACGCGACCACCGCCGCGTCGATCTCGGCCGGCTCGGCCATCTCGGCGACGACGGGACATCCCGCCGTGGTCGGCACTCCAGCCACGTCGATGCAGTCCTTCACCGCGAGCCGCGGGCCCTGACCGTCACTGGCCAGCCGTATCACCCAGGTACCCATCTCTCCATCATCGTCCGATTACCGGAAAAGGCGATGCGCGGGAGGCGACAGAATTCGATGGGTGTGATTGCCGATCCGCCCAGCCGCGAGCGACGAACCCGCACGCACCCGGCCATATCGACGACCGCCGCGGGGTGCCGGGGCGCTAGGCTGTCCGGTATGCGTTCGGCCAGGCTAGCGGTGGTGCTTGACGTCTGCTGCGTGCTCATCTTCGTGATCATCGGGCGGGCCAGCCACACCAAGGGCGAGAGCCTGGCCGGCATCGCCTCGACTGCGTGGCCCTTCCTGTCCGGGCTCGGCGTCGGCTGGCTGGCGGCCCGCGGCTGGCGTCGCCCGCTGGCGATCCGCCCGCAGGGCCTCGCGATCTGGCTGTGCACGGTGGCGCTGGGGATGATCCTGCGGGTGGTCTCCGGTCAGGGCACCGCGGTCGCGTTCATCGTCGTCGCGCTGGTCTTCCTGGCCCTGTTCCTGCTCGGCTGGCGCCTGCTCGCCCGGCTGCCCGGGCTGGCCCGCCTGACCGGGCCGACCGGGCGCTAGGCGGACGCGAGAACCGGGGACGGCAGGCGGCCCCGGGTGCCGAGCGGGTTGCCCGCGTCGAAGCCGCCGGTCACGGTGGCGATCTCGGCCAGCTCGTAGCTGCTGAGCACCTCGATCGAGAGGTCGTGCAGCCGGCGGGTCTTGGCCGCACAGCAGTCCGCGAGCAGCGTGACCGGGAAGTCCCGCATGAACGCCGAGCGCGCGGTCGTCTCCACGCAGATGTTGGTCACCACGCCGCAGATCATCAGCGCGCGCACGTCCAGACCGCGCAGCAGCGGCTCGAGCGAGGTCCACTGGAACGCGTCGAAGCGGACCTTGTCCACCACCAGGTCGTCGGGGCCGCAGCCGAGCTCCGCGCACACCTCGGCGTCCCAGGTGCCCGCGGCCAGGCCGGACACCCCGGCCAGCTCCGGGCTGTTGCCGATCAGCGCGGCCCCCTCGTCGGGCCGCCCCGGCCGGTACAAGTGCCTGGTGAACACGACGGGAACGCCGGCCCGGCGGGCCTGGCCGACCGCCACGGCGGCGTTGGCCACGGCCTCCATGGCATCTTCAAGGCCACGCCCGATTCGCGGGAAAGACCCGTCGGGATGGCAGAACCCGTTCTGCATATCCACCACGAGCAGGGCATAGTGATGAGCGGACATCGCCAAGGCTCCTTTCTGCGTCGCGTTCACGCTAACATCCCAGGCCCTGTCGGGCCGATCGACGGCGCCGCTACCCCAGGGCCGGGATGATCTGGTCGGCGATCAGCTCCATGTGCTCGCGGTTGTCGTAGAGCGGTGTGAACAGGATCATCTCCGCGCCCGCCTCGATCACCGCCCGGACGCCGTCGAGGCACTCGGCGACCGTGCCGGCCACCGCGGCCGACTCGATCGCGGGCACCCGGGCGCCGTACATGCCGGCCAGCGCATCGTTCATCCGGTTGCGTGCCTGGGGGCCCGACGACGGGTCGACGCCGATGTAGACCCGCTTGGCGATCGGGAACTCGCCCGGGCCGAAGCCCACCCGGCGCCCGGCCGGGTCGTCCGCGAGCGTGTCGCGCACGACCGACACCTGCGACGCGAACGCGGACGTGGCCGAGGACCCCGCGCCGAAGAACCCGTCGCACAGCGCCACGCCGCGCCGCACCGCGGCCGGCGCGGAGCCGCCGAACCAGAGCCGCGGATACGGCTTCTGATACGGCTTGGGCTCCATCGCGGCGCCCTTCAGCTGCCAGAACTCACCGTCGAAGGTCACCGACGGCTCCGTCCAGAGCGCCTTCATCAGCCGCACGCCCTCGACGAAGCGCGGCAGCCATCGGTCGGCCGACATCCCGAACGCCGCGAACGGGCGTCGCGGCCCGCCCGACCCGATCCCGACCTCAAGCCGGCCGGCCGACAGCTGGTCGAGCGACGCCAGCGCCTTGGCCAGGTGGGCCGGGGTGTGCAGGGTGGTCACGAACACGGTGCACCCCAGCCGGAGCGTGCTGGTGCAGGCGGCCGCGTACGTCATCACCTCCAGCGGCGCGAGCTGCGGGGCGGCGCCGAGCACCATCTCCTGGGTCCACGCGCTCTCGTACACCCCGAGTTCCTCGACCCGCGCGAGGTACGACTTGAAGTCCGAGGGCGAGAACGATCCGTCCCGGTACAGCTGCGGAATGCCAATCGCGAACCTCATGCCAAGCATCGTAAGCCGCCCCCAGCCACACAGCCGGACAAGGGGCGCCCCCGCTAACCGGCCGCATCGGGGGGTTCGGGGCCGGGGGGATGGGGGCGGGGAGCCCCCATGCGTGCCAGAGGGCAGTCCCCCGGGAGGTAACTGTGATCGTTGTCCTATGTCCTCCTGGTTTCACCTAAGCATGCAGGGGACTAGCGTTTGGGTATAAGACTTCAGGACCCCAACGGGGCGGTGCCGTGGCCGGCGATCCCGGCCGCTCATCGATGTGCGCGTCCCGTAACAGAACGTGAAAGGGACCGCGAATGCCCGAAGCATCGGTCGCCCATAGCAAGGTAGCGCTGCACTACAACGACGGCGCCGACCTTGACCTGCCCGTCAAGACCGCCACCGAGGGCTCGGCCGGAATCGAGGTGACGAAGGTCCTGTCGACCACCGGCATGGTCACCCTGGACCCCGGCTTCGTCAACACGGCCGCGTGCTCTTCTGATATCACCTACATCGACGGCGACGCGGGAATCCTCCGCTACCGTGGCTACCCGATCGAGCAGCTGGCCGAGAAATCGAGCTTCCTCGAGGTCAGCTACCTGCTGTTCTACGGCGCCCTGCCCACCGCCGACCAGCTGGCCGACTTCACCGAGAGGGTCACCCACCACACCCTGCTTGACGAGGACTTCAAGACGTTCTTCAGCGCCTTCCCGCGCACCGCGCACCCGATGGCGGTGCTGTCGTCGGCGGTGTCGGCGCTGTCCAGCTTCTACCCGGGGCACCTCGACCCGCACAACGAAGCGGACGTCGACCTGTCCATGATCCGGCTGCTGGCGAAGCTGCCGACGCTTGGCGCGTACTTCTACAAGCGCTCGATCGGCCAGCCGTACCTGTACCCGGACAACTCGCTGAGCCTGACCGAGAACTTCCTGCGGATGACCTTCGGCCTCCCGGTCGAAAACTACCAGGTCGACCCGGAGGTCGCCAAGGCCCTGGACATGCTGTTCGTGCTGCACGCCGACCACGAGCAGAACTGCTCCACCTCCACCGTCCGGGTGGTCGGGTCGAGCGAGGCGAACGTGTTCGCCAGCATCTCGGCCGGGGTGCAGGCGCTGTCCGGCCCGCTGCACGGCGGCGCCAACGCGGCCGTCCTCGACATGCTCGAGGACATCCGCGAGCAGGGCGGCGACGTGAGCTCCTACGTCACCCGGGTGAAGAACAAGGAAGCCGGCGTCAAGCTGATGGGCTTCGGCCACCGGGTCTACAAGAACTACGACCCGCGCGCCCGCATCGTCAAGGCGGCCGCCGACCGGCTGCTCCCCAAGCTCGCGCCCAACGACCACCTGCTCGACCTGGCCATGCAGCTGGAGGAAGTGGCGCTGAAGGACGACTATTTCATCGGCCGCAAGCTGTACCCGAACGTTGACTTCTACACCGGCCTGATCTACCGGGCGATGGGCTTCCCGACCGACATGTTCACGGTGCTGTTCGCTATCGGCCGCCTGCCCGGCTGGCTCGCGCACTACAAGGAGATGCTGCACGACCCGGCGACCAAGATCGCCCGCCCGCGTCAGGTCTACACCGGCCCGGTCGAGCGCGACTTCCTCGCGATGGAGAAGCGCTAATCTTCCTGGTCCCCGACCAGTGCTGGGCAGCCGCCCGTACCTTCCAGAGGAACCCCGCGACCGTTCGGACGAGCGATTTTGATCTTCGCTTTTCCGAACGTCGGCGGGGTTCTCGCGTTCAAGATCAAGATCAAGATCTCCAAAATCAGTCGGTCGAACGGCCGGTTGCGCTGCCTCCCGCGCCCGGTTGCACCCGATCAGCGGATAACGTGAGCGCGTGAGCGAGGAGCCGACAGCGGCGGCGGAGGTGTCGGCGCACGCTGGGGAGCCGACAGTCCCGGCGCCCCAAGACGTGCAGGCAAGCGATCCAGCGTCAGCGGATGACCCGGCGCAAGCCGGCGATCAAGCCAAGTCCGCGGATCCGTGGAGCAACGCGAACCTGCCCTGGCAGGGCAAGCCGCGCCGGGTGGACGTCGCCTGCTGGGGGGCGATCACGCTCAGCGGGCTCTACTATCTGGCCCTGCTGCCGTTCCGTGCCAGCCTGGTCGGCACCCACCCGCTGGTGTCGGTGCTGCTGAACGGCTCCACCGAGGCGATCGTCTCGGCCGCCGCGTTCGCCACCAAGGGGCACGGCTCGCTGGTGGTACTGCTGATCCTCGGGATCATCGGCACGATGAAGTTCGACATCATCTACTGGTGGGCCGGGCGGCTGTGGGGCGAGCGGGTCATCCAGATGTTCTCCGGCCGGGGCAAGCGGAGCCAGCGGTTCGTCGCCCGGGTCAACCGCTCGGGCCGCTGGCTCACCTGGCCCGCGGTGGTGCTCTCGCCGTTCCTGCCGATCCCGAACGCGCTCGTCTACGCGGCGGCCGGCTGGACCGGGATGAACTGGGTGACCTTCCTCATCCTGGACGCGATCGGGTCGCTGGCCTGGGTCGGGCTGCTGGCCGGGCTGGGCTGGGCGCTCGGCCAGAGCGCGATTGACGTGGCGCAGGAAATATCGAAGTATGGGCTGTGGGTAACGATCGCCATCGTGGTGCTTGTGGTGGCTTCACAAATACGGGGACAACGGGCTCGCGGCTAGCTGCACGGCAAAATGCACGTGCATCTGGCCTTGCGGCTGCATGCGCTTTGCGGCAAGATGTGTAGCGCGTCGATCACCCGGACGACGCTGGACGCTCCTCGGGGTTGCCATGAGCTTGAGCCAGCTGCCTACCCGCACGCGAGTGCACGCTGCCGCCGGTGAGTCGTTTCACGTTGTTTCCCGACCTGAAATCGCGGCCCGCCGGCCGCGGATGATGCGGATGCCAGCCGACTGGTGGGACTCGCCGACCGTGGTCGGCTGCTCGCTGTCGCGCGGACCGCAGTCCGCTCGTGCGGCCCGTCGCCTGACCAGGTCCACCCTGCGCGACTGGGGGCTGGCCTTCCTGGCCGAGGACGCGGAGACGATCGTCGGGGAGTTCGTTGCCAACGCCGTCACCCACGCGGCCGCCGCCGCCGTGGTGACTTCGGTGCCGTCGCAGCGGAGGCAGTCGGCCGACGGTCTGGGGCTGCGGCTGCTACGGCGCAACGGCGAGGTGATCTGCGCCGTGCTCGACCCGAGCGACTCGGCCCCCGTGCTCAAAGTGCCGGCCTCGATCGAGGAATCGGGCCGGGGACTGCAGATGGTGGACGCCCTGAGCGACGTCTGGGGCTGGTCCCCGGTCGCAGGCCGGGGCAAGGCCGTCTGGGCGGTGCTGTTCTGCGCCTGAGACCCGCGCGGAGTCCGCGCTAGCCGCCTGAGCCGACCCATGCAGGAGGGGGGTGCCGGGTCAGGCGGTTAGCTGCGGTCGAGGGGGTGTTACCCTCGCTTGACGCGACAGCTTGATGCTGCAGCGACTGATGCGGCAGTGAGACGGGAGGCGCGGCACGATGCCCTGGACGTGGCGGTACGAGAAGACGGACGGCGCGGTAGTAGGCGGCGCGAGCCAGCAGGAGACGATCTTCGCCAGCCAGGGGGACGCCGAGAGCTGGCTGGGCGAGAACTGGCGCGAGCTGGTCGACGGGGGCGTGGACCAGGTAACGCTCTTCGACGACACCCGCAAGGAGTACGGCCCGATGTCCCTCCACCCGGAGAGCTGAGGGACATCGGGGGAGTCCGGCGGGAACCGGCCCGGCGGCCTAGAACGAGTCGCCGGGCTTGATCCTCGGCTGGGGATTGCGGAAGCGCCGCAGCTGCAGGGCGCGCATGATGGCGTAGAACGTGATACCGCGAGTCGATTCGCCTGGCAGCCGCTCGGCCGCCAGCTTCTTGATCGACCGACGCAGCAGCAGGGCGTCGACCACGATGACCGCGATGATCGCGAGCAGCAGGAACTGCAGGTCGCTGTTGAGGCCCTTGGCCGACTTGCCCGCGACCAGCGAGACGACCAGGATGATGAGCGCGTACATGTAGAACTCGCTCGGCCGCCGGTGCGCGTCCACGTAGTCCCGGGCGAGCTTCTTCATCGGGCCGCGGTCGCGGGGCTGGAGCGCCCACTCCTCGCCGCGCCGCATGGCCTGCATCTGCCGGTTGCGCTCGGCCCTTACCTTGTCCTTCTCGTCCGGGGTGAGCTTACGCCCGGGAGGAGGGGCGGACTTGGAGCCGCGGCCGCTGGTGGTGGACCCGGTCAGGGACCGATACCGGCCGGCCTCGGCCTCGCTGCGCTTGGGCGTCGGCCGGCCCTTGCCCGTCTGCGCGGGTGGCTTGCTCTTGGCCGGGGCTTCCGGGGCTAGCGCGGGCTGAGAATCCTGGGCCTGGCCTTCGGTCGCGCCGGCGCTGCTACGTCGGAACACGGCCTCAGCTTAACGGCTGCGCCCGTGCGCTTGGAGCACAGCCAGGGCACAGTCGGGGGCATAGATTTGCTCGCGCTCGCCCGGTTCGTTATTACCCCGGGCCGAACCGGGGATACAAGACAGGTATAAGTGGCTACCGCTCGCAGCAGCGCGTAGGGTTGATTGCGGTTAGCCGGCGGCAAAATTTAGCCGTCGCCCGGTGGCTCTGCGGCCGCCCGGCGGCGACGCTCAGGTGAAATGAAGGGGACGGCCGCGTCTATGAGCGTGATGAAGCGAGTCTCGCTGATATTCCGGGCCAAGGCCGACAAGGCGCTGGACCGGATGGAAGACCCTCGCGAGACCCTGGACTACTCGTACAAGCAGCAGGTCGAGATGCTGACCCGGGTACGACGCGGTGTCGCGGACGTCGCCACCTCGCGCAAGCGGGTTGAGCTGCAGATGACCTCGCTGCAGAAGGAAATCACCAAGCGCACCACCCAGGCCAAGACGGCGCTCGAGCAGGGCCGTGAGGATCTGGCCAGGGCGGCGCTGCAGGCCCGGGGGCAGCTGGAGCAGCAGTATGACGATCTGCAGGCCCAGTACGCCCAGCTGCAGGAGCAAGAGGAGAAGCTGACCGTTGCCTCGCAGCGGCTCGACGCCAAGGTGCAGGCCTTCCGTACCAGGAAGGAGACCATCAAGGCGACGTACACCGCCGCCGAGGCGCAGACCCGCATCAACGAGGCCTTCTCCGGGATCTCGGAGGACATGGGCGACATCGGCCTGGCCATCCAGCGGGCCGAGGACAAGACCGCGCAGATGCAGGCGCGGGCCGGCGCGATCGACGAGCTGCTCGCCTCGGGCGCCCTCGAGGACCACGTGGGCGGCGGCTCCGACTACATCCAGGCCGAACTGGACAAGCTCGGCGCGACCTCCGGGGTGGACAACGAGCTTGAGGCGATGAAGCGCGAGATCGCCAACAGCGCCCCCAGGCAGATCGAGGCCAACGGCGACGGCGGCCAGTCGGCGCCTGCGACCGGTACCCCGGCCGCGCAGCAACCGCAGGCGGGTGACGGCGCGTGATCGTTAGGATCCTCGGCGAGGGCCAGTTCCGCCTCGACGACGACTCCGCCGCCAAGCTGACGGTGCTCGACAAGGACGTCGACGCGGCCGTGCACGCGGGGGACGAGGCCGTGTTCACGATGGCACTCGGCGCCGCGGTGAGGCTCGTCCGCGAAGCCGGCGCGCCGGTGCCCGACGACGAGTTCGTGACGGCCGACTACATCCTGCCGTTCTCCGACGCCACCATCGACGAGGTCCGCAAGCTGCTGACCGACGGGACGATCCACGGCGACCCGGCCGCGCCGTAGGCGCGGCGGCCTGCTGCCGCCGGCCGTACGTCCAGTTCGCCATGCGCTCACGTCCCCACGAAGTCGCCGTGCGCAGCCCGCGCACGGCGACTTCGCCGTAGGCGCAATGATCACCTCCGCTTTCAGCCCCCTGAGCGGAAGCCTTAAGCCTGCCCCGAGCGTTATTGAGATACATTGCCATTGAAGGACCAGGCGGACCGGGACAAAAGCGACCGGGTCGTGCCTGGCTGGATTCGGAGGTACGTCATGGCGACCCGTACTCGGTACGCCCCGGACCGGGGTCTGACCGTGCGGATGACGGTGACGATGTTTCTGCTCGGGTTGGTCTTCGTCGCGTTCGTCGCCGCGATCATCGGCGGCCTGGCGCTGGCCCACCAGTCGGCCGGGTTCATCATTTTCATCGCGCTGGTCTTCGGCGGTGGCTCCGCCTTCATCTCGCTGTTCTACAGCGACAAGATCGCCCTGGCGGCGGCGGGCGCCCGCGAGGTCACCCCGCAGGAGGCGCCCGAGCTGCACGGCATGGTGGACCGGCTGTGCGCGCTGGCGGACATGGACAAGCCGCGGGTGGCGATCGCCCCGACCTCCATGCCGAACGCCTTCGCGACCGGCCGTAACAGCAAGAACTCGGTCCTCTGCGTCACCGAGGGGCTGCTGAGCCCCCGGCTGGGACTGGAGAAGGACGAGCTCGAGGGCGTCCTGGCGCACGAGCTGTCGCACGTGGCGCACAAGGATGTCCAGGTCATGACCGTGGCCAGCCTGCTCGCCATCGTGGCCGGCCTGCTGGTGCGGTTCGCGTTCTACTCTGAGCTCTTCGGCGGCGGACGGCGCAACAACAACCAGAACGGGCTGCCGATCATCGCGATCATCATGGTCGTGTCGGTGGTCGTCTACGCGATCAGCTTCCTGCTCATCCGGGTGCTGTCCCGGTACCGTGAGCTGGCCGCCGACCGCAGCGGCGCGCTGCTGACCGGCCAGCCGAGCGCCCTCGCGTCGGCCTTGCAGAAGGTCAGCGGCGGGATGTCCCGGATACCGAATGATGACCTCAGGAAGGCCGAGACGCTGAACGCGTTCTACTTCGCCCCGGCGATGAAGCTCCAGCGCGGCGGCGGTCGCGAAGCCGGCGGCGGCCTGGGTGCGATCTTCTCCACCCACCCGTCGCTGGAGAAGCGCCTCGAGCAGCTGGCCAAGATCCAGGCCCAGCTGGGCGAGGTCAGCCCGGGTGCCAAGGGCCTGAAGTAAGTGGGGTTCCTCGACGTGCTGCTCGGCCGGACCAAGCCGGTCCAGCCGAAGCTCGACGACCTGTTCGCGCTGCCGTCGGCGGCGATCCAGCTCCAGGCGGCCACCGGGTTCACCCCCACCGGCTCGGGCTCGGTCTGCTTCCGCGCGGTCGAGGGCAAGACGTTCGCGGACATCCAGAAGGACGTCCGCGAGCTTCTTGACCTGGATAACAGCAGGCCGGGCGGGGCCGGCGGCCTGCCGGTGGAGGTGACCAAGGACAGCTACGGTTACACCTGGCTGATCAGCAACCACCTCAGCGACGAGGTCGATACCCTGGTGACCGACCTGCACGCGGTGAACAGCGCGCTGGTCGACAACGGCTTCGGCCCGCAACTGCTGTGCACGCTGGTGGCCTTCGCCGACGAGGAGCACCGGCGGATGGCCCTGGTTTACCTGTACAAGCGGGGCACGTTCTACCCGTTCGCCCCGCTTAACGAGAATCGGCAGTTCCGCGACAACGCCCTTGAGCTCCAGGTCAAGGGCGTGCTCAGCGAGGACCTGAAGATCGAGCCCGACCTGACCAAGTGGATGGCGCTGTGGGGCGCCCCCGGCTTGTGACGTTCCCCGCATCTCCAGGCACTGACAACGCGCCCGATGGCAGGAATGCCGGCGGCATGCGTACAGTTGAAAGCGAACGACGGTGCCGCGCAGGCGGCACGCACACGATAACGACGGGAGCTAGTCGCAGATGACCGTTCAGGACGAAGTGACCAAGCAGGGTGTCAACCTCACCGAGGCCGCTGCGCTCAAGGTCGGCGCGCTGATCGCCCAGGAGGGCCGGGACGACCTGCGGCTGCGGGTCGCGGTGCAGCCGGGCGGCTGCTCGGGCCTGCGCTACCAGCTCTACTTTGACGAGCGCTCGTTCGACGGCGATGTCGTCGCCGACTTCGACGGCGTCGGCGTGGTGACCGACAAGATGTCGTCCCCCTACCTGATGGGCGCGACGATCGACTTCGTGGACACGATCGAGAAGCAGGGCTTCACGATCGACAACCCGAACGCGTCGGGCTCTTGCGCCTGCGGCGACTCTTTCCACTGACCGCACGCCTGCCCAATACCTGAATAGAGTCCCCCAACGATGCGGATAGCTGTCTCCGGGTCGATCGCGACCGATCACCTGATGACCTTCGGCGGGAAGTTCACCGACACGCTGATCGCCGACAAGCTGGACAAGATCTCGGTCTCCTTCCTCGTCGGCAACCTGGAGATCAGGCGCGGCGGCGTAGCAGGGAACATCGCCTACGGTCTCGGCTGTCTCGGGCTCAAGCCGCTGCTGGTCGGCTGCGTCGGCCCGGACTTCGCGGACTACCGCGGCTGGCTCGAGGACCACGGCGTGGACACCTCCGGCGTGCGCACGTCGGCCACCAGCCAGACCGCGCGGTTCACCGCGACCAACGACGAGGCGGGCAACCAGATCGCCTCGTTCTACCCGGGCGCGATGAGCGAGGACGGCGAGATCGACATCACGTCGCTCGCCGCCGCCAACGGCATCGAGCTGGTGCTGATCGGGGCCGGCGATCCGGGCGCGATGCAGCAGCACACGGCCGACTGCCGCGCGGCCGGCATCCCCTTCGCGGCGGACTTCTCGCAGCAGGTGGCGTTCCTCGACGGCGCTGCGATGCGCACGCTGATCGAGGGCGCCGCGTACCTGTTCTGCAACGAGTACGAGGCGGCCGTGATCGAGTCCAAGACCGGCTGGACCAGCGAAGACATCCTGGGCCTGGTCGGCACCCGGATCACCACCCTCGGCAGCGAGGGCGCCCGGGTCGACCGCCGGGGCGAGGACCCGATCGTCGTCGGCCCGGTCAAGGACGCCACGTTCGTCGAGCCCACCGGCGCGGGCGACGCGTTCCGGTGCGGCTTCCTGGCCGCGACGGCCTGGGGACTGCCGATTGAGCGCGCCGTCCAGCTCGGCAACCTGATGGCCGTGCACGCCCTGGAAACGGTCGGCCCGCAGGAGTACCTCGTCACCGCGGCCCTGCTGGCGGACCGCGCGACCGCGTCCTACGGCGACGAGGCCGCCGCCGACCTGGCCGCCTACCTGCCCGCGTAGTTCACGTTCCACCCGGATATCCCGCTAGGAGCAGCCCGCTTCTCCTAGCGGGATATCTGTCTTTACGCGTCTTTGCCGCTCCCGCCCGCCTCCGGGCCGTTGCGCTGCTGGTACTCGGCCAGCAGCCGCACCACCTCGGCCCGCACCCGCCGCAGATCCGCGCCCGCGTCCGCGAGCACCTCGGCCGCCACCCCGTCGCGCTCCTGGATCAGGCCGAGCAGCAGGTGCTCGGTCCCGATGTAGTGATGACCGAGGTGCAGCGCCTCCGCCAGGGAGAGCCGCAGCACCTCCTTCGCCCGCGGCGTGAACGGGATGTGCCCCGAGGGCGACCGAGCCGCGTCGCCATCCCGGGCGATCTCCTCGACCCGCTCGCGCAGCGCCGCCGGGCTCATGCCGAGCGACTCCAGCGCCTTGACCGCCATGCCGTTGCCGTCGCGGATCAGGCCAAGCAGGATGTGCTCGGTTCCGATATGACCATGACCGAGCGCCCTGGCCTCTTCCTGCGCCGCCACGACCACCCGCCGGGCCCGATCGGTAAACCGCTCAAACATGCCGCTCCCTAGTGGGTTCGCGAGCCGCCGCCGTTTTGTCCCAGTGTGCGCCTTCGGCCCGTCGCCTACGCCATCCACCCCTCACGCAACCTGTCGCCTACGCCACCGACACCAATAGGCGCGGTCAACGGCGTAGGTGACAGGACCGCGGACCTGTCGATGGCGTAGCCGACAGATCGAGATTGGCGTCGGTAGGCCGCCGCACCGCACCTGTCTTGGTCAGCCCCCCAGGTAGATGCGATCGAGTCCGACGAGCTCGACGTCGGCCCGGGGCGCCGCTTCCTCGGCGAGGGCGGCAGTGAAGCCGGCCGCGCTGAACAGCAGCAGCTTGGGCGGCTGCCCGACGCGGTCGCCCGGCAGCAGGCCGCGCAGGTGCTCAAGCCGCCGGAGGTGCCGCACGTCCATCGGCCCGTCGGTCGGGTTGGCCTCGCCGACCGAGGTGACGCCGCCAGTGGCGACCGGATCCTCGACGACGACGGCGTTCAGCTCATGCACCGAGTTGTGCTCGCGGCAGCCGATCCCGGTCGGCCGGACAGCGCGCGCGACGCCGCCAATCGTTTTCTCGGCCGCATGGCGCAGGCACCACTGCCTCGCCACCGATTCGAAGTGCGGCCGGTAGATCCGCGCCGCCACGATGCCCTGGCTGCGGGCCCATACGCGGTCCGCCTGACCGGCCGCCAGTTCGGGTTCATACGGCGCGATGACCAGCTGATACAGCCGCACGATCGGCTTGACGATCACGCACACGCTGCGCCCGCCGTCCAGCGGGTCCGTCAGCTGCTCGATCAGTCCGATACCAGCGAGCCCGGTGAGCAGGTCGGCGACCGCGCTGGCGGGCCGGCCGAGCGCGGCGGCGATCTCCGAAGGCCGCACAGCCCCCGCAACGATTGCACCCAGCGCCGACGCGGACGACGCGGGGTCGATGATCGAGGGCTCCTCGCTCAGCAGCAGCCCGCCCGCGCGGAACATCGCGCTGGCCGGGTTCAGCACCCGCAGCCGCACCCACTGATGGACGTCCGCCAGCGACGACGGCGCGGCGCCGCCGCACCTGTCCTTGTACTCGGCCGCCCCGCCGATCAGCGCATGCAACCGGAACGCGAGCTCCGGGTCGGCTGAGTCCCCCCAGGACTCGGCTGCCTCTCGAAACCCCAACGGTCGCATAACCCAGTTATAGCCGTGACAACGAAGGTCACGCCCGACCTGGGACTGTCAGGTTCCCTGGTAGATGCGGTTCAGGCTGACCAGTTCAACGTCGGGACGAGAAGCGGCTTCCTGGGCAAGGTCGGTGGTGAACCCGGTGCGGCTAAAGAGGAGAAGCTTCGGTGGCTGCGCCACGCGGGCGCTTGGCAGCAGGCCGCGTAGGTGTTCCAGCCGTCGTAGCTGACCGGTGCCAATCGGGTCGCTGGTCGCCTTGGCCTCCCCAATCGCGGAGATCCGGCTTGTCGCGGCGGAGTCCTCGGTGACCACGAGGTCCAGTTCGTGGCCCTCCCGATGTTCGCGGCAGGCGATCTCGGTCGGCCGGACGGCGCCCGCCGCCCCGCCAAGCGTGCCCTCGTCTGCGTACCTCAGGCACCACTGCCGTGCCAGGCCTTCGAAGTGCGGCCCGTATACCTTCGAGTCCACGGTTGGCACGCTGCGTCGCCAGACCCGATCGGCCCGTCCCGCCACCAGTTCGGGCTCATAGCGTGAGGTGATCAGCTGGTGCAGCCGGACGATCGGCTCTGCGACCATGAACGCCCCGCGCTTGCCGCGCAGGGCGTCGTCGAGGTGCTCGATGAGCCCGATTTCCTCCAATCCCGTGAGCAAATGCCCGATCGCGCTCGATGGCCGCCCTAGCGCGGCGGCGATCTCTGAGCGACGGCTGCTCCCGGCGCTGATCGCGCTGAGTGCCGCCGAATAAGAGGTCGGGTCGCTGATCGAGGGTTCCTCACGGAGCAGGAGCCCGCCCTCGCGGAACATCGCGCTCGCCGGGTTAAGCAGCCGACGCTGCACCCAGGAGTCGAACTCGTCGAGCGACCGCGGTCCTCCGCCTGACATCTCCTTATAAGCGGGCGTCCCGCCAGCCAGCGCGTGCACTCGGAAAGCCAGTTCAGGATCGTGGTCCACCTCCCAGAACTCTGCCGCCTCGCGGAACCCGAACGGCCGTACCACCAGCTCAAGGCGAGCCCTCCCGCGCAAGGGAGCGCCGCCCCCGAGCAACTGAAACATCGTTGTGAGCGCGCTGCCGCACAGGATCATGCGTGTCCTGGTGTGTTCACGCGCGTGTCCGAGCGGGCTCAGGGTCTGCTGCAGATAGGAGGGCAGCGCTGGCGTGGCCGCGACAAGATACGGGAACTCGTCGATGATCACGGGTACCGGCCGGTTCCCGCCGATCCGGAATAGCTCGTCAAGCGCCTCCCGATAGTCGGCGAATAGAACGGGCTGCCGCAGTCCTCGGTAGGCGGCGTAGGCGGCGCCGAGATCAGCCAGGTTCTGGGCTTCGCTTTGCTGCGTGGCCGCGAATATGAATCCGTCAGTTTCCAGTGCCAGCAGCTCAAGCAGCAGGGTCTTGCCCTGGCGTCGCCGTCCGTACAGCAGCCCCAGCGTGGCCCCCGGTGTCGGCGAGGCGGCGAACTCGGTCAGTTCGCGCCACTCAGCATCCCGGTCAAACAGGCGATCGGGCTTGGCGATGACAGAACCTTCTATGTTGGTCATGGCAACTATGATAGTTGAAACAATGATAGCTGTAATTATCATTCAGTGGGAAGTCGGTTTGGCCAGCCGCGCGCGGGGGAGGGATCGCCGGGGCTTCTACGACGGGGGGTAGTTTTGTTGCATGGCCCCGCTCGCGACCGCTTACAGTGGCCCCCCCAAGCTGACCCTCGCCCGGGCGTTCACCGAATGGCGGGTCGACGTTCCGATGCTGGTGCTGATCG
>CAVZAA010000007.1:0-328481 GCA_963773105.1 uncultured Actinomycetota bacterium
ATGCTGCGCCCCCGGCGATCCACGATCACGTCGAAGACAATGTTGGCGACCTTTTCCGCGCCCGTCTTGGACAAGGTGAGCTCCAGCAACTCCGAGCCCGCCGTGTGCGGCCGCAGTCCGACGCGCAGCGAGCCCGGGATCTGGTGGTCCTCGTCCACATCGCGAGCCAGTCTTCGAGCAGCTGGCCGGCACCTCGGTCTGGACCAGGTGCTGGTGCTGCGTCGATCCCTTGCCCATCGCCTTGGTGGCCGCCGTGCCGCCCGAGGAAGCCATGAGCGCCGCATCCAGCCGCGGGCCGCCCACAGCGTCTGGGGCGTCCGGTAGGGCGATTCGACCAGGCGGAACTTTCGCTGCAGCCGGGCCAGGGAGAGCATGCCGTCCTGCTTGAGCGCGGTGGCGAACTCCTCCGCCGCCAGGCCGTCGATCTGATGTCCGCCGTAGGTAATGAAGTTGAAGACGAACCCCAGCTTGCCGAGCTCCTCCGGGAATCGCCTCATTTCCTCCTCGCTCATCCCGGTCGTGTCCCAGTTGAACGATGGTGACAGATTGTACGCGAGCATCTTGGAGGGGAACTCGGCGTGGATGGCCTCGGCGAAGCGCCGGGCGTCCGCCAGGTTCGCGGTCTTGGTCTCCATCCACAGCAGGTCGGCGAACGGGGCGACAGCCAGCGATCTGGCGACCGCGTACTCGATTCCGCCCTGTACCTGGTAGTAGCCCTCGGGAGTCTTGGAGGCCTCGCAATCCCAGATGATGTCGATGCCCATCGATTTGGCCCTGGCCCGGGCGGCGTGGAACGACGTCCGGTTCGCGAAAGCCAGCCACTCGTCGGCGCTCACGTCGAAGCGCTCACCCTCCTTGGCGCGGAACTCGATCACGTCCGCGACCGCCTGGGGATAGCTCGTCAGGTTGGCCTCGGACTGCCACGCCTCCAGGTACCGCGTCTCGGCATTGTCCAGCAGTGCTTCGACCGACGACCCGCCGGCCTGCTGGAACGCCTTCGCGCTGTTTTCGAGCATGCGCATCACGCCCGTCCGCGCCAGCCAGGCGCTGGCCTCGTCGTACTCCGCGGCGGAGATCTTGAACAGCAGATGACCGCGCGCGTCGTCGACGCCCAGCTCGCGGAGCTTCCTCAAGAGGGCGAGGTAGCCGACCTTGTAGGTCGGCAGCTCAACGTTGGTGGCGCCCAGGATGAACGGATGATCGCGCTCGTCCCCGCGCCCCTCCAGGAACGTGGCCGCTTCGGCGTCGGTTCGGGCCACGATGAGACCGGGCACCTTCATGACGTCGAGCTGGAAGCGGGCGGCGTTCAGCCGCTTGATCTGCTCGTCCACGCCGACGAGCACCTTGCCCCCCTGGTGCCCGCACTTCTTGGCGCCCGGCTTCTGGTCCTCGATGTGATAGCCCGGGACCCCCACCTCGACGAAACGGCGGACCAGATTCCGGACGTGCGCGTCGCCGCCGTGTCCGGTGTCGGCGTCGGCGATGATGAATGGCCGATAGTCGATCTCCGGGGAGGCAGCGCGCTGCGCCTCGCTCAGGCGCGAGCGGGCGAAGCGCTGGTTCCGGTCCGCCGTGAGCAGGGCGCGCACGATCGGCGCGGCCTCGTCGGGCACCTGGGAGAGCGGATAGCTGGCCAGGTCGGGTCCCGGGTCCTCCGTCACCGATCCCTTGGCCGACGTGGCCCAGCCGCCCAGGTAGATGCCCTCGATGCCCATCCGCTTCATGGCCACCGCCTGACCGGGCGAATAGGGACCGAAGGTGGTGATCTGCTTGCGCTCGGCGAAGAGCTGCCGGAGCCGATCGTAGAACTGCTCGGCCGCCATTCTCGCCACGGTGTAGTCGGTGGGAATGGTGCCCCGTTGCTCCACCACCTGACGCGCAGAATACAAACGCGTGATGCCCTCGAACCGAGGACTGGCAAACCATCTTGCGGTCTCGCCGATTTCCGACTCGAACGAGCTCACGGCTGGCTTCTCGGCGACTTCCGGATCGAATGACCTCATGACTGGCTCCTGCCGCTCCTGCACTGCGGCGCTTCTCGCGACCTCGAAACCCAGGTTCTGTGTGATGCGGGTGCCGTCCCGGCCGGATGCATCCACGTACTGGCCGATCCGCTGCCTCGCCTCCACCCGGTCTTCGTTGTTCAGGTTGATGCCGGGCAGATCGATGTACCACGGCGCCTGGAAAGGAGCGGCGACCCGTATCTGTCCCCATCAGATCCGGCTGCGGGCACACCAGGTAGAGGCGAAGGTCCCAAGATCCACCTCGCCTGGACACGGCAGAGACAGACCGGACACCGCCATCCAGGACAGCTGTTGCATGAGAGCTCAACGCACCGACAGTGTGAGCCGAACTGGACGTTCTGTGTGCGGCGCACGATCCACCGGCTCGGTGGTTGGCGGAACAGAGCCGCCGTTCGGCATCTCGGCTGTCGATTCTGGATTGGTTCTCAGTACCACCAGAACTGGTTGTTATGCGCGCTGGGCGTGTCGGCGAACGTGCGGCCTAGAGGCCGAGGACTCGGCGCAGGCCGCGGTCCACTTCGTGCATGAGGGACGCGGGCAGTTGGCCCACGGCGGGATCGAGGTCCGTCTTGTCGAGAGTGACCAGGGCCGTGACGTTGACCACGGAGTCCCTGGACAGCCCGGTGGCGATCGCGGGGACGAAGACGTTGCCGGGCATGGCCGCCAGGCCCGTGTTCGATGTAATGGCGGCCGCCAAGGTGGTGTTCAGCCTGCTGGCGTTATAGGGATCCGCCTGGATCACCAGGACCGGGCGGCGCTTGGCGGGCTTGCTGCCATGCGGCTCGCCGAGGTCGGCCCAGCAGACATCGCCGCGCTGGGTCACCAGTCGTCGTCCCCGGCTGGCCAGCAGGGCCGCGGCCCCGGGCCGCGGCCGCGGCCGGGCCTGAGTCATGCGTCCCCGGCCGCGCCAGCAGCGCCTGGTCGATCTGGCTTGTGAGCGACCCGGGCGGCCAGCTGAGTCCAGGTACCTGCGGGCCGCCCGGGCGAAGAATGCCGATCGGCTGATGCCCAGCTCGGCTGCCTGGTCGGCTGCCTGCTCGAAGATTTCGTCAGGAACGGAGATTGCGGTCTTCATGCCTTGAGTATAACCAGGTATTACCCGTGTTGGCCGCAGGGGCGGCACGGAATTCACAACGTTGCGCCGGATCGGGCCGCCGCCGCTGATGACCGCTAAGGGCGCAATGCCGCTGGCCCGTCGCCGGAACAGGTGGTGTTCTGCAGACGGCGCACGACGCGTCAAACGCGATCGGCGACGCGCTGAGTCGGCGATCTGCAGCTTCAGGGTATGGCGCCCCGACTCCGTTGGATGGTGCCGGCCGGGGTGCCGGTTGAGGCGGTGGTTCAGCCTGTGCCGAGGGTGCTGAACTGGATGGCGACGAGCTGCCACCTGTCCGGCTGCTCCGCACTCCCGGCATGACGATGACCGGGATGCAATCACCCGACCAGGACGAGCCACCTCGGCTGTTCCAGCAGCACCCGGCTCTCACCCGACAGCACCGTCTCGACGAGCTGATCAAGCACGCCGCACTCCCCGCGCCGGTCCGTCAGCCCTGACGCGCGTCCGCGCAGACCTGGGACTTCCGTCATCGGCCTGGTACTACCCAGCCTTTATGACGTCGGCATCCGCGATGCCGCCCAGTCGGCAAACCCCAAGGACACTGCGCCCCGGGCGCCCAGCCGAGTACGCGGCAGATCCGGTGGCGGGCCGCCGATGCTGGCGACCGATAGCGCACACCGGCCCGCAGATTGACGCGGCCTGACTGCCCGGCGCCAGCTTCCCAGCCATCGCCATCGAAGCCTCCAAGAGCCGCTCGTCGGCGCCCAGGAACAGTTCCTGCCCAGCTTAGCGGGCAGGTAGTCATCGACACCGAGCGTGCCATGGGGCGCGTCCACAACCCGCTCGGCGGTGTCGGCGGCGGATTGTTCCTGAGGACCGTCCTCGGCCGACCGAGACCTGCGCCCCGCCTTCGTCAAGAGCTCCGAAGAGACACTCCGTTCTCCCCACAGATTCCCCACAAGTAAGGGATTCCGGCGGCGGCCCCCACAGAAAGCCCACGGACGGAACGGCATTCTCCGGCATAAGGCGGCAGGCCGCTGCGGTAACTGAGGTAACAGAGTGAGGAGCGAAGTAATATCCGCAGGTAGAGCGAGCTGGCTATCCGGGCTGGCGTGATAGATGTCGACCCCGACGGACCTTCTCCTAAGCCTCGATCCACCGGTCAAATAGGGGTGTCTTCGGGCGCGTTAACGTGAAAGGTGCCCTCTGAGCTGGGATAATGGGAGTTACCACGCTTCCAGTACCCGGTTCGAGAGGACACCTTGCAGGTGCAATTGTTGCATGCGCTGGCGAGGACCAGCGCTGAATCGATGACCCGAACCTCGTGTCGCACGCCGGCCTGGTCCCGGTGATGGCCCTCGCGGAGGCGCCGCCTGGGCAACTTGGTCGCGGCGCACGTCCGCCCCGGCGGCGAGTGCGGGGTGAACGCGCACCTGAAAGTCGCGTGCCTGGTCGCGGGCATGGCGGCCGCGTGGACAGCATCGATGACATGGGCCTGCTGCGGCACGGCGCTATGAGCGCCCTTTTCGGCGGGGTCCGCGCCCCGTCCACGCTGGGCTCTCATCTGCGCTCTTACACCTGGGGAGACGTCGCCCAGCTGGAGAAGGCGGGCCGGGAGTTCCTGGTCAGACTGGCGCGGGAGGCGCCGCTGCTGCCCGGCGCGGACGTGCTGGCGTTCGTTGACATCGACTCGATGCAGAAGCGGGTCTACGGGCACGCCAAGCAGGGCGCGAGGTTCGGGCACACGAAGATCCAGGGGAAGTCGGTGCTGGTCCGGGGCTTGAACGCGCTGGCCGCGACCATCAGCACGCCGATCGCGGCGCCGGTGATCGCCGCCACCCGGCTGCGCGGCGGGAACGCCGCCTCCGCCCGCGGCGCGGCGAGCATGGCGGTGCGGGCCATCGGCGCCGCCCGGGACTGCGGCTGCGCCGGCACGATCATCGTCCGGATGGATTCCGCCTATTACAACGCCGCGGTCATCGGCGCGGTCGCTGGCAGGGCGCGCGGTTCTCCGTCACCGTCCCGATGAACTCCAGCGTCCGCGCGGCGGTCGCCGCTATCGGCGAGGGCGCCTGGACGGCGATCCGGTACCCGCAGGCGGTCTGGGACGACCAGCTGGGCTGCTGGATTTCGACGCCGAGGTCGCCGAAGCCGAGTACACGGCGTTCGCGTCGAAGAAGGGCAAGGCCGTCACCGCCCGGCTGATCGTCCGCCGGGTCCGCGACCGGAACAACAAGGCCGCCGAGGGGATGGACGAGCTGTTCCCCGTCTGGCGCCACCACGCCGTGTTCACCGACTCGCCCTTCGAGCTCGTCCAGGCCGAGGGGCACCACCGCGGCCACGCGATCGTGGAGCAGGTCTTCGCCGACATCACCGGCGGCCCGATGGCTCACCTGCCATCAGGTCATTTCGCCGCGAACGCCGCGTGGCTGTCGATCGCGGCCATGGCGCACAACCTGCTGCGGGCCGCCGGCGCCCTGGCCAGCCTGCCCTTCGCGAAGGCCAGGGCCGCGACGATCCGCCGCGACCTGATCGCCGTGGCCGCCCGCACGGCCCGGCACGGCCGAGGCCGCATCGCCCCCCACCTCCCCGACGGCTGGCACCGCGAGCGGGAATGGCTAAACCTCTGGGACGCGGCCTGCGGGCCGCCCGCCGCAGCGGCCTGACCAGCCCCGAACAGGTCACGCGCCCTCCACGCCCGCCAGGGCCACCCCGAAACCCCCGCCCCGACCCGGAACATGTGGACAAGCCGCCGAAAACGCCAGCGGCGGGAAACCCACACCCTGACCACGGCAGCAAACGCGAAACCTCAGCAGCAACCACCCTCAACATAGGTCGGTGGATTGAGGCTAAGCGGTAGGTCCCGCGTTCGAGTCGCGGTCGGGGCGCAGGTCAGAGGCGGGTCCGGCGGACGAGCGGCGGTTTCGTGCCCGATGGGCTAGGTCTCTTGCGTTCCTTAGACTTGGCCAACTCGGCCCGTGCTGCCTCGCCAACCGCGTCGGCTAGGGCACGCTGGCGCTGCGCGGCCTGGGCGGCCGGACGGTCGAGGTGCACTGCGCGTGCCCCGCCGAAGTTGCTCACGCTCGGTACAACGCACGGTCGAGGCACGAGGTCCACCAGGGGACGCTGCCGTTGTCCGCGATGGACAAATACGACCGACCGGTCGGCATCGGCCCGCTGATCACCGTGGACACGACCAGGCCGGTCGATGTCGCGGCCGTCGCCGCCGAGGTCCGCCACCTGCACACCAGCTACCTCCCCGGGGCACATCGGGGGCACATGAGCGTGAGATCCGCCGAGAAACGCTGAGAGCTGCCGAGATCTCAGCGGCAGGTCAGGCGGCATGATCGACGCATCCGCCGAGGTCAGACGGACCTCTGCACAAGACCCGGCCTACAGGCCGACTCTCCAGAATTGGCGCTTAATACTGCTACGGCACTTACGCGGTTTGTCGGGCATCATTTTGTGCGTGGTGGTGGATCTGGCGACGGGTGAGCTGGATCGGATGCATGAGCGGATCGCGGGCCGGTTCGCGCGTGCTGAGCCGCGGGCTCGGGTGCGTAGGTATGTGTCCGGGCTGGTCGCGGGCCTGGAGCGAAAGAACGGGTGAACGCTGGCCGAGCATGCCGGCGATGCGGGCCCGGACGGGATGCATCGGCTGCTGCGCCGCGCGGACTGGGACGTGGACGGGGTCCGGGACGACGTCCACGGCTATGTCGCATTGACAGTTCCTCAGCTTGATCGATGCTTCAACGCGACAACGGCGATGTCCCCGTGCGTGCCCGATCGGACAGCGAACCGGGGTGATTGTCAACGGTCACTGGCGAAGAAGCGACACGCCCCCGAATGCCCTGCAGCGAGTTCTGCCACGCGCTAGACGTATTGCCAGGTACATCCCTCACTGTGCTCATGGTGATGACTGCACGGTGCGAATCGGGTACCGGCTTTCACGTGGTCTTGGACATCGTGGTGCCGCGTGCATTCGACGGTCCCGTCGCGAGGAACGACCTGGCCTGGCCTGTAGGTCTCGGTCGCCGTCGCGCTCTCGGCGCGGCCAGGCATCATCGGCTCCGCCGCCTTCAGCAGGTCCTCGGCGAACTTCCGCTGGCTGGCAAGCAGTTCCTCAGCGAAGTCGTAGGTGCTGGCTACGGCGCCCTCTGGCTTTGCCTTCAGCAGGTGCTCGGCGAACTTCCGCTGGCTGGCAAGCAGCTGCTCGCCGAAGTCGTAGGCGCGGGCCACGGCGTCCTCTGGCCCGGGCAGCTTGTCCCCGAAGGGCACACTGACGGACGACGGCTTGGGAAGGTTGTCCGTGAGCGGCGCATAAACGGAAGCCAGCTTCGGGCTGGCTGTCCTGACGGTTTCAGCCAAGTTCCTGACTACGGCGATCACGGCTTCCTGGCTCTTACGGATGACGGCCAGGAACTCTTCCTGGCTGGAGGTGTTAGCCATTTCTTGGCCTCCTGTGCTACTGAAGATCTCCTCAATGACGGCTCATGTCCTTGCCGCAGCCCCGGTCTACAGGCCGACTTGCCCCTGCCCGAAGCTTGTGCCAGGCGGGTGGGGCGCACCGGTCCCGGGCGCGGTGCTCCGTGCGGCGGCCGAGGAACACTGCTTATAGTCAGCCAGAGGTCATGCTGCCCAGGCAAGGGACGAAGGTCACCGCGTGCATCCATATAACCACAGAAGTACAGCATCCCGCCGGACGGTGTCGACCACATCCGATCTGTGTAGGCCTGTGAACCGCATCAATGAGATCCATCGACCTGCATGCAACTAGTTCGCACCGAGGTGGTCGCGACCAAGGTGACACTTAAGTTAAGCGTCAAAGACATGCCCGTCGCGTGCCCGTGGGGTGGGCAAATCGCGGTCAGTCTCGGTCAGCCGGGGAGATCCACGAAGGGGCGTTTAGCTGCAAGGACACTGCTCGGGATGCCTGCGTTCGAAGCCTCCTAAGCGGTAGGTCCCGCGTTCGAGTCGCGGTCGGGGCGCAGGTCAGAGGCGGGGCCGGCGGGCGAGCGGCGGTTTCGTGCCCTCCGCGTGCCCTTTGGGTTAGCCGCCTTGCGCTTGGACTCGGCCAGCTCGGCGCGAGCGGCCTCGCCCACCGCGTCAGCCAGGGCACGTTGACGCTCACGGGATGAGTGCAGGTAGATAAGCGCGGCACGCTCGCTGTCGTGTCCCATCCGGGCCATGAGTTCCTTGGGGTTCGCGCCCGCGTTGGCGGTGAGCTGATTGCCGGTATGCCGCAGGTCGTGAAGGTGAATGCCCTCCAGGCCGACACCGGTCAGAGCAGGCAGCCAGACCCGGCGCCGGAAGTTCGAGTGCGCCAACGGTGAGCCAGTCGAACTGGCGAAGACGAGCGCGGCCGACGAGGGAAGCCAGCTCAGATGCTCTCGCACATCAGAAACGATCAGCTCAGGGAAGTCCACGACCCGGACGCCAGCGCGAGACTTGGGCAGGCCGAACGAGTGGCCAGCGCCGTGGTAGTGGAGCTGACGGGTAACCCGGACGGTAAGGGCGTCCAGGTCGATGTCTTCAGGGCGGAGCGCGGCGAGTTCCGCCCAGCGGAGGCTAGTAAAGGCCGCTAGCAGGATCAGCGCGCGATATCGCAGGCCGACCGCATCGGCCAGGGCGTAGACCTGGGTTACGGTCAGGACCGGTCGCTCTGGCGAGTGCTGGCCACCGCGCCTGCGCCGCCTGAGATAGCGGAGTTGCTTCAGGTCGAGCGGGACTCGGCAGTGGTCCGCCGGACCCGGCACATGTTCGCGTCCGAGCGGCCCGTGCAACTGGCGACGTCGTACCTGCCGCTCGCGGTGGCGGGAAGCCAGGACATAGCCCTGCCGGACACTGGGCCTACCGGCTTGTACAAGCGCTTGGCGGAGCGCGGATTCGCGCCTGCGAGGTTCGTCGAAGACATCGAAGCCCGGCAGCCGCAGAAGGACGAGGCCGAGTTCCTGCGGCTCACGGAAGCCCAGGCAGTGCTGGAAGTGGCCCGGACCGTCTATGCCGCCGATGACACCCCGCTAGAAGCGGTGATCAATGTCTTCCCGAGCCAGCAATGGCGGCTGTCCTACGAGTGGTCCGCGCCATGAAGGGGAGTCATGCGGCATGACCGACCTACCTCGGCACTCGGTGAGCGTCACAGGCATCGTGTTCCGCGACGACGGCCGCGTGCTTGCCATCCAGCGAGACGACGACCAGCGCTGGGTTCCGCCAGGCGGAGTCCTCGAGCTGGACGAGTCACCGCCCGACGGCGTAGCGCGCGAAGTGTTCGAAGAGACCGGCCTCCGCGTCCAGGCCGAACGGCTGACCGGCGTCTACAAGAACATGAAGCTCGGCGTCGTCACGCTTGCGTTCCGCTGCACTTTGCTCGGCGGGCGGCCGCACCCGACCGACGAGGCCCGCAAAGTCGTCTGGCTGACCGTCGCCGAGGCCGAGCGCGGCATGCCCGAGGCTCGAGCCGTCAGAGTCACCGATGCATTGGCCACCAACGGAACCGGACCGCCGGTGCGCAGCCACGATGGAACGCACCTGCTTTAGTGCCTGCGATAGCGGCAGAGGCTGACAACAGCCGACGGAAGGAGCACCACCCGATGGAGCGCGACATGGCGGGCTTGCTGGAGAACCTTGACGAGCTGATCGAAGAGAATAAGCGCACCCTCGCGGGGTTCAATATCCGGGGCGACAAGAGCAGCCGGGAGCAGGCGCGCCAGGACGGTCAGGTCAGGGGCTTGAGGATCGCGCGCCAGGCAATTGCCGAGTGGATCGAAGAGGACAGTGCCGAGGCAACCGGCGGCTAGCCCGGGATCACCGTCCAACCGCCCAACCGTCGTCCGCCAACTACTGATCTGCGGCAGTCGCGCGCTGGGACTCCGCCTGCCCATACTGAGAGACGGAAGGCTGAGGATTGGAAGGGAAAGATGACGCACGCTCCGCGACGATTCATCACACAGTCGCCCAGGATTAGGAGGACCATCTGGGTGCTGGCTGTGACGCTGACCATGGCCGCAGCCGTGAGCTGCGGCAGCTACTCCCTGGGCAGTAAAACGGCCCGAAACGAATCGCAGACTACCGGGCCGCTTCCTGGTCTTTCTGCGGCATTTATCAGTGCTGTGAATTTGACCGATGTCCAAATCGTGACCACGAGCACAGCAGCACCGGTCACAGAGGAATCCGCTGTCGCGACAGCCCTGGCCGAGCTGGGTCCGGGATCGTCGCCCTCGGCGGCAGGGCTCGTCATGCTCACCAATGCTCAGCATCCAGCCGGGGTGCTAGCGTGGGCAATGGAGACAACCGGCAGATTCGCGGGCAGCGGCGGTCCAGTCGGGATGGGTCATCGACCATCGCCTCCTCCCATGAACTTCCGGGTGGACTTCGTTGATGCCTCGACCGGAGCCTGGCTGGAGGCCGTTTTGGGCTACAGCTCCAGCTTGTAGCCACGGCGAGGACGACTGTCGCGGATCAGTCGTCGCATCAAACATCAGGTTGATAGGCCCTTGTGACAACTTTCTCTACGGTTTCAAGGGCGCACCTGACGGTGCGCCGCACGTCTACCGGCGCGACAGCCGGAACCGTGGGTTGCGCAGAACTGCCGGGGGACATCACGCGGAACGCGGATTGCCATCAGTGTTAGCCAGTCACACCGGGCACCGCTCTGCCGCTGGGGCCGCGCTGTAGTCCGGACGCTCTCGCTTGAGGCTTCGCGCCCGGACGAGCGCGCCCCGCGTCGGCGGGCCCGAGCCTGTCACCTGGGGCGCGCGTCGGTTACGACCTCGCGGATGCCAAAGCGGACTAGCCGTGCCCGGGAGTGGCCGACCACCAGAGCGACGCGCACCGCAGCAAACCTCACGATCGGTCAACGTCGGGACTCCCCAGTTGGCACCTGCGCGGTTCAGGGAGAAGTGCGTTCCCAGAACCGCCACGGGCCAGGGTTAAGAGCGCCGGGGAACCCGTCAAGCTCCGGCCCCAAGATCTTTCAAAGAGCGAAACATCTTGGTTCCTGCACTTGACGGAACCCTTCGACAGGCGTTCAGGACTAGGCCCGCTGCTCACTGCCAGGCGCCTCTAGCCTGACCGCGTGTCGCCTGATGTGAGAGGCCGTGGCCGTGGTTATTCCGCCGACGAGCCCGACGAGCCCGCCAGCGAGGGCAGCAGGAAACCCGAGTTCGACGACGGCAAACGGGGCAGTAGGCGCATAGGCGAACAGTCCGACAACCAGTCCGGCGATCCCGCCAGTGACCCCTGCAATGAGAGCGCCGAGGATGGCCCACCGAACAAGCATCGGCTCCCGCCGTATCGCGGCAGCGAAGGATTTCATGCCTCAGTGTCGCATATGCGACTTGCAACTTCCGCGCGGAGCTCGCGTGCCCCCGGCGTGCCCGACGCGGGCTGAAACGAGCGACATCGAGCAGCACTAGGGCGACGACGAAACCAAGCCTGATCAGCATCGCTGCAGGAGGCGAGGGTACTCGAACAGACCTCCTAAGCGGTAGGTCCCGCGTTCGAGTCGCGGTCGGGGCGCTCGGTTCGCGTTGTCTGACCTACATGAAGGCATTGATGACGGCGGGGTTCGGATGGCCGGTTGATCGTTCCGGTTGTGGGGATTTGTTGGGGATCTTGGTCTGTCGGTGGGATGCGGGACTGCTTAGCGCGTCAACCCGGGGCGGAAGACTGACCAGATCGCGGCGGGACGCTGCGCCACCGTTGTCCGAGAAGCTTCGGGCGGGTCTGTAGATTCCTTGCTGGCACTGTGAGCTTTCCCCGACTAGACGACCGTCATCTCACCGTCCAGGTGACCACAGAAGATCCGTCTAAATGACCATGAGATGACCGTCCAAGTGACCACGGCCCCCTTGCTCTTAAGGCACTTGGTCATCGACGAGATCCAGCTCGCGCCTGAGCTGCTGAGGGCGATCAAGGTCCTGGTCGATCTCGATCCGCGCCCAGGGCGCTTTCTCCTGACCGGGTCCTCCCGGATCCTCGCCCTGCGGAGCCTTCCCGACGCCCTGCCGGGTCGCATGGAGGTCATCGAGCTCTGGCCATTCGCCCAGGGGGAGATCGACGGCGGGCCCGACCTGTTCGTCGACTCGGCCTTCCGGCACGGCGCCGCCATCGAGCATTCGTCACGGATGCGGAAGCGCGACTACCTGGAACTGGCTGTCGTCGGCGGCTTCCCGGAGGGGCAGGGGGACATGCTCAGGCTGCTGTCGCTTCTGGCCGGGCGGGTAAGCGGCCTGCTCGTCCCGGACACCCTCGCGGGACAGGCGGGAATCCCGCGGACAACCCTGTCCGAACTGAGGACCTCGCGGGCCTGCGGAACCTCGCGAGCCACCTTGGCGACAAGTTCATCGCAGGGTATGTCCTGTATACCGGCCAGCAGACCCTCTCTTACGGCGGCAGGATCAAAGCAATGCCGATGGACGCGCTCTGGCTCCTGGCACCGTAACGGTGGCAGAGCGCCTGCGCCCGCGCGCCTCGGCCAGCGCTACGGAAACGCCGATCAGCAGCCTCCTCCCGACAGCGACGATCGGATTGTCCTCGTGATGAGCGTGCGCACCGCAGGCGCAGCAAGACGTTCGTAACCGCAGTCGACGCCGGTCAAACTAGTCAGGCTTAACGCCTGTTCCATCACCGCGTCATGGAGAACGACGTCAGATCGGACAGTGGCTCGTAAGGAGGGTCGCTGGAGACGCTTACCGCCACGCCCCGTAGCGTCCACTGACCGCATTGCGCACGCAGAACCGGAAATTCAGGATGATGTCGTAGTACTTGTCGCTTCCGCTCTGGTGGCTCGGGATGATCTTCGCAAAATCGATGCACAATCTTGACGAAGCTCGCCGATTTCACGAGAGCATCCGATGGCCTGAAGAAGCAGCAGGTCATCAGTGATGAGATCGGCGTCCGCGCCGTCAACGTCGCGGCTGCCGGAGAAGCATGGTCCCGCAATGCACAGGCGCGCCCCGGGTCGTCGCTGGTCGAGGCAGCGTAACGGAGTTTTCGGTTGCGCTCGTCTCCTATGTCGCCGGTTCGGTGAAGTGCGTCGTACCAGGCGCCTATGTATGGGCGGGCCCGGGGCGCCAATCGCCGCCCGTGGCGATCGCGATGATGTCGTCGGCGTCGAGCGGGAGGTCGACGACATAGTGACTGGCGAGGCGCGGGGGGCTGAGCGCAGGGCCGGCGCGCTGAGCCTGGCGGCGGGCAGGTCGAGCATGCTGCGGCTGGTCGTGGCCCAGCTCGACCCCGCGACTGGGACCGTGAGGGTCCTGGGAGTGGACGACTTCGCGTTCCGCCGCGGCCGGGACTACGGGGCCTTCCTGGTCAACGTCGAGACCGGCGACCCCGTGGCCCTGCTGCGCGACCGCGAGGCGGCCACCGCCCAGGACGCTCCTGACCTGCAGCAGGCCGCGGCTGCGGCGGCCGCCCGGCGGGCGGAGGACTCCGACCTGGCGGTCCGCACCCGCCAGCGGTGCGAGCTGGTCCAGGCGCTCCGCGCTCAGGGCAAGGGCATCAAGCCGATCGCACGCGAGACCGGCGTGGCCAAGGAGACCGTCCGCCGCTTCTACCGCGCCGCCACCGCCGACGAGCTGCTCGCCAAGATCAGGGACGGACGGCAGTCGCTGCTCGACGATCACAAGCCCTACCTGCACCAGCGGTGGAACGAGGGCTGCACCAACGTCCGCCAGCTGCACGCCGAGCTGCGCGAGCGCGGCTTCAAGGGCGGCTCCGGCACCATCCGCGACTACATGCTGCCGTTCCGCGAGGCAGGCGCCGCCCCGCCGAGTCCGGGCGGCCGGCGCTCGCCGGGCGGCGTGCGGCGTGCGGCGTGTCAGCCGCTCAACGCTCAACCGGTAAGGGAGATGGCCAGGTAGGCGAGCGTGATCGCGAGGGCCAGCAGGGCCGGTGCCGTCTCTTTCCCGCTGTCCGCTGCCTGCCGGTGGGTGATCACGGCGCCGAGGAGCAGCAGGACCATCCCGGCCGCCGCGGCCACGCCGAGAGGATGCCAGCGCAGGCCGATCAATACTCCTGCGGCGGCGGCTAGCTCGGCTGCCCCGATGAGCTGGTACGTGCTCCAGGGGTCGCGAAGTGCGCGGCGGACTGCCGCATCTTCGGGTGGCCAAGCAGTTTGCCGGCCGCCGGGAGCAGGCAGCCGGTGGCGAGCAGCAGGGAAACAGCGACGAACATGGGAACTTCCTAGGGTGCGGGCGGGAACGGATGGGCAGGTTCGGGGTGAACCGGCGGGCGAGCCGCCGCCGGGCCGCCGCGCGCGGGTATGGCCGGGATGTGCCAGGGCAGGCGCGGTAGCCGGCTCCGGGGTTCGGCCGCCGCGACCACGCGGTCGGGGCGGACGATGACGGTCAGCGCTGGGTTGGCCGCCAGCGCCTGCAGGCTAGTGGACTGGCCGTCGGCGAGGCGGACGTCGGTCCAGTCGGGGTCTGCGTTCGTGCCGGGTTGTGCGGGTGTTCCGGTGCCGGGTGCGCTGATCCGCACGAGGATGAGGCCGTGACTGCGGCAGAAGAGGGCCAGTTGGGCGTCGGGGCGACGTGCGGTGAGCACGGCGGTGCGTCCGGCCAGGATGGTGTCCAGCCGGACCGGCGGTCCGCCGCCGGCGGAGACCAGCGGGTTGGGGATTAGGGCGCCGGGTCGCAGCCCGACGGGCAGGCGGGGCGGGAGGAGACGCCGCGGGGGGTGGTTCAGGGCGCCGGTCTTCAGCCGGGGCGTGGCGGTGGAGGCCATGGCCTGGCGGATGCGTTCGCTGCGGACGGCGGCGGCTAGGGCGATCCGGCGGACGGCGGCGGCCCGGTCCTGGCCGCCGGTCATCGCCCAGCCGACCCTGACGGCTTTTTTCACCATGGCTCTGGCGTGCGGGCGGCGTTCGGCGTCGTAGGTGGCGAGCAGGTCTTCTGCGGCCTGGCCGGTGAGGACGTGCGCGAGCTTCCAGGCGAGGTTGTCGGCGTCGCGCAGCCCGGCCGCCAGGCCCTGGCCGATGAACGGCGGGGTGAGGTGGGCGGCGTCGCCGAGCAGGAAGACGCGCCCGGCCTGGAAGCGGGACGCCAGCCGGGCCCGGAAGGTGTAGACGGCGCTGCGGGTGATCCGCAGGCCGGCCAGGTCGTCGCGTCCGGTCCAGGGCCGCAGCAGCTGGCCGAGGGCCTGCGGGGTGATCAGGTCTGCTTCGTCTTCGCCGTCGCGCAGCTGGAACTCCCAGCGGTACCGGTCCCCGGTGACCTGCATGAAGGTGGCGGCCCGGGCGGGGTCGCAGACCTGTTCCACGCCGTCCCAGGTGTTAAGGCTTGTTTCCGCCTGGATGTCGATCACGAGCCAGCGTTCGGTGAAGCCGAGGTCGTCCATAGTGATCCCGGCCAGCTTCCGTATGGTGCTGCCGGCGCCGTCGCAGCCGAGCACGACCTGCCCGGTGAACGACTGCGGGTTCGCCGGCGACGCGGGCGTGCACCCGCACGGGATCCGCGGTGAGCGGACTGAGCGTGCCGTCCATCTCGGATACCTCGGCTCCGCGGTGGAAGCTGATCAGCGGGTGCTCCTCGACCCGGGAGAGCATGAGCTCTTCCAGGTCGGGCTGGTGGAACATGTTCGCCTGCGGGAAGCCGTGCGGGCCGGCCTGCTGCTCGCGGCGGAACTCGGCCAGCACGCGGTGCCTGGCGTCTAGCAGCCGCAGCCCGCTGCCGGGCCGGGACCGGGCCAGGAACTGTTCGCTGACGCCGATCCGGTCCAGAGTCCTGGCGACCTCGTCGTCCAGGTGCACGGCACGGGGCTGCGGGTGGGGCTGGGTGTGGCGTTCGAGCAGGGTGACGGGGATCCCGAGGTCGGCCAGCAGCAGGGCCGCGGTGCAGCCGACCGGGCCGGCGCCGACGACGATGACGGGCTCTTGGATGTTCACGGTCATATCCGCCTTTCGGATGGTCAGTTCGCGGCCGTTCGGCCAGCCGGCGACGGCGCGGGGCGGACGGTGAGGGCGAATCCGGCGAGGGCGTCGCGGACCTGGCCGGGGTCGGCGCCGGTCACGGTGACGACCAGCCGCCCGTGCTCGTGCGCCGCGGTGGCGCGGGCGTCGTCCAGGCCCGCCGCGGCCAGCGCGTCGGTCACCGCGCGGGCGGCGGCGTCGGCGGCCAGCGCGGGCTTGAACTGCTTGCCCACCGCGGTGACCGGGATCGCGTCGACCGGGTAGATGCGTTTCGGCCGGGCGGCGGGCTCGCCGATCGCGGCGGCGGCCCAGGCCGAGCAGTTCGGCCTCGTCGAACCGGCCGGGTCCGGCGGGGACGACGTAGGCGACGGGGATCTCGCCGGAGTGCCGGTCGGGGCGGCCGACGGCGGCTGCGTGGCGGACGGCGGGGTGGCGCAGCAGGGCTTCCTCGATCACCCGGGGGTCGATGTTGTGGCCGCCGCGGATGATGAGGTCCTTGGCCCGGCCGGTGAGGTACACGAAGCCGTCGACGTCGACGCTGCCGAGGTCCCCGGTGTTCAGCCAGCCGTCGCGGACGACGCCCTCCGGGCTCACCCGGGGGCCGCCGAGGGCCGGATCGGTGACGTAGCCGGCGAACACGGCGGGCCCGCCGATCGCGAGCACGCCGGCCTCGCCGGGGGCGCAGTCCGCCCACGATCCGTCGTCGCCGATCCGGACCGTTTTGATCCGCTGTCCGGGCAGGGCGCGGCCGACGGACCCGGCCCGTTCCTCGCCCGGCCTGGTCCAGGTGCTGGCGCAGGTCGCCTCGGTGAGCCCGTAGCCCTCCAGCAGGGGGCGCCCGGTGTGCCGGGCGAAGTCCGCGCGGACCGACGACGGCAGCGGGGCCGCGCCGACGATCGGCAGCCGCAGCGAGCTGATGTCGGCGTCGACCGGGAGCTGCGCCAGGGCGCCGTAGACGGTGGGGACGGCCGACATCGCCGCGATCCGGTAGTGCTCGACGATCTTCCAGAACCGGGCGTACAGGGCCGGGTCGCGGTAGCCGGCCGGGCCGGGCCACACCACCCGGGCGCCGCTGAACATGGGGGCGATGCCGGTGACGATCAGGGCGTTGACGTGGAACAGCGGCAGGCCGCCCAGCATCGCCTCCCCTGCAGCCAGCCCGCTGCACTGGGCGATCCCGTGGCCGCAGGCGAGCTGGTTGGCGTGGGTGTGCGCGGCGATCTTCGGGGCGCCGGTGGTGCCGCCGGTGGGCACGAACGCCGCGATATCCCCTGCGGCCGGCAGGTCCGCGCAGGCCAGGTGGCCGGAAGGCTGCCCGGCGATCACGTCGTCCAGGTAGGCGACGACTAGGCCGCGGGCAGCCCCGTCGCGGTTAGCGGAGACGTCGCCGTGCTCGTCCAGGGCGGGCGGGTCGCCGTGCGCGCCGTCCGGCCGCAGCGCGAGAACAACGCTCATGCCCGCCTGGCGGGCCACCTCGAGCAGCCGCGGCCACGCCTGAGGGTCCAGTTCCGGCCCGGCCGCGACCATGACCCGGGATCCGGTCCGGCGGATCAGCCCGGCGATCCGCTCGCCGCTGAGCGCGGGGTTAACGGGAGCGGCGATCCCGGCGGCCTGCGCGGCCAAGGTGGCGGCGTAAAGCACCGACGTGTTGACGCTGCTGAGCGTCACCGCGTCCGGGCGCCCCACCCCGAGGGCGGTCAGCGCGTTCGCGATCCGCGTCACCGTGTTCGCCAGCTCGGCGTAGGTCCAGGTGAGGCAGCGGGTGTAGTCGCCCGGGTCCGGGATCCACTGAGTGGCCACGCCGTCGGGCCAGGCGGTGGCGGCGTCCAGCAGCAGCTGGTAGGTCGACTCCGGCTTTGGCAGGATCTGCGGCGCGGTCATGATGTCTTCCCCACGACGGTGTTGCGCTGGGTGCCGAGGTCGAGCTGCCCGGTGGCGATGGTGGCGATGGCGGCGGTGATGACGTCGCCGTCCTTGAGGTAGCGGGGGTTGGCGGCCTGCCGCTTGAAGAACAGCTTCCATTTGGTGGCGGGGGGCAGCAGCCCGGCGAGCTTTTCGGTGATCTTGGGAGGTGCCTTCAGCGCGGTGCCGCCCGGCGTGCCGGTCAGCAGCAGGTCGCCCGGGGCCATCGGCTGGAACCGGGACAGCAGGGTCAGCGCCCGCGCCGGACCGACGATCATGTCCGCCGCGGTGCTGTCCTGGCGCACCTCGCCGTTGACCGACAGGGTCAGCCGCAGCGAGCGCAGCCGGGCCAGGTCGGCGGCGTCCACCAGGGTCAGCCACGGCCCCAGCGGGGTGAAGGTCGGGTACGACTTGGCCTCGTAGAACTGGGTCTTGGTGAGCTGGACCTGCCGGGCGCTGACGTCGTTGGCGACCACGAGCGCGGCGACGTAACGGGCCAGGCCGTCCTCGGTCACCGTGGTGCCGACCGGCAGGTCCGCTCCGATGACCAGGCCGAGTTCGACCTCGTAGTCGAGGAAGCCGACCCCGTCGGGGCGGACGATGTCCCCGGTCGGCCCGGTGATGGAATGCGAGGCCTTGCGGAAGAAGGCCGGCGGGACCGCATCCGGGTCAAGCCCGGAGTCGGTGGCGTGCGAGCGGTAGTTCACCATCTGCGCGATGACCCGGGCGGGGGCGGTCACCGGGCTGAGCAGCTGCAGGGACTCCGCGGGAACCGCTTCCTGCGGCGCGCTGATCGCGGTGGCCTGCGCGGCCTGGACGGCCGCTTCCAGGGCCACCCGGTCCGCGAGCAGCCGGGCTGTCGTGTCGGCGGCCACGCCGAGCCGGATCAGCCCGGCGGGCGTCACCGCCCACCAGCCCTCGGCGGTGCGGGCGAGGCGCGCGTTCATGAGCTCATCGCCTTGATCAGGCCGCGCAGCGCGGGCAGGTCGATCTCGTTGCCCTTGTCGCGCAGCGCCTTGATCGCCGCGACGACCACGCCGGGGTCGCGGGCGCCGGTGAACTCGGCCGTCGCCCGCGGTCCCCACTGGGCCAGGCCGCTGGCCGACAGCGGCGACCAGCCGGGCTCGGCCGTGGAGTCGAACACGTCGCCGTCGGCGTAGTGCTCGAACATCAGCTTGTCGGGGTCGCGCCAGTAGTCGAAGATCTGGCTGCCCTGGATGTGCCGGCCCAGGCCCCAGGCGTGCCGGTAGCCGCGCTCGCGCAGGTACTCTCCGCTGGCGGCGACCTCGTCCAGGTCGGTCAGCTGGTAGGCCGAGTGCACGTACTCGGTGCGCGGCTGCAGCACCATGGCCAGGGTGTGGTGGTCGGCCGGGGCGCCGCCCAGGTCGCAGCGGATGAACGCCATCGCCGGGCCGCGGTCGCGCTGCCCGTCCAGGTACAGGAAGTCGCTGACGATCAGCCCGAGGGTGTCCAGGTACCAGTCCAGCGCCGCCCCGAACCGGGTGGTGCCCAGCACCACATGGCCCAGCCGCTCGACCTCCGCCGGGTGCCGGGCCGGCCGCTGGGCGGCGTTGACCCGCGCCGGCTCTGGCCCGAAGTTCAGCGGCAGCGGGGCGCGCTCGGGCAGCGCGGGCAGCTCCGGGACGCCGTGCACCACCCGCACCGGGAACCCGCTGGGGTCGCGCAGCGCCACGGCGTGGCCGCCGCGGTGCGCGGTGACCGTCCCGCCGGTGCCGCGGGCCAGCCGGTCCAGGTCGGCCCGGGCCGCCGCGGTGAAGGCGTATCCGGCAAACCGGCTCCGCGGGCCGCGGCGGACCGCCAGGCACGCCGCCCCCGCCTGCCGGCCGCGCAGCACCAGCGTCTCCGGCGTCTGCTCCGCGACGATAAAGCCGAAGTCGGCCAGGAACCGCCCGGCCACCTCCAGGTCCGGCTTCTCGAACTCCAGCCACGCCAGCCCCGCGACCTTAACCAGGGGATTGTTCGACCGCCCCGGATGCTCTCCCGGCCGCGCCCCCGTCTCGCCGTGCAGTGAACGATGCGGATCCTGGGCCTTCTTCTGCTGGCCCCGGACCTCCGCCCCGCTGTCTTGTCTCACCATGATCGGCTCCTTCGCTCCTCCGACTAATGTGGGTGTCGATCAGTCTTGTGATGTAGTATCAACTATGATCGCTGCATCGTCAAGAGCGACGACGCAGGTATCCGCGGACAGCGGACGCGGGTCCACGGCTGATGGGCTTGATGAGCTGTCGGGCGTGTCGCCCACCGCTAGTCGGGGTGGCGACCGTCGCGGCTTTCCGCGGCAAGCAGCGTCCGCCGGGACGCGACGAGCGACGCAACCAGTGGCTGGAGAAGCCGCTCGAGGGTGACTCCGCAGTCGGTCTGAGTAGCCACGAAAGCGCCGTCGATGGCGGCGAGCGCGAAGCGCGCGAGCTGGTCAGTGGCCGGGCTGCGCGGGTCGTCCCCGAACGCGACCGCGATCTGCGCCCGCAACAGATCGAGTGCGTGCTCGCGGACGCGGCGGATGACGGCTTGTACCTCCCCGTCGCCCGCGGCGGGCGGCTGCGCGGCGAAGGCGATCAGCAGGCGAAGGAAGTTCGGATGACGGCCGAGCGTGCGAGTGGCGGCCGACACGACCCTGGCCAGGTGCTGTGCCGGACGCCCGGGGCGGTGGCTCAGGTCCGGCAGGTCGGCGAAGAAGCGATCGGCGCCGCGTTCCATGACGGCCAGCAGGATTCCGTCTTTGGAGCCGAAGTAGTGGTACACCGAGCTCATCGGGATGCCGGCTTCCTCCACCACGCGGGCAAGGGTCGCGGCTTCGAAGCCGTGCTCGGCCATGATCCGTTCGGCGGCGTCCAGCACGCGTTCGCGCGACCTCACGCCCCGGCGGTTCGGCTTCACTTCAGCGGGCGTTGCCATGTCCCCACGATAGCGTGAGTTTTGTAGTTGACACTCCAGAACTTATTATTGTAGTTTCCATTCCAGTTCTAGTGAGTGGGAGGTGCGATGCAGTACGCAGAGGGCATTGCCGACGAAGTTCCGGTTCTGATCGTGGGGGGTGGCGGGGCGGGCCTGACCGCTTCCATGCTGCTGGCGCGCCAGGCGGTCGAGCACCTGCTTATCAGCGCGCGTCCTGGGACCTCTGATCTGCCCAAGGCCCATGTGCTGAACCAGCGGGCCATGGAGGTGCTCGACGATGTCGGCGTCGCCGATGCGATCACGGGACGCAGCACGCCGCCCGGGCAGATGGCGGCGACGGCGTTCTACGCAGGTCTCGCCGGCCCGGACCCGGACTACGGGCGCCGTCTTGCCCGGCTGGAGAGCTGGGGCGCCGGCGGGGCAGATGAGAGCTGGCGCGCGGCGAGCCCGTGGCTGCAGCGGAACCTGCCCCAGATCCGCCTCGAGCCGCTGCTGAAGGCGCGTGCCGAAGAACTGTCGCCGGGACGGATTCGCTTCAACCATGAGCTGGTCGGCCTGGAGCAAGACGCCAGCGGGGTGCTGGCGACGGTCCGCGACAACGCCTCCGGCCGCCGTTACGGGGTGCGCTGCCAGTACTTGCTTGGCGCGGATGGCGGGCGGCTGGTGCCCAGCCTGGTGGGTATCAAGCACGAGGGGCTCGGGGTGGTGACGCAGACCGCGACACTGCACGTATCCGCTGACTTCTCATCGTGGGCACCGGATCCGGACGTGCTGATCCGCTGGATCTTCTCCCCGCAGGCCGGCGTCCTGGTGGTCATGGTCCCGATGGGACCGGAGCGGTGGGGACCCAGCTCGGAGGAGTGGGTGATCCACCTGAACTACCCGGCCGATGACCCCCGGGCCCAGTCCGATGCGCAAGTCGAAGCCGACGCCCGCAGGGCGCTGGGTGTCATGGACGCACCGTGGAAAATCCACAAGGTCACCCGCTGGTCGGTCGAGGCGCTGGTGGCCTCCGCGTTCCGCGCCGGGCGCGTGTTCCTGCTCGGGGACGCGGCGCACCGGCATCCGCCCACCGGCGGGCTGGGGCTGACGAGCGCGATCCACGACGCGCAAAATCTGTGCTGGAAGCTGGCGATGGTTCTCGCCGGGCAGGCATCACCGGCGCTGCTCGACACGTACGAAGCCGAACAGCGACCGGTCGATGAGCGCAACGCGCAACGCTCGCTGGAGAACGCGCTCAACCACTTCGCGATCGGCGCTGCGCTCGGGGTCTCCCCGGACAACACCCCGGAGCAGAACATGCGGCAGCTGAGCCGGATGTGGAGCGGCCGGCCTGAGGACGCCGAGCACCGCTCCGGTGTGCTGCGCGCGATGCGGGCGCAGTCGATGGAGTTCAGCGAGCTCAACGTCGAGTACGGGTATGGCTACCAGTCCGCGGCTGTCGTGCCCGACGGCAGCGCCGCGCCTGCCCAGCTAGACGACATTCGCGTGTATCAGCCGTCCACCCGCCCCGGTGCCCCGCTGCCGCACGCCTGGATCGATGACGAGGACGGTAACCGCCGCCCGATCAGGGACCTCGTCGCGCCCGGGCGGTTCCTGCTGATCGCCGGCGAGGACGGCCAGGCCTGGTGCGAGGCGGCCACGCAACTAGCCACGGAGGCGAACCTCCCGCTCGACGCTGTGCGGATCGGCCATCTCGACGGCGATCTCTATGATCCGCGCTGCGGCTGGCTGCGCCATCGCCAGATCGCCAGCGACGGCGCGGTCCTCGTGCGCCCGGACCGGTTCGTCGCGTGGCGATGCCCGGCCGGTGCAACCGATCCCCGGAGCGCGCTGGTCGCCGTGTTCAGCCAGATCCTCGCCCGGCCAGTCGGCTGATGCCGGCCGGCTGCGGCGTATGCCTTGTTCTCGTCAAGCGTCTCCCGTCCTAGCATGGCGTGTGCGAGCCGGTTGAGCTGGTCGTGGCTGCCGTGCAGGGTGGCCACTGCCTGGTCGTAGCATTCCTCGATGAGGTCGCCTCGCCGTATGAGGGGAACGTCGGGCTGTTCAGCGCCTCCGCCAAACGGCGGCGGCGGCGCGGCGCTGGAGGTCAGGGATACGCGCAGGGTTTCTGTAGGGTACAATCAATCCTGACACTCAGTATCAGCACTGATGACAAACGGACTCGATGAGGAGCCAGGCAAGGGCCAGCGCGCCGTGGCCCTAACTGGCTATGGCCAGGAAACGTCATGGCCGCCGGTGTGCTCGGTGCGACGGCAGGAGGAGCAGCTATGTCAGAGCCTGCATCGGCGGTTGAATCGGCAGCCAGCGCGCCCAGCGTGCCGCAGGCGTCGCGGCTGGACCGGCGCAAGGCCCGCACCCGGCAGGCCCTCATCGACGCCGCGGCGCGGCTGATCGGCGAGGGCCGCGGGGACCGGGCGAGCATCCAGGAGATCACCGAGGCGGCCGACATCGGCTTCGGGTCGTTCTACAACCACTTCGACAGCAAGGAGCAGCTGTTCCAGACCGCCTCCGAAGAGGTGCTGGAACGCTGGGGGCAGATGATCGACCGCGCCAGCGCCGGTATCACCGACCAAGCGGAGCGGTTCGCCGTGGGCATGCGGATCTCCGGGCGGCTCGGCTGGACCCACCCCGACATCGCCGGGTTCCTCACCGGCGTCGGCCTGGAAGCCCTGGACATCCCCGTCGGCCTGGCGCCCCGCGCCCTGCGCGACATTCAGGCGGGACAGGACGCAGGCATTTTCACGGTGCCTGATGCCGAGATCGCGCTCAGCGCCGTGGCCGGCGGCCTGCTCGGGCTCTTGCGGCAATGCCAGCGCAAGCCCGAGCGCGTCAGCGAGGCGTCCGTCGACCAGCTCGCCGAGGCCGTGCTGCGGATGCTCGGCGTCCCCGCCCCCGAAGCCGCCCGCCTCGCCGCCCTGCCGCTGCCGCCCACCAGAACCTGGTGACAGCTGCGACGAGGCGAAAGCGGTTCGTGTGCGTTCCGGCCGGCACGCGCGCCCACTTCGGGCTCGACGTGGGTGCGGGCCGACGGCGACGTGGTCGGCGCTCTCGACGCCTTCGCTGACGCGGTCGAGCGCCAGATCGACATGGCCGAGGTGAATGGCCGGCCCTTCCTCAACAACGCCTCGCTCGGGATCTATGGTGAGGCGGTTCGCAGCGCGGCCTATCGCGACGCCGAGGTGCGTCCGCTCCTGCAGACCGCGGGTGAGATGATAGGCCCGAGCGCGGCGGCGCCCGCGCTGCGCCATCGACGACCGGGACCGCGAGCACCGCAATCTCGCTCTCGTCCTCGTGTCGAACAATCCTTATGCGCTCGATCGCGCGCTGGCTCCTGGCGCTCGCCCGACGCTCGGCAGCGGGCCAGCTCGGGATCATCGTCATCAACGCACCGAGGATAGCCCAAGCACGCCAGGGCGAGCCTGGACCGCGCCTCACCTGGAAGTAACTGCCCCGGCACTAGTGCACGCCGGGATCGATGGCGAGGCAGTCGGCCTCAGTCCGCCGCCGCGGCTCGCTATCCGGCCTGCGCCCGCGCGTCAGGATCGCCGCGCCATGCCAAACGCCCCGCCTAGAACGCGCCCGCGCCGCCCAGGCTCGCGCCCCTGCGCTAGGTGCGGGCCCGCCCGTACTCTAAATAAATATTGCGATCAGTCTTGTGATAGATCATCAATTATGATTACCTAGTACTAGAGCTGGCCCGGCGGAGGTCAAGGACTCCGGGCACCCGGGGCAGCGAACCCAGAGAGGAAACATCATGCTCAAGTCCCTAAGCACTTCGCTCATCGTGCGTGGCATCCTGGCGCTCGCCGTCGGGATCATGGCGCTGGCCTGGCCCGGGGTCACGGTCCTCGCGCTGGTCATCTTGTTCGCCGTGTACGCGTTCATCGCTGCCGGCCTGCAGGCCATGCGCGCGTTCAGCAGCCGCACCGCCGGCCCGGTCTTCGGGCACCTGCTACTCGGTTTGGCCGACCTGGCCGCCGGAGTGATCGCGCTGGCCTGGCCTGGGCCCACCGCGCTCGTCCTCGTGCTGATCGTCGGATGCTGGGCGGTCGTCGGCGGCCTGCTGCAGATCTCCGCCGCATTCAGCTCCGGCGAGACCGCCGGGACGCGGGCGCGGTTCGTCCTCGGCGGCCTGGTGACCACCGCGTTCGGCGTGGTGCTGTTCGCCCACCCCGGCGTCGGCGCGCTCACCCTCGCGCTGCTGTTCGGCCTGTTCAACCTGATCTATGGCGGCTGGGCGCTCGTGCAGGGCATCGAGCTGCGCCGGACCGACAAGTCTTTGCACTCCGTCGTCCCGGCCAGGCGGGAAAGGGCTGCTGCGGCGTGAGCCTGCCGGATCGCAGCCTGGCTCAGCGTCACCCAGTAGAGCGCGCGGAAGGGAGTGGCAGATGAGAAGCCGGCAGTGGCTGCTAGCCGCGGCGGTCGTCCTGCCGCTCCTCGCCGCATGCACGAGTGCGGCCGGGCCCGGGCCTGGCCCGGCCGGCAGTGCGGCCGGGTCCAGCCCCGCGGCGCCTGGCGGCCTGCGGGCGGTCAGGCACGTATGGGTCATCGACCTGGAAAACCAGGGGTACGCGCAGAGCTTCGGCACCCCGTCCGCGGGCCCGTACCTGGCCCGGGCGCTGCCGCGGATGGGGGCCCTGCTGGAGAACTACTACGCGGTAGGCCACAGCAGCGCGGCCAATTACATCGCGCAGATCTCCGGGCAGGCCCCGAATCTGGCCACGCAGAGCGACTGCCCGCTCTGGACGCCGTTCCCCGGCCAGCTTGTCGCCGGGCCATACCACCAGGTCCTGGGTGAGGGCTGCGTCTACCCGGCGGCAGTCCAGACGCTAGGCAACCAGCTATCGGCCACCGGGCGCAGCTGGGCGGCGTATCTGCAGGACATGGGCAACGATCCGGCCCGGGACCGCACGGTCAGCACGGCGCGCGGGCCCGCCTGCGGTCATCCTGCCACCTGGTCTCTGGACCACACGCATCACGCCGAGGAGGCCGATCAGTACGCCGCTCGCCATGACGGGTTCACGTTCTTCTTGTCGGTCACCGCGAACCGGCCCTTCTGCGACGCCCACATCCTGTCATTCCGGCCGCTGCCGGGCGACCTGGCCCGGGCCAGCGCGACGCCGGCGTTCTCCTTCATCGCGCCGAACCTGTGCAACGACGGCCACGATGCGCCGTGCGTCACCGGCGCCCCTGGCGGGCTGCCGCAGGCCGACGCCTTCTTGTCACAGTGGGTGCCGATGATCATGGCCGCCCCGGCCTACCGCGACGGCGGCCTGATCGTGATCACCTTCGACGAGGGGAGCGACTCGGCCGCCTGCTGCGGCGAGGCATCGGGGTTGAGCCCGGCACACCCGAATGCGTCCGAGCCAGGCAGGAACGGCCCCGGCGGCGGCCGCGTCGGCGCGGTCTTGCTGTCCCCGCTGATCAGGCCCGGCACCGTCAGCACCGTGGATTACAACCACTACTCGCCGCTGCGCACCGTGGAGGACATCTTCGGCCTGCCGCACCTCGGCGACGCGGGCATGTCGCAGGTCAGGTCCTTCGGCGCGGACGTGTACGGCTAGCAGATGCCGGCCGAACCGGCCTGGATCGGCTGCAGCTGCCCGTCTCGTCCCGCGACGGGCACGAACCGGGTGAACCGGCCCGGGCGGACCTCGCTGGCCTCGGGGTACTCACCCAGCGACGGGTCGACCGGCAGCGCCTGGCGCCACACTTACAGGGCAGCGGGCACCCGGCGCCACTCGCGCTCGATCTCGCGCAGGACGGCAAGCTGACCCCTCGTCAAGCGCCGGAATCAGCGCGTCGCGCCGCGGCGTACCCGCATGGTCCTGACCGTCGCCCGACGGACTCTCCCCGCCAGCGTCGTGCCGCGCCTGTCCCGCTCCCGGCCGCCCGCGATGCGCCGTGCCGCCGCTACCCGGACGATCAGCACCAGGATCAGCGCGGTGGGTCTCGGCCAGGCCAGCGCCATGACTCCGATGATCATGGCCAGGGTGCCGCGCGCGATCAGGGACGTGCTGAGTGACTTGAGCATGACGGTTTCTTTCAGTTGCGTCGCTGCCCGTGCGCCCGGGGGTGCCTCATCCCGCCGGGCCAGCTCTTGACAAGATGAGTGTCATCATAACTGATGATTGATTACAAAAATGATCGAGAGATTCAGCAATCTGGTGTGAGGGAGCCGATCATGACGACACATCCCGTCGACACTCGCCGGCCCGCGTCCTTGCCCGGGAGGTGTCACCGGGTATGCCGGTCAGCCGGTGACGTGGAGTTCGTCGCGCACGTCGATGACCCGCCGATCACAACAGGATCCGGGGGCAAGAGTTCACCAAGAGCGGCTCAAGATGCAGTTTCACGGAGTCCCGGCGGGACCCGGCCTGCTGGTCAGGTGAGCGGTGAGCAGCCGCCGCGAGGCCGGCTAGCGCGCCTGTTCGAGGCCGCCGACCGGCGCCACCTCCCACTGCGGACCATCCTGGTCACGGTCGGGGTGGTCGTCGCTACCTACCTGGCCGGCAAGCTGATCTATCTGCTGCGGGATATCGTGGTGCTGATGCTCGTGGCGGGGTTCGTCGCGATGCTGCTCAATCCGGTCGTGGCTAAAGTGCAGCGGCGGGTCCCGCGCCGGGGCCTCGCGGTGACGATCGTCACGCTCTCGGCCGCGCTGGTCTTCATCGGCCTAGCCGTGACGTTCGGCTACCCGCTGCTCAACGGGATCACCCACCTGGCCGACCGGATGCCCGGCTATATCGCCAGCGCGCAGCACGGCAGGGGCTGGATCGGCCACCTCGTGGCCAAGTACCACGTCCACAGCTGGGTGCAGCGCAACACGCCCAAGCTGGTCGGCTACGCTCAGTCGCTCGGTAAGTCGGCCCTGGCCGTCGGCAAGGGCGCGGTCTCCCTGATCATCGAGCTGACCACGATCTTCGTCCTGGTCCTGCTCCTGCTGCTCGAGGGCCCGAAGGTCTGGAGCTGGACCCTCGGCCAGATGACCCCGGGCCGCAAGGCCACGGTCTCCCGGGTAGCGGCCGACGTCAGCCAGAAGGTCACCGGGTACATGTTCGGTAACCTGCTGACCTCGCTGATCGCCGGGACGGTAGTGTTCGTGACGCTGCTGATCCTCGGCGTGCCGTTCCCCTTGCTGTGGGGCCTGTGGGTGGCCCTGGTGGACTTCCTGCCGATGATCGGCGGGGCCCTGGCCGGCATCCCCACGGTCCTGTTCGCGTTCATGGCCCGGGGGCTCACCGCGGGCATCGTTACCGCGACCGTATTCCTGGTCTACAGCCAGATCGAGAACCACGTCCTGAACCCGGTGGTCATGAGCAAGACGGCGCGGATCAACCCGCTGCTCGTATTCATCGCGGTGCTCGTCGGCGCCTCGATCGGCAGCCTGATCGGCGGCATATTCGGCGGTTTCGTGGCGGCGCTGCTGGCCATCCCGACCGCCGGGGCGCTGCAGGTGCTGGTCAAGGAGGTCTGGCAGGCCACGGCCCCGGACCAGCCTCAGGAACCCTCGGTGCCTGCGGCTGACCCAGCAGACAAGCACCTTACCCTCGCCGCCAACACGACCCCACCGACATCCATGCCAGCGACCTGAACTGACGACCGGTGTCGACCCGCCCTGCTACTGGCACGATATCTGAGTCCCCGGCGGGCGCGCGGAAGCGAACCCTGGCCTCAGCGCGGCGTGGCCGGTGCAAAGACGTCCCATCCCGCCGCCTGCCCGGCTGGGCGCCGGACCGCATCAAGGAGCCGAAGAGGTGCTTTTGTGATCCGCAGGGCCTCGGCGAGCGGCCGCTCCAGCCAGAGCCGCCACGCCGTTGCATGGATGTCATGACTGCAGCCGATAGTTCCAGGCGTCATCGTGGCCAGCGTTCCGTTCCAGATAACGTGCTGACCCCATCGACCATCTCGCCGGGGTGCGAGGACTACCGGCTGGCCCCGCAGGGTAATCCTCCGGGAACCGTAGCGGCTGCTGCTGAGGGGAACAGGCCGTGGCAAAGAGCAAAGACACCCGCGATCCAGTTAAAAGCACCCAGGACATCCGCGAAGCGGTCGAGAAGGAACTTGACTTCGATCCGCTGGTCGATGCGGCTGGCATCACGGTCAAGAACCTGAACGGGAATGTGGCGCTGAACGGCACGGTGACCAGCTACCCGCAGTATCTGCAGGCTGCGGCCGCGGCCAAACGGGTGCATGGCGTCACCAGGGTGCATAACCACCTGATGGTGATGCTGCCGTTCGCCGGTTACCGGGACGACCCGACGCTGACCACGGCCGCCAACAACGCGCTGGCGATGACCGTGACCGTGACGGGCAGCGTTGAGGCCAGCGCCAGTGACGGTAATGTCTGGCTGACCGGGACGGTCACCAACCGGTTCGAGCGTGACGCGGCTGAGAAGGCTGTTGCCGGGCTGACCGGCGTGCGCGGCATCGTCGACGACATCGAGATCTTCACCGACGTCGAGGCGGCCGATGTGAGCGACTTGGTGAATGAGGCCCTTAACCGGTATGGGCTGATGGCAGCGGACACCGACGTGCGGGTGGACGCAAGCGACGGTACCGTCTCGCTCGTTGGCCACGTTCGCACATGTGCCGAGCATGACGCGGTCATCGACGCCGCCTGGCGGGGCGTCGGCGTCAAGCACGTCCGCGATGGCGTGGTCGTCATCGGCTGATCCATTTTTCCGTGCCGCGGCCAGCCTCCGGTGCGGAAACCGCACATTGCCATCCGGCGACGAGCAACTTAGCGGACTGCTGTTGCCCGGTCAGGAGCTACTCTCTAGCCTGACTGCGCCGAGCGCATTTCGAACGCAAGCACGATCTCGAAGACGCCGCGGAACAGCGCCAGCAGGCCGGCCCAGATGATAAGGAACACCGCCTGCGCGCTGAACGACTGTGCCGAGACCCAGAAGCCGATGAAGACTTCTAGGATTCCGCCGAGGACGCCGAGCCACCACGCGTCGTTGGAGACCTTGCTGTAGATCGCGGTGATGATGTGCATCGTCCCGACCACGACAAGCAGGATGCCCAAGGCGGACGCGAGCGCCCAGAACGCGCCGTATGGTGTCACGAACGACCATATTGCTGCACCGATGAACAAGATGCCCAGCAGGGCATGCGCCCACCCCCAGTTGGGCCGGACCGTGGCAATCACGAACTCCTCCACTGCGGAGAGCAGGAACAGCGCTCCGAGCAGGAGGCCGATCGTGGCCACGGAGGCGGTATTGAAGCGCAGGATGACGGCCGAGATGACGACCCAGGCGATCCCTGCGAGCAGGTAAGCCCACCATGGCCCGGTCAGGCGTTTAGCTGCCTGCACCGGCCCAGACTCCACCCAGGAGTCGCTTTTAACGCTCATCTCATCCTCCTCCGGGCCGCCGAGGATTACTGCGTCGGCAGCAGTCGCGCCCGCCGGTTGTCCCGGGTGCCAATACCCGCCAGCGGGACCTAGCTTCATGCTTCCTGCCATCCCCGGGCGGATCCAGGGACTAACGTCCTCCCTCGCAAGTCGCGAAGTCCGATGCGAGCGAGCGGATATCCGGGATATAGCTAATTGTCGCTTTGATGTGCTGGCTGGTGCCGCCATGCTGCCCCGTACCGATGACGGAACAGGAGGTAGGCCGGGCCGCCGGCCAGCACCGGCAGCCAGTAGCAGACCAGCCGGTACGCCAGGGTGGCCACGAATGCCGCGCCGCTGGGCACGCCCGCGAGGACGAGCAGGCTGGCGAGGCCTGCCTCCACGATGCCAAGGCCGCCGGGCGTCAGGGGGATGAGCTCGATGATGTTCGCGGCCGCGTATGCCAGCAGCACGAGCGATGGCTGAGGCTGGGCGCCAGTCGCCCGCAGCGCGGCGAGCAGGCATAGGAAGTCGAAGCCGATCCGGCCCGTGGTCAGCAGCAAGGCCCGGCGCCAGTGTTGCCCCAGCACTTCCCGGATCGCGTCCCGGTCTTTTAGGAACCGTGCGTCCAGTCCGGTGAGCGGCTGACGGTGGCGTGCAAACACGTGGTTGTGCAGGCTCTGAACGGCGTGCCCGAGGCCGCGCAGGGGCCAGTCCGTCTGCAGGATGACCACTCCAGCGGCGGCCAGCAGCACAAAGCCGGCAATGCCGACAAGAGCCGCATGGAAGAGGCCGGGCCTCACTGGGATACCGGCCAGCATCGCTGGCAGTGTCAGCAGCGGAAGCGCCAGCAGGGCAGCCACGTTGATGAGCGAGATGGCGGCGAGACCGCTGACGGTGCTATCGGTGTCCAGCCCCGCCGCGGAGAGCATCTCGAACTGGAGAGTCGCCCCGGCAGCCGACCCGCCGGGCAGGATGCCGCTCACGGCATTCCCCGTTAGCCCGGCTGTCACGACTGGGAACCAGGCACTGGTTCGCAGCGCTAGCCGCTGCAAAGCGAAGAAGCAGGTGAATGAGGCCACCTCCGCCGCCACGGCCGCGATCATCCAGGCGGGCGTCAGGCTGGTGAGGCGCGGCCACGAGGCCAGCACCTGGGTCAGCTTGGGCAGCAGCAGGTAGATGACCAGGCCGGTGATGGCGACGACGACAGCGTGACGCAGCAGCAGCTTCCAGGTCAGAGGCGAATGCCTGGCGGCGGACGTGGCCTTCCCATCGCGTGCGGATGCCCGCTGCCCTGACATTTGCTCCCCCGACGAACTCGCGCCCGACCCCTTTCCTTTAGTCCTCTAGCTGTGGATACCCACTGCTGGCCCGCTCACCTGCGACAGGATTAAACCCTGACACGATGGCGGCCCGCCCAGACCACTGGGCGGGCTCTAGGCGGCGCGCATCGGAGCCGTGGCGAGCGGTTGTCAGGAATAGTGGCTGAAGTCCTTGGGTATGTCCCTGCGGGAAAGAAGAGACAGAACAGCGCCAGTGTGATGGCAGGGAGGGGACCTGGCCGTGGCACCCAAAAGCCCACGCGAATCAGCGAAAATGACCAAGGACATCCGCGAAGCGGTCCAGAAGGAACTGGAGTTCGACCCGCTGGTCGATGAGTCCGACATTACCGTGAGGAACATGAGCGGGGATGTGGCGCTGAACGGCACCGTGCCCAGCTACCCGCAGTACCTGGAGGCAGCCGCAGCCGCCAAACGGGTGCAAGGCGTCACCAGGGTGCATAACCACCTGATGGTGAGCCTGTCGGCCGCCGCCTTCCGGGACGACCCGATGCTGACCACGGCCGCCAACAACGCTCTCGCGATGAACGTCATCGTGCCCGACAGGGTTGAGGCCAGCGCCAGTGATGGTGACGTCTGGCTGACCGGCATGGTGGGCAACCGCTTCGAGAGGGACGCGGCTGAGCAGGCCGTTGCCGGGCTGACGGGCGTGCGCGGCATCGTTGACGACATCGAGATATTCAGCGACATCGAGGCCGCCGACGTGGCCGACCTGGTGCAGGACGCTCTCGACCGCTACGGGCTGCTCCCCGGTGACACCGACGTCCGGGTAGGTGCCAGCGACGGCACCGTCACCCTCACCGGTCATCTCAGCACCTGGGGGGAGCATGACGCGGTCATGGACGCCGCCTGGAGGGGCGTCGGCGTCAAGAACGTCCGCGACGACCTGGTAGTCACCGGCTGACCCCGGCAGCGAAACATCGTCCTGTACGGAGGCTCTCGGTGGCGGTGGCGCTGGATGCGACGCTGCGCATGGCAGCACCCCTCGTCGGAGCGGTACTCGACGCATCGCGCACGCATACTTGGCCGATCGTTGATCGGCGTGAAGGACGCCCCGCCCCCTACCGACCCGCTTGAGTAGAGTCCGGCGAACCACGCGCCAAGCGAGACTCAGGGAACGCGGCCCTGCGGGGGGCCCGGTGTTCTCAACCTCTGCACAGCCCGTCTATCGCCTTCCGGGGTCGTCGGCTCATGCCCGCCACGTCCCCACAGAAATCCCGCAAGTCCGGGGCCGTGGCGATGCCCCCACAAAAATCCCACGGACGATGCGGCACTTCGCCTTTATGCAGGTGAGCGGGTTCGCTCCGGCTTAAGTGGTCAGGCAGGGTCTTTACGATAGACCCTCTCCTGAGCGGTGGGTCCCGCGTTCGAGTCGCGGTCGGGGCGCTCGGCTCTTTCGGTCGGTTGGCCCTCTCTCCTTCGTCAGTGCATGAAGAAAAATGGGATCGACAGATTCTCGTAGCAGCGTTGAACTTTCGGATCTGGGCAGGTGCTGCCCGGGGGAATTCGTTCGAGGACCCGACGTGACGCGGCGGTCCTCGCGGTCCTCGCGGTTCTCCTGGCGACGGGCATCCGGGTGTCGGAGCTGGCCGCGATCCGTTACTGCCCCGATGACCGTGATCGCAGTGACGTGGACCTGGAGGCCCGCGAGATCAGGGTCCGGGGCAAGGGCGGACGCGAGCGGACGGTGAGGACCAGTCACGAAGTTCCCACCGAACCGGACGTCGGCGTAGGTCCGGTCGAGTCGTGCGCCGGCGTCCGACGTCGCCGACCGGCTGCCCGGGATCTTCGAGGACCATGACCTCCGTCGGCCCGGAAGACTAGCTTCAGGAGATGGCCCTCTCGATGCGGCAGAACGGTACTCGTAGCCGTCGGACTCGTGGAGCCTCACAGCTGGGATCTCAGCACGGCGACCTCGGGGAACCCGTCCGGCGAGCCGTAGCCGTGCTCGGCCAGCCAGCGGACGTTAGTCAAGCATCGCAACGACCACCATGCGTGGATGAGGTCGCGGTCGACGTCGGTGCCGTAGCCGGCGACGACGTCGCCAAGGTGCTCCTTGTGTCCGAGCGTGAGGATGGCGAGGTCAAAGAGCGCGTCGCCCTGGGACGCCTCGGACCAGTCGATCACGCCGGTGATCTCGTCACCGGCGACGAAGACGTGGTCGACCTGCAGGTCGCCGTGCGTGAAGACCGGTGTCCACGGCCGGAGCGCAGTCTCGGCGAGCCGGCGGTTGCGCGTGACCAGGTCGGCGGGAAGGACGTCGCTGGCGACGAGCCACTCGCACTCGTCGGCGAGGCGCGATGCGAGCTCGTCGAGGCTCTGACCGGGCCATGGCGGCAGCGGCGCGTCGTGCAGCATCCGCACTGCGGCACCGGCCGCGGCCCACGCCGCCGGCGACGCCTTCGACGGCTCGCCGAGGTGGCCGAGTGCCGTCCCGCCGACGGCGGCGATCGCCAGCACGGGCGGCTTGCGCCACAGGATCTCCGGCGTCGGGATCGGCGCCAGGGCCATCGCCTCGACCTCGGCGTCGGCCCGCGCCTGATCACTGTCGATCTTCAGGAACACGTCACCGACCCGCAGGGTGGCGCGCTCGGAATGGGCAACGACGACCTCGACCTCTTCCATGCCGGTCATTGTCGCGGGGATGATCACCGACGACACCTGCTTTATCGCGTGCGACCGCGCGGTTGACGGCGACCCGCTGCCCGGCGGCCTCGTGCAAGCCACCGGCCGCTGAAAGGTTGAGCAGGTTCTCGGGTTTTCGTGAGCGGATTTGCGCACTAACGATGACCCGTAGAGTGGGCCAGTGCCGTAAGCGGACGCTATGGTTTGCGGGCTACAGCGGCGTAGACGGGGGCAGCGCCCTCGAAGCGGGGATCGTCTGGGGCAGGGCGCCAGTCGGTGACGGGGACGACTCCGGGCGGGACCAGGTTGAGGCCGGCCAGCAACGCGGTGAGGTGTGCGCGGGAGCGGAGCGTGACCGGCTGGCCGGACAACGCGTTCCACCGGCGCGTCGTCACGGCCATCGCTGGGTCCAGGTCGCTCGCCTGGTGGTAGAGCGCCACATGACTGCCGGCTGACACGGCCTCGGCCAGCGTCAGCAGGATCTCGGCCGCTGCCGCGTCCCCGAGGACATACCCGAGCGTGGCCATGAGCAGGATCGCGACCGGCCGGCCGACGTCCAGGGTCTCGGCCGCGCCCGAGAGGATCGTGCGGGGATCGGTCACGTCCGCGTCCACGGCGGCCACCGCGCCGCCGGGCGTGGACGTCAGCAGTGCCCGGGCGTGCGCCAGCACCATCGGGTCGCTGTCCACGTACACGACGCGGCACTCCGGCGCCAGCGACTGCGCGAGCTCATGGGTACTGCCCGTCAGGGTCGTGCTGGTACCGATGGCGAGGAACTGCCTTATCCCGGCGGCGACCAGGTGGCGCACTGCGCGCTGGTGGAAGGCGCACGCCGCGGCAAAGCTGGTGCCGATGACCGGCGCGGCCGCGGTCAGCGACCGCACCGCCTGGCGGTCGGCCTCGAAGTTGTCCCGCCCGCCCACCAGGTAGTCAGCGACGCGGGCCGCGTTCGGGATCGAAGTGTCGATCAGCGGCGCCTTGGCGCGTCGCGTGGAATCCTGGAGCCAGTTGTCCGCCATCCGGAACGCCTCCCCCTAACCGCTTTCCCCCTCCGCTCCCGGTCATGCGGCTATGGCGGTTCCATTGGGCGCCACCCGGGCGGCTACATTTGGCTCCGGCTGAGGGATCGGGTGGCGCCTTGAAATTCGTCCGCACCGCCGCCGCTGCCGCACCATTCAGATCCAGGCCGGCCAGCGCGTCATCACCGCAGCCGACCCCATCCCCGACGACCTCCGATAAGCCCTCGACGCCATCAACCCCAGCTGACTTGCGCACTAAATTGAGCCAACTCAGGAAGAATATCGTCTGCCACAGCGCCCATTGTTCCTGAGAACAGTCCCAGGTTAGCCGCATTGCGCTTCTTGGACTCGGCCAGCTCGGCGCGAGCGGCGCCGCCCACCGCGTCGGCCAGGGCACGCTGACGCTCAAGGCATGTGTGTTTGGATGTTGACCTTGGCCGGGCAAGGGCGGGGCGGTCTGCCGGGACCGTCCCGCCCTTTGAGGCTGCCGTGCCCTAGGTGGTGTAGGTGATGGTGACCGCCGTCTTATGGCCGGTGATGGCTTTAGCGGTGATTGTGCCGGTCGCTCCGGTGAACGCCCGGGTCCCCCCGGTTACCTTTCCGCGCCACGTCTTGCCGGCGTTGGTGGTGGCGATCGTGCCGTAGAGGAAGCCGCCCTTGATATCGAGCGCCACGCCCGCCGCAGCTGTGTTCCTCCCCGAGAAAGTGACGTACAGATCGTCAAACCCGATGGTCTTGCCAGCGCTGTTGACGTCGGTGTCCTGCTGGGCCCCAGCCGTCTGGGTGAACCCGACCGACTTCGCCGCCATGGAGATGAACTTCAGCGTGTGCGTGGCGCTGCGCGCGCTGGCCGCAGCGGGAAGCGCCAGTCCCCCGGCGCAGCCGAGAATGACAGCCGTGCCGGCCGCCGCGATGGATGTGCGGATTTTCATGTTTGCTTCCTGTCTGTTGAGCGTTGTCGTCGCAGTGGGAGAGCGCAGGTCAGATCGCGGTCACCGGCTCGCGGCGGGGGCGGTGACCGGGGCGGCTTTGGCCGCCAGTCCCGGGCCATACACCATCCCCGCCGAGAGGACGCCGAACGTATACACGACTGACGGCGTGAGGCTTCCATGCCCGCCGCCCTCGGAAGACGAGCAGGGCGATGCCGGCGCGCCGTCGTGAGGTCTGCATGATTCCTCCCGGGAACATGTGACAGATGCTGCGGATCGATTTCGCCGGGTCTGGTTCCCGCGAATCCGTACGGCGAATGTAGGTCGCGCGCTGGCGGCGGCGCGTCCGGAGAAACGGCGATTTTGCTGTCCTCCGCGAGAACGACGGCGGGTCGGCCGCGCGCAGGATGCGGTCAGCGCGGACCGCTAGTACCGTCGTGGTGTGACGCGGCGCATGCAGGCCTTCGATGCCGTTCTGGCAACGGTTATGCTCCTGTTCGCGCAGGCGGAAGCCTGGGACGGCCTGTTCTCCTCCGAGCGCACCGGCCCGCGGTGGGGGCTGGCGACGGCCTACACCATCTGCGCCGTCGCGCTGTTCTTCCGGCGCCGTGACCCGCTCGCCGTGGCGCTCGTGATCGCGGTCGCCTTCACCGCCAGCTTCGCCGCCTTCGGCTCCTCGGAAGGAATCAGCGTGTTCCTGGTACCGCTGATCGCGGCCTACACGCTTGGCGACGGCGGAAGCCTGCGCCGCGGCCTGATCGGCCTGGCCGCGCTGCTCGCGATGGGGGCGGCGTGGGATGCGCTCGACTCGAGCGACGCCGGCCTGGGCGCGCACGTGGGGCAGGTGATCTGGCTCATGCCGTGGGTCATCGCGTTCCTGTTCGGGCTCTACTGGCGCGGCCGCAGGCTTAATCTCGAGCAGGCGGCGCGCGAGCATGCCGAGCGCGCCGAGCGCGCCGTGGCGGACGAGCGCACCCGCATTGCCCGGGAACTGCACGACGCGATCGGCCACAGCGTCGCGGTGATGACCGTGCAGACCTCCGCCGTCCGCCGTTTGCTGCACGGCGATCAGGACAAGGAGCGCGCCGCGCTGGAGACGGTCGAGGCGACCGGCCGGGAAGCCATGGCGGAAATGCGCAAGATCGTCGGCGTGCTCCGCTCGGGTGACGAGGCGCCGGATCTGGCGCCGCCGCCGAGCCTGGCCCAGCTCGACCGCCTGGCCGACAACTTCCGGCACGCCGGACTGGTCGTGGACCTAGAGGTCGCCGGCGATGCCGCGGCGGTGGCACCGGGCCTGTCGGCGACGGTGTACCGCGTCGTCCAGGAGAGCTTGACGAACACCCTCAAGCACGCGGCCGCGCAGCGGGTGCGGGTGGCCATCGAGTGCCTTGGGGACGGCCTCGAGGTCACGGTCACCGACGACGGGCGCGGCGGGGCCGTGGACCCTGCCAAGGGCGGCGCCGGGCTGACCGGGATGCGGGAGCGGGTCAAGGTGTACGGCGGGACGCTGCTCGCCGGACCCGCGGCCAGCGGCGGATTCACTGTGCATGCAGTGCTGCCGGCCGGCCCGCCATGATCCGCGTGGTCATCGCCGACGACCAGGCCCTGATGCGGGCCGCGTTCCGGATGATCTTCGAGGCCGAGCCGGACATTGAACTGGTCGGCGAGGCGTCGGACGGCGCCGAGGCCGTCCGGGTGGCCCGGGCGACGTCGCCGGATGTCGTGATCATGGATGTGCGGATGCCCGGCATGAACGGCATCGAGGCGACCCGTGCCCTAGTCGCCGACGGCGGCCCGGCGACCCGGGTGATCATGCTGACCACCTTCGACATGGACGAGTACGTGTACGACGCGCTGCTGGCCGGGGCCAGCGGCTTCCTCCTTAAGGATCTCCCGCCGGAGCAGTTGATTCTGGGCATCCGCGCGGTATGCCGGGGCGAGTCGCTGCTGTCACCGGTGATCACCCGACGGATGATCGAGATGTTCACCGCGCGGCCGCGGGCAAGCGTGGCCACCCCGGACGCCAGGCTCGCGCTGCTGACCCCGCGGGAACGCCAGGTGCTGACCCTGCTCGGCGGAGGCCGCTCCAACCCCGAGATCGCGGCGGCGCTGTACGTGTCTGAGACGACGGTGAAAACGCACGTCCAGCGCATTCTGGCCAAGCTCGGAATACGCGACCGCATCCAGGCGGTGATCTTCGCCTATGAGGCAGGCGTGATCCGGATCGGCTCGCACGACCGGTAGCGCGCATCCGGTTCGGCAACCTCAGCCTTGATCAACGTTCGCCAGGGCGCATACTGGGGTGCCAACGGGAACGCTCCCTGGGCTGGGCCTGGACTGCAGGCACCTGGCTCGCCAGCGGCCTCGGCTGGGCACTGGCAACGCTCGCGGTGGCGGGCTACACAGGTATCGGGCGCCGACAGTAGTATCTGCTGGCTGTCGCGCTCGGGACGATGCCGTCAGATATCAGGCTCTTGGGCTAGGATGCCCCAAATTTGGGGATGTTGTTACCGGTATCCCTTGTCGCGATGATCTAGGAGGCGATAAGGATGAGCAGGCGTAATACCAGGCAGGGGAAGGCGGGGCGCCGCGCGGAGCGTGAGCGCCGACGTCGCTCCACGGCCTCCGGCCAGGAGCCTCAGGGCGTCGACGTTCAGGCGGTTCGGGTGGCTCCGGGGCCAGACGGTTCTGGTTCCAAGAACTCGGATGAAGGCAGTTTTGAGCTGCGCTCCGGTGCCGACGAAGGCTTGAGCGCGGTAGAACCGGGCGAGGCTGACCTAGAGGCCAACGCGGATCCTGGCGACTTCGGCGGTCTCGACGCCGACGATGCCGACCTCCAGGCGACGCTGACCGTCCTGGCTGTCCTCGCCGACGACATCAGCGATGCCGCCGAGGTGACCGGCGATGCCGACGGGCTGGAAGTGCCGGACGGGCCCGAGGACCTCGGGGGCCCTGAGGCAGGCCTGCCGTCGGCCGAGGGGAGCGGTGAGGACGAGGAGATCCTCGCCTTCAGTGAAGATGACGACGATCTTCCCGCCGCGCGGGTGGCGGTGGCAGGCGCGACGGCGGACCCGGTCAAGGACTACCTCAAGCAGATCGGCAAGGTTCCGCTGCTCAACGCCGAGCAGGAAGTGGACCTCGCCAAGCGGATCGAGGCGGGCCTGTTCGCCGAGGAGAAGCTGGCCGAGGCGGGCGAAAACCTGTCCCCCGACGCGCGGACCGACCTGGAGTGGGTCGCTGAGGACGGCCGCCGGGCGAAGGACCACCTGCTCGAGGCCAACCTCCGGCTGGTCGTCAGCCTGGCCAAGCGCTACACCGGGCGCGGGATGCTGTTCCTGGACCTGATCCAGGAGGGCAACCTGGGCCTGATCAGGGCGGTGGAGAAGTTCGACTACACCAAGGGCTACAAGTTCTCCACCTACGCGACCTGGTGGATCAGGCAGGCGATCACCCGGGCGATGGCCGACCAGGCGCGGACGATCCGGATCCCGGTGCACATGGTCGAGGTGATCAACAAGCTGGCCCGGGTGCAGCGGCAGATGCTTCAGGATCTCGGGCGGGAGGCGACGCCGGAGGAGCTGGCGGTCGAGCTGGACATGACCCCGGAGAAGGTGGTCGAGGTCCAGAGATACGGTCGGGAGCCGATTTCGCTGCACACGCCGCTGGGCGAGGAGGGCGATAGCGAGTTCGGGGACCTGATCGAGGACTCCGAGGCGATCCAGCCGGGTGAGGCGGTCTCCTTCACCCTGCTGCAGGAGCAGCTCCACGCGGTCCTCGACACGCTGTCGGAGCGTGAGGCCGGGGTGGTCTCGATGCGGTTCGGCTTGACCGACGGCCAGCCGAAGACCCTGGACGAGATCGGCCAGGTCTACGGGGTCACCCGCGAACGGATCAGGCAGATCGAGTCCAAGACGATGTTGAAGCTGCGCCACCCGTCCAGGTCCCAGGCTCTCCGCGACTACCTGGACTAACTTGGCCCGAGGGCGGCGGCTTTCGCCTATGGGGTCATCTCGGGTCGCGGCGCAGCGGATGGTCGGCGGGAACTTCGACCAGTACGATCGGGACGCCGTCGGGATCCTCAACCCACAACTCCACCAGGCCCCACGGCTCCTGCACGGGCTCGCGCAGGACGCGGACCCCGGCCGCGGCCAGGCGGTCGTGCTCAGCGCGGACGTCCCGGACCTGCAGCCAGATCATCACCGAGGCGCCGGGCGGGCCTGGCGCGTGCCCCGATACCTCAAGTAGTCCCTGGCCGAGGAAGAACACGACGGCGGGATCGTCCGCAGGCCCGAATTCACGGTAGATCGCCAGGCCCAGTACATCGCGGTAGAAGCGCCTGCTCCGCTTCAGGTCGGCCGGGCGCAACAGGATGCGGCTACTGAGTACTTCCACTCTGCAAATCCTCGCAGGCCGGCTGCAGCGCGACGTCAGCCACGGTGGCCGACTCCGCACACAAGCCGCTACGCAGCAGGCCGGACGATCTCGATCAGCCCGGTACTGACGTCGTACACCGCACCGGACACCAGGATGCCGGGCGCGAGCGCCCGCCGGGCGATGTCCGCGTCGATTCGGACAGCTGCGTACGGGTCGCCCACGGCCTTGCCTTCCAGATCGGCCACCGGGATCTCGAAGTACTCGCCCAGTTGCTCGGGGTAGTCCGCCAGGCGCCGGATCCCGCAGTCGGTGTGGTGCAGGATCACCAGGGTGCCAGTCGGGGGCTGCCCCTGGCCAAGCCGGCCGAGCAGAGCCCACGAGCGCAGCGCTGCAGGCGTAATCCGGCCGCCGATGTTGCGCATCACGACAGCCTCGCCAAGCGCAAGTCCCAGCACCTGGCTCGGGTCCACCCTGGAATCGACACAGCCTACGACCCGGAGTATCTGGTTGGACGGGAAAGGCAGGCCAGCGAACGCCCCGACGGCGGCGAACCCGGAGTTCCGCCGGACCAATTCATCGGTAGAGATGGCCATGATCGCAAAGCCTAGCCGATCTGATCTCGGCCGAGCTGCCGCAGCACCTGCTTCATAACGTCGTAGCGGGCCGCGCCGATCTCACTGCGCCAGCCGCGCTCCACGGCATCGATGGCAAGCTGGGCCTCGATCGCGGCGGCGTCGCCCTGATCGGTCCTGCTGATCAGCCTGACCCGGCCGTCGGCGGGAGACCGCCCGCTGGCGACGAAGCCGGCCTGCTCGAGCCAATCCATGAACTCCCCCAGCGCCTGCTTGGTCATGTCCGCCCGGCGCGCGAGATCGGTGATCCGGATTCCTTCGGGAGGGATCATCTGCAGGAGGCGCCGGTGACTGCCGCGCAGCTCCGGGAAGGCAAAGCCGCCGCGCTCCCGCCTGCGAAGCTCCGCGCTCTGGCCGAGACCGTGGGACGTTGATGCCCGACCCGCAGATGAACGCAACGCCGCTCGGCCACGACCAGGGTTCGCCGGTCACGGCCGGTTTGTGGCGAGTCGAGGTCACCAGCTTGGATCGCGGTGACGCCCCCGGCTGCACGTTCTTCGTGAAGCTGGTGCGTCACACCAGGCTCGGGCCGGGGCTGCGCTGGCTGCCCGACGACGCGGCGCGGGCGGAATTCGTCGACTTCTATCCGTGGCAGTACGAGCTGGATATCCACCAGTCCGGGATCAGCTCCGTCCTGCCTGACGGCATGCGAACTCCGCAGCTGCGCGATGTGGGCCTGCCCGATGCGGATCACATGAGCCTGTGGTGGGAATTCGTCCACGAGCGGGCTGAGGCTTGGACGCTGGCCGACTACCGCCTGGCCGTCCGGCTGCTCGGGCAGTTCGCCGCCCGGCGGCGGCCAGGCGCGCGGGTCAACGAGGCCCTGCCCGCTGTCCCGCGTACCGCGCGCGACGGTGGATCCGCGCTACGGTTCTATGCCAGTCGGCGCGTGTTCGGAGGCATGCTGCCAGTCCTGCAATCCGGGCAGGCCTGGAAGCATCCAGTCCTGCAGGAAGCGCTCCGGCTGGCCGGCGACCGGCAGCTCCCCGCCGACATGGTCGCGCTCGGAGCCCGCCTGCCGGAGGTCCTCGACATGCTCGATGATCTTCCGCAGACCTACGCGCACGGCGACGCGAGCCCGCAGAACCTGTTGCTCCCGGCCGACGAGCCGGGAACTATCGTCGTCATCGACTGGGGCTTCGGCACGCTGCTCAGGTCAGGGCCGGCTACCTGGGCTCGCTGGCGGCGCGCTCGGCGCTGTGCGCGATCCCGTTCGAGGCGCTCGAGAATGCCGTGCCCGGCGAGCAGAGGATAGCGATGTTCGCGGAACGGATGGAACTCACCAGGCTGATGCTCGACATGACCGCCGAGACTAACGGAACGTGATCGCCGCACGGGAGCCCGCCGGCCACTGCCCGGCGGCCGGATACGGCGGGCGGGGTGTCACGCGTTTGAGGCGCTACCGGCGTGCGGATAGCCGACCGCATTGACGGGCGGCTTTACCGTCCAGCCGCTGCGGGCGGGGTCGCCCGCACCGTGTTCCTGCACGGCGGGATGTGGACGGTCGGCGGCCTCGACTCGCACGAGCGGGTGTGCCGGCGCATGGCCCTCGCGACCGGGTCGGCGGTTCTCGCCGTCGACTACCGGCGGGCACCTGAGCACCCGGCACCGGCGGCAGTGGACGATGCCGTGGCGGCGATCTTGTGGGCATCAAAGCGTCGCCTGGAACTGGCGGGGACGGCGAATGCCCGTTGCTGGTCGCCGGCGACAGCTCCGGCGGCAATCTGGCGGCCCTTGCCTGCCTGCGGCTCCGCGATCAGAAGGCGGCACTGCCCGATGCCCAGGTGCTCATCTACCCCAACACCGACCTGACGCTATCGCGGCCGAGTACGAGGCAGAAGGCGATCGCCTGCGGCATCACCACAGATGTCATCGCATGGGGGATTGAGTTCTGGGTGCCCGACGGGGCACGGCGCGCCGACCCGGTTGCAAGTCCCTTGTTCGAGCCGGATCTTGGCGGGCTTCCGACGGCGCTGATCGTCACCGCAGAGCACGACCCGCTGCGTGACGAGGGCGAGGCGTACGCGGCTCGCCTGGAGGAGGCGGGCACCCCGGTCCTGCTGCGCCGTGAGCCCCCGCTGATTCACGGTTTCCTCAACCTCGACATCCCATCCCCCGCCGCCGCGGCGGCGGGGGACCGGATCTTCGACGACATGACCCGCCTGATCACGTCCCCGCTGTAGCGGTGGATGTGGTGCTCCCGCTGGTAAGAGACTGCTGACGGTGGGCGCGGAGGACAGGGTCCGTTCGAGATGACGGGTTTGTGGGGTTTAACTTGGTTAGGGTTTGTCGGCCAGGTCGCTGATCGGCTTGACCCCGGCGGTGCCATTCCTGAGGCGCCGCAGCAGGCCGCCGAAGTACCAGAGAGCGGCCAGTGCCAAGGCGTAGCCGAGCATCTTGTCCGAGCCGTGGAACGGCGCCGGGAACGACAGCGCCACCATGATCACCACGGTGTAGACGAGCACGAAACCGATGACGGGCCACGCCCACCGGCCGAGCGAGAACGCGCCGGGGAGGCTGTCGGTGGTGCGCCGCTTGACCGCGTAGGCGACCGTGATCAGGAAGTAGATGATGTAGGGGATGATCGCGGTCGCGCCTACGAGCGTGCCGAACGAGCTGGTCTGGAAGTACCCGTAGATCATCACGCCAACGTCGACCACGCCGAACACGAGCAGCGCCACCACGGGCGTCTGGCTGCGCAGGTTGATCTTCCGCAGCGTGCCGGAGAACGGCAGCATGTTGTCCCGCGACAGGGAGTAGACCAGCCTGGCCTGCGCGCCGCTGCCGACGACCAGGATCGAGAACATCGAGAAGACCACGAACGCCACGAAGACCTTGACCAGCCAGGACGGCAGCCAGTAGCCCGCGATCGCCAGCAGCGGCAGCGGCGCCGCCTCGACCGTCTTGAGGTCGGGGATGGCGACGGTGAACCCGATCAGCGCGACCATCCCCAGCACGGCCGAGCCGCCCACAGCCCACAGCACGCCGCGCGGCACGCTGCGGCCGGGGTCCACCGCGTCCTCGGACATGTCGGCCGCCAGCTCGAACCCGACCAGGGTGAAGGCGCCGAGCAGCCCGGCGAGGGCGAAGGCGTACCACGTCGGGTTGTGGAAGACGGAGGTCGTGTTGGTGAGGATGCCCGCTCCGTACTGCGTGGGCTTGGAGTGGACTCCCCACAGCACGAGGAGCAGCACGCCGAACACGACGGTCCCGATGATCTCGGTGAACACCGCGACGTTGTTGACGCGCGCCGCCACCTGGATGCTGATGATGTTGATCACCACGGGGAGCAGCATCAAGATGATCGCGACCGCGAGCACCAGGTGCGGGCTCGGGCGTGTTGACGTTGAACTCACTGAGCAGCAACGGGGCCGCGACCTGGAGCATGATCGCGCCGCCGCCGACCGCCATGTAAAGCAGGCCGGCGAAGCCGACGAACCAGCCGTAGGTGGGGTTCACCAGCCGGGCGCTCCACTGGTAGGCGTAGCCGGCCAGCGGGATGCGGGTGCCGAGCTCGGCCACGACCAGGGCGACCATCAGGTTGCCGACCCCGACGATCGGCCACGTCCAGATGGAGGCGGGACCCCAGTACGCGAGGCCGAACCCGTAGTTCAGGAAGATCCCGGTGGTGATCGAGATGATCGAGAAAGCAATCGCGAACATCGAGAAGAACCGCAGCGACCGCCGGAGCTCCGGCTTATAGCCGGCCCGCTGCAGGACCGACTCGGGAGAATCCGCCGCCTGCCGGGCGGGGACAGGCGCCGGTGAAGGCGAGTTGGGTTCGGCTGCCGTACTGGACATAGTGACCTTCTCTCTTACTGCTTTCTCACTGGGCGTTCCGCTTACGAACGGCGGCGAAGGCCTGGTCCGTCGCCTCGAGTACCAGCGCAAGGTCGTCGCCGGTCATGGCAGCCGAGACGAACCAGTTGTGCCGAGGATGCAGATAGGCGCCGCCGCGCAGAGCCTGGGCGGCGAACACGTCGGCCAGCTGGTGGCCCTCATCCCCGGCGAAGGTGAGGTAGGGCATTGCCGCCGGGCCGGTGTAGTTGACGGGCAGATCCCACGAGCGGGCCTGCGCCAGAATCTCCTCGCGCAGCTCGGTGCCCTTGCGCTCCATCGCCTCGACCGCCCGCTCCTCCCCGAGCGCGGCGATGGTGGCGATCGCGGCGGCCATCGGGACGGCCGAGAACCAGAACGAGCCGGTGACGAACACCTGCCGCGCCCCGTCACGGAACGCGTCGTTGCCCAGCACCGCGGCCAGCGGGTGCCCGTTCGCGATTGCCTTGCTCTAGGCCGACAGGTCTGGGTCTACGCCGACCGGTTCCCAGCTTGAGCCCAGGTGCAGTCGGAACCCGCAGCGCACGTCGTCGAGGATCAGCGCCGCGCCGGTGGCATCGCACAGCGCCCGCAGACCGCGGGCGAACTCGGGATCGACCAGCTCCTGGTCGTACCCGGCGTTGTGCTTGAACGGGCTGACCACGATCGCCGCCAGGTCGTCACCCGCCTCAGCGGCGGCCTGCCGGACGCTGGCCAGATCGTTGTAGGTGTAGTAGCCGAGGTTGGCGCGGTCCTGCGGAGTGACGCCGGCTGGCCGTGGCGTGCACCAGGGCGCGGCGCCGTGGTAGGCGCCGGCGGCGACCAGGATCTTCTGGCGTCCGGTCTGCGCCCGGGCGATCGTGCAGCACGTGGTGGTCGCATCGGTGCCGTTCTTGGCGAACATCGCCCAGTCCGCGTGCCGTACGGTGCGCACCAGTAGCTCGGCCAGGTCCACCATGACCGGGCCGGGACCGTTCTGGCAGTCGCCGAGGGCGGCCTGCGAGGCGGCGGCCTCCTCCACCCGTGGGTGCTGGTGGCCGAGGACCACCGGCCCGTAGCTGCACATCAGGTCGACGTACTCGTTCCCGTCCACGTCCCAGATCCGGGCGCCGCGGCCGCCGCGCATGAACTGCGGGTAGTCGGCGGGCAGAGAGCGCGGCCGACTGGTGCCCGTACATCCCGCCCGGGATCACGGCCCGCGCGCGCTCGCGCAGCCGCCGGTCCTCGGCGTGCTCGGCTGCCCCACGGGGCTGCTCGGTCATCGATCCGCTCCTTCGCTTGCTGGTAGCCGCCGCGCGGCCGCGGCGGCGATCCGTTCGGCCACGGCCGGCTGCGCGCGGCCGAGGAAGTCCAACGCCTGGGCGAGGCTCTCGATCCCGGCGTCCGACCCCAGGCCGGTGGCGACCAGCGAGCCGCAGGCGATGCCGAGCCACGCCGCGTCGACCGGGCCGGCGCCGAGCAGCAGCCCGGCCAGCATCCCCGCGGTGAAGCCGTCCCCGCAGCCGGTGGTGTCCACGACGTCGACCTTGATGGCGGGCAGCGACACGGGGGCGCCGCCGTCCCGCCAGGCGATCACGCAGCCGTCGGCGCCGCAGGTGACGGCCACGCCGCCGGCACCGAGCGCCAGCACGTCCTCGATGGCCGGCGTGAGGTCGTCGCGGCCGGTGAGCGCGAGCAGCTGATCGGCGTTGGGCAGGAACCAGTCGGCCGTGCCCAGCAGCCCGGCGATCCGCTGCAGATCCTGCGGGCGGCCAGGGTGCAGCACGTCCACCGCGATCAGCGCCCCTCCCGCCCGGGCGGCCGCGACCACCTGCGCCAGTCCGTCGCCGACGATGCCGCCGAGCGCGTCCGGCGCGCCGACCAGCAGGGCCCGGCTGCCGCGGACTCGGTCCAGGTTGACGTCGGCCAGCTCGAGGAGCGACGTCGCGCCCGGGACGTGCAAGGCTGGACGCTCACCGTTCCCTCTGATCGGGAGGATGGTGGCCGACGTCTGGACCCCGCTCTTGCGGCTGAGCCCGCTGGTGTCGACGCCGTGCCGGGCCATCGCGGCCGCGACCATGTCGCCGAGCAGGTCGTCGCCGACCGCGCCGACCGCGAGCACGCTGGCTCCCAGCTTGGCCAGGTCGACGCCCGCACCGGCGGCGGTGCCCGCGGCGGTGGCCCGGATTTCGGTGAGCCGGGCGCTGCCCTGGCCGGGCGGGATGGCCTCGACCGGCCTGCCGAGCACGTCCAGGATGTGCGCCCCGAGCACGGTCACCTGGCCCAGCGGCCTGCTGGGGGCCTCGCGCGGTTCGCGCGCCTTGGGCGCGGTGTCCTGCGCGGCCCGCATCCCGTAGCGGCGTCGCCGGCTCTCCGCGGTTACCTCGTCGAGTTCGGCGGCCGACAGCACCGCCGGCTCCCCGTAGGACAGCGACAGCCGGTAGGCGCCGGCCAGCCACTCCAGGAGCAGAGCCCGGTTGTACGCCTGGGCCAGGCTGTCGCCGTAGGTGACCGCCCCGTGGTTGCGCAAGATGACCGCGCTGCGGCCGTCCAGCGCCTTCACGGCGGCCTCGGCCAGCTGCGCCGACCCGAACCGGACGTAGGGCGCGACCCGGACCGGGCCGCCGAGAGCGGTGATCGCGTAGTGGATGGCCGGCAGCTCCGAGCGCGCCGCCGAGAGCGCGATGACCTCGGGCGAGTGCGTGTGCACGACCGCCGTCGCGCTGGTCGCCGCGTAGATCGCCAGGTGCATCGGCGTCTCCGAGGACGGCGTCTCCTGCTGGCCGGCGTCTTCCCCGGCGTCGTCCGCCGCGAACCGGCCGCCGGCCGGCGTGACCGTGACGAGGCAGATGTCGGCCGCCGTCATCTCCTGGTAGGCGACGCCAGACGGCGTGATCGCGACCGTGTCGCCCACGCGCACGCTGAGGTTGCCCGCGCTGCCGACGGACAGTCCGTCCGCGAGCAGGCGTTCGCCGTATCGGACAAGCTCGGCGCGGGCCGCCGCTAGCTCGTCGGGATCCCTGCGGTACATTAGACGGATATTAAACGGACGTCCGATAAAAAAACAGAGGGCGTCGGCCAGGGAGTTCTGCAGGGTTATGCCAAAGATCGTCAACTGGGATGACCGGCGTGACGAGATCTTGTCCGCCACCTGGCGGGTGATCGCGCGCGACGGCATCGCCAAGGCCACTATCAGGTCCATTGCTCGCGAGGCGCACTGCTCGCCGGGCATCCTCGCGCACTACTTCGACGACAAGGCCGACATCCTCGGCTCGGCGCTGGTCCTGTCGCACCGCCGGGTCGCGGCCCGGATGGAGGCCAAGGCGGCCGGCCGGACCGGGCTCGACGCGCTCCGGATCGTCATGCTCGAGGCGCTGCCGCTGGATGACGAGCGTGATCTTGAGGCGCAGATCGAGATCAGCTTCTGGGGACGGGCACTCGGCAACCCGGAGATGCGGACGGTACAGCACGCCGAGTTCGACCGCTTCGCCGAACGGCTGCGCGCGCACCTCGCCGAGGCGCGGAAGCTGGGCGAGCTTCGCGACAGCATCGACATCGACCTGGCGGCCCACCAGCTGCTGGTCCTGATCGACGGGCTCAGCGCCCAGCGGGTGCTCCACCCGAGCCGGGTTACCGCCGCCCGCCAGCGGCAGATGCTCAGCGAGCTACTCGACAGCTTCCGCCCGTGGCCGGGCTGACGGCCTGATCACGAGTTCGGTCAGCCCGCGTCCCCGAAGTTGCCTGCTGTTTGCGCGAAGCCATGCGACCGTTCGGAAGGATGATACAAGTCTGCCGCCTCCGAGCTCGGCGTGTCCGTCAACACGGTCGCAACCCATCTGCGCGCCGTGTTCGCCAAGCTCGGCGTCCAGTCCCGCGTTCAGCTAGCCAATCAGCTGCACAAGGAAGCGGGTCCACCAGCAGCAAGCTGACGAGCGGGCACATCGCGCCCGCGCGCCCAAGGGAGCACGATGGATTTGATCATCGGTACTTACACCGAGCCACTGCCGCACGTCCGCGGCAAGGCCAACGGCGTCCTCACCGCGAGCTTCGACCCAGCTAGCGGTCGCATCGGGCCCGTCACCTCGCTGGCGGCGGCCCGCAACCCGTCCTACCTGGCAACCTCGGCCTCGGGCGAGAATGTCTACGCGGTCCACGAGACCCTCGCCTTCGAGGACCAGCCAGGCGGCGGCATCACCGCATACGCCCGCGACCGGCGCACCGGGCAGCTGACTGCGCTCAACGCGCGTGCCACGCTGGGCGACTCGCCCTGCCACGTTACCCTCGACCGCAGGGGCCGCTTCGTGCTGAACGCCAACTACGGCGTGGACGCTGGCTCGGTCACGGTGCACCGAATCGAACCTGACGGCCGGCTGGGCGACATGACCGACTACGTCGAGCACGCCGGCTATGGCCCCGACCCGGTCCGGCAGGCCAACTCCCACGCCCACATGACCGCCAGCGACCCGGTGACCGGGGACATCCTCGTGTCCGACCTTGGCTCCGACACTGTCTTCGTCTACGCGCTCGATCGCGACGGCCGCCTCGCCGCGAAGGCCTCCGCGAACCTGGAAGCGGTCGCGGGGGCGGGGCCGCGGCACCTCGCCTTCCACCCCGACAGCCGCCACCTTTTCATCGTCAACGAGCTCGACAGCACCGTCTGCACGCTACGCCGCGCCGATGACGATTTCGTGCTGACCGACCGGGTGTCGACCCGGCCGGCCGGCGCGGGCGGGCAGAACCTGGCGGGCGCCATCCGCGTGACGCCGTCCGGTCGGCACGTCCTGGTGTCCAACCGGGGTGATGACAGCCTGGCGGTATTCCGCTTCGACCCGGACGCCTCAGCGCTATCCCTGGTCGGGATCACACCTGACGTGGGGGAGTGCCCGCGGGATTTCATCGTCACGCCCGACGGCCGGCACGTTATCGTGGCCGGCCAGGACAGTGATCAGCTTGCGTCCTACCGGTTCGACGACCAATCCGGCGCGCTCCGGCTCCTGCACTCTGCCGTCGCGCCCACCCCAGTGTGCCTAGTCCTCGCGCCATGACGTCATAGCGGGGCGACGGCCAGCGGAAGGATCAGGTCGTTCATCACCCGGGCGGTGAAGCTCGCGTCGGGTAGCTCGCCGAAGAGAAGCAGGTGGTGGATGACCAGGGCGGGGAAGACCGAGATGAGCAGATCCAGGTTGCGGCCCTCGGGGATCTCGCCCCGGGCGACGGCGCGTTCGAAGACCTGCCTGAGCCGGATGCCGCCCCGGCCGAGAAAGTGCTCGCGGATGACCTGGCGGAGCTCGGGGTCGCGGGCCAGCGCGGTGACCAGGCCGAGCATCAGCTGGGCGTCGAAGCGGATGTCAGGGCTATCGGAGCTTCTCGCCATGGCCTCAAGGTCGCCGCGCAGTGATCCGGTATCCGGCACCTCGCCGGGCTTGCGCAGCGAGCCGATCGCGTCGACGACGAGCTCGGCCTTGCCGGACCAGCGGCGGTAAATCGTCATCTTGCTCGCCTTGGCCCGGGCGGCCACCGCGTCGATGCTCAGGCGGTCATATCCGATCTCGGCCAGCAGTTCAAGGGCGGCGTCACGAAGCGCGGCGTCACGCGACGCGTCCAGCTGACGACCCCGATGCGCGGCCGCCTCATGGCCTTCTTGGCTGGCGGCTCGGTCCATGACTCCTCTTCTGCACGCTCCGTCGGGTGCCGATTCGTTGGCAACACCCTACGGCACCGCTCGGCCGGTAAATCGATACGATACAGTATCGTATCTCGGGTAAGCGGGGACGTCACAGCACGGCAGAGGAGAGCGGAAGCATGTTCTTTCGACTAGGACGGGCGTCGTCAGGCACCCGTGGCTAGTGATCGGGATCTGGATCGTGGCCGCGGTCGCGATCGTCGGGCTGGCGCCGAAGTTGGCCAGCTCGAGCAGCGAGTCCTCGTTCCTGCCCAGCCACTATCAGTCCGTGCAGGCGCAGAACCTGCAGCAAAGCGCCTTCCCGACCGCGGCCGCGCCCGGCGCGATCGTGGTGTTCGAGCGGGCGGACGGCGGCCGTCTCACCGCCGCCGACTCCCGCCTGGTCGACGGCATCGCCGGCAAGCTGGCGGCGGACCGCATTCCGACGCTGAGCACCATGCAGGCCGGGCCGCCGTCGGCCAACAAGCTCATTCAGACGATCTCGGTGCAGATACCCAACGTCACCGGTCAGCTCACCACCGCGCAGACCAGCGCCATCGGCACGCTCCGGTCCGACCTGTCCTCGCTCGTGTCGGGCACGGACCTCAAGGCGGGCGTGACGGGGACGGTGGCCGAAGACGTCGACTCGGCGTCGACCGGCAACAACGCGCAGAAGATCGTCTTCGTGGGCACCATCCTGCTCATCATCGTGCTGCTGCTCCTCATCTTCCGCAGCCCCATCATCGTGCTGCTACCGCTGCTCACGATTGGCCTCGTCTCCTCGGTGGCCAACGGCCTGATCGACTTCGTGAGCAAGGCGGCCGGCTGGAGCGCCGACAGCTTCACGTCCATCATGCTCATTGTCGTGCTGTTCGGGGTGGGCACCGACTACATCCTGTTCCTGCTCTTCCGCTACCGGGAGCGGCTGGCGGGCGAACCCTCCAAGCAGGCGATGGAGAGCGCCATCGGGCGGGTCGGACCGGCCATCGCCACCGCGGCCGGCGCGGTGATGATCGCGTTCCTGGCGCTCACGCTGTCCAGCCTGTCGCTCTTCCGCCAGTTGGGGCCTGCCCTCGCCATCGCCGTCTTCAGCGCCGCCCTGGCCGGGCTGACGCTGGTGCCGGCCGTTGTCTCCCTGCTCGGCACGCGCGTCTTCTGGCCGTCCAAGGCCTGGCGGACCGAGCCGAAGTCGGCCCGGTTCGCCGCGCTCGGGCGGTCACTCGGCCGGCACCCGGGCCGGTTCGCGGGGACGATCGTGGTGCTGCTGGCCGTGCTCGGGATTGTTTCCTTCGGCTTCCACCCGACGTTCGACCTCACCGCGGGCAATACCACGACCACCCAGTCCGCCGAGTACGCCAACGTGCTGCTCAAGGGGTTCCCGGCCGGGGACTCTGAGCCGACCGCCGTGCTCGTGCAGTCGACCGACGGCAAGCCGCTCGGCACCGCGTCGCTGACGTCGTTCGGCGCGCGTCTGGCCAAGGTCCCCGGCGTGGCCTCGGTCAGCCAGGCGAAGGTGAACGCCAGCGGTGACGTGGCGGACTACACCGTGATCCTGTCGTCGGCGGGCGAGTCCGACGCGGCGATGAACACGGTCCGCGGACCGCTGCAGGCCGTGGTGAACGACGCCCCGGCGGGCAGCCGCGCGCTGGTCGGCGGCATTACCTCGGTCTACGTGGACCTGGAGTCGGCGATGGGGCACGACTACTCCATCGTGTTCCCGGTGGCCGCGGTGCTGATCCTGATCATCCTCGGGCTGCTGCTGCAGAGCGTCGTGGCGCCGTGGTACCTGATGGTCTTCGTCGGCCTCGGCTTCGCGGCCACCCTAGGCGCCTCCGTGGGCATCTTCCAGGACGTCGACAACCAGAGCGGTCTGTCCTTCGTCCTGCCGATCATGATGTACCTGTTCGTGGTGGCGCTCGGCACCGACTACAACATCCTGATGGTGTCGCGCCTGCGGGAGGAGGCCACCGAGGGCAAGACCCCGAGGGAGGCGGCGGCCGTGGCGCTCAAGCACGCCGGGCCGACGATCGCCTCGGCCGGGGTGATCCTGGCCGGGACCTTCGCCTCGCTGATCCTGGCGGGCGGGTCCACGTTCGAGCAGATGGGCTTCGCGATCTCGTGCGGCATCGCCATCGCGGCGTTCGTGATGGCGATGTTCCTCACGCCGGCCGTGACCGCGCTGCTCGGCGCCAGGGCGTGGTGGCCCGGGCACCAGAACCGCGGCGGCCACGGCCGCCACGGTGGTCGTGGCGGCCAGACACCAGGCGACGACCTGGCAAGCGGTCTCGACGCCGCGAGCGGAGCCCGCGCCTGAGGGAGCACCACCCCTCAGGGATGAGGTACGTCTTTCCACGCTCCGGTAGACGTGGGGCGAGGGGTTCTGGCGGCAGCGGCGGCTCGCCGCCGCTGCCGCTCTCCCCGCCTGCTCCCGCCTGGAGGGCCGTGCCGATGCGCAAGATGCTGATTCCGCTGGCGCTGGCCCAGTTCATCTGCAGCTTCGCGGGTTCGAACATGAACGTCATGATCAATGACATCAGCAAGGACCTGCATACATCGGTTGAGGGAGTGCAGGTCTGCATCACCTTGTTCCTGCTGGTCATGGCCGCGCTCATGATCCCGTGCGGCAAGCTCACCGACAAGTTCGGGCGCAAGCGGCTCTTCTCGCTGGGCCTGACCGTCTACGGGATCGGGGCGGTGCTCAGCGCCGCCGCTCCCGGGCTGGGCGTGCTGATCCTGGGCAACTCGATCTTCGAGGGAGTGGGCACGGCCCTGCTCATCCCGCCGGTGTACATCCTCACCACCATGCTCTTCACGGACATGAAGTCCCGCGCCTGGGCGTTCGGGGTGATCAGCGGGATGGGCGGAATCGGCGCCGCCACCGGCCCGCTGATCGGCGGCCTGATCAGCACGACCATCAGCTGGCGGGTCGCGTTCGTCTTCCAGGCGGTCATCATCGTGATCATCGTGATTCTGGCCCGCGGCGTCACCGATCCGGTCCCGGCGGACCCGTCACGCCCGTTCGATACGGTGGGCGCGATCTTGTCCGCCGGGGGCCTGGTGATCGTCGTGCTCGGGATCCTGGCGGCCGACAACAATCTCGCCCTTACGGCCATCCTGATAGTGGCGGGAGGGCTCGTCCTAGCCGGGTTCTTCGCCTGGGTCCACAGCCGCGAGCGGGCCGGGAAAGAGGCGCTGATCTCCACCTCCCTGTTCCGCAACCGCACCTCCAACCTGGCGCTGATCACCCAGAACGTGCAATGGCTGATGCTCATCGGTACCTCGTTCGTGGTGTCCGCCTACCTGCAGGTCGTGCGGCATTACAACGCCATCCAGACCGGGGTGATCTTTACCGCCGCCACCGTCGGCATCCTGCTGTCCTCGCTGGCCGCTGGCCGCCTGGCCAAGCGGTACCGGCAGCGAACGCTCATCATCACCGGCTTCGTGATTGCCATCGTCGGCGTGCTGTTGCTGGTGGCCCTGGTCAAGGGCCGCCCGGGCGCCTGGTACTTCGCCCCCGGCCTGTTCCTCATCGGCCTGGGCCTGGGCCTGGGCCTCACCCCGTCGGTCAACGTCGTCCAATCGGCCTTCCCAGAAGAACGCCAGGGAGAGATATCCGGGGTATCGCGCAGCATCTCCAACCTGGGGTCGTGCCTCGGTACCGCGATCGCGGGCACCATTCTGGTAGCCGGCCTGGCCGACCCCAAAACTTCCTACGGCATCGCCATGGTCGTCCTTGCCTGCATCGGACTTATCGGCCTGGCCGCCACCATCCTGCTCCCCGCCAGCGAGCAAGCCGATCCCGTGCCGTCAGCCGACGCCGCCGCTTCACGCTAGGGCGGCCGCGGCCGCCGGCGCTATCGCGGCCTGGCGGGCGCGGCCGGGCAATTAGCATGATGCAGATCATTCGCTCAGTCCGCTCGCCGGCGCTAGGACGAGGTTGACGACCATTCGCACGAAATGCACCCACTACTGATGCCGGAACTGCAGCTCCTGCGGCTTGACCACGCCCCCGCCCTGCTCGCCTTCGAGCTGGAGAACCGGGCCTATTTCGCCGCGGCGGTGCCGGATCGGGGCGATGCCTACTTCGCCGCGTTCGACGAGCAGCACGGCGAACTGCTGGAGCGGCAGGCCGACGGCACGGAACTCCAGCACGTGCTGGTGGAGGAGGACGGGGCGATCGTGGGCCGGGTCAATCTGTACGAGGTCGCCAACGGCTCGGCCGATCTCGGCTACCGGATCGCCGAGCGGGCCGCCGGGCGGGGCCTGGCCACGGCGGCGGTGCGGCAGCTGTGCGCGCTCGCGGTCGTCGAATACGGGCTGACCGTGCTCCGCGCGGCGGCGAGGGTCGAAAACGTGGCATCGAGGGCCGTTCTCATTCGCACCGGATTCGTCCCCATCGGCGAGGTCGTGCTGTCCGGCCTGCCGGGCATCACGTACCGCCTGGAGCTGACCTAACCCGGCGACATCACGAATAGCTAACCGCGCAATTGCGTGGCTGTCAATCCCACCCGGGGTCGGTATATCGTCTCATGCGTGTATGAAGGTGCAATTATCGATGCGCACACCCACCCGATGCTCGACCCCCGCGAGCCGATTGTGGCTGCCCCGCATCCACCCGAAAGTTATCGTTCCCTGGTAAATGGGTCTCGGATCACCCGCGCCGCCGCCATCACGATCGCCTTGCCCAATAGCCCGGGTCGGACGCGCGCCAGAAATGATGGCCTACTCCAACTCGCGCAAGACTCCGGTGGCTTTTTCTACCCGGTCTGCTCGGTCCATCCGGCCGACGGCCGCACCGCCCTGGACGAGATCGACCGGGTCGCGGCCGACGGCGCCGCGTGGCTGAAGCTGCACCCCAATACGCAACAGTTCGACGTCGCCGACCCTGCCGTCGTCGACGTCGTGAGGAAGGCCACCGAGAATGGGCTGCCCGTCCTTTTCGACGCCTACTCGCCGTGGGACGCGAACCAGCCGGGCAAGTTCGTGAACCTTGCGACGGCGGTGCCCGACGCGAGGCTCATTCTCGCGCACGCGCATGGTCCCGGTTTCCCGCAACTCCTGATCTACGACATCGTTGGCCGCTATCCGTGGTGGCAGCGAAATGTCTGGATCGACATTTCCGTAACCGGACTGATGCTCTCCGGTGGCCCCTTCGCTGAGCAGTTCGCCTGGGTGCTAAGAAAGGTCGGCACTGACCGGATCATCTTCGGCAGTGATTACCCTCTCGACAACCCACTGGCCGCCGTCGGCGCCGTCGCCGACCTCGGTTTCACCGACGCCGAGCAGGCCGCCATCCTGCACGACAATGCGGCGGGCCTGCTAAACGGCAAATAAACGCACAGAAACAACCGAGTCAAAATCGATCATTTCGAACGGACCGTGGCTGCGCGTTCACTCGAGGACGTCTCCGCTGTACGGTTTGATCCGTGCAGACCTTCGACGACGTGGCCCGCCTGGCGAGCGAAATGCCCGAGGTGACCGAGGGCCAGGAGAAGCACCGCGGCCTCCGGACGTGGGAAGTCGGCGGCAAGGCGTTCGCCTGGGAGCGCCCGTTCAGCAAGGCGGACATCAAGCGGTTCGGCGACGAGACACCGCCGGCCGGCCCGATCCTGGCCATCCGCACCGCCGACCTGGCGGAGAAGGAGGCCATCCTGGCCGCCAACCCGGATGCCTTCTTCAGCATCACGCACTTCGACCGCTACCCCGCCTTCCTCGTCCAGTTGGACCAGGTGTCGGCCGAAGCGCTCAGGGAGGCCGTGGTCGACGCCTGGCTGGCCGCCGCCCCGCGCGCCCTGGCCGAGCGCTACCTCGCCCGTTAGCCCACGCGTGAACACGGTCGGGCGCACGCCCGTGCCCGATGGTGTCCAATATATGAGACAAACTTGATCATTATGCAAGACGGATTCTAAGGTGTCCGCATGGCAGAGGTATACACACACGGTCATCATGAGTCGGTGCTGCGGTCGCACCGGTGGCGCACGGCGGAGAACTCGGCGGCGTACCTGCTACCGCGGCTCGCCCGCGACGCGCAGATCCTCGACGTGGGCTGCGGCCCGGGCACGATCAGCGCCGACCTCGCCGATCGCGTGCCCGAGGGGAGCGTCACCGGCATCGACGCCGCGCCGGGGATCATCGAGCAGGCCCGCGAGGCGATCGGCGAGCGGCGCAACCTCAGCTTCACCACCGGCGACGTCTACGCCCTCGACTTCCCCGACGATACGTTCGATGTCGTCCACGCCCACCAGGTGCTCCAGCACCTGGGCGAGCCGGTTCGCGCGCTGCGGGAGATGGCGCGGGTCGCCCGGCCCGGCGGGCTGGTGGCGGTCCGCGACGCCGACTACGGCGGCATGACCTGGTACCCGGAGCTCCCGATCCTGGACGAATGGCAGTCGCTGTACCAGCGGGTCGCGCGGGGGAACGGAGGCGAGCCGGACGCCTGCCGCTGGCTGCACGTCTGGGCCAGGGAGGCGGGCCTGGCCGACCTGATCAAGTCCTCGTCCACCTGGACGTACGCCAGCGAGGCGGAGCGGGCGTGGTGGGGCGGGCTGTGGGCCGACCGGACAGTCAAGTCGGCCATGGCGACCTCCGCGATCAGCGGCGGGCACGCGACTGCCGAGGACCTGCAGCGGATCGCCGACGGCTGGCGCGCCTGGGCCGCGGACGAGGACGGCTGGTGGCTCGTCCCGCACGGCGAGATCCTTGCCCGGGTCGGCTAACCGGATCGCTGCGGCCTACTCCTCGGACTGGTCCCGGCCGACCTTGGAAAGCAGGAATGCGAGCTGCTGAGACAGCCGGGACCGTTCCTCCGACGCCTCGGAAAGACGGGCCGCCAGCTCGTCGCGCTGGCGCGCGACCTCGGCCAGCTGCTGCTCGAGCTCGATGATGCGCCGGATGGCGGGCATCGTCATGCCCTCGTCGGCCATCGAGGCGACCTGCTGGATGACCCGGATCTCGATCCGGGTGTACCGGCGCTGGCCGCCGTTCGACCGCTGGGGCGAGACCACCTGGAGCTGATCGACGCGGCGCAGGAACGCCTGCTTGAGCTGTAGCATCTCCGCGACCTGGCCAACCGTGAACAGCGGCACGTCCTCTTCCTCGAATGGCTCCATCCGTCTCACCTCCACCCGACACGATGTTAAGCGGCCGGCCAGCGTTCAACGCTGTCCGGCCGCTTGCACTGCCTGTACTGCTATACCGCCTGGCTTGACCTTAGCTGGCCAGCTCCTTGGCCTCGGTGGTGCCGACCGCGATCTTGCGCGGCTTGGCCTCCTCGAGGACCGGGATGCGGATCTCGAGCACGCCCTCGTTGTTACTGGCCTCGATCGCGTCCGCGTTGAGGTTGTCGGAGAGCCGGACGCGGCGGGTGAAGCTACCGAACCGCCGCTCGCGGACGATCGGGTTCTCGCCCTCGGTCTTGGTCTCCTCGCGGGTCGCGCTCACCGTGAGCACGCCCTTGTCGACGGTCACGTCGACCTGTGCTAGTAAGAAACTTACAACTGAAGTTATATATTTCCTTCCGCTCACCTGTCAAATAACTTGTCGCCTGGTGTGCGGGCGCGGTGGCGGCGGCTACCCTCTGAGGCATGACGATCCGTCCCGTCCGACTCTTCGGCGACCCGATCCTGCGCACCGCCGCCGACCCGGTCACCGACTTCGACAAGCAGCTGAGAACCCTGGTCAAGGACCTGACCCAGACCCTCGACGACGCGCAGGGGGCCGGGCTGGCCGCGCCGCAGATCGGGGTCGGGCTGCGGGTGTTCGCCTACGCGGTCCGCGGCGAGCGCGGCTACCTGGTCAACCCCGTCCTCGACTTCCCCGACGAGGAGGACCAGGAGGGCGAGGAGGGGTGCCTGTCCTTCCCCGGCATCTACTACGACGTGAAGCGCCGGCTGAACACGGTGGCGACCGGCTTCACCGATCGGGGCGACCCGATTCAGGTGGTTGGCACGGAAGTGCTCGCCCGCTGCCTGCAGCACGAGACCGACCACCTGGACGGCGTCCTCTTCATCGACCGGATGGATCCGCCGACCCGCAAGCAGGCGATGAAGGCGATCAGGGAGGCAAACTGGGACGGGACGGTAAAGATCACCCCGCATCGGATGACCGACCGCATATTCTGACATTCAGCGCGGAGGCCCGCGCTCCCGCATGAAGGACCGGAAGCGCCGACGGCGAGCCTCAGTGGGATGCAGGAAAAGTATCGCGTTCGTTATTCATCTCTGGCGGGTAGCTTCCCCGGCGGGATCAGTCACGGGGAGGTCAGGTCGGCATGTCGCCAGCAGCGCCAGATGGCACTCAAGCCGAGGCCTCGCGGCCCGACCAGCCTGATGCGGGGCGGCCGCAGCCGTCGGTGCCGGGCCCGTCGCCGCAGCCCCTGCAGGAGGCCGACGCCCAGTCCGCTGCTGCCCCTGCTGCCCCGCAGGCCGAGGCTCAGGAAGAATCACTCCCGGCCCCGGAGCGGCCCAAGAAGGTGCGGTTCCGCCGCACTCGCCGGTTCTTCCGCCGGCCCACCGTGCGGGTCATCTCGGCGCTGTTCGGCGTCTTCGTGATCTGGGTCGCGTTCTCGGCCGGCCAGGCGACGTTCCAGAACAACGGCCAGGGCGCCGCCGCCAACCTGGCCGAATGGGCGCGCAACCACCACCTGGGGCCGCTTGTCACGTTCGGCGAATGGCTCTCCTACAACCCGCCGAAGGTAGGCGGCGACCCGTCGATGTCCCTCGCGGTGCCGAAGGGAGAGCAGATCACGCCGGTCACGGTGACCAAGGCGAAGCACCACCGCAAGGTGTTCGTGCCTGACATCCCGGCCACGCTCAGGTCGCTGGCAGGGGCGCCGAAGCCCGGCGAGGGCCAGTGGCGGGTGGTGGAGAAGGTCAACGGTGAGCCGGCCATCCTGGCCACGTTCCTGCGCGACGCGACCTACACGTCCTACGTCAACGGGATCGCGTCCATCGACCAGCGGCTGGCCCGGTTCTACCTGCGACCCGGCTACGAAGACCCCGGGTACGGCAACTGGAAGGCCCCCTTCGACGTTCCTGCGAAGAACCGGGCCGGCCTGCTCGCCACCTTCAACGGCGGGTTCAAGATCTCCAACTCGGGGGGCGGCTTCTACCTCAACGGCAGCCACTACGACTCGCTCACCAACGGCGAAGCGTCGATCGTCTACTACAAGAACGGCACGGTCAAGATCGGCGAGTGGGGCCGTGACTTCAGGCTGAACCCGTCGATCGCGGGCGTTCGGCAGAACCTCAAGCTGCTGGTGGACCGGGGCAAGATCTCGCCCAACCTCAACCAGGACATCGAGACCGGCTGGGGGGCGACGCTGGGCGGCGGGTACTTCGTCTGGCGCTCCGGCCTCGGCATGACCAGCGACGGCCGGATCGTCTACGTCTACGGCCCGGCCCTCGACGTGCAAGACCTGGCCGAGCTGCTGCGGCGGGCGGGCGCGGTCGAGGGCATGCAGATGGACATCAACCCCGCGTGGATGAAGTTCGACTACTACCAGGTCGACGGGCATCCGCGCGACCCCACTCCGGTGCCACTGCTGCCCAGTCAGCAGCCGAGCCCCTACTCTTACTACGACCCGTCCACCCGAGACTTCACGGCGGTTTACGCGCGTTGACCATCAACAAGTCCCTGGCGCCGAATGAGGACACCGGGCCGCAGGCATCCGTGCCCGGCGAGATCGGCGTCCCGTTCTCGGCCGCCCGCTGGCTGCCCGCGGCCATCCGTACCACCCGGCCCCGGCAGTGGCCGAAGAACCTGCTGGTGTTCGCGGCCCCGCTCGCGGCCGCCTCGCTGGGCCGCGATCACGGCTTCGTCTATGCGCTGATCGCCATGTTCGCCTTCGCCTGCGCGTCGGCCGCGGTGTACTTCGTCAACGACGTCGTCGACGTCGAGCGGGACCGGCGGCACCCGGTGAAGCGGAACCGGCCGATCGCCTCGGGCGCGCTGCCGGAGCGGCACGCGGTCGTGCTAGCGCTGCTCGCGACCGTGTTCGCGGTCGGGGCGGGCGTCGTGATCAGGGAGCCGCTGCTGGTCGCCGCGGCCGTCGCCTACCTGTGCGAGTCCTTCCTGTACTCCTTCCGGCTCAAGCACGTGCCGTTCATCGAGATGGTGCTGGTCGCGAGCGGCTTTCTGCTCCGCGTGCTCGGCGGCGCGGCGGCGACGCATGTGCGCGTGTCCATCTGGTTCCTGCTCGTGTGCAGCCTGGGCGCGCTGGGCGTGGCCATCGCCAAGCGGTACACCGAGCTGACCAGCCTGGGCGACGACGCGGTGCGGCACCGCCCGGCGATGCGGTGGTACCGTCCTGGCGTCCTCCGGGTCGCGCAGCTGCTCGTCGGCCTCGGCATGCTGGCGACCTACCTGATGTGGGCGGCCAACGAGACCACGGGCGCCCGGCCCTGGCATCTGCTGTCCGCGCTGCCGCTGGCCGCCGCGCTGGTCCGGTTCGGGATGCTGACCGCGCGGGGCACCGTCCGCCCGGTGGAGGACCTGATCACGCGGGATGCGATCATGCTGTGCTTCGAGGTCGTGTGGCTGGTGCTGTTCTGCGTCGGGCTCTACCTAGCGTAAGGAAAATCAAAGATGAGTATTCCGAACGGACCCGGGCGACTGTCCCGCGTCCTATTGCTCGGCGGAACCAGTGAGATCGGCCTGGCGATCCTCTCCGCCCTCGACCTCGGGCCCGACACCGAGGTGATCCTGGCCGGCCGCGACCTGCAGCGGCTCGAGGCGGCGGGGAAGGCGCTGGGCCGCCCGGTCGAGGTGGGCCGGTACGACGCGCTGGAGACTGAGTCGACTCAGGCGTTCGTCGATCAGCTCTGCGCCGGGGGAGTGCCGGACCTGGTGATCGCGGCGACCGGCGTGCTGATCCCGCAGGAGCAGGCCGAGCGTGACGTCCGACTGGCCGCGACCATGATCGAGACGAACTTCACCGGGCACGTCACCGCGCTGCTGGCGTTCGGCGAGGCGATGCGGAAGCGGGGCAGCGGCACGATCGTGGTGCTTTCCTCGGTCGCCGCCGTCCGGCCGCGGAAGTTCAATTCGGTCTACGGCGCGACCAAGGCCGCGCTCGACGCCTTCGCCCGGGGCTACGCCGACTCGCTCCATAGCACCGGCGTCCGGGTGGTGCTGGTGCGGCCGGGGTTCGTGATCGGGAAGATGACCGAGGGGATGGCCCCGGCGCCGCTGGCGACCACGCCGGACGCGGTCGGCGCCGCCGTCGCGAAGGCGCTGCGCGGTTCCAAGTCCGTCGTCTGGGTGCCCGCCCCGCTGGTCGGCCTGGCCACCGTGATGAAGCTGATCCCGCGCCCGGTCTGGCGCACGATGAAAGGCTGACGGGGCTACTTGGCGGTGATCTTGGTGCCGATGCCGTCGTCGCCCTCGCAGATGGCGCGCATCGCGCCGTAGGCCGCCACGTCGAAGACGTGCATGGTCAGGGACTGCTCGTTGGCCAGGACGAACGCGCTGGTGTCCATGATCCGGATGTCGGCCGCGAGGGTCTCCTCGTAGGTGAGGGTGGTGAACTTGACCGCGTCCGGGTTGTGCTTGGGGTCAGAGTCGTAGACGCCGTCCACCCCGTGCTTGGCGACCAGGAGGGCATCGGCGTCCAACTCAAGTGCGCGCTGAACGGCCGGGTAGTCGGTGGTCACGTAGGGCTGGCCGATGCCGCCCGCCAGTACGACGATGAAGCCGCGCTCCAGGTGGTGCACCGCGCGCAGCCGGATGAACGGCTCGGCGACGCTGTGGATCGGCACCGCGGTCATCACCCGCACGTCCGCGTCGGTCCTGGCGGTCAGCGCGCCGCGCAGCATCAGGGCGTTCATGACCGTGCCGAGCATCCCGATGTTGTCCGCCTCGGCGCGGCTAATCCCCCAGCCGTCGGCCATCCGGCCGCGGAAGTAGTTGCCGCCGCCGACCACCACCGCAACCTGGACACCGAGGTTGTGCACGGACAGCACCTCATCGGCGACGCGGGCGAGGCTGGCTGGATCGGCGCCGGTTCCGGCGGCGCCTGCCAGGGCCTCGCCGCTGAGCTTAACCACCACTCTGCGGTATCGCGGCAACGTCAAGACCCCTTCCCGTACCGTGCTATCTGCACGCCACGGTATCAGGCCGGGCGCGGCCGATCGTCGTGACCGGCCCCGGGGTTAACCTTTCGCGTCTGCCCAGCAGCGGACAGTGCTGATGTCGGCGATGAACCGAACCGGCCCACCCGGCGCCCAGCGCCTCGCGGTCTCGGCCAGGCAGTCGCCGACCAGTTCCGCTGCCTGCGTCGCGCGGTCCTCGGGGACGTGCACGAGCAGCTCGTCGTGCAGGCAGAGCACGATCCGCGCGCCAACCGGGGCCGCCCGGGCGCGGACCGTGACCGCCCACATCTTGAACAGCTCGGCGGCGGCGCCCTGGATCAGCGCATTCCTCCCGTATCGGCCGCGCCCGGCTCTGGCCCGCAAGGTCTCGGCCCCGACGGTGCCCGCGCCGCCGGACATCCGGATCAGCCTGCCGCCGTAGGTGCGCAGGTCCCGCCCGGCCTGGGCGGAGCGGTCGGCGTCGTCGAGGTAGCCCATGGCGACCGGGTAGGCGGTCCGCATTCGCCGCCCGGCGGTGCCGCCATGTCCGGTGGTCTGCCCGTACATCGCGGCGATCATCGCAACCTTGGCGGTCGGCCGGTCTACGCTGAGCTGGGCGGCGACCGGCAGGTACATGTCGTCGGCGGCGGTGGCGGCCGCGAGCGCGGCGTCGCCGGACACGGCCGCGAGCACCCGGGGCTCGATCTGCCCGAGGTCGGCGCGGACGAAGAGGTGACCGGGCTCGGCGATGACCGCCCGGCGGAGCACGGCGGGCATGTTGTGCAGCCCGCTGGACGCGGTCATGCGCCCGGCCGCCCCGTCGCATCCGGTCCAGGCCCCGCGCAGGCGGCCGTCGGGCCCGAGGGCCTCGTCCAGCCACCCGTACCCGTAGGTGGTGGCGATCCGCTCCGCCTTGCGCCAATCCAGCAGCGCCGCCACCAGCGGCGACTTGTCCTTGTACTCCTCCAGCCGCCAGGCGCGGGTGTCCGGCACGTCGATCCCGGCCGCGGCCAGCAGCGTTCGCACCTGGACGGGACTGCGCAGGTCGGCGACTACCCCGGCCGGCGCGTGCCGCAGCACCCGCTCGTCCCTGGCCGCCCGGCTGGCCGCCATGTCGCCCGCGCCGCGCGGCCGAGGCCCGATGATGTCGGCCAGCAGGCCTTCCGCCGCCGCCCGGTCCATCGGCAGCCCGTCCGCCGCCAGCTCGGCCGCCAGCAGCTCGACCGTCGACTCGCTGCGGGCAGTGGCGACCTCGATCCCGCGATCGTTTCCGGCCGCGAGCGCGGCCCGCTGGAGGTCCGCCGCCTCGAGCGCCTCCGCCGCGCCCAGCGCCGGCGCCTCCGGCTGCTCGCCTGCGAAGCTGAACAGGTCGGGTTCGCCCGAAGCGGGCGACGGGACCTGATCGGGCGGCACCCCGTGCAGACAGGCCCACGCGTACGCGGGGTCCGCCCGCCACCCCCCGAACAGCAGCCGGTGCACCGCCGCCACGTCCCAGCACGTCGTCAGCCGGACCCCGCTCCCGACCAGCGCCCGCGCGGTCTCCTGCGACCAGAGCGCCCACCGAGGACGGATCTCCCGGTCGGCGGCGAGGAGACGCTCGGGCGTGGCCGCGACGGCGCCGTTCGGCACGGCCACCGCAACGGATCCGTCAGCCGAGACGGCGATCCCCGCCAGCCCACCCGGTCCCACCCGATTCGCACGCAGCCACGCAACGAGGTCCACCCCTACATTCTCCGGCACGCGTCGACCGTCGGCGTCAGTCGAATAGGTGACCTAGTAGGTACGGCACCCGGACCGGTTTACGGGGGGTATGTGCCGGGCCGGGTGCCGCTGCGCCCGGGCGGCCGGGGAAACCAGCCGGGCGCGGGCCGGGCGGTTCGAGCGGGAACTCGCCGCCTGGCAGCCCATGGAAGACTCTAGCGCGCGGAAAGGCGGGCCAGAACCTCGTCGTGGAGATGCCCGTTGCTGCAGACGACGCTGCCGCCGTCCGGTGTCGGGATACCGTCCAGGCTCGTGAACCGGCCGCCCGCCTCCTGGACGATCACCTGGAGCGCCGCCAGGTCCCAGAGGGAGACGTCGGGCTCCGCCGAGATGTCCACCGCGCCCTCGGCGACCAGCATGTGCGACCAGAAGTCGCCGAACCCCCGGGTCCGCCAGACCGCCTGGCTCAGTGACAGGAACCCGTCGAGCCTGCCCGTCTCCGCCCAGCCGCCGACGCCCGAGTAGGAGAACGACGCGTCCGCCAGCTTGCTGACCCCGGATACCCGGCACCGGCTGGCGCTGGTCAGCGACTTGCCGGTCCACGCGCCGCCGCCTTTGGCGGCCCACCAGCGCCGCCCCAGGGCAGGCGCGGTGACCACCCCCGCCACCACCTCGTCGCCGTCCATCAACCCGATGAGGGTCGCCCAGACCGGGACGCCGCGGACGTAGTTCTTGGTGGCGTCGATCGGGTCGATGACCCAGCGCCGCGGCCCGGTGCCGGTCTGACCCGATTCCTCGCCCAGCACGGCGTCACGCGGCCGCGACCGGCGGAGGATGTTGCGGATCGAGTCCTCGGCCGCCTGATCGGCGTCCGAGACCGGCGTCAGGTCGGGCTTGGTCTCGACCCGCAGGTCGAGCGCCTTGAACCGCTTGGTCGTGATGTCATCGGCGGCGTCAGCGAGGACATGCGCGAACCGCAGATCGTCGTCGTAAGATCCCACCCGCGAAACGCTACCGGTCCGGGCATCCCGCTGACCAGCAGGGAACGTATTGCCTTAGCAAACTGACGCTCGGCCGGGGGATAATCTGGCGTGGTGGACCTGTCGGATGCTCTCCCCAGCCAACTTCGCCCTTACGTGCGCGGCGGCCGGATCTCGGTAATGCCCGCCAAGCGCGCTGCTCGCCTGGTCCTGCTCGACCAGGTCGCGCAGGCCTTCGAGCCCGGCCGCCGGTACCAGGAGCAGGCCGTCAACGAGATACTGAAGGCCGTCTACGACGATCACGCGGCCCTGCGCCGTTACCTGATCGACGAGTCGCTGCTCTCCCGCACGCCGGACGGCACCTACTGGCGATCGGGCGGCACCGTGCCCATCGCCCAGGACGGCCCGGAGGGCGAGGAAAGCCAGTCGGGCGGGGAGAACTTAGTCAGTCGGCCGATTCGCGCGAGCGGAGCAGGCGGCGAAGCGAGTCGAGGCGGTCCTTGGCGTCGTGCTCGGCCGCCCACTGGTCGAGGGCGCAGTCCGGCGACAGGTGGTCGCAGCCGGGCGGGCAGGCGGCCGTTCCCTCGACCAGGTCGCCGAAGGCCTCGATGACCCGGTCCGGTGAGACGTGGCCGAGGCCGAAGCCGCGGACGCCCGGGGTGTCGATCAGCCAGCCGGGGTCATCGGGCAGCGGCAGCGCGATCGCGGACGACGACGTGTGCCGCCCCTTGCCGGTCACCGCGTTGACCACCCCTACCGCCCGGCCCGCGTCCGGCACCAGCGCGTTGACGAGGGATGACTTCCCGACCCCGGACTGGCCGATGAGCACGCTGATCCGGCCGTCGAGCGCCTTGCGGAGCCGGCCCAGGGTCTGCGCGGGCAGCGGCTGCCTGGTGGTGAGCATCGGGATGTCAAGCGGCCGGTAGAACGCCCGGATCTTGCGCGGGGCGGCCAGATCGGACTTGGTCAGCACCAGCAGGGGGTCGAGGCCCGCGTCGTAGGCGGCGACCAGACAGCGGTCGATGAACCGCGTCTTGGGTTCGGGGTCGGCCAGCGCGGAGACGATCACCATCTGGTCCGCGTTGGCCACCACCACCCGTTCCAGCGGGTCGGTGTCGTCGGGTGAACGGCGCAGCACGCTGGTCCGCTCCTGCACCCGGACGATCCGGGCCAGGGACCCGGTGGTGCCGGAGGTGTCGCCCGCCAGCGCCACCCGGTCGCCCACCACGACCGAGCCCTTGCCGAGCTCGCGCGCCTTCATCGCGGTCAGCAGCCGCCGGTGCCCGAAATCGGAGTCGTCATCGGACTCGTCGATGACGCATCCGTACCTGCCCCGGTCGACGCTCACCACGAACGCCTCGGGGGCGGACTTGTGCTCCGGGCGGCGTCGAGTGCGCGGCTTGGAGCCGCGTCCGGCGCGGACCCGGATATCGTCCTCGTCGAGGTCGGCGGAGCGGTTCCTCAGGGTCGTGGCTCCGCGTCAGGCACCCCGGCCAGCTCGCCCCAGACAGCGGTGAAGTCGGGGAAGGTCTTGCCCACGGTGGCCACGTTGGGCACCTCGATACCGGGTACGGCCAGGCCGAGCACCGCCGCGGCCATCACCATCCGGTGGTCGTCGTACGACTCGAACGCGTGCCCCGGCTCGGCCCGCAGCGGGCGGGGCCGGATGCTGAGGCTGTCGGGCAGTTCGGTTATGTCGCCGCCGAGTGCGTTGATCTCCTTGGTGATCGCGGCCAGCCGGTCGGTCTCCTGCAACCTGGTGTGCCCCACCCCGGTGAACGTCGACGGGCCGGAGGCGAGCGCGGCGACCGAGGTGAGCGGGAGGCAGAGCTCGGGGACGTCGCGCAGGTCGGCCTCGATTCCGTTGATGACGCCAGATCCGGTGACGGTCAGCCCTTCGGAGTCGACGGAGACGACGCCGCCCATCTGGGTGATTACGTCGAGGATCGCGTCCGCGGCCTGCAGCGAATCCGACGGCCAGTCCCTGATCGTCACCGATCCGCCGGTGACCAGGGCCGCCGCGAGGAACGGCCCCGCGTTGGACAGGTCGGGCTCTACGCGGAAGTCACCGAGGTTGAGCCGCCCGGGCCTCACCCGCCAGAAATCGGGGCGTTCCCCCGCGCCGACTTCCACGTCGGCGCCGGCGTCACGGATCATCCGCACGGTCATCTCGATGTGCGGCAGCGACGGGACCGGCGGTCCCTCGTGGTGCACCTCGACGCCGAGGTCGAACCGCGCCGCCGCCAGCAGCAGTCCGGAGACGAGCTGGGACGAGCCCGAGGCGTCGAGCGTGACGACCCCGCCGCGGACCGCGCCGGAACCGTGGATGGTGAACGGCAGCGCTCCCCGCCCGCCGTCGTCGATGGCGACGCCGAGGGTCCGAAGCGCGCCAAGCAGCGCGCCGATCGGCCGCTCGCGCGCCCGCGGGTCGCCGTCGAAGGCGACCGAGGCGGCGGACAGCGCCGCGACGGCCGGCAGGAACCGCATGACCGTGCCGGCGTTGCCCACGTCAACGCTCACCGCGGACCCGGCCGCGAGCGAGCCGCCGGAGACGGCGAGGTCGGCTTCGCGGGAGTCGAGATAGTCCAGCGAGCAGCCAAGGACACGCAGCGCGGCCACCGCGAGCGACGTGTCGCGGGCCTGCAGCAGCCCGCGCAGCGTCGACGGCGAGTCGCTCAGCGCCGCCAGCATGAGCGCGCGGTTGGAGATCGACTTGGAGCCCGGCAGCCGCAGCGTCGCGCGCACCGGTCCGTGCGCGGTAGGTGCGCGCCAGCGTCCTGATTCCATAACCTTGAGGGTATCGGTTGGCGCGGAAGGAGTCGCTCATGTGCGGTCGGTTCGTCTCCGCTCGAAAACGAGCCGAGTTGCTGGAGGAGTTCGCCGTCCAGCGGGACGCCGTGCCGGCCGACCGCGAGCCCGACTACAACGTGGCGCCCACCAAGCGGATCTACGCGGTGATGGACCACAAGGACGAGCGCGAACTCCGCCTGCTCCGCTGGGGCCTGGTGCCCGGCTGGGCCAAGGACACCAAGGGCGGCGCCCGGCTGATCAACGCCAGGTCGGAGACCGTCGCGGTCAAGCCATCCTTCCGCGCCGCGTTCGCCCGGCGTCGCTGCCTGATTCCGGCCGACGGCTACTACGAGTGGCAGACGGAGGGCAAGGCCAAGCAGCCTTTCTACATCTACCGGACGGACGGCGGCATTCTCGCCTTCGCCGGCCTGTACGAGCTGTGGCGGAACGAGCAGGTGCCCGACGACCACGAGGACGCCTGGTACTGGTCGGGGACGATCATCACCACCGACGCGACCGATGAGATCGGCAAGATCCACGACCGGACCCCGATGGTGATAGCGCCAGGCGACTGGGCGGACTGGCTCGACCCGGCCAACTCCGATAAGGAGCACCTGCTGGCGACCATGCACCCGGCCATGACCTCCGGGCCGGACGGCCTGGCCGTGCGCCGGGTGTCGACCGAGGTCAACTCCGTCCGCAACAACGGCCCGGCCCTGATCGAGGCCCTGGCAGATCAGGGTTAATTCCTGACCGCGCTGGTGATGAGCTGGGTTCCCACCGAGTCGTCGGAGCGCGCCCGTAGCTCCGCATTGACCAGCTCGCCGAACCGGGCCGGGTCGCGCGCGAGCAGGTAGCTGACCGTCTGCGGCGAGAACACGGTGCGGGGCCTGATCCAGTCCACCTCGAGCCCGCCGCCGGTGAACAGCTCGCCCAGCTGCTCGGCACCGTAGCAGCGGGTGATGGTGCCGTCCGGCCACGGAATGAGCACCACGTCGGCGTTGGGCACGTCCACCAGGTACGGCCAGCGGTGCTGTTCTGCCAGAACCGCCATCCCGAACGTCAGCGAGTCCACGCAGGCGAGCACCCGCCCGCCCGGACGCAGGACGCGCGCGATCTCGGCGACGAGATCCTCGGCGGCCAGCCGCAGCGAGAGGGTGCGGTCCTCCGCGATCACGCCGTCCGCGCACCGGTCGGCCAGAAACTCAAGCCCGCCGCCCTCGGCCGCCACGCTAACCAGCCGCCCGGGAGGTGCGGCCGTTCCCTGGGGAGGGACGGCGGGAGATCCGCGGGCAAGGTCAGGTGGCGGCCCCGGGTCCGCGACCTCCGTCTCGGGCGGCGGCGCCTCGGGGTCGACGACCCGCAGCACGCTGTGACCAGCGCGGACGGCCACTTCGGCGGCCCGCGAGCCCGGGCCGGAGATGTCGATGAGAAGCTGCGGCGACGCCGGCAGCCAGTTGGTGAGCTGGGCAAGGGCGACGGCGGCGTAAAACCGCGCATAGTCGGCGGTAGGGCCGGCGTCCTGGTCGGCGCTGGCGGTCTGCCTGATATCTGGAGATATCGGCTGCACGGAATTACTCCTGGCCGGACGCCGGTTCGCATGGCGCCCCACGGCCCTTAGCCTTCCCACGCCCCGGCGTTCCATCCCTGATACCGGAATTGCGCGGCGCGGCGCGGTGTTGAACGCGGCATGGTTGTAGCCCCACCACAGCAGAGGCGGTCACGCCGGCCCGTCTCTCGTGTCGCCGGGAGGGTATCCTCTTACGGTTACCGAGAGGGGGTGGGTCCCGTGCCAGAGACGCTAGCCGAGCGCGGAGAGCGCTTTGAGGCAGATGTCATGCCGTACCTGGACCAGCTGTACTCGGCCGCCCTCCGGATGACGCGGAACCCGGCGGACGCCGAGGACCTGTTGCAGGAGACGTTCGCGAAGGCGTACGCGTCCTTCCATCAGTTCCAGCAAGGGACGAACCTGAAGGCGTGGCTCTTCAGGATCCTGACCAACACCTTTATCAACACCTACAGGAAGCGACAGCGGGAACCGCAGCGCTCCGGGGCCGATGAGGTGGAGGACTGGCAGCTCGCGCGGGCCGCGTCGCATAGTTCCGGGGGACTGAAGTCTGCCGAGGCCGAGGCGCTTGAGCGGCTTCCCGACTCCGATATCAAGACGGCGCTGCAGACGCTGCCCGAGGAGTTCAGGATCGCCGTCTACCTGGCGGATGTCGAAGGGTTCGCATATAAGGAAATAGCCGACATTATGGGAACCCCGATAGGTACCGTGATGTCACGGCTCCACCGCGGCCGCCGCCAGCTAAGGGAGCTGCTCCAGGACTATGCCGCCGAGCGGGGCCTGGTCCGGGCGCAAGCCGAGGAGGGCACGTCATGAGCTGCGGCAAACCGCACGAGACGCCGTGTACCGAGGTACTCGAGCAGGTCTACTGGTACCTGGACGGCCAGATTTCGGACGAGGACTGCGAGCATATCCGTCAGCACCTCGATGAGTGCGGACCCTGCCTGCGCGAGTTCGGCCTGGAAGAGGCGGTCAAGCGCCTGGTCGCCAAGCATTGCGGGTGCGATCCGGTGCCGAGCGAACTGCGCAGCAAGGTGCTGGTCCGAATCCGCCAGGTCCAGGCCGAAATCGAGCTCATCGAGCTAGCCGAGTAAGGCCTGCGCTTTAGGTCTGCGCGAATTCGCCTGGTCACGTTATCCTGTCATGGACGCCCGCGTCCTGAGCGGTCGTAGCATTCCGCGAGGGAGGACTGTCCCGATGAGGGCTTCCGGGGTCTCCTGGGGGTAACGACGGCAATTGGTGCAATTCGGGTCCACTCCGGCTGGCTGCGAGGGGGAAGCGTGGGCAGGCTCTCGCGCGTCGCGTGGCTGTACATAGGCCTAGTCATCGCCGCCGCCGTCGGAATGATCGCCGCTGGTCCGTTCGGGGGGCTTGACTGGGTCCAGGTCGGCGCGCTCGGCTTGCTGCTGGTCGCCTGCGAGTCCTCCGCCACCCTGCTGAACCCGCGCGGCCTCACCTGGTCCGCCAACAGCATCGCGTCGCTGGCGGCGGTGGTTCTGTGCGGTCCGGTGGGCGCCTCGCTCGTCGGCTGCTGCACGCTGTTCGGCGTCCGCCGTAGCCCGTCGCCCGCGCAGCGGGTGTTCAACGCCGCCATGTTCACGGTCAGCGCCTACCTCGCCGGACGGACCTTCGAGCTGTTCGGCGGGCATCCGGGCATCCCTGGGCCGAGTTCGTTCCCCGGCGTCATCGGGCCGTTCGCGGCCGCCGCCGCGGTGCACGTGACCGTCAACTTCGCGCTTGTACGGGGCGTGTTCTGGCTGGCGAGGGAGCCGGGCACCGCCCTCGGACGGCTCGGGCTCGACGTCAAGCTGTGGCTGACCGATCTCGGCTACGGCGCGTTCGGCCTTCTCATCGCCGCCCTGTGGTCGGTCCTGGGCCCGTTCACGCCGGTGCTCGTGCTCGTCCCGGTTTTCGTCGCCCGCTGGGCGGTCGCCCAGTTCGCCGATCAGCAGCGGGCCTACGAGGCCACCGTCAGCGCCCTGTGCCAGGCGGTGGAGACCAAGGACTTCTACACCCGGGGGCACAGCGAGCGGGTCTCGCGCGGCGCGGTGATGATCTCCACCGAGATCGGGATGCGAGCCGAGCGGGTGGCCGCCATCAGGTACGCCGGGATGCTGCACGACGTGGGCAAGCTCGGGGTGCCGACGTCGGTCCTGCAGAAGCGGTCGGCGCTGACCGACGACGAGTACGCGGCGGTCCAGCTTCATCCCATGCGCGGCCTGGACATCGTCCGCGAGATCGGCTTCCTCGACGAGGCCCTGGCCGGGATCATGCACCACCACGAGCGGATCGACGGCCGCGGTTACCCGATGGGCCTGGCCGGCGACGAGATCCCCGAGTTCGCCCGGGTGCTCGCGGTGGCCGACGCGTTCGACGCGATGACCTCGGACCGGTCCTACCGCGGGGCCCGGCCGGTCCCCGAGGCCATCGCCGAGATGCGCAAGTGCGCGGGCCAGCAGTTCGACCCCGCCTTCGTCGACGCCTTCATCGCCGCGATCGCCCGACTGGGCTGGACGCCGCCGGAAAGCGCCCCCGCGCAGGAACCGCTGCCGACCATCGAGAGCCTCTAAGGCCGTGGCCGTCCGCCGGTACGAGCCGCGCAGCGCGCAGTCGCACGCCCCCGACTCGGGGCGGTGGCTGCTGGTCGCGTTCGCCGGCTTGCTGCTGATCTGGTCGGTCACCCAGACGGCGGTGAACGGGGTTCACGATGTGCACGCGGCGCTCGCCTTCGGCGCGCTGATCGCGTTCGGCGAGTTGCTCCGGCTGAACCTGCCCGGGGACCGGGAGGCGGCGCCGATCGCCTCGGCCGGCGCGATCGGCTACGCGCTGCTGCTGCGCATCGGCGAGACCCCGGTCAAGACCGGCGCCGATCAGGTCATCGCGGTGACCGCCATCGCCATGATCGTCGGCGCGCTGCCGCACCTGGCGGTCGGGCGGCCGGCCAGGCTCACCGCGATGTCCACGCGGCTGCTGGCGGTGGCGTGCGTGGCGATCGCCTTCCGCCCGCTGGCCAACGACTCGCTCATCGGCAGCAAGTGGTGGGACCAGCTGCCGGTCATGCTCGCGCTGGTGATCGTCGCCTGGCTCTTCGAGGCGCTCGTCAGCGCCCTCGTCAGGACCGAGGCGCTGCGGACGAAGTTCGTCGTCGCGCTCGGCGACGAGTTCCGCGTCCAGATCCCGATCGGCGCCGCGACCGGCGCGTCCGCCCTCCTCATCGCCTTCGCGGCCGAGGTCATGGGGCTGGCCGCGGTCGCCGTGTTCGCCGCGCCGCTGCTCGTCACCCAGGTGGCGCTGCGCCGGTACGCCGGGATCAGGGCCACATACCTGCAGACGGTCCGCGCGCTGGCCCGTTCGACCGAGGTCGGCGGGTACGTGGAGGCCGGGCACTCGGCCAGGGTGAGCAGGCTGGCGGTGGCCATCGGGCGCGAGCTCGGCATGCCCGAGGCCGCGCTGCTTGAGCTCGAGTACGCCGCCCTGATGCACGACATCGGCCAGCTCTCGCTGCGCGACCCGGTTCCCGGCGGCGCCACCGTCCTGGTCGCCCGGGACGAGCAACGGCGGATCGCCGAGTACGGCGCCGAGGTCATCGGCCAGGCCCGGGTGCTGGACTCGGTGGCCGACATCGTGCGACGGCAGTCCGACCCGTGCCGCCCGGCCGACCGGTCCCAGCCGCCGCCGCTGTCCAGCCGCATCATCCGCGCGGCCAACGCCTACGACGATCTGGTCGGCAGCTCGGCCGACGCCAGCCGGGCGGCCGCGGCGCTGGAGCGGCTCCGCCTCGACACCGGCTCCGAGTACGACCCTCGGGTGGTTGAGGCGCTGAGCAAGCTGGTGGTCCCGTAGGCTGCTTGGGTGTTTGATTCAGTTCTGATCGCGAACCGGGGCGAGATTGCCCGCAGGATCATCCGTACCGCCCGCCGGATGGGCGTGCGCACCGTCGCCGTGTACTCCGACGCCGATGAGGGCCTGCCCTACGTCAGCGAGGCGGACGAGGCCGTCCGCATCGGCCCGGCCGCTCCCGCCCAGAGCTATCTGGACGCCGCCGCGCTGCTCGAGGTGGCCCGCAAGACGGGCGCCGCCGCCGTGCACCCCGGTTACGGGTTCCTGGCCGAGAACGCCGGGTTCGCCCGCGCGGTGACCGCGGCCGGCCTGATCTGGATCGGCCCCTCGCCGGACGCGATCGACCAGATGGGCGACAAGATCCGCGCCAGGAACCTGATGGCGGCGGCGGGCGTCCCGGTCGCCCCCGGCACCGCCGACCCGGTCGCGGACGCCGATGCGGCGGTGGCGGCGGCGGGCGAGATCGGCTATCCGGTCATGGTGAAGGCGGCCGCGGGCGGTGGCGGCATCGGGATGAGCGCCGCCGCCGACGCCGACGCCCTCCGCAAGGCGTTCGAGACCGCGCGGACCCGGGCCGAGCGGTTCTTCGGCTCGCCCGAGATCCTGCTCGAGCGCTACCTGCCCCGCGCCCGCCACGTCGAGGTGCAGATCCTGGGACTGCCCGACGGCCGGGTCGTGGCGCTGGGCGAGCGTGACTGCTCGGTGCAGCGCCGGCATCAGAAGGTTGCCGAGGAGACCCCGTCGCCCGGCATCTCGGCCGAGCTCCGCGCGCAGATGCTCGCCGCCGCCGTCCGGGCGGGCGAGGCGGTCGGCTATCTCGGCGCGGGCACGGTCGAATGCCTGGTGGACGCGGAGACTGGCACGTTCGTCTTCCTCGAGATGAACACCCGGCTCCAGGTCGAGCACCCGGTCACCGAGATGGTCACCGGGATCGACCTAGTGGAGCAGCAGTTCCTGATCGCCTCGGGCGAGCCCGTCTCGTTCGACCCTTCGGCCCCGCCGCTGCCGCGCGGGCACGCGATCGAGCTGCGCGTCTACGCCGAGGACCCGAAGCGGTTCCTGCCCAGCCCGGGCGCGATCAGCGCCTGGGAGGAGCCGTCGGGCCCGGGCGTGCGGGTGGACTCCGGTTATGCGGCGGGCACCACCGTGACCCCGTTCTACGATCCGCTGCTGGCCAAGCTGTGCGCGCACGGCGCGACCCGCGACGAGGCCATCGCCCGGGCCCGGCTGGCGGTCGCGGGCTTCGTCGTCGCCGGGCCGAAGACCAACCTGCCGTTCCACGCCGAGTTGCTCGGCAACCCGGAGTTCGTCAGCGGCGACTACGACACCGGTCTGGTGAGTCGTATGCGGCAGGCCTGATCGGGTCTAGTACGCTCCCAGCAGTAATGGCCCGGAGAAAAGGAGTCTGCTGTGGCGGAAGTCCGCGCGGAGATGGTCGCGAACGTGTGGAAGGTGCTCGTCTCCGAGGGCGACCACGTCGATGACGGCGACACCCTCGTCATCCTCGAGTCGATGAAGATGGAGATCCCCATCCTGGCCGAGGAGAGCGGCACCGTCACCAAGCTCCACGTGGCCGAGGGCGACGTCGTCCAGGAGGATGAGCTGATCGCCGAGATCGGCTGAACTGCCCTCAGTCAAGGGCCGACACAGGTAAGTCAAAGGCTCAACCCATAGGTGGGGCTGCGGGCTTGAGGAGATTCCCGCCGGCGCTCCTTCGGAAGGCCGGCGGCTAATCTCCCCCGCGCCCGCTGCTCATACGCCGGTGGTGGTGCGGGGGTAGGCGGCTGAGACGTCGGTGATTACGTTAATCAGGTACGGGGTGGCGGAGTCGAAGGCGCGTTCTAGGGCGGGCGCGAGTTGCTGCGGCTGTGGTTACCAGCTCACCGGCGCCGCCGAGGGCGCTGACCACCTGGTCGTATCTGGTGTTGGGGCGCAGGTCGGCGGCGACGTCGTAGCCGTAGATAGCGCGCATCGGCTCTTTTTCCAGGCCCCAGGCGGAGTTGTTGCCGACGATCATCACGACCGGGAGGTTGTGGCGGACGAGGGTGTCTACGTCCATCAGGGAGAGGCCGGCCGCGCCGTCGCCTAGCATCAGGGCAATCTGAGAAGACGGATAGGCCAGCCGGGCTGCGATCGCGTAGCCGAGGCCGGTGCCCAGGCAGCCGTAGGGGCCCGGGTCGAGCCAGCGGCCGGGCTGGGTCGGCTCCACCAGGCGGCCCGCGAAGGAGACGAAGTCGCCGCCGTCGCCGATCACCACCGCGTCGTCGGCCAGCACCTGCAGCAGCTCGCCGTAGACCCGCATCGGGTGGATCGGGTCGGCCTCGCTGGCCAGCAGCGGTGCGTCCGCCTCGGCCGAGGCGCGGGCGGTCTCCTGCAGCCGTGCCAGCCAGTCCGGGTCGCCCGCCAGTTGGGTCCCCCAGGCGTCCGTGACCGCGGTGAAGAAGGCCGTCAGATCTCCCGCGGCCGAGGCCGCGAGCGGGCAGTGGGCGGCGATCCCGGCCGGGGAGTCGGCCACGTGGACGACCTTGGCCGGAGCGTCCTTGGGGCCGAACGATCCGTACTTGAGCCGGAAGTCGAGCGGGACGCCGGCCACGATGACCAGGTCCGCCTCGGCCAGGGCGACCGATCGTGCCCTGGTGACCAGGAGCGAATGGCCCCGGGGGAGTACGCCGCGCGCCTGCCCGTTGGTGATCACGGGCAGCGACAGCGCCTCCGCGCATTCGCGGGCGGCCGCGTCGGCGCCGCCGAGCCACACGTCGGAGCCGAGCACCAGCACCGGCCGCCGCGCCGCCCGCAGCAGGGTGGCGACAGCGGCGAGGTCGTCGGCGTCCGGCGGCGCCGCGGCCGGCCCGCGGCCCGCGTCGGGCGGCAGGTCAACCGTTTCCTCGCCGTAGATCGCCTCCAGCGGGAAGTCGCAGAACACCGGCCCCCGGTGCGGGGTCAGCGCGAGCCGGAACGCCTCGTCCACCGACCCGGCGACGCCGGCGACCGTGTGCTCAGTCCACGCCCGCTTGGTGACCGGCGCGAGCAGCGGCACGTGGTCCATCTCCTGCAGCGCGCCCTTGCCCCACAGGTAGTCGGGCGCCCGCCCGCCCAGCACGACCAGCGGCGAGCCGTTGAACCAGGCGCCGGTCACCGCGCTGACGCTGTTGGTGACCCCAGGCCCGGCGGTGACCACCGCCAGGCCCGGCGTCCTGGTCAGCCGGGCGATGCCCTCGGCCGCGAACACGGCGGTCTGCTCGTGCCGCACGTCCACCAGCCGCACCGGCGGGTCGGACTTGACCGCGCCGTCGTAGAGCGGGAACACGTGCCCTCCGGAGAGGGTGAACATAGTGGTCACGCCGTACCGCTGCGCCACCGCGACGGCGTGCGCGCCCGCGTGTCCGGAAAGAGAGGTCACCCGCCAGACGTTACCGCCGCGTAGAGAATTTGGGGAGGGTGAGGTCGAAGCGACGGTCCGTTCGGGGGAAAAGGCTTTTAAAGCATTTTTTCGAACGGACCGGTGCTCCGCGTTGCCCGCTACCGTACGGCCCCCACCTCGGCCGGCGTCGGCGCGGGGGCCTGTTCCGGGTCGGCCGTGTACTGCTCAGGCAGCGTTTCGTCGGCCCCCTCCGGCACCCGGGTCGCATGCAGGACGAGGGTCAGCACCACCGCGATGACCAGGTTGAGCGCCACCGCGCTGAGGCCGATGTAGATGCTGTGCCCGAACTCGATGTCGGACGAGGCGGCCCAGTGCGAGGCCGTCGCGCTGGCCACGTTGTAGGCGGCGAGCGTGCCGAACACCATCCCGGCGAGCCAGCCTGCCAGCAGCGCCCAGCGGTGGAACCACCGGGTGAACAGGCCGCCGATGAGCATCGGCGCGAGCTGCAGTATCCAGATCCCGCCGAGGAGCTGGAGGTTGATCGAGAACGTGTGCGGCAACTCCACCGCGAACAGCAGCGCGCCCAGCTTGACCACCAGCGACGCCCACTGGGAGAGGCGTGTCTGCAGGGCCGGCGAGGCGTCCGGCTTGAAGAACTCGGTGAAGATGTTCCTGGTGAACAGGTTGGCGGCGGCGATGGACATGATGGCCGCGGGGACCAGGGCGCCGATGATGATCCCGGCGAACGCGATCCCGGTGAACCAGCTCGGGAACATGTGCTGGAACAGGTAGGGCACCGCGAGCTGCGGGTTGCCTGACTTCTTGACGTTCGCCGCGGTGGTCGGGTCGGCGACCGCCATGTAGCCGAAGAGCGCGATCAGCGCCAGCAGCACCGAGTAGAGCGGGAGGTAGATCATGTTCCGCTGCACGACGGTGCGGCGCCTGGCCGCCAGCGTGCCGGTGATCGCGTGCGGGTAGAGGAACAGCGCGACGGCCGAGCCGAGCGCCAGCGAGGCGAAGTCGAACTGGGTGCTCCCGATGGACTTCGAGGTCGGGATGAACGTGCCGATCGGCTTCTTGGTGGTCGGGCTGATGGAGGCGAAGTGCGCCTGCGCGACGCCGAAGATGTGGCTCCAGCCGCCCAGCCTGGTCGGGATGTAGAACACCGCGACGATCACGAACAGGTAGATAAGGGTGTCCTTGATGAAGGCGATCAGCGCGGGCGCACGCAGCCCGGAGACGTAGGTGAAGATCGCGAGCACCAGGAACGCGATGAACAGCGGCAGGTCCTTCACGAACGTGTTGGTCGAGGAGGTGCCGACCCCCATCACCGTCAGCACCGCCTGGATGCCGACCAGCTGGAGCGCGATGTACGGCATCAGCGCCAGGATCCCGGTGAAGGCGGACGCCAGGGCGAGGCCGCGGGACCCGTAGCGGCCGCGGATGAAGTCGGCCGGGGTGACGTAGCCGTGCACCCGGGAGACCGACCAGAGCCGGGGCAGGAAGATGAAGACGATCGGGAAGACCATGATCGTGTACGCCACCGCGTAGAACCCGATGGAGCCGGAGCCGAAGACCAGCGCCGGGACCGCGATGAACGTGTAGGCGGTGTAGAGGTCGCCGCCGAGCAGGAACCAGGTGATGAACACCCCGAAGCCGCGCCCGCCCAGACCCCACTCGTCGAGGTGCAGCATGTTCTGCGGGCGACGCCAGCGCGCGGCCGCGAATCCCGCACCGGTGACGACGAGGAACAGGACCAGGACGATCGTGAACGTGGTGACGTTGACGTTGCTCATCGGGTCCCCCCGTCGTCGGCGAGCCGTCTCTGCAGCAGCGTGGCCAGCCACAGCGCGGCCGAGGTGACCGGCATGAAGATGAGCAGATACCAGTAGAAGAAGGGGAAGTCGCCCAGCTTCGGGGTGAGCCTGGCGTAGATCGGGGTGTAGAGGGCGAAGAAGATATCGGCCGCTATCAGGATCGCGATGCCGGCCGACAGCAGAGGGTGGGCGGCGATGACGCTGCGCCGCCCGGCGTTGGTCGCCTGGGTCATTCTGATCCTCTCGGCGTCGTTACACGGTCGGATGCGTGACTTGCGTCACGCAGTTTCCACCATGTTGCGCCGAGTTGGCCCATTGGGCAATATCTAATGATTTGCCGGTGATGTCAGTGCCCGGACGCGGCGACTGCGGCGGCACACTGCGCAGACGGCGAGCGCGAAGCAGCTCAGTGCCGCTGCGGTGATGGAGACGGCCGTCCAGCCGACAGCCGACCAGAGGACCGAGGCAGCGGCGGACCGAAGGCGCCGCCGATGAAGTTGCGGTGATGTAGGCGGTGTTGAGCCTGCTGCGGGCTTCGCCGGAGATGGTGAACAGACGCGACTGGTTGAGGATGTTGGCCGACTGGATGGCGATGTGGAGCAACACGATCGCGATCAGCACGCGCGCGACGGTGCGGCGCGCGGCGGCGGCGACGATGAAGGCGACGAGGGCGAGCGCGCACGCGGCGCGGGTGGCGGGAAGAGACGAGCCTCGGTGGTGCAGGCGCCCAGATCGCTGGGAGGAGAGAGAGAGGGACAGCGAGGCGAGCGAGAACAGCGAGATGACGGATACGGGGTAGGAGAACGGCGGGGCGCTGAGCAGGAACGTCAGCGCGGTGCAGAACATAGTGAATACGCGGAACGCGGTTGAGGAGAGAACGATCGTGCAGCGGAGAGAGCGCTCGAGAGGGATCACGGCGCGGACGGAGGCGATAAGCGCGGGGTAAGGCAGGTGCGCCTTCGGCGCCAGCGGCGGGATGACGCGGTACAGCATGATAGCGAAGGAGACGTAGGCCGCCGCCGCGACGCCGAAGAAGGCCAGCCAGAAGGAAGAGAAGGAGATCAAGAAGATGAGAGTGAGAGATAAGAGGATGAAGGTGAGGATGAGAGACAAGAAGATAAGCAAGAAATGGAAGAGCTGAGAGTAGTAGGAGAGGTAAGAGGAGAGAGGGGTGAGCAGCTGGAAGGAGAAGGTGGTCAGAAAGAGCAAGGTGATAGAGAAGAGCAGGAGAAAGAAAGACGGCGAGAGCGCGCAAAAGAGCAGCGACACTGCGGCGCAAGAGATCATCGCGGGGATAGAGACGCGGCGGGTGACAGAGTAGCGGAGCGGCACGATGAGCAGAATCACGGTAGCGTAGCAGATCTGGGTCGCGGTGATCAGCGGTGTAGGTAGTAAGGTTAGATATAGCTGTACAAGGAGGAACAAGCTATGTAAGTAAGAGAAGTGGTAGAGAAAAGTACAGATTGGAGAAGAAATGGCAAGAAAGAGTTCAGTACGGACGGCCGCGAGAGCCGCCCAGGCTCGGGCCCCAGGTGACGCAGCGCCATCGCGTGGAACTCCGCGCGGGTCAGCGCGCCGCTGCCCTCGGGGAGCGCCCCTGCCAGCGGTCGGCCGACGAGCGTCTCCAGGTCGGACCGGTTCTCCCGCTCGGCCAGGCCGGGGTGGCGGGGCCAGCTGCCGATGGCCACGCCCGCGAGTTCGAGCTGCCGGGCGGCCAGCGCCTCGCAGGTGAGCGCGGTGTGGTTGAGCGTGCCCAGGCCTGCCGTCGACGACCAGCGGACCGGCGCAGCGCACATCGCGGCCAGGTCGGCCAGGCGTGGCGCCCGCCGGGTCGTAGCGGACCAGCAGGCCGCCCGCCCCCTCCACCAGGACCAGGTCGCGGGAGCCCGCGAGCTTGGCGATGTACTCGGCGGCGCGCGGCCAGGTCGACCGGCGGCAGGCCGGTGACGCGGGCGGCCGCCTCGGGGGAGAGCGGGTCGGGGAACCGGGCGAGCTCGTGGGTGTCGGTGACGCCGGAGAGCCGCTTGATCGTCTCGGTGTCGGGGACGTCGGAGCCGGGCCCGGATGCACTCCGGTCTGCGCGGGCTTGACCATCGCGACCCGGTGGCCGCGCGCGTGCGCGAGGGCGGCGATCGCGGCGGTCACCACGGTCTTGCCGATGCCGGTGCCGGTGCCGGTGACGACGAGGACGCCGCGCGGTCCGGTCTCGGTCATGCGGTCGTCAGCGGTCTGGGCTTAGAGCTAGAGGTTACCCCAGCTAGCGCAGGGGGCTCCGCCGGAGCCGGGTGATGAACTTGTACCGGTCGCCCCGGTACCACGACTGGGCCCACTCCACCGGCTGCCCGGTGGTGTCGATCGCGTGCCGCGACAGCAGCAGCAGCGGGATGCCCGCGTCCACGCCGAGCAGCCGGGCGTCATGCGGGTCGGCGAGGACGGTCTCGATCGTCTCCTCCGCCTCGGCCAGCTCGATGCCGTACCCGGTGCGCAGCGTCTCGTACAGCGAGGCGTGCCGCTCAAGCTGCCGCCGCAGGCCGGGGAACCGGCGGGCGGGCAGGTGCGAGGTGTCGATCGACATCGGCTCGCCGTCGGCGAGCCTGAGCCGGTGGACCCGGAGCAGCCGGCCGCCGGGGCGCACCGCGAGCAGCGTCGCGAGTTCCTCGTCGGCGGTGACGTAGCCGATGTCGAGGATCTTGGTCTGCGGGTGCAGGCCGTGCTGCCGCATGCCCTCGGTGTAGCTGGCGAGCTCGAGTGCCTGTGCGACCTTAGGCTTGGCGACGAAGGTGCCCTTGCCCTGCATCCGCAGCAGCCGTCCCTCGATCACCAGCTCGGCGAGGGCCTGCCGGACGGTGGTCCTGGACGTGCCGTAGAGCCGGGCGAGCTCGCGTTCCGGCGGTACCGGGCTGCCGGGCGCCATGGCCGCCGTGAAGTCAAGCAGATGCTTCTTGACCTGGTAGTACTTGGGCAGCCGGAGCAGGGCAGGCGGCGAGGCGAGGTCCCCGGCGGGCTTGGGGCGCCATCGTTGTCTTCGGCCGGCATCGGGAACGCGGTCATGGGTGCTACCTCCCCGCTTTTGCGGTATTCCGGCCATGATGACAGTGTTCTCGGGGCGACTCCCTGCGCCCGCTGATGTACGGCCGGTTTGCCCAATCGCAAAAAGGCGATCTTATCGCCTCGGCCCGGACACGGAATCTGTACCGGCGCCAGTGTCATCATGGGAGCGTGCCGACGCTCACCGACCTCGCCAGGAACCTCACCAGCCTGTCCGGGCCAGACCTGGAGTGGCTGCATTCCCTGGTGTCGGACTGGCAGCTCCTCGCCGACCTGTCGTTCGCCGACCTCATCTTGTGGGTGCCGCAGCGCGCGCCCGAGGGCGCGCGCAACTCGGGCTGGGTGGCGGTGGCGCAGATGCGGCCCACGACCGGGCCGACCTCGTTCCCCGACGACGTGGTGGGCACTCGGGTCGGCCCGGGCGAGCGGCCGGTGCTCGACACCGCGCGCGTCGAGCGGCGCATCCACCGGGAGAGCGACCCCGACTGGACGTCCGGCGTCCCCGTGCGGGCCGAGGCCATCCCGGTGACCAGGGACGGCCGGGTGATCGCGGTCATCGAGCGGTCGACCAACCTGAACGGCGCGCGCACGCCAAGCCGGCTCGAGCTGACCTACCTGGCGGGCGCCGACGACCTGGCGCGGATGGTCTCCGAGGGCACGTTCCCCTACCCGGGGCACGACACGACGCTGGTGCGCTCGCCGCGGGTCGGTGACGGCATGCTCCGGCTCGACACCGCGGGCCGGGTCACCTTCGCCAGCCCGAACGCGCAGTCCGCCTACCGCAGGCTCGGGCTCACCGCGGACCTGATGGGCACCGAGCTCGGCAGCGCGACGGCGCAGCTGGCCGCCGTCGGGCGCGCCGGTCGACGAGTCGCTGATGCTGGTCGCCAGGGGCCGGGCGCCGCGGGAGACCGAGATCGACGTCAACGGCACGGTGGTGCAGCTGCGTTCGATCCCGCTGGTGGTGGGCGGCCAGCGGACCGGCGCGCTCGTCCTGGTCCGGGACGTCACCGAGCTGCGCCGCCGGGAGCGGGAGCTGCTGACCAAGGAAGCGACGATCAGGGAGATCCACCACCGGGTCAAGAACAACCTGCAGACCGTCGCCGCGCTGCTGCGGCTGCAGGCCAGGCGGCTGCAGGCGCCCGAGGCGCGGGCGGCGCTCCAGGAGGCGGTGCGCCGGGTCGGGTCGATCGCGATCGTGCACGAGACGCTGTCGCACGCGCCGGAGGAGATCGTGGACTTCGACGACATCGCGGACCGGGTCGCGATGATGGCCGGCGAGGTGTCCTCGCCCGAGGTGCGGGTGACGCCGAAGATCACCGGCCAGTTCGGCATGCTGCCGGCGACCGTGGCGACGCCGCTGGCGATGGTGCTCACCGAGCTGCTGCAGAACGCGCTGCAACACGGGTTCGGCGCCTCGGCGCCGGTCCGGCCGGAGCGGGATCATCGAGGTGGTCGCCGCGCGGGCGCCTGAGCTGCTCACCGTGACGGTGACCGACAGCGGCGCCGGGCTGCCGCCCGGGTTCGACCTGGAGAACACGACGAGCCTTGGCCTGCAGATCGTCAGGACCCTGGTGGAAGGCGAGCTCGGCGGTCGGATGATCCTGCGGCCGACCGGCCGGGGGGGGCACGATCGCGTCGTCGACCTGCCCGTCCGCTACGAGCCGAGGCCCCGCCCGCGTTAGGGCGAGGGTCATCAGCCCGGGGAGCCCGGCTCCCCGGCCGCGAAAAGCCCTAACTTCTCGGCTCAGACGCCCGCGCGGGCGCGCAGGCGAAGCGTGCGGCGCTTGAGCGCCCGCCGCTCGTCCTCGCTCATCCCGCCCCAGACGCCGGCGTCCTGGCCGCTGTCAATGGCCCAGCGGAGGCACTCGTCGAGCACCGTGCACCGGCGGCAGACCTGCTTGGCTTCTTCAATCTGGAGGAGCGCGGGGCCGCTGTTTCCGATCGGGAAGAACAGCTCTGGATCTACCTCGCGACAGGCGGCGATGTGGCGCCAGTCCATGGTGTCCACTCCTTCTCGGCGTAGCGGCTGGTCATCGGTGAGGTCCGCCACACGCCACTCCGTGCTTGTGAAGTAATTCACGAGCTTTGCGATATGTCGGGAATATCGTGATATTCCCGATCTTTGGTGATGCCAAGGTGTTCGCGCCAGGGCATCGGTAGAGCCCGGACTGCGTCCGGAGGGTGACGTACCCGCGTCCAGCCGTGTTCGAACGCGCTGGGTTACGTCGCCCCAGGCACCGGAACTAGCCTCTCAACAGGGCACAGCCAGCGCAAGAGGGCGCGGCAAACGAGGAGCTGAATTTAATGTCAGATCCGTCACAGTAACGAGAGTTACGTCACGCTATAACACAGAGCGCGTCGGGCACAAACCGGAACGCGACCGACTCCGTTTCGCCCAGGTACTCGCCGTCGATGTGGAAGGCGATCGGGCGGTCGGCCTCGAAGGCCAGCTCGCTGAGCGCGGACGCGCTGACCACGTCCCGCCCGGCCGGGAGGTCCTCGTTGTTCGAGTGCATCATGTGCCCGAGCGCGGCCAGCGTGGTCAGCGTGCGGAGCCGCCGCAGCGCGAACAGGTCAAGCCCGGAGCTGAAGTCCGCGTGCGCGGGGCGCACCGGGTGGCTCCCCAGGTAGGTCCACGGCGAGCTGTTGGTGACCACGCCCATGAACAGGCCGTTCACCGGCGGCTGGCCGGGCGTGCGCAGGGTAAGGGCCGGGCGGCGGCGGTCGGTGCCGTAGTACCTGCGCACCGCGGTCCGCAGGTAGGCCGCCACGGAGGCGCGCCGGCCCGCGCGCCCGCTGCCGCTCCATGTCGCCGATGACCTCCGCGTCGATCCCGAGGCCGGCGCTGAACGTGAAGTAGCGGTCGCCGGCCAGGCCGAGCCCGATCTTGCGCCGCGTCCCCGGCCGCGACCGCGGCGAGGATGCGCTGCACCGCCCCGCCGGCGTCGGGCGGCAGCCCGAGGGTGCGCGCGAACACGTTGGCGCCGCCGCCGGGGATGGGCGCGATGGCGGGGCGCTCGTCGGCTCGGGTATCCGCATCAGCCCGTTGACGACCTCGTTCACGGTCCCGTCGCCGCTGAACGTCACGACCAGGTCGTACCCCTCCGCCGCGGACGCGGCGGCGAGCTTGCCCGCGTGGCCGCGATACTGTGTTTGCCTGGTATCCAGTTCCAGCCGGGAGCCGAGCGCGCGGACCACCAGGCCGGCGTCCCGTCCGGTCATGGAAGTCGCGCGGGGATTGATGATCAGCAGCGCGCGCACGTTGCTCAGGTTAACGGTGCCCGAAAGGATGCGAGACTATGGGTATGCGTTCTGCCGACGGCGGTTCTCCCGAGTCTCGCTGCTGCTCGTGGCGGCCGCCGCACAGGCCGCCGAGGCGGTCGGCCTGTGCGTGGCGATCGTGCTCAACGTGAGTCGACTCGGCGTCGGGCAACGACTGGACGACCTCGAACGCGATCGCGTTCATCGTGGTCGAGGCCATCGTCGCGATCGGCGTGGCCTGGGTCGCGTGCAGGGATCGCCCGCGTCCGGCCGTGGAGCCGGACCCCGGCGGTGATGACCCAGGTGTTCACCGATCTGATCGCCATCTGGCTGCTTCAGGCGCACCGTTTCGCCTGGGGGTTCCCGCCCTGCTGCTGGCCGTCGCCGGGCTCGCCGGGCTGTTCGCCCCGACGAGCCTGCGGGCCCTCGAATCGCCCGCGGGGGACTGAGCTCCCCCCGGCGAGTCCACGCCCCCGCGTGGACCCCCGCGTCTCAGTCGTCGACGGTGAGCCCCTCGCGCAGCTGGGCCAGCGTCCTGGCGAGCAGCCGGGACACGTGCATCTGGGAGATGCCGAGCTCGGCGGCGATCTGCGACTGGGTCATGTTCCCGAAGAACCGCAGCAGCAGGATCTTCTTCTCCCGCGGCGGCAGCCGCTCGAGCAGCGGCTTCAGCGACTCGCGGTACTCCACGCCCTCCAGGGCGTCGTCGATCATGCCGAGCGAGTCGGCCACCGCGGGCGCGTCCTCGTCGCCGGAGTCGGGCGCGTCAAGCGAGACCGTGGAGTAGGCGTTGGCCGACTCGAGGCCCTCGAGCACCTCTTCCTCCGACATCTGCAGGTGCGCGGCGAGCTCGCTGACGGTGGGCGCGCGGCCCTCGCGCTGCGCCAGCTCGCCGATCGCCTTGGTCAGCGAGAGCTTGAGCTCCTGCAGCCGCCGCGGCACGCGGACGGCCCAGCCCTTGTCCCTGAAGTGGCGCTTGATCTCGCCGACGATGGTCGGCGTGGCGTAGGTGGAGAACTCGACGCCGCGCTCCAGGTCGAACCGGTCGATGGACTTGATCAGCCCGATGGTCGCGACCTGGGTCAGGTCGTCGAGCCACTCGCCGCGGTTGCGGAACCGCCGGGCCAGGTACTCGACCAGCGGCAGGTGCAGCTCGACCAGGGTCGGCCCTGATCCTGGCGCGCTCGGGGTCGTCGGCAGGCAGCACGGCGAGCCGCTCGAACAGCTCCCTGGCCTGCGTCCGGTCGGGCGAGGAGTGCTCGGACCGCGGCGGCAGCGGCGGCGGGTTCCTCGCTGACCGTGACCTCAACCTCGAACTCGTCGGTCACCTGGACCTCGTATTCGCTGCTCAGTCATCCGCCCCGGCGCTTGGCGAGGACGATCGAGACCCGGTCGTCGGGGCCGAGCCTGGAGTCGACGGTGCCGGCCAGCGCGGACAGCACCGTCCAGGCGAAGGTGTCGCGCGCGGGCATCCTGGCCTCCGCCGCGGTCACCGACACGGTGATGGTCACCAGGTCGGCGCCAAGCTCGAAGACGCATTCCAGGTCGGTGCCGGGAATGGCCTGGGCGAGCAGCATCGCGCACGCCTCGTCGATCGCGATGCGCAGGTCCTCGATCTCGTCGAGGGTGAAGTCGAGCCGGGCGGCGAGCCCGGCGGCGGCGGTGCGCAGCACGGACAGGTAGGCGCTCTCGGCTGGCATCTTGACCTGCACGTAGTCTGCGGTTCGCGGCCCCCTGGGGGCGCGGTCGGCGCGGCGGTGTCTTCGGTCACGTCTCTCCGTCGGTCGGTGTCACGGGGCCGGCGACGCATGCCGGCCACTGATTGCAACTTACCGTCATCAGGGTACAGGAACGCGGCAGCGCCGCCCCGGTAACCCGGGGCGGCGCTGCCGCATTGATGCCGAGTGTCGAGGCCGTCAGGCCTGCTTGGTCTCCCAGAAGATCTTGGAGATCTCCTCGATCTTGGCGAGCAGCTGGTCGGCCGTGGCCACGTCGACCGACGCCCTTGGTGCCGCCGGCCCCGGCCAGCTTGGTGGCCTCGTTGAACAGCGTGTTGCAGCTGCGGGTACTTCTCGAAGTGCGGCGGCTTGAAGTAGTCCGTCCACAGCACCCACAGGTGGTGCTTGACCAGCTCGGAGCGCTGCTCCTTGATGAAGATCGCCCGGGCCCGGAACGCCGGGTCCTCGTTGGCGGCGTACTTCTCCGCGATGGCCTTGACGGACTGCGCCTCGATCAGGGCCTGGGCGGGGTCGTAGACGCCGCAGGGCAGGTCGCAGTGGGCGTGGGCGACGGACTTCGGCGCGAGCAGCCGGGTGAGCAGCCTCATCGATTCCCTTTCTCCGTACCAGATCAGTAAGGTTTCACTTCCGACACTACTCTGCCAGCCGGGAGTTAAACGTGCGCGCCCGCCCAAGCGCTGGCCGCTGCTCGCGGGTCGCGGTCGCGGAGCGGTCCATGGCGCCCCGCGCTGCGCCCGGGCGACTGGCTGCTCGCGTGGCGCACCACGCCGGGTCCGCCCCGGCCAGGTGGTGCTCGCCTGGCATCCCGCAGCGCCCGGGTTTCCTGCTGGTCAAGCGGGTGGCCTGGCGCGAGGAGCGGCGGGGCTGGTGGCTGGCCTCGGACAACCCGGCCGCCGGCGCGGTGGACAGCGCCCGCTTCGGCCCGGTGCCGGCGGAGAAGATCGTGGCGCGTGGTGCTGGTCCGCTACTGGCCGTCCGCGCCGCCGGCCGCGGTCCTGAGTGATCCCGAACGGAAGCGTGCTCCGCGCAGCGGCAAGCGAGAGCCCCGCTCCCGTGTGCCGGGGCGCGGGGCTCTGCGCTTCCAGGTGCATAGCCGTGGCGGCAGGTTGCCCGGTCAGGCGGGCCAGCCCGGGCGGCGCTATCGGCTGCCACGTCCGCTGCCACGCCCGCCTGCTCGGCGATGACCAGCTCGCATCTCCTCCCGCGGCAGCCGGCCGCGCATAGCGCCCAGAAGAAGATCATCAGGCTGAACGCCGCGACCACCAGGATGTCCCACCAGAACGGGATGCGGCCGGTGTTGGGCGGCGCCGCGACCGCGACCGCCGCTGTACTGGCCCTGCCAGGAGATGATGCCCATGCCGATCAGGTAGACCGGCAGCCACGGCGGCGACGACCTCTTCCAGTCCAGCGGCGGCCGCTCCGCGTCGAAGGCCATGCAGACGCCGATGAGCACGTAGCCGATCACGATGCAGATGCCGAGCTTCCACAGCGCCTCGAAGCCCGACCAGTAGATGAGCAGGTTGGCGACGATGAACGCGAGCGGGGAGATCACCGACGGCCGCCGGCAGCCGGTACGGCCGGCGGCGCGTCCGGCACCTGGTTGCGGAACGCGGCCGAGGGACAGCGGGGCGCCCGCGTACATGAGCACGCTCGCGCCGGTGACCAGGCCGACCAGCGAGTGCCAGCTCGGGAACGGCAGCAGGAAGACGCAGGCCGGCCAGGAACGCGAGGATCATGCTGACCCACGGGCACGCCGCGCTGGTCGGTCCGGCGAAGATCTGCGGGAAGTACCGGTTCCGGGCCAGGCCGTAGCTGACCCGCGAGGTCGAGGTGAGGTAGATCAGCCCGGTGCCGAACGGGGAGACGAACGCGTCGATCCGCAGGAGGGTCGCCAGCCAGCCGAGGCCGACAGGCCGGCCAGGCCGGCGAACGGGCCGGAGGCAGGACGTTCGCGTCGCTGATGCCGGCGGAAGCCGTGTCGAGTCAGGCTGGGCCGGGTCCATCGCGCCGATGAACACGACCTGCAGCAGGATGTAGATGGCGGTGCCGATCAGCATCGCGCCGATGATCGCGCGCGGCAGGTTCCGCTGCGGGTTCTTGATCTCGCCGGCCAGCTGGTCGGCCTGCTCGAAGCCGAGGTAGGAGAAGACGATGCCCGCGCCGACCACGGCGTCGAGCACGCCCTTGGCGCCGAACGGCGCGAACCGCCCGATCCGTTGATGTGCGCTCCGTTGACGATCGGGCCGGGGCCGCCGGCGGTCCAGTTCCCGAGTGCCACTTGAACAGCAGGACGACGATGGTGAGCACCGGGATGATGACCTTCCACCACATGAGCGCGCTGTTGACCTTGGAAGCCAGCCGATGCCGAAGAAGTTGAGCGCGTGAAGATGGCCAGCAGCACGACGGTGATGAACAAGCCGAGCCCGGTGGGTGACGTTCCCGTCGTCGGGTTGTAGATCGCCGGGCCACCAGTAGTGCGCGTAGTGCATGACCGCGAAGCACTCGATCGGCGCGACGGTGACGGCCTGCAGCCAGGAGAAGAAGCCGAACTGGATGCCGGCGACGCCGCCGAACGCGAAGTGCGGGAACCGCGCGGTGCCGCCGGCCACCGGGTACATCGCGCCCAGCTCGGCGTGCACGAGCGCCAGGATGACGACGGCGACGCCGCCGATGACCCAGGCGATAGATCGCCGCGGCGCCGGCGGCCTGGGCGGCGTACAGCGAGCCGAACAGCCAGCCGGAGCCGATGATCGAGCTCTCGGACGCCCAGATGGCGCCGATGAGCCCCATCTCCCGTTTCAGTCCGACGTCGGCCGGCCGGGTGACAGTCCGCGGCACTAGTTTCAGTTGCCATGATCGATAGCTCTTTTCTCGTTTCGGTCGTGCCCCGGGGGGCTTGCCACTCGCTCGGCGAGGGTGCGCTTCAGCGAGTGAGCTTGTATATAAGCAGAGTGAGAACATCGTAGGGACGATCTACACCCATCGGAAGTACTCGTTCTGATTCGGTTTTATAACGCAGGTCACGGCGCTGTGCTCGGTTTGCGGCCGGCATAATGACATCCCGGCTGCGTCACGTCCCGATGTCCTGCGAATTACCTGCCTGTTTCGAGTTAGCATGGTTTGTGGCAGGCGCATTCGGGGGATCTATCAGGAGCCGGCAGCTTGTGAAAGCATTCACGAGCAGTGGCGTCGAGTTTGCCGCGCAAGTGCAATTCGGTATCCGCTGCCTAACCGGGCCTAGGCGTCTTCGCCGCGCTTGCGGGCCCGGTAGGCGGTGACGTTCGCCCGGCTGGCGCAGCGGTCCGAGCAGTACCGCCTGGTGCGGTTGACCGACGTGTCGACGAAGACCCCCTGGCAGGGCGCCGCCTGGCAGACCCCGAACCGGTCGATGCCGAGGTCGGCCAGGCGGACGGCGAGCCCCATGGCCGCGCCCGCGGCGTACTTGTCGGACATCGATCCGCTCTCGGTGTAGTGCACGTGCCACGCCTGCCCGTCGTGACCGGAGAGCTGCGGGTGGACCGGGTACTGGATCAGCAGCTCGTTCAGCCGGGCCGCGGCCTCCGCGCCGTTCCCCTGCGAGCAGGACACGAAGAAGCCGCGGAACTCATCGCGGAGCATGCGCAGCGTCTCGAGGTCGGCGCGGGTCATGCCGTGGTTCAGGTGCTCCCGGTCGGACACCAGCGCGCGCAGTCCGTCCATCGACGTCAGCTGGTCGCCGCCCTCGTGCCCGAGGCTGGCGGTGTTCACGAGTCGGACGGCGAGTTCGGCGTAAGACGATAGATCCACGCGCGATCCCTCGCTGCGGTGAGTCAGATGTAATAGGCTGTCGGTGCTGCTGAGTATTACACAGAACGAGCGCTGGCGCGGCGCTCAGTGCACAAGGTACCAACGGGTAACCCCCGTACCTACAGTGATCACCGTCCGTCAGGGCGTGTCGGCGGCGCACCCGCGGCCGTGAGTCCAGGGCACTTGATCCTTCGTATGTCTTCCCGCGCTTGGGGGTTACCGTGGCCGACGAGGCTGCTTCTTCTTTCCGTACTCCGACTTCCTACGACGCTGACCCGGTCTTCGTGATGCACCGGGGCGGCAAGATCGGCATCGAGCCCACCGTGGAGGTGCCGGACCGGGCCGCGCTCGCCATGGCCTACACGCCCGGCGTCGCCCGGGTCTGCAGCGCCATCGCCGACCAGCCCGAGCTGGCCGGCGAGTACACCTGGACGGGCAACACCGTCGCGGTGGTGAGCGACGGCACCGCCGTGCTCGGCCTCGGCGACATCGGCCCGGCCGCCGCCATGCCGGTGATGGAGGGCAAGGCGCTGCTGTTCAAGAAGTTCGCGGGCATCAACGCGGTGCCGATCTGCATCGACGTCACCGACGTGGACGCCGTGGTGCCGGTGGTCACCGCGCTCGCCCCGAGCTTCGGCGGCATCAACCTGGAGGACATCTCCGCGCCCCGGTGCTTCGAGATCGAGGACCGGCTGCGCGCCGCCCTCGACATCCCGGTGATGCACGACGACCAGCACGGCACCGCGATCGTGGCGCTGGCGGCGCTGCGCTCGGCCGCGCGGGTGGTCGGCAAGGAACTGGGCGCGATGCGGGCCGTGGTCTGCGGCGCCGGGGCGTCCGGGATCGCGGTCTCCAAGATCCTGCTGGCGGCGGGCATCGGCGAGATCGGCGTGGCGGACAGCAAGGGCATGATCTACGACGGCCGGGACGGGCTCAACCCGGTCAAGGCCGGCGCTCGCCAGGGTCGACCAACGCCTCCGGCTTCGCGGGCGCGCCCGAGGCGGCGCTGCGCGACGCGGACGTCTTCATCGGGCTGTCGGGCGCGACGCTGCCCGAGGACGCCCTCGTCCGGATGGCGCCCGGCGCGATCGCGTTCCTGCTCTCCAACCCCGAGCCGGAGATCCACCCGGACGTCGCCCGACGGCACGCCGCCGTGGTCGCCACCGGGCGCAGCGACTTCCCCAACCAGATCAACAACTCGCTGGCCTTCCCCGGCGTCTTCCGCGCGGCCCTGGACGTCCGCGCGACCGCGATCACCGAGAACATGAAGCTGGCAGCCGCGGACGCGCTCGCCGCCCTGGTCGGCGCGGACGCCACGCCCGACTACGTGATCCCGAGCCAGTTCGACGAGCGGGTCGCCCCGGCCGTCGCCGCCGCGGTGGCCGCCCAGGCTCGCGCGGACGGCGTTGCCCGCCGCTAGGCCCGTGCCCTGCCAACGGGCGTCGCCCCCGGTCCGGGGGCGACGCCCGTTTGATTAGGCCGGCGTTGATGTGGCGGCTTCCCGCGCCGGGCGGGCGGCCGATAGGGTCGTGATCATGCTTGCCGCCTACGCCGCGCGTATCGACGCAACCAATCCGCTGGACGGGCTCGTGACCGGGGAGCGGCCGGACCCCGAGCCGCCGGCCGGCTGGGCCACGCTCACCGTCAGGGCCACCGCGCTCAACCACCACGATGTCTGGTCGCTGCGCGGCGTCGGCCTGCCCGCCGACCGGCTGCCGATGATCCTCGGATGCGACGCCGCCGGGATCGACGAGGACGGCAACGAGGTCGTCGTGCACGCGGTGATCGGCGATGCCGCCGCCGGAGGGGGCGACGAGACCCTCGACCCGCGCCGCTCCCTGCTGTCGGAGGTACACCAGGGAACGTTCGCGCAGAAGGTCGCGGTGCCCAAGCGGAACCTGCTGCCCAAGCCGGCCGCGCTCTCCTTCGAGGAGGCGGCCTGCCTGCCGACCGCGTACCTGACCGCGTACCGGATGCTGTTCGACAAGTCGGGCGCCCAGCCCGGCGCGACGGTCCTGGTCCAGGGCGCCAGCGGCGGCGTCGCCACCGCGCTGATCCTGCTCGGCCGCGCGGCCGGCTACCGGATGTGGGTGACGAGCAGGAGCGACGCCAAGCGCGAGGCGGCGCTCAAGCTCGGCGCGGACCAGGCGTTCCCCACCGGCGCGCGGCTGCCCGAGCGGGTCGACGTCGTGATGGAGACGGTCGGCCAGGCGACCTGGTCCCACTCGGTCCGCTCGCTCAAGCCCGGCGGCCGAATCGTCATCTCCGGGGCCACCAGCGGCGACATCCCGCCCGCCGAGCTCACCAGGATCTTCTTCACCCAGCTGTCGGTCGTGGGCTCCACTATGGGCACCCGCGACCAGCTGGGCAGGCTGCTCCGCTTCTGCGAGCAGACCGGCACCCGCCCCCTCATCGACCGAGTCCTCCCGCTCGCGGACGCCCGGGCCGGCTTCGCCGCCATGATCGACGGCACCCACAACGGCAAGATCGTCTTCACGCCGTAGCGGTGTGTCGCCGGGGGGGGGGTGGCAGCTAGCCCGCGGCGCTCGTTGATGCCCGAGGTGCTCGCGTTACGCCAGATACCCAGCCCATCGCCATGATCACGAAGGCTTTTATCCTGGCGAAGGATAATTATCGTATAGGTGCACTAATCCTTCGTGATCATGGTCGACGAGTGCTAGCCGTCCTCGGGGTTGGAGTCCTTCGGTGGAGGCGTGTCCGATGGGGCTGGGGTGTTCATCGGCCCAAGAACCTCGGAGCGGATGCGGTCGAGGGTGTCGGACAGGATGTCGCGCAGGGCGGGGATGACCTCGCTGCCGAGGACGTTGCTTGAGTCCCAGGCCACCGAGCGCAGGTCGGTGACGAACTCCCGCGCCAGTCGCTCGAAGTCGCGCAGCGCGCCCAGGTCGTGGGCGCGGCCCGGTCGCTCGGTCCAGTGGCTCCACTCGCTCCAGTTGCCCCAGCCGCTCCACTGCTCGCGGGCGTCGACGCGCAGCTGGGCGGCCTCTTCGCGCAGGCGCTGGGCGTGGCTGCGGGCCTCGTCGCGGGCCTGCCGGGCGCGCTCGCGGGCCTGCCGGGCTTGCGTCCAGGCGCCCTCCTTGGCCTGCCGGGCCTGTTCGCGGGCGGCGTCCGCCGCCTCGCGGGCGGCCTCGGCCGCGTCCCTGGCGCTGTCGCGCTCGGTCTGCCGCACCTCGCGAGCGGCCCTGGTCAGCTCCTCGCGCAGGCTGCGGACGGTGGCCCTGACATCCTCGCCGAACTCGCGGGCGATGTCGCTGACCGACTCCGACAGCTCCTCCTCGAGCTCGTCGAGCTCGGCCCCGCGGCTGCGCAGCTCCTCGCGGCCCGCCTCGGTGATCCGGTAGACCTTGCGCCCGCTCTCCTCGTCGTGGGTGACCAGGCCCTCGTCCTCGAGCCGGGCAAGCCGCGGGTAGATCGTGCCGGGGGAGGGGGCGTAGACGCCCATGAACCGGTCCCGCAGCAGCCGGATTACCTCATAGCCGTGCCTCGGCTCCTCGTCGAGCAGGCGCAGCAGGTACAGCCGGAGCCGTCCGTGTCGGAAAACCGGGGTCATCGGGTCTCGCTCTCTTTTCCTTCCCGGCGCAGGCGCCGCAGCAGCGTCACCGAGCCGGACATGGTGCTGACGGACACGCGCCCGGTACCTGCACCTACGTTACCGCTTACGGTATGTGAGGCGGGTGCCTTGGTGGTCCGGAGCGTGTCGAACTCGCTGCGGACCGCGCCCGAGGTGGAGTGCAGCCGCACTTCGGCGTCGCTGCCCTCGGGCAGCCGCAGCGTCACGTCGCCTGACATCGTGCTGACATGCACGTCGCCCCCCGCCCGGAGGGTGACATCGGCCGCGATCTGACCGCTCATCGTGTTCGCCTCGAGGCGGTCGAGCCAGCCGTCGGCCAGCACGAGCCCGCCGGACATGGACTTGAAGCGGACCTCGCCGTCGATGTCGCGCGCGGCGATCTCGCCCGACATGGTCTCCGCTTCTACGTTGCCCGGCGACGCCGTCCAGGGTGACGTCACCGGACATTCCCTTCACCGCCGCCCCGGAGCGCAGGCCGCAGACGATCGCCGACGCGCTGAGCACGCCGAGCTGGATCGGGCAGTCGGCGGGCACGGTGATGGTCACCGCGACCTTGTCGTTGCGCGGTTTCAGGAAGCCGAGCAGCCCCTCCCAGGACAGCGACTCGTAGCTGACCGTCAGCTCCCCGCCTTCCTCGGTGACCTGGAGCGGACGCCCCTTGAGCTCGGTGACCACCATCGACGGCCGGTCATCGGAGGCGAGGACGGCCACCGATCCGGCCATCAGGCGCACGTTCAGCGCCGTGACGTCGTCGAAGTCGAGCCGCTTGGGCGCATCCACGGTCCAGCTTGGCATGACAGGTCCTCCCGGGCGATACCTTCACGTTTCAACCACGATATATCGCGTCTTGAAAAAGTCAAGATGTATCGCGTTAACGGGCACCCGGCTCGTCGGCTGCCACGCTGACGAGAGCGGCGGACGCCGTGAGGCCAAGCCACGGTCCGTTCGAGATGACTGCCTTGGCCTTTGACCTGGCCTTACTCGTCTTCCGAGTCGCCGTCTAGATCATCGTCGGCGTCGGAATCGGCGTCGGATCGCGCGAGCCACTTGGCCAGCCGGTCGACGGCCGTCTCGAACTCGGGGTTGAGGTCCACGAAGTCGCGCAGCCGCTCGGCCAGCCAGGCCAGGGTGACCTGCTCGTCGCCGCGGCGCTCGTCGAGTTCCTCGATCCCGGCGTCGGTGAAGTACATCGCTAGCCCTCCGTTCGGGATAGCCGTCTCGATCAGTTCACGGTGGGAGGAGTTGTGCATCTTGGCCGAGCCGTACGCGGGCGCGGAGCTCGCGGGCAGCGTGACCGCGCTCAGCGGCCGGCCGAGCAGCTGCGGCAGGCGCAGCGCCATCCTCGGCCAGGCGCCCTGGTTCTCCGGCTCCTCCTGCGCCCAGACCAGCTCGGCGTCGGCCGGGTAGCGGGAGAGCTCGGCCCGCAGCTGCTCGTGCGGGATCGGGTAGAGCTGCTCGACCCGGACGATCGCGGTCGAGTACGCGTTCGCCTTGGCCCGGTACTCGGCCAGGTCGTAGTAGAACTTGCCGGAGCACAGCACCACCCGCCGGACCGCCGAGGCGTCGAAGCCGGCCGGCTCGCCGATCATCGGCTGGAACGCGCCGCTGGTGAAGTCAGCGGTCGCCGAGGTGGCCGCCTTGGACCGCAGAATCGACTTCGGGGTGAAGACGATCAGCGGCTTGTGCCGCCCCGACAGCGCCTGCCAACGCAGCAGGTGGAAGTAGTTGGCGGGGGTGGTCGGGAGCGCCACCGTCATGTTGTCCTGCGCGCACAGCGCGAGGAACCGCTCGATCCGGGCGGAGGAGTGGTCCGGCCCCTGCCCCTCGTAGCCGTGCGGCAGCAGCAGCACGACGCTGGACTTCTGGCCCCACTTCTGCTCGCCGGAGCTGATGAACTCGTCGATGATCGTCTGCGCGCCGTCCGCGAAGTCGCCGAACTGCGCCTCCCACATCACCAGCGCGTCGGGCCGGGCGACCGAGTAGCCGTACTCGAAGCCCATCGCGGCGAACTCGGACAGCAGCGAGTCGTAGACGAAGAACCGCGCCTTGCCGTTGTCGAGCCGCTTGAGCGGGGTGTAGTCGGCGCCGGTGTGCCGGTCGACCAGCACCGCGTGCCGCTGGCCGAAGGTGCCGCGCCGGGAGTCCTGGCCGACCAGCCGCACCGGGCGGCCGTCCTGCAGCAGCGAGCCGATGGCGAGCAGCTCCCCGGTCGCCCAGTCGATGGTGTCCTCGGCGACCATGGTCGCGCGCCGGTCCAGCTGCGGCTTGAGCCTCGGGTGGACGGTGAACCCGTCGGGGATGTTGACCTGGGTGTCGATGATCTGCTTGACCGCGTCCTGGCTGATCGCGGTCGGCACCGTGGCGTGGTTTACCGGGCGCTCGCCGACCTCGGCCGGCAGCACCGTGCCCGGGCTGGGCCGGCAGCGCCGCCGCGTCCCTGGTCTCGGTGAACGCGCGCTCCAGCTGCTGCTGGTAGTCGCGCAGGGCCGCCTCGGCCTCCTCCATCGAGAGGTCGCCGCGGGCGATCAGCGACTCGGTGTAGAGCTTGCGCACGCTGCGCCTGGCCTCGATCAGGTCGTACATCAGCGGCTGGGTGAAGCTGGGGTTGTCGGTCTCGTTGTGGCCCCGGCGCCGGTAGCAGACCATGTCGATCACGACGTCCTTGCGGAACGTCTCCCGGTAGGCGAACGAGAGCTTGCCGACCCGGGCGACGGCCTCGGGGTCGTCGCCGTTCACGTGGAAGATCGGCGCCTGGATCATCCGCGCCACGTCGGTGGCGTATACGGTCGACCGCGAGTACTGCGGCGAGGTGGTGAAGCCGACCTGGTTGTTCACCACGATGTGGACGGTGCCGCCGGTCCGGTACCCGCGCAGCTGGCTGACAGGTTCAGCGTCTCGGCCACCACGCCCTGGCCGGCGAACGCCGCGTCGCCGTGGATGAGCACCGGCAGCACGGTGAAGCCGTCCTCGCTCTTGTCGAGCACGTCCTGCTTGGCGCGGACCACGCCCTCGGTCACCGGGTCGGACGCCTCCAGGTGACTGGGGTTGGCGACCAGGCTGGTCGGGATCCGCTTGCCGCTGGCGGCGGTGAAGACGCCCTCGGCCCCCAGGTGGTACTTGACGTCGCCCGAGCCCTGGGTGGACTTGGGGTCGAGGTTGCCCTCGAACTCCTTGAAGATCTGCCCGTAGGACTTGCCGACGACGTTGGCGAGCACGTTGAGCCTGCCGCGGTGGGCCATGCCGATCACGGCCTCGTCCAGCCCCGCGTCGGCGGCCTCGCTGATCACCGTGTCGAGCAGCGGGATCAGCGACTCGCCGCCCTCGAGCGAGAACCGCCGCTGGCCGACGTACTTGTTCTGCAGGAACGTCTCGAACGCCTCGGCCACGTTCAGCTTGGAAAGGATGCGGAACTGCTCGTCGCGGCTGGCGCGGGTCGGCGGGACCTCGATGCGCGCCTGGATCCACTTGCGCTCTTCCGGGTCCTGGATGTGCATGTACTCGATGCCGACGGTGCGGCAGTAGGAGTCGCGCAGCACGCCCAGGATCTCGCGCAGCCGCCTGATCGGCTTGCCGCTGAAGCCGCCGGTGGCGAACTCGCGCTCCAGGTCCCACAGGGTGAGGCCGTGCTTGATGATGTCCAGGTCGGCGTGCTTGCGCTGTTCGGTCTCGAGCGGGTTGGTGTCGGCCATCAGGTGGCCGCGAACCCGGTAGGCGTGGATCAGCTCCTGCACCCGGGCCGACCGGGTGACGTCGTCCTCGTGCCCGTAGGGGAAGTCCCTGACCCAGCGGACCGGCTCGTACGGTATCCGCAGCGACTCGAAGATCTTGTCGTAGAAGCCTTCCTCGCCCAGCAGCAGCGAGTGGATGATCCGCAGGAAGTCGCCGGACTGCGCGCCCTGGATGATCCGGTGGTCGTAGGTGGAGGTCAGCGTCACGGTCTTGCTGATCGCGAGCTTGGCCATCGTCTCTTCGCTGGCGCCCTGGTAGGCGGCGGGGTACTCCATCGCGCCGACGCCGACGATGGCGCCCTGGCCCGGCATCAGCCGCGGCACCGAGTGCTCGGTGCCGATCGTGCCGGGGTTGGTCAGCGAGATCGTGGTGGTCTGGAAGTCGGCGACGGTCAGCTTGCCGTTCCTGGCCTTGCGGACCACGTCCTCGTAGGCGGTCCAGAACTGCCGGAAGTCCATCTCGTCGGCGCCCTTGATGTTGGGTACCAGGAGCTGCCTGCTGCCGTCCTTGGCGCGCAGGTCGATGGCCAGGCCGAGGTTCACGTGATGCGGGGTTGGCCAGGACGGGCTTGCCGTCCTCCTCGGCGTACGCCGCGTTCATCTCCGGCAGCGCCTTGACCGCCTGGACCACCGCGTAGCCGATCAGGTGGGTGAAGGAGATCTTCCCGCCCCGGCCGCGCTGCAGGTGGTTGTTGATGACGATCCGGTTGTCGATGAGCAGCTTCGCGGGCACCGCGCGGACGCTGGTGGCGGTGGGCACGCTCAGGCTCGCGGCCATGTTCTGCGCGGTGCGGGCGGCGGCGCCGCGGAGCTTGCTGACTTCGGCGTCGCTCGGCGGCGGGATGGCCGGAGAAGCCTGCGCGGGCGGCGCGGCCGCGGCCGCGGCGGCCGGCTTGGCCGCGGCGGGCGTGTCCGGCGCGGCGGGCGTCTCCGGCGTGGCCCAGGACGCTATGGCGCCGTTCCCGTTCTCGGCCGCGCGGACGGGCCTGTAGTCGGCGAAGAACGACCACCAGGCCCGGTCGACCGAACCCGGGTCGTCCAGGTAGCGCTGGTACAGCTCGTCGACAAGCCACTCGTTGGGGCCGAAATCGGCGTTGGCCGGCGGCGCGCTCTGGTCCGTTGGCTCAGTCTCACCGCCGTTGCCAGAGGACGAGGGGGTTGCTGAGGGCACGCTGAGATCCGCGGCGGCGAGCGGCGACTCAGAAGACACGGCGGACATCGCCTTCTTCCGAAAGATTGGTGTTTGCTGGTTACTGACTCCCACCTCTCAGGTTACCTGTCGGTTGCGCGGGCGGGTGGCGTGATGACCGGCCCGTGACCTGGCTGGCGGATGTGGCGTCAGTCACGAACCGGAGCTTGCCCCCTGCCAATTGCCGACCAGGCGACCGTCGCCGTAATAGGTGACATCTGGCGGTGGCAGACGACATCTGGGACGTATGGAGCGCCTCAGAGGCGTACCCTCAGCCTTAAATGGACGACAGGCTGCGTGAGTTCGGCGAAGTCCCGGGCCACGAATTCGACGAGCACCGGGTCTTCGGCCAGCCACGACCCGGGGTCGCCAGCGGTCACCCGCAGGCCTGGGAATCGCAGACCTGGGAACCGCAGCAGTGGGAGCAGCAGGCCTGGGAGCCGCGACCGCCCCGGGACTGGCGGCAGACGCCGCCCGAGGCCTATCCGCCCGCACCGCCGGAGCCGACCCCGCCCGAGCGCCGCTCGGCCCATCTGGGCAGGGACTTCCTGGCGGCGATGCGCGACCGCAACTGGCTCACCAGCCTGGTCGCGCCGCTGCTGGCCGCGGTCGCGGTCGGCGTCGCCGGGGTGGTGGTCCTCGGGGCCAACAACTCACGCAATGCCGCCGCCCCTTCCGCCCTGGCAGCCGGATTCCCGCCTGCCCGGTCGGCGGCGGCCGACTTCGGCGACGGCGGCCTTCCGGTCGAGGTGTCCGCGATCGCGGCGGCCGGCGCCACCGAGGTCGCCGCGGGCAGCGCCGATCGCGGCTGCGCGCTCTGGGTCTCCGCCGACGGCGGCGCCACCTGGCACCGCTCCGCGGTGACGCCGTCCGGGGGCGGCGGAGCGCGGGCCGGGCAGCTCGCTGCGGTAGCGCACGGCCGGTCCGGCTGGCTCTCGGTCGGCGGCGCGGCGGCCACGGCCGGCTCCGCCGTCGGGCAGGAACCGGTGGCGGTCGGCTCGCCGGACGGCCGCGCGTGGACGCGCACGGGCGGCGGCGGCGCCTTCGCCGGCCCGGGCCGGGTCGTCACCGCCGCGGTCGCGGCGGACGGCGCCGGCTACGTGATCGTCGGCCACGCGTCGGTCGGCCGCCGCACGGTCGCGGCGGCCTGGTACGCGCCGGGCCTCACGGGCTGGCGCCGCGCGGCCGACGCCCGGCCGGGGGCGCTCGACGGCCCCGGGAATCGGATGATGAACGCCGTCAGCGCGACCAGGCGCGGGTTCGTCGCGGTCGGCGCGGCAGGGGCGCACCCGGCGGCCTGGCTGTCGGAGCATGGCCAGACGTGGCGGCTGGTGAGGCTGGCACTGCCAGCGGGCGCGAGTAGCGCTTCCCTCGACTACGTCGCCGCCAACGGCGGCGTGGTGGCCGCCGTCGGCACCGAGGTCACGGCGGCGGGCCAGCGCCTCCCGTTCGCGGCCGTCTCGACGGACGCGGGCGCCGACTGGACGTCGGCCCCGCTGCCGCTCCCGGCCGGCCGCAGCCCTGCCTCGGCCGCCTCAGCCACCGCGCTCACCGCGGCGGGCGGCGGCTTCACCGCGACCGGCGGCTACGGCCAGCCGGGAGCTACCGACGTGGTGGTCTGGACGCTGCCCGCCGGGGCGGGCGCGGGGACCGCGTGGACCGAGGTGGCCCCGCAGGGCACCGGCCTGTCCGGTCCGGGCATGCAGGCGATCACCGCGCTGACGGCCACCGGCGCCACGCTGACCGGGATCGGCTTCACATCCAAGACCGCGTCCAAGTCGGCCGCGATGGCGACCGAACCCACCATCTGGCAGTCGCCCGTCCGGTCGTGACTACGATTACCTAATCATGACAACCACCAAGCCAGGCACCGTCTTCGTCACCGGCGCGAGCAGTGGCTTCGGCGCCGCCGTGGCCCGCCGGTTCGCGGCCGACGGGGCGCGCATCATCGCCGCCGCCCGCCGCGCCGACCGCGTCCGCGAGCTCGCGGCCGAACTCGGCCCGCACGTCCTGCCGCTGACCCTCGACGTCAGGGACCGGGCCGCGGTCGCCGACGCGGTGGCCGGGCTGCCGCCCGAGTTCGCCGCCGTCGACCTGCTGGTGAACAACGCCGGCCTCGCGCTCGGCCTCAACCCGGCCCAGGACGCCGACCTGGACGACTGGGACCAGATGATCGACACGAACTGCAAGGGCCTGGTCTACTGCACCCGCGCGATCCTGCCCGGCATGGTTGCCCGCGGCTCGGGGCACGTGATTAACCTCGGCTCGGTGGCGGGCACCTACCCGTACCCGGGCGGCAACGTCTACGGCGGCACCAAGGCGTTCGTGCACCAGTTCAGCCTCAACCTCCGCAGCGACCTGCACGGCACCGGGGTGCGCGTCACCTGCGTCGAGCCGGGGATGGCGGACACGGAGTTCTCCCTCACCCGGTTCAGCGGCGACAGGGCCAAGGCGGACGCCGTCTACGCGGGCATGCAGCCGCTGACGCCTGATGACGTCGCCGAGTCGATCTACTGGGCGGCGACGCTGCCGGGCCACGTCAACGTGAACACGATCGAGCTGATGGCAACCGCGCAGTCCTTCGCGCCGTTCCAGGTCGCCCGGGATAACGCCTGAGTTCTGGCGGACGCGCCAGGCGCTTGAGGAGACACGATCGACACAATGTTGTCGATGCTTCATCCGCGGGACGCGAAGTCATCAGCCACCCGCCGACCGTAGGACTCCGTGGCACCGCACGTCAGCCGGACTGCCCCGCAGGGGCCATTCCTTCCGGCCAAGCTTCCTAGGCGCTGAGGTAGGCGAGGACGGCAAGGACGCGGCGGTTGTCGTCCTCGGACGGGGCCAGGCTGAGCTTGGCGAAGATGCCCGCTGCGTGCTTGCTGATCGCCTTGTCCGTGACGAACAGCCGACTGGCGATCGCCGCGTTTGAGCGGCCCTCTGCCATCAGCGAGAGGACCTCGCGCTCGCGGGGTGTGAGCGTGGCGAGCGGGCCCGATCTGGTGCGCTTCGCGAGCAGCCGGGACACGACCTCCGGGTCGAGCACGGTGCCGCCCGCCGCGACGTCGCGGACCGCGTCGGCGAACGCGGCGTCGCTGAACACGCGGTCCTTGAGCAGATAGCCGATGCCGCCGGCCTGGTCCGCGAGCAGCTCGCGAGCGTACAGCTGCTCCACGTACTGCGACAGCACCAGGAGCGGCAGGCCGGGCCTGGCCCGGCGCGCCTCGATCGCCACCCGCAGCCCGTCGTCGGTGAACGACGGCGGAAGCCGGACGTCGACGATCCCGATGTCCGGCTCAAGCTCGGTCAGCGCGCGGAGCAGTTCCGGCGCGCTGGCGACCGCCGCTATGACCTCGAACCCGTGCGCCTCAAGCAGCCGGACGAGCCCGTCTCGCAGGAGGAAGAGGTCTTCGCCGATGACAACGCGCACGAAACTGGAGTCTGTCAGCTGACCCCTTGCCATGAGGGCCCGGCTTGCCATGAGGGCCCGGCGCCGCGTCCCGTACCGCCGCCCGACAAGGCGCACGGGACCTCGATTACGACGATCGTGGGGCCGCCGGGCGGGCTGCTGATCGCGAGGATGCCGTCGAATGTGGCCAGGCGGCGCTCCACGCCGGCCAGGCCCGTGCCCTGCGACGCGTCCGCGCCGCCCGCGCCGTCGTCGCTGATCGTCACGCGGAGCAGGCCCCCCGCATGGTCGATGCCGATCTGGACATTGTCCGCACCGGAGTGCCGCACCGCGTTGGTGAGAACTTCCGCGATCCCGAAGTACACCGCCGCCGCGACCGGCATCGGCGGCTCCCCCGGGAGGGCAATGTCCGTGTCCACGGTCACCGGCGCGTCCAGGGCCAGTGCCCGGACCGCGTCGGCGAGGCCCCGGTCGGCGAGCACCGGCGGGTAGATGCCGCGCACCAGGTCACGCAGGTCGTCCAGGGCACGGGATGACGTCTTGCGCGCCTCGACGACCAGGGCGCGCGCGGCCTCCGGGTCGGCGCGTATCAGCTCTTCCGCCGCGCGCAGAGACATGCCGACCGCGACGAGCCTGGCCTGCGCTCCGTCGTGCAGGTCGCGCTCGATGCGGCGCAGCTCGGCGACGGCGGTGTCGGTGGCGTCGCTACGGGTCCTGGTCAGGCGGTCGACCCGCTGCGTCAGCGCCGCCGCGCGGCGGGCCAGCTCCGCGTTCTCCGCCCAGGAAAGCAGCCGGGGCGCGAGAACGCAGCCGATCCCGATCAGCGCCACGCCTTCTGCCCTGATCAGCCATAGGGCCGTCTGACTGGCGAGCGCCACCGGTCCGTAGAGCCCCGACAGGGCACCGGGCTGCGCGAAACTGAAACCTGGGATGGACAAGTCCGGACCGCGGACGGCCCAGTAGATGAACCCGCCTGCGCCGCCGTTGCCCCAGATGAAGACGGCGCCGAGGCCGGTCAGCCCGGCGACCGCGACGACGGCGGCGATCCACTGCCGCCACAGCACCAGGACGACGCCGGCGACCGCGATCACGATCCCGAAGACCTCCCACGGACCAGGATCGAACCAGAAGAGGTTGCCGTAGGCCTCCTCCCACAGGCCGAGTACCGGGAGCAGGAGCAGGGCAGGCACCGTTCTCTGCTGCCCTCCGGCGCCCCGCAGCTCCCGGACCGCCGCGCGCACCGCTGCGCCACCTGGTCCGCCGCGCACGACAAGCAGCCATACGGACGCGGTGAGGAAGAGGAGCGCCTCAGGAAGCAGGAACATCAGCGACACGTCGGCCGGCCGGCCGATGAAGATCCCGTAGAACAGCGCGCGGTGCTGCCACGTCAGCAGCGCGTGCGCGGCGAGGATGCCGAGGCAGCCGTAGGCGAAGAGCGCGAACGGCGCGATCCAGGCGGCGACCTCGGGGGCGGAAAGGGCGAACACGACGGCCGCCGCGAACAACAGCGTCCAGGGTGTCTCGTCGCGCAACCGGAACATGCCGATCATTTCGGCCGCCAGGACCGGCAGCAGCAGGGCCGGCCAGTTCGCACGCAGCCGCTGCCAGCGTGTCACCACGGGATTGCCGGATGTCGTCATGCGTTCCATGGTGGCCGCACGGCCGGGCGCCGGCCATGGGCTTAGGCCTACAGTTTCGGCCGGGCGGGTCCGCCGCAACCGTTCGCGTCACTGGTTTTGACTTGATTCTTTTCCTGTTTCAGCACGCGAGGACCGAGACAGGCCCGGCAGCGAGACGGGGCCGGCGGCGAGACGGGGCCGGGCGGGGTTAGTTCTTCCAGAACAAGTCGTCGCGGCGGTTGGCGAGCGACGGCAGCGTGGCCCGGACCGTCTCTACCAGGGCCATGTCCGCGTTGACGACGGCGACGCCCGCCGACGGCCCCAGGTCGCAGCGGACCACGCCGAGCGGGTCGATGAGCATCGACCTGCCCACGCCGGTCGGCGCGCGAGTGGGCTTCGCGTCCGGGTCGGGCACCTGGCCGACGGCCGCGACCCACACCGTGTTCTCGATCGCGCGGGCGCGCAGCAGCGTCACCCAGTGCTCCTCCTTGAACAGGCCCGCCTGCCAGGCCGCGCTGACCGTGACCAGCGACGCGCCGCCGACCGCGAGCGCCCGGGTCAGTTCCGGGAAGCGGATGTCGTAGCAGATCTGCAGCCCCACGGCAACGCCCGCGAGCGAGGTCAGCACCACGTCATCGCCAGGCGCGACTAGGTCGGACTCCCGCTGGCCGAGCGCGTCGAACAGGTGCAGCTTCCGGTACGAGGCGACCAGTTCGCCGGAAGCCGAGAACGCGACCGCCGTGTTGTACACGCGCCCGTCCGGGGCCGGCTCGAAGACCCCGGCCACCAGGCCGACCCCGGTCTCCTTGGCCGCCCCTGCCAGCCCGGAGCAGAACAGCCCGTCAAGCGGCTCCGCCGCCGCCCGCAGGTCAGAGCCGAACCGCACCATCGTCGCCTCGGGGAAGACGGCGAGCTCGGCGCCGCCCGCGGCCGCCTCAAGCAGCGCGTCCCGCGCCCGCGACAAGTTGACGACCGGGTCCGGGCCCACCGGGATCTGACACAACGCGATACGCATCCGTCCAGCGTAAGCCGGATCGCCTTAATCTGATCTGGTGACTCGACCGCTGCTCAACCGCCGCCTCAACGGCCTCGGCAACTCGATCTTCGGCGAGATGTCGGCCCGCGCCGTCGCCACCGCGTCGATCAACCTCGGCCAGGGGTTTCCCGACGTCGACGGACCCGAGGGCCATCGCCGACGCGGCCGCCGAGGCGATCCTGGCCGGCCGGGGCAACCAGTATCCGCCGCCCGACCGGCATCCCGGAGCTCAGGCGGGCCGTGGCGGGCCACCAGCGGCGCTTCTACGGCCTCGACTACGACCCGGACGCCGAGGTGCTGATCACCGCGGGGGCGACCGAGGCGATCGCCGCGGCGCTGCTCGCCCTGCTCGAGCCGGGCGACGAGGTGATCGCGTTCGAGCCCTACTACGACTCCTACGTTGCGAACATCGCGATGGCGGGCGCGGTCCGGGTCCCGCTCACCCTCTACCCGCCCGACTTCCGTCCCGACCTGGACAAGCTCGAGGCCATGATCAAGCGACAAGACCCGGCTGCTGCTGCTCAACAGCCCGCACAACCCGACCGGCATGGTCCTGACCACGGCCGAGACCGAGGCGATCGCACGGATCGCCATCGACCACGACCTCCTGGTCGTCACCGACGAGGCCTACGAGCACCTGACCTTCGACCGTGAGCACGTTCCGCTCGCGACGATCCCCGGGATGCGCGAGCGCACGGTCTCGATCGGCTCGGCGGGCAAGACGTTCTCGTTCACCGGCTGGAAGGTCGGCTGGGCGACCGGCACCCCCGAGCTCGTCGAACGCCGTCCGCACCACCAAGCAGTTCCTGACCTACGTCTCCAGCGGCCCGTTCCAGTACGCGGTGGCGACGGCGCTCGAGCTGCCCGACAGCTACTTCACGGCCATGGCGGACGACCTCAAGGCGCGCCGCGACCTGCTCGCGGCGGGCCTGAAGGACATCGGCTTCGAGGTGTACCGGCCCGACGGCACCTACTTCATCACCACCGACATCGCCCCCCTGGGCGAGAAGGACGCGATGGAGTTCTGCCTGGCCCTCCCGGACCGGGCAGGGCGTGGTCGCCATCCCGAGCGCCGTCTTCTACGACGACAACCGGGAGGCGGGCCGCACCATGGTCCGCTTCGCCTTCTGCAAGCGCCCCGAGGTGCTCACGGAGGCGATCAGCCGCCTCTCCGCCATGGCCGCTTGAGAAGAAAGCTCAAAACCAAACAGCGCATCTAGAACGGTCCGTTGCTTCGCCTCTGCACCGCACCGTTCTCGGCAGGCGCTGGCGGCGGAAACAGGGGGCTTAGGCCCATGGCGAGCGGCCGGGCCGGTAGCCAGGATGGATCGCATGACGACATCCGCCAAGCCTCCGGCGCTAGCCGCTAACTCCGGGTGCTGCGCGCGAACTGGCCGGCGTTGCTGCTGCCGCTGATCGCGGTTGGCGCGCTCGGCCTGTCCGCTGCACCCGGCCGTTCTTGCTGCCGCTGATCATCATGGCCGTGATCGTGGCGCCGCTGGCGCCGAGGGGAAGCGCGAAGATCGTCCCGTTCGCGTTCTTCGCCTATGGCGTGTACGGCCTCTTCCTGATGCACGCCTTCGCGATACGGGAGTCGCGCTCGCTCTTCTACGGCGTCGTGCACGCCGGGGCCCGCTGACAACGCGGCGTCAACTGGTACGTGCTGACCCGGAGGCAACTCGCCTGCCTGGTGGCCTGCCTGGCGCCTGGCTGCTCGCGGTGACCGAGTGCACCAGGGGGCGGCGCGGTGCGCCGGGCGCTGGACGCAGTTGCGCGGGACTGGCGGCCAGCCAAGGGCGGTGCCGCCGCTCCTGCTGCTGCCAGTGATCTTCCTCTGGGAGGAGCTGTTCGGCCGGGCAGCTGTGGTTCGGCCCGCCTAGAAGCTCCATCGGTAGCGGCACTGGTCTGCGCTGGGCTGATCGGCGCGGCCGGCGTGGCCGCGCTGGCCTGGCGGCCACGGGCCGCCATGGTGATCGCGGTGACCGGGACGGTGCTCATCGGGCCGCGGGCGTAATGGAGGGCCTGCATGGGGGCTGGACCCTCGGGCACGGACTCGCGCCGCGGGCACCAGGCGGTCGGCTCTACGGTGCGGTGCCGATTGGCGGCGGGCTAACGGGTCTGTTCGCGTTCATCGAGGGCGTGATTTTCCTTGGCTTCGGCTGCGTGCTGGCACCCCGGCTGCTGACCTGGGGGCGCGGACTCGGAGCATCGCGCTCGCACGCGCAGGCGCTCGCGCGGCGGGTGGAGGGGCTGACCCGGTCGCGTACCGACGCGACGGAGGTCGCGGTCGCCGAGCTGCGCCGGATCGAGCGCGATCTGCACGACGGCGCGCAGGCCCGGCTGGTCGCGGTCGGCATGTCGCTGCGCGCCGCCGAGCAGCTGATGATCGCCAACCCGGAGGCGGCGCTCGCACTGGTCGCCGAGGCGCGCGAGACCTCCTCCCGGGCGATCGACGACTTGCGCGACCTGGTACGCGGCATCTACCCGCCGGTGCTGGCCGACCGGGGGCTCGGGGACGCGGTCCGCGCCCTCGCACTGGACGCTGTGCTGGAAGTAGACCTGGACGTCGACCTCCCGGCGAGCCGCCCATGCCGGTCGCGGCGGCGGTGTACTTCGCGGTAGCAGAAGCGCTGACCAACACGGTGCGGCACGCGGGGGCCTGCGCCGTTCAGGTCAGGGTGGAGCACGCCGACGGGATGCTTCGGGCGACGGTCACGGACGACGGGCACGGCGGCGCGGACGCCGCGCGGGGGACCGGACTGGCAGGGGTTGAGCGACGGCTCGCCACCTTCGATGGCATCCTCGCGGTAAGCAGCCCGGCCGGCGGGCCGACCATCGTCGCTATCGAGGTGCCGTGCGCGTTGTCATCGGTGAAGACCTCTACCTGCTGAGGGACGGCCTGATCCGGCTGCTCTCGGCGCACGGGTTCGAGATCGTCGCGGCGGTCGGCACCGCCCCTGAGCTGCTGACTGCGCTGACCGAGCTTAAGCCGGACGTGTCCGTCGTCGATGTCAGGATGCCGCCGTCGCACACCGACGACGGGCTGCGGGTCGCCATCGAGGCCCGGCGGGCTGTGCCCGGCCTCCCGGTCCTGGTGCTCTCCCAGTACGTGGAGCAGCTCTATGCCATCGCCGCCCGGCTTTTCATTACCGAGAAGGCGGTGACCAAGCACGCGGCGGGCATCTTCGCCCGGCTGGGCCTGGCCCTCTCCGACGACGACAACCGTCGCGTCCTCGCGGTCCTCGCCTACCTCAAAGCCTGAGCGCCTGAGGACCAGAGCGCCGGAACGGCTGAACGTGAGGCGAGGGCGGCCGGCTCGGTCCCCACCGCCCCAGCCGCCCCCGCTGGTCCCCCGGCGGATCCCGGTCTACGCTCCCCAATGCGCCACCGGCCGGAACCCGCTCCCCGGTGCGAGACCCGGCAGGGGGCCGAGGCTGACGTTCCCCTCGTGGCGCCAGCTCCGTTTTCCCCGCCGTCCCCCGTCCCGCACCTGTATGAGTGCCGGGGGCGCCGGACGCCAGCAACTTCCCAGTGATTTTTCCGAGCATCATCTGCCCGGCGGGCGACGAGGCCCGTGCCCCGCCCGGGCGCAAGCCAACTCGCGCGACCCACCTAAGCTTCTGCTGTGCAGGAGCGTAGCGAGTGGGATGTCGCGGTCATCGGCGGCGGGCCGGCCGGACTGGCCGCCGCCAGCGCCTCGGCCGCCGCCGGGGCGCGGACGATCGTGCTCGAGCGGGCCGAGCATCCTCGGTACAAGACGTGCGGCGGTGGCCTGCTCGGCGTCTCCCTGGCCGCGGTGGCCGGGCAGATCGCGTTGCCGGTGCGGGACGAGATCAGGTCGGCCACGTTCACGCTCCGGGGCGGGCAGGAGTTCACCCGCTCGAATGCGGAGCCGCTGCTGGCGATGGTGATGCGGGAGGAGTTCGACGCCGCGCTGGTCGGCCGGGCCGAGCGCAACGGCGCGGTGGTCAGGCAGCGGGCCCAGGTTCGCGCGATCAAACAGGGCGACGGGCACGCGACCGCGGTGCTGGCGGACGGGACCTCGGTCAGCGCGACCGTGCTCATCGGCGCAGACGGATCATCGGGCGTCACCGCCCGGCACCTGGGCGCGCAGTTCGCGCAGGTGGACCTCGGACTTGAGCTGGAGATCGCGGTTCCGGAACCGATCGGACGGCGGTGGGCGGGCCGGGTGCTGCTCGACTGGGGAGAGATCCCCGGCTCCTACGGCTGGCTCTTTCCCAAGGGCGACCGGCTCACGGTCGGCGTCATCGCCGCCCGCGGGCAAGGGGACGCCACCAAGGCGTACCTGCGAGAGTTCGTCGGCCGGCTGGGGCTCGGCGGGTACCAGGCGGTCAGGGATTCCGGCCACCTCACCCGCTGCCGGACCGAGGAGTCCCCGCTGCGCAAGGGGCACGTCATCGTGGCCGGGGACGCCGCCGGCCTGCTCGAGCCCTGGACCCGGGAGGGCATCAGCTTCGCGCTCCGCTCCGGTGCCCTGGCCGGCGAGTACGCGGCCAAGGCCGCGACCTCGGGCGACCCCGCGACCACGGCCGCCTCGCTGGACGGATACGCGGCCGCGGTCAACGCCGCCCTGGTCCCTGATATGCGCGCAGGACGGATCCTGCTGTCCGCGTTCACCCGGCACGCGGGCACCTTCCACAAGGGCTTGTCCACCGCCAAGGGCTGGGGCACGTTCGTCAAGTGGTGCCGCAGCGAGCGAAGCTTCGCGGAGTTGGTCAACCGTCCGGCCGCCCGCCTGGCGCTGTCACTGATCAGCCGTATTTAAAGACGGCAAAACCGGGCTCGCCGGGACAGGCCGGGACCGCTTCTGCGAGATATCTGGACACATCTCGGCCCGGAGGACCAAGCGGCGGGTGTTAACGCGCATACTTAAGAGGATGAAGCCTGCCCGTGCCGCAACCCGGCGCTTCCTGCCAACCAGTCCCTTCAAGCCGCCGCCCGACGAGCCGCCTCCCGAGGTGTTCGCCGTGCAGGACCAAGTGACCCACGACAAGTACGGCCTCGGCCGGGTCGTGACCGTCGAGGATGACACCGCCGTGGTCATCGACTTCGGGACGCAGCGGGTGCGCATTGCGACTCCCTGCGCAAAACTGAGCAAGCTCTGACGCCGTCCCTGGCGCTAAGGTGCGTGGGTGGACGAGGAGCTTAAGCGTGCGGCCGAGGCGGCCACCGGGTTCATGCCGGTGGCCGAGGGGCTGGCCCTGTGCGAGACCGCCGACGCCTACGCTGCGGTCGGCCCGGTGCTTGAGGTCGGCAGCTACTGCGGGAAGTCGGCGATTTACCTGGCGGCCGGCGTCCGCGCCGCCCGCAAGCACGGCCTCAGGCAGCAGGTCGTGACCGTGGACCACCATCGTGGCTCCGAGGAGCACCAGCCGGGCTGGGAGTACCACGACCCCGGTCTGGTTGACCCGGCCACCGGCCGGTTCGACACGCTGCCGAGTCTGCGCGCTACCCTCGCCGCAGCCGGCGTGGAGGACGACGTGGTCGCGATCGTGGGCCGGTCGGCCGACGTAGCGCGGCTATGGCGGACGCCGCTCGGGATGCTGTTCATCGACGGGGGGCACACCGAAAGCGCCGCCCAGTGGGACTACGAGGGATGGGCGCCGTGGGTGGCGCTGAGCGGTGCGCTCGCCATCCATGACGTTTACCCGGACCCGGCCGACGGCGGCCAGGCCCCGTTCCGCATTTACCAGCGCGCGCTCGCCTCAGGCGCCTTCACCGAGGTCCGCCACGAGGGCTCGCTTCGGGTGCTCGAACGTATCGCGGACGGCATCTAGTGCTGCTTGTGGCGGAACAGTTCGGCCGGCCGGCCCCGGTGCCGGCCGTCGTCCGCCCGGTGCCCACTAGCTGCGGCTCCATCAGCCGCCGGAACGTGTCCCGCTGGAACGGCCTGCCCACCACGGCTTCGTGCATCAGCCGAAGCTGGAGGATGGTGAAAGGCTCGGTCAGCAGATGCTCGGGGTCCGGGGCCAGCTGGTAGCTGGTGCGCACAGTCTTGACGGCCCGTTGAATGATCTCGGTGTGGTCGTAGGGCAGCACGCCAGGATCGTCGGCGGGAACGATCCGAGTTCTCTCCTCGATCCGCCCGTCGAGGAACTCGGGTCGGACCACGTCCATGTGGGCGACCGATAGCACCCACCCGCGATCGTCGCGGTCCGGCTTGTCGAACACGTGCAGCTGACGGGGGCGCATCCCCTCAACTCCGGCCTTCTCCCGCAGGCATCGCTGCACGGCGTCAAGCAGCAGCTCGCCCTCATGCAGGAACGTTCCTGGCAGTCCCCAGCCCCCCGGCGGGTCGCCGTTGGGGGCCTCGGCGCGGCGCACCTGCAACACCGAAAGGCAGTCCTCGCCGGGCACCACGGTCAGCAGCGCGGCGTCCACCGCGACCGATGGGCGGGGATAGTCGGCGAGGGTCTTGCCGGCGCTATCCCGGTAGGGCGAGGACTCGCGTCGTTCCATATACGTCAGTCTAAGCAGTTAGAGCAGCCTTGCTCTAGAGCAAGATAGCGCTAAATCTGCCCGGCGCGAGGGATGGCCGTCCGGCCGATCGTCTTGTAGGCTTGTCCTATGACAATAGATAAAGGGAACAGCGCGATCGAGTTCAGGCTCGACCCGGACTCGGGGGTGCCTACCTATCTGCAGCTCGTGCAGCAGGTAGAGCACGCGCTGCGGCTTGGCTACCTCCAGCCGGGTGACCAGCTTCCCAAGGTCAGGGACGTGGTCACCTCGCTGACCATCAACCCCAACACGGTGCTGAAGGCCTACCGCGAGCTTGAGCACAAGGGCCTGGCCGCCGGGCGGCCCGGCCAGGGCACGTTCATTCAGGCCACCCTCGAGCAGGTGACGCTGCCCGAGCTGGCCGGGCTGCGGCGGACCCTGCTCGGCTGGCTCGCCTCGGCAGAGCAGGCGGGCCTTGACGAGGACGGGATCGTCGCCCTGTTCACCAGCGGCCTGCGGGATTTCTTTAAGAGCCGGCCCGCGTCGGACGACGCGGGCGGGGCGGACCACAGAACGGAGGGCGTCGCATGAACGTGATCGAGACCAGCGGCCTCGGCAAGCGCTACGGCAAATCGTGGGCGTTGCGGGACTGCACGCTGAGCCTGCCCGCAGGGCACCTGGCCGCGCTCGTCGGCCCGAACGGCGCGGGCAAGTCCACGCTGATGAACATGACCGCCGGCCTGACCGTCGCGACCTCGGGGGCGGTGACCGTCCTCGACGGGCACCCGGCCGGCTCGCCTGCCGCGCTCAACGGCGTCGCGTTCGTCGCGCAGGACGCGCCGATCTACAAGAACTTCTCCGCCGGTGACATGGTGCACCTCACGAGGAACCTGAACCAGCACTTCGACCTGCCCTTCGCGCGGGCGCGGCTGGCCGAGCTCGGCATCCCGCTGAAGAAGAAGGCGGGCAGGCTCTCCGGCGGCCAGCAGTCGCAGCTCGCGCTCACCCTGGCGCTCGCCCGGCGGCCGCGGCTGCTCATCCTCGACGAGCCGCTCGCCGCCCTTGACCCGATCGCCCGGCAGGACTTCCTGGCGGCGGTGATGACCGCGATGGCTGACGACGGCGTCTCGGTGCTGCTCTCGTCGCATCAGGTCGCCGAGCTCGAGCGGGTGGCCGACTTCTTGATCGTGCTCTCCCACGCTCAGCTGCAGGTGTCGGGCGAGGTCGACGATCTGCTGGCCGGCCACCGGCTGCTGACCGGACCGACCGCCGAGGCCGACGACTACGCCAGCAGGCTGACCGTGGTGCAGGCCCGGCGCGGCGGCGCGCAGACCCACCTGCTGATCAGAACAAGCGGGACGGACGTCCCGGTCGCGCCCGGCTGGGAATCGCATCAGGTCAGCCTGGAGGAAGTCGTGATGGCCTATCTGCGCAGCCCGGGTGTCAGGGCACCCGCGCTGCTAACCCGCGTTCAGCGCCCGGAGCCGACGGAGGCAACTCGATGAGCGTCCTCACCCTGCCCACGCAGCCGGGCCAGAACACCGCCCCGCCCCCGGTGCCGTGGCGGGGGATGGTGTGGGTCACCTGGCGGCAGCAGCGCGCCACCCTGATCGCCGTCCCCGCAGTGCTCGGCGCGGTCTCCGTCTTCCTGGTGATCGTCGGCCTGAAGGTGCACCACGACTACGCAGCCCTCGTTAACTGCCCGCTCGACCCCGGGCACCAATCGGCCGCCTGCGCCAAGCTGTTCAGCGATTTCAACTCCACCGACTGGACGCTGGCCAATACCTGCTCCATCTTGATGCAGCTCGCGCCAGTGCTGATCGGCGCCTTCGCGGGCGCCCCGCTGCTGGCCAGGGAGCTGGAGAACGGCACCTACCGATTCGCCTGGACGCAGGGCTTCGGCCGCGAGCGGCAGGCGATCGCCAAGCTCGCGCTGCTCGGGGTGACGCTCGTGGTCCTGGCCGGGGCGTTCGGCGGGCTGTTCTCCTGGTTCTTCCAGCCGTTCCTGTACACGGAGCAGATGAACCGGCTGACGGAGACGGTGTTCGACACCAGCGGGATCGTGTTCCCGGCCTTCACACTCGTTTCCTTCGCGATCGGCGCGTTCCTCGGCATGCTCTTCCGCCGGGTCATTCCCGCACTGGCCGCCACTCTCGGTGTCTACCTCGTGGTCCGGCTCGCCGCCTGGGGCGTGCGCAAGTACTACCCGGTGGCGGTGGTCACCAGCAACAGCAAGATCTTCAGCCAGTTCCAGACTCCCAGCCTGCCCGGCTTCCCGTGGATCCTGACCACCTGGGTCACCGGCCCGGGCGGCCAGCCGGCTAGCCAGTCGGTGGCCAGCCGGATCCTGAATGGCCCGGGGCCGAGCGCAGGCGCGTCGGTCCCCCAGGGCTACACCGAGTGGAACCGGTGGATCCCGCTCAGCCACTACTGGCCGATGCAGTTCATCGAGGCAGGCTGGCTACTCGTCCTCTCGATCGCGCTCTTCGTCGCGACCGTCGCGCTGGTCCGCCGCCGGGCGGCCTAGACCAGGCGGATGGAGCCAATCCGATGACCGTCTTCGCCGGGGTGGTGTCCCGCGCAGCCCGGGACACCATCGCCGCACCTCGCCCGGTGCGGTGGCAGGGAATGCTGTGGGTCACCTGGCGGCAGCACCGCGGCCTGCTGATCATCGTCTCGGCGGTGTTCTGCGCGGCGGTGGCCGGCCTGCTGAGCGCCGGGCTGAGGATCCACCACGACTACGCGCTGCTGACGGCCTGCCGTCCGGCGGCCTCGGCCGCCTGCCAGGGACTGGGCAACTTCTTCAACGGCACCGACTGGCATCAGGGGGAGTACGTGCACGTCGCCGTGCAGGCCGCCCCTGCCCTGGTGGCGTTGTTCGCAGGCCCCGCGGTGGTCGCCAGGGAGCTGGAGACCAGGACGTACCGCTACGCCTGGACCCAGGGCATCGGCCGGGTGCGCTGGACGGTCGCCAAGCTCGGGCTCCTCGGCTCCGTGCTATCGATCCTCGCGTTCGCGATCAGCCAGCTGCTCACCTGGTTCTTCGCCCCCTTCATGACGAGCGAGCGGCTGACCGACCTCACCCCGACGGTGTTCGACACGAGTGGCTTCTCGTACGCCGCCTGGACGCTGACCGCGTTCTGCCTCGGGGCGTTCATGGGCACACTCGTGCGGCGGATCCTCCCCGCGATGGCCATCACGCTCGGCGTCTACGTCGGCCTCGCCGCGCTGACCTGGTTTTACCTGCGCAACCACTACCCGGTCAGCACGTACTGGCCGATGCAGCTCTTCGAGGCCGGCTGGCTCCTGGCCCTGTCGGCAGCGCTGATCGCGGGCACCCTCTGGCTTGTCCGCCGCTACGCTGAATAACCCCCAACTCGACCCGCCTTGGACCCTGTCACCTACGCCATCGACCTGCCTCGGACCCTGTCGCCGGCGCCATCCACACCGTTAGGCGGTGCCTCTGGTCGTGATATCGTCCGCCGTGTTCCAGGATGTCATGTGAAGACGATCCTGTTCTCGTGCTGCGATCGCGATGGAGGTCGCCGTCGTGGCCACCCGGCCGACGATCAGTCGTACTGCGGCTAAGCGGAGGCTGGGCCGGCTGCTGGCGGTCTGCTACGCCGGCCGCTCACCAGGGCTACGAGCTGCACGCTCGTCGATGGGTGGCATGCGTGATGATCAGCGCCGTCGCTGATCGGGTACACGCTCCGGCTACTGGCGCTGCGGGCCGGGATGCTGACCCCGGTCCGGGTCCCGTCCCCTTCGGAGGAGGCGGTCCGGGACCTGGTCCGCGCCCGCGGCGACCTGCTCGATGACCGCAGGCGGGCGCAGCAGCGGCTGAGCGCGTTCCTGCTGCGCCACGGCCGGGTCTGGGGCGGGACGAAGTGGACCTGCGCCCACCGGGCCTGGGTCGACCGGCAGGAGTTCGGCGAGCCCGGCGATGCAGGAGACGCTGGACGCCTACCGCGGCGCCCTGGAGGCGCGGGAGGCGGAGCTGCGCGCGGCCGAGGCCCGGCTGGGCGCCTGGGCCGGGCGGGAGCCGCTCGCGCCGGCGGTCGCGCGGCTGGGCGCCTACCGCGGCATCGCGGAGCTGACCGCGCTCACGCTGGCCGCCGAGGTCGTGGACTGGCGCCGGTTCGCCACCGCCCGGGCGTTCATGGGCTTCACCGGGCTGGTCCCCGCCGAGTACTCCAGCGGGTCGCGGACCCGGCGCGGCTCGATCACCAAGGCCGGCCCCGAAGGGGTGCGGACCGCGCTGGTGGAGTCCGCGTGGGCCTACCGGCACCGGCCCGCGGTCGGCGCGCTGCTGCGCCGCCGCCAGGCCGGGGCGGACCCGGGGACCCTGGCCCGCTCCTGGAAGGCGCAGCAGCGGCTGCACGCCACCTGGAAGAAGATGGCCGCCCGCGGCAAGCCCTCCGGCGTCACGGCCACCGCCGTCGCCCGCGAGCTCGCGGGCTTCGTCTGGGCCGAGATGACCAGCTGACCGTGAGGCCAGCGACAAGACCGGCGGCGTGCCGGGAGACGACGCCGCGGCAGGAAATGATCCCCGTGTCAGTTATGAGCGAGCCGATTCTCGCGCGTAGTGAGGGGCAACGTCCTGCGAGCAGCCGACCTGCGACTCCGACACGCGAATATGAGCCTGGCAGTGGCGACAGCCACGACCACGCCCCGGCACGCCGCCCCTGCCAACCCCGGCCCCCGCCCGGCACCCGGGGGGCCCCGCAGCCTCGGCCGGCGGCACGCCGCCAGGCCAGGCCGCCACGCCCGGCCGCAACGCCACACCCGCCACACCGACCACAGCAAAACCCAGACGCCGCAAACCCACAAGCAGAGGTTGACAGGCCGTTTCATATGAGCTGACAGGTCGGCAATCCTGTCGATGGCGCAGCTGACAGGTCGGCCGAGAGCCGCGCGGGCCAGGGAAGCAGCTCGCTGACATGGGGTGTCAGTGATGGGTGCGTACCCTGTCGCTTGTGGACGAGATCACCCGCTTCTACCGGCAGCCCAGCCCGACCTCCGACCTCGGGCGCTACAGAGACCTCTCGCCCGGTCTCCCAGCCGACCCCGAGGCGCTCAGCGCAATCGTGCGAGGTCTGCTTATCCACAACTTCACAGCGAAAGTGCAGGGTCTGGCGTTTCCGGCCGAGCGCATGTCGCATATGCAGACCGTCGGCACCGAAGCGATCCTGGACAACGTGTTCAGCCTCGACCCGGCTCCGCTGGGCCTCGAGCGGCCCGCCGAGCGGAGAATGGTCGGCTTCTGCTACCACTTCGCGCTGCTGCACTGCGCCTTGCTGCGCGCCACGGGTACCCCGGCCCGCATCCGGTGCGGCTTCGCCAGCTACTTCGAGGCGCAACGGTGGATCGACCACTGGGTGGTCGAGTACTGGGATGGTGATGGCTGGCTGCTCACGGACCCCCAGATCGGACGCAGCGACCTGACCGGCGACGATTTCCAAGACGGCCTCAGCGCATGGAATCAATGTCGCAACTGTGCTTCGCCTCCGGCTTTGCGCGGCAACGGAGAACTGTGGGGCTGGGACGAATTGCGAGGCAGCCTGATCAATGACGTCGCCGCCCTCAACAAGGTCGAGGTGTCCGGCTGGTACTGGTGCGACCGTCTCAAGGTGGAACCCCGGGATCAGCCGCACGAGGAACTCGACAAGTCACTCGACGTCCTCTCCCGTCTCGCGGCCACCGCGGAGTCGCCAGAGGCGATCACGCAGTACTTTGACCAGTATCCGCAGTTGCAGCCGCCGGCGGACGCCGTCGCGCGATAGGACGCTTTCCCAGCCTCAATCGTTGAGGCGGCCCTGATGCCCGGTGCGGCTCGCGAGGCAGCTAGCGCTGGCCGAGTGTTATCGCTGTGCTGGCGGAATCCGGGTCGCAGCCGCAGGACTCGGGGTCGACGGGCGGGTTCGGGTCGATGTGGCCGGGGATGTCGCGGAAGATCCCGGCCCCGGCGCTGATTCCGGTCAGGGCGTCGGCGGCGAGGATCACGGCGGCGGAGGTCCAGGCCGAGCGCTCGGCCGGGAAGTGCGCCTGGTTGACGTACTGCCAGCCGGTCCAGTAGGCGCCGTCCTCGTCGCGCTGTCGGCGGACCGTAGCGAAGACCTCGGCCGCCCGGTCGCGCTGGCCGCAGGCGTCGAGGGAGAGCACCAGCTCGCAGGTCTCGGCGACGGTCACCCAGGGCTGGTCGCTGACGCAGCGGACGCCGAGACCGGGCACGACGAAGGTGTCCCAGCCGGCCGCGAGCAGTTGCGCGGCGGCGCCGTCGCGCAGCGCGCCGCCGAGCACCGGGTAGTACCAGTCCATCGAGAACTGGCTCTTGTCGGCGAACGCCTCCGGATGCCGGGCGAGCACGTGAGCGAGCAGGTCGGCCGAGAGCTCCCAGTCGGGCTGCGGCTCCTCCGCCAGCTCGGCCAGCGCGAGCGCGCAGCGCAGTCCCTGGAGGATGCTCGAGCAGCCGGACAGCAGCGCGAACTCGCCCGGCCGGCCGCCCGCGTCGCGCTCCCAGACCACCTCGCCGCGTGGCGTCTGCAGCTCCAGCACCCAGCCGATCGCCGCGCGGACGGCGGGCCACATCCGGATGGCGAAGCCACGATCGCCGGTGACCAGGAACTGATGCCAGACGCCGACCGCGAGGTAGGCGGCGTGATGACTCTCCGCCGCGTGGTCGGTCACCTCGTCCGCGCTGGCCGCGCCCGGGCCACCGGTCGCCCTCGGCCACGAGCCGTCCGGGCGCTGCGTATCGCGCAGCCAGCGATAGGCCCGGCGGGCCGGGCCGGGCAGCCCGCAGGCTGCCAGGGCCATCGCGCACTCCACGTGGTCCCACGGGTCGACGTGACCGTCCGGCCAGGCGATCGCGCCGCTCGGCAGCTGTGCCGCGGCGATCGAGCGGGCGGTCTGCAGAAGCTCGGCCGGCGGCCTGGGCCACGCCGGGAGCATCGGCTTAGCTTGGCGCATGGAGAGGAACCACGCGTCCGTTCGGGATGATCGGTTTTTCCTCTTTCCTCGCGTAGATGACGAGGCTCTTTCCGATGACGGGGTTGAGCGCCGCCTCGGCCAGCCGGGTCAGCGGCGGCTTGCGCATGATGTCCCAGACGAGCAACTGGTGGTAGCCGCGCACGGCGGGGTGCGCGTCGTCGTGGACGCCGACCGCGCATTTCAGCCACCAGTAGGGTGCGTGCAGGCCGTGCGCGTGGTGGGCGCCGGTCGGCGCCAGGCCCGCCGCGGACAGTTTCGTCGTCAGCTCGGCGCGGGTGAAGATGCGCACGTGACCGCCTGGGACCTCGTGGTACTCGGTGGACAGGGCCCAGCAGATCCGCTCCGGCAGCCACGCGGGCACGGTCACCGCGACGGTGCCGCCGGGGCGCAGCACGCGGGCGATCTCCCTCATGGCGGCGGTGTCGTCGGGAACGTGCTCGAGGATCTCGGCGACGATGATGGCGTCGAACGCGCCGTCGGAGAAGGGCAGCCGGGTCGCGTCGGCGGTGACCGCGGCGGCCTGCGCGGGCGGCCCGGCCTCGCCCTCCGCGCGCATCGCCTCGAACATGTCGCTGACTCCGCTGAGTTCCTTCTGGTCGAGGTCGGCGGCGACGACGCGGGCGCCGCGGCGGTACGCCTCGAAGGCGTGGCGGCCGGCCCCGCAGCCGAGGTCGAGGACGCGGTCGCCCGGATTGATCGGAAATTTCGTGAAGTCGACCGTTAGCACCCGAGTTCTCCGTTGATGGCCTTCAAGTAGAGCCCGGCGGTCGCGGTGGCGACCGCGGGCCAGGCGAACCGCTCGCTGACGCGGGCCAGGCCGCGAGCCGCCAGCTCCGCCCGCCGCGCACCGTCGTCGAGCAGCGCGCCCAGCGCGGCGGCGAGCTCCTCCGGGTCGCCCGGCTCAACCAGCACCGCGGCGTCCCCGACGACCTCGGGCAGCGCCCCGGCGCGGCTGGCGACCAGCGGGGTCCCCGACGCGAGGTGCTCCACCGCGGGCAGCGAGAACCCCTCGTACAGCGACGGGATCACGGCCACCTCGGACGAGGCCAGCAGCTCCGCGTACTCCTGGTCGGGCAGGCCGTTGGCGAACGTCACCTTGTCGCCGAGGGCGAGCAGCGCCACCTGCTCGCTGGTGGCAGTCGACGGGGTGCCGATCACCACGAGGTGGGCATCGCGCTCGGTAGCCAGCTTGGCGACCGCGCGCAGCAGTGTCGACAACCCCTTGAGGGGGGAGTCAGCGCTGGTCACAGTCACGATCCTGCCCTTTACGCGCGGCTGCTCGGGTCGGGGGCGAAAAAGCCGGGTGTCCACCCCCAGCGGGATGATTTGGACCTTATCGCTCGGCACCTTGAAATCTCGACAGATGTCATCTCTGGATGATCCGGACACCGTGATCAGCGGGCCTACCCGGCGCGATACCCGGCCCTGCATCCGCACGAACCCGTACCAGCGGGTCTTGTTAAGGCGCTCGAGCCAGCCCCGGCCGGCCAGGTCGAGCCGCCGGTCCACCGTGATCGGGTGGTGGATGGACGTGACCAGCGGCAGCCCGAGGCGCCGCACGCCAAGCATGCCGTAGCCGAGCCCCTGGTTGTCATGGACGATGTCGAATTCGCCCGGACGCGAGCGCAGGGCCCGGAGCGCCCGGACGCTGAACGTCAGCGGTTCGGGGAACGCCCCGGCCCACATCATCGCCACCTCGAGCGCGTCCGCCCAGTCCCTGATCTCGGACGGGCGCGGCGTCCGGAAGGGGTCGTCGTCTCGGTAGAGGTCCAGGCTCGGCACCCGGCGCAGTATCGGTCCGTTGTCGAGCTCCGGGTAGGGCTGCCCGGAAAACACCTCGACGCGATGCCCGAGCGCCGCGAGCTCCCTGCTCAGGTGGCGCACGTAGACGCCCTGGCCGCCAGAGTGCGGCTTGCTGCGGTACGAGAGCAGCGCAATGCGCAACCGGCGATTTACTGAGGCCACGGGGCACCTTACCAGTCGGTAGGCGACGTTAGCCGCCGCACCCCGCTGCGGCTCGGGCCGCAACCTGGTCCACGATGCGCACGAGCCCGGGGTCATCGAAGGCTGCCTCGCCGGAATTTCCTCAGCCTCGAACCAAATAGTCCGACATCATTAATTAAGGACGGTTAGCTGACTATAAATGCTCACTAGGCGCTTCTGCGTAAGTCGGAATAGAGTCGTTTCGCGACACGACGCAGGAATACTCAAAAATTGCCGAGTTCGGTGATACGGTTTCCCCGCCTTTGCAAATTTCCGATTTTAGGCGGACAGTCAGGGGGAACTTATGGGTAAAATTCAGCGGAAGGCCGTCCTGGGGATGGTGGCCGCGATTACCACCGGCGCGGCGGCCTTCATGGCAATGGGATCCGCCCACGCGGCGCCCGCGGCGTCGGCGGCGCCCGCGGCCCAATCCGTGCTGGCAAATCACGCGGTTCGGGCAGCGCCGGAACTAGCAGCGGCCCTCGCGTGGCCGATCGTCAAGCAGGGGGCCGTGGGAGAGCGTGTCTTCGCTATTCAGTACCTGCTCAACGCGCATGGCGCTCGCCTCGCGACCGACGGGCACTTCGGGCCGGCGACGGCCGCGGCCGTCAGGTCGTTCCAGTCGAAGTCGCACCTCCAAGCGGACGGAGAAGTGGGGCCGCTGACCTGGTCGCGTCTCATCATCCAGGTCAAGCAGGGAAATACCGGGTCGGCGGTGTCCGCCGTTCAGCACAACCTGCACTTCGCGTACGGCTTTACGAAGGTCGCGGTCGACGGCCAGTTCGGGCCGGCAACGAACTCGGCCGTCCGAAGCTTCCAGGCAAAGTTCAAGATTGGCGTCGACGGGATCGTCGGACCGACCACCTGGAACACGCTCGTCGTTCATGAGGGATAATTCCCGCTACCTGCCTGCAATGGGGTAATCCAGCTCCGCTCCGCGTCGTGGCCAGCGCAGCAAGAGCGCTTGCCACGACGCGGGCTCTTTTTAACCTGGAAGCAGTAACCAGGCGTTGATGGTCGTTTCCAGTTCTTCGAGTCTGGTGAAGACGTGACCGGCCATGCCGACGGCTTGCGCGGAGCGCACGTTTTCCTCGCAGTCGTCGATGAAAAGGAAGTCCGCGGGCTCGGCGTGCATGGCGGTGACGCAGTGGCGGAACGCGGCCGGGTCTGGCTTGGCCACCTTGATCTTCCCGGAGAAGGCGACGTAGTCGAGCTTCCCCAGCCAGGGCTGGGCTGCGAGGAAGGCGTCCGCGTGATCCGCGGGGATGTTGGACAGCAACGCGACCTCGGCGCGGGCGCGCAGGGCTTGCACGTAGGCGACCATGCGGTCATCGACGCGCGACCAGCTGTCGACGTCGGCGAGCCGGAGCGCCTCGACCGCGGCGAGATCGACGGGACGCGACAGCCGCTGAAGGACCGCGCTCCAGTAATCCGCCGCGGTCTGCCGCCCGGCGTCGTAGGGCGGCCGCAGGCCCCAGTAGGCCTCGGCGAAGGCGACCGCGGGTGCGTTGCACCCGGCCGCCATTTCCACCAGGGCGCCCGGGCGCTGCTGCGGGGCGATGACTCCGAAGAGGTCGAACAGGGCGATCCGTCGGCGGGTGAGCACGGGTTCCCCTTCCACGGGCAGTTAGGTGCGCTGCGCCAGCTCGGGCCGGGACTCGGGTTCAGGCTCGTGCTCCGATCCGGCCCGGAGGATTCCGGCGGTCACGGAAGCGATCACCAGGAGCAGGGCCGGGACTAGGAGGGCGTAGTTGAGCGCCACCAGGCGGGTCGTCCAGCCGATCACGGCCGGGCCGGCGAGCATCCCGAGGTAGCCGAGTCCGGCGACCCGGGAGACATTGGTGCCTGCGGCGGCGGGGTCGGTGTGCCCGGCGGCGCTGAACAGCTGGGGAACGCAGCCGGACAGGCCCAGGCCGAACAGTGCCCATCCCGCCAGGGCCATCCAGATCGACGGTGCGAGGGCCACGACGGTGATTGCGATGGCGCCAGTGGCCGCGCCCCAGCGAAGGACGGCCGCCGTTCCGAAGCGCCCGGAGACGCGGTCAGCGAGGAGGCGGCCGACGGTCATGGTCGCCGCGAAGGTGCCGTAGGCGAAGGCGGCGGTCCCGACGGGGGCCCCGAGTATGGTCTTCGCCTCCAGGGTGCTCCAGTCGTTGGCGACTCCCTCGCACAGCATGCACATCAGCGCCAGGGCGGCGAGGATCCAGATGCGCGCCGGAGGGGTGCGCCGCCTTGCCCCTTGGCCTGCCGGATGAACTCCAGTGGTGCGAGGGGATTCGGCCGGCGCGGTGATGGATGTCGGCGTGGTCGCCAGTACGCTGCGCGCGGGCACCAGGGCGACCACGATCCCCACCGCCCCGGCGGCGCCGAGCGTCGCCGCCGGACTGATTCCGACGCTGGCTGCCCTCCCTCCGATCAGCGCGGCGACGACCCCGCCGACGGAGAACGCGGCGTGGAAGGCCGACATAATCGGCCGCTTGTAGGCCTTCTCGACGTGCACGGCATGGGCGTTCATGCTCACATCCAGGCAGCCGTTGGCGAGGCCGAACACCAGCAGCGCGCCGGCCAGCGTCCAGGGGTCGCGGGCGAGGCCGGGCAGCACCAGGCTCGCGCCGCACAGCACCCCGGCAGCGCGGACCACGACACGCGTGCCGTGGCGGTCGGCCAGTCGGCCCGCGACCTGCATGCCTATGAAGGCGCCGAGGCCCAGCAGCACCAGCAGGCTCCCGAGTGTCGCGTTGCTGACGCCCACGCGCTTCTCCACGGCGGGGATCTGCACCAGCCAGATGCCCATCAAGGTTCCGTCGAGGACGAAGTAGATGAAGGTCGCAACGCGGGCGGCTCGGAGTGAACGATCCATGCAGCTACCATAACGAACATATTTTGTGTTTAAAAGGCGGCATTGTGAACATATTGCGTGTTCGCTTCGCGGTGGTGTTCAATCGCCGTATGAGCAACGCAGACCGTCACCGCCTGATTGCCCGAGCCGTCAAGGAGTCGGGGAGCGCCACGGTCCCGGAACTTGCCGAGCTGACTGGCACCTCGGAGATGACCATCCGGCGGGACCTGGACGCCCTGGCCGCGCAGGGCGCCCTCGAACGCGTCCGCGGCGGGGCCCGTACCCTTCTGCTGCGAGGCGCGGAGCCGCCGTTCGCCCTGCGCGCGCACGAGGCGGGCGACGCCAAGCGGCGGATCGCCTCCGAGGTCTCCCGGCTCATCGCCGACGGCGAGACCGTCCTGCTCGACAGCGGCACCACCTGTCTGGAGGTCGCCCGACTGCTGTGGGGCCGTTCGGTCACCGTGATGCCCTTGTCGCTACAGGCCATCCATGTGCTCAGCGACGCCCCGATCCCGACCACGCTGATGGTTCCGGGCGGACGGCCCCGGGCTGGCGAGGGCGCCCTAGTCGGCCCGCTCGCCCTCGCCTCGCTGGCGGCACTGCGCTTCGACACCGCCGTCATCGGCTGCTGCGGTCTAAGCGCCGCCGAGGGGCTGACCGCCTACGACCTCGACGACGCGGTGGTGAAGAAGGCGATCATCGCCTCCACCCGCCGCATCATCGCCGCCGCCGACGGCAGCAAGCTCGGCCGCACCGCCCACGCCTACGTCGGGGCCGCGGCGCTTGTGCACACCCTCGTCACCGACGCCACCGCGCCCGCCGACGAAGTAGCGGCGCTCGAACAAGCCGGCACCGTCGTCACAACTGCATAACAGCGCCGTCGCCTGCCTGCTACCCGCGCGGTAGGCGCAGTCAGCCCGCCGCCATCCCGCCGACGGCGAGGCCGATCAGGTAGGTGAATCCGGCCGCGATCGCGCCGAGCGCGAGCTGCCGCAGGGCGCCGCGCCAGAACGGCCGGGCGGTCAGCCGCGCCACCAGGCCGCCGCCCACGATCGCGGCGAGCGCGGACAGGACCAGCGCGACCCAGAGCGCGTCGAATCCGATGGCGTAGGGGAGGAGCGGGACGAACGCGCCGATGGAGAACGCGACCAGCGACGCGCCAGCTGCGACCGCAGGCGACGGCAGATCGGCCGGGTTGACGCCGAGCTCCTCGAACGTGTGGATGGCGAGCGCCTTGTCCGGGTGGGCGGAAATCTCGGCCGCGGCCTGCCGCGCGGTCGCCGCGCTGATGCCGCGGCGGCGTAGCATGCCGACCAGCTCGAGCTGCTCGGCGACGGCGTTGGTGTCGAGCTCGTGCTTCTCCTTGTCCACCTCGGACTGGACGAGCTCGTTCTGCGAGGAGACGGAGACGAACTCGCCCGCGGCCATGGAGAACGCGCCCGCCGCGAGGCCGGCGAGACCGGTGAGGACGATCGCGTGCTGCGAACCGCCGCCGCCGCCCACGCCCGCTATCAGCGAAACGTTCGTGACGAGCCCGTCCATCGCCCCGAACACGGCAGGCCGCAGCCACCCGCCGGAGACGTCCCGATGCTCGGGGCCGTGGTGCGGAGCTTCAATCTGTTCTTTCCCCGTTGTCATCACCGCAGATTCTACCTACGGCGCTCGCGGCAAGGTTCTACCCAGCGTTCTTCCGCCAAGGCGGGCCGGGAATGATGTGCATGTGACATCAGACGAGGCAGCGGCGGTACGTCGCTGGCACGCCCAGACCGCATGGCTCGGGGCCAACCTTCCGCTGGCCGAAGACGTACTCATCGAGGCCCACGGCGGACGGTTCACGGCGGTCACTCCCGGCACGGTCGCCGAGCGGGTCCCGCCGGGCACCGTCCGGCTGCCCGGGCTGACCCTCCCCGGCCTGGCCAACGCGCACTCGCACGCATTTCACCGCGCGTTGCGCGGCGCCGCTCCGGGGACCGGTACGACGGCCGGCGGCGACACGTTCTGGACCTGGCGCGACCGCATGTACTCGGTCGCCGAGCGGCTCGACCCCGGCAGCTACTTCGCACTCGCCCGCGCCGTCTACGCGGAGATGGCGCTGGCCGGGGTCACCTGCGTCGGGGAGTTCCACTACCTGCATCACGGCCCGGGCGGAAAGGGCTACCGCGATCCGAACGAAATGGGCCGGGTCCTGATCGCGGCCGCGGCCGCGGCCGGATTGCGGATCACCCTGCTTGACGCCTGCTACCTGGCCGGCGGGTTCCTGCCCGGCGGAGAGGCGCTGCCGCTGGCGGGCGTTCAGCTCCGGTTCGGCGACGGCTCGGCGGCGGCGTGGGCGGAGCGGGTCTCCGGGTTCACCCGCGACGCCCTCGGCATGGTGGCGCCGCACGCCCGGCTCGGGGCGGCGATCCACTCGGTTCGCGCGGTCTCCCCCGACCAGGTGCCCGAGGTGATGGCGTGGTCGCACGCGCACGGAGCGCCGGTCCACGCGCACCTGTCCGAGCAGCCGCTCGAGAACGCCGAGTGCCGGGCCGCGTTCGGCGCAACCCCGGCCGAAGTGCTTTACGCGGCGGGCGCGCTCGGCCCGCGCTCGACGATGGTGCACGCCACCCATCTGACCTCGCGCGACATCGAACTGCTGGGCGGGTCGCTGGCGACCGTCTGCATGTGCCCGCTGACCGAGGCCGACCTCGCCAACGGCGTCGGCCCCGCTCCGGCGCTCGCCGCGGCCGGATCGCCGCTGTCGCTTGGCAGCGACGGGCACAGCGTCATCGACCTGATCGATGAGGCGCGCTGGCTCGAGCTGTCGCAGCGGCTGGTGAGCAGGCAGCGGGGCCACTTCACCCCGGCCGACCAGGCGGCGGCAGCCACCGTGAGCGGACATGCCTGCCTGGGCTGGCCGGATGCGGGCGAAATCGTGCCGGGAGCGTACGCGGACCTGGTCACGGTGTCGCTCGACTCGCCGCGGCTGGCCGGCGGCGCGGCCGCCGATCCGCTGGCGGCGCTGTTCGCGGCCGGGACCGCAGCCGACATCAGGCACGTGGTCGCGTCCGGCGTCAACGTGGTCCGCGACGGGCGTCACCTGCTGGTCGACGACGTGCCGCGCGAGCTCGCGACCGCGATCGGCGCGGTGATTGGGGTGAAACGGGAGGAGCGTCCATGACCCGGTCGCTGCTGATTACGCGGATCGGCGAACTGGTGACGAACGCGCCCGAAGGGGCGGACGCGGCGGACGTCGGGGCCGGCCGGTTCGCCGTGGTCAACGACGCGGCGCTGGTCATCGAGGGGGACCGGATCGCCTGGACCGGCCCGGCGTCCCGCGCGCCCGCCGCCGATGAATTGGTGGACGCGGCCGGACGGGCGGTGCTGCCCGGGTTCGTCGACTCGCACGCGCACCTCGTGTTCGCGGGGGACCGGTCGGCCGAGTTCGCGGCGCGGATGGCGGGCCGCCCCTACGGGGCGGGCGGCATCAGGTCCACGGTGGCGGCGACGCGGTCCGCGACCGACGCCGACCTGCGGGGCGGGCTGCGCAGGCTGGCGGGGGAGATGCTGGCGCAGGGCACCACCACGTTCGAGTGCAAGTCCGGGTACGGGCTGACCGTCGAGGACGAGGCGCGCTCGGTGACGCTGGCGGCCGAGGTCACCGACGAGGTGACCTACCTCGGCGCGCACGTGGTCCCGGCCGAGTTCGACGGCGACGCCGGAGCTTACGTGGACCTGGTGTGCGGCCCGATGCTCGACGCCTGCGCGCCGCGCGCCCGCTGGGTCGACGTGTTCTGCGAGCGCGGCGCGTTCAGCGTCGACGAGGCCCGCGCGGTGCTGACGGCCGGCCAGGCGCGCGGGCTGATCCCGCGGATACACGCGAGCCAGCTCGAACCCGGTGCGGGCGTCCGGCTTGCGGTAGAGCTCGGCGCGGCGTCGGCCGACCACTGCACGTTTCTCACCGACGCCGACGTGGACGCGCTCGCGGCGGCGGCGCCGTCGGCGCGGTCCGCGTCTGCTGCGGGCACCGTGGCCACCCTGCTGCCCGGCGCGGAGTTCGGCACCCGCCAGCCTTACCCCGATGCCCGCCGCCTGATCGACGCGGGCGCGACGGTCGCCCTCGCCACCGACTGCAACCCGGGCTCGTCGTACACCTCGAGCATGCCGTTCTGCATCGCGCTGGCCGTCCGCGACATGCACATGACAACGTCGGAGGCGGTCTGGTCGGCCAGCACGGGCGGCGCCTTGGCGCTACGCCGCAGTGACGTCGGCTACCTCGCGCCCGGCGCGAAAGCCGACCTGATTATGCTCGACGCCCCGTCCCACACCCACCTCGCCTACCGTCCCGGCGTCCCCCTCGTGCACGCGGTGTGGCAATCCGGACGGCGTCAGCCCTAGCTAGGGCTGCTGCTAGGCCTGCTGGAACTCGATGCGGTTGCCGAACGGGTCGAGGGTGTGGAACCGGCGGACGCCGGGGATCTCGCCGTCGGCGCGGACGCACTGGTAGCCGGCGGCAGTCAGCTCCGCCGCGAGACCCTCGAGGTCGTCGGCCAGCAGCGCCGGGTGCGCCTTGCGGGCGGGCGCGAACGACGCCTCCACCCCCAGGTGCAGGACGGCGGTGCCGGAACTGAACCAGCAGCCGCCCCGCGCGGCCAGGATCGGCGGCTTCGGCCGCTCGCTCATTCCGAGCAGGCCCGCGTAGAAGGCTCGCGCCGCGTCTTCACCCCCGGCCGGCATCGCCACCTGAACGTGGTCGAATCCGGTGATCATCGCACCGCACCTCCAAATACCTTGATAAAAAGATACTTGACTTCAAGATATATGTCGACGGGACGAATCTTACCGGCGTTCTGAAGAGCACGGGATAAGGCGGGCCGTGCACGGTAGCCCGTGCACGGCCCGCCCTGGGACTTCTGTCAGATCCCGAGGTCGCTCAGGAACCTGTTGGTGTACTCCAGCGGTGACGTGCTGGAAACCGAGTTGCAGGTGGGGGACGCGTACGTGTCGTTGCAGGGCGTGTCCCGGTCCAGTGACCAGAAGTGCAGACCGGACAGGCCGTTGCTGGTCGCGTAGGAGGTCAGCGTGTCAACGTCAGCGATCGTGAAGGTCTCGCTGGTGTTATCGTTCAGGCCGACCATCGGGGTGACGGCGATCTTGCTGGCCGGGACTCCGTAGGTGTGCTGGAGGTTCTTCACCGCCTGGATGGCCGACTGCGCCATCTCGCAGCTGCCGGAGACAACGACGCAGACGCTGCTCGACGCGCTGCCGAAGTCCATTGTCATCAGGTTGATGACGTAGTTCGTCAGGCTGGAGCCGAGCACTGCCTCGACGACCTCGTTGCCGAGCGAGTTCACGCCGCCGTAGCTGCCGTCGGATGCTCCTAGCGTGGCCAGCGTGAACGAGAACTGCAGGTTCGGGTACTGCGACTGGGCTCCCGCCGCCGCGGCGACCAGGTTTTGGATATCCGATTCGGATTGGCCGCCTTCGATGTCGAAGTCGATGCCGACCAGGTGCGGGCTCGAGTAGCGGGCGATGAACGATTCCATGCCCGCCGCCGAGGTGCAGGTGAACGTGCCGGCCTCACCGCCAGTAGAGACCACGTAATTCAGGCCGGCGCTGTTGAGCTGGGGAATGTTCTCGGCCGCCCAGCTGGCACCCGAGGCACCACCCCAGGTCTCGCTGCCGCAGGCTCCGGTCGCGAACGCGAGCGTGATCGCGGGCAGCTTCGGGACGTAGTTCGACACCAGGCTTCCGGAGCCCACTACTGGCAGGTCGCTGCCTTCCACGGCCGACTGCATCTGGTAGGTGTTCCAGTTCATATTGATCGTGACGTCCTTGTACGGGCTGAACAGCAGGCCGCTCACCGAACCCGTGCCAGACCCCGACCCCGAACCCGACCCTGAGCCCGATCCCGAGCCGCCGGTGCAGGAGCCATCCGATGTCCACGGCTGTCCCGAGCCGCTGCCGCCGTTGTTGGTCGCCGGGTCGTTGCCCTGGGTCCACCAGTTGGCGGTGTAATTGATCCCGTTCTCGCTGGCCTGATTGCCGGCGGTGTAGACGGTGCCGGCACTCCACGCCGCGGCGCAAGCGGTGGATGCCTGCGCGGCGGGGCCGGAGGCCAGCGCGAGGACCGCGCCGCCGGCTGTTAGGCCGAGTGCCGAGCCAGTGATGAGAGCTGTTCGCAGAATCCGTCTTCCGAACTTCATGGGCCCTCCAGGGGCGAGAGGCGATCCGGCACCCCCCATGAGCCGGTAAACCGGTGGTGTGATCACTTTGTACGTCCGGGTAACGGAGCGGTCAAGACTTATTATTAGGAAACTTTCTAGTTAATTTCGGACGGGCAGCTCAGAGGCCTGCGTACCGCGTCATCTGCCTGCGCTGATCGCCGGGGACCAGCTCCGGGGTGAGCGCCATGGGCGCCGGGAAGAACAGGGCATCGCCCAGTCCGAAAACCAAGGCCATGAGCACAAGGCTGAGCAGGCTGATCGTGTGAGTTGCAGCCAAGATCGTTATCGCGGTGACCGCTGCCCCTTGAGCGGCATCTGAGGCCAGGAGCGCGATCCGCCGCGGAAAGCGGTCCACGATGACGCCGCCCAGCAACGTGAACAGGAGGGCTGGCACGAGACGAGCAGCCAGCACGTAAGACAGCCCGGCGGCGTACCGATCGACGCGCAGCTCATCTGCGGGCCAGCCGCAGCCCATTTTGCCTGGCCCCTGTATCACGCGCCTGTCCTACACTGGTCGTATGACAGCCACGACGATTAGCTTCCGCGCCGACGAGCAGACGATGGCCGAGCTCCGCCAGCTGGCCGGCGACGGGAACCTGTCCGACGCGATCCGCGACCTCATCCACGCGCAATACGCCGCCCGCCTCTACGCTCAGGCAGCACGCGACGCCGAACGGCTGCGCAACGACCCAGCCGACCTGGCCGAGATCAAGGCCGTGAACGAGGAACTGGACGAGATCAGTGCGTGGTGACGTGTACCGGCTGCGCCCCGCCAAGGACGCCGCCGGCCACGAGCAGCGCGGCCCCCGGTATGCGGTCGCGATCCAGAGCGACGCGATCGTGCTCTCCACCCTCATCGTCGCCCCGACGTCCACCAGCGCGCAGCCCGCGATCTTCCGCCCTGAGATCGACATGGACGGCACCCGGACCCTCGTGCTGGTCGACCAGATGCGAGCCGTCGACGCCAGCCGCCTCGGAGACTTCGCGGGCCGCCTCGACGCAACAGAGACCGGGGAAGTCGACCGCGCCGTCAAACTGATCCTCGCGACCCTCTGAACTGCTCGTCCGTCCGCTAGCGTTAGCGCAGAGATTGTCACGGGGGAGGGCTCATGCCGTACGTAGTCGACTTCGCGAACGTGTCCACCGTCGGCCTGGAATCGTGCCCGGTCGCGCAGGCTCTCGCTGGACTACGCGCTAACGAGGCGCGCTACTTCAAGAACAAGTACGATCACACCTTCACCGTGAGCCCCGTCAGCGAGGAACCAGAGACGCTCGCCTGGGTCAACCGCATCCTCGCTGACGAGCGCGACCTGGTCATCTCCGCCCGCCCGCTTGAGGCGACTTCCTTCGAGGTCGACGGCATCCGGATGGCTTACGTGTTCTACGAGTCCGGCTTGTCCATCAACGTGATGTACGCGATCGATGACGGGAAGAAGCGCGCGGTCGGATTCAAGCTGTCAGAGGGTATGGAGATTCCGGAGGAACTGGCGGCGGCCGGCTTTAAGTTCGCGCGCCAGAAGTCAAGGCTGGCCGGCGTGATCCGCGGTTCCTTCTTCGTGATCAAAGGTCAATACTGAACGCCTCGGCCGGAGGGCTACCAATGCCGTGCCTCTGCGGGTGGCGCACCGTCGCTCGGACGCATCGGCCCGAGGTCGTGCTCCCATGCCACCTGCAGGGTGACCCGGTCGCGAATCTGCAGCCGCCCGTCGGCGGTCGCGGTCAGCAGTTCGCCGGCGCCTGACCAGTCGGCCCACTGAACCTCGTCGAGCTGCTCGAGCACCGATCCGGCCGGCCGTTCGAGCAGCTCGTACCGTGGCGGGTCGTGCTTCTGCGGCAGCATTCGGTGCGCCGCGTAGCCGCCCCCGATCATGAGCCACGGCCGGGCGCCGCCACGCCAGGGCGCGCGCCCGCGGGCCGGCTCCGGTTGCGGCCGCATCATCCCTACCTCGTCTGCCCGCCTTGTGTCCCACCGGTCGGTCGCCGACCGCGCCGGGGTGTCCGGCGTCTCCTGCCGTCCGGCCGGCAGCGGTGCAAGGGGAGCCGGAGACGCCGAGCACAGCCAAGGCGATGAAGGACGGGTACCTACCCGGCCGCGTGGTGGCGCTCGCCCCGGGCGATGACGTCGCTCAGCCGGAAGTCCTCGTCAAGCAGGGCGATATCGGCGGCGAGGTCGGCCTGCAGAGAGCCGGTGACGCCATCGAGCCCCAGGCGGCGGGCCGGCGTGCCGCTGGCCGCGCGGGCGACGTCAGTGACGGGCAGGCCCACCGCGGTGATCGCGCGCCGGACCACGAGTTCCATCGTTGCGGTCGAGCCGGCGATGGACCCGACGCCGCCCTGAGCGCGGTCCGCGAGGCGGGCCACCCCGTCGGTCACGGTCACGCTCAGCTCGCCCAGCCGGTAGTCCCCGTCCGCCATGCCCGCCGCGGCCATCGCGTCGGTGATGAGGACCAGGTTGCCGGGTCCGGCGGCGCGTGCCGCCAGCCTGATCGTGATGTCGTCCAGGTGGCTCCCGTCGGCGATGACCTCGCAGGTCACCTGGCGGTCGAGCAGCGCCCCGACCGGTCCGGGGGCCCGGTGGTCGATCGGCCGCATGCCGTTGAATAGGTGCGTCGCGTGGCTGACGCCCGCGCCGATCGCCTCCGCGGTGACCTCGGCCGAGGCGTCGGTGTGGCCGGCGGCGGCGATGACCCCGGCCGCCGTCGCCGCGTGGATCACCTCGGCCGCGCCCGGCAGTTCGGGGGCTATGGTGATCATCCGGAGCCACCCTCTGGACGCGGTCAGCAGCCGGGTGAACGCGGCGACGTCGGGCGGGATAAGGTAGCGGGGATTCTGGGCGCCGCACCGCGCCGCCGACAGGAACGGCCCCTCCAGGTGGATGCCGTCGATGACGCCCGCTTCGGCGAGGTCGGCCAGCATCGCGCAGCGACCCTCCAACTGGCCGACGGGGGCGGTGACCAGGCTGGCGACGATCCTGGTGGTCCCGTGCGCGCGATGGAAGGCGGCGGCTCGCCTGGCGTCGTCGGGACCGCCCTCGGTGAACGACGCGCCCCCGCCGCCGTGCACGTGCATGTCGATGAACCCGGGTAGCGCCCAGTGGCCGCGGTGCGTCGCGGGCGCGGGCGGTTCCCCGGCGTGCACGGCCGCGATGCGACCGTCGGCGATCTGGAGCCAGCCGGGCGCGAGGACGCCGTCCGGCGTCACGACGTGCTCGGCTGCGACGATGGCGGAATCGCCCGCCGTCACGCCGGGATCTCCGACGGCGACCCGAGCGAGCCGAGCAGCCCGGCCCGGGCCTGGGTGAGGGCCGCCTGCAGGGCGCCGCGGAGCACCGGCTCCTCCGGGACCGAGGTGGGCGCGACCGCCGGGTGGGCCAGGCAGATCCGGGCGACCTCGGCCGCCACCCGGGTGGCGAGTTCGCTGCCGCCGGCGCTGCCGACCGGGCCGCCGAGGACGACCAGGCCGGGGTCGAGGACGACGCACACCGCCGCCACGCCGATCGAGACCCGCTGCGCGAGCTCATCGAGGAACGCGGCGCCCGCCGAGCCGCTCCCCCCGCGCGCCGCGTCGGCGGTCGCGGCGGCGACGGCGTCGGCCGGGGTGGCGACCGCCGAACCCGTGCTGCGCGGCCAGCGCCTGCACCGCCAGCCCGCCTGCCAGCGCCTGCAGGCCGGCCTTGCCCGGATGCTCGTTGCCGACCGGAAGCGGGGCGCCGTGCACCGGCATCCAGCCGATCTCGCCCGCCGCGCCGCCTACGCCCCGGCGCACGTGGCCGCCGATGACCGAGGCGAGTCCGAGTCCGGTGCCGAGCCAGACGAAGGCGAAGTCGTCAAGCCCGGCCGCCGCGCCGCCGGCCCGCTCGGCCATCGCGGCCAGGTTCACGTCGTTCTCGATCACCACCGGCGTGTGCAGCACCTCCCGGAGCCCGTCAAGCACGCCCTCCTGCCAGGTCGGCAGGTTTACCGCCAGCCGGGGGGCGCCGGTTCGCGGGTCGAGCACACCGGGGCTGCCGATCACCACCGCCGACAGGTTCTCCAGGCTGATCCCGGCGTTCGCGCACGCCTGGCCGATCGCGTCGCGAACGAGGCCGATCGGGTCGTCGCCCCCGTGCGGGTCCAGGCTCACCTCGGCCACCTGGTTGCCCGCCACATCCGCGATGGCAACGCTGACCAGGTCAAAGTCCACATATAGTCCAGCAACGTAAGCGCTCGAGGGGATGACCGAGTACAGCGCGGCGTTCGGCCCGCGGCCACCCGCCTGCTCTCCCGCGATCATCACCAGGGCGCGTTCCTCCAACCTCGCGAGCATCTGGGAGACGGTGACCTTGGAGACTCCAGTGCGCTCGGACAGCTGTGCCCGCGTTAGCGGACCATCCGCGAGCAGCAGCTCGAGCGCAGCCCGGTCGTTCAGTTCGCGCAGCAGACTGGGCGTGCCCGGTTTCTGGCGCAGCGGCATGATCTTCCCCCCGTGAGTCTCGCAAGTTACGGCCGGCCACGTGCCGGACGGCGATTGTTAAGTTCTGGCAACGGATCTATCTTATAGGAAAGTTTCCAGTTAGTTTTTGTGGCAAGGGTCACCTGACCAGTTTGACCGAAAGTTCACCCTCGTAGAAGGAGTGCCAGCAGTGGGACTCAGGAAGAGATCGGCCGCGCTTGGCGCGGCCGCGGGCATCACCGCTGCGGCGCTGGCCATCGCCGGCTGCAGCTCCAGCAGTTCCAGCAGCAGCAGCGCGCCGAGTAGCGCCCCCCCGAGCAGCAGCGCGACCAGCAGCAGCACGTCGAGTAGCAGCACATCGTCGGCTCCGTCGACGCTCACCGTCTGGCGGATGGGCGGCTCCGTTCCGGCCCAGGTCACCTGGATGAACGGCATCGTCGCGCAGTTCCACAAGGACTTCCCGCAGTACGCCAACACCCAGGTCAAGGTCGACTGGATCCCGTGGGGCAACCGCACCACGGACTGGAACAACGCGCTGTCCAGCGGCAAGAACATCCCCGACATCACCGAGCTGGGCAACACCGACACGCCCACCGAGGCCGCGAGCGGCATCCTCGCCCCGCTCACCAGCGACCTGAGCAGCTGGTCCGGCACCAAGGGCCTCGTCCCTGGCATGCTGGCCAACGACACCCAGGGCGGCACCACCTACGCCGTGCCGTGGTTCGGCGGCGTGCGCGCCGTGTGGTACCGCACCGACCAGTTCAAGAAGGCCGGCATCACCGCGTGCCCACGACCTGGACGGAACTGCAGGCCGACGCGATGAAGCTGCAGCAGACCTACCCGGGCACCACGGGCCTCGACGCGATCACCAACGACACCAACGCGTTCGCCAGCTTCATCTGGGGCGCCGGCGGCCAGATCGCCACCCAGTCCGGTGGCAAGTGGACCGCCGACCTGACCTCAGCGCAGGACGAGGCGGCGATCAAGTACTACGTCGGCCTGTACACAACCGCCAAGGTCTCCCAAGTCCAAGTACATCGGGGAGACCGAGCTCGGCACCGTCGGGGCGACCTCCGGCGGGCCGAACGAGGACTTCGGCCTCGGCAAGCTCGACATGTACATCGACGGGCCGTGGGCGAAGGCGACGCTGCCGAAGAACTCGGTGGACACGAGCAACATCGCGTCCTTCCCGATCCCGAGCGAGAACGGGCCGAACCCGGCCCCGGTCTTCTCCGGCGGCTCCGACCTCGCGGTCTTCAAGACCAGCCCGAACCAGACGGCAGCGTGGGACCTGATCTCGGTCATGGACAACCCGGCCAACTCGACCAGCTTCGCCACGCTGTCCGGCTTCTTCTCGCCTTACTCCGCGCAGATTTCGGCAAGCGAGAGCACCGGCGGTGCGTTCATGGCCGGCTTCGCCAAGGCCGCACTCAATGGCCAGACCGCGCCGCTCAACGCCCCGAACTGGCCCACCGCCGACAACGGGAAGCTCAACATCATCCCGACGATGCTGAAGTCGCTGATGCAGGGGGCGCCATTCGCCTCCACGGTGGCCTCCGCCAACACCCAGCTGCAGAGCGTCCTCAACACCGGCAGCAGCAGCTAGCCGTACCTTCCTATGGTGACCTCTTCGCACAGCCGGCCGGGGACCCCGTCCCCGGCCGGCTCCACCCCCAGGCCACGAGCCTGACGGCTCACGTAGCACAACAGACCGCTCGGTAGCGCCCGCTCCTGTCTTGTCGTTCCGGCGGCGCGCCGGGATCTGGATCAGGAAGCGGGGCCTGGGCCCCTACCTGCTGCTGCTGCCCGCGACCGCGGTCATCGCCGCGCTGATCTTGTGGCCCGCCGTGCAAGTCGGGCTGTTCTCATTCCAGAACTACGGGTTGATGCAGATCAGCGGCGTGCTGCCCACGCAGTGGATCGGGTTCGCGAACTACAGCCAGATCCTGCACGACCCCGAGTTCTGGTCGTCGCTCAAGATAAGCGTGTACTTCGCGGTGGCCGTGGTGCCGCTGACGCTGATCATCGGAACGCTCGTCGGGCTGCTGCTTGAACGGCTCGGGCCGAGGATGCGCACGTTCGTGTCCATCTCCGCGATCCTCGCCTGGGCGACGCCCGCGGTATCCGCCAGCGTGATCTTCGCCTGGCTGGTCGACCCTGACGGCGGGCGTCGTCGACTGGGCGCTGGAGAAGGTGCCGTCCTGGCTGGGCGGCGGCCCGTCACTGGGCGGGCTTCAGCTGGACCAACGCCCCGCTTCCGGCCTACACCGTGCTGACAGTGATGCTGGTCTGGACCGGCTTCCCGTTCATCGCGGTCACCGTGCTGGCCGGCCTGCGCACGCTCCCGTCCGAACTGCACGACGCGGCGCGGGTGGACGGCGCCGGACCGTGGCGCGACTTCTGGAAGGTGACGTTCCCGCTGCTGCGGCCGATATTCCTGGTGCTGGCGCTGCTGTCCACGATCTGGGACTTCGGAATGTTCACCCAGGCGTACATCGTCACCGGGGAACTCGGGAACCGGGACGAGTTCAACCTCGGCCTCTACGAGTACTCGCAGGCGTTCACCCAGCCGCCGCACTACGGGCTCGCCTCGGCGGCCGCGTTCGTCCTCACGATCATCCTGCTCATCGTCACGGTCGGGTACGTCCGTGCCGCGATCAAGCAAGGGGCATTCGCATGACGTCCGTCCCCGTATCTGGTCGTGCTGCGTCCGGTCACCCTGGCCGCGGCATCCCGAGGTTCAACCGCGTGTCGCGCAAGGCCGTGCTGAACCTGCTGGGGCTGCTGGTGGCCCTGTTCGCCCTGTTCCCGGTGCTGTGGATGATCTCCACGGCGTTCAAGCCTGCCACCGAGATTTACTCGCTGACACCGCATCCGCTGCCGCTGCACCCGACGCTGGCCAACTTCCAGGCGGTCTTCAGCGGGTCGGTGATCGGGATCTCGTACTGGAACTTCCTCAAGAACAGCCTGTTCGTCACGCTCGTCGCGGTCGCGCTGTCGTCGCTGATCGGGCTGCTCGCCGCGATCGCGCTCGGCCGGTTCAAGTTCAGGTTCCGCACCACTTACCTGATTGTGCTGCTGATCGTGCAACTGCTGCCGCAGCAGGCGCTGGTCGTCTCGCTGTTCATCGACTTCCGCAAGTACAACCTGCTCGACAGCCTCGTCGGCCTGATCCTCGTCTACACCGCCTTCGCGCTGCCCGTCACCATCTGGATGCTGCGCAACTTCGCGGCGACCGTCCCAAAGGACCTTGAGGAGGCGGCGGCGATAGACGGAGCCGGGGCCTGGACCCGCTTCTGGCGCATCCTGCTGCCGCTCATCTCCCCCGGGCTGGTCTCCACCAGCGTGTTCGCGTTCATCTTCGCTTACAACGAGTTCGTGTTCGCGCTGACCTTCCTCGGCACCGATACCGCTAAGTTCACCCTGCCGTTGTACGTGCAGTACTTCTACGGCCAGAATTCCACCAACTGGGGCGCGATCATGGCATCCTCCACCCTCTTCACCATCCCTGTCCTCGCGTTCTTCCTGTTTACCCAGCGACGGCTGGCGAGTGGCCTGGTCGCAGGCGCGGTGAAGGGATGACGTCACTCGAATCAGGCATCGACCCGAGCCTCGCCGCGCTCGCCGATGCGGTCCTCATCCCCCCTTCCCCGGCACCACCCCGCCGCCCTGGATTCTCCAGGCGCTCGAGCGGGGGCTGGCAGGAGTCACGCTCTTCGGGCCGAACGTCGTCGGCGACACGGTCGCCCTCAGCGCGGCTCTGCGGTCGGCGGCGGCGGCCGAGCCGGTCATCGCCATCGACGAGGAGGGCGGTGACGTCACCCGGGTGGCGTACGCCGAAGGCAGCCCCTACCCGGGGAACGCCGCCCTCGGCGTGGTCGACGACGTGGCGCTGACCCGGGATGTGTACGCCGCGATCGGCGGCGACCTCGCGCGGCTCGGCATCAACATCGACCTCGCGCCGTGCGCCGACGTGCTGGTGCCCGGCGGCAGCGCGGTCGTCGGCACCCGCTCCTTCGGCTCGGACCCTGGCCTGGTGGCCCGCCATGTTGCGGCGGCCGTGGCGGGCCTTCAGGGCGCGGGCGTGGCCGCCTGCGCCAAGCATTTCCCCGGCCACGGCAGCACCGTGGCCGACTCGCACCTGACGCTCGCGACTGTCCTTGGCACAATGGCCGACCTGCACGTTCGCGATCTGCCGCCATTCGCGGCGGCCATCGCGGGCGGAACCCTGGCCGTCATGCCCGGGCACCTGCGGGTCCCGGAGCTCACCGGCGACCTTCCGGCCACGCTGTCGCCCGCCGCCGTTACCGGCCTGCTGCGCGGCGAACTCGGCTTCGACGGCGCGGTCATCTGCGACGCGCTGGAGATGAAGGCCGCCAGCGCCACCTTCGGGATCCCCGAGGCGGCGGTGCTCGCCGTGACGGCCGGCGTCGACCTGCTCTGCCTGGGGCGGGAGACGGACGAGGCGATGTACCACGCCGTGCGGTCGGCGCTGGCGGACGCGGTCGCGTCCGGCCGGCTGCCGGGCGACCGGCTGGCGGAAGCGGCCGACCGGGTGGCGACGCTCCGGGCATGGCTCGCCAGCGCCCGCGAGGTCGACGGTGCTGGCGCACCCGACGCCGCCGCGGGCGCCGAGATAGGCCTGCTCGCCGCGCGGCGCGCGCTCCGGCGGTCCGGCCCGGTCCCCGGCGCGCTGGTCGACCCGCTGGTCATCGAGGTCGAGCCGGAGGAGAACATCGCCGCCGGGCGATTCACCTGGGGCTTCGCCCGGTGGGCGGCGGTACGGCGAGTCGATCCCGCAGCCGGCGACGGGGCGGCGGCGGGCTCGATCATCGCGGCGGCGGAGGGCAGGTCCCTGGTGCTCGCCGTGCGGCACGGCGCGGGGGCCCTTCCGCTGGTCAACGAGCTGCTCAGGGCGCGCCCGGACGCGATCGTGGTGGACATGGGGGCGCCCGCCTGGACGCCGCCGCCTGGGACCGCCTACCTGGCCACCTACGGCGCGTCGCGGGCCTGCGCCCAGGCCGCGGCGGAAGCGCTCGGCCTGGCCTGAACGCGCGGACGGCAGGCCGGCTAGGGGAGCGGCCAGCCGAGGCGGTCGCGCAGGGCCGACAGGCAGTCCGACAGCAGCGGGCCGAGGTGGGCGAACTCGGGGCGCCGGCTGGGGCATGTCGGGGTCCTCGCAGGCCCACGGGCAGCTGTAGGCGCACACCTGGTCGACCGCGTTGGCCAGGCGGCCGACCGGGCAGAGAGCTGCGCCACCGCCGTCGGGTTCAGCCTCGGCAAGATCGCGTGGATCTGCGCCAGCAGCCCGGGAATCAACTTGAGCCGGTAGGCGAGCTCGGCCGCCGGCCCTTCGCAGTTGGCGCCCACGAGCCGACGAGTGCCAGGTCAACGAGGTCGGCGAGATCAACCGCGCAGCCGACCAGCGGGTTATCCGGGTTCTTGCAGCAAGTCCCCACCTCGAGCGCGAAGCCCACGTTCAGGCAGTCCGCTGGCAGCCACTCCGGTCGCGGCCAGCGGTCCTCGTCCTCGTCGCCGGAGGCGAGGAAATACTCATCGTCGAACTCGTCCTCAGACCCGCCGAAGCCGTGCACCATGCGGTCGATAGTCATGGTGACTCCCGAAAATCAGTTGGATCGAATCTACGTTCCAACCATACGATCGGGGTCTGACAAAACCGGAGGTCTAGTGCACCGGGTAGCGGCCGCGGAAGCGGATCAGCGGGTCGCCGCCCTCCGCCACGTACGCCACCGAGGTGACCGCGGAGATCACCAGCAGGTGGTCGCCGGCCGGGACCCGCCGGGCGACCGAGCACTCGAGGGCGGCCAGCCCGCCGAGCGGGATCAGCGCCCCCGACTCGGCCCCGCGCATGTGCGGCGCGTCGTCGAGGATGCGCCGCGCGCTCGGCCGCCCGGCCGCGGCGAACTGCCCCGCCAGCAGCTTCTGGGACGAGGCGAGCAGCGTGACCGCGAACTGCGCGGCCGGCAGCGACGGGCGGCTCAGCACCTCGGCCGGGTAGGAGCCCGCGATGAGCGACACCAGCACCAGCGGCGGGTCGAGCGAGACGGGCGTGAACGCGCTGACCGTCGTCCCGATGTCGTCGCGGTCGTCCGCGATCGTGACCAGCGTGACGCCCGCCGCCCAGGCCGAGAGCGCGGAGGAGAAGTCGTTGCCGGGGGCAGTCATCAAGGGTCCGTTCGATATCAGCTGATTTTCCATACCCCGGGGAGGGCGAGCGGTCCGTACGGCGGCAGGCCCGCCGCCGCCGCGAACCGCCACGCGGGACCCCAGCCGTCGGCGAACAGCGCGGCGACGGCGCCCGCCCCGAGCGAGCCGGCGGCGGCCGGCCGCGACTCGCTCGATTCCGCGGGCCGCAGCTGGTCGAGCGGGCCGAACCGCGGGTACGACCGGACCGGCGCGTCGTCCGGCAGCCCGGCCCGGAGGCGGGCGATCGCGATCGCCTCGCGCATGCCGCCGGTCTGGTCGGCCAGGCCGTTGGCGACGGCGTCGGCGCCGGTCCAGACCCGGCCGCGGGCGAGCTCGTGCACCCGGCCGATGTCCATCCGCCGCCCGGACGCCACCTTCTCGGTGAAATCCGCGTAGACGGCGTCGAGCCACTCGTTGATCCGCGACCAGTCCGCGTCGGTGAACGGCCGGGACGAGGAGAACATCGTCGCGTTGGCGGCGTCGTGCCGCCACCGAGTCGGTCGACACGCCGACCCGCTCGAACAGCTCCTGCAGGACCGGCTTGCCCAGGATCACCCCGATCGACCCGGTGATCGTGGCCGGCTGGGTCACGATCACGTCGGCCGGGCGCGGATATGAAGTACCCGCCCGACGCGGCCACGTCGCCCATCGACACGACGACGGGCTTGCCCGCCGCGCGGACCCGGACCACCTCGCGCCAGATCACGTCGGACGCGGTGTAGGAGCCGCCGGGGCTGTTCACCCGGAGCACGACGGCGCGCGCGCCCTCGTCGGCCGCCGCCGCCCGCAGCGCGGCCGCCACCGTGTCGGAGCCCATCCCGCCGCCGCCCGGGCCGCCCCGGCCGCTGCGCCCGGACCTGATCGCGCCGTGCGCGTAGATCATCGCGACGAACCGCTCGGGCTGCCCCGGCGTCAGCTCCTGGACGCCGCTGCGGAGCCGCCGCGGCAGGTCGCCGAGCGAGTGCGTGCGGCGGTAGCGCTGCAGGTAGAGCAGCGTCGCGTCGGCGCCGGCCTCCTTGCGGACCTGCTCGTAGACCTGGTCGCGGTAGAGCAGCCCGTCCACCAGCCCCTCGGACAGCGCCTGCGGGGCGAGGAACGGCCCCCGCGCGAGCAGCGCCCGGGCCTGCTCGACGGTCAGCCCGCGGCCGGCCGCGATCGCCGCCGCGAGCTGCTCGGTCACGGACTCGGCCAGCCGGGCGGCCGCCTCCCGGGCCGGGGCGGTGAACCCGGTCTCGGTCAGCTGGTCGGCGGCCGACTTGTACTCGTGCCGCTTGGCGCGACTGGAAGTCGATGCCGAGCCGCTCGAGCGCGCCGTGCAGGAAGACCTGCTCGACGGCGACCCCGGTGAGGCCGAGCGTGCCCGACGGCTGCAGGTAGATCCGGTCGAACCCGGTGGCCAGGTAGTAGGGCACGTTGCCGCGGACGAAGTCGCCGAACGACTCCGACCAGGCCACCGCGAGCTTGCCCGACTGGCGGAACTCGAGCACGGCGTCGCGCAGCTCCTGGACCTTGGCCAGCCCGATCCTGCGATCCGCCGACCTTGACCACGAGCGCGCGCACGCGGTCATCGGACGCCGCCCGCTTCAGCCCGTCGAGCAGGTCGGGCAGGCGCGTGCGGCGTATCGTGAGGAGCGCTGCCACCGGGTCCTGGGGAGGTCCGTCGGCGATGCCGTCCGTCAGGTCAAGCTCAAGGATGAGTGGGCCGGTCCTGCGCTGCCGCATCCGGACGATCTGCCCGGCAAGCTTCGCGTCTGCCATGCAGTCAGCTTACGCGGACAGAGAAGATCATCTTTAGCTATCCGAACGTAAGGGGGTGACCGCGCATCGCTCACATCGCGACCATGGTGGTGGTCGACGTCGCCAACGTGATGGGCGCCCGGGCCGACGGCTGGTGGCGCGACCGCGCGGGCGCCGCGCGCCGGCTCTGCCTGGAGGTCAAGCGCGCTCGCGCGCCGGGCCGACGGGTCGGCCGCCCGGGGTGGCCGCGTGGGTGCTGGTACTCGAGGGGCAGGCGCGCGAGGCGGTGGCGCTGCTCGGCCGAGCGAGCTGACGAGCTGACGCGGGACTGGACGAGCGGGGGAGGCGGGGCGAGCCGGCGCTGGTGCGCGCTGGTGTCCGCGCCGGGATCGGGGGACGACGCGATCGTCAGCGTGGTCGCCGACGCCGTCGCCCGCGACGAAACGTGCCTGGTGGTGACCGCGGACCGGGAGCTGCGGCGGCGCTGCGAGGAGCTCAATGCGTCGGTCGTCGGCCCCGGGTGGCTGCTGCGGCTCCTGTAGCAGGTAACATAGACGTCATAATCCCCCTCACCGCTGCGTCGCACGATGTGGTCAACTGTCCGCTCTCGTCGACCGGAATCCTGATGCCCATGTACGTGATCCTGGTAATCGTCGTCGTCCTGCTCGTCGCCGCGCTGCTGGTCCTGGCCGACCGGGCCGCGGGGGTGGTCAGGAGAGCCAGGAAACGCCGCGACGCCGCCGAGCGGCTGGCCGCGGCGGCCGCCCGCGCCAATGACAGGGAACGCGCCCGCACCGCCGCCGCCGAGGCGAGCGACGCGCTGACCACGGTGATGCCGGCGATCCTGGTCGAGGATCGCGAGCCTCGCCGCGTGGCGTTAGCCCGCCAGCAGCGCCGCCGCGTCAGAGGCGCTCCGGTGTGAACCAGACCACCGACAGCGGCGGCAGGACGATCGTCGCCGAGGCCGGGCGCCCGTGCCAGGCCATCGGGATCGCCTGGACGGCCCCCAGGTTGCCCATCCCGCTGCCGCCGTAGACGGTCGCGTCGGTGTTGAGCACCTCGAGCCAGCGGCCCGCCAGCGGCAGCCCGAGCCGGTAGTTCTCGTGCGGCATGGCGGAGAAGTTGGCGACGCAGGCGAGCACCGGAACGCCGTGTTCCTGCGCGCCGAACCGCAGGAACGACAGCACGTTGCCATGCGCGTCGTTGGAGTCGATCCAGCCGAAGCCGTCGGGGGTGTAGTCCTGCGACCAGAGGGCGGGCGAGTCGCGGTAGATCACGTTGAGGTCGCGGACCAGGCGCTGCACGCCGGCGTGGTAGTCGTACTGGAGCACCCACCAGTCCAGGCCGGCCTGCTCCGACCATTCGCTGCCCTGGCCGAACTCGCCGCCCATGAACAGCAATTGCTTGCCCGGATGGGCCCACATGTAGCCGAACAGCGCTCGCAGGCCCGGCGAACTGCCGCCATTCATCGCCCGGCATCTTGCGCAGCAGCGAGCGCCTTGCCGTGCACGACCTCGTCGTGCGAGAGCGGCAGCAGGTAGTTCTCAGAGAACGCGTACACCATCGAGAACGTCAGCTCGTTGTGGTGGTACTGCCGGTGGATCGGGTCATGCTCCATGTACCGGAGCGTGTCGTTCATCCAGCCCATGTTCCACTTGAAGCCGAACCCGAGACCGCCGAGGTGCACCGGCCGGGAGACCCCCGGCCAGGCGGTGGACTCCTCGGCGATCATCATGATCCCGGGGACGCGCTTGTAGCAGGTGGCGTTGACCTCCTGCAGGAACGAGATCGCGTCGAGGTTCTCCCGCCCGCCGAGCGCGTTGGGCGCCCACTCGCCCTCCTTCCGCGAGTAGTCGAGGTAGAGCATCGACGCGACCGCGTCGACCCGGAGCCCGTCGATGTGGAACTCCTCCAGCCAGTAGATGGCGTTGGCGACGAGGAAGTTCCTGACCTCGGAGCGGCCGTAGTTGAAGACCAGCGTGCCCCAGTCGGGGTGCGCGCCCAACCGGGGGTCGGAGTGCTCGTAGAGCGGGGTCCCGTCGAACTCGGCCAGCGCCCAGGAGTCGCGCGGGAAGTGCGCGGGCACCCAGTCGATGATGACCCCGATGCCCGCCTGGTGCAGGGTGTCGACCAGGAACCTGAAGTCGTCGGGGCGTGCCGAACCTCGACGTCGGCGCGTAGTACGAGGTGACCTGGTATCCCCACGAGCCGCCGAAGGGATGCTCGGCGACCGGCAGGAACTCGACGTGGGTGAACCCGAGGTCGGTGACGTAGGCGGCCAGCTCGACCGCGAGCTCCCGGTAGGACAGGCCGGGCCGCCACGAGCCGAGGTGCACCTCGTAGACCGACATCGGGCTGACCAGCGGCTGCCGGACCGCCCGCTCGGTCAGCCAGTCGCCGTCGTGCCACTCGTGCGCGGACTGGTACACCACCGAGCCGGTGGCGGGCGGCGTCTCGGCGTAGCGTCGCCATCGGGTCGGCCTTGTCCCGCCAGACGCCGTCGGGCCCGCAGATGGAGTACTTGTACCTGCTGCCGGGCCATACGCCGGGCATGAACAGCTCCCAGACCCCGGCCCCGCCGAGCGAGCGCATCGGGTGCGCCCGCCCGTCCCAGAAGTTGAAGTCGCCGACCAGCCTGACGCCCCGCGCGTTCGGCGCCCAGACCGCGAACGCGGTGCCGGTCTCCGACGGCCGCGCGCCGAGCGCGCGCCAGAGCTGCTCGTGCCTGCCCTCGCCGATCAGGTGCAGGTCGATCTCGCCCAGCGTCGGAAGGTGCCGGTAAGGGTCGTCCTGAAGCTGCGGCTCGCCATTCACGTATCGAACTTCAAGTTCGTAGTCTCGAACGGACCCGGCCGACTCTGGCACCGTCACCTCAAAAACACCCTGATGGCGGTGCGGCATCGGGTAGCGGCTGCCGTCGGGCAGCACTACGGTCACCTCGGTGGCCAGCGGGCGCAGCGCACGGATGGTCACGCCGTCGGGGCCAGGGTGGGCGCCGAGAACGGAGTGCGGGTCGTGGTGCTGACCGGCTACGATCCGTTCGATCTCGCCTAGCGAGATCATGTCATTTTTAGATAGCACTAGAACTCTGCCAGTGAATCAAGCGGGATGGACAGCCAGGACGGACGGTGCCTGGCCTCGTAGAGCACTTCGTAAACGGCCTTGTCGAGCTGCAGCGCACGCAGCAGGACCTGGTTGGCTTCCGGGTCGAGCCCGCCGGCCTCGGCGTAGCCGGCGCAGAACGCGTCGGCGTTCCTGCGCACCCAGTCACGGGCGACGTCGCTCAGCGCGGCCTGGTCGGGATGGCCGATCAGCTGGTGGCGGGCGGCGTAGTCGAACGAGCGGAGCATCCCGGCGACGTCCCGCAGCGCCGAGGAGCGGGCGCGGCGCTGCGCGAGCGGGGTGGCGGGCTCGCCCTCGAAGTCGAGGACGACCCAGCCGGTCTCGGTCCGCATCACCTGGCCCAGGTGGTAGTCGCCGTGCACCCGCTGCACCGGGAACGGGCCCTTGAGCTTGGCGAGCTCGGCGTAGGACTCGCTGATCATGTCGGCGTGCTTGGCCAGCTCGGGCACCGCCGCCGACGCCAGGTCGAGCTTGCGGAACATCCGCTCGGTGAGCTCGCCGACCGCGTCGCGGCCGAGCTCGTCGGTGCCGAACGCCGCCGCCAGGTCGGCGTGGATCTGGGCGGTGGCGAGGCCGAGCCGGTAGGACTCCCCGGCGAAGTCGCCCCCGACGTCGGCCGCGCGCATATCCGGGCTGGCGTACAGGTCCCGCACGCTGGTCGCGGCGAGCGACCAGCCGTCGCTGGCGAGCCGCAGGTACCTGGACAGGATCGCCAGGCTGGTGGGCACGCCCTCCAGCCTGGTCTCGATCCAGCCGAGGGGCTCGGCCACCTGGGACGAGCCGAGGCGGGCGAGCGCGGTGGTGACCTCGAGATCCGGATTGGGCCCGGGCGACAGCCTGCGGAAGACCTTGAGTATCGACTCCTCGCCGAAGACCAGGCTGGTGTTGGACTGCTCGCCGGTGAGGACGAGGCTGTCGAGCCCGGTCGTGAAGGCCGCGCCCTCGATCTTCTGCATTCGCAGCGTCTCGACGCTGGCGTCGGCCGCGATGGCCGCCAGGAGCGGCTTGGTCAGGTCGGCGTCGTGCAGCGCGTCGTACGCGATTCTGCCGCGCCCGCCCAAGCCGTCCCCGACCGGGCCGATCCTGGCGTAGTCGAGCCGCTCGGGCAGCTTGCGCCGCAGCCCGACCAGGATCTGGTAGTAGTCGACGGCCGTGCCGTGCGAGACGGCGACGATGAGGTGCCGCAGCTCAGGGTCGCCGACGACGAGCTTGGTGTCCGCGACGATCGCCAGATCGTGCGCTCCCCGCCCCTTGCCCGCGAACCAGCGCTGGTTGCCGAGCCACGGTGCTAGTGCGTCCTCAATCGCCATCGGCCTCGCTCATCCCGTACGTTGCTACGCTTCGGACCCCGTTTGGGCCGGATCAAAATAAATCAAGATCATCGGTCATGATCCTCCCTCGCGAGCGGGAGCTGAAACCAGTAGAAGCCGTGACCCGGCAGTGTCAGCAGGTACGGCAGCTCCCCGATCGGCGGGAAAGTGACGCCTCCCATGCACTCCACCGGGGTCACGCCGATGAACCTTCGCAGGTCAAGCTCTACCGGCTGCGGGAACCGCGACAGGTTGTTGACGCAGAGGACTCGATCTGTCGCTTCGTGTTCTTGTGAGGTGCTGAGCGCGTCATATTCCCTGACGAAGGCGAGCACGCTCGGGTTGGACGAGTTGAGCTCCTCATAGGCGCCCAGGCCGAAGACCGGATGCTGCTTCCTGATCTCGATCATCCGCCGCGTCCAGTGCAGCAGGGACTGCGGGTGGCGCTGCTGGGCCTCGACGTTGAGCGACTGGTAGCCGTAGATCGGGTCCATGACCGGCGGCAGGTAGAGCCGCTGCGGGTCGCTGCTGGAGAACCCGCCGTTCCGGTCCGGCGTCCACTGCATCGGGGTGCGCACGCCGTCGCGGTCGCCGAGCCAGATGTTGTCGCCCATGCCGATCTCGTCGCCGTAGTACAGGACGGGCGAGCCCGGCAGCGAAAGCAGCAGCGCGGTGAACAGCTCGAGCTGGTTGCGATCGTTGTCGAGGAGCGGCGCCAGCCGCCGCCTGATCCCGATGTTGGCCTTCATCCGGGGATCCTTGGCGTACTCCTTGTACATGTAGTCGCGCTCTTCGTCGGTGACCATCTCGAGCGTCAGCTCGTCGTGGTTGCGCAGGAAGATGCCCCACTGGCAGCCGGCCGGGATCTTCGGCGTCTGGGCCAGGATCTCCGAGATCGGGTAGCGCTGCTCGCGGCGGACGGCCATGAAGATGCGCGGCATCAGCGGGAAGTGGAATGCCATGTGGCACTCGTTGCCGCCGGTCTCAGGATCGCCGAAGTACTCGACCACGTCGGCGGGCCACTGGTTGGCCTCGGCCAGCAGCACGCGGTCGGGGTAGGCGGCGTCGACCTCCGAGCGGATCCGCTTGAGGTACTCGTGCGTCTCCTTGAGGTTCTCGCAGTTGCTGCCCTCCCGCTCGTACAGGTAGGGCACCGCGTCCAGGCGGAAGCCGTCGATGCCGAGGTCGAGCCAGAACTTGAGGTTCTCGATCATCGCGTCCTGGACCTTGGGGTTCTCAAAGTTCAGGTCCGGCTGGTGAGAGAAGAAGCGATGCCAGAAGTACTGCCCCCGCACCGGGTCGAACGTCCAGTTCGAGGTCTCGGTGTCGACGAAGATGATCCGCGCGTCCGCGTACTTGTCGGGTTCGTCGGCCCACACGTAAAAGTCGCCGTAGGGGCCGTCCGGCTCCGACCGGCTGGCCTGGAACCACGGGTGCTGGTCGCTGGTGTGGTTCATGACCAGGTCGGCGATGATCCTAAGGCCGCGCTTGTGCGCCTGCTCGACCAGTTCGACGAAGTCGGCGATGTTCCCGTATTCGGGGAGGATCCGCAGGTAGTCCGCGATGTCGTAGCCGCCGTCGCGAAGCGGTGACTCGTAGATCGGCAGCAGCCAGATGCAGTCGATGCCCAGCCACTGGAGGTAGTCGAGCCTGGCCGTGAGGCCCTTGATGTCACCGGTGCCGTCTCCGTTGGCATCCTGGAAGCCGCGGATGAGCACCTCGTAGAAGAGGGCGCGGCGGTACCACTCGGGATCGCGCGGCCGTTCGAGGGTAAAGTCTGGCACCCGCTCGCCGGGAGGGGCGGCGAAGGGCGTCACGGATGATTCTGAGGCTGCTTGCAGCCCGGTGGCCGGCTCGTGTTCTGACACGGCGTGAGTCTCCTGAGAGTGCGCGACCGACGCGTGCCAGGCTAATTCGCGTCGCTCAGGCCTGGTCACGCGTAACGGAGAAGATGTGTGCGGTTCGCACGGCAGGATCAAGGCGCACGTAGTTGGCTTGGCCCCACCGGTAGATCTCGCCGCTGAGTTCATCGATGACCGTGAACCCCTCGTGCCAGTCCATCCCTAGCGCGGGCATATCAAGCCACACCGTGGCTTCCCTGGCCTGGTGCGGGTCAAGATTCACTACAACCAGAACGGTGTCTGCGGCCTTCCCGTTCTGCTCCACCGCCTGCGGCGCTGCCTGCACGGAGGATCTCTCCGAGATCGTACCCGCCCCGTAGACGCGTTTGGAGAAGCAGATCAGCTCCGGCTGATCCACGCTATGGAAGCGTAGATTACGCAGCCAGTGCAATGCCACATGGCTTCTCCGTATCCGGTTCAGTTCCGAGAGGAACGGGGCGATGCCGAGCCCGTCGCGGGCCGCGGTCTCCCAGTCGCGCGGCCGGTACTGGAACTTCTCCGAGTCCAGGTACTCTTCGCTGCCCGGCCGCAGCGGCGTGTTTTCACATAGCTCATAGCCGGAGTAGATACCCCACGAAGGGCTAAGCATTGCTGCGAGCACCGCGCGGATTTTAAACGCCGGCACGCCGCCGTGCTGCAGGTACTCGTGCAGGATGTCGGGCGTGTTGGCGAAGAAGTTCGGCCGCATGTAGGCCGAGGCGGGGCCGGACAGCTCGGTGAGGTACTCGGTCAGCTCGTCCTTGGTGGTGCGCCAGGTGAAGTACGTGTAGGACTGGTGGAAGCCGACCTTGGCCAGGGCGGCCATCATCGCCGGGCGGGTGAACGCCTCGGCCAGGAACAGCACGTCGGGGTCGGTCTGCCTGATGCTGGCGAGCAGCCGCTCCCAGAACCGCAGCGGCTTGGTGTGCGGGTTGTCCACCCGGAAGATGCGGACGCCGTGGCCCATCCACAGCCGGACGATCCGCTCGAATTCCGCGAATATCCCCTCGGGGTCGTTGTCGAAGTTGAAGTTGTAGATGTCCTGGTACTTCTTGGGCGGGTTCTCCGCGTAGGCGATCGTCCCGTCGGCCCGGGTGGTGAACCACTCCGGGTGCTCCTTCACCCACGGGTGGTCGGGTGAGGCATTCAGGGCGAGGTCGATCGCCACCTCGAGGCCGAGCGCCCTGGCCCGGGCGACGAACGCGTCGAAGTCCGCGAACGTGCCGAGGTCGGGATGGATGGCGTCGTGCCCGCCCTCGGGCGCGCCGATCGCCCACGGCGAGCCGGGATCGGCCGGCCTGGCCTCCAGCGTGTTGTTGCGCCCCTTGCGGAACGTGGTCCCGATCGGGTGCACGGGCGGCAGGTAGACGACGTCGAACCCCATGTCGGCGATCGCCTCAAGCCTGCGGGCGGCGGTGCGCAGGGTCCCCGAGATCGGCTCCCGGCGGCCCATCGGGTCGAACTGCACGCCCTCGGAGCGAGGGAAGAACTCGTACCAGGACCCGTACAGGGCGCGAAGCCGCTCGACCAGCACCGGCATCCACCCGGACCTGGTCACGAAGTCGCGCAAGCGGGAACTCGCCCAGGATGGCCGCGATCTGCGGCGATTGCGCCGCCGCGAGCCGGTCCCAGGGCGGCATGCTGCGGTCGCGCAGCCGCTTGGCGAGCGCGTTGAGGGCCGTGCGACCCGCGGCCGGGCGGGTGGCGCCCGGCGGCTGCTTGATGGACCGCGCGGCCCGCTCGAACAGCAGCGCCCCCTCGGACAGCATGAGCTCGACGTCCTGGCCGCGCGGGATCTTGATCCCGGCGTCGTGCTCCCAGTGCGCGATCGGGTCCGACCACGACTCGACGTGGAAATGCCAGACGCCCTCGCTGGTAACCGTGACGTCACCGCCGTACCGGTCCGTTCCCGGCGCGAGCTCGCGCATCCTGACCAGCGGGCCCACCCGGCCGTCGGGATCTCGCAGAACCGCGGCGGCGCCAAGCACGCCGTGCCCCTCCCGGATGACAGTAGCGCTGACCTGGAAAGTCTCGCCCGCGACGGCCTTGGCCTGCCAACGCCCGCACTCGACCACGGGCTCGACGTCGAGGATTGGGATGCGTCCGATCACGCGGTCACCGTACCTAGTCGCGATTCGCAAGGGAACCCCGACCCGGTCGTAATACGCAGCGCTTATGATGACTGCCCGTGAGAGCGATCCGACGATTCACTGTCCGCGTAACGCTGCCGCAGCCGCTCGCGCCGCTGCATGACCTGATGCTCAACCTCCGCTGGTCGTGGCATTTGCCCACGGTAGAGCTGTTTGAGTCCATCGACCCAGCCGGGTGGGCCGCCTCCGGCGGCGACCCGGTGGCGATGCTCAGCTCAATGCGCCCGGGCCGACTCGCCGATCTTGCCGCAGACGAGGATTTCCTGCGCCGCCTGGACGCGGTCCTCGCCGATCTGCGCGGCTACACCGGCGATCCGCGCTGGTACCAGTCAGGCGGCGCAGGCGACCCGGCGGCGCTGCCGAGTGCGATCGCCTACTTTTCGCCCGAGTACGGCATCACCGCCGTGCTCCCGCAGTATTCGGGCGGCCTCGGCATCCTGGCGGGCGACCACCTGAAGTCGGCCAGCGACCTGGGCGTGCCGATCATCGGGGTGGGCCTGCTCTACCGGCACGGGTACTTCACCCAGTCGCTGTCAGCCGACGGCTGGCAGGCGGAGCGCTATCCGGCCGACGACCCCAACGGCCTGCCGCTCACGCTGCTGCGGTCGGCGGCCGGCGAGCCGGTCAAGGTGCAGGTGACGCTGGCCGAGGGCACGCTCCTGACCGCCCAGGTGTGGCTGGCCCAAGTGGGCCGGGTGCCGCTACTGATGCTCGACACCTACGTGGAGGAGAACGAGCCCGCCCTGCACGAGGTGACCGACCGCCTGTACGGCGGCGGGAGCGAGCACCGGCTCCGCCAGGAACTGCTGCTCGGCATCGGGGGCGTCCGCGCGGTGCGCGCGTTCTGCCAGATCACCGGCCACCCCGAGCCCGAGGTGTTCCACACCAACGAGGGGCACGCCGGCTTCCTCGGGCTGGAGCGGATCAGGGAGTACGTGGCGGCCGGGCTCTCCTTCGACGAGGCGCTCGAGCTGTCGCGGGCGGGCACGGTCTTCACCACCCACACGCCGGTGCCGGCCGGCATCGACCGGTTCCCGCGCGACCTGGTCGAGCGGTACCTCGCGGACGCCGAGGGCGGGCTGCCGCTCGACCGGGTGCTCGCGTTCGGCGCGGAGACCTACCCGGGCGGCGACCCGCACGTGTTCAACATGGCCGTGATGGGCATGCGGTTCGCGCAGCGGGTCAACGGCGTGTCCGTGCTGCACGGCCAGGTGAGCAGGGAGATGTTCGCGGGCCTGTGGCCCGGGTTCGACACCTCCGAGGTGCCGATCGGCTCGATCACCAACGGCGTGCACGCGCCCACCTGGGTCGCGCGCGAGGTCTCCGACCTGGGCGACTCGGCCGACGCGGCGGCCGCCGACGCCGAGCGGCTGTGGGGCATCCGCCGCCAGCTCCGCGCCCGGATGGTCACCGAGACCAGGCGGCGGCTGCGCGAGTCCTGGCAGCAGCGGGGCGCGTCCGGGGCCGAGCTGACCTGGATCGACGACGTGCTCGACGAGAACGTGCTGACGATCGGGTTCGCCCGCCGGGTGCCGTCCTACAAGCGGCTGACGCTGATGCTCAACGACCCGCAGCGGCTGGCCGGGCTGCTGCTCGACCCGGAGCGGCCGATCCAGATCGTGATCGCGGGCAAGGCGCACCCGGCCGACGAGGGCGGCAAGCGGCTTATCCAGCAGATGGTGCAGTTCACCGACTCGGAGACGGTGCGCCGCCGGATCGTCTTCCTGCCCGACTACGACATGGCGCTCGCCCGCTACCTGGTCCAGGGGTGCGACGTCTGGCTGAACAACCCGCTGCGCCCGCTTGAGGCCTGCGGCACCTCGGGCATGAAGGTGGCGCTCAACGGCGGCCTGAACCTGTCCGTGCGCGACGGCTGGTGGGACGAGTGGTACGACGGCGGCAACGGCTGGGAGATCCCCACCGCTGACGGCGTCGCCGACCCGGACCGCCGGGACGAACTCGAGGCGTCGGCGCTCTACGAGCTGCTCGCCAAGTCGGTCGCGCCGCTGTTCTACGACGCCGCAGGCGACGGCGTGCCGCACGGCTGGGTCGAGATGATGCGACACGCGCTGCGCAGTCTCGGTCCGCTGGTCCGGGCGGACCGCATGGTCGGCGACTACGTGACCAACCTGTACGCGCCGGCCGCGCGGTCCTCGCGTGCGCTGGCGGCGCACGGGAACCGCCCGGCCCGCGAGCTCGCCGCGTGGAAGGACCGCATTCGGCGGGCGTGGAGCTCGGTGGCGATCGAGCACGTCGAGGCGGACGGGGCCGAGCCTGCCCTCGGCGCGGTGCTGGACGTCCGGATCACGGTGGCGCTAGGCGAGCTGTCCCCGTCCGACGTCTGCGTCGAGGTGGTGTACGGCCGCCTGGGCGAGGACGACGAGATCATCGACCCGCTGCACGTGGCGCTCACCGCCGACGACTCGGCGCCGGGGCGGTTCTCCGGCTCGGTGGAGCTGAGCCAGCCCGGCCCGTTCGGCTACACCGGCCGGGTACTGCCCGCCCACCCGCTGCTGGAAAGCCGGGCCGAGCTGGGCCTGGTCACCTACCCGGAGGGCCCGGCGGGCATGTCAACCGGTGATTTGCGCTAGCGCGTAAGGAGCCGATCTTCAGGCGGCGGCTTCCGTCGGATATTGCCCATTTTGCGCCTTAAGTGCGGCGATTATGGCAATAGCTGACGGAAGCCGCCGCTTATTAATTCGGGGCGGGATGCTGCGCTTTCTAAACGAAACTGATAGTGTAGTTTCGCATGGGGGGAAACATGCAGCGAAGACAGCTCGGACCCAGAATCGGTTTCGTGGGCCTCGGCGCGATGGGGGGGCCGCTGGCCGGCCGCCTGCTCTATCGGAACCGGGTGTTCGGGACAAACCGCACCAGATCCAAGGCCAGCGCGCTTATCGACAAGGGCCTTATCTGGCGCGACACGCCGCGCGAGGTGGCCGAGGCCGCGGACGTGGTGTTCAGCATGGTCAGCGATGACGACGCGCTCGCGGCCGTTGCCTCGGGACCGGACGGCATCCTGGCCGGGCTGCGGCCCGGCGCGCTCTACATCGACATGAGCACAGTGAGCCCGAATGTCAGTCGCGAGCTTTCCCGGCGGGTTTGCTCGGCGGGCGCCACCATGGTCGACGCGCCCGTGTCGGGCGGCGTGCCCGCCGCCGAGACCGGTACCCTGGCGATTATGGTGGGCGGAACGGAAGCGGGCTATAGGGCCGCGGAGGCGCTGCTGCTCCGGCTCGGCAGCACCGTGACCCACGTCGGCGGTAATGGCCAAGCGCTGCTACTCGAGCTCGCCGTGAACATCGGCACCGCCGCCCAGATCCTCGCATTTGACGAAGGGGTAATGCTGGCCGCGCGCGGCGGCATTGACCCGATGCTCACCGCCCGCGCGATGACGGAATTCGCGAGCGAGTCGGCGATCGTGAAGTCGCATACGCCGCTCATGCTCGATCGGCCTAAGCACGCGCGGTGCGACGTGGCGCTGATGCACAAGCGCATTCGCCTCGCGCTTGAGACCGCCCGCGCCTCCGGCGTTCAGCTCCCGGTCGCGGCGGCCGTGGAAAGGGCGCTCAACCGGGCCAAGGAGAGCGGCGACGCCCACCGCGACATCGACGCGCTCTACCAAGGGCTCGCGCGCGCATGAGCGAAGTCGTCACCGCGACCCGCGGACGGCCGCGCAGCGAGACGGCGCGCAAGGCGGTCCTCGCGGCGGCGGCGGAACTGCTGCTCGACCGCGGCCTGTCCGGGGTCAGCATGGACGCGGTCGCCGAGCGGGCGCGGGTCAGCAAGGCCACCATCTATCGCTGGTGGCCGACCAAGGAGACCCTGGCCCTCGACATGCTGTTCAACGAGTGGTCCGCCGTAACCCCGCAGCACTACGAGAGCGGCTCGCTCCGCATCGACCTGCTCGCGCTGCTGCGCGCCTGGAGCCGGCTGGCCAGCGGCAGGCCCTACGGCCGGGTGGTCGCCGCGCTGATCATGGAGGGGCAGACCGATCCGTCCTTCTCCGCCGAGTACCAGCGGCGCATGGTCGAGCCGCGCCGGGACCAGGCGCGCGCCATCTTCGCCGCCGCCATCGGGCGGGGCGAGATCCCGGCCGAAACGAAGGTCGAGGTGGCGATCGACCTGATCTACGGTCCGCTCTACCATCGGCTGCTGCACGGCCACGCCCCCCTCGATGACCAGTTCGTCGACGACATCGTCGACATGGCGCTGTGCGGCATCCGCACGCCCGCCTAGGGCCGGGCGGCTGTAGCTTAGGGATGCCGCGGGTTAGCGGGTGGTCTCGGCGTGGAGGTGGCGGGCGTGGGCGAGTTCGTGCGGGTTGAGTCGGCGGATGGGATCGCCACCATCAGGCTGGACCGGCCGAAGATGAACGCGCTCAACGCGCAGGTCCAGGACGAGATCGCCGCCGCCGCGGCGCAGGTGTCGGCCGACGAGGCGGTCCGCGCGGTCGTGCTCTACGGCGGCGAGCGGGTCTTCGCGGCGGGCGCCGACATCAAGGAGATGGCGTCCATGGGGTACTCGGCGATGGCGTCGCGGTCGGCCGCCCTGCAGGCGTCGTTCTCCGCCGTGGCCGACATACCCAAGCCGGTGGTGGCGGCGGTCACCGGCTACGCGCTCGGCGGCGGCCTTGAGCTCGCGCTCTGCGCCGATTTCCGGGTCCTGGGCGAGGGCGCCAAGGTCGGGCAGCCGGAGATCCTGCTCGGCATCATCCCCGGCGCCGGCGGCACGCAGCGGCTGCCCCGGCTGATCGGCCCGGCCAAGGCCAAGGACCTGATCTTCTCCGGCCGGCAGGTGGACGCGGCCGAGGCGCTGGCCATCGGCCTGGCCGACAAGGTGGTGCCCGACGCGGAGGTCTATCAGGCCGCCAGGGACATGGTCGCCCCGTACGCGACGGGCCCGGCGCTCGCGCTGCGCGCCGCCAAGCAGGCCGTCAACAAGGGCCTCGAGGTCGATCTGGCCACCGGGCTGGAGATCGAGCGGGTGCACTTCGCCGCGCTGTTCGCCACCGAGGACCAGAAGACGGGCATGCTCAGCTTCCTCGAGAAGGGCCCGGGAAAGGCCGCCTTCGAGGGGCGCTGACATCCCCCGCGAGCCCAAGGGCACCCGACGGCGGGGCGGAAAACAGTGACATACTCAAGGTGTGACTGAGCAGCCTGATGACGCGCTCTCGCTTGACATGGTCACGGCGGCCCTGCGCGTTGACAGTGGCGACGCCGCGATCTACGCCAGCGTCCTTACCAAGTCGCTGAGCGAGGCGCTGCCGCCGGGGTACGTGACCGTGGAGCGCAAGCAGTCGATGTCCGACCGGATGCGCGGGCGTCCCGGCGAGGTCTCCAAGGTCGCGGTGAAGCTCGGGGACCAGACCATGACCCTCGCGGTGAAGAACGGCCGCCCGGAGGCGGAGATCTGCCGCGAGGTCCGCGGCGTGGTGCTGTCGCGGACGCCGGTGCCGCTGCAGCAGTGGGCGGCCGCGCTGGCGAGCGCCCTGGTCGCCAACGCCGAGTCAAACGCGCAGGCGGCCGAGGCCCTGCGCCGCCTCGTCATCGGCTCTTAGCCCGTACCTCTCAGTTGATGAGAGTAATCAAGGTTTATCGGGGCGTGAGCGCTGTACGCCAACGGCGGGAACCCAATGAAACGTGGGGTCCGTGCTCGGGCCGTATCTGCGCTGTACGTCGGGTTTAAAAGATACTCAGGTTCGGCCCGTGCTCACCCGGTGGCCGGTGCCCAGAAATCAACGGAGACGGACGCGGGGACACCGACCCGGGTAGTCAGGGTGCGGTCTGTTCGCCCGTCTCCGTTCAGCTCCGCAACGCGGGGAGGCGTCAGCGCGCCCCCGCCCGCGCCGCCTGCGCCATGTTCGCCGCCGGGGACGTGACCGCCCTAGCGACCCCGGCCGCCGTACCAGCCGGGGCCTGCTCCGCCTGTCCTGCTGGCGCGGACCGCTAGCTAGTTGTAGGGGCCGAGGAAGCGTTCGCCGTTGAAGTGAATCAGGTGCGTCGGATTGTCAGCGCACCAGACATCGGTCTCCCAGGCGATGTCAGGGAGGTACTTGCGCATCTCGGCACGCGACGGAAAGCACGAAACGTAGACCAGCCCGGCGGTCGACTCTGCGAACAGCTCAGCCAGCTCACGGTGCCGCTTGGCGTCCACGGGGCCGTGCGACGGGGCGGCCTCCATCAGGACGACCAGTTCTTGTCCGGCAGGTACACAACTAGGTCGGGCATCTTGCCGTGCTGGTCGACGATGACGCCGAGATCGGCGAGGGCAGCCTGCTCGAAGAAGGCCCACTTGGCGTCGGCATCGCCAACGTAGAGGACCTGCCCGCCGGGCGTGAAGTAGCCGCAAAAGTCGTCGACCATCTGCCGGATGAGGACGTTCTGCCCGCCGGGGCTCGGGGGAGATTCAGTACTCCCACTTGGCGGCCCAGGGCTGACCGGCAACGCGGCGACCTTCCAGGTGGCAGCCGCGAGGTCAGTCGCCGCCGACGCGGCCACGATAGCCACGGCTGCGGCCCATCAGGCGCACGGCGCGATGGGCATGACCCAGGAGTACCCGCTGCACAGCCTCACCCGCCGCCTATGGGCCTGGACCCGCGAGTACGGCACCGGCGCCCAGTCAGCCGACGAGCTCGGCGCAATCGTAGCCGCCTCCGGCCCCGATTCCCTCTGGCCCACCATCGCCTCAGGCGGCACCCCGCTTACCCGAACCTAACGTCACCCGCCTCAACTCCCGTTCCCCGCGCCCGTTCTTGAAACGTGTCGACTGCGCGATCAACCAGTACAGTGGTTGTGTGAAATCACTACAAATGCGCCTCGGGCTGAGAGACTTGCGGGACTTCTTCCGTAACAGAGGCAAGGCGAAATTGACAGTAGCTGGTTACGTCATATTTGTGTTTACCGGCATCCTGACATACTGGGCAATCATTGCCTGGCTCGGCCTTATCATCGCAGTTTCCGTATTCTTTCTTGGGTATGCATTGTTGGGCCGAAATAGGACTTGGAAGCGCGAATATATTCCTCAGCCATATAACCGTATGCAGCTCTCACTCACCTTCAAGGGGTCGTCAGCCGCGCGTCTAAGCCGCGTTCAGCGCGAATTCATTCTTGAGGTCCGCGACCCACTCGGCATGCGGCATAAGGCTGATCATGTCTCAGATGGAGGCAACATGGTCGACTGCATTTACCCGGACCGATTTCCGGGAGCGCCAGTGATGACACCGGGAGCGTACATAGTTAGCTGGCAGCAGCAGGAACCGACAGGAGTCGGCAAGTGGCGCCTCATAGATGTGGGCGGGTTCACGGTTCCCCAGTCGGATGTCTAGATCTTGGTCTCAGGTGTCGATGTGGGCGCCTGGCGTTCGTGTAGGAGGTGAGCGGCTGGCGCGGTGCCGGCCACGTTGACGGGAGGCCCGGCATGCGCAGGGTAGTCGTGCAATGAATGTGACACTTGATGGCGTGATGCAGGCACCGGGGCGTGCAGACGAGGATGTCCGCGGCGGATTCGCCCATGGCGGCTGGGCACTGCCTTACGACGACGCGATCAAGGCGGAGGCGATGGGGCGCGGCATGGCGCAGACCGGCGCGATGCTGTTCGGCAGGCGGACCTACGAGGATTTCTATCGCATCTGGCCGCATCGCACCGATAACCCGTTTACCGGGTTCTTGAACAGCGTTCAGAAATACGTCGCGTCCAGGACTCTCACCGAGCCGCTGCCATGGCAGAACTCGACCCTGCTGCAGGCAGACGCGGCAAACGCTGTCGCTGCCCTCAAGAAGCAAGACGGGCCCGATCTTGCCGTCATCGGCAGCGGCGAGCTAGTGCAGTCGCTTGAACGGCGAGAGCTGGTAGATGAGTATGTACTCCTGATCCACCCGCTGGTCGTCGGTTCAGGCCGGCGCCTGTTCCGCGAGGCGACGCCCGGCGCGGCTGCGGCTTGTCAGCACCGTGACCACGGCCACCGGGGTTATCGTCGTCACCTACCAGGCCGTGCCCAGCGGCGGCCAGACCAGAGAGGTCGCCGGTCATGACGCGGTATCTGCTTAGCATCTACCAGCCTGACGGGCCGCCGCCCGGGCCGGAGGTGCTCGATCAGGTGGGCATGGACCTGCACGAGCTGAACGAGCAGATCAAGGCGGCCGGGTCGTGGGTCTTTACCGGCGGGCTGCACAGCCCGGATACGGCCACAGTGGTCTGACACCGCAGTGGTGACATCCTCATCACCGACGGCCCGTACCTGGAGGGCAAGGAACACATCGGCGGCTTGTGGATCGTCACCGCGCCCGACCTGGACACCGCGCTGGAGTGGGCCACCGCGCGGCGACGAAGGCAGGGCGCAGGCACGTAACCAGGGCGCTGCCCAGAAGGGTTTAGGGACAGCACCACGTACCTTGGATCCCACGTGCGGCTTCGCCACGCACCCGTGGGTGACTTTGACGCCCATACCGCCACCCCATCAGACCGCCGGGGGTTCCACGCCCGGCGGCAGCTCCTCGGCCACCATGCCCGCCGCGACGAGGTGCGCCAGTTGCACCGGGTCCACCTCATCGGGCACGGTCTGGCCCTTGGTCAGCACGTGGTCCTCCATGACCGGCCGGTTGCTGATCGTGTACTTGGCGGGCACCTTGACGTGCGCCATCTTGGCTGTGACCACGTAGCTCATCGCTGCCAGCCCCGCTTTTGGCTGCGCATCTCCTTCGCGGCGGCCATGCGGTTGCCGGTGAGCCGGTGCTCCAACTCGGCCAGGTCCACGGGCCTGCCTTCCCCGTTGACCATCCTGACCGGCGTGTCGGGTACCCACTGGTGGAGGCGCTGCGTGCCTTTGCCCATCACGCCTCACCTGGGAACAGCAGGTTGTAAACCTCGCTGTCGCTGTAGTCGAGCACCTTGCCCGCTGCCACCTCACGGGCACGGTGGCGGCGCTCCACCTCATCGCGGCTGGTGGGCGGGTACAGGTGGGCGAACTCAGCGTCAACAGGCGCACTGGCGGTGGGCCGCTTCTCCTGATCGGACACCTTCGCCGGGCGGCGAATCTGCATGTGACCTGGGCCGGTCGGGCTGGTGTCGTCGTCCTCGCCGTCATCCGGTGGGCTCTGGTCGTGCGGCGGAAACAGGTGGGCGAACTCATCCGGCTCCTAGTTGGCGGGGTGGCCCCGGTCGAGCGCGTCATGCGCTTCCTTGAGCGCCTGCTGGTGCGAATGGGCGCGCACCTCCATCATCTTGCGGGCTGACTCGGCGCTGAGCCGACCTGCGCGCACGCCCGCACGTCGCAGACGACTTGTTACCCGCATCAAGCGATATCAGCCAGTCGGGCACCAGCTCCGTCAGCGGGACTGTGGTGATGGTCGTTGCGGCCGGAGTAGCGTCAGTCCTCATGGTCGGTTCCTCTCCTTGCTAGAGGTGTCGTCCTAGGCTCCGCATCGAGGTCGCTCTCGGCGCGGAGCCGCCCCCTTTATTGGGGGTCGTTCCGTTACCAAGCGTAGCCGTGTTCGAGGACGGTTAACCGCTACCGGCAGCGCTGTACGTTAGGGCGTCACAGCATTTGCGCAGGTCAGATGGGGTGTGGCTGCGCTCGGGGCAACAGTTTAATCAAGGTTTTATAGAAATCCGCGATGCAGGACATACCCTGAGAGGAAGATGCCTGCTCTGGAATCACTCCCGCGCAAGATCGGCCCGTACCGCGCTCTCGAGAAGATCGGCGAGGGCGGCATGGGCGTGGTCTATCTCGCCAGCGACGCGGAAAACCGCCCGGTAGCGGTCAAGGTACTCGGGCCGGCGGTGGCCAGCGATCCCGACGCCCGGCTGCGGCTGGCCCGGGAAGTCGAGACCATGCGCCGGGTCAGGAACCGGCACGTCGCCCAGGTGCTCGACGCGGACGTCAACGGGCCGTCACCGTACATCGTGACCAGGTACGTTCCCGGCCCGTCGCTAGACGCCGCGGTCCGCCAGAGCGGCCCGCTGCGCGGCGAGGCGCTGCTGCGGCTGGCGGCCGGGCTGGCCGAGGCGCTGGCCGCCATCCACGCGACCGGGGTGGTGCACCGCGACCTGAAGCCGGGGAACGTGCTGCTCGACGACGGGCAGCCGGTCGTGATCGACTTCGGCATCGCGCACCTCCCCGACACCACCAGGCTCACCAAGACCGGGCTGGTGATGGGCACTCCGGGCTATCTGGCGCCCGAGGTCATCGAGGGCAGGCCCGCCAGCGGGGCGACCGACGTGCACGCCTGGGGCGCCACGGTGGCCTTCGCCGCAACCGGCCGGCCGCCGTATGGCACGGGCGACTTCCAGAGCATCTTCTTCCGGATCATCGAGGGCCGGGCGGAGCTGGCGGGCGTGCCGCCGGAGTTGCTGCCGCTGGTCACGGCCTCGCTCTCGGCCGACCCGCCGTCCCGCCCGACGGCGCGGTCGCTGGTCAGCCTGTGCGCCGCGTCGACCGCGAACGGAGCGACGCTCACTTTGCCCGGGGCAGGCTCGGCCTGGCCCGGCGCCGGCGGGGCGTCGTTCGCGCCGCTCCCACCGGTCGCCCCGATGAGGCCCAACGGAGTGCCCGCGTACGCCCGCCCGGACTGGCCGGAGTACCGATCGCCGGTCCAGGCCGCCGCGGACGTGGCCGACCTGCTGCCGCCGGTCGACTATGCCCGCCCGGCCGCCGTCGCCGCCCAGCGGCCGCAGTCACCGGGCCTGGGTCGGCCGGAAGTCAGCGCGGGAATCGCCGACGGCAACGGCGCCGGCCGGGCGCAGGCAGCCCCGGTCGCCGGGCTCGGCCTGGTCGGCTTCGCCGCCGCGGTCGGAGCGGTGGCGCTCAGCGTTCTGCTTCCCGTCGCGGGAACGATCCTGGCCCTGGCCGTCATCACCCTGCTGCGCGCCGCCGACATGGCGCAGACCGCGCTCGCCGAGCGGCGCAGCCTGCGCGGCGCCCGGCCCAGCGACATCCTCCGGGTGACCGTAACCGCGCCCTGGACCGTCGTCCTGGCGCTGCTGAAGACCGTGCTCCTGGCGCCGCTGGCGCTGCTGGCGGCAGTGCCCGCCGCGATCGCGTCGGTCATCCTCATCCACGCGGGAACGCTGCCGGCCGCGCTCAGCTGGGGATCGGGCGCGGCCGTCGCGGTGTACTGCGTCGGCCCCGGCTCACGGGCCCCCCGGCGGCAGCTGCGGCGGATGTCGGCCGCGGTCGTCCGCACCCGAGGGGTCCTGGTCGTTGCCTGCATCTCGACCATGGCGCTGGCCCTGGCGGTGGTCTCCTCGGCGATCTCTCAGCCGCCGCTGATCTGGCCCGCCACCAGCTCGACGATCCCGCACCTGCTGCCGACCATCAACGTGCTGCCGTCACTGGGGCGCACGCTGCACTCCGTCCAGGGGTGGCTGCTGCGCCACTCCGTGCGCGTGCTGCACTTGCCCTGAGCCGTGCTCGGCCAGCGGCCGGACCAGCCCGAGCGCGATGACCTGGTTGGCCAGCCGGGCGCGCCGGTTGGTTCCCTCCGGCACCCGGAGCTTCGCGTACAGCCGAAGCAGGTGCTGCTTGACCGCCGCCTCGGTCACGACCAGGTCGGCGGCGATCTCCCTCGGCGTGGCGGGCGTGATGAACGCGTCCTCCGACAGCGCCGGACGGCAGAGCGAGATCAGCACGTCGAGCTCGCGGCGGGTCAGCTCCGGTGCGGCCGAACGGCGGAGCTCGGCCTCGGCCGTCGCCTCCTCCGAGGGGAGTCCCTCGATCCTGCACCGCGCCGAGCCGAAGGTCAGCACGTCGCCGTCATCGAGAACCCGGCGGGCGATCGGCCGCCCGTTAACCCGGGTGCCGTTCCGTGATAATCCGAGGTCGGCGAGGTAAAAGTAGGGGCCGCGGCGCACGATTTCCGCGTGGAGCCGGGATACGCTCGGGTCATCGAGTCGCACGTCCACCCGAAGGCCGCGCCCGATCGTCGTGATCTCGCCGCGCAGCGGAATTACTTCCCCGGTGTCCTCGATGCGAATGTAAGGCGTGTCCACGCGAGACCCTCCTGCCTATCGGAGACGTGACGCTTATCTCACTATATCGTTACTTGGGGAATTCCGTCAGTGCGCGCTGCGGCCCTCAGCCGCCGCCGGTAAACTGCCAGGCGAGCAGCAGAAGGCCGGCCGTCCGCACCCGGCAGGCCGCAGGAGACGATCATGACGTCCGATACCAAGCAGGCGTCGGCTGGTTACCACCGCGCCCGTGACGACGGCGGTATCGTTGCCGTCATCCCCTACCTGGTCGTCTTGGTCTGCGCGGTGGCCGGCTTGTACATCGCCTGGCGTCAGGGCTCGGCCGGCGGCGGGCGCGGGGCGGTCGTCTCCGGCATCGCGCTGCTGGTCGCCGCCCTAGTCCGGCTGGCCCTCCCGGCCAGGCTGGTCGGCCTGCTCGGCACCAGGAAACGGGTGACCGACGTGCTCACGCTGGCCGTCTTCGGTGCGGGCCTGGTGGCCGTCGGCCTGGTACTGCCGCGCTAGCGCGGAAGCGGGCTAGCTCAGCGGGCTGGCGGGTTGTCAAGCGTGCCTGTGCGGCAGGTATCTTGACGTCGAGAAGAAATCTCCAGAGCAGGAGCTGGCAACACGATGGCCACGATCATCTACACCCACACGGACGAGGCGCCGCTGCTGGCGACGTACTCCTTCCTCCCCATCGTCTCCGCGTATGCCGAGAAGGTCGGCGTCGAGGTCGAGACCCGTGACATCTCGCTGGCCGGGCGCATCCTGGCTCAGTTCGGCCTGGCCGACGACGCGCTGGCCGAGCTCGGGGAGCTGACCGAGCAGGCCCGAGGCCAACATCGTCAAGCTGCCGAACATCTCCGCCTCGGTCCCGCAGCTCAAGGCCGCGATCAAGGAGCTGCAGGGCAAGGGCTACGACCTGCCGGACTACCCGGAGGCGCCGTCGACGCCGGCCGAGGCCGAGATCCGGGCGAAGTACGCCAGGGCCATCGGCTCCGTGGTCAACCCGGTGCTGCGCCAGGGCAACTCCGACCGGCGCGCCCCGCTCTCGGTGAAGGCCTACGCGCGCAAGCACCCGCACGTCAACAAGCCCTTCAGCGCGGACTCGAAGACCACCGTGGCCACGATGGGCGCCCACGACTTCAAGGCCAACGAGAAGTCGGTCACGCTGCCGGCCGACGACACGCTCACGATCGTCCTCGAGACCACCGCGGGCGAGCGGAAGGTGCTCCTCGGATCGCTCCCGGTGCTGGCAGGCGAGGTCGTCGACGCCACCGTCCTGCAGGTCGCCAACCTCCGGGCGTTCCTGATCAACGCGCTGGCGAGGGCGAAGGCGGAGGACGTCCTGTTCTCGGTGCACCTCAAGGCGACGATGATGAAGGTCTCCGACCCGATCATCTTCGGCCACGTGGTGAAGGCGTACTTCACGCGACGTCTTCGAGAAGTACGGCGACGACCTCGCGGCGGCCGGCCTGTCGGCCAACGACGGCCTCGGCGCGATCCTGGCCGGCCTGCCGTCGCTGCCAAACGGCGCGGAGATCGAGGCGGCCTTCGAGGCCGCGCTGGCGTCGGGCCCGCGGCTGTCCTACGTCAACTCCGACAAGGGGATCACCAACCTGCACGTGCCGAGCGACGTCATCGTCGACGCCTCGATGCCGGCCCTGATCCGCAACGGCGGCAAGCTGTGGGGGGTCGACGGCGCCGAGGACGACACCCTCGCGGTCATCCCCGACTCCTCCTACGCGGGGGTCTACGCGACCGTCATCGAGGACGTGAAGCGGAACGGCCCGCTCGACCCGGCGACGATCGGGTCCGTGCCCAACGTCGGCCTCATGGCGCAGGCGGCGGAGGAGTACGGCTCGCACAACAAGACCTTCGAGATCCCGGCCGACGGCACCGTCACCGTCGTCAACCAGGCCGGCGAGGTCCTGCTCGCCCACGACGTCGAGGCGGGCGACATCTGGCGCGCCTGCCAGACCAAGGACATCCCGGTCCGCGACTGGGTGAAGCTCGCCGTCACCCGGGCCCGCGCCGCCCAGACCCCGGCGATCTTCTGGCTCGACGAGGCCCGCCCGCACGACGCCGAGCTGATCAAGAAGGTCAACGCCTACCTGCCCGAGCACGACACGGCCGGCCTGGAGATCGAGGATCCTCTCGCCCGAGCTGGCCACCGCGTACTCGCTTGAGCGGATGCGCCAGGGGCTCGACACGATCTCCGTGACCGGCAACGTGCTGCGCGACTACAACACCGACCTGTTCCCGATCCTCGAGGTCGGCACCTCGGCCAAGATGCTCTCGGTCGTGCCGCTGATCGCGGGCGGCGGCCTGTTCGAGACCGGCGCGGGCGGCTCCGCCCCCAAGCACGTCCAGCAGCTCGTCCAGGAGAACTACCTGCGCTGGGACTCGCTGGGCGAGTTCTTCGCGCTGGTGCCCTCCTTCGAGCAGTACGCCGACTTCGCCGGCCTGCCGGCCGCCAAGGTGCTGGCCGACACGCTCGACCGGGCGACCGGCACGTTCCTCGACCAGGACCGCAGCCCGGGCCGCAAGCTCGGCACCCTCGACAACCGCGGCTCGCACTTCTACCTGGCGCTCTACTGGGCCCAGGAGCTGGCCAGGCAGACCGACGACGCCGAGATCGCGGCGGCGTTCAAGGGACTGGCGGAGACGCTGGCCGCGAACGAGTCCGCCATCGTCGAGGAGCTGCTCGCGGTCCAGGGCAAGCCGGCCGACATCGGCGGCTACTACCTGCCCGACGCCGAGAAGGCGGCCGCCGTGATGCGCCCCTCGAAGACCTTCAACGACGCGCTCGCCGAGCTGTAAGCAGCGGGCGGCTCCGCCGCGGAAGGCGGAAGGCCCCGGGAACTCGCGGTTCCCGGGGCTTTCTGCCTGCGTAAGCGCTGAAAATCTAGATGAGGCCGAGTTCCCTGACCGCGTCCCGCTCGCCTGCCAGCTCGGCGACGGAGGCGTCGATCTTGCCGCGGGAGAACTCGTTGACCGGCACCCCCTGGATGATCTCCCAGGCGCCGTTGACCGAACGGACCGGGAAGGAGCTGATCAGGCCCTCGGGCACGCCGTAGGAGCCGTCGGAGACGACGGCCGCGGACGTCCAGTCGGTGCCGTTGACCCAGTCGTACACGTGGTCGATGGCGGCGCTGGCGGCGGAGGCGGCCGAGGACGCGCCCCGGGCCTTGATGATCGCCGCGCCCCGCTGGGCCACCTCGGGGATGAACGTGCCGGTGAGCCATTCGGCGTCCACCTGCTCGGCGGCGCTGCGCCCGTTGACCACCGTGTTGTACAGGTCGGGGTACTGGGTGGCGGAGTGGTTGCCCCAGATGGTCAGGTGCTCGATGGCGGTGACCGGGACGGACAGCTTGGCGGCGAGCTGCGAGACCGCGCGGTTGTGGTCCAGGCGGGTCATCGCGGTGAACCGGCTCGCGGGCACGTCGGGCGCGTTCTGCTGGGCGATCAGCGCATTGGTGTTGGCCGGGTTGCCGACCACGAGGACCTTGATGTCGCTGGCGGCGTGCTCGTTGATGGCCTTGCCCTGCGGGCCGAAGATCCCGCCGTTGGCCGCGAGCAGGTCACCGCGCTCCATACCCGCGGTACGCGGCCGCGCGCCAACCAGCAGGGCGACGCTGGCGCCGTCGAAGGCGGTCTTCAGGTCGTCGGTGATGTCGATGCCGGCCAGCAGGGGAAAGGCGCCGTCATTGAGCTCCATCGCGGTGCCCTCGGCCGCCTGCAGGGCCGGGGTGATCTCAAGCAGCCGCAGTCGGACCGGCACGTCGGGCCCGAGAAGCTGTCCGGAAGCAATGCGGAACAACAGTGCATAGCCGATCTGCCCGGCGGCACCGGTCACGGTTACGGTCACGGGAATGGTCATGACAGGCAGGTTACAGGCCGGTCGGGCGGGGATGTACGTACGGTTCCTCACATCCGGCCGACCCGTCGTGGCAAGCTCGAAAGGCAGCCTAGGAGAAGAGGGAGATTTCACGAATGGCACGCATGGGCAAGGCGGCCGTCATCGGGGCCGGCTTCTACGGGTCGACCACCGCGCTGCGGCTGGCCGAGTACGACATCTTCGACGAGGTCGTGCTCACCGACATCAGGGATGGCTGGGCCGAGGGACTCGCGCTCGACCTGAACGAGGCGCGCCCGATCGAGGGCTTCGAGACCACGGTGACCGGCAAGACGACCGGACCGGAGGGCGAGGGCTATGAGGTGCTGGCAGGCGCGGGTGTGGTGGTGATCACGGCCGGGCTGCCCCGCAAGCCGGGCATGAGCCGGATGGACCTGATCGAGGTCAACGCCAAGATCGTCCGGCAGGTGGTGGAGAACGTCGCCCGGCACGCGCCGGAGGCCGTGCTGATCATCGTCTCCAACCCGCTCGACGAGATGACCGCGCTGGCGGCGAAGGTCTCCGGGTTCCCGACCGCGCGCGTGCTCGGGCAGGCGGGCATGCTCGACACCGCCCGGTTCTCCTACTTCGTGGCCGAGAGGCTCGGCGTGCCGGTCGGCTCGGTGCGGACGCTGACCCTGGGCTCGCACGGCGACACGATGGTGCCGGTGCCCTCGGCCTGCTTCGTCGACGGCAAGCCGCTGTCGGGGCTGCTCGCCCCCGAGGAGATCGAGCCGCTGGTCACCAGGACCCGCAACGGCGGCGGCGAGATCGTCGGGCTGCTCAAGACCGGCTCGGCGTACTATGCGCCGTCGGCCGCCGCCGCGCGGATGGCCAGGGCCGTGGCCGAGGACTCGGGCGCGGTCATGCCGGTGTGCGCGTGGGTCGACGGGGAGTACGGCATCTCCGGCGTCTACCTCGGGGTCGAGGCGGAGATCGGGGCCGGCGGGGTCAAGTCGGTCGTCGAGCGCGACCTGACGGAATCCGAGCTCGCGGGGCTGCGCGAGGCGGCCGCGGCGGTCCGGGCCAAGCAGGCGGACGTGGCTTCGCTGTAGCTCAGTGGTCTAGAGGGCGTTTGCCTATGGGGGTTGGCTAAGCGAGACGGCGTGCGGCTCGCGCGGGGATCGCTTCGAGGAACTCCGGGGGAGTCCAGGCGCGCGCGACGAAGGTCTCAGCGAGAGCGGTGCGCACTGAGGGCAGGCGCTCCGCTGGGATCAGGGAAAGGACCGAGCCGCCGAAGCCGCCGCCGATCATCTTCGCGCCATAGGCGCCGGCCTCGATGGCGACGTTCACGGCGACGTCGGCCTGCGGCCAGGAGACTTCGAAATCGTCGCGGAGCGACGCGTGCCCCTCGGTCAGCAATTTTCCGATGAAGGGGTAAATTTCGGGCGCGGCGGCGTCCTGCAGGGCGGTCGCGATTGCCTGGGCTCGGAGGCTGTCGGTGATCACGTGCCGGGCTCGCCGTCGCAGGACGGCGTCGTCTAGGCGCTCAACTGCTGATGGATCGGTTATCAGGCCTAGTGCGGGGACGCCGAGCAGTCGGGCCGCCTCCTCGCATTCGGCCCGGCGGGCCGCGTACTCGCCGTTGACCAGCGCGTGCGTCACCCGGGTGTCGACGATCAGCGCGGCCGCTCCCGCCGCCGACGGCTGGAACGGGACCTGCGTCGTGGCGAGCGTCCGACAGTCGAGCAGCATGGCATGGTCGGCCTGGCAGAGCAGCGCCGCCGACTGGTCGATGATGCCGGTGGGGGCGCCGACGAACTCGTTCTCCGCCCGCTTGGCGATTTTCGCGAGCTTCTCGCGCGGGATCGACAGGCCGGACAGGGAGCACAAGGCGAGCGCGACCGAGCACTCCAGCGCGGCCGAGGACGACACGCCCGCGCCGACCGGCAGGTCGGAGTCGATCTCGATCGAGGCGCCCGCGAGGTCGAATCCGGCGGCGCGCAGCGCCCAGGCCACCCCCGCCGGGTAGGCGGCCCAGCCGGCCACCGCACGGGGAGCCAGCGACTCGAGCGCGAGCGTGACCGGCTCATCCCTGACCTGCCTGGACCGCAGCACCAGCAGCCCGTCGTCGCGCGCGGCGGCGGTCGCGGTCACGCCCTGGGCGAGCGCGAACGGGAGCACCAGACCCTCGTTGTAGTCGGTGTGCTCGCCCATCAGGTTGGCCCGCCCCGGAGCGAACCAGACTTCCGCGCTCATTGCCGTCCTCATTTCGCCTCTTCTGGACACCGCGCGTCCACGGGCGGAAACGCTATCCGGTTTAGACTGACGGCAGGAACTGGCCTGGACACAAAAGTGCGGATACCCTGCCGGGACAGCAGTCAACGGGTGGGCAACGGAGGAAGTCGGCGATCGCAGCGTGAGCAGGGTCGTCCTGGACGTGGTCATCGTCCTCATCGTCGTGTCCATTGGCGGGTTCTTCTCCGCTTCCGAGATGGCGCTGGTCTCGCTGCGCGAGGGCCAGGTGCGGTCGCTGGGCAGGCGCGGCAAGCGCGGCCAGAAGGCCGCGCGGCTCGCGTCGGACCCGAACCGGTTCCTTTCCGCGGTGCAGATCGGCGTGACGCTGGCGACGCTGGTAGCCGGCGCGTTCGGCGCCGACACGCTGGTCGGGCTGCTGCACGGCTGGCTGGTGCGGCACCACGTCTCGGGCGATGTGGCGTCGCCGCTGGCGTTCGGGATCGTCACCGTGTGCATCACGTTCGTCAGCCTGGTGCTGGGCGAGCTGGCGCCCAAGCGGCTCGCGCTGCAGCGGGCGCTGCCGCTCGCGCTCTTCTCCGCGCCCCTCCTGGACCGGATCGCGACGCTGGCCAGGCCCGTCGTGTGGCTGCTGTCGGTGTCCGTCAACGTGGTCGTGACCCTGCTCGGCGGCGATCCGAGGCAGGGCCGCCAGGCGATGACCGAGCAGGAGGTGCGCGAGCTGGTGGCGGGAACCCAGACGCTCAGCGCGGACGAGCGGCGCATCGTCGGCGAGGTCTTCGACGCCGGGAAGCGGCAGATCCGGGAGGTGCTGATACCCCGCACCGAGGTCGAGTTCCTCGCGGCCGGCACCTCGATCGGCGAGGCCGCCCAGATCGCCGCGAGCGTCCCGTACTCGCGGCTGCCCGTCTACCAGGGCTCGTATGACAACGTGGTCGGGTTCGTGCACATCAGGGACCTGCTCGGCCCGGGCGCACCCGAGCGATCGACGCTCGTCGACCAGGTTATCCGGCCGATCAAGTTCCTGCCGATCAGCAAGACGGTGCTCTCCGCCCTCTCCGAGATGCGCCGCGAGCGCGCCCACATGGCGATCGTGGCCGACGAGTACGGCGGCACCGCCGGCATCGTCACCCTCGAGGACCTCGTGGAGGAGCTCGTCGGCGACATCAGGGACGAGTACGACACCGGCGAGGCGGCCGCGAAGAAGCTCCCGCGCGGCGAGGTCGACGTCGACGGCCTGCTCAACCTGGACGAGTTCGCCGAGCAGACGGGGATCAGGCTGCCCGAGGGCCCCTACGAGACAGTCGCGGGCTTCGTCCTCGCCGCCCTCGGCGAACTGCCCAGGGAAGGCGACTCGGTCCCGGTCCCCGGCTACACCATCACCGTGACGGAAATGGACGCCCGCCGCATAGCCCGCCTCCGGGTAACCCCGGTCCCCGACCCGACCCCGGACCCGGGCCCCCAACCCGACCTGGCCGAGGGCGGCAGCCCAGGCACCGCCGCCTAACCGGGCGGTTCCGCGTGGCGGCGCCAACTAGACTGTGCCGTTACATGGGGGAAGTGGCTGGTGGAAGGCGGTTGGTGTGTCTGGGCCTGGTGGGTTTGACACCGTTCTGGTGGTTGACTTCGGCGCGCAGTACGCACAGCTGATCGCCCGCCGGGTGCGCGAGTGCCACGTCTATTCCGAGATCGTGCCGTCGACGATGCCGGTCAGCGAGATGCTGGCAAAGCAGCCGAAGGCGATCATCTTGTCCGGCGGCCCCGCCTCGGTGTACGCCGAGGGCGCCCCCAGCGCGCCCGTGGGGCTGTTCGAGGCGGGCGTGCCCGTCTTCGGCATCTGCTACGGGCATCAGGTCATGGTCCGCGAGCTCGGCGGCACGGTCGAGCGGACCGGCGCGGCCGAGTACGGCGGCACGCCGCTGCACGTCCAGCCCGACGGCGGTCGGCTCCTGGGCGGCCTCGGCTCCGAGCTCAGCGTGTGGATGTCGCACGGCGACACCTCCACCGTCGCGCCGGCCGGCTTCGCGGTGACCGCGCGGACCGCGGCCACGCCCGCGGCGGCGGTGGAGAACCCGGAGCGCGGTCTCTACGGCGTCCAGTTCCACCCCGAGGTCATGCACACCGAGTACGGGACGCAGATCCTGCGCCGTTTCCTCGAGGCGGCGGGCTGCCGGCCCACCTGGACGATGCTGAACATCGTCGAGGAGCAGACCGACCGGATCAAGGAGCAGGTCGGCGGCGGCCGCGCGATCTGCGGGCTGTCGGGCGGGGTGGACTCCGCCGTCGCCGCGGCGCTGGTCCAGCGAGCCATCGGAGACCGCCTGACCTGCGTTTTCGTCGACCACGGGCTGCTGCGCAAGGGCGAGGCGGAGCAGGTCGAGCATGACTTCGTGGCCGCCACCGGGGTCCGGCTGCACGTGGTGGACGCGGCGGCGGAGTTCCTCAGCGCGCTCGCGGGCGTCACCGACCCCGAGGCCAAGCGGAAGATCATCGGCCGGGAGTTCATCCGGGCCTTCGAGCGCGCCGCCAGGGAGATCACCCAGCAGGCGGGCGCGCACGGCGAATCGACCGAGTTCCTCGTCCAGGGGACGCTCTACCCGGACGTGGTCGAGTCCGGCGGCGGCACCGGCACCGCCAACATCAAGTCGCACCACAACGTGGGCGGGCTCCCCGACGACCTGAAGTTCCGGCTCGTCGAGCCGCTGCGCTCGCTGTTCAAGGACGAGGTGCGCCGGGTCGGCGAGGAACTCGGGCTGCCGGGGGAGATCGTCTGGCGGCAGCCGTTCCCCGGCCCAGGACTCGGCATCAGGATCATCGGCGAGGTCACGGCGGAGCGGCTGGCGATCCTGCGCGAGGCGGACGCGATCGCCCGAGCGGAGATGACCGCGGCCGGCCTGGACAAGTCCGTCTGGCAGTGCCCGGTGGTGCTGCTGGCCGACGTGCGCTCGGTCGGCGTCCAGGGCGACGGCAGGACCTACGGGCATCCGGTGGTACTCCGCCCGGTGACCAGCGAGGACGCGATGACCGCGGACTGGGCCAGGCTGCCCTACGAGGTGCTCGCGCGGATCTCGACCCGCATCACCAACGAGGTCCGCGAGGTCAACCGGGTGGCGCTCGACATCACTAGCAAGCCGCCGGGCACCATCGAGTGGGAGTGAGCGGCTAGCCGCCTGATCGAGGGCGGAGCAGCGCCTCGGCCAGAGTGAGCACGGTGCGGGGTGGAGTGGGATCACCCTAGTAGCTCAGCGTGGTCGCTCGTGCGCAAGCAGCTAAAACTCTGGGTCCGCCCGCTGGCCGGGGGCGGCCCGGCGGGCCGTGTTGACGGGGGTCTTGGGCGGCGGCTAGTGTTCGGCATTAGCACTCACTGGTGTAGAGTGCTAATGCGACGAGGCAGGTCTGATCCCCGCGACGGCAGACCGAGTCTGGTCGCCATCGCAAGCCAACTTTCCAATACGTTTCCGGAGGGGGAGGTCAGACCGTGTCGACCGCCACCAAGGTTGTAATCAAGCCGCTCGAAGACCGCATCGTAGTCAAGCCGCTCGAGGCCGAGCAGGTCACTGCGTCCGGGCTGGTCATCCCGGACACCGCGAAGGAGAAGCCCCAGGAGGGCAAGGTCCTCGCGGTCGGTCCGGGTCGTTTCGACGACAAGGGCGCTCGCGTCCCCGTCGACGTCAAGGTCGACGACGTGGTGCTGTACAGCAAGTACGGCGGCACCGAAGTGAAGTACTCGGGCGAGGAGTACCTGGTGCTCTCGGCCCGCGACGTCCTCGCGATCATCGAGAAGTAGTTCCAGCGTCCGTGCGTGCTCTCGAGCGGCCCGCCACAATGGGCCGCTCGGAGCGCGTCGGCGGCAACCAGGTCCAAGTACGCACCTGATCCAACCGTAGGTTGAGGTAACTCAATGCCCAAGATCCTGGAGTTCGACGAGGACGCCCGACGCCACCTTGAGCGTGGCGTGGACAAGCTCGCCGACACCGTTAAGGTGACGCTCGGCCCGCGCGGCCGCAACGTCGTCATCGACAAGAAGTGGGGCGCTCCCACGATCACCAACGACGGCGTGACCGTCGCCAAGGAGATCGAGCTGGAGAACCCGTACGAGAACCTTGGCGCCCAGCTCGCCAAGGAAGTCGCCACCAAGACCAACGACGTCGCCGGTGACGGCACCACCACCGCGACCGTGCTCGCTCAGGCGATGGTCCACCTCGGGCTCCGCTCGGTTGCGGCCGGCGCCAACCCGATGGACCTGAAGCGCGGCATCGACATCGCCGCCGCCGAGGTATCCGAGCGGCTGCTCAAGTCCGCCCGCGAGGTGGAGGAGCAGACGGAGATCGCGCACGTCGCGACCATCTCCGCCCAGGACGTCAAGATCGGCGATCTCATCGCCGAGGCGTTCGCCAAGGTCGGCAAGGACGGCGTGGTCACCGTCGAGGAGTCCCCGACGATGGGCCTCGAGCTGGAGTTCACCGAGGGCCTGCAGTTCGACAAGGGCTATGTCTCGCAGTACTTCGTCACCGACCAGGAGCGTCTTGAGGCAGTGCTTGAGGACGCTTATGTTCTCGTGCACCAGAACAAGATCTCTTCCATGGCCGACTTCCTGCCGCTGCTTGAGAAGGTCGCCCAGACCAAGAAGCCGCTGCTGGTCATCGCCGAGGACGTCGAGGGCGAGGCGCTCGCCACGATCGTCGTCAACAAGATCCGCGGCCTGCTCAACATCGTCGCGGTGAAGGCGCCCGGCTTCGGCGACCGTCGCAAGGCCATGCTGGGCGACATCGCCACGCTGACCGGCGCGACCCTGGTGACCGAGGACCTCGGCATCAAGCTGGAGTCGGTCGGCCTCGACGCGCTTGGCACCGCCCGGCGCATCGTGGTGACCAAGGACAACACCACGATCGTGGACGGCGGCGGCGACCAGACCGCGATCCAGGAGCGGATCCGCCAGATCCAGACCGAGATCGAGGCCACGGACTCCGACTGGGACCGCGAGAAGCTGCAGGAGCGGCTGGCCAAGCTCTCCGGCGGCGTCTGCGTGCTCCGGGCCGGCGCGGCCACCGAGGTCGAGCTCAAGGAGAAGAAGCACCGCCTTGAGGACGCGATCTCGGCGACCCGGGCCGCGATCGAGGAGGGCATCATCGTCGGCGGCGGCGCGGCGCTCGTGCAGGTCGCGACCGGCCTTGACGACCTCGGCCAGACCGGCGACGTGGCGACTGGCGTGCTTGTCGTCAAGAAGGCGCTGTCCGAGCCGGCCCGCTGGATCGCGCTGAACGCGGGCCAGGAGGGCTCGGTCGTGGTGGCGAAGATCGCCACCCTGCCCGCCGGGCACGGCTACAACGCCGCCACCGGCGAGTACGGCGACCTGATGAAGCAGGGCGTCATCGACCCGGTCAAGGTCACTCGGTCCGCCGTGCAGAACGCCGCGTCCATCGCCGGCATGCTGCTGACGACCGAGACCCTGATCGTCGAGAAGCCGGCCGAGGAGCAGTCTGCCCCGGCCGACGGTCACTCGCACGGGCACTCGCACTAGTCTGCGAGCCGCCCCGCGCAAGCGAGGGCTAGCACCCGCGAACGCGGGGGCCACGGACCACCGTGGCCCCCGCGTTCCGCTTTTGGCCGGTTATGTTCGCTGGTGAGACATCCCACCAGCCGATCCGGAAGGGTAACGGCCGTTCCCCTGTTCAGTAGGATGGACAGCAATCCCGCCGTTAGCAGCTGCTACGTCCATTTGCAGCGATGAGCCGTGAGGGCATCATGACCGAGTCACCCAAGTTCTCCCCGGTAGGCCTGACGTATGATGACGTGCTGCTGCTGCCGGCGCACTCGGACTTGGTGCCGAGCGAGGCGGACACCGGCACCCGGATCACCCGCAAGTATCGGCTCCGGGTCCCGCTCGTCTCCAGCGCTATGGACACCGTCACCGAGGCGCGGATGGCGATCGCGATGGCGCGCCAGGGCGGTGTCGGGGTGCTGCACAGGAACCTGTCCATCGAGGAGCAGGCGCAGCAGGTCGACCTGGTGAAGCGGTCCGAGGCGGGGATGGTCACCGATCCGGTCACCTGCGCCCCCGACGCGACGCTGGAGGACGTGGAGCGGCTGTGCGCGCATTACCGGATCTCCGGCGTGCCGGTCACCGGCGACGACGGAACCCTGGTCGGCATCGTGACAAACCGGGATATAAGGTTCGAAAGTGACCTCTCCCGCCGGGTCGCGGAGGTCATGACCCCCATGCCGCTGGTCACCGCCCCGGTGGGGGTGGCAGCGGAAGAGGCGTTGCGGCTGCTCAAGGAGCACAAGATCGAGAAGCTGCCGCTGATCGACGGCGCGGGACGACTGCGCGGCCTCATCACGGTCAAGGACTTCACCAAGAGCGAGAAGTTCCCCAACGCCACCAAGGACGCCGGCGGCCGCCTGGTCGTCGGGGCCGCGGTGGGCGTCGGCGAGGACGCCAAGGGCCGTTCCCAGGCGCTGATCGACGCCGGCGTGGACTTCCTCATCGTGGACACCGCGCACGGCCACCACCAGGGCGTGCTCACGATGGTGAGCCAGCTCAAGGCCAACACCGACATCGAGGTGATCGGCGGCAACGTCGCCACCCGGAGCGGCGCGCAGGCACTGATCGACGCCGGCGCGGACGGCGTGAAGGTGGGCGTCGGCCCCGGCTCCATCTGCACCACCCGGGTCGTCGCCGGCGTCGGCGTCCCGCAGGTGACCGCGATCTACGAGGCGAGCCTGGCCGCCCGGCCGGCCGGCATCCCGGTCATCGGCGACGGCGGCCTGCAGTACAGCGGAGACATCGCCAAGGCGATCGCGGCCGGCGCGGACACCGTGATGCTCGGCTCCCTGCTGGCCGGCTGCGAGGAGAGCCCCGGCGAGATGGTCTTCATCAACGGCAAGCAGTACAAGATGTACCGCGGCATGGGCTCGCTCGGCGCCATGCGCAACCGCGAGCGCGGCAAGTCCTACTCCAAGGACCGCTACTTCCAGGACGACGTGCTCCGCGAGGACAAGCTGGTCCCGGAGGGCATCGAGGGTCAGGTGCCCTACCGGGGGCCGCTCTCGCAGGTGGCCGACCAGCTGGTCGGCGGCCTCCGCTCCGCGATGGGCTACTGCGGCGCCCGGACGATCGCGGAGCTGCAGGAGGCGCGGTTCGTGCAGATCACGTCGGCCGGGCTCAAGGAGAGCCACCCGCACGACGTGCAGATGACCGTCGAGGCCCCGAACTACAGCGGCCGGAAGTAAGGGAAGTAAAGAACTCCAGTGACTGACATCGAGATCGGGCGCGGCAAGACCGGACGCCGGGCGTACTCACTCGACGAGATCGGCATCGTGCCCGCCCGGCGGACCCGCGATCCGGAAGAGGTGTCGATCGCCTGGCAGATCGACGCCTACCGGTTCGGCATGCCGCTGATCGCGTGCCCGATGGACAGCGTCGTCTCGCCCGCCACCGCGATCGCGATCGGCAGGCTGGGCGGGCTCGGGGTGCTCGACCTCGAGGGCCTGTGGACCCGCTTCGACGACCCCGAGCCGCTGCTGGCGGAGGTGGCCGAGCTGGGCGAGGAGGCCGCCACCAGGCGGCTGCAGGAGATCTACGCCGAGCCGATCAAGGAGGAGCTGATCGGCCGGCGGATCGAGGAGATCTCCAGGGGCGGGGTGATCACCGCCGCCGCGCTCTCGCCGCAGCGCACCGCGCGGTACTACAAGGCGGTGGTGGACGCGGGCGCGGACATCTTCGTCATCAGGGGCACCACGGTCTCGGCCGAACACGTGTCCGGCCGGGCCGAGCCGCTCAACCTCAAGCAGTTCATCTACGAGCTCGACATCCCGGTCATCGTCGGCGGCTGCGCCACCTACACGGCGGCGCTGCACCTGATGCGGACCGGCGCCGCGGGCGTGCTGGTCGGCTTCGGCGGCGGCAGCGGCCACACCACCGCCGCCGTGCTCGGCGTCGCGGTGCCGATGGCGTCCGCGATCGCGGACGTCGCCGCCGCCCGCCGGGACTACCTGGACGAGTCCGGCGGCCGGTACGTGCACGTGATCGCGGACGGGTCGATGACCCGCAGTGGCGACATCGCCAAGGCCCTCGCACTCGGCGCGGACGCGGTCATGGTGGGCTCGCCGCTGGCCCGCACGCACGAGGCACCCGGCCGCGGCTACCACTGGGGGAGCGAGGCCAACCACCCCGAGCTGCCCCGCGGCGCCCGGCTCAAGGTCCCCGCGATCGGGACGATCGAGCAGATACTCAACGGCCCGTCGACCGTTCCCGACGGCTCGATGAACCTGATGGGCGCGCTCAAGCGGACGATGGCGACCGCCGGGTACACCGAGCTGAAGGAGTTCCAGCGGGTGGAGGTGGTCGTGACCCCGCCCGATCCGCGACGCCGATAAACTTCCTGCCCATGGGCACTCGTCGCGTATTCTCCGGCATCCAGCCGACCGCCGATTCGTTTCACCTGGGCAACTACCTTGGCGCGGTCAGGCAGTGGGTAGACCTGCAGGAGAGCAGGGACGCGATCTACTGCGTGGTCGACCTGCACGCGATTACGGTGCCGTATGACCCGGAGACGCTGCGCCGCCGCACCCGGGTGGCGGCCGCCCAGCTGTTCGCGGCGGGCCTTGACCCGGAGCGGTGCATCCTCTTCGTCCAGAGCCAGGTACCCGAGCACACCGAGCTGAACTGGGTGCTGGGCTGCCTGACCGGATTCGGCGAGGCGAGCAGGATGACCCAGTTCAAGGACAAGTCGTCCAAGGGCGGCGCCGACCAGGCGTCGGTCGGGCTCTTCACCTACCCGGTCCTGCAGGCGGCGGACATCCTGCTGTACCAGGCCGACGAGGTGCCGGTGGGGGAGGACCAGCGGCAGCACCTGGAGCTCTCGCGGAACCTGGCCCAGCGGTTCAACCACCGGTTCGGGCAGACGTTCACCGTGCCCGCCCCGTACATCCTGCCCGCTGTGTCCAAGATCACCGACCTGCAGGACCCGACCAGCAAGATGTCCAAGTCGTCGTCCTCCCCGCAGGGCATCATCGACCTGCTCGACGAGCCCGCCGCGATCCGGCGTAAGATCAACCGGGCCGTGACCGACGCCGAGTCGGTGGTGCGGGCCGACGACGAGGCCAAGCCGGGCGTAACCAACCTGCTGCGGATCTTCTCCGCCCTCTCGGGCGACCCGATCGACGACATCGCCGCCCGCTACGGCGACGCGGGCTACGGCGGGTTCAAGAAGGACCTGGGCGAGCTGGTGGCGGACACGTTCGCCCCGATCAGGGAGCGGACCGCCAAGTACCTGGCGGACCCGGACGGCCTCGACGCGCTGCTTTCCGACGGCGCGCGCCGGGCGCGCAAGATCGCCGGCGAGACGATGGTCGCGGTCCGCGACCGCTGCGGCCTCCCTGCGCACAATTCCTAACATTATTGGACGGAACGGACCCGGCGGTCTGTAACAGGAGTAACTGGACGTCAAACCTCAATCAGGACTATTGCAGGACGATTCAATATTCCAGGGGTGGAAACGCTAGGGAGGCACCCGTATCGCGAAATTTAGTCGCGAAACGATCTCGGCGCCCCCTGGAGGCCTGTCATGACGATCGAGTGGAACCCTTCCGCCGGACCGACGCTAGGCGTCGAATGGGAGGTGCAGCTCATCGACGCGCGGACGCGACTGCTCCGGCAGGATGCGTCCGCCGTGCTGGCCGACCTGCCTGGCCTGCTTGAGAGCGGCGAGCATCCGAAGATGCGCCATGAGCTGATGCAGTCCACGGTCGAGGTGGTCACCGGCATCTGCGGCACCGTCGCCGAGGCCAAGGCGGACCTGGCCTTGTCGCTGAAGGACTTGCAGCGCGCCGCCGAGCCGCACGGCATCGTGCTTGCGAGCTCGGGGACGCACGCGATCAGCCATTGGCGAGACAGCAGAATGGCGCCGAGTCAGCGCTACGCCGAGCTTGTCCAGGAGATCCAGTACCCCGCCCGCAGGCTAGCAGACCATGTCCGTACACGTGCACGTTGGGTTGCGCGACGAACACCGTGCGATGCCGGTGATTAACGCTCTGGCCGTCTACCTGCCGCATCTCCTCGGCCTCACCGCGTCCAGCCCCTACTGGTGCGGCGAGGCCACCGGGCTCGCCTCGAGCAGGTCCGTCGTCTTCGGCTCGCTGCCGCACACCGGCCCGCCGCTCGGCCTGCCCGACTGGAAGTCGTTCGAGGATTTCATGGCGGGCCAGCTGCGGGCGGGCACGATCCGCACGATCAAGGAGGTCTGGTGGGATGTCAGGCCGCACCCGGACTTCGGCACGGTCGAGATCAGGATCGCCGACGCGGTTCCCACCTTCCGCGAGGTCGGCATGCTCGCCGCGCTCGCCCAGTGCCTGGTGCACCTGTTCGACACCCAGCTCGACCGGGGCTACCGGCTGCCGTCGCGCGCGTCCTGGGTGATCGCCGACAACAAGTGGCGCGCCACCAGGCACGGGCTTGACGCGGCCATCATCACCGCCGATTCCGGCGCGACCGCCCCGCTGCGGGACGAGGTCTATGAACTTCTTCGTGACCTGGAGCCGGTAGCATGGCGGCTCGGATGTGCCGAGGAGCTCGCGGTAGCCACCGAGGTCCTCGAATGCGGCGCGCCGTACGAGCGCCAGCGCGCTGTGCACAGCAGCGAAGGCGACCTGACGAGCGTGGTGGATGCGCTCGTCACCGAGTTCGCGGAGGACAAGTTCGTCCTCCGCGGGGATGGCGGTCATGGTGGATGACCCGGGCAGAGCCCCTTGAGTAAGCAGGCCGACCCGGACGGCAGGCAGGTATTCCGCTCGCCTATCGCAACCCTGATCTGGTGGCTGTGGGCGCTGTTCGCGGTCGGCAACCTGATTGACCTGGCGGTGCAGGGCCGCGACCATTTTTCGTTGATCGCCGCGTCCACGCTGCTGCTCGTCACCGGGGTCGTGTACGCGACCGCGCAGCGGCCGAGGATCATCGCCGACACCGACGGGCTGACGATCATCAACCCCCTCCGCGTGCACCGGGTGGGCTGGCCGGCCGTCGCAGGGTTCGATTCCACCGAACTACTCCGCGTCCGCTGCCTGTGGACCGCCGAGGCGGGCACGGAGAGTCACACTCGGGCGTTCTACGCCTGGGCGGCGCACTCCTCGCGCCGCAGGCAGATCGCGGCCGAGGTGCGAGCGAAGCGGCAGGCGCGCGGCGGCGGCGCCGCCAGGGCCCGCGCCGGAGGTTTCGGCGCGCCGCCGCCGGTCGACGATGCCCCGCCGCCGGCGCCGCTCGGGCTCGACGCCGACATCGTGGTCGCCACCCTCACCGAGCGCGTCGAGCAGGTCAGGTTGGATGCCGCGGTCGACGTGCGGGCAGAGCGGCCGGTGTCTACCTGGTACTGGCCCGCCGTCGCGGCGATTCTCCTCCCCGCCCTGGCCCTGGTGCTCTTCGCTCTCCTCTAGCCGGGGGGCTGGGGATGCGTGCCCGCCGGCGGGTTGGACGGCCTGGCCTTGAGCCAGTCGATGTAATCGGCCGGCGCGCCCGCCTTGACGGCGGCGTCCACCAGGATGGACAGCCGCTCGGCGGAGGGCAGGCCGCCCTCGTAGGCATCCAGCACGTAGAGCCACGCGAGGGCATCCCCGTCGAGGGTCTGCACGCGGACCTTGATCTTGCTGTAGAAGCCGAGGTTAACGCCGTCCCAGACGTCGAGTTCCTTCTCGTCGATCTCAGGAACGTCGTAGAGCGACACGAACGTGCGCTGCGCGGTGTCCTCCACCACGGTGGTGAGGGCGCCATCCCAGCCGAGCTCGTCGCCACCGAAAGTCAGGCGCCAGCCCTCCAGCCACCCGGTGCCCCGCTGCGGGGAGTGCGGGCAGCGCAGGAGCATCTGCGCCGGATCCATGTTGCTGCCGTAGGCGGCGTAAAGGGCCACGCTCCCTAAGCGTACGGCGTAATCGGCGGGGGCGACGTACAACCTAGTAGTGAACGTGCGGGATAATTGCTCAACGTGACCCTGCCACGTCCACGCGTCGCAATCCTGGGCGGCGGGCCAGGCGGCTACGAAGCCGCCCTGGTGGCCTCCCAGCTCGGGGCTGAGGTAACCGTCGTCGATGAAGACGGTCTCGGCGGTGCCTGCGTGCTCACCGACTGCGTCCCGAGCAAGACGCTCATCGAATCGTCGACGACCATGACCTCCCTCGGCCGCGCGCCGTCGCTCGGGCTGCAGTTGGCCGACGGCGGGAACCCGGTCCTCGGGGTGGACGCCCCTGCCCTCTACACCCGGATCAAGGCCCTGGCAGCGGACCAGTCGAACGACATCGCCGAGCACATGGCGGGCGAGGGCATCCGGGTCATCCAGGCTAGAGGCCGCCTGGCCGGGGGCCCGCCGGGGAGCCGGCACACGATCGAGGCCAACGGCGCGACCGTGCAGGCCGACGTGGTGCTGATCGCAACCGGGGCGTCGCCCCGGGCGCTCCCCGACGGCGCACCCGACGGCGACCGCATCCTCACCTGCCGCCAGATCTACGACCTGCCCGAGCTGCCCGCCGAGCTGATCGTGGTCGGCTCCGGGGTGACCGGGGCCGAGTTCGCCAGCGCCTACCAGGCGCTCGGCTCGCGGGTCACGCTGGTGTCGTCGCGCGAACGGGTGCTGCCGCACGAGGACAAGGACGCCGCTGTCGTCATCGAGGGCGTGTTCAGGCGGCGCGGCATGAACGTCCTCAGCAAGTCGCGGGCGGAGGCGGTCCACCGCAAGGGCGACGGCGTGGTGGTGACGCTCGCCGACGGCCGCGAAGTGGCGGGCTCGCACTGCCTGCTCACCGTCGGCATGGCGCCTGCCACGGCCGGGATCGGCCTCGCGGAGGCGGGCGTCACCGTCGACTCGCGCCGCTTCATCGAAGTGGACCGGGTCTCCCGCACGTCGGTGCCCGGCGTGTACGCGGCGGGCGACTGCACCGGGGTGCTGATGCTCGCCTCGGTCGCCGCCATGCAGGGCCGGATCGCGATGTGGCACGCGCTGGGCGAGGCGGTGCAGCCGATCAGGCTCAGCCACGTCGCGTCCACGATCTTCACCGACCCGGAGATCGCCTCGGTCGGCGTCTCGCAGGCCACCGTCGACCGCGGCGAGGTCTCGGCCCGGGTCGTCAAGCTGCCGCTGGCCACCAACCCGAGGGCGAAGATGGGCGGCTTCCGCGACGGCTTCGTCAAGGTCTTCGCCCGCCCGGGCACCGGCCTGGTGCTCGGCGGCGTGGTGGTCGCGCCCCGGGCCAGCGAGCTGATCCTGCCGCTTTCGATCGCGATCGAGCAGAACCTATCGGTCGATCAGATCGCGCACACCTTCTCCGTCTACCCGTCGCTGTCGGGCTCGGTCACCGAGGCCGCGCGCACGGTCATGGAGTTCGGCACCGACGTGATCGCCTAGCGCCGCTCAGTGGGCGGGGCGGCCGAGGTCGGGGTCGTTGGGGGCCGGCAGGTCGTGCTGCCGCAGCCGGGCCACCCGGATGTCGTCGGCGCTGATGGCGACCGTGCCAACGCTCGCGACCAGCGCGAACAGGGGCACGGCGACCCGCAGCCAGGCCGGCCCGGGCAGGAACGCCAACGCCACGCAGATCGGCACCATCAGCACAAGCAGCCGCCGGATCGTCCGGCCGCGCCAGCCCGCGTCGGTCAGCTCGTGGCGAACCCACTCCCGGTTGGCCGACGGCAGCCTGAACCCGATCGAGAACAGCAGCCAGCCCCAGATGCTCGGGTCTCCGGGCAGCCGCGGCATCTCCTCAGTCCCTTCGCTTGCTCCTGAGCGGTTACTCCTTGAGCTGGCAGATCTCGGTGTCGGCGGAGACGGTCTGGCCGACCTCGACGGCGAGGCCGGTGACGGTGCCGTCCTTATGCGCGGTCAGCGGCTGCTCCATCTTCATCGCTTCCAGGATCACCACCGTGTCGCCCGCCTTGACCACGGTCCCCTCGCCCGCGACGATCTTCACGATCGTGCCCTGCATGGGCGTGACCAGGGCGTCGCCGCCCGCGCCGCGGACGGGCCCGCGAGCGCCACGGCCGCCTGCGCGGGTGCCGCGGGACCGTTCCGCCGCGGCCGGGCCGGCCGTCGCCGCAGCCGGCACCGCGAGCGTCGCCGGCAGCACCACCTCGAGCCGCTTGCCGCCGACCTCGACCGTCAGCCGCTCCCTGGCCGCCTCAGGCTCGGTCGCCGCGGCCGGCTGCGGTTCGAGCACGGCGCTGAACTCGGTTTCGATCCAGCGGGTGTACACGCCGAAGCTGTCGCCCGCGAACGCCGGGTCATCGACCACGGCCCGGTGGAACGGCAGCACGGTGGGCATCCCGCCGATGGTGAACTCCGCCAGCGCCCGGCGGGCCCGCTGCAGCGCCTGCGCCCGGCTCGCGCCGGTGACGACCAGCTTGCCGATCAGCGAGTCGAACGCCTGCGGCACCGTCTCGCCAGCGCCGTAGCCGGCGTCGAGCCGCACCCCCGGCCCCGACGGCGGGTTCCACTCGGTGATCGTGCCCGGCGCGGGCAGGAAGTTCCTGGCCGGGTCCTCGGCGTTGATGCGGAATTCGATCGAATGGCCGCGCAGCGCGGGGTCGTCGTAGCCGAGCGGCTCGCCATCGGCGATCCTGAACATCTCCCGCACCAGGTCGACGCCGGCCACCTCCTCGGAGACCGGGTGCTCGACCTGGAGCCGGGTGTTCACCTCCAGGAAGCTGATCGTGCCATCCTGGGCGACCAGAAACTCGCAGGTACCGGCCCCGACGTAGCCCGCCTCGCGCAGGATCGCCTTGGACGCGGAGTAGAGCTGCTCGACCTGCGCGGCGGACAAGAACGGGGCCGGCGCCTCCTCGACCAGCTTCTGATGGCGGCGCTGCAGCGAGCAGTCGCGGGTGGAGACGACCACGACGCCGCCGTGCGCGTCGGCCAGGCACTGGGTCTCGACGTGCCGCGGCCGGTCCAGGTAGCGCTCGACGAAGCACTCGCCGTTGCCGAACGCCACGGTGGCCTCGCGGACGGCCGACTCGTAGAGCTCGTCGATCTCGTCTTCCCTGCGGGCGACCTTGAGGCCGCGGCCGCCGCCGCCGAAGGCGGCCTTGATCGCTATGGGCAGGCCATAGGCCCGGGCGAACTCTCTTACCTCGTCCGGCCCGCTGACCGGCCCGTCGGTGCCGGGGGCGAGCGGCGCGCCGACCCGCTTGGCGATCTCCCGCGCCCGCACCTTGTCGCCCAGCGCCTCGATCGCGGCCGGGGGCGGCCCGATCCAGGTGAGCCCGGCGTCGATCACGGCCGTGGCGAAGGCCGCGTTCTCGGCCAGGAAGCCGTAGCCGGGGTGCACCGCGTCGGCGTCGGCCCGCCGCGCGATCGCGATGATCTTGTCGATGTCCAGGTAGGTCTGCGCCGGAGTGGTCCCGTCGAGCGCGTACGCCTCGTCGGCGGCGCGGACATGCTGGGCATCGAGGTCCTGGTCGGAGTAGATGGCGACGCTGGCCAGGCCGGCGTCCCGGCAGGCGCGAGCCACCCGGACCGCGATCTCGCCGCGGTTCGCGATTAGAACTTTCCGCAATTTAGACCCCTGGTAGAGCTGGCATTCTGTTTCGTCGTAGCTGTGGGGAGTCTAGATCAGTACCGTGGGGAGCGTGCTGATCTGGGTACCCGCGAGCTGGGTCGCGACTGGACTGACCGGTCTTTCGAATACCGATGTCGAGATCGTCGCCCTCGGCCGCGATATGGGGCAGAGCGGCGACGTCGGCGACGTTACGGTGCCTGAAAGCGTCTCCGGGGTCGAGTTCTACGTGCCGAGCTTCTTCCCCAGCGAGGCCGGCGTCGCCGTGCTGAGCCGGATGCCGCGGCTCAAGGTGGTGCAGACGCTGACCGCCGGGGTTGACTGGCTGCGCCCCCACCTGCCGCCCGGCGTCGCCCTCTGCAACGCGCGCGGCGCGCACGACGCGGCCACCGCCGAGTGGGTGGTCGCGGCCATGCTCGGCGCGCTGCGCGGGTTCCCGGCGTTCACCCGCGAGCAGGCCGCCGGGCGCTGGTCCTACCAGGCGACCGACCAGCTCGCGGCCAAGACCGTGCTGATCGTCGGCTACGGGTCGATCGGGGCCGCGGTGGAGCGGCGGCTGGCCGGGTTCGAGGTGACGGTCGCGCGGGTGGCGCGCCGCCCCCGGCCCGGCGTGGCCGGCCTGGACGAGCTGGCGGACCTGCTGCCGGACGCCGACGTGGTCGTGCTGCTGGTCCCGGCCACGCCAGAGACCGCGGGAATGGCCGACGCGGGCTTCCTGCGCCAGCTCAAGGACGGCGCGCTGCTGGTCAACGCGGCCAGGGGGACCGTGGTGGACACCGAGGCGCTGGTCGCGGAGGTGGCGAGCGGCCGGCTGCGCGCCGTGCTCGACGTGACCGACCCGGAGCCGCTGCCGCCCGGCCACCCGCTGTGGTCACTCTCCGGAGTGTTCATCACGCCCCACGTGGCCGCGTCCACTCCGGTGTCGCGGCAGCGGGCCGCCCGGCTGGTGCGGGAGCAGGCCGAGGCGTACGCCCGCGGCGGCCCGCTCAGAAACGTGATCAGCGGCGCCTACTAGCCCGCTACCTGCGGCGTCCCGCAGGCCCGGTGTCCGCGCCCGATCGGGGCGGCGGAACCCCGCATGCGGGGTGCAAGGAGTCGCCCCGGCGGGGGAAAACTGCCTTAGGATTGGCGGAGGATGCCCGCTGCGCACGATCGCGGTCGATCCCGGCCGGGGCCGGCGATCGTACTTGTCTCCCGGTGGACGCTCTTCCTCAACCGAAGCGTGATCTCGCGTACGTAGAGTGAGCGTTACAAGTCGAGGGCGGCGTGTTTCTCGCCGCCGGTAACGGATCGTTGTCGATACGTTGCCTGATCCTCAGCAGCGCAGCATCCTCGAACCGCACGCTGTCTAGTGAGCGCCGGCCACCGAACGAGAAGCCCAGAAGGAGCCCCGATTGCACCACAAGACCACGGGGGGCCTACGGTGAACGTCCTCGCCATGCTCGCCTCGGCCGGGGCGGTCGTAGGCCTGTGGGCGGGTGCGACCCGGTATACGGGCCCGGTGGCCCGGGGGTACCGCTGGCTTGGCGGCGCCGCGCTGTTCTGGTTCGCCGGGCTGATCGTCTCTCAGGTGCTCTCCGGTCAGCTCAGCTCGACCGGGCTGCCGCTCTCGCTGGCCGACGTGGCGCCGCTGCTCGGTCTCGCATCGGCCGCGATCGGCGTCATGGTGCTGGCCGAGGGGGAGCGGAAGAGCGACGCGGGCAGCGTGCTGCCCGGCCTCGCCGACGGCTACGTGATGGCGGTGGCGCTGCTCGTCATCGGGTGGGTGCTCGCGTTCGGCGCGGAGTTCCACCATCTGGGCGAACGACCGGAGACGTTCCTCGTCGACCTGCTGCATCCGCTCTCCGACCTGGCGGTCCTCGGCGCGCTGCTGCCGGTGCTGACCGCCGCCTGGCGGCGGGTGCTGGTCCCCTACGTCGCGCTGCTCGCGCTTACCCTGGCGGACTCGCTCGGGGTCGGCGCGCGGATCTCCGGCGGCCACCCGGGTGTCCTCGAGGAGCTCGCGCTGGTGGTCGCCGCCTGCCTGTTCGGCCTCGCCCCGTGGGTCGAGAGCATCGGCGCGCGCTTCGACCTAGTGCCCGCGCGCATCCAGAGCGCGGCCCGCGGCGCCGACGGCGGCCTGCCGGGCCTGCTCAGCGTGGGCCGGTCGCCGGTCACTAGTTCCGGCGCGGCCACCATCATCGCCGCGTTCGCCGTGGTCATCGCGGCGTTCGTGGTCATCGTGAACGGGCTGGCGAGCGCGCCCGCATCCGGGCTCGCCCTCGTCATCGCAGGTGGCGCGGCCGTCCTGGTCGTCGGCGTGCGGATCCTGATGCTGGTCAGGGAGAACGGCGTCGCGGTGCGGATGTGGCGCGAGGCCAGCAGGAGCCTGCGCGATCTGGCCGACCGGACCGGCGACATGGTGCTGATCTGCGACCTCGACGGGACCATCAGCTACGCCAGCCCGCTGGTGTCCGCGTTCAGCTACTCGCGGGAAGCGGTGGTCGGCAAGGCGCTCAGCGACTTCGTCCACCCCGAGGACATCGGAGCGGCGCGGGCGGCGGTCGCGGGCGTGATCGGCCTGCCCGAGGAGGAGGCGCTGACGGCCGCCGCGGCCGACAGCGTCCTCGCACCCGGCGCGCGCGGCGGGTACGAGGACGGCGCCGCCGAGCGCAGCGGCCGCTTCTCCTGCCGGGTGCGCGCCGCCGACGGCACCTGGCGGCACGTCGAGTGCGCGGTCCTGCTCTACCGGCTGCCGGGCGAGCCCGCCCGGCTGCTGGTCAGCGTCAGGGACGTGTCTGACCAGGTGGCGCTGCGCCAGCAGGTGACCCACCTCACCTTCCACGACGGGCTGACCGGGCTGCCGAACCGCGCCTACGTCGAGGAGCGCGCCCGGGAGGCGCTGGAGCCGTCGTCGGACCGGCAGGCCGGCGTGATCTTCCTCGACCTGGACGGCTTCACCGAGGTGAACGACCTGGTCGGCCACGGCGCGGGCGACCTCGTGCTCGCCCAGGCGGCGCGGCGGCTGCGGGAGGTCGTGCCCGCCCAGGAGACCGTCGCCCGCTGGGGCGGCGACGAGTTCGCAGTGCTGCTCGAGAACGCGGCCGGCACCCAGGAGATCGTCGAGCTGGCCGAACGGCTGGCCGGCATCGTCGCCGGGGCGCCGTTCAAGATCGCCGACCGGGAGATCGGGCTGACCGCCAGCGTCGGCGTGGCGCTGGCCGACGAGAGCGCGCCCGGCGTGGTGCTGCGCAACGCGGACGTGGCCATGGCCAAGGCCAAGGACAGCGGCGGCGCCCGGGTGGAGGTCTACGCACCGCAGATGCACGCGGACGTGGTCCGCCGCCTCGACATGGCGAGCGACCTGCAGCGCGCGATCACCAGGGAAGAGCTGACCCTGCAGTACCAGCCGATCGTCGAGCTGGCCACCTCGCGCGTCATCGGGGCCGAGGCCCTGGTCCGCTGGTGGCGCGGGGACGAGGCGGTATCGCCGCGGCAGTTCCTGACCGTGGCGGAGGACTCCGGGCTGATTAACGCGCTCGGCGAGTGGGTGCTGCGCAAGGCCTGCGCCCAGGGCGCCGCGTGGCGGGACGCGTCGTGGGACGTGGGCGTGTCGGTGAACATCGGCCTCCGCCAGCTGAACGCACCGCAGTTCTCCGCCCAGGTGGCGGCCGCCCTGGCGGAGAGCGGACTGCCTCCGACCGCGCTGACCATCGAGGTCAGCGAGCGGATGCTGGTCGAGGACGCCGGGCTGATCGGCGACCGGCTGGCCGAGCTGCGCGATCTCGGGGTCAAGCTGGCCATCGACGACTTCGGCACCGGCTACGCCTCGCTCGCGCACTTGCGGCAGCTGCCCGCGGACATCATCAAGATCGACCCGTCGTTCGTCTCCGGGCTCGGCAACGATCCGGTGCTGACCCTGCTGACGAAGACCATCGTGCAGGTCGGTCGCGACCTCGGCATGCAGGTGGTCGCCGAGGGCATCGAGCAGCCGCGCCAGCTGGCGGAGCTGAAGGAGATGGGCTGCGGCTACGGCCAGGGGTTCCTGGTCGCCCGGCCGATGGCCGCCCCCGGCGTGGAGGCGCTGATCAGGACCGGGAGCGGTCTCGAGTCCAGAATTTCCGGACAAGTCGTCTCAGATAGTGAGACGAAGCCGGTGATAATTTGACGTGAGGCAGGCTCGTGGGTGAGGGTGTAACCGTGAAGCGAAACTACATCCTCGTACTTGGCTGGCGCGCAGAAAGCTGACCCAGCTGATTTCTGCGCGCGCCCCTCGACTGCCGCCCGGCACGAGGGGTTTTTTAATGCCCACCGCGCACATCGTGACATCGTGACCAAGGAAGCCACCCGATGACCGAGCAGACGAGTCCAGTCCCTCCGAAGGCGCACGCTCCCTCACCGCTGGACATCCCGGCGAGGACAGCCGCCCAGAAGTCGGCCCAGCCCAGGCCGACCGCCCCCGCGCAGCCCGCGCCGGCGTCGCAGCCGCCCGCCCAGCAGCCGGCCGGGCCCGGCCGTGGCGGCCCCGACCAGGGTCACCGGGGCGCAGGCCCTCGTCCTGGCCATGGAGAAGGTCGGCGTCGAGGTGGTGTTCGGCATTCCCGGCGGTGCCGTTCTGCCCGCCTATGACCCGCTGCTCGACTCGAAGCAGATCAGGCACATCCTCGTCCGCCACGAGCAGGGCGCCGGGCACGCGGCGACCGGCTACGCGCAGGCCACCGGCCGGACCGGCGTCTGCATGGCGACCAGCGGGCCCGGGGCGACCAACCTGGTCACGCCGCTCGCGGACGCGTACATGGACAGCGTGCCGGTGGTCGCGATCACCGGCCAGGTCTCCACCAGCCTGATCGGCACCGACGGGTTCCAAGAGGCGGACATCTCGGGGATCACATACCCGATCACTAAGCACAACTTCCTCGTGACCAAGCCCGAGGACATCGCCCGGACCATCGGCGAGGCCTTCCACCTGGCAGGCACCGGGCGGCCGGGCCCGGTGCTGGTGGACATCGCCAAGGACGCGATGCAGGCGATCACCGAGTTCAGCTGGCCGGTCGCGTTCGACCTGCCCGGCTACCACCCGGTCACCCGGCCGCACTCACGACAGGTGCGGGAGGCGGCCAAGATGATCATTGAGGCCAAGCGGCCGGTGCTGTACGTCGGCGGCGGCGTCATCAAGGCCGACGCGTCGGCCGAGCTGCTGCAGCTGGCCGAGCTCACCGGCGCCCCGGTGGTCACCACCCTGATGGCGCGGGGCGCCTTCCCCGACAGCCACGCGCTGAACCTGGGCATGCCCGGCATGCACGGCACGGTCGCCGCGGTCGGCGCGCTGCAGAAGGCGGACCTGATCGTGGCCCTCGGCGCCCGCTTCGACGACCGGGTGACGGGCAAGCTCGACTCGTTCGCGCCCGACGCGCTGATCGTCCACGCGGACATCGACCCGGCCGAGATCTCCAAGAACCGCCGGGCCGACGTGCCGATCGTGGGCGACTGCAAGGAGGTCATCTCCGAGCTGACCGTCGCCGTGGCCACCGACCACCAGCACGGCCGCAAGGGCGACTACGCCCAGTGGTGGGTTCAGCTCGACCACCTGCGGGACAAGTACCCGCTCGGCTACGACCAGGCGGACGACGGCAGCCTGGCGCCGCAGTACGTGATCGAGCGGATCGGCCAGCTCGTCGGCCCGGACGGCGTGTACCTGGCCGGGGTCGGCCAGCACCAGATGTGGGCGGCCCAGTTCATCGGCTACGAGAAGCCGCGGACCTGGATCAACTCCGGCGGCGCGGGCACAATGGGGTTCGCCGTCCCGGCCGCGATGGGCGCCAAGGTGGGGCTGCCGGACGCGCAGGTCTGGGCGATCGACGGCGACGGCTGCTTCCAGATGACCAACCAGGAGCTCGCGACCTGCGCGATCGAGGGCATCCCGGTCAAGATCGCGATCATCAACAACGGCAACCTCGGCATGGTCCGCCAGTGGCAGACGCTCTTCTACAACGAGCGGTACTCCAACACCAACCTGGGCGACAGGAAGACCGAGCTGAGGGGCACCAGGGTCCCTGACTTCGTGAAGCTGGCCGAGGCCTACGGTTGCATCGGCCTGCGCTGCGAGCGCCAGGAGGACGTGGACGCGGTCATCGAGCAGGCGATGGCGATCAACGACCAGCCGGTCGTGATCGACTTCATCGTGCACAAGGACGCGATGGTGTGGCCGATGGTCGCGGCCGGCACCAGCAACGACGACATCAGCTACGCCCGCGGCATCGCGCCGCAGTGGGAGGAGGACGCGCAATGAGTGATAAGCACACCCTCTCGGTCCTGGTCGAGAACAAACCGGGCGTCCTGGTCCGGATCGCGGGCCTGTTCTCCCGGCGGGGGTTCAACATAGAGTCGCTCGCGGTCGGCCCGACGGAGCACGCGGAGATCTCCCGTATGACGATCGTGGTGGACTGCGAGGAGCACCCGCTCGAGCAGGTCACCAAGCAGCTCAACAAGCTCATCAACGTGCTCAAGATCGTCGAGCTTGAGCCGACCCAGGCGGTGCAGCGCGAGCTGATCCTGATCAAGGTCAGGGCCGACACCGACACCCGGTCGAAGGTCCTGGAGACGGTCGCGCTGTTCCGCGCGCACGTCGTCGACGTGGCCCTGGACGCGGTCACCGTCGAGGCGACCGGCAGTCATGACAAGCTAGACGCACTGGTCAAGGTCCTCGAGCCGTTCGGACTCAAGGAGCTGGTCCAGTCGGGCACGATCGCCGTCGGCCGCGGCGGCCGGTCCATCACGGACCGAACCCTCAGGCCGCTCGAGCGTTCCGCCTAGAACCAAGATCAAAACAGTCATATCGAACGGACGCGTGGCTTCGCCATCGCCCTCCATTACCCAGATTCAGAAAGAGGCCATACCAGTGGCAGAGATCTTCTACGACGACAGTGCCGACCTCTCGCTGATCCAGGGACGGCACGTCGCCGTCCTCGGATACGGCAGCCAGGGTCACGCGCACGCGCTGTCGCTGCGCGACTCGGGCGTGGACGTCAGGGTGGGCCTGCAGCCGGGCTCGAAGAGCCGGGAGAAGGCCGAGAGCGACGGCCTGCGCGTGCTGACCCCGGCCGAGGCGTGCGAAGAGGCCGACCTGGTGATGGTGCTGATCCCCGACCACCTGCAGCGCCAGGTGTACGCCGAGGCGATCGCGCCGTCGCTGGTCCAGGGGGACGCGCTCTTCTTCGCCCACGGCCTCAACATCCGCTACGACCTGATCAAGCCGCCGGCCAACGTCGACGTCTGCATGGTCGCGCCGAAGGCCCCCGGCCATCTCGTCCGCCGCCAGTTCAACGAGGGCCGCGGCGTGCCGATGCTGGTCGCGGTCGAGCAGGACGCGACCGGCAACGCGCTGGCGCTCGCGCTCTCCTACGCCAAGGCGATCGGCGGCACCCGGGCCGGCGTGCTCAAGACCACGTTCACCGAGGAGACCGAGACGGACCTGTTCGGCGAGCAGGCGGTGCTCTGCGGCGGCGTGTCCGAGCTGATCAAGGCCGGCTTCGCGACCCTCGTCGAGGCCGGCTACCAGCCCGAGGCGGCCTACTTCGAGTGCCTGCACGAGATGAAGCTGATCGTCGACCTCATGTACGAGGGCGGCATCTCCAAGATGTACTGGTCGGTCTCGGACACGGCCGAGTACGGCGGCTACACCCGCGGCCCGCGCCTGATCAACGACGCCACCCGCCAGGAGATGCGCAAGATTCTGGGCGAGATCCAGGACGGCACCTTCACCCGCGAGCTGGTCGAGGAGTTCGACGCCGGGCAGCCGAACTTCGCCAAGCGCCGCGAGGCCGAGCAGTCGGAGCAGATCGAGCAGGTCGGGGCCAAGCTCCGGCCGCTCATGAGTTGGCTCAGCGAAGAAGAGTAACGAGCACAGCAGAGTAAGCCGCGTCCGTTCGACATATATGAAGTTAGGGTTTGACTTTATGGGATCAACCATAAGGCTCGCCGTTATCGGCGGGGACGGCATCGGCCCCGAGGTAACGGCCGAGGCGCTGAAGGTGCTCAGGGCGGCGACGCCGGACGTGACCTTCGACACGACCGACTATGACCTGGGCGCACGTCGCTGGCATCGCACGGGCGAGACTCTCCCTGACGCGGTTCTTGAGGAGATCAGGGCGCACGATGTCATTCTCCTCGGCGCGGTCGGCGACCCGACCGTGCCGAGCGGGGTGCTCGAACGCGGGCTGCTGCTGCGGCTGCGGTTCGAGCTCGACCACTACGTGAACCTGCGGCCGGTCCGCCTCTACCCGGGGGTGGTGTCGCCCTTGGCGAAGGGATCGCCCGAGGCCATCGACATGGTGGTCATCCGCGAGGGCACCGAGGGCCCGTACACCGGGGCGGGCGGCGTGATGCGCCGCGGCACCCCGCAGGAGCTGGCCACCCAGGAGTCCTTCAACACCGCGTTCGGCGTGGAGCGGGTCGCCAGGTACGCGTTCGGTCAGGCGATGGCGCGGCCGAGGAAGAAGCTCACGCTGGTGCACAAGACCAACGTGCTGACCTTCGCGGGCGACCTGTGGCAGCGGACGGTGGACTCGCTGGCCAAGGAGTTCCCCGAGGTATCGGTCGAGTACCAGCACGTCGACGCCGCCTCGATGTTCTTCGTCAGCCAGCCGGAGCGGTTCGACGTCATCGTGACCGACAACCTGTTCGGCGACATCCTCACCGACCTGGGCGCGGCCATCGCCGGCGGCATCGGGCTCGCGGCCAGCGGCAACATCAACCCCACGGGCGCTTACCCGTCGATGTTCGAGCCGGTGCACGGCAGTGCGCCCGACATCGCGGGCAAGTCCAAGGCCGACCCGACTGCGGCGATCCTGTCGGCGGCGATGCTCTGCTCGCATCTGGGCATGACCGCCGCCGCGGCGAAGATCGAGCAGGCGGTCGCGGCCGACATCATCGAGCGTCAGGGCCAGTGGCAGGCGCGCACCACCGTAGAGGTGGGCGACGACATCGCCGACCAGGTTGCCGGATAGCCGATAGTAAGAAGACACAGCAGCACGAGAAAAGGACCGTCAGTGATGACCGCAAGCCCCGGCACCGAGATCGAGTTCGAGATCCACCCGTCCCAGACGCGGGTGCCAACCGCCGAACGTGAGCGGGTACTGGCGGCGCCGGGGTTCGGTCAGGTCTTCACCGATCACATGATCACCCTGCGCTGGTCGCAAGAGCGCGGCTGGCACGACGGCAAGCTGGAGCCGTACGGCCCGTTCGCGCTCGACCCGGCCACCTCGGTCTTCCACTACGGCCAGGAGCTGTTCGAGGGCCTGAAGGCCTACCGGCAGGCCAGCGGGTCCGTGGTGATGTTCCGGCCGCAGGCCAACGCGGCCAGGTTCAACGCCGGGGCCCGCCGGATGGCGATGCCCGAGTTGCCGGAGGAGACGTTCCTGCGGGCGCTCGAGCTGCTGGTGGCGCAGGACAAAGAGTGGATTCCCGAGGGCGAGGGCAACAGCCTCTACCTGCGCCCGTTCATGATCGCGACCCAGCGCGGCCTGGGGGTGAACCACCCCTCGTCGGCGTACCTGTTCTGCGTGATCGCGTCGCCGGCCGGCGCGTACTTCGGTGCGTCGAAGGCCGTCAAGGTCTGGCTCTCGGAGGACTACACCCGGGCCGCTCCCGGCGGCACCGGCGCGGTCAAGTGCGGGGGCAACTACGCCGCCGCCTTCGCCGCCCAGCAGCAGGCGGTGGACCAGGGCTGCGACCAGGTGGTGTGGCTGGACGCGGCCGAGCACCAGTGGGTCGAGGAGATGGGCGGCATGAACCTGTGCTTCGTGTACGGGTCCGACGCCGACGCCCGGATCCTGACCCCCGCGCTCACCGGGTCGCTGCTGCCCGGGATCACCAGGGACTCGCTGCTGCGGCTGGCCCCGACCCTCGGCATCCAGGCCGAGGAGGGGCGGATCTCGGTCCCGCAGTGGCGGGCCGACTGCGCCGCGGGCTCGCTGACCGAGGTGTTCGCCTGCGGCACGGCGGCGGTCATCACGCCGGTCGGGTCGGTCGACGGGGCCTCCGGCGGCTGGACGATCGGGACCGGCGCACCCGGGCCGGTCAGCCTCCGGCTCAAGGAGGAGCTGATCGGGATCCAGTACGGCCAGCGGCCCGACCCCTTCGGCTGGGTCTACAAGGTCGCCTGACCGCCTCCTCGCCTCCGGTCACCCGGCGGTGCGGCGGGTTCGATGACGCTCCGTGACCATCGTTGTCAGGCGGTCGGCTGCGACGTCGACGGTTCGGTGGGGTGATTGATGGCCGTTGGTAGGGATCTGAGGGGCCTGAAACCCCGCCTAGGGCGGGGTTTCGGGGTCGGCGTCGGGTCGCCCGCGAGAAGTCTTTCAAATTTCTAGTCACGTAAAGCAACCATCCGAGCACCGCTTGGCGTCTTAGCTAGTGACTGAGGCCCGCTTGGGGGGTTGCGGCCCAGTCAACGTGAGAGCCGGGCCTCATCTCGGGGGAGGCCCGGACTTCATGGCCGGCTCCGACCCTGCCTGGCCCCTGCGGGCGCGTCTCGGCCACCGCCAGCGCCCGCAGGGGCCATCTCGCTTTCTGGACCGCAGCCAACGCCGCAGGATCGCCGCAACCCCACTCCTCAAGCGGGTCTCGGCCACTCAGTCCCGGCCTCCGCCGGGAATCCCTGTTGGCGGCGCGGTGTTAGGCCATGTATGGTTGTAGTTGGCGGAAGCGCCAAGCGCGGCCGTCTACAACTAAACAGGGGGGTGAACGGTTTCGACTTCGGTGGTTAATCCTGGAGAAGCGAGCCGAGGGTGGCGGACGTAACCTCGTAAAAATGCGACCGCAAACCACAAGTGCCAACTCAAATAGCACTGTCAAGGCGCCTCGCGCCACTTTCGCTCTCGCTGCCTAAGCGGGACTGAAAGGACTGTCAGCCCGGGAGTGCCTTCGGCCCGGATCCTGGCATCAGCTAGGAGGCTAAACTAGCCAGTCCGGTCACGGGGTCGGCTAGGAAATCAAACAGTGACTGAGCCCGTCGGCGTCTTGCCTGCGTGATCGCCGGGGCTGAGAAAAACAAAGCAGGCTGCGCTCGGAGAAGAACAGGAAAGGTCCCGAAGGACAGGGGTTCGATTCCCCTCACCTCCAAGAGCGCTCAGTCATAATCCCTGAGCGTTGTTGGAGATGTTATTAGGCCGCCGTAGGGCTGCCTTCCCCTGTGTATGAATTCTCGTCGCCGTATAGGGCGATGATTTGGCGTGCCCACGCGACAGCTTCGTCAGCACGGATGCCCGTCGGCTGGGGGCGTGTCCACAGCTCCAGGTTCTCAGGCCGATTGTCGTCTTTGACGCCGTTGCGATGATGCACGTTCTCTCCGGGCAGGAGAAGCCGGCCGAGCATCTCCTCGTGATGGTCTGGGCACCAGAGCATCCGAGGACAGGCAACGGTAGCTACGTCTTCGAGCATGTCCTGGTCATGGAGGTACCCGCGCTTGTGTCGCGTCCGGCCTCCCCGCCAGTTGCTGTTCATGCTCCCTGCCTCGGTGCGGCAGGCCGAACACATGGCCGCCTGATACTGCTTTCGCGCCCCGCAGGAGCAGAGGTTGTGGGATCGGCATGAAGGGCAGCGCAGGTGGCCGCTTGACGGCTGAAACTCGCGCCCGCATTCGGCGCAAACTCGAATGTTCATGTCGTCATTGTATCGAACATAGATTCATGTGCTCGACTTGAAAACAACGTGTTGCCGAACTTCGATCCGTCCGCAGTACCTCAGATCAAAGCCTTGTCGGAGGGTGTAAGGTTCGTCACAACGACGCACGAGCGAGAAGGTGGCTGGGATCGTGACTTACTCGCCTCCGCCTGGGCAGCCGTACTACGGGCCCCCGGGACAGCCTTACCCGCCGTATCAGCAGCCCTACCTGCCCTATCCGGCCGCGCCGCCGACGAATGGGCTGGCCATCGCCTCGCTGGTCTGCGGGGTGGGCACGTTCGTGATCGGGCTCAGCTTCCTTCCCGCGATCATCTGCGGCCACATCGCGCGACGTCAGATCAGGGAGACCGGGGAACAGGGCGGCGGCCTGGCCCTGGCGGGTCTCATTCTCGGCTACGTCGGCGGTGCCCTGTTCATCGCGGCCGTGCTGGTCATCGTCTTCCTGGTGGCCAAGGTTTCCAGCTCCGTTTCGGTCGCGCACGGTGTCCCGGTTCCCGGCGGACCCGCGGTTCCGGTTCTCCCGGTTATCGCGTCTGTCCCGGGCGCAGGCAACTGACAAGGGGGCTGGGATCGTGGCTTATTCGCCTCCGCCGGGGCAGCCGTATTACGGGCCCCCGGGACAGCCTTATCCGCCGTATCAGGGGCCTTACTCGCCCTATGGGGCCGTGCCGCCGACCAACGGGATGGCCATCACGTCGCTGGTCTGCGGCATCACCTCGTTCGTGGTGGGGGTTACCTTCATTCCGGCGATCATCTTCGGGCATATCGCGCAACGGCAGATCCGCCGGACCGGAGAGCGGGGCGACGGCCTGGCCCTGGCCGGCCTCATTCTGGGCTACGTCGGCGGTGCGCTCTTTTTCGGGCTGGTCCTCGCGATCGCCGTGTTTGCGGTCAGGGCCGGGCACAGCGGTTCCGCCCCGCACGCGGTCACCGTCCCCTTCATCCAAAACCCGCCCGCCGTCCCGGTTGCCCCTGCTTTCCACCCTCCCGTAGTCGTCCTGCCGTACGTGAAGCCCGGGAACTGATCGGCGGGCGTCGCGGGTTGTTATCCGTTTCCCGTTGGCAGCCCGCGGGCGGGCACGGGATCGCCGGCGGGCAGCGCGATCGGCGCGCGCCTGGTGTCCAGGGCGGGCGATCCATTGCGGGGCGGGGCGACTTCGCGCGCCGATGGGGCCGGCGCCCGCGTTGGCGGGGCCTCTGCGCTGGGCGGAGTCACCGCGCTGGGCGGAGTCACCGCGGTGCGGTCAGGGGCCGGGTCGGCAGGCCGGGCCGAGTTGTCGAGCGGTGGCGGCGGTGGTTCCAGGTCGTCGGCCGGCGCTTCCACCTCGCCCGGCTGGACGGTCTCGTCGTCGAGCGGTGGCGGCGGCGCCGGGGGATTGGCGCGGACGGCCTCCGCGTAGGCGGCGTGGAGCTTGGCCAGTTCGGCCTCCGGGTCGGCGAACCAGCTGGTGGACCACAGCCGGTGAACCCGCCAGCCGAGCCGCTCCAGGTGCTCCTTGCGCAGCCGGTCGCGATCGCGGACGCTGCCGGAGTCCCGGTAGCCTGCGCCGTCCGCCTCGACCGCGAGGATCATCTGCGACGGGTCGTCCGGGTGGGCGGCGGCGAAATCGACCCGGTAGCCGCCGACGCCGTACTGCGGCACCAGCGTGATGCCGAGCGCGGCGAGCCGCGCCGCCACGTCCGCCTCGAAGGCCGACCGCGAGCCGCTCCCCGACCCGGACGCCGCCACCGGCACCCCGCCCGCGCCGGCGTATTCGAGGTACTCGGCTAGCATCCGCGCGCCCGGCTTGGTGAGCTTGCCCGGATCCACGTCGTGGCTGGCGAACGAGCTGACCACGGTGAGGCGGCGCTTGGCGCGGGTCGCGGCGACGTTCAGCCGGCGCTCGCCGCCCGACCGCAGCAGCGGCCCCCACTGGTAGCGCATCCGCCCGTCGCGGTGCTTGCCGTACCCGACGGACAAGATGATCGCGTCCCGCTCGTCGCCCTGCACGCGCTCCAGGTTCTTGACGAAGAAAGGCTCGGGCACGTCCTCGGCGAAGAACGACTCCAGGCTGGCCGAGCCGGCCCTGGTCAGCGCGGTGCGCACGGCCGTGTCGATCCGCTCCGCGTGCCGCATGCCGAGGGCGATCACGCCGAGCAACTCCGTCGGCCGGGACCGGGCGTGCTCCAGTACGAGCCGGACGACCTCGGTGACCTCGGCGCCGACGGAAGACTCCTGGCCCGGCGCCGCGTCCTGGGCGACCACCACGTGCTGCAGGCAGTCGTCCCTGGCCACGCCGGGGAACGTGGTCAACGAGCCGCCGTAGATCCGGTCGTTGGAGAACGCCACCAGCCGCTCGTCTCTGCTTCGGTAGTGCCAGTTCAACGGGCAGGTCGGCAGCAGCGGCCGGAGCGCGTCGAGCACGGATTCGAACCCGGCCCCGAACGACACCGTTCCGTCGTCCGGATCGTCATCGTCGGCCGCGTCGCCGGAGTCGACCTGCCGGAAGAAGTTGGTCGGCGGCAGCTGCCGGTCGTCGCCCGCGACCACCACCTGGTGCGCCCTGATCATGGACCCGATCGCGTCGGCGGGCACGATCTGGCTCGCCTCGTCGAAGATAACCAGGTCAAACAGCCGGGTGAGCGGCAGTACCTGGCTGACCATCAGCGGTGACATCGCCCAGCAGGGCTTGAGCGCGAACAGCACGTCGGCGGTCTGGTCGAGCAGCCGCCGCAGCGGCAGGTGCCCCCGGCGCAGCGCCGCCTGCTTGCGGATCACCCGCGCCTGCAGCGGATGCCGGTCCACCGTCTCGCGCAGCTGCCCGGCCCAGGCACTGCGTACCCGGGCCCGGTTGGCGGCCAGATGCTCGGTGTCGCGGAGGCGGAAGTCCTCGGCGATCTCGTCGAGGGCGGCACCGTACTCCGCGCCGTAGTCAGGGTCGCGGATCCGGATCTGGTCCAGGATCGACCGGTGCCAGGCATAGTCGAACGCCGCCGCGACCTGATCGGGCGCCACCGACTCCGCGCCCACCTCGTCAAGCAGCGGGGCGAGCCCATAGACGCCGAAACCGGCCGCCAGGTGCCGCAGCCGCGGTAGCTTCCAGGGCGTCTCCTGGTCGGCCGCCAGCGCCGTCGCCGCCGCCTCCGGGTCATCCTCGAGGCCGGCCAGCGGGGCAGCCGCCCGCAGCGCGGTCAGCTGCCGCTCGCACTCGTCCCAGCCCTGCGCGAGCGCGGGGTAGTCGGACGGCAGCCGCGGCTCGCCGGGGGCGCCCGCGGCGGGCCTGGCACCGAGCAAGGCCGCCCATTCCGCCTGCGCCTCGCGGCGCAGTGCGCGGCGCTCGCGGAACCCCCGGCCAGGCTGGCCCGCCTGGTGCAGCAGGGCGAGGACCCGAGTCAGCCGGGTCCGTTCGAGATAACTGAGGGAAGCCGCAGTGGGCAGGCCCAGTTCGCTGCAGGCGGCGGCCAGCCGGGCAGCCAGCCGGGGCAGTGTCCTGCTGGACAGCGTCACGGCGAGCTCGATCGCCTCGTGCGCCTGCGCGCGGGTGCCGATGGCGGCGCCGTACCAGGGGGTGCTGCCCGTGCGCAGCGAGAAGCCGCCCAGCCGGGTGAACTCGCGCAGCGCATCGCGGATCTCGTCGGCGATGTCGGGAGTGATCTCCTCCGGCGTGGCCAGCCGCGCGCTGACCCGGGCCGCGTCGGGGACGCCAAGCAGCGCCGACTGCACCTGGTAGGCCGACAGCCGCCACGGTTCGTGCACCCGGTGCAGGGCGGCCGCGTGCCGCCGCAGCCGCTGCTGGCGGTCGGTCAGCCGACGGTGCAGCGCGGCGGTGTCGGGCGCGGTCGCGTGCTCGGCCAGGTCGAGGGTGGCGCCCAGGTCGGCGGCGATCCGCTGGCGGTCGCGGGCGCCCTCGTGGATGTCGAGAACCAGATCGCCCAGGTTCACGCCGACCAGCCGGGACAGCACCGCGTCGATCGCCGCCCGCTTCTCGGCCACGAACAGCACCTTGCGGCCGCGGGCCACCATCGCGGCGATCAGGTTCGCGATCGTCTGGCTCTTGCCGGTGCCGGGCGGACCGTGGATGACCAGGCTGCGTCCGGCCACAACGGCGTCGATGGCGCTGCGCTGGGAGGAGTCGGCGTCGAGGACGGAGAAGTCGTTCTCCGGCGCGTCGACGCCGTCGCCCGCCGGCAGGCCGGGATCGCCATCGCGATCGGGCTCGGCCGCCACCAGTTGCTGCGCGTCCGCGTCGCCCGCGATGGCGGCCACCAGGTCGCTGTCGGCGAGCAGGTCGCCGGCCGCCTCGAGGTCGCGCACCATCGGCAGCTTGGCGTAGGTGAACGTACCGATGACCTTGCGTTTCTCGATCGCGAAGCCGGGGATCTCGGCCTGCGCGGCGGCCTTGGCGAGCTGCGCGGCGATCCGCTCCTGGTCGGGCTTCTCGATCACCGCGCCGAACACGCTGGCCAGCTTGTGCAGCAGCACCGGGTTGACCTCGACCTCATCGTCCAGGACCAGGTCGAAGTCGTCGTACCTGGCCCTGGTTGGCGTGATCGTCAGCCCCCGCAGCAGCACCGGCGCGGCAGGCTCAAGGAACAGCTCGTCCCAGCGGGCCAGCCCGGTGGCCAGGTAGCCGGCCCGGATTCCGCGCTCCTCGGTGAGCTCGCGGGCCTTGCGGTAGATCGTCTGCATCCGGCGAATGGCGTCGGCGCGGATGTCGGCGTCCTTGAACAGGCGCGTGAGCCTGCTTCCGCCGGTCTTCTCGAACCGCTCCATTGCGTCGGGATCGGCGCTGGCGAGGTCGAGGGTGCCGGCCCGGCGGTCCTTGTAGTAGAGCAGGGTGTTCCGCCCACCGAGGTCGGTCAGCGCGTCGATCCACTGGCGCTGAGCGGCGGCGATCAGTTCGAGGTGGCGGGCGTCGTTTGGTTCTGTCACGGGGCCCCTTTCGCGCGGGACCCTTCCGCTTCCCCGCGGGAAAGCAAGCAAACCCTGTTGTCTGAGGGCGACAGAAAGTCAGGAAACCCAGTTCTTGGGCGGCGCGCGTAGCTGATCATTACCATTCTGTCTCCGAACACGGGATAATAGGGCGACGGATCGACACAGTTGTTGTTGGTGCCGGTGACATCGCGGGCGGGGCCTGGCCGGCCGCGGTTCGCTTGAGATGTGCGTTTGAGGAAGGGGATGCAGCATGGCGGCGATGAAGCCGCGGACGGGCGATGGCCCGCTCGAGGTGACCAAGGAGGGCCGTGGCATCGTGATGCGCGTCCCGCTTGAGGGCGGCGGCAGGCTCGTTGTCGAGCTGTCAGCCGACGAGGCCGCGAAGCTTGGCGACGCACTTGCGGCGGCGGTCGGCTAGGCCCGCGTCATCGGCCGCGCCGCCGCCTGGGACCGCGGTGCCGCCGATGCGAAGCCACGCGTCCGTTCCCGATGATCGGTTCTATCTTTTGATTGCTGCGAGCATCCCGCCCGCGATGGGCAGCAGCAGCGGCACCAGCCGCTCGTCGGCTGTCACCATATCGGCCAGTTCGCTCGCGCCGTCCTCGGCCGGCCCCGCGCTCGGCGGCAGTGCGTCGTTGAAGACGATGATGCCGCCGACGCGGAGCAGTCGCAGCCCGGCGGTCAGATAGTCCGGGTAATGCGCCTGGTCGGCGTCGCAGAACACCAGGTCATAGGCCCCGTCAGAGAGCCGCGGTAGAACCTCGAGCGCGCGGCCGAGGATAAGGCGGGCCTGATTCGTTGCGAAGCCGGCCTGCACAAACGCCTTGCGTGCCAGCCGGTGATGCTCGGGCTCGGTATCGACGCTGGTCAGCACCGCGCTGGGGCGCATGCCGCGGAGCAGCCAGATGCCGGAACTGCCGCAGCCAGTGCCGATCTCGACAACGGCGCGCGCGCCGATGGCCGCCGCCAGGAACCGCAGCGCGGCGCCGATGGCGGGCGCGACCGGCGGCGTCCCGCCGAGCTCGGCGGCGTTGGCTCGAGCGGTCAGCAGCGGTTCGTCCTCAACCACCTGAGCCGCCTCGTCGTAGTCGATGACTGGCCCCCTTCGAGAAGCTCTCTCAACCGGTGAGCCTAGCCAATTTGGCTGGTCCGTGGAACCTTATGCAGCTGGTCGGTGGAACCTTATGCTAGTGAGGACCGTTAGTCAGTCGATGAGCGAGAGCCACTTTCTTGTGACAGAACTGGCGATCACCGGGCAAGATGATCGCGACCCCGAGCAGGCCCAGTGGGTGGCCCCCAGCTGGGACGAGATCGTGCGCGCTCATTCGGCCCGGGTGTACCGCCTCGCCTACCGGCTCACCGGCAACCAGCACGACGCGGAGGACCTGACGCAGGAGGTCTTCGTCCGCGTGTTCCGCTCCCTCGCCAGTTACACGCCCGGCACCTTCGAGGGCTGGCTGCACCGGATCACCACCAACCTGTTCCTCGACGGCGCCCGGCGGCGGCAGCGGATCAGGTTCGAGGGTCTCGGCGATGACGTCTCCCTGCGGTTTCCCGGCAGCGAGGCGTCGCCCGCCCAGGTCTGGGACGACAGCCATCTGGACGGGGACATTCAGGCGGCGCTGCAGGCGCTGCCGCCGGACTACCGGGCCGCCGTGGTGCTGTGCGACATCGAGGGGTTCTCCTACGAGGAAATCGCGGCCACCATGGGCGTGAAGCTCGGCACGGTACGCAGCCGAATCCACCGCGGCCGCGCGCAGCTGCGCGCCGCCCTCGCGCACCGGGAACGGCAGGTGCGGGAGCGATGAGCCATCTGGGAACGCTGATCTCCGCCCTTATCGACGGTGAGCTGGCGGGCGCGGAGCTTGACCGGGCGAACGCGCACCTGGCCGGGTGCGACGCCTGCCGGACCGAGGCCGCGCAGCTACGGGAGCTCAAACGCGAGCTGAGCGCTCTGGGCGAGCTCGAGGCGGCCGACGCGGTGACCAGGCGGCTGCTGGCGATAACCCATCAGAACGGCCCGGTGACGGCGCGGCCGCTGCCGCGGCAGCCGGGCCGGCGGGCGCGTCGTCGGCGGGGGCGCTACGTGATGTGGAGCGCGATGTCGATCGTGGTGGTCGGGGTCGGCGCCGCCGCCTTCGGCATGGGCGGATCGTCTTCCGGCGGCAACGAGCCGCAGATCACACCGCAGCTCGAGGTGTTCGACATGCAGCACGCGATCACCTCGGGCGATGTCCCTTTCGCCGATCCGTCGAACACGCGTCTGCAGCCATCGCCCAAGGCGTCGAAGCGGACGCTGCTGCGGGCGTCGCCCAAGGTCTCGGCCAAGGCGTCGCCCAAGGTCTCGGCCAAGGTCACGGCGGAGGCGACCAGGCCGTGAGACGCCACCTCGGACTGCTCGTCAGCGCCGTGGTGACGGTTACCATCCCCGGCGTGCTGGCGGTGCTCGCGATTCTGGGGCATCAGCACGCGGTCGCCGGGAAGGACGCGTCGTCGGCCACCGCCGCGGTCGCCGACGAATCCGCCGTCGGCCCGCTCCCGGTGGCGCCTGCCAACACGAACCTGTCGGTGCGGAACTCGGTCGCCGCCTTGCAGCGGACGTCGGGCTCGCCGGTGACGGTCTTCAGCGACGTGGCCGCCAGCCAGCAGGCGTTCGCGATGCGCCTGCTCGGCCGGGCGGCGGAGGCCGGCCAGGCCACGTCGTTCCAGGGCGTCGAGGTGACCCGCGAGCTGGGCGTGGACGGCCAGGTGACGGTGGTCTCGCAGGTCTCGCACCAGGCCGGCGGGCTGACGCTCATCCGAACCACGAGCGGCGCCACGCCGGTCGTCTCCTACGACTCCGGTGACGGCTCGCCCGCCGGGGTCTTCGGCGTCACCAGCGCGCAGGTGGCGCTGGTGGGCAAGCACTACGTCGCCGCCTACCGGGGCACCGGCGCATCGAGCGGCAGGCCCGCGTCGATCGTCGAGGTGTACCGATTCGACGGCTCCCTGGCCGCGCGGTTCTGGCTCGACAGCCGGACGCTGGTGCCGCTGCGGCGTGAGGACTTCGACCCATCGGACAATCTGGTCAGCGACCAGATGTTCACCCAGATCCGGTTCGGCCCGGTTACGGAGAGCCCGGCCGCCGCGAAGATGGAAGCCCCGGCGCTGGCCGCCTCGTCGGCCGCGGCCTGGGTCGCGGCGAGTTCCCCCGCCACGATGCTCGCGTCGCTGGCCGGGCGGGGCGTGCGGCTGCCGGGCACCCTGCTGGCGGGCCTGCCCCTGTACGCGGCGGCGTGGAGCGGGACCGGGGCCGACCAGGTCACCGACCTGGAGTACTCGGACGGATTGTCGGTCATCTCGCTCTTCGTCCAGCGGGGCACCCTGGCCGCGTCCATGGCCGGGTGGCGGCCGCTGAGCCTGGATGGCTACCGGGTCTACGCCAGCGGTCACTCGGTCACCTGGGCCGGGCACGGCGAGGTGTACACGATGATCGCCGACGCCTCGCCGCAGACGGTAGTGGAGGCCGTCGCCACGCTGCCGGACGGCGCGCAGCCGGGCCTGGTGGACCGGCTCGGGCGCGGCCTCGACCGGCTGGCTCACCTGGTTGATCCGTTTGCCTGACGGTCTAGAGTAGGTGTGAGTATCGCCGGTAGACGGAGTGCTGAGTGATTTTTGACCTATCCGTGGGCAAGATCCTGATCTTGGCTGTGATCGCGCTTATCGTTTTCGGCCCCAACGAGCTGCCCAAGGTGGCCGCTCAGGCTGGACGGATGCTGCGCGACCTGCGGAAGATCGCCGAGGGGGCCAAGGCGGACCTGCGAGAAGGGCTGGGCCCCGAGTTCCATGACTTCGACTTCGAGGACCTGCACCCGAAGAACTTCGTGCGCAAGCACCTGTTCGACGAGGACGAGCAGCAGGAGCTGTTCGACCAGTTCAGGATGACCACGGACGGCACCACCGAGGCGATGACGCCGGCCGTGGCCGGGCAGCAGATCGGCAACGGCAACGGGAACGCCGCCAGGGCCACGATCAGGGACGGCGAAGAGCCGCCCTTCGACTTCGAGGCCACCTGAGCCATCCTGGCCGCCTGAGCCATCCTGGCCGCCTGACGGCGGCCCTGGCTTGCGTCAGGCGGCTCAGGCTCAGGCTCAGGTCGGGCTGAGGCTCAGCATCCGGCCGGCCAGGCCGCGGCCCTTGCCCGCCAGCGACTCGGCCACCTTGGTCAGCTGCAGCGCGGCCGGCGCGGAGGGGTCGGCCAGCACCAGCGGCGTCCCGTTATCGCCGCCCTCGCGGAGCCGGACGTCGAGCGGCACCTGGCCAAGCAGCGGCACGGGGGCCCCGGTGAGCTCGGTCAGCGCCTGCGCGACGGTCTCGCCGCCGCCCGCGCCGAAGACGTCCATCTGCTCACCGCAGTGCGGGCAGAGCAGGTACGACATGTTCTCGATCACGCCGACGATCCGCTGCCGGGTCTGGGCGACGATCGAGCCCGCCCGCTCGGCCACCTCGGCCGCGGCGATCTGCGGGGTGGTCACCACCAGGAGCTCGGCGTTGGGCAGCAGCTGCGCGAGCGAGATCGCCACGTCGCCCGTCCCCGGCGGCAGGTCGAGCAGCAGGTAATCGAGGTCGCCCCAGTACACGTCGGCCAGGAACTGCTGCATCGCCTTGCCGAGCATCGGCCCGCGCCAGACGATCGGCAGGTTGCCCGGCGGCTTGAACATGGCCATCGAGATCACCTTCACGTCGTGCGACGACGGAGGCATGATCATCTTCTCGACCTTGGTGGGAACCCCGGTGACGCCGAGCATCCGCGGCACCGAGTGCCCGTAGACGTCGGCGTCGATCAGGCCGACCTTGTACCCGGCAGCCGCCAGCGCCGCCGCCAGGTTGACGGTGACGGAGGACTTGCCGACGCCGCCCTTGCCGCTCACCACCGCGTAGACGCGGGTCAGCGACGTCGGCTGGGCGAACGGGATGACGGGCTCGGCCCTGCCGCCGCGCAGCTGGGTCTGCATGGCCTGGCGCTGTTCCTCTGACATCACGTCGAGGTCGACCCGGACGCTGGTCACGCCGGGCAGGGCCGCCACCGCGGTGGTGACCCGGGAGGTGATGGCGTCGCGCATCGGGCAGCCGGCCACGGTCAGGTACACGCCGACGTCGACCAGGCCGTCCTGGCCGACGTTGACCGACTTGACCATGCCCAGTTCGGTGATGGGGCGGCCGATCTCGGGGTCGTTGACGCCGCCGAGCGCGGTCATCACCTGCTCGGGGGTGGGCAGCGGGGAGCTCATGTCCCCCATGTTATGCGGCGGCGAGGCGGGTAAACGCGACGGGCTCCTGCCCTCCCGGCGGCCGCCAGCCGCGGGGAGGGCAGGAGCCCAGGGCATAACAGGGTTTTAGGCGCTAGTGGCTAAGCTCTTCGCTTTCGCGCCGCGCCCTTGTCCACGCCAATCGTTGCCCTACCACTTGCCGCCGCTGACCACGGCGCCGCTCGTCGGGTTGAGGATGAGCCGCTTGAAGTCCGGGGCGGTGTTGAAGTCGAGCAGCCCGTCGTGGCCGTCGAGACTGCCGGACGTGGCGTCGAACGAGCCGGGGATGCGCTCGCCGTGCAGCCAGTTGTCCTCGATGAACTTCACGATCGAGGTGGTGTCGGTCAGCTTGTGGCTGACGTAGTTCTCGCGCGTGTACGGCGAGATGACGACCATCGGCAGCCGCTGGCTGTAGCCGCAGCGGCCGTTGGTGGTGCCGACCGTCACGGCGACCTCGGTGCACATCGCCGTGTCGTAAGCGCTCGGCGGGGTGGTCGAGTTGTTGATCCCGGCGTTGGACCCGCTGATGATCGTCGGCGCCTGGTGGTCGTACCAGCCGTCGGAGTCGTCGTAGGTGATGACGATCGCGGTCGAGTGCCAGTACTTGGACTGCTCGATCGAGTTGATGGTGTTGACCAGGAAGGTCTGCTCGTCGGTCGGGTCGGAGTAACCGGGGTGGCCGTCCTGGTACTCCGGCGCCTTCAGGTAGCTCACGGAGGGCAGCGTGGCGCCGCCGGTGCCGTTGAGCGCGTCGGAGAAGTACGACAGGTCGTACTGGTGGTTGGCCTGGTCGGTGTAGCCGATCTGGGCGAGCGAGCTCGGCGCGAGGTGGGCCGGGTTCGCGGTCGACGCGTAGTACTCGAACGGGTTGTGGTGCGCCGAGTAGTCGTTGGACGTCCCGGCCCCGATGTTCGCGTGCGCGGCGCCGCAGACCGGCAGCTGCACGGCCGGGTCGCCGGTCGGCGGCAGGGACGTGCTGGTGGGCGCGAAGCCGCCCTGGAACCAGCCCCAGGAGACACTGGAGTTGTTCAGCAGGTTGCCGATGTTCTCGCCGGTCAGGGCGGCCAGGGAGCCGTTCGAGGCGTGGTTGCCGTCTGAGCAGTCGTCGTAGTACGGGTCCTGGTCGCCGTACAGCGTGCCGAGGCCGGTGGACGGGTTCGTGTCGATGACGTTACTCGACGTCGTTACCTGGCCAGGGGTGGTTGACCAGGCCGGCGAGCGGGCCTCCGCGCCGCTGGTGTCACCCGCTATCACGTTGACCGCGCCGGGGGTGGACGGGCCGAAGGAGGTGTCCCAGTTGTTGTCGCTCATCGCGTAGTCCTGGGCGTAGTTCCACAGAGCGGTGACGGTGTTGCCGTCGAAGTAGTCCATGACGATGCCGGGCGGGCAGTACTCGGCGGCGCTGCAGCCCAGGGGATTGGTCTGGGTGTCCTGGACGAACATGTCCATCTTCCCGTTGTCCTCGGCCTCCTGCTCCGCGGTGTAACCGTGGTTCTGGTCGGAGGTGAGCGCCTGGGAGTGGGTCAGCCGCTGCGGCGGGTACAGGTTCGGGTTGCCGCCCGGCCCGCTGTTGAGCAGCGGCCCGACCGGGCCGCTCTTGGTGATCTTGGCGTAGAGGCCGTTCACCTTCGGCGTGCCCGGCTTGGCGTAGAACGGGGTGCCGTCGTTCGCTTTGTTGGCCGCGTACGGGTAGGTACCGAAGTAGTGGTCGAACGACACGTTCTCGTCGAAGATCACCACGAGGTGCTTGATCGGGGTCGTCGGCTTGTCTTTGTAGTGCGCCTTGGACACGATTGAGGGAGTGTGGTAGGCGCCGAAGGACACCTTCGCCGCGCCCGTGCTCGCGCTCGCCGCGGTGGCGACCGCCGCCGCGCCGCCGGCAAGGGCAACCGCCGCCGCGACCGCGAGGTACGGTCGCAGTCGCCGTCGCCTGCTACCGGCTACTGGGCTAATGCCCATTCCTAGCCTCCTGAGATTCTGCTGGACTTCGTCGGCCGACGCCACCTAAGGCCCCCGCCAGGGCGCGCTCGGGCGCAACCCCGTGCCAGACGGTTTCACAGTTGATTTACGTGGCAACGCGGGCAATCTGACGCCCAGGCAAACGGAGGGTCAACAATAGTGCTGGGGCAGCGGACGCTTAGAGTTTCCTCAGCGGTGGTCAAGCCAGCATCGCCCGGCCGTAGTAGTCGCTCGGCCCGGTCACGCCGGGCAGCGCGAGGAAGTACCCGCCGCCGAACGGGCTGATGTAGTCGACCAGCGGCTCGCCGATCAGCCGGGTCTGCACCGCTGCGAACTGACGCTCGATATCCTGCTGGAAGCAGGTGAAGATGAGCCCCATGTCCAGGTCGCCGACCTGGTCAAGGCCTCGGTCGTAGTTGTAGCCGCGGCGCAGGATCTGGCTCGGAGCGCTGTGCGCCGAGCGCGGGTTCGCCAGCCGGATGTGCGCGGTGAGCGGGATCACGTCGCCGGTCGGGTCGAGCGTGTAGTCCGGCTTCGCGAATATCGAGTCGGCGTCGAGCGGGAAACCGTCATCCCGCCGCCGCCCGATCATGTTCTCCTGCTCGAACACATCCACCCGGTCCCAGAACTCGACGAACATCCTGATCAGCCGGACCACGAAGTAGCTGCCGTGGGCGGTCCAGGCCGGCTCGCGAGCCGCGCCCGGCTCCACCCAGACGAGGGAGTCCATGGCCTTGGCGGAGGTAACCGACGGGTTGGCGATGCCGTCCATGAACCCCATCAGGTTCCTCGGCACGGTTCCGGCCGGCCGGGCCGGCGATACGAAGCCGTCGATCCGCCAGTTCGCCTGCATGCCGCCGCGGGTGTTCCTGGCGATGTCGCGCAGCGCGTGCACCACGGTGTCGGCGTGCCCGGCGCTGAGCTGCAGGATCAGGTCGCCGCCGCACTGCGCCGGGTCCAGGTCGTCGTTGGGGAACGCGGTCATCGGCACCAGGTGCGCGGGGCGCGAGGACGCGAGCCCGTAGCGGTCGTCGAACAGGGTCGAGCCGACGCCGAAGGTCACCGTGAGCCCGTCGGGCACCACCGTCGGCCCGAGCACGCCCGAGTCGGCCGGAGGCCCGCCGATGCCGGTGAGCGGAGGCGTACCGCCGGCGGTCAGGAACCGGGCGCGGTCGGTCACGGTCTGGAACAGATCGGTGAGCTCGGCCCGGCTTTGGGCGGTCGCGTTGAACGACACGACCGACGTGGCAGGCGAGGCCGGGCGCAGGATGCCCGCCTGGTACTTCCCGTGAAACGGAACCGCGGGCAGCCGGCCATACGCGAACGCCTCGTTGGCGGCCGCCGTCGGGTCGGCCGGGGCACTCCGGCTGGCGTACCCGGCGGCGGCGCCCGCGGCGCCGCCGACGATCACGCCGCCGGCCACCCCGCCGGCCATGCCGCGCAGGAACGACCGCCGTCCCGGTGCCGCCGGCGGTCGGGGGTTCACCGGGCAGGCCGAGCCGGTCGGGTCGAGCGAGTCAGAAGGCATGGAGGGTGTTCCTCGGCTCGGCGATGGAAGCGATGGGAGCGAGTTCCTGCAGCACCTGCCCGCACGCCGCGTCGATCGCCTGCCTCGAGGAGACGGACAGGGCCGCGACGGGAACCCACCGACCGTTCGGGAGATGCTCCTTCTCGAGCAGCGACTGGAGCAGCGCGAGGCCGGAATAGACGGCGGGCAGGCCGGGGTATCGCGGTGCCAGCAGCGGGTGCAGCAGCGACAGCAGCTCGCGGGTGCCGGTGATGTTGGCCAGCGTGGTCGCCAGGGTGGTGCCGCTGCCGTAGTCGTCGTGCCCGGTGAGCTGGAACTCCAGCGCGTTCTCGAGGATCTCGTGGGTGCGCAGGCCGATGTTGAGCAGCGTGATCTCCTGCGTCGGCCACCAGGCGAGCAGCGCGTCCACGTCGTGGTCGAGCGTGTCCGCGACCGGAACCAGCGCGGCCTTGGACTGCCCGTGCCAGAGGCCGTACTCCAGCCGGTAGAACCCCGTCCACTGCGGGCTGCTGACCCCGACCGCGTCCGCCCGGCCGTCGATCTCGTCGTCGTAGTTACCGAACGAGTCGTAGGCCGCGCCCAGCGTCTGGTACTGCAGGTGCGCGGTCAGCCAGTCGCGCCTGGCGGCGGCGAGGTCCCCGGCCCGGACGTCGGCCGCGAGCGCGGCGGTCTGCCGCGCGAGCACCTGCAGGCCGGTCTCGGCGTAGGCCTGGTAGTCCTTGGCCAGCGGGATGATGTCGAGGTCGGTGATCGGGAGGATCGCCGGGGTGCCGGCCGCGTGCCCGGCCACGGTGACGACGGCCCCCTGGATCGGGTTGGAGTCGCTGAACAGGCACACGAACGCGTACCGGCCGGATCCGACGTCAAGCGTCATCGGATTGGTGGTGCCCGGGCCCGAGTTCTCAAGCTCCGCGTAGATCGCCCCGTTGGCCGGGTTGACCAGGTCGATCTCGCCGCCGTTGACGTCCTGGTTGTAGATCTGGAACGTGTGCCAGCCCGGCCCGGGCAGGTGCCACGCGGTGCCGCACTGGCCGCTACTGACGGTGATCACATTCGACGGCTGGCCGGCGCCGCCCCCGGAACTGCATGCGGTCAGGCTCGTCGCGAGCGCCGCGCCTGCGGCGGCGAACTGCGCGGCGACCCGCAGGCGTCTGGTGCCCATGGTCACAAACGATAGGCACCGTTTCGGCGGGGATGTCCACCGGAGATGGTGCCGAGCTCAAACGTTCACCTTCTCCTCAACTCCGCGACATCAAGAAGTCAAAGACACAAGATCGATCATCCCGAACGGTCCCGGGCGACTCCCCCCCTCAATTCCCGCACCCGGCGCGATATCGTGCGCAGGTGGACGTAGACAGTGGAGCCCCGCGGGGGGAGGGCCCTCAGGCATGGGGGGCCCCAGCCCCCCATCCCCCCCGGCCCCCGCACCCCCCGTTCGAGCAGGTGTATAGGCCGCGCCGGACCTGCATGTCGGTTCCCGCGAGCACCGAGCGTTTCATCGCCAAGGCGCGGGATGTGGCCGCCGACGAGGTGATGCTCGACCTGGAGGACTCCGTCGCCCCGGGCGCCAAGCCCGCGGCGCGCAAGCTCGCCGTCGCCGCGCTGCAGGCGGGCGGCTTCGGCCGCAAGCTCGTCGCGGTCCGGGTAAACGGCGCCACGACGCCGTGGGCCTACCAGGACGTGATCGCGGTGGTCGGGTCCGCGCCGGGCGTGGTCGACTCGCTGGTGCTGCCCAAGGTCAGCTCGCCCGCCGCCGTCGTCTGGCTCGACGTGCTGCTCGGCCAGGTCGAGCAGGCGGCCGGGCTGCCGGCCGGGACGGTCAGGATCGAGGTCCAGATCGAGGACGCGTCCGGGCTGGCGGCGGTCGAGGCGATAGCCGCCGCGTCCGGCCGGCTGGTCTCGCTCGTCTTCGGCCCGGCCGACTTCATGGCGTCGATCGGGATGCGCTCGCTCACCGTCGGCGGCCAGCCGGAGGGGTACGCGTTCGACGCGCACCACTACGCGCTGATGCGGATTCTGGTCGCGGCCAAGGCCAACGGCCTGCAGGCGATCGACGGGCCGTACGCGAAGATCGGCGACGTCGACGGCCTGCGCGAGGCGGCGACCAGCGTCGCCGCGCTCGGCTTCGACGGCAAATGGGTGCTGCACCCGGGCCAGGTCGATGTCGTCAACGAGGTGTTCACCCCGGCCCAGGCGGACTACGAGCGCGCGCTCCGCATCCTGGACGCCTACCGGCAGGCGACCGAGATCGACCAGCGCGGGGCGGTGATGCTCGACGACGAGATGATCGACGAGGCGTCGCGCAAGATGGCGCTCGCGATCGCGGCCAAGGGGGAGGCGGCGGGGCTGCCGAGGCCCAGCTAGCGTCCGTCCGGCCGACCCCGGCCGACGTGTGCGATCACGTCCACTTGGGTAGGAATGCGCGCAGCGTGATGGACAGAGCGGTATGCCCGCGTTGCCGGAGCCTTGCGCACGCCCCTACGGTGTGGTCGAGCGCATGGCGCTGCGACCTGCACGGCGAGATCTCTCCGCTGGCCCCGGCCCGGCTGCCCTCGCGGGACGGGCTGCAGCTGCTCGCCCGCCACACCACCGTGCCGGTCTGGCTGCCCTGGCCGCTGCCCGCGGGCTGGCTGGTCAGCGGGTTCACCGGGGCCGGGGACGAGCGCACCGGCGCCCGCGCGTCGGCGGTGGCGCTGTCCGGCCCCAACCCGCTCGGCGGCCCGGCCGACCTGCTGATCATCGCCGAGGAGCCAGGCGTGGGCCTCGGGGCGGGCCTGGCCGGACTGCCCGGCCCCGACCCGGGCGACGGGTTCGCCCGCCGGGCGCCGCACGCCACCGTCAAGGTCGCCAACCACGAAGCGCCGCTCTGGGTGGTGGAGTCGGCCGGGAAGGCGGTGTTCGTGGGCGAGGTGGCGGCCAGCTGGGTCTGGCTGGTGCTGTGGCCGGACACCGCGGGCGCGCTCCTGGTTGAGCCGCTGGCGCTGCGCGATCTGCGCGATCCCGAGCAGGACCTGGACCTCCCGTTCGGCGCGCTGTGCACGCGCCTGCCGGCCTAGCGGGGGCGCGCCGGAACATCTGGCCGATACCATAGCGGCCGTGCGCATTGACCTGCATGTCCATAGCAACGCCTCGGATGGCACCGACGACCCGGCCGAGGTGGTCACGCGCGCCCGCGCGGCCGGCCTCGACGTCATGGCGCTGACCGACCACGACACGCAGGCCGGGCTCGCCGCCGCCCGCGACGCCCTCGGCGACGACCTGACGCTGGTCCCCGGCATGGAGCTCTCGTGCCTGGTGGACGGGCGGAGCGCCCATCTGCTTGGCTACCTCTTCGACCCCGACAACGCCGAACTGGCCGCCGAGACGGCGCAGATCCGTGATGACCGCACCTACCGCGCGAAGGCGATGATCGCCAAGGCGCGGGAGCTCGGCGCGGACGTCAGCTGGGACCAGGTGGCCGCGATCGCCGACGGGGCGGTCGTCGGCCGCCCGCACATCGCCCGCGCGCTGGCGGCGGCCGGCGCGGTCGAGACCCCGGCCGACGCGTTCACCGCCGACTGGATCGCCGACGGCGGCCGCGCCTACGTCGACCGCTACGCGGTTGATCTCGCCCGCGGTATCTCCCTGGTCAGGGCGGCGGGCGGCGTCCCCGTGCTCGCGCACCCGCGCTCGCCCGGGTACGAAATCTCCGACGAGATCATCGCCGCGCTCGCGCACGCCGGGCTGTGCGGCATCGAGGTGTTCCACCCCGACCACGATCAGGCCGAACGGGCCCGGCTGGGCGAGCTGGCGCAATCGCTCGGCCTGGTCGCCACCGGCGGCAGCGACGACCACGGATCGTTCAACAACCACGGACTCGGCTCGGAGACCACGCCGGCGGAAGAGTACGAGCTGCTGCTCGCCTTGGCCCGGCCGCGGCCATGACGTTCTTCCTGCAAGCGTTCGTCACGCTCTTCGTGATCATCGACCCGCCCGGCATCGTGCCGCTGTTCCTCGGTCTCACTCGGGGCCGGTCGGTGCGGACCAGGCGGCGGCTGGCCTGGCAGGCGGCGGTGGTGGCGTTCAGCGTGATCGTCGCGTTCGCGCTGTTCGGCCGGGTGATCCTGAACTACACGCAGGTCCAGATCGCCGCGCTGGAGGGCGCGGGCGGCCTGCTTCTGCTGCTCGTCTCGCTGCAGTTGCTGACCGGCAAGACCGAGGAGCCGACGTCCAGCGAGCGGGCCAAGACCAACGTCGCGTTCGTGCCGCTGGGCACGCCGCTGCTCGCGGGGCCGGGCGCGATCGTGGCGACGATGCTCTACGTCCAGCGAATTCACCACCCGCTCAACGTGGTCGCGCTCGCCCTGGCGATCGCCGGGGTCGCCGTGGCGGCCTGGCTGTCGATGCGGTTCGCGGAGGTCATCCACCGCCTGCTGACCGACAACGGGGTCGAGCTGCTGACCAGGATCGCCGGCCTGCTGCTGTCTGCCATCGCCGTCCAGCTGGTTGCGGAATCCGCCCTCGCCTTCGCCGCCCAAGCCAAATTATCCGGGTATTCCAGGTAATAGAGTGGCCCCGGGATACATGGGTCGGCGCCCGGGTGGGCGCAGGGTGGCGGAGGTGCGGTCGTGGACGCTCGGGTGGAGCGCATGTGGTCACCGCAGATTGCGGAGACGGATGTGCACGCAATCGGCGCGGAGTGCAACGGTTGGCTTATCGGGGACGACGACGAGGTGATCGTCATCGATCCCGGCGAGGACCCGGAAGCCGTGTTCGAGCTGGTCGGTGAGCGCGAGATCATCGCCGTGATCTGCACCCACGGGCACGAAAGGCACGTCGCCGCCGCGGTCGAGGTGGCCGAGCGGGACGAGGCGCCGGTGGCGCTGCACCGGTCCGACCGGCTCTCCTGGCGGATGTCCCACGACGACGTCGAGCCCGAGATCGAGATGGCAGACGGCGGCCGATTCGAGGTCGCCGACGTGGCCCTCGAGGTCATCCACACGCCCGGGCACACACCGGGCTCGGTGAGCCTGTACTGCGAGGATCTCGAGCTCGTGTTCACCGGTGACACGCTGGTGGCGGTCGGGCCGGTTCCGCACGAGGGGGAGTACCCCGACTTCGCCGGCCAGCTGACCGCGATCGGCGAGCGGCTGCTCGACCTCCCGCCGGCAACCAGGGTGCTGCCCGGCCACGGCGAGGAGACGACGATCGGCGACGCCGCCAAGCGGTTCGACGGCTGGGTAACGGCCGGGCCGACCATAACGGACCTGTAGTGGAGCAACTCGGCTTCGAGGGCATGCCGAGACGTCTCTACTCGTGCACGCCGACCCGGCTGACCACCTGGCTGGACTGCCCGCGCCGGTACCGGATGAGCTATCTCGACCGGCCGGTGGTGCCCAAGGGGCCGCCGTGGGCGCACAACAGCGTCGGCGCAAGCGTTCACAACGCGCTGGCGGGCTGGTGGCGGCTGCCGTTGCCGAGGCGCACGATCGAGGCGGCCGGCTCCCTCGTCACCCAGGGCTGGATCAGCGAGGGTTTCGCGAGCAGTGCCCAGTCGGCGCGATACCGGGACTGGGCCCGCGGGCTGGTGGAGCAGTACGTCGCCGGGCTCGACCCGGCGGACGAGCCGGTCGGCGTGGAGCGGACGGTGGCGACGCGAACCGAGGTGATCGCCGTCTCCGGTCGGATCGACCGGCTCGACGCCAGGCCCCGCGCGGACGGGGCGGAGGGCACCGAGCTCGTCGTGGTCGACTACAAGACCGGCAGGCACGTGCTCTCGGTGGACGACGCGCGCAGTTCGCTCGCGCTCGCCCTGTACGCGATCGCAGCCTCGCGCACGCTGCACCGCGACTGCCGCCAAGTCGAGCTGCACCACCTGCCCAGCGGGCAGGTGCTGACCTGGACGCACACCGACGAGACCCTGCGGCGGCAGCTGGGCCGGGCCGAGGCGGTGGCGGAAGAGTGCGCGGAGGCCGATGAGCGAATGCGCGGAGGGCTGCCCGCGGCCGAGTACGACCAGGTGTTCCCGCCGAAGCCGTCGCCCGCCTGCGGCTGGTGCGACTACCAGCGATCCTGCCCCGAAGGCCAGCAGGCCGCCGCGCCGCACCGCCCCTGGGACGCCCTGGCCGAGCTGTAGCTGTAGGACGGCGACCGGCCCGATGGCCCCTTAGGGCCCGTCGCTAGAGCTCGGCGGAGTTCCAGAATGTGGTGAGCGCGTGCGCGGTGGTGGCCGGGGCCTCGACGTTGGGGTTGTGCGCGGCGGCGGGAATGCAGGTTCGCTCCGCGTTCAGCCGGGCGGCCATGTCCTGCTGCTGCGCGGTGGGCCAGGCGTTGTCGTCCTCGCCGTAGAGCACGAACGTCGGGATGGACCTCGCGGCCAGGTCGCCGGTCCTGTCCTCCGCCTTGAGCAGCTGGGCGGCCATCGTGACCAGGCCGGTTGGATTGTTGGCGAGCATCCGCGCCTCGAGGAACGCCACGATCGACGGGGCAACTCCCGCCGACACCGCCTGCGGCTTGAGCGAGGCGTACCACAGCTCCGCCACCTTGCCCTTGAGGTCAGCCTCGGGCGTGCCGTCGAGGTAGTTCAGCAGGGAGTGCAGTTCCGCTGCGCGTGCGCCCGGCAGTGCGGCCGGGCCGGAGCTGAGCAGGGTCAGCGAAGCCGGGGCGTAACCGCCGAGGACGGCGGCCCGGGCCACGAGGCCGCCGAAGGAGTGTCCGAGCAGGTGCGACGCCTCCGTCGCCTCGGCCACGGCCGTGATGTCGGCCCCGAGTTCGGCCGGCTCGTCGCCGGCCGGGTCGTCCGGTCCGGCCGTCTGGTACTGGCCGCGCATGTCGATCGCGACTACCCGGCGGCCTGCGGCGGCGAGCTCGCCCAGGATCGGGATGAAGTCTTCCTTGCTGCCGGTGTACCCGGGGACGAGCAAGGCGGTGCCGAGCTCGCAGGGACCCGCTGCGGGCACGGCGTCGAGCGCGGCGAAACTGCCGCGAGCAGTCTCGATCGTGCTGCGCCGCGTCCCTTCTGGCAGTTCAAGGGAGGTGGGGGTGGACATGTCAGGACTCTGCGGCCGCCTCGTGACCCAGTTCGCGGCCGCCGCGCGTGCGCCGCCTGCGCGGACGGGGCGTGGCGGTGCCCGCCGCGGTGTCGTCCGCTGCCTTGGCCGTGGTGGCCTCCTGCGCGCCGCCGCTGCGCCCGTCGACGCCGGACTTCCTGCTCCTTGAGCGGCCGCGGGACCGGGGGCTCGGCGACCGGGTCTTGCCGGTCTCGCCCAGATCCTCTTCGACCTCGGCGGCGAGTCCGGCCCGGGCGCCGCGAAGCTCGCGGGGAAGGGTGCCGGTCACGCCCGGCGGTATGGACAGGTCGGTGAACAGGTGCTCGGACGTCGAGTAGGTCTCGGCCGGCTCGGGCTGGCCCAGGTCGAGGCCGTCGCTGATGAGCTTCCACCGGTGCAGGTCGCGCCAGTCGACGAACGTCACCGCGACGCCGGTCCGCCCGGCCCGGCCGGTGCGGCCGATTCGGTGGACGTACGCCATCTGGTCGTCCGGGCACTCGTAGTTGATCACGTGCGTCACGTCGTCAACGTCGATGCCGCGGGCGGCCACGTCGGTGGCCACCAGCACGTCCACCTTGCCGGTGCGGAAGGCGCGCAGCGCGCGCTCGCGCTGGGCCTGGCCGAGGTCGCCGTGGACGGTCGCGGCGGCGAAGCCGCGCTCGGTCAGCGCGATCGACACCTGGTCGCAGGCGCGCTTGGTCTGGCAGAACACCATCGCCAGGCCGCGGTCCTTGGCCTGCAGAACCCGTGCGAGGACCTCGATCTTGTCGAGGTGATGGGTCCGGTACACGTACTGGGTGGTGAGCGGCGGCGGCGCGGAGTCGCCCGGGTCCTCCGCACGGATGTTCATCGGCTGCCTCAGGTGCCTGCGGGCGAGCGTCACGACCTCGCCCGGCATCGTGGCGGAGAACAGCATGGTCTGCCGGTCACCGGGGGTCAGCCGCAGCAGTCGCTCGACGTCGGGCAGGAACCCCAGGTCGAGCATCTTGTCCGCCTCGTCGAGCACGAGCGCGCGGACCTGGCTGAGGTCGAGGTTCTTGCGGTTGGCGAGGTCGAGCAGCCGCCCCGGGGTGCCGACGACCACGTCGACGCCGGCCGCGAGGGCTTCCAGCTGCGGTTCGTAGGCCCGCCCGCCGTAGACGGTGAGCACCCGGGCGCCCAGCTGGGCGCCGGCCTGCTTGATGTCGTCGGTGACCTGAATCGCGAGTTCGCGAGTGGGCACGATGACCAGGGCCGAGGGCTGCTTGGCGGCCCGGTCGGCGGCGAAGACGGTCGTCAGCCGGTGCAGAATGGGGACGCCGAACGCCAGCGTCTTGCCGGTACCGGTGCGCGCCTGGCCGATAATGTCCTGGCCGTTCATGGCCAGCGGCAGCGTGAGCGCCTGAATCGGGAATGTCGTGTGTATGCCCGCGGCTTCGAGCGCGCTGCAGATGACCTCATCGACACCGAGATCGCGGAACGGCACCGCATGCTTTGGTTGAGTTGTCAGGGGTTCCTCCGTGCGCTGGGTGCCCGGCGCCCGCGTCACTTTAGGCGCGGCGGCGGCTAGGCAGCAGCGTCAATGTCAACGCGAACTGGGATGATGACATTCCAGACGCCCAATCGTCACCCACGGTACCAGACGAACTCCGCCGTGCCCTTTAAACGATGTTGCCGAATCCAACCCGCCTGGCCTGGTCGGTGCTGAACTCGACGTAGGCGATCTTCTCGGCCGGGATGAGCACCCGGCCGCCCTTCTGCGTGTTGAGCGTGAAGACGCCCTTGCCGTCCTTAACGGTGAGCGCGGCGGTCAGGTCGCGCTCGACCTCCTCGGGGGTCGCGTCGGTGTCATGCACGAGTTCGCGCGGCACTGACTGAATTCCGATCTTGACTTCCATGTGTCTCCTTAAGCTTGGTCGGTGGCTCGCGGCCAGCCGCTGATCCCGCGCCAGGCCAGGCGCGCGACGAGCTGCTCGGCGGCCTCCCTGGGGATGGTGCCAACCGTGTTGAGCCAGTACCTGGCGCTCACCTGGGCCATGCCCAGGAGCCCGATGGAGAGCAGGTGAGCCTCATCGTCGGCCAGGCCGGCGTCCTCCTTGATCACCTGGCTGATCATGTCGGCGCAGCGCTGGTCCGCCGCCTCCAGGCGCTCGCGGACGGCCGGCTCGCTGGTCAGGTCGGACTCGAAGACGAGCTTGAAGGTCCCGGTGTGCTCGGCGATGTACTCATAGTAGGCCGCGAACGTGGCGTTGACTCGCTGCCGGTTGTCGGCAGTGGAGCGCAGCGCCGCCGCGACGGCCTCGATCAGCCGGTCTACGCTCTCGTCCAGCAGCGCCAGGTACAGCTCCTGCTTGCCGGGGAAGTGCTGGTAGAGGACGGGCTTGCTGACCCCGGCGCGGTCGGCGATCTCGTCCATCGCGGCCGCGTGGTAGCCGCGCGCGACGAAGACCTCCATCGCCGCGTCGAGCAGCTGGCGACGGCGGGCCAGCCGTGGCAGGCGGGTCCCCCGAGGGCGGGCGGTTGAAGTGGCGGTCACCATGTTCTCCGGGTGCAGGCGATGGTTATTAACGATAATCCTCGTCGTCGTAGCCCGCGTCCCGCGTTTGCTCGGCCGCGTCCGCCGCGTCGACCTCGAGGGGCACCTCCGCCAGCTCCTCATCGTCGGCCGCGTCGTCCTCCGCCGCTATCGGGCGGGCCTGCTCGGCGGCGTCTTCGCCGGGCGTTTCCATATTGCGCTCGCTCACTGCCTGACCTCCCGTGTGACCGTGAAAGCTGCAACCACCACTGCACCGTTCCCATCATCGCAGTCCGGCGGGGCAGCGGCCGAGGGGCCGGGCGCCGGGGATCGGCCTTCGAAAGCGTTGTCGAACCAGTAAAACCGGACAACGCCGCATGTATCAGCAGGGGCATGTTCGGGGTAGAGACTAAGGCATGCGGAGCATCTGGGCTGGGGCGATCTCATTCGGCATGGTCGTGATCCCGGTCAAGCTCTACGCTGCCACCGAGCAGCGGGACGTGGCGTTCAGGCAAGTGCATCGCGAGGATGGCGGCCGGGTCCAATTCCGCCGGTTCTGCTCGCTCGACGGCCAGGAGGTCGCGTACTCCGACGTGGCCAAGGGCTACGAGCTCGCCACCGGCGACGTCGTGGTGCTGACCGACGACGACCTGAAGGAGCTGCCGCTCGCGACCGCCAAGCGGATCGACGTGCTGCACTTCAGCCCGGCCGGGCAGTTGGACCCGATCCTGTCCAACAAGGCGTACTACCTGGAGCCGGAGCCGCCCGGGGTTCGCGCCTACGCGCTGTTCCGCGACGCGCTCGAGCGATCGGGGCGGGTGGCGGTGGCCAAGGTGGCGATCAGGCAGCGGGAGGCACTGGCGGCGCTGCGGGTACGGGACGGCGTGCTCGTCCTGGAGACCCTGCTGTGGCCGGACGAGGTGCGCACGCCGGACTTCAAGTTCCTTGACGAGGACGTCGACGTCCGGTCGCAGGAGCTGAAGATGGCCGCCTCGCTGATCGACACGATGACCGAGGACTTCGACCCGTCGCTGTACAAGGACGCCTACCGGGAGGCGCTGGAGGCGCTCGTGCAGGCCAAGATCGAGGGCAACGAGGTAGTGAGGCCGGTCGGCCCGACGGCCCCGGCCGGGCAGGGGGGCGGTCCCGCCGACCTGGCGGAGACGCTCCGCGCCAGCGTCGAGGCGGCCAAGGCGAACCGGGCCAAGACGTCGGACAAGGCGGCCGACGAGTCCGAGCCGGCCAAGGCGCCCAAGCCGCGCAGGCCCGCCGCCTCGCGCAGGAGGGCGTCGGCGTGACGGTCGACCGTCCGGTGCAGCACTGGCCGGGGCGGATGGTCAATCTCGGCGGCGACGAGCAGGTCTACCTGGCCGCACCGCTCTGGTCTGCGGACGGGGGAAGAGATCTCGTGCTCTGCGTGCACGGGATGTCCGGTGCCGCGACGAACTGGACCGACCTGATGGCCGACCTCGCCCCCGACTTCGACTGCGCAGCGGTTGACCTGCCCGGATCTGGAAACTCGGCACCGCCGGCCCGACGGTCCGGCTACTCGGTGAGGGCGCTCGCCGCCACCGTGATCAGGCTCATCGAGGCCCTGGATCGCGGTCCGGTCCATCTGATGGGCAACTCGATGGGTGGCGCGATCTCGATCAGGGTCGCCGCCGCCCGCCCGGACCTGGTGAAAACGCTGACGCTGATCTCGCCGGTGCTGCCCGACCGGCGGCCGCACCGGGCGACGGCGCATTTCCCCATCCTCGCGCTGCCCTTTGTCGGCGGGCTGCTTGCGCGCTACTGGTCCAGGGTGCCGCCGGAGAACCGGGTAGCCGGCGTGTACAGCACCTGCTACTACAACCCGGCCGCCCTCCACCCCGACCGGTTCGCACAGGAGGTGGCGTCGCTGCGCAGGCGCGACGAGCTCGGGTACGACGCGGCCACGCTGGTTGGCGCGGCGCGAACCCTGGTCGCCGAGACGCTGATGCCCGGGCCGATGTCGCTCTGGCGGGCGGCCGAGCAGGTCGAGGCGCGGGCCCTGGTGCTGTTCGGCAGCCACGACCGGCTGATGAGCCCGGCCCTCGCCGTCCCGGCGGCGCGCGCCTTCAGGAATGCCCACATCGAGGTGCTCCCGCATATCGGACATATAGGGCAAATGGAACGGCCAGATCTCGTTGCGAGCCGGTTCCGTGAGATGGTGGACAAGGCGGGAATGCAGGGTGGCGGAACCCGGTTGACGCCAGACGAACTGACTTCAACCTGACTGGAGTTTGCACAGTGTCGCTGCCACCGCTCGTTGAACCGGCCGCGGATCTGTCGGTCGACGAGGTGAAGCGCTACTCGCGCCACCTGATTATCCCCGACGTGGGCATGGCCGGGCAGAAGCGCCTCAAGAACGCGAAGGTTCTCGTCGTGGGCGCGGGCGGCCTCGGCTCGCCGGCGCTGCTCTATCTGGCCGCGGCGGGCGTCGGCACGCTCGGCATCGTGGACTTCGACACGGTCGACGAGTCGAACCTGCAGCGCCAGATCATCCACGGCGTCTCCGACGTGGGCAAGTCCAAGGCCGAGTCCGCCAGGGAGTCGATCGCCGAGGTCAACCCGTACGTCAACGTGATCCTGCACAAGGTGCGCCTGGAATCAGACAACGTGATGGAGATCTTCGAGCCGTACGACCTCATCATCGACGGCACGGACAACTTCGCCACCCGCTACCTGGTCAACGACGCCTGCGTACTGCTGCACAAGCCGTACGTATGGGGCTCGATCTACCGCTTCGACGGCCAGGCGTCGGTGTTCTGGGCGGACTACGGCCCCTGCTACCGGTGCCTCTACCCCGAGCCCCCGCCCCCCGGCATGGTCCCGTCCTGCGCCGAGGGCGGCGTGCTGGGCGTGCTCTGCGCTTCGATCGGCTCGATCCAGGTCAACGAGGCGATCAAGCTGATCACCGGCATCGGCGAGCCGCTGTCCGGCCGGCTGATGATCTACGACGCCCTGGAGATGTCGTACAAGACGGTCAAGATCAACAAGGACCCGGAGTGCGCGGTCTGCGGTAAGAACCCGACCGTCACCGAGCTGATCGACTACGAGGCGTTCTGCGGCGCGGTCTCCGAGGAGGCCGAGGCGGCGGTCGTCGGCTCGACGATCAGCGCCAAGGACCTGAAGGGGATGCTGGACCGGGGCGAGGACGTGTTCGTGGTCGACGTCCGCGAGCCCAACGAGTTCGAGATCGTCTCGATCCCCGGCGCCACGCTGATACCGAAGGGCGAGTTCCTGAACGGCTCTGCCCTCGAGCGGATGCCGCAGGACAAGCAGATCGTGCTGCACTGCAAGAGCGGCGCTCGCAGCGCCGAGGTGCTCGCGGTACTCAAGGCGGCCGGGTTCTCGGACGCCGTGCACGTCGGCGGCGGCGTGCTGGCCTGGGTCAACCAGGTTGATCCGTCCCTGCCCACCTATTAGTCGACTGCGAGCACAGGTGGCCGGCCCTGCGGGAAGTTCCGCGGGCGCCGGCCATTTGCGCTTACAAATCAAAGGCCGGGAGGGTGCCGTGAAGGGAGACCGCGTGGAGATCGTGGTCGACGCCGGCGAGGGGACCAGAACCTACGAGGTGTCCGCCACCCGGGCGGGGCGGCGGGTTGAGGTAAGCACCGGCCGCGGAATCGTCGAGGTGACCGAGGTCACACGGACGGGGACCACCGTGCGGACCGCCAGGTTCATGGCCAGCCGGGTAATCGCCCTGGTAGAGCACCCGGTAGACACTAGCCAGGCTGATTAGCGGGCATCCCCCCGAGCCAATACCATGCGCGGATGGAGCTTCTAGAGCCGGTAACGCAGCCTTACGCGTGGGGATCCCACACGGCGATCGCCGAACTTCAGGGCCGCCGCGTCCCGACCGCCCAGCCCGAGGCGGAGTTGTGGATGGGCGCGCATCCGTCCGCGCCGTCCGGAGTGGTGCTGCCGGACGGCGGACACACCACGCTGGACGCGATGATCGCGGCCAACCCGGTCCGCGAGCTCGGCGCGGAGTCCGTGGCGCGCTTCGGCGGGCGGCTTCCGTTCCTGCTCAAGGTGCTGGCGGCCGACACCGCGCTCTCCATCCAGGTGCATCCGTCGCGGCTGCAGGCCGAGGCCGGGTTCCGGGCGGAGAACGAGCGCGGTGTCGCCCCGGGCGCCAAGTCCCACAACTACGCCGACGACTGGCCCAAGCCGGAGGTCCTGTGCGCGCTCACCCAGTTCGAGGTGCTCGCCGGGCTGCGCACCCCTGATGACGCGGCCACCCTGCTGCTGAAGGAGCTCGGACTCGGGATCCTGGACGGGGTCGCCGTGACCATCCTCGAAGGGGTGGGCTCGCAGGGGCTTACGGCGGCGCTCGCCCAAATCCTCGCCTGGCCTGAGGGCAACCGCGATGCGCTGATCGATCAGGTCGTGCGGGGCTGCGCGGCGGTCGCGGACCGCGGCGGTCCCTACGCGGCGGCCTGCGCCGCGGCGGTCCGGCTGAGCCGGGAGCACCCGGGTGACCTCGGCATCGTCGCGTCGCTGCTCATGCGGCACGGGGTACTCCAGCCCGGCCAGGCCATGTTCCTGCCGGCCGGCGGGCTGCACGCCTACCTGCACGGCACCGGGGTGGAACTCCTCGCCAACTCAGACAACGTGGTGCGGGCCGGGCTGACCCCCAAGCACATCGACGTGCCCGAACTGCTCAAGCTGACCGACCCGGCGGTCGCCGTACCCGTCCTCGAGCCGCGCGCCCTCGGCGGCGGCCTGTTTGTCTACGACTCGCCTGCGCCCGAGTTCCGGCTGTACCGGGCCGAGCTCGGCGGCGCCGAGATCAGCCTGCCGGGGGCAGGCGGAGCCAGGATCGTGCTCTGCACCGAGGGCGCGGCGCTGCTCCGGGCCCGCGGCGGCGCGGGCGGGGACCCCGGGGTCGGCGACCTCACGGTCGACCGGGGCGAGTCGTGCTTCGTCGCCGCCGAGGACGGCGCGGTGACCGTGGCCGGACCCGCCACGGTGTTCATCGCCACCAGCGGACTCGATCCGGTGCCGTCGGCCGGGTGACGCAGGTCGCGCCCGATGGCGGGGCCGGCCCCGGGAATGGGAGGGTCGGCCTTGGGAGGAACCACGCGACCGTTCAGAATAGATGCCTGTGACTTTTGAAGAAGAAAAGGCGACTTCGTTCGGGAATGTCGCGGAGAGCTACGACCGGGTACGACCCGGTCCGGCCCCCGAGGCGCTGGACTGGCTGGTGCCCGACGGCTGCGAGATCGCCGTGGACCTCGCGGCGGGCACCGGGCTTTTCACCAGGGAGCTGCTCGGGCGGGCGGCCCGGGTGGTGGCGGTGGAGCCTGACCCGCGGATGCGGGAGGTACTCGCCCGGCGGTCGCCCGAGGTGGACGCCCGCGAGGGCTGGGGCGAGGCGTTGCCGCTGGCCACCGCGAGCGCGGACGCGGTGTTCGTGTCGACCGCCTGGCACTGGCTCGACCCGGCGCGGGCGGTCCCCGAGATCGCGCGCGTGCTCCGGCCCGGCGGGCGGCTCGGCGTTATCTGGACCAGCAGGGACCGCGACCAGGACTGGGTGGCCGAGCTCGACCTGCTCAGACTGCCCGGCATCGAGGGCGACGGGGAGCTGCGCACGGTCGAGGAGGCCAGGGCGGCGCTCGACCGCCATCACACGGTCACCCTGCCGGACGGCGCGGAGTTCGCCGACCAGGAAACCGCGTCGTTCCGGTTCGCCAGGAAGGTCTCGATCGACGACGCGATCGCGTGGCTGGCCTCGAACAGCGCCTTCATCACCGCTTCGGCCGCCGACCGCGCCGCCGGGCTCGCCCGCTGCCGGGAAGCGCTTGCGCAGCGGGCCGGCGGATCATCGGGCATCGAGATGCCGATGCGGTCATGGTGCTGGCGGGCGCGGCGTTCGTTATCGCGGTGCATTCGTTACTGTGAGATCTTAGTAATAACAAAAACGATTCGCTGGCGAGTGAGCGGTCACCGCAAGCCCTACCATTTGCATGTGGCTACGGAGTACGGCGCATACGGTGATCAGCCGTGGCGCGATGCGGAGCCGCGGTACCCCGACCAGCAGGCAGCACAAGACGAGCCGCTCCCGGGCGGGGCGGAGCAACCCGAGTCGCAGCCGCCCGGGCGGCGGCGGGTCCGCTCGCCTGCCAGCACCGTCATCGCCGTCACGGCCCTCGCGTTCGGCCTCATCGGCCTGGTCGTCTCGCTGATCGGGGTGGTGACGGAGCTGATGCCGCGGACCTTCACCGCCGGGCAGCAGCGGCAGATCATCGACTGGGAGTACGGCCGCAACTGGCGGACGGTTTCGGCCGGCGCGATCTTCCCCGCCTCGGTCAGCTATCAGGCGCCGACGGTGCTCGACGACTCGGGGCTGACGATGACCGCGCGCCGGATCGGCGTGGCCAGGCAGTCCACCTGCCCGGCCGCCACCGACGTGGTCACCGCCACGGTGCTCGCCCGCAACGGCTGCACGGCCATGCTGCGAGCGACCTACGCCGACGGCACCGACAGCTACGTGGTGACGGTGGGAGTCGCCGTCCTGCCATCGACGACGCAGGCCGCCGCCGCGTCGAGCGAGCTGGCCGGCGTCCTCGATGCCGGGGGGATCGCGCATGGCGTGCACGCGGTTTCCTTTAAGGGCACCGCGGCGGCCTGGTTCACCGACCAACGGCGGCAGCTCTCCGGGTCCGTCCAGGGCGGCACCTACGTGGCGCTGTGGACCGTCGGCTTCGCCGATAGCCGGCCGCGGGAGCCGGTCTCCGAGGACACCTACGCCGACCCGGAGATGAGTGGCGTGGGCGCCGGCGTGGCCCACGCGGCGCTGGCCGAGGTCGGCAGGCCGGCGCCGCCGCCGCGCTGCCCGGGGACGCCCGGATGCTAAGCCGCCTGGGCCGGGTGCTTGCGGGCGTCGTCCTGGCCGGTGGGCTCGGCGTCGCGACGTCGGCGCCCGCCGCCGCGGCGCCGGCCGACTCGGTCAGGGAGCAGCAGAACTGGGTCCTCAGCATGCTCGGTGTGTTCGGCCCGCAGCCCGCCTGGAACCTGAGCGAGGGCGCCAACGTCACCGTCGCGGTGATCGACAGCGGCGTGAATCCGAACGTCAGCGACCTGAACGGCGCGGTCATCACCGGGGAGCCCGACGACACCGGCCTGAAAACCTCGCCAAGCAACCCGCACTGGGGGCAGCACGGGACCTGGATGGCGTCGATCATCGCCGGCCGGGGTAACGGCTTGGACGACGGCATCATCGGTGTCGCGCCCAAGGCGAAGATCCTCTCCATCCGAGTGATACCGGACATGAACGACCCGGGATACAAGGCGTACGACAAGGAGGCCGAGTCGACGATCCAGGATGAGCTGGCCGAAGGCATCAGGCAGGCGGTCCGCGATCACGCCCAGGTGATCAGCATGTCGATCGGGTACTCGGCCCCCAGCGGCGCCGTCCGGGCCGCGCTGCAGTACGCCTACGACCACGGCATCGTCCTGGTGGCGTCGGCCGGCAACTCGGGCAACAACGACGAGCACCACCATCGGGCCGGCGAGAACGGCTGGGCGCCGGTGTCGTTTCCCGCGGAGTACCCGGGAGTGCTGAGCGTGGGCGCGGTCAACATCCACCGGCAGCCGACGTCGTTCTCCAGCGGCAACCTGTCGGTCAAGGTCGCCGCCCCCGGCGAAGGGGTGCCCGCCCAGGGCAGGAGCGGCCAGTACTACACCGTCAACGGCACCAGCCCGGCCTGCGCGCTGGTCGCGGGCGTGGCCGCGCTCATCAAGTCGAGGTACCCGTCGATTACGCCCGCCCAGGTGACGGAGGCGCTGACCACCACCGCCCGGCAGCCGCTGCCGGGCGGCCGCTACAACGTGCTCACCGGGTTCGGCATCGTCGACGCCTACGCGGCCCTGACGGCGGCGGGCAAGCTGGCCAGGGAGCACTCGGCGGGCTCGCGGGTCTCGCTGTCGAGCCACTTCGGCGGCGGCGCGGCGGCGATCCCGGCCGCACCGGTGGCGCCGCGCGGCCCCGGTCCGCTGGTGATGTTCGTGCTCCTCGCCGTCGTCTCGCTGGCGGCGGCGGCCGGCGCGCTGGTGGTCCTGTGGCGGCGGCCAAGACGTGGATGACGAACTCGACGACTACTCATCCCGGGTGCTTGACGTGGTGGACGCGATCCCGCCCGGCCAGGTGATGTCCTACGGCGACATCGCCGAGTACCTCGGGGCCGGCGGTCCCCGGCAGGTCGGCCGGGTGCTTGCCAGCTACGGCGGCGCCGTCGCCTGGTGGCGGGTGATCCACGCAGACGGCACCCCGGCCCCCGGCCACGACGCCTCGGCGCTGGAAAACTACCTAGCCGAGGGGACGCCGCTGCGGGCCGCCCCGCACATCCCTCCGGGCCGGGCCGTCCGGGTCGACATACGCCGCGCCCGCTGGTCCGGACGCACGTAAACCAGCCCGAATGTCGGTGGGGCGTGGTGGAATTTCATTCTAATGAACGGTTACCGACTCGTCCGCCGCGCGCCGTCCCCCGATCCACCCGCGCCGCCGGTCCTCGACGAGGCGCAGCAGCGGGTGGTCGACCACAAGGGCGGCCCGCTGCTCGTGCTGGCCGGGCCGGGCACCGGCAAGACGACCACGATCGTGTCGGCGGTGGCGGAGCGGATCGAGCGCCGGGGCATCGACCCGGGCCGCATCCTGGTGCTCACCTTCAGCCGGAAGGCGGCGGGCGAGCTGCGCGACCGCATCACCGCCAGGCTCGGCCGGACCACGTCGGCACCGCTCGCGCTCACCTTCCACAGCTACGCGTACGCCCTCGTCCGCCGGGAGTTCGTGCTGGCGGGCGATCAGCCGCCGCGGCTGCTGTCCGCGCCCGAGCAGCTGCTTGAGATCCGCAGGCTGCTCCGGGGCGAGATCGCGGACGGCGCCCGTGACTGGCCCGACCGGCTCCGGCCCGCGCTCGCCACCAGGGGCTTCGCCGAGGAACTGCGGGACGTGCTGATGCGCGCGGCCGAGCGCGGCCTGGACGGGAAGGCGCTGCGCCAGGTCGGCCGGCGATGCGGGCGAGACGACTGGGTGGCGGCGGGCGCGTTCCTCGACCGCTACTCCGCGCGGTTCGATCTGGCGCCGGTGCCCGCCTACGACTACGCGGAGATCGTCAGGATCGCCGCCGGGCTGCTCGGCTCCTCGGCCACCAGGCAGCGGGAGCGCGACGCCTACGACGCGGTGTTCGTCGACGAGTACCAGGACTGCGATCCGGCCCAGGAGGCGCTGCTGCAGGCGCTGGCCGGGGACGGCAGGGACCTGGTGGCGGTGGGCGACCCCGACCAGTCGATCTACGCCTTCCGGGGCGCGGATGTGCGCGTGCTGACCAGCTTCCCCGACCGGTTCCGGGGCGCCGACGGGACGCCGGCCCCGGTGGTCGCGCTCCGCACCTGCCGCCGCAGCGGCCCGGTGCTGCTGGCGGCCTCGCGGCGGATCGCCCGGCGGCTGCCGGCCGCCCCCGCGGCCGGCGGAGACACCGCCTCGCACCGCGCGCTGGTGCCGGTCCGCGGCGGCCCGGTCGGGGAGGTGCGGATCTGCGTCGCGGACACCCAGGCGCAGGAGGCCGCCGCCGTCGCCGACACCCTGCGAAGGGCGCACCTGGCCGACGGGGTGCCGTGGGGGCGGATGGCGGTCCTCGTCCGCTCCGCGCAGCGGCAGGTGCCGGCCCTGCGGCGGGCGCTCGCGGCGGCCGGCGTGCCGGTGACGGTGGCCGGGGACGAGCTGCCGCTGCCAGACGAGCCGGGGGTCCGGCCGCTGCTCACGCTGCTGCGCTGCGCGGTCAGGCCCGACCGCCTCGACGAGGAGACCGCGGTCGAGCTGCTGACCGGCCCGCTCGGCCAGACCGACGCCCTCGGCCTGCGGAAGCTGCGGCGCGCGCTCGACGGCGCGTCGCTGCGCGCGGTGCTGGCCGATCCCGCCTGCCTGCACGCGGTCAGCGACCGGGTCGGCGGCGCCCGCCCGCAGGATCGCCGCCCTGCTTGAGGTGGCAGCGGAACGGCTCGAAGCGGGCGGCGGGGCCGAGGACGTGCTGTGGGCGATCTGGGACGCCTCCGGCCTGGCGGGCGTGTGGCAGCAGCGGGCCGAGCATGACCCGGCCGCCGACCGGGACCTGGACGCAGTGCTGGCGCTGTTCGAGGCGGCGGCGCGCTTTGGCGACGACCTGCCGCCCGGCCGGCCGCAGCTGTTCCTCGACACCCTGATCGGCCAGGAGATCGCCGGGGACACGATCGCCGAGCAGGCGGTGCGCGACGACAGCGTGCGGGTGCTGACCGCGCACCGGTCCAAGGGCCTCGAATGGGATGTGGTCGTCGTCGCCGGCGTGCAGGAGGAGGTCTGGCCGGACCTGCGGCTGCGCGGGTCGCTGCTGGGCGCCGACGAGCTCGCGGACGCGGTCGGCGCGATGGGCGCGACGGGAGCGACGGGACAGCTCAGCGATGTCGTCGTCGCGGCGCGGGCGGCCCGGCTGCTGGCGGAGGAGCGGCGTCTGTTCTACGTCGCGGCCACGCGCGCCAGGCGACTGCTGGTGGTGACCGCCTCCGGCGGTGACGAGCAGGACAAGCGCCCGTCCCGATTCCTCGCGGAGCTCGCAGGCGACGACGTCGAGATCGCGCAGGCGGGCGCGGCCACGCGCTGGCTGGCGCTGCCCGCGCTGGTGGCCGACCTGCGCAGGACCGTCGCCGACCCGGGGCGGCCGCGTCCGCTCAGGGCGGCGGCGGCCGCCCAGCTCGCCCGGCTGGCGGCGGCCGGAGTGCGCGGCGCGGACCCGCGCGACTGGTACGCGCTGACCGAGCCCTCCGACGCCGATCCGGTGGTCGCGGACGGCGAGCGGGTCAGGCTGTCGCCGTCGCACGTGGAGACCTTCACCCGCTGCGGCCTGCGCTGGCTGCTCGAGTCGGCGGTGGGGGCGGGCCGCCCGGACGTGCTTCGCCACCTGGGCACCGTCATTCACGCCGCCGCCCAGCTCATCGCCGAGGGCGAGAGCGAGTCGGCGGTGGCGGCGAGGATCGACGACATCTGGCACCACCTTGACTTCGGCTCCGTCTGGTACGGCAGCCGCCAGCGGGAGCTGGCCGAGCGCATGGTCCGCAAGTTCCTCGACTGGCACGCGGCCAACCCGAGGGAGCTGCTCGCGACCGAGCAGGCGCTGCGGGTCACGGTGGGCCGGGTGGAGATCACCGGCCGGGTGGACCGGCTCGAGCGGGACGGGCAGGGCCGAGGGGTGATCGTGGACCTGAAGACGGGCGGGACCGCGCCTCGCGAGGATGAGCTCGACCGTCATCCGCAGCTCGGCGTCTACCAGCTCGCGGTCCTGCTCGGCGCGTTCGAGCGGCTCGGCGTGACCGAGCCCGGCGGCGCCGAGCTGGTCCAGGTGGGCAAGGCCGGGCTGACCGCGCGGGCGAAGGTCCAGCATCAGCGCGCGCTGGCCGAGGACCCAGACCCGGCCTGGGCGGGGGAGCTGGTAGCGGCGGTGGCCACCGGGATGGCGGGCCCGGTCTACCGCGCCCGGGTGAACCCGGGCTGCCGGACCTGCCCGGTGGCGTCCTGCTGCCCGGTGCAGCCGGACGGTGCGCAGGTAGGCGAGTAACCCGTTAGTTACGGGTTATCTACTGCTGAGTACATTAACGGCAGGAGGTACCCATCCGTGGATCACGTGACGAGCCGGTCGCCGGCCAGGGACGACCGGAGCGCCTGGGCCGAGCCAGGGGTGGAAGACCTCGGCGACGGTCTCTACCGGATACCGCTACCGCTGCCGAACGACGGGCTGACCGCGGTCAACGTGTACGCGATCACCGGCGAGCACGGCGTGGACCTCGTCGACGCGGGGATGGCGCTCGCCCAGGCGCGCGAGCAGCTCACCGAGGCCCTCGGCCAGCTCGGCTACGGGCTGCCCGACATCAGGAATTTCTTCATCACCCACATTCACCAGGACCACTACACCCTCGCGGTGCAGCTGCGCAGCACGCTGCGCGGGCTGATCGCGCTGGGCGAGGGAGAGCGGGAGAACCTGGAGGCGATCAGGGACGTCGCCGAGGGCAACCACGAGCCTGGGTTCATCGAAATGCTGCCCGCTCTGGGCGCGGGCGAGCTCGCGGCTCAAGTGCGCGCGATCGTGGCCCCGGGGCTGGCGAACCCGCAGCCCCCGCTGAAGTGGGACGACCCGGACCGCTGGCTGAGCGATGGCGCGCTGATCGAGCTGCCTTCTCGCTCGCTGCGCGCCATCCACACCCCCGGGCACACCCGCGGCCACGTCGTCTTCCACGACGAGGCGGCGGCCGTGCTGTTCGCAGGCGACCACGTACTGCCGCACATCACCCCGTCGATCGGGTTCCAGCCGGCCATCACCCGACAGGCGCTCAGCCAGTACCTCGGCTCGCTGCGGCTGATGCTCACGCTCCCGGACGCGCGGCTGCTGCCCGCGCACGGCCCGGTCCGCGACTCCACCCACGCGAGGGTGAACGAGCTGCTCGAGCACCACGAGTCCAGGCTCGCGCAGACGCTCGAGATCGCGTCGGCCGGTCCCGTCACCGCCTTCGCCGCCGCCGCCGCGCTGCCCTGGACCCGCAGGAAGCGCCGGTTCGCCGAGCTCGACCCGATGAACCAGCTACTGGCCGTCGGCGAGACCGCCGCCCACCTGGAGGTCCTCGCGCTCCGCGGCCGGCTGATCCGCGTTGCGTCCCCGGCCGGCGTCGACCTCTACTCCCTCTCTAGCGCCGTCGGCTGAGGCGTCGGGTACCGGCCGCCGGCCGTCGGCTGGCGAGCAGGCGGCGACGCCTGCGGAATGTCGGTGCCGTCTGGTGGAATGGCCAGGTGATCACGTACACGCCCGGGCAGCTGGCACGGGTGCTCGGGCTGCCGGAGCCGACCGCCGAGCAGGCGGCGGTGATCGGGGCGGGGCTCGGGCCGCTGGCCGTCATCGCCGGCGCGGGGTCGGGCAAGAGCGAGACGATGGCGGCGCGACTGGTCTGGCTGGTCGCCAACGGCATGGTCCGCGCCGACCGGGTGCTCGGCCTGACCTTCACCAGGAAGGCCGCCGCCGAGCTGGCCGACCGGGTCCGCACCCGCCTGGACCGGCTGTACCGCGCAGGACTGGCCGACGTCCAGCCCGATGCCGAGGCCGAGCCGGTGATCAGCACGTACCACGCCTACGCGGGCCGTCTGGTCAGCGATCACGCGCTCCGTGAGGGGCTCGAGCCGTCGATGCGGCTGATCACCCCGGCGCTCTCGTGGCAGCTCGCGGCCTCGATCGTGGCCGCCTACGACGGTCCGATGGACGCGGTGCAGTGGACGCCGCAGACCGTGACCGCGGCCGTGCTGCAGTTGACCGGGGACCTGGCCGAGCACCTGCGGGCACCCGCCGAGGTGCGTGCGGTGGGCGAGTGGCTGGCCCGGCAGCATTCCGCGCTGCCGGGCAAGAGCCCGGCCGCCGTCCGTCGGGTGCTCGAGACCCAGCGGGCCAGAGAGCAGCTGCTACCGCTGGTCGAACAGTACCTAGACGCCAAGAAGGCGCGCGAGGTGCTCGACCACGGGGACCAGGTCGAGCTGGCCGCGCGGATCGCCGCACGTCACCCGGAGGTGGGGGCGGCGGAGCGCGGCCGGTACCACGTCGTGCTCCTCGACGAGTACCAGGACACCAGCCACGCGCAGTTGGTGCTGCTGCGCGCCCTCTTCGGCGGCGGGCACCCGGTCACCGCGGTCGGCGACCCCTGCCAGTCCATCTACGGCTGGCGGGGCGCAAGCGCGGGCAACCTGCGCCGGTTCGCACAGGACTTCCCCGCTCAGTCGGGTGAGCCGACGCCGGTCCGCCTGCTATCGACCAGCTTCCGCAACACCGGGCGCGTACTCGACGCGGCCGCCAGGCTCCAGGCCGAGCTTCGGGCCGAGGCGCCCGATGTGCCGCTGCTGGTTCCCGCGCCCGGCCGCAGCGACCGCGGCCGGGTGACCGCGGCACTGCTGCCCACTGCAGTCGACGAGGCCGACTGGGTCGGGGACCAAGCGGCGGCGCTGCTCGCGCTCCCGATCGGCTCGGCGCCGGACGGCAGACCCTGGCCCCCTTCCGGCATGGGGGGCGGTCCACTGGCATCGGGGGCTCCCGCCCCCGATCACCCCCGGCGCCCCCCATCCCCCCCGGACGGGCAGGTAGCCGGGGTGCGCCCGTCCGACATCGCGGTGCTCTGCAGGAAGCGGTCCCAGTTCGCGGAGCTTCGCCGGGCGCTCGAGGCGCGCTCCATCCCGTGTGAGGTGGTCGGCCTCGGCGGTCTGCTGTCGGTCCCCGAGGTGCAGGACGTAGTCGCCACGCTGCGCGTGCTGCACGATGCAGCCGCGTCGGATGCGCTGGCCAGGCTGCTCACCGGGCCGCGCTGGCGGATCGGCCCCCGCGACCTGGTGGCACTCGGCCGCCGCGCCAGGGACCTGGCCAGGGGCGCCGGCGACCATGGCGGGGCCGACCGGCCGGCCGACACCCACGCCGCCACGGCGGCGGACGCGCTGTCGGAAGCGCTCACCGACCTCACCGCGGAGACCGGTTCGCTGGTAGAGGCGCTGGACGACCTGGGCGACCCGGCCGGGTACTCGGAGACCGGATACGAGCGGCTGAGCGCGCTTGCGAGCGAGGCCCGGTACCTGCGTGCCCACGTGTCCCGGCCGCTGGCCGATCTGATCGCCGAGGTGGAGCGCGCGCTGAGCCTGGACATCGAGGTCGCCGCGAGGCCGGGCGGCGATCTGGCGTCCGCGCGGGCGGACCTGGACGCGTTCACCGACGTGGCCGCGACCTTCGCAGGCGATCAGCCGGAGCCGACGCTCGGCGCGTTCCTTGCCTACCTGGCCGCCGCTCAGCAGGAGGAGTTCGGCCTTGAGACCGGCCGGGTCGGCGAGTCCGACACGGTAAAGCTGCTCACCGTGCACGCCGCCAAGGGGCTGCAGTGGCCGGCCGTCTTCGTCCCCGGGCTGGCGGCGGGCGACAGGTCGCAGGTGTTCCCGGCCCGGCCGAGGGTGTCGACCCGGTGGACGGACAACGCGCGGCTGATCCCGTTCCGGCTCCGCGGCGACGTGGCCGACCTGCCCGACCTGCCGTCGCTCGAGGCCGATGCGCTTGAGGCGTTCACGGCGGCCTGCGCCACCCGCGACCTGGCCGAGGAACGCCGCCTCGGCTACGTCGCCGCGACCCGGGCCGCGTTCTGGCTTGGCTGCTCCGGCTACTGGTGGGGCGACGCGACGGCCCCCCTCGGCCCGTCGGTTTTCCTGACCGAGGTCGGCCAGGCGTGCGAGGCCGGCGCGGGGACGGTAGCGGAGTGGGCGGACCGGCCGGCCGATGACGCGGAGAACCCGCTGTTGGCCGACGCGGCCGAGGCGGACTGGCCGGCCACCGCGGCCGGCCAGCACTACGCGGCGGTCAACGAGGCCGCCGGTCTGGTCGAAGCCGCAGGAAAGGCCCGTGCCCGGGAGGCGAGCAAGTCGGCCGAGCCGGCCGAGCGGGGCGAGCCGGCCGAGGCCGGCCTCGACGAGCTGACAGCCGAGCAGCGGGAACTGGTGGCCGCGTGGGAGCTGGACGCGGGGCTGCTGCTGGCCGAGCGCGGGCGACTGCGCGAACGCGGCGACGGCCCGGTCGAGGTGCTGTTGCCGGCCCGGCTGTCGGTCTCCGCGCTGGTCGCGCTTGCCCGTGACCCGGATGAGCTCGCCCGCCAGGTGCGCCGCCCGATGCCGCAGCCGCCCGCCAGGCAGGCGCGGAAGGGCACCGCGTTCCACCTTTGGCTCGAGGAGCGGTTCGGCCAGCAGCGGCTGATCGACGACGACGACCTGTTCGCCGAGGAGGAAGAGGCGCCGGACGAGAACCTCATCGAGCTCAGGGCCCAGTTCGAGGCCGGCCAGTGGGGCGGCCGCTGGCCCCGCGAAGTCGAGGTCCCGTTCGACATGCTCATTGGCGACCGCCAGGTCCGCGGCCGGATCGACGCGGTGTTCGCCGACCCGGACGGCACCTTCGACGTGGTGGACTGGAAGACCGGCCGGCCGCCCCGCGGCCAGCAGGAGAAGGACGCGGTGGCCGTCCAGCTGGCCGCGTACCGGCTCGCCTGGTCCGCGCTGGCGGACGTCCCGCTGGCCAAGGTCCGGGCCGCCTTTTACTACGTCCGCCGCGACCAGACCGTCCGCCCGGCTGACCTCCTCGACGAGGCGGGCCTCGTCGCCCTGATCAACCGGGTGCCGGTCGCGGGGTAAGGGCCAAGGCCGCTCGCGCCAGGGATGCCCGGGCAGATCAACCCCATTCTTTCGAACGGACCGTGACCGGCTCTCTCCAACTCCGCTTCCTGTCGATGGCGTAGCCGACATGAATCGAAAAAAAGATCATGCATTTTCCCTTTGATTATCACTGGTCGAACGGGTAAGCTGGAGGGGAGGCAGGCAGCCCGCGTGAGTAAGACGTAGCAGACGCATCCGCGGTGGCCGCCAACGCACCAGCCCCCGCGGAACCGGAAGCCAGCCGCAGTCGCGGCACCGGGCGAGGGGGTGGTTCATGATGTGCACGGCAGACGAGGCGGGATGCGCCCTGGCCGCCGCCGGCGGCGGGTTCTCCAGCGTGGCGGACGCGCTCCGGGTCGGCCGCGCCCTCGCCGCGTACCTGAACTCCCCGGCCGCCGCCGACCTCGACGGCCCCGCCCGGGGCGAGGCCCTGGAGGCCCTCGGGGCGATCACCTCCCTGCTCGGCGCCGCGGCCAACGGGCTGCTGCGGCGGTTCGACGCCGACGACGGCCACGACGCCGACGGGTACGCCAGCAGCGCCACGTGGCTCGCCGCGAAAACCCGCCTGGGCCGCAGGGACGCCAAGGCCGCGGTCCGGCAGATGCGCCTACTGGGGCGGCACCCTCTCCTCGACGCCGCCACGACGACCGGGGCGGTCACGATCTCGTGGGCGCGGGAGATCGCCGGGTGGACCGGCCGGATCGACGACCGGGAACTCCAGCAAGAAGCCGACCGGATCCTGGTCGACGCCGCCACCGCCGGGGCGGACCTCGACGATCTGAAGCTCATCGCGCAGGCCGCCTACGAGGCGTGGCGGGAGCGGGAGCCCGACCCCGACGACGACCCCCGCGGCCGCGGCTTCGCCGACCGGTGGCTGCAGCTCGACACCACCCTGGACGGCGCCGGGCGGATCACCGGCGACCTCACCCCCGAGTGCGCCGCCGCCGTCACCGCAGTGCTGGAGGCGCTGGGGAAAAGGCGCGGCCCGGAGGACTTCCGCACCGCCGGGCAGCGGTTCCACGACGCCCTGCAGGAGGGCTGCGAGCTGCTGATCCGGGCGAAGATGGTGCCCGATAGGGCCGGCGCCGACACCCGCGTCGACGTCCACATCGGCATCCGCGACCTCCTGGGCATGGACGGAGCGTCGGTCATCGAGGAGACCTGGCTCCGCGCCCGCGCCGGGGAGCACGGCTACCTGAGCCGGGAGGGACGCCGAGGCGGTCGCCTGCGACGCGCTCATCGTCCCGGTCGTGACCGGCAGCCCGGATTCGTTTCTAAGGGGATGGTGCGGGTAGGGTCACTAGTGGGACGGGGGAGAGAGGTGAGGACCATGGCGGACGTGCTGCGCGCGGTGGCATACCTGCGCATCAGCCTCGACCGTGCCGACGACGGTACTGCGGACTACGAGGGCAAGGGCGTCAAGCGGCAGCGTGAGGACGCGGAGAAGCTGGTCGCCAACCGCGGGCTCGTGCTACTGCACACGTACGTCGACAACGACACCAGCGCCAGCGGCTGCGTCGAGCGGCCGGACTACGAGGCCATGATGAAGGCGGCGCGGCGCGGCGAGTTCGACGTCATCGTGGTCTTCCAGATGTCGCGGCTGTGGAGGAACCGGCGCGAGCGCGCCGAGGGCATCGAGGTGCTCAGGGAGACGGGCGTGTCGGTCGCGGTGTGCAAGGGCCAGGATCTTGATCTGAGCACGGCTTACGGGCGCGGCGTCGCCGGGATGCTCGGGGAGTTCGACACCATGGAGAGCGAAGTGAAGGGCGAGCGCGTCGCAAGGGAGAAGTTGCAGGCGGTGGAGGAGGGGCGTCACCTTGGCGGGCCGAGGCCGTTCGGATGGAGGCTCGTGGTGGACCCGGCTCGCGCTGGCCGGAAGGATGCACACCGGCTCGTGAAGCCGGTGGTTGACGAGCGTGAGGCAGCCATCATCAGGGATCTGGCGAAGGCGGTTTTGGACGAGGGCCGGTCGGCATGGTCGCTGGCCAAGGGGCTGAACGAGTCCGGCGTCCGCACTGTGCGGGCCACCAGGTGGGACGTCACCTCGATCAAGAACCTGCTTATCCGGGAGCGCAACTACGGGCGGGTGACGATCAAGGACGACGCCACCGGGCAGGTGCTGGCCGAGAGCACCAGCTGGCCCCCGATTCTGGATGAGGCCACGCACCGCAGGCTGGTCACGGCACTGAATGACCCGGCCCGGCAGCAGGCTGAGCACGGCGGCAATCGGGTCAAGTACCTGTTGTCAGGCATCGCGATCTGCGGCCGGTGCCAGGCCGAGCAGGAACTGCCCGCTGTCGACGCTGTCAAGATGGCCTCGGCCACGGCCAGCAGCAAGGGCAAGGACGGCGTGCGCTTCTACCGGAAGGTGTACAAGTGCTCCGCCCGCGAGCACTTGTTCAGGTCGATCGAGGTGGCCGACGTCGCGGTGGTGAAGCGGGTGCTCGCCATCATGGCGGCCATGACCCCCGAGGCGCGGCAGGCGCTGATCGCCGGGCGGAATGTCGACCCCGAGCTGGGCGACGAGGCGGCGCGGCTGCGGATCACGATTGATGAACTGCTCGACATGTTCATGGCCGGTGAGATCACCAGGGCGCAGCACCGGGACCGGTCGGCGGTCCTCAAGAGGGACCTGACCCGGGTGGAGAAGCAGATGACGGCGGGCAGCAACTCGCCTGCCCTGGCGTCCCTCGCTGCGGCAGAGGACGTCGGCAAAGCATGGGCCGAGATGTCGCTGGATCGGCGGCGGGCTGTGGTGGCCGACCTGGTGTCGGTGACGGTGCTGCCCGGTAACTCGAGGATGAAGGCGTCGCGGCTGGGCGCGGATGTCACGCCCGAGCAGGCCGGGCTCGCGGTGGTTTACAACGGCGATCCTCGTGACTTGACCGTGTTCGGTGATGGGCTGTCTGGGCTCGTGTAGATCGGGGAGGTGGGGTGGGCATGAGTAACTACGACGACATCCTGCGATTCTGGGGCGTGCGTGATTACGACGGCCTGATCATGAAGTGCGCCGACGACATAGTGGAGGGGTTGCTGCGCGAGCACTGGGACGATCCAGAGGAGTACTGGTGGCGCGATCCTCATACGTACCTGCTCTGCACGGTGCCGCTGATCTCGGACGGATGCACGTGCGGTGCGAACGGCTCCCTCGCGGAGGACCACTTGCTGAGTTGCCGACTGTTCGCAGCATCAATCGAATCGGTCGCTGACGAATGGCTGCCTCACTTTGAGCTGTGCGAGCGCGTATCGGAACAGGTTGATCTCACGCTGGCTGGGATCGAGGGGCACTACCCGTGGTCGGATGAGGACCTCACGGACGCTGAGAGGCATGCTGGCTACAGATTCTGCGCAGGGGTTCTGGTGCGGCCAGAGCAGGCGGAGGAGGTGGCCGACGGTACAGTGAACGAAGTAGGTGGGGACCGCTAATCTCGACCTCGGAAGCCCCGGTTGTGTGGTGCCAGGCAGGCGCTCGGCCGGGGCTTCCACCTTGTCAGCGGGTATGATGCGAATAAGTCGCCGGGTCTTAGCAACCCGGTTCGCTACCTGCCTGGAGGCCAGCACATGGCCGATTCTCGTACCTGCCCTATCTGCGGCGAGGACATCAACGGCAAGCGAGCTGGCGCTCGCACGTGCGGTGCGTATGCATGCCGCAAGGCGGAGCAGCGGCATCGTAACTGGGACTCGGATGTCGTCATCTCTGTCCCACTTATGTCCCACTTGGAACTCAAATCGCGCTCGCTCGTTAAAAAGACTGTCCAGCCCAGGATTGGATTTACTGGAACTGGAGTAGCTGGAGAAAGCACCGAAACTGAGTCGCTGCTCCCTCCGGGCATGATGGATCGGGCGCTGCGGGTGCAGGCTGAGCGGCGGGCTGAGAAGGTGGCTGCGGACTATCACCTCGTCCTCGAGGAGAAGGAAGATCTTCGCCGCACAGATCAGCGGCACCGCCGGGAGATCAGGACTCTGTCGCGGAAGCTGGGCGCTGCGAAGTTGCAGCTGAAGTCCGTCGAAGCCGAGCTGGCGGAAGCCCGGCGGGCGCTGGCGGACGTGACGCTGAGCGTGCCGATCGAGTCGGTATCTTCACACCGGAAGGGCCGTGTCAAGGGGCTGGAGGTGCACCGTGGACAGCGGGCCGACCAGGCGGATGTGGGGCGACCTGCTGGCGTACCTGCGGTGCACCGGGAACGAGGACGACGAGGGGATGGCGTTCATCGCGAGCACGACCCCGGACCCGGCTTGGCTGATGGGCTGCTTGGCTGGCATCGTGATGGCGGGGGAGGACCGGGACGAGATCCTGGTCCGGGTGATGGCCCGGATGGAGTCGGTGTCGTGACGAGGGGGCCGTACACCTTCGAGGACCTGGTGCGGCTGGGGTCGGGACTAAGTCAGCGGGGGCTGGGCAGGGCGTCCCCTGATGACGGGAGGCGTCTACGATATGAGCCATGCCGGTCAGGGTGGCCTGCACGCAGTGCGGCCGGGAGTTCACCGCGCAGCGTTCGACGCGGCTCTACTGCTCTGAGGCATGCAGGCAGAAAGCCAAGCGGGTACGCGAGCGCGCCAAGCGGTGGGACTACCTGCGGCCGGAGCCTGAGGCCATGTGCCAGAGGTGCGGCGGCCCGCTGTACCCGGATGCGCCCGGCAAGTCCTCGTGGAGCATGGGCAATCCCTTCTGGACTCACCGCCGCAAGTACTGCTCGCCCGAGTGCCGGAACACCGCCCGCAGGTTCCGTTACCGTGTCGCCGGGCTGAGCGAAGACAGCCGTTACCGTGTCACCGGGAACCGCTATGCCCTATCCGAGCCGGTGCCGTGCTGGCGGTCGGAGGAGTGGCATTTGCTGGCCAAGGTAGCGATCGGGCTGATGGAGCAGGGGTGGGTGCTGACCCGCGAGCTGGATTTCCTGGAGGTCGAGCGGGTCACCCTTGCTGATGTGCGGGAGGCGGTCAGGCCCGGTCCCTCGCAGGAAGCCTGATGCCCATATCAATCCCCGATATGACCGGGCCGCCGCCGGGTACGCCTCCAAGCCGGGGGTGATCATCAATGGACGAGACATACGAGGAATCGGCCCGCAGGCTGGAGCGGGACCACCACTACGCGCCGTCCCAGGTCAACGTCGCCAGGTTCGAGGTGCCGGCGGAAGAGGTCCTGGTGCACAACCAGGTCTACCCGGTGGCCCGCCGCCACGGCACTCGGGGCAGCCGGTGGTGGACGCAGGCCCGGATGGCGGGCTGGAGGAGTGCCCGTGCGACTGGGCACCGGAGCACGGCGTCCATTACCGGGTGGCTGGGGTGCCGGTGCGCGGCCGGGTGCCGCTGCGGGGCCGGGGCGACTTAGCGCCAGGCTGGCTACGATTATGGCGACGGGGCCGCTGACCGGCTGGGAATGAGGACCCAGAGGTACAACCTGCACATGCGCCTAAGAAGAAGAACCTCGAGGTCAAGATCACCCAGGCCACCCCAGGCCGACATGGTCGGCGCTGTGGTGGAGATATCCCGGCAGAACGCCACCCTCGCCAAGGGCTACGAGGAGATCCGCCGCCGCCTGGCGGCCGAAGACGTGGACGCCCTGATCGCCTCCGGCCACGTGCTGAAGAGCTAGCGCGATTTCGCCATCTGGCTGGCGCTGTCCAACCCGGATCGGTTCGATGAGTTCACGCCGCCTCGCCCGGGAGGATCCTCCGCTGCACCAGGAGCAGACGGCGGATTGAGGCCCATCCTGGACACGATATGAGAGGCCGCGGATGATGAGGGCCAGGACGCTAACTGAGGCTCAGGTGACTGCGTGGATGCGGCATGCTGGCTTCAGCGAGGAGCAGATCGCTGCCGAGATGGCCGCTCATGAGCAGCGGTCCGCCCGGCCTCGCATCGCAAAGCTGATGGCGAAGGCGGGCTACCGTGCTCTGTGCTGGCACCGGAACCGGCGGGCAGTGGACGCCATGTACCAGTGGGTGGATGCGCATCCCGGCCTGACTGGGCAGGGGGACCAGGGCGATGGATAGCGGTTCCGATGGGAACTAATCCCTGGTGCCCTCCGGTGTCTACAGCGGCTCTGAGTCACCTAATCACGATATTCAGGGCATGCGCGCTGTTCCGGGCGAGAGAGGGCCGGTGCGGGTCCGCCCCGAGCACCCGCCGGGCGGGCTCAAACGGTGGCTGAAGTGCCCCGCATGCTGCCGGGTTCAGCACAGGAACTGCGCCGGGCGCGAGGTCTGCAGCTGCCCCGTCTGCTGGACCAGGGACATCGAGGCCGACGCGGTGGCCGCGGTGCGGCATGGCCGGGCGAGCATCGCGCTGACGGCCGAGCTGCTCGACCTGCGGGCGCAGCCGCGCAAGCGGGAGCGCGAGCGGCCGGTGCTGCCCCGTCGATGCGCGCACGTGCTCTGCGGCAAGTTGCTGCCGCCTCCGCCGCCGGGTGCGGGCAGGCCGAGGCTATTCTGCAATAACACCTGCTGCGCCCGGCACCACCGCCAGGAGCGCATGTCCGCGCTCATCCGGGGGGTGATGGGCGGGGAGTGGGACGAGGCCCCGGACGCATGGGCGTCAACCGGTAGCTAGCACCGGTGGCGGGGGCCGCTGGTTTAATGATCGCCGGTTACAAGAGCTGCCTGCTCAGCTCCTGGTTTGGGATGAAGGCAGATAGGCTCCCGCCGCCCCCGCCAGGCGTCGACCTGGAACTGGCCGATCCCGGCGCGGGCGTAGGGCCACGGTGGCCGATCGGGGCCAGGACGGGCAACTTGGGCGCAGGCGCTGGCCAGGGCGGCCAACGGGGGCACACGGCTCGTCTGGGGGGCCGAGCGCCTCGAGCGCAGGTGTGGCCGATCCTGCACATGGGAATCTGGCGACGCCAGGCCCAGGTGTGGCCCCGGGGGGGGGTCCTATCTGGCGGTCGTCTGCCAGGTCACTCCTGAAACCGGCGCTGACCAGGGAAAACGTGCTCAGGCGGGTGTCTTATGGGCCATTTCTGGGTATGACCCCTGATGAGGCAGTAGGGGGCAATCATGGCACGGACCACCGGCTACGCGCGGGTCAGCACCAGGCTCAGCAAGAGCCGCAAGCGCCAGTACGTCGACAACCAGGTGCAGCGGCTGTACGACGCCGGGTGCGAGGTCGTGTTCACCGACGAGATCACCGGCAAGGATGCGCACCGACCGGGCTGGGATAAGTGCCTCGCCTACCTCGAGCCAGGCGACACCCTCGAGTTCACCAAGCTGGACCGCATCGGCCGCAGCCTGCACAACCTCGTGCGGGTCGTGGAGGATCTCGATCGCCGCCACGTCAACCTGAAGTCTCTCGACCAGGGCGTGATCGACACCACCAGCGCGGCGGGCAAGCTGCTGTTCGGCATCATGGCTGCGGTCGCGCAGTTCGAGGCGGACATCACCCGCGAGCGCACGATCGAGGGCATGGACGCTGCCAGGGAGCGCCATGGCGGCGTATTGCCGAAGCGCGGCCGGGCCATCACGGATGAGAAGCTGGCCACTGCCAGGCGGGAACTGGCCGCCGGGGTGAGCGCTGCTCAGGTGGCGCGGTCGCTGGGCATCAGCCGGGCATCGCTGTACCGGCTAGTCGACGTGGGCGCGACTCGGCAGGCCGCGGTCGCGTAGCCGGTAGTTAGCAGCGCGGCGGCTTCTTGTTCTGACTGCGCTGTCAGCGGCCTGGGCAGCAAGCGGCTGACCGCTGTATGGTGCTCGCCCGGTGTGGGCAGCAATCACCTTCTCCGTATAATCCCTGACGTAACAGACGTACCGGGCATCACGGGAGATATCGGAATGAACAGGAAGCTTGTCAGGTGGGTCGGCCTCGTGGTCGCCGCCTTGGTCATCGTCGCATTGGCAGAGCACCTCGGGGGAAATTCATCACCTGCGTCTCAGGTCAGCAAGTACTACCGCGACGGATACAGCGCGGGCGGCAAGTTCAGCGACGGGGGCGGCGACAACGTGACCACCAACGTCTACTGCACGGACTTGTGGAACCAGGACGTCAACGGCACGGGCGAGTCAGCCAACTGGGAAGGCCAGCCGCTAGAGGACTACGACTCAGGGTGGGTCGCCGCCTGCGAGGATGCGCCGCTCGGACAAAGCGGCCTGGACGTTCCCGGTAGCGGCCAGGGTCCGTCCAACTCACAGGACCCGTACAGCCCGACCGAAGGCCAGTAAGCAGCCGCCCACCGACGCCCCCAGCATACGAATATATACGCCCTAGGGGCAGCATACGGATTGTACGGATTGCATACTGGCTGTATATACGGATTGCATATCTCGCTTACCTCGCTGGATTGTTGACAATCCAGAGCTAGCATCTGGTCACATGGTGTTCTTCTCCCTCGACCCCGCCGCGGACGGCTACGGACTCGGGTGCTGCGTTGTGTGCGCGGAGCCTGCCAGCGCCGCCGTGATGATGCGCGGTGTGGTGGCGTTCGCGTGCAGGCGGCACACGGCCCAGGTCGACCGGGCGATGCTGGAGCAGGCGGTGAGCCCGATACCCGAGGCTGTGTAGGGGATGCGGACGGACGACTGCGGTCAGGCCGGGCGGGTGCGCACCGGCGGCGCGCTGCGGCCTTGCTCGTTCATCGAGAGGGCGGTCAGTTAGGTGATCGCGGGCAGCCCGGAGGAGGTCTGGACGCGGTTCTTGCGCGAGTGGCGGAAGTCTCCGGCCGGGATCGAGGCGGCGCTGCACGGCGTCGACCCCACGGCCCTGGCCGCTGGCGGCGACCTGGCGGGCGCGTCAATCATGGCGATGAACTTGGAGCGCAGCCCGGGTGGTGGGCGTGGATGCACGCCGAGTTGATGGGTCCGAAGTCCGCCAGGTCGCCGGAAGTGCAGGCGGCCCTGGACGCTCAGCCCGAGGCGCTGCGGTCACGGGCTGCCGGGTTCGGCATCGAGCTGGCGGCGGCGGAGCTGGGTGTCGCGCTGGCCGATGGCGGCGGCGAGTGCGGGCATGGGCGATGGCGATTACAGCCCCAGCGGGCGTCGATCTGTACGCCTGGAACTCGACCGGCGGGCTTCCCCCCCTTCGCCGTAAGGTGCCCGATCGGCCGAGGCTGACCACGGGCGCTGTCGTTCACGTACCGAGCCAGGGGATGGCCCCGAGGCGCCGTCCAGGTCGCCGGCTGTGCGGGGGCCCGGAGGGCCAAGGCCAAGGCGCGTGCGGGGCGGACGTCGGCTAAAGCTCGGCGGGGGTACTCCAGGCAGGGGCGGCTGATCGTGGACGAGTGCGGGCAGGCACGATCTCGGGAGGCGGGTGAAACAAGCCAGGGAAACGACGTCGTGATGGACCTTGCGGACCCCGCGGTGGACGCGGTCAGGCGCGGGGATCTGGAGTTCCTCTCGGTCGTGCTGGCGAACATGAACCGCGAGGCGGGATTGGTCGCGGCAATCAAACTGCTAAGCGTGGTCGCTGGTCCGACAACGACAGCAGCCCGGAATGCTTCCGGCTGTGGTGCTTGATGGCTGCGCACCGTGGCGTGGAGGACTGAACCGCATCGCACCGCATCGAGCCGATACAGATTGGTAAGGGACGTCCCAAAGGGTCCCCGGTCGGGTGCCCCGGCTCGGCGGGCAGTTGGACTATCCAGCAACTGCCTGCCATCCCATCCAAGGGGCCGGGGCACCCGATTCACTGGGCGGAGGCTGCGTACATGACGATGGTGACCAGGCCGGACCCGCTGGCTGAGCTGCTGGCCGACCCCGGGACTGCTGGACGCTGTCGCTGGGCGAGGGCAAGGCGAAGTACGGCCAGGTCATCGCGCACGCCAAGGCGGGCGGCACGGTGGTGCTGCGGAACGCCAAGACCGGGTGCATCGACGCCATCGTCTCGCCGCCTCCGGGCGGCCTGGATACCACTTGGGCGGGATCGTGATGATGCCGGGCGATGACCGCGCTGACGGACCCGAGATCCTGTCTGTCAACGTCAGGTACATGCACGCGCACATGTGCGAGGTGCTCCGGCATGTCCGGCAGGGCGGCGTCGTGCGGGTGCTCGACCTGAACCACGGCACCGAGGTCTGGCTGACACCGGACGCGCCGGACGGCATCGTCAGTGATAGGACGCTGGCCAGGGCCGCCCGCGAGAAGTCGCTGCGGGTGATCCGGGGCCGGAAGGCCTGGCAGGCGGCGGCGGGATGAGCTACCAGGACAGCACGGACCCGGAGCTGCAGAGTATGCATCTGGCTGTCCAGCAACGTCATCAAGGCCAGTGGGGGCCGTCACGGCGGCAGCGGCGGCAGCCGGATCGAGGTCGAGCGGATGGCGAAGGCGTACTGCGGCTACCCGGACTCCGACGAGCTGCACGTGGCCGACCCGGCCGATGAAGTCGATCGGCTGCTGGCCGACCCGGAGATCTCCAGCCTGAAGTCGCTGAACGGGGGCAGGCGGTCATGAAGCTGGCCCGCGACTGGAGTTACCACGCTGCTGCCCAGGGGAACCAGCCTGGCGACAATGCCGGTGATGTGGACGTGTGCCTCGTCGCTCCGGTCGACGGGCATAAGTCCTACCGGGTGGCGTCCGGCTCGGTGACGCTGGCAGCTGAGGCGGAAATCTGATCGGCGCGCAGCTGACACTGCCCGGTGGCAGGCGGCTGTTCATCCCGGCTGCGAACATCGCTGGGATCATCGACTCTGCTGGTGAGGGTGAATCCTGATGACGTCGCTCAGGAACTCGCACGACGCCGCGGCCTCCTACGGCAACCACGGTCCCCGGTGGTCGGATAGCGACGATCACGAGCATGAGCACGTGGTCGAGGTGGACGGGAAGTTCATGAGCTTCCGCCACCACACCCGCATCCCCATAAGGGGGATGGGGACCACCTGGCCGGGTTCGGGCCGCATGGACGATCAGCTGATCACGGCGGCGAGGGGGACTACGTCATGGACCACGCGGGAGACACCTACACCACCCACCCGGTGGCTGGCGGGGGCAAGGGCGTGACCGGCGCGGGAGGGCAAGACGGCGGTCAGCAGGCAGGCGATGGCTCGCGGCGGGCGCAGGGCCGACGAGCTGGCGGCGGCGTACGTCCGCGGGGATGCCTCGCTGGTCTCGCTCTCGAACACGGAAGGGGCTGGAGTCGCAGGCGGAGGAGCTGGTGGCGCTGACCCAGGCGTACGAGGGCGATCCAGTTGGACTCGCCAGCGCGGTGAACGCGCTCTACGCTGGCACCCCGGAGCCGGACGAAGGCTCTGCGCAGCTCACCAGGGATGACGTAGAGGGTGCCAAGCTCGAGCTGGCCGCCTATCTGGGCGCTGCAAAGCCGGACCCGGTCAGCGCCAAATTCGAGGCGGAGCGCGAGGTCTACCGGCTCGGCCTGGAGCACCTGAGGGCCGTCGGTCGGGCATGGCATAGGAAGGTTGGTGGCTGGTAATGACTGACACGACTCGCTGCCGGAACTGCGGGCGCGATCCGCGGGGCTGCGTGTGCCTGAGCCCGGCGATGTACGAGGATGCATCTACGATCGGGCTGGCGATGCAGCAGGACGTCCTTGAGGTGAAGCTGCAGAGGCATCCGAGTACGGCGGAATCCCGGATGTGCACGCCACGGCGTGGTTCGACCCGGAGCGTGATGGCGCTGGCAGGGGCAACGGGCGATGGGCGGCCGCAATGATGTCCGTGGTCATGGACCTGAAGGTGCCGATGAACGCCAGCGAGCGGGAGGCTGCGGGGCAGGCCGAGGCGGTCCGGCTCAGCCACGAGTACGACGGCGAGTACGGCCTGGCGGCTCCGCTGCATCCGCTGGCACCGACTGGCCAGTCGGCGTTCACCGACCTGCCTGACCACTACTCGGACCTGCTGGACGACGTGTCGGGGGTCGCCGCTGAGAGGCGTCGCCGGGAGAAGTCAGCCGCGCGGGGGCGGAGCGACTATCACGGTAAGGCTGGCAGCGGCAGGCGGGTGGGCACCGGCTCGCGGGCTCACGCAGCGAGCTAGAGCGGAATGGCGGCTCGGAATGCGGCAGCCGCGCAAGGGCAACGCGCCGTATCCGGGGTGGACAGCAACCTCGAGAAGGTCCGGCGATCCTGGGCGACGAGAAGAACCGGGGCTACTTGTTGGAGCCGAGGCACCAGGCCGGGTTACTACCAGCCTGCGGGGAAGAGCCAAACGGGGTATCGCTGATGCAGTCCGATAGCGACATGCTGCAAGCTATGTTCAACGTCTCTGCCAGGGCCATCTGCACGCAGGCCCGGTCTGCATATCCATTGTCCGACACGGTGGTCGACGCCCTGCAGTGCACCGGCCTGAGTCGTGACGATGCCTACGCCGTCGCGGAGGCTGGCGGCGTCGACTGCACCGAGGCGCGGGACGCTGATGCTGCCCAGCTGGCCAAGGTTTCAGCTGACCGGGACAAAGCGGACAGGTTCTGGGCTCAGTTTCCCGAGCACCAGGCCGTGGGCGCTGCGGCATTGCCGCCGTCGGCACTCTGCCCCGCTCGCTTTGACGAGCAGGAGGCCAGGCTCGGCATCGGCGGGGTGGTGCGGAACAACAGCCAGACCCAGGTCAACTGGGGAGATCGGGCTTACTGCCTGGACGGGCACGTAAACATCCCAGGCTCGGCATCGTGCAAAGACTGCGGGCAGCCACTGCGCACTCAGGCGCAGCGCCGCCGGATCGAGGACCAGGCGCTGCCTGCGCAGGATGTTGACCTCAAACGTCAGCGGCAGATCGAGGAGGGCACGGCGGACACCTAGGAAGCCAGGCGAACTGCTCGTGTCTGCGGAGGAGCTGGTCGAGCGCCTGGGCGGCCAAGCCGAGGAGGAGAGCTCGGCTCCGCGGCCAAACTGGGTCGCAACGGATGGAAGGTAACGGTTCGGCGTGTCGGCTTGCAGCCCTCGGCAGGCTCTGCTCTTATAGATCCGCCCCCTCACTTGAGGGGGCGGATCTATAAGAGCAAGAGTTCGAGGCTCGGCGTGACCCAGGCTCTTCCAGCATCACCGCACGGCGACTACGAGGATCGGCTGGCTGCCCTGGGCTTGCGATCAGAGTACCTGTATCACGCGATACAGGCTGATAGCAAGACCGGCGGCTGGTGACGGAGAACGACCCTGTTCAGGCGGGCGGCACGCGGGGGTACTTCAGCCGCGTGCGGGGCTTGCGCGAAGTCCTGATCCCCCGGGAGGGATGGAAGCGGGCCAACCTGAACGGGCTGCCCCTCTACATCAACCCAGACCGGACGATTGCCATCGATGTCCTTCTCGGCGACCACAAGACGGGCTGGGTTGGTCCCTACCACCCTCGGAGCCACCGCCCCGTAGGTAACGGCAAGGCCAGGCTCATCGCCCAGAATCCGGCGGTCATCCCCCTGTTCTCCGTTCCGGTCCCGCCCGACACGGCGGACCTTGAGGGAGAGGATCTTAGCGACCTGGCAACCTGGTCCTTCATCACCAACCGGCGGGTCTACCAGGACAAGGTCGTGGTCAGCAGCGAGCTTTCCCTGCCGTGCAGTGTTGGCAAGGACGGCCGCGTGGACGGCTATTCGCAGCGCATCCCACTGCCTCCCCGCGAGTTCGCCAGCGTCATCCCGTACATCCCTGGCCAGGACGACGGGCCTGGCGAGTATGAGGTCAACGTAGACGAGCGGTAGCCCGGCAAAAGGCACGCGACAACTGAAGACCGACGGCACGCAGTGTGCCTCTTACTCAGAAACAGGGCAGCCATGCTTACAGCTTCCCGGCTGGTCCTGGCACGCAAGAGGCGAGGTCTGTCCCTCGTTCAACTATCTAGCGAGGTCGGGGTCACCGCTCAGAGTCTGTCCAATTACGAGAACGAGCGGCAAGAGCCGCTCCCACAGGTCATCGAGCAGATTGCCCGGGTCCTGAATTTCCCGGTGTCATTCTTCAGCCTGCCCGAAATCGACCTACTTGAGACGGAAGCGCTATCCTTCCGCGCACGCTCGAAGCTTCCCGCGCGCAAGCGCGACATGGCCTTGAGCGTCGGCCGTCTCGCAGCGGAGTTCGATGACTGGATGAGCGAGCGCTTCCGGCTTCCCGAACCAGACTTGCCAAGCCTGAGCAAGCCTGACCCCGAAACCGCCGCGAGCATGCTACGTGCCCGCTGGGGCCTGGGGTCGGCTCCCCTGGGCAACATGATTCACCTGCTGGAAGCGCACGGGATACGAGTGTTCTCGCTTTACCCTGAGTATTCGGAGGTGGATGCCTCTCATTCTTCCACGACGACAGGCCGTTCCTTTTCCTCAACTTGTCCAAGACCGCCGAACGCGGGCGGTTTGACGCCGCGCATGAACTCGGGCACCTTGTGCTACACGGCCAAGGGTGCGATCTGGCAGGGATTAGCGCAGAGCAAGAAGCCAATGACTTCGCAGGCGCGTTCCTGATGCCACGCGAGAGCGTAATAGCACACATGCCCGCCAACCCACTAGTTAACCAGATAATTCGCGGCAAGAAGATCTGGGGCGTCGCAGCGCTTGCCTTGACCTATCGCCTGCACGATGTAGGGATGCTCTCAGACTGGAGCTACCGGCAATCCTGCATAGAACTCGGGAAGCGCGGCTACCGAACAGGCGAGCCAGACGGAATCGCCCGAGAGACATCACAGCTCTTGGCCAAGGTGTTCAAGGCACTGCGAGCCAAGAGCATTACGCGCACAGACGTAGCCGAGGCTCTTCACATAGATGTGAGCGAGCTCAACGGCTATGTGTTCGGAATGGTAATGACTGCGCTTGACGGAATGGCACAAAGCCCTCCAGGTCCATCAAGGGTAGACTTGAGAATTCAGCGATAGCAATAGCCCGGCAACCGCGTCCAGCAGCTCCGCGTGGCCGACCGGGTAGGCACGTCCACGCCGCACGCCAGCACCGCCACCGTCACCCCATCCGCGCCGATCACGCCCCGGTGCGCCGAGGCGTCCACGCCGAACGCGCCCGGCCGCGGGTGCCTGCGGGAGACCATCGTCGTTATCCGTGAGCTGCGCCAGGCTGGGTGCCCTTTGCCGAGATCGCGGTCAAGACCGGGACGTCTATCGGGACTGCCTGGCGGCTCAGCCAAAGTTAGATTGACGAGGAGCGGCAGCCGGTACGGTTCACGGCTGCCGCTCTTTTACGTTCTTGCGGACACCCTGATCTTGTCAAACACTATTTCAGATTTACTGGCTTGAACTGGCCAAAGCCCCTTTACGATCGTCAACTATTGGGTATAACGGGACTGCGGGGCCAGCTGGGCAGAAGAGGCCCGGGGGTCCGCCAACCAGGGGAGATGAGCCACGAGGCTGCCAAGAAGGACGCCGCGGGGACCGCGGCAGCACCAGCAACAACAGCCCCATCAGGTGGGAAGCGCCGCCGACCGGGCCGGTTCGCCGGAACGCGGATCGCTACCAGGCCGAGGCCGCGGCGCTCATGGAGCGTCCGGGCGACTTCGGTATCATCGCGGAGTTTGCGAAGAGGTCGATGGCGTACCACCTCTCCAAGTCGATCCGGGACGGCAAGCTGGCGTTCACGCCTGCTGGCGCGTTCGAGAGCACGACGCACGCGACCGGGGACATGGCCCAGGTTTACGCCAGGTACGTGGGTGTGGCCGACGTCGTGCAGGCCGACGCGCCGCAGGGCGACACCGCCCCGGCGACTCCGGCCCCGGAAGCGGGCGAGCCGCAGGCGACGTCATGACGTCCGCCGCCAAGGCGACCGGGGCTTCGGCCCCGGCCGCGGTTCTTACGGCGTGCATCGGCGGCGACGGTGACGAGCGGCTGGGCGAGCGCTACGTAGATCCGGGCAGCGGCGTCATCCGCCTGGTCATGTACCTCGGAAGGCGGCTGAAGGTCTATCGCTTGGTCGACGCGCAGGACATGCCGCCTCATGATGGCATCGCGGATTACGAGGTGGTCATCATGTTCGGCAACGGCGATGCCGATGTCATCCCGGTGACGGTCACTGTGTGGGGTGCGTCGCGCATGAGGGCACGATGTGCAGCCCGGTCGCGGGCGACTGCCTGTGCGAGTGCCAGCGCTGCACAGAACGGGTCAGGTCATGAGCGACAGGAACACGTTCCGCGTGACCGAGACGGCCGTGGTGAAGCTATCCATGCGGGCGGCCGCTGTACGAGGTCAAGCTCTACCCAGTGCGTGTTCTGAAGCCGCATCCGCTGGCGTGGGAAACAGCGCTCAAGCTGGCTGGCGGTGATCACCGTCGCCTGCTGGTGCTGGACCAACGAACGATCCTCGTCATGAATCGCTCTCGGTATGCACGTTGGGGGTCATGAAAAGCGTGGGCGGGGCGCACTACGGGGGCCTCCCGGTTTCACCCTGGGCCGGGGGCTGGCGCTCCGCCCACTTCAAGACCTACAGGGGCAACCTGGGCCGGACTCAAGCGCCGCGCTAGTCGCCGTAAGCTGAGGGCTGGCAGTGAGCGGACGATACGGACAGTTTCCATGCTGACCGTGACGACGCGTGCGAGCAGGTCGAGGATGTATCGCGGGTCGCCGACCTCGCGCGGCCAGTCGTTCGGGTCGTTGACGATGCCCGATGCTTTGTCGGACTTGACCTGGTAACGCTCCATGATCCACTCGATGCCCGATCTAGGGCCGAGCAGGTACTCGTGTGCCTCGTCGGGGATACCCGAGAGGGTGATACGCGAGTTGTAGATCACGGTCGAACGGTCCTTGGCCGAAGCATTGCCGCCGAACCGCATCTTCTCCACGCGGTAGTAATCGAACAGCTCGGCCTCGGTCAGGCTTGCTGACGGTCCTCCGCTGACCGTCAGCGGATAGGGTTCAACGCTCTCGTAACCAATGTGCAACATGGCGAGTTCCCGGCCCGCGGCGACGAAGGCACGGAAATCGTCCGCTGTTGCGACCACGGGAATCCGGGGCACCATCTTCTTCAGGTCGGCGGCGAACTCGCTCGGTACTCCGGAGAGTGAAGGACTCCATAGACGTAGTAGAAGATATCTTCCTTGGTGACTTCGGTCCGTATCGCCGCGCGTAGTGAGAGAGCGGTGGCGGTTATGTAATCGATCCTGGACTGCCGACGTGTACCCCTCCGAAAAGGTCGGAGGGCGTCGGCCGGCTTGGCGTATATGTAGAGCGGGAAGCACTGTCCGATGTCGTGGAGGTGCGGGTCGGGGACGACATTGATCACCAGTGCACTGAAGGGCAACTCCTGTGATCGCCGCGGTGGTATGGATGGCGATGTTCGGGTGTCGGGGAGTCGGAGATCTCGGCATCTGGTACACCATCTCGTTCAGTTGCCGGTCGAAGTAGAGCACTGCTTGCAGTAGGGGCGGTACATCGCGGGGACGATACGCGGACTGCGCGTAGGCGTACTTCGGCTCGCTTCGATTTACGCAGCTCCTCCTTCAGGCTCGAGTCCAACTGATCCGCCGAGGGTCGCGGTCGATGAACTTCTCGACCGCCTCCGCCGTGCGCTGGGCTCCTGCGTGTGAGCCAACTTGTAAGTCGTTCGACTGAGCTTCGTAGAACGCGATCATCTCGCTCATGTTGGCAGGAGAGACCTCGGTCGAGAGCTGTACGCCCAGGCATCCCGGGCCGTGACGACACCGATTGAGTAGGCGTCGAAGACCGGGCGGGATCCGCTGTCTCGCTTGTCGCCGAGCGGTGAGAAGGTCTGCGAAATGTTCGTCGCGCTGGTTGATCCAGTCGCCCGCAGTGTCGGCCGTGATCTGTTCCACGGGACGGCGTCGATTCGCTGCCGCGCGAGGGTGTCAAGCTTCTCCTCCCGGGTCAGGTAGTCGCCGATGTCGTGGTAGTGGATGATGCCAGGGGCCGGCTTCGTCGGGTTCTTCACCAGCAGAGTGATGGCGACCGGTGTCCGGCTTCCCTGACCGAACACCTTGCCGCCTTCGCGGCGTGAGTGTCGCCCGAGGTGCGTTGATTGCCTCGGAGGTTGAAGCAGTAGACGATGTGAACTCGTCAGCAGGCTCTTGCGGAATCCGTCGGACGTGTTGCCGTCGATGAAGGAGCCGTTGCTGACGAAGCAGACGACTCCCCGGTCCTCGATGCGATCGCTGGCCCATCGGAAGGCGCGGACGTACGAGTCGTAAAGGTGTTCAGGAGCGCTGGCGGTGACTTTGCGGCGTAGTGTGCGCGGATCCTGGAGTCGAGTGTCGGGTAGTCGAGGTTTTGTTGTTGTCGTTCTCTGATCCTGGCCGACCGAGTAGGGCGGGTTGCCATGATGACTGTGATGTCTGCGTGCTTCTGCGCGAGCGCGCGTTCGTTGTTGCCGGGGAAGAACACGTCGTCGATCGACTCCGCCGCTTCGGTCGACTGGAAGGTGTCGGTGAGCACAATCCCCTCGAAGGGCTCGTACTCGTCGCGTCACCTGGACGATAGTCCGTGGTATGCGGCTTCGATATTGATCGCGGCGATGTAGTAGGCGAGCAGCACGATCTCGTTCGCGTGCAGTTCATGAGGTACTTGCGCGCATGTCCTGCGGGCGGATCAGCCCGGACTGGAGCAGTCGGACGATGAAGGTACCGGTGCCCGTGAACGGGTCGAGCACGTGCACGCCCGCGTCGCTCATCGAGGCGCCGAACTCGGACCTGAGCACGGATTCGACGCTGTGAACGATGAAGTCGACGATCTCGACAGGCGTGTACACGATGCCGAGGCGACTCGGCGGCCCGAGGAAAGGCGAGCTTGAAGAACTTCTCGTACAGCTCGACGATGATGCGCTGCTTGCCCTCGGCGTTGTCGATGCCTGCGGCGCGCCGCCGCACGCTTTCGTAGAACGGTTCCAGGCTCTCGGCCTCCTGATCGACGTTCGCCCGTCGAGGACGTCGAGCACCTCCTGCATGACGATCGACACCGGGTTGTGCGCTGCGAAGGAATAGTCCTCGAAGAGCGCCTCGAAGACGGGCCTGGTCACCAGGTGCTGGGAGAGCATCTCGATCGCGTCGTCGCGGTGATCGCGTCGTTGAGGTTGCGCGGAGACCGTCGAGGAACTGCATCGAACTGCTCGCTTCAGGTCCGGGTCGCCGCAGCAGGGCGCTGGATGCGCGCCGTGTGGCGCTCGGCGATCTCGGAGACGTCCTTCGGCCCAGTCTCCCAGTAGCGGCGGTCGCCGACCTTCTGGACGATCTTGGCGTAGATGGCGTCTCGCCACTCCTCGAGCATGAGGGGAAGGAGGAACGTCCCCTGGACCGGGCGTGCTCGTCGCCGTCAGTGCCCCGCTCGGATCCGCCGGGGACACCGATGACCTGGATCTGGTCGTCCCTCTCGCGGTTCAGCTCGATCTTGTTGATCATCGCGTTGAAACGATCGTCGTGTGCCCGGAGCGCCTGGAGGACCTGCCAGACGACCTGGTACTTCTGGTTGTCCTTCAGCGCTTCTTCGGGCGTGCGGTCCGACGGCACGCCGATTGGCAGGATGACGTAGCCATACTCCTTGCCGGGCGCCCGGCGCATGACCCGGCCGACGGACTGGACGACGTCGACGACGCGAGTTGCGGGGGTTGAGGAACATCACCGCGTCGAGTGCCGGCACGTCGACGCCCTCAGAGAGGCAGCGGGCGTTCGAGAGGATGCGGCAGATGCTGCCGCCGGTCGCGTCCTTCAGCCAGTCGAGCTTCTCGTTGCGTAGAAGCGCGTTGAAGGTGCCGTCGACGTGGTCGACCTCGCACTGGAGCAGCGCTCGCATCTTCCTCGATGCGAGCGCGCGTAAGCGTCGACGAATCTGGTTGAACATCGCGTGAACGCTCGCGAAGTTCTTGATTCGATGGTCCCGCGAACGCGACCGCCCGTCGCATCGGCGTCGTGTCGAAGGCGAAGTCTCCTGGTCATCCCTCGCTTCGATAGCCCGTTCCAGCAGCCGACGATCTTCGCCGCGTCATCGAGCTGGAGCTCGTGGTTGCGTCCGCGAGCTGGTCTGGAAGACCTGGCACACATGGTCCTCGTCGACCGCGAGCACGAGCACCTTGTAGTCGGTCAGGAGCCCTTGGCGACGGCTTCGCCGAAGCCGAGCCGATGGAGCTCCGGCCCGAAGAGAGTGCTCATCGTCCATGGAGCAGAGCACGGCGTCGTGCTCTGGCCGGCCTTCGCCTTGGCGTCGTCGTAGATGCGTGGCGTCGCTGTCATGTACAGACGCTTCGCCGCCTGCAGAAAGTCGTCGTCATGGACGCGGACGAACGCGGACTCGTCGTCGTCCGCGAGGGTCACGCCGGTCGTCCGGTGCGCCTCGTCGCAGATCACGAGGTCGAAGGGCGGGACGCCCGAGCTGTTGGGCATCGGAGATCGCCTGGATGGACTGGTAGGTCGAGAAGACGACGGTAATGGCATCGGCGCTGCTTCGGCGCCTCCACTGCTCGTGGAGCTTCGCAGCGTTTGTCGTGGCGGGAAGGCGAGGTCGAGGACCGATGTCCTCGCTCTTCGTGCGCTTGCCGACCCTGACATCGGAACAGACCGCGTATGTGCGCAGCGGCACTGCGGCGTCGACCGCCCACTCCCTGAGCGCCTGAGATAGCAGCGAGATGGATGGCACGAGGAAGAGCACCGAGCCGCCCGGCCGGACGAGATGCTCGGCGATGCGGAGCGACGTGAAGGTCTTGCCTGTCCCACAAGCCATGATGAGCTTGCCGCGGTCAGCGGCGGCGAAGCCGGCCGCGGACATCCTTCAGCGCAGCTCCTGGTGCGGGAGGAGCGACTTGCGGGCCTTGTCGCTCCATCTCTTCGGGCTCGGTCAGGCTGAACTGCGACCAGTCAATGCTGTCGTCGAGGTCCTGAACCGGAGCCGGCTGACCGGGGATCTGCTGGCCCTCGAGCGCCTCCTCGGCGTTCTTCGACCACTTGTCGGTCGTGGAGACGATCAGCCGGCTCTTGAAGCGTTCCTTGCCCGACGCGGTGAAGAAGGAGTCGATGTCCTCCTTGCGAAGGGTGGTCTCGGGATCGTAGAACTTGCACTGGATCGCGCACAGCTCGCCGGTCTCGCGCTCACGGGCGACAAGGTCGATCCGGTGTCGCTCCGGTGCGGTCGGGCCAGTCGATCCATCGCCAAACCTCATCGAAGCGCTGTGCCCACTCGACATCGACCTTGAAGAACTGGAGCATCATGCGCTCGAACTTGTCCCCTTGATCCCTCGTGTCGGACGCCGCTGCACGGAACTTTTCAAGGATGGTTTCAAGGGTGGTTTCAAGGGTGCTGGCCACTTGTGGAACTCCAGGCTTAACTCAGTGAGGTCAAACGGGACAACCTTGGACAAGTATGGCGGGCCGATCGGCTTGTACGCTCCAAGATCGCCCAAGAGCAAGGACGCGAGAAGCCACCGTTTCAGTGACCCGGTGGGGCCTCCTTCTATGCTCAGGCTAATATCCCCATAGCTTCAAATCCGCGACGTCCACATCGGCATCCGCGACCTCCTGGGCATGGACGGAGCGTCGGTCATCGAGGAGACCTGGCTCCGCGCCCGCGCCGGGGAGCACGGCTACCTGAGCGGGAGGGACGCCGAGGCGGTCGCCTGCGACGCGCTCATCGTCCCGGTCGTGACCGGCAGCCCCGACTGGACCGTCATCGGCCAGATGATCGCCCTGATCACCGACGCCTACGGCCATGCGCGGCAGGCCGCACGGGACGCGGCCGGGCAGCCTGGCCCGCAGCCGCCGCAGCCCCTGCCGCCGGAGGCGTGGGAGGCCCTGCAGTACGCCATCGCCCGCCTCGCCATCGACTTCGTCTCCGGGCCCGGGGCCCTCGCCTCCGCCCTCCGCCGCAGCCTCCTCGGGGCGCCGCTGAACACCAGGAGCGTCCTCCTCGACGTCGGCTACTCCGCGACCATCCCGGACTCGATCCGCAAGGCCGTCATCCTCCGCGACAAGCGGTGCGCCTGGCCCGGCGGCTGCGACCGCCGCCCCGCCGCCTGCGACGTGCACCACGTCACCCACAAGAAGGACGGCGGGCCGACCAGCGTCAGGGAATGCGTCCTGCTGTGCCAGTATCACCATGACATCTGCATCCACCGGCAGAGATGGAAATTCGAACTCCTTCCCGATGGATCGACCCGCGCCACCAGCCGCGACGGGCAGGTCCTCCGCAGCCACCCACCGCCTCCCGCACCCCAGCCCAGCGAACAACCCCGCCCCGGCGGATAACCCCGCCCCGGCGGATAACCCCGACCAAGACCCGGACCCGGACCCCGGCTGAGCCACGGTGCCCGCGACCGGCAAGCACCACGCCGGCCGCGGGCACCAGCACGCCCCACGCCATACTCCCCGCACCCTTGACGTCAGCCAGCGAACCCCAGCTAAACCGGCCTTGCGGCTACCGGCCCGCCTGCCTGCGCTCAGCGATCGAGCATTCGCATCTGGGCCTCGGTGTGATGGTCGCCCGCCGCCGCGGGCATGTCGGTGAGCTTCTGGACCTGCTCCTTCGTCAGTACGACGGCGTCGGCGGCGACGTTCTCCTCGACCCGGGAGACGCGCCGGGTGCCAGGGATCGGTGCGATGTCGTCGCCCTGGGCGAGCAGCCAGGCGATGGCGACCTGCGCGGGAGTGGCGCCGACCTCGGCGGCGATGGCCTCCACCTGCTCCACCAGGCGGAAGTTGTGCTGGAAGTTCTCGTCCGAGAAGCGCGGGTTGCTCGCTCGGCAGTCGTCCGGCGACCTGATCGGCGGAGCGGATGCTGCCGGTGAGGAAGCCCCGGCCAAGCGGGGAGTAGGCCACGAAGCCGATGCCGAGCTCGCGCAGCACCGGCAGCACCTGCTCCTCCTGGTCGCGGGTCCACAGCGAGTACTCCGACTGCAGGGCGGCGATCGGGTGGACGGCGTGGGCGCGGCGAATGTTATCGACCCACGCCTCCGACAGGCCGATGTGGCGGACCTTGCCCTCGGCCACCAGTTCGGCCAGCGTGCCCACGGTGTCTTCGATCGGCGTGTTCGGGTCGACCCGATGCTGGTAGTACAGGTCGATGTGATCGGTGCCGAGCCGCTTGAGTGAACCCTCCACGGCAATGCGGATGCTGGCCGGGCTGCTGTCGACGTGACCCGGGCCCTCGCCCGTGTGCGACACGAGGCCGAACTTGGTCGCCAGCACCACCTGGTCGCGCTTGCCCTTCAGCGCCCGGCCGACCACCTCCTCGTTGGTGAAGGGGCCGTAGATCTCGGCGGTGTCGATGAGGGTGACGCCCAGCTCGATCGCTCGGTGGATGGTCCGGATCGACTCGGACTCGTCCAGGCCGTCCGCACCGTAGATCCCGGTCATGGTCATCGCGCCGAGGCCAATCCTGCCGACGTCCAGGTCTCCCAGCTTGATGTGCTTCATCGGTGTGTTCCTCCGTGAACAGATGTTTGCCGTGTCGGGGTCCATTAAAGTCCGTGCCGCCCTGACGAGGCAGTTCCTGCCGATCCAGGTAACGGCAGGCCCCCCCACCCCGGTTGCGCCTGGCGTAGCTTCGTAAGCATGGACAGCCGCAACGAGATTCGTGACTTCCTCATCTCCCGGCGGGCCAGGATCACACCCGACCAGGCGGGCCTGCCGGCCTACGGGGGCAATCGGCGCGTGTCCGGGCTCCGCCGGGAAGAGGTCGCGATGCTCGCCGGGGTGAGCGTCGACTACTACATCCGGTTGGAGCGCGGCAACGCCCGCGGCGTCTCCGACAGCGTGCTTGAGAACCTCGCCCGCGCCCTCCACCTCGACGAGGCCGAGCGCGCCCACCTCTACGATCTCGTGCGGGCGGCGAACGACGGTGCCCGTGCGCCCCGTCGACCCGGCCGGCAGCAGGTGCGGCCCACCGTGCAGCGCCTGCTCGACTCGATGACGATGGCCCCGGCCTACGTGCGCAACGGACGGCTGGACGTGCTGGCCGCCAACCGTCTCGGGCGAGCGGTATTCGCGCCGCTCTTCGACAGCCCGTTCACGCCCACCAACACGGCGCGGTTCATGTTCCTCGACCCCGCCGCGGTGGACTTCTACCCGGGCTGGGAGAGCCTGGCCGGCGACACCGTCGCCCTGCTGCGGGCCGAAGCCGGGCGGCACCCGACCGACCGGGCGCTTTCCGATCTCATCGGGGAACTCTCCACCCGCAGCGAGGTCTTCAGGATCCGCTGGGCGGACCACAACGTGCGCCAGCACCGCTCGGGGGTCAAGCATCTGCATCACCCGGTGGTCGGCGACCTGAGCCTGGCCTACGAGTCAATGGAACTGGTCGCCGACGTCGGCCTGGTACTCAACGGCTACAGCGCCGAGCCGGGCACCCCCTCCCAGGACGCGCTGAACCTGCTCGCCAGCTGGGCGGCGACGGCCGATCGGGAAGAGCGGGCGCACACGCCCAACGAAGGCTGACACCTGAGCGAAGATGGACCCATGGACATCAACGAGGCGCTCGACTACGTACGGACTCAGCATCACGCGGTGCTCGGCACGCTGAAGAGCGACGGGACTCCCCAGTTGTCACCGGTGACCGTCGGCATCGATGACGACGGCCACGTGATCATCAGCACCCGGCAGCCTGCCTATAAGGTCCGCAACGTCCGCCGCGACCCCAGGGTGTGGCTGTGCGCGTTCCCTGACGCGTTCTTCGGCCAGTGGGTGCAGATAGACGGCACGGCGGAGATCGTCGAGCTACCGGAGGCAATGGACGGCCTAGTCGCGTATTACCGGTCCATATCCGGCGAGCACCCCGACTGGGACGACTACCGGTCCGCGATGGAGCGCGACCAGCGCGTGCTGCTCCGGATCACCCCGACCAAGGCCGGCCCCAACGTCAGCGGCTGACCCCAGGTGATCAGGCTAGGCGGCAGACAGCCAGGCACCTGGTACTCAGGCGCCGAGGTAGCGCTCGATCGTCTCGACCTTGGCGTTCATCGCGTCGGTGACGCCCGGGCGGAGGTCGGCCTTGATGACCAGGCTGACCCGGGGCGCCCGGGCCGCGACCGCGTCCGTGGCCTGCTTGACTACGGCCATGACCTCATCCCAGTCTCCTTCGATGGTGGTGAACATCGCGTCGGTGTGATTAGGCAGTCTGCTGGCGCGGACCACCCGGACGGCCTCGGCGACGATTTCGCCGACGTCCTCGCCGACGCCGAGCGGTGTAACAGAGAAGGCGATGAGCATGGGCCCCACGCTAGCGGAGCGAGCGGCGCCTGTCGCCCGGCTGACCCCCGCCCCACAAGCGGCTGACCGGCCTCGATCGGCTAACCTTGCGGGCATGAACGCGACGCCGCCGACGCCCGAACCCGCCCCGACCAGCTACGCGCAGGCCGGTGTAGACGAGGAGCGCGAGCAGGCCGCGTTCGCCCGGGTGATGCGGCCGTGGCTGGCCAGGACCAAGGTCAGGTCCCCGCTCGTCACCTCCATCACGGGCCTGGCGAGCGGGTATTTCGCGACGCTGATGCACCTGCCGCCCGGCCCGCCGATCGCGCTCACCACCGACGGCGTGGGCACCAAGATCATGGTGGCCGAGGAGGCGAACCGCTGGGAGCCGATCGGCGTCGACTGCGTGGCCAACAACGTCAACGACCTGATCTGCGTGGGCGCGGTCCCGCTGGCACTGCTCGACTACATCGCCACCGACCGAATCGACGAGGCCGTGCTTGACGAGGTCGCCCGCGGCCTCTTCCTCGGCGCCGAGCTCGCCGGGATCGCGATCCCCGGCGGAGAGATCGCGCAGATCGGCGAGATGCTCGCCAAGTCGGCCAGCGGCAGCCCGACGCTCGACCTGGTGGGCACCGCGATCGGCGCGCTCCCGCCGGCCGAGGGCACCGCCGACGGCTACCGGCAGGCGCTGGACGGCAGCGCGGTCGGCCCGGGTGACGTCGTTATCGGGCTGCCGAGCTCGGGGCTCCACAGCAACGGTTACTCCCTGGCCCGGCACGCCCTGTTCAAGATCGCCGGCCTGACTCTCAACGACCAGGTACCGGGCTCCGGCCGTCGGCTGTCTGACGCGCTGCTGCAGCCGACCCGGGTGTACGTGAACGCGGCCGAGGCGCTGTGGACGGCCGGGGTGACCCCGCACGGAATGGCGCACATCTCCGGCGGCGGGCTGCTCAACATTGCCCGGCTCGCGGCTAACGTGTCCTACGAGCTCGACGCGGTGCCGGCCGCGCCGGAGCTCTTCGCCCTGATCGCGAGCGCGGGCGACGTCGATGACGCGACGATGTACGCCACCCTCAACATGGGCATCGGCTTCTGCGTGGTGGTCGGCCAGGACGACCAGCGGGCCGCACTCGAAGCCCTCAAGGGAGCAGGCGAGGACGCCATCCGAATCGGCACGGTAACCGAGCGTCCTGGCCGTACCGTCGCGATCCCGTCGGCGGGCCTCATCGGCAGGGGAGACGCATTCGAACCGGTACGTTAGGTTTCATGGACGTCAGGGATTACATCGCGGCCAGCGCCGCCGACTTCTCGCGAGCGCTGCGCGAGTGGCTGGCCATTCCGTCGGTCTCGGCCGACCCGGCCAAGCACGGCGATGTGCGCGCCTCCGCCGAATGGCTGGCCGGCTATCTGACCGAGTCCGGCTTCCCCGTCGTCGAGATCTGGGAGACCGGCGGGCTCCCCGCGGTCTACGCGCACTGGCCGGCCGCCGACGCGAACGCTCAGCGGGTTCTCGTCTACGGTCACCATGACGTGCAGCCCGCCGCCATCGAGGACGGCTGGGACCATGAGCCGTTCGCGCCGCAGGAGAAGGACGGCAGGATCTTCGGCCGCGGCGCCTCTGACGACAAGGGCCAGGTACTGTTCCACGCCCTCGGCGTCCGCGCCCTGCTAGCTACGCGCGACGATGACGGGCCGCCGGTCTCGATCACGATGCTGATCGAGGGCGAGGAGGAGTCCGGCTCGCCGAACTTCGCCGCGCTGCTGGAGAAGCGCAAGGACGAGCTGAAGCCCGATGTGATCGTGATCAGCGACACCACCATGTGGGCGGCCGACTCCCCGTCGATCTGCACCGGGATGCGCGGCCTGGCGGACGCCGAGGTCACGCTCACCGGGCCGTCGCGCGACCTGCACTCAGGCTCGTTCGGCGGCGGCGTGCCGAACCCCGCGCACGCCCTAGCCGCCCTGCTGGCGGGGCTGCACGACGCGGACGGCCGGGTCACGCTGCCCGGCTTCTACGACGACGTGGTACCGCTGACCGAGGAAGAACGCGCGCTGCTGGGCAGGCTACCGTTCGACCAACGGAGCTGGCTGGCCGACGCGGGCGACAGCGGCGCGACCTCCGGCGAATCCGGGTACTCCACCCTCGAACGGATCTGGGCGCGCCCGACCGCCGAGGTCAACGGCCTGTGGGGCGGGCACACAGGACCGGGCGGCAAGACCATCATCCCGAAGGCGGCGCACGCCAAGCTGTCGTTCCGCCTGGTCGCCGACCAGGATCCCGCCCGGGTCATCGAGTCGCTGAGAAAATACGTGGCCGCCAACGTTCCCGACGGGATCACGGCGACCGTCAGCGAGCGCGGAGGGGTGCGTCCCTGCCGTTCGGCCATCGACTCGCCGGGTGTCGCGGCGGCCCGCCGGGCCATGCAGCGGGCGTTCGGCACCGAGGTGCTCTTCACCAAGGAGGGCGGCAGCGGCCCGGAGGCGGACCTCGCCGACATCCTCGGCGCGCCGCTCGTCTTCGTGGCCGTGGGGCTTGACGCGGATCGGATCCACGCACCCAATGAGTATGTGGATCTTTCCCGGCTGCTGCTCGGCGCGGAGTCGATCGCCTACCTGTGGGAAGAGCTCGCCGACGTCAGCGTGGGCCGATGAGCGCCCCGGCCGAGCTGGACGGGTTCGACGCCGGACCGCTCGGGCGGCTGGCGCTGTCCCGCTCCGCCGTGGACCGCGCCAGCCAGCGCCGCGCCGATGCCGAGTGGATCGAGGCGGCCTGGGCCGACCCGCGCAGCCGGGTGGTGGTCGTGCACGCTTCTCAGGCGCTCGCCAGGACCACCGACGACCAGCTGGAGCTGGTGTTCGTCCCCACTGCGGAGGCGCCCGACGGCACCAGGTTCTTCCTCGGGATCGACGACGACGAGGTCGCCTACTTCGGCGTCAGCGCGACCGGGGAAGACCAGGCCTGGGACCGGTCCGACCGGTCTCAGGAAGCGGACGCGAAGCCGATCTCGCTGCGGCTGGCGGGCGCACTGCTGAGCGACCGCGATGCCGGCCTCCTTACACACGCGGTCGCACTCGCGAACTGGCACGACACGCACACGCACTGCCCGCAGTGCGGCGCCGTGACCGTGCCGGCCCCGGCCGGCCACCTCACGGTCTGCCCGGTCGACGGCACCGAGCACTTCCCGAGGCTGGACCCGGCGGTGATCATGCTGGTCACCGATCCGGACGATCGCTGCCTGCTGGCGCGAAACGCGCTGTGGCCGAAGGGCCGCATGTCGGTCTTGGCCGGGTTCGTCGAGCCAGGTGAGTCGGCCGAGCACGCGGTCGTGCGCGAGGTCTTCGAGGAAGCCGCGATCGTCGTCGGGCAGGTCCGCTACCTGGGCAGCCAGCCGTGGCCGATGCCGCGCAGCCTGATGCTCGGATACCAGGCGGTGGCGGCGGCGGGCCAGTCGATCGCGGTCGACGAGGAGGAGATCGGCGAGGCGCGCTGGTTCACCAGGGCCGAGATGCGAGCGGCGATCGACGCGGGCGAGCTCGGCATCGCGCCGTCGTCCTCGATCGCCCGGCGGCTGATCGAGTACTGGTACGGGGGGGACCTTCCCGACGGCACGGCTGGGTGGGTGGCCGCGGCCCGCTAGCGCGTCGTTCACAACTATTTCCTAGTTTTGTGACGCCGTTTTCTTGACTAAAACGACCTGCTTAATAGGATATGCTTAGGAGTGACGTAGGGGAGGTGGCGAGGCGCGTGCAGATCGGAGCGCAACTGCTCGGCGGTGCGCAAGCGCGGGATGCTGACTACGGCCAGCCCGAGCCGGAGCACACGGTGCCGAGGCCGAAGTCTGACGGGACGCTGCTCGCGGTAGTCCCCATTCCCGGCACCGGCACGTCCATGGCGATCGTCGGTTATCCGGTCACGGCGCCCGGGGCGGTGCCCGCGACCGCCGCCGACGGAGGCGGCCCGGCCGAGCCGCGCGCCAACCGGAACGGGCTGCTGCTCGACCACGACCAGCGCCGGGTCTGGGTAGACGGGGCCGAGATCTCGCTCACGTTCCAGGAGTTCGAGCTGCTGGCGTTCCTCTCGGCGCACCCGTCGACCGTGTTCACCCGCTCCGACCTGGTAACCCGGGTCTGGCAGCGTGATTTCGCGGCCGACAGCAGGACGGTCGACGTGCACGTCAGCCGTCTCAGGCACAAGCTCGGCCCCGACTACGGCCGGTACCTGGTCACCGAGTACCGCGTCGGCTACCAGTTCCGCCCCGCGACCGGTTGACCCCTTCGCCGCCCAGCTGCGGGTGACGCCTAGTGGGCGGGCGCGTGGCCCTTGCGGGTGAGCAGCGCGATCAGCGCGCCGCCGACGGCGACCACCGAGGCGACCAGGAACGCGGCGGTCATGCCGCTGATGAACGTCGCGTGCGTGACGTCCGCGATCGCGCCCGCGACCTGCGGGGAGACGCCCTTCTGAACCGGGGCCACGCCGACCGTGGCGGCCAGCGACGCGCCGAGATTGGCCTGGATGGACGGGTTGGCGACCGCGACGATCGTCCCGTCGATGGCGACCATCATGACGCCGAGCGCGGCCGACAGCAGCGTCAGCCGGGGGTTGCCGCGGATTCCCCGGCTCTTCGTGGGCTTGCGGGCTGAGTGCTCGCCGATGGCGGCGTCGGCCGGGTGGTTCACTGCCGTGCTCCTCATCGTTCTCGAGGACTGAATGACATCCCCTAACGTATGTCACCCAATGACACTTTACAAATGATGACATTTGGCTTCAAGTGACATAGAGGTAACATGGGAGCATGCAGGAGGTGTCAACGGTGTCCCCTGCGGCCCCGGCGGAGCCGCACCGGCGCGAACGCAAGAAGCGCCAGACGCGTGACGCTCTGGTACGCGCCGCGCTCACGCTTTTCGACGCCAAGGGGTACGAGCACACGGCGGTCCGCGAGATCACCGACGCCGTTGACGTCTCCGAGCGGACCTTCTTCCGGTACTTCGCCAACAAGGAGGATCTCGCGCTGTCCTTCGCCCGGGACGCGACCGAGGCGCTGATGCGGGAGCTGGCGACCCGGCCGGCCGCCGAGCCGCCGCTGACCGCGCTGCGCAACGCGTTCCGCACGTCGCTCCTGACGTTGGCTGAGGGCGAAGGGCCGCACGCCGACGAGTCCATGTACCTGCTCGTCATCCGGTTGATCGACAGCACCCCGTCGCTGCTCGCGGCGTATATGCGGCACGCGCACGAGCACGACGACGAGATGGTCCGGATACTCGCAGCCCGTGAGGGCGTCGACCCGGAGACCGACCTGCGGCCGCGGATCGTCGCGATGGTGTTCGGCGGTCTCACCTTCCTGGCCAACCGGGACTGGCGGGCGCGCGGCGGCGGCGGCGTGACCTCGATGCTGGCGGCGTTCGACGCGTTCGCCGAGCAGCTCGTGCCGGCCGTGGCCGGCCACTGGGGCTGAGCAGGCCCGGTGGCGTCCACCCGGGACTGGTTCGAGTCGGTGGCCGAGGCCCGGCGGCGGGCACGGCGGCGGCTGCCGCGGCCGGTGTTCCTGGCGATCGAGGCAGGCGCGGAAGCCGGCCTGACCCGGGCGGACAACGTGGGCGCATTCGCCGAACTCCGCTTCGCGCCGCCCAGGCTGGCCGATCTGCCCGCCGCGCGCGATCTGCGCACGTCGGTGCTGGGGTTGGAGATCGGCCTGCCGGTGATCGCCTCACCGGTCGGCGCCCAGGCGGTGCACCCACTGGGCGAGGTCGCGGTCGCGCTGGGCACCCGCGACGCCGGGACGGCGATAGGCCTCAGCGAGTTCGCCAGCAGGCCGGCCGCCGAGGTGGCGGCGGTCAACCCGAACCTGTTCTTCCAGGTGCACTGGTCCGCTGACAGGGACACGCTGCTCGAGCGGGCCGAGGTCGCCCGCAAGGCGGGCGCGAAGGCGCTGATCGTCACGCTCGACTGGTCGTTTCCCGCAGGGCGGGACTGGGGAAGCCCCGCGATTCCCGAGCGGCTCGACCTCCCCGCGCTGATCCGCCTCGCCCCGGCCGGCCTGGCCCGTCCCCGCTACCTGATGGACTGGCTCCGCCATGGCGGGCTGCCCGACCTGACCGTGCCGAACATGGCGCGCCCAGGCGAGCCGGCCCCCGGATTCTTCGCCGCCTACCGGTCATGGACGGCCGTGCCCCCGCCCACGTGGGCTGACATCGCCTGGCTGCGTGACCGGTGGGGCGGCCCGTTCCTGGTCAAGGGGGTCATGCGCCCGGACGACGCGCGCCGCGCGATTGACGCGGGCGCGACGGCGGTCTCGGTCTCCAACCACGGCGGCAACAACCTGGACGGCACCCCGGCCTCGATCCGGGCGCTGCCGGGGGTCGCGGCGGCGGTCGCGGGCCGGGCCGAGGTGCTGCTCGACGGCGGCGTCAGGCGCGGCGGCGACGTGGTGAAGGCCCTGGCCCTCGGCGCCCGGGCGGTCATGATCGGCCGCCCCTGCCTCTGGGGCCTGGCCGCGGGCGGTCCGTCCGGCGTCCGCAACGTCTTTGACGTGCTTCGATCGGGCATTGACTCCACCTTGCTTGCCCTAGGATGCGAGTCAATCCACCATCTTCACCTCGCGGACGTGATCGTCCCCGAGGGCTTCACCCAGGGTCTGCAGTGACTGCTGCGCCGTAAGGGAGCCGTAAGGGTACGCCCCAGCGCAGCGGGGTAAAGGGGACGCATGGACGAGAGCAGGGCGCGGGCTTTGCTGCGCGCAGAGCGGGCCGAAGTGGCCACACTGTTGCGGGAGACCGAGGAATCCGAGAGCCTCGCCGAGCAAGCGCCGGACAGCCCGACGGACTTCGGTGACCAAGGGCTGGCGCTCACGGAAGAGGAGGACGAGGGAGACGTCGCCGACCAGCTCCGCGAACGGCTCGCCGCGATCGACCGGGCGCTGGCGCGCATCGAGGCCGGCAACTACGGCCTCTCCGTGCTCAGCGGCAAGCCCATCCCGGCGGACCGGCTCGAGGCCGACCCGGCGGCTGAGCTGACCGTCGAGGAAGCCCGCGCCCAGCGGTAACGCGCTGAGGTTGGCGGCGACGGTGGCGCCCAGTTCGTAGCACTGGCGCTCGACGTCCCTGTCCGGCGAGCCGGTCGAGATCACCGGTTTGACCACCTCGGCCCAGCCGAGGCCCTTGGCGATGGCGGCGACCGCCCGCACCGCGCCGGTGGTGTCGCTGGCGCCGTGCACGTAGAGCCCGTAGGGTGCGCCCGTCTTGGCCTGCAGGCAGGGATAGTAGATCTGGTCAAAGAAGTGCTTGAGCGCGCCCGACATGTATCCGATGTTCGCGGGCGTGCCGAGCACGAACCCGTCCGCCGCGAGCACGTCGGGCACGGTCGCCGCCAGCGCGGGCACCACCGCCACGTCGATCCCCGCCAGCTCCGGGTCGCGCGCGCCAGAAACGACCGCCTCCAGCATCGCCTGCAGCGCGGGCGAGGAGGTGTGATGGACGACGAGCAATCGCGGCAAGGCGCGTCCCTCCGGCTTTCTGGTCGGTTAGCCCTTCGGCGCCCAGCCTAGGGCCGGGCCGAGCTTCGTCGCGATGTCGGTCAGCAGCTGCACGTAGTCCTCGCGCGCGAAGGTGAACGGCAGCGCGAACGCGACCTCGGTGACCTCGCGGAACCCGGCGTGCTGGTACAGCGCCGCCGCGATCTCGTCCGACGAGCCGAGGATGTCCCGCGCGAACATCATCCTGGCCGGCCCGACCGGCGCGGCGGTGCGCGGCGTCCGCGCCGCGACGTACGCCGCGTACTTGGCCCGCTGGGCTGCCGACGCGCTGTCGGTGGGGATGACCACGAGCCCCTGCGAGACCCGAGCCGCCGCCCCGGCCGCGTGCGCAGCGCGAAACGCGCGGATATGGGACTGCTGGACCGATGCGAAGTCCTCCGACTCCTCCGCCCGCACCACCGACGAGGTGAGGAAGTTGACCCCGTTCTCGCCCGCCCAGCGGGCCGACGCCAGCGACGCCCCGCCGTACCACATCCGGGACCGCAGCCCGGGGGAGTGCGGCTCCACCCGCCGCGAGAACTGCTCGAATCCGTCCGTTCCCGCGAAGGCCGCCGCGGGCTCCCCGGCGACGAACCGCAGCAGCCGGGCCGCCCGCTGATAGCTGAAGTCCTCGGCGTCGGCCGTGTCGGGGTACAGCGCCTCCCGCACGTCGCCCCAGTGCATCGGCTGCCCGGTGCTGAACCCGGGGTTGAGCCGCCCGCCCGAGAGCACGTCCACCGTCGCCAGATCCTCGGCCAGCCGGAGCGGGTTCTCCCAGCCGAGCGGGATCACGGCGGTGCCGAGTTCGATCCGCGACGTGCGCTGGGCCGCCGCCGCCAGCATGGCGACCGGGGATGAGATGCCGTACTGCAGATGCCGGTCGCGGAGCCACACGGAGTCGAAGCCGAGCCGCTCGCCGAGCTCGATCACCTCCAGCGTGTCCTGGTGACCGGGTCCGGGGTCGGCGCCGTCGAATAGCCCGATGGTCAGGAAGCCGAGCTTCTCCAGGGCAACTCCCGGCTCCGGCATGTGCTATCCCTTCCGGTATTGATTGATCAAAAAGGTGACAGCGGGTGGCGGTCTGCCTGCAGAAAGTCCGTCCCACAGATCAAATTCAGGGTATCGAACGGACCCGGCCGGCTCTCTTCCGCCGACTGTTTCTAACGCGCTTTATCGCCGCGAACGGTCATATCATCTGGCATACTGCGACGAATAATGCCCACGATGGGAGGGGCTTATGCTGGTTCGCCGGCCCCCCGCCGTCACCGTTCCCGGCAGGTAACATGATCCGCTTCAGCCATGGCGTGGCGACCTCCGTGGGCCGCGTCCGCCGGGTCAACGAAGACAGCTACCTGGCCGTTCCGCCGATCTACGCGGTGGCGGACGGCATGGGCGGCCATGGCTCGGGCGACGTGGCGAGCAGGCTCGCGGTCGAGGCGCTGGCGCGCTGCGTCGAGCTGCGCCCGTTGTTCACCGAGGCGGTACTGCACGCCCTCGAGGAGGCGAACCAGATCATCGTCAGCCGGGCGGAGCCGCCGAGCCGGATGGGCACCACGGTCACCGGCCTGGCCGGTCTGGAGACCGCGGGCGGCGATCGGCTCATGGTGTTCAACGTCGGCGACTCGCGGGTCTACCGGCTGGCCGACGACCGCATCGAGCAGCTGACGGTTGACCACTCGGAGGTACAGGAGCTCGTCACGGCGGGGGTGCTCACCCGCGCGCAGGCCCGCACCCACCCCCGCAGGAACATCGTCACCCGTGCCCTCGGCAGCGGGCCGACCCTGCAGGCCGATCACTGGCTGCTGCCGGCCATCGGCGGCGACCGGTTCCTGATCTGCTCCGACGGCCTGTTCGGGGAACTGCCGGACGAGGTAATCCTGCCGCTGCTGGCCGTCGGCCCGCCTCGACAGGCGGCCGAGGCACTGGTGGCGGCGGCCAACGACGCGGGCGGCCGCGACAACATCACGGCGGTCGTGGTCGACATCGGCCGCGACCCCCGAGCGCTGGACGAGACGGTGCACGACCTGCCGGCGGCCAGGCCTGGCAGGCTCGGCGGCCTTACCGCATGGGTCGGACCGGCCGGCACGGGCATGCCGGACGGCGGCCGCAGCAGCCACTCAGCGGGCGAGCAAGGGCCGCCGGAAGACGTCGGCCTGCTCGGTCTCGGCCTCATCGGCCCCGACCCCGACGGCTTCGGCCGGGGCGACCGGTAACAGACGACTGCCCGCGCTGGCTCAGGCTTTGCGCTCGGCTAGGAACTCCTCCCAGGTGCGATCGCCCAGGGTGGCGTTGGCGGCGGGGCCGGCGGGGCGCGGGAGATTCGCGCCGTCCTTGACCGCGTGGGCGATCTTGCCTGGCAGGTAGAGCGGCAGCAGCGGGCGGTGGCGGCCGACGGCCTCCAGGTAGCTGCGGACCAGGTCGGCCATTGGGTAGGCGGTCGGGCCGCCGAAGTCGGGTGCTAGGCCTGCCGGTGCGCCGAGGGCCAGCTCGATCAGGCGGTTGGCGACGTCGCCGGTGTCTACGGGCTGGAAGCGGATGCCGGTCGGGACGGGGATCAGCGGCAGCTTCGCCATCGCCTGCGCGATGAGCGCGACCGCGTCGAAGAACTGGGTGGCGCGCAGGATGGTCCAGGGCAGCCCGGAGCGCTCGACGGCGCGTTCGGTCGCGCCCATGGACTCGAAGTAGCCGAACATCAGCTTGCCCAGACCGCGGCCGACCGGGACTCGGTCCGCGCCCACGACCGAGATCTTGACCAGGTGGGGCGGCGCCGGAAGCTGCCTGGCGGCCCGGATAAGGTTCGCCGTCATGGCCTGGTCGCGGCGGAAACTCGGCGCCCCGGCGCAGTGGATGATGATGCTCGCGCCGCGGACGGCCTGGTCGACGCCCTCGCCGGTTACCAGGTCGGCCTTGACGCGGGCGACGCCGTCGATCGCGGGTTCTCGCGTGTGGCTGAGCACCCGCAGCTCACGACCCGCGTCGTGCAGGCGTTGGACGACCGGCCGGCGGCCCGGCCGGTGCCGCCGGTGACAAGCACTAGCGTCATGATTGGCTCCTTCGTCACAGCGGGCCGATGCGACCCGTCATGGGTATGACGGAACCCGACTGGAGCGATGTGACGGTGACAGGCTGATGGACGAAGAAACGCTGGCCGAGCGGTTCGAGAAGAACCGGCCCCGGCTGCGGGCGATGGCCTACCGGATGCTCGGCTCGGCCAGCGACGCGGATGACGCCGTGCAAGAGGGCTGGCTGCGGGCCGCCCGGGCGGACGCGGACGGCGTCGCGAACCTGGACGGCTGGCTGACCACGATCACGTCGCGCGTGTGCCTGGACATGCTTCGCTCGCGGCAGGCGCGCCACGAACAGCTGGCGGGCGGGATCGAGGAGGAATTCGAGCTCCGCGGGTTCGCCGGCGGCGGCGCGGGATCGGCTGACGCCGGCGGCCCGGAGCAGGAGGCGGTCCTGGCCGACTCGGTGGGGCTGGCGCTGCTGGTCGTGCTCGACCGGCTGGCGCCCGCCGAGCGGGTGGCGTTCGTGCTGCACGACATGTTCGGGGTGCCATTCGACGAGATCGCGGGGATCACGGGACGCTCATCCGACGCCGCGCGGCAGCTCGCCAGCCGGGCCAGACGACGGGTGCGGGGGTCGGCCGGGCAGGACGACCCGTCCGGCCAGCCCGGGAGCGGCGCAGAGGCCGCCCGGCGGCTGGCCCGGCAGCACGCGGTCGCCCAGGCGTTCCTGGCCGCCTCCCGGGCCGGCGATCGCGACGCGCTGCTGGCCGTGCTCGATCCCGACGTCGTCCTGCACGCGGACGCGGCCGCGATGCCGTCCGGCAAGCCGGCCGAGCTGCACGGCGCGGCGGCGGTGGCCAATAGAGCGCGGCTCTCCGCCCAGCGGTCCAGGTACTCGGTCCTCGTCCTCGTGGACGGGGTGCCCGGCATCGTGTACGCGCCCGGCGGCAAGGTCGAGATCGTGCTGGCCTTCAGCTACCGCGACGACCGCATCTCCGGCATCGAGGTGATCGCCGACGCGGGTCGGCTCGACGCGCTCGAGCTGGCGGTCGTCGGCTAGCCCGGGGTCAGTCGCAGAATGTCGCCAGGGTCGACGGGAGCATGGGCGCGTCCAGGATGTTGTAGTGCGTGCTGCCCGGCGCGATCGCCAGCCTGGACGGGGTGGGCAGGCTGCCGTCCCAGCCCGCGTCCCGCTGTCCGCCGCCGAGCAGCGAGTAGAACTCGGCCGCGTGAGACGGCGGGATGCTGTCCGAGTCCCCGTAGACGATGAGGACCGGGACTTCCATTAGCTTGACCTGTTCGGTCCAGTCGAAGGGCTCGCGCAGGAGGGCGCCGGTCTTGTCGATCAGCGTCGGGAACGACGCGGGGTCGGGGGCGACCTTCGACCACTGCGCGTACATCGGGCTCTGCCGCAGCATGTCGAACAGGGTGGCGCCGCTCATCTGGTCGAAGCCGGCCAGGATCTCCGGGAACCAGGCCGACCGGCGGCACGGCGCCGAGATGACCACGAGCTTGCGCACCGCCTCCGGATGAAGAATCGCGCAGCGCAGGCTGGCGATGCCGCCGAGCGAGCAGCCGAGCAGGTCGACCGGGCCGAGCCCGAGCCGCTCGATCACGGCGGCGATGTCGTCGGCGAAGTCGTCCCAGGTGAACGACCGGGCGACGTCGGCCGTGTGGCCGTGACCCTGCAATTCGATCGCGATGACCTGGCGGTCGGCTGCGAGCTGGGCCGTCAGCCCGTCGAACATGCTCGCCAGGCCGTACCCGCCGTGCACCATCATCAGCGGAGTCCCGCCGCTGCCGTGGCTCTCCCAGTAGATGTCGACCCCGTTGGCCTGCGCGTACCCGGTGGCCGGCTGCTGTCCGGTCGGCGTCATGAGCGCGTCCTCTCGTGATCCCTGTGCCTGGTGCCGCTAGCTGTGATTACTCTGACGATGCCAGACGCGGAGAGTCATCGGCGGCCGGCCGGCCAGTCGGGCGCCGGACGGCGTCCATCAGCAGGTCGAACATGCGCTCAAGCTGCTTGCGCCCGCCCGCCAGGGAGGTAGCGGTGAAGATCCCGACGATCATGGCGACGATGTCCTCGGGTCGCACATCGTCGCGCAGCGTCTTGGTGGCGGCGTCGGCCTCGAGGATCGTGCGCACCGCGTCGGCTAGCTCCTCGCGGGCGTGGGACACGGTCACCGTTCCCGCGGCGAAGACGGTCCTGAGCGTGTCCGCCATCTCCCGCTTGGCGGCGACGTAGTCGGCGAACCGGCCCATCCAGGCCCGCAGCGCTCGCTCGGGGGACTGCGTCGCGAGCAGGTCGTCCACGCTGGCGCAGAGGTCAGCCAGTTCCTTGCGGTACAGCGCCTCGACCAGCGCCTCGCGGGTGGGGAAGTGCCGGTAGAGGGTGCCGATGCCGACGCCGGAGTCGCGCGCGATCTGCTCCAGCGTCACCGGCTGCCGCCCGGACGCGAACGCGGCGCGCGCCGCGTCGAGCAGCCGCGATCGGTTGCGCTCGGCGTCCGCGCGGGGGCGTCTGGGCGGGCTCTGGCCTTCGCTCGGCATAATGCGGAGGATCCTCCGTTTATCTGTTACGATGGGCTTACCGGAGGTTCCTCCGGTTCTTCTTCTTCACTATGCCACGCTCGGAGGGTCTCCGATGACGACAGCAGGCCAGAGTACGGATCTCCCCGCCCACGGCGGTATCTCTGGACCCACCACCCCCACCCCCACCCCTACCCGCGCTCCGGGCGGTACCGCGCGGCTGGCCGGGCGCCTGGTCGCGCGCATCGGCTTCGGCGCGATGCAGCTGGAAGGCAGGGCGACGGACCGGGACACGGCGGTCGCGGTGCTGCGGCAGGCGGTCGAGGCCGGCGTCAACCACATCGATACCGCGCAGTTCTACGGCGACTGCAACGCCCTCATCCGGGCTGCGCTCGCGCCCTACCCCGCTGACCTGGTCCTGGTGAGCAAGGTGGGGGCGGACCGGGACGGCGGCGGCAAGCTTGTCCCCGCGCAGCGGCCGGAGCAGCTGCGCGATCAGATCGAGGCCAACCTGGCCGCGCTCGGGGTCGAGCAGATCGGGGTGGTCAACCTGCGCCGTCTGGACGCCGTGCCTGGCATCGTCGCCGCGGGCGATCAGCTGGTTGACCTCGACGACCAACTCGCGGAGCTTGGCGCGCTGAGGGACGCGGGCAAGATCGGCGGCATCGGCCTCAGCAACGTGTCGGCCGAGCAGCTCGGCCGGGCGCTGCCCGCGGGCATCGCGTGCGTGCAGAATCTGCACAGCGTCATCGATCGGACGGCGGAACCTGTCCTCGACCGGTGCCGCGAGCACGGGATCGCGTGGGTGCCGTTCTTCCCGCTGGGCTCGGCGTTCGCCAACCGGGCCAGGGTGACCGACAATCCCGTCGTGACCGCAATCGCCGCCGAGATCGGCGCCACTCCCGCGCAGGTGGGGCTCGCCTGGCTGCTGTCGCACTACGACGGCACGCTGCTGATCCCGGGCACCTCCGACCCCGCTCATCTGGCCGAGAACATTGCCGCGGGGGCGGTTCGCCTGCCCCCGGCATCGATCGCGGCTCTCAATCAACTCGACCCGAGGACGGACCAGTGACCATGACCGCCGGCCGCGCGCGGCAGACCATCGAGCGGTTTCTCGAGGCCGCCGTCAGCCCGGCGCCCGGCGACATGGCCGACTGCTACGCCGAGCAATTCGTCATCGAGATGCCGTTCGCCGGCGGCCTCGCGCCGGAGCGCACCAAGACGACGCGGGAGGAATTCCGGGCTCGCGTCACCGCCGGGCTCGCTTCGCGTCGATACACCCGGGCCACCGATGTGCGCATCCACGAGACGGCCGACCCCGAGGTAGTGGTGGCCGAGTACCGGCTCGAGGGGCACCAGGTCGCCGACGCAAGCCCGTTCTCGCTGGCCTTCGTCATGGTGGTGCGGGTGGTTGACGGCCTCATCGTGCACTCGCGCGACTACAGCAATCCGATTGACGGCGCCCGTCTGCTCGGCCGGGTCCCGCAGCTGGTCGCGATGCTCACCGACGACGACGGCGCCGCGCACTAGCCTCCGGTTGCCGAGGTCGTGGCGCTTACTCCGCCTTATCTTCGTTTTACTTGCGAGATATTCAGTGGCCGACTGCGCGGCCGGGCGCTTATCTTGCTCGGCATGGTGGACGCTGAGATCGCCGGCTATTACGAGCATGGACTGGAGCGAGATCGGCTGGCGGTCGGCCGCGGCCGGGTCGAGTTCCTGCGAATCCGGGAGCTGCTAGCACGGTTCCTGCCGGAAGCGCCCGCGACGGTGCTTGACGTCGGCGGCGGGGCCGGGGCGTACGCGCTACCGCTGGCGGCGGCGGGCTACCAGGTGCACCTGGTCGATCCGGTGCCGCTGCACGTGGAGCAGGCCGGGGCCGCCTCGCGTGACGCCGACTCGCCGTTGGCCAGCGTCTCGCTCGGCGACGCGCGGGACCTGCAGGCGGCCGACGCCAGCGTCGACGCCGTCCTCCTGCTCGGCCCGCTGTATCACCTGACCAGCAGGGAGGACCGGGTAACGGCGTTGCGGGAGGCGCGCAGGGTGCTGCGGCCGGGCGGGATCGTGGTGGCGAAGGCGCTGTCCCGGTTCTATCCGGTCTTCGAGGGACTCGCGGACGGGATGCCGCCCGAAGCGGGCTGGCGGGCAGACCTGCCGAGGTTCCTGGCCGACGGGCAGTACCGTAACCCTGGCGGTGATCCGGCGTCCTTCACGACTTCGTACTTCCACCGTCCGGAGGAGCTGACCGCCGAGATCGCGGACGCGGGCTTGGAGGTGCGCGAGTTCGTGGCGGCGAGCGGAAGCGTCAAGCTCCTTCCCGACCTCTCGGAGCGTCTCGATCGTCAGGAAGACTGCGATTACGTGCTGTCCGTGCTCAGGCTGGTCGAGGCCGAGCCGTCACTGATCGGCATGAGCCAGAATTTCGTCGCGATCGCCCGGCTGCCTGACCACGGCCCGGCCGACCCCCGAGAAAGGGAAACTGGACGATGACCTCCCCCGATGACCTGGTATTCCGGACCGCCGACGCGGGCGATGCGGCCGCCGTGGCCGGATTGCACGCCGACAGCTGGCGGCGGCACTACCGGGGTGCGTACTCCGACTCCTTCCTCGACGGCGATGTGGGCGGATACCTGCTGACGATGTGGACCGAGCGGCTGAGCCCGCCGGATCCGCTGGCGCGCACGATCGTGGCGGAGCTCGATGGCGAGGTCGTGGGGCTCGCGCACACCCGGTTCGACAACGACGCCGTCTGGGGCGCGCTCTTGGACAACCTGCACGTCACGTACGGGCTGAAGAGGCTGGGGATCGGGACCCGCCTGCTGGCGCTGGCGGGGCAGGCGGTGCTGGACCGGTCGCCGGCATCGGGCCTCTACCTGTGGGTGCTTGAGCAGAATGCCGCCGCCCGTGCCTTCTACACCGCACGCGGCGGCACCAGCGTCGAGACCCGCGTCGTCACGCCGCCCGACGGAGACCGCACTCGGCTGAACGGCAGTCCGAGATGCCAGCGCTTCGTCTGGCAGGATCCATCGACGCTGGTGCGGACGGCGGGGTAACCGTTCTGCCGCCGCGGGCGCTGGCGCCGCCTTTGCCGTCACATTTATCTCAAATATGAGATACCGTTTCGTGTATGGAGGACGCTGAAGAGGGTGCCGCGCCGGTCCCGGCTGACCTGCCCATGCTGCCGGGCTTCCGCGAGATGGCGCTGCGCCGAATGGCGGCGGAGCGAGCCGAACTGGTCCGCGAGCTGGTCGGGCAACGCCAGGCGGCGGGCTTGTCGCAGACCGAGGTCGCCGCGCGGATGGGCACCTCGCAGTCGGCGGTCGCCCGGCTGGAGGCCGGCACCACCGACGTGCGCACCTCCACGCTTGAACGCTACGCGGCCGCCGTCGGCGGTCAGATCACCTGGAGGTTGCATGGCTGAGCAGCAACGGTGGCCGGGCGGACCCCCGCAGCCGGCCGAGTTCCCGCAGCCGGGCGAGCCGGGTACGCCCGGAAACCCCGGAATGCCCGGGATTCCCGGCCGGCCGGGGGCTGTTCCTGCTGGCGAGCCCGGCCCGGTTCCGAGTACCCGGGTGTGGATGGACCCGCACGCCGACTGGCAGGACCGGCTGTACGACCGGCTGCTTGAGAAGCGGATCATCATGGCCACCGGGATGCTGGACGATGACGCCGCGACCCGGCTGTCGGCGCAGTTCCTCACCCTCGACGCCGAGGGGGACGAGCCGATCCGGCTGGAGCTGCAGAACCTGGGCTCTGAGCTGCCCGCCGCGCTTGCGGTGATGGGCGTACTCGACGTAGTCCGGGTCCCGGTGCACGCGCAGGCCGGCGGCGAGATCCGGGGCGCCGCGCTTGGCCTGCTGGCGAGCTGCCCGCGTCGGCTCGCGTATCCGAATGCGTCGTTCGTGCTTTCTGAGCCGAGGCTGGAGTTCGACGGTACGGTGACCGCGGTGACCGAACGTCAGCGGCAGGCGGAGCGGATGCTCGACTCGCTCTACTACCGGATCGCGGAAGCGACCGGACGGGAGGCCGACGAGGTCCGGGAGGACGCCAGGCGGATCCGGACCCTGACAACTGCCGAGGCCATCGGCTACGGCCTGATCCACGGCCGGGTAGGGTCGCACGACGAATAAGGCGTCCGGCGGACGGAGGCGACCATGAGCGCGGAAGACCGGATCGAGCGCGCCCGGCTGCTCTACGAGCGCGCCGTCTTCGACGGCGACGCGGACGCGCTGGCGATCTCGGACCGAGAGCTGGACGGGGTTGAGGCCGATCTTGCCCTGGCCCGCGGCCGGGTCATGCACACACGGTTCCTTGAGCAGCGGGACGCGGATCCCGACCGGGCGGTCGAGGATCCACGCGAGCTTGCGCTGTTTGAGCGCGCGGCCGAGCTGTACCGCTCGCTCGGGGACGAGGGCGGCGAGGCTGCGGCGCTGTTCTGGATTGGCTGCTGTCACCAGGTGGTCCGGCGCGACGACGAGACCGCGGTCCCGATACTCGAACGGTCGCGGGAGATCGCGGAGCAGGCCGACGACAAGGGCACGATGTCCGAGGCGCTCCGACACCTGGGCATCGCCGAGCACCGAGCCGGGCGGCTGGGCGGCGCCCGCGGGCGGCTGGAGGAATCGACCCGCCTGCGGCGGGAAATCGGGCTCCTGCCGGGCGTGGCCGCGAACCTGGTGGGGCTGGCCTACATCGCCGCCGCGGACGGCCGTAACGACGACGTGCCCCCGCTGCTGGCCGAGGCGGCCGCGATCGCCCAGGCAACTGGCGCTCATCGCATCATGCGCCAGGTCGACGAAGCCCGCGCGCAACTGTAGACGACTCCCGCCGCTTAGACCACACGCCCGCCCCGTCAAGGCGTGACCGTGTGCTGGCCAGGTCGTATAGATAGCGCCTCCAACGGCACACTTTGACGGTTGTTCGGGTCGGATCGCGCCCTGGCGGCACACGATGACGGATCGTGCTCGGAAGGCCTGAAGGCTGGGGCGAACGGGTGTCGGGGTCGAGGTCGCCGACCGTCAGGGCGCGGCCGCGCGACGCGTCGCCGCCTTCCGCGAGCATCCCCTCGGCGGTGACGGACGCGGCGGCCGCGCGGGGCTGCAGGCGCGGCGTCATTGCCGTCCTCTCCGGAAGGATGATGACTATCAGCTATGAGCGCGCGAGGGGCGCCCCCGGCCCGGACCGCGTCCCGAACGCGGTACCCGGCAGCGTCTGGCGACGGCCCGGCGCGGTCACTACGTCCCCAAGTTATATCAATCCTGCTTGATAAATCAACGGGCCCTGCGGCGCGACCGGTGTCAGCCGGGGGATGAGCGCGCCGCCGGCAGCGGCGTGCCCTGGGCACTGCGGGGGAGAATCCATCGAGCATGGTGGAAGTACCATGAAGCCGTGACCGCGTCAGGCAATCCCGTCCCTCCGGTGGTCGGGCTGCTGGCCGATCCTGTGCGGTGGCGCCTGATGCGGGAGCTGGCTTCGGGCGACCGGCGGGTCCGCGAGCTGGTGGCCGCGGCCGGCCAGCCGCAGAACCTCATCTCCTATCACCTGCGCCAGCTGCGCGCGGGTGGGCTGGTGACGGCGCGGCGCAGCAGCTTCGACGCGCGCGACACCTACTACAGCATGGACCTGGACGCCTGCGGGCAGGCGCTGGCCGCCGCCTCCGCCGCCCTGCACCCCGGCCTGGCCCTGCTGGCCGCCGCCGACCCGGAGGCAGCGCCCCGCCGTGCGCGGCGGCGGGTGCTGTTCGTGTGCACCGGGAACAGCAGCCGCTCGCCGATGGCCGAGGCGCTGCTGCGGCACCGGGCGGGGGCGTGGGTCCAGGCAGCCAGCGCTGGGACTCGGCCCAAGCCGCTGCACTCGGACGCGGTGGCCGTGATGCGGGTCCGCTACGGCATCGACCTCGCCGGCCACCAGCCCGTGCAGGTGGAGGCGGCCGCCCGTGAGCGGTTCGACCACGTGATCACCGTGTGCGACAAGGCCCGCGAGGCCTGCCCCGAGTTCTCGGGCCATCCCCGGCGGATCCACTGGAGCCTGCCCGACCCGGCCGCCGGCGAGGGCGGCCTGGCCGGGTACCCCGCCTTCGAGCGCACCGCCACCGAGCTCGACACGCGCATCCGGTTCCTGCTCCCGGCCCTGGGCCCGTCCGCGGGCACCGCAGCGTAGCGCGAGAGCGCCGCCGGGCCGAGGCGCATCAGCCCGGCTTGATGTGTTCACCGGCGCGACGGCGGCCGTTTCCCGTGGCGTGACCCGGGGCGGCTACCTGTTGGGGCTATGAAACTCTCCCCTGTATCCTGGCGCCGCAAGCCCCTGCGGGCCGCGGCTGCCGTGGCGGTGGTCCTGGCGGCGGCCCTGGTGCCGGCCGTGGCGGCAAGCGCCTCCGGCGGCGGCCCGGCCTTGGGCGGCCATGGCCCGGACGGGCTCGGCGTCCAGCCCGGCAAGATCAAACACGTGTGGCTGATCATCCTGGAGAACAAGTCCTACGACGCGACGTTCACCGGGCTGAACAACAACACCTACCTGTGGAAGACACTCCCGACCCAGGGCGTGCTGCTGAAGAACTACTACGGCACCGGCCACTTCTCCCTGGACAACTACATCTCTATGGTCAGCGGGCAGGCCACCGAGCCGGACACCCAGGCCGACTGCCCGCTGTACGACAACGTCACCGGCAGCATCGACACCGCCGGGAGCCTGAAGACGAACCCGGACTACGGCCAGCTGGCCTCGGCCGCCGGGCCCAACGCGGCACCGGGCACCAACGGCTGCGTCTACCCCTCGTCCGTGCAGACCCTGTTCAACCAGCTCGACGCGGCGCACGTCAGCTGGAAGGGATACGCCCAGGACCTTGGCAACACCGACACCGGCAGCATCACCCACGACGCCGGCACCCAGTACTGCGGCGCCCCGTACAGCACCCCCGCCGCGACCGGATCCACGGCCGACCCAAACCCTGGCAGCGCGAACGCCACCGACCAGTACGTGCCCAAGCACTTCCCGTTCCCGTGGTTCCAGTCGATCCTGCAATCCGGGGACTGCAACGACGCGCACATCGCGAACCTGTTCAGCTCCGCCAACGGGCTGTACCACGACCTGCAGTCAAAGGCGACCACGCCGGCCTTCAGCTGGATCAGCCCCAACAACTGCAGCGACGCCCACGACGCGGTCTGCCACGGCAACAACCTGTCTGGCGGCTTCTCCGACCCCAACACCCCCAACGCGCCGGTCAACTACACCGGCGGCCTGTACGCCTCGGACCTGTTCCTTGAGCACGTCATCCCGGAGATCGAGGCCTCCCCGGCGTTCAAGGACGGCGGCCTGATCGACGTCACCTTCGACGAGGCGTTCCCGCCGTTCACCTACACCGGCAACAGCTTCGCCAACTCCGCGATCGTGTCCCCGAACGCGGCGGCCTCGATCGCGTCCGACACGGCCGGTGAGAACCTGTACGGCCGCAACGTCCACACCGAGCCCACCGGCCCGAATACCCCGCTGGCCACCAACGCCGAGGGCCAGGAGCTCTATCCAGGACCGGGCGACAACTCCTTCGTCGACCGCTCCGCCAACTGCGTCGCCCAGACGGTGCCGTCCCAGCCGGCGGGCACCTGCATCCTCGGCGGCGGCAACCACTCGCCCGGTCCCCGCGCCGACGCCGGAGCGAGCGCTTCGGCCGTCAGCAACGTGATCGCGGACAACTCGATCACCGCCACCGACACCGGGCGCAGCGTGACCGGGGCGGGCATCCCGGCAGGCGCCTACGTCGGCCAGGTCACCGACACGCCAGTCACGGCCACGGCGCCGAACCAGAGCGGCGGCACCGCCGACACGGGGTCGTTCACGCTGCTTGACGCCTCCGGCGACCCGCTCGCGACCACCGGAGCGGTCAGCGGGGTCACCCTCGGCGCGGAGACCGCGCAGACCGACCCGCTGTTCGACTACGGCGACGCCACCAACGGCGGCGGCGACACCGGCAGCGTGCTGATCAGCCCGTACATCAGGCCGGGGTCGGTCAGCTACCGCTACTACAACCACTACTCATGGCTGCGCACCATGGAGGATCTGTTCAACGTCGCCGGCGTCTCGCCCGGCCTCGACGGCGACGGGCACATCGGCTACGCCGCCCAGCCGGGTCTGGCGCCGTTCGGCACCGACGTGTTCACCAACCCGCGCGGCTACCGCAGCTGACGGGCAGGATGGCACTGTCTTGAAAGCGACACTGTCTTGAAAGCGACACCGTCTTGAGAGCGACACTGCCGCGCCGCGTGAGCCGGGCTGCCCAGCCCGGCTCACCCGGTACCTCCCGGCCGGCCGCGCGTTACGCGTGGCTTGGCGTCATCGCCGCCCTGGCCATCATCGCGGCCTCGGCCGGCCTTTACCTGACGCGCTCCACCGACGGCACCCCGGCCGCCCGGTACGGGGGGCTACCCAGCTGGCTGCCCACGCCCGCGGTCCCCGTGGGCCGCGTCGTCCAGGCCAGCCCGGCCCACCCGTGGCTGGCCGTCGAGGGCGATTCCGTCCGAGTAGTCCTGCCCCGTGGGCAGGCCCTGGCCACCGCCGTGGGACCCGAGGTTCCGGAGGAAGGCCAGTTCCCGGTCCCCGCCACCACCCCCTGCACCTTCACGGTCACCCTCGCAGGCGTGTCCGGCACCATCCCGCTCACCCGGGCCGCGTTCACCATCCGCGACGAGCTCGGCCAGCTCCACCACCCGAAGGTCACCGCCCAGGACGGCAGGCCCGTGCCAGCAAGCGCCGCACCAGGCAAGACGGTCACCCTCACCATCACGGCGGTGCTGCCCACCGGCAACGGGCAGCTGCAGTGGGCACCGCAAGGCGGCAGGCCCGTCGTCTCCTGGGACTTCGACGTCGAGATCGACTGACCACCCGGCCAATGTCCATCAAGCGAGATTGATGTACTATCGCCTGGTGCGCAGACCGCCAGCGGCCAGGCCGCGATGAGCCGGCCCCGGGAAGAGGCCGCGGCGGCCCCGGAGTTCCGCCCGGCCGTGTCGCGGGTGCCGCTGCGGACGGTGGTGCGGGAGTGGGGCCGGATCGGGTGCATCGGCTTCGGCGGGCCGCCCGCGCACATCAGGCTGCTGCGCCAGCTGTGCGTGGAGCGCAGGGGCTGGCTGGATGCCCGGGAGTTCGAGGACGCCATCGCCGTCTGCAACCTGATGCCCGGCCCGGCCTCCACCCAGCTGGCCATCTTCTGCGCCTGGCGCCTGCGCGGGCGGGCCGGCGCCCTGATCGGCGGCGCCGCGTTCATCATCCCCGGCCTGATCGTCATCCTCGCGTTGTCGGTGCTGTTCGTGGCCGGTTCCCCGCCGCTGTGGGTCCTCGGCGCCGGGGCCGGGGCGGGCGCCGCCGTGCCCGCGGTGGCGGTCCAGGCCGGCTGGTCGCTGCTCGTCCCCAGCCGGCGCAACCGGGCCTCCGCCGTCCGCTGGACGGCCTACCTGGCGGCCGGGCTCGCCGCCGCCGCGACCATCGGCGTGTGGCTGGTGCTGGTGCTGCTCGGCTGCGGCGCCATCGAGCTGCTGGCCCGCTGCGGCCCGCATCCGGGCGGGGAAAAGGCCCGGGGCGGTGACGGCAGTGGAGGCGCTGCCGCCGGAGGCGGCACTGGCGCCGGCAGCGCCGGCAGCGGCGGCGGGACGCGGCTGCAAGGGTTCCTCGCCGCTCCCGCCTTCGTGCTCGCGGTCGGGGGCGGGGTGCTGGCGTCGGTGGCGTGGGTGGCGTTCAAGGTCGGCGCCCTGGCGTTCGGCGGCGGGTTCGTGATCATCCCGCTGATGCAGGCCGACGCGGTCAGCCGTTACCACTGGATGACCGGCGCCCAGTTCCTCAACGCCGTCGCCCTCGGCCAGATCACCCCCGGCCCGGTGGTGCAGACGGTGGCGGTCGTCGGCTACGCCGCCGCCGGGCTCGCCGGCGGCCTGCTCGCCTCGGCGGTCGCGTTCGCCCCGTCGTTCCTGATCGTTCTGCTCGGCGGCCCCCGCTTCCAGCAGATCCGAGGCAATCAGCGCGCCCGCGCCTTTCTCGACGGGGCCGGGCCGGCCGCCATCGGCGCGATCCTCGGCTCGGCCGTCACCCTCACCCGGGAGCTCACCCACCCCTGGCAGTACGGGGTCCTGGCCGGCGCCCTGGTGATGCTGCTCCCGCTGCGCCGCGGCGTCGTCCTGGCCCTGCTGTCCGCCGCCGCGATCGGCGTCATCATCGCCCTGGCCGCCGGCACCGTCTCCCCCTGACCAGCGCGCACCCGCCCGGCCCGCTGCCCAGCCAGCCGCACAACCCGGCCGCGAAATGCGGGCCATGCAGGGGTTAGGCATATATCTATTTGGCGGTAGGCCGGCACAGCGCCGCGCTGGCCGCGCTCACCTGGGCGCGAGCCACTCGGTTTCCCGGACAGTTCGACGACCTGGTCGAACCTGAGCGGCCGGTCGGCCTCGGCGTGCACCGACAGCACGAGCGCGATGACACTGTCCCGCGCCGCGGGCCGACGGCGGGCAGCGGTGTGAGGACGGGGAACCCGTGATTACGTTGTCGTCGATGGCGACCGTGGCGTGCCCGTGGCGTGGAAGCTGTCAGAACGTAGCACCGAGCGTCCGTTCCTGACGTATCACGTCGGTCGTGGCACACCGCCAGTCCGGGCTGCCGGGCCAGGCCAGCGGCAGTATCCCGAACGGCTGATCGAGGCGCCCCCAGCAAGATTCGAACTTGCGCACCCGGCTCCGGAGGCCGTCGAGCTGTACTGAGATGCTAACACGCGCGAAGCCTGGTGCGACCGAGGGAACACTCGTCCGAGTTGCTGCGAAGCACAGTGCATAGCATGCCAGAAGCCGAGTGCTTACGAACGTCACGCGAAATCCATACGGGTCGGGGGTGACAGCGGCCAATCGGATCTGCCCCGGCGGCGGCCCTCCCGAATTGCCCGGTGTCGTAAAGTGCCATTGCTCAAGTGACTGCCGACCCATGGTGGAGGCGCACGCAGCCGCCGTTATCTTAAGTCCGCTCTGGGGTGTCGCCCATGTAGTTCTACCGGCCTTCGGGCTGCGTAGCGGACACGTTATCGGAAGTGGTGTCCACGACGGAGCGTATGTGAGGCAGCCTTGACCTGCGACTACCCTCTTCTCGCCGCGCTTTTGATTCTGGTTCCTGCCCCGGAACCTCACGTCAGCGACAAGAAACCTTGTTGTCAAATAGTTATGCTTAGGTGGCTGACTACTACCGGTGGTTGATGTATGACTGAGGGAAACCCCGCGTTGGTAACGGAGAAAATTTGCGCATGTGGCCTTACGCCCATTCTGCCCTGCGATGGTTCCCCGGATGACGGTCCGCGAACAGTGGGACGGTGGTGAGTGGCAGGAGCACTGCTGCAGACTGCTGGGTGCAAAATTTGGAGAGGATATCCAGTTCATACCGGATAGAGTGAGAGGCGACGGCGGGCTGGAGGCTTACAGGCTCGATGACGGGACTGTTTATCAATGCTATGCTCCTCAGAATTCATTCTCTGTGCAGGCTCAGACCGACGCTCAGAAGAGTAAGATTGCGCGAGATATTCACAAGCTCGTCAGTAAACCTGAAGACACTGCCAATCTGCTTGGTGAAAGGTAACTAGATAGGTCGGCCGCGATTCTGGCTCGGGCGGGCCGGCGCTCTGGTGCCGGGCTCGGCTATCCGGTTTCGGGGATCCAGGGCTGGCCGCGGAATGCGGTGGTGAGCGCGTCGAGTGCGCCGATGCCGTGGCGGGCGGCGGTGGCGATGTAGGAGCGGAGCGCGCAGAATTCCTCGGCTCCGGCGATGGAGCGCATGCAGCCGGAGATCTTGATCCGGAGTTTGCTCATGCGGATGGCCTGCTCAGCCGGGTTATTGGTGAACGGGACGCGCAGGTCGCGGGCGAACCGCAGGTAGTCGCCCTCGCGGGTCTTCATCCTCGTGGCGAGGGCGTGCCGTTTCTGCTGGAGCTTGCCCTGGCGGGCGGCGTTCAGGGCGATCCCGGTGGCCGCGGCCTGGCGGTACCAGTCCTCGTGCTTCGCGCGGGTTTCCGGGTCGATGGTGGCCCGGCCCGCGGCGCGGGCGGCGTCGGCGGCGTCGTTCAGGGCGAGGAGTGCGTCGATGGCCTGCTGCGCCCAGGTCCCGTCGAGGTCCGTGCCGGTCTCGGTGACCGCGACGAGCTCGCGCAGCACGTGCGCTCCGCAAAGGGCGTGGCCCGCGACGTTGCCGAAGGTGTCGTAGGGCGCCCAGGCGTCGTGGACGGCGATACCGCGGAAGTGCGGCAGGACCCCGGCGGCCTTCATGCCGTCCTTGCCGCGCTTGGCGTGGACGGTGAACAGCGCGAACTTCCCCGCCGAGGCGGAGTGGACCCAGGCGAGCCTCCCGGCGGTGCGGAACCCGGTCTCGTCGAAGTGGACGACCTCGCAGGCGATCAGGCGCCGGGTGACCGCGGCCAGCGCGGGCGCGAGGAAGCCCGCCGTCTTCCGTGCGGCCGCGGCGAGGGCGCCGGGCGAGGGGGCGCAGCCGAACAGGTCTGAAAGCGCCCGGCAGGCGCGGTCGCGGGACAGGAACTGGCCGTGCCACAGGTAGATGCCGGCGCCCATGATCCGGGGCCCGTACTGGACCGGCGCGGTCACGCCGTCCGGGGCCCGCGCCTTCGTCTCGCAGCCGCACCCGCACTTCACCGTCAGCATCTGGTGCTCGGTCGTCACCGCCTTGACCGGCGGGATGTCGATGACCTGCCTGCGCTCGACCGCGGTGACCGGCGCGTTCCGCAGGGACTTCCGGCAGCGGCCGCACTTCGCGGGCCGGTGCTTCACTTTCTTGTCCGGGTGCTCCGACAGCTCCATCGTGGCCCCGGGCTGGCCCTTCGGCCTGCCCGGCTTGCGGCCGGACTGGCCGCGCAGCGATTTCGGGGACGGCTTGGCCGGCCCGTCCGATGACGGGGGCTTCGATGAGTTCCGGGAATTCGTCTTCACCTGCGCGGCCAGGTCCGCGACCTGCGACTGCAGCCCGGCCAGCGCCTCGCGGAGCAGCGCGATCTCCGCCGCCTGCTCCGCTATCCGGGCGTCCCGCTCGGCCAGCAGCTCCCGCAGCCGCGTGTTCGCAGCACGAAGCCCGCCATCACCGTCGCCGGGAACGCCGGGCATCTCGGGCACGGCCGAACGTTGCCACGACTCCGCCCGGCCCGCAAATAGGCAGGCATCGAAGCGGGCTCACCCGGCGAGAAAGAGCAGGTGGCGAAAGGGCCGGTCAGACAGGCCTATCTAGTTACGGTGAAAGCTACAGAATCCGGCGTTGGGTCCTTCTAACACCATCATATGACGATAAGGATCTTGTTAGGTTTGCGCGGGCAAAGAGTTTCCAGACGCGCATGCCGCCATCTCCTGCATGGTGCCACAGCGAGTTCGAGATCGTAATCGCCACGGACCTAGAGCATTTCCCTGTTGAGCTCGACAAGCTCAACAGCCCCACTCGGCTGATAAGATTGGGCTCCCCTGAAGTTTGCGAGCAAGATGCTTACGCTTCAGTTGAAGAAGGGGTTGCGCTCCGTCTAACCGAGAAGCTTCGGGCTTACCAACCACTTGCAGGCGACGAGACTACGCTCGGTGCGCTACGATCGGAGCTTCTCGTTGACTATGTCTACGGCGGAAATCAGCTCTCTATTCTTGAGGCTAGATATAGCGCTGTCTTTTCCGTCGTAGAAAATCGAGCTCGCTCTATTCAGCGACATCTGACCCGACGGTTGGCTGTTGGCGCTGGTGATCTTACTGACTTTGACGCTCTTGTGAAAGAGCTGTCCACTCATTTCTCCCAGGACATTCCTGCACTTGCGCCACTGGCATGTGACGAGCTCGCCTATTATTATGTCGCATCATGGTGGATCCTGTGTCCGCTTTACTTTCGAAGTGCCGCGTGATGTCGATGCAACCCGATCTATTCGCGGAATCGGGACTACCGGTTCCAAGGAGTCTTGACCGCCCGCGCAGAAAGAATCGGACGCCGTTTCCAGCTGCTCCCCTTTCACTAAATAGCGTTCCTCCCCTTTGCCGGGGCGCGATAGGATAGCCTGGAGAGTCGCGGCCATATTGCTTTGCTTGGCTGCGTGTCGCGGAAAGTCGGCAACGGTACAGCAACTTCATGTCCTCTCTTGGGCGGTCAGAGATCAAAATAATGCAGAAGAACTGCTTTCTGTGTGGGAGCAGCGGATCGGAGTGGGCCGATTGCTGCGCGCCTGGGATCCAATGCTTGACGATACAATTAGGCTTGCGCAAGCCAGCGGACTGATCGTGCAGCAGCAAAATGGGCGCCAGACGCTCTCCGAAACCGGTGAGAGGCTGATCGAAGCAATCCGCCAAGGCGGTAACGCAATGCTCATGGAACAGCGACTGCTGGCCTCTTTCGGGCGATTGACGGAATCTGGCATGTGGGACCGACTAGGAAGGCTGCAAAGTTCTGCCCGAACAAAGGAGCCATGATGCGCGTTGTTGCAGTATCACTGGATGCGGTTACCTCTCTCGGCCACGCTTCGTATCACGCTCGCATGGAACCGGGTTTGAATGTACTTAGTGCCCCAAACAGTTGGGGGAAGTCGACCTTGCTGCAGAGCATTGTCTATGCGCTAGGCCTCGAAGGCGCCCTGTCAGCATCAAACCGAGTGCCACTTGGCCCGGCAATGACCCAGGTGATTCAGACACCTCGTGGCCGTGGGAGTGTAAGTGAGTCCTATGTAACCCTCACTCTCGTCAACGATCGACGGCGCTACCTCAGGGTTCGAAGGTGGGCAAAGAGCCTGGATGTCAATGTAAATCTTGTGCAAGTTGTGACGGCCGAGTCTGAAGAAGGCCTAGAGCGCGCCAAGAGGCAGGACATGTACGTAAGGCGAGCCGGGGCGACGTCCAGCGAAGTCGGATTCCACCGTTTGCTTGAGGAGTTTCTCGGCTGGTCGCTTCCGCTCGTTCCGGGATACTCAGGCACTGATGTCCGACTCTACCTGGAGGTAATATTCCCGCTCTTCTACATCGAGCAAAAATTTGGCTGGTCCGGCGTTGCCCCTCGAGTTCCTACACACTTCCGGATTCGGAACCCGCTCCAGCGGGCTGTTGAATACACACTCGGACTCTCGACTCTAGAACTGATCCGGACCCGGCAGGCACTCCGAGAGGAGGAAGCCGCGATAGGAAGCGAATGGAGACGCTCCGTCGGACGACTTATTGGTGCTGCAAACGCCGAGCATATTCGTGTAATCATGCCCGACGAACGTCCCGTTCCAACCGGACAGCGTCATCAAGTGATTCTGGAGGCCAATGATGGGGAACGATGGCTACAACTGGAAGCAACTGAAGCGCGGTGGCGGGAACGGCTTGCGTCTATAGGTGCCTATCTGCCAACAGCTGGCGAATTGACGGCCCGCAGTCGTGCAGACTTGTCAATCGTCGAAGGGCAAGTAAGGAAACACGGTGCTGTGGTTCGAGACCTCCGCGAGCAGTTGGCAGCATCGAGAGCCGATCAAGATGCACTCGCTGCACGGCTAGCCAGTATCGAGACCGACCGTCGGCACCTCGCAGACGTTCAACGAATCCGCAGCTTTGGCGGCGAACTTGAACTTCCTCTGATCGCCGAAGGGCGTTGTCCAACCTGTCAGCAGAACGTGGACGATCGAGAGGTTGCAACGGGAACTGTGAGCAGCCTTGAGGAGAATGTGATGCTGCTAAATGCTGAGCGAGTCACACTTATAGCAATGCAGACCGCCGCGCTACAGAAAAGCAGCAGTCTAGAGGAATCCGTCTCGGCGGCCGAGGCCGATCTCTCTACTACGCGCGATCAGGTGCGGCTATTGCGCGACGAACTGACCGGTCCTTCCAATGCACCAAGTCTAAGCCAAGTGCAAGAGCGTCTAACGTTGGAAGACCGACTCCGCAGAGCCTCGACAGTGCGGGACATCTGCACAGTGGTGGAGCATGAACTGGATGAATTGTCTATCCGGATCGAAGACGTCCACGCGCGGCGGGCCGCGCTTGGTGATGCTGACATCAGTCCAGATGACTCTGCCGTCATCAGCGAATTTCGTAACAGATTCCTGGAACAGATTGAGTCGTATGGACTCCGAAGCGTACCTCCACGCGATGTGACGATCGATGAACGGTCCTTGCTGCCATCAAACGACGGATTCGAGCTAAGCTTCGATCTGGCTATGGGTATTAGCGCTTCAGATACGATCAGGACCAAGTGGGCATATCACACTGCTCTATTCGAGACGGCCTCGTTTAACGAAATCGGCCATAGTCTGGGCCTTCTCGTCTTGGACGAACCGAGGCAGCAGGAAACGGAGCATCAGAGCCTCGCGGCTTTCCTGTCTCGACTAGATTCCGATAGAGGCATAGGCCAGATACTTTATGCTACAAGTGAGGACCCCGATGTTCTGCACGATCTTCTTAGTGGAATCATATACAACCAATTGCCGTCAACCGGCCCAAATCTTCTCACGCTGGACCCTTGAGGCGATAACGTTGCTGCCGTAACCCGCTGCAGACTGCAACGCCGCCGGATGTATTAGTCGTGCTTGAGTGGAACCGACAATGGAAGTGCCATCCGACCTTCTTTCGAGCAGTTCTGCTTTTGCGAAAATATCATCCAGGTCGAGGCAATACCACGCCGTGGAATCTCTTGGGAAGAGATGGGGGTTGGGGCCGCGGCAGAAGGCGCGGGCGGTGCGCGGTATCTCCAGGCCGTCAGGTTGGACGAGGCGGCGTTGCGGCCCGTGTGGGACCTGACTTGGCTCACGTTCGCGTGATCGCCGGGGTTGCGTGGTTTTGACCTGCAGTTTCGCGGTTTTTGTGTGGGGAATTTGCGCACTAACGCGCTCGGCAGGCGAGGTCGTGACGGCGGCCTGTTTCGCCTGGTGGCGGTGTTCCGGCCCTGGTCACGAGCGTGCGGGAGCGGCTGTTTCCCGGCAGCCCCGCAGGCTGCCGCGTCGCTGCGCGGGCGCGGCCAGTCCGGCCGCAGAGTGGGCCGGTGCCGTATGCGCGGACGGTGAAGACGAAGTCGGGCGCGACGGCGGCGCAGGTCGTCTGGTCATCGCGGCGCGGTTCGCGGGAGATCGAGCACATCGGGTCTGCGCACGACGACGCCGAGCTCGAGGCGCTGAAGGCGGCCGCCGGGCAGCGGATCGCGGCGGGCCAGACGGAGCTCGACCTCGGCCTCGGGGATTCCGGCGCTGCCGGGCCGCTGCCGATCACCTCCTCGCGGATGGGCTGCCTGCTGGAGGCGCTCGGCCGCGGCTGCCGGGTCCTGGGCCTGGACGAGGCAGCGGGCGGCGACGGGGTGTTCCGGCAGCTGGTGCTCGCGCGGATCATCGAGCCGGCCAGCAAGATCGACAGCCTGCGGGTGCTGGAGGAAGCCGGGGAAGCGCCCCCCTCGTACGCGACGCTCAAGCGGCGGCTGCCCGCCTACGCCCAGAAGGAATGGCAGCAGCGGCTGTCGGCTGCGTGCGCCGCGCACGCGAGGCTCGGCCCTGCCAGCCTCGTGCTCTACGACGTCTCCACCCTCTACTTCGAGGCTCACGAGGGCGACGGGTTCCGCGAACCGGGGTTCTCCAAGGAGCGCCGGCTGGAGCCGCAGATCACCATCGGGCTGCTGACCGGGCAGGACGGGTTCCCGCTCATGCTGTCCGCGTTCGAGGGCAACCGGGCCGAGACCAAGACCATCCTGCCCGTCATCGAGAAGTTCATGGCCGCCCACCGGCTGCCCGACGTCACGGTTGTCGCGGACGCGGGCATGATCTCCGACGCGAACTTGAAGGGCATCGAGGCCGGCCTGTCGTTCATCCTTGGCATGAAAGTCCCCGACGTGCCCTACCTCGTGGACAAGTGGCGGCGCGAGCACCCGGACGAGGAGATCCCCGACGGGCACGTCTTCACCAAGCGCTGGCCCGCCGGGCCGCCGAGCAGGCGCCGGGACCGGCTTATCTACTACCAGTACCGGGCCGCCCGGGCCAGGCGGACCCTGCACGGCATCGACGAGCAGGTCGCCAAGGCCGCGAAAGCCGTCGCCGGGCAGGCGCCGGTGAAGCGGAACCGGTTCATCCGGCTCGACGGCGCCTCCAAGAGCGTCAACCGCGAACTGGAGGGCAAAGCGCGGGCGCTGGCCGGAATCAAGGGCTACAAGACCAACCTCGCCGCCACCCCGACGGGGAACCTGTCACCGCGGACTTCGTCATCGGCTCCTACCACCGGCTCTTCGAGATCGAGATTGGCCACCGCTGGTGCCTGTCAAGCTGCATGGTTTTTTCATGATCGTGCTCCTTGGCTGTCGCCGGTTTCTTGCATGGGCGGGTTCCATCGGGCTCGGGTGTAGTAGCCGGGCGGGCGTGCCCTGCGCTCGCGTAGTTCTCGTATCTGCTGGTCGTCGGCTGTGATGATCCAGCACCGGCTTGCGGGGGCGTGGCGGGCGGTGATCCAGCCGCGGTAGATCCAGGTGTAGACGGTCGGGACGGGCATGCCGAGCTCGGCGGCCAGGCCGGGGACTGACCAGTGGCCGGGCGGCAGGCTGGTGAGGACGGCGGGCCGGCCTTTTGGCTGGCGGCGGATGCCGCGCTGGGTGGTCATGGCGCGGACCTGCTCGCCGGTGAACCGGCTGGTGCGCTTGGGCGGCCGGAATCCCTCGGCGTTGAGGGCGTCGGCGATCTGCCTGCTGCTGCGGCCGGCTCCGGCGAGCTCGGTGACGCGGGCGAGGAGCGCGGGGAAGTACGACAGCTGGTCCAGGCGCCCGACGGGGCGGACGGCCCGCCCGGCGGTCTGGTGGCCGCCGGCCCAGGTGACGGTCACGTCGACGATCTCGCTGTCCCCGGCGACGTTCACGGTGATGTCCTGGATGAGGATGCGCAGCAGTTCCTTGCGGTCGGCATGCGTGGTGGACGGCGCGCGCCAGACCTGCGGGATGTCGCCGGCCAGGGCCGCTATGGCGGCCCGCTCGGCGGTGGTGAGGGTGGCCGGCAGCTCCTCGGTGAACCGCTGGTAGTCCGCTTCCAGCCGGGCCGTTTCGGCGAGCGCCGTTTCCCAGTCAGCCTCCAGCTGCCGGGCGACGAGGCGGTTCTCGGGCTCGGCGAGCTGGCACTGGCGCCGCGCCCGGTCGGCGGCATAGCGGGCGCGCTCGACCCGCTGCCGCCAGAGCTTGTCCAGCATGGCGCGCTCGTCCTCGGCCTGGGCGGCTGCGGCCATGGAGACCTCCAGCGCGGCGGGAGCTACCGCTTCCAGGACCTGGCTGGTGATGTAGCCGTCGAGCGCAGGCCCGGAGACGTGCTGGCAGGTCCCGCCGGTCCCGTAGTTGGCCTGGTAGAAGGCGCACGTGTAGCCGTGCACCGAGCGCGCTCTGCCCGCGCCGTTGCCGTCCGGGTAGCGGACCGACATGCGGTGCCCGCCGCAGCGGCCGCAGCGCAGCAGCCCTGACAGCAGCGCCGCCCCGTCCCGGGGCGCGCCCGGCGCGGCGGCCGTAGCGCCCCCGACAGCGAGCACAGCTCCAGGAGCTGGTGCCAGTCCTGGCCGGTCCGCGCCAGGCGCGACATCTCGATCCCGAGGACTACGCCCGCACGTCCCATCGTGACCTCCGTGACGAGCCTGGCAAAGCCCTTCCGGGAATCGGCCGTCGCCGCGGACACGCCGAGATCGTCGTCGATCACCGTGACCCGCGAGCGAGCCCAGCCCAGCGCGACCGCGCGCTCGGCCAGCGCGTACTGCAGCCGCGTCGACTCCGAGTGCTCAAGGACCTGCTGCCTGCTCGACTGGCGGACGTAAACGATCGCAGCCCGGTCCAGGTGCTCCGGGCGGATCTTCTGCTGCGGCTGCCCCTCGATCCGGTACCTGGCCAGGCTCATCGCGACCGCCTCCCGTCGCTCCCGCCGCCGGCCCTGGCCGCCAGCATCCCCAGCAGCGAGACCACCGCAGACCGCCGTTCCGGCGGCAGCGCCGTCCAGACCAGGGGACCGGGAGCCGCCGTTTTCCGGGCGCTCGGACGCATCGCGCTCACCTGCCGCAGCTGACAGCAGCCGGCGAACCACGATCGCCGCCTGCAACAGTGCTCCCGCGCTCAGTATCGGCACGGGACCAGGCTCGAGGATAGAGACAATTACCGCTTCACGGGTATCAGCGGTGGCCGTTTGAGAAATCGCTGCGCATGTCAAAATCGGACCTTCAGGCCAGGCCGATCTACCACCGCAAGCGCGACTCCGTCGAAGCCCACCTGACGATCGTCTTCGCAGCGCTCGCCGTTGGCCGCTGGATCGAAGCGCAAACCGGCTGGTCCATCCGGAAATTCTTCAAGACGGCCCGCCGCTACCGCACCATCAAGATCCAGGCCGGCCAGCACGTCATCACCGCCGCCGACCCACTCCCCGACGACCTACGCCAAGCCCTCGACGCCATCAACCACACCGGCTGACTTGCGCACTAATTTGAGCCAACTCAGGTCTGGGCGCAACACCGACGCCCGGCGGCTGGCCCCGCTTCCCTGAGTATGTGGTTGCTCGCCGTTACGCCGGTCTCCGGCACCGCGCTAAGCGGATCGGTGCGGGTGGCCTGTCCAACGGTGCCGACGATTCTTTTTACCGCTCGGGATCACAGTCAAGGGCGCGCCTGCGGCGCGTCGATGCTCCGCGCCGCAGACCCTTGAGCAGTGATCTCGCCCGGGCGAACCCATTGGCACCTATCAGGTTGGACGGAGCAAAGTGCTGCCCTTCTTGTGTAAATAACAGATAGATGGCCAATGGCATGATCTGCAATGCGGGGCCATCGATTACTGCCTGAGCCAGCGAAAGGCCCATTCCGCCAGACTGCTGCATTGCACTATTGAAGTTTCCGAACATCTCGTCAGCGAATTGGCGCCCGCCAAATCCGAAAACAGTGCGGCGAATCAGATTGATGCTTTGGCCAGCATCAAGAATGGCGCTTACTTTGCCAATAGCATTGAACCTGCCGCCTATCAGGTAAGCCTCTACTTCGGGCGTAAGCAATTCTCTGCTAACCGTAAGGACTACCTTGACTCCGTCATGGCCCTCCAGCAAGAGATCGAGAACGGAAGAACGCTCGACCTCACGCTTTAGAACTCGGAGCAAATCCTGAATCGTCGGCTCCGTGGCTGGCTGTCCTGACAACGATGCTAGCTGCGGCACCGCACCCCTGCCCGGGCCACCTCCTTTTGAAGGACGTCCGGGCTGCGGCTTCGCCCGAGGCGGGCTAGGTACCGACTCGTCTATCTCAAGACCGAAATATGGCCCAATGGCTGCTAGAAGGTCAAGAACTTGCTTTAGCGGATTTCCAATTACCTCTCCCTGAATGTCGACCAAAGAGCCCGTAGCCAGCCCGGAAAGTGCATCTGCTGATGCAATCGGGGTGATGGCGCCGGGTGTTTCGGCCAAGCGGAGGCGCAAGCGGTTAAAAAGTGATGCGGCCGTGTGCTCTCTGACAAACTTGCTTTCTACACCTTCTTCGGCTGAGGATCGGCGCTTATACCTTCCCTCGGCCGACAAGGTTAGGCCGAGCAGCGTAGCAATGCTCGGCAATGAGACTTTTCCTGATCCTTCTCCCTCGCGATCTTTGGCGGCCGATGAGTGTTCAGCGATTTCGCTACTGTAGCTAACGCCATCCTCTAGTGACGCCAAGAAGCTGACCAACATCTCGGTGTCAAGATATACGGGGTATGCCAGTTGCGAGGCTAGCTCTACTTTAGAGTTTACAGTTCGAGCCATTTTAAGGTCCCTTAATTGGATAGCTATCGAAGGCGGAGCGGTTTGGGTTTGACTAACAATGAGCGCTCGACCCAAATCCGCGCCAACGATACCGCGGTGCCGCCGTTGGCGTGACGGTTCTCAAGATAAATTGCCACTATTTCCGATACTCTGAGCAGAGGAAATACCTGCATATTGGTGCGAATCAGACAAGTTGTCCGCTGCAGCAGTCGGAAGTGGTCTCCATCGCCTGGCCGGATTCTGGCCGTATGAGGCCGCTTAACGACGACAGTCAGCGTGCACGACTGACAACCGTTCCCGCAGGCCAGTGGTGCTTCCGTGCCCAGGACACGCTGGTGCTGCTGATCAGGCAACTGCGCCTGCACGAACGTGAACGAGGGCTACGAGTTCCAGCAGGCGCTGCTCGCTCAGATCCTGGCGGTGGAAGATGACCGCCATGCCTTTCGCGGAGCCATCAAGGCGGACAACTGACGGCAAGTCGCCGAGGGCAGGAGCATCGGTGCCACAGTCCGGGCTGGACCCAATGCCGCTTAGACTATTTTTCCCATAGCTCCCAGAAGAATCATTAGTAACTACATCCCTCCTAGTCACGGGCGCGACGGCTGGCGACGGGACCTGCCGCCTGGCCTCGGGCATGAGTACCCGTCCATGTCGTGTCTGCCCCAGACGACAGCGGCCTCGTAGCGACCGGAGACGGCCTGTTGCCTACCGTGTCGCGCGGACTGCGACCAGGGTGTGTTCCTTAGTGACGGTGAGCAGGCTCTTGGGTGGTTCCGGGGCGGCGGTGCCGATCGGGTAGATCTCAATGGTCGTGCTGATGGTCGGTTGCTCCTCTGCCCAGGCCTCGATTCGGCCGGCGACGCGATCAGCTAGCTGGTCGCTGTCGGGACCGTAGGCGCAGACGCCGAGTTCTAGTGGCGCGGCTTCGCCTGAGCCCGCGCGGAAGGTGAGGTAGGCGAAAGTGTCGCCGACGTCGTTGAGGACGGCGAAGCTGCCGCCCTGCCCTATGGCGTGGGCGAGGCCGTGGCCGGGGCGGCGGTTGATGAGCCGGGTGAGGCCGCCGAGCCTGGCCAGCCAGATCTCGAGGTCGGGCAGGGCGGGGTCGGCGGGGTGCACGCCGGTCCAGCGGTGCAGCGGCGGCTGTCCGGTGGCGCGGACCACGGCGGCTTGGTCGACGGCGACGCCGTCTTCGACGCGGAGTTCGGACTGGCCGCCGGACACGATGGGCACGTCGCGCTCGCCGTGGTGGCCGGGGCCGCGCAGCTTGATGAACCCGGACGGGTGGGAGTAAACGCTGCTCCACACCGGCCCTCCGGGCTGCTGGCCGCGGGTGAAGGTGGCCTCGCGGGTGAAGCCGGCGATCCGCAGCGGGATCACCAGCCGCGCGTCGTGGGCGGCCTGCCCGGTCCAATCCGGGTAGATGTCCCAGGCGGCGGTCGTGGCGATGATCCGGTCGTAAGGGGCTCCCGGCTCGTGCCCGCGGGCGCCGTCGCCGGTGATGACCTGAACATTCCTATAGCCGGCGGCGGCCAGGTGACGGCGTGCCCGGTCGGCTGCCTCGGGCAGGACGTCAATGGTCGTGACTTGGCCGTCCGGTCCGGCCAGGTGGGCGAGTAGGGCCGCGTTGATGCCGGTGCCCGCGCCGATCTCCAGGACGCGGTGGCCGGGGCGCACGTCGAGCTGATCGAGCATGCCCGCGACGGTGCTGGGGATGGTCGTGCAGCTCAAGACGGTCCCGTCGGCGTCGCGGTGGGTGGTGACGATGCCGTCGCTGTAAGCGTCCTGCAGCGGGACGCCGGGAAGGAACCGCTCCCGCTGCACGGCCCGCATCGCCCGCTCGACCCGGTCCGAAATCGGCGTCGACGGCCTGAGCGAGTCGACCATCGCGGAGCGCAGCCGGCATGCCTCGTCTTCGTCGGCGGTAGCTGTAACCATGGCCTCACACTAACGAGGCAGGGACCGCCGTGCGCGGCGTCGCGGCAATGCGCCGAGGCATCACGCCGACCGCCCGGGGAGGCCGCTCGCACCCTGGCGAATGAGCCCGCCGGACGAGGCTTTGACCTGGTGCGACCCCAAGCCCCGGCCGCGCGGCCGAAGCCCGCCCAATCAGAACAGAAGCTGGATACCATCGATCGTCCTTAATGATAGGAGCAGCACCGCGTCCCAGGTGGTGGCTACCGGGGTGGCGGGGAGTTGGGCGTAGTCGGCCAGGGCAAGGGCTGTGCCTGCTGCGCCGGTGAGGAAGCCGGGCCTGTTTTCGAGGTGACCGTCTTGGGTGTGGTGAGCGACGGCGAAAGGGAGTCTCGGGTCGAAGGATGCTGTGATCGCTATGGCCGAGTTGGCGGCAGTAATGCGGGAGCCGGTCCGGCAGGCTGCTTGCAGGACGCCTGCATGTCCGTGGCACAGTGTGGGTCCGGTCACGTCCCACGCGTCGGCAGGCCGATGTCCGAGTGCCGTCATGGCATTCTCGCCGACACAGGTTAGGTCGCGGTCGGCGAGCGCGCAGCCGGCGAGGATCAGCGCGGTGGCGATGCCCGGCGTCCCGTAGCACCAGGCGTCGCGTCGGCCTGGTGCGTTTGCGGGTCGTGCCTTGTGGTCGAGTTCTTCTCCGGAGATGTACGGCGGCCAGGTGCTCCAGAGGGGGTCACGGAAGTGCAGGAGCCAGCGGGCGGCCTCCCTGATCGCGCCCGTCTGTCCGGATACGGTGTGGCCGGCTGAGGTAGCCAGCGACAGCAGGGCGAGTGCGCCGGCGATTCCGTGGGCCGTTCCGGTGTCGGCGGCGCCCGAGGGGGTCGCCACGCGGCTGGCGGGGCGGGCAGATGCGGGCAGCCACCAGCCGGGCCTTGTGCTGCTGACCGGTTTGCTGATCATGGTGGTGAGGGTGTTGAGAGCTGCGGTCAGCCCGGGTGCGGCGTGGGTGTGGCCGCTTGTGAGGGCGGCGAGGAGGATGCGCCCGATTCCAGACAGGCCGGTGATCGCGTCGTGGACGTGCCGAGGGGTTCCAGCGCCGGGTGCGCTGGCCTGCTGGTGGCGGGCGCTGATGTCGATGGCGCGTTTGGATAGCCAGGCGGTCGCGCGTGCGGTTGTGTCGTGGTGGGGTTCCGGGTCGGGGAGGTAGGGCGTTGCGATGATGAGCGATGCGGCTAGGGCGCCTGCGCCTGTGTAGATGCCGCCGGGGCGGCGGTGCGTGCAGGCGGCGGCGGCCTTCAGGTGCGCGGCTGCTGCGGCGAAGACCGGGTTGGCCGCTGACAGGCGGGCGTGCAGGAGCACGGTTCCGGCCAGGCCGCTGCCGAGTGAGGCGTCGCCTGGCACTCGCGCCAGAACCTCAGCGGGGTCGAGCAGGCGGCGGGCGATTTCCAGGGCCTGGTCGCCGACGGTCGTGGATTCGGCCGGCGTGCTCATGGCGGCGGTTCCGCCGCCCGGCGGGCGAGTAGGTCGGCAGCGAGGGCGGTGGCGATGCGCTCGGCGACGGTGTCGGCGAGGATTCGGTTGGCGTGCATGTGGGCGAGCGCCGCCGCGCACGGGGCGCGCCGATCGGGCTTGAGCTGCGCACGGTAGGCGGTCAGGGTTTCATGGCGGGCCTGCCACGCGCTCGCTGCGACGCTGGGGGGTGCGGCGAGCCGGGCGGCAGGCCTGGATTGCTCGTATCGCTGCCTGGCGTCCTGGCTGAGGTGGTGGCCGGGCAGCGCGGCGGGATCGCCGTCGGAGACGGCGGTGGTGATCGCCGCGATGGACAGGGCGGCTGAGATCAGACGCCCGGAGGAGTTTGCGCCTGCGGCGAGCAGAGCACCGGCCAGGTGGCTGTCCGCGGCGAATACCCGTTCCGCGGCTATGATCGCATGTCTTCCGCCGTAGCGTTCGATCTCCCGGTCGTAGGGCTCGACGCTGAACGTGCCGGCCAGGCGCTGCTGTCGCAGCCCGGCGCACCATTGAGATACGGCTGGCAGCACGGTGCCGCCGAGTGCGGCCGGGTCGCCGCGGAAGCGGATCCTCAGGTGATGCCCGTGCGCCGGGTCGGCGTAGCGGAGCCAGAAGCACAGTTCGAATTGCCCCGCCAGGTCGCGGCATAGGGTCTCCAGCCGCCCGATGATCTGGTCTTGGCAGGTGGGGGGCGCGGAGACGTGGATCGACAGCCATGGTCCTCCCGGCAGGAACAGACCCTCGTCGAAAGCGCGGGGTGTCAGGTACGGCCGAGGAGGGGCCGGCGTCGGGGCGGCGGCTGGCTTGAGCGGTATCACGAGTTCCAGGATGTGCCGTCCGCCGGGGCCTTGGACGACGGCCTGGACGGCATCGGTTCCGCCGGGTTGCTCGCAGACCGCCGTCAGGCCGCGTCGCACGTAGCGGCGGAGCAGTTCTCGGTCGTCGGCGCGGGTCAGGTCCAGCGGCAGCCGGTGGTCGCCGTGATCGGTGACCACCATCTGCGGGGGCCGGGGCGTGGCTGCGGCCCGCCATTCGTCGAGTGCGGTGTCCCAAGAGCTGGGGTTGCCCACGGCGCTTGCGAGCGATTCCGGGAGGAGCCAGCGGGCGGGCGCGAGGATGACCCGGCCGTAGCGGACGCGCGGCTGGAAAGGCCCGGCGGCGAGGGCGCCCCAGGACCAGCCGGACAGCATCGCGCCTGCCGTCCGGCCGAGGAGTTGCAGGAACCGGGCGATCGGGGGTAGCAGCGCGGAGGCCAGCCGCGAGTACAGCACCGGGACGATCTCGCGGCCGAGGCTAATCGACCAGCAGGAAAGCCGCCTGCCGTCGGAGACTAGGTGGAGGTCGGCCAGGTTCAGGTCGGCCGGGCGGCAGGGAACGCCCACCGGGATTCTGAGGGCGGCGAAGCCTGCGGGAGGGGCCAGGCCGGCGCCCTCGGGAACGGCTGCCTGCACGGCGATCTCCGCGACCAGAGTCCCCGGCGCGGCCGCAGGCGGACCGGGCCACGCGCCGGGCAGGAGGCCGGCGAACCGGCCGATGGTCGAGCCTGCTTCCTGGGGGCCGGGCGGAACCACCGCCAGCTGGAACCCCCCGACGGCCAGGTCTCGCTGGCTGGACGCGATCACACGCACGGCAATCTCGGCCGATCCGGGCGGCGGGCTGTCGCGTCCGTCTGCGAGCTGTCCGAGGACGTTTCGGTCCAGCAACACTTCCCTGCGGCCGTCCGCGAGGGCAGCGGCGATGAGCGTGGCCATTACTCGTTCGCGGTTGTCATCGCGGGCGACTGTTCCTGCCGTGTCCCCTATGTGTTCGGTGGCGATGCCGACGCCGGTCGCGGCGTCGGTGGCTTCCAGCAGGGGAACTAGGCGGTTCGGCCCGTAGCGTTCGACGAACTGCTCGTGCCAGTCGGCGAGCGCGGCCGGACGGGCGATGGCCCTTCCCAGGACGGTAGCCGACTGGGCCGCCTCATCAAGTAGTGACACCGGGATGGCGATGTCAGCGTCGGCAGCTACGTCGAGACTTAGCGGTCTACTGACCAGGCAGATCTCGTCGGCGAGATCGCGGGCAGCGGTGAGCGTCGCAAGCCGCCCGGCGTCGCCGGCCGGGCGCTCGTCCGCAGCGGCGAGGAGGCCGCGCAGCCGCCATAGCGGCGGGTCCAGCGGGTGGTCAGGAGGCAGCTTGCTGAGCAGGTGCCCTAGAGGATCGCAAGTGACGTCGGCGGGCAGCAGGTCAGTCGAGACGAACCCGCCCCGCGCCATCTCCGCCACCACGTTACGGGCAGCCTTCTCGGAAGCAGGCCAGCGCCGCGACAGCGCGTCGAGAACCTCGGCCCCGGTCATCCCGTCGGCGCAGAGCTGCATGACCGTAAGGCTCGCTTGGGTGGCTCTGATGGTTGACCTCCGGCCCTGGTACCGGTGCTCCAGTCTGTCGCCGCGCTGGACGACCAGGTTGCTTGCCGTCAGCTGCAACTGGTCTAGCAGCGCGGTGTCTGTCAGCAGCTTCGCCTCGAGTTCGGCGAGCCACCGGCCACTGGGACTGGTCCGAGGCCGATGGCTGAGGCCGAGCCGCAAGCATGCCCGCTCCGCCGGTCCGGTGACGCGAGCCACGGCCACCCCGGCGAACGCGCCGTGCGGCGTTGGCCGCCATCGTGACCGCAGCTCGTACGCGCGGCGTGTCAGGTTGCCGGGGCTGGGGACGGGCTGAGCATCCGGCCCGTCCCCAGCCGCCGGACCGGCAGGGGTTCCGCCTTGGCGGGACGCCAGGAACAACGCCTCCGCGAGCACCGCGTGACCGACCCTGCTCTTATCCTCGGCCGATCCGGGCTCGGCAGGGGACAAGGGGACGCGCGCCAGCACGGCGGGTTCGCGGGCCACCGCGAACCCCTCCGCCTTCCGTCGCCTTTCAGTCAGCACTTTGAGGGGTTCGTGCATCCGTCGTTCGTGCAGTCCGCTGAGCATCCGGATGACGGGGTCTCGGGGTCGTCATCGACCTGCATATCGAGGTCGAACGGATCGGTGAATACCGCGCCCAGGTCCCCATGGAGTGAGTAGGTCGATGCCGTCATGTCGGTTCCCTTCCTTGGTGAGCGTCTGCGGATGACTGATATTTGCGCGATCTGGCCGCAACTTTAAAACAGTTCGCGTAAAGCGTCAAGGATACGAAGGCGGAGATGCCACGCTGGGACGAATGAAGGCATGCGGAATGAAGAGACTGAAGCTAAGGGGCGAGCGGAGGGGGACGCCTCGGGTTAGGTTGCCGACTGCCTGTAAAGCAACTCGTACAGGTGACCGCCCTTGATCAGCACTGACGCCTCGACCGGCCGGTCATCGTCACTGTAGATAACCCTGAACTGCCGGATCACGGGAACGTTCGGCAGGTCGAGGAGGCCGATTTCCTCGGTCGTGGGCATCCGTACGGACACCCGGTCCGTGAAGTAGCGCTCGGGGTAGCCAAGATCGGCGAGAACCCTGGGGGCTCCGCCTCGGATCTTGCGAAGGTCAGCGAGTTCGGTGCCCGCCGCAATCTCCGCCGGATAGTAGGACATGTCAACCTCGACAGGCTCGCCCCTGTGACGTGTAAGGCGTCGGCGGATCACGGCGGTTCCCGAGTCGGGCAGGCGGAGCGCCTCGGCGGCGTCTCGTGGCGGACGCACCTCGGCCACCTCGAGGACGTCGTACGAGTAGCCTTCCGGCGACGGGGTGAAGTACGGCGAAACCTCCACGAGGAACGGCTGCCGGTTCCGGACGTACACGCCCTTGCCCTGGTGGCTGTAGAGGAAGCCCTCGTCCTTGAGCGATCGGAGCGCCTTCTGAATCGTCGGGTTCGCGGCGCTGTACTGCTCGACCAGGCGATGTGTGGAGGGGAGCGGCATGCCCGGAGAGAGTTCGCCTGCCATGATCTGCTCTCGCAGATCTGCGGCGATTTGCTCGTGGCGGGGCCGGTCGTCGTTCCTTTGCGTCACTCGGATCTGCCGGCGGACAGTGGATAGCGCAGGTGACGGCCCTCAGTCACCATGACCATGACGGTTGCCTCGAACGGAACGTCGCGCTCGGAAACGGCTGTCCTGAACACGACCATCACGGGTGCTCCCGTCGGCAGACCGAGCAATTCAGCCTCTGGTTGCGTCGCGCCGCGAACCGAAATGTCGTCGATCGCCTCGCGCACTACGTAGCCCATGTCAGCGAGAAGCGTTACTGCTCCGCCCTTGATTTTCTTGGGCTCGGCGAGGGGCGTAGCGCTCGCGATGGAGGCCGGGTACCAGGAATCGACGATCTCGATCGGGTGGCCGTCGAGTAGTACCGTGCGTCGGCGAACCACCGCGGACGCCCCCGCCGAGAGGAGCAACGCGTTAGCAACGTCTGGCGGTGGGGTCGTCTCGACGACTTCACGAATCTGCTGCGTCCCCTTTCGGCCCGCCCGGGCCGTCACGTCCGTCCAGGCGTCAGTCTCGCCCGGTGCGCGTGGGGATAGGTAGGGGGCTGATGGCTCATCCCACATGGTTCAATTCCCCCTTCCGAAGCTGGTAGGTACACCTAGCCCACTTTAACCGCAAGGTGATAAACCCGTAGCGGGTGGGCGCTGCCCGATCTCGGCGGAGGCCAGACGATCCGGAGAGGACGACGGCAGCTTCAAGGTCGTGGGCCGAGGTCGCGATAGCTCGTTTGTTGGTGCAGATCCGGACGAGGCTCCAGCGGCGCTAGTCGGGTTTGCTGCCGGGGCCGGTACATCTCGGACGCCCGGGATCGCTCAGCGGTATGCGAAGATCTGCTCGTCTGCGTGCGGATCAAAGGTACGTCACTCGTCGGCCCAAAATCTGTGCCGACGGTCGATGCGCGGGCTTGCGCGGTCTCAGCTAGACCCCGCGCAGTCTGGACAGCGTGGGTGGCATGCCTGCGAGCGACGAAAGCGAAATGGTCGGGGTCTAGGTAAGGCCCGAGGACATGCCGAGGATCGTCGATTGTGATGCGTTGCTGATCTCGGTATGCGGCGACGATCTCGATCTGCCGGCGCCATGCGGCGTAGCGCTCGGGGTCTCCGGGTGGGTCGCCGAGCAACCTCGCCCAGCGAGGGCGGTCACGGATTACCGCGTCAGCAAGCTGCTCGACGCGGGCATCGATCAACTCGGCGGCCTCGGCCAGGTACGTGGCGAGCCGATCGCCGGCTTGCGGAGGTGACGGCGCCCAAGGCAGAGTGCCAGCCGAGCCGGTTCCCGGGCCGAGGCCTCGGGCAGCGGCGTACTGGCGGGCGCCGTGGACGTACCGGGGAATCAGGACGGCCAGCGAGGCGGCCTCGTCGTGGGCGGCGGCGATGGCCTCGGTGGCCGAGAGGGCGGCGCTTTCGTTGGTGAGGATGTTCAGCAGGATTTCCCGCGCCTCATACCGATGTGGGTCCCGGCGGGCCGTGTTGACTTGGGCGTCATCGTCGCCTAGGCCGACAAGCTGGTCATGGGTGGCGACGTAGAGGGTGGTGCGCTCGCGGGCGCGGGTGGCCAGCACGTACAGGGCCTCGCGGGTCATGCCCTGCGGTGATGAAGCGGGTGGGCGGTGTCGACTGTGGTGCCCTGGGCGCGGTGCGCGGTGGTGGCGTAAAGCAGCTGCACGTTCGCGGCGACGTAGACGGCGGGCAGGCGTGATCCGGCCGCCGTGGATGATGCCTGACGGTGAGCGCACCGTCGCTGTGGCGGCGTTCGACGGCCAGGCGTCGCCGTTCTTGACCCAGTCCCGGCCGCCCGAACGCCGACAGTCGGCGGTCGTTGCGGCGGGTGACGATCCAGTCGCCGCGCCCGGCGAGGTTGCCGTCACGCAGTCGTGCTCCGTCCGGCTCGACCTGACCGGCGGTTACGCGGTCGGCGCGTGCCTGGGCGGACAGGGTCGGTGACGTCGGCGCCGGCGAGCGGCGGCCATCAGGGTGACCTTCCCGGCGAGCATGTCGGCCTTCCAACCGGCGTAGGCCGCCTGGGCCATCGCCTCGCGGGAGCCGCCGCGGATGCGGCCGTGCTCGGCAGTACCAGTCGATCGCGTCTGGGTCGCCGGTGCGGAGCTGGAGGGTGGCAGCGGCCTCGGCGGGGTCGCGGAACCGGTACAGCGTCGGTCAGCTCCGGGGTGCCGGCTGCGGCGGCGACCAGGCGCAGTGCGCCGCCGGCCTCGACGGCGGGGAGCTGCCGGTCGTCGCCGAGCAGCCGGACGACCGCGCCCCGCTTCGCGGCGAGCTGCGACGAGCTGGTCGAGCGCGAAGGTTCCGGCCATCCCGGCCTCGTCGACCAGGACCACGTCGCCGGGCCCGAGCCTGAACATGCGCGCGCCGCCGGGGACTGACGCTCCGGACGTGGAGCCTGGCGGCGAACGGGCCGGCGGTCCACTCGTAGAGGAACTTGTGCAGGTTCTCCGCGCGGACCCCGAGCTCCCGTCCGAGCACGTCGGCGGCGGCCGCCGAGGTGGCGAGCGGGACGAGGTTACGGCCGCCCTGCCGGAGAACGTGCGCGAGGGCGCGCATCGCGGTCGTCTTCCCCGACCCGGCCGGGCCGATGCCGGCGAGCAGCAGCCGGGAGTCGGCCGCGAACGCGGTCACCAGGTGCCGCTGGCCAGCGTCCAGCGCTGCGCCAGTCCGGGCCTCGAACCCGTCGAGCACTGCGGCCACCGCAGGGCCCGGACAGGCCCGCCGCGGTCGGGGTCCTGGCTGCCGCGACGAGCCGGGTTTCGGCGTCAAGAACCGCTTGACAGGTGTAGCGAGCGGCGGCGTGCTCGGTGAAAACGGACTCCCCGTCGGGGCGGCGCAGCTCGCTGGGCTCGTCCTGCGGCGGAGGCAGCTCGACGCACACCGACCGCGCCGGGGAGCGCGGCGCGATGATCGCGTCGGCGGTCTCGCGGTGCCGGTCCGGCGCTAGGCTGGGATGGTCTTGCGGAGCTGGCGCTCGACTTCGGCGCGGATGTTCCAGACGGTCCAGGTGGAACGGCGCGTGGACACAGCCGCCACGGTTCGGTCGGCCAGGTCCTCGCAGTCGGCCACCGCGAGAGCGTCTTCGGCGGCAGACACTGGGCTGTCTGGGATTACGTTCATCAGACGGCGCGACGGCATCAGTCCCGAACCTACCGGCCAGCTCCTCGCGCCAGGCTGCGCGCTTGTCCGCGAGGGGAGTCGGGCGGCTTCTTGCCCTGCGCGGGTTTCCAGGTTGGCCTGCCGTGCGAGGCGGCGCGCCGTGCCCGCGTCCGGCTCACGGTCGTGCTCGCTCGCGGTAGTCGCGTTCCAGTTCGGCGTAACGGGCGTCGATCGCGGCGCGGCGGCGGGAGAAGTACTCGACCATCGCGGTCGGCACGCCGGTGATCTCCCGGACCGGCTCCTTGCCGTCCGGTGTGCCGGGGCGGGCGGTGAAGGTGACGCCGAGCCGCGCGCGTCAGCTCCGCCTCGAACACGGTGTTGTAGGTCTCCGAGATCGCGACCGCCGCGCTGTGCAGCGGCCGGCCGTCCAGCGCCCGCCAGGCCCCGTCGATCCCCATGACCTTGGAGGAGATGGCGACGTGGGTGTGCAGGTTGGGGTCTCCAGCACGCGAATCCCAGTGCTCGAACTCGGCCGCGATCAGCCCCCTGGTCGCAATCTGCGCCACCCCGTCCCTCCCGGTCCGGGTGAACGCGGCGTGCTCTTCCAGCACCGCGAGCGCTGCCTCCTTCGCCGCCGTGTGAGCCGCCGCGATCCCCTCCTGCACGCGCGGGCGCGGGTCCACCGCCCACAGCAGGGCGGCCGACTTGACCGGGGAGAATACGAGGTCATAGCCGGCGACTGCATCGCGCTGGCGGCGCGCTTCCCGCGCCTTTATCCGCCCGGTCTCGGCCTCGGTCGGCTCGCGGCCCGCATCGCCCCTGATCGCGTCCAGGCGGGCTGCGACGCGGTCGCGGAACGGGTCCAGCTGCCGATACCGGGCGAACTGGCGGCCCAGGGTGGCGCTCCGGATCGCGTCGTCGACGAGCCGGTTTAGGCGATCGGCGGTCATCCACGGACGCCAGCGCTCATCGATGTACGCGTCTACGATTGCGTCCATGTCCGGGTGCGCGCCAAGGCCGAACAGGGCTCGCATCTGCTCTTCCGCGACGGTGCGTCCGGCCAGGCTGAGCAGAGGGGCGCCCCGCCCGGTCCACCGTCCCGGCGGGTTTCCCTGAGTCGCGTAGTACGCCGCCGCGTCACGGTCGCCGGACGGCTCGGCGTCGCCGAGGGCGGTGTGCCGGACCAGGTACAGGTAGCCCGTCCCGGCAGATATCTTCGCGAAAGTCATCACTGTCGTCGGCCCCTTCCCCGGCCTCACGCGGGCCGCATCGCCCGCTACGCCCGCCTGCGGCGACCGAGCTGCTTGAGATGCAACGGGTGTCTCGCTCTTTCTACTTGTCCAGCTCCGAGATGCTTTCGCCGTCCGCGGTGACGCCGATGGCGTCGCCGTACTCGTTGACTTTCGCGGGTGTCTTGGCTTTGATGATGCCGATCAGTCAGTTGCTCCCCCGCAGCCGTTCGCGCGGCTGCCCACCGCTCGCCGGGCCGTGCCCGGCGACAGCGGAAGGGAGCACAGGGATGCCGAGAAACCAGCGTCGGCCAGTCGGCCAGCCCGCCTCGCGGCCATCGTGGGTCACTCAGGTAGACCGGGCCGCATGGCAGCGGCAGGCGTCAGCCGAACTGGCCGCGATTCTCGCGGCCCACCAGGACCTCCCGGCGATCACCTGGACGATCTCGCCGGGCGGCGGCCTCACGGGGCAGGCGCTCGTGCCAGGCGACCCGCTCGAGACCTGGGAGCTGTTCAATGCCTGGCGGCGGGCGCTCGAACTTGATGATCCCCAAGGGACGCCGACGGGGGACGGGACGAGGTATGTCCGCGCCCACGCCTCGCGCGGGACGATCCGCGTCACGCTGACGGCAGTCGTCGCCAGCCTGGACGCCACGGACAACCGCAGCCGCCGCAGTCCCCGGCCCGATCAGGCAGCCGGGGCCAGCGCGCCCGACGTCGACGCCACGCCGGCGCAACCGTGGGCGAGGCCGGCCCCTCCGCCCGGCCCGGCCGGACCGTCCCCAGCCTGACTGACCCATCCGCGCGACACGACCCAGGGCAGGCCGGCAAATTCACGTCAGTTGATGAACCGGGCATGCCATGTAATATCGGTTGCATACAGGCTTCGTGAGCCTGGCCGCCGGACGAATGCTCCCCCCGTCCCCTGTGATGAGGAGCATTAGCCATGACGTCCAACTTTCATTTCTGCGCGCGAGCCTCCAGGGATGCGGCATGACGCCCGAGCAACGGCGTCTGCGGGCGCAGGCCGCCGCCTACGCTCGCTGGTCGAGGCACATGGCGCGCGAGGACCAGGCGTACAGCGCGCGCCAGGCGATCTGGGACCGGCTCAGCCGCGAGGTCGATCCCGACCGCACGCTGACGCCTCAAGAGCGGGCCGTGCTCATCCAGAGCGCCGCGAAACGCCTGTCCGCCCGGCTCAACGCAGCTAAGGCGCGCAAGCGGGAGCAGCGCTCGGCATGATCCGCGCCGGGAGTCGGCCAGGTCAGATGGCGTGGCCGACTCCCGGCGCGGTGGCTGCGCGCGATTAAGATCCTGGCGCTCCGGTGCTGCGCCCACGCGCGAGCGGCTTGCGCCATCGTCTTGGCCCACGGGATCGGGTTCGCGCCTGCGATCTTGCTCCACATGTTGACGTTCGCCCGGGCGAACACGTCGAGGTGTGCGGGGTCGGCGGCGGCGTACTCGGGCATCCGACCGGCGTGTGCTTCGGGCTGCTCGATGGTGTGACCGTGGGCTACGAGCCGCAGCAGCCAGAACGCCGGGTCGATCCAGCCGGCTCCCGGCGTGGCCCATGCCCAGTCGACCAGCCACGCCCGGCCGTGCGAGATCAGGACGTTGTCCGGCATCCAGTCAGTGTGGGTGAGTGTGGTGCCGGCGAAGATCACGGCGTCGCCGGGCTCGTCCACGCAGGTTCTCATGGGGGTCGATGGGCTTCCACGGGCCAGGGTCGGGCGGGATCTCGATGGCGGCGAGTGTTTGCATGAGCCCGGCCACCAGGTCGATGTCGGGTGAGCCGGGAGTGTAATCGGTGGCTCGGCCCCGGATGTGGTCGAAGCCGAGGACATTCCACCCTGCCTCGTCGAATTGCCAGAGCAGATCCGGAGAGATTCCCTTCGCGAGGTGGGCCGCTGTTGCCTCTCGTGCCTGGGTGACCACTAGCCGGTGGCCTGACGGCAGCCCTTTGAGGAATACCCGGCCGTCGCGGGTCTCCACCACGGCGGCGAGGGGCGAGTTCTGTCCGGCCGTGACCGCGCGCCCGGCCCTGATCGGTCCCGTGCGCTGCTCGATGGCCGCTTTCAACGGATTGGGGAGGTCGCCCCACTGGATGCGCTTTTCCACCGTCGTAGTTCCTCGCGTAATGGCGTAGACGGCCCGTTGGGCCTTGCGGAACCTAAGTGTCACGCGGCCACGCGAAACATAACCCGCTAAATATAGCCTCGACACTTAAAGGAATGGCAAACTTCAGCGCCGCGGCGGGTGGTGACCGCTTGCCTGCGGCGTCCTGGTGGGCAGTTGAGTGGCTGTCGGTGTCGCCTCGCGCTCGAACGCGGTCAGCTCAACTACCAGCGGACCGACGTCGGTGTAGTACGCGCCGCGCCAACTCCACATGCCGTTGTTGTTGTCGGCCGGGTAGCCGATCTGCTCGGCCGGGTGGCGGCGCTTCCATTCGCGCACTAGGGCCAAGTCGCGAAGCAGTTCGCCTGCGGTCATGCCCGCACCAGCTCGGCCAGCGTCTCTCTCACGGTTTCGCGGAACGCAACCCATCGGACGCGCCCGCCGCGAATCTCAGCCGACCAGCCGCTACCCAGCCGGCGGTATCCGTCTGTCAGCCACGCGCCGCCGGCCAACGGGTAAGCGCGCTCTACTCGGCCCATGATGTCCGTATCTCGCATCGCTTCGGAGGCGGCCAGCCGTGCTCGAGCTTCGTCATCGGTGACGCCTCGCGCCGATCCGCCGTCGAGCGTTCGAACATCCCACAAGAACACGATCACGACTGGCCATCCCCTCATCGGGCGGTCCTAGCGCGGTATGCACCCTGCGCTAGGAACGCATGACAACGATCTGACAGACGGCCTAAGTTGGACATGCCACGCAGCGCAGCGGCAGCAACGCGGCCGGTTGCGCAGAAACGCAGAAAGGTCGCCGACGCCATGCCGAAAAAGCGCACGCTGACTCCGGGGGCATCGCCGCTTCACCATTTCGGCAGCGAAGTGCGGCGGGCGCGGGAGGCAGCGGGAATGACGCTGGCCGAGCTGGGCTCGCGGGTGCCGTGCGACAACTCCACCGTTAGCAGAATCGAGTCGGGCCTGATCTCGCCGGACGCTCATTTCGCAGAAGTCTGCGATGAGGCGTTCCCAGATATGAACGGATGGTTCACGAGGTTCTACACCGATTCCCAGGGATGGGGAGCGGCCTTCCCTCCCGCGCTGCGCGAGTTCGCCGCGTACGAGGCAGAGGCAGTCACGCTGTGGACGTTCGAGCACTCTCTGGTTCCGGGTCTGCTGCAAACCCCTGGGTACGCTCGCGCGGTCCTGTCGCGGCACCCCCACGTGACCGACGACCAAGTGACCGAGAGGGTGTCTGCCCGGATGGCCCGGCAGGTAGTGCTAGAGCGCGACGACCCCCCGGTGTTGTGGGTGCTTATCGACGAAAGCGTGCTTTACCGGGAGATAGGCAACTCGGAGATCATGGCTGACCAACTCGGCAAGCTGATGGCCGTTGCGGAGCGTCCGACTGTCACTATCCAGCTCGTCTCCCGGATCGGCGCACACGTCGGCCTGCTGGGCGCGTTCGTCATCGCGGAGACGGATGATGCTCATGTGGCCTACCTCGATCACATTGCAGACGGCGTGACCACTGACTCACCCGCTATCGTGGGCCAGGTGAGCACGCGGTTCGACGTGCTGCGGACAGAAGCCTACAAAGGCAGCGAGTCACTGAAGATGATCGAGGCAGCGGCGGGGTCATGGAACAACGCGTAGACACATGGCGCAAGAGTGCCCGGAGCGGCACCAACGGCAACTGCGTCGAGGTTGCCGACGCCGCGCCCGTGGTCTTGGTGCGCGACACGACCGACCGCGACGGCGCAACGCTGGCGTTCACGGCCGACGCGTGGCGGTCTTTCCTGGGCACGCTTCGCTAAGCACGGTGTCCCTTGAGGCCGGACATAGCCGACACGTCCGCTGGATGCCTGCGGCGCACACGGGTTCGCTGCTAGGATCTCGTCCAGTCACCGACCGGGTTGTGCCCTTCACCTCAGCCTCGGAACAGACGTTACGAACTTAGAGCCAGCTGTGCGCCCTCGTAATTCAACTTCACTCTGCGATTTGATCGATCCGCTGTGCCAGCTCTCGGGTGGGAGACGACAGCGGAATCTTAGGTCGGTGCCGGAGGAGCGCGCGGTCGGCTTTTAGGAGCGTGCCGTCTTGCTGGCTGCTGTGATCATCAGCGTTTTCCTCATCGCCGGGCTGGTTTTCTACGCAATGCACCGGAGCAGACCGAGCCGTCTAAAGCTGAGCGCGAGCTTGCTGAAGCTCTTGTTGTTCAGCATCGAGGTGGAGTCGGTCGACCGTCACGGCGAACTGCCGTCTAGCGACGGGCCTCCAGTCCAGTAGCGAAAGGGTCGAGCTGGCATGACCGTGAGCGAGTGTGGTGGGCACGTCGTGGCTCTCACGGCGTCAGCGCCGCCTGCTCCGGGGCCGAACTCGGCTGACTGGCTCACGGCCTGGGGGACGGTCGGGACCGCAGTGTTCGCAGTTTTGGCGGTGAGCGTGACGATTGCACTTGCGGCGCGGGATCGCCGGGACGCGCGACTGCGGCGGATTGAGGACCAGAAAGACCATGAGTCGGAGCTTGCCCAGCAGCGCCTTCGCTCTGCACGGGAGCTTGCCGAGGAACAGGAAAGATCGCTGCGGGATCGCGAGGACGCCGAGCGGAGGCTGCGGGACGAGCGTGCGTTTGCAGAGGACATGCGCCTTCGAGAACGACGGGAGGTGGCGGTCGGAGCTCTGCTGGGTCGGATCGCGGACTTGCTGCCGCATTGCGAGCAAGTGCCAGGCTTGTGGAGGAATCTAGCCATCGCGCAGGCAGGCGAGCAATCCCGTTTCCCTATCGTTGGCTCTCCGGTAGGGCCATCGCTTGAGACGGCTGGCGCGGTGGAGTCTCTGGCTCACGGGAAGCACTCGGAGGTCTGGGGCCTCGGGGACGCGCGTGCCGCACGGCAGTATGCCGACTTGGTGCACCTAGTTCAGACCGCGACGGGCGAGAGCATCCCCGAGGATCTTCGCAGGCGCGCCGCGATCGATCTATGCCGGTACGCGCTGTGGGTGCGCGTGTCGCTGGAGAACGTGATCGCGGCGGGGGAGACTCTTGACCCCGGCATTCCGGCATGCCCGAATTTGAGGCGGATGCCGGCGCACGACACGCCGTGGAACCCTTCGGTGCCATCGGAGGCATGGGTCGCGGCCATCAAGCAGCAGCCGGGCGTTCCGTTTTTCCTCGCTGCTCACTAGCTTGCTGGTGGCATTCACCGCTCAGGCGGGGCAGACGTTCGTCAACGGACTTAGTAGCCGCATTCAGGCAGGGGCCGCACCTACGGGCGCGGCCCCTTTTGCATCCTCAGTACATCTCGCCGCGCCGCCGCTTGGCCTCGATGGCGCGCTGAACCTGAAGGTCGGCCCCGTACCGGTCCAGCATCGCCCGGTCCTGCCAGCCCATCAGCCGCATCAGATCCCCCTCCGCCCCGCCGCCGGCCAGCCAGTCGTGCGCGAAGGTGTGCCGGAACATGTGCGGGTACACCGATGGCTCGTACCCAGCCTCCTCGGCCCGCCGCTTGACCATTCGCCACACGCCATTCCCGGTCACTGGCCCGCGGTTCCGCGTCCCCAGCCACAGCGCCGGCGAGGTCTGAGCCTGCCCGTGCGACTGCCGAGCCCGCAGGTACGTCACGATCGCCTTGGCCGTCGCCAGCGTCAGCGGCACGATGCGGCCCTCGTCGGCGGCCCGCGCGCCCTTGAGCGGGACGACCCGGATGTAGGGCCGGGCGATCAGGTCGGCCGGAAGGTCGTCCAGCCGGATCTGCACCAGCTCGCCCCGCCGGACGCCCTCGGTCAGCACCCGGATCATCGCGTGATCGCGGGCGTCCTCGAACACACGCGCCCTCCCGCCCCCGGTGGCCGCGAGCAGGTCCCTGATGAAATCGGCCGCCAGCGTGGACGGCCGGACCTTCACCGGCGCGTACCGAACCAGTCCGTCGGTGTACGGGTGCGGGTGCCGGTACTCGACCGCGAGCCAGCTGAACAGGTGCCGAAGATTCCGCTGCTTGGTGTTCGTCCCGCCCTGGCTGTGCGACGCGAGGTAGCCGCGGAAGAACCGGTTCAGCACCGCCGTGTCGCAGCCCGTGAAGTCGGCCTCTAGGCCCGCCGACGTCATCCACGAGCTCAGCGCCACCGCCGCATCCCGGTAGGCCGAGATCGTCTCCGGCTGGAACGGCCGTCCGTGTCGGTTGGTCTGCGTGCGCAGCCACTCGCCGTACTCGCTGATCATCACCTGCCGCCGCTGCGCGGGAGAGAGATCAGCGCGTCGGAAACCGCCGTCCGTGATGGGATCGGGCGCCTGCGAGGTCCGATCGGAAACCACGGGCACCGGGTCGGTCGCCAGCCGCAGCGGGCTCTTTCGCGCACCGCCGCCACGGGCAGTGGCAGGAAAAGCGGACCGGTTGACTTCAGGCATAGCTGTAGCCCCTTCGCCTCAGGGGGAGCTAAGCACTCTTCTAAGCCGCGAGGCTAAGTGCCTAGCGCCGGGATGCTCGACCACAGCACGCCGACCGAAGGAGCCAGACTGCGCATGACCGCAGGTCTGGACCGAAAGGAGCGCCCCCAGCAAGATTCGAACTTGCGCACCCGGCTCCGGAGGCCGATGCTCTATCCCCTGAGCTATGGGGGCTCAGTAACGCAGAAATGCTACCAGCCCGGGGCCGCGCTCGTGACACGCAAGCCGGACACGCTCCGTAACCGTTGGCCCGGAGCTGTGCGAGTCCCCTCCCGAGGCGGTAGCCTCACCGAGTGTGACGCATGGTTTGGGGCGGGTGCTCGTCGTGGACGACGACGAGGTGATTCGGCAGCTTATCGCCGTGAATCTTACCCTTGAGGGGTTCGATGTGGTGACGGCTGTCGACGGTCAGGACTGCATTGACCGAGTCCAGGCGATCGCGCCTGACGTGATCACGCTGGACGTGATGATGCCGCGGCTCGACGGCTGGGAGACGGCTCTGCGGCTGCGCAAGACGCCGGAGACCGCGCACGTCAAGGTCGTACTGATCACGGCCCGCGCTCAGGAAGACGACATCGCCCGCGGCGCCAACGTCGGCGCGGACGCGTACCTGACCAAGCCTTTCGATCCCGGCGAGATGATCCGCGTGGTCCGCGAGTTGGCCGGCGCCCCGCCCGCGTAAGCCTGCGGCAGTGATCAGCGGTGACGTGCGGCGTGCGATCGCGGGCGCCGTCGCGGCCGAGGGGCTGGGGACGGCCGATCCCGGCCTGCGCCCGACCGGGACGCCGGGGCAGTATGCCTCCACCATCGCGTTCGCTTCTGGCGAACAACCGCGAAGCGCGGCAGCCCGGATCGCGGCCCGGCTGGCGGACACGGCCGGCATCGCCCGCGCCGAGGTCACCGGACCCGGCTTCATCGCCATTACCGTTACCGCCGAAGCCCTCGCGGAACTCCCCGACCGCATCGTCGCCGCCGGTCCCGCCAGCGCCGCCAGCGACGCGCTGGCCGGCGTCGAAATCCCCGCCCCGCCTGCAGACGACCCGTTCGCAGAGGCGAGCTGGGAAGGGGCCAGAGCGGTACTCGCCGGACAGCTGACCGCCCGGCTGGCCGCCAGGGCGGGCGCCACCGTAGCTCCGGCGGAACCACCCGCGAGCCCCCGGCCGCAGCCGGGGGAAATAGCGCACGCGGTCGCCTACGCCGGGGCCGACGCGGTCCGGTTCTCGCTGGCCAGGGCGCTGCCGGGACGGCCGGTGGCGATCGATCCTGGGATAATCGCGCGGCACGTGCTGGCCAACCCCGCCTATGCTGTCAGGTACGCGCACGCCCGCGCCGCGTCCGGGGTGCGCTGGGCAGCCAACTCCCGCCCTGTCACACTCGGGAGGCCAGCGGTCCCACGGCACCCGCTCGCCCACCAGGCGGAAATGGTGCTGCTCGACGCGCTGTCGTGGCTCCCTGAACGGGTTGCCATTGCCGCGCGTCGTGGCCGGCCGGATGAGTTCGCCCGGTACCTGGAGGAACTGGCAATCGCCACCATCGCCGCCCTGATCTGTGACGGTTACCCATCAAACGCCCGGGTGCCCGGAACTGACAGACTGGCTATGGCGAGGGCCGCGCGGACGGGTCTGGCCGCCGGACTAGGGCTGCTCGGAGTCGGCGCGCCCGACCGGCTGTGATGTTGCGATGTTGAGAATGGGGAACCGCAGTGAGTCGTGTCGCCCACCCGGCCGGGCCGAGGCACGGGGACGTGCTGCCTGCCGACCATCCGCCGGCGCCGCCCGCCGACCTGAACGCGCTCCAGCCGGAGGTCTGGCCCCGCGGCGCCCAGCGCCAGGACGGGGTGCTGACGCTCGGCGGGATGGACGTGCGCGACCTGGCCGCGCGGTTCGGCACCCCGGTGCTCGTCACCGACGAGGCGGACGTGCGCAGCCGGGCCCGCGAGTACGCGGAGGCATTCGGAGCTGACGCGCACGTCGCCTACGCGGCCAAGGCGTTCTGCTCGCGGGCGGTGCTGCGCTGGGTGACCGAAGAGGGGCTCGGCGTGGACGTGTGCACCGGCGGCGAACTGGCGGTGGCGCTGTCCGCCGGAGTTGATCCCGCCCTGATCACCCTGCACGGCAACAACAAGCTGGCCGCCGAGATCGAACAGGCGGTCACGGCCGGGGTGGGGCACATCGTGGTCGACTCCTTCGAGGAGATCGCCCGGCTGGCCTATTACGCGGACCTGGCCGGAATTCGGCCGCGCGTCCTGGTCCGGGTGACGACCGGGGTTGAGGCGCACACCCACGAGTTCATGGCCACCGCGCACGACGACCAGAAGTTCGGCTTCTCGCTCGCATCGGGCGCCGCCGATGAGGCGGTCCGGCGGGTGCTCGCACTCCCGGTGCTCGAGTTCGCCGGGCTGCACTCGCACATCGGCTCGCAGATCTTCGACACCGGCGGCTTCGAGGTGGCCGCCCGGCGGGTGCTCGAACTGGCCGCCCGGATTCACGCCGAGCACGGCGTCGCCATCCAAGAGCTCGACCTGGGCGGGGGATTCGGCATCGCCTATACCTCCGAGGACGACGCCCCCGAGGTGAAGAACCTGACCGCCGGGCTGCGCGCGATCGTCACCGCGCAGTGCGCGGCGTTCGGCCTGCCCGAGCCGAGGCTGACGATCGAGCCGGGCCGCGGCATCATCGGGCCCTCCACGGTGACGCTGTACGAGGTCGGCACGATCAAGAACGTGGACGGCATCAGGACCTACGTGAGCGTGGACGGCGGGATGAGCGACAACATCCGCACCGCGCTGTACGACGCCTCGTACACGTGCGCGCTCGCGTCGCGATCCTCGGACGCGCCGCCGATGCTGGCGCGGGTGGTCGGGCGGCACTGCGAGAGCGGCGACATCGTCGTGAAGGACTGCCACCTGCCGTCTGACCTCGCGCCGGGCGACTTGCTGGCAGTGGCGGCGACCGGAGCGTACTGCCGGTCGCTGGCCTCCAACTACAACCACCTGCCGCGCCCCGGTGTGGTGGCGGTGCGCGACGGCGCCGCCCGCGCGATCGTCCGCCGGGAAACGCTTGAAGACCTGCTGCGATTGGACGTCGGATGAGCGCGGAGAAAATCCTGAAGGTCGCCCTGCTCGGCTGCGGCAACGTCGGCTCCCAGGTGGCGCGGCTGCTCCGCGAGGAGGCGGACGAGCTCGCGGTGCGGATCGGCGCGCGCCTCGAGCTCGGGGGCATCGCGGTGCGGCGGCTCTCGCACCCCCGGCCCGGGATTGACCAGGCGCTGCTGACGACCGATGCGATGGACCTCGCCACCAGGCCGGACATCGACATCGTGGTCGAGGTGGTCGGCGGCATCGAGCCCGCACGCTCCGTGCTGCTGGCCGCGATGAAGAACGGCAAGTCCGTGGTGACCGCCAACAAGGCGCTGCTGGCCGAGTATGGCGAGGAGATCCACACGGCGTCCCGCGCCTCCGGCGCCGACCTTTACTACGAGGCGGCGGTGGCGGGCGCGATACCGCTGCTGCGGCCGCTGCGCGAGTCGCTGGCCGGGGACACGGTGCACCGGGTGCTCGGCATCGTCAACGGCACCACCAACTTCATCCTGGACCGGATGGACTCGGCCGGCTCCGACTTCAGCGAGTCGCTGGAGGAGGCGCAGGCGCTTGGCTACGCCGAGCCCGACCCGACCGCTGACGTGGAGGGCTTCGACGCCGCCGCCAAGGCGGCGATCCTGGCCTCGCTCGCGTTCCACACCCGGGTCACCGCGGCCGACGTCTACCGCGAGGGGATCACCGAGGTGAGCGCGGCCGACATCGCCTCCGCCAAGCTGCTCGGCCGGACCGTCAAGCTGCTCGCCATCTGCGAGCGGTCAGGGGACGGGGTCGCGGTGCGGGTGCACCCGGCCATGATCCCCCGGTCGCACCCGCTGGCGGCGGTGGGCGGCGCCTACAACGCGGTGTTCGTCGAGGCGAAATCGGCCGGCCAGCTCATGTTCTACGGTGCGGGGGCGGGCGGCACCCCGACCGCAAGCGCGGTGCTTGGCGACCTCGTCGCGGTAGCCCGCAACCGGCTGGCCGGCACCCGCGGGCCGGAGCCGTCCACCTACGCGGAGCTGCCAGTGCTGCCGATGGGCGATACGCTCACCAGATATCACGTATCGCTCGATGTGGCGGATCGTCCGGGCGTGCTCGCGCCGGTGGCCGAGGCGTTCGCCCGGCACGACGTCTCCATACAGGCGGTACGGCAGACCAGCAGGGGCAACGAGGCGTCGCTTATCATCGTCACCCACGTGGCGCGGGACGCCGCGCTCGCCACGACCGTCTCCGAACTGCAGGCGCTGCCGGTGGTGCGGGCGGTGGCGAGCGTGATGCGAGTCGAAGGAGAGGAAGACCAGTGACCGGTCCGCACGCCCCGGCGGCCACCGCGGCCCGCGCGGCGTGGCGCGGTGTCATCACCGAATACCGGGACCGGCTGCCCGTCACCGCCGGGATGCCCGCGATTACCTTGCAGGAAGGCGGGACGCCGCTGCTGCCCGCCCCGGTGCTCTCCGCCCGTACCGGGTGCGACGTGTACCTGAAGGTCGAGGGCCTCAATCCCACGGGGTCGTTCAAGGACCGCGGCATGACGGTCGCGATCACCGTGGCGGCCGCGCAGGGCGCGCAGGCGGTGATCTGCGCCTCGACTGGCAATACATCGGCGTCCGCAGCCGCCTACGCCGCGCGGGCGGGCCTGACCTGCGCCGTACTCGTGCCCAAGGGCAAGATCGCGATCGGCAAGCTGGCCCAGGCGCTGGTGCACGGCGCGAAGCTGCTCCAGGTCGACGGGTCGTTCGACGACTGCCTCGAGCTTGCGCGCAAGCTCGCGGTCGATTACCCGGTGGCGCTGGTCAACTCGGTCAACCCGGACCGGATTCAGGGCCAGAAGACGGCCGCGTTCGAGATCGTGGACGCGCTGGGCGACGCGCCTGACATCCACTGCCTGCCAGTCGGCAACGCAGGCAACATCACCGCCTACTGGATGGGCTACCAGGAGTACGCGGACCTCGGCCTCGCCGCCAAGCGGCCGCGGATGTTCGGCTTCCAGGCCAGTGGCGCGGCGCCGATCGTGGACGGCGCGCCGGTGACGCACCCGCAGACGATCGCAACCGCCATTCGCATCGGCAACCCGGCGTCCTGGCACCTGGCGGAGGCGGCGCGCGATGAGTCCGGCGGCCTGATCGACAAGGTCACCGACCGGGAGATCCTCGCCGCGTACCGCATACTGGCCCGCGACGAGGCGGTCTGGGGCGAACTCGGCTCGTCGGCGAGCGTGGCGGGGCTGCTCGCCTGCGCCGAGGACGGCAGAATCCCGGCCGGCTCGCGGGTGGTCTGCACAGTCACCGGCAACGGACTCAAGGACCCCGACTGGGCGCTGTCGGGCGCGCCCGCGCCGACTACGGTCCCGGTGGACGCCGCCACCGCCGCCGCCGCCCTCGGACTGGCCTGAACGGCTCGTCGCGACGCGATTGAAGTGGAAGAGAACGCATGACGTGGATTGACGGTTCGGTTCTGGTGCGCGTGCCTGCCACCAGCGCGAACCTAGGGCCCGGGTTCGACGCGCTCGGGCTGGCGCTCGCCCTGCATGACGAGGTCGAGGTCGCGGTGACGTCGTCGGGACTGTCGATCGAGGTCTCGGGCGAGGGCGCCGCCGAAGTCGCCGACGCGGGGGAGAAGCACCTGGTGGTGCGGGCGATGCGAGTCGCCCTCGACGACCTCGGCGTGGACCAGCCGGCCGGGCTCGCGGTGCGCTGCGTCAACCGCATACCGCACGGTCGCGGCCTCGGCTCGTCGGCGGCCGCGATCGTGGCGGGCATCCTGGCCGCGCGGGCGCTGGCCGGCGCGAGCGTGGCGCCGAACGACGCGCTGCTGCTCGCCAGCGCCCTCGAGGGGCATCCCGACAACGTCGCGCCGTGCCTGTTCGGCGGGCTCACCATCGCCTGGCTAGCCGATTCGACCGCGACCGCGCAGGCAATTCGGCTCGAGCCGCTCGAGGAGATCCGACCGGTCGTGTTCATCCCGCCCGAATCGGTCGCCACCAAGGTGGCGCGGGGGCTGCTGCCCGCCAGCGTGCCGCACGCCCACGCGGCACGGAACGCGGGCCGTGCGGCGCTGCTCGTCGCCGCGCTGACCGCCCGTCCTGACGCGCTGCTCGACGCCTCGGAAGACCTGCTGCACCAGCACTACCGGGCACCGGTCATGCCAGCCACGCATGACCTGGTCACCCGGCTGCGCGCGGCCGGGGTGCCCGCGGTGGTGTCGGGCGCCGGCCCGTCGGCGCTCGCATTCCTAACCGGCGACGGTGCGCAGGATGCGGACTTGGAGAAGCTGGATTCAATCGCGCGGGAAACGGGTACTCACTGGCGCATAACCCCGCTAGCCGTCGAGAGACGCGGCGCCAGCGCAGTTCCGGGTGGTCGGAGCATCCGGTGAGGCCTGGCCGTTGTCTCCCGGGGAACGATGCCCCATCGCCCCGGGAACCCCTCGTCTGGCTGCTTAAAACCCCTTTTCCGCGACATGAATGGCTGCAAAGGAATGCCGTGGGCGCTGTCGGTGTTAAGCTGGGTACAGCATCGGTTGCCCCTATGCGGGGCGGGTGCTGGTCATCCAGACGTCGCCTGGGGGGTAACGTATACCTGCCCAGGGATCGGGCTCTTAGCGTCACCCCAGGAGAGCGATACGTTCCCCTGAGCGCTACTCCAAAGCACATCTTCACGCCGGCGGCTCCGGAGACGGGTCGCGGGCACGGACAGACGCGACGTGCGGGAGTAGATGCCGAGCGCAGCCGCAACCTTCATCATGAGCAAATGAGGGTCTCGCGAGCATTGCGGTCGGGCCTGGCGCCACGGAACCCGGGTCGAGAAGACACCTAGGCGGCCGAGGATCATAATGGAAGGACCATTAGTGAGCGACACCACCGAACTCCTCAGCGGCGCGGCCCCCGCGTCCGAGGATCCCCCCACTGGGCACCCGGCCGCCGCGTCCCCACGGTCATCGGGCCGTAGTGGCGGCGACCTTTCCAAGTTGCTCGTCTCCGATCTGCAGCGGCTCGCCCAGGAACTCGGTATTTCCGGGACGGGGCGGATGCGGAAGGGGGATCTCGTCGCCGCGATCACGGAGCGGACCGGTGGGGTGCGCTCGACTCCCAAACAATCAGCTACGCGAGCTGCGTCTGCGGGAGCCGACAGCGCTCGCCCCCTGAATCAGGATGCTATGGAAGCAGACACATCCGTTCGGTCAGCCACTGAGGTCGCGCCCGCAGCGGGCGGCGGCATCAGCGAGGCGCCGGTCAGCGCCCGCCAGCCCGGCGTTGGCGAGAGCGACCGCACCGCTGTTTCCGATCGAGCCGTAACTTCCGATCGAACTGGCATCACGGCGGCGGCGCAGCACGCGGGACTGTCGGCGGAGCAGGCCGCCGATTCCGGCGCCGAGGCCCAGAGCCAGGGCGGCCAGGATGGCCGCCGGGACCGTCGCCGCAACGGCCGCCGCGATGACCAGGGCGGGAACGGCCGCGATCAGCGCCGTGACAACCGTGAGGGCCGTGACAGTCGCGAGGGCCGCGAGCCCGCTGCGGCCAGCGCCGGCCGCAATGGCCAGAACGCCCAGGGCGGCGGCAACGGCGGCCAGAACCGGGGCGACAGCCAGAACCGCGACGGTCAGAACCGGGGCGACAGCCAGAACCGGGGAGACAACCAGAACCGCAGCGACAGCCAGAACCGCGGCATGGACGACGATGACGACAGGAGCGGGCGGCGCGGTCGCGACCGGTTCCGCAACCGCAACCGGCGTCGTGGCGAGCGTCCTGGCACCGAGCCGGAGACGGTGATCGCCGACGACGACGTGCTGATTCCGATCGCCGGCATCCTGGACGTGCTCGAGAACTACGCGTTCGTGCGGACCACCGGCTACCTGCCAGGGACGAACGACGTGTACGTCTCGCTTTCCCAGGTACGCAAGCACGGGCTGCGCAAGGGCGACGTCATCGAGGGCGCGGTGCGCCAGCCGAAGGACGGGGAGCGCCGGGAGAAGTTCAACGCGCTCGTTCGCCTGGACAAGGTCAACGGCCTTGACCCGGAGGAGTCGCTCCGTCGGCCGGAGTTCTCCAAGCTGGTCCCGCTCTACCCGCAGCAGCGACTGCGCCTGGAGACCGACCCGACCCTGCTTGCCACCAGGATCATCGACCTGATCAGCCCGATCGGCAAGGGCCAGCGCGGCCTCATCGTGTCGCCGCCGAAGGCCGGCAAGACGATGATCTTGCAGGCCATCGCCAACGCGATCACCAAGAACAACCCGGAGTGCCACCTCATGGTCGTCCTCGTGGACGAGCGTCCTGAGGAGGTCACCGACATGCAGCGCACGGTCAAGGGCGAGGTGATCCACTCGACCTTCGACAACCCGGCCGAGGCCCACACCACGGTGGCCGAGCTGGCCATCGAGCGGGCCAAGCGGCTGGTGGAGATGGGGCACGACGTGGTCGTGCTGCTTGACTCGATCACCCGCCTCGGCCGCGCGTACAACCAGGCGGCGCCGGCCAGCGGCCGAATCCTGTCCGGTGGTGTCGACTCGACCGCGCTCTACCCGCCCAAGCGGTTCTTCGGCGCGGCGCGCAACATCGAGAACGGCGGCTCGCTGACGATCCTGGCGACGGCCCTGATCGAGACCGGGTCCCGGATGGACGAGGTCATCTTCGAGGAGTTCAAGGGCACCGGCAACATGGAGCTCAGGCTCCGCCGCGAGCTCGCGGACAAGCGGCTCTTCCCTGCGGTCGACGTGGACGCGTCGTCCACCCGCAAGGAGGAGATCCTGATGGCGCCGGACGAGCTCAAGGTCATCTGGCAGCTCCGCCGCGTGCTGCACGCGCTTGAGCCGCAGCAGGCCCTCGAGCTGCTCATGGAGCAGATGCGCAAGACCCGGTCCAACGCCGAGTTCCTGCTCCAGGTCCAGAAGACCACCCTGGGCATGGACCGGGACCGGTAGCAGCCGGAAATATTAACCAGACGTAACTGGTTCAGGCATCTGGCAGACTAGATAGCCGCTAGTGATGCGGTTCCGGTTCACGCCGCGCCGGCCTCCATGAGGCAGACGGGCGACCCGGCGACCGCTTGAGGCAAGGAGCCAACTGATGAAGCCCGAGATTCACCCGAACTATCAGGTCACCACCGTGACCTGTGGTTGCGGCGCCGAGTTCACCACCAGGTCGACCGCGCCCAACGGCGTGATCCACACCGACGTGTGCTCGCAGTGCCACCCGTTCTACACCGGCAAGCAGAAGATCCTCGACACCGGCGGCCGTGTCGCCCGCTTCGAGAAGCGCTTCGGCAAGGGCCCGGTCACCGGGGCGGCAGCCAAGAAGAAGTAGCGACCTCGCCAGCGCCCGCGTGTCCGTCAAGACGGCACGCGGGCGCTGTGCATGTCCGGCGAGGTTGTCGTTGACGCTAGGGTTAAGGCAGCGCCTGCCCTGCGCGTAGAGAGAAGGTTTTCCCTTTGTTCGACCGGTTGGGTGAGCTGGCGAGCGAGCATGCCGAGCTTGAGCGTGCCCTCGCCGATCCCGACGTGCACTCAGACGCGGATCAGGCCAGGACGCTCGCCAAGCGCTATTCGGAGCTGACGCCGATCGTCAACGCGTACCTCGAGTGGCAGCAGGTCGGCGAGGACGAGCAGGCCGCCCTCGAGCTGGCGACGGAGGACTCGGCCTTCGCGCAGGAGGCGGTCGAGCTCGCGAAGCACCGCGCGGAACTGGAAGAGCGGCTGCGCAAGCTGCTCGTCCCCAAGGACCCGAACGACGACCGCGACACCATCCTCGAGGTCAAGGCGGGGGAGGGCGGCGACGAGTCCGCCCTGTTCGCCGGGGATCTCCTCCGGATGTACCAGCGTTTCGCCGAGCGGCACGGCTGGAAGACCGAGATCATCGACTCGACCGTCACCGGGCTGGGCGGCGTCAAGGACGCGACCGTCGCGGTCAAGGCGGGCAAGAGCGGCAACGGGGCGTGGTCGAGGCTTAAGTACGAGGGCGGCGTGCACCGGGTGCAGCGGGTCCCTGTCACCGAGTCGCAGGGCCGCATCCACACGTCCGCCGCGGGCGTGCTCGTCACCCCCGAGGCCGACCCGGTCGACGTCAAGATCAGCGAGAACGACCTGAAGGTCGACGTTTTCAGGTCCTCGGGCCCCGGCGGCCAGTCGGTGAACACGACCGACTCCGCCGTGCGGATCACGCACCTGCCGACCGGCATCGTGGTCTCCTGCCAGAACGAGAAGAGCCAGCTGCAGAACAAGGAACAGGCGATGCGGGTGCTTCGCTCCCGGCTGCTGGCGGCGGCGGAGGCGGAGGCGGACGCGAAGGCCTCGGCCGAGCGCAAGGCCCAGGTGCGCACCGTCGACCGCTCGGAACGGGTCCGCACCTACAACTTCCCCGAGAACCGGATCTCCGATCACCGCGTCGGCTACAAGGCCTACAACCTCGACCAGGTGATCGACGGCGACCTGGACGCGGTGATCGACGCTCTGGCGGCGGCTGACCTGGAAGCGAAGCTGGCCGAGGAATGAGCGCGCGGGCCGGGGGCGGGGGATCTGCAGGCGAGCGGGGCACTGCATGACCCTGCTGCTGGATGAGATCGCGCTGGCGACGGCGCGGCTGGCGGAGGCGGGGGTGGACTCACCGCGCGCCGACGCCGAGATCATCGCGGCCCACGTTCACAACGTCAAGCGCAGCGAGCTGCACACGGTGAAGGATTCGGAGTTCGACGCGAGGTTCTGGGTGGATATCGGCCGCCGGGAGAACCGCGAGCCGCTTCAGCACATCACCGGGCGGGCGTACTTCAGGTACCTCGAGCTCGATGTCGGTTCGGGCGTGTTCGTGCCCCGGCCCGAGACCGAGGTGATGACCGGCTGGGCCATCGACCGGCTGCGCGAGATGGATGTGGCGGAACCGGTCGCGGTTGACCTCGGCACCGGTTCCGGCGCGATCGCGCTCTCCATCGCCCAGGAGGTGCCCAGGGCCAGCGTGCACGCCGTCGAGGGGGATCCCCTGGCGCGGGCCTGGGCGGAGCGGAACATCACCCGCTACGTGGACTCCTACACCGCCGGGCGGGTACTGCTGCACGAGGGCGACTTCGTGTCCGGCGGCCCGCGCCAGGGCCTGAAGGAGCTGGCGTCGCTGGCCGGCACGGTCGATCTGGTGGTCTCCAACCCCCCGTACATCCCGCTCGGCTCGATCGTGCAGCCCGAGGTGGCGGAGTACGACCCGCCCGCGGCGCTGTGGAGCGGCGGCGACGGCCTGGAGGCGATCCGGGCGGTGGAACGGGCGGCCCGCTGGCTGCTGCGGCCGGGCGGCCTGCTGGCGGTCGAGCACGGCGCGCCGCAGGGCGCCGCCGTCTTCTGGATCTTCCCCGAGGAAGCCGGCTGGCGCGACACGACCAACCACAAGGATCTCGCCAGAAGAGACCGCTTCGTCACGGCAATGTGGCCGGGGGAGTAGCGCTATTGTGGTCGCGCGCCCCCTGCGATAGCGGATTTTCTCTTCGGGCCGCGCAGCGAGGACCGGATGGTTCTGCTTAGGATGGAATCAATGAGCGCTCGATACGACTGCGCCGACACGCAGCAGCGGGAAGATGGCCTGGTCGCGGCCACCAGCGCCGTGCAGGAGGGCCAGCTTGTGGTGCTGCCCACCGACACGGTCTACGGCATCGGCGCGGACGCCTTTACCCCGAATGCGGTCACCGCGCTGCTCGCCGCCAAGGGACGCGGCCGCAACATGCCGCCCCCCGTCCTGGTGGGCAGCGTGCGGGCGGCCGCCGCGCTGACCGAGACGCTCGGTCCGTACGGCCAGGACCTGATCGACGAGTTCTGGCCCGGCCCGCTGACCCTGGTCTTCCGTTCGAGCCCGACGCTGCGCTGGGATCTCGGTGACACCATGGGCACGGTCGCGGTCCGGATGCCGCTGCACCCGGTCGCTCTTGACCTGCTCCGCCGCACCGGCCCGATGGCGGTGTCAAGCGCGAACTTGCACAGCCTGCCCGCCGCCACCTCCGCCGACCAGGCGCAGGAGCAGCTGGGCGAATCGGTCGCGGTCTACCTGGACGGCGGCCCGTGCGCGGATAACGTGCCCTCTACCATCCTCGATCTGACCGGGACGGTACCGCGGATGCTGCGGGCGGGCGCGATTAGCGTCGACGCCCTCCGTAAGGTCGTCCCCGTGATCGACCTGCCGGTCACCCCGGCGATCGTTGAAGAGGAGATGAGCCCGGCCGACCGCAGGGCCGCGGAGAGCATCGCCGCCGCCAAGGCGGCCGGGATCGTCGAGCCGGGCGAGGCGGCCGAGCCGGCGGCCGCGCCCGCCGATGACGGCGAGCTGGCCGATCCGGTACCCGATCAGGGACCGGGCGCCTGACCGCCCGCCGCCATGCGCGAGTATCTCTACGTTCTGATCATCGCGGCGGCGGTGACCTATCTCCTCACCCCGCTGGTGCGCCTGGGCGCGATCGCCGTCAACGCGCAGCACGAGCCGCGCATCCGGGATACCCACACCACGCCGACGCCGCTGCTCGGCGGCTTCGCCATGTACGGCGGGCTGGTCGTCGCGCTGCTGGTCGCCGAGCGGCTCCCTTACCTGCAGGGCGCCTTCCCCTCGTCGCGCACCGTCGAGGGGCTGCTGCTGGCGGCCGGGTTGCTCGTGGTCATCGGGGCCGTCGATGACCGCTGGGAGATCGGCGCGCTGGCCAAGCTGGCCGGGCAGATCGCGGCCGGCGGCATCGTGGCCTGGTCCGGCGCGGCCATCCCCTGGATACCGCTGCCCGGGGGCGGAACGCTGACGCTTGAGCCGGACCTGAGCTACACGGTGACGATCCTGATCATCGTCGTCACGGTCAACGCGGTGAACTTCATCGACGGCCTCGACGGTCTGGCGGCCGGGGTCGTCGGCATCTCCGCGCTGGCCTTCATGGTCTACTCCTACACGCTCACCAACTCGGTCGGCATCCCGTCCCAGTCGGTGCCCGCCGTGGTCTCCGCGGTGCTGGCCGGCGTCTGCATCGGGTTCCTGCCGCACAACTTCAACCCGGCCCGGATTTTCATGGGCGACACCGGGTCGATGCTGCTCGGGCTGCTGCTCGCCTACGGCCCGCTCTCGAGCACGGCCTCGCTTGACTACAACATCCTGGTCACCTACGCGAGCCCGGCCAACAATCGCCCGGTCGACCGGTTCGCGACCATTCTGCCGCTGCTGCTGCCGATCGCGATCCTGATCATCCCCTACACCGACCTGCTGCTGGCGGTGATCCGCCGGATGCTCGCCGGGCAGTCGCCGTTCGACGCCGACCGCCAGCACCTGCACCACCGGCTGCAGAACCTGGGCCACTCGCACCGGCAGACGGTGCTGCTCATGTACCTGTGGGCGGCACTGTTCTCCGGCACCGTGGTCGGCCTCTCGGTCATCAGGGTCCCGCTGGTCTGGCTGGCTCTCGCCACCGTCGGCGCGGTGATCGCGCTGGTGCTCGCGACTATGCCGAAGCTCCGCCCGTGGCGGTCCACCGGCAAGCGCGCCGCCGGGACCAGAAGCCGTCACCGGATAAGGGCAACCCCGGTCCGTTCGATAGAACCCGTGGCCGCGACCACCAGCCAGGCCGCAGCCTTCCGCGGACCGGTGCCGAACGGGATGCCGCCTGTTCTTTCAGCCCCGCCAGCACCGCTAGCCCCGCTAGCCCCGCCAGCAGCACCGCCCGCCGCCTGGTCGTCCGCAGCGGCCGCTCCGACCTTCGGAGCCACCGCCGCGCCGCCTACGTCGCCCGCCGCGCCCACGCGGCCCACCGCGCCGCCCACGTCCCCCGCCGCGCCCACGCGGCCCGCCACGCCGCCCCGGCCGCCCGCCGCGCCGCCCACATCGGCCGCCGGGCCGCTGCCGAGCCGCCACGCCCGTAACGCAGGGGCAACGCGACCGTAACTGGCGATCTCCGGTTAGTCTGCTGTAACCTGCGGGAACGCCGGTCGCGTGGCGATGCGTGTCATTTCGCCACATTTGGGGCCAGACACTGTTGGTACCTGTCCCCGGTTGGGGTGGGGGGCCCTCGCGGCACCGCGCGATGGTCATGTAAAGTCGTTAATCAGGTAAAGCCAAAGTCAAGAACTTTGTGATAGCCTTCACAAGCAGGGTCAGAGACGGACACTGCTGGACATATGAACTCAAGGGAGAGCCGGTAGAGATGGCGCACTATGGCCGCGTTGTGCGGTGGTCGATCGCGCTGACCAGCGTGGTGGCCGCCGTGGCGGTCGTCATCGCCGCGCTGGTCGTCGGGTCCAAGGGCATCTACGGAGCGCTCATCGGCATCGGCGTCGTCGCCGTGTTCTTCGGCATCAGCATCCTCGCGGTCGGCAAGGCCGCGAAGGTCAGCCCGATGGCGATGATGGTGACCGCGCTCGGCTCGTTCGTGGTCAAGATCGTCGCGTTCGCGATCGTGCTGGTGGCGATCGGGCACTCCACCGCCTTCAACGGCCGCAGTCTCGGCTTCACGGCGCTCGCCTGCATCCTCGCCTGGTCCGCCGCTCAGGCAGTGGCCGCGATGCGGATGCAGACGCTGTACGTCGAGCCGGACGGAAAGAGCTGAGGCGCGGCGACCGTGGGAATGCGGAGCTACCGCCGTCCGGGTCGGTACGTCACGTCCGGAGCACCGGGGGCGCCCGGGTCGGCTTCAGGGGCGGCCGGCAGCGACAACGGTCTCACGATGGGGTCCGGCTGGACCATCTTCAGCTACCTGATCTCCGGCATGCTCGCCTACGGCGGCATCGGCTGGGTGATCGGCCACTTCACTCACATTGCACTGATTTTCCCGATCGGCATGCTGGTCGGGCTCACCATCTCGACCGGCTGGATCATCTATCGGTACGGCCGGCCACATGAGCAGGGGAACCCCCCGAAGGGAGATGATCGGTGACCGGCGATATCGCGGCCGCCGCGGAGGGCTGCCACATTTTCAGCGGGTGCGGCTACCCCGCACCCGGGTTGAATGACTTCTACTTCCAGAAGCTGTTCAGCATCGGCGCATGGAACGTCACCAAGCCCGAGTTCATCGCGATCCTGTGCGTCATCATCATCGTGGCGTTCTTCTGGGCGGCGTTCGCCAAGCCGAAGATGATCCCGGGCCGGACGCAGAGCATCGGCGAGCTGGCCGTCCTGGCCGTCAGAGACCAGGTTGTGCGCCCGGTGCTCGGCAAAAAGGGCGACCCCTACATGCAGTTCCTGGTGCCGCTGTTCTTCTGGATCCTCGTGTGTAACCTGATGGAGCTCGTCCCGCTGCTCCAGTTCCCGCCGATGGCACGGATCGGCTTCGTCTGGCCGCTCGTGCTGATGGTGTACGGCCTCTACTGGTACCTGGGCTTCAAGACGAAGGGGTTCATCGGCTACTTCAGGTCCTGGATCCCCCAGGCCCCGTGGCCCATCCTGATCA
>CAVZAA010000008.1:0-94034 GCA_963773105.1 uncultured Actinomycetota bacterium
CGCAGGTCAGACGCGGTGGGGCGGGTGGGGCTCGAACCCACGACCGGCAGATTATGAGTCCGCTGCTCTGACCTGCTGAGCTACCGCCCCGTGCCAGGCGCAAGATTACCGCACCCGGGGATGCTGGGAAGCAGGTTAGGTGGCGATCTTCAGCCTCGGTGGCCGGGCCGTGCGGAGGACCTCGAGGATCCTGCCCGCCACGTACTCGGGGTTGTCCCTGACCAGCCAGCCGGGGAATCGCAGGGTGCGGTAACCATTGAGCATGAGGTCGATGTCCCGCTCCATATCGTCCCAACGCTGGAGTGGATCTCCGGTGTGCTGGGCGCCGTCGATCTCGACCGCGATCTTGCACTCGTCCCACGCCGCGTCGATCCAGCGCCTGCGGCCGTGCGGGTCCCGGCGAGCCGATTGGCGGCTTGGCTCGGGAAGCCCGAATGCGCGGACGACCAGGCGAATGAAGTCGAGTTCGGAAAGCGCCTGCGTGCCGCCGGCGATGTCGCCGAGGGCATCGATGATCATCTTCCGACGGCGGAGGGTCTCGATCCGGTTGGCCGTCAGGCGGAGATCGGCGACCCTGACCAGTCCCTGCTGCACTCCCGCGGCAAGAACCGCCATCGAACCGCGGTCGGTCGGCATCCAGGCAGCGGCGTCGATCAGCGACCGCGCCATCCGCGTCCGCCTGGGCTGCCTCGTCGGATGCACGTCCGCGTCAGCGAGCCGCTGCGAGTAATGCGTGACAACGGTCAACCCGAGTGGCGGCGTACGACGCTTGTAGCCATAGGGGACGAGCAGGTAAATAGGGCGGTCGGTAAACGGTGCCTTATCGTCAAAACCCTTGAATCCGTCCAACCGGGCGGCGGTGAGTCCCGCCAGGACGGACCGCGGCCCGGCCCGGAGCAGCGCGGCGCGCAGCAACTGCCGTTCGGTGGGCGGCCCCGACTGGGCGATGACAACTCCCCGACTTGGCTTCTGCCAACGCCCGGACGATATCTTCCAACGGAGTTGATCCTCACTCATGAATCGAAGCGCGGCGGACGTGCTGAGCACGCCCTCCTGGGCGACGAGGACCTCCGAGAGGGTGATAGTTCGCAGCGACATACGTCAATCGTTAATCAATGCGTTACCCGCCGTCACCAGTCGATCGAAAACTGTGGATAACCTGTTGATAAGTCGTAGCCATGTGCCACAACGAAGATCACGACGGAGAAATCCATGGCGTTTCCGGTGTCCTGATCCCGGAAACGCCATGGATTTATTTGATCTTCGCGCGTGAGCGTAGTGGGTGGTGGCGCAAGGGGTGCGTGGGACGCGTGGGAATGGGTGGTGGACGGACGGGCGTCGGCTAGCCGGACCGAGGGGCTAGCCGACGCTAGGGGCTAGCCGGACCGAGGGGCTAGCCGACGCTAGGGGCTAGCCGGACCGAGGGGCCAGCCGACGCTAGGGGCTAGCCGGACCGACGGGCTAACCGACGCTAGGGGCTAGCCCGGCGAGTTCAACGTGTGGTCGCCGGGCCGGGCGCGCGCACCCGCTACACGGGCGGCAGGCGGACGCTGACGACTGCCGAGCGGCCGGCCTGGACGGTGGCGAGGGCGTCCTTGAGTACCTGCGGCAGTTCGGCCGGGTCGGTCACCGTCACGCCGAAGCCCGCGCCCGCCGCCAGCGCCACCGCGGGCAGGTCCACCGTCGGCGCGAGCGAGACCGGGAACTCGTCGGTTGCCGCCGCCACGCCGTCCGGATGCACCTGGAGGGTGGAGAACTTGGGCCCCTGCCAGCCGCCGTTGTCGTAGACGATCGTCAGCGCCGGGGCGTCGTACCGGCGCTGCACCCAGATGGCCGACGACGGGACGCTGAACAGGAAAGAGCCGTCGCCGACGAGGGACACCACCGTCCGTGACGGCGCCGCCAGCTTGGCCCCCACCGCCGCGCCGCCGGACCAGCCGAGCGCGCCGCCGCCGTGGTGCAGCACCGAACCGGGCCGGACCGGGCGCAGGTGCTCGGCCACCGCCTTGCTGTTGGTGACCACCTCGGTCAGCACGATCGCGTCCTCGCCGTCAAGCAGCCGCCGCACGCACGCGGTCAGGTACTCGGGGGTGATCACGTCGTCCCGCGGCTGCTCGGCCGCCTCCCGCCGGTCAAGCTCACGGCGGTGCCGTGCGGCCGCCGCCGCGCGGCGCGACGCCACCACCGCGCTGTCGACCAGATCGTGCTCGCGAACGTAGGCGGCGATCTGCTCCACCGCGACCTTCGAGTTGGCGGCGGCGAACTGCCGCGCGGGCACATCCCAGAGCTGCATCTGGGACTTGAGCGGGTCGATGTCGACGTAGTGGACCGCGGCGCCGGCCGCGGGCCGGTTGACCGAGGGGATCCAGGGGACGTCGGAGTCGAGCACCAGGATCACGTCCGCCTCGGCCAGGACGGGATTCTGCCCGGTGCTGTGGTACTGGAAGCCCGCGTGCAGGGGGTGGTCGTCGGGGAAGTTGACGTGATACGCCATCGCCTCGAGCACCGGGACGGCCAGCAGCTCGGCCAGCGCGACCAGCGACGGGACCGCGGCGGGATCGCGTCCGAGGTAGGACGTGACGATCAGCGGGTGCCGGGCGCCGGCCAGCGCGGTCGCGATCTCGGCGGTCACCTCCGCCGTCAACGCCGCCGGGGCGACCGGCGGGTAGGTCCCCGGGTCGACCTGGTACGGCTCGATCCGCTCCTCCATCACCTCGCGGGCGCCGGTCAGGTAGACCGGGCCTGCGGGCTCGCTGCGGGCGATCTGCAGCGCCCGGTGCACCAGCTGCTTGACGTTCCGGCCGGTTCGCAGCTCGTTGTCGTACTTGACGTAGTTGCGGAGGATGCCGCGCTGGTCGCGCACGTCCTGAATCCACTGGATGAACTCGGTCCGGCTGCCGGGGAGCTCGCCGTCCTGGGTGTACGGCACGGTGCCCGCGAAGACGAGCACGGGGGCGCGGCCGCGCATGGCGTTGTTCACCATGCCGCCGACGTTCTGGGTGCCGGAATCGACGTGGACCACGACCGCCTGCGGCTCACCCGTCACCATGGCGTAGGCGTGGGCGGCGGAGAGCGCCACCGTCTCGTGCGGGCAGATGATGAGCTTGGGCAGCTCGTCCGCGCGGCCGTCGGCCTTGGCCTGGGCGAGGGCTTCGATGATGCCGGGGTGATCGCTGCCTAGATTGGCGAAGATGTAGCTGATGCCAGCCTCGGCCAGTGCCTCAAGGAACGCGGTGCTCGTCGTGTAGTAGCGCTCGGTCACCGGTGAGGCCTCCCTGCATCCTGAGTACCCCACCATTGTGCCGACGTGCACCAGGCGTGGCTAGTCAGCCGCCAGCCAACTGTGGCCCCCGCCATTGTGGGTCGCCGACAATGGCGGGGCGGGACGTCGTGCGCCGGGGGTACCGGGCCAGGGGAATGGGGGCCGGGGAAATGGGGGGTGGGAACCCCCCATGCCGGAAGAAAGACTGGTCCCCCACGCCAGGGGCTGTCCCGCGAGACAGCCGCCCGCCCGCTAGTACCGGCCTGCCGCCTGCATCGACATCGCGTGCTCGACCAGCGTCACCAGGGTGGCCTTGGTCGACTCACGGTTGCGGGCGTCACACGGGATGACCGGGACCGTCGACGGGATCGCGAGCGCCTCGCGCACGTCGTTGGACCGGTGCGGGAACTGCCCGTGGAAACCGTTGATGCCGATGACGAACGGCAGCCCGCTCGCCTCGAAGTAGTCGACCGCCGGGAACGAGTCCGCCAGCCGACGGGTGTCGACGAGGACCACCGCGCCGATGGCGCCCTGGATCAGGTCGTCCCACATGAACCAGAACCGGTGCTGTCCGGGGGTACCGAACATGTAGAGCACCAGATCCTTCTCAAGGGTGATCCGGCCGAAGTCCATCGCGACGGTCGTCGTGTTCTTGTCGGGAACGTGGGAGAGGTCGTCCACGTCGGTTGAGGCCACGGTCATGACGGCCTCGGTGGTGAGCGGGGTGATCTCCGACACTGAGCCGACGAAGGTCGTCTTGCCCACGCCGAAGCCGCCCGCGACGACGATCTTGACCGAAGTCATCGCCGATGCGTCGCCGCCTCCGTGCGGCCGGGCGACGCTAGATCTTACGGAGTCCACTAAGCACCCTTTCGAGCAGGTTAAGGTCGGGGCGGCCCTCGGAGTCGTCGCGCTGGTGAATGCGCACGAGGCCGTCCGCGCTCATGTCCGCGACCAGGATCCGCGCCACGCCGAGCGGCATCCGCAGCACTGCCGAGATCTCGGCAACGGACCGCCAGTCGAGGCAGAACTGCAGGATCGCCTGGCACTCGGGTGCCAGAACGGATAGGTCACGCGGCTCGTACACGGACGCTGATACCAAGGCTTCAAGCGCGAGCTTGTACCTCGGCTGAGTCCGGCCGCCGGTCACGGTGTACGGGCGGACTAGCCGCGTCGAGCCGCTCTCTTCGTCGACCGGATACTGCTGCGGTGCTGGGGTATAAGGCTGGCGCTGCGGCTGCGACTCGTCCCATGGCCCGGCCCTTCCAGGACCCTGCCATACGGGCGAGCCGCGGTCGTCACCGCCGCGGCCTAGCCCGGCCACCATGCCCCTCAGTCATGCGGGTCGCCATAGGCATCATCGCCGACCGTCTCCTGGCATCGCGCCCTGCATGACCCCGCCACGCGCGGCGGGCGTCAGTACCCGGCCCGCGCGCTCTACTAGGAGGGTCATCTCGTAGGCGACGAGTCCGAGATCGCAGGTGGAGGCCGCGAGCACGGCCAGGCTGGCGCCGTTGCTTATCGCCATGATGACGAGCACCCCGCGCTGCATCTCGACCACGGTCTGGACGACCGCGCCGCCTTCGAAGACCCGCGAAGCACCCTGGGTAAGGCTGGTCAGGCCCGATGTGACCGCAGCCAGCTGATCCGCGCGCTCCTGGGGGAATCCCGCGGAGAACGCAAGCGGAAGACCGTCCGACGAGACGACGACCGCATGGGCCACGTCCGGGACCCGCTCCACGAAGTTCGTGATCAGCCAGCTGAGGTCCTGGACCGGGCGTCCTGGCGTGCTCACGCGCGCTCCTCTCCTCGCCCGAACATACAGGCGCCTCCTCGTGTCCTGATTGCTCTATCCGTGGGTCTCATTGGACTTATGGCTCCTCGTTCTGAGATGCGGTGGCACGCGCGTCGCGTACGCCACGCTGGAAGCTCGCCATCCGGCTGCGGATCGTCTCCGCTGACCGGGCGGGCGGCGCGGTGTCCGCATCGTCGCCGCCACTGCCACCGCCGACCGATCCTGGCACGAGGTTAGCCCTCGGGGTGCGCTTTGGCAGCCCGGCCGTCGTAGTTTCGTCCGAAGCGGGCTCTGCCGCCACCCGGGCGGCGCGGTATCCCTCGTCCGCCGGGGACGTCCAGGTCTGCCCGGCGGCGGCCGGCGCCGTGGCGGTGGCCGTGCCGGAACCAAGCGAGGCGCTGCCGCTGCGCCGGAACCAGTCCGACTCGAGCGAGTCGAAGATCGGCAGCCGCTGGTCGTGGGTCCCGCCGACGGCGGGCGGGATCGTGACCTGGCTGCCGTCGGAGCCGCCGATGCCGTTGCCGACACCGGGGGCGGCGCTCGGGACGGGGACCGCGGCCGCCGAACCGCCATCGCCGCCGAGGGCCGGCAGCCGGGTGGTGCCGAAGTCGCTCGAGCCGATTTCCTCGGTGCCAAACCCGTTTCCGCCGAACACCGATCCGCCGCCGCTGCCGTTGCCGCCGCCGGCCGGTCCTAGGGGATTGGTGCCCGGCGTGCGCACCGGCAGCGCGCCGCCCGGCACCTCGATGGTGGGGGTCGAGCCGTTGGCGCCGCTAGCTCCCGGCCTGGCGTTGCCGCCGCCGAAGGCGCTGAAGCCGCCGTTGCCGACACTGCCGTCGCCGTTGCCGCCGGCTCCGTTGCCGCCGCCCAGCCGGGGGATGCGCGCGGCCGTCGCGGCCGCGCTGCCGAGCCCGCCCGGGGCGCCGGCTCCGTTGCCGGCCGGCCCGGCGAACGGGCTCGCGCTGCCGACCGCGGTCGGAGCGGACAGCGAAGGCGCGGGGCCGTAGTCGTCGGCCTCGAACTTGCGCAGCCGGCCGAGCGACTGGGCCGACTCGGGCGCGGCGACCGACTCGGGCAGCCAGATCAGCGCGGTGAGGCCGCCGGACTGCGCGTGCCGCAGCCGGACCCTGACCCCGTGCCTGGCCGCCAGACGGCCGACCACGAACAGGCCCATGCGGCGGGAGACGGCGACGTCCACCACCGGTGGGTTGTCGAGCCGCCAGTTCGCGTGCGCCATCTCCTGCTCGGAGATGCCCACGCCGTTGTCGGTGATGTCGAGCAGCACGCCCCCGCTGGTCAGCGGCTGGCCGGTCACGTACACCTGGGTGTCTTCGGGCGAGAAGGTGGTCGCGTTCTCCACGATCTCGGCTACCAGGTGCACCACGTCGTTAACGGCCTGGCCGGTGACCTGGATGCCCGGCTGGACGTTGAGCACCACGCGCTCGTACTGCTCGATCTCGGAGATCGCGGCGCGGAGCACGTCGACCAACGGGACCGGCTGGCTCCAGCGACGGCTGGCGGCCTCGTGGCCCGCGAGGACCAGGAGGTTCTCCGAGTTGCGGCGCATACGAGTGGCCAGGTGGTCCAGGCGGAACAGGCTGGAGAGCCGGTCGGCGTCCTGTTCGGTCTGCTCCAGGTTGTCGATCAGCGAGAGCTGGCGCTCGATCAGGGACTGGCTACGGCGCGACAGGTTGACGAACATCGCGTTCAGGTTGCCGCGGAGCATGGCCTCGTCGGCCGCCAGCCGGACCGCTTCCCTGTGCACCTGATCGAAGGCCCGCGCGACCTCGCCGATTTCGTCGGTCGAGTTGACGCCGATCGGCTCGATCTCGGCGGAGGCGTCGCCGCCCTCGCTCTGGCTCAGTCGGCGGACCATCTCCGGCAGCTTGGAGCCGGCCACCTCGAGGGCGTCGGCCCGCAGCTTGCGCAGCGGGCGGATCATGGACCGCGCCACGAAGGTCGTGATCAGCAGCACCAGGAGCAGCAGCAGCAGGGTGGCGACGGAGACGATCTCGGCGCTGCGCAACGCGGACTGCGCGAGGGAGTTGGCCTGCGCCTGGATCTGCTGGACGAGGCCGTTGGTGCCGTCGCTGACCGCGCGCATGTCCGTGATCTGCGCGGTCTTCGTCGTCATCCAGCACTCGGCCGGGTCCTGGCCCGCGGTGGTGCAGCTCTGCTGCTGGCCGATCTGCAGGTTCGCCGTGCCCGCGGTGGCGATCGCGAGCGACTCGGCGCTCTCCGCCTCGTCCACGGCCTGACCGGAGACGGTGTTGTTCAGCGTCTGCTGCTCGCTGACCGAGGCGACCGCGTCGAACTGGCTGTTGTCGGCGGACTGCTGGGCGACCGCCTGGTTCAGGTCGGTGAGCGCGGTGGGCGTCAGGGCCGGCGGCGCGCTCTCAAGCGCCTGGTACAGGTAGGCGCGCTGCAGCGAGGCGTCGTCCTCCTGGTGCAGCAGCGCGTTGAGCACGGTGACGTCGGACTGCAGGGTGGCGTTGCCGGTTCCCGCCGCGATGTCACCGCTGAACGCCACGAACGGCTGCAGGAGCCTCAGGTCGTAGTTCTGGATGACGGAAAGCGCCGGGGTGAGGGTGGACATCGCCGCTTTGCGGATGTTCTGCAGGTCGGTGATGCCTGCCAGCACGCCGTTCTGCAGGTCGACGACCGTCTGCGCCCGGTAGCCGCTGCCGTTGATGACCGCGTTCGCGTCGGTCGCGATCTCGTTGGTGGTCACCGTGGTCGCGGCCTGGACCGCGAGCGCCTTCTGCTTCAGCGCTGCGTTACTCCGGCCGGTGGCGACGTAGCCCGCGGTGAGGTCTCGCTCGTCGGCGATCTGCCCGGTCGCGGTGACCACGAGGGCGTTGAGGTTCGCCAGGGTCTGCACGCGCTTGAACGATTCGTAGTTGTTGACCGAGCCGACGATCTGGATGACGCCGAGGATCAGGGCGGTGATGGTCGGCACGGCGATGATCGCGACTAGGCGCCAGCGCACGCGCCAGTTACTGATCGAGAACGGCGAGCCCTTGCGTCCGGTGGATGCCGCGTTGCCTGCGGCCGTCGCGCCGTTACGACGCGCCTGCGACAGCGGAACCGGCAGACCCGCCTGTCCGGGGTCGCCAGCAGAACCGGCACCCGGGCCAGCCTGGCCTGGGCCGACGGCGAGCGGTCCGCTCTGCGGGGGGGCTCCGCTTCCGTTGACCGGAAGATCGGAGGCCTGCGTCTGCAGACCGCCGTTTCCGTTGGTCATCGAACGTCTACGCACTGCGCTTACACCTCGCAGCTCCAAGGGCAACCTGGACAAGCACAGGGCAACTCTTCCAGCTAGCGCTACAAATCGGGTAGGGACATATAACCATCAATCAGCCGCCCACGACCCGGCATTCACCGGGAATAGCCCTGAACTTTGGCAGATGCCCACCTTGTCCACCCCAGTTGGGCTAGGCCGTATGGCCTGCGCAGCTTAGGGAAGGCTACCTCGGTACTAGGCTCGATGACTCAGAAATCGCACAGAAGCCATCGCGCTCCACGGCTACCCCGAAACCCCCAGGGAGCGGGCGATCAACATGCGCTGTACTTCGGAGGTGCCCTCGCCGATCTCGAGGATCTTGGCGTCGCGGTAGAAGCGGCCGACCGGGGACTCGTTCATAAACCCGGCCCCGCCGAAGATCTGGGTGGCGTCGCGGGCATTGTCCATCGCCGCGTTGGAGGCGAGCAGCTTGGCGATCGCGGCCTCTTTCTTGAACGGCACCCCGGCGACGAGCCGCGCCGCGGCGTCGTACCAGGCGAGCCGGGCGGCGTGCACCCGGGCGGCCATGTCGGCCAGCTTGAACGCGATCGCCTGGTGCCTGCCGATCGTGACCCCGAACGAGACCCGCTCGTTGGCGTAGCGCGCGCACTCGTCGACGCACCCCTGGGCGAGCCCGGTCGCGAGCGACGAGATAGCCACCCGGCCCTCGTCCAGGATGCGGAGGAACTGGGCGTACCCCCGGCCCCGCTCGCCCAGCAGGTTCTCCGCAGGGACCCGGCAGTCGGCGAACGAGAGCTCGCGGGTGTCGGACGCGCACCACCCGACCTTTGAGTACTTGGGGGCCGGCTGGAAGCCAGCGGTACCGCTGGGTATGACGATGGTGGAGTTTTCCCTATCGCCGCCCGCGCCGGCGGTGAGCGCCAGCACCGTGACCAGTGAGGTGATCGACGTCCCGGCGTTGGTGATGAAGGCCTTGGTCCCGTTGACGACCCACTCGCCGCCGTCGAGCCTGGCCGTCGTCCGCATGGTGCCGGGGATGTCGGTGCCGCCGTCGGGCTCGGTGAGCCCGAACGCCGCGATCCGCTCCCCCGCGCAGAGCTCCGGGAGCCAGCGGCCGCGCTGCTGGTCGGTGCCGAACCGGAAGATCGGCATCGCGCCGAGCGTCACCCCGGCGTCGAGCGTGATCGCGACCGATGAATCCACCCGGGCCAGTTCCTCGATCGCCAGGCAGAGGGTGAAGAAGTCGCCCCCCATGCCGCCGAACTCCTCGGGGAACGGGAGGCCGAACAGGCCGAGCTTGCCCATCCCGGCCACGATGTCGTAGGGGAACTCGCCGCGCTCGTAGTAGTCCCCGATCACCGGTGCCACCACGTCGCGGGCGAACGAGGCGACCGTCGCTCGCAGGTCGCGCTGCTCGGGTGCCAGTTCGTAATCCACCATGAACGCATGCTAGCGCCGGGTTTGGCGTGCGTCAGGGGTGCCACGCCGTAGCGGGTGGCCCGGCCCGCGGTGTAACGGCACGTTACCGGGCACTAGTAGTCGTCCGACCACCCGAAGACTACTGCGCTAACTGGCGCGTTGGCGGTATGGTAGCTGGCAACGGCTACCGGCTTCAAGCGAGGAGATGGCGATCCTGACCTGCCCAAACTGCGGCATCGGGGTGCAGCCGGAGGACCTGATCTGCTTCCGGTGTGGCGCAAACCTGCCGCACGCCCCATTCCCAGACGACGACATCCCGTCGCCGACGGTGTCACAGCAGTACATCCGACAAGGCGGTGACAGCGGCCCGCGGCGACGTCCGTCGCTGGTCCTGCTGCGGATCGCGTTCCCGACTGGGAACGTCGACGTCCCGGCGGGAACCTCCGTCATCCTTGGCCGGGATCCGGCCCAGTCGCTCGTCGCGGCCGCGTTCGAGCAGTACGACAACGTGTCGCGTAAGCACGCGACGGTGGTGGTCGATGACAGCGGCCGGGCGACCATCCGCGACGAGGGATCGACCAACGGCACGTTCGTGAACGGCGAGCGGGTGATGCCTTATACCGAGGTTCGACTCGTGGACGGCGACCAGATCCGGCTCGCGGCCGACGTCACCGGAGACGTGTCGCTGCCCCGGGGCGAGCCCGACCCGGCTAGCCTTAGCCGCAACGGCTTCGTCTGACCGACCTGGCCCGTGTCAAACACGACTGCACGTCGTCGCGTCGCCAGGAACGGATCAGCTAGTCATGTCGTCTGCCTCAGATACTCCCCGGTACCCCGCTGGCCCTAGCGGGCCGACCCGCCCGGCCATGCTGCCCACCCGCCGTGCCCGGGCGCTTTCGTCCGGAGAGTCGTCGGGGCGGTCGGCCGAGCCAGACGGCAATGACCCGACCGGGAACGGCGCGGCCGGCCCGGGCGGCGGCTACCAGGTCCCGGGCACGATGCCAGAGACGTCGGCGCCGTCGGCGGACTCCTGGTTCACCCCCCGTGGCACCCGGCGGCAGGGCCAGCAGCAGTCGCAGGCGCAGAACCAAGGGGCGCACGGCCAGCCCGACTTCGGGAACCCGGGCCAGGGCGCGCCGACCGGACCGGGCGGACCCGGTCACCTGTACCAGCAGCCGAACGGCTACCCGGCCCAGGGCGGGTACGGCCCCGGCGGCCCGGCCGGCTATGGCCCGCCCAACGGGTATGGCCCGCCCAACGGCTACGAGACCCCGCAGCCGGGGATCGCACCCCGGTGGGACGCCGCGCCGGGGACGCCTCCGGCCCAGCCCATGACGCCGCCGCAACCCGCACCGCCCACGGCGGCAACGCCGCAACCGGGTCAGGTGCACGGTCCAGGGCAGTTCGGTCCGTTCCCGGGTCCCCAGCTGCCACCGTTCCAGGTGCCGTCGCCGCAGCCGCCCCAGGGCGGCGGATTCCCCGGTGCTCAGCCCGGCGGCTTCCCCGGCCAGTTCCCGCCGTCGGGGCAGGGCGCCTTCCCCGGCGCGACTCAGTTCCAGGACCCTGCTCATTTCCCCGGGCCAACGCAGTTCCAAGACCCGACGCCGTTCCAGAACCCGACGCAGTTCCAGGAACCGACTCAGTTCCAGGGACCGGGGCAATTCCAGAACCCGACGCCGCTCCAGGACCCAACACAGTTCCAGGGACCCGGGCAATTCCAGGGACCGGGACACTTCCAAGCACCGACGCAGCTCGACGGACTCGGGCAGTTCCAGGGACCGGGGCACTTCCAGAGTCCGACCGAGTTCCAGGGACCCGGGCACTTCCAAGGGCCCGGCCAGTTCCAGGGCCCCGGGCAGTTCGGAGGCCCCGGGCAGCAGGGACCCGGGCAGTTCCAGGGCCCCGGCCAGTTCCAGGCTCCCGAGCAGTCGCAGGGTCCGGGCCAGTTCCAGGGCCCCGGCCAGTTCCAGGGGCCCGGCCAGTTCCAGGGGCCCGGCCAGTTCCAGGGACCACGCCAGTTCCAGGCTCCCGGGCAGTTCCAGGGTCCGGGGCAGCCCCCGGGGGCGGCAGCGTTCCAGGGGCCGGCGGGTTTCCAGGGGGCGGCGCAGCAGCCCGCTGGCTACCTCGGCCAGCCGGCCCAGTCCGCCGGCCAGTCACGCGACCTGTTCGGCGGGTTCCAGCCGCAATCGGGGCCCGGCTCGGCTTTCAGTCCGGCGGGCGGCGCGACCCAGTTCGACGCCCCGGCCCGGCCGGCCGGCCGCACGACGGAGCGCCAGCCCGGCTGGTGGCGCAAGAAGCGCGTGCTGATCGGCGGGGTGGTCGCGATCATCGCGATCGCGGTCGGGGGCTGGTTCGTCGCGGGCAGACTGCTCGGCGGGCCGTCCGACCCCGGCTGCAAGGCGTACGCGAACACCGCGCTCGGCGCCTACAACAACGCGATCGATACGCTCAACCACCAGTCCTCGCAGGGCGCGCTCAGCGCGGACATGACGACCGCGATCACCGACCTCACCAGCGCGGCGGGGCAGGCGCAGTCCGCGTCGGCCAAGTCCGCCCTCGGCACGATGCTGGCCGAGCTCAAGACCGTTCAGGCGGACGTCGCCGCCGGCTCGGTCCCGTCGTCGGTGGTCAACGCGCTCAACGCCGACTCCACGGCGGCCGACAACGTGTGCTCTTAACCTCGCGACCCGATTGTCAAGACCGTACCCACGCGGTCGCCGCTGCCCATACTGTGGAAGTGTGGCAGTCAACTCCCAGGAATCGGCCCATGGAACCTGACCCGCTCCTTGACAGCCTGCGGAACGCGGTGGCCGCGATGCCCGACGACGTGCCGCTGCGCCTGCACCTGGCGGCGCTGCTGCTGCGGGGCGACCAGCGCGACGAGGCGGTGCGGCACCTCGGCGCCGTGCTGCAGCGCGACCCGGGGAACGCAGAGGCGCTGGCGATGCTCACGAGCGGGACGCCCGCGGCTCCCGGGTCGGCGGGGGCCCCGGCGGGGTCGTCGGGGGCTAAGGCCGCCGATCTGCCTCCGTCTGCGTCAGCTGACCTCGATCTTTCTCCCGAACGGTCGCGTGGTGCCTCGCCTGACCCCCATTCCCCTGCCGCCGGGGCGGCGGGCAGCGGCGACGACGCCGCCGGGCCGGCCTCGCCCGCCGGGGACCCGGCCGAGGGCTACGACTGGTCGCAGGCCGAGGATGAGCTGCGGGACGTGCTGCCCACGATGTTCGTCGGCGAGGCCGGATCGGTCTCGGCCGGCCTGGACGAGGCGGGCGCGTACGACGCGGAGCACACCGGGCTGACCCTGGCCGACGTGGCCGGCCTGGACGAGGTCAAGAAGCGGCTTGAGGCGGCCTTCCTCGCCCCGATGCGCAACCCCGAGCTGCGCAAACTCTACGGCAAGTCGCTGCGCGGCGGGCTGCTGCTCTACGGGCCGCCTGGCTGCGGCAAGACGTTCGTCGCCCGCGCGGTGGCGGGAGAGCTCGGCGCGCGGTTCATCACTGTGTCCTTCGCCGACCTGATCGACATGTTCGTGGGCCGTTCCGAGCGCAACATCCACGACCTGTTCGAGGTGGCGCGGCGGAACGCGCCGTGCGTGGTCTTCCTCGACGAAGTGGACGCGATCGGGCAGAAGCGGTCCCAGTTGCGCAACACGCCGATGCGCTCGGCCGTCAACCAGCTGCTGCTCGAGCTCGACGACGTGGCGTCGGACAACACCGGCGTGTTCCTGCTCGCCGCGACCAACCACCCGTGGGACGTTGACTCCGCGTTGCGGCGCCCCGGACGGTTCGACCGGACGCTGCTGGTGCTCCCGCCCGACGGCCCCGCGCGCGAGGGCGTGTTCCGCTTCCATCTCCGGGACCGGCCCGTGGCCGGGATCGACCTGAGCCGGCTGTCGCGGCTGACCGACGGGTACTCGGGGGCCGACATCGCGCACGTGTGCGAGACCGCCGCCGAGCGGGCCCTGCTCGACTCGGTCAGCAGGGGTGAGCCGCGGCTGATCGGGCAGGCCGATCTGGAGGCCGCCGTCACCGAGGTCAAGCCGTCGCTTGGCACCTGGTTCGAGACCGCCAGGAATGTCGCGCTGTTCGCGAACGAGGGCGGCGCTTACGATGACCTAGTGGCATACCTGCGCAAGCGACGGCTGATCTTACGGAAACCGGTGACTTGACGGAGCTGAGACAGGAGTTGGCGCGAGCCGCCACGATGCTCGACCTCGGGCGCTACGACGAGGCCTCAACGTTGCTCGCGCGCCTAGTCTCAACCGAGCCCGACAGCGGCCGGGCCTGGTGCCTGTTCGCCCGCGCGCACCTCGGCGCGGATCGCTACGCCGAGGCGGTCGAGGCCGCCAACCGGGCCGCCGCGATCGAGCCGGGCGAGGAGTGGCCGCACCGGCTCGCCTCCAACGCGCTGATGCACCTGGGCAACCACGCCGAGGCGCTCCGCGCGGCCGCAGAGTCGCGGCGGCTCGCGCCCGGCTACTGGCAGACCCACGTGTGCGTCGCGCAGGCCGCGCTGGCGGCCGGGCAGCCCGCCCTGGCCGCGACCGCCGCCGCCGAGGCGCGCAGGCTGGCGCCGAACGAGCCTGACGTGCATTTCCTGTCGGGCAAGGTCGCCCTGGCCCGGGGCGACCTGGCTTCTGCTCGACGCCACCAGGAGCGTGCGCTCGCGCTCGACCCGGTGCACAGCGGGGCGATGAACGAACTCGGCCGGATCAGGCTGCGGCGGCACGACACGATCGGCGCGATCAGGCACTTCATCAGCGCCGCGCGGACCACGCCAGGCGAGCACATCTACTCGCGCAACATCGACGTGGTCATCATCAGGTCGGTGTCGCGGCTGATCTACATCTTCATCCTGATCGCACTGGTCATGCTCTGGATCCCGGCGGTGACGCACGTGGACCGGCTGCCGCTCGCGCTCGCGTTCGCCGGGGTCGCGGTGGCAATCATGGCGGTCTCCGGCTTTATGGTGGCCCGGCTCCCGCGCGAGGCTCGGCACCTGGTCCGCCGGACCGTGCTCAGCCGCCGGGTCGCCACCGCCCTGGCGGTCGCCGTCGGCGGGGTGGCGGTCGCGTTCGCCGCGGTGGCGTTCGTCCCGGCCGACGAACTGCCGCAGACGCTGCCAATCGCCATCATCATCACGATCGCGGCGCGGATCACCGCCACCGCCCGGCTCCGCTCGGGCGGCAAGAACCCGCCCGGGGCCAGGGACGTCAGGAACCAGTGGCCGGGCCGCCGGACCAGCCCCACCCAGCCGTTCCCGCCCACCCGCCGCCGCTAGTCCCCGCCGCCTCCCCCGAGCTGCCTCCACGGGGTCCGAACGACGTCCCGGCCGCGACGCCGAACCTAGCCTGGCCCGTGCCATGATGGTCCGGTGACGTGGACGGCGCCAGAGGTAACCAGGTATGACGGGCCGCTGCCAGAGGGCGAGCGGGCGACCCTGCAGGTGTTCCTCGACTGGCAGCGGGCGACGCTGCTGGTCAAGTGCGCGGGGCTGACCGGCGAGCAGCTCGCCGAGCGAACGCTGCCGCCATCCGACCTGTCCCTGCTCGGGCTGGTCCGGCACCTGACCAACGTCGAGCGGATCTGGTTCAGGCAGCGGTTCGCCGACGAGCCGGTCGAGGACGTGTACGGGCGCGAGCTCGCCTGGCAGGACACCGACCCGACGCGAGCGGCGGCGGACTACGCGCGGTTCACCGAGGAGATCAAGCTGTCCAATGCCGTCGCCGAGAACTCACCGCTCGAGGCGACCTTCATCCACGGGGGCGAGACGCTATCGCTGCGCTTCGTGTACCTGCACATGATCGAGGAGTACGCCCGCCACAACGGCCACGCCGACCTGCTGCGCGAGCGCATCGACGGCGCCACCGGCGAATAAGCGCCGGGCCGCACGGGTAACGCCGAGACGTTACCTCCACGCGTGCACTCGTCTCGGCCTACTGGGCCGCCAGCTGGATTCAGATGACCGACGCGGGCGAGACCTACCCGGGCCTGTGCTTCTTCGATATCGCCGATGACCTGATCGTGCGAATAACCGACTTCTGGCCCGAGGCGTCCGAGCAGAAGCCCAGCCGAGCTCACCTGACCGAGCGAATCTGACCGGCCCGGTAATCGCGTCCCGCACGAACGCCGTGGCCGGCGACCGGACCAAGTCAGGTAGCCGAGCCTGCGGCGGCGCCGGTCTGCTGATGGGCGTCCCAGCGGGCCAGAGTGCGGTCCCAGTCGAGCGGCACGGTGAAGGCGTCGCCCTGGGCGAGCTCGCTCTCCCAGTCCTCGACCGGCACCCGCCACAGCACCTCGAACTCGATCCCGCTCGGGTCCTTGGCGTACAGCGACTTGGACAGCCGGTGATCGCTCTCCCCCACCAGGGCGCCCGCGTCGAGCAGCTTCTGCCTGGTCTCGACGAGTTCCGCCAGCGTGCCGACCTCCCACGCCAGGTGGTACAGCCCGACCGACGGACGGCCGTCCGCGTGCCCGCCGCCGACGTCGAACAGTCCGAGGTCGTGGTCGTTGGCCGATCCCGGCGAGCGCAGGAACGCGGCCTGCCCGGGGATCTGCATTCGGATCTCGAAGCCGAGCATCCGGGTGTAGAAGTCGACCTCGCGGTCTAGCCCGTTCACGTAGAGCACGGCGTGGTTGAGGCGGCGGACTGGCATGGCGGCTCCCGGTCTAATGGCGTCATTCAGGGATAATTGATCACTGCGGATCTTTATTTCCCTCGCCATGGAGGGGTCAGCTCCATCCGATGGGGGGCGTGGGCCCCCCATGCCTGCCAGCTGCCCTCGGCTGACTACTCCCCGCGCTGGCGGGAGCGGATCGCCTTCAGACGGCGACGCTGCCCCTTGTCCAGGGCCAGGTAACCGCCAACCGGGATCGCGGCGGCGATGACAATGATCGCGATCGCGGCCCACCCTGGCAACCAGGCCAACAGGATCAGCCCAAGAATGATCCCGGCGATCCCGACCTTCATGCTCGGTGTCATGATGACTCCATCCATCCGGGCTATCCGACCCAGCCACGTCCAGCTTAGCCGTTAACCGTGGAGGACCGACGTGCCGATCTCGTTGCCGGTCGACGATGAGGCCAACGAACTGCTGACGCGCAGCGCGCTCGCGCTGCTAATCGCGATGCTACTCGATCAGCAGGTCCCGTTGGAACGGGCGTTCAGCGCGCCGCGTGATCTATGGGCCCGGCTCGGGCACGAGCCGACCGCGGAGGAACTGGCCGACTACAACCCGGAGGAGCTGGCGGTGAAGTTCGGCGAGCGGCCGGCCCTGCACCGGTTCCCGAAGGCGATGGCGGCCCGGACCCAGGACCTGGCCCGGCTGATCGTCTCCGGCTACGGCGGGGACCCGGCCGCGGTGTGGACGACCGCGACGTCGGGGGCGGAGCTGCTGAAGCGGGTGGCTGCGCTGCCGGGGTTCGGCGAGCAGAAGGCGAAGATCTTCGTCGCGCTGCTGGGCAAGCAGCTCGGCATGCAGCCGCCTGGGTGGCGGGAGGCGGCCGGGACTTTCGGGGCGGAAGGGTCATATCTCTCGGTAGCGGACATCGTCGATGACGAGTCGCTAGGCAAGGTCCGCTCCTACAAGCAGGCGCTCAAGGCCGCCGCCAAGCCCAAGGCGGCCGGCTAGGCGACGCTCACCGCGACTGCCACGATGGCGGCCGTCCTCCGGTGGCCTGCTCAGAAGGCGATCAATCCGGGGGTAGACGCCTGGGCGTTCAGCGACTCATTCCGCATCGTGACGTGGAGCCGGGTGAACGTGCCCGGGGTGATCAGCCCGAAAATCAGCTCTGTCGGCGGCTGTGGCGGGGCTGCGGTGAATACCTGCAGAAGGCCGATCGCGACCGTGCCCGACCCGGCCCAGACGAAGCTCGACTCTGCGTAAGCGCAACTCCCGCGGTAGCGATAGAGGTCCCGTTCCAGCTTTTCCGTCACGGTGTTGTAGGCGTCGAAGGCCGCCCCGTACGTCGCGCACCCGTACTTGGCGTTGGCGGCGCCGCTAGTGCCGCAGAGCATCGTGCGACCGTCCGGCGACAATACCCCGTCAGTGCACTTGGTCAAGGTGGTGGCCGTGACCGGGAAGATGGCCCGGCTGTCGGCATCCAGGCTGTCGCCCGGCTTGCTCACATCGAGTGTCCTGACGGCCTGGGGCAAGACCGCTTCCGGGTAGAGGAACGCGAGCGTGCGCCCGTTGGCCAGCCACGTCAGGTCAACGGTGTTATTGCAGTTCACGCACACGTAACCGTCCGCCTGGGACCCGGTCCAGGTGCGCAGCAGCTTGCCGGTGGCAACCGAATAGGTGCGCAGCGTGGTCGCTCCTCCCGCGCCGCCGTCGGCCATGTGCGGGGTGAACATGACGGCGAGCGTGCGCCCGTCGGGCGACAGGGCAAGCCCGTGGATGACGGCATCCTCGAACCGGTCCGCGATCGGCAGCCTGGTCAGCCGGACCGGATCGGCCGCGCCGGGTGAGATGCGCAGCAGGTACCAGGCGTACGACCCGTGCTGGCTGCCCGCCTGGCCGGGGACCGAGCGGACGTCGAGGATGAACGTCCGGTCGTCGGCCGCCCCCGTCACCCCGTCGAACGTGCCGCCCTTGGGCGGCGGGAGCGTGGCCAGCAGCTTGCCCGTGCGCGCGTTGCCCACGACCACCGAGTTGACTTCGTCGGCGTTGTCGAGGTCGGCGTCGTGAGTCGGGCCCAGCTGGACGGCGACGTAGTAGGCGGGGACGGCGCCCGTTGGCACCGGCGTTGTCGCGGGCGGGGGTGGCGTCGGGCGCGGGCCGGCGGCATCCCTGACCGACACCAGCGTGACCGCCACCGCGACCACGGCCACCGCGGCGGCCAGCGGGACCAGCCGGCTCCCCCATCCCCGCCAGCGCCTGGATCCACGGCCAGGCGAGGCCGGAGCGCGCCGGCGGTCCAAGTGCGGGCTCGCCGGGAGAAGGGCCGGATCCGGCGGGAGAAGGGCCGGGTCGGGCGGGAGAATGAGGGGTCGCACCTCTCGCATCGACGCGGTGACGGCCTCGGTGGTCGACCGCAGCCGGTCGTGAACCGTCATGATGCCTCCTTCAGCATGCGCGCGAGGGACGCGATGCCACGCGACGATGCGGACTTGACGGTGCCCCGGCTGATGTTCATGGCCTGGGCCACCTCGTCCTCCGGGAGGCCGAGGCAGTGCCGGAGCACGACCGCCTCGCGCTGCCTGGCGGGCAGACGGCGCAGCGCGGTCAGCACCTCGCGGTGCTCCTCGCCGAGCATGGCCAGGGCCTCGGCGGACTCCGCGTCCGGCTCGAGGTAGGAGAGCGGAAGCCGCCGGGATCGCTTGCGGATGACCGTGCGGCAGCCGTTGAGCACGCTCGACCGGACGTAGGTCAGCGCCTTCCCCGGATCCGTCAGCGTGCCCCACCGGCGATAGAGGCCAAAGAAAGCGTCCTGCACCACGTCCTCGGCCGCGTGCTGGTCCGCCAGCATCAGCATCGCCAGCCGGACCAGACCCGTCGCGTACGCCTGGTAGAGCGCGGTCACCTGACCCGCCGCGGTGCCGCCCAGGCCTGGCGGCGCCTGCGTATCCGTGAGGGGGTCCATATAGAAGAGACGCGACCGCCGCCTCACGGTTGCCTGCGCGTCGCCGCTATCTCAGGGGCCTCGGCTCAGAACGCGATCGTCCCCGGCGTATAGAAGTCGCTGGCGGGGACCCGGACGCGCAGGGGGGTGAGCTTGCCCGGCGTGAGCAGGCCGAACGTGACGTGGACGGCGGGTAGGTTGGTGCCCTTGACCGCGCTGAAGGCCTCTATCGCGCCGATCGCGCTGCGGCCGGACCTTGCCCACAGGATGAACGCCTCCGCGGCGCTGCAGCTGGCGCGGTCGCGGTACAGGACCTCGGCCAGCTTCCCGGTCGCGGCGGGGTACAGGTCGAACTCGGGCTCCAGCTGCCTGCACCCGTGGGTGGCGTTCGCCAGCGTGCCGCAGATCGTGGTCCGTCCGTCGGCGGCCAGCAGCACCCCCGCGCACTGGTGCACGTCGCCCGGCACGGCCAGAATCGAGCGGCTGGCCGCCAGCAGATCGGCGCCCAGGCCGTTCACAGGCAGCCTCCGCTCGTAGTCCGGCCAGGTGAACGGGGGGAACAGAAAGGCGAGGGTACGGCCGTCGGCCATCCAGGTCAGGTTGAGTTGGTTGTCGGCGTTCGGTGCTGACGTTTCAAACCAGCCCGTTTTGAGGCCGGGCGTGGTCCAGGTGCGCACCGTTTTCCCGGTGGCGAGCGAATAGATCCCGAGCGTGAACTGTCCGGGGTGCTGGCTATGAGCCTGCAACTGGTAGAGGACGGCCAGCCTGCCGGCGTCCGGGGAGAGCGCCAGCCCTTCGATCTCGTCAGCGTTGGGGATGGCGGCGATCGGCAGTTTGGACAACTCCGACCGGTGCGAGCTGCCGGGGGCGACCCGCAGCAGGTACCAGGAGTGCGTTCCGGCGCTGACGGCCTGGGCGTCGAGGACGAACGTGCGATCGTCGGCCGCGGCGGTCACGCCCGCGAACGTGGCCCCGGCGGGCGCGCTGACGGCGCTGACGAGCCTGCCGGTGCGATCGTCGCCGACGACCACGGACGTGGGCGTGGCCACCTCGGCGTAGTACTCGGGAACGGTCGCCGCGGCGGCCGCGGTGGCGGGAGCGGTGACCGGTACCGGCGGCTCGCCCCTGGCCTGGCGGAGCGCGACCAGCGTGACGGCCACCGCCACGACGACCGCGGCGGCGGTGACGGGGGCCGCCCACGCGCTCCAGCTGCGCGTCCACCGCAGGCGGGGCAGCCGCAGCGGCTGGGCGGCGGGCAGGTCGAGGGGGCGGATGTCGCGGACCAGGTCGGCCCTGGCCTTGCTCGCGGTGCGGACTCGTTCTTCGACGTTCATCGGTTCTCCGTTAGCAAACGGGCCAGGGCGGCGAGGCCGCGGGAGGTCGCGGACTTGACCGTGCCCCGGCTGACCCGCATGGCCTGGGCGGCCTGGTCTTCCGTCATGTCCAGGTAGTAGCGGAGCACCACCGCCTCGCGCTGGCGGGCGGGCAGCAGGCGGAGCGCCGCCAGAACCTCGCGGTTGGCCTCGTCGAGCAGCGCGGTCGCCTCGGCCGACTCGATGTCCTCGGGGGCGGCCAGGGTGATCTTCTCCCGGCGGAACTTGGCGCGGTGCACCATGCGGCAGCCGTTGAGCACGCTGGAGCGGGCGTAGGACAGCGCCCGGCTCGGGTCTTTCAGTGCGGGCCAGTGCCGGTAGAGGCCGAGGAAGGCGTCCTGCACCACGTCCTCGGCGGTCGACTGGTCGCCGACCATGAGCACGGCCAGCCGAACCAGGCCGAGCGCGTGCGCCTGGTAAAGGGCCGTGACTTGCTGCCGCGCCGTTTCCGGGGCGGCCCGGCGCAGTTCCGTCAATGGTTCCACGTATCAGAGATGCTCCGGCCGCCAGAAGGTTGCCTCCGGCGAACCGCCCACATCGGAGCTAGGCGGGGATGACGAGGGCGGCGGCGGCGATGACGGCGGCGGCGGCCAGGACGCGGAGCAGGGAGGCGCCCGCGCCGGGGGCGGCGCCGGGGATCATCGCGAAGCCCGCCCCCAGGGCGAGCAGGCAGGCGCCCAGGGCCAGCAGCTTGGTATGGCGGCGGAGGACCTGGGCCGGGTCCGCCCCCGACTCGGCGATGTGGGTGGTCAGCAGGTAGGCGGTCAGGCCGGCGCCGAGCGCGGCGGTGTGCCAGGGGCGCGCGGGGTGCTGCACCTCGAGCCAGAGGGCAGCCGCGACGGCGGTCTCCTCCCAGGCGAGCGTGCGCAGCACGATGAGGAAGTTCAGCCAGGCGCGCAGGAAGCCAGACAAGAGGTACGCCTCGTCGGGCTCGGGGACGTCGGCCAGCGCGAGTCGCAGGCCGCCCGCGGTCACCGCGATGATCGCTACCGTCAGGGCGACGTCCGCCCAGCCGTCCGCCCTGAGCGGCGCCGCCGACCAGGCGACGCAGGCGACGCCCAGCAGCAGGGCGGCCACGCGCGGGCCCGCCGTGGACAGCAGGCCGGCCCGCTGCCCGGCGGCGATGCGCCGGGCCGGCTCGGCCGACGCGGTGGCGGTGCCGGCGGAGGAAGCATCGGGGACGGTGCCAGCCGGACCGACGCCAGCGGCGGCGCCTTCTGGCGCGGTGCCATCGGAAGCGGTGCCATCGGAAGCGGTCATCGGCGGGTCACCAGGGGGCGGCGGGTGTACGGGGCAAGGGGAAGGTCGAGCGCGCTGATGCCATCCCAGGCGACGACGGGGACGCCGAGCTCGCGCAGGGAGAAACGGATCGCCTGCTGCTCAAGGTTCCAGATCCGGCGGGCGGCGTTGTCGGCGAACGCACGCCGGTGCGGCGGCTCGGCCGTCAGCACGTCGACCACGATCAGGGTGATGCCGCGCTCGCGCATGTCGCGCAGAGACTCCACGAAGCGGCCGTCGAGCAGCGGCGAGAAGGCGACCACGAGCGCGCCCGGCGGCAGCGCGGCGCGCGGCAGGCGGCTGATGCCGGCCCCGCGGGCGAACCCGGAGTCGGACTGCAGCAGCGCGTCGACGATCCGGTAGAACTGGCGGCGGCCGAGGGACGGGGCCAGCCAGTGCGCGCCGCCCCACTGGTAGGTGATCACGCCGACCCGGTCCCGGGCGGCCAGGTAGGCGCGGGCGGCGCCCGCCGCGCCGCGCAGCCCCAGGTCAAGCGCGGACCGGCCGGGCTCGCCGACGTCCGAGGTCGCGTCCACCAGCAGCACCACGTCCTGGGAGCGCTCGGCGGCGAACGTGTTCACCTGCAGACGGCCCAGGCGGGTGGAGGCGGGCCAGTTGATCGCCCGCTGCCGGTCGCCGGGTACGTACTCGCGGACGCCGGTGAACTCGGTGCCTTCGCCGGGCACCCGGGCCCGGTGCTCGCCAAGGCGGTTCGGCAGCTTGCTGAGGACGACTGCGGTCCGCTGCACGGCCGGTGACGGGTAGCAGTCGATGGCGGGGAGCGCGAGCACCACCCGGCCTTCGGCCAGCCGCCAGCGGTCATGCAGGGTGAGGGTGACGGTGCCGAGCCGCCGCTTGCCCCAGCGCTCGATCGTGAACGTGAACCGGGCGGCCTGGCCGTTGACGGCGGTCGCGCTGCCCGGCTCGATGCCGCGGCCGGGCTCGAGCGCCCACCTGGTGTCAAAGCCGGCGCCGCTCGCGGCCCCGGCCGCCCCGAGAGTCCCGGCGTCCCGGGGAGACTCGGCCGCGTCGGCAGTCTCGTCGGCCCCGGACACGGCGACGTCGACCGCGGCCGGCTCGCCCTCGTAGATGCGGGTCGAGGTGAGGCCGACCCGGACCGTGAGCCGTCCGGGGAGGCCGCCGCGGGTGGCCCGGCCCGCGCCCAGCAGCAGCAGCGCGGGCGCGGCGAGCCCGGCCAGCTCGGGGCGGCGGAGGGCCACCGCAAGCAGCAGCCCGCCCGCCGCTAGCGTCAGCAGGCGGCGCGCATGCCGCGACGGTCGCCACCGGATGGCGACCTCGTCCGCCCGCACCTGGGACGACGGTCCGAGGCTGTCCGGGGAGGAGGCATCGTCGGGCGGTTCCAGAGACGCCGGGGTCCGTTCGATATCAGCGATTTTGATCACCCGGCGACGGCGCCGGCCCGGGCACCGCCCGCGCCGACCCGGACGGTCGGATCGGTGCGGGGGGTGGCGACGGCGGCCAGCAGCCGCGCGACCACGTCGTCGGCCGAGACCTGGCGGACCCAGAGCTCGGGGCGGAGCGTGATCCGGTGCGCGAGGGCCGGGACCGCGACCTGCTTGATGTCGTCCGGGACCACGTAGTCGCGCTGGTGCAGCAGCGCCTGACCCCGGGCGAGCTGGACCAGCGCGAGGCCGCCGCGGGGGCTGGCGCCGACCTGGATCTGCGGGTCCTTGCGGGTCGCGGTGACGATCGCGATCACGTACTCCAGCAGGTCATCGCTGATCTCCACCCGCTCGAGCGACTCGCGCATCGCCAGCAGGCCCGCGGCGTCGGTGACCGGGGTGAGCGCGACCGCCTCCTGTGCGCGGTCGACCCGCCTGCGCAGCATGTCGGTCTCGTCGTTCTTGGTCAGGTAGCCGAGGCGCAGCCGCATCAGGAAGCGGTCGAGCTGCGCCTCGGGCAGCTCGTAGGTGCCCTCGTACTCGATGGGGTTGTCGGTCGCGAGCACCACGAACGGCTCGGGCAGCCGCCGCGACTGGCCGTCGACGCTGACCTGGCCCTCGCCCATCGCCTCGAGCAGGGCGGCCTGGGTCTTCGGGGGCGTGCGGTTGATCTCGTCCGCCAGCAGCAGCTGGGTGAAGACCGGGCCGGGGCGGAAGACCATCTCCCCGTTGCGCTGGTCGTAAAGCGGCGCGCCGACCACGTCCGACGGGAGCAGGTCGGGGGTGAACTGGATGCGGGCGAAGTCGAGGCCGAGCACGCTTGCGAACGAGCGCGCGATGAGCGTCTTGCCCAGGCCGGGCAGATCCTCCAGGAGCACGTGGCCGCCGGCCAGGATGCCGATCAGGACCAGCGCGAGGGTGCGACGGCGGCCGACCACGGCCTTCTCGAGCTCGTCGAGGATCGCGGCGGCCTGCCGCGCGGTCTGTTCCGGAGTCACAGCTGCTCCAATCGGGTGATCAGGCGGGCAAGGGTGTGGCGGGGGATGGCGCGTTGCTGCCTGAATCGTTCGTCGGGGTTGACGGCCTGCCCTGGATCGACCCAGGGCCACAGGGAATCGTCGGCCCGGGTGCGGCAGAACGCCCGCCGCGCCGCCTCCGGCTCCGTGTAGAGGTTGACGCCGTGGCCGTCGGCCAGCCGGGCGGCGAGGATGTGCTCGAGGACGGGGCGCAGCTCCGACTCGTACAGCGGGCGGCTGGTCAGGCTGGTGGCGACCACGAACCGGCGCTGCCGGTAGCCGAAGATGGGCCGCGCCAGCTGCTTGTCCTTGGCCCGGCGGGATGCGGGGGCGGCCGACCTGGGCAGGGTGGCGCGGAGCACGAGGAGGGCGAGCACGGCGGCCGCGGCGGCGACCACGACCACGCCCGGCCAGCCGGCTACGGCGGCGCCCGCGAGGGCGGCGACGGCGACCAAGATCGCGGCGATGAGCAGCTCGGGGGTGGCGTCGCGCCAGCGGCTGCCTTCGCCGGATGTGTTGTCGCCGACGGTGTTGGCGCCGGGGTTGCCCGCCGTCCGGTCGCGCCCGGGGCGGAGGGGGTTGGCGGTCATGCCCGGCCGCCGCCTCCGCCGGCGAGCCCGGCCGGGGTGGCCGGCGCGGGGGGAGGCGCGGCGGCCAGCTCGCCCGCCAGCGCGTCGAGGGCCGCGCTGGCGGCGGCCCGTTGGGCGGCCGCGACCGGATGGGTGGAGAACCGGGCCTCGTAGAACAGCGCGGTCAGCCGGCCGGCGGCGGGACCCCGGACGGTTCCGGTGGCGACCGCGCGGGCCAGCAGCTCGTCGGGGGTGTCGGCCGCGGTCCGCCTGGTGCCCCGCTCCCCCAGGCTGCGCTCCATCGCCACGTAGCAGGCGATGATCGCGGCCCGGGCGTCGCTGATCTCGGCCAGCGCGGCGCGCCCCGACTCCACCGCCTCCCGCAGTTCCTCGGTCCCCGCGTCCTCGATCACCACGGGCGCCGCGGGCCTGCGGAGCCGGGAGGACCACCAGATGCTCACCACCACGGCCGCCAGCAGCACGACCACGAGGAGACCGTAGAGGATCGGGCCCCACGGGATGTGCAGCGCCAAGCCGCCGCCGGACCGTCGCGGCAGCGCCCGCTGCGTTCGGTAGCCCCGGGGCGCCGTCACCGGCTTGGCTGGGTGCCCGGGGCGGAAGAAATGCAGGTGGAGATCGACGATCACGACCACCGCGACCGCCGCCATGCACCCGCCGAGCACCCACTTGAGCGCGAACCGGAGCGCGGCGGCCGGCTCGATGTCGACATCCTCGCCGGAGTAGGGCCGCCGCGCGGACGCTCGGCTGGCGGCGGCGTCCCGGCGGAGCGTGACCGCCAGCAGGGCGCCCAGTGCGACCTCGAGGGCGAGGCCGATCGCGACGCCGTCGGCCTTCAGCGGCCCGTTCCAGCGCGGGGCGGAGACCTCGCCGCGCAGCCCCGCGACCACCAGGATGACCAGCAGCGCCAGCGGAAGCAGGCGGGCGATCTGCTGCCTGGCTGTCATGGCGGGGCTCCTAGCCGGGGCGGGCGCTAAACCGGTATTGGGTGATTCTGCGGCAAACCATACCCCGGAGGAGAGACTACGGGATCAGCACGATCTTGCCCCGGATGTGTCCCTTGGCGAGCTGCGCGTAGGCGGTGGCGACCTCGGTCAGCGGGTACGTCCGGGCGATCGGCAGCTCGACTTCCTTGGCCGCGATGAGGCCGGCCAGCACCTCGAGGTTGGCGGCGCTCGCGCCGGCCGCGTTGCCGTCGGCCTTGATGCCGTACTTGGCCACAGCGTCGAAGCGGACGACGGAATCGATGCGCTCCGGGCTCACGCCGAGCTCGTTGAGTGCCAGCTCCACGTAGTCGCCGCCGTGGGTGTCGAGGAACGCGTCGACCCGCCCGGCCGGGGCCGCCTGCCTGATCCGGTCGACCACGCCGTCGCCGTACGCCACCGGGAGCACGTCGTGGCGCTTGAGCCAGTCGTGGTTGGACGGGCCCGCGAGGCCGATCACGGTCGCGCCCGTGCGCCGGGCCAGCTGGACGGCGAGCGAGCCGACGCCGCCGGCCGCGCCGGAGACGACGACGGTATCGCCCGGCTTGGGGTCGACCGCGCGCACCATGGCCCAGGCGGTGAAGCCGACCACCGGGATGGCACCCGCCACCTCCCAGGGCAGGCCGGACGGCCGGGGGGCCAGGTTCTCCTGGTCCGCCACCACGTACTCGGCCTGGCTTGACCTGGTATCGACCCAGCCGATCACGTCGTCGAGCTCGGCCACGGCGGTCACATCCGGTCCGAGGCGCTCCACCACGCCCGCGAAGTCGCTGCCCTGCCCGGACGGGAACGTGGCGGGCCAGAGGTCGTGCAGCGAGCCGTCGCGGATCTTCGCCTCGCCGGGGTTGATGCCCGCGGCCTTCACGCGGATCAGGACCTGACCGGGACCCGGCGCCGGGATCGGGACATCGCGCACTGCGAGCACGTCCACCGGGCCGTATTCGTCGAACCGTACCGCCTTCATCGTCGCCTCCGGTCGTCGCTTCGACTGCTGCTCCCCTGCTGCTCTGCTAACCCTAGCTAGCGGCGTCTTATGCCGCCGGCCCGAGTACCGCGAGTCCGGGGACGGTCAGGGCTGGTACCCCTGGCGCGTGCCGCCACGCCGTCCCGCCCGGGCGGACATCGGCCTTCGCGCGACGTTACGGGTCCGATCACGGTGGGGAGGATGAGGCTGCGACTACTTAGGCTTTCAACACCCCCAGGAGGCCGGCATGCCGGAAATCGTCCGGGCTGCCCTGGTCCAGCAGGCGTGGGCCGGGGACAAGGACTCGATGATCGCGGCCTCGGCCGCGCATATCGCGACGGCGGCGTCCGCCGGAGCGCAGGTCGTCTGCCTGCAGGAGCTGTTCTACGGGCCGTACTTCTGCCAGGTGCAGGACGCCGACTACTACGGCTACACCGAGGCGATCCCGGACGGGCCGACCACCAGGCTGATGCAGGACCTCGCCCGGCAGCACCACATCGTGATCATCGCGCCGATGTACGAGGAGGAGCAGCCCGGGCTGTACTACAACACCGCCGCCGTCATCGACGCGGACGGAAGCTACCTGGGCAAGTACAGGAAGAACCATCTTCCGCAGGTGAAGGGGTTCTGGGAGAAGTTCTACTTCCGCCCCGGGAACCTCGGGTACCCGATCTTCGACACCGCCGTGGGCCGGATCGGCGTCTACATCTGCTACGACCGGCACTTCCCGGAGGGCTGGCGGGCGCTCGGCCTGGCCGGCGCGCGGATCGTGTTCAACCCGTCGGCGACGTCGCGCGGACTCTCGTCCTACCTGTGGAACCTGGAGCAGCCTGCGGCTGCGGTCGCCAACGAGTACTACGTCGGGGCCATCAACCGGGTCGGGATCGAGCCGCTGGGCGACAACGACTTCTACGGCCAGTCCTACTTCGTCGACCCGCGCGGGCAGCGGGTGGGCGACGCCGCCTCCGACGTCGCCGACGAGGTCGTGGTGCGCGACCTCGACATGGACAAGCTGACCGAGGTCAGGGACCTGTGGCAGTTCTACCGGGACCGCCGGCCTGACTCCTACGACGGCCTGGTCCGACCCTGATGAGCACGCTGATCAAGGGCGGCACGGTGGTGACCGCCGAGGGGACGCTCGAGGCCGACGTGCTCATCGTGGGCGAGAAGATCGCCGCCCTCCTCGCCCGCGACGAGGCGACCGATGCGGCCACGTTCGCCGCCGCCCGCGCCGCGGCGGACGCCGAGCCCGACGCGGACGTGCTGATCGACGCGACCGACCGGTACGTGATCCCGGGCGGGATCGACGCGCACACGCACATGGAGATGCCGTTCGGCGGCACGTTCTCGGCCGACACGTTCGAGACCGGCACCAAGGCCGCCGCCTGGGGCGGGACCACCACCATCATCGACTTCGCGGTGCAGGCCAAGGGCACCAGCCTGCTCGCCACGCTCGACAAGTGGCACGAGAAGGCGGACGGCAACTGCGCGATCGACTACGGCTTCCACATGATCGTCTCCGACGTGAACGACACGTCGCTGAAGGAGATGACGGCCTGCATCGACGCCGGGGTGACCAGCTTCAAGATGTTCATGGCCTACCCAGGCGTGTTCTACGCCACCGACGGGGAGATCCTGCGGGCGATGCAGCAGGCGTCCCGGACCGGGGCCACGATCATGATGCACGCGGAGAACGGCATCGCCATCGACCAGCTGGTCGCGCAGGCCATCGCGGCCGGCCATACCGACCCGGTGCAGCACGGCCTGACCCGGCCGCCGGAGCTCGAGGGGGAGGCCACCAGCCGGGCGATCACGCTGGCGAAGGTGGCCGACTGCCCGCTCTACATCGTGCACCTGTCGGCCGCGCACGCCCTAACGGCGGTGGCGGCGGCGCGGGACGCGGGCCAGAACGTGTTCGCCGAGACCTGCCCGCAGTACCTGTACCTGTCGCTCGACGACCTGGCCAGGCCGGACTTCGAGGGGGCCAAGTTCGTGGCCTCGCCGCCGCTGCGGACCAGGGATCATTCCGCCGCCCTGTGGCGGGGGCTGCGCACCAACGACCTGGCGGTCGTGTCGACCGACCACTGCCCGTTCTGCTTCAAGGAGCAGAAGGAGCTCGGCCGGGGCGACTTCTCCAAGATCCCCAACGGGATCCCCGGCGTCGAGCACCGGATGGACCTGCTGCACCAGGGGGTGGTGGCGGGCGAGATCACGCTGCAGCGCTGGGTGGAGACCTGCTCCACCACCCCGGCCAGGATGTTCGGCCTGTACCCGCGCAAGGGGGTCATCGCCCCCGGGGCCGACGCCGACATCGTCATCTACGACCCGGTTGCCACCCAGACGCTTTCCGTGGCCACTCATCACATGAACGTCGACTACTCCGCCTACGAGGGGATGGAGATCACCGGCAAGGTCGCCGTCACGATCTCCCGCGGCCAGGTAGTGGTGGCCGACGGGGAGTTCAGGGGCTCCGCCGGGCACGGCGACTTCCTGTCCCGTGATCTCAATCAATATCTCGTCTAACGGACCGTGGTTCCACCTGGCCGGCCGCGGCTCCGCGCGAGCCGTGGCCGGCCTCACTCGCTGCGTGACTTGGGAGGGGTTATGGAGTTCGGAGTGGTGTTGCAGCCCAACCCGCCCGCCAGCGGGGTGGTGGCGATGATGAAGCTGGCCGAGGCGTCCGGGTTCGGGTACGGGTGGACGTTCGACTCGCACGTGCTCTGGCAGGAGACGTTCGTGCTGTACCCGCGGATCCTGGAAGAGACCTCGAGGATGATCGTCGGGCCGATGGTGACCAACCCGGGAACGCGGGACTGGTCGGTCATCGCGTCCATGTTCGCCACGCTCAACGACGAGTTCGGCAACCGGACGATCTGCGGCATCGGCCGCGGCGACTCCGCTCGCCGCTACATCGGCCAGGCCCCGGTCACGCTGGCCACCCTGTCGGACGCGATGACGGTGATCAAGGGGCTGGCGGAGGGGCGCGAGGTGGTGCATCACGGCCAGCCGCTGCGGATTCCGTGGGTGCGCGACGGCGCGCTGCCGATCTGGATGGCCGCGTACGGGCCGAAGGCGCTGCGCCTGGTCGGCGAGCAGGCCGACGGGTTCATCCTGCAGACGGCGGACCCGGACATCGCCCGCTGGACGTTCGGCGCGGTGCGGGCGGCGGCCGCCGCGGCCGGTCGGGACCCGTCGTCGATCACCCTGTGCGTCGCCGCGCCCGCCTACGTGGGGAACGACCTGGCGCACCAGCGGGAGCAGCTGCGCTGGTTCGGGGGCATGGTCGGCAACCACGTGGCCGACCTGGTCGCGCGGTACGGGACCGACGGGCCGGTCCCGCGCGCGCTGACCGACTACATCGCCGGGCGCCAGGCCTACGACTACTCGCACCACGGGCAGGCGGGGAACCCGTCCACCGACTTCGTCCCGGACGAGATCGTGGACCGGTTCTGCCTGCTCGGCCCGGCCGCCGCGCACATCGAGCGGCTGCGGGAACTGGCCGACATCGGCGCCGACCAGTTCGCCGTCTACCTCATGCACGACGACGAGGAAAACACCCTCGCCGCCTACGGCGACGAGATTATCCCGGCGCTGGCCGCTACCTGACGACGGGTCAGCGCCCGCCGGGCCAGAGACCGGCCCGATCCGATGCGGTAAAGGCGGCCGTTGCCGACGGCGGTCGGGTGGCGGCGGCCTCAGACCAGGCCAGGCTCGCTGGACTCGCGGATGACAAGCCGGGTGGGGAGGATCAGCGGGCCCGGTTGGTCTCCGTCGATGAGGCTGACGAGCATTTTGGCCATCTCCCAGCCGAGTTGTCTGATCGGCTGGGCCACGGTGGTTAGCGGCGGGCTGGTGTAGCGGGCGATTACGTTGTCGTCGAAGCCAACCACCGCCACGTCACCGGGCACCGAGCGTCCGGCCGCCTTAAGCGCGCCCAGGGCGCCCACGGCCGCGCTGTCAGAGGCGGCGAAGACCGCGTCCAGGTCCGGGTGGGCGGCGAGCAGCCGCGTCATCGCGGCGCTGCCGCTGGCCTGGGTGAAGTCGCCCTGCTCGACCAGGTGGGCATCGAGCCCGGCGACGGCGAGCGCGTCCTGGAAGCCGCGCAGCCGCGCCACGCCCACGTGGGTGTCCAGTACGCCGGTGATGGTGGCTATCCGGCGGCGACCGATGCCGATGAGGTGCTCGGCGGCCAGGCGGGCGCCGCCGCGGTTGTCCGCGTCCACATACCAGGCGGGTTCGGCGTTCAGCGGACGTCCGCCGTAGACGACGGGCAGGTCGAGCTTCCCGGCCAGGCGGTAGAGCGGATCGTCGCCGTGCAGCCCCATGAGCATGACGCCGTCGGCCCGCCGGGAACGCAGAATGCGCTCAAGCCGGGCGCGACCGAGGTCGGAGTCGGCCAGCGCCAGCATCAGCACCAGATCGGTGCGCTCCAGCGCGGCGCTGACGCCGGCGATGACCTGCCCGTAGAAGGGGTCCGCGAACAGATCCGAGTCGTGGTGCGAGATGGCGAGCACCACCGCCCCGGACTGCCGGGTGGCCAGGGCCCGGGCGGTGGGGTTGGGCACGTAGCCCAGTTCCCGCACCGCCCGCTCCACCGCCTCCCTGGTGGCCCGGCTGGCATGCCCGGACCGGTTGATGGCCCGGGATGCCGCGGAGCGCGAGACCCCGGCCAGCCGCGCGACCTCATCCAGGGTCGGGCGACGCTTGGGCGGTGTTGTCATCGGTCCTCTGACTTCCGGTTCTGGTGGGGTCCCGAACATCGTACTGACCAGCGCCAATTACTGGAAGCGCTTCCAGTTTCTCTCCCCAATTGACGGTTCCTCATTGACAGATATTGTCCAAAGAAGCAGTATCTAGCCGACTGAAAGATTGTGGGAGCGCTTCCACAGTTGTTGCTCCCGCCCCGCCATCAGGAGCCAATGTGCAACGTCGTACTCTCCGGCGGCATCTCGCCTGTCTGACCACGCTCGTCCTGGGCACCGCCGCCCTGGCCCTCGCGCCCGGCCTCGCCTCGGCGGCGACCGGGGCACCGGCGGACCACACGCTTGCCCCGGGCACCCGCTTCTACGTGCCGCCCCCGGCCCAGGGTTCGGTGCAGCAGATCCTGCAGCTGATCAAGGCCCACCAGCTCAAGGACGCCGGCCTGATCACGGCCATGGAGGCGGTGCCGTCCGCGGTCTGGCTCGACGGCGAGACCGCCGCGCAGGCCGCCGAGCCCGGCAACCAGGGCTCGGCACAGGCAGACGCCGACGTCGAACGGCAAGTCCGTCTCACCCTGGCCGCCGCCAGCCTGGAGCACGCCGTCCCGATCTTCGTCGCCTACAACATCCCCGGGCGTGACTGCTCGCAGTACTCGGCCGGCGGGGCGCCCACCGACGCCGACTACGATGCCTGGATCGACGCCATCGGCGCCGCCCTGGGCCACGCCAAGGCCGTGGTCCTCGAGGAACCCGACGGTCTGGCGGACCTGCCGGGCTACTGCGGCTCCGGGTACGCGGCGGCGTTCCCTGAGATCACCAACACCACCCGGGTCGACGACATCCGCTACGCGGTCGCCACGCTGGAAAACGACCCCAACATCAGCCTCTACCTGGATGGCGGGAACAGCGGCTGGCAGAACGTCGGCGGCATGGCCGAGACCCTGACCGCCGCCGACGTGCAGCAGACGCAGGGCTTCTTCCTCAACGTCTCCAACTACCAGTACGACGCCAACAGCGACTACTACGGCACCTGGGTGTCGGAGTGCGTCGCCTACGCGACCGTGAACGAGGCCCAGACCCCGGCCGACGCGCTGGCCGCCGTCGCCACCTTCACCGGGACGTCCACGCCGACCGGGGCCTTCGCTCCCCCGGCCTACCCCGCGACCACGCCGCCCGGCGGCTGCGCCAGCCAGTACTGGAACGGCGGCGCGCCCGGGACCGACATCGCCTCGTTGGTGGGCCCCTACACCGGCGTGGCGCTCAGCCCGTACGGCAACTGGAGCGAGACCAGCACCACCCCGGACCTCAATACCTCGGGCATCGACGCCAGCTACGCCGGCGCCCTCGGCAGCACGGTGCCGACCACTCACTTCATCGTCGACACCAGCCGCAACGGCCTCGGCCCGGACAGCATGGCGACCTACGCGGCCGCGCCCTACGACCAGCCGGGCAGCGTCACCGCCAGCCTGGTGGCAGGCAACTGGTGCAACCCGCCGATCGCCGGCCTTGGCATCAGGCCGACCGCCGCCGCCGGCGTCGACCTGAGCTCGCTCGACAGCTACCTGCCGGGCAGCCCGCCGTTGGTCGACGCCTACCTGTGGGTCAAGACGCCGGGCCAGTCGGACGGGCAGTGCGACGCCGCGGGCGGCGTCCGCAGCTGGGATGACGCGGCCGACACGCCGTCGATCGCGGGCTGGCCGAGCAGTTCCAGCCCGGCCTTCCAGACCTTCGACCCGCTCTGGAGCCTGCAGACCAACTCGGTATTCACCGACCCCATCGCGGGCGCCTGGTTCTCGCAGCAGGCACTCGGTCTCGCCCAGAACGCGAGCCCGGCGCTGCCGTAGGGCCGCAGGCGCGCTCAATGCTTGGCGTTCCCGGTGCTAGAGCACCGGGAACGCCAAGTATTTACGACGATGAGGCGGCCAGTTAGGACTTGACGAAGGGGACGCCTTCTGCGCGGGGGCCGCGGACCTTGCCGACCAGGCCAGCCACGACGATGATCGTCACCACGTAGGGCGACAGCAGCAGCAGGTTGGACTGGATGGGCACGTTGATGCTGGAGAGGATGGACTGCAGCTGCGTGGTGAAGCCGAACAGCAGCGCCGCCCCGATGGCGCCGAACGGCGTGTAGCGGCCGAAGATCATCGCCGCCAGCGCGATGTAGCCCTCGCCGGAGGTCATGTCGGGGCCGAATGAGCCGACCGACCCGATGGTGAAGTACGCGCCGCCGATGCCCGCGATCAGCCCGGCCAGGATGACGTTCCTATACCGGTACGCCAGCACCCGGATGCCCACGGTGTCGGCCGCCACCGGGTGCTCGCCGACCGCCCGGGTGCGCAGGCCCCAGCGGGTCCGGGTGAGCCCGATCTGCACCCCGAAGAGCACGATGTAGGTGATGTAAAGGAAGACGGTGCCGTCGAACAAGACCGGGCCGATGATCGGGATGTCGCCCAGCAGCGGGATCTTCACCAGATTGAACGTGTTCGGGTTGTTCAGCGTGTTGCTGTACGTCCCGGTCAGGAGCGCGTTGTACAGGTAGCCGGTGAGCCCGAGCACCAGCGTGTTGAGCACCACGCCGAGCACAATCTGGTCGACCCGGTAGGCGATCGCGAACAGGGCGAGCAGGACGCCGACGAGCGAGCCGGCCAGCGCGCCGCAGAACAGCCCCAGCCACAGCGATCCGGTCACCGACGTCGCGATCGCCGCGCAGAACGCGCCCAGTAGCAGCTGGCCCTCGATCGCGATGTTGATGACGCCCGAGGTGGAGCAGATCACGCCGGTCAGCGCGCCCAGCATGATGGGGATGGAGTCGCTCAGCGTGCCCGAGAGCAGGTTCACCACATTGAACGCGATTGTCTGCCCGCCGTCGGCCCACAGGAGCAGCGCGATGATGAACAGAAAGAGCACGACCCCGACGATCACTCGCCGCCAGACCCGCGCCAGGTGGATGATCCCGAGCACGTCGAGCGTCCGGACCACGGCCAGTGCGAGCGTGATCGCGCCGCACACGTAGCAGGAGGCGGCGGCCGCCAGGGTCAGGTTCGGCACCGAGACCTTGGCGAACTCGGGCGTGAAGGAGAACGTCGCGTCGCCGTGCGCGTGCGCACCGAATACCAGGATGTTGAGCAGCCCGAAGACCGCGTAGGTGATCGGTGCCGCGAAACGGCCGCCGAACCGTCGGGCGGCGGCATCGCCCCCGGGGCCGGGCGAGAGCAGGACCGGCAGCCGCTCGGCCGAGGCAGGCGTCGTCACGAGTTCCACCCCTTGGACATAGTGGTGCTGACCCCGCCGACCCGGGCCGTGCGGAGCCGGTACATGGCCCGGACCAGCGGCGGCGCGGCCACCAAGAGCACGATCAGCGCCTGTATCACCTGCACGATCTGGACCGGGGTGCCGGTTGCCACCTGCATGCCGGGCGAGCCCGCGTGCAACGCGCCGAACAGCAGCCCGGCCGCCACCACGCCGCCCGGCCGGCCCAGCCCGAGCAGGGCCACCGTGATCGCGTCGATCCCGTAGGTGCCGTAGCTCTGCGGGTTGAGGGTGAAGTCGGTGCCGAGGATGACCGAGGCCGCGGCCAGCCCGGCCAGCCCGCCCGCGATCGTCATCACCAGCGTCCAGTTGCGCTCCACGTTCATCCCGGCGACCCGGGAGGCCCTTGTGTTGGCGCCGATGCTGCGGAACTCGAACCCGGTGGTCGTCCGGTTGAGCAGCCACCACACCGCGAAGGCGGCGACCAGCGCGATCAGGAAGCCCGCGTTGATGCGCAGGTGGGTCCCGGCCAGCAGCGGCAGATGGGCGTTGGAGGTGATCGGCAGGGTGATCGCGTTCGACCCCCCGGGCGCCTCCATCAGCGAGTGCGAGGAGAGCAGGTAGGCCAGGAAGTACAGCATGACGTAGTTGAGCATGATCGTGACGATCACCTCGTGCGCCCCGGTGCGCGCCTTGATCTCGCCCGCCAGCCCGCCGAGGGCGGCGCCGCCGACGAACGCGCCGACGCAGCAGACGACCACGTGCACGAAGAACGGCATGTTGTAGGCGTAGCCGAGCCACGTGGCCATGATCGCGCCGCCGATGAACTGGCTCTGGCCGCCGATGTTGAACAGGCCGGCCTGGTACGGCAGCGCCACCGCGAGCCCGGTGAGAATCAGCGGCGTCGCCTGGACCGCGGTCTCCGACAGCGGGTTGAACACGGCCGACAGGTACCCGTCGTGGATGGCGGCGGAGAACGACGCCTGCTGGAAGAGCGCCGCGACCGTGTGCGGGTTGACCACCGATCCCTCGAACAGCGCCCAGTAGGTGCCGAACGCCGCGTCCCAGGCCTGCCCGATCGCGTTGCCGGGCGAGGAGAAGAAGTTGCCCCACGCGGTGAGCACCGTGGAGTTGGTGAACGCGGTCAGCAGTCCGCCGATGACGATGGCGGTCACCAGCGCCAGAAATATGACCGTGAGGGTGTTCTCCTGGATGGCCTGACGGAGAACCTCACCGAACGAGCGGTGGGCGCTCGGCTGCCCGTCCCCCTCCGCCGCGGGCGGTGGCGTCGCCGCGGGCTCGGTCGCGGGAGGCGGGGTGGTCATGACTCCTCCTGCGGTGCGCTGACGTCCGGGGCGGTGGCCTCCGAGGCGGTGGCCACCTGCGGGCCCGCTGCCGCCGTGCCGTCTGGCGCCGCAGCGTCTGGCGCCGCGCCGTAGTCCTCCTCCGGCAGGGGGCCTAGGGCGAGTGCGTGGCCGCCGTCGGCGCCGCCTGCCATCAGCCGCCCGAGCTCGCCGGTGGGCACGTCCGGGTCGCGGAAGCCGGTGATCCTGCCCTCGTACATGACCGCGATCCGGTCGGCGAGCGCGTAGATCTCGTCGAGCTCGGACGAGACGATGATGACGGCGACGCCGTGGTCGCGCTGCTCGACGATCCGGCGGTGCACGAACTCGATGGACCCGACGTCGAGGCCTCGGGTGGGCTGGCTGGCGATCAGCACCTTGTGCTCGCGGCCGACCTCCCTGGCCAGGATGACCTTCTGCTGGTTGCCGCCGGACAGCGTGCCGGCCGGGGTGGCGGGAGATCCGGTGCGAACGTCGAACTCCTCGATCAGCGCGGTCGCGTTAGCGCGGATGGCGGGCAGCTGCAGGTTGACGCCGGAGGCGAACGGCGGCCGGTTATAGGTGTCAAGTATGAGGTTCTCCGCGACCGAGAACGAGCCGACGAGCCCGTCCTCCTTGCGGTCTTCCGGCACGTAGGCGACGCCCGCGCGCAGCCGCGCCTGCGGCGACGCGTGGGTGAGGTCGCGTCCGTTGAGGGTGACCGAGCCGGCCGCCGTGGGCCGCAGGCCCATCAGCGCCTCGCACAGTTCGGTCTGCCCGTTGCCCTGGACGCCCGCGATCCCCAGGATCTCCCCCGACCTGACCTGGAAGGACAGCCCGTTCACGGGCAGCCCCTGCTCGCCCGCCACCGCCAGGTCGGCGACGTCGAGCACGACGTCGCCGGGGTGGGCTGGCTCCTTGCTGACCCGCAGCTGCACGTCGCGCCCGACCATCAGGGTCGCCAGGTCCTCCTCGGTGGCGGGCGGCGTGCGCTGGCCGACGACCCTGCCCCGGCGGAGCACGGTGATGGTGTCGGCGATCGTCTGGACTTCCTTGAGCTTGTGCGAGATGAAGATGATGGACGTGCCGCCGTCCCGCAGCTGGCGGATGATGCGGAACAGCTCCTCGGTCTCGGCCGGGGTGAGCACGGCCGTGGGCTCGTCCAGGATCAGCACGTTCGCCTGCCGCACCAGCGCCTTGACGATCTCGACCCGCTGCTGAATGCCGACCGGCAGGTCCTCGATCAGCGCGTCCGGGTCGACGTCGAGGCCGTAGCGGTGAGAGAGCTCCCGGACCTCGCGACGGGTCTTGCGCCGGTCGAGCAGGCCGGCCGGGCCGGCCTGCTCGATGCCGAGCGTGACGTTCTCAGCGACCGTGAACACCGGCACCAGCATGAAGTGCTGGTGCACCATGCCGATGCCGGCCGCGATCGCGTCCTTAGGCGAGCGGAAGCTCGCCGCCTTGCCATCTATGTGTATCTCGCCCTGGTCGGGCTGGGTCAGCCCGAACAGGACGTTCATCAGGGTGGTCTTCCCTGCTCCGTTCTCGCCGAGCAGGGCGTGAACCTGCCCAGGGGCAACGGAAAGGCTGATCTCGTCGTTGGCGACGAGGGGGCCGAACCGTTTGGTGATGCCCCTGAGCTCAAGTTCCACGTACGTTCGACCGCGCTTAGACCGGGCTCTTGGTCGGCGTCTGGATGGTTCCGTTCTCGATGCCGGTCTGGATCGTCTTCAGCTCGGTCTGCAGCGCAGCCGGGACCGTGCCGGAGAAGTCGTGGAACGGCGAGAGCACGGCGCCGCCGTTGGCCAGGGTGCCGACGTAGGCGCCGCCCTTGAACGTGCCGCCCGCGGCCGACAGCACCGCGCCCTTCACCGCGGGCTGGATGCCCTTGGTGACGCTGCTGATCATGTACTTGCAGTACTGCGCGGCGCTGATGCAGCCGTCGGTGTCGACCCAGAGCATGCTGACGTGGCCGCCGGCGCTGTTCGCGTTCTGGACCGCCTTGGCGGCGCCCAGGCCGACGTTGCCTGCCACCGGGAAGATAACGTCCGCGTCCTCGCTGATGAACGTCTGGGTGACCGTCTGGCCCTTGGTCTCGTTGGTGAAGTCGCCGGTGAACTCGCCCTTCTGGGTCTGCTCGTTCCAGCCGAGGACCTGGACGTTGGTGTGGTGCTGCTTGTTGTAGTACTGCACGCCGTCCCAGAAGCCGTCCATGTAGATCGTGACGGTGCCGAAGTCCTCGCCGCCGAACGTGGCGACCTTGCCGGTCTTGCTCATCCCGGCGGCCAGGTAACCGCCGAGGAAGCCGTCCTGCACGGTGTTGAACGTCAGCTGGTCGATGTTGCTCTCCTTGGCGCCGGACAGGCACTGGGAGGCGTACGAGCAGTCGACGATCGCGAATTTCTGGTTCGGGTTCGCCTTGGCCGCGCTCTCCGTGGCCGCGGCCATCAGGAAGCCCACGGTGACGATGATCCCGCACTTCTCGCCCAGGAACGTGTTGATGTTCGGCACGTAGTCGCTCTGCGTGGTGGACTGCAGGTACTTCACCGTGACGTTGGGGTTGGCGGCGGCGGCCTCCTGCATGCCCTGCCAGGCCGACTGGTTGAACGACTTGTCGTTGATGCCGCCGGTGTCGGTGACCATGCACCCGAGCAACTTGCCGGTGGTCGCCGCGGTCGCCGTGCTCGACGCCGCGGGGGAAGAAGCGGAAGCCGCAGGCGAGCTCGCAGAGCTCGATGGGCTCGTGACTGACGAAACGCTTGATGTACTGCTGCCGCAAGCGGCAATCAGCAGGCATGTACTTGCCGCTGCAGCCGCCGCGATCAACGCGGTGTTTCTCACCGTCTGCCTCCAGTGGGCCAGGGTTGCCGGAGATAAGGCATAACGGGGTTGTCCCCCCCGCACAGACTGCCCGGAGATTATTTCCTCAGCGTGTCGGCGGATAGAGGCCGGACCGGACTGCGACCTCCTCGTTGCCGAATCGCGACCAGAACCCCTCCACCGAGTCGGACAACCGGTATAAATCGGACAGCCTCCCCCGGCGCATGTTTGTAGTTTCCCACAGAGGCGGGCACTTAGGGAGGCGTGGGTTGCCCGTGTGCCGAATTTGGCGCACTGTTGGTTAGATGAAAATCGATTGGCCGCGGCTTCGGGCCGCCGCTGCTGACGTGGCCGGGCGCGCGTACGCGCCGTACTCGCGACTGCGCGTCGGGGCGGCCGGGCTGACCGTCGACGGGCTGGTCGTGACCGGGTGCAACGTCGAGAACGCGTCCTTCGGCCTCACCCTGTGCGCCGAGTGCGGCCTGGTGTCCGCGCTGCACGCGACTCCGCCGGCCGCGCCCGGCGGCGGTCCCCCGGTTCTGGTCGCGGTCGCGGTCGTCGCCGGGGACGGCGAGGCCCTCCTCCCGTGCGGGCGCTGCCGGCAGCTGCTGCTCGAGGCGGGCGGCCCGGAGCTGCTGGTCGACACCGCCGGCGGCCCGGTTCCGCTGGCCGAACTGCTGCCCGCCGCCTTCGGCGGCGCGGACCTGTCCGCCCGCCGAGAGCCCGGCGCGGCGGCCCGCTCGTAGCCGGCCACTTGTTGGGAGCGCGCAATGCCTGACGTCGTGTCGCTGATCCATGTCAAGCGCGACAACACCCGGCCGCTGACCGACCGGGAGATCGGCTGGCTGTTCGCCGCGTACGCCAGCGGCGAGGTGGCCGACGAGCAGATGGCCGCGCTGCTGATGGCGGTCTACTTCAACGGGCTCGACGGCGCTGAACTGCGGGCCTGGACCGGCGAGATGATCGCCTCGGGCGAGCGGCTGAACCTGACGGCGCCCGCCGCCGCGCCCCGCCCCTCGGTCGACAAGCACTCCACCGGCGGCGTCGGCGACAAGGTCTCGCTGGTTCTGGCGCCGCTGGTGGCGAGCTGCGGCGCGGTGGTGCCGATGCTGTCCGGGCGCGGCCTAGGGCACACCGGCGGCACCCTGGACAAGCTCGAGTCGATTCCCGGCTGGCGGGCCAGCCTCGGCAACCAGGAGCTGGTCGCCGCGCTGGCGGAGGTCGGCGCGGTGATCGCCGCCGCCGGCGACGGCCTGGCGCCGGCCGACCGGAGGCTGTACGCGCTGCGCGACGTGACCGGGACGGTCGAGTCGATCCCGCTGATCGCCAGCTCGATCATGTCCAAGAAGATCGCCGAGGGAACCAGCGCCCTGGTACTCGACGTCAAGACCGGCACCGGCGCCTTCATGCAGGAACAGGAGCCTCGCGCTGGAGCTTGCCCGCACCATGGTCGCGCTCGGCGACCGAGCACGGGGTCCGCACCCGGGCGCTGGTCACCCGGATGGATACGCCGCTTGGCCGTGCGGTCGGCAACGCCCTCGAGGTCGCGGAGGCGATCGAAGCGCTTCGCGGCGAAGGCCCGGCCGACCTCATGGAGGTCACCTTCGCGCTGGCCGAGCACATGCTCGAGCTGGTCGGCCTCGACGCCGACCCGCGACAGGCGATCGCCAGCGGCCGGGCGCTGGAGGTGTTCAAGCAGATGATCAAGGCGCAGGGCGGCGACCCGGACGCGCCGCTGCCGTTGGCCGCGCACCGGCAAGGGGCGCTGCCCGCGGCCATCGGCGGCTGGGTCACCCGGCTGGACGCGCGGGCGGTCGGCGTCGCGGCCTGGCGGCTGGGGGCCGGCCGCGCGCGCAAGGAGGACGCCGTCAGCCACACCGCGGGCGTACGCTGTCTCGCCAAGCCGGGCGATTACGTCCGGCCGGGAGAGCACGTACTGGAGCTGCACGCCGACGACCCGGCCCGCTTCGCGGCCGCGCTGGCGGCGCTCGAGGACGCGGTGACGATCGGCAGCGAGCCGCCGCCACAGGTGCCGCTCGTCGTCGACCAGGTTGGAGCGTGAGCCAGGTGAGTCCGACCCTTGACCAGATCCGCGCGGTGCCCAAGGTGCTGCTGCACGATCACCTTGACGGCGGGCTCCGCCCGTCGACCGTCATCGAGCTGGCGGAGGAGACCGGCTACCGGGATCTGCCGACGCACGACCCGGACGAGCTGACCAAGATCCTCACCGCGGGCGCCCACCGGGGTCACCTCAACCTGTACCTGGACGCCTTCCGGCACACGGTCGGCGTGATGCAGACGACCGACGGGCTGCGCCGGGTCGCCCGGGAGTGCGCCGAGGACCTCGCCGCCGACGGGATCGTCTACGCCGAGGTCCGCTTCGCCCCCGAGCTGCACACCGAGCGCGGCCTCACCCTCGACGAGGTGGTCCACGCCGTCCTGGCCGGCTTCGCGGAGGGCAGCTCGGGCCGTCCGATCAGGGTCTACGCGCTGCTCACGGCGATGCGGACGGCGGCCAGGTCGCTGGAGATCGCGGAGCTGGCGGTCCGGCACCGGGACAACGGGGTGGTCGGGTTCGACATCGCCGGGGCCGAGGCGGGCTGGCCGCCGAGCCGCCACCTGGACGCCTTCCAGTACATCCACCGGGAGAACTTCCACATCACGATCCACGCGGGCGAGGGGTACGGCCTGCCGTCGATCTGGGAGGCGGTGCAGTACTGCGGCACCGAGCGGCTCGGCCACGGGGTCCGGATCACCGAGGACATCGGGATCTCCCCCGACGGCGACGTGACCCTGGGCCGCCTGGCCGGCTACATCAGGGACCGCCGCATCCCGCTGGAGATGTGCCCGTCTTCCAACGTGCAGACCGGGGCGGCCCCGTCGATCCAGCGGCACCCGCTGCGGCTGCTGCGCCAGTTGCAGTTCCGGGTGACCGTGAACACCGATAACCGGCTGATGAGCCAGGTCACGCTCAGCTCGGAGTTCGAGCTCGGGGTGGCGGAGTTCGGCTACGGGTGGTCGGACATCGAGTGGCTGACGCTCAACGCGATGAAGAGCGCGTTCGCCCCGTTCGACGAGCGCCTGCAGTTGATCAACACTGTCATCAAACCGGGCTTCGCCACCGCCCGCGCCACCAGCAGCTTCCAGGTCCCCCCGGACCTGCGCTAGAACGCGGCGGTCCGGTAGGCCGACGCGGGCAGGTCCTTCGCCATCGGGAGCAGGCGCAGCCGGCCGTCGCTGATTACGCCGAGGCGGCCGGTCTGCTGTCCGCCTTGGCTGTCCGCATCGAATTCCAGCGCGCCGATGACGTACGCGGCCGCGGCATCGGTCCACAGCACTTCGGCCAGGCCGTCGCGACATGACCGCGGGTACCGGTACAGGACGCGGGAGGGCTGGCCGGCCGCGACCGAGAAGGCGGTGAACTCCAGGCCGCCGTTCGCGCAGCCGGCCTTGGTGCCGCCAGACAGGATGCCGTACTGGGAGCCGCAGATGACGGTGCCGCCGTCCGGCGTGACGTGCATCGTCCAGCAGCTGCCCGGGCTCGACGCCGGGACGCTCACCGTGAGCAGCTCGCGGCTGTCGGTCAGCAGGTCGCTGCCGGAGCCGGCCAGATCGATCATGCGCAACTGATTCTGCAGGTAGGCCCCCGGATGAGGCGCGAGCGGGAGGGTGCTGAACACCAGCCGGCGGCCGTCGGAGAGCCAGGACAGCGTGTCCTCGGCCAGACCCTGGGTGATGTCCTCGCGGGTGGTCCAGGCGCGCAGCTCCGCCCCCGAGGAGACCGAGTAGACCCCCAGCGTGGTGCCGGTGGCGGCGCTTCTCGAGGGATTGTCCAGCGACTCGATCGCCAGGTCCCGGCCGTCGGGTGACAGCGCGTAGACGCGGGCGTTCGGGCTTGCGCCCGGGAGCTTGACAGGCAGCTTCGTGAGTTGGTAGCGATGGGCGGTTCCCGGGGCGATGCGGAGCAGGTACCACGAGTACGGCGGCACCCCGGCGTTGCGGGCGACCATGACCACGAACGTCCGGTCGTCGGACGCGCCCTGCACGCTCACGAACTGCAGGCCGCGCGGCGGGTTGACGGTGGCGATCGCCTTGCCGGTCAGGTCGTCGACCACGATCAGGACCTCGGGGCCGGCGCTGCCCGAGGATCCGGCCGGGCCGACGGCGAAGGTTCCCGCTTGGTCGAGAGCCACGTAGTAACGCGGTACCGACGTCGGCCGGACAGCGGGCCCGCTCGGCGCGGGGGCCGGGGCACTGAAGTGACGGACGGCGACTAGGCTCAACGCGACCAGCACCACCGCCGTGGCGGCGGCCAGCGGGACTCCCAAGGAGAGCCAGCGGCGCGTCCCCGGCGCGGGCCGACGGCGGACACGAGCCCGCTCTGGTTCGGCCAGCGGGCGGATGTCGCGCACCAGGGTGACGCCGGCCCGGGTGGCGGTGCGGACGAGGTCTTCGATGCTTATCGGCTCTTCGGTGCTCACTTGGTCTCCTCGAGCATGCGGGCGAGGGCGGCCAGGCCCCGGGAGGTGGCTGACTTCACGGTGCCCCGGCTGACGCCCATTGCCCGGGCCGCCTGGTCCTCGGTCATGCCAGGTAGTAGCGGAGGACGACGGCCTCGCGCTGGCGGGCCGGCAGTTGCCGGATCGCGACCAGGACCTGGCGGTTGACCTCGCCCAGGAGGGCCATGTCCTCGGCCGACGCGCTGTCCTGGGGTGCGTCGAGGGTGATGCCCTGACGGCGGAACCGGACACGGTGAATCGACCGGCAGCCGTTGAGGACGCTGGTGCGGAGGTACCCCAGGGCCCTGTCTGTGTCATCCAGAGATCGCCACCGACGGGTGAGGCCGAGGAAGGCGTCCTGGACGACGTCCTCGGCGGTCGGCTGATCGCCGGTCATCAGAAAGGCGAGCTTCACCAAGGCCAGGGCGTGCGCCTGGTACAGCGCCGAGACGTGCTGCCTGCCCTCGGGGCTGGCCGGAAGCGTTTCCGTGGGTTGTTGCACGCCCTTAAAGATGCTGAGGGCGGGGAAAGGTTGCCCCGTTCACCGGCAAGGATCCCAGCCCGGACTGGGCGTTGCGCAGGTGGGCCTGCCTGGATTTAGGGAAGGCCGGACGGATGAGGCGGAGGGCAGGGTCCGTTCGAGATGATGGGTTTGAATTTATTTTTGGATTGAGGTCTTTATCAGCGGGCCGGCGGTTGCGGACCATTTCGCCACGGCGGCGTCCAGGTCGGCCAGCTCTGGCTCGGTCACGTAGAGGCCGCGGGCGGGGACGGTGGCGCCCAGCTCGACCAGGACCGGGCGCAGGTGGACCTCGACCGCGAGCAGGTGGCCGGGCCAGCCGCCGGTCATGACCGGGACGGCGGTGACGTCGGCCAGGCCGTTGCTGCCGTAGCGGTCGAGGAACGCCTTGAGCAGGCCGGTGTAGGCCGCCTTGTAGGTGGGCGAGGCGAAGATCGCGATGTCGGCCGCGGCGACCTCGGCCGTCAGCCTGGTCAGCTCGGGATCGGCCCAGTCGAACAGCCTCGGTGCGTGCTCGGCCAGGTCGATGACCAGGAGGTCGGCGCTGCCGCCGAGTTCCTTGGCCAGCGAGTCGGCGACGGCGAGGGCGACGCCGTGGGTGCGCGAGTTCGGCTTGGGGTTGCCGGTGACGACGGCGATGGTGGTCATGATGCGGCGATCCGATCGGTTGCGGTCTGCGTGGCGGCGGGGTGCGTCGGCGTGAACGGGACGACGGTCTGCGGCGCTTCCCTGGGCGGGGCGGGATGACGCCAGAGGCCACGGCGCTCGAGGATGGGCAGCACGCCCTCGCCGAACCAGTATGCCTCCTCCAGGTGCGGGTAGCCGGAGAGGATGAACTCGGTGATGCCGGTGTTGGCGTACTGCTCGATGAGGTTGGCGACCTCCTCGTGGCTGCCGACCAGGGAGGTGCCCGCCCCGCCGCGGACCAGGCCGACGCCCGCCCACAGGTTCGGGTAGACCTCGAGCTTCCTGCGGTCGCCGCTGCCATGCAGCGCCCGCATCCGCTTCTGGCCCTCCGATTCGCTGGTCGCGAGGCCCGCCTGGACCTTCGCGATCATGTCGTCGGTGACGCGCTCCAGCAGATAGTCGGCCTGCCGCCAGGCCTCCTCGGAGGTATCACGCGAGATCGTGTGCAGCCGGATGCCGAGCCGGAGCTTACGGTTCTGCCGCGCCGCCAGGTCCTCAATCCAGCGCAGCTTGTCGTTGACCGCGCTCGGCGGCTCGCCCCAGGTCAGGTACACGTCGGAGTGCTTCGCGGCGACCGGGCCGGCCGCCTGGCTGGAGCCGCCGAAGTAGACGTCGGGGATCGGGTCGGGCAGCCGGGACAGCTGGGCGCCCTCGACGCTCAGGTGCTTGCCGTGGGCGGTGACGGTCTCGCCCTGCCACAGGCGCCTCACGATGTCGAGGAACTCAGCCGTGCGCTGGTACCGCTGGTCCTTGTCGAGGAAGTCACCGTAGGCACGCTGCTCGGCCGACTCGCCGCCGGTGACGACGTTGAGCAGCAGGCGGCCGTTCGACTGGCGCTGGAAGGTCGACGCCATCTGGGCGGACAGCGTGGGGCTGATCTGGCCGGGGCGGAACGCGACCAGGAACTTCAGCCGCTCGGTCACCTCGGTCAGCATCGCGCAGGTGAGCCAGGCGTCTTCGCACCACGCGCCGGTGGGGGTGAGCGCGCCCTCGAAGCCGAGCTGCTCGGCGCTGCGCGCGATCTGGCCCAGGTACTTGACGGACGGGGGCCTGATGGCGCCTGCCGCGCCGGTTGCCACGCCGTGACCGCCGCCGACGATATCCCGGCCGTCGCCGTTGGTGGGGAGGAACCAGTGGAACCGCAGGGACATCGCTTCGCGACCTCTCGTCGTAATGTCTACTTTGTAGATAGATTTAATGTACATGAATCGGGATGGGTTGGGGAGGGGGACCCCCGCGAGCCCATAGGGTCCCGAGCGCCCGGCGGCGAGTGGGAAACACAGCGTATGCGGCTGGTCGCTTGGGGCCTGGCGATCTTCGCAAGTCGGACGGCGCGGCGTATTGTCGCGATTATGAGGGTGCGGGAGATGCGGAGGCTCGTTCGGCTGCGGGCGGTACCGCTCGACGCGAAGGCACGGCGGCTCGGGTCCTGTTACGACATCGGCGACCTGCGGCGAGTGGCCCAGCGGAGGATTCCGCGGCCGGTGTTCGACTACGTGGACGGGGCGGCCGACGAGGAGATCGCGGTCGCGGCGAACGTGGCCGCCTTCCGTTCCTGGCGGTTCCTGCCTCGGGTGCTGGCTGGCGTGGCGGCGGCGGACACGTCGACGACGGTGTTCGGCTCGACCCTGCCCGCCCCGATGGCGCTCGCGCCGACCGGCTACACCAGGATGCTGCACCCGGACGGGGAGATCGGCGGGGCGCGCTCGGCCGCGCGGCACGGGCTGCCGTACACGCTGTCGACGATGGCGACGACCGGGGTCGAGGAGCTGCGGGCCGCCGTCGGGACCGCCGGGACCGGGGCCGGGGACGCCGGGGGCGGGCCGACGGCGGAGCTGTGGTTCCAGCTCTACCTGACGCGGGATCGGGCGCAGTCGTATGACCTGGTGGACCGGGCCGCCGCCAATGGCTACACGGCCCTGGTGGTCACCGTGGACACGATCGTCGCGGGCAACCGGGTACGGGACCTGCGTAACGGGCTGTCCATACCGCCCGAGCTCACGCTGGGGACGATCGCCTCGGTGGCCGCCAGGCCGTCGTACTGGTACCGGCTGCTGTCGGGACCGGAACTCGACTACGCCAACTTCGCCGGACGCCCGAGGACGACGGTGATGAAGACGGCGGACTTCTTCGATGCCGACCTGAACTGGGACGACATCGCCCAGTTGCGTGACCGCTGGCCGGGGAAGCTGCTGCTCAAGGGGCCGGTGGGGCCTTCCGACGCGCGGCGGGCCATGGAGCTCGGGCTGGACGGGGTGCAGTTGTCCAACCACGGCGGGCGGCAGCTCGACCGGACGGTGGCACCGGTGGACCTGATCGCGCCGGTCCGGGAGGCGGTCGGGCCCTCGTTCATTGTCCTGGTCGACTCGGGTGTGCGGCACGGCGCCGACGTGGCGATCGCGCTCGCGCTGGGGGCCGACGCGGCCGTGCTCGGGCGCGCCTACCTGTACGGCCTGATGGCCGGCGGCGAGGCCGGGGTGGACCGGGCCCTCGACCTGCTGATCGCGCAGTTCCGGTCCACCATGCAGTTCCTGGGGATGACGTCGGTCGCCGAGCTCCGCAAGCACGGCCCCGACCTGCTGACCCGTGAGGGTGGATGAGCGACGCTCGATTACGGGCGCGGCGCTTGGGGCGCTTGGGGCAGCGAGCCGGTGACGGGCGATGCGCGTGGGGCGACGGCAAGATCGTCTATTCGAAATACTTGGCGTTTCCGGTGCTATAACCCCGGAAACGCCAAGTATTTCGCCCTTGGGGTGCTAACGCGGCGGGAGCGGGCAGGGCTCGGGCGGTGCTGCGCTTACGGGCGGGGCGGAAGGGGCGGGCGGCGCTTGTCGGGGCCGGTGGCCGGGTCGGGGAGCGGGGCGGGCGGGTTCTCCGCCAGCATCGCCAGGGCCCGGTCGACCGCCGCCTCGAGCTGCGGGTCGCGGCCGATGGCCCAGTCGTCGGGTGTGATCAGGACCTCGACGTCCGGGTCGACGCCGTAGTTCTCGACCGACCAGCCCAGGTCGTTGAACCAGGTCGCATACCTGGGGACGGTGATGTGGGTGCCGTCGACCAGGTCGTGGCCGTGCCCGTCGATGCCGACCACGCCGCCCCAGGTGCGGGCGCCGATGACCGGGCCGAGGCCGAGGCTGCGGATGGCGGCGGTCACGATGTCGCCGTCCGAGCCCGCGAACTCGTCGGTCAGCGCGACCAGCGGGCCGCGGGGCGCGTCATGCGGGTAGCTGTAGGGGCGCAGCCGGCGCGGGATCTTCCAGCCGGTGATCCGGCGGGCGAGCTTCTCGACGATGAGCTGGGAGGTGTGGCCGCCCCGGTTGCCGCGGACGTCAATGATCAGCGCCTCGCGGCCCATCTCGGTCCGCAGGTCGCGGTGCAGGTGCGCCCAGCCCTCCCCCATCATGTCGGGCACGTGCAGGTAGCCGACCCGGCCGTCGGACCGGGCGCGGACGAACTGGCGGCGGCCCGCGACCCAGTCCTGGTAGCGGAGCCGGCGGTCGTCGTAGAGCGGCACGATGACGACCCGCCGGGTCTCGGGGTAGACCGGCGCGGTCGGCGGCAGCTCGCCCGCCTCCAGGGTTGCCGCCGTGTCCGGTAGGCCGGTGGCGGTAGCCGTGACGGCAGTGGCCGAGGCGCTGGGGATCTCGGAAGGTGCAGGAGCGGGATGGGGCGCGGCAGCGGCGACGTCCGACTGGCGGTGGCGGCGTCGGCGGTGGCCGAGGCGTCGGGAGCGGCGGAAGAGTCGGGAGTGGCAGGCGCGGCCGATGCGGCCGCGCCGGCTCCGTCGGCCGCCTGGTCAGGTCCGGCAGCCTGGGCGGCGGACCCGTCAGGCCGGTCGGCGGACCCGTCGGCCTTGGCGGTGGCGTCGGCCTTCTCTGACTTGCCCGCGTCGTGGCCCTCGTCGCCGTCCTCGTCCTCCTCGTCGGCGGGGGGCCACGGGACCAGGGACGGGTCGGCCGGGCGGATGGTCAGCTCGACCGGCTTGCCGTGGGTTCCGGCCAGGGCCGGCCAGGGGCCGTAGACCGGATCGACCGGGCGGCCGTCCACCGCGAGGATCTCGTCGCCCGCGCGCACGGCGACTCCGGGCGCGCCGAACGGCGAGCGGGCGTGCGGGTCGGACGACTCGCCCGGCAGCACCCGCTCGACCAGCCAGCGGCCGTCGGCCGAGCGGGCCACGTCCGCGCCGAGCAGCGCCGCGGGGGCGCCGCGGAGCGTGTTGCGCGCGGTGAACGTGCCCGACGGGCTGACGTAGGCGTGCGACGTGCCGAGCTCGGCGGCGACCTCCCACAGCAGGTCAGCCGAACTCGGCCGAGGACCTGATCCGGCCGAGCAGGAAGCGGTAGTCGTCGAGCACCCCGTCCCAGTCGACCTCGGACATGGTCGGAGTCCAGAAGTCCCGGCGCAGCAGCCGGCCGAACTCCGCGTACGCGTGCGCCCACAGCGCCGCCGGGTCGGCCGAGAACCTGGCGCGCGACAGGTCCACGGTGATCGCCTCATCGGACGAGCCGTTGTCGACCTTCCGGTCGGACGGGAACCACGCGCACCTTGTGGTCGTCGCCGAGCACCAGCCGGGTGCCGTCGCCGCTGACCGCGAACCAGCTCACCTCCGACGTCAGCACGCTCGCCTCGCGCTTGCGGAGGTCGAAGCGCTCGAGCGTCGGCTTCGGCGGCTCTCCTCGGGGTCGGCGACGCCGTCGCCGAGCAGTCCGGCCAGCGGGTAGCGGAGCCAGACCAGGCCGCCCTTGACCGCGGCGAGGCTGTAGTACCGGGCCTCGTCCACCGGGACCGCCACCACGCGGGAGGAGATGCCGTCGGTGTCGACAGTCAGCGGGGTCCGTTCGGGCAGAGAGTCTTTTGAATTTTCCCCCGCGCCCGCCGGACGGCCGCCCGGCTGGGGACCGAACGGCGACAGGGTGTGCGCGGCCAGCGGCACCAGGTAGGGCCGGTCGCCGAGCGGGAACGACAGGTCGAAGGAGTGCGTGTCGTAGATCGGGTCGAAGGTGCGGCGGGACATGAACGCCAGGTACAGCCCGTCGGTGGTGAAGACCGGGTGGCTGTCGACGAACCGGCCGTCGGTCACGTCCGTGATCGACCCGTCGGCCACCCGCGCCAGCCTGATCCGCGCGAGCGGCTGCGGCCCCGGCTGCGACCAGGCCAGCCAGGCCGAGTCAGGCGACCAGGAGATGTCCTCGATCTCCCCGTCGTCGTTGCGGGCCAGCTCGGTGGTCTCGCCCGACTCGACGTCGATCAGCAGCAGCCGGCCGTCGTGCGGCGGCGGCGGCGAGCTTGGTCCCGTCCGGCGACGACTCCAGGTCGAGGACGTTGCCCAGGTCGCCGACGGCGATGGTCCGAACCGACTCGGCCTGCTCGGCGTCGATCACCGCGCCCTGGATGGCGTCGGCGCCGTCGGCGTCGGTGACCCAGGCAACCGAGCCGGTCTGGCCGAGCACCCGGGGCAGCCGGGCGCGGGCGGCCGGGTCCACCAGCAGCGCGCGGGCCGGGCCGTCGGCGTGGGCGAGCCAGTGCACGGTGCCGCGCACGGTCACCACGCTGGCCTGGCCGGTCCGGTCGCAGTCGAGGTCGCCCAGGTGGTCGTCGGCGGTGATCAGCTTGGGCGCGCGGGCCGTGGGCGGGGTGGCGAGCTGGATGTCCAGCTTGCGCGGTTGGGCGTCGGCGTCGAGGCTGTCGAGCAGCCAGATGTCGCCCGCCACGTGGTAGACGACGCGGGTGCCGTCGGTGGCCGGGTTGCGGGCGTAGAACCCGTCGTGATCGGTGTGCCTGCGCAGGTCGGTGCCGTCCAGCGCGGCCGAGTAGATGTTGCCGGTGCCCTCGTGGTCGGACAGGAAGACCAGGCGGCCGCCGATGATCATGGGGCTGGCGAGCTGGCCCGCCAAGTCCGCTGAGCACGCCGCGTGAACAGCGGGTCGTCGCCGGTGGCGATCCAGAGCCGGCCGCCGGTGCCGCCCCGGTAGCGCTTCCAGTAGGCCGGGTCGCCGCGCTGCCCGGTCAGCAGGGCGGTCGCGGCGGGTGTCAGCGCGAGGTCGTTGACCTGGCCGAACGGCAGGCGGCGGGGCGGCCCGTCCAGCGGCACGGCGTAGGCGCGGGTGAGCGTGCCCGACGGCTGGTCCGACGGCGGAGGTGGCGAGCACCTCGCCCGCGTCGGTCCAGCCGGTGGTCCGGGTGCGCAGGTCGCCCCAGTAGGTGCGCCGGGTCGCGGCCCCGCCGGTGCCGCCGTCGATTTCCGCGGTGTAGACCTCGGGGATGCCGCCGTCCCGCCAGCTGGTCCAGGCGATCGTCGCGCCGTCGGGTGAGAACCGCGGATTGCCAGCCTGTCCGCCGTCGGAGGTCAGCCGCCAGGCGCGTCCGCCCTGGGCCGGGGCCAGCCAGACGTCGTCTTCGGTGACGAAGGTCAGCAGATCGCCGTGAATGTGGGGGTAACGGAGATAACCGGGGGTTGCCACGCGGTTCATCTTATGGGCCGGTATCGGATGCTGACGCAGCTCAGAGCCAGCCGTGTTCCTCCGCTACGCGGCGCGCCTCGGTGCGGTTGCGAGCGCCGGTTTTCTGGATGCAGGAGGAGAGGTAGTTGCGGACGGTGCCCTCCGACAGGAAAAGGCCGCCCGCGATCTGCGCGATCGTCGCGCCGTCGCTGGCTGCCGCCAGCACGTCCCGCTCCCTCGGCGTCAGCGGGCTCGCGCCCTCGGCCAGCGCGGCGGCAGCCAGGTCGGGGTCGATCACGCGCTGGCCGCCCAGCACGTCGCGGATGGTCCGCGCGAGCTTGTCGGCCGGCGAGTCCTTCACGATGAAACCCGATACGCCTGACTCCATGGCGCGCCGCAGGTAGCCGGGGCGGCCGAACGTGGTGAGGATGACGATCTTGGTGTCCGGGCACGCCTGCCGCAGCTCCGCCGCCGCGCTGAGGCCGTCAAGGCCGGGCATCTCGATGTCGAGCAGGGCGATGTCGGGGTGGGCGCGCTTCGCGGCCGCCGTCACCTCGTCGCCCCGCCCCACCTGGGCGACCACCTCGATGTCGTCCTCGAACGACAGCAGGGCGGCGAGGGCCTCGCGGATCATCGCCTGGTCCTCGGCGATCAGGACCCTGATGGTGTTCACTCGGTCACGTTAGCGCCGTCGCGCGCGGCTGCCTGTTTGCCGGCGGCCCGGGGCCGGCGGCGTCGTGGCCGGCGTCGCCGTCGGCTTCGTCGCCGCCGGACCGCACCGTCGTCTGCACGGTGGCGATGAGACGGAACCCGGGCGGCCCCGACGGCCGCAGCTCCAGGCTGCCGCCGACGGCGCACAGCCGCTCCGACATCCCCCGCAGCCCAGTGCCCGACGGCCCGTCGCCGACGTGCCCCCGTCCGTCGTCGCGGACCTCAAGCGACAGCGTCCCGCCGCGCCGGGTGAGGCCGATCCGGCAGGTGCGCGCCCCCGAGTGGCGCACCACGTTGGTCACCGCCTCGCGCAGGCACCAGGCCAGCGCCGCCTCCGCATCCGGGTCGAACGTGCCGGACAGCAGCGTCAGGTCCGCCTCGTCGTACGATGCGATGCCGGCCGCCTCGAGCGCGGCGCGGGCGGTGATGATCTCCACCGCCAGCGTGGGCCGCCGGTAGCCGCTGATCGCCTCCCTGATGTCGTGCAGGGTCTGCCTGCTGACCGCCCCGACCTGCTCGATCTCGTCGCCTACGCGGTCCCGGTCCGGCCCCTCGGGCAGCCGCCGGAGCAGCCGCAGGGCGAGCTCGGACTTAAGCGTGATCATCGAAAGCGACTGCCCGGTCAGGTCGTGCATGTCCCGCGCCAGCCGCAGCCGCTCCTCGCTGGCGGCCAGCCTGGCCACCGTCTCGCGCGCCTCCGACAGTTCGCGGGTCAGCTCGAAATGGCTGCGGAGCCCGATCATGGCCAGGCCCAGCAGCACCGTGGGCACCAGATTGATGAGGAAGTCGGCCAGGTCGCCGTGGCTGGTCACGCTCGTGACCGTGTAGGCCACGGTGACCACGGCGACGACCCCGATCGCCGTGCGCTGTACCGGGATCACCAGGCCGGCGAGGGCCGACACGTAGATCCAGAGCGAGGTCGCCCCGGTGCCTCCGTACACGATGCAGGCGGCGAGCGCCAGCGCGAACAGGATGGCGAGCCCGACCAGCGAGCGCCGGCTGCTCCTCCGGTTCGCCTCCGCGATCACCACCACGAACACGAGGCAGAACGCCGCGATGATGGCGATGCCGCCCGCGATGTAGAGCCCGTCGTGGTGGTGGCCGAACAGGCCCGATACCGGCTCGACCAGGTAGACGAGCCAGACCGCGGTGAGGGAGACGCGCCAGACCTGCGCGGCCCTGGTGGGATCACCAGGGCCGCGCGGCACGTTCCGGCCGGCCTCCGCCGTGTCATTCCCGCCGGTCCGCAGCATGGTCAGATCGCCTCGGCCGCGTTCCTGAGCGCGAACCACGCGAGCCCCACGAACGCCGCCAGCCAGATCAGGATGACGCCGACGGCGGTCCAGGAGACGGTGCCGTACTTGGTCACGTCGGTCGCGATCTGCACGATCCGGTAGGTCGGGGTGCCCTGCGCGAACGTCTTCAGCCCGCCGGTGACGGGGAACCACAGACCGCCGAAGAGGGAGAAGAACAGGAAGACGAGCATGATGACCGGCTGGACCGAGTTCGGGTTCATCCAGTAGCCGATCGCGACCGCCAGCGCGGCGAAGATCAGCGTCCCGAGCCAGATCGCGAGCGCGATCACCGTCCACTGCCAGACCGGCAGATCGATGCCGCCGTAGAACCGGCCAAGCAGCATCATGATCGCGATCTGCGGTGCGGTCAGCGCGACGGTGGCGATGATCTTCGCCACCACGTAGCTGTTGGCGGGCAGGCAGGTGAGGCGGAGCTGCCTGATCCAGCCGTCCTTCCGCTCCTGGGAGATGCGGATCGCATTGTTGTTGAACGCCCCGCTGAACGCGCCGAGCGAGGCCATCTCGAACAGGTAGTAGATCTTGAAGGGGACGCCGCCCTCGGTCACCGCCGTCTTGGCGAGCGCCAGGTAGAGCACGATGGGAAGGGCGAGCGTGAAGAACAGGTAGCGCTTGTTCCGCCGGAGCCTGATGATCTCGGCCTTGGCCAGCGCGACGGTCCCGCTGGTTCCGCTCATTGGCCGCTCATCTCCTTCTCGGCGTCCTTCTTGGCGCTCGCCGTGCCCGCGAGGCGCGTCACCCGGGCCGGGCCGCCCGTCCGGTCGTCTTCCGCTGTGATCGCGATGAAGGCCTGCTCGAGGCCGAGGCTGGAGACCTCGATCTCGGTCGGCCGGTAGCCGGCGTCCAGCACGGCGTACAGCGTCGCGTCGGAGTCGCTGGTCTGAATCTGCACCACGTCGTGCCTTATCTCCAGGCTCTCGAGCCCGGGCAGGCCGAGCAGGAACGGCTCGTCCACCCGCTCGAGCCGGAACGACATCCGCTTGGCGCCGGCCCGTTCCTTGATCTCGGCCGGGGTGCCGTCGGCCAGCAGCCGACCCTTGTTGATGACCAGGATCCGGTCGGCCGCCTGGTCCGCCTCTTCCAGGTAGTGGGTCGCGAACAGCAGCGTGCGGCCCTCCGCGACCTCGGCCTTCATGTTCGCCCAGAACAGCCGCCTGGTTTCCACGTCCATCGCCGTCGTCGGCTCGTCGAGCACGATCAGCTCGCACTCGCCCGCGATCGCGAGCGCGAACCTAACCCGCTGGGTCTGTCCGCCCGACAGCTTGTCGACCCGCTGCTCGGCGAAACTGTCGATGCCGGCGCGCTTGAGCGTCGTGTCGACCGGCACCGGCCGCGGGTGGAGGCTCGCGACCAGGCTGACAAGCTCGCGGACGGTCACCTCGGGCATCAGCCCGCCGGACTGCAGCATGGCGCCGACCCGGCCGGACTTGATCGCGTGGTACGGATCGCTGCCGAACATCCTGATCCGACCCGAGGTGGGCTTGCGCAGCGCCAGCAGCATGTCGAGGGACGTTGACTTGCCCGCGCCGTTCGGGCCGAGGAGCGCCACCGTCTCCCCCGGGCGCAGGTCCAGGCTAAGCCCGTCGACCGCTTTCAGGCTCCCGTACTGTTTGCTGACGTTCTCGAACGAGACGACTGGCCCCGTTCCGATGTTGCTCATTCGCTGATCCCCTTGCCGTGGGCCGGCCAGGCCGGCCGTCGGTTTCGCGTACTATCGCATCCCACCATCGGGGGCCCGCTCGCCGGTAGTGCGCGCGCTCAATCCTTAGCCATGACAAAAGTCATCCGTTGTCAGGTACAGGGTTACCGGCCGACGGCGTAGCCCTGCATGCCGCGGGGGTTGGCGGCGGCGTACAGCATGCCGTTCCTGCGGGCGACGGCGCTGATCCGGCCGAGCGACCACGGCGGCTGCACGTGCACGTCGTGCCCGCGCCGCCGCAGCTGGTCGATCACGGACGGGCCGACCCGTTCTTCGACGTCCAGCCGCAGCGGGTAGGACTCGCGCGGGTAGAACGACGACGGCATGTGCGCGGAGTGGAAGGCAGGGAAGTCGATCGCCTGCTGCAAGTTCATGCCGAACACCACGTGGTTCAGGAAGAAGTGCAGCGTCCACTGGTCCTGCTGGTCCCCGCCGGGGGTGCCGAACGCCAGGTAGGGCTCCCCGTCCCGCAGCGCCAGGGTCGGCGTCAGCGTGGTCCGCGGCCGCTTGCCGGGCGCGATCGTCGCGGGCAGCCCGGGTGTGAGCGTGAACATCTGCGCGCGCGTCCCCAGGCAGAACCCGAGCGAGGGGACCACCGGGGAGGACTGCAGCCAGCCGCCGCTCGGCGTCGCGCTGACCACGTTGCCCCAGCGGTCGGCGACGTCGAGGTGGCAGGTGTCACCGCGCCGCGCCTGCGGCTGCGCCGCCGCCGCGCGGCCGAGCGGCTCGCCGGTGGCGGGGTCGATCCCCGGGTCGCCGGTCCCCCGCCGGCCCCGCACGCCAAGATCAAATTCGGAGGTGTCGAACGGTCCGTGGGCGAATCCCGGCAGTCCAGCTTCCCTCCCACCGGGCCGACCGGGCCGGAGCTCCGCGCTGGCGGTGTCGCCGATGAGCCGCCGCCGCTCGTCGTTGTACGGCTGCGAGAGGAGCTCCGCGAGCGGCACGTCGGTGAAGTTGGGGTCTCCGTACCACGCTTCCCGGTCGGCGAAGGCGAGCTTGGCGCTCTCGATCGCGAGGTGAATGAACTCGGCGCCGCCCGGCTCCAAAGCGGGCGGCCGGCCGGGCTCGCCCGGTCCGGGCTGGCCGAGCGTCGGCGCCGACGGCAGGTCGAGCCCGGCCAGCAGGGCAAGCTGCTGCAGGAAGACCGGCCCCTGACCCCAGGGACCGGTCTTGCAGACGCTGAGCCCGGCGAAGTCGTAGCTGACCGGCGGCTCCAGGCGGGCGTGCCAGGTGGCCAGGTCGTGGCCGGTGAGCAGGCCGCGATGCCGTTGACCGGTCACGTCCATCACCTCGGTGGCGGCGAACTTGCCGATCTCCTCCGCCACGAACCCGTCGTACCAGGCGCGCCTGGCGGCCTCGATCTGCTCGTCCCGGTCGCCGCTGGCCGCCTCCGCCTCGGCCAGGATGCGCCGGTAGGTGGCGGCCAGCGCCGGGTTGGCGAACCGGGTGCCGGGCGCGGGCACCCCGCCGCCGGACAGGTAGACCTCGGCCGAGGAGTGCCAGTGCTGGCGGAAGATGTCGGCCACGCTAGCGATCGACCAGCTGATCGCGGGAACCAAGGGGTAGCCCGACTCCGCGTACCCGATCGCGTGGCCGAGCACGTCGCGCAGCCGCAGCGTGCCGTACTCGCGCAGCAGGAGCAGCCAGCCGCCGAACGCGCCGGGCACGCACGCTCCCAGCAGCCCGCTGCCTGGCACCAGGTTGAGCCCGAGGCCCGCGTACGCCTCCACGGTGGCCGCGGCGGGCGCGGTGCCCTGGCCGCAGACCACGAACGTCTCGCCCCGCCTGGCGTCGTGCCCGATGACCGGCACCTCGCCGCCGGGCCCGTTCAGGTGCGGCTCGACCACCTGCAGCACGAACCCGGCGACGACGGCGGCGTCAAACGCGTTGCCGCCGCCTTCCAGGACGGCCATCCCGGCCGCCGACGCCAGCCAGTGGGTGGACGCGACCATGCCGAACGTCCCCGCGAGCTCCGGCCGAGTAGTGAATTCTGAAATCTGCACAGTGTTTTCCCCTTCGCCTCCGGGCGCTCGGGACCCCTGCCCGCTCCCTCGTCGCTCAGTCCGCGGACAGGGGCGCGCCCTTTGGCTCAGGGGGGAACGCGTCTCCCATCAAACCGCACTCCCCCCGCACGGCGACAAAAGCGAGCGGGAAACGGGCGGGTCGCAAGGTAACGTCTGTGGGCATGGATGAGCTTGAGTCACGGGTACGGGCGATCTGCGATCTCAACGTCGCGGAGGCGCGGGAGTACGGCGGACGGCACGAGTACGACGGGGTGCCGCAGGATCTCTCGCCCGACGGCGTGGCCGCCGGGCTGTCCCGGCTGGCGGCGGCCCGTGAGTCCGGCGCGGTGCGCGAAGACCCGCACGACGAGGCGCACCTGCGCGCGTTCGAGGAGCTGCAACGGGTGGTCTACGCCGACCTGAAGCTGCACCGGAGCAACCCGATGTTCCACCTCGGAGAGCTCGACCTGGCCTGCTACGACAAGGACTACGCGCCCGAGGCCGACCGGTACGCGGCCCGCGCCGCGCACCTGGCCGCCTGGCCGGCGGTCATCGACGCCGCCGTCGCCGCGCTCGACGCCATCCCCGCCCCGATCGCGGGCTCGCTGCTCGGCGCGGTCCGCGGGCTGGCGGCCGGCATCCCGGCCGACGCCGACCCGGTCGCGCGGAACGCGGCCCTGGCCGCGCACGCGCGGCTGGTCGCCCACGTGCAGCGGGCGGGCGACTCCGGGCCGGCCGACGCCGCGCTCGGGCCGGCCGGGCTCGCGGCGCTGCTGTCGTCGGCCGAGTCGATCGAGGTCGACCTGGGCGCCCTGGCCGCGCGGGCGGACGCCGAACGGGACCGGCTGATGGAGCGGCTGGCCGAGTCGGCCGCCCGCATCGACAAGCAGCTCGCGCCCCTCGATCTGGCCCGCGAGCTGGTCAAGGACCATCCCGACCGGGCGGGCGTGATCGAGACGGCCAGGTACTGGACGGAGCGCGCGATCGCGTTTACCCGCGAGCGGGACCTGGTGCCGGTGCACGACGGCGTGTGCCTGGTCGGCGAGTCGCCGGAATCGCGCCGCTGGGCGATGGCGATGATCTCCACTAACGCGCCTGCGGAGCGGGATGCGCCGTCCTGGTACTGGATCACCCCGCCCGACGAGGCATGGCCGCAGGAGCAGGCCGATGAGTGGCTCGAGGTCTTCAGCGCGGCCACGTTGCCTGCCATCACGGTGCACGAGGTCGCGCCCGGGCATTTCTCGCACCACCAGGCGCTGCGCCGGGCCCGCGGCGACGTTCGGCGGACCCTGTTCTCGAGCGCCTTCGTCGAGGGCTGGGCGCACTACGCGGAGGAGCTCTGCGTCGAGGAAGGGTTCCTGGCCGACGACCCCAGGTTCGCGTTCGGCGTCTGGCTCGAGGCCCTGGTCCGGGTGACCAGGCTGGCCTGCGCGCTCGGCGTGCATACGGCGGGCATGACGGTCGACGAGGCGGCCGCGCGGTTCGCGGCCGACACCCACCTGGCCGGCCCGGCGGCGCTGTCGGAGGCCAGGCGGGCGACCTTTGACCCGACCTACGGCCGCTATACCTGGGGGAAGCTGGAGATCATGGCGCTGCGCGACCGGGCCAAGGCGGCCTGGGGCGCGGACTTCACGCTCAAGCGCTTCCACACGGCGCTGATGGACCTCGGCTCCCCGCCGCTGGGCCTGATCGGAACGGCAATCGACCAGGGGTAGCCTGTTGGTCGTGCTGAGGTTTATCAGGGTCATCGGGCTGGTCGGCGCCGCCGCGGCGATCGCGGTCGCAGCCGCGGGGTGCTCTGCCGCCCGCAACCACGCGGGCGGCCCGGGCATCGTCACCAACGGCGCGTACGTACAGCAGCCGGCCGCCAACGGCCAGACCACCGTCGGCTACCTGGACATCCGCAACAACGGCGCGGCCGACGAGCTGATCTCGGTGTCCACCAGCGTCGGCGGCACGGTGGAGCTCCGGGCGCCGGTCACCAAGGGGGTCACCCCGGTGCTCATGCACACGGTGAAGGACATCCCGATCCCGGCCGACTCGACCACGCAGCTCATACCGAACAGCTTCCACCTGCTGATCACCGACCCGGGCGCCATGCACGACGGCAAGGACATCTACCTCAGGCTCACGTTCGCGCACGCCGGCACGATGACCGTCATCGCCCTGGTCACCAACCCGCAAAACGGCGGCGCGAGCTACTTCCTCAACTGACTCCCCGCCTCCGGCGCCCGGACGGCATCACCCGGGTTCGGCTCCGTCCTGGTGAGCAGGGCGATCTCCACCTCCAGGCCGCCATCCTGGCACGGGCGGGCGCGGATCGTGCCATCGTGCGCGGTGACGATGGACCGGACGATGGCCAGGCCGAGTCCCGCCCCGCCGCGCCCCTGCACCCGGTCGGTGCCGAGCCGGCGGAACGGCTCGAACAGCGTCGGCACCGCTTCGGCGGGCACCTGCTCGCCCGAGTTGCGCACCGTGAGGGCGGGATCGGCCGCGACCTCGACCTCGAGCCAGCCGCCGGGGTCGTTGTACTTGATGGCGTTGGAGACCAGGTTCCCGATGAGCCGCTCCAGCAGCACCTCATCGCCCGGCACCAGGATCGGCGCGAGCTTGCGGCGCAGCGTGACCCCGGCCGTCTCCGCGAGCCCCGAGTGCGCGTCGAGAACTCGCCCGGCCAGCTGGTCCAGCCGCACCGGCACCTTGCCCTGGATCCCCCGGTCGCTCTCCGCCAGGACCAGCAGGCCCTCGATCAGCCGCTCGTTGCGCTCGTTGGCGCGCAGCAGTTGGACGCCGAGCCTGCGCAGGTCCTGGCCCGCTTCCGGGTCTTCAAGCGCCACCTCGGTCAGCAGCCGCTGGACGGCCAGCGGGGTGCGCAGCTCGTGCGAGGCGTTGGCGGCAAACCGGCGCTGGCTCTCATAGCCGGCCGCGAGCCGGTCGAGCGCATCGTCGACGGCGTCGGTCAGCTCCTTCAGCGGGTCGTCGCCGCCGTCGAGCCGGATGCGCTCGCCGAGGTTCTGCGGGCCGAACCGGCGCACGGTCGCGGCCGTTCTCGACAGCGGGTGCAGCAGCCAGTCCGCCAGGAACCACCAGCTCCACGCGAGCAGGGCGAGCACCAGCAGCACCGCGACCAGCCCGCTCACGGTCACGATCGAGTTGTACTGGCACGCGCCGTTCTGCCGCGGCAGCGCCGGGAAGCTGAGCCCTCCGGCGCAGGTGTGCACCCCTGGTGAGATCAGCAGGTTGTCTACCGTGCTGACGACGCCCGCGATGACGAGGGAGTCGACCACGGCCATCACCGCGAAGGCGAGCGTGACACTGCGGCGCAGCGACAACTCGTCCAGCCGCCCTAGCCGGATCGGCCGCTCAGCCGGTAGCCCGCGCCCGGCACGGTCTCGATCACCGGCGGGTCTCCCAGCTTGCGGCGCAGCGTCATGATCGCCACCCGGACGGCGTTCGTGAACGGATCTGCGTGCTCGTCCCATGCCTTCTCCAGCAACTCCTCGGCGCTGACCACGTCGCCCTCGGCGCGCATGAGCACCTCGAGAACCGTGAATTCCTTGGGCGACAGGGAGAGCATCAGCCCGTCCCGCCAGGCGCGGTACTGTGGCCGGTCCAGTCTGATCCCGGCCCGCTCAAGCACCGGCGGCAGCGCCGGCCGGGCGCGCCGGGCCAGCGATCCCACCCGCGCGACCAGCTCGGCGAAGGCGAAGGGCTTGGTCAGGTAGTCGTCCGCGCCCAGGTCAAGGCCGTCTACCCGGTCCCTGATCCCGGCCGCTGCGGTCAGCATCAACACCCGGGTCTCCCCCCCGGCCGCGACGATCCGCCGGCAGACCTCGTCCCCGTGCACCAGCGGCAGGTCCCGGTCCAAGATCACCACGTCGTAGCGGTGCACCATGACGCGTTCGAGCGCCGCCTCGCCGTCGTAGCAGACGTCGACCGCCATGGCGTGCCGACGCAGGCCCTCGACGATCGTGTCGGCCATGACCCGCTCGTCTTCGGCCACCAAGACGCGCATGCCGCTCCTCTCGCCGCGTCCAGTATCCACGCGCGAGATAAAGAAGGCATAAGCGCGCGGCTAACCACGCTTCGACCGCCCGTCTGGTAAAACGTGCCATCGTGAGCATTCGATTGCCTCCCGTGACGGACGCGATTTCCCCCGCCCCCGACCGCCTCGACCGGGCGGTGCGGCCGCCCACGGGAACGGGGCTGTTCGCGCTGCCGACGCGGCCCGCCGCCCGGTCGGTGCGATGCCTGCTGGTCGCGGCCAACCTGGCCGCGGTGGCGTTCTTCTTCCTGTCGTATTCTGCGCACGGCCTCAGCCTGGGCCGCTACCGGATCGACCTGGACGTCTACCGCATCGGCAGCCAGACGTGGCTGCGCGGCGCGAACCTCTACGGGCCCCTGCCGCCGACCAGCAGCGGGGCGCGGCTGCCGTTCAGCTACCCGCCGGTCGCCGCGATGCTGCTCTCGCCGCTGTCGCTCGGGCCGATGGCGGTCGCCTCGACGGTGCTGACCCTGGCCACCGTCGCGCTGACCGCGCTCGTGCTGCGGGTGTTTCTGCGCAGCGTCGCCGGGCCAGAAGCCCCGTCATGGTGGACGATCGGCTGGCTGCTCCCGGCCGCGCTGCTCATTGAACCGGTGCGAAACACGCTGAACTACGGCCAGATCAACGTGGCGCTGATGGCGCTGGTGTCGCTCGACTGCCTGACCCCAGCCTCGCGCTGGCCGCGGGGCGCGCTGGTCGGCCTCGCCGCCGCGGTGAAGCTCACGCCGGCCGCGTTCGTGCTGTTCTTCCTGCTCCGGCGGGACTGGGCGGCCGCCAGGACGGCCGGCCTGTCGTTCGCGGTCGTCACCGGCGCGGGCTTCCTGTTCGACTGGCGCGATTCTGCGCGGTACTGGACGTCCGTCATCCTGCAGACCGGCCGGCCGGGCAGCCCGGACTTCGCCGCCAACCAGTCCATCCAAGGCGTGCTCGTGCGCGCCGGGCTCGATCCGCACTCGCCCGCCGGGTCGGCCGCCTGGCTGGCGCTGTCGGCCCTCGTGGTGCTGGCGGCCTGCCGCGGCATGCGGCACGCGCTGGCCCGGTCGGCGGATGCGTGGGCGTTGTCGCTCAACGCCTTCGCGGCGCTGCTGGTGTCGCCGATCTCGTGGTCGCACCACTGGGTGTGGGGCGGGCCCGCGATGCTGACCCTGGCGCTGCTCAGCGCGCGGTGCCGCCACCGCGGCGGGCTCGCGCTGGCTGCGGGCGGGCTGGCGGTGTTCGCGGCGGCGCCGCAGTGGTGGTTCCCGATCGGCGAGAACCGCGAGCTGGGCTGGGCCGGCTGGGAGCAGGCGGTCGGCAGCTCGTACGTGGTCCTGGCGGCCGTCATCCTGCTGATCTCCGCCCGGCGGCCCGCGCCCGATCCGCCCGCCCCCGATCCGCCCGCACGTTCATCCACTTCATCCAGCCAAAGGCCGTCCATCGACGCGGATCGGCCGGTCCCGCTCCCGCCGCTGCCCGCCTTAGCCTCGGACGCCCGGCCGGCCAGGCCGGCCGGGGGCCGCGCTAGCGCGCCCTCCTGGTGACCGGTAGCTGGTCGCGGGTCTGCTCGTCGGCCGGCGTGTACACGGTGAGCCGCGCCTCCGGCAGGACCGGCGGGCGGGTGCCGGAGATTTCCGGCCATGCGATCTCCGTCACCCTGTCCGTGGCCGCCCTGGCAACGGCGTTGGGCGTGCTGGCGGCCATCCCGCTGACCCGCACGGTACTGGCCGCACGGCGCGAAAGCCCGCCGCCACGCTGTTCCGCGGCGAACCCGCCGGTTCGAGACGGACTGAGGGTCTGGTCAGCCGATGCCGGCCGGGCCCTCAGTACCATTGGTTTTGATAGGGCCTGGGGCCAGGTTGGGCGGGCCCGTGCGAGGATCGCTTGCCTGCGCGACTGTCGCGATATATCGTGGATTCATTATCGCCTCTGGCTGGGGGAAGCTGTGACTTCGGGATTTGAGATGCGGGTCGGGGACGCCGAGCGAGAGGCCGCCGCGGCCGAGGTCCGCGAGCACTTCGCCAGCGGGCGGCTGACGCAGGAAGAGCTCAACGAGCGGCTCGACCAGACCTTCGCGGCCAAGACGCGCGGTGACCTGGACGCGGTCTTCACCGACCTGCCGTCCGCCTCCTGGCGGGACGGTGCCGTCGGCGGCGCCAGGACCACGGCGGGCGGCGCCTACGGCGGCCGGCCGTCGCTCGGACGGCCCGGGCAGCAGTGGACCGACTGGGGCACTGCTACCGGCGGGCGGTCAGACGGCGGCGCCAACGGGCCGTTCGGTGACGGGAGTTCCGGCGGTTCGGGCTTCGGCGCCCGGCGGGCGGCCGGGGTCTACGTCACCTCGTTCATGCTGTTCGCGGCGTTTCTCCTGTTCGGCATCGTCGGGATCTTCGGGATCGGGAGCGGGCGGCCGTTCGCCGTCGTGCTGATCTTCGCCGCGCTCGCCATGCTGCGGCGGCTTGTTTTCCTCATTTTCGGCCGACGCCGGGGCGGCGGCCGGGGCCCGCGCCGACGCCGCCGGTAGGCCGCTTGCAGGCCCGTCCGCGCAATCCGGGTTCCCTAGGCCGCTGTCCGCGACTTATCGTGGAGGGGACCGAACTTCCGAGCGAGCACGGAAGGGACGATGGCGATGCGTTATTACGCTCCCCTCCCTGGCGGCGGCGATCCGTTCTGGCCACGAGGTCCGCAAGTGATGCGCATCGGGGACGCGGAACGCGACGCGGCGGCGGCGGATCTCGGCGAGCACTTCACGGCCGGCCGATTGACCCTCGATGAGCTGCACCAACGCCTCGAGGCGGTGTTCACGGCGAAGACGTTCGGTCAGCTCGCGCGGATCATGTCCGATCTGCCGGGGCCGGGGCGGCTGCCCGGGCTCGCCCGGCTTGCCCGGCATCCGGCGATGCCGGGAATGCCCGGCCTGCCGTGGATGCCGGCGTACGGGCCGGCCTACGGGTGGGCGGGCGAGTGGAGCGGCGGGATGCGCGGCTCGGCCATGGGCTCGGCCAGGGCCGGATTCCAGCCCGGCTGGGGTGACCGACCGGGGCCGAGGTCTCGCGCCCGCGACGCGGAGCGCCAATCGTCGCCCGCGGATCGGGCGGGTAAGTTCGCCGCCCTCTCGCTGCTGGTTCTGGCCATGATGATCTGGCTGTTCACCGCCCTACTGTTCGCCCGGCACGGCGTCCCCGCGGTCCGCCCGATGCTGCCGCACGGCCGGTAGGACCTCGCCCGCTCCGCCACCGCGACCGAGATAACTGGACGCGCTGGGGGACCACGAGGTAGCGGAAGTCGCCCTCGGTGCCCTTGGCGGCGTCCGCGTCCGGGCCGGGCTGGCGGGTGATCACCGCGGGCTTGCTCGGGCTGGTGAACCAGAGTCGGACTCCCGCCGCGGGCGTACCACGCTCGGCCGGCTGCTCGCCGGACGCGCCCGCCGGGCCGGCCTCCGCCGCGGGCCCAGTCGACGCGGCGGGTGCGCTTGGCGCCGTCGCGGTCGCGGCCATGACGCCGTCCAGCAGGTAGTGCGGGCTGAACGCGATCACCGGCTCGTCGCCGACGAAGTCGGCGGGCACCGACTCCCTGGCCCGCGCCTGGCCCTGGGTCCCGGCCCCCACCGTCACCCGCCCCGGCGCGAATGTGAGCCGCACCGGGGTGCCGCGCTCGGCCACCAGCGCAACCCTTCGCACCGCCTCGGCGAACGCCTCGGCAGGCACGTCGGCGGTGCAGCCGAACTCTTCAGGGAACCGGGACCGGTACCTGACGAACTCCCCCGCCAGCAGCCGCGCGGTCAGCCGCCGCTGGCCGGCGTCGAAGCCGATCATGGCCTCGGCCGCCCCGCCGCCCCCGTCAGGAGACGCGCCGCCGACCCGGTCGCCGCCCGGCCTGAGCATGATCCGAACCTCGGTCCCGGCGCTCATCATCTTGGCGGCGTCACTCAGCGTCCTGGCCGGAACCAGCAGCGAGACCCGGTCCTGGTCGGCCGAACCCGGGGGCCGGACTCCAGCCGAGCTCCCTGACCGCGAGCCGGTAGCGGTCGGTGGCGGCGAGGGTCATCGTCGCTCCCTCAAGCTCGACGTTGACCGCGGTCAGCATCGGCAGCGTATCGTCGCGGCTCGCGGCGGGCGTGACCTGGCCGATCGCGGTGGCGAGGGAGCCGCCGTCGGCCGTGCCCGCCAGCTGCGGCAGCTCCGGCAGCTCGGGGTACTCGGCGGACGGGAGTCGGGCCACCGCAAAGGACGCCTCGCCGCAGGTCACGGAGATGCCGTCGGGGTCGTCGCCGAACTCGACCGGCTGCGCGGGCAGGCTGCGGACGATCTCGACCAGGAGCCTGCCCGGCACCAGGAAGACGCCCGGCTCGGCCACCTCGGCGCGCACCCTCATCCGGGCCGACACCTCGTAGTCGAAGCAGGACGCCGTGAGCCACCCCGGTCCGTTCGAGCCAGGCTGATTTTGATCTTCCCGCTCGGCGCGTAGCAGCAGCCCCGCCAGCACCGGCACCACCGGCCTGGTCGGCAGGGACCTGGCCACCCAGGTCACGGCCTCCGCGAGCGCGTCGCGCTGCACTGTGAACCTCATGCCGTGTCCCTCGCGCTCATGCTGAACCCGCCCTCTGTCCTGCGCCCGCCGCGGGCCGCCTGTCATCGTCTGTCGGGGAATCGTGCCACGCCCCACCGACATTCCGGACATGCTCTGCCACTCGCGGGAACGACCCAGCCTTGGCTGCCCGCAGCCAAGTCAACTACGCCAACGACACCAACGGAGCCGGTCCTTGGCTGACCGGCCGGACGCGCGGGGCTACACGGAAAAGCGAGGCTAGGCCGAGAGGTACCGGCCGTAGAAGGCGAAGATCTTCTCCCATCCGTCGGTGGCGGCCTCGGGGCGGTAGGCCGGGCGGTTGACCGAGAAGAACGCGTGGCCGGCGCCCGGGTAGCGGTGGAACTCGTAGGTCTTGCCGTTGGCCTTCAGCGCCTCTTCCAGCTCGTCGACGTGGGCGGGCGACGGGTACTGGTCGTCGTCGCCGAAGAGGCCGAGCAGCGGGCAGGACAGGCTCGGGGTCTTGTCCACGATCGGGACCATCGTCGTCCCCTCGCGCGCCTCGCCGGTGACGAACGCGCCGTAGCAGTCCACCGCCGCGTCGAGCTGGAGGCTGACCGCCGCCAGGAACGACTGCCGCCCGCCGGAGCAGTAGCCGATCGTGCCGACCTTGCCGTTGGAGTTGGTCAGGGTCTTCAGGTAGGCCATGGCCCCGGCCACGTCGCCGACCAGGCGGTCGTCGGGTACGCCGCCCTGGGCGCGGGCGGTCGCGGCCGCGTCGTCCGGGCTAGCACCGGGCGCCTCGCGCCAGTACAGGTTCGGCACCACCGCGTTGTAGCCGTGGAAGGCGAAGTTGCGTGCGATCTCCTTGGTCTGGATGTCGTAGCCGGGCATGTGGTGGATGACGACTACGCCGCCGCGGGGGGCGGAGTCGAGCGGGCGAGCCGAGTAGGCCTCGATCGTGTCGCCGCCGTGGCCGGTGATGGTGATGGACTCGGCGAACATCGCGTCATACATGCTTATCTCCCTCATTGTCGTTACGTGTCGGGCTATCGCTGCTGAGCACCGCTACTCCAGGCCGGGGGGCGCGGACTCAAGCACCGCCTCGATCGCCTTCGCAAGGGCGCGCGCCGACTCCTGGCTCAGCTCGACGGCGACCCGCCCGGACGGGCCGAGCTCGGGGGCGAGGAAATCGATGTTGAGCGAATGGCCGAACGGCGCGTGGACCGGATGATCCAGGTAGACGCTGCCGTCGGTCACCTTGATCCAGCCAGCCGCCCCCTTGGCGCTGCCGCTGAGCTCGATCTTCTCGGTCAGGTAGGTACACATGTCAGGAGTCCTTCCGCCAGCGAGACGAACTACGGGCCTTCGAGCCGACGCGCCGTCTGTCGGCGGCGCTGCCGGGTCAGGTCCAGCGGAAATCATCGCACCTGAGTCGTTAGCGATGCGAACGGACCTGCCAGGTGAGTCACGTCGACGACCCGCCAGCCAGCAAATCCCCGACTCACGACTAAACACGGCGCCCTGCAACACACGCCTGGCGAAGCAAACAAGTAATCGTCTTCTTATGTACAGCTATGCTATTCTAGCGATATGGGGTTCGATAAGAAATTTCGCCTTCTTCCGTGTCAGACTCAGCATCTGGGGCGACTCGACGACAAGCCTGGAGCGGCAGCTCGACACGATCGCGACCTATGCCCGGCTCGGCAACCACAGGCTTGTCCCGACTTCCGATGCCGACTATGACCTTGACGTGTCGGGCGCGGTCAGCCCCTTCGACCGGCCCGGTCTCGGCCGGTGGCTCAAAGACGACCGGCTGCACGAGTGGGACGGCATCATCGTCGCGAAGCTTGACCGGCTGACCCGCAGCCTCAGCGATTTCGTGACGCTGACTTCATGGTTGGAAGCCCGTGGCAAGGTTCTGATCTGCCTCGACCCGACGCTCGATCTCACCACGCCATCGGGGCGGGCGTTCGCCCAGATGCTTGTGACATTTGCCGAGTACGAACGGGAGACGATCGCTGCCCGTGTCCGGGACGCCTGGCACAAACTCCGCACGGATGGCCAGTACGCAGGCGGGCAGGTTCCGTTCGGGTATCGGCCAGTGAGGGTCGCTCGCGGATGGGGGTACGAGCCCGATCCAGAGTACGCGCCAATCGTGGCTGAGCTATGCGAAAGATACGTCGGGCATGAATCGATGGGAAGCCTGACGCGCTGGCTGAATGAGACGGGCGTCCCAACGCCCTGGAATTCGACGCGCCTACGCAACGGCAAGCCCATGCGAAAGACCACCTGGAGGCAGACCTCTGTGAGGAAGATCCTGGCCAGCCAAGCAATCCTGGGTGCCGCTGTCCGGACAGACGGCACGCCGGTCAGGGACGCAGAGGGCTATGCCGTTTACCGCTCCGACGCTCTCGTCTCCCGGGACATATGGGAGCGCGTGCAGGCCCGGCTTAAGGCGAATCCGGTGAAGGCCAAGGTTCATTCCTGGCCGCTAGCTGGCGTGCTATTCTGCGCGGTCTGCGGAAGCCCTATGTACACGTCGGTGGCCCGGACGGGAGGCAAGGAATACACGTACTACTGCTGCGTCCATAGCCTCCGTCGTGATGGGGAGTGCGTGGCCCGGCGCGTCAAGGCTGCTCCTCTGGAGGCCGCGATCTTCGATTTGTTGCTGGCCCTTGTCGGCGACGCCGAGCTGGACGAAAGCAAGGTGGTGGTGGCCGGACGCGCCCACCTCAATGATATGGCGCGCTTGGCGGATCAGATCTCGCATCTGTCGCGCGGTGTTGCCGTGGGCGCCGTCTCGGGACGCGACGTCAGCTCCGACCAGGAGAGTCTGCTGAGGGCTCACCAGGCACTCGCCCGGCTGTCTGCCCTCAACCCTATTGAGGCACGAGTACAGCCTTTTAGCCCAGGCCAGACTTTCCGCGAGCGGTGGGAGTCGTTGGACACGGTCGGGCGGAATGAGCTCCTTCGCACCGTGGGGGTCCGGGCAGTCGCCAGTCGCGACGAGATATCGTCGCCCGCGCTGCCGACCGAACTAACGACGCGCGGCGAGATCCCTAAGCCCTCGATCGTGCATCACGACGGCCTTCATGTGGTTGTTCACCTCGGCAGTCTGGCCGACCTTCTAGAAAGTGCGCTCGCAGCATGACCTGATCCAGATGGGGCGCAGCAAGCCTGGGCGGCGGAGAATGGCAGACTTCTAGCCATGACTTATGTTGCCGAACCCCATCGGTACGACGCGAAGATGCCGTACCGCCGCAGCGGGCGCAGCGGCTTGCAGTTGCCCGCCGTCTCCCTTGGCCTCTGGCAAAATTTCGGCGATGACCGGCCGCTGGCAACCCAGCGACAGATCCTGCGGCGCGCGTTTGACCTGGGCGTCACCCACTTTGACCTCGCGAACAACTACGGCGGGGTAGGACCTGCCGAGGTTGTGGATCATGGCAACGATGGATCGCCCTACGGGGCGGCCGAGATCAACTTCGGGCGCCTGTTCCGGGAAGACTTCCGGCCTTACCGGGACGAGCTGGTCATCTCGACCAAGGCCGGGTATGACATGTGGCCGGGGCCGTACGGGGAGTGGGGCTCGCGCAAGTACCTGCTCGCGAGCCTCGACCAGTCGCTGCAGCGGATGGGCGTGGAGTACGTGGATATCTTCTACAGCCACCGCTTCGATCCGGACACCCCGCTGGAAGAGACCATGGGCGCGCTCGACACCGCCGTCCGGTCGGGCAAGGCCCTGTACGCGGGCATCTCTTCCTACTCGCCCGAGCGGACCAGTGAGGCCGCCGCGATCCTCCGCTCGCTGGGCACGCCGCTGCTGATCCACCAGCCGTCTTACTCCATGCTCAACCGCTGGATCGAGGGCGGGCTGCTCGACGTCCTGGAAGAAGAGGGAGTCGGCTGCATCGCGTTCTCACCGCTGGCGCAGGGGCTGCTGACCACCAGGTACCTGGACGGCATTCCGGCCGGGTCACGGGCCTCGCGGAACGGGTCGCTGTCCAAAGACCAGCTCACCGATCAGACCCTGGCTCATGTTCGGGCGCTTAACTTCATAGCCGCCGAGCGCGGGCAGTCGCTGGCGCAGATGGCGATCTCCTGGACGCTCAGGGATCCTCGGGTTACCTCGGCGCTGGTCGGCGCGAGCAGCGTCGCCCAGCTGGAGGAGAACCTGGCCGCCGCGCACAAGCTCTCGTTCACCGCCAACGAGATCGCCGCGATCGACAAGAACGCGGTCGAGGCGGGCATCAACATCTGGGCCGCCTCCAGCGACCACTGACCGCCTCGGTGGAGACGGCGGGCGCTTCCTGTCGCTTGCGGCGGCACGCCGCTTCTTGCTGTTATTAGGCCCGGGCGTTGCGCCGGGAAAGGTAATGGACCGTTGTGTACACGCGGGTGCACACAACGGTCCATTATCTTGTGGCCGCCCGAGTGACCCCAGACGGCCGGCTCTTGGCTAGGCCGGCACGATGGCCTGCGGGAAGTTGAACAGGCGGGTCGGGTCGTAGGTCTTCTTGACCTGCTGCAGCCGGGCGTAGTTCTGGGCGTAGTAGGCCTGCGCGTAGTTCGTGAGGTCGGGGTCGATGTAGTTCTGGTAGGCCTGGCCGTTCGCGTAGGGCTGCATGGAGGCCCAGAACGAGCGGAGCCAGGCGTGCTGGTTGTTGATCCCCGCGGCCGCCGCGCCGTTGGTCCAGTCGGTCGTGTACTGGGCGCCGAACAGGGCGTTCCTGTGCACGAAGGCGGTCGCGGTGGGCGAGACCCGGTTGATCTTGCCACCCATAGCGTCGAACGCCACTCCCCCGACGCCGCCCGCCGCGCCGCGCACCGACTGCAGCGATTGAATGCCGCGCAGCAGGGTGCTGATCCCGGCGCTTGACAGCGGCCGGGAGAAGTAGGCGGACTTGGCGAGCTGCGGCTGGCGGTTCAGCCGGCCGCCGGGCGAGTACCAGGGCAGGTGACAGCCCTGGTAGCCGATTGAGTGGCAGCCCGCCTCGAGCAGCATCGCATCCAGGAAGGAGTACTGGTTGAGGTTGTAGCCGGAGGCGGGCGAGCCGGCCTTGGCGTAGAGCTGCTCGATCAAGTTGTGCGCGCCGGTGATGTTGCCCAGGTAACAGCCGCCGACCTTGATCGTGGGCGTGTGACCGCCGGGCGCGGCCGCCAGGTGCAGGTTCGACCAGAGCGCGTCGGGGGCGTTCGGGGCCCAGGACTGCCAGGCGGCGATCACCCTGGCCGCCTTCGACCAGGGCCAGGACAGAAAGAAGACGACCGGCGTCGGGGCTGGGAAGGTAGCGAAGTTGAAATACGTGGCGACGCCGAAGTTGCCGCCGCCGCCGCCGCGGCAGGCCCAGTACAGGTCGGAGTGTTCCTGCGGGCTCGCGGTCAGCGCCCGGCCGTCCGCCGTAACAATGTTCAGAGATGCCAGCCTGTCGCAGGTCAGCCCGTACGCCCGGCCGGTGACGCCGACTCCGCCGCCGAGGACCAGTCCGGCGATGCCGACGGTCGCGCAGGAGCCGCCGGGCACGGCTCGCCCATGAGCGGCCAGGCCGCTGTAGAAGTCGATCAGCCGGGTGCCCGCGCCCACGATCGCGGTCGAGCCGGAGACCTGCACGCCCTTGAGGTTCTCAACGTCGATGACCAGGCCGGCGTTCTTCGAATAGCCGGCGTAGCTGTGGCCGCCGGAGCGGGCCGCGAACTTGATGCCGAACTTGCGCACGAACGCCAGGCAGGTGCCTACGTCGTGGGCGTTCTTCACGTAGGCAATGCCGGCCGGGTGGACTCCGTTCGAACCTCGGATCGAACAGCCAGCTGTCCACCGTGTAGCTGCGGTCGCCCGGGCGAACGAGCGGGCCCGCCAGGTCATGGGCGAGGGCGGTCCAGTCGGCCGGCGTGGGGCCGGTCGTCCGGGCGCCGATGCCGGTGCCGGTGCCCTTGCCGATCGGGGGGCGCGGTCGGGGTACGCCGGCCTGGGCGACTCCGGCCAGGGCGACTCCGGGCACGGCGACGGCGGCGACGCCGCCCGCGGCCGCGCCCAGGAACGCGCGGCGCTTCACAGAAGGTCCTGATGAGGTTTCGGTCACATTCGTAAGGACGCCGGGACATGCCCGACGGTTGCCCGACAACCCCGTCTCAGTGGGAAGTCCAGGGGCGCGGATCAGGGCATATCGGGGAATGTGGCGACGGGCGGAGCCGTCCGATCTCCGCCCGGGCGATGAGAAGCCAGGGGGCGAGGAGTCACAACTGGGAGGGCCGGGATGTCACATCGAGGAGGGCTAAGGCGTCACCTCTCCGAAAGGCTGAAAAAACTGAAGAAAAGTTGGCGGGCCGGGGAATTGCTTGAGTTGCTCAACTGTTTAGCTAGTCATGAGCATGAGAGGGCAGGGGCCGGGTGACACGGGGGCGGACGCGTCTGCGGTGAACCGGGACATCCTGGACGCCCTCACCGGCCTGGTCAAGCTGGTCGGGGGGGTGGCCCAGGGGATCGCGTCGGAGTTCGACGTCGCTCCGCATGATCTGCTCGCCATGTTCAAGCTGGAAGGCGTGCTCTCCATGAAGGAGCTCGCGCAGCACATGGGGTGCGACGCGTCGTTCGTCACGAGCGTGGCCGACACCCTGGAGCGGCGGGGGTTCGCGAGGCGGGAGCCGAGCCAGCGAGACCGGCGGGTGAAGAACCTCGTGCTCACCGAGGAGGGCATCGCCGCGAAGGAGCGGCTGATGCGAGAGCTCGCGGCGAAAATGCCGTGGAGCTACGCGCTCGACGACACCGAACGGCGCTGCTTCCTTGCGCTGCTGCAGAAGGCGCTCGGCGGCGCCTGCTCGGACGTCGGCCTCGATGACGAGACCCGGACGGGTGACGCGAAGCCACGCGTCCGTTCGGAACAAATCTAAAGATTTTAAAAGACTTTAAAAACCAGACGCAGTAACTCCGTGGGTGAAACGCGCCCAAAATCAGGTAAGGGGAACCACAGTGTCACCAACCTCAGGCCAGACGGGGAGCGCTCCCGTCGCGGTCGGCGGCGGGGCCACCACTGCAGCGTCCGGCAGGCAGTCGGCGGCGCCGCGACGGCTCGGACTCGCGCTCGTGGTCATCGCCGCCGCGCAGCTGATGGTCGTGCTCGACGCGACCATCGTCAACGTCGCGCTGCCGCACATCCAGAACGCCCTGCACTTCTCCGGCACCAACCTGGAGTGGGTCGTCAATGCCTACACGCTCGCCTTCGGCGGCCTGCTGCTGCTCGGCGGGCGGATGGGCGACCTGCTCGGGCGGCGTCGGATCTTCATCGCGGGCATTGCGCTGTTCGCCCTCGCCTCGCTGGCGGGCGGGTTCGCCACCGACCAGGCCTGGCTGCTCACCGCCCGGGTGGTCCAGGGCATCGGCGGCGCGCTGGCCGCACCGGCCTCGCTGTCGCTGATCGCCGTCACCTTCCCCGAGGGCAAGGAGCGGAACCGGGCGATGGGCGTGTACGCGGGCGTGTCCATCTCCGGCGCGGCCATCGGGCTTATCGCCGGCGGCCTGCTGACCAGCTACCTCGACTGGCGCTGGGTGTTCTTCGTGAACGTGCCGATCGGCCTGATCCTGGTGCTGCTGGCGCCTCGGGTCATCGGCGAGTCGGAGCGAGTGCGCGGCCGGTTCGACCTGCCCGGTGCCATCACCGGCTCGCTCGGCCTGGGCGCCCTGGTCTACGGGCTGTCAGAGGCGGCGACCACGTTCAGCAACGGCCAGGCGATCGGGCACTGGGGCAGCACCAAGGTCCTGGTGTCGCTGGCGGCGGCGGTGATCCTGCTGGTGACCTTCGCCTTCATCGAAATGCGGTCGCGGCACGCGCTGGTGCCGCCCCGGGTACTCAAGTCCCGCGACCGGACCGCTGCCTACCTGATCAGCCTGTGCATCGGCACCGCGATCTTCGGCATGTTCTTCTTCATGACGATCTTCGTGCAGGAGGTCTGGCATTACTCCCCAGTCCGCTCGGGGATCGCGTACCTGCCGATGGTCGGCCTGATCGTGGTCGGGGCGGCGCTCGCCTCGCAACTGGTCGCGCGGATCGGCGCGCGGCCGCTGATCACCTTCGGACCGCTGCTGGCGGCGGGCGGCATGTTCTGGCTGTCCCGGATCACCGAGAACAGCACGTACGCCGGCGGCCTGCTCGGGCCGATGATGCTCACCGGCCTCGGCATGGGGCTGACGTTCGTGCCGCTGTCGCTGGTGGCGCTGGCGAAGGTGCCGAACAAGGACACCGGGGTGGCGTCGTCGCTGCTCAACACCGGGCAGCAGGTCGGCGGGTCGATCGGCCTGGCGATCCTGGGCACGGTGGCGTGGTCGGCGGTCGCGTCGAACACGAAGTCGGCCATCGCCGCCACGCACGGGGCGCACCTGACGACTGCGGCCCAGACGGCGATATCCAACCACGCGATCGCCTCCGGGTTCGGCCGCGGCTACCTGGTGTCGGCCGGGATCTCGCTGCTGGCGGTGCTGATCGCGCTGGTGATGATCCGGATCAAGCGGGAGGACATGGCCGGCATCGACCCGATGGCGGCACCGGTCTAAGGGTTCTGACCGCACGTAAGCCCGGTCGGGGCGACGCTTCAACGTCGCGCCGGCCGGGCTTACGCTCGTCTTATGGCTGACGATCTTCTCTTCGTGTACTCCTCCCCCGGCGCCGTTTCGCTTGACGAGTTCACCGACTGGTACGACAACGAGCACGTCCCGGCCCGGCTCGCGCTCGACGGGTTCGGCGCGGTGAACCGGTTCCGCGCGGCGGACTCGCTGACGCCCGAATGGCTCGCCACCTACGAGGTCAGGCCGGGGACGCTGGACGGGGCCGCGTACAAGTCGGTCTGGGCCAGCGCGTCCGCGCGGGAGAAGCGGATCATGTCGACCGCGACGATCGATCGGCGGCTGTACGCGCCGATCAGCGACTCGGGCGACACCGGGGAGGCGCCGCCGGTGCTGATGGCGGTGTCGATGTCGGTCCCGGCCGGGACCGAGGCCGACATGGAGGCCTGGTACGTCGAGGAGCACATCCCGATGCTGCTCGCGGTTCCCGGCTGGCGGCGCTCCCGTCGGTACGTCCTGTCCTCAGGCGACGGGCCGACGTACCTGTCGCTGCACGAGATCGACTCGCACTCGGCGTTCGACCAGCCCGCCTACAAGGCGGCGATCTCGACCCCGTGGCGCGACCGGATCGTCGCGTCGGCCCTCGGGCGAGAGAGGCGGGTGTTCGACCTGCACCGGTCGTTCGGCTGACGTTGACGGACAGCTGACAGCACGTGTCAGCGATAGCTGCGTAGGCTTCGCAGCGTGCGCGCCGATCGGCTGGTCTCGCTTGCCCTGCTGCTGCAGGCGCGCGGCCGCCTGTCCGCCCGCGCTCTGGCGGCCGAGCTCGAGGTCTCGGTCCGCACCGTCTACCGTGACATTGCCGCCCTGAACGCGGCCGGGGTCCCGGTTGTCACCGAATCGGGCCCCGGCGGCGGATGCTGGCTGCTCGACGGCTACCGGTTCCCGCTGCGCGGGCTCGCGGGCGACGAGGCGGAGGCGCTGCTGGTGCTCGGCGTGCCCGCGGCGGTGGCCGAACTGGGGCTGGCGGACGCCCTCGCCGCCGCGCAGCGCAAGATCCGGCTGAGCGCGGCGCCGGGTGCGAGCGCTGACGCGGCCGGCGGCGCTTTGCGCGGCGGGCCGGTGCCCGCGCTGGTCCATCTCGACCTGCCGCGCTGGTTCGGCGGGAGCGAGCCGGTGCCGTGGCTGCGGACGCTGGCGACGGCGGTGCGCAGCCGGCAGGCGGTGCGGATCGACTACCGGCGCGGTGATCGAGACGGCGATCGAGGGGCCCACAGCAGCCGCGTGATCCGCCCCCTGGGCCTGGTGAACAAGGCCGGGACCTGGTACGTGGTCGCTGCCGTGGGGGAGCCCGCCGCGGGCGCGGACGCGGCTGCGGCCGACCCGGCGGTGTTCCGCGTCGGGCGGGTCACCTCGGCCCGCGTGCTGCCGGACGCCTTCACCCGGCCGCCCGACTTCGACCTGGCATCGTTCTGGAACCACTGGTCGGCCTCGTTCGTGACCAGTCGGCCGAGGCTCGAGGTGCGAGTCAGGGCGTCGGCCGGGGCGATCGCGGTGTTTCCCGAGGTGTTCGGCGACGCCGTACGGCCGGCGCTTGACGCGGCTCCGCCCGCCGACGCGCGGGGGTTCAGGGACGTCGCGCTGACCTTCGAGCACGAGGCGGCCGCGGTGCACCGGCTGGCCGGGTTCGGCGGGCAGGTCGAGGTGCTGTCCCCGCCCGGTGTGCGGGCGCGGCTGATCGCGACGGCACGCGAACTGCTGAGGCGCTGCGAGGCGGACGGCTGAGCCGCTCCGGCTGCCCGATTTGTCGTTGCTGCTACGGTTGTCGGCCGTGGCTGAAGAGATTTACGTGGGAAACGCAGCAGCGAACGCCGCCGCCCGCGGCTGGCTCCTGGGACATTTCATGCCGCCGGGGGACCCGCGGCGCAGCGACGAGGTGGAGATCAAGTGGGGCGTCCACCCGGCGGGCGAAAGACGGCCCGGATGGGTTACCGACGACCCCCGCTCCATCTTGTCGGTGCTGGTGAGCGGCCGGTTCCGGATCGACCTGCCGGACCGCTCGGTGGTCTTGGCCGAGCAGGGCGACTATGTGGTGTTCCACGGCGTCAACCACGCCTGGCAGGCCGAGCGGGCCTCGGTGGTGGTCTCGATCCGCTGGCCGTCCCTTCCCGGGTACGACGCGGCCGGCCAGCCGCACTAGGCAAGAACTGGCTTGTCGGCGCCACCGCGTTGGTGGCGGCGAGGGATCGGCGGTGGTATCAGTCTCGCGGCGGATGATCCGCGAAGACGCGGGTCGCGAGCGCGGCAGCCTGCGTGCGGCGTTCCATCCCCAGCTTGGCGTACAGCCCGGAGACGTAGTTCTTCACCGTCTTCTCGGCCAGGAAAAGCCGCTCGCCGATCTGCCGGTTGGTCAGCCCCTCCCCGATCAGCTCCAGGATCGTGCGCTCGTGCTCAGTCAGCCCCGCAAGCGGATCCCGTTTCGGCTGCTTGTCCCGCAGCCTCGCCATCAACTTGCCCGCCGCGCTCGGGTCCAGCATCGACTGGCCGACCGCGACCGTGCGCACCGCCCCGATCAGGTCGGTGCCGCGGATCTGCTTCAGCACGTACCCCGCCGCCCCCGCCATCACCGCGTCGAGCAGCGCCTCCTCATCGCCGAACGACGTGAGCATCAGGCACGCCACCTCCGGCATCCGCGAGCGGATCTCCCGGCACACCGACACCCCGTCCCCGTCGGGCAGTCGCACGTCGAGCACGGCCACGTCGGGCCGCAGCGCCGGGATGCGGGCAAGCGCCGACTCCGCGGTGCCGGCCTCGCCGATCACGGTGATGCCGGGGTCGCTCTCGAGCAGGTCGCGCACACCTCGGCGGACGATCTCATGATCATCGAGCAGGAACACCGCGATCGGCTTCGCCGTCTCGCCGCGGCCCGCCGGATCGCCTGCCGGACTCTTCACGGTGACTGCGCCCCTTCCTGTGGCGGCCCCAAGATCGTTCTCGTCGAGAGCGCCAGGTCTGACTCTAGGCTGGCTACTTGCACCACGGTACGGGTCGAAGGTCCCGGGCCGGGGTGGCGAATGGCACCGATGCAGCCCTCAGGTCAGCCACGACACCCAACGCCCGGTCGGCGTCGGCCTCGGTCGAAACCGGGCTGACGCCCTTACCCGAAGGGCACGCGCCACTCCAGCCTGGTTCCCGGCATCGCGGCGTCGCCGTCGGCCGGGCCGAGCCGCAGCTCGCCGCCGAGGCTCTCGGCCCGCCCGGCCAGGTTGCGCAGCCCGCTGCGGCCGACTCCGGGCGGGATGCCGGTCCCGTTGTCGGTGACCTGCACGAGCAGGAACGGGCCGGGATCGACGTCCAGGGTCACGTCCACCTGAGTCGCTCCGGCGTGCCGGGCGGCGTTGGACAGCGCCTCGCGCAAGACCGCGAGGGCGTGCTCGGCCACGTCGCCGCTCAGACCGGACGGGCCTATCCCGCCCAGGCCGCCGCCGAGCCGCAGCGACGGAGAGAACCCGAACATGGGAGTCATCTCATCGACCAAGCCGATGACACTCCCGCGCAGGTCCGCTGGTCCGGGAGCGTCACGCGCCTGCAACGCGAAGATCGTGGCGCGAATGTCCTTGATGGTCTCGTCCATCGCGTCCACCGCGCTGCTGATCCGGCTGGCAACCTCCGGCCGTGCCACCATCGGCATGGTCCCCTCCAGCGCCATGCCGGTGGCGTACAGCCGCTGGATGACCAGGTCGTGAAGGTCGCGGGCGATCCGGTCCCTGTCCTCGTACAGGGACAGCCGCTCGGCGTCGGCGCGGCTGGCCGCCAGTTCCAGTGCCACCCCGGCCTGCGCGGCGAAGGAGGCCACGACGCGCGCCTGCACCGAGGCGAACGGCGGCGCGCCGTGTCGGCGTCCGACGGTAAGCACGCCGCGGACGTTGCCGGGCACGCCGAGCGGGACGATGACGGCAGGACCGATCGGGCTCATCGCCCCGCGGGCCGGCGGAAAGGCGCGACTGTCGGCGGCGAAGTCAGCGGTCGTCACAAGCTCACCGGTCGCCAGGACCTGACCGGACAGGGACTGGCCGGCCGGCAGCACCAGGCCGCGGACTTCGTCCGCGCCGTCCCCCTCGGCCTGCGCGACGGTCAGCCATGCCCGTTCGTCATCGGGCAGGGCGAGCAGTGCCAGGTCGGCGCCCGACAGCTCCAGCGCCTGCCGGGTGACGTCGGCCAGCGCCTCTCTCGGCTCGGAGCCGGACAGCAGCCGGGTCGTGACCTCGGCGCTGGCCTGGATCCACAGCTGCTGTCGGCGCGCCGCCTCGTAAAGCCGGGCGTTCTCGATCGCCACCCCGGCGGCAGCGCCCAGCGCCACCAGCACCGCCTCGTCGTCCTCGGTGAACTGGCCGCCGCCGCGCTTGCCGGTCAGGTACAGGTTGCCGAACACCTCATCGCGGACCCGCACCGGGACGCCGAGAAAGCTCCCCATCGGGGGGTGCCCCTCGGGGAAACCCAACGACTGCGGATGAGAGGAGATCTCGGCCAGCCGCAACGGCCGGGAATCATCGATCAGCAGGCCGAGCAGCCCGCGTCCTTCGGGCCAGTGGTGGATCCGGCTGATCTGGTCTTCGTCCAGGCCGATCGGGATGAATTCCGCGAGCCGTCGGTCCTCGCCGATGACGCCGAGCGCTCCATAGGTCGCATCCACCAGGCCGACCGCGGTCTCGACGATCCGCTTGAGCGTAGCCTCGAGCTCCAGGCCGGCTCCGATGGCGACGACCGCTTCCAGCAGCCCGTGCATCTGATCCCTGGCCGCCAGCACGACCTCCAGCCGCCCGTGCACCTCCGCGAGCAGGTCGTCAAGGCGCAAGTGGGGCAGCACCTCCGGGCGGCGCAGCTCATCAGGTTCCATGAGCGGCTCCTCCCGACGCTCCGTAATGGGCAGCCTGCGAGCCGTTTCGACGGCCGGGGCGCCCACCAGACAATCATGCCCCAGTTTGAGCGCGGCGATGGCCATCGTTCAGGCGGGACGCTCTGGGCGCTCCCCCGGCGCCTGCTCAGCCCGGATCCGCCGTCCGGTCACGAACACCGCCGAGACCCGTATGAAGTGGTCGTGCCTTCCTGGCGCCCACGGCATCGGCGCCACCTGCTCAAGGCGGCGGATCTCGGCCACGTCGATCACCGCCCTCGAGTGTCCGACGACGGTCACACTCCAGCCGGAACGGCCGGCCGCATCCACGCTGTCGACCTCAAACGCCACCACCGCGCCGCGTGTCGCGGCGGCCAGCTTGCCGCCGCCGTCGGTCCTGATGACGATCTCGCAGTCGTCCAGGGTGAAGTTCACCAGCTCGACTGCGGGCAGCGCCTGCCTCGTGTAAACGATCCGGCCGACGGGCACCAAGCCCATGAGCCGCATGCACTCATACCGCGAGAGATGCTCCAGCACAGAGTCGTCCGATTCCATAACGGGCAGCATGCCCGAGGCCGGGCCCGGGGGAGAGGGCACAAGGTCCCGAATCGACCGGCCGCAGGTCACCATCACACCGCTTCTGGCGCGGTGGGTGCAGGCAGGGGCCTAAGCCGTGGCCGGAAGGAAGAGGAGGCAGCAGTCATGCACGCGACCGTCAGGGACGTCATGAGCACCCACGTAATCGCGGTCAGGCAGAGCGCCCCGTACAAGCAGATGGCGGCCATGCTGCACGAGCAGCGGGTCAGCGCGTTCCCTGTGCTCGACGACGGCAAGAAGGTGGTCGGGATCGTTTCCGAGGCCGACCTGCTGGCTAAGGAGGCCCTCGACGGCGACGAACCCGAGGTGCACCAGGGCATGCTGCGGCGACGCGACCACGACAAGGCGCGCGCGCTCACGGCGGCCGAACTGATGACCAAGCCCGCGGTGACCATCGGCCCTGACGTCCCGGTCAGCCAGGCGGCCCGCCTGATGTACACCCGTCGGGTCAAGCGGCTCCCGGTCGTGGATGACGACGGCACGCTGATTGGCATCGTGACCCGTGCCGACGTCCTGAGCGTGTACAGCCGACCCGACGCGGACATCGAGCAGGAGGTCTTCCAGGACCTGATCGTTGGCGTGTTCGAGTCCGATCCCGCCCGCTTCACCGTCACCGTCAAGGATGGCATCGTCACCATCGGCGGCGCTCCGGAGACCGCGCTCGTCGGCCGCGACATCGTCGACGCGGCCAGGCACGTTGAAGGCGTCGTGGCCGTGCGCGATCGTCTCAGCTACCCGCCAGACGCGCTATAGCGCCCGCAGCGCACCGCGGCCCGCTATGAGCGCGCGCGCGGCGGCGGTCGCGCTGTCGGCGGTCGCGCTCACGGCGTCGGGGCCTTGCCCGTACTCGCCGCTGGTGAGCAGCATTGCGTAGCCGTGCGCGCTCGCCTCAACCGCGTCGGCCAGCGCCTCGGCCTCGTCCGAGTCGCCGTCGCAGACGTCGAGGACGACGGTGAGCAGCGCGTCCACTGGTTCCCAGGCGCGCTGCAGCTCGGGGTGCCGGCTCTTGTCCAGGCCCGAGTTGAAGAGCGTGTCGAAGAGCGGGCGCTGCTGCGCGGCGAACCTGACGTAGGCCCCGGCCATCGCCGCCAGCCGCTGCGCCGGGGTGTCCACCGCGTCGGCCGCGCCTGACAGCATGGCTGCGAAAACCTCCAGGGCGCGGGCCGCCACCGCGGCGAGCAGCTCGTCGCGGTCGGCGAAGTGCCGGTAGGGGGCGGCCGTGGTCACGCCCAGGCGGCGGCTCGCCTCGGCCATCGAGAAGTCGCGCACCCCCCGTTCGGCGATGACGCCGATGGCCGCGTCGACCAGCGCGGACCGCAGATCGCCGTGGTGATAGCGCGCTCCCTTGGCCGGCATGCCCCCAGCCTAGGCCGGCCTAGAGCCCAGGCTGTCGTAGCCGACCCCGGTCAGCTGCGCTGACACCTGCCAGAGCCGCGCCTGGTCAGCCTGGTCGTGGGACCGGGCGCTCGACTCCACCACCGCCGGGTAACCGGTGTAGAACCGCCGACGCAGGCCGTACCGGCGCGGGCCGAAGTACTCGCCGCCACGGGCGACCGGGTCGGTCGCCGCGCGCAGCTCCGGCAGCGCGCCCATCCTTATGTCCTGCACGGCCCAGAAGTTGACGATCCGCATGGCCGGGCTGAGCAGGAACTGCTCGGCCCGGGAGCCGTTGGCGAACAAGTCCGTGTACACCACCCCGGGATGGCAGGCAACCGCGGCCGCGCTCGCGCCGGCCGCCCGGAGGCGGCGGTCCAGTTCGTAGGTGAAGAGCAGATTCGCCAGCTTGGACTGCGAGTACGCACGATCCGGGGCATAGCTCCGCTCCGACTGCAGGTCTTCGAAGTCGATGACGCCGCGCAGATGCGCGATGCTGCTGACGGTCACGATCCGCGCGCCGGCCGCCAGCCGGTCAAGCAGCAGCCCGGTCAGCGCGAACGGGCCGAGGTGGTTGGTCGCCAGGGTCAGCTCGAAGCCGTCTTCGCTCCGCTGGTAGGGGATATCCATCACGCCGGCGTTGTTGATCAGGAGGTCCACGGGCGGGAAGCGGGCGCGGATCTCGTCGGCCGCACTGCGCACGCTGGACTGCGATGCCAGGTCCAGGCGGACGACCGATGCGCTTGACCGAGCAGACGCCGCGGTGATCAGGTCGGCGGCACGACCGGCCTTGTCCACGTTCCGGCAGGCGATGACCACGTGGGCACCCCGCTGGGCCAGGACGCGGGCGGCCTGCAGGCCCAGCCCGGTGTTGGCGCCAGTGACCACCGCCGTGCGGCCGGAGAGATCGGGGATATCGGCCTCGGTCCAGTGCCGCTGATCGCTGGCTGGCGGCTGAGTCATCACGATCGACCCGCTTCCGTGTCGTCAGATGTGAGAGGCATTAACAATGTTATCGACATTAACATTGACCCGTCGGTCTGTCGACCCGCAGGGCGAAGACGGGCACCGCTTCCGCCTCAGGTGCGTGGCGCACGAATCGGATCCGCAGGGCGGTGCCGACGCTTAGCCGGGCCGGGTCCGCGTCCGCGATCTGGGACCACCACCAGGGGCCCTCGGCCAGTTCGGCGATGGCCAGGATCGTGCGACTTACGTTCCCCGAGGCGTCGGGCTTGCCATGCGCGACGGTCCAGCTGACCAGCGTGGCGTCGCCGGAGGCGGGCCGCCAGTCGAGCGCGGTGGACGCGCACCGCTCACACTGCGCGGCCTGCGGTGCGGAGAGGGCACCGCAGGCGGCGCAGTGCCGGAGCAGGAACTGGCCCGCCGCCGTGCCCGCGAGGAATTCGGCGGTCGCATCGTCCCGGGCGACTGGTCCCACGGTCATGGCGTCGAGTCCATCGCGTCAGCTCGCCGCGGCGAGGATGAGGGTCGAGTGGTGATCGAGGATGCCGCCGTTGCCCGATACCAGGACCAGGTCATGCCGGCCGACCTGGCGCTGGCCGGCCTGGCCGCGCGCCTGGATGACCGCCTCGGAGAGCGGGGTCATGCCCCACATGTAGTAAGCGGAGAGCTGGCCCCCGCCCGTGTTGACCTTGAGCCTGCCCTCGGGGCCGAGGGCGCCGGACGCGGCGAACGGCCCGCCTTCCCCCTTGCCGCAGAACCCGTAGTCCTCCAGGCTCACAAGAACCGTGTAGGTGTAGCAGTCGTAGAGCTCGACCACGTCGATGTCGGCCAGCTCGACCCCGGCCATCCGCAGGGCGGCTGGCCCGGCGGCGGCCGCGCCGGTGACCAGGCCGAAGTCATCGAACCTGAGCCCGGAGTGGCCGGGATGAGCTTGGGCCCAGCCGCGAACGTAGACCGGCGGCTGCCGCAGGCCGGCCGCCCGGTCGGCCGAGGTGACGATGACCGCGATGCCGCCGTTGGACACCAGGCAGCAGTCGAGCAGGTGGAAGGGCTCGACGATCCACCGGGACGCGTGGTAGTCCTCGATCGTGATCGGGGTGCGCAGCTGGGCCAGCGGGTTGAGCGCCGCCCAGTCGCGCTGGGCGACCGCGATGGCGCCGAGCTGGTCGCCGGTCGTTCCGAACCGCTCCATGTGCCGCCGCGCCGCCAGGGCGTAGCGGGGGTTGGCGCCCACGATCCCGGAGGCCGCCGCCAGTCCCCGCCAGCCGGCCGGGCCTCTCGCCCCGGCCGCGCCGTAGGCGGCCGCGCTTGACCCGCCCGGGCGCAGCGGCGCGTCGGCCCACACGCAGGCCACCGCGGCGACCATGCCGGACTGCACCGCCATCGACGCCACCTGGACCATCCCGCCCGCGGTGGAGCCGTAGGCCTGCAACTCCGACAGCAGCGCCAGATCGCGCAGCCCCAGGTCCAGCTGGAGGTCCAGGTGCACCCCGTTGCCGACCCCGGAGGAAACCAGCAACCCGTCGATGTCGCCCAGGGCCAGGCCGGCGTCGGCCGCCGCCAGCCGGACCGCGTCGGCGGCGAACTGCGCGGCGGACCGGCCGTAGACCTTGCCCAGGCCGGTCAGGCCCAGGCCGCAGATGACGGGGCGGCGGCCGGCCGGGGCACCGCGCGGGCCATCCGCAACGGAGCTTGTCATCGGGCCTCCCACTCCGGCGCGCGCTTCCCGGCGAACGCGCGCGGGCCCCCGACGGCGTTCGCGGTCCGCTTCAGGGCCTGGCTCCCGATCCTAGACAGTTCCCTGCCGCCGGAGAAAGCCGATGCTCGACGCACCCGACGAGGCCGCCGGGCTGGCGACGATCGCGAAGATCACCGCCGATCTGGCCAACGGCGTCCGCCGGTCTAGCCCAAGCCGAGGGAGTTACCCAGGGTCCGTTCGGGAAAAGAGATTTTCTTAAAAGAATTATCCCGAACGGTCGCCTGGTCCCAGTGGCACCACCCGCTTTCGCGTCATATGCCCCGGGCAGCGGATCTTGTTCGGGAAACGGATCGGCAAGCGTCGGGACCGGTTCCTCGAGCAGGTGGAAGATCGCCCGCTGAACCGTCCACCTCATTGGTTGCGGGAGGGCCTCTATCTCCTGCCAGGAGTCCCCGCCAAAGCGAATGAGCCGATCACTCACTGATTCCCCAGGCCTCCGCGAGCTCACTGCGCGACAGCGTAAGCGCGGTATCGCCCGGCCCCGGATCCGCCTCCATGCGCCCCCTGGCCACGCTTCGCCCGACCTCGCGCCGAAGCCGCATCAACTCAGCTCTCAGCGCGTCGAGCTCGACGCGAGGGACCGTTACCATCTCAGACGTTTCCGCGGTCACAGCAGCTCCCTCCGCTCATTACCGTTACCCTCGAGTCTAGTTCCGCGACGGTACGGTCGAGGGCGCCCGCGATTCACTCCGCTGACAAGGCGTGCCCGTCACGTGCCCGGTGAGACGGCGATCAGATTGCGTGCTTGCCAAGCAAGCCGCCGCCTCGGTGTCCGGCACATGCCGCTTGAGCGGGATGGATGGCTCACGAGAGTTTGCGTGTGCAGGACGTCCTGCAGAGGATGCACTCGCCGTCATGACTATCTGTCACCCTAACGGGCGGCCCTAGCCGGCGCGATCCGCAGCGTTGGCTACCCGGCGCGCTGGAGGCACCGTTTCTAGCACGGCCACCGGACGGTGAAGGGTGGGCGTCGATGTCGGCGACGTCGCGGCGTTCCAGTAGCCGCACCGTCCGCGCGAACTCTGCTGGGGTGTTCAGGCGCCCTATCGGGCCGGCTGCGTGAACGACCCGGCCCGCGCCTGCTTTTAGTTAACTCACGGCAGAGGATCCAGGCAGCAGGACAGGCACGTCCTCACCGTTAATAAATCCGCAGATCGGCGTCCGTTCCTGACGTATCGCGTCGGCCGCGGAGCATCGGGGGTTCGGGATTGTCCGACCAGGCCAACGGGATTAGCCCGAACTTGCACACCCGGCCTTGCAGAAAGACTCAAAGCCGGTGCCAGGCGGCATGACCGCAGGAGAGTGCCAAAGTAGGGGATGTCCCGATGTACGCCATATGCCGTCTCTGACGAATTTCGCGTCGTCTGCGGGAACTCTCGACGGCGGCCACCTGCGATGGGGACGTTCGGCGGGGCTTTCGGCCCTCGTCGGTGCGTATAATTCGGAGCACCCTTGCCAAGAGAGATCGAAAAAGTTCTGCAAGGGGGATCGAAATGGTGTGGATCATCACCGGCAGTATCATTTACTTTATACTCGTGGTCACTTTTGGCGTTATGTCGATCAGGAGGGGCCGTTGGGTGATGTTCATCATCGGGCTCTTCTTGCCATTCTTCTGGCTTATCGGCGCGCTGATGCCTTCGCGGAGGCTCGCCTACTAGCTAGGCGAGCCGGGCCCAGGGACAGCGTTGCGCGGGAGCGACCGTGACGAACCAGGACTTCCAGGCCCTGCCGACGGCGAGGCGGCGACGGCTCGTCTTCTCGGCGGTCCTGCGCGGCGTCCTGGTCGCGGTGGTGCTGGTCGTTCTGTACTATGTGCTGCCGCTGAACGGGCGATGGGATTCGGGAACGGCGATCCGTTTGCTGGTAGGCATCCTGGTCTTCGCGGGTGTCATGGTGTGGGAGGTCAGGGTCATCGTCGGCTCGCGGTACCCGGGTCTGCGGGCGGTCGAGGCGCTGGGGTTGATTCTTCCCTTGTACCTAGTGCTGTTCGCCTCCACCTACTTTGTGATGGAGCATGCCTCTGCGGGCAGCTTCACCCAGCCGCTGACCCGCACGGACGCCTTGTACTTCACGGTGACCGTGTTCTCGACGGTGGGTTTCGGGGACATCACCGCCAAATCCGAAACCGCCCGGGTGGTGCTCATCGTGCAGATGCTCGCCGACCTCGCACTTCTGGGCGCCGGCATACGAGTGCTGGTGGGGGCCGTGCAACGCGGCCGACAGCAGCGCCCGGATACGGGCGATGACACCGGGCCGACCGCCAGGTAACGGCCTCCTCGTGGTCCTGGGATGGGGCGCGGCCGACTTTTGCGTCAGCGTGCCAACGGTGCTGGGTGCTGCTCGTCCGCTGGGGGTCGCTGGTGATGAACGATCATGACCTGCCAGGTTCCACCCCGGGACCCGCTGCACCGCCGTTCGTTCCATGAGCCGGATTGACGGATACGAGCTCAACGCCCAGCTCCTGGATTCGCTCGATGAGCCCGAGCAGGTGCGCCTGATCGGCCACCTGGCCGGTCAGCATCGTCATGCCCGCAAGCCGCTGCAACTGCATGCCCTCAAACAGGAATCCGAACGAATCGCCTAGCTCCCCGCGAAGGACAAGCCGATACCTGCGGCCTTGCGGCTTGTTGCTGTCCATGTCCGCACACCCTCGCACTCAGGCAGGCGACCCGTCATCCCCTTTCGGCCCGACTCCCCTAGGGGAAAGCCGCAGCGGACCCAGGACGGGCCCGCAAGCCAGTCCAGGCGCGGATCAGTCACGCGCAGCGGGGCAGGTGCGCCCGGGGGCCGCGGCGACCCGTGCGTCACCCCTTCGATGTTCGCCGAAGGAGGCCGAGTTGGCGACCGCGTTCGAGCGCATCGGCCCGTGAGCACACCGCGAGCTTGCGGTAGATCGCCCGGACATGGCTATGGACCGTGCTGTGCGACACAAACAGCTCACGGCCGATATCTCGCTCGGACAGATCGCCGTGCAGAAGCCTGAGCACCCGGAGCTCGCGCTGCGTCAGCTCCTGTTCTCCGGATTGGACGTGGCGAATGTGAGGCGGCCGGTCAAGAGCAGCCAGCCTCGCGGCGAGGATCCCCGGATCGGGACAGGACTCGAGGACGGATCTCGCCTCGGCTATCACGTCCGCGGCACGCTTGTGCTCGCCCACGGCCCGAAGCGCCGACGCCTGGCCGAGTAGCGCATTTGCCAGCTGGATGGGCTGGCCGAAGGTCCGCGAGAACGCGACACCGCGCTCGATCAGCGGCAGCGCCTCCTCGGGCCTGTCACGCGCCGCGAGCGACACTCCCTGCGCAAGCGGAGCCACGCCGATGACTTTCTCGGTGCCGTGCTCCCGCACGAAATCGGCGGCCGCGTCGGCCAGTACCCGCTGTTCCTCCAGGCGGCCGCGCTCGCCGGCGATCCACGATCGGTAGGCCAGCGACGCCTCGCCAGCCAGCCACTGCGCGCTCGCGGGCGCCAGCGCCGCCGCTTCCGCGAACCACCGGTCGGCCTCGTCAGGCTCACCCCGGAAGTACAGGCCCGTGCCGACCGCCCAGCAAGCCAGCGGCCGCCAAGGCGACCCGAGGCCCTCAAGCTCGGCCGCCCGGAGGCCATTCTCCAGCTGGGAGCCGACATCTCCCCACGGAAAGCAGGCCCGCAGCAGCGTCAGGCTGGACTCGCCCGAGCTAAACCCGTCCGGCAGCGGCCCCGCGCGCAGATCGCCCAGCCGTTCGGCCGCCGCGATGGCCAGCGCCGCCTCCTCCCGCCTGGCGGACAGCGAGAGCACCCACGCCTGGATCAGGAGCAGGTGCGCGTCGCCGCTCAGTACCTCGTCCGGGAGTCGCCCTAGCCAGGCCAGGACGGTGTCGTACCTGCACGTGTTCGCGTAGCTGATCCACGGGCCCCGGATCAGCTCGGCGGCCTCCACGTACGCCCCGGCTGCTGTGGCATGCTGGATCGCCTCGTCGGTCGTCCCGTGATCACGATGCCAGGCATAAGCGCGCCGATGCAGCGCCGGGGCCGTGCCGGGCTCGCGCCGCTCGAGCTCCACCCGCAGCAGCCGGGCGAAGAGGTGGTGGAAGCGGTACCAGCCGCCCCCGTCGTCAAGCGGGACCAGGAACAGGTTGGTTCGCGACAGCGCGTCGAGCATCGCGGCCGAGCCCTCCTGGTCGAGCACGGCATCGCACAGCGGGCCTGACAGCCGTTCGAGAATCGACGTGCGGAGCATCAGCGCCTGCGCCGGCTGGTTGTGCGCCTCGACTACCTCTGTCATCAGGAAATCCACCACGTGACGGGTGGAGCCGCCGAAGCTGCGCACCAAGGCGTGGCGGTCCGCGGCGTTCGCCAGCGAGAGCGCGGCGAGATAGAGCCCGGCCGGCCATCCCTCCGTCTTCGCCACCAGATCTCCGACATCTTCTGGCGTAAGGCCGAGCCCGAGGCGGCCGTTCAGGAAGGCGTCCGCCTCCTCGGAGGCGAACCGCAGGTCACCGGCTCGCAGCTCGAGCAGCTCGTCATGGGCGCGCAGCGCAGCGACCGGAAGGGCCGGCTCTGTCCTGGTCGCCAGGACGAGCTGGAACCCGCGCGGCGCATGGTCGATGAACCACCGGACACTATCGCGGGCCGGGACGCTCGACAGCCGGTGGAAGTCATCCAGGATGAGCGTCATCTCACCCTGGCCGTCCAGCTCGTTGACCAGGCGCGGCAGGGCCACGTCGATGACCGGTGCCACGACCGTGCACGCCGACGCCGGCCTGCCGACGGCGGGGCTTGCGCGGCGCAGCGCCTCGATCGCATGCGCCCAGAGGACTACAGGGTCGTTGTCGCCCTCGTCCAGGGTCAGCCAAGCGACGGGCGTCCGCGCGGCCTCGGCCTCGTGCCACGCCGCCAGCAGGGTGGTCTTCCCGAAGCCCGCGGGGCAGGCGACGAGTGTGAGCCTGCGGTCCGAACCGCTCCGAAGACGTTCCAGAAGGCGCTCGCGCGGAATCGTCAGCTCGCGCACGAGCGGCGGATGCAGCTTCGTGCCGACCAGCATCGGCTGATTTGCGACCTGGCGCACCCCGCCGCCCGGGTCGGAGCCTTGCCGTTCAGAGTCGCCCTGGCGGGCCTGCGGCACTAGCGGGAGGCGCGAGAGACTCGTTGCCTGCCCGCCGCCGGACGCCTCCTGCGCAGGGCGCATGCCCATCAGGCTACCAGTTGCGGATCTTGGAGCCGCGGCCGAAGGTATCTGGGCGTGGCTTCTCAGATGTGCTCAAGCGCGCCGGGGCGCTGGGCCAGCCGGTCCTCGGCGTGGGCGACCATCGGCATGCCGCCGCTGCCGACGGCGAGCGGGGTCATGTGGTAGCCGTGGTAGGTCATCATTCCGCCGGCCAGGAACGCCACCTGGTCCCAGCCGTTCTGCCTCAGCACGCAGTAGGCGATGTAGCTGCGGAAGCCCGACCGGCAGTAGGTGTACACGGGCTTGCCCCGGGGCACCTCATCCAGCCGTTGCCGCAGCTCGGTGTACGGCAGCAGGGTTGCCCCGGGGATGTGCCAGGCGTCGTATTCGGCCGGCGCGCGCACGTCCAGGATCGTCACCCGCCCGGCGCAGCCCGGGTAGTCCTCCGGGTACCAAAGATGGATGTCGCCGCGCAGCAGGTTCGAGCCCAGGAAGCCGGCCATGTTGACCGGGTCCTTGGCCGCCCCGTACGGCGGGGCGTAGGCCAGCTCCAGGTGCTCCAGGTCGAAGACCGTCATCCCGGCGCGCAGCGCGACCGCCAGGACATCGATGCGCTTGTCAACGCCGTCCCATCCGAGCACCTGCGCGCCTAGCAGCTTGCCCCCGGCCGGGTCGAACAGCACCTTCAGGAACAGCGGCGCGGTGCCGGGGTAGTACGCGGCGTGGCCGTTCTGGTGGGTGTACACCTTGCGGAAATCCATGCCGGCCGCGCGCAGCTCGGTCTCGGTAAGGCCGGTGCCCCCCGCGGTCATCTCGAACACCTTGACCACGGCCGTCCCCTGGGTACCCCGGTAGCCGCCGACGTCCTCGCGGCCCGCGATCGTGTCGGCGGCGATCCGGCCTTCCCGGTTCGCCGGGCCGGCCAGCATCGACAGGACAGGCTCCCCGGTCAGAAAGTGCGCGGTCTCCACCGCGTCGCCGGCCGCGAGGATGTCCGGGGCCGAGGTGCGCATCTGGGCGTCGACCACGATGCCGCCGCGCGGCCCGATCTCCAGGCCGGCGTCCCGGGCAAGGCCCACGTTGGGCCGCGCCCCGGCCGCCAGCACGACAACGTCAGCCTCTACTGACGTGCCGTCGGACAGATCGACTAGGAGCCTGTCGTCTTCCCCTCGGCGGACCGCCGCAGCCGACGTGCCGAGCCGCAGGTCCACCTCGTGGGTGGCGGCGTGGTAGTCCAGGATCCGTGTCATCTCCGGGTCAAGCCACGGCATCAGCCGCTCGGCCTGCTCCACCACGGTCGTCGCCAGCCCGCGGGCCCGGAACGCCTCGGTAAGCTCCAGGCCGATGTAGCTGCCGCCGACGATGACCGCGCTCGCGGCGCCCTTGTCCAGCTGGGCGATGATCCGGTCCATGTCGGGGATGTTGCGCAGCACGTCCACCCGCGGGTCATCCGCACCCGGGATCGGCGGCCGGACCGGTTCGGCCCCCGGGCACAGCACCAGCTTGTCGTAGGACTCCCGGTACGTCCGCGCCTGCGCGAGGTCGCGCACCTCGACTTCCTTGGCGTCGCGGTCGATGCGGATCACGTCCTGCCCGGTCCGCACATCAAGCGCCAGGCTCCTGGCCAGGCTTTCAGGCGTCTGCAGCAGCAGGCTGTCCCGGTCCGGGATAATCCCGCCGATGTGATATGGCAAGCCGCAGTTCGCGAACGAGACGTAGTGGTCCCGCTCGAGCACGACGATCTCCGCCGACTCATCCAGCCGCCGCAGCCGCGCCCCGGTCGAGGCGCCGCCCGCAACCCCTCCCACGATCACCGTCTTCATCCCGTCACCTCTCAGCCGGGCCGCGGCCCGGCACCTCGTTGATAGTTCGCTTGCCTGCGCCGGCGGCCAAGGACGGGTGGGTCAGCTGAGTTCGGCGGCGGCCGCTGTGCACGGCGCTGCCCGGGACGGCCGCCGGAGGTTACATCTCGTTGACCGCGGATTGCAGGGCCTTGTCGATGTCCTTGGGGTCCACGTCGAGCTCCTGGGCTGTTTCCTTCTCCGCCCCGGTCACCGCGTTCTTGATCGCGTCCTCGACCTTGCTCTCGCCGACGACCACGAGCCCGGCCTGCCCCGGGTCGATGAAGTCCCCCAGCTGCTTGGCCTGCGACCGCGACATCCCCTTGGACAGGTGCCCGGTGACCCCGCCGACCGCGCCGCCGACCGCAGCCGCGCCCAGCACCGCCGGCGGGAAGATGACCCCGATCGCCGCCCCGGCCGCGACGCCCCACCAGGCACCATGGCGGGTGGCCGTCTCGTCCTTGTTCTCATGCACCTTGCCGTTGGCATCCTTGGTGACCACGGCCGCATCGTAGGAACCCACCAGGCCCGCCGCGTGAGCGTCCTTGACGACCTGGTAGTCACCCCGTGCCGCTGCCTCATCCGGATACGTTGCCACCAGGATGAACGTGCTACCGGACATGCCGACCTCCTCCAGTTCCGCTGGCATCCTTGCCAGGCGGTTCAGCCAATCCGCCGCAGCCGTTACCCGGCCGCCGCATCGCGAGCCTCAGGCTCACACCCGGGCAGGTGACCCCGCATCACCCGCCAGCCGAATTCCCCTAGGGGAGAAGCCGCGGCCGCGTGGCATAACCGCTGCCGAACCGGCAGGTGTTCTCTGTCCGCGCCACGCTGCCGATGACGGACCTCACGGGGTCCGTCCGCCGGGCACACCGCTGCGACAGGTGCTCCAGGCCTGGCCCGCCTACCGCGGGCTAGGCACGGGCTAGGCATCAGCCCCGGAGTTAATCATCGGCCTCACCCTGACGACAGCGACCCCAGGCAGTAGGGTCTGCCAGGCATGCCAGTGACCACGCCAGCGGATCGGATCCCAGGCACTGGACAACTGCGTGCCCGGTGACGCCGGCAGGGATCCTGTCACGGCGGCGCGGCGCGGCGTGCGGATACGCGGCATCTCCGGGCTCACGTCCGTAAATGGGCCCGGAGCAGCAAGGGCTACTGGCGGGTTGCGAGCTCTCAGATTTTCGGCGTGGCCCTGCCCAATACCTACTGGGATCACCTAGGGGAATTCGTTCTGCAGGGGATGCTGGGTCACCTACCCGGGTGCGAGCCTGCTGGGTGACGGACCTTCGCCCGTAGCGGGAACGGCTTGGCGCGCTTGTCGGATGAGGGAATGCCGGGTTTGTCTTGCCCGGGTGAAGCGCGGGCCTGTCCCGGCGCGGGTGGCTGGGCGGTTCCCGGTCCTTGCCGTCGTCCGATGCCGCCGCGGGAGGGCTGCTTCACCGGTCCTGGCCAAGGTGCTGAGAGGTGAGTCGTGAGCCATGTGTCCAAGGTATTCCAGCTCAACCGGCAGGGATTTAACCTGCGCGCAGGCGTCGTCTTTGCGGTCGTGCTGGGGCTGCTGATCATCGTGGGCGTGCTCCCAGCGGAGCGGAGGTACTTCCTCACTGCGATCTTCGGGGTGGTGATCGTGGCCGTGAGCGACCCCGGCGGGAACTACGGCTACCGGGTGCCCCGGCTGGCCGTGGTCGCCGGGGTCGGGGCGCTGCTGACGGCCCTGGGATTCGGTATCGGCGGCGGGGCCTGGGGGTTCGTGGTGCTGGCCGCCTTCGTGGCCACGTTGCTGGGCGGGCTGGCGGTGACATACGGCCAGCACCGATTCGTCGCGGCCTATCTTCTCAATGTCTGGTTCATCGTCGCCCTCGGCCTGCCGACTCTCATCTCCTTCGAACTGCCGGGTCTGTTCGGCTCCGGCCTGATCCATACCGAACCGTGGAAGCAGGCGCTGGCCTGGCTGGTTGGGTCGGCGCTGTGGATCGCTTACACCTTCATCATGTGGCTGGCCCGGGGGCGGGTCACCGAGCCCCAGCCTGTCGCCGAGATCCCCGGCGATATCTCGCCGCGGCCGCTGACCCGGCCGCTGATCCTTTTCGCGGTGATCCGGGCCGGCGCTCTCGGGATCGCCGTCGCGATCTCCTTCGGGCTGCACCTGCCCAACGCCTACTGGATGCCCATCGCCACCATCATTGCCATGAAGCCCAGCCTGCAGCAATCCGCCCTCATAGCCGAGCGGCGCATCGCCGGGACGGTCGTGGGCGCCGCGGTGGCCGCCGTCGTCCTCCTGGCCGTCGACAACAGGACCGCACTCGAGGTCATCGTCGTTGTCCTGGTCGCGCTGGCAGCGTCGATCCACGGCGTGAACTACGCCTGGTACACCGCGGCCTTGGGCGGGGCTGTCCTGATCGCCGCGGACGTGCCCCACCCGTCCGATCTTGCCGATGAGGGACGACGGATCTTGTTCACGTTCGCCGGCGTGGGGATCGCCGTCATCGTCATGTTCCTGGCGGACCGACTGCAGAAGCACGCCGCCAAAGCGCAACCACAGGTACCTGCTCACCCGGCCCGGGCCGGGTGAGCGGCTAGGGCGCCGTCCGGCTGGACGAGTTCATCGCCCGCTGGATAGGGCGTCTTCGCCGCCGCCCATATACCCGCCCGCCCGGCCGAACTGGCGGGCTGCAGGCTAAGGCAGCGTCGTGACTGCGCACGCGGGCGATGCCGCGCCCTCCAGCCCCCCCGTCATCCAGGAGGGCCTGCAAGGGAAGTGCCCGGGTTTCGCATCGCGTTTCACCGCCTTCGCCGTAGACGTTGGGATCAGTTTCGGCGTGTTCATGCTCGCCCTTGCCCTCTCCTTCGCGGCGAGGGCGCTGACCGGCAAGGACGTCACCTGGAACAGGGGCGACGTCTGGGTGGTCGTCGCGTACGCGGTCCGGGGGTTCATCTACTTCGCCTATTCCTGGGCCGCGCGGGCGGCACGGTGCGGTTCCTGTACCGGGGTTGATCCCGCAACATCACGCCGCCGCCTTGTGACAGCCAACGGCGGCCCGTCCATGCCAGCGTGACTCGCTGCCCCGAGAACCCTTGCCGGATCGGCAGCGGCGATGCCACGCGCCGGGTGAGCCCCCGGGACGGGCGTCCAGGCCCGGTCTGTGCCGCGGCTTCTCCCCTAGGGGAATTCGGCTGGCGGGTGATGCGGGTCGACCTGCCCGGGTGTGAGCCTGAGGCTCGCGATGCGGCGGCCGGGTAACGGCTGCGGCGGATTGGCTGAACCGCCTGGCAAGGATGCCAGCGGAACTGGAGGAGGTCGGCATGTCCGGTAGCACGTTCATCCTGGTGGCAACGTATCCGGATGAGGCAGCGGCACGGGGTGACTACCAGGTCGTCAAGGACGCTCACGCGGCGGGCCTGGTGGGTTCCGACCATGCGGCCGTGGTCACCAAGGATGCCAACGGCAAGGCGCATGAGAACAAGGACGAGACGGCCACCCGCCATGGTGCCTGGTGGGGCGTCGCGGCCGGG
>CAVZAA010000009.1:0-699230 GCA_963773105.1 uncultured Actinomycetota bacterium
CCAGTCCGGCGGCGCGAGGGCGAACGCGCGTCCGGTTCCCACGGCGGCGAACTTGACCTCGGCGATCACGGCGCCATCGCCGGCCGGCTGGTGGTCAAGCGAGATGCCGTGCGCGCGCAGTGTGGCGGTAACCTGGTCGTACCAGACGGGCGCCTCCGAGCGCGGGAATCCGGTCCAGTCCAGGCCGGCCAGCCGGTGCAGGCGGATGCCCTCGGGGTCGGCGAGCTTGTCCGCGTGGGCGGCGGCCAGGACGACGCCCAGGGCTTCTTCGACCGCGAGGACCGCGTCGTAGCGCGGGTCGACCGGGCACTCGCGGACGAGGGCGAGGTCAAGCTGGCCCGCCTCGAGCTCTGCCAATTGGCTGGCACTGGACGCGTGGCTCACCCCCACCCGGGTCAGCGGGAAGGCCGTGCTCAGCTCGGCCAGCGCCTCGGGCAGAAGTTCCGCGGGCAGTTCAAGCGGGATGCCGACCTTGAGGCCGCCGGGGCTGGCGTCATCCCCGGCGGCCACGGCGGCCACGGCGGCGATCATCCGGTCGTACTGGGCGAGGAGCGCGCGGCCCTCGCGCAGCAGGGTCGTCCCCGCCTCGGTGGGGGCGACCCCGGTGCGGCTGCGCAGCAGCAGCTGCACGCCCAGCTGGCGTTCCAAGGACCGGATGGTCTGCGACAGCGCGGACTGGCTCAGGTGCAGCCGACGGGCGGCCGCGGACAGGCTGCCTTCCTCGGCGACGGCGGCGAAGGCCCGTAGCTCGCGTATCTCCATGCCTCTATCGCATACCATGCACGCTCCAGAGGAACCCGCGGCCGTTCGATATGAGGTTTTGAATTCAAAGACTTTGATTTTTCGAACGGACGCGTGGCTTCGCGTTCGCCGGCAATGATCACTCCTTGGTCAGGCGGTCGGTCAGGACAATGTCGACGATCGCCGGGACCGTCTCCGTGCGGGCCCAGTCGCGCTGCAGCTCGCAGGCGAGGGAAACCCAGCTGATCGGCTGCCCGCCGGCCTGGGTCACCCGTTCCAGGCCGGCCCGGTGGGCCTCGGGCGAGGTGCCCGCGATCGCATCCACGACCGGGTAGACCTCGTACCCGTCGTGCAGCGCGTCCCAACCACGAATTTTTCTATGGCCGGGTCCTGGCAGTCGCCACGGTCCGTTAGAGATGAAGATCTGAGATTTAAAGATCTTAGAATTTTTTTCGAACGGACCGGGGCGACTGTCTACCGTCCCGCTGTATCTACATTCATTTCCTCGACCACGACGCGCTCATGTTCATCGATGTCGTCAACGCGGGCTGGGTGCCGATCTACAACACCAACCTCAGCGAGGACGTTATCGGCTACATGGGCGCCCCCGCCATCGCGCTGTCCTACCCCACGAGGGAACTGGCCTCGGCTGAAGTCGGCCAGGCCAAGACGGCGGCAGCCGTCGTGGCCGTCATCGCCGCTCTCGCGCTGGCCCTGCTCCTGCCGGCCGTCATCCGCCTCACCCGGCGGAAGTGCGGTGGCTGCACGCCGCCGGCGATGCCGACCGCGCCCACGCCGCCTGGTCGGAATTCCGCGACGACCTGGCCGACTTCGGCCTCGGCGCCCGGCTCGGCGAACCGCCGCGCACGCTCGCCGGCCGGGTCAGTGCCGGACTGTCGGAGCCCGCCCGCAACGCGGTCCGCAGGCTCGCCGCGGCCGAGGAACGCGCCAGCTACGCGGACCGGCCGTGCACATCGCAGCACCTGCCGCGCGACGGCGCTACCGCCCGGCGCGGCCTGGCCAGCGCCGCCCGCCGCAGCACCCGCCGGCGCGCCCGGATCTTCCCCGCCTCGCTGCTCCAACGCCTCACCCGGTGGACCCCTCCGGGTCGGGCCCTGAACCGCACCTTGCGCCGCGTGCTCAATAACCCAGCCGCCGAGGAGGTCCTCAGGCACCCCGCTCTCCAGCCACTGCTCCGGCAGGCCGCCGCAGCAATGGGAGCGGTCGTGGTTCCGGACCGGACGGCGGGTTCCATAACGGTTGTGGCTGTGTCGATCATGCGGCCAGTCTGCCTGGCGGTGGGCCGAGTGAGGCAGGTGACAACTACCTATCCCACTACCTATACGTGTGGCACTACCTAGACGCCGGGCGAGCGGCGGCCGACCGCTGACACGGCGGCCGACGCGAGATTATCTCTGGTCAGAATCTCGCTAGTTCACAAGTGGGGCTGGGATGCCCTCCGCAGGCCGCAGGCGTTCTACGGTGTGCAGGCCATCGGAGCCCGCGGGGGGAGACAGGGGTCCCCCCGCGGGCGGATGCGGTCGAACCTGAGGGGAAGATGCCACAGGCTGCTTAGCCCCGGGGGTCGAGGGGCCAGCGCCGCCCGCTGGAGGCATCCGCGGGTCCGATCGCATACAGCAAGTTCTACTAGGCGCCGGGCAGGACGCCATCCCTGTTATCGACCATCTTCGGCAGGTGCAGGCACTATGTCGGCCTGCGGGCAGGCAGTATGCAGACGCCGCCGGACCGGCCGACGCCACGATCGCGAGCCATGCCTATTAAGTTAGCGTTCAGCAGGGTGGGGCGATAAGGCGGCTGGCCATCGTGCCGACGCCTTCGAGGTAGCTGCTGAGGACCTGGCCTGGGCGGAGGAACCGTGAGGCAGCTGGGGAACTTGGCGAAGGTCGGCGGACTTGCTGGCACCTCCAGGCCGACCTCGGCGGCGTGGTCGCGGTAATTCGCGCCGATCGCGAACACCTGCGCCGGCCGCGGCGCCGGCGCGCCGAAGTCGTTGACGTCGATGGGCGCGGCCCCTTGCGATGGCGGATTGTCCGCCCACTCGCGAAACGTCTTCCACTACCCGCAAACGGCCAGGGGGTCAGCGCCGAAGCGATCGCCGGACGCTGCCTCGACGTCGATGCCGCCCTCGTCGCTGACGAGAGCGGGTCGTGCCGAGATATTGGCGATCCTCACGAGCACTCTCCTTGCAGCTGTGCGACCCGACGGCGACGACATCCTGGTCTCCACCATGGCGGAACGCGCGAAGGCTAGGGCCGTCAAGCGCAACCAGAAGGTCTCACTGTGCGTCCTCACCGAGACGTGGCCGTTCACCTACCTGCAGGTGTACGGCGACGCCAAGGTCGAGACGGACCATGACGCCAATGTGGACCTAGCGATGCGCATCGCTGGCGTCATGGCCGGCGAACCGATGCCCGAGGTCCCAAGATCGCCGATGGCGTCCGCCGGGAGGGCCGGGTAGTCCTGCGGCTGAGCCCGTACGCCACGTTCGAGACGCCGCCTCGCCACGTTCACAGCGCCGCCGATGTCAACGAGACCCTGGTCCACGGACTCGGCGCCAGCCTTCCCTGGTAGCCGCGAGATGCGATCAGCTCTTCGATCGCCGCAGCCGCAATTCCACACCGTCGAGCAGGCACGTCAGCCCGAATTCGAACTCCTCCTCGGCGGTTCTCGACGTCAGCTCGTCGGCCAGCTCGACCAGGTGCGGGTACTGCCCGGGCGGCAGCGAGCGGTAAAAGTCCCGCAACGTCAGGCTCTTCACCCCGCCGAGGCCTCCGGCGCGGAAATCGTCCATCGTCTCCTGCAGAACCGAGGCCAGTACCTGATGGGCCAGCGTCGAGTAGACGTCAGCCGCCAGAGTCCCATCGAACCCCCGCTCACGCAGAACGCGGAGGGTTAGCTCCCTGCCCCGCAGCCAATTCGGGCCGACCGGCACCGCTGTGGCCAGCAGCGGGGCGACGCTCGGATGGGAGCTCAGCGCCGCTCGCATGGCGTGCGCCAGCTCCTCGAGGACCTGTCGCCACCCCATGCCGTCCGCGGGGCGCAACCGCGTCTCCTCCAGGACGGCGTCGGCGACAAGCACCAGCACCTCATCCTTGCCCGCGACATGCCGGTACAGCGTCGTCGTGCCCGTCCCCAGCTCCGCGGCCAGGTTCCGCATGCTCAGCGCGCCCAGCCCCTCGCGGTCGACCAGCTCGAGAGCTCCCTCGACGGAAGACATGCATCGGCCTGGCCCGGACCCGGCGCTAGCCGCAAGGCCGGTCTCAATCGAGGTAGCGAACGCTGCACAGCCACCACGGGCCCGTTCGAAATCAAAGGAAATGATCCGGAACGGACGGTGGCGTCTGCTCCAGCGCCGGCAGCAGCCGCTCAAGGCGTGGCCGAATCTAGTAACTTTCTGGCCTTCCTACACCTGTGACCTGGCCTTCTTTCCTCTTACCTTTCTGCACAAGGCAGCCGATCTGTGCGAGGCAGCCGAGCAGAACGACAGTCAGGACTGATCGGCGCAGGTGAAACCGCTGCGTGATCTTCGAGGGGGACAGATGGGCATTGAGTACTTGCCGTGGAACCGCCCGGCGATGCTTTCCGATCGCGCATGCATGCGCGACACGAACGTCGAACTAGCCTATGCCGAGGTGGCTCAGCGAGTGGATGCGGTCGCCGAGCAGTTCGCCGCGGCCGGGGTGGGGCGGGGCGACGTGGTGGCGGTGATGCTGCCCAACCAGGTTGAGCTGCTCCTCGGGCTCATGGCCGCGTGGCGGCTGGGCGCCGCGGCGACCCCGGTCAACCCGGTGTTCACGGCGAACGAGGCCGGCTACCAGATCGCCGATTCGGCGGCCAGGCTGCTGCTCACCGCTGATCCGGGCCCCGACTACGGAGTCCCGGTCCTGTCGGCGGACGAGCTGAACACCCGTCCGTCCGGCGCGCTGCCCGCTCCGGACACCCGCTCGGACGATCTCGCCCTGCTGATCTACACCAGCGGCTCGACCGGCCGCCCGAAGGGCGCGATGCTCGACCACGCGAACCTGGCGGCGATGGCCGCCTCGATCGGCGCAGGCGGTGAAGCTCGGGCCGGACGACAGCTGCCTGCTGGTCCTGCCGCTGTTCCACGTGAACGCCATCCTGGTGAGCTGCCTGGCCCCGATGATGGCCGGCGGGCAGGTGACGATCCTGCCCCGGTTCGCCCCGGACACCTTCCTCGCGGCGCTGTCGCGGTACCGGGCGACGTACTTCTCCGCGGTGCCGGCCATCTACGCGCGGCTGGCGGAGCTGCCCGCGCAGCAGTTCGGCGACACCTCGTCCGTGCGGTTCGCGGTGTGCGGGGCGGCGCCGGTGTCCGTGGAACTGCTGCACCGCAGCGAGTCCCGGTTCGGTTTCCCGATCATCGAGGGGTACGGGCTGACCGAGGGCACCTGCGCGTCGGCCATCAACCCGCTGGACGGAATCCGCAAGCCGGGCACAGTCGGGGTGGCGCTGCCGGGTCAGCAGGTGGCGACGATGCGGGCCGACGGCTCGTTCGCGGCGGCCGGCGAGCCCGGCGAGGTGGTCATCAAGGGCCCGAACGTGATGCGCGGCTACCTCAACCGGCCGGAGGCTACCGCCGAGGCCATCGTGGACGGCTGGCTGCACACCGGCGATGTCGGGGTGCTCGACGACGACGGCTACCTGACGATCGTCGACCGGATCAAGGACATGATCATCCGGGGCGGCGAGAACATCTACCCCAATGAGATCGAGTCGGTGCTCTGCCGGCACGGCGCGGTCCTGGAAGCGGCCGTGATCGGGGTGCCGCACGAGATATACGGCGAGGTGCCGGTAGCCTACGTGGCCACCTACCCGGACGCCTCGGTGACGGCCGAGGAGCTGCTGGCGCTCGGCCGCGGCAACCTCACCAAGATCAAGATCCCGACGGCGATCCACATCGTGCCCGAACTGCCGAAGAACCCCGTCGGCAAGATCGACAAACCGGCCCTGCGCGCGTCTGCGCGGATGACCCGCTAGGAGACCATCATGGGATTCACGAAGCCTGACCTGCCGCCGGTCGACCCGGACACCTTCATGCGGCAGCCGCTGATGCACCGGATGAAGGTGCTGGCGCTGCACTGGGTCGAGCACGGGTTCGGCACGCCGCGAATGGTGCACGCGATCTACATCGTGAAGCTACTGGTGTTCTACATGCTCGGCGGCGTGGAGGTGGCGACCACGACCTCGCGGCTGCCAGCGTTCTGGCATGTGGCGCAGTGGTGGAACCAGCCGATCGTGTACGAGAAGGCGGTGCTGTGGACGGTGCTGCTGGAGACGATCGGGGTCGCGGGATCGTGGGGCCCGCTCGCGGGCAAGTTCAAGCCGATGACCGGCGGCATCCGGTTCTGGGCGCGGACCGGCACGATCCGGCTGCGGCCGTGGAAGCGGGTGCCGCTCACCGCCGGCGATCGGCGCACCGTCGCGGACGTCGCGCTCTACCTCGCGCTCATCGCCAGCGTGATCGCGGCGCTGGTGCTGCCCGGCACCCGCAGCCACTCGCTGTCCGCCGCGGTGCCCGGCAACACCTCCGGGCTGGTCAGCCCGGTGCTGATCGTTCCGGTGATCGCCGCGCTGGTGCTCAACGGGCTGCGCGACAAGGTGATCTTCCTGGCCGCGCGCGGCGAGCAGTACCTGCCGGCCCTGGTGTTCTTCACCGTCCTGCCATTCACCGACATGATCATCGCGCTCAAGCTGCTGATCGTCTCGGTCTGGATGGGGGCCGGCTTCTCCAAGCTGGGCAGGCACTTCGCCAACGTGGTGCCGCCCATGGTCAGCAACAGCCCCGGTGTCCCGTTCCGATGGCTCAAGCGGGCGCACTACCGCGACTTCCCGCGCGACATCCGCCCGTCCCGGCTCGCCCACCTGATGGCGCACGGCGGCGGCACCTTTGTCGAGATCATCATACCGCTGGTGCTGCTGCTATCGCCGTGGAAGCCGGTGACGCTGGCCGCGGTCGCCGTGATGGTGCTCTTCCACCTGTTCATCATCTCGACGTTCCCGCTGGCCGTGCCGCTGGAGTGGAACGTGCTGTTCGGCTACGCGGCGGTGTTCCTGTTCGCCGGCTACCCGAGTTGGCAGGGTTACGGCGTGGCGGACATGTCGTCGCCGTGGCTGACGCTGGCGATCGTGGCCGCGCTGCTGTTCTTTCCCGTGCTGGGCAACCTGCGCCCGGACCTGGTGTCGTTCCTGCCCTCGCTGCGCCAGTACGCCGGCAACTGGGCGTCCGCCGTGTGGGCGTTCGCGCCGGGCGCTGAGCAAAAGCTCAACGCAGTCACCCGGCCTACGGCCAACCAGGTCGACCAGCTCGTGGCGTTCGGCTACGACCGCAAGTGGGCGGACGTCACCATGCAGCAGGTGATCGCCTGGCGGACCATGCACAGTCAGGGCCGCGGCCTGTTCTCGCTGCTGCTGCGGCACCTGCCCGACATCGACGCCAGGACCGTGCGCGAGGGTGAGTTCGTGTGCAACTCGCTGGTCGGGTTCAATTTCGGCGACGGGCACCTGCACAACGAGGACCTGATCAGTGCGGTGCAGGCGCAGGCCGGCTTCGAGCCGGGCGAGCTCGTCGTGGCCTGGGTGGAATCCCAGCCAGTGCACCGCGACGACCAGGCGTATCAGGTGATCGACGCGGCGCTCGGCGTCATCGAGCGCGGCACGTGGAAAGTCGCGGACGCGGTCGCCGAGCAGCCGTGGCTGCCCAACGGGCCGATCCCGGTGCGGGTGACCTGGTCGCGCGTGGCCGTGCCTTCGCCGCGGGCCCCCGGCAAGCATGACTACGAACGGGAGGTGCCGGCATGAGCGCCGCGACGGTGGTGGGCGGCGGGCCGAACGGGCTCGCCGCCGCGGTGGCCCTCGCCGCCGACGGCGTGCAGGTCACCGTGTTGGAGGCGGCCGACGAGGTCGGCGGCGGCGCGCGCTCCGGCGAGTCGCTGGTGCCCGGCCTGCTGCACGACCACTGCTCGGCATTCCACCCGATAGCAGCGGGCTCGCCGTTCCTGAACAGCCTCGGCCTGGACCGGTACGGGCTGTCCTGGCGGTGGGCAGAGATCGACTGCGCGCACCCGCTCGACGGCGGGGATGCCGGGCTGCTTTACCACTCCGTCGAGGACACCGCCGCCGGTCTTGGCGGCGACGGCGCCCGCTGGCGGCTTGTCTTCGGCCGGCCCTCGGCCGAGTACGACAAGCTGGCGCCCGACATCATGCGTCCGCTGCTGCGAGTGCCCGGCCACCCGCTGGCGCTGGCCCGGTTCGGGCTGCCGACCCTGCTGTCCGGCTCCGCGTTCGCGCGGCTGTTCGGCACCGAGAAGGGACGCGCGCTGTTCGGCGGGGTGGCCGCGCACGCGTTCCGGCCGCTGCATCACCCGCTCACCTCGGCGATCGGTGCAGGCATCATCACCGCCGGCCACCACTGGGGCTGGCCGGTTGCGGCCGGCGGGTCCGGGGCGATCACCGCCGCGCTGGCCGCGCTGCTGGCCGACCTCGGCGGCAAGATCGAAACCGGCGCGCCGATCAGGGCCGCCGCCCAGCTTCCGCCGGCGGACGTGACCCTGTTCGATCTCGCGCCGGAGGACGTCGCGGCCGTGCTCGCCGACCAGCTGCCCTCGCACGTGGCCCGGGCATTCCGCCGCTTCCGGCGCGCGCCGGGCGCGTTCAAGGTCGACTTTGCGGTCGAGGGCGGGGTGCCGTGGGCCAATCCTGACGTGGGTCGGGCAGGCACCGTGCACCTAGGCGGCGATTTCGCGGAGGTCGCCGCGACCGAGCGAGAGATCAACGCGGGGCGCATGCCGGAACGGCCGTTCGTGCTGGTGGGCCAGCAGTACCTTGCCGACCCGCAGCGATCGGCTGGGGACATCCACCCGGTGTACAGCTACGCGCACGTGCCGCATGGCTACGCCGGTAACGCGACCCAGGCGATCATCGCGCAGATCGAACGGTTTGCCCCCGGGTTCCGGGAGCGGATCGTCGGCTGGGCGTCCTACGGCCCGGCGTCCTTCGCCGCTGGCAACCCGAACTTCACCGGCGGCGACATCATCACCGGCGCGAAAGATACCCGCCAGCTCGTCTTCGGCCCCCGCATCACGCTGGCGCCTTATTACCTCGGCGTCCCGGGCATGTACCTCTGCTCGGCGGCGACGCCGCCCGGCCCCGGGGTGCACGGCATGTGCGGCGCCAACGCCGCCCGGGAAGCGCTGCGCTACCTGCGCCGCCAGGGGAAGACATAGGCGACGGCCCTGCCGCCAGGCACCGGGGATCTGGCGGCAAGGCCGGCTATACGCCGACGGCGCTGCTGACGCCAGCGGCAAGGGAGCGCTGCCGGGCCAGCTGGCGGGCGCGGAACTCCCTGGGCCCCACGCTCTTCCACCGGCGAAACGCCTGCGAGAAGCTCGACACCTCGACGTACCCTAGCCGCTGGGCTACCTCGGCGACCGGCATCCGGCCAGTGACCAGAAGCTCCTCGGCAAGCTGCTCCCTGATCTCGTCCAACAGCCCGCGGAACGTCACGCCCTCCTCGGCAAGCCTGCGGCGCAGCGTCCGCTCGCTCATGTGCAGCGCCGCCGCGACCTGCTCCGCGTCCGGCGGCGCGGCGGTCCGGGCCAGCAGATAGTCTCGGACCCGCCCCGCCACGCCCGTCCGCGCGTGGCGGCTGGCCAGCAACTGCCGGCACTGCTCGCGGGCGATCGCGGTGGTGTGGTCATTGGCCTGCGGCAGCGGCAGATCGAGGATCTCCGGGGGGATGCCAACCGCGCACTCCGGCGCGCCGAACACCGGCATCACGCCGAAGATCTCCGCGTACCGCCCCGCGCCCGACGCCGGCGCGGGGAACGGGTAGGTGATTTCCCTGATGTGGATCGGCGAGGCGAAGAGCTCGTGCTGAATGGTCTGGATCGCCGCGCTGTCACGCTCGATCACGAACCGCTGTAGGGTCAGCGGGATACCCGGCACGTCCAATACCAGGTGGAACTCCCCGCCGCGGTCACGCGCCTGGATGCGCGTGAACGCGAACGTCAGGTCCAGGTACCGCAAACCGATATCGATCGCGCTGCGCCAGGTGGGGCTGCTGATCATCGCGAACCCCCAGATGCCGTACGTGGTCAGGTGATATCGGATCCCTGCCTCCAGCCCCAGCGCCGGCGGATCGCCCAGCGCCCGCAGCAGGTTCGCGATCACCGTGAGCTCCTGGTGTGCGCTGACCGTGGCGCCCGTGTCGCGCAGGCTCTCGTCCGCTAGGCCGGTCGACTCCAGGCACACCTGCGCGGGCAGGCCATGATCGGCGCCCAGCCGGACTAGCAGCTGCACGCTCATCGGCGACCGCTCGACGTCCCAGAGCACCATGCCCGGCCTCCGCATCCTCGCGAAAAGGCGAACCCGCCATGCGCCGAATGTAATAATTCACACGCCACCCGGCAAGCATGCGCTAGGTCCATCGGGCCGCGGTGAGCTCGGCCGCATGCGATGCCTTACACGTGAACCAGTACCAGATCCCGGTTGACCTGGGCCACCAGCGCCGGGTCGCGCAGCTGGTCGAGCCGGACCAGCCACACCCCGTCGCGGAACCCCCGCCGCAGCTCGGCGGCGGCCCGCAGCGCCAGCCGGGTCTTGCCGACCCGCCGATTCCGGTCAGCGTCACCAGCCGGGAGTCGGCCAGCAGCCGCTTGACCTCGGCCAGCTCATGACGGCGGCCGACGAAGCTGGTCAGCTCGGCGGCAAATTCCCCGTTATGCGCACCCCGGTGCCATAACAAAACCAACGATACGCCACCAGGCAGGCCCACAGCGCTGACGCTGGCCACAGGCCTTAGCCGAGAGCTCGGCTAACAGGCACGTCCCCGCACGGCGCTCAACGTCGGTCATGGTCGGGACGGGAGGCGGCGATCCAAGCCGGCCACCTGCAGTTCACTGGGTGTCAGCGGCGCGGCGCCGAGTTGGCCCATCCGCTCATTGCCGCGTGTCCGCAGCCGCAGGCTCTGCTGTTCCAGGTCAGTGGCCCGGTCCAGGTGGCCCCGGTGCCAGGCCGCCAGCCCCAGCGCCCACAGCCAGTGGCTTGCGCCGCGCGGATAAGGGCAGCAGAGGTTGCGGTTTCAGCCGCTGAGGATCTCCCCGTCCGGAACGCGCCGCGGACCGGCCACCCGCACGTTGCCCACGGCCACGACGCCCGCGCCAAAGGTGACGTCGCCTTCGACCTCGAACCGGCGGCAGCGGCGCAGCGACGGCACCCCGGCTGGAAACCGCCGCTCGAAGTCGGGCAGAAGTCCGTAGCACGGCTTATCCAACGTGACGACGGGGCCCGGGCGATAACAGCTGAGCCTCATCTGGCCGTCACTGGTGAGCTCGTAGGCGTCAGAGCGCACGACCAGCAGGTCGTCCGTGGTCTTCACCGGGGCGAAGCGCGACCGGGAAACCTGCACGGCCCAGGCGCCGGGGATCGAGCCGATCGCCGCGCCCATTGCCGACTCGAGCTGGATCACCGGGGTGCTCGCCGGGTCGCGCGGGTCGACGGTCTTGCGGTTGGCGATCAGCGGCAGAGTGGGTGCGGCCGGGTCGGCGGCCTGCAGGCCCTTGAGCGCGCACAGGTCGATCCAGATGTTGTTGGTGTTGTACCAGCGCCAGCGGTCGATATCGGTGAACGAGGTATCGCCGTCGGGCACCTGCGCCGTCTCCCGCAGCACCACCCGGCCCTGGTAGCGGGCAAGGTGGCCGCCCTTGCGGTCGGTCGGCGTGCCGCGTACGGCCTCCAGCGCGAACGGCACCTGCTCTGCGGCTAGCCATGCGGCGATCCGGACGTCGGCGAGCGCGCCCAGGTTGTCGGAGTTGGACACGAAGGCGTAACGCAGCCCGGCGGCGAGCAGGGCATCCAGCGTCCCGGACGCCGCCAGCGCGAGGTAGATGTCGCCGTGGCCGGGCGGGCACCACTCCAGTTCCGGGTCGGTCGGCCACCGCACCGGCTGCAGGTCCTCTGCACGGATCTTGGGCTCGCGGCACTGCAGGAAGTCCAGCGGCACGCCAGGCACGCGCAGGCAGTCGTAGCGGCGCAGCACCTCCAGCGAGCGGCTGCGGGTAGCCGCGGAGTTCATCAACACCAGCGGCAGCCGGGCGCCGTGCCGCTCGCGCAGTGCCAGCACTTGCCTGGCCACGACATCGAGGAAGCTCGTCCCGGGCTTGACCTCGATCAGGGACTTCGGCCCCGACAGGCCCATGCTCGTCCCCAACCCGCCGTTGAGCTTGACGACCGCCAGCTGGTTGAGCACGTCACGAGCCTGGTCGGGGGACGGCTCGGGCAGCTCCTCCAGGCTCGGCGGGTCCGCAAGCGGCTCCAGCACGTCGCCCGGCAGGAGTGCGGCCTGTGGCCGGCCTAGCTGCTGGAGGCGCCTGCGCAAGGCGGCCAGCTCAGCGGCCCGGGCGCCGCCAGCCTCAGCCTTGGCCAAAACGGCGGCGACATGATCGGACGTACCCATGCCTGAATCTCCTCTGAGCGATGCGGCCTCAGCTGGTATGACACCGCGGCGTCAAGCGCGTAGCACCGGCAAGTCCACCTCGAGCAGCCAGGCAACGACATCGCGGCAATTGACCAACTTCACCACTACGCAGGCACGGCCGGACTAGCAGCGATAGGCACTAGTAGCACCCCGGCGCACAGGTCCTGCCGGGGTGGCAGTCTCGAAGGACCGTGCGGTAAGACGGAAGGTGGCGCCTGCTGCTGCTCAATCCGGGTGTACACCCCACCCAGGGCGAAACCGCTGACGAAGACGGGCTCGACTCTGGCCAGTCCGGCGATCTGCGCCGGGTTGGTCTGCGCGGTCTCGATGTAGTACTTGATCGGGTGGCCGTTGACGCCGCCGTTGGCGTTCACGCAGGTGAAGTAGGCCTGGGCCATGTTCGTGCCGTCGGTGAGGTTGGTTCCCGGCTGGTCGGTCACGATCGCGCCGAGGTTGATCGGCGTGCCGGTCGCGGCCACGCCCGGCTTGGTGCGCACTGCGAGGTGCTGACCGTGCCCACGTTCGAGCTTGAGCTCGAACCCGCGGCGGTCGCGTTGGACGTGGACCCAGCGCCCGAACTGCTCGAGCTTGCGCTGCTACTGCCGCTGCACCAGGCTAGGATGCCGCCGACCCCGATTGCAGCGAGCGCCGTGACCGCGAGCCGGGAACGCCGGCGGGAGTATCTATTCATGTGCTGTGCCTTCTCGTGGCTAAGCGACCCATGCGGGTAAGGCCCGCCATCCCGCGGGCAAAGTAAAGCCTTTTAAACAGTACGCGGACGTTTCTTTGCCGGTCTTTACATTTCCTTGATGCGCCGAGATAAGCTACCTAACCGGGATGTAACTGGATAGGTGACCCGTCAGCCGGAACCTGATGCGGTGGCTTTGGTGTGCGGCGGCGCGTCATTCGGAAATTCGCCGGGGGACGCCGACGGGGATGTGCCGGGCTCAGTGGCAAAGCTGTGCTCGACGAAGGCGGGGCGGGCCGAGGTGTCGACTTGGAGCCGGAAGATGTCCGGGCGGTTGTAATGGCCGGCTGGGTCCATGTGGCGGCGCCCGGTCAGGACGGCCCCCAAATCGAGGTCGGCGATAAGGGTCTCCTCTTTCTCGCGTACTGGCCCGGCGAGAATGCGGCCGTTCGGCGCGATTATCACGGTGTTGCCTTCTTCCAGCCAGGGACCGTTTTCCTCCAGGTAGCCCGGCGGGACCAGTTGCTCGCGGTGGGGGAAGGCGGCTGGGATCTGGTCGGCGTGCAGCACCGGGTTGACGCCGACCACGAACATCCGGTTCTCGCGGGCCAGGTGCTGCAGCGTCGCGACCCAGCCGTCGCCGATTGCCAGCGTCGGGGCGATCCACAGGTCCACGCCCTGGGCGTACATGTGGAAGCGGGCCAGCGGCATGTAGTTTTCCCAGCAGATCAGCCCGCCGAGGCGGCCGAACGGGGTGTCCACGACGCGCAGCGTCGACCCGTCGCCCATGCCCCACACCGTCCGCTCCGACCCGGTCGGGACGAGCTTGCGGTGCCGTCCGGCGAGTGCGCCGTCGGGTGAGAAGTACAGCACGGTGTTGTAGATGGTCCCGCCGTGCTGCTCACGTTCCTCCACCCCGATGACCAGCCAGAGGCCGTTGTCGCGGGCGATGGCGCCCAGCCGCTCGGTGGCCGGGCCCGGCACAACGACGGCGTTTTCTGCCAACAGCCGGAACCAGTCCTCGTCACCATCCCAGATCGGCCGCGTGTCGATCCACATCGGCGTGCCCGGGATGAAGACCTCGGGAAAGGCCGCCAGCTGGGCGCCTTGTGCCGCAGCCTGGCCCGCCAGGGCAGCAACCCGCTCCAGGGTCGCGGCCTGGTCCATGAGTACGTAGCTCGCCTGCACGGCGGCCACTCGAAGCGATGTCATCTGGCTGGCCTCCTGAGCCCGATGCTATTCCTCGTCGGTGCCCGCCTGCTGCCCGAGCTGACCGCGGTCGCCGCTCAACAGACCGTGCCCCGGGACGACCTGATCTGGGCCAGGCAGGCCGCCGGCGCGCTGACGGAACCGACGCAAGCCCCCGGACGCCGCCCGCGCCGTCGGCATCACGCCATCGACGCGGAAGTCCTGGAAAAGCACGGCCGCTGGTTCCGCGACGCGGCCGACGAGGGGATCGCCCTGAATGCCGCCCGCCGCAGCGCGCTGCAGAAGAAACGCCGCGCCCTGGCCACCAGGATGGCCGCCCGCGCCGACGACTACCCCCGGTTCGCCCATGACCTGCGGGTCCCGTTCAGCAGCAACCAGGCCGAGCAGGTCATCAGGATGAGCAAGCTCCGCATCAAGGTCCCCGGCTGCATGCGCTCCATGCACGGCGCCGAGACCTTCTGCGCCATCCGCTCCAACCTAGCCACCGCCACCCGCCACGGCATCGGATGGCTCGACGCCCTCACCCGCGCGGCCGAAGGCAACCCCCCGATCCCCGATAAGAGTCTCGTCTTATCTTTCGGGTCTGGGCTGGGTGCCGGTTCGGCGTGCGTCTATTTGATTGGCGGGCGCGGGGTGCGGGAGGCTGCTGTGCGTGCCCGATGAGCCCGTGCCTGGTGGCGCTGCGGGGCTTCGCGCGGCTGCGGGAACTGCTGGCGGAGCGGGACGCGGAGATCGCTGTTCTCCGGGGGTACCTGGACGAGCTGACGGCCCCCGGTGATCGTCTACGGCCCCTAGCCCGAGTTTCCGAGATTCGGGGTGAGAGTCGGCTGTTTCGGCTGGTCAGCTATGGTGGCGGGGGTGGTTTTGGCGTATTACCCATGTCAGCGCTTGGGGGCGTAGCGGGCGAGTCCGAAGATAGCGGTGAGCCTGTCCTGGACTGGGGTGGTCTCGGTGAGCATGCGGTGGGCTCGGGGCCGGCCGCGGTCGCCGTGGTAGAGCAGGATGGTCTCGCCGATGCCGGCGAGCTCGCGGAGAAGCTCGCGGACGGACATGCGCAGCCTGGCGCGGGTAGCGCGAAGGCGCATGAGGTGGGCGAGCTGGAGGGCCAGGACGCAGGTGAAGACGTGGACGCGGATGTTGTGCTCGGTCCAGTGATGCATCGGGCTGAACGACACGACGTGGGTGTCTTTCATCTGGCGGAAGGAGAATTCGGCCTCGGACTGGGACCGGTACCCGGCGACGACCTCGGGGACGGGCCAGTCGTCATGATCGGTGATCAGGACGTGCTTGCCGAAGATCTCCTGTTCGAGCGCGGCGCGGGCCTGCTGGTCGACGTGCCAGGAAAGGCGCAGGTCCCTGGGCTGCTCGCCATCGAGCTGCCAGCGGATGACGCGCCGGACCCAGGGCCCGGCGGTGATGGCCTCGATCTCGGCGGTGACCTTGTCCTTGCCGCGGCGGGTCTTGCCGCGGGCCAGCGTGGCGGCCAGCTCGTCGAGTTTCCGGCCGGCTTTGGCCAGCGTGGTGCCGTCGAACCCGCGGGCCTGGCTGTCGCGTAGTTCCGGGGAGTGGGTCAAGATGGCGCGGCGCGGCGCGCCGTAGACGTCGCGGCGGGTGTCGTAGGCGGTCAGCCCGCCGAACCGGTCTTTATCGACCACCGATCGCCTGCCGGCGGGCAGGGCGGTCAGGTCCGGGCAGTCCGAGGCGGGCACGGACCCGATGTAGCGCAGCCCGGCGGCGGCCAGGTGGGTGAAGTTGGCCTCGCTGTTTTGCCCGGCGTCGAAGACCACGGTCATGTCCGCCGCCGCGGCCGGGACCCCGGCCGCGGCGCAGACCGCCTGGTACCGGCCGCGCAGCTGGGTGATCATGGCCGGGAACTGGGTGACGTCGGGCTTGTTGCCGGGGTAGGCGTGCCAGGTCAGCGGGATGCCGCCGTCCCGGGTGACGACCAGCCCCAGCCCCACCAGCCGCAGGTCGCTGCGTTTCTGCTTGGCCTTGCCGCGCTGCGCGATCGGCGCCCGGCCGTTCGCCGTGTCGATGAACGTCGCGAAGTTGGTCATGTCCAGCGCGACGGAGGACACGTCCACGCCTGCGGACTGCACGATCGTCACGGCGATCTTCTGGCTGATCTCCCCCAGCTGCCCCGCGGTGACGGCGTGCATCGCGTCCCAGAACCGGCGGTGGTCCAGCGCGGCGGCGGGGATCTTGGCGAACCGGTCGGCGGCGGTGGTCTTCCACCAGTCCGCGAACGCGGCCTTCGAGCACGGCGCGACCAGCCGGTTCAGCGCCGCCAGCGCCAGGTAGGTGCCGGTAGACAGCGGCTGCCCGGCCGGCCGCGGCCCGGTCACCTCATCGATGATGGCCGCCACGCCGAGATCGTCCAGCATGCCCCAGGCCGCGGCGACCGCGCCGAACTCCTTGTGCCGGGTCTTGTCCGGCAGCCCGAGCCCGCCGCCGCGCATCGCCGCGGCCAGCTCCTCGGCGGTGCCCAGGTATTCCTGGGAGACGATCCGGGGCTGGCCGTCTACCCGGGCGGATTCCACCAGGTAGTAGTAGGTGGCCGTGCCGCGCTTCTTCCCCACGATCGACGCCATATATGGGTAATACACCATCCCGGTCGCCAATTCAAACACCTAGCCGGCGCGTCACCTGCAGGAACTCAACGCGCCGGCAACCGGGCGAACCTCAGAAACCCATGATCATCGGAAACTCGGGCTAGGGCTGCGGAACCTGCGCGAACTGCCGCGTGGGCATGGAGAACTACTGCGAGAGGTCCGGCGGCCTCAGCGGCGGCCTGGGGGAAACGACGGCGGGATGGCTCCCTACCTGCTCGTCCCGGCGACGCGCTTCCTGATCCCGCTGGGGACCCTCAATCCCCGCGAGGCCGCCTCGCTCAGCGACGCGGCGCTCACCAGCTATCACGCCGTCAAACGGTCCCTGCACCTGCTGGGCCCGGGCTCGAGCGCGGTGGTCATCGGGGCCGACGGCCTCGGCCAGATGGCGATCCAGATCCTGCGAGCGCTCAGCTCGGCCACGACCGTCGTCGCGGTGGACACCGCCGCCGACAAGTTCGCCACCGCCCGCCGCACGGGCGCGGACGAGGCGCCGCTTTCTGGCGACGAGGCGGTCACACGCGTCAAGGACATGACCGGGGGGCAGGGCGCGCATCTCGTGCTTGACATGGTCGAGGTGGACCCGACCCTGCGGATGGCCGCGCAGATGGCGCGAGTACGCGGCCACCTGACCATGGTCGGCCTCGGCGGCGGAGCCCCGCCCGTCAACTTCCTCAGCCCGCCGCATGAGTGTTCCATTGCGTCACCGTACTGGGGCTTCATCGGCGAGCTCATGGAAGTGGTCAGCCTCGCCCAGGCCGGAAAGATCAAGATGCTGGTCGAGCACTTCCCCCTGGAGCGCGCCGGCGAGGCGTACCGTCTCCTCCGCGAGGGCAAGATCGCCGGACGCGCCGTCATAACCCCGAACGGGTAACTGCCTCAGGCAACGCCGGCCTGAACTGCTGTTTCGAGGTGATCAGCCGCCCACGTTCCGGTGGGATCGAGGTCGATCGCGGCGATGATGGCCGCGCGGCCCAAGGCGTCCGCGTACGTGGGGAAGGAAAAAGGGACCAGCGCGAGCTGCTCGACCGGCATCTGGGCGGCCATCGCCGTCGCCGCCAACTGCGCGAGCTCGACCGCGCGCTCGCCCACCACGTGACAGCCCAGGATGGCATGGCGCTGACGGTCGATGACCAGTTTGCAGAATCCCGTCTGGCGGCCATCGATGACCGACCGCGGCAGCGAATCAAAGCGAACCGTTGCCACCGTCGTCTCATGGGCCTGCCGGGCGGCCGTCTCGGTCAGCCCGACCGAGGCGTACTCCGGGTCGGTGAAACTGCCGACCGGGCTCATCTGGGCAGCCAGGACGGTGGTCGCCCCGAGAACGGCATTGGTGGCGGCCACTACACCCTGGCGGACCGCCTCGTGCACCACCATTGCCCGCCCGGTGATATCGCCGGCGGCGAAGACGTGCGGCGCGGTCGTGCGCAACTTCGCGTCCACCTCGACATACCCGCGCCGGTCGGTCTGCACGTCGGCCCGGTCCAGCGCCAGCCCGGCGGTCTCAGCCACCCATCCGGCCGCGACGACAGCCAATGCAGCGTCGATGCTCTGCTGGCCCTTGGCGCAGGAGTGCAGCAGGCGCACGCCGGTCGCACACCGTTCAAAGCGGTCGATGGTCCCGGCGTCCCCGACGACCTGGACGCCCGACGCGGCCAAGGCCGCAGCGACGGCCTCGGAGACCTCACGGTCCTCGCTCATCAGGATGCGGGGAGCGACTTCGACGAGATGGACGCGGGAGCCGAACGCGTTGAAGATCGACGCCACCTGCACGCCGGTCGCGCCGGCCCCGATGACGAGCATCGACGGCGGCACGCAGGACAGGTTCCATGCGTCGCGATGTGTGGCGGTGAGTTCGAAGCCAGGAACCGGCAACGGCCGCGAGGTTCCCCCGGCACAGAGGATGACCCTTTCTGCCCGCAGCCGCGGCGCGTTGTCGCTCTCAATGGTGTGAGCGTCCGCGAACCGCGCCGGGCCGGCCTGCTCGTGGATCCTCACCCCAGCCTTCTCAAGATCGCCCCGCAGCAGCGTCTGGTCGCGTACGGTCGCAGTCACATCGCGGACACGCGCCAACAGCCGGGGATAATCGAGTGTGGGTTCGCTCCCCGCCATCCCGTAGCGAGGCAGCTGCCCGGCCTCACGGATCAGCCGCGCCGCATGGGCGAGCGTGCGCACCGGCACGGGCCCGTCGTTCGCCGCCATCCCGCCGAACTGATCGCGGGTAATCAGCGCCGTCTTGGCGCCGAGGCGCGCGGCGCGCAGTGCCGCGACGACACCGGCAGGTCCGGCGCCGACGACTACGACGTCAAAGATCTCGGGCGGGATACCGACGCGCGGCGGAATCATGGTGCTGGTCAGCCTTCATCTCTGGGCAAGTGAGCGGGATGGCAAGCAGCCCCCCGAGGAGGCGGCAAAAGCAGTCATTACTATGCCCAGCACGACGAGCACGAACCGGTGGCCTACTGCCGTTGGGGCAGCTCAGATGGCACCTGTCTGGTTGTGAGTTGGCGCGCTAGGCCCACTGGATGACGTCGGAGTGATCCAGCCGCGGCAGCCTGCCGAACCACGGGTCCGGGCCGGGGTGCCCGATGTTGACCACCAGGATTGACTTCCAGCGGCCGTCGGGGAAGAAGTCGGCGTCGAGGGCCGTCTTGTCGAAGCCGATCATCGGCCCGGCGGCCAGGCCGTGGGCGCGGACAGCGAGCAGGAAGTATCCGGCTTGCAGCGCCCCGCCGAACTGCATGGTCTCGGTCCGCAGGGTGTCGTTGGCCGCGAAGTGGTCCTTGAACTCGGGCCGGAAGGGGAGCACTTCGGGGATGCGCTCATGGAACTGGGTGTCCACCGCGAGCACCGCGACGGCGGGCGCAGAGGCGGTCTTGGCCTTGTTGCCATCGTTCATGTGCCGGGCCAGCCGCGCCTTGCCCTCCTCGGTGCGAACGTAGAGCACTCGCAGCGGCTGCGTGTTCGCCGACGTGGGCGGCCACTTCGCCAGCTGCCAGATGCTGTCCAGCTCCGCGTCGGTGACTGGGGTCGCCGCGAAGCTGTTGGCCGTGCGGGCCTGGGTGAACAGGATGGCGCGGCCGGCGTCGTCCAGCGGGGCCAGGGTCCCCGCGTTGTCTACAGTTTCCGTAGTCACTTGTCATCTCCTTGATGCTTTCAAAAAGCTAGTAACGTGTACGACAGTAGCAGAGAGGTAGGATGGCATCATGCCAACCGAGCGTGATGTGGGCCACGATCCACGCGAGTGCGACGGCGCCTTGGCGCGCGCGTTCGGCTTCCTGGGCAAGCGCTGGAATGGCGTCATCCTCGCGACCCTGCTATCCGGCCCGGCCGGCTTCTCCGAGCTGCGGCGGGCCGTGCACGGCATCAGCGACTCGGTGCTGGCCGACCGGCTCGCCGAGCTGGGCCGGACCGGTCTCGTCGAGCGGTCGGTCGAGGCCGGGCCGCCGGTGGCCGTCAGTTACCGCCTGACCCCGGCCGGGCTGGCGCTACTGCCCGTCCTGCGCGAGCTCACTGCCTGGGCGCAAGCTAACCTGCCCCCGAGGTAACCGCGAGAGCCGCCCGGGAGGGGCGATCCTGGCTGACGGGCTTGGGCTCAGACCGACGCGCCTCTGGTCTCCCGCCGGGACTGCCGCCAGCGGTAGGCGACGAAGCCGACGATGGCGACGACGATGAGGGCGAACAGAACGTAGCCCAGGACCGACAGCCCGTGGCTGACGCGCTGCCACTGGCTGCCGAGCGCGTACCCGAGCGAAGCGACCCCGGCCGCGTACACGACCGTGCCGATCAGGCTGAGGATGCCGAACTGGATCGCGGGGACGCGCACCAGGCCGGCCACGATCGAGGTGAACGCCCGGACGAACGGCAGCATCCGGCCCACCGGGATCGCCCAGGCGCCCCGGCCCTCGAGGAACCGCTCGGCCCGGTCCACGTCCGAGTCGGTCACCAGGACGTACCGGCCGAGCCGGTGCACCAGCGGCTTGCCGCCCACCCGGCCGACGGCGTAGGAGGCGTACGACCCGGCAAGTTCGGCCAGCGCGCCGATGACGATGACCAAGGCGAGGTTGAGGTGCCCCTGGTAGGCGAGCACCCCGGCGAAGCCGAACGTGATCTCGGACGAGATCGGGATGCACGCCGCCTCCAGGAAGCCGAACACGATGAGCGCGGCGTAACCCGCCGAGGTGAGGACGCTCTCCATCAGGCCGCGCTCCATTGCGTCACCACGGACGGCCGGGTCTTCTCGTTCTTCCGCAGCCCGAGGCCCTGCAAGATCAGTCCCGCGCCGTTGGTCAGGCTGAACATGCCGAACAGCACCGGCGGGTCGAAGCGCAGCGCCTCCTCGACCAGGCTGCTGCTGAGTTCGGGTTCACGACGGAGCCGCTTGAGCGCGTCGGGGTGGCGCAGCAGCGCGAGCATGCCATTGCTGATCAGGTTCACGCATGTCTCGTGGCCAGCGACGAGGAGCAGCATCATGGTCTCCAAAAGCTCGTGCTCGTTCATCTGGCACTGGCCGTCGTTAGCGGTCATCAGGCCGGAGATCAGGTCGTCGTCAGGGCGGGCGCGGCGTGCGACGGCCAGGTCGCCCACGTATTCCCGCATCTCCATGGCAGCCTGGGCCGTGCGTTGGATCTCCTCCTCGGTCATGCCCGCGGCCGGGTCGAGGCTGTGCGCGAGTGGCACCGCCCAGCCGTGGAAGCGCGGCTCGTCCTCGGGCGGCACGCCCAGCAACTCACAGGTCACCGCTGCCGACAACGGGTACGCCAGGTCATCGACGATGTCGAGCTGGCCCCGGCCGTGTTGCGCGCCGAGTATGCGGTCGACGTGCCAAGCGATACGGTCGCGCATGCTCGCGACCCGTTCGGGGGTGAACTGCTGCGTCACCAGGCAGCGCAGCCGGTCGTGGTCCGGCGGGTCTGTGAAGATGAAAGGCGGGTCGCTGGGCTGGCCCGAGGCGGCCAGTCGGCCCGAGGCAGCCAGCGCGCCGGCCCCGCAGATGCTCTGGCGCTCGTCGGAGCTGATGCGGGGGTCGACCAGCAAAGCCGCGATCTCGGTGTAGGTGCTGATGACATACGTACCGGCTTGCGCCGACACCGGGGTCTCGCGCAGCCGGGCGTAAAGCGGGTAGGGATCGTGCCGGTTGGCCGGGTCGAGAGCCTGCGCGAACAGGCTCCCCTCGGCTGTGGACGTCAGGGTCATGACCGTCCTCGTTCAGGGGTCGTCCCCGCGGGACGATTCTGACAGTGGTTGAGATCGATGACGACTCGCACGACCCATTCCCTTCGGTAGCTCTGACGAAATCCTCGACTCAATTCATAGGCGGAGCGCCAGGACAATGCCAACTCGGCGACCAACCATTTTCAGCGGGCTGGATTACTATGCAGACCGACGAGCGGGGATTATGCAGAGCCGTGTGACGGCCCTTCCGCTGCATAGCGGAAATACTTCAGCAGGCCGGGCGCCACCCGCCCTCCGGGCAGCCTTGTACCGGCTTTGTACCGGGCTGCCTCATCGTCGGCGTGTTTGCTGCGGGCGCCGCTTACCTCAATTGAGGTAGGCAGTCCTACACCCATTGGCGCGCGCGAAGTCCGGCCACGCGTACGACGACTGCGGCTCGGCTTCTTTTTAGGCTTCTGGCTAGTGGATAACCACACGGGTTTGGCACCTACGGGCCCGTGACTACGCATCCGGGAGCTGATTATGAAATTCCCGTGGTCTATCGGCAAAAGCGCGCGTCGCGAAACGGCAGGCGATCTGGGCACAGCGAGCGTGCGAAAGCGCTGGCAAAGGTCGTTGCTGCGGCCGCGCACCGCGCTCGCGGCCGTCCCATTGGCTGGCGTCCTCGGCATCGGCGGTCTCGTTTCCGTGTCATCGCTGACCTCCTCGCCTGCCCGCCCCGCTAGCAGCGAGACCGTCCTGCCCCTGCACACCGACGGGAGCAAGATCGTCGACGCCGCCGGGAAGACCGTCTCGATTACCGGCGTGAACTGGTTCGGCCTCGAGACCAGCACGTTCACCCCGGACGGTCTGTGGGCACGCAACTACAAATCGATGCTCGACCAGGCCGTCGCATCCGGGTTCAACGCGATCCGCCTGCCGTACTCCAACGCTCTGTTCCGGCCGGGCGACACCCCCAACGGCATCAACTACACCCTCAACCCGGATCTGAAAGGCCTCAAGGGCCTGGCACTGATGGACAAGATCGTCGACGCGGCCACCAGCCGGGGCCTGATGGTCATTCTCGACCAGCACCGCCCGGACCAGAACGGGCAAAGCCCGCTCCCCGCCAGCGGCACGCTCAGCGAACAGCAGTGGATCAGCGACTGGGTCATGCTCGCGAAGCACTACCGCAACAATCCGCTGGTCATAGGCGCTGACCTGCATAACGAACCGCGCTCACCGGCCACCTGGGGCAGCGGCAACCCGCAAACCGACTGGCGGCTGATGGCCGAAAAAGCCGGCGACGCTGTACTCAAAGCCGACCCGCACTGGCTGGTCTTCGTCGAGGGCATCGACAACTACCAGGGCCAGTCGACCTGGTGGGGCGGTGACCTGGCCGCCGCCAAGCGCTACCCGGTCGTCTTGTCCGAACCGGACCACCTGGTCTACGAGGCACACGATTACGGGCCCGACGTCTACAACCAAAGCTGGTTCCAGGCCAAGAACTTCCCGCACAACCTCCCCGCGTTCTGGAGCAGGAACTGGGCCTATCTGGCGGAGCAGAACATCGCCCCGGTACTGCTCGGGGAGTTCGGCGGCTCGGTCGGAAACGACGCCGAGGGCACGTGGCAGCGCGCGCTCGTCGCCTTCCTCAAGCAGCACCACATCAGCTACACCTACTGGTGCCTGAACCCCAACTCCGGCGACACCGGCGGGCTCCTCACCAACAACTGGAAGACCGTCGACCCGGCCAGGATGGATCTGCTGCGCACCTACCAGTCCCCGGTGCCGCAGGCGTGGAGGCTCAAGGCGTGAGGTCACCGACCTCTATCGCAGCCGATACACCCAAGGGCACGTAGGTCACGCAGCGGGCGAGGGCGACGGTAACTCACGCCGCCCTCGCCCGCTGCGCCCATCCTGCGCTTGCTGCCCCCGATACCGGAAGCTGGTCCACCAGATCGGCAAGCACCTCCTCGGCATGGGCCGCCGGAAGCAGCCGGTGCGCGAGCACCGGCACGGCCAGCGCCTGAACGTCATCTGGTATCACGTAATCGCGCCCATCGAGCGCTGCGAATGCACGGCACGCGCGGACCAGCTGCAGCGTCGCCCGGGGCGACGCGCCGAGCCGCAGACCGGGATGGGTCCGAGTCGCGGTCACGAGGTCGACCGCATACTGACAGACCGGTTCGGATACGTGCACGTCCTGCACCGCATGGATCAGGGTGCGTACCCCGGCGGCATCGATAACCGGAGCGAGCGTGCCCAGCGGCGCGGAGGCTGACCGCCTATGCAGCATTCTCAGCTCTGCGGAGACCGTCGGATACCCGATTGAGATCCTGGCCATGAACCTGTCCCGCTGCGCTTCTGGCAGCGGATAGGTGCCCTCCATGTCCATCGGGTTCTGGGTCGCGATGACCATGAAGGGCGGCTCAAGCGGGTACGTTTGCCCATCAACCGTCACCTGCCGCTCTTCCATGCTTTCCAGCAGCGCGGACTGGGTCCTAGCCGGGGCGCGGTTGATCTCGTCGCCGAGCACGATGTTGGCGAACACCGGGCCCGGTTTGAACTCGAACTCACCGGTCTCCCGGACGTAGGCGTTGACACCGGTGATGTCGCCGGGCAGCAGGTCCGGGGTGAATTGAATCCGGCTGACCGAGCAGTCAACCGACCGCGCCAGCGCCTTGGCGAGCATCGTCTTGCCCACGCCAGGGACATCCTCAAGAAGCGCATGCCCCTCGGCCAGCAGCACGGTGAGGATGAGCCGGACAACGTTGGCCTTGCCCTCCACCACTGACTGGATCGCAGTGCTAATCTCCTCAGCCGCGCTGAGGAATTCTTGCGGCGTGGGCCTGTCCCCCGCCTCCGCTCGCAACATCATATGCCCCCTTAACAAACGCGCTCTCGTCGTCCCATCCTGGGACCGATGCGCGATTCCGTTTCCGTCGTGAATGAATTTCGAGCTGCTCTTTCGCCGTTACCTGTCTGAGATAACGGTGCTCAGTAGCTCCAGGCCTCGTTCGAGGACGAATTGAGTCTCCTGAGCCTCGGTGAGGTCTCTGATGGTAATGACCGCCGCCGCATTGCTCTGTGTTCCGATGGGCATGACCGCGACGGCCGCCCGGAACCGGCGGGAGTTGCCGCGGCTGCCCACGAGATGGTGGCAGCGATCGGCCTGGTTGCGCCGCCGCCACCATCCGCGGGGCAGAGGCACCGGCTGACCCGGGAAGAGGTCCTGGATGCACATGCTCTTGAGTCGGCCTTCATCGAAGCCGAACAAGCACATGACCTGCGCGTTGGCCTGGAGGATCCTGCCCTCCGCGTCCACTATCACCATGGCGTCCGGGAACGCCCCAAGCAGCCGGGGTAGCTGGCTGCTCACGACGCGTCCGCGAGGCCGGGATCAGGCGCCCAAACCGGGTGCTGCAAGCGGGCGCGCCGCTGCCGGGCGCCGGGCACGTGGTGGGCGAAGGCCTCCGGATGGCGCGCTACCAGCTCGTCGTAGCGCGCCGCCGCGCGGCGGCGCCATTGCTGGGCCTCCTCCTGGCCGTGCTGCCCGGCGGCGCCGAGGATGCGGGCGAGGCTGGCCGCGTAGTGCGGGTCGTCGCTGGTTACCGCCAGGGACCGCAGGCGGTCGACGGCGGTCTCGTCACCCAGGGCCGCGTCGACCTCGGCGAGCTGGCCCAGCGCCGGAGCGTAAGCCGGGGCCCGGCGCCGGGCGGCGTCGAACCAGGTACGGGCGGCGGGAAGATTATCCGCGCGGAGCCACATCAGGCCGCGCAGCAAGTCGAGCGAGGCGACGGGAAAGGGCGAGACGCCTTGGTAGCGGCCTCTCGCCTCGGCGAACAGCCGCTCCGCCTCGGTGGTCTCCCCGCGCTCGACCTGAAGTGCGGCTAGACCACCTATCGTCGCGAAGCCGGGCCGGCGCAGCGCCGCGTTATGACGCAGCACCAGGGCGTGGGCGTAGCACCCGATCGCCTGCAGGATCGCCGCTCGCTCATCATCTAGTGTGGTGCCGTCCGCACCGCTTGCCCGCGCGGCGTCTAGGTCGTCCAGTGCGTGGATGAACCGGTGGAAGGTCGCGCGCGTCCTCGCCCGGGCAAGCAGGGCGGTGCCATTGCCCGGGGCGTCGCGCACCAACTGCTCGGCCAGCTTCGCGGCCAGCTCGTAATCGGCAATGCAGCCAAGGACGTGCCCGCGGAGTGTGATCAGGTCGATCACCCGGGCGCGATCCACCACCGGCAGATGCGCCGAGGCCACTGGCCCGCCCGCCAGGCGCGCGCGACGGGCCCGCTTCGCCAGACCATGGATCTGCGCCTGCAGGTTCAGCACGGCGATGGTCCCGTCGGTGGTGACCGGCTCGCGGTCTGCGTACGGCAGCCCGGTCATGACGCTGCCGCCTCGGCCGGCGGGGCCGACTGCGCGGCGAGCGCGGCCATCAGGTCCAGGTCCGGCGGGTTCGCTTCGGGACTGACCAGGTAGGGAAAGGTGCGGGTGGCCGGCCGGGTCGTCTGGTCGACGCCGTCGCTGATCCGCGGCCCGTCGACGCCGCCGACCAGCAGCGTGTAGAGCGTGTCAACCATGTCGTGGTTGAGCGACCGGCCGCCGCAGGTGATGTGCGGGCGGCCCGCGAGCAGGGCAGTCTCGATCTCCAGATAGCCCTCGTCGGAGAACGGCTTGGACATGTCGACGACGAGAAAGTCGGCCAGCAGCAGCTCGGTCAGCGGATGGTTGCCCTGGTCGTCCGGCGGCCAGTCGATCTTGCCGTCCAGGCGGTCGAAGGAGGCCAGGTTGGCGTTCATCCGGGACCGGTACGTTCCCGCGTAGTCCGGACTTGGGCTGAAGGCGTCGTCGGAGTTGTACAGGTCCCGGATCTCAAGATCACGGTTGACGGCGTCGTACTTTTTCGATGACAGGATGAAGTTCTTGATCTCCGGCCGGCCCATCCGCTCCAGCCGGGCCGAGGGCGAGCCGGAGGTCACGGTCTCGGCGACGGCGGCCAGCAGCGGGCCACTGCCGGGGCCGAACACGGCGGCGGCGTCGACTTCGAGGACGATGCTCAGCACGTTCTGCCCCTCCAGGGCGTTGGCGCCCTGAGGCCGGAACGCCAGCTTCTCCTGCGCCTCGGTGGCCATGTGGCCCGCGAAGTCGATGAAGAACGGGTCGAGCCGCGGCCCGGCGAAGACCCGCAGGCCGTGAGCCTCGGCGGGGTTCTCGTCGCCGACCCGGAACGAGACATGCTGGCCGCCCGGCGCGGTGGATGTGCCGTACTGTGCCATGGTGCCGCTGCCGTTGCCCTGGATGGGCGCGGGGAATGTGACGGTGAACGCGTACTCCTGCTGGCCGACCGTGAACGCCGGCGTGGTACCGCCGGCGACGCACGTGACGGGCCGGACGCGGAAGCGGTAGCTGAGCGCGTCGGAGAAGAGCGCCGTGGGAGCGGCCAGGGGGAACACGTTCATGACCAGCACCAGGGTGCCGGGCCGCTCCGGGCTGGGGAAGGCGTACACGTCGGTGATGTCGGCGGCGGGGTCGGCCGGGGCCCGCGGGCCGGAGAAGTGGTCTGACACGGGAAAGGCTCCTTTACTGTCCGGTGTTTAACGTCAGGTGTCGAGGTCGGCGAGCCAGCGCAGCGCTCGCAGGCCGGGCATGAAGCAGTACTCGCCGCCCCGGTTGACCACGAAGGAGGGCAGGCCGGGCATGAAGCAGTACTCGCCGCCCCGGTTGACCACGAAGGAGGGCAGGCCCTGCATGCGCTGGCGGATCGGCCGCTTGGGGATGGTGAACTGGCGGTTGTCGAACCCGCCGATCAGCAGGTCGGTCTCGGCGGGCGCGCCGATGAACTTGCCGTCGTTGACCCACTCCCGCTGGACGAACTCGAACTGCCGGTCCAGGTGCGCCCCGACGAAGGCGAACATCAGGCCGCGGTCGGCGCCGTCGTCTTCCAGCACGCCGGGGGGCAGGGACGGGCCGTAGTTGGTGCCGCGCCGGATCATCCGGTGCAACCGCACAACACCGGTGATGACCGCGTCGCGCGCGTTCATCCGCCGGGCGTGCGAGCTCACCGGGCACTTCAGGCCCCGCGGGTCATCGCCGTACATGAAGGCGTTGTTGCGCTTGGGGTCGGCGCCCAGTTCGGGGTCGTCCTGGTCCGGGGCCAGGGCCAGCGGCGCGCCGCTGGGCCAGCGCCCGACCAGCTTCGCGGCGAGCGACTCCTGTTCGGCGTGGTCCGCGGCGTTCTGGCTCAGGTACTGGCGGAAGGCGGCCACGCGCTGATGTAGCTTGCGGAAGACCAGGTAAGTGCCGTTACGGCCCCAGTACATCGGGCTGGGGGGTCGTGGGGAGACTGCCGGTCTCGTCCTCGTACCCCAGGATGAACTCGCCCGCCTTGAGCGGCACTTCGTCCGGGTTGGTGCCGAGGATGCAGGTACCCTCGATCGCCGGCTGGCCGATGCCATCCTTGAAGCCGAATTGCTCGCGCCCGTCCGGTGGCACATGCACGTCCAGTCCCCAGATGGGTGTCACGCCGGACAGATCGCGGACGGCGTCATGGGCCAGCATGACAAGGGTCTCCATCTGGGCCATGTCCTGCGCCAGCACGGCAACCACGAGGTGCATGTCCTTCAAGCCCAGCGGTGCCTCCCAGTTCTCGGGTGCGCTCTCCCCAACGTCTCCCAATTCCGCCGCCCGGGCAGCCATGCCCTGCCGGAACTGGAGCGGGAATGTGGCGAGCGACTCCTGCGGCACACCGAGCGCCACCAGGCCGGCGAAGCTGAGTGCCACCCCGAGCGAGACCGGCCTATCGGGGTCGAACGAGGCAACCGGATCAATAAGGGGGATAAGGCGCCGCACCAACTCGCGGCCGGCGTGCCGGTCATCGATACGCAGCGCCAGGTACTTTCCCACGTAGGGATTCGGCCGGGGCATCAAGGCGCCGGCCTGAATGTCGCCGAGCTCGAGCTCGGTCTCGCTTTCCTGAGTCATAGGTGCTCCCTTGAGGGCGTCGTTGACTACGGCTGTCCGCGCGCGGCGGCGGCGCTGCCGCCCCCGCCGGGCCCCGGTCGGCTGGGTTAGTCGGCGGCCAGCTCGAGCAGCGGTTTCAGGGCCGGGTGCTGGAGCGCCTCGGCGGCGGCGTCGTCGTCGAGGACCTGCTCGAAGGCCTGCTCCACGCGCTGCATCCTGTCGAACTGCGGCAGCGTGAGGGCGCTCAGCGCGTTGAAGTACCCGGCAGCGGGGCTCTGGCACGACTGGAGGATCACCTTGAGCTGGGCGGTGGCCTTCTTCATGATCGCCTCCCACTCGGGGTCACCCTGGGCGAACTTGTCCGCCCCGGACGTCTTAGCCCAGGCCACGACGTCCTGGCCCTGGACGGTGTGCTGCATCCAGTCCAGGAACGCGCCGACGCCGACCACCAGGATGGCGTCGTCGATGTAGTGGTCCCCCTCGGTTTCGAAGGTCGTGGCGAACAACAGCCGGCGGCCGTCGTCGAAGACAACGAGCCGCGCGTCCCGCAGGCCCGTCGCAGCGCTCGTCGCCGGGTCGAGGTTATGCACCGCCTCCATCATCCGCCGGCTTGCCGCGCCCGCTTCCTCCCGTGGCCGGGCAGGATGTCCCAGAACGTGGCCAGCTCGGAGATCACCCCGTCGGTGATGCCCTTGCCGGATTTCTTACTGAGGTCAGATGTCATGAGTCTTCTCCTGTATGAAAGATTGACGCTGCGGCATGCGAGCACCGCGGCGACACAGAAAGTTCACCAGCGGACCAGGGAGCTGACATCGCGGCAAATGACCATCTTGAGCACTATGCAGATACGTCCGCCGCGGAGTAGCTGTCACGGCAGCGACGGCGAGTCAGCACGGTCCGTTCGGGATAAGGATCTTGACGTTTCGGGGCTTCGGGGTGCCTCGGCGCTGGCGAGGATCTGGCGGAGGGCCGTGACCGCGCGGGCCCGCTGGGCCGGGGACAGGTCCGCGAGCATCCGCCGCTCGATGGCCAGGACCTCGGGGAAGGCCCGGTCGATGAGGTCCCGGCCGGCCTCGGTGAGCGAGATGAGCGCGCCCCGGCCGTCGGCCGGGTTGCGGGTTCGCTCGATGAGGCCGGAGCGTCGCAGCGCGGCGGACCGCTTGGTGATGGCGGCCGGGCTGACCAGCGTGACCGTGTGCAGCGCGCCAGGGGTCTGCGGAGTGCCCGCCCGGCGGAGCGCGGCCAGCAGGTCGAATTCGCCGCGGCTGATCCCGAGCCTGCCGAAATAGTCGCCGGTCCCGCGCTCTATCAGCGCGGCGGCGCGCAACAGCCGGGCGGTCACCTCCATAGTGCTCAGGTCCAGGCCGGGTCGCAGGGCTTCCCACCGCGCCCGGATCGCGTCGACCGCATCACCATCCCGCGTCATGTGGTTGATATTACACTGGTAAAGCAGATAGTTCACCAGTAAAATAGCTGCCGTGACCATGCCCGTGGCCGTGAAAGACCTTCGCGACGCGCTTCCCCGGACCCGCCGTCTGATCGAGGTGCACCCGCATGACGGCGCCCACCGCGCCGCGCTGCGCGCAGGTGCCTCCGTCGCCATCCCGCTGCTGGCGCTCTGGCTCGGCGGCCGCCTCGCCTGGGCGCCCGCGGCCACGTTCGGGGCGCTCACGAGCATCTACGGCCGGGCGGAGCCGCATGCCGGACGGCTGAGGATGCAGTTCCAGGCCGGCGCCGCCCTGACCATCGCCGTCACGATAGGCACCGCCGTTGGCTGCTGTCCCGGCCGCCGCTGGCTGAGCGTCCTGGCCGTCACCGCCTGCGCCGCCGCGGGATCCCTGGCCGCAGACCGGCTAGGCTGGCACCCGCCGGGACCGCTCTTTATCGTCTTCAGCTCCGCCACGCTCGCGTCCCACGCCGCGACGCCTGCGCTGGTTCCGGTCGCCTGCGCGGTCACGGCGGCCACCGCCCTGCTCGCCGCGCTCGTCGGAACAGCCGGGTGGCTCCGCCCCGCCGCCCGCCGGGCCGCCGACCGGCCCCCAGCAGGCGGCCCTCCGGCGGCGGTGCCCGCCGCGGACCAGCCGCCGCCGGCCTCTCACGGCTGGCAGTGGATCCAGGCGGCCCGCTACAGCATCGCGATCCTCCTCGCCGGCGCCGTTGCGACCGCCATCGGGACAGGCCACCCCTACTGGTCGATGGTCGCTGCCGTCGCGGCCGTCACCGGTCCGGACACCGCCGCCAGGCTCACCCGCGCCATCCAGCGCATCGCGGGCACCGTCCTCGGCGTCCTGGTCGCCGCGGGAATCCTCGCCCCGCACCTGCCGGTCCTCGCGGCCATCGGCGTCATCACCGTCCTCCAGTGCGCCACCGAACTGGTTGTTGGCCGGAACTACGCCCTGGCAGTGATCTTCCTGACCCCGCTGGCGCTGGTCATGGGCACCCTTTCCCAGCCGGCCGGCGAATGGGCCCTGCTGCACGACCGCACCATCGAGACCCTCCTCGGCGCCGCCATCGGCGTCGCCATCAACCTCGCCGCCCACCGCGGAGCCGCGAGGTGATTCCCCACCGGGTGACTCGCCACAGCGCCTCGCACACGATGGCGTTACTCATTTTGCTCGTGCCATGAGTGCGCTCGACGAAGGTAATCGGGACCTCGGCCACCGTCAGGCCTGCCCAGACCGCTCGCCGGGCCAGCTCAAGCTGGAAGCAGTAGCCCACGGATTCGATATTTTCGAGCTCGATTTTCCGCAAGGCGTCGGCGCGGTACGCGCGGTAACCACCTGTCATATCCCGCAGCGGGATGCCTAGCACTATGCGCGCGTAGGCGTTTCCCGCGCGGGAGAGGATAGCCCGCGACTTCGGCCAGTTCAGCGTCTCACCGCCGGGAACCCAGCGCGAGCCGAGAGCAATATCGGCGCCGGCAAGCGCGGCGAGCAGCTTTGGCAGCTCCTCAGGCTGGTGCGAGCCGTCCGCATCCATTTCCACGATGGTGTCGTAGCCCTGATCGAGAGCCGCCTGGAAGCCCGCGATGTAGGCGGTTCCCAGGCCCGCCTTACCGCGACGGTGCAGGACCTGGATGTGCTTATCCGCGGTGGCCAGCTCGTCGGCGAGCCTCCCGGTCCCGTCGGGGCTGTTGTCATCGACGATGAGCAGGTCCGCGTCAGGGAGCGCCGATCGCACACGTGTCGTGATGGGACCTATGTTGTCCCGCTCATTGTAGGTGGGGATGATCACCGCGACACGGCCGGTGAATTCGCTAGCCTCGATCATGGTCTCTGGTCCTGCTTCTCCTAGACGGCTACGCTATTGGGCTGACCGACAGGCGGTTGTGACGAAGAGTTCTCGCCCGGCCAAGTGGCCGCCGCAGAACGAACCGCGTCCCCTATTGCCGGGCATGCCAGCGCGGGTATGACCTCCGCGAACGGGGCGATCAGGGTGCCATAACAGGCGCCGATCCGAGTCCCGGCCGCGACGGCCGCGCCCGCATCGCAGGCGGCGGCCCAAAACGCCCAGTCCGTTCGGTGCATCCGGTGGGCCGTCTCCATCGCCTCCCGGCGGGCCAGTGCCGCCACTGACAGGATCCGGTACCGCTCACGCTCTGCGGCGGTCCGATTGACCTGTGCCCAGGCCCGCGCCCGATCGTGCTCGTCCGCCCGCTTCCATGCGCTGGTCACCTGGTCCACCTCCCGGCCGCACAGGCCCGAGATGCAGGTGATCAGTGCCAGCACACGCTGGTCGTCCGGGTTGAAGATAGAGGTCATCTGCGTGTCTCCTCGTCGTGGCGCTGTGACCATGTTCTAGGTGCCGGGCTGCCGACGCCCCTCAGGTCTTTCTAAGAGTGATGAGAGCCCTGCGCTGGCGGCATCCCCGTTATTGACCATCTTCGGTCCCGCCCGGCACTATGCACCCTCAGTGGCGGGCGTGGTCATATGCATGCTGCGATTCCAGCCAGCACTGCCAGCAGCGCACATACAAGGCAGATTAGTTCGATTGCAAACCCAGACCGATCTGGATTCCGCCAGCGCTTGCCTCGTGGAGCTGGCCGGTACCGGCCAGCCAGCGGCTTGATGGGCGATGCGACACTGCTGAAGGCCCTAAAGTCCGCTATCAGCTCGGGTTCCTCGGTCCGAAACTGGCTCTCGATAGCGCTGAGAACTGCCTGTTCGTGATCGCGTGCGTTCATACGCGCTGCCTCTTGCAATCTGTTTCCAGGACGGACGCCCGCGCCGGCGGGCAGCGGCGCTATCGCAATGGCTGCCTGCCCAAAGGCACTTGGTCGGCGCGCGGGCATGTATGGACAAGGGTGCCGGCGAAGGCCGCGCGTCGGCTTCCCGGTGATTGACCATCTTGGGCACGCCCGGCCACTAGGCAGACCCTGCATAGCCGACACTATGCAGGGTCTGGAATGCTCCACTCACGAAGTCAGGTGACGGGTCAGGCGGCGTCTGCCTGATTGGCGGGAGCTGCCAGACGGCGGTCCACGCCGGAATCACGTTTCACGTCCCAGTCGATCTCATTAATTCTGGCTTTTTCCTGGCGGTCGATGTTCCGCCCGGCATGCCGGCCGATAATCTGAATGGCGCCCGCGACGGGAATAGCGAGCAATCCCGCGGCGAAGCCGCCGAACAGTCCGCCGATCCAGTTACCGATCGAATAGCCGGCCAGGACGGACACGAGTACAAGCAATGGGCTGATCCGCGTGGTCCTGCTGATGAACCCCGACAGGGCGATCAGGATCACGATGTCCCGTAGGCGGTAGAGCAGCTGGCCGCCCAGGTAAAGCGCGGCCACCACGCCGACGGTGGCCACGATTGTCCGTAGCGGGATGCCGCGCGATTCCCCCGCACTCCGCAGCCAGGCCCATCGCGCGCTGACCGGGGAGCCGTCGGACGCATGCTCCGTCCCGCCGCTGCCGCTCCTGCACCGCGGGCACGGCGACTCTGATTTCATACCGACAGTTCAGCCCGGGGTTGCGCAGCGTGGCATCCCGGCAATCGACCATCTTCGCGTATTCGGAAGACTGTGCAGGCCAGTGGTAACCACTATGCAGAATCATCGCGCCCGAAGCCCCAGCGGGTCGCCTTACCCACCGCATCGAGTTGCGAACGCGCGCCGAGCTTGGCCAGGATCGAACGGACGTGGGTCCGCACGGTGGCGTAGCTGATATGCAGCTCCTCGGCCATTGCCCGGTTGTCGGCGCCGCGGATCATCAACGCGAGAATCTGCCGTTCCCGAGGCGTCAGGCTCTCCAGCAGCTGAGCCTGCTGGACGCTGTCGCGGTGGCTGGCCAGGACCCTGGCCATGGTCCCAGCGGGAATGAGGATCTCACCCGCGAACGCGGACCGGATCGCCTTGACGATCTCATCGCCACTGGCCGCCTTGAGCAGGCAACTGCTGGCGCCCGCCTCGATCGCGGCCAGCAGCGGCTCATCGCTGTCGTCGGCGCTGAGGAACACGATCGCGGTCGACGGTGACCGGGCTCGGATGCGGTCCGCAGCCTCGGCTCCGGTGCCGTCCGGAAGGTGGAAATCGATGACGGCCACGTCCGGGCGAACCCTCTCGGCCACGGGGGTGACATCCGTGACCGACTCGGCATGGCCCGCGACCGTAAGGTCGGGGTAATCCTCGAGGAGGGCCGCGAGACCTTCGGCGACGATCGGGTGATCTTCGATGATCAGGACCCGGATCGGCCGGGGGGCTTTACGCGACGTATTCACCGGAGGTCTCCGGTCGCGTGGGGATCCCGCCGAGGGGAATCCAGAACTCCACTGTGGTCCCGGCCCCGGGTGTGCTCTCGATGCGGCACCATCCCCCGGCGAGATAGGCCCGTTCACACATCAGCACTAGTCCGAGGTGGCCAGGGCGGTTCTCCACCTCAGCGGGGTTGTAGCCGACACCATCGTCAACGATACGCATCACGTCGCGGGGCGCCACGTACTCGGTGGCGACGCCGAGCGCGATGACCGGCATGGACAGCCCGACGTAGGCGCCGAGGAAGAAGCCCGCCAGCACCTCGGCCCGCGATTCGGGCGGCGCGGTGCCGGCCGCGGCCACCAGGGAGCCGCGGAACACGAGGCCGCCGCCCGCGCCGGTGACGATCCCGCCGATCACGAACAAGGGCAGGCTCGGCACCCACATCCCCACCGTGAACAGCGCCAGGCCCGCCAACAGCACCGGGACCGACACCTTCAGCGTGGTGGCCGTGCTCGCCGTGCCGAGCGCGATCTGCGCGATCGCCCCGGCCGCGAACGCGGAGAAGGCGACGGCGCCGGCGACCGCGTACGAGGTCTCGTGCATGGTGCCGGCCAGGAAGCCGGGCATGAGGGAGTTGAACACGCCGTAGACCGCGAACGCCGCCGCGGCCGCTCCCATGGCGGCGAAGAAGGTACCGCGGGCGTGCGCGGGTATCGCCGCCCGCTGCGGCCGCCAGGCAGGCCGCGGGTCCGGCAGGCTGGCTGTCTCCGGCGCGAAGGCGATCAGCAGCGCCAGCACCACCAGCACCCCGCCGAAGATCACATAGGGGACCACCAGCGGCAACGGCGCGAACTGGGCGAGCATCCCGGCGCCGAGCGGCCCCACCCCGATCCCGCCCAGGTTGGCCGCCGTCGCCACCACCTGCGGACGCCGGCCCGTGGGCGACCCGCCCGCCCCCGCGTGCAGTTCGGCCAGGTACGCGGTCGCGGTCCCGGTCGTGAGCCCGATCGACACGCCGGACACGACCCGCGCGAGGATGAGGCCCGGCAGGCTGGGAAAGGCGATGAACAGCAGCGCGCTCGCCACGTTGACGGCGAGCGCGGGCACCAGCACCCGGCGCCGTCCGACCCAGTCCGAGACGTGCCCGCCGAGGAACAGGCTGACGATCACGCCAACGGCGTAGACCGCGTACACCACGGTGATCATCAGCGTGGAGAAGTGGTCGCGCTGCTGGTAGATGACGTAAAGCGGCGTTGGGACGGCCGAGAACGCGAGGTTGACGCAGAAGGCGGCCGCCACGATCCAGAACGCCGCCGAGTGACGGCGTTGATGCCGGGTCTGCCACGCGGATCTCCCTGCCGGGATGCCCGGTAGCTCCGCTGTCTGTTCCGTCCGTGCGGTCATGTGGTCCCATCCGTCGCTTGCCTTCCGCGGGCCTTGCGTTTCACAGGGGCCCACTACGAGGATGTCCGACACGATTTATCATGTCCAACGAAAGATAATGATGACACTCATGCCTTCTAGGAATTAATCGTGGAACTGCGGCACCTCGAGCACTTCGTCGCGGTCGCGGAGGAGCGGAACTTCACCCGGGCGGCCCGGCGCCTCCACCTCGTCCAGTCGGCCCTGTCGGTGTCCATCCGCTCGCTCGAGCACGAGCTCGGCACCCAGCTCTTCGAGCGCACCACGCGCGAGGTCAGGGTGACCGACGCGGGCCGCGCCCTGCTACCGGAGGCGCGCCGCACGCTCGACGCGGCCGCCGGCGCCCAGGCGGCGGTCTTCGGCGCCCAGGCCGGCCTGCGGGGGACGCTGCGGCTCGGCATGATGCAGGTGATCGGCGTGCTCGACGTCGGGTCGCTGATCGCGCAGTTCCACCGCGAGCGGCCGCTGGTGGACATCCAGCCCAGGACCGCGGCCGGCGGTTCGGCGGCGCTGATCTCCGATGTCCGCCGCGGCGCCCTGGACGCCGCCTTCGTCGCCGTCAGCGGCCCGGGCCAGTCGGGGCTGACGGTCACGACGCTGGCGTCCGAGCCCGTCCTGCTCGGCTGCCCGCCCGATCACCCGCTGGCCCGCCGCGCCGTCGTCGACGTCAGCGAGCTGGCCGACGAGCCGTTCGTCGACTACACGCCCGGATGGGGCCCCCGCACGATCGCCGACCAGCTGTTCGCCCGGGCCGGCGTCGAGCGCTCGATCGGCATCGAGGTGCCGGACACGTCGATCCACGCATCACTGGTCCGGGCCGGGCTCGGGCTGGCCATCCTCCCGCAGTCGATGATCGCCGACGCGGGCGTGACGGGCGTGCCATTGCGGCCCACCGCCACCTTCACCGTGGCGTTCATCATCGCCGCCGACCGGCCGCTCTCCCCCGTCGGCCGGGCCTTCGCCAACCTGGTCACCACGACGCACCCTGGGTGACCTGGGAGGCGACCGCGCCAATGCAGCGATCCTCTCGACGGCCAGACACTCACATCAACGTGAGGTTATCGGTCATCGAGGTGGAAATAGCCGGCGGGATGTCGATGCGGCCCGGTCGGCGTCCCGGCTCGCTGGCAAGTCCGCGTTCCGGTTCCTGGCCAGCACCCGGGTGAGCTGCGCGACCCTCCCGCTGCGCAGCCGCTCCCGTTCGGTGGGGACGGTGCCGCCCCAGACACCGTGCTGGCCGACCGCCCAGTTGCGCAGCGCCAGCTCTAGGCACTCCGCGCGCACCGGACAGGCGGCGCACACCGCGATGGCGTCAGCCGCCTCGTGCCTGGCGTCCTCGGCCGGCTCGCTGACCGGGTACCAGTCCTCCGGGCTCAGCCGGCTGGTCGAGCAGGCACCCTGCTCCATGACGAGCAGGCACAGTGTCCGGTCACTCATGGCGAAGCCTCTGGTGATCAACGCAGACAGGTCCATGCCTCAAGTCTCGCGACGTGACGGCCGTTAGACATCAGTCGAAAGACTGGACCTGCATCAGCCGGTATGAGTACGCCTCTAGGCGTAGCGCGACCCGCCGACCAGGCGGAGGCCATCCTCGAGCGCAACGCGATGGAACTGCTGGGAATTGGGTGATCAAGACGTCTGACCTGCCCGCGGGTTTGACTTGCGGTACGCGCGGGGAACGCGGTGTAGAAGCTGATACCGCCGAACAGTGAGGTGGGCGGGATGACCACACGCGACATTCCATGGCCGGACGGCACGCCGTGCTGGGCGGACTTGGGCGCGCCGGACATCGCGAAGGCGAGAGACTTCTACAGTGACGTCTTCACCTGGACGATCGAGCCAGGTGGGCCGGAGACCGGCGGGTATTCGGTAGCGGAACTTAACGGCCGGGGAGTCGCGGGCGTCGGCCCGAAGATGGGCCCGCCGGAGGCGCCCACGATGTGGACGACCTATCTTGCGACGTCGGACGCGGACGCGACCGCCCGCAAGATCAAGGACGCCGGCGGCCAGGTGATCGTGGAGCCGGCGGACGTCATGGATGTCGGGCGGATGGCTGTCGCGGTGGACCCGGCTGGTGCCGTGTTCGGACTCTGGCAGGCTCGCGCGTTCCCCGGAGCGCAGATCGTCAACGAGCCGGGGGCGATGTGCTGGAACGAGCAGATGAGCAACGACTTCGAGGGCAGCAAGTCATTCTACGCGGCTGTCTTCGGCTACGAGTACGGCGACACGAGCGGCGACTCCAGCTACGCGACCATTAAAGTCGACGGGAGGGTCGTCGGCGGCATCGGCGGTTATCACGCCGGCCTTCTGGCCGATACCCAGGCCACCTGGAGGGTGGACTTCGGCGCGCTGGACACCGACGCGTCGGTCGCGCGCGTGGAGGCCAACGGCGGCTCGGTCATCTGGAAGCCGGTAGACCATCCCGCCGGCCGCTTGACCACGGTCGCCGATGACCAGGGCGCGCGCTTCTCGATACTCGCCGTCAAGACGCGGTAAAACCGATGCGGGGCCCAGTGGGCTCGCACTCACCGGCTAGTGGTCAGCTCAGCAGGCGGCTGCACCAGGACAGCTGATTCTGCGGAACCTATAGGCAGTCGGCGCACGCGTCGGGCGGGTCGGCCGACGTTTACACGCAGCTGCAGTCAAGATGCGGATACCTGCGTTGCCTGGTGAGCGGCAGCATGGCGCCACAGGCATCCATCCCCGACGCCTGCTCACAGCAGGAAGGAAACATAGGCATGAAAGCACGACCAAACATCGTCCTCGTTCACGGCGCCTGGGCGGACGGCTCATCCTGGAGCGGTGTGATCGAGCGCTTGCAGGCCACCGGCTACCACGTGACCGCACCGCAGTTCCCGATGAGCTCGCTCGCGGCCGACGTCGCCCGGCTGCGGCAGGTACTTAATTTCCAGAACGGCCCGGTCATCCTGGCCGGGCACTCCTACGGCGGCCAGATCATGACCGCGCTCGGCGCCGACGCGCCCAACGTGGCCGGCCTGGTGTACATCGCCGCCTTCGGCATCGATCAGGGCGAATCGCTCGGCGCGCTGCTGTCGCAGGGACCGCCGACGCCCGCGCTGGCGCACCTGTTCACCGACCAGCTGGGCTTCGTCTGGCTGTCCCACGACGACTTCGTCCACCACTTCGCGGCCGACGTCGACCCGGTCCACGCCAACGTCATGTACGCCGTCCAACAGGGACTGGCCGGCTCCGCCTTCACCGACGTCATGGGCGTCCCAGCGTGGAAATCGCTGCCGTCGTGGTATCTAGTCGCCACCGCGGACGAGGCGATCCCGCCGTACGCCGAGCGGATGTTCGCCAACCGCATGGGGGCCACCACCATCGAGGTCGACTCCAGCCACGTGGCCATGGTCTCCCACCCCGACGAGGTAACCGCGCTGATCACGGCGGCCGCTGACGCCTGCGCGTAGCCGTGGAAACCAGAACAGGAGGCAAGCGCCAATGAGGAGAAACCGATGAAAATCAGACGAGCCGTGCGGTCGGCGAACAGGCGGATCGTCGCGCTGACGGCGGCCGCGGCAGCCGTAGGGCTCCCGGTGACGGCCGGGCTGGCGAGCGCCGCGGACGCCAGCGCCGCGCACGCCGGCGCCGTGGCCTCCGTCGTCCGCGGCCCCAAGCCAAGCATCGTCTTGATCCATGGGGCATGGGCCGACAGTTCCAGCTGGAACGCCGTCATCGGCGAACTCCAGCACGACGGGTACACGGTCTACGTGCCGCCCAACCCCCTGCTCGGCATCAGCTACGACTCCGCCTTCATCCGCGACTTCTTGCACACCATCTCCGGGCCCATCATCCTGGTCGGGCACTCCTACGGCGGTGCCGTCATCACCAACGCCGCCACCGGCGACAAGCAGGTCAAGGCGCTGGTCTACGTGGATGCCTTCGCACCCGCGCAAGGCCAGACCATCGGCCGGCTCGTCTCCGCCCACCCCGGTTCGTGCGTCCTGCCGCCTGCGAACGTTACCGTCCAGCCGTACCCGGGCGCGCCCGCAGGCGCAGTCGACGTCTACATCAAGCAGGCCGTGTTTCCGTCCTGCATGGCCAATGGCCCCTACCAGCGAAGCGAGAATGCTCGCGGCCACGCAGCGGCCGCTCACCTCGCTCGCGCTAGCACAGAAATCGGGCGTCCCGGCCTGGAAGACGATCCCGTCGTGGGCCGTGATCGGCACCGCCGACCACGCCATTCCCCCCGCGGAACTGCTGGCCATGGCCCACCAGGCCCATGCTCGCGTCACCATCATTCGCGGTGCCCGCACCTGTCGATGATCTCCAACCCTGGGACTGTCACCAGGGTGATTCTGCAGGCAGTTCACGCGACTGCCTGGGCGGGGTAAGTCCCGGCCGGGCCGTCAGGCCGGGCGCTGCTGGTGCTCGATGTACTGCCGGATGAGCGACGGCGGGGCGCCCCCGCAGGAGGCGGCGAGGTAGGAGGGGGACCAGAAGTGCCCGTTCATCCGCGCCCGGTTCACCCGCCCCGTGTACTGGGAGCGGAGCCTGCGCGCGGAAACGCCCTTGAGGGAGTTCACGAGGGCGGACACGGGGACTTTCGGCGGGTGGAAGGCGAGCGGGTGCACGTGGTCGGCCTCGCCGTTGAACTCGCGCATCTCCGCGTCGAAGCCTCCGCAGGCCTTCCGCATCACTTCCCCGCGGAACCTGAGCGTCCCGTCGTCGAACACGCCGCGCCGGTACCTCGTCACGAAGGCCAAATGAACATGAAGCGCGGAAACGGCGTGCCTGCCGTGCCTGTAGTCGTCGCCGGATGTCATAGGCCATTGTTAGGCTGCGGTCCGTGCTGGCCCGTTACCGCTACCGCGTCTGCCCCGGGCCGCATCAGGAGATGATGCTGGCCCGGTCGTTCGGGTGCGCGCGGGTGGTGTTCAACGACTCGCTGCGCGTCCGCGGGGCCGCTCGCGCGGCGGGCGAGAAGATCAGCGACGCCGAGGTTCAGCGCCGCGTCATCACCCTCGCCAAGACGACTCCGGGACGGGGATGGCTCGGCGAGGTCGCGTCGGTGGCCCTGGTGCAGGCGTGCCAGGACGCCCGGCGGGCGTACCGGAACTGGTTCGACTCGATGTCGGGGAGGCGGAAAGGCCGGAAGGTGGGCCGTCCCCGGTTCCGGTCGCGGAAAGACGGCCGGCAGTCGGTGCGCCTGACCCGCAACGGGTTTTCCCTGCGCGGGGGCCGGCTGTATGTCGCCAAGGTCGGCGGCCTGCGGGTGAAGTGGTCCCGCGGCCTGCCGTCGGTCCCGTCATCGGTCACGGTCATCCGCGAGGCGGACGGCCGGTACTACGCGTCATTCGTGGTCGAGCCGGCGCCGGCCCCGCTGCCGCCAGCCGGCCGCGATATCGGCATCGACCTGGGCCTGAGCGTCCTGGCGGCCACCTCGGACGGGGAGTTGATCGCCAACCCGCGGCACCTGCGGGCGCGGGAGCGGAAGCTGGCCCGGGCGCAGCGTGCCATGGCCCGCAAGCAGAAGGGCTCCGCGAACCGGGACAAGGCCCGCGTCCGCGTTGCCGCCCAGCACCGCAAGGTCCGCGAGGCGCGGGCCGACCACCTGCACAAGACGGCGCTCCGGCTGGTCCGCGACAACCAAGCGGTCTACGTCGAAGACCTCGCCGTGTCCGGCCTGGCCCGCGCAAGGCTCGCGAAGTCGGTGAACGACGCCGGATGGGCGACGCTCGTCCGGCTGCTGGGAGAGAAGGCCGAGCGCCACGGGCGGCAGGTCGTGAAGGTCGGCCGCTGGTTCCCGTCCAGCCGGATCTGCTCCGCCTGCGGGGTGAAGGACGGCGCTAAGCCGCTGAGCGTCCGCGAGTGGACCTGCGGCGGCTGCGGGACGGTGCACGACCAGGACGTCAACGCGGCCCGGAACGTCCTGCTCGAGGGACGGAAGGTGGCGGCCGGGCAGGCCGACACTCAAAACGCCTGCGGAGGGACCGTAAGACCGGGGCCTGCCCCGGCTGGACCCGGGGAAACAGGAACCCGCCGGAGCGCGGCATGAGCCGCGCAGGAGGAATCCCCGCCGTTCACGGCGGGGAGGATGTCAATAGTCCTCGAAGACCGCCGCGACCGACATGACCGTCAGTGACCGGTCGAACCAGGTGTCGAGCTGGCCGAGGTCGTCGCAGGACTCGATCAGCTCGCGCTGCGCAGGGGTGGGGCGCAGGCCGCGGGACTTGAGGATGCGCAGGATGCCGGTCGCGATGATCCGGCGGCACTTATCCGCCTCAGCGGGGTCCCAGCAGGCCACGACCAAGACCGCCCGCGGGCACTTGTTCGCCTTCCTGGCGGCGGTCGCGTGACCATTCGCATATCTAGCATTCGAACTGGTAATGGCAATACCTTGCCATCACTAGTCGGCGTGCCGAGGGAGGGCCGCACTCGTCACCGGCGTGATCACCGTGGCGTCGCACACGAAAACGACAATCCTCAGGGCCGCCCGAACCACGTCCGCAACGTGCTGCCACGCGCAGGGCGGGCCGGCGCTGATAACGGCGGTGCAAGCCCGGGTGAACCGGATCGCCGGTCTGGCCGTTTCCCAGGGCAAGACATATCCGACATTGGGTACCGGCCTTGGGGGTGGGGTGCGGATCGACCGGTCAGACGAAGCCGACGAGCCTGGCCGGGCCGCTGCGCCGGGTCAGCCGCCGGCCCGACCGCCGGACGGCGACGGGGACGGGGACGGGGATAGAGATAGGGGCGTGGGCGTCGACGCGACCACGGGCAGGGGGGTCGGCGGTGACGGTGCTGAGCGGCACCAGTTCCCCTGCCCCGAGCAGTCCGTGCGCCTGGAACGGGCCATGGCGCACCGGGCCACCGTCGATGCCGACTACCGGCGGCACGCGATCGACCAGGGTTGCGCCCGGGTCGAGAAGCTCGAACGCGAAATCGTCACCCCGGCTATGCACCGCATCGAAGCCGAAGATCCCGACCGGACCCTGATCGGCTTGGAACACCGCCTCAAGGGCAGGGACCGGATCGAAGAAAGTAGCTATTCAGCCTGAGTGGGCTTGATTGGTGCTGGCTGCGGGCGTGCGGGATGGGCCGCTGGCGGTGGCTGTGCCGGCGGTGCGGGTTTCGCGGTTCGGGGGTTCCGGCCCGGCTCAGGGCGCGGCGGCGGGCGGGAGCCAGGGGCCGTCGGTGAACAGCATGGTGAGGGCGTCGAGGGCGTCGATACCGCATTTGGCGGTGGTGGACAGGTAGGACTGGACGATGGCGAAGTCGGCGAGGCCGAGGAGGGTGCGCCAGGTTCCGCCGGAGGTGCGTTGCTGGACCTTGACGGGGCGGATGTCGCGTTCGGCCTGGTTGGAGGTGAAGCCGACCGTCAGGTCGGTGGCGAAGCGCAGGATCATGTCCTCGTGGTCGCGGAACCGGCGGGCGAGCCGGGCGCCGTCCAGGGCGATCTGCGTGCGTTTCCCCTGGTTGTCGGCGATGCCCTTCGCGACGGCGCCGCGGTACCAGGAGCGGATGCCGGCGAGGTCGGCGTCGCTGAGGCAGTCCCGCCCGGCCCGGCGGGCGGCGCCGGCGCGGGCGTTGGCGTCGATGAGCAGGTCCGCCATGGACCTGGCCCAGACCTGGCCGCCGGGGTCGAAGCGGTGCAGCCCGGCCAGGTCGCGCAGCCCGTGGGCGCCGCACCAGGCGTGCAGCGCGCTGGTGAGGTGCTCGTAGCCCTTGTACCCGTCGCGGACGATCGTGCCGGAGTAGCCGGGCAGGATGCCGCCGGAGTCGATGGCCTCGCTGGTCCGGTCGCCGGTGTGCATGGCGGTGAGGAACTCGGTGCAGGCCACGTGGACGTAGCGCAGCCTCCCGGCGGCGCGGGCGGGCGTCTCGTCGGCGTAGAGCACCGGGACGGCGGGCAGCAGACCGCGGACGCGGTCCGTGAACGGGCCGAGCCGGGCGGCGGCCTTCCCCCGGACGCCCGCCGCGAATCCCGCCGAGACCTTCACGCCGGTCAGGGCGGCGACCAGGCGGGCGGCGCGGGCGACCGGGAGGTAGTTCGCGCAGACCGCCAGGGCGGTGCTGGCGTGGACCAGCGGCCCGTACTGCGCCCGGCCGGTCACTCCCGCCGGGGCCAGCCCGACGGAGACCTCCCCGCATCCCGGGCACTGCCTGGCGGCGACCTGGTACTCGGTGACCGACGGCGGCGGGGGCGGCGCGGCCTCGAAGACCTGCCGCTTCTGCACGGTGCCCAGCACCGGCTCGCCGCCCAGGTCATGGCCGCAGCAGCCGCACGCGGCCGGCCCGCACAGCACGGTCTCGTCCGGGTGAGCTGACTGCCGCAGCGTGGACGACTCCGCGCCGGGCTGCTTGCCCGGCCTGCGCCCGGACGTGCCGCGCAGCGACCGGTCCTTCGGCTTCTTCTTGTACGGGCTGTCCGACGACGGCGGCTTCGACGAGGTGGACGAGTCCTTGTCCAGCCGCCGCCGCAGCTCCTCGACCTGCGCGGCCAGCGCGGCCAGCTGCGCCGCCGCCAGCTCGTCCCGGTCCCGTGCCGCCTGCCGCAGCCGCGCGTTAACGCCCTCCAGCTCCGCGACCCGCGCACGCAGCCACGCCACCTCATCAGGCACAGGCGACAGCGGCATATCGGGCACGAGCCGCACTACACCACAGCACACCGCACCCGCCAAATAGGAGAGCATCGAACCACGGCAGCAGAACGCCACCCAGCTCGCAGACGAGGCGCCGGACCACCTCTCACTCAGGCTGAATAGCTACCGAAGAAAAGATCGAGCACGATACACATAAGAAAGGTCTGCCGGCCGAGCAGGCGTTCGCGGATATGAAGGATGCGATCCGCTACACCTTCCAGTATCGCGAAGACAAGTACGTGGATGGCGTCCACGCCGATGTGCAGCGGCTAAAGTCCGAGGGCGCGGAGTTCGTCGATTCGCGGAATACGTGGACGAGCGAGCAGTACAAAGGGATCAACAGCTGGTGGCGGATCGGTGACACTGGCCAGCTGTTCGAGGTCCAGTTCCACACCCAAGCCAGCTTCGAGGCCAAGCAGGAGACTCATGATGCTTATGGGCGGCTGCGAACGCTGCCGGAAGATAGCAAGGAGGTCCGCGAGCTGCGAGCCTACCAACGAGAAGTCAACATCAAGATTCCGGTCCCGCCGGGGACAGAGGACATCGTGATTTCCTAGGAGGAAGCGGTGGCGACCAAGATCACCTACTACTCGATCGTCGACGACCACACCAGCCCGGAAGAACCCAGCGGCGTTTTGCGGCGGGTTGAAGACGACAACGGCGAGTACGACGAGGAGTTCGGCCGTGACCTCACCTGGACGCGAAGCTGGGTCCTCTATTCCTACGAACGCGGGAATGGCGACAACCAGCTCTACGAGATCGCCGAAGACGAGGCCAACCGGATCGTCGAGCGAATCCGCCGGTCGGTCATCGGCCAGCCCTGAACCTCGATGGAACATCGCCTCAAGGTCGCTCTCCACGTAGGCCGACCCGGCCACGGAGGTGGAGTCGTGAAGCAGGCGGAGCACACGCCCGTTCGATACGAGGGAAGGCCGCCCGTGGCGGGGCGCTCGTCGAGCTGCTGATCCCACGGGACGAGGTGGACGTGGCCTTCATCCCCGCCTTAACGCAGCCGCGACAGCAGCCCGACGAGCTCGGTCAGCTGCCCGGGGTCGAGCGCTCGCAGCGCCGCGGGCGGCTCGCCCATGATTGCGTCGGCCAGCGCGGCCGCGTCCCGACCGGCCGGGGTGAGGCTGACGACCTTGCTCCGCCGGTCGCTCGGGTGCGGCTTCCGTTCCACGAAGCCGAGGTGCTCGAGCTTGTCCACGATGATCGTGGCGTAGGGGCGGTCGACGCCGTGCGCGTCGGCGAGCTGGGCGAGGGTCATGGGCTGCTCGCGGAGCAGGAACAAGACCTTGATCCGGCCGCTGCCCGCGCCCAGGCCGAGCCGCTCCCTGAGCACCGAGCTGGTGCTGTTGGCCTCGACGAACTGCCGCATCAGCTGCCACGCCGCGGCAGGCAGATCGGCCGGGTCGGACGGGGCGGACGAGGCCGACTGGTCGGGCAGGGACGGCCCGGGGGCGCCCTGAGGATCAGCGGACGACGGCTGAGTCGCGGCCACGGACGTCACCTTCCTCCGGCTGGGCGATGAGCAGTTCACGGGTCCGCTGCGCCGTGGTGCCGGCCCAGCCGCTGGTCGACGCCAGGCCGATCAGCAGCACGGCCAGCCCGCAGCCGCAGACAACGGCCCAGCCGCCGTGGCTGGCGGCCGTGAACCCGGCCGCCTCGCGGCCTGCCACCAGCGACCCGATCACCGCGACACCGAGCGTAGCGCCGACCTGGCGGCAGGTCGATGCTATCGAAGCGGCGACCCCGGCCTGGGCCGACGGCATCCCCGACACGGCGGTGTTGGAGATCGGCGGGTTGACGAACCCGAACCCGATCCCGAACACGATGTAGACCACGACGAGCTCGGCGATCGGCGCGGCGGCGCTCACCGTCATCAGCACCGCGGACCCGGCCGCGAGCGCCAGGCCGGCGATGACCAGCGCCCAGCGGACATGCCCGGCGGCGACAAGCCGCCCCGAGATGCGCGCGGTCACCACGGTGGTGGCCGCCATCGGAAGGATGAGCAGGCCGGCCTCGATTGCGGAGTAGCCGCGCGCGCTCTGCAAGTAGATCGTGTTGAGGAACAGGAACCCGGCCAGCGCGGCGAACGCCGCCACCGCGATCAGCGCCGCACCGGAGAAGGGCGCGGAGGCGAAGAACCGGGGGTCGATCAGCGGCTCCCGCCTGCGCGACTCCACCGCCGTCACTGTCAGCGCGGCAACGGCGGCGGCCGCGTAGCAGCCGACGATCAGCGGCGACGTCCAGCCGTGCTGGGGCCCCTCGATGGTGCCGGCCGTGACCCCGGCCAGCAGCACGACGATTAGGATCTGTGCGATCGGGTCGAGCCGACGCGGCCGGGGCGCCCGCGACTCGGGCACGAACCGCTGGGTCAGTGCGATGGCGGCCAGCCCGACGGGCACGTTGACCCAGAAGATGGCGCGCCACCCGACCGTGCCCACCAGCACCCCGCCCATCACCGGTCCGACCGCGAGGCTGATTCCCACCACGCTCCCCCACACCCCCATCGCCCGGGCTCGCCTGGCGGGGTCGGTGAAGGTGTTGGCGATGATCGCCAGCGCGACCGGGTTGAGCATCGACCCGCCGACGGCCTGGATCATCCGGAACGCCACCAGCCAGCCGAGCCCGGGGGCGAGGCTGCACAGCAGCGAGCCGACGGTGAACAACGCCAGCCCGGCCTGGAAGACCCGGCGCCTGCCCAGCCGGTCGGCCAGCGAGCCTGACAGCATCAGCAGGCTCGCCAGCACCACCGTGTACCCATCGATCGTCCACTGCAGCCCGGCGGTCGAGGCGCCGAAGCTCCGCTGGATGGACGGCAGGGCGATGTTCACGATGGTGACGTCCACCCCGACCACGAACAGGCTGAGGCAGCAGGTGGCGAGGATGATGCCAAGCCGCCGGTTCTGCTCGGCCAAACTGCTTGTGCTCATACAATGATTATAGATCTACAACTATATATCGTCAACCCGGCCGGGGGCGGGCGGCCCGAACCGCGCCCGCACGCCCGGATCGATATTTTTCTGCTGGGGGCCTGTCGATTCCGCCTGACCCGCCCGACGTAGGGGTGTAACGAGCGCACCACCGCGCCGAAGGAAAAGAGAGAAGATCACTCATGGCTCAGTACGCGATCCTGATCTACGCCCACGACTCCGCGCACGCCCCCGAGGCCACTCCCGAGGACCTGGAGACGTGCGACAACCACTCCGACGAACTCGCCGCGAACGGCTCGATGCTCGCGGCGTACGCCCTGACGCCCAGGGACATGGCGACGTCGGTCCGCGCCGACGCCATCACCGACGGCCCGTTCCTCGACTCCAAGGAGGTGGTGGCCGGCTTCTACGTGATCGAGGCGCCCGATCTGGACGCCGCGCTGGCGATCGCCCGCACCAACCCGGTCGTGCGGGACGGCGGCGGCGTCGAGGTCCGGCCGGTGCACAGCAGCTTCGTCAAGCAGGAGGAGCCGACGACCCCGTGAGCAACCGCGCAGCCGACGCCGCGGCCGTCGAGGCGGCCGTCGCCGACGCGCACCGCCGCGAGTGGGCCCGGGTGCTGGCCGCGACGGTGCGCGTCGCGCGGGACCTGGACCTGGCCGAGGAGTGCGTGCAGGACGCCTACGCGGCGGCGCTGCGGACCTGGCCGTCCGTCGGCGTCCCCGGCAACCCGGGGGCGTGGCTCACCACCACCGCGCGGCGGCGGGCGATCGACGCGATCAGGCACGACGCCGCCCTCCGGTTCAGGCTGCCGCTGCTGGTGGAGCCCTCAGGGGAACCCGGGCCGATGCCGGGGCTGCCCGAGCCGGTCGCCGACGGCGAGGCCGCCGCCGCCCGGCTGAGCGAGGTGCTGCCCGATGAGCGGCTCCGGCTGATCTTCATCTGCTGTCACCCCGCTCTTGCCCAGGAGGCTCAGGTGGCGCTCACGCTGCGGCTGGTGTGCGGGATGGGCGTGCCCGACATCGCCCGCGCGTTCCTGGTCTCCGAGCCGACCATGGCGGCCAGGATCACCCGGGCGAAGAAGAAGATCTCGGTCGCGCGCATCCCTTACCGCATCCCGCGCGCGGGCGACCTGGGCGAGCGGCTGACCGCGGCGCTGGCCGTCATCCACCTGCTCTTCACGGCCGGCCACACCGCGCCGTCGGGCGCGTCGCTGGTCCGTGTCGACCTGGTGGAGCAGGCGATGCACCTGGCCCGTATGCTGCGCGAGTTGATGCCCGGCAGCGCCGACGTCCGCGGGCTGCACGCGCTGCTGCTGGTCACCGATGCGCGGCGCGCCACCAGGACCGACGCCGACGGCCGCCTGCTGCGGCTGAGCGAACAGGACCGGTCGCAGTGGGATTCCGCCGCGCTGGCGCAGGCACACGAGGAGATCGCCGACTGCCTGCGGGCGGCCGACGCCTACCGGCAGGCGCTCGCCCTGACCGCCAACGAGGCCGAGCGAGCCTTCCTCGTGCGGCAGATCAAAGACTAAATTCATCCTGTCGAACGGACCGTGGGTGTCTGCTGGCAGCACAGATTGCACCTGGGGGGCGGATCGGCCGGAAAATCGCGGGTGCTTAGGGTGGAAGCTGTCCGGCCGGAACTCGTCCGGCGGGTACCGGGGGGTGCATCTGGCATGGCGAAAATACTGTTCGTGGTCTCGGGGGCCACGTATCTCGTGCTCAAGGACGGCACCAGGTACGCCACCGGCTACTGGGCCGAGGAGTTCGCGCGTCCGTACAAGGAGTTCACCGACGCCGGCCATGAGGTCGTGGTCGCGACGCCCGGCGGCGTGACGCCGACCGTCGACATGATGAGCCTGCGCCCGTCGATGGCGGGCGGCGAGCAGGGGGCCCTCGAGCTGGAGGCCATCATCCGCTCGGCCGAGGTGCTGCGACGGCCGCTCCAGGTGTCGGACGTCCGCCCCGAGGACTATGACGCGATCTACTTTCCCGGCGGCCACGGCCCGATGCAGGACCTGGCGTTCGACGCCGACGTGGGCCGACTGCTGACGGCGCAGCTCGCCTCGGGCAGGCCGCTCGCGATCGTATGCCACGGCCCGGCCGCGATGCTGTCGACCAGGATCGGCGGCGTGTCGCCGTTCAAGGGCTACCGGGTCAGCTGCTTCACCAACGAGGAGGAGGAGGCCGTCGGGCTCGCCCCCTCGATGCCGTGGCTGCTTGAGACCGAGCTGAAGGACAGCGTCGGCGTCCAGTTCAGCCGCGGCGCGAACTGGGAGCCGTACATGGTGGAGGACCGCAATCTGATCACCGGGCAGAATCCTCACTCCGCCGCGGTCCTGGGGGAACGACTGCTGAAGATCCTCGCCTAGGGCAGCGGGAATCCATGGCCAGCGAACACTGGCAGGATGAGCCGGAGCCACAGGACTTCCCGGCCGCCGAGAACTATCTTCCGCTCCTGGTCGGCCGCATCGCGGCGGGCATGCTGGTCGACGCCCTGCGCGCAGAGCAGACGCTGGAGCACTTCGCCGCCAAGGACCTTCTGCGAGCCTCCGGCCTGCCGCTGCTTGCCGTTGACGACTCGGAAGTCACGTCCGACTTCAAGAAGGTCAAGAAGGGCGACAAGCTCTCCCCCGTGCTGCTGGTCCACGGGGACCCGCTGTGGGTCGCCGACGGCTATCACCGGATCTGCGCGAGCTACCACCTGAATGAGAAGACCCTGGTGCCGTGCCTGATGACGGGCCGCCCAAGCGCCAGCTGACCGAGACCGCGCGACCCCGGGTTACTCGCCGTCCCCGTTCCCAGCGGGGCCGGGGGGAGTCGCCTTCCGAGCGCGCATGGGACCAGGCTGCCAGCTGATCCCCAGCGTGCCGCCTGCGGCCTGAGTACCGCTCGCCCCGCCGCCCGGCCCCCTGAGCACATAGGCGATGCCGACCGCGATGAAGGCGCCGACGACCGGCCCGGCCAGGTACGCCCACCAGGCGGTCCAGTCGTCGAGCACCAGGGCGGGCCCGAGCGACCTGACCGGGTTCATCGAGGCGCCGCTGACCGGTGCTCCCCACAGCCCGGCCAGCACGATGTAGCTGGCGACGGCGACGGCGGCCATCGAGCCGACCGCCTGCGCCCCCGACGCGGTGCCGAGGACCACGCTCACCAGCCCGACCGTCAGCACCGCTTCCCACAGCATCGCGGTGATCGTCGTGATGCCGCTCCCCGGCAGGGTCAGGCCGGCGCTGCCCTGCCTGCCGATCAGCGCCCACAGCAGCAGCGTGGCGAGGACCGCCCCGGCGAACTGGGCGACGATGTAGAGGGGGACCCGTTTCCAGGAGAAATCGCCCCGCAGGGCGAAGGCGACGCTGACGACGGGGTTGAGGTGCGCACCGGACACGGTGCCCATGAACCAGATGACGACCGCGACCATCAGCCCGGGCGCGGTCACCCGCGCGGCGGCGGGGACGGCGTGCCCGCCGAACCTTGCGTTGACCATCCCGCCCCCCACCGCGACGAGCACGAGGAAGAACGTCCCGAGCGCCTCGGAAAACAACCGCCGCCACTTGTACCTGTCGTCGGCGAAGTCGAACTGGTGGGCGACCGCGTTCGGCTGACCCATGGACCGCAGGGCGACCTCGGCGCGATGCACCTCCTGATGCCTGGCCGCCTGCTGCCCGGCGGGCTCCGCCGGCCGCGCTTGCTCTCCGGGCTGACTGGTCATGTGGTGTGGCCGTCCTCTCCCGCTTCCCGTCGCCTGCTTGGCGCGCGATCATGGATTGTGGCCGCGTGGGTCAAGGTTAGGGGACCCCGCCGGGAGGCGGGGGTCGCGCGTCGGCTACGTTGCACGCACCGCCCTGTGCAACGGCCATAACCCCGGAAGGGTCCTGCGATGAGCGCTTCTGCCGCGATCGAGGTCAGTCACCTGACCAAGGTTTTCGGCGCGCGGACGGCGGTGCGCGGCGTGTCCTTCACCGTCGCGCGCGGCGAGGTGTTCGGGTTCCTCGGGCCCAACGGCGCGGGCAAGACCACGATGGTCCGGATCCTGGGCACGCTGATCGCCCCGACGGCCGGGTCCGCGTCGGTGGCGGGCATACCGCTCGGCTCGGCCGCCGAGGCGGAGCTCCGGCAGCGCATCTCGATCACGACCGAGGCGCCCGGCCTGTACAACCGGCTGACGGTGGCGGAGAACCTGGAGTTCTTCGCCCGGCTGTACGGCCTGACCGGGCGGGGCGACCGGATCTACGAGGCGCTGTCCGCCGTCGGCCTCACCGCCCGGGCGGACGACCTGTGCGGGTCGCTGTCCAAGGGGCTCAAGCAGCGCGCCTCGCTGGCCCGGTCGCTGCTCAACGACCCCGCGGTGATGTTTCTCGACGAGCCGACCTCGGGCCTTGACCCGGCCGCCGCGCACGAGGTGCTCGGCCTGGTCAGCGGGCTGCGCGAGCGCGGGGTGACGGTCTTCCTGACCACCCATCGGCTGGACGAGGCGGAACGGCTGTGCGACCGGGTGGCGATCATGAACACCAGCCTGCGGACCATCGGCACCCCCGACGAGCTGCGCCGGACGCTGTTCTCCCGGTCGCTCGCCGTCAGCACGGTGATACCGCTCGAACAGCCGGACAAGGTATTCGACGGCCTCCCGGCGGTGCAGGGCTGGCAGCCGGCATCCTCGGATGGAACGGCGGGCTACCTGCTGACGGTGACCGACCCGGCGGCGGCGGCGCCCGCGGTTACCAGGGCCCTGGTGGCCGCCGGGGCGGACGTCCTGTCGATCAGCGAGACGCGCCATTCGCTCGAGGACGTCTACCTGGAACTGATCGATCAGCAGGAGAGCCCGTCATGATCAACGCGAACCGCACCGGCGCGGTGGTCCGCAAGGAACTGGCGGACTTCCGGCGCAACCGGCTCATCGTCATCACCGCGTCGATTCTGCCGGTCGTCTTCCTCATCAGCCCGACCGCCAGCATCCTCGCGATTCACGCGTCGGCCTCGAGCGCGCTGCTGTCCAGGCGCGTCGGCTATTCGCTGTTCCTGCCGCTAGTCGTCCCGCTCTTCGTCCCCGCCACGATGAGCGCGTACTCGGTCGTCGGCGAGCGCGAGCAGGGCACGCTCGAGCCGGTTCTCACCACGCCGATCACCCGGGTCGAACTCCTGCTGGGCAAGGCCGTGGCGATCTTCCTGCCCGCGGTGGTCGTCGCCTACATCACGTTCGGCGTCTTCCTGGCGATCGTCGCGCTCTTCGCCGACGCCCCGGTCGCCTCCGCGATGTGGCACGCGCCGCAGCTGCCGGCCGAGGTCCTCTTCATCCCGCTGCTGGCAGCGTGGGCGATCTGGGTTGGCCTGGCGATCTCCTCGTATGTGACCGAGACCCGCGTCGCGCAGCAGCTCAGCGTCCTGGCCAGCCTCCCGCCGCTGGCGCTCATCTCGCTCATGTCGTTCCAGGTCATCACCCCGTCGTTCGGGCTGGCGGCGGCCCTGGCGGGCGGCCTGCTGGTGATCGACTGCGGCGCCTGCTTCGTGGTGGCGCGGCTGTTCGACCGCGAGCGTCTCGTCACCGGATCCAGGCCGGTCCGGCCCGCGCCCGCCCCCGGCACCGTCCGCCAGCTCCCCCCGGTAAGCGGCTCCTCCTAACCGAGAGCCCCCGCCCGAGCCGGGGCGATGCGACGCGCGCCCGGCTCGGGCGGATAATCGGTCTATGCCCGGAATGCGACTGGCACTGGCGGCCGTGATCGCGGGCTGCTGCGCGGCCATGGCGCTGGCCGCTGTCGGCGACCCGCAGGGCCCGGTGCCGCAGGCCGGCGACCGGCCCGCGCGGACGGCGCCCGCACCGGTCCGACCGCGGCCGCCGATCGTCGTGCCGCAGCTGGCGGCGGTGCCCCCGGCCGGGCCGCTGGCCGACCCGGGGCCTGCCGTCCGTTCGTCGCCCGCGTCCGCTGCGGCGCGGGCGTGCGGCGAGCTTCCCCGGTTCAGCGCGGCGACGGCAGACGAGATCATGGCCGGACGGCTGACGATCGCGCCGTTCCCCGCCGTCGCCATCGACCCGCACCAGGACGGGGACGTCAACTGGACGCTCAACCCGTTCGGCAACCCGACCTGGGGCCAGGACTTCAGGTCCGGCAGCTGGATCGAGGACCTGGTCGCGGGCTACCTCGCGGGCGGCCCGCAGGCCGGCGCCTATCTGGCCAGGGCGAAGCTGCTCGCGGTGGGCTGGCTGCGCGCGCTGCCGGCCTCCGGCCGGGACCCGAGCACGCTCGTCTGCATCGCGCAGGCGTTCCCCGGACAGTCGTGGATCATCGACCAGATCCCGCCGACCGTGGACTACTACGCGGCGCACTGGATGGGCGCCTGGAATCACGGCCTGATGCAGGACATCAAGCTGCTCCGCATCGGCTGCGGGTACCCGCCCGCAGCGTTCGGCGGCGACGCCCTGCGCTGGCGCCAGGCGGCGGTCGCGCAGCTGGTCGCCGCGTTCGCGCCGAACCCGCTGGGACCCGCGATCGACGCCCAGGGGGCGGTCAACGAGCAGGCGACGCTGTACGAGGACTTCGTTTACCACCTGTGGCAGACCGCGCTGCCCGCGCTCGCCGCCTGCGGCTACCGGCTGCCCGGCTGGATCACGGCCAGGATCGCCCTGCTGCCTGCGTTCCTTGGCTACGCGACCGAGCCCGACGGCGACCTGGTGCAGATCGGCGACAGCTACATCGAGCGCCCGGCGACGTCGCCCCGCGGTCACGCCCTGGTCGCCGTCTACGCGCAGGCGGGCTACGTGTTCGGGCGGTCGGGGTGGACGCCGGCCGCGTCGTTCTACTCGCTGCGGTTCGGGCCCGGACGGGAGGTTCACGGGCACGACGACCACATGGGCCTCACCTACTACTCCCGCGGGCGCGACCTCATCGTGGACGCCGGGCACTACGGCTACACCGCCACGCCGTACCGGGCCTGGCTGCAGTCGCCGGAGGGGGCGAGCACGCTGGTGCTGCCGGGCGTTCCGTTCTCCGCCGCTGCCGCCACGTCCCTGGTCGCCGACCAGATCGGCCGGTACGGTCAGTTCTACGAGCTCTACGACACCGCCTTCGACGGCGACCCCCGGTACCGGTCGGTGTACGTCAGCCAGCGGCCAGATCTGATGCTGGTCTTCGACCGGGCCCAGGGCGGCTCGGCGGCGTCCGCCTACTCGCAGCTGTGGCACCTGGACCCGGGCCTGCAGGTGACCAAGGTCGGGCCTTCGTCCGCCATCGCGTCGGCGCCGGGTACCACGTTGTCGCTGGCGCAGGTGGCGCTGCCCGGCCAGGTCATACCGCCCGGCTCGACGCAGGTGACCAGCGGTCAGACCGGCCCATACCAAGGCTGGGTGTCGCACCAGATGCTGCAGCAGATCCCGGCCGACGTCGTGACGATGACCAGGAGCGGGCCGTCGGCCGCCATCCTCACCCTGCTGATCCCCACCGCACCGGGTACCCGGGTGGCGTACTCCGTCACCGGCCCGTCACCCGGCCCGTATCGGCTCAGCGTCACGGTCGGCGCGACCGCGACCTCGTACACCATCACCGCGGACGGCATCATCAGCCCGGCGTCGCCTGGCAGCGCCTGAAGGGTCTGGGCGGCAGACGACCGGACCTCGGTCGCCCGCGCGCCTCGCGCCTCCCGCCAGCTTTCTATCGGTTCTGACCATTTTTTCCGCTTTCTATCGGTTCTGACCGCTTTAGTGGTCAAAACTGATAGAGAGATGAATCGTATGGTCAGAACCGATAGCTAGGTGCACGCCGGCTGTGGCAGGTGTGAAGGATGAGCCGGGCGGTGCGAGCGCCGTTGACCACGCGGTCGGCGTCGGTGGCGCAGCCGGCCGAAGCCGCTGACGGCTGGGGTCGGTGGCGTCGTTGACAGGGCCCCGTGGGATCCGCCGGTGGCTGCTAGTCGGTGCCGGATTCCATGGCGGCGCGGTCGAGGAGCTCGTCGTCGTTGGCCCGGCCGTCGGATGCGATCGCCTCGGCCCCGCCCGCCGGCATGGACCCGATGAGCTCGTCCGGCGTGGGCTGGAGGGCTGTTCCCGCGCCGATCAGGGCCGCGTGGCCGCCGCCGAACATGCCCAGGCCCGCGTACTGCTCGAGCTTGGCCCGGGAGTCCGCGATGTCGAGGTTGCGCATGGTCAGCTGGCCGATCCGGTCCGCCGGGCCGAAAGCCGCGTCCTCCACCCGCTCCATCGACAGCTTGTCCGGGTGGTAGCTGAACGCCGGCCCGCTGGTGTCGAGGATTGAGTAGTCCTCGCCCCGCCGAAGCCGGAGCGTCACAGTCCCGGTCACCGCGGTGCCGACCCAGCGCTGCAGCGACTCGCGGATCATCAGCGCCTGCGGATCGAGCCAGCGGCCCTCGTAGAGCAGCCGGCCGAGCTTGCGGCCCTCGTTGTGGTACGCGGCGAGGGTGTCCTCGTTGTGGATCGCGCAGACCAGACGCTCGTAGGCCGCGTGCAGGAGCGCCATACCCGGCGCCTCGTAGATGCCGCGCGACTTGGCCTCGATGATCCGGTTCTCGATCTGGTCGGACATGCCGAGGCCGTGGCGGCCGCCGATCGCGTTGGCCTCGAGCACCAGGTCGACCGCCGACCCGAACTCCTTGCCGTTGACCGCGACCGGGCGGCCGCGCTCGAACGTGATCGTGACGTCCTCGGCGGCGATCTCGACCGACGGGTCCCAGAACCGCACGCCCATGATGGGGTCGACGATCTCGACGTTGGCGTCGAGATGCTCGAGCGACTTGGCCTCGTGGGTGGCGCCCCAGATGTTCGCGTCGGTCGAGTACGCCTTCTCCTTGCTCGACCGGTAGGGCAGGCTCCGGTCGGCCAGCCACTGCGACATCTCCGCCCGCCCGCCCAGCTCGGCCACGAAGGTGGCGTCCAGCCAGGGCTTGTAGATCCGCAGGCCCGGGTTAGCGAGCAGCCCGTAGCGGTAGAACCGCTCGATGTCGTTGCCCTTGTAGGTGGAGCCATCGCCCCAGATCTGCACCTGGTCGGCCAGCATGGCCCGGACCAGCAGCGTGCCGGTGACCGCCCGGCCCAGCGGGGTGGTGTTGAAGTAGCCGCGCCCGCCGGACCTGATGTGGAACGCGCCGCAGGTCAGCGCGGCCAGCCCCTCCTCCACGAGGGCGGCCTTGCAATCGACCAGCCGGGCCCCCTCGGCGCCATAGGCGCTGGCCCGGCCGGGCACCGACGCGATGTCGGGCTCGTCGTACTGGCCGAGGTCGGCGGTATAGGTGTAGGGCACCGCTCCCTTCTCGCGCATCCACGCGACCGCAACCGACGTGTCGAGGCCGCCGGAGAAGGCGATTCCGACGCGTTCACCGACAGGCAGGGAGGCGAGCACCTTAGTCATGGATGAAATTATATGCACACTACTGCATGATCATGCAACACGTTCGGCCGCCCGTTCGCGCCTGGCCGCCAGCGCCCGCCGCGCCGAGGTCCCCACGCCGGCCCGACGCTGCGCCTGCGTAACTCGCGCACCGCTGGCATTCGATCATCCGTCTGTGGTCGTCGCGCGTCTCCATTGCCGACAAATCACTTTATGGCTGGAATGCACCTATTTACCGTAAAACGCTAAGTAGGTAATTCTTCCTGCTTTACGATGCCGCATATCCGCCTGTAGGCCGCAACTCAGGAGAAGTACCGTGTTCCCCTCACGAATGCGCATTCTCGCACCGTCCCTGGCTATAGCCCTGCTAGCCCTGACGGGCTGCGGCGGCCTGACAATTAACCAAGGCAGTACTAGTCAAAACGGGCTAGAAAAGACGACCCTGAACGTGGCCGTCGTGCCTGCGGTCGATTCGGCCGGATTCTTCGTCGCACTGCACGAGGGGCTGTTCAAGGCCCGGGGCCTGACGATTAACTACACGCCCGCCGTGAGCAGCGACGAGGTGATCAACCAGCAGGTGTCCGGCCAGTACGACATCACCGGCGGTAACTACGTCTCCTACATCCAGCACTACGTGCAGCAGCACCAGCCGCTGGAGATCATCGCCGAGGGCTCGGTGATGCAGGAGGGCACGCAGGCGATCTACACGATGCCGAACTCGAAGATCAAGACGCTGGCCGGGCTCAAGGGTCACGTACTCGGCATTAACGCCCCCTTCAACATCAACTACCTGCTGGCCGCCTCGGTGCTGACCGAGAACGGGATCAAGCTGTCCGCGGTGCACTTCCCCGCCGCGCCGATCCCCTTCCCGACGATGGCGGCCGCGCTCGCCGCCGGGAAGGTCGCCGCGGCGGCCATGCCCGAGCCGTTCGCCACCGCCGCCGAGCAGCAGTACGGCGTGGTCACCCTGTCCGACCTCAACCAGGGCGCGACCGAGAGCTTCCCCATCCAGGGCTACGTGGTCACCAAGTCCTGGGCAGAGCAGAACCCGGGCACCCTGAAGGCATTCGTCGCCGCTCTCACCCAAGGCCAGGAGATCGCCGACACCAGCCGATCCGCGATCGAGCAGGCCATGGAGTCCCTGAAGGGCCCGCCGAACGGCCAGATCCCGCCGATCATCGCCGCGGTCATGGCCGTCAACATCTACCCGACCGCGATCAACAAGGTCCGGATCCAGCGCGTGGCCGACGTCATGTACCAGTTCGGCCTGCTGAAGTCCCCGTTCAACGTCTCCCCGATGATCGGTCCCTGACGCACCGTTAACCCCGCGGGTCGGCCGGCTCGCCCCCGCCGGCGCTCTCCCGGCCGTCGCCGGCGTCCATCCGGTAGCGGCGGAAGGCCGGGAGCGCCAGCCCGATGACGGCCGTGCTCGCGATCACCAGCAGGCCCCCCGAGAGCGCGCTGATCACCGGGGTGGCCAGGGTGCGCGGGTCACCGCCGAACCGCTCCGCGTTGAGCGCCGGGAACAGCGACGTCGGCAGCCCGAAGAACGTCGCGCAGACATCGGTCAGGAACGCCCCCGCCAGCACCGGGGTCCGCCCGATGAACGAGAAACCGGCCGCGACAGAGGAAACCAGGGACCGTTCGGAATGACCTGATTGTGGATTTTCGCTGGTGAGCGACTTCGGGAGAGAACCGACTCCGTACAGCGCGCAGCCAAACGACACGGTGTCGATGAGATAGCAGGCCCGCAGGCCCAGGTGCGGCGCGCCGGCCACCAGGCCGGCCAGGGCCGGGCCGGCGATCATCATGACCTGGAAGGAGATCCGCTGCAGGGCCTGCGCGGCGGCGAGCTGGCCGGCCGGCAGCAGGGCCGGGGTGAGCGACCGGCGCCCCGGCTCGTTGACCGCCGCGACCGCCGACGTGATCGCGGCGAGCGCGTACAGCAGGCCGACCTGGTTCAGGCCGACCCAGGCCTGGACGGTGAGCGCGGCCGAGATCGCCGCCAGGGCGCAGGTGCAGACGAGCACCAGCCGCCGGGTGTCGAGCGCGTCGATCAGCGCCCCGCCGAACAGGCCCACCGCGAGCAGCGGCAGCAGCGTGACCAGGGCGATGAGCCCCACCGCGGCCGTCGACCGGGTGAGGTCCCACACCTGCAGGGTGACGGCGAACGAGGTCATCGCGCCGCCGACCGCCGACAGGGTGGACCCGGCCCACAGCCGTCGGAAGGCCGGCGACTCTCGCAGCGGGGTCAGGTCTGCGAGGAGTTTCACGGGTGACGATCGTACGGCAGGTGCCGCCATGCGCCGGGCTATTAAATGCGGTCATATCGAACGGACCGTTGCTCCGCGTTCTCGGACATAACGGACCCGGCGGCGTTGTTGCGGGTGAGGTGATTACCGCGCGGCACCGGTCAACGGCCCTGCTCGTCTCCGGCTGCTACTTCATGGAGATGCTCGACGGGACCATCGTCACCACCGCGGCGCCGCGGATCGGGGCGTCGCTGCACGCCCCGGCGACCGAGATCGGCCTGGTCGTCACCGCCTACCTGCTCACGCTGGCGGTGCTGATCCCGCTGTCGGGCTGGCTGACCAGGCGGCTCGGCAATCGCGTGGTCTTCCTGACCGCGATCGCGCTGTTCACCTGCGCGTCGGTCGGCTGCGCGGCCAGTGGGTCGCTGGGCGAGCTGGTCGCGTTTCGGGTGCTGCAGGGCGCCGGCGGGGCGATGATGGTGCCGGTCGGCCGGATGATGGTGCTGTCGAAGGCCGACAAGGGCGACATCCTGCGGCTCACCTCCTACGTGGTCTGGCCCGGGCTGCTCGCGCCGGTGATCGCACCGCTGGCGGGCGGGCTCATCACCACCTACGCCTCCTGGCACTGGATCTTCCTGATCAACGCGCCGCTCGGCGTGGTCGCGTTCGCGCTGGCCTGGCGGCTGGTCCGCGACGGGCGCGACGAGGCCGTCCCCCCGCCGCTGGACTGGACGGGCATGGCGCTCACCGGGGTCGGCCTGGGCGGGCTCACCTACGCCGCGCACCTGGTCTCGATGCCCGCCCCGCCGGTGGCCGAGACCGCGCTCTGCTTCGCCGGGTCGGCGGCCCTGCTCGCCGCCGCCTTCTGGCACCTGCGCCGCGCGCCGCACCCGCTGCTCAACCTGCGGACACTCGCCAGCCCCACCTTCCGGGTTACCCAGTTCGGCGGCACCGGCTACATGCTGGTGGTCGGCTCGATGCCGTTCCTGCTGCCGCTGCTGTTCCAGACCGAGTTCGGCTGGTCGCCGGTCAAGTCGGGTGCGCTCACCGCGTTCGTGTTCGCCGGGAACGTGGGGATCAAGCCGGCCACCACGCCGCTGATCAACCGGTTCGGGTTCCGATCGGTGCTCGTCCTCTCCGCGCTCGGCACGGCGGTGCTGGTCGCGGCGCTCGGGTTCACCACCGCCTCGACCCCGGTCGCGGTGATCGCGCTGCTGGCGCTGGCCAGCGGCGTCACCCGGTCGACCGGGTTCACCGTCTACACCACGGTCGGCCTGGCGGACATGCCGGCCGAGCTGATGCGCGACGCCAACACCTTCGCGGCCACGTCGATGCAGCTCGCGGCCGGCCTGGCGATCGCGGCCAGCACGGTGGCGCTGCGCATCGGCGGTGCGGTCACCGGCAGCCCGGCAGGCGGGCCGGCGGGCGGCAGCGCCAGCCAGGGCGCCTTCACGGTCGCGTTCTGCCTGCTCGCCCTCATCGCGGTCGGCTGCGCGGCCGAGGCGCTGCGGATGGACCCGCGGGCCGGCGACGCCGCCCGCCGGCCCCGCGCCGCCGCCCGCGCGAGCCCGTGGAAGTAATGGCAGCTTATACAGCGCTGCCGATACCGTCTGAGCGGTCGTCCCCTCGTCGCGAAACTGGCGGTTAACGGTGGTCAAGCAGGCAGTTCGGCAGCGGTATCAGACAACTCAGCCGGACGCCGGGGCGCTATTGCCCGAATTGTTCCCTGAGCCGCCGCCGCGGCAGGCGACGACGTACTTGCGGGTCGCCCAGCGCGCCTTGCTGTTCGTGATCGCGCTGGTCGCGGGGGTCGTGACGCTTCTCCTGCGGATCGCGGGACGGTCACCGCTGACCACGATCTGGGCCGAGGACCGCACCGTGTTCCTGGTCCAGGCCCTCGCCCGCCCGTGGCATCTGTTCGCTTCCTACGCCGGCTACCTGCAGCTGCTGCCGCGGCTTATCGCGCAATTCGTGTCATTTCTCCCGCTGCGCGACGCATCGGTCGCATTCGCTATTACCGGCGCGGTCATCTCCTCGGCGGTGGCGCTATTCGTCTTCCACGCGAGCGCCGGGCACGTCCGCTCCGCGTGGTTGCGCGGACTGCTCGCGGCGGCGGTACTGCTGCTTCCCGTCGCGCCGCTTGAGATCGCCGACAACGGCGTCAACACCCCGTGGTACCTGCTTTTCGCGCTCTTCTGGGCCGCCTTGTGGCGGCCGCGAGGTCGCGGCGGCATGGCCCTGGCCGCCCTCATCGCGTTCCTGGCGGGGGCGTCCACGCCGCTGGCGCTGGCCCTCGCACCGCTGCTGATCCTGCGGATGGCGGCCCTGCGCCGGGTCCGCGAGCACGCGGTGACGGCCGGCCTCGCGGTCGGCCTGGTGCTCCAGGCGCCGGTCATCCACGCGGCCCACAACTCCCGGCTTGACCAGCAGTCCAGTCCTGGCGGGGTACTCGGCTTCGTCGCGCACGACGTGGTGCTGCCGGCCCTCGGCTGGCACCTCGACTGGTGGCTGCAGGCCGCCGCGGGCAGGAACGGCGCTACCTTGCTGGTCGGCTGCCTGCTGGCGGCGGTGTTCGCCGCGATCGCGGTCACCCAGCCCGGCCGCGTCGGGCTGCTGGCCGCGGTCGCGCTCGGCTGCGGCTTCCTGCTCGCGGTGGCGGCGGCGACGCTGTCGCGGTGGGTCACAGTCGATACCGTCCACTTCCACGTAGAGCCCGGCTCCCGCTACACCACGCTGCCGATTTTCCTGATGCAGGCGGCGGTGATCGTGGCGGTCGACAACATCGTCCGCCGCGCCCGCGAACGCGCGCGGCCCGACGATAAGGCGGCCGACTTCGGCCTGACCCCCTGGACGGGCGCGGCCAGGGCGCGCGGCGCGACGGCGGCCGTGGCCGCCCTCGTCCTGGTGCTGTCGTTCGGCTGGATCACGGACTTCCGCAGCGGCAACGGGCGGGCCGGCGGGGTGCCGTGGGCGCCGGTGGCCGGCCGCTGGCTGGCGAACTGCCAGCGCGACCCGTCCGGGACGCTTCGGGTGCCGTCCATCGATCCGAACTCGGTCGTCATCCCGTGCGCGAACCTGCGCCGGTGATGGCCGCGGGCTACTTGCCGGACTGATCCTCGGGGACCAATCCGCCCATTCCTCGGGAATTGTCCCGGTCAATCGTGACTACGCCATAGTCCGCTCGGGCCATCCACAGCCAAAAGTTACTTATTAAACAGTTAATCCGCCCTAGCCTGACGCCGTGCTAACCAAGTCAAAGGTCATGCTCGCGGCGTCCGCGCTCACGCTGGCGGGCGCGGGCGGCTCGGTGGCGATCCTTCGGGCCCAATCGGCGGGATCGGTGAACGCGGCCTCGGCCGCGCTGCCCGTACCGGTCGGGTCCGCCGTCACCGCGACCACGCCAGCCGCGGGGGCGGGCGGGGCCGACGGGACCGGGTCGGGGGCGGCCGGAAACGGGCCGGCGGGAAGCGAGTCGGCCGGGACCGGGACCGGATCGGTCGGAACCGGATCCGGCGGCAGGGCCGGCGCCAGGCCCGAATCGGGCGGCAGCGTCGCGCCGGGTCAGTCACGGGTCGCGTCGATGCTGCCGGCGTCGGCCGGACAGGGGCAGCCGGGTCCGCTGGCGGCGGGGACGCTGCCGGCCGACGGGGCCGTCCCCGGCGCCAGCCCGGCGCTGCGCGCGCTCGCCGCCGCCCGCCAGGCGGCTGCGGCGCTGCCGCACTCGCCGCAACTGCTCGGCCAGCTGGCCGGGCCCGGCGGCTGGACCGGCAATGCGGGCTCGGCCGCCCCAGGCGGCGCCGCCAGCGGGACCGGCGCTGCGGGTGCCGGCGGCGCGAACGATCCCCAGACCTCGGCCGCGAGAGCACCGGCCTCCCAGACGACGACCGGCACCACAGCGGCCACGGCCACGCCGACCGCTACCACGACCGCCATCCCCGCGCAGGCGGCCGCTGCCCCGCTGGCCGGCCTCGACGTCGCCGCGTACCAGCATCCGGTTACCGGCAAGTACCCCAAGGGCGTGCCCATCGGCTGGCAGCAGGTCGCCGCCGCCCGCTACCGGTTCGCCTCCATCAAGGGCACCGAGGGCGACTACTACGTCAACCCCTGGGCGTCGACCGACCTGGCCCAGGCGAAGGCGGCGGGGCTCGACGTCTCTCCCTACCATTTCGCGATCCCAAACGTCAGCAGCGGCGCGGAGCAGGCGGAGTTCGCGGTGGAATACTCCGGGTACCAGTCCGGCCCCCAGACGCTGCCGCTGATGCTGGACATCGAGTACGACCCGTACGTGTCCACGGACGGCACCAACGAGTGCTACGGCCTGTCAGCCGGCCGGATGACCGCCTGGATCTCGGCCTTCGTCAGCACTGCGCGGTCGCTGACGGGCCAGTACCCGATCATCTACACGACCGCCAACTGGTGGGACACCTGCACCGGCGGGTCGACCGCCTTCGGCGCCGACCCGATGTGGGTCGCGGCGTACGGGTTCGCCCACCCGCCGCTCCCGGCCGGCTGGACGAGCTGGGCGTACTGGCAGTACACGAGCGGCGGCACCGTGCCAGGGGTGGACAGCGCAGGCACCACCGACCTCGACTCCTTCGGCCCGACCGCAGTCGGCCTGATCGACCCGGGCTCACTCGCGAGCCGGCCGCTCGCGCGCGTCTCGGTCCCGATCGCCTCGCTCGGCGCGATGACGGGCGAAGCGCTGACCTGGACCGCCTCCGGCCTGCCGCCCGGCCTCCGGGTCACCGCTGGTGGCGTACTGACCGGGATGATCGTTAGCTCTTCAGCCGCCAATTCCACCGTCGGCTCGGCGACCTACCGGTCGACCGTGACAGCGGGGAACACCGCCGGCGGGTCATCGAGCGTGACCTTCAACTGGAAGGTCTACCCCTCGTGCGCGGTCTACCGGTCCCTCGGCACCTGCCAGGGACGCTAGCTGTCGTCGGGCAGGTAACTACAGCCCACGGCGGCTGACCGCGCCGACGCTTCTTGCTGTTATCTCTAAGTTGACGCGAGGGCCCCGATTGCGGCCGCGTGCATCCGGGCGCGCAGGTCGGCGTTGGGCGCCCGGCCGGTCCGCGCCTCGACGATGCGCGGACCGCTGCCGGGAACGGTGGCGGCCATCGCCTTGGCGATCTCGCCGGGCCGTTCCGCGAGCGTGTAGGGGATGCCGAACGCGGCCGCCAGGTGCTCGATGGAGGCGCCGTGGGGGGTGCCGAAGGTCCGCTCGAACACCGTCAGCGCCGGCTCCGCTGCGCCCGGTTGCGGACGACCGGATACACCGCCGCCGAACCGGGCCGGTTCGAGCCCCTCGAAAATCCCGCCGCCGTCGTTGTTGACCACGACCACGCACAGGTCCGGCCGGGGCTCCTCCGGCCCGATCGAGAGCCCGGGCGCGTCGTGCAGCAGGGATAGGTCCCCGATGAGCGCGAACGCCACCGCGCCGGGATGATCCTTCGCATGGGCGAGCGCCGCCCCGGCGGCGGTAGAAAAGGTCCCGTCGATCCCGCTCGCACCCCTGCTCGCCAGCACCCGCGTGTCCGTCCGGGGCGCCAGCGCCAGGTCGATGTCGCGTACCGAGAGCGAGTTACCGCACCACAGCAACGCGCTCTCCGGCAGCGCGGTGACAAGCTCGCGGGCAACCTCCGGCTCCGACAGCTCGCTCTCCCGCCACGCCTCGAGCACGGCCAACGCCGCCCCGGTGGCGGCCGCGTCGGCGGTGCGCCATTCGTCCACCCAGCGTCCGGTCCCCCGCCCGCTGGTGGCCGCACGCTCCGGTACCCCGGACAGCCTGATCGCCGCGGCCACGTCGGTCGCCGCCCGCTGCGGGTCGGCCCACATCCCCGGTCCCTGCGCGATCACGACGTGCCTGACCGGCGTCGCCAGGCCAGTTTCTACGCCAGCGGCCCCCGGGCCGGTCGACGCCGCATCGCGGGCGAGTCGGAGCAGCGCCGACTGCGGACGCGACAGCCCTGGCCGGCCTGCGGAGACGATCACCTGGGGCCGGTGCGCCGCCATGAACTCGGGCGACGAGAGCAGGTACTGGTAGCCGGTGAGGGCGTTCGGTCCGCGCCGCGCACCGGACGAGGGCTCGGCCAGCACCGGCCACCCGGCCAGCTCCGCCAGCTCGACGAGGGCGGCCGCGTCGTAGTCCCCGTCCCCGCAGACGACTACGCCCCGCTCGGCCCACGGCAACGCAAGCGGCTGCGTGACAACGGCCCCGCCGCCGACCCGCGTCCACGGCGCGCCGTCAGCCCGCCCGTCCAGCGAGTCCGGCCAGTCCGCCGCCGCAAAGCCCGATGCGGCCGGGCGGGCGGGCAGGGCGGGAGGCGGTAGCGGCAGCGACGGGCGCGACGCCGAAGTCGTGGCGGCGGACGGCGCGGCGGGCGGGGCGTCGGGCACCAGGGGGTCGCGGAGCGGGATGTTCAGGTGCACCGGGCCGGGGAGGGCGCCAAGAGCGCCGGCCGCGTGCGCCCAGGCTCGGCAGGCCAGCGAGCGCCAGTAGCCGACCATGCCCGGCAGCCGCTCGGGGACGCCGGACTCGGCGTACCAGCGGACCGCGGAACCGTACAGCTTGATCTGGTCGACCGTCTGGCTCGCGCCGGTGCCGCGCAGCTCTGGCGGCCGGTCGGAGGTCAGCAGCAGCAGCGGGATCGCGGACTCGTCGGCCTCGATGACCGCCGGGTGGAAGTTCGCCGCCGCCGTCCCCGACGTGCATACCACCGCGACCGGCCGACCGCTCGCCTTGGCCAGCCCCAGGGCGGTGAACGAGGCCGAGCGCTCGTCGATCCGCACGTGCAGCCGAATCCGCCCGGCCCGGTCAAGCTCGTCGAACGCCATCGCCAGCGGCGCGGACCGCGAGCCCGGCGCGACCACGACCTCCCGCAGCCCGCAGCGCGCAAGCTCGTCCGCCAGCACCGCCCCGAACGCCGTCGACGGGTTCACCAGCCGTCCTCTCCATCCAGGCCCAAGCGCATCCTGCCCAGCCAAGCGCAAGCGCAAGCGCTTCTTGCTGTTATCCCCACATGGGCCGAGCCGACTCCCCAGGCCTTCGCTTCTTGCTGTTATCTCGGCCAATCGGGCTTGCTTCAGCTATTCGCTCTTGTGATCACGAAGGATTTTTTCCTGACGAAGGATCCGCATCGAATAGGTGCATAAATCCTTCGCGATCATACAAGTCTTGGTGATCATGACCTCCCCGACCATCACTTCTTGCTGTTATCCAGGGTCGGGCACAGGGACGTCGCCAAGATGCCGCGCGGCGGCGAGCGCGCGCTCGCGCCACGGCCCCGGGTCGGTCTCCCACTGGGCGAGCGCCGCCAGGTCGACCGAGGGGCGGCGGACCGGAAGCGCGCCGCCGGCCTCGGCCAGCGGGGCGGCGGTCACGTCGCCCGCCAGCAGCGACATCGTCGCCAGGCCGCAGGCGTAGGGCAGCTCGGGCAGGGCGGCGGCGAGCGCGACGCCGGCCGCCAGGCCGACCGAGGTGTCAACCGCGCTCGACACCACGACCGGCAGCCCGCACGCCTCGGCCACCCGGAGAGCGGCGCGGACCCCGCCCAGCGGCTGCACCTTCACCATGACGATGTCGGCCGCGCCCGCCGCCCGCACCTTCAGCGGGTCCTCCGCCTTGCGGATCGACTCGTCCGCGGCAATCGGAATGTCGACAAGTCGACGCAGCTCAGCGAGTTCCAGCAGCGTCGCGCAGGGTTGTTCCGCATATTCGAGGCCGTAGCGCGCGAGCTGGCGGAGCAGCCGCGCGGCGGTGTCGACCGACCAGCCGCCGTTGGCGTCCACCCGGATTCGCCCCTCGGGGCCGGCCGCGTCGAGCGCGTCGCGGACCGCCGCGACCCGCTCGATGTCCTCGCTTTCCTGCTGTCCCCGCTCGGCCACCTTGACCTTGGCGGTCCGGCAGCCTGACGCGGCGACGAGCTCGTAGGCGCGCTCGGGACCAACCGCCGGCACCGTCACGTTGACCGGGACGCAGTCCCTGACCGGGGCCGGCCAGGCAACCGTGGCCGACTCGATCGCGCTGGCCAGCCAGCGGGCCGACTCGGCCGGCCCGTACTCGGCGAACGGCGAGAACTCCCCCCATCCGGCCGGACCGCAGATCAGCGCGCCCTCCCGCACAGTGATCCCGCGGAATTTGGTCCGCATCGGGATCGCGAACGCCCGCAGGCTGCCGAGCAGCTCCCCCAGCTCCGGGGGCGACGCAAGCGGCGAGCCCGGCCCGCTCACGGGCGCTCGCCGCGGATCTTCTGGCCGCCGCCGAGCGCCTCGTCGCCCGCGCCGGTGAGAATGATCACGCCCGCCGATGACCAGATGCCGGAGTGGTCCTGGCCCGGCTCGGGCGCGGACCGCTGCCACTGCCTCATCGGCGCTCCCTCGCTCGCAACCCCTGATCAATCCGGGGTCTAACCTTATCCACCATGATGAATCGGCCCCTGCACGCGGTGCTGCTGTCCGGCCCGGCGGACGCCGGCCGGCTGGTGGAGCCGCTGGCCAGCGCGCTCGACGGAACCGGGCCCGCCATCCTGCCGCTTGACGCGGACCTGCCCGCCGCGCGGATCAGCCAGCTGCTCGACGTCTTCCAGCCCACCGCGGTCATCACGGCCGACGGCGAAGCAACGGTCCGTTCGATATCACCTGGAATTTCTCCTGGAATTTCACCCGACACAGCCGTCATCATCACGACCTCGGGATCCACCGGAGAGCCGAAGGGGGTTGAGCTGAGCGCGGCCGCGCTCAGCCACTCGGCCCGGGCGTCCCTGGCCCGGGTCGGGGCTCGCCCGGGCGAGCGCTGGCTGCTGTGCCTGCCCGCTTCTCATGTCGCGGGCGTCCAGGTCCTCGTCCGGTCGCTCCTCTCCCGCACCGATCCGACCCTGGCTCCGACCGCCAACGCCGACGCGCTCGCGGCCTCGGGGTGCGCGCACATCTCGGTGGTCCCCACCCAGCTGGTCCGGCTGCTGGAGGAGCCGGGCGGGGCGGCCGCGCTCGCCGGGTTCTCCTCGGTGCTGGTCGGCGGCGCGGCGGCGGGCGCGGCGGTGCTCGACCGCGCCCGAGCGGCCGGGATCAACGCTGGTGACCACCTACGGCATGAGCGAGACGTGCGGCGGGTGCGTCTACGACGGGCTGCCGCTTGACGGGGTGCGGGTGCGGGCCGACGGCGAGGGGCGGCTGCGGATCTCCGGCCCGGTCCTGATGAACCGCTACCACGGGCGGCCCGACCTGACCCGAGACGCGCTGGACGGCGACGAGTTCGTGACCTCGGACCTCGGCTCCGTGGCCGACGACGGCCGGGTGATGATCCGGGGCCGGGCGGACGACGTCATCAACACCGGCGGCCACAAGGTCATCCCGGGCGAGGTGGCCGCCGCGCTGTCCAGCTGTCCGGGGGTCAGGGAGGTCGTCGTGGTGGGCCGTCCAGACCCGGAGTGGGGCGAACGGGTCACCGCAGTGGTAGTCCCGGCGAACCCGGCCGATCCGCCTGGTCTAGAATTGCTACGTATGCATGTACGCGGGACGCTGCCGCGTTACGCTAGCCCAAGCGAGGTCGTGCTGACGGAGGCCATACCGGTGCTCCCGAGCGGCAAACCTGACCTCGCAGCCCTGAAGAAGGCAAGAACGTGACGCCAGCGGGAACAATCTCGGGCGCGGAGCGTTAATTACTAGTGCCCCCCGCGATAGTCGGTTACACCGGGCGGGGTTAATTATTGCCTTCGGGGAAGTCGTTAAGTCGTGTTGGTAATGACGGCGCATCGTATGCGCACGTGTAACAGATGGAGGGAGGTGTCTCATGCCGCGGATCGCAACTGCCACTTCGGCTCAGGACGAGGAGGCGAGCTCGTCTCGCGTTGATGACCTGATCCAGCGCGGTCGCAGCCAGGGTCACCTGTCCCTTTCGGACCTGCGGACGGCGTTCGAGCAGGCGGGACTGACACCCGGCGAGGCTCGTTCGATTCTCCGTGAGCTGAGCGAGGCCGGCGTCCGGCTGGCCGATGAGGAGACCGAGGTGAAGGCGGTGCGGGCGAAGGTCAAGGTCACCGCGACCAAGGCCACCTCCGTGAAGGCCGCAGCAGGCGCGCAGGCGCCCGCCGCGACTGCCGGCTCCGCCGAGGCCGCCGCTCCGACGGAGACCGCTGCGAAGCGAACCAGGACCAAGAAGGCCGTAAACGAGGCCTCCGCGCCGACGACCGCCTCCAACGGTCCCGCGCCGACTGACGGGGACGGCGAGTTCGACGACGACGCCGCCGCGACGATCGAGGCCGATGTCGCCGCGTTCGCCGACGGTGTCGACCTGGACGACCAGACGCCCGCCATGGGCGACTCGGTGCATACCTACCTCAAGTCGATTGGCCGCACCAGCCTGCTCACCGCCGAGCAGGAGGTTGACCTGGCCAAGCGGATCGAGGCCGGCCTGTTCGCCGAGCACAAGCTGGACAGCGACCCTGACGTGACGCCGGAGATGCGACGCGACCTGGAAATGGTGGCCGAGGACGGGCGGCGCGCGAAGGCGCACATGCTCGAGGCCAACCTCCGCCTGGTCGTGTCGGTCGCCAAGAAGTACAGCGACCGAGGCCTGTCCCTGCTCGATGTCGTGCAGGAGGGGAACCTGGGCCTGATTCGTGCGGTCGAGAAGTTCGACTACACCAAGGGCTATAAGTTCTCCACCTACGCGATGTGGTGGATCAGGCAGGCGATCCAGCGCGGGTTCGCCGACTCCGCGCGGACGATCCGGCTGCCTGTGCACGTGCTTGAGATGCTCTCGAAGCTGTCTCGGGTCGAGCGTGACATGCACCAGAAGCTCGGGCGCGAGCCCACCCCGGAGGAGCTGGCGGTCGAGCTGGACCGGACCCCGGACCAGATCGAGGAGCTGCTGCGCACGTCGCGGCAGCCGATCAGCCTCGACTCCACCATCGGCGAGGACGGCGAGACGTCGATCGGCGACCTCATCGAGGACGTCGACGCGCCGGAGGCTTCCGAACTGGTGGACCGGCAGCTGATGGCCGAGCAGCTTCGGTCGGCGCTGGACGCGCTCACCCCGCGCGAGGCGACGATCATGGCGATGCGGTTCGGTCTTTACGACGGCAACCCGCACACCCTCGACGAGATCGGCCGGGCGCTCGGCCTGACCCGCGAGCGGATCCGCCAGCTGGAGAAGCAGTCGCTCTCCAAGCTGCGGCACCCGTCCCGGGCGCAGCCCCTGCTCGACTTCGCATCGTAAATACCCTGTATTAAGCGCTCAGTGCGCCGGACCCGACCTCCCGCCGGGTCCGGCGCACTGAGCGTTTTTCGTCTGTTATCGGTTCGTTCCAACGGACAACCGCAGCCGGACGCCGAGTGCACTAGGCTTCCCAAGCCGCCTAGAGTTAGGCGAGCCGGGCACAACGGCATAAGAGGCGCGGGAGGGGCATCGATGGACGACGACGGCCTGCTTGACGAGCTCCAGGAAGAGCTCGGTTCCGACTACAGCCCGCAGCTGCGTCTGGCCGCGGGGATGCTCAGCGGCGACGCGCAGGCGGCCGTGCCGTACCTGCTGTTCTCGATCGCCAAGTCCCTCGAGGATCTCTCGTTCCTGCTCGCCAACGACAGCATCAGCGTCGTCAACGACGGCGACGACGAGTAAGCGCCCAGCCCGGTTTCGTCAAGATTCGCAGCCGCGTAAGCGGTTCGCCGCGCTGGCGCGTTAAAGGGGCGTGAGCATCGATTCGGCGGGGTTCGCCGAGTTCTACGCGGGAGCGCGGGACGACTGTCTGCGCGCGGTCTTCGCCAGCGTCGGCGATCGGCTGGTGGCCGAGGATCTGGTCGCCGAAGCGTTCGCCCGCGCGTGGGCGCGCTGGCATACGGTCAGCCGTCACCCGGCGCCCTCGGCCTGGGTGGTGCGGACCGCCTTCAACGCGCGGGTGTCCTGGTGGCGACGGTACCGGCGAGAAGTTGCGCTCCCCGAAGCCGCTGCCGAGACGGCCTGCGACGACGGCGGCATCGACAGTGCGGTTGACCGGGAGCTGATGTCTGCCCTGCTGCGACTGCCGGCCCGCCAGCGACAGGTCGTCGCGCTGCGGATCTTCCTCGACTTGGACACCGCGCGCACCGCGCAGACCCTCGGCATCGCGCCGGGCACGGTCACCGCTCACCTAGCCCGCGCGACGGCCACGTTGCGGGAGCAACTCTCCGGCGTCATCGAACAGGAGCAGCGATGAACGACGATCAGCTGATGACGGCGATGCGGGACTCGTTCGCGGAGGTACGCCTCGATGTGCCGCTCGAGCAGACCGTGCGCCGGGGGCGGGTGATACGCGGGCGCAGCCGCGGGTACCGGGCTGCGGGTGTGGCCGGGGTGGCGGCGATCGCCGGGGTGACGACGGTCGGGGTCGCCGGGCTTGGCCGCGCCGTCGGCCCCGGCCCGGTCTCGCCTAACCGAGGGATCGCCATAGCCGGTACCGGCCTCGCTCGGCCAACAGCGATTGCCGGCTCCTCGGGCACTGGCGGCACGCTGGACGCCTGGACGGTGACCGCCGGCCCGGGCGGCTCGATCGAGGTCACTGTTCGCGAGCTTGAGAACGCGGCCGGGCTGCAGAGCGCACTGCGGGCGGCCGGGATACCCGCCCAAGTCGCCTTCCAGGGCGGCCAGCCCTCCGACAGCCCGCCGCTGCCGGCCGACTGCGAGAACGTCACCATGTCGGATGAGGCCGACGCGCAGTTGCAGGGCAAGATCCTCGGCCCGCTGACTCCGCCAGTGTGGGGCGAGGGAATCGCGCTCACGATCTACCCGCAGCAGATCCCGAAGGGCGTCGGCATCTACCTGGCGATCAAGTCCGGATCCGATAGCCGCGACTGGGGCTGGGGACTCGACCTGGTCCGGGCGACGCCGGCCTGCACCGGCTAGCCCGCTACGGCTGCCGAGGCACCGGCTGCGGAGGCACCCGGGTGCGGGCGTCGGTCGGCGGCGGCCACCACTGCTACGGTCACCGCCGCGCAGGCGGCGAGGGCGATCTCGGGCAGCACCGGGACGGCCAGCGCGAGCAGCGCCAGGACCGCGACGCCGGCCAGCCGGGTCCAGGGGACGACCCGCCACAGCACGTACTTGAAGGCGGCGTGCCCGGCCAGGAACAGCGCCGGGCCGCCGAGGATGAGCCAGGCCGACCCGGACGCGTGGGACGACGGCATCGTGAGGATCTTCTCGTCCCCGGCCGCGGCGACGATGATCCCGGCGACCATCACCGGGTGGATGAAGTGGTAGGCGGTCCCGCCCAGTCGGCCGGGGTCGTCCGAGCGGGCGATGACCTCCGCGCTCGCGTCCGCCGAGCGGTCGAAGTACAGCCACCACAGCGCGACCGAGCCGGCGAAGGCCACCACGAACGCGGCGATCGAGGTCGCGGTGAGGCGGCTCATCAGGGACAGGGTGGCGCCGATGATGACGATCGACTCGCCCAGCGCGATCAGGATGAACGACTGGCAGCGCTCCGCGAAGTGACCGCCCGCGATCGTCCAGTCCGACGTGCGCGACCGGCCAAGCCACGGGGTCGCGAACCCGACCCGGCCGCCGAGTTCGTCCATCCCGACCGCCAGCAGCCATAGCAGCTCCCTGGCGTGGCCATGCGCCAGCCCGCCGGCCACGGCGAGCGCGCCGCTGGCGATGCACCAGACTTGGATCCGCTCGTAGTTGCGGCGGAGCGGGCCGACCGGCAGCGCGGCCACCACGAAGGCGGTGCGCCCGATCTGCATGATCGCGTACGCGCCGCCCACCCAGATGCCCCACGGGCCGAAGGCACGCGGCAGCGCCGCCGACATCGCCAGGCTGATCAGCATCAGCACCACCAGCAGGAGCCGCAACTGCAGGCGCTCTGGGTCGAGCCAGTTCGTCACCCACGTTGTGTAGACCCAGGCCAGCCATACCATCCCGAGCAGGATGGCGGTCTGGAACGCGCCATCGATCGTTGGCTCGCGAAGCAGGTAATGCGAGAGCTGCGTCACCGCGAACACGTAGACCAGATCGAAGAACAGCTCGATGTTGGTTACCCGCTGGTCTGCTGACCGGTCGCGCAGCAGCCCGTGCGTGGCCTGGGCCTGCGCGCTCACCAGGCGTAGTGCTCCGGCGCCGGCCGATAGCCAGGGAAGATCTCGTCCAGCCGGCCAAGAACGTCGGCGTCGAGCGAGATCCCCAGCGCCCGCTGCGCGCCTTCGAACTGCGCGTGCGTGCGCGGGCCGATGATCGGCGCGGTCACCCCGTCCTGATGCAGCAGCCACGCCAGCGCTACCTCGGCCGGCTCCTCGCCCAGCTTCTCGCACAGGTCCTCATAGGCGGTGAGCTTGTCCCGGTTCGCCTCGACCGCCTGCCTGGCCCGGCCCGCCAGCCTGCGGCGTCCCTCGCGCTCGGACTTCAGGACGCCGCCGAGCAGCCCGCCGCCGAGGGGCGACCAGGGGATCAGGCCCACCCCGTAGGCCTTCGCGGCGGGCAGCACCTCGAGCTCGACGGTGCGGGCGACCAGGTTGTACAGCGACTGCTCACTGACCGTGCCGCCGAAGCCGCGGGCGTGCGCGGTCTCGTTGGCCCGGGCGATGTCCCAGCCCGCGAAGTTGGACGATCCGACGTAGATGATCTTGCCCTGGGCGACGAGCACCTCCATCGCCTGCCAGATCTCGTCCCACGGGGTGGATCGGTCGACGTGGTGCATCTGGTACAGGTCGATGTAGTCGGTCTTGAGGCGCTTAAGAGAGGCGTCGCACGCCCGGCGGATGTTCAGCGCCGACAGCTTGCCCTCGTTCGGCCAGGGGCCCATGGCGCCGTAGAGCTTGGTCGCGAGGACCGTCCGCTCGCGCCGACCGCCGCCCGCCGCGAACCAGTCGCCGATGATCTCCTCGGTCCAGCCGGCGTGCCCGCTCGGGTTATCGGCTGCCTTTCCTGCCTCCCCGTCCGCGCTGCCGTAGCGGTTCGCGGTGTCGAAGAAGTTGATGCCGAGCTCGTGCGCGTGATCCATGATCGCGTGCGCCTCGTCGGGCGGCGTCAGCGGCCCGAAGTTCATGGTTCCCAGGCAGAGACGGCTCACGGAAAGGCCGCTGCGGCCAAGATTCGTGTACTCCATGCCGTTAGCCTTTCACAGCCGCTCCGGCCCGGACGGCCGTGTGGCGTGGCTTCGCCGCGTCCACTATGCTTTTTGCATGCGTCGCGTCGCGAGTCTGGGCTGGTGGCGTCCCACCGAGGGACGGCCGCCGCGATGAGCGCGCGTTAGGACAAGAACGGCCGTCCGCCTCGAGCGGGGACGGCCGTTTTTTCTTTCCTGGGTCGTCCTTGGGCCACCACCAGAACAAGGAGCGATTCCCATGACCAGCACTGCGACCGAACCCGTCTCGGGTACCCTCGCCGCCGCGTTGCGACGGTCGGCGGAGCTCGAGGGCATGATCGGCTCCCGCCCGGGGGAGTTCCGGATCCTCACCGGCGACCGGCCGACCGGGCACTTGCACGTTGGGCACTACTTCGGCACGCTGCAGAACCGGGTGCGGCTGCAGGACGCGGGGGCCGAGGTGCTGGTGCTCATCGCGGACTACCAGGTACTGACCGACCGGGACACCGCCGACCACCTCGACGAGTACGTGGTCGGGCTGGTGCTCGACTACCTCGCGGTCGGGATCGACCCCGGCCGCTCGGTGATCTTCGCCCACAGCGCGGTGCCGGAGCTTAACCAGCTCCTGCTGCCGTTCCTGTCGCTGGTCACGGTGCCCGAACTGCAGCGGAACCCGACCGTGAAAGACGAGATCGCTCATTCGCGGCAGACCTCGGTGAGCGGGCTCATGTTCACCTACCCCGCGCACCAGGCGGCCGACATCCTCTTCTGCAAGGCGAACCTGGTCCCCGTGGGGCAGGACCAGCTGCCTCACGTGGAGGTGACCCGGCTGATCGCCCGCCGGTTCAACGAGCGCTACCCGGGGGCCGGCCGCGTCCCGGTCTTCCCGGTGCCGAACGCGCTCCTGTCGGACGCTCCGCTGTTGCTCGGCACCGATGGCGGGAAGATGAGCAAGTCGCGCGGGAACGCGATCGAGCTGCGCGCCACCGCCGACGAGACGGCCGCGCTGATCAGGAGCGCGAAGACCGACTCGATCCGCCGCATCAGCTACGACCCCGCCACCCGGCCGGAGGTTTCCTCGCTGGTGCTGCTGGCGGCGCTCTGCCTCGACCGCGATCCGGTGTCGGTCGCGGAGCAGGTCGGGGACGGCGGCGCGGCGGCGCTCAAGCGGGTGGTGACCGAGGCCGTCAACGAGCGGTTCGCGCCGGTGCGGGCGCGGCGCGCGGAGTTGGCGGCTGACACCGAGTACGCGCGCCGCGTGCTCCGCGACGGGTGCGCCCGGGGCCGCGCGATCGCCCAGGCGACGCTGGCCGAGGTCCGCGCGGCGATGGGCATGCGCTACTAGGCCCGAGATGATCAACCGGCGCGGCGCGCGGCGCGCCTCTGCCAGTTTCCCGGTGTTTCGTGGCTACCATCCGGATTAGACGGCTTCCGGCCGCGAGGGTGCAACGCCGGGAGAGGGCGCCGCGGACGCGGCGGAGCCGAAGGGGACGGTATGCGAATTCGCTGGACCACCAGGATCGCACTGGCGGCGGGAGTGCTCACTCTCATGGCCGGCATCGCCACCGGAGGCGGCCCGGCGCACGCCGCCAGGCCGACGACCGCCCCGGCCGTCACCGCGGCCGTCGGCCACGTCACCGGCGGCCAGCTGAACGGGATCCTGCGCAGAATCGGCCAGATCTAAAGCTGACGGGCCCGAGCTGGGTCGCATCGCCGCGCGTGCCCGCGCGAATACGGCTTCCGGGCCGTTATCGTCACGTGACCGCCGCATCCATGCCAGCCTAGGACGTGAACCTGGTCGTCCTTCCGTCCGTGATACAGGACGTAGGGACCCGATCCTGGGAGCGCCAGCATGAGCCAGTGGGACTTTGGCTACGGCCGAGAGCCGACCGAGCACCACGAGCCGCAGTACCCGGAGCAACCGCCGTACTCGTACCCGCAGGAACCGCAGCAGCCGCCGTACTCGTACCCGCAGGCGCAGTACCAGTCCCCGGAGGGACCGCAACCGCCGCAGTATCCGCACCCCCGGCAACCGCCGTCCCCGTATCCGTATCCGCAGCAGCCGGGAGGACCAGGCGAGGCAGCCTATGTTCCTGACAACGTAGCCTGGTCCGGCCCGGGCGGGCGGTCCGCCGATGTGGGCTGGTCCGGCACCGCCTGGTGGCCCGCGGTCGCGGGCCCGCCCGCGACCGCTGGATGGCCCAACGCCGACGGGTACCCGGCTGCCGATGGGTACCCGCCCGCCGATGGGTACCCAGGCACCGGGCAATACCAGGGCGCCGGCGAGTACCCCGCTATCGGCGAGTACCCCGCTATCGGCGAGTACCCCGGGGTCGGCGTGCCCGACGACCCGCAGGCAGCCCCGTACCCGATCACCTACGAGCGCGACGAGTTCGAGGGCCGCGCATCCCAACCGGGCGCGGCGCCGCCCTACCCGCCGTGGCCGGCCGCCCCGGACCTGGGCGATCGTTTCGAAATCGACCCAACTGCGCGCCAGCCATGGCGCCCGCCGCCTCCGGTCGGCGGGCCGGATACCGGGCAGACCACGCAGGCGTGGTACCCAGGCCAGCAGCCTCGGCACGCGGCCGACCCCGCTTACCGCGGCCCAGGCCGGGCGGGCGAGCCGCGGTCGCGGCGGGCCCGGTCGCGGCGGCACAGCCGCGAGCCGTGGGCGCAGGAAGATGCGGCCTGGCAGCAAGGCGGCCAGCCCTGGCCGCAAGGTGGTCCGCCTCGGCCGCAGCGCGGCGGGCAGTGGCCGCAGGACGGCGATGCGGACTGGGACGACGAGCAGGCGGAGGGACCGCGACGCTGGCTGATTCCCGCGGGCCTCGCCGTGGCGGGCGCCGCCGTCGGGGCCGCGATCGTGATGCTCGCCTTCGGTCATGCGAAGGCCGCCGCCGGGGCCACCGCGCCGACGACCGGGGCCAGTTCCGCCGCAGGCGCGGCCGGGGCAGTGTCCCCGTCCGGCGGCGCCGCCACCCCGCCGCTGACCGTGGCGGCGGCCCGGAGCGTGCTGGCCGGGTACACCGCCGCCAACAACAACGCGAACGCCCGGCGCAGCGCGACGACGCTGGCCACCATCGAAACCGGTAGCAGCTACGCGATCGACGCCGGCCTCTACAAGGTCCAGGCGGCCGCCGGGGCGGCGCCGTACGCGGCCTTCGCCCCGGTGGCGGCGACCTATTACATCCCCCGGGCCGAGCCCGCAGGCGGGCCGCGCTGGTTCGTCGTGCAGGTCTCCAACGCCTTCTCAGCCAGCCCGAACAAGGTCGCGTCCACCGAGTACCTCCTGTTCACCCAGGCGGCTGCGGGCGGCCCGTGGCAGAACGCGGTCGAGCCCTACCTGCAGGCCGCGGCGGACGCACCGCAGATCGCGGTCGGCGGCGACGGGCTCGCGACGGCGGTCAGCGCCACCGCGACGTCGCTGGCGGTCGCGCCCGCGCAACTGGCAGCGCGGACCGCGGCGGCCATCGACGGCGCCGGGACGGGCGTCACCGTCGCCGCCGCGGGCGGGCTGGCCGACCGCTCAGACGAGCTTTTCTGGCGCGGCAAGCTGCCGACGGCGACCGTCACCGACGCGCACACGCCCGCGACCGGGGCCGCCGGGCAGACCTTCGCGCTGCTCACCAACGACGGCGGCGCGCTCGTCTTCTACACCGACGCGGCCGAGGTGGCGATCACCCCGCCGGCCGGCTCGGCAATCCACCTGACCGTGCCCGGTCTCTACTCCCCGGCCCAGGCGCTGTCCCAGGCGGACCTCGGCTACCTCGACCAGTTCGCCGCCGACGACCCACCGGCGGGCGCGGGTACGCCACGCGTCGTCGCCCAGTACTCGGGCCTCACCGGCAGGAACTAACCCGCTCCGGGGTGGGGCTACTCCAGCGGCGCGTCGAGGGCGGGAGAGGTGAAATCGCCGCCGAGGTACATAAAGGTGCGATCGTCTGGATCCGGCTCCCCGTAGATGGCGATCAGGTCGGCGGCGTAGTCCTCGGCGTTGTCGAGCGGCTGGTAGCCGAGCTTCCGCGCGCCCGCCAGCGAGACCCAGCCGCCTCTGGCGTTGGCGGAGACCCCGTAGATCACCTGGAAGCCGGGCGACGGGGCGGTCAGGCAGGCCTCGAACAGCCGGGCGCAGTCGTCGGGCGACAGCCAGGTGGCGAGCATCCTCGGGTGCCTGGGCGTAGGGAAGCAGGACAGGATCCTGATGCAGACGATGTCGAGCCCGTACCGGTTGACGTACAGGGCCCCGAGCGCCTCGCCAGCCGCCTTGGAGGCACCGTAGTAAGTGTCGGGCGCGGGGAAGGCGAAGTCGGGGACCGGGAACTTCGACGGCGGAGTGAACCCTACCGCGTGGTTGGATGAGGCGAACACCACCCGCGGCACCCCCGCCCGGCGGGCGGCCTCGAACACCGTGTAGGTGCCGTTGATGTTGACGTCGAGGATGCGCTCCCACGGTGCCTCGCTCGGGATACCGCCGAGGTGGACGATCGCGTCCGCGCCGGCGCAGGCGGCGGTCATAGCCGCCATGTCCGTCACTGACGCGATCACCGCCTCCTCCCCCGGTCCGATCGGCGCCGCGATGGGGGTGACGTCAAGCAGGCGAAGGACCCGGCCGGGCGCGGCCAGCCGGGACCTGAGCATCGTTCCGATGCCGCCTGCGGCCCCGGTGATGAGAATGGTCGACACGACTGGAGAACTTACCGCACTAAATCCGACAGCACGAGCGCCCGACCGCTCCCGCTACCCCGCGAGGTTGAACCGGGCGCCCATCGGGTCGGCCGCTTCCGCCAGCCGCCCGAACGGCGTGTCCGCCGCCGCCCGCAGCACCTTCCCGCCCAGTTGGACGATCCCCGCAAGCGCGGAGTCGACATCGGCGACCCGGAAGAACACCTCCCAGCGACCCGGCTCCCCAGCGGCCAGGTCACCGTCGGTTGCGGCCACGATACCGGCGAAGTCCTCCCCGCCCGCGGTCAGAGACGGTGTCGCGGAACTCCGGCGTGTCGCTCTGCACCCGCGTCTGCCAGCCGAACACGTCCTCGTAGAACGGGACAGCCCCCGTGTAGTCGCTGGTCAGAAGCTGGAACCACACTGCCGCGCCCGGCTGGTCGAACACCGCGAGCCCCGGGAACAGGTTGGCCTGCCACGCACCGATGCGCACCCCGGCGCTGTCCGCGACGATTGCCTCGGTGCCGAGGTCGTCGATGTCCATCGGCCCCACCCGGAGCGAGCCACCCGCGGCGATGGCCTTCTCCACCGTGGCCTTGGTATCGGTCGATGACAGATAGACGCCCCACTGGTCGGGCCCTTCCATGCCGGGCGCCCCCGGCACGTACTGCATGCACCCGGCCATCGGCACGCCGTCGCGCATAAACATGAAGTAGCCGCCGAACTGCTCGGACGCCTCCCCCGCGGACCAGCCGAGCACCTCGTTGTAGAAGTCCCTTGCCCGCTTGACGTCCGACGTCAGCAGGTCGATCCAGCACGGCGCCCCGATCGGTCGCTTCACAATTGCCCCCTTCGCAGTGACCATTCCCGGCAAGGCGGACGCCTCGGCCGGCCGGAAATCATCGACGCCTGCCGGGCCTACCAGCCGGGCGGGCGTCCTCCCCGGATTCCCCTTGGATATAAAAAGATCATGCTGACTACGGAAGAGATACGGCGGGTCCTCGGTCCGGTGGGGATCTGGATGCCGCCGCCGGCCAGGACCGGGCTCGACCCGGCCGCCTATGCCCGCGAGATCGAGGGCGCCGGCTTCACCTCGGTCTGGTTCCCCGGCATGAACGCGGCCGCCGACCTCGCGGCGGTCGAGCCGATGCTGGCCGCGACCGAGCGGCTCGTCCTCGGCACCGGCATCGCGAGCGTCTGGACGTGGACGCCGGCCGAACTGGCGGCCGAGACGAGCCGGCTGGCCGCCGCTTACCCCGGGCGCTTCATGCTCGGCCTCGGCGTTAGCCACGCGCCGCTGGTGGAGTCGTACGGGCAGGCCTACGTGAAGCCGTACTCGAAGATGGTCCAGTTCCTCGACGAGCTGGGCGACGTGACCGCACCGGTCGTGCTCGCCGCCCTCGGCCCAAAGATGCTCGAGCTGTCCCGCGACCGCACGGCCGGCGCGCACCCGTACTTCACCCCGCCCGAGCACACCGCGTTCGCCCGGCAGGTGCTCGGCCCGCAACCGCTGCTCATCCCCGAGCTGGCCGCCGCGCTCGCCCCCGGCGAGCAGGGTGCCGCCGCCGCGCGCGACTACGCCAAGCGCTACCTGCGGCTGCCGAACTACACCAACAATCTGAAGAGGTTCGGCTTCGCCGAGGCCGATATCGAAGGTGCGGGCAGCGACCGGCTGATGTCCTCGGTTGTCCCGAACGGACCCGTGGATACCGCCGCCAGGCTCCGCGAGCACCTCGCGGCCGGGGCCGACCACGTGGTGGTGCAACTGCTCACCGAGGGCGGGGCGTTCGACGCGGGCGGCCTGCCCGAGCTGACGGAGCTGGTGGCGGACATCGCGAAGTTACGGGTCCGTTCGGGATAACTGGATTTTGAGGGTTTCCCGCCTTCGCTCACCCCTCTGCGAGCGGCCAAAGCTGTTTGCGCTGTCGGGTGATTACAGGCATGCTGAAGCCCGTAATCACCCGGGCGCCCGCCCGGCGAACGGGAGTGCACGTGGCCGAAGCCCTAGGGCTGATCGAAGCCCGCGAGCTAACGAAGCGATTTGGCGACAAGGTGGCGGTCGACCACCTCTCGTTCAACGTCGAGCCGGGCCGGGTAACCGGCTTTCTTGGCCCCAATGGCGCAGGCAAGTCCACCACCATGCGCCTCATCACCGGCCTGGACCGGCCCGATAGCGGCTCCGCCACGATCGGCGGGCTGGCCTACGACCAGCTCGCCAAGCCGCTCACGCGGGTGGGCGCGCTACTCGAGGCGCGCAGCCTCCACCCCGGCCGCAGCGCCCGCAACCACCTGCTGTTCCTTGCCCAGACTCAGGACGTGCCCGCCAGCCGGGTGGACGAGGTGCTCGACCTGGTCGGGCTGCGGGAGGTGGCCAACAAGCGGGCCGGCGGTTTCTCCCTCGGCATGACCCAGCGGCTCGGCATCGCGGCGGCGATGCTCGGCAACCCGCCCGTGCTGATGCTCGACGAGCCGGTCAACGGGCTGGACCCGGAAGGCATCCGCTGGGTCCGCACCTTCATGCGCCAGCTTGCCTCCGAGGGCCGCACGATCTTCGTGTCCAGCCACCTGATGAGCGAGATGGCGGTCACCGCCGACCACCTGGTGGTGATCGGCCGCGGCACGCTGATCGCCAACTGCTCCACCGAGGAGTTCATCCAGCAGAGCTCGGAGCGCTCGGTCTTCGTCCGCGCGCCCGACGCGGCCCGGCTCCGCGAGCTCATCACCGGCGAGGGCGGCGCCGTGACCGACTCCGACGGCGGCATGGTCGTGACCGGGCTGCCGGCGCCCAGGATCGGCGAGCTCGCCGCGTCCGCCTCGGTGGTGCTGCACGAGCTCACCCCCCGGCTGCCCTCGCTCGAGGAGGCGTTCATGGAGATGACCGCGGACAGCGTTGAGTACGGCCAGGCCGAGCACGGCGGTGTTGCGCACGGCAACGGCGCGTACGGCGAATCGAGGGCGTCGTGACGGCCGGGCTGCTCAGCGCGGAGTGGACCAAGATCCGCTCGGTCCGGTCCACGCTCTGGTCGCTGCTGGCGTTCATGGTGGTCGCGATCGGTTTCAGCGCCCTGATCATGATCGTCATCTCCAACACCTGGAACAGCCCGGGTAATCACCCCAACCACGTCAGGCTGCTCGAGGACCCGACGGCGGTGCTGTTCGGCGCCGGATTCGGCCTCGGCCAGCTGGCCATCTGCGTGCTCGGCGTGATCGTCATGAGCAGCGAGTACTCCACCGGCGCGATCCGCGCCTCGCTGCTCGCGGTGCCACGCCGGCTCCCCATGCTGGCCGCCAAGTCGGTCGTGTTCGCCCTCCTTGACCTGGTGGTGAGCGCGATCACGGTGTTCGCGGTCTTCTTCATCACGACGGCGATCATCCGCAGCCACGTGTCGATCACGCTGTCGCAGCCCGGCATCACCCGGGCGTGCATCGGCGGGATCTTGTACCTGACCGTGCTCGGCCTGTTCTCGCTGGCGATCGGCGGCCTGATTCGGCATACCGCGGGCGCCATCGCCACCGTGATCGCGCTGGTGCTGGTGGTGCCGCCGCTGATCTCGCTGATCCCCGGCACGATCGCCAACCACATCCACGGCTATCTGCCCAACGTGGCCGGCCAGCTGGTAGCGCAGACCAGCCAGCAGGCCGGCGACGTGCTCTCCCCGTGGCAGGGATTCGGCGTCTTCTGCCTGTGGACGGCGGTGCTGCTCGCCGCCTGCGGCTGGCTCCTGGTCCGCCGGGACGCGTAGGGGCGGCGCTACACGCTCATGCGGCGCTGCTTGCTTAGGCGGCGAGCCGGACGGGGGCGGTACTCGCCACCATCCGCGCCGCGAAGCCAGCGTTGTAACCGCGCCACCACGACGGCTTCAGTCGCGGCGACGCGACCGATCCGGCCGCGGACGCGACCGCGGATCCGGCGGGCGAGGCGATAATCCGCCGGAAAATCGCGCCGGCGTCGGCGTCGGGCAGCCGGACGGTGGCGGCCCAGGCCGCGAGGTCATCGTCGAGGTTCACTGCTCCTCCTTCAGGTCATCGTAATCGCCCAGCGCCTCGGCCAGGGTGCGGCGGGCCAGCGAAAGCCGGTAGCGGACGGTCCCGGCCGGCACGCCGAGCGCGGCGCCGATCTCGCCGCTGTTCATGTCGCCGACGGCGGCCATGACCAGGGTGACCCGCTGCTGCTCCGGCAGCGTCGCGATCGCCGCCGCGACGACGCCCGCGCGCTCGGCGGCCAGCACTGCGCTGCTGGCCGGGGCGACCGCCGAATCCTGCCGGGTGGATGGCTCGCTTTCAAGCGCACGCTGCGTGCCGTCGGCGGTGCGCTGGTGCCGGACCGCGTCAACCGACAGGTTGCGCGCCACCGTGAAGAGCCAGCCGCGCTGCCCGTCCTCCGGCAGCCCCGCGACCTTGTCCAGGTGCTGCCAGGCCCGCAGGAAGACCTCCTGCATGAGGTCGGCCGCCAGCTGGCGGTCGGCGGTCTTGCCGACGAAGTAGGCGTGCACCGCGGCGCGGTGCGCCTCGTAGAGGCGGCCGAACTCAGCTTCCCGATCCATCGGGCCCGTCGCTGGCACGATCGCGGGCCTGGTCGGTCGTCATGATGTCGCCGAACACATCGGTGGCGAGGAACTGCACCATCCCGATGAGGCCGGCCGGCGCGATGACGTCGCCGAACACGGCGAGGCCGGCCACCTTCTCCTGCAGCGCGGCCTCGGTGACGGTCTCCTCGAGGGTGAGGTCGCCCAGCACGACCAGCGCGGTCGGCCCGGCCAGCAGCCGAAGGAAGTCGGGGCCGATGCTGGCGCTGCCGTTGAACACGCGCGGATTGGCGCCCTCGTACCAGGTCACCTGGCCCTGCGTCTGGATGGCGGGCTCGAGCACGTCGCGGCTCGCGGCCGGCGCCGCCAGCTGCCCGGCGATGAGCGTCAGGCCGTACCCGACCGAGGTGACCTCGCCGGTCACCACCACCTGGCCCGCCACGACGAGGATGTCATCAGGTCGTCCGGCGGAGTTGGCGAGCACCGCGGGCGACAGCTTGACCTGACCGCTGAGCACCTTGACCTCTTGGCCGTCGGCGTACTGGTAGTAGGACACGCCCCCGGTGCCGCCTGCCAGCGCCTGCCCGAGCACCTGCTCGCTGCCGCGCGGCGCGAGCACCGATCCGACCACGTAAATGCGCTTGGGCACCGGGCCGGTGACCGGGCTGGTGATGAGCAGCAGCCCGATGACCACGAGGACGTCGTTCTCGGCACCGAGCCCGTCGCCGCCGACCGACAGCGACCCGGTCTGCAACCGGACGTTCACCCCGCTCGGCACGTACAGGGTCGAGGCCACATCGGCGGTCGGGATCGTCGCGTAGGCGGCCGCCAGCGACTCGGGCACGATGACGAGCGCCACGTCCTCGATCCGGCTGAACGCGGCCAGCTGACCCGGTTCGGTGAGGTGGCTGAGGTCCAGGATCGCCTGGTCCTTCACGACGCGGCCGGCCGGGCCGGTCGGGGTTTCCGTCTCGCTCATCGCTCGCTGCCTGCCTTCTCGGTTATCACGGTGTCGTTCCTGGTGCGGTTTTTCCTGGTGTCGTCCACGGTCGCGCCGCGGCTCATTGTGCTTGCCATCTTCCCGCAGTCGCCGGCCGCAGCCGCGCGATTGCCGTCGCCAGCCAGGAGCCGGGCCGCTTCGGACGCGACCATCTCCCGGTGTGCGCCTTCTTGGCCGTGTTCTTCCGCGTCTTCGCCTGCGTGGGTCGTGACGTTGGGCGGGATCGGCGAACCTGCGCGGCGAGCCGGGCCTGCCCGACTTCCCGCGTCAGCTCGTGTCGCCGGAACGTCGCCTGCATCAGCATGAAATCGTTCATGCCTATTACTACGGATGCCGCCCCGAAGTGTTGGGTCGGTGCCCGGTACCGTATCCGGGTGACACGTGCGCCCATCTCGCTGCCTGGCCGGACCGTTATCTTCGACTTCGGTGAGGTCATCTCGCTCACCCCGTCGGACGCCGACCGGGCCGCGATCGCACGGCTCGCCGGACTCGACGGCGTCGATGATGGTCACGCGGAAAAATTCTGGCAGGCCTACTTCGCCCACCGGGACGGGCTCGACCAGGGCACCGCCGGCGCCATCGCCTACTGGCGGGCGATCGCCGACGACGTAGGCGCGGCCTGGGACGAGGCGCGGATGCACGAGCTGTGGGCGGCGGACTTCCGGTCCTGGCTGTCAATCAACCCCGCGGTCATCGAGGTTCTCTCCGACCTGCGAGCCGGGGGCACGCGACTGGCGCTGCTCTCCAACGCCGGCCCCGACTACGGCAGCTACTTCCGCCACGGCCCGCTCGGCGACTTCTTCGCTGCGTGCTACGTCAGCGGCGAGCTTGGCCTGATCAAGCCCGACCCCGAGATCTTCCTGCACGTCCTGGCCGACCTGTCCATCACCCCGGCCGAGGCCGTCTTCATCGACAACCGCGACTCCAACGTGGCAGGCGCCCAGGCCCTCGGCATCACCGGCCATGTCTTCACCACCGCCGAGGCTCTCCGCTCGTTCCTGGCGTCGGCCGCCCTTCCGGTCGATTAGACCCACCGCTAACGAGTGGGTCGGGCATGCGCCCGCCCCGCGCATCCGCCCCGGCCGCGCGGTCAGCGCGGCGGCCCGAGGACGACGCTGCCGACCAGCTTGGCCCCTTCCGCGAGGCGCTCGGGCGTGATCTCCCACCCGTCAGGTCGCTGCGTCGCGCGGTCACGGCCGACGTAGCGGTACAGGCCCTCGTTCCCGCCGGGCGTGCAGATGATCAGCATCTCGGCCTTCGCCGAGGTGATGCGGTAGGCGTGCGGGACATTCTTGGGAAGGAAGATGACGCCGCCCTCAGCCAGCTCCGACTCCTCCTCGCCGCACCAGAATCGCGCGGTGCCGCTGATCATCATGAACACCTCGTCCTCGCGGGTGTGCATGTGGTACGGCGACGCCACGCCCTCGCTGGTGCGGGACCGGGCCACGAGCAGCTGGCCCTTGGTGGCCTCACTGTCGAGCAGGATCGACATTGTTCCGCCAGCGAGCCATTCCAGCTGCTGCTGCTGTCCGACCTGTGCCAGGTAAGCGATGCTCATGACCGACTCCCATCACCCTCCCTGCCGCGACGGCTCGGCGTGGTGGTGACAGTCCGATGGACACGGCAGGTGTCCCGGTGCTCGTCCGGATCCCTCGCTACCGTCTCATAGACGGGGAGACCGCACCAGGCGAGGACGTTCGCATCAAAACACCCTCTGTTGGCATCGCCGGCAGATCGCGCTTGGGGTCGCCGGCGCGCCCGGCCGGCCCGGTGGCCCTAGCGGTGGCCGACTCCCGGGCCGGGCCAGCAGGCGACCGGGCGTCCGCAGCCAGCTTTCTATCAGTTCTGACCATTTTTTCGCCTTCCTATCGGTTCTGACCACTTTAGCGCCCGAATTGTCCGAATTTTGTGGTCATAACCGATAGGGAGATGAGTCGTTTGGTCAGAACTGATAGATAGGTGCGCACGGCTGTGGAAGGTGTGAATGATGAGCCGGGCACTGAGGTACGGATTTGTGTGGAGAATCATCGTGGGTTGCCGACGCCGGCAACGACGGACTGACCGGAGGCGGCACGATGCCGGACGAGAATGCAGGCGAACGCCGGTCCCAGCCCGTCCGGATCACCCGCATGACCATCGCGCCGGGCGATCCAAGGGGCTTGGAGGAGGGCCCGCTGGTGATCATGGTCACGCTCGACCCCGGGCCAGACCGGGAGGAACTGCAATGGTGGACGGAGCAACTCCGTGACCGGGTAGAGGTTCGCGCCTGGTCCGGGTCATTCCCGGGCCGATTGACCTCGGTCCACGTTGAAGCACCCGCTGACCAGGTTGAGGCCGTCGCAAGAGGGCTGCTCACCTCCATTCATGAGGCAAACGCCGCGTACGAGGACGGCTATCCGGCCTGGCGGCGAGAACATGACGAGCAAATAGCGCAGAAGCGGCTTCTGGAGCAGCGTCGCCTTGCCGACCAACAGGCCATCCTCGACCGGGTGATTGACGAGTACCGCACGAGTTAGCGGATCAATCCCGCATGACTAGCTTGGAAGAACGGTTCTTGGCTACAAAGCCTGACCTACTGGTGCCGACGGCGTAGGCGAAAGATCGCGCTTGGGTCGGTGGCGTCGTTGACAGGCCCCCGATGAGGTGCATGCCCGGGGCGAGGCACGCTTCTTGCTGTTATCTTTCACGGTCTGGGGGTGTGTTCTCTGGTGGGCCTGCGAGAACGTCGGGCGCGTGAACGGTGGTGATGGTGCCGTCGGTCCAGACAATGACGATCCGGGACGGGCCCACCGGTGACGATCCGATGCGGTACGGGCTGCCTAGGGCTGTCCCCGCTTCGGCTATGCCCGCCTGAGCCGAGCCCGCCGCCGCGGCCGCTGCCTGAGCTGAACCTGTCTGAGCAAGGACCGTCAGAGAGGGGGCCGCCTGAGCGGGGGTGACGTGGAACGTGCGTGCGGGCGGGGCGGGCAGGGCGGTGCGGGCGTAGGCGGGCCAGGTGGGACTCACGGTCCGTTCGATCGAGTCTGCTGTTGATCTTTGACCTTGCTGTGGGGAGCTGGCGGCGCGGTAGGCGTCGTGCAGGCGGAGTAGGTCGCCTGCCGCGTGGAGCGTGGTGTCGGCGCGCTCCCAGAAGCGGCGGGACTGCCAGGTTCGGCCCGTCTCGGCGTGGCCGACGGTGGTGACCGAGACGTCGGCCAGCCCGGCGAGCTCGGCCTGGGTCAGACCGGCCGCGTGCCGCCTGGCGGCGAGGCCGGCCGACAGCGCGCGGGCGGCGTCGGCGAGATCGCGGTCGAGGTCGGGGGCCTGCGGGTCGGCGACGCGGGGGCGGGCGTTGCGGCTAGGGCCGGGCACCAGAAGGCCGTCCGCGATCAGCGCCCGCAATGCTTTGCGGCAGGTCAGCGTAGAGAAGCCGAAAGCCCGGCTGAGTTCGGCGCCGCTCGGCGCGGGCTGGCCCGGCCGCAGGGCACCGTCCGCGATCTGCCGCCGGATGGCCGCGGCGACCCGCAGGTACTTGGGCAGGGTGGGGCCGCCCGCGGGCGTCATGATTCCGGCCCGCCGTTGGGCAGGGTCGACGTTGCGCAGGCTGGGGTGCGCTGCATGGCTGGCTCTCCTGGGGGCGATCAGCTCGTCGGGACTATCGTGCCACACACAATGCTACTCGAAGATACTCGACTATCTCTTGATGGGAGAAGTCCCGTGAAGAGCACGACCGGAGAACTCAGCCGGAGATGGCCCACGCAAGGACGAGCGGGCCGCTGTCCTATGACAGGTAAGTCCGCTCTTTGTCAATAAAGACGGCCCGTTCGGTCGTTCTGTCACTTGAGTTGGCCCATGCTGACGGATGGCACGGCGTCTACCAGGACAATCGGTAAGTTCAGCGCAGCAGTCGCCGGGCCGCGGTGACTGGCAGATCATGCGGTGAAGGTTGTGGCGGGCCGACTTCGATGACGGCGGAAACCTCTACTCTTTGCCACTGAAGAAGGCCCGCCCAGCTCAGAGGCGTCAGGCGGGCCGAGATGCCTGTAACGGGACAGCCGTGCGGGCCGCCGGGACACGCTGGTCCCCCGGCCTGCACGACCGCACTCGGACTGGGCTCAGTCGCCCAGCGCGCTGCCGTAGTCCACCATATGAACGGCGGCGTTAGAGCCCGAATTTGCTCCCGTCGACGACCTCGCCTGCCGGAGGCGCGGTAATCGTGGCGGGCGCGTTGTAGTCGGAGAAGTTAATCGCCCCCTGGCTGGCGGTGCCCGCGATCCTGACGATCTGCGGGGTGGCAGAGTCCGAGATGTACACGGTGCCGCTGCCGGCGTGCTTGGGCTGCTTGAACGCCAGCACGGATTGGCCGCCGATGATGGCGGTCCCGGACTTGACGAAGCCGGTGTCCTCCTTGGCGAAGGCGCTCGACAGGTTCGACGGATTACAGAGCTGAGCGAAGCTGGCGAGATCGGACTTGGCCGTCAGCTTGATGTACTTGCCGGTCACGTCGGCGAATATCGAGGCCGGCAGGCCGAGGTTGTTGAAGAAGCTCTGGTCGAGCTTCATGTAGACGGTGCCGTCCACCACGACAAGGCCGGCCGTGCCTGACACAGCGGAGCTGCCGGTCGCCGTGGCGCTGGCTGCCAGGGCGATGGTGCCCTGGCAGCCCTGGGCGGCGACGTCGGTGAGGTCGAGCGTGACGGCCTGGCCGGAGTCGACCACCTTGCCGGCGATCCGCACGCTCGATGCGGCCTTCAGGTCGCTGACCGATTTTTGGACGATCTGGTCGGCGGACATTCCGGCGAGGGCGGACGAGCCAGTCGAGCCGCTTGACCCGCCTGCGCCGCTTGACCCGCTTGACCCGCTTGCGCCGCTTGAGCCGCAGGCGGTCGCGGATACGACGATCGCGGCGGCGAGCGCGCCGGCCACGGCGAGGTGGTTGAGGGAGGGCACTAAAGTCTCCTTTGTGGACGGGGCAGGAACTTGGTGCTAGAAGCCGGGGAAGATCGCCCGGAGTTCGGGCACGGTGATGCCCTCGGCCGACCTGATGTCGGCGGCGTCCTCGAGGCGGCCGTAGACCAGGCGGACGAACGATTCCGCTGGCAGCGCCAGGGAGGCAGACGCGCCGGTGCTGCCCGGGGTCAGCGCGACCCCGCCGGTGTCAAGCGTGAACGTCATCGCCGGGTCGGTGGTGGTCACCTCGACCACCGTCGGCGTTTCCTGCTTCTTGCCCATGAAGCCGATCATCATCGGCAGCCGGACCGCGAGCAGGCCGACCGCCTCCGGCGCGATCCTCGCGGCCGGGTCGACCGCGACCGCGATGTCCCAGGTGTGCACGGCGTGCTCGGATAGCCGCATGCCCAGGACTCCCGCCAGGTCGGTGGTCATCCGGCCGAACATGACCACGCTGAACGCCTCGCGCTCGGCTTCGGTCATCGACTCGACCCGGGAGACCAGCGCTTCGTTTGCCGCGGTGCACTGGGCGGCCTGCTCCTCGGGCGTGCGGGCGTTCCAGGTGTCCCAGATCGGCTGGAACGCCGCCATCGTGGGCGGCTCGTCGCCAGTCACGCCGGCCTCGATGACAAGCGAGAAGATCTCCGCGCCGCTACCCAGGTGGGAGAGCGCGTCGGCGATGGTCCACTCTTTGGCGTAGGACTGCTTGCGCAGGTCATCGGCGTCGAGCCCGGCGACGATGGCGGACAGGCGGTCGTGGGAGGCGCGGACCGCACTCATCCACGGCGTCGGATCGGTTGCGTTAGTCACGGTCCACGATCCTATGACCGACCGCGCTGACCCTGGAGGGGAACCAGGTCTGCGGGCGTCAGCGTGCCCTCGGCCAAGCGGAGTACCTGGTCAACGGTTGCGGGATCGACCGGGCGATGGGTGATCAGCAGCACCGTCCGCCCGGCGACCGCCCCGAGCAGGTCGCGAGTCAGCTCGCTGGCGGTCTCCTCGTCGAGGTGCTCGGCGGGCTCGTCGAGGATCACCACCGGGAAGTCGGCGAGCAGCACCCGGGCCAGGGCAAGCCGCTGCCGCTGGCCGCCGGACAGCCGCGCGCCGTGCTCGCCGACCGGCGTGCCCAGGCCCTGCGGCAGGGAGTCGGTCCAGGCCAGCAGGCGCGCGCGGGCGAGCGCGGCGCGGAGCTCGGCCTCGGTCGCGTCCGGCTTCGCCAGGCGCAGGTTGGCCTCGAGGGTGGAGTCGAAGACGTGCGCGTCCTGCTCGCACAGTCCGACGACCCTGCGCACGTCGTCGGCGGCGAACGCCCGGATGTCGGTGCCGTTGAGCGTCACCGCGGCGACCGCGCCGCCGTCGTGGTCGAGGAAGCGGAGCAGCACCATGGCGAGGGTCGTCTTGCCGGACCCAGACGGCCCGACGATGGCGACGCGGGACCCGGCCGGTACGTCGAACGAGACATCGCGAAGCACCGGCTCGCCTGGCGTCCAGCCGACCGTGAGGCCGCGCGCGGCCAGGTGGTACGGAGGGCCCGGCATCGGCTCCGGCGTCGGCGGCTCGGCGACCGGGGCCGGCCGGGCGAGCATCGCCGCGACCCGGTCGGCGGACGCGCGCAGTCGGGGGACCTCCTGCGCGGCCGGCCCGAGCCCGGCGAAGACCTCGTGCGCGGCCAGCGGCGTGAGCACCACGACCGCGAGCAGCACCCCGGCCAGGGCGCCTGCGCGGACCGAGGGAACGGCAAAGCACACCGCGCCGAGGACGGCCAGTCCGGTCGCGAGGGCGCTGATCGCGGCCGCCGCTCCCCGGCCGTGTCCGGATCGGGCCGTCGCCTCCCCCACCCGCCTGCCCTTGGCGTCCACGGCGGCCAATGTCCGGGCGGCCGCCCCGAAGGCCGTCAGCTCCGCCGCCCCGTCGAGCAGCTCCAGGGTCGCGGCGGCGAGCTCACCGCGGAGCGGGGCGAGGCTCCGTTCCTCGCGGCGGGACAGCGCGATCGCGGCGGCCGGCGCGGCTAGGGCCGACACGACCAGCGTCACCGCGAGGATCAGCCCGGCCGTTGGCTGCAGGGCGGTGACCAGGGCCACCGCCCCGGCCCCGGCCACGATGGCGGCGACGTAGGGCAACCGCACCCGGAGCCACCGGTCGGCCAGCGAGTCGATGTCGGCCACCAGGCGCGCGATCAGGTCGCCGGAACCGTAGTCGGCGATGCCCGTTGGCGCGAGCCTCGCGAGCGCGTCGTAGGCGCGCACCCGGCGGGCCGCGAGCAGGTTCAGTGCGGCGTCGTGCCCGGCGAGCCGTTCGGCGTACCTGAACACGGCCCGGCCGAATCCGAACGCCTGCACCACGGCGGCCGGCGCCACCAGGAACAGCACCTGGGGCCGCAGTGCCGACCGGGAGATGAGCCACGCCGCCGTGGCCAGCAGTCCAACCGAGCAGGCGGCGGCGAGCGCGCCGAGAACTGACGCAAGCACCAGGCGCGCCCCGTCCCTGGGCCCAGGCCCGGTGTCGACGTCGGCACCGGCGCCGGTGCCGGTGCTGGCGCCGCGCCTGCGGCGCTGCTTGCTGTCATAGGCCGTCGCCGATGGCGACTCACAGGTCGGCGCTTCGCGCTTGTTGCTGTTATCCATGTTGGGCGCCCCTGACGATCGTTGGGCGTATTGTTGGCGAGCCCATTTGCCGGCGGTACGCGCGGTCCGGGGCGGCGGACGCCATGGTGTCGGGTTGCGGCGTCAGGTCGATCACGACGTCGGCGGCGGCGATGACGGCGGGACGGTGGCTCACGGCAACAACGGCATGGCCGATGGCGTAGCGGCGAAGCGTCCCGATCACGACCGACTCGCGGGCCGCGTCGAGGCCCGCGGTGGGCTCGTCGAGGAGGAGAACCGGGCGGTCGAGTAGCAGCGCGCGGGCCAGGGCGACGCGGCGACGCTGGCCGGCCGACAAGCCGTTGCCGCGCTCACCGAGGACCCGCGTGAGCGGGACGTCATCGAGGGCGGCACCTGCGGCGGCAGCGGCCACTGCCGCATCGGGGGCGTCGGGCCTGCCGAGGCGGATGTTGTCCGCGACCGTGCCCGCGAACAGGGTCGGGTCCTGCGGGAGCCAGCCGAATACGTTCTGCCCGGCAAGCGGGGACGGGGGCCGGGCCGGTCGGGATGTTATCGATCCCGATGTGGGCTTGGCGAAGCCGAGCAGGCAGCTCAGAAGCGTGGTCTTGCCGCAACCGCTGGGACCGGTCAGGACGGTCAGCCGGCCGGCTTCGATGGTGAAGGTGGCGCGGTCCGGGGCGGGGGCGGCGCGGCCTTCGTGGCAGACGCTTACCGCGTCGAGGTGAACGGAGCCGGCGTACGCCGGAGATTGCGGCTCGTTCACTGCGGCGGGCGCCGCGGGCGTTTGCGTCTCAAGGATCGCGAAGACCTCGTCGGCGGCGGCCAGTCCGTCGGCGGTGGCGTGGAACTGGGTGCCGAGGGCGCGCAGCGGCAGGTAGGCCTCCGGGGCGCAGATCAGCACGAGCAGACCGGTGCGCAGGTCCAAGTGGCCGTAGGCGAGCCTCAGGCCGATCTCGGTGGCGACGACCGCGACGGACATCGTGGCGACAAGCTCGAGGGCGAGACTGGACAGGAACGCCAGCCGTAGGGTGGCCATAGTGGCGCGGCGGTACTCGCCCGTGACCTGCTCGATCCGGCTGCGCTGGGCCTGCGCGCGGCCGAAGACCCGCAGCGTCGGCAGTCCGCTGACCACGTCGTGGAAGTGGTGGGCGAGGGTCGCGAGTGCCCGCCAGCGTTGCGCGGCCTGGCGGCCGGTGGCCATGCCGATCAGGGCGCCGAAGAGCGGGACGAGCGGCAGCGTGCACGCCACGATGATGCCCGAGATCGGGTCGGCGACGGCGATCGTCACCAGCACCGCCAGCGGGATCGCAATCGCGCCGATGAGCGCGGGCAGGTAGCTCGTGAAGTAGCCGTCGAGGCCGTCCAGGCCGGTGGTGGCGAGCTGGGTGAGTGCGGCCGCGTCCCGGCCGGACTCGGCGCTGGTGCCATTGCGCCAGCCCGGGCCGAGGGCGAGGATCTTCGCCAGCAGCGCGGCGCGAAGTTCCGTCTTGGCCGTGGCGGACGCGCGATGCGCGGTGGCCTGCGCCGCCCATGCGATCGCCGCCCTGGCCACCGTGACGGCGGCGAGGACGGTGATCGGCGTCGCGGACTCCGACAGTGTCGCTTTATCGATAAAGACGCTGGATATCACGGTGGCGAGCAGCCATGCCTGGGCGATGACGAGCAGCGCGGTCGCCAGGCCGAGCCCGCCCAGGGTCGCAATGGGGACGACGGCGCGGCGGGCGTGCTTGACTAGCCGCGGGTCGAGCGGTCTCATCGCGCCGCCTCGTATCCGGCTCGTTGAAATTCGAACTTGGCGGCAATTGCGGCAAAAGGCAAATCGCGCCCCACAGTAACGGCAAACTGCCACCGCGATAGCTCCAGCACGTTCACCCGTTCGCCCCCACCTTGACGTGAGTGACTATTACCCATCAACGGTCTGACCAGCACATGTTCAATGCCTTGATCGGCGGGCGAGCCCAGGATCCGCGCCGGGACCGTCCTTGCGATCCCGCGTCCCTTCCCGGCGTCGTCGCCCGCATCACGGCCGACCCGCCGCCCGTCACGGTCAGCGGCACCGGCACCGGCACCGGCGCCGGCTTCGGCGTCGGCGCCGGCGTCGGCGTCGGCTTCGGCGTCGGCGTCGGCGAAAGCACAAGCGAAGCCGCCGGCCCGAGCGACACCAGGCGCTCAGCGGCAGCCAGCGCAAGCGAATGCACCGGCCATGTCCGGCCTGCCGCGATGGCTGGAGATCGTGCTGGTGGCCGCTGGCCTGCTCATCGCGACCGCGTTCCTGACCGATCCGGTCCTGGCGATCGCGCGACGTCGGCGGGCGGCCCGCTCGGTCGCGAAGAACCCGCACATCGTCCTGGCCGACTACGAACGGCTGGTAGTGACGCACAGCCGGGCGGACGGCACCGTCTACGTGCTCCGTCCTCCCGATGCCGATCCCCAGGCGATCCTGCTGGCCGCCCGCCTGGTGCTGGCCCAGGACCGCTACGAGGATCTGGCCGGCCACCTCGGGGTCCCCGCCCACTGGCCGCGAGAGTGACCGGCGAAGGCGACGGCCGGGCGGCCGACCGCCGGGTAGAGCTAGCGCCCGGCGGGCGGGTCGGCGCGGTTGCGGAGGGACTCCACCAGGGCGGCGACGTGCCGGCGATCCTCCGGCGACAGCTCGTCGATGCTGGCGATCAGGAGCTCCCGCTCCTGATCGCCCGGGCCGCCGCGGTCCGCCCCGGCCGCGGGCTGGTCGTAGTAGTGCATTCCGGTGGACTCGGCGGCGGCGGCGCGGACCGCCGAGACCGGGACGTCGAGCCCCTTGGCGAGCGCGTCGATGGTGGCCGGGCGCGGCGGCCGGACCAGGTTCCGCGTGGTGGCCAGGGTGTACACGGTGGACCTGGGCAGGCCGCCCCGGCGGGCGACGTCGCCGTAGGACCAGCCCCGCTCCGACAGCCGCCCCTGAATCAGCCGCTGCAGCGGGTTGACCGCCCGCTCCCGCGCGGCCGCGACGTCGGCCGGACGGTCACCGGGATCGCCCCCGTCACCTGCCTGCACGTGCGCCGTCATGTTCACCAATTTAACGCGCCCACATCCCAACGGATCCGAAGAGATCACCGGTGACTCGGGGCCTTGACCGATCCGTGATCTTGCTGTACGGTTATGAACGTACACTTCGTACGCTAAGCAGCGTACGGATCTCTCCAAGGAGGCTCCGATGTCTGCACAAACCGTGACGATGGAGGAACTCGAGCTCGAGCGTGCCGAACTGCTGCCCAACCGCGAGACTCTGTGCTGCGGCGGCAGCTACCACCCGGGCAACAGCTTCACCCAGATCGGGTACGGCAACACCGCCCAGTCCGGCGTCGTGAACGTCTCCGCCCTCAACGGCAGCTTCGACAACATCCTCAGCCTCGGGTCCGGCAACATCCTCTAGTAGCCCCGACTCGAACCAGTACCCCCTGCCACGCGCGCTTACTTGCGGGGTCGCCGTGGAGGGGAAGGGCCGTCCTGGATCCGCCTCCGGGGCGGCCCTCCTATTTTCGCCCGCCGGCGACGCTAGCCAAGGCCGGGTAACGCAACCGCCGCCGCGGCCGCCCGGCCCGCGATGCGGCCGGAGAAGAGACAGCCGCCGAGGAACGTGCCCTCCAGCGACCGGTAGCCGTGCATGCCCCCGCCGCCGAACCCGGCCGCCTCGCCCGCCGCGTAGAGCCCAGGCACCGGTTGCCCGGAGGCGGACAGCACCCGCGAGGACAGGTCGGTGTGCAGCCCGCCGAGGGACTTGCGGGTCAGCACGTGGAGCCGGACCGCGATCAGCGGGCCCGCCGCCGGGTCGAGCAGCGCGTGCGGCCGGGCGACCCGCATGAGCCGGTCACCCAGGTAAGAACGCGCCCTCCTGATCGCCGCCACCTGCGGGTCCTTGCCGAACGAGCGCGTGGCGTCGGCGTCCCGCGCCACGATCTGCTCCCGGATGCGGTCCAACGACAGCGTCGGCTCACCCCCGGTGAGCTCGTTCATCCGGCTCACCAGCTCGGGCAGCGTGGCGGCGGTGAGGAAGTCCTCTCCGTGGTCGAGGAACGCCTGCACCGGGTGCGGCACCCCGCCGCCGAACCGGCTGGTCACCATCGCCCGCCGGTCGCGCCCGGTCAGGTCGGGGTTCTGCTCGGAGCCCGACAGCGCGAACTCCTTGGCGATGATCTTCTTGGTGAGGATGAACCAGGAGTAGTCGTACCCGGTCCGCTGCAGGTACTCGAGGGTGCCGAGGGTGTCGAAGCCCGGGTAGAGCGGCTGCGGCAGCCGCTTGCCGGTCGCGTCCAGCCAGAGCGAGGACGGCCCCGGCAGGATGCGGATGCCGTGCATCGGCCAGACCGGGTTCCAGTTCTTGATGCCCTCGACGTAGTGCCACATCCGGTCCCGGTTGATCACCGACGCGCCCGCGGTCTTCTCCGCGATGCCGATCATCCGGCCGTCGACGTGCTCGGGGACGCCGGAGAGGAGGCGCGCGGGCGCGGCGCCGAGGCGTTCCGGCCAGGCCTCGCGCACGAGGTCGTGGCTGCCGCCGATGCCGCCCGAGGTGACGATCACCGCCTGCCCCGAGAGGTCAAACTCGCCCACGACGGTCCGTGACGACGGCGCGCCGCGCGGGGCGTCGCTGGGCTCGAGGATCGCGCCGGACACGCCGATGACGACGCCGTCGGAGGTCGTCAAGGAGTCAACCCGGTGCCGGAACCGAAACTCGAGCCTGCCCGCCTCGGCCGCGGCCCGCACCCGCTTCTCGAACGGCTCGACCACCCCCGGCCCGGTCCCCCAGGTGATGTGGAACCGCGGCACGGAGTTGCCGGGGCCGTCGGCGTCGTACCCGCCGCGCTCGGCCCAGCCGACGACCGGCACCACCGAATGCCCGAAACCCCGCAGCCACGGCTGCTTCTCGGTCGCGGCCCACTCGACGTAGGCGCGCGCCCACTTCCTCGGCCACTCGTCCTCGGCTCGGTCGAAGCCCGCCGTGCTCACCCAGTCCCGCCAGGCCAGCTCCACGGAGTCGCGCACCCGCAGCCGCCGCTGCTCGGGCGAGTCCACGAAGAACAGCCCGCCGAACGACCACCACGCCTGCCCGCCGAGCGACTGCTCAGGCTCCTGGTCGAGCACCAGCACCCGGCGGCCCGCGTCGGCGGCCTCGGCCGCGGCAACCAGCCCGGCCAGACCGGCTCCCACCACGATCACGTCAGCGTCGACCATTGGCACAGCTTAGGACAGCAGGCCGGCGGGCAGCAGCGCGTGCACCCCCCAAGTGACGTTCGCGACCTGGGTGACCCGCAGGTCGACACAGGTGGACGCCAGCGCGAGCGCCTCGGCTCTGGACGTGTCGTACAGCGCGGACAGCCAGCTCACCATCGCGTCGAGCGCGTCGCCCATCGCCGCGTTCAGGTCTTCGCTGAACCCGAAGGTCACCCGCCCGGACGGCGTCTCGGCGTGCACCGAGGCGAGCGGCCGGCCGACCGCCAGCGAGACGACCGCCTCGGTGGTCATGCCGCATTCGATCGCGGTGCCGCACGACTCGCCGTCGCCCTGCGCCGCATGCCCGTCGCCCAGGTACAGCAGCGCACCGTCGGTGTTGACCGGCAGGTAGAGCGTCGAGCCCGCGGTGAGCTCCTTGCAGTCCATATTGCCCCCCGCCTCGGTGCGCGGCGGCACGGTCGAGTGCTCGCCCGGTCCGGCCGGCGCGACCCCGGTCACGCCGAGGAACGGCGCCAGCGACCTGGTGTACTTCCCGTTGGCGGTCGCCGTCCCGGCCGGGCCGTCGATCTCCCACAGCAGCCACGCCCGTTCCGCCCCGACCAGCCCGAGCCGGCGCAGCACGGCCGAGTCCGGCACCGACGGCGACGACGTCCAGCCCCACTCGTCCGGCGTCAGCGACACGATCCGCACCGCGAGCATGTCGCCGGGCACGACCCCGCGCACCGCGATCGGCCGGTTCAGGCAGTGCCCGACGAACTGCCCGGGGAACATCTTCGGCTGCCCCGCGTCCCCGGGAAACTCCTGCCGCTTCAGGTACCCGGCCGCGTCAAGCGAGCGCACCAGCACGGTGTCACCCGGATCGATGGTCAGCGCGGGCCGGTGCCCGGCCGAGAAGACATTGACGGTACTGTCCGGCGTTGGCTCGAGGCGGTGGAAAGTCATAAAACCGATTATCCCGAACGGTCGCGGGGTTCCCGCCTCCCGCCTGTTACCCGCCTGCGCGGCCGGCCGTCACCAGTTGCGCATCGAGTCGCTGAAGATGGCCTCCAGGTCCTCGGCCGTGACGTCGCGCGGGGCCATCGTCAGCAGGCGCTGCTGCCTGACCGCGCCGGCGATCAGGTCGGGGATGTCGGCCAGGACGTAGCCGACTCCGGCGACGCCGTTCGGCAGGCCGATGTCGCGCATCAGCGAGACGATCGCCTGCGGTAGCCGCTCCCGCTCGTCCGTGACCCGCTCGGCCCGCGGGTCGAGCAGCTCGGCGGCGCGCAGGTGGCGCTCGGGGTCGGTCGGGAAGGTGAACCGGAACGCGGCGGGCGCGGTCAGCGACACCGACTCGCCGTGCGGCACCATCGGCTCGGCCTGCGGGTAGTCCGGCGGCCGGTAGCTGCTGACCCGGCCCGCGATCGGGTAGCCGCAGGCGTGCGGTATGTGGACGCCCGCGTTGCCGAAGCCCATCCCGGCGAAGGACGCCGCCAGCAGCATGTCGGTCCGCGCCGCCAGGTCGTTGCCGGTCAGCACCGCCCGGCGGAACGACCGGGACAGCAGCGGCAGCGCCTTCTCGATGAAGGCGTCCGACACCGGGTTGTTTCCCACGTAGACGGCCCGCTGCTCCGGGCGCCGCCGAGCGTAAGCCCGGTAGTGCCGCGCCGTGTACGACTCAAGCGCATGGCACAGGATGTCCATCCCGCACGAGGCGGTGACGCGCGGCGGCAGGGTGAGCGTGCTCAGCGGGTCGACGATCGCCAGCACCGGCCGCAGGCGGGGATGGCTGATGCCGGTCTTGACCTTGAGCGCCAGGATGTCCATGATGCACATCGCGGTGCTCTCGGCGCCGGTCCCGGCGGTCGTCGGTACCGCAACCAGCGGCTTGAGCGGCATCGTGGGCGGCTTGCCCCCGCCCACCGGCTGGTTGACGTAGTCCATCAGGTCGCCGGGGTTGGTCGTCAGCAGGTTGATCGCCTTGGCGGTGTCGATCGACGAGCCGCCGCCCACCGCCACGAACCCGTCCCAGTCGGTGTCGCCCGCGAACTCGGCCGCCGCGCGGAAGCTCTCGTCGGTCGGCTCGACGTGGACGCCGGTGAAGACGGTCGGCTTGAGCCCGGCGTTCTGCATCGACTCGGCCGCCCGGCCGGGGATCCCGGTGGCGGCGACGCCCTCGTCGGTGACGATGAGCACGCGCTCAAGGCCCAGCTGGGCGCAGTCGAAGCCGATCTCGTCGAGCGCCCCGACGCCGAACTTGAGCGGCGGCGCGCCCCACGTGAAGACGGTCTCTGTCCGGTATTCGGTCATGTCTTCCCCTTACCCGCGGACCCGCTCTGGGATGTACCGCGATAGCTACGCCCCAGCGGCCCCAGCTGGTCGCATGCGCCGAGCGCGGCCTGCCGGGGCGGCACCCCTCCCAGCTGCGCGCGGCCGAAGCCAGCGCGTCCTGCGCTCGGATGGAACGTCGCTAAGATCAACTATTCGAAATCCATGGCGTTTCCGGTGCAATAGTCCCGGAAACGCCATGGATCTAATTCGATCTTGGTTCCATTCTGCGGCTAGCCCTGGCCGCCGCCGCCTGACTGGACGTCTGGCTGCAGGTAGCCGATCGTCAGCGTCGGCGTCCTCGTCTGCCCGGAGCACTCGCCGTACCCGCCGGCCGACGTCGGCAGCGGGAGGAAGAGAGCGGCCGGCTCGCCCGGCGGGTAAATCCGCAGCCGCGCGGACCGGGACCGGCTTGCACGCCGACGGCGAAAGGACCGCCGCGTCCACGATGTCGAGCGGGGCCGAGGCCAGCGCGCCCGGCGCCAGGGTGACGGTTTTCTCCGCGCCACCGGAGTTGTCCGGCTCCCGTGTGGCGGCGGCGCCGACCTGATGGCCGTTCGCGCCTGCGACTCAAGAGACGCCGGGGAAACCGTAGATGGTGCAGGCCGACGAGCCGATGTTGCGCAACTGCAGGCCGGTGTGGTCCTGCGACATGCCCGGGCCGGCCCCGCCGCCCAGGCTGGCCTGCAGGTCGGCGGACTTGCAGGCGGGCGCTGCGGACGAGAGCGCGGCCGTGCCTGAGGCGGCGGAGCTCGATGCGCTAGAGCTTGACGGGCTGGAGCTCGATGCGGTGGAGCTCGCGGCCGCGCCCGACGCGCTCTCGCTGGTGGCGCCGGACGACGCGGCCGACGGGGCTGATGTCGTTGACGATGCGGCACAGCCGGCGGCGAGAAGCCCGGCCCCGAGCAGCGGTACGACCAGCAAGGCGTTCTTCACGAGAGCTCCCGATTACAGCGTTACGGACGATGCCTTATGTCCCTTATGACGCCGCATCCGCTGACCGGGTTGGGGCGGATTGCCCGGTCAGCGCGTGGGTGGCCGTCTCATCCTTCGACTGCCAGGCCGACGGGGCGGCCGAGGTATCGCTCGATGTCTGCGCGCTCTCGGTCGAGCTCGCGGTCGTGCCGGCGGTTGAACGGCTCGAACGGGGTGACTCGGACCGTGGCCGTGCGGGCCGAGCGGTCCAGCCGCCAGATTCCGATCACCCGGCCGTCGCATACGACGGCCGCCTTGATGATCCCGCCGACGTAGACCTGGTCCTGGACGCGGGGGTCGAGCATCGCGGTCCGGTCGCGGTAGCCGAGCAGGTAGTTGTCGAACATCGGCAGCAGCCGGAAGGCGGGCGTCGGCTCGACCTGGCCGAGCGTCCAGCCTTGCCGCCCGTCGAAGGAGACCTCGGTCAGCTCATCGCGGACCGACGCGATCGCCGTCCCCGAGGGCAGGCCCGACCAGGCCGCGAAGTCCGCCGCGGTGGCAGGCCCGAACGCGCGGAAGTACCGGCGGGTCAGCTCCCGCAGGGGGTCGGGCGGTGGCTGCGCGGGCGCGACCCAGTCGTCGATCAGGACGAACGTGGCGTCACGTCCCCGGTCGGCGCCCCGGCAGGTGAGGCCGCGGGCGGTCAGCGCGGCGAGCAGGTGAGTGGGGGCCTGCCCGTCCTCGCCCAGCTGGACGCCACGCGCGGCGAGCTCGGCCGCGAGCTCGTGGCGGGTCAGACCGCGCCGGTCGAGCAGCTCGCGTGCATGCGGCAGCGCCGCCTCGATCACCGGCTCGGTGATGCCGAGCTGCCGCCACCGCGTCCGATGGTTGCGTTCCATCACCGGCCCGAACAGCTCCGCCATCCACCGCAGGTCCTCGGCCGCGACCAGGTGGACGGTGGACCGCATCAGCCAGGTCCGCACCGCGCTGCGGTCGTGCTGCAGCGCGGATATGACAGAGGCCTCGCCGACCGCGTCCGATCGGGCGCGGACGCCGAGCCTGGCCGCGCCGACGTCCTGTGCCTGCAGGCCGACGGCGGCCGCCGCCACCTCGGCCGTCGCGGCGGTGGACCGCGCGGCGAGGCCCTGCCGGGTCATCCGCTCGATCAGGAACTCCACGCCAGCTTCCTTCCCCCTCGCGCACGCGACGGCCGAGCGCCCGCATCGGGTCACCTGATGATTGCAGTATCGGCGACGGGATGGGTGGAGCTCAGGGTCCGTTCGGGATGACCGAGTTTGACCTTGATCTTCTGATCATCCAGACGGCGCCGGCGAGCACCCGGCCGGGCCGGTGTAGGTTGGCCCGGTGGCTGATGAGCAGGTACTTCCCGAGCCGGATCAGACGGCGGTGCGGGTCGCCCTGTGGCGGGCGCTGCATCTGGAGGTGGACGCCGCGCCGCCGGTGCTGGCGGACGAGGTGGGGCTGCGGCTGGCGGACCCGGCGGCGGGCTGGCGTGAGCGGCCGGACATGGACCCGGTCTTCACCGGCGGCTTCCGGGCCGCGATCGTGGCCCGCGCCCGCTTCATCGAGGACCTGGTGACCGCCGCCGTCGACGCCGGCGTGGGCCAGTACGTGCTGCTCGGCGCGGGCCTCGACACCTTTGTCGAGCGGCGGCCGGAGTACGCGGGGCGGCTGCGGGTGTTCGAGGTGGACCAGCCCGCGCCGCAGGCGTGGAAGCGGCGGCGGCTGATTGAGCTCGGCTACGGCGTCCCGGGGTGGCTGCGCCTGGTCCCGGTCGACTTCGAGGCGGGCGCCTCCTGGTGGGACCTGCTCGCGGCGGCCGGGTTCTCGCCCGCCGCACCCGCCGTGGTGGCCTCCACCGGCGTCAGCATGTACCTGACGCGGGACGCCAACGTGGCGACGCTCCGCCAGCTGGCCGCGCTCGCGCCCGGGTCGACGGTGGCGATGACCTTCCTCCTCCCGGCGGCGCTGCTCGACGAGCGGGACCGGGCGGGGCTGGCGATGGCGGAGAACGGTGCGCGGGCCTCGGGGACGCCGTTCCTCAGCTTCTTCGCGCCGGAGGAGATGGTCTCCCTGGCGCGGGAGGTCGGCTTCGCCGACGCGCGGCACGTGTCCTCGGCGGCGCTCAACGAGCGTTACTTCGCGGGACGCGCGGACGGGTTGCGGATGTCGACCGGCGAGGACCTGCTGGTGGCGACCGTTTGACGCGACGGGGACGGGTTAGCCTGAACGCCATGAGCGTCCCGTTCCCCTCGCCCACCGACCCGGCCGCATCCCGCGCCATGGTGTTCAACCGCTACCTCGACTTCTTCAGGGACCGGCTGGCGGCCAAGGCGCGCTCGCTGCCCGCCGACGAACTGGGGCGCAGCCGCCTGCCGTCCGGGTGGACGCCGCTTGAGCTGGTCAAGCACCTGACCTACGTGGAACGGCGCTGGCTGGAGTGGGGGTTCGAGGGCCGCCCGGTGGCCGATCCGTGGGGCGACCGGCGCGACGACCGCTGGTACGTCGGGCCGGACGAGACCCTCGACGGCCTGCTGGCCGAGCTGACGGCCCAGGCCGCGCGCAGCAACGCCGTCGTCGAGGGCCACCGCCTAGACGAGATCGGCCAGCCGGGCGAGCGCTGGTCGGGCCAGCCGCCCGCGACGCTGGAGCGGGTCCTGTTCCACCTCGTGCAGGAGTACGCCCGGCACGTCGGCCATCTGGACATCGTCTGCGAGCTTGCGGGCGGGCAGACCGGCGAGTAAGGCCCGGCCGGGTCGCAGACGGCCGGGGCCGACGGCGCGAGCGGTCGCGGCCACGAGCGCGCACGGAGCAGGGCATCCTTAGGTCATGCCTGAAGGTGATGCCGTCTGGTCCACCGCCCGCCGCCTGCATGAGGCGCTGGCCGGGCGGGTGCTCGTGCGCAGCGACTTCCGGGTTCCCCGTTACGCGACCGCCGACCTGAGCGGGCAGCTGGTGACCGAGGTCGTCGCGCAGGGCAAGCACCTGCTGATCCGCACCGGCGACGGTCTGACCGTGCACACCCATCTGAAGATGGAGGGCTTCTGGCGGGTCCGCCCCGCCCGACCCGGCGTCCACCCGCCCGAGAGCTTCAGGCTGCGGGTGCTCCTCGCCAACGACGAATGGGAGGCGGCGGGCTACCTCCTGGGCGTGACCGAGCTGATTCCCACCGCCGACGAAGACAAGGTGGTCGGGCATCTCGGTCCCGACCTGCTCGGACCCGACTGGGACCCGGCGCGGGCCGTCAGCCTGCTCTCGCGCGAACCGGACAGGCCGATCGCCGACGCCCTGCTCGATCAGCGCAACCTCGCCGGGATCGGGAACATCTACGCCGCGGAGATGCTGTTCCTGCGCGGCCTCGGCCCGTCGCGGCCGGTCGGCTCGATCGAGGACCTACGTGCCCTGGTGGACCTCGGGCACCGGCTGCTGGACGCCAACAAGACCCGGCCCGGGCACGTGACGACCGGCGACACCAGGCGCGGCCAGGAGAACTGGGTGTACGGGCGCGCGGGCAGGCCCTGCCGTCGGTGCGGCACCCGGATCAGGCGGGGCGAGCAGGGACCCGCGGGGCAGCAGCGGATCATGTTCTGGTGCCCGAACTGCCAGCGCTAGCGGGGTCGGCAGAAACCAGTCGGGCCGGGCGACCTGGTGAACGTAAAATTAGGACATGGACGGCGACGACCGGCAGGTACTGCACGACATCCTCGGGCGCGGCGCGGGCTTCGGCCACCGCCAGCACGTCGAGCTCGCCTGGCGCTACCTCGCCGCGCACGACGCCGACGCGGCCGCCGACTCCGTCGCCGCCGCGATCCGGCAGGTCGCGGAGGCGCACGGCGAGCCCGCCAAGTTCCACCAGACGATCACGCGGTCATGGGTCCAGTGCGTCGCGGTGCACCGGCAGCGCTGGCCCGCCGACAGCTTCGAGGAGTTCCTTGACCGGAACCCGCAGCTGCTCGACGCCGGCCTGCTCGGTCACTTCTACTCGCCCGGGCTGCTCGCAAGCGCCGCCGCCCGCTCGGCGTGGGTCGCCCCGGACCTGCGCGCCCTTCCGGCCCTGGCCGGCTAGTCGCACGCCAACACGATGCGGCGGAGGACGTTGGCCGCGCCGGTCAGGTCCTCGTCGGTGTGGTGCGCGTGGGCGGTCAGCCGGAGCCTGGAAACGCCGTCCGGAGTGGACGGCGGTCGGAAACAGCCGATCCTGAGGCCCTGTTCGGCGGCAGCGGCCACCGCCGCCAGCGCCTCGCGCGGCCCGGCCATGGGCACCGACAGGACCGCCCCGGCCGGGTTGGCGACCCCCACGGCGTCGGCCAGCAGCGCGGCGGCGCGGCGGACCCGACCCGCCAGCTCCGGCGCGGCCTCGAGGACCCCCAGCGCCGCCAGCGCCGCGCCCGCGGCGGCGGGTGCGAGCCCGGTGTCGTAGATGAACGGCCGCGCCCGGTTGATGAGGTGCTCGCGGACCGCGGGCAGGCCGAGCGCTACGCCGCCCTGGGCGCCGAACGACTTCGACAGGGTTCCCGTCGCCACCACGTCGGGGCGGCCAGCCAGGCCGTGAGCGGCGAGCAGTCCTCGGCCGCCGGGTCCGCCGACGCCGAACGCGTGCGCTTCGTCGGCGATGAGCACCGCGTCGCTGGCGGCGACGAGCTCGGCCAGCTCGGGTAGCGGCGCGGCGTCGCCGAGGACGGAGTAGATCGTCTCGACCAGCACCAGCGCCCGGCGCTGGCGGCGGCCCGCCAGCGCCTGGGCGACCGCGGCGACGTCGTTGTGGGCGGTCACGGTCACGGTCGCGCGGGTAAGCCGGCAGGCGTCGATCATGGAGGCGTGAATATGCGCGTCGGAGACGATGAGCGTGTCGGCGTCGGCCAGCGCCGAGACCACGGAGAGGTTGGCGTGGTAGCCGGTGGAGAACGTGAGCGCGGCCGGGAAGCCGGCGAACGCGGCCAGCGCCCGCTCAAGCTCGGTGTGGATGGACAGCGTGCCCGACACCAGCCGCGAGGCGCCGGCCCCGGCGCCGTACGACCGGGCGGCCGCCACCGCTCCGGCCACCACCCGCGGATCGCGGGCGAGCCCGAGGTAGTCGTTGCCCGCGAGGTCGAGCAGGCGTCCACCGTCGGAAGCCGCGAGCTGCCGGTCGAGCCCTCGATCGGCGCGATCGGCCGCCTGCGCGGCGAGCCAGGCTGGGAAGGTGGACTCGTTCATTAAATGACCAGGTTAGGGCACGTGCCAACCGTCGACGCCGGGCGCGGCGGTGAGACGCTGACAGCCGGTGGTTACGACTACCGAGGCGCATCGAGGCTCATCGAATTGGGCGCGGCGGGGAAAGAGCGGCCCATTTAAAGCTTGATGGCGAACTCCGACAGCAACTGCCGCTCCCCCGCAGCGGTGATCACAAGCGCACGCGATTGCGCGGTTCGGCGGACCCAGCCCAGGTCGAGCAGGAGGCTGGCCAGCCCCTGTCCGAGCATCCCGGCCAGGTGCGGGCGGCGCTCGGTCCAGTCCAAGCACGGCCGCAGGAAGGGGCGGCGGCTCTGGGGCAGGGCGGCGGTGTCCAGCCCGAGGTGCGCCAGCTTGCGCTCGCCCTGGCTGGTCAGGTCCCAGCCGCTGGCGGTCGGCAGTAGCATCCGGTCGCGTTCGAAGGAGTCGGCCAGCGCCACCCCGAGCTGGCCCGCCAGGTGGTCGTAGCAGGTGCGGGCGCGCCGCAGCGCCTTGCCCCTGGTCACCGCGGTCAGGCCGACCGCGTCCTGATGCGGGGCGATCGCGAGCAGCGCCTCGACTGCCTCGGCGATCTGCGCGCTGGCGATCCTGTAGAACCGCTGGCGGCCGCGAGCGCGCACGCTGACCAGGCCGGACTCGAGCAGCCTGGCCAGGTGGGCGCTGGTCAGCGAGGATGACGTCCCGGCGCGGGCGGCCAGTTCGCCTGCTGGCAGCTCCTCGCCGCCGAGCAGGGCGAGCACGAAGCGCGCCCGGTGTGCGTCACCGAGCGCCCGGCCGATCGACGCGAGGTCGGCATCCGCGAGTGCCATAACCGCATTCTAGCGCCAGATACCTCAATGAATATTGAGACGTTCCGCCCCTAGCGTTTCCCCATGACCTCATCCGACACCATCGCCGCTACCGCTAGGCCGCGAACGCCCGCGAGCTGGCCGCTGACCGCGACCCTGATCGCGACCAGCCTCGGCTTCGGGGTGATACAGCTCGACGTGACCGTGGTCAACGTGGCGGTGAAGCAGATCGGCGCCTCGTTCGGCGGCGGCGTCACCGGGCTGCAGTGGGTGGTCAGCGCGTACACGCTGGTGTTCGCCGCCCTGATCCTCACGGCGGGCGCCCTCGGCGACCGTTTCGGCGTCAAGCGGATGCTGTGCACGGGATTCGCGGTCTTCGTGGCCGCGTCGGTGCTGTGCGGGCTGGCAGCGGACATGACCATGCTCATCGCGGCCCGGGCCGTGCAGGGACTGGGGGCGGCGCTGCTCGGCTCCTGCGCACTCGCCCTGCTCAACCACGCCTACGCCGATCCCGGAGAGCGGACCCGGGCGGTCGGGAAATTCGTCGCGGGCGCGACCGCCGCCCTGTCCGGCGGACCGGTCCTCGGCGGCCTGCTGATCGCCGTCCTCGGCTGGCGCGCCATCTTCTTCATCAACGTGCCGCTCGGGGCGGCCGGGTTCTGGCTCGCCCTGCGGTACGCGTCGGAAACCGACCGATCGGCCGAGCGGCGGGTCGACGCGCGCGGCGCCGCGCTCGCGTCGGTCGCGCTGGCCGTCTTCGCCGCCGCCGTGATCGAGGCCGGGTCCCACGGCTTCACCAGCCCTTGGGTGCTCGCGGGCCTGGGAGTCGCGCTGGCGGCGGCCGTCGCCTTCGTCCGCGCCGAGGCGCGGACGGCCAGCCCGATGCTGCCGCTATCGCTGTTTCGCCGACCCGGGTTCGTCTCCCCGGTGACCATCGGCTTCCTGGTCAACGTCTGCTTCTACGGTCTTATCTTCCTGTTCAGTCTGCTCTTCCAGGCTCAGCAGCGGATGTCCGCATTGGAGACCGGGCTGGCTTTCCTGCCGATGACCGCGTCCATCCTGGGCGCCAACCTCGTCAGCGGGCGGGTCACCGCGGTGATCGGCCCTGGCCGCGCGATCCTGGCCGGCCTGGCCGTGCTCACCACCGGGTGCGCGGGGCTGCTGTGGGTGAGCCCGGCGACGGGCTACCCCGCCCTGCTCGCCCAGCAGGCGCTGCTCGGCGGGGGGCTCGGGACGCTCGTCCCGCCGATGACGAGCGTGCTGCTCGCCAGCGCCGACCGCAGCCGCTCGGGCGTCACCTCCGGCGCCCTCACCGCCTTCCGGCAGGCCGGAAGCCTGCTCGGGGTGGCCCTGTTCGGCTCGCTGGCGGCGGGCGATTTCTACGATGGCTTCCACACGGCGCTGTGGATCTCCATCGGGATCCTGATCGTCAGCGCCGGGGTGGTCGTCGGCGCTGGAACGACGGGTCGGCGAGCTCCGAGCAAAGCCAGACCCACGCTAACGGCGGCGGGTCACGATGATCGGTAGCTCGCTCGGCACCAGAGTGCTGCTAAGCACGGGGTGCACGGCGGCGCCGTCGGCCAGCCGTAGTTGCCAGTTGGCCGCGATCACGCTGAGCAGCAGGGTCAACTCCGTCCAGGCGAATCCTTCGCCGATGCAGTTCCTGATGCCCTGCCCGAAGGGGAAGAACGTTGCTCGCACATCGCTCCGGCTGTGGTCGGCGGTCCACCGGTCGGGATCGAAGCGATCGGGATCGAGATGCAGCCGGGCGTCGCGGTTGAGCGCGTACGGGCTGAAGAGGATCCTGCTTCCCGCCCGCAGCAGGTGACCGTCCAGTTCGACATCTGCCAGTGCCCGCCGAGGCAGTATCCAGACCGGGTTGTAAAGCCGCAGCGTCTCGGTGATCACCGCGCGGGTGAACGGCAGCCTGCTCACGGTCTCGTAGTCGGCGTCGGCGCCGGCCAGCACCCGGTCGACTTCCTGCTGGAGCCGCTCCTGGATCCTTGGGTGCTGAGACAGCAGGTAGCAGGCCCAGGCGATGGTGTTGCCGGTCGTCTCGGAGCCCGCGATGACGAGGGTGGTGGCTTCGTCGCGCAACTGCTCGTCCGTCATCCCCGTGCCGGTGTCCTCGTCGTGGGCGCGCACGAGGATCGAGATCAGGTCGCCGCGGCCCTCCCCCGCCCTCCGGTAGCCGTCGATGACGTCGGTCAGCACGGCCCGCAGGCGCCGGTTGGCCGCGTTGAATCGCCGGTTGGACCGGGTCGGCGCCCATCCGAGCCCCGGAACATTGGCGCTGATTCCGCGGGCCACGAGTTCAGCCAGGAGCACCCGCAGGAGCCGCTCGATCTCATCGATCGCGTCCGTGCCGATGTCACTGGAAAGGAGCGTCCTGATCAGCACGGTGAGCGTGATCGACCGCATCTCGTGATCGAGGGCAAGCGTCCCGCCGTCTGGCCATGCCCTGATGCGAGGCGCCGCGACGTCCAGCATCGTGTCCGCGTAGCGGGCGAGCTCGGCGCGATGAAACGCTGGCTGCATGAGGCGTCGCTGCCGCTGATGGCTCTCGCCTTCGGCCATTACCAGCCCGTTGCCGATCAGTCTCTTAGTCCGCCCGAAGTTGAGGCCCTTGCTCAGCTTCCGTGCCTCGCCGACCAGTGCCTGCCTGATGGCGCTCGGACTGTTCAGCACGTAAACGTGCAACGGCCCGAACCGGGTGCAGACCACGTCGCCGTGCTCCCGTGCCCGCTGGAAAAATACGAGTGGGTCGCGGCCGAACTCCAGCGCGTGCCCCAGAACCGGGTGTCCGCCAGGCAACAGGGGGACGTCACGCGTCACCACTGCGCTGGATTCGGTCATCTTCCCTGCTCCTGATAGCGTCCGCCGCAACCCGGTGGCTCTCGAGTGCGGCACCAGACCGATCGTTGCTGATACGGCCGACGAAGGAACAACGCGCCAACGGCCGCCACGATGCCTGCCGCCCGACCTATCGGAGTGGAAGGTTCACGCCCTGACCGCGCTGGGCACGACCCTGCGGGAGCCGCTGGCGGCCATCTGCGCCTGGGCCGCCGAGCACGGGTGACGGTTCAGACGCGGGCGGTCGCCTTGAAGAAGGTGTAGCAGAACACCCCGTCGTCTTCCGCGGTGCGGAGCAGGTCGCGGATGCCCGCGTCGAAGTGGTCGGCGGTGGTGAGGCCGCCAGCCACAGCCGGCTCGCGGATGCCCTCGATCATCGCGGTGAAGGTCCGGCGGATGAACCGGTCGGCCAGCTCCGGATTGCTGCCATCGACGTAGACCATCCGCGGCGAGACGGTCACGTCGCGCAGGCCGGCCTCGGTCAGCAGCGGGTGCAGCCGCCGGCCGAGCAGGGCGTCTCCGCCCGCGTTGCGCTGCAGGGCGACCTGACAGGCGATCGCGTCGCGCGCGGCCGGGCTGTCGGGGTGAAAGCAGATCAGGCCGTGATCGCCTTCGATCACGGTGATGGTGCCGCCCGGCTTCAGCATCGCGCGGAGCCGTCGCAGCGCCTCGACCGGTCGGGGTAGGTGCTCGAGCAGGAAGCAGACGAAGACGTGGTCGAACGTCGCCGCCGCGAGCGGTCCGTCGGGCTGCGGGAGCGTGTAGACGTCGGCCCGGGCGAACGCGACGTCCGCCAGGCCCGCGTCGCGAACACGTCTGCGGGCGGCCGCCAGCGACTCCGCCGACAGATCGATGGCGGTGAGGCGCGCGCCGGGGCTGCGCTCGGCGACGGTCACCGTCTGGGCGCCCACCCCGCAGCCGACTTCGAGCACGGCAGCGCCCGCCGGGAACCCGGTGTCGGCGTGCAGCAGCTCCGACAGGGTGTCGGCCTGATCGTGCAGCCGGGTGTTCTCGGCGGCGCGGTAGCCGTGGACGTACCGGTCGAACATCGTCATTGTCTCAATCACCTTCATCAGCAGTTCGGCGTCGTCGGCAGGCGCTCGGTCGAGCCGGTCAGGGTCGGCCTCCTCGTGGTCCAGGGCGCCGAGGGCGGCCGCCAGCCGGTCCCGCAGCAGCCCGCGACGGTGCAGGTCGGCGTCGAGCTCGGCCAGATGCGCGCGCAGCGCGGTCGCCGCCGACTCGGGGTCGCTGGCGTCGAGCAGGGTCTTGATCTGCCCCAGGCGCAGGCCGGCCTGGCGCAGCGCCAGCGCCTGGTACAGCCGGGTGATCTCGCTCGGACCGTAGCGGCGGTGCCCGGCCGCCGTCCTGGCCGGGGCGACGAGGCCCAGCTCCTCCCAGTGCCGCAGCACTCGCTGCGACAGCCCCGTCGCCTGAGCCAGATCGCTGACCGTCCAGCCGGCCGCGTTCGCGTCGGCCCCCGAGGCACCAGTACCCATGCCTGAACGGTAAGACCTCACACCGTGTCAGGCGCAACCGCGCTACTCGGGTGTGGTCGCGGGCTGGCCCGCGAGCGGCCGGGCGGGCTGGCCGGCTGGCGGGGCAACCGGCTGGCCGGGCCGCGGTAGGACGGCCCGCACCAGCAGGCCCGCCGCCAGCGCCCAGAAGGCGGCGCCGATGCCGACGAAGGTCAGGCCCGAGGCCGCGACCACGAACGTGATCGCGGCCGCCTCGCGCCCCTCGACCGCCGACAGGGCCCCCGCGAGGGAGGCGGCGAGCGTGCCAAGCAGCGCAAGTCCCGCCACCGCGCCGGTCACGTCGGCCGGGGCAGCGCTGACGAACATGGTCAGCGCGGCCGACAACAGGGCCAGCACGAGGTAGACCCAGCCCGCGGTCCAGGACGCGATCCAGCGCCGCCCGGGATCGGGATCGGCGTCGGGCGAGGCGGCCATCGAGGCGGTGATCGCGGCGAGGTTGATGGCGTGCCCGCCGGCCAGCGCGCCGGCTGCGGTCCCGATGCCGGTGACGGTCATCGTCTCGCGCCACGGCACCTGGTAACCGAAGGAGGACATGATGGCCACGCCAGGTACGTTCTGCCCGGCCATCGTGACGACGTAGAGCGGCAGGGCCAGGCTGAGCAGCCCGGCCGAGGTGAACGCGGGCGTCGACCAGTCCAGGTGCGGGAGCAGCGCCCCGTCGATGCCGCCGTGCCTGCCGGCGTCGACGCCGACGACCACCAGCGCGACCGCGAACGCGGCCGGGACGGCCCACTTGCGCGCGAACCTGAGCAGCACCAGCCAGGTGAGCAGGATCGGCCCGACCAGCCACGGGTGCGAGGCGAAGCCGCGCACCGGGTCAAGGCACAGCCCGAGCACCACGCCGGCCAGCATCGCCTGCGCGATCGGGGTCGGAATCGCGGTGATCAGCGCGCCCAGTCGCGGCCACAGACCGGTGACCAGGATGAGCCCGCCCACCACGAGGAACGCTCCGACCGCGGCCGGCCAGCCGCCCCGAACCGCACCGGTGCTCGCGAGCAGCGCCGCGCCGGGCGTCGACCAGGCGAGCGTCAGCGGAATCCGGTGCCGCCGCACCAGCCAGAGGACGCCAAGCCCCTGGGTGGCGCAGACCGCCAGCAGCCCCGAGGCGGCCTCGGACGGCGACGCCCCGACTGCGCGCAGACCCGTGAGCACGACGGCCGAGGAACTGGTGAACCCGACGAGAGCGGTAAGGATCCCGGCGAGCACCGGCTGGTTGATGCGTTCCATATACAGAACTCTAGTGAAGATCGTTCTGTATATGGAACCCATTAATTAGACTCGGTGACCATGGACGATCTGGCGCGCCTGGTGGGTGAGCGGCTGCGGGCCGCCCGCCATGATCGCGGTCTGTCGCTCGCCGCCCTCTCCGAGGCGGCCGGGATCGGCAAAGGGTCCCTGTCCGAGATCGAGAACGGCGCCCGCAATCCGACCCTGAGCACGCTGTACGCGCTGGCCGGCGCCCTCGGCGTGCCGCTCGCTACCCTGCTCGCGGACCGCGCGGGAGCGCGGATCTCCTCCCCCGGCATCGAGGCGCGACTGCTCGACGTCAGCCGCGACGACGGCGCGACGGTGGAGGTCTACCGGCTGACGATCGACCCGGGCACGCGTCACCAGTCGGCCGCTCATGGCCCCGGCGTCACCGAGCACCTGCTGGTGACGGCCGGGCGGGCCCGGGTCGGCCGGCTCGAGCGAGGAGACGGAGATCGGCCCGGGCGAGGCGGCCCGGTGGCTCAGCGACGTCGCCCATGGGTACGCCGCGGTCGGGACCGGCCCGGTCGCCTCGGTCCTGGTCATCCGCTCACCGACGGCCTAAGCGCCAGGCCCGCCGAGCCAAGCGCGGGAGCGACATGATAGCGGTATGCGCATCGAACGCCGCCTGGCCGAACTCGGCCTCGAGCTTCCCCCGCCCATGCAACTGCCGCCCGGCCTGACGCTGCCGTTCCCCTGGGTGCGGGCGTGGCCTGGCCGCGCTTTCGTCTCCGGCCACGGCCCGCTGCAGCCCGACGGCGCGCTCACCTCGATCGTCGGCAAGGTGGGCCGTGACGTCACCGAGGAGCAGGCCTACGACGCCGCCCGCCTGACCGCCCTCGCCATCCTCGCCAGCCTGCAGCGCGCCCTCGGCGACCTGGACCGGGTCAGCGGCTGGCTCCGTGTCTTCGGCATGGTCAACACAGCCCCCGGCTTCACCAGGACCCCCGCCGTGATCAACGGCTTCTCCGACCTCATCCTCGACCTGTGGGGCCCCGACGCCGGCCAGCACGCCCGCTCCGCCATCGGCGTGGCCGAGCTGCCGTTCAACCTTCCGGTGGAAATCGAAGCCGAGGTGGCGGTGGATTAAGGGCTTAAATCCAAATCATCATCTCGAACGGACCGCGGCGACTCTCCTCCGCTCGCCCTCGTCCTGACCCTGGGAGGATCCATGGTGCACCTGGTTCGGCGTGCGGACGGTGCCGACGCCGACGCCATCGGGCAGTTGCTTTACGATTTCAACCGGGAATTCGACGAGCCTGCGCCTACGCCCGCAGCCCTGGCGGCGCGGCTGCGGCAGCTTATCGAAGACGGCGAGACGATCGTCTTGCTGGCCGGTGACGGACCAGACGGGCTGGCCGTGCTCCGCTTCCGGGCCGCGATCTGGAGCAGTGGGCTGGAGTGCTATCTGGCCGAGCTGTACGTCACCCCGCCCAGGCGAGGCCACGGCCTGGGCCGAGCGTTGATGGAGGCGGCCCTGACCGAAGCCCGCAGGCGGGGCGCCGACACGATGGACATCGGCGTCGACGAGCCCGACCTCGCCGCGCGCCGCCTGTACGAGAGCCTCGGCTTCACCAACCGGGTCGGCGGTGCAGACGGTCCGTTGATGTACGTCTACGAACGCGAGCTGTGATCTACCGGCCGTAGAGCACGGGCCCGAAGCGAGCCAGCGGCTCCAGGAGCTGGTGCTCCTCGTAGGACAGATGCGAGAGCAGCGCGTCGGTGAGCACGTCAGCGGCCGCTTCCAAGGCGGGCATGCCGCTGATGGGATCGGTCACCAGGGCGACGAGGGCGGCGTCGACGCGCGCGAGCAGTCCGGCGATGATCTCGTGCTCGGCGTGCAGGCGCCCGGTCACCGGCGCCAGCCGGGCGTCTAGCCGGCTCAGACCCGGGAACAGCTGGGTGGACTCGATCGTGTGGTGCAGGCCGACCAGCCGGCAGTAGCTCTCGCAGTACGCGCCGACCGTCCACTGGTTCTGCCGCATGGTCAGCTTGCTGATCTCGGTCCGGGCGGCGGCGACGTCCAGGCTGCCCGCCGCCACCTGGGAGATCATGTCGCGCAGGCGGGCCAGCTCCGATCGCAGGTGATTGTGCACCCCGACCAGTTCGTGGGCGTAGGACCGGTCCGACTCGGTGTACGTCGCGGCCGGGTCGGGCGCGGGCGCGAGCGGGCGGGCCGACTCGTCCCAGACGGTCTCCGGGCTGAGCCGGACGCCGTCGTCGGGGGTCGGGGAGATGCCGAGGCGATCCTGGAGCTCTCGTGCCGTCACGCTCACCGCGCCGGGGACCGAAGTCGCGGACGGGGCCGGTGGAACCACGGTCCGTTCGAGATCGCCTGCTTGTGAACCGGCGGCCGACGCGCGCTCGCGGGCGACCAGCTCCCGCACCGGCGGCGCGACCTCGGCCGCGAACCGCTCTAGGGTCGACGCGTCGTCGGCCATCAGCACGAACCCGCTCATCCCCTCGTCGAGCACGAGGCCCGCGAGCTGCTCGACCCAGACCTTGGGCGGCCCGTCGAGGAAACCCGAGCCGGAACCGCCGAACGACCCGGCGATGTTGTAGATCCGCCGCACCGCTGCGGGCGGGCGGCCGGCGTCGACAGCGGCCGCGTCGATGACGGCGTTCATGGCCGCCAGCCGCTCCGGCGGCGCGTACGGGGAACTCGGCAGCCAGCCGTCAGCGAGCTCGCCGGTGAGCCGGAGCATCCGCTCCTTGTACGCGCCCACCCAGATCCCGATGTCGTGGACGGGGAACGGCCCGGGCTTCGCCCCGTTGAGCTCGTAGTGCTTGCCGGGCAGGCGCGCGCCGCGCCCGGGGGTCCACAGCGCGCGGATCACCGCGATCGCCTCGCGGAGCGCGTCGACCGACTCCCCGGCGGTCCGCCTCGGCCCGCCCAGCGCGGCGATCGCGTCCCAGAACGCGCCCGTCCCGAGGCCCAGCTCGACCCGGCCGCCGGACAGGATGTCGAGGCTCGCGGCCGCCCGGGCAAGCATCGCCGGCGGGCGCAGCGGCAGGTTCGCCACGTTGGGGAACACGCCGATGTTCTCGGTCGCGGCCGCGATCGAGGTGAGCAGCGTCCAGGCGTCGAGGAAGCCGGGCTGGTACGGGTGGTCCTGCACGCTCACCCAGTCAAGGCCGGCCGCGTCGGCCCGCCGGGCGAGCTCGATCACTTGCGACGCCGCGTCCGCCTGCGGCGTCACGAATATCCCGAACGAAAGCTCGTGACCGTAGTCAGTCATCCGCGATCCCTTCTCGCCAACATGTGCTGTTTCCAAGATAATCTATCGTACAGACTATCTTGGAACCAGCACTGTCGTACCATGGGGAGATGACGTCGACTCCGGCTGGGAAGCTGACCGCCGCCGCGCCGGGCGACCGGCTCGCGGACGACCTCGGCTGGGGGCTGGCGGTGGTGTTCCGCGCCTACGTCAAGGCGGCCGACGCGGTTACCGAGGGCATCCCCGGCGGCCATCGCGGCTACCAGGTGCTGTCCGCCGCCGCCCGCGACGAACCGGGCAGCCAGGCCGCCCTAGCCCAGCGCCTGGGTGTCGACCGCACGGTCATGACCTACCTGCTCGACGACCTGGAGGCCGCCGACTTGGTCGCGCGCCAGCCCGATCCGCGCGATCGCCGTAGCCGCCGGGTCGTGGCGACCGAGCACGGATGCGACGTCCTGGCCGACCTCGAGATCCGGTTCGGGCACGCGGAGCAGCACCTGCTGGCCGGCCTGGCCCCCGACGCTCGGCCGGTCTTCCGTGCGCTGCTGCGCGACCTCGCCGCCCACGCCAACGCCATCGACCCGGTCGCGACGGCCTGCGACGCCATCACCGACCTCTCCAAGCGCGACCCCGGCTAAAGGCGACCGTTAGGGAGTTAACGGTCCTAGGCGGCGGACGCTGACGCGTCCGGGGCCGCGCCTGACTCGATGGCGTCGGAGATGAGCAGCCTGATGGCGCGGGCCAGGGCCTCGTCGAGCTCCGGGTCGGTGACCGACGTTGCCACATCGTTGCGTTCCGTGTGTTCCATCTGTGTCATCTCCCTGTTATGGACCAACTGACACATCGGAATTAAGTTACACAGATGTAGTTCGTGTTCGTTCACACTTCGTCACATTTGGTGTGTGATCTACGCGAGTCCCCACCGCTTGCGGATGGCCTTGTCGGCCGCGCCGAACAGACCGTCGACGACGAGGCCGATGATAAGGATCACGATCATGATCGCGGTGGCGCTCTCCAGGTCCGACAACGACTGGTCGTTGTTGAGCAGCTCGCCAAGCGACGGCTGGTTGAGCACGAGCACGATCAGCTCGCCTGCCATCAGGCTGCGCCAGGCGAACGCCCAGCCCTGCTTTAGCCCGGCGACGAAGGCCGGCAGTGAGGCGGGCAGGATCAGGTACCTGAGCAGGGACACCCGGCGCAGCCCCATCATCGCGCCCGCCTTGAGCAGCAGCGGCGGGGTGTAGTCGACGCCGGTGATCAGGCCGTTGGCGATCGACGGGGCCGCCCCGAGGATGACGAGGAACAGGATCGCGGTGTCATTTGGCCCGAACAGCAAGATCGCGAACGGGACCCAGGCGATCGACGGCATCGTCTGCAGACCGGTGATCAGCGACCCGACCGCAGCCCGCAGCGGGGGGATCCTGGAGACCAGAGCGCCGATGACGGCGCCGATCAGCAGCGCGACCGCGAAGCCAACGACCGCGCTCTGCAGCGTGTCGCCGATCGCCTTCCAGAGCAGGGCCGTGTTCAGCTGGTCCCAGAGGTTCGCCAGGGTCGGGCCGGTGGCCGGCCAGATGGCCTTCTTGTAGCCGCTGAGGGTGATCAGCTCCCAGATCGCCAGCACCAGGGCGACGGCGAGCAGCTTCGGCCACAGGGCGTTCCAGAATCGCAGGGCGACCTGCCCGCGGCGGCCGCCCGTGGCGGTGGCCGCGAGGTCGAGGGCGTCAAGGCCCGCGAGCGCGGTGCCCGCCCGTGCACTGCTAGTTGCCATGCCTGCTCATCTCCTCGCGCAGCCGGTCGGTGATCTTCGCGGCCAGTTCGGCGACGGGCGCCGAGTCGATCCGCCGCGGCCGCCCGACCGTCACCGCGAACTCCTCCAGTACGCGGCCTGGGCGGCTGCTCAGTACGACCACGCGGTCGCCCAGCCGCACCGCCTCGCGCACGTTGTGGGTGACGAACAGCACGGTCAGGTTCCGCTCGGCGGTGATCCGGTCGAGCTCGTCGTGCAGTACGTCCCTGGTCATCGCGTCGAGTGCGCCGAACGGCTCGTCCATCAGGAGCACGTCCGCGTCCTGGGCTAGCGCGCGCGCGAGCGCGACCCGCTGGCGCATGCCGCCCGACAGCTCGTGCGGGCGCTTGCCGCCGAACCCGCCGAGCTGCACGATCTCGAGCAGCTCGGCGGTTCGCTGGCGGCGCTCGGCGCGGCCGACGCCGCGGGCGCGGAGCGCGAGCTCGACGTTGGCGCCCGCCGTGAGCCAGGGGAACAGCCCGGGCTCCTGGAACATCATCGCGACCCGGCCGGAGACCGCGATATTGCCCGTCGTCGGCTGGTCGAGCCCGGCCACCAGCGACAGCATCGTCGACTTGCCGCAGCCGGACGCGCCGATCAGGCAGGTGAACTCCCCCGGGGCAACCGAGAGGGACACCTGGTCGAGGGCATGGACGGCGGCGGTGCCGCGCCCGTACACCTTGGAGACGCCGGCCAGCGTGACTGCCGCCGACGCCTCCGTCATCGTGTTGGTGGTCATCTCGGTTGCACTCATCTCCGGGGTCAGGAGCCTACGGTCGGCTGGCCGGCGGCGGCCAGCAGCGTGTTGAGCGGTCCCAGGTCGAAGATCCCGCTCAGGCTGACCGGTTCCTTGAGCAGCCCGAGGCTGACCGCCTGGGCAGCGTCCGTGGTCATCGACGCCGCGTCCGGGTCGGCGGTGAAGTCGATCTGCTTGAACGACGCGGCCACCAGGGAGGACTTGATCGACTTGCCGGTGTAGGCGGCGTACTCGGCGTCGGCGTCCGCTTCTGCCTTCGTCGGGTTCGACTTGATGAGGTCGAGGGCCTGGAGGTTCGCCTTGAGCAGGTCGGTGACGATCGCCGGGTGCGCGGACAGGAACGACTGGGTGACCATCAGCATGGTCGTCACGCCCGGCTCCGACAGCAGCACCTTGCCGCCGTCCTGCACCATCTCCACGTCATAGGGGGCGGGCTCGGACGCGCCGGCGATCTGGCCCGACTTGAACTCAAGGACCGCGTCGGAGTTCGGGGTGGTCGGCTTGACCAGCACGTCGCCGCCGCCGGTGGCGGTCGTCGCCAGGCCGTTCTGCTTGAGGTAGTACCGCAGCGCCACGTCCTGGGTGTTGCCGAGCGACGGGGTGGCGAGCGACGCCCCCTTAAGCTGCGACGCGCTGGAGATCGAGGACTTGACGACGATCTGCGCGCCGCCGGTCGCCGCACCGGAGACAACCTTGATCTCGGTGCCGTTGGACTTCTCCCAGGCGTTGATGGCCGGGTTGGGACCCACGTAGGCGGCGTCAAGCTGGCCGGCCAGGATCGCGGTGGTCTCCTCGGTGCCGCTGGAGTACACGGTCGGCGTCACCGATCCGGCGCTGCCGAGAGCCTGCTTGAAGTACCCGTCCTTCAGCGCGATGAGCGCGGGCGCGTGGGTGATGTTCGCGAGGAAGCCAAGCCGCACGGTCACCGGCGCCGCAGCAGCCGCCGCAGACGCGGTGCCCGACGTGCTCGGGTCGCTTGAGGAGCTTGAGCCGCTGGAGGAGCAGCCGGCGATGAGGAGCGCGCCGCCCGTCACCGCGACCGCACCAGCCAAGATGCCGCGCATATAGTTTCCATTCTCTATCGGTTAACTAGGGTTCGAGTGAACTATATACCAGGCCTGTAAGGTAGGAAACATCTCGGCAACTGTTGTAAAGAGACGAGCGTCACATCATGCCTTGCCGACCTGACGAATCAGGTCGGCGCAACTCATCACGTAACTAGATAGGCCTGTCTGACCGGCCCTTTCGCCACCTGCTCTTTCTCGCCGGGTGAGCCCGCTTCGATGCCTGCCTATTTGCGGGCCGGGCGGAGTCGTGGCAACGTTCGGCCGTGCCCGAGATGCCCGGCGTTCCCGGCGACGGTGATGGCGGGCTTCGTGCTGCGAACACGCGGCTGCGGGAGCTGCTGGCCGAGCGGGACGCCCGGATAGCGGAGCAGGCGGCGGAGATCGCGCTGCTCCGCGAGGCGCTGGCCGGGCTGCAGTCGCAGGTCGCGGACCTGGCCGCGCAGGTGAAGACGAATTCCCGGAACTCATCGAAGCCCCCGTCATCGGACGGGCCGGCCAAGCCGTCCCCGAAATCGCTGCGCGGCCAGTCCGGCCGCAAGCCGGGCAGGCCGAAGGGCCAGCCCGGGGCCACGATGGAGCTGTCGGAGCACCCGGACAAGAAAGTGAAGCACCGGCCCGCGAAGTGCGGCCGCTGCCGGAAGTCCCTGCGGAACGCGCCGGTCACCGCGGTCGAGCGCAGGCAGGTCATCGACATCCCGCCGGTCAAGGCGGTGACGACCGAGCACCAGATGCTGACGGTGAAGTGCGGGTGCGGCTGCGAGACGAAGGCGCGGGCCCCGGACGGCGTGACCGCGCCGGTCCAGTACGGGCCCCGGATCATGGGCACCGGCATCTACCTGTGGCACGGCCAGTTCCTGTCCCGCGACCGCGCCTGCCGGGCGCTTTCAGACCTGTTCGGCTGCGCCCCCTCGCCCGGCGCCCTCGCCGCGGCCGCACGGAAGACGGCGGGCTTCCTCGCGCCCGCGCTGGCCGCGGTCACCCGGCGCCTGATCGCCTGCGAGGTCGTCCACTTCGACGAGACCGGGTTCCGCACCGCCGGGAGGCTCGCCTGGGTCCACTCCGCCTCGGCGGGGAAGTTCGCGCTGTTCACCGTCCACGCCAAGCGCGGCAAGGACGGCATGAAGGCCGCCGGGGTCCTGCCGCACTTCCGCGGTATCGCCGTCCACGACGCCTGGGCGCCCTACGACACCTTCGGCAACGTCGCGGGCCACGCCCTTTGCGGAGCGCACGTGCTGCGCGAGCTCGTCGCGGTCACCGAGACCGGCACGGACCTCGACGGGACCTGGGCGCAGCAGGCCATCGACGCACTCCTCGCCCTGAACGACGCCGCCGACGCCGCCCGCGCCGCGGGCCGGGCCACCATCGACCCGGAAACCCGCGCGAAGCACGAGGACTGGTACCGCCAGGCCGCGGCCACCGGGATCGCCCTGAACGCCGCCCGCCAGGGCAAGCTCCAGCAGAAACGGCACGCCCTCGCCACGAGGATGAAGACCCGCGAGGGCGACTACCTGCGGTTCGCCCGCGACCTGCGCGTCCCGTTCACCAATAACCCGGCTGAGCAGGCCATCCGCATGAGCAAACTCCGGATCAAGATCTCCGGCTGCATGCGCTCCATCGCCGGAGCCGAGGAATTCTGCGCGCTCCGCTCCTACATCGCCACCGCCGCCCGCCACGGCATCGGCGCACTCGACGCGCTCACCACCGCATTCCGCGGCCAGCCCTGGATCCCCGAAACCGGATAGCCGAGCCCGGCACCAGAGCGCAGGCCCGCCCGAGCCAGAATCGCGGCCGACCTATCTAGTTACCTCATCACCAGGTTGTCAGCCTGTTACACCAGCTCGGCCCGGTACGGCCCAAAGGTCCTGACGCGCACCGACCTTTGCATCTACGAGCGTCGGCATCGCACTGGTGAGCTGGGAGCGACGCAAGCCGACGCTAACGATGGAGAGCCATCATGACAACCAAGCCCATCGTGGCCGCCACCGACGGTTCCGCGGAATCCCTGCGGGCAGTGGAATGGGCCGCGCGGGAGGCCGCATTGCGAGGCGCCCCGCTGCGGATCGTGTCCGCCGCCGAGATGCCCCCCCGGATGACCATGCCCCCGCAATCCGTCAACATCGAGACCGTCGCCGCTCGCCTCAGCCAGAACCGTGACCGGGCCCTGGCCACCGCGGCAAGCGCGGCCGGCGCCCTGGCACCTGATCTGACGATTGGCACCGACCGGCTGGACGGGCCGCCCGCGCAGGCGGTCACGCACAGCGGCTCAGGCGCGCTGATGCTCGTCGTCGGATCTCTAGGCAGCAGCGCGTTCGCGGCCATGGCCCTCGGGTCGGTGAGCCGCTACGCCGCCCTGCACGCCTCGTGCCCGGTTGTGGTGGTCAGGGAAGAGACCATGGCCGCCCACCGCCAGCTCGCGGTCGGCATACGGGACCCCGAGGACTGCGAGGCCGCACTCGCGTTCGCCTTCGAGGAAGCCCAACTACGCAACGCGTACCTGCTTGTCGTCCATGTACGGCAGTCCCAGGATTCGCACGCCGACGCGCAGGCAGCCGGGGAGCTGGACGACCTTCTGAAAGGCTGGCGGGGCAAATACCCCGACGTCGGGGTACGCCGGGACATCGTGCACGGTCACCCCGGACAGGTCCTCACCGACCTATCGGCAAGCGCCGACCTGGTAGTGCTCGGCAGGCACAGCACGAACGGCCGGCTGGTGCCAGGCCCGGCACGGGTCGTCCACGCGGTGGTAAGCCACGCCCACGGCCCCATCGTTACCGTTCCGCAAAAAAGCGCCTGATGGTAGCGGCCTGAACCGGGCGGTGTGACGGTAATCACCGGACTCGCCTGGCCCGCTGCGCCTGCCCGGCCATCTGGATGCAACGGTAGGGCAACCCTCGGCTGCCTAGCGTGGGACTTGTCAAACCGGCTGTTGATGAGATGTCGGTTCCTGATGTTTGGGGGCAGGCATGAGCCAAGCAGTTACGCGCGCACCAGGGCCGGGCCGACCGCGCCTGCGCGGCTGGATCCATGCCGTCGCCGCGCCGGCCGTCTTGATCGCGGGCATCGTCGTCACCTACCGCGCATCGACGATGCCGGCGGTGGCGGCCACGGGCATCTTCACGGCCACCGCGGCCTGGCTGTTCGGCGTCAGCGCGTTCTACCACCTGGGCGCGTGGCCGCCGCGGGCACGGCTGATCCTGCGTAGGACCGATCACGCCGACATCCTGTTCCTCATCGCCGGGACTTACACGCCGCTGGCGGTCCTGGCGCTGGACGGCGGCACCCGTATCGCCATCCTCGCCGTGGTCTGGGCAGGCGCCGCCCTCAGCGCCGTATTCAATGCCGCCTGGACCGACGCGCCGCGGTGGGCGTACGTCCCGGTGTACCTGTGCGTCGGGTGGGCGGCGGTGTTCGTGCTTCCGCAGTTGTTGCGCGGCGCCGGGCCGACCGCCCTGGTCCTTGTCGTGGCCGGCGGTGTGCTGTACTCGCTGGGCGGACTCGCCTACGGGCTCAGGCGCCCCGACCCGTGGCCTCGGTGGTTCGGGTTCCACGAGGTGTTCCACGCCTGCACCGTCGCGGCATTCGCCTGCCAGTACATCGCCATCTGGATCGTGGTCGGCCACGCCGCCTGACGTCAGGAGCCTCACGGGCTTGTTAGCCAGCCCGGTTAGAGGCGCTCGGCACGCTGCTTGATGCCGAGCAAGTCGATGCCGCGCACCGCCTCGACCCCGCCCGGGTAGGTCTTAGCGAGCCCGGTGACCTCGATCTCGGGCGCGGCGCGCCCTCGGGCGTCGGCACGAGCAGAGAGCGATCTGTTCATGGCCGCCTCCAGATACCTTAGTTGCTAAGTAGCTTTGTTACTAGGCAGCCTAGTTCTTCGCTATAGTAGGGGCAATGACAGCTCCGGAGCCCGAGGCAATGGCGGCCAGCCTGCAACGGTTCGGCCTCGAACGAGACCGCATGCGCGGCGCGATCGCCAGCGCGGCGGGTATCAGCGCGACCGACCTCGACGCGCTCGAGCACCTCGAAGCCGACGGCCCGCTCACCCAGCGCAACCTCGGCGATCGGCTGTCGCTCACCTCGGGGGCGATCACGATGCTCGTCGACCGGCTCGAGCAAGCGGGCTTGGTCCGGCGCCGCCCGCACCCCAGCGACCGGCGCTACGTCCTGGTCGAGCTGTCCCCGCAGGCCCTTGAGCGCACCCCGGCCGGCCTGGCCGCCTACCACGCACGGATCCGGGAGATCGCAGGCAGCGTTCCTGCCGGGCACCGAGAAGCCGTCCGCAGCTTCCTTCAAGCCGCGGCCGCGGCCGCGTCGGCCGCAGCCGCCGAACTGCGCGCTGACGTCTGAGACCGCCAGATAACACCCGACTTAGCTGGGGCACGTCCTCGAGGCCGCAGTAGGAGCCGTAACCGGCGTTGTTGACCAGCACACGATTCCATCATCCGGGTCTTTCGGCCTTGCCGGACGGGACGAGCTTCCCCGTCCTGCCTCCTGCGGCGTGACGAGCAGAACGCACGGACAGCCGAGCACGCAGCCGACCTCCGCTCGCGTGCGCCCTGGTTGCCGCCGCCAGCTGGGTTCCGCTGTCGTGATTGACCCGAATATAGCGAGTGACTAAACTGGTTACTGTAAAAGCAGCTTAGTAACTAAGCTAAAGAGATGATCACTATGTGCGGATCACGATCAGCCAGCTCCGCCGAACCCGCCGTCGCTACCCGCAGCGTGCGCGCGCTGACGCTCGCTAACGGGTACCGCTTTCTCACCGCTATCTCGATGACCGCCGGCCGCGGCCCGGCCGCCCGCACGGTCGCCGCGCTGGCCGGGCTCTCCCCGCAGGACCGGGTCGTCGACATCGGCTGCGGCCCCGGCACTGCCGGGCGGGCCGCCGCCCGCCGGTGCGCCAGCGTGACCGGGGTCGACCCGGCGCCCGAAATGCTTCGCCTCGGCCGGTGGATCACCGCGGCCCGGCGGATCACCAACCTCACCTTCAGCGAAGGGCGCGCCGAGGCGCTTCCGCTCCCGGATGCGAGCGTCACGGTGGCCTGGGCGCTCAGCTCGGTGCACCACTGGCCCGACCGGTCCGCCGGGCTGGCAGAAGCCGTCCGCGTGCTGGCCCCGGCGGGACGGATCCTGCTGGCCGAGCGCCTCGTCAAGCCCGGCGCCCGCGGTCACGCCGCGCACGGCCTGTCCAGGGAACAGGCCAGCCGGCTGTCGGCCGACCTGGCCGCCGCCGGCTTCACCGGGGTGTCCTGCGACACCTGCCAGGCCGGCCGGCGCACCCTGCTCATCGTCCGCGGCACCCTTCCCAAAACAGCCAGCTAGCCTGAACCGGCCGCGGCTTGAGCTCTTCGGCGCCGGTCCCGGGCAAGGCGCTCGGCGCGCTGCTTGATGCCTAGCGCCATCTTGCGCTCCATGAGCAGGCTGCCGGGCTGCATGAACAGCCTGTAGAACAGGGTGCGCTTTGCTGACATGGCCTCCTCCTTAGGGTTGCCCCCCGCTGGCAGCATGGTCGCGGCGTCCCGGGCGGCAACAGGCCCCGCAACGCCCGGAACAACGGGACCCCCGGCCGAGGACGCCGGCACCCATGGTCCTATGTGCACAAGGTGCGACAGGCGATCGTGGTGGCAGGGAGCGGAAAAGGCCGTTCCCGGGATCTGTGCTGGCTTGGTCGGGCCGACACGCGGGGGCGGGCTAGTCGGGGCAGGTTCCGTGCATTACCAGCACCGGGCAGCGGGCATGCTGCACGCAGTGCTGGCTGACCGAGCCCAGCAGCGCGGCGGCCAACCCCCCGTGGCCACGGCTGCCCACCACCAGCAGGCTCGCGCCTGCGGCGGCTCGCACGAGCACCTCCGCGGCGGGTCCCTGGACGACGCGAGGGCAGACCTTCACATCTGGCGCCAGGCCGCTGACCTCGCCAAGGGCCACGATCAATGCAGTCTCAGCATCGCCTTCCAGGTCGGCCGCCGTGTCAGGAGCGGGCGCCATCCCGTAGCCGGGCGAGTATCGCCATGCGGTCACCGCCTCCACCACGCTCCCGGTCAGCTTCGCCTGGCGGATAGCCCAACGCAGCGCTGCCTTGGACGGCTCAGATCCGTCCACGCCGACCACGATGCGACGGCGGTCCTGGCCCTGCGATGTGCTCATCGCTGCTCCACTTCCCAAGGGTATTTGGCGAGGGTTGTCCGGTGCCGGGCGATGAAGGCGAGCGAATCGCCGTGTCGGCACTGCCAGACGCTTCGGCCGTAGGTCAGCCTGGTCGCGTCGGCCTCCATCGACCGCCGCGCGCCTGTTCTCATGACTCCATCATGGTCGTCGGCCGGGTGGCCGTTTAGGGCCGTACGGCGCTGAGCGCCGGGCCGAAGGACACTACCCACAGGTAAAGGCGAGCACGAGGCTGGTGGCGATGTATAGAAGAAGAGGAGCTGAGGACGATGCTGAGCTTCGCATCGGATTTCTGGCCGCTGTTCTGGGTGATCGTCAGCGGCGGCGCGGCGCTGACCGTGCTGGCCTGCTTGCTGGTGGCGGTCTTCTCGCCCGCGTGGTTCCGCCACGACAGGCACGAGCCCGCCCGCCCGCTGCCGTTGCGAACCGCCTCTGGGCACGGTGACAAGGCCGGAGGGCTGCCCACGGCGGCATGACGCTAGGGTCTCGATCAGGGTGCAGGGAAGCGACGCCTGGCAAGGCTAAGGCAGTGCGAGCGGGACCCGCCGAGCATCTCCGCCCGCTCGCGCATGTTCCGCAGTCGGCTGGCTCGGGTGACCTCCCCAAGGCCGCGGAAGCTTACGGCGGGGGCGAAGCCGAGCGCATCCGCTGCCTGGGACGCGAGGCTGATGATCTCGTCGCGCAGGTCGGCTGGTCGGGCGCGAGAGTGGCGGAGGGTGAAGATGGTCTCGCGGAGCTCGGCTATGGAGGTGTCGAGGTCTGAGGTGCCCCGGCCAGGCCGGCCGGTGCGGGTGGTCATGCCCGCCACCGCGATCCGGCCGCACCAGTCGGAACTGCTGCTGTTCGGTCATCACTACCGCACCTCGCGCCTGGCCCAGGCCGTGGCGAGCGCCACGGTCACCGCGCTCCCCAGACCGCAGGCAAGCCGGTCAGGCGCGCTGCCCGACCTTTCCAGCCCCCGCATTCCCGTCGGCTGAGACAGCCGGCGCGGCCTCCGGTGGCCGAGCTAGTACCAGCGCCCCGCCGGCCAGAGCGACGGCGGTGAGCGTCGGGATGGCAAGCGGCGCCAACTGCGGCCCGAACCAGAGCTCGAACATGGGGACGTCGTCGCCCGCTCGGCGCTGGAAGATCCCCAGCGGGCATCCCTTGGCCACGAGCAGGGCGGCTCCCTCGCCGGCCAGAACGCAGACGGAAACTCCCAGCCAGCGATCACGCCGCCGGGTCAGGCCGCAAGTCCATAGGTACGCCAGGCAAGCAACCTCCCCCAGCCCAACACCGGTGTGCAGCCGGCGAAGCACACGGACTTGGCGGCTGAGCACCTGCTCACGGCGCCCTTCCACAAGGTAAGGATGTCGTGACTGCTGAGACCAAGCCAGAGCCGATAGTCCCTTACGCCGCGGGTCATGGAGACGGTCAAGGCAGCCCGCAGGGCGTTCGCGATCCGGGCTACTCGTTCTCCTGTGCGGACAGGCCCTTGTCGGTGACGACGGCGGTGCTGGGCACGGGCCCGGTTCGCCGGCTGGCGTTCCAGGGTCTGGCGGGCCTGGTCCCGCTCGCCGGGGACCGGTGTGGCGTCCATCAGCCGCAGCAGCTCGGCGGTCGCGGGCGTGTGGCTGGCCAGCCACCGCAGCGCGGCTTCCATCAGCGGGGCGAGCGCCTTCAGCCGAGCGTTGTACTCGCTTTGCCGCAGCAGCCGAACCGTGCCGTCGGCATCCAGCGTTATGATCGCGTTGTCGCTGACCGCGTCCAGCACTGCCTCAAGATCCCGGACAGCCTGTCCGGCCAGGCCGGCAGTGCGGGTGGTCATGCCGTCGACCACCACCTGGCCCGTCAGTTACTGCGCTGGTGCAGCGTGGCGATGCGGTCAGGTTCACCGGGACGCCTGGGTCTACAGAATGCTCGCCACCAGCAGGAGGGCAGCGGAGCCAGCGAGCAGCACCGGGCAGATCTTGAACCACACCACCGGGGTCCGGGCACCGGTCAGGGCGGTCAGCGTCGCAAGGGCAATCAGCAGGCCGGCAGTGACCCGGTAGATCCACGCGAGAAGACCACTGTCCGGGCCGCGGGCCGTGGCGGTCGCGACGATCACCACGGCCGCGAGTCCCCACATGGTGAACGCTTCGGCCAGCCACTCTTGTGCGATGATCCACCGGTTATCAGTCGTGACCGGCTCAAAACCGGCTAGGACCTGGCGGGTGGGAACCGCGTGGGCCACCCCCCACCCGGCGACGACAGCGCCGGCGATGTAACCCAGAATCGCAGCCATGCTCCTGATGATCTGCCTGAGCGTGCTAGGCGCCCAGGGCCGTTGGTCACCCGTCCGGACCAATGGGCAGCACCATCGTCACCCCGAAGATCGCGGCCGCGGCGAGCAGCAGCACCAGCGCTGCGGTGCTGGCCGGTTGACGATCAGCCAGATCCCACCCGCCAAGAACCCGCCCGCCACCACCGCGTTGAACGCCCGGGAACCGCGGAACATCAGCGGACGACCGGGAATCCAGCCTTGCAGCTTCCCGGCCGCGACCAGCGAACTGACAGGGTAATTGGTCCCTTTTATAAGGGAAGCTGGTCTGGCCGGGAACATGCTTCCGACCGCACCACGAAGTGCGTGCCGCCGCCCGGGCCAAGCGAGAATCCCTCCGGCTCACCTGGCGCGACGTCCAGTATCAGGTGGGCTTTATTCCATGCCTCGTACAGCCTGAAATCGATATAGAAAGGGCACCCTTCGATCTCGCCAAGGAGCAGGTCCACGCTGCCGACGATGAATTCCCCGGCCGGAAAGCACATCGGCGTGCTCCCGGCGCAGCATCCTCCGGACTGGACGAACATCAGCGGGTGCCCCCGGGCGGCGCGGAGGCGGATGACCGCCTCGCGCGCCGCCGGAGTCGCCGAGATCCGGGCATGCCGTCCGCCCGGCGCCGGCATCAGAAGAAGCCGAGCGGCTTGGGGCTGTAGTCGACCAGGAGGTTCTTGGTCTGGCTGTAGTGGTCGAGCATCATCTTGTGGGTCTCGCGGCCGATGCCGGAGATCTTGTAGCCACCGAACGCGGCACCCGCCGGGTACTGGTGGTAGCAGTTGGTCCACACCCGACCCGCCTTGATGGCCCGTCCGGCCTTGTAGGCGAGGTCGTAGTTGCGGCTCCACACGCCGGCCCCGAGGCCGTACAGCGTGTCGTTGGCGATCGCGATCGCCTCGTTGTAGTCCTTGAAGGTGGTCACGGCCAGCACCGGGCCGAAGATCTCCTCCTGGAACACCCGCATCTTGTTGTGACCCTTGAGGACCGTGGGCTGGAAGTAGTACCCGTCGGCGAACTCTCCGCCAACATGGGCGCGCTTTCCGCCGATGAGCACCTCGGCGCCCTCGTTCTTGCCGATGTCCACGTAGGAGCTGATCTTGTCGATCTGCGCCTGCGACACCTGCGGGCCCATCATGGTTTCGGTGTCCAGCGGGTTGCCCTGCCTGATCTTGGCGATCCGGCCCAGGCAGCGGGCGATGAACTCGTCGTAGATGTCTTCCTGGATGAGCGCGCGCGACGGGCAGGTGCAGACCTCGCCCTTGTTGAACGCGTACAGCACCAAGCCCTCGACGGCCTTGTCGAGGAACTCGTCGTCTGCGGCCGCCACATCGGAGAAGAAGATGTTCGGCGACTTGCCGCCGAGCTCCAGGGTGACCGGGATGATGTTCTGCGCCGCGTACTGCATGATCAGCCTGCCGGTGACGGTCTCGCCGGTGAACGACACCTTGGCGATCCGCGGGTTCGCCGCCAGCGCCTTGCCGATCTCGGCCCCGGGGCCGGTGACGATGTTCACCGTGCCGGGCGGCAGCAGGTCGCCGATGACCTCGGCGAGCTTGAGGATCGACCACGGGGTCGGCGAGGCCGGCTTGATGACCGAGCAGTTCCCGGCGGCCAGCGCCGGCGCCAGCTTCCATGCCGCCATCAGCAGCGGGAAGTTGAACGGGATGATCTGCCCGACGACGCCGAGCGGCTCGCGGTAGTGGTAGGCGACCAGGCGGCGCTTGTCGCCCACGCCCTCGACCTCCGAGATCGCCCCTTCCTCGCTGCGGATCGCCGCCGCGAAGTAGCGGAAGTGGTCGGCGGCCAGCGGGATGTCAGCGGCCAGCGTCTCGCGCACCGGCTTGCCGTTCTCCCAGCTCTCCGCGACCGCCAGCTGCTCGGCGTGCGCCTCGATCGCGTCGGCGACTGCGTTGAGCACCCTCGCGCGCCCGGCCGGCGAGGTCTCGCCCCAGGCGTCCTTGGCGGCATGTGCCGCGTCAAGCGCGGATTCCACGTCCTCGGGTGTCGAGTCCGCGACCTCGCAGATCGGCTTGGCTGTTGCGGGGCTGAGGTTGACCTTGTACTTGCCCGCGGCCGGCGGCAGCCACTTGCCGCCGATGAAGTTCTCGTACCTGGGCTGCACCGAGACGATGCTGCCAGCTTGTCCTGGCGGAACGTACTTCATAGCCGTCCCCTCTCTCTTCGCGATCTGGCGGCAAGCCCGCCGGGCTCACCTGGCTGTTAATTCAGACGCTAGATGCGGCAGGGTTGCCGGACCGTTGCATCCGGCCGGGGTGACGGGGACTGGGGTCGGCAAATTCTCGTGATTGTCGCCACATCGTTGTCTGCGCCAAGATCGCGAGCCCGAGCGGCCGCGGCGGCGCGCTGCGGCGAGCCGTCAGGCAGCTGCGTCGCGAGGGCCTGCCAGGCGGCGGCGTCGTCCGCCCCCCAGGCGGCGCTGACCCAGCGGCGCAGCACCGTGACATCGCCGCTGGCCAGCACCTCTGCCCGGAGCTGCTGTTCCAGCAGGGCCCGGTGGTCCACGATCGCCGGCGCCTCGGAATCGGGCAGCAGCGGACCTGGGTACGCGGCGAGCGCCTCCCCCACGCGGCCCGCGGCGAGCAGGTCGATTACGGCGGCGAAGTCGGACGTGACCGGTCGCCGCAGCGCGTACGGCCGCGAGCCGAGCAGCCCGCCTCCGAGCAAGGCCCGCAGCCGCGACATCTCCGCCCGCAAGGTGACGGGGTGAATGTCGGCCTCGGATAGCTCAACCGCAAGGCGAGGACCGGTGAGTCCCCCACCCGCCTCCCCTTCCCCCTTCATTGCGAGCGCGAGGATGGCGACGATCTCGCTATGCCGCGGCCGCAGGCGCAGCCTCCGTCCGTCGATCTCGACCAGGGCGCAATCGCGTCCCAGGACAGTCAGCCGTACGCCGGTGACCGCCGCGGGCGGCTGGGCACCGCCGGGGAAACGGACCATCAGGTGGCCGGCCTGGCCGATGGCCTCAGCGACCAGGAGGCCCTTCGTTTCGCTGTCCGGCGCCCCGGCGTCGGCGACGACCCCGGCGTAGCAGTCCCGGCCGGCCGGCGTGGCCGCGAGCAGCCGGCCGCCGGGGCTGAGCAGTGCGACAGCGGATCGCCCGGGAACGCGGCGGTCCGCGAACTCACGCCGGGCTCGCTCGTCGGCCGCCGCCATGCGGAGGGCGAGTTCCGCCTCCGCGGCCCGCACGGTTGCCCGCACCAGCGCCAGTGCGTACGGGCTGGCGATGCTCGCGCCGCCGGTGAGGTCGACGATGCCGAGTACCCGTCCGCTGTCCGGATCGCGGATCGGGACGGCCGAGCAGGACCACGGGTGCGCCACGGTGTTGTAGTGCTCGCCGGCGAAGATCTGGACGGGGCGCCTGACCGCCAGCGCGGTGCCGAGCGCATTGGTCCCGGCCCCCGTCTCCGACCACTCGGCGCCCTCGGTGAAGTTCATCCGCCCGGCGCGGTCCAGCGTGCTGGCATGCCCCTGAACCCACAGCAGGACCCCGGCCGCGTCGGCGACCGCGAATATATGCTCGTCATCGCTTGCGCACTCGCCGAGCAGCTCGCGGAAGACCGGCAGGACCGCGGCCAGCGGATGCCGGGACCGGTAATCATCCAGCTCATCAGCGTTCATCCGGACGGGCGCCAGGCGCCGCCCGTCCGCGCTGGCGCCCGTGGCCGCGCAGCGCTGCCAGGAGCCGGCGACCACCGGGCGCACGTAGGACGCCATAGCGTGCGACGAGACGAACGTGTCATGCGCTCGTCCGAGCCGCAGAGCGGCCGCACGCGCGTCCTCACCAGCCCGCAGCGCGAGCTCGCCATCCGGATTCATCGCACTCCGCAGCTAGTGCCAAACCATCGTGGGAACGCCTTTCCCTGTCACCACGATCGCCTTAGGCACCCTCATGCACGTAGGCCCAGAGGTCCCGGAATTCCCGGCCAGAGGTCCCGGAAGCTCCTGCCGAGCGAGTCGCCGCGCACGTGAGCAGAGCGGCCTACGCCGCTTCTTGCTGTTATCTGCGAGGTCGCGGTCGCTACGCGACGCGGTTACGAGTCGTCCGAGGAGTCCGTCGCGTTGATGCCCTGAACCTGGGAGAACTTGTTCAGGCACTCCTCGAGGCGGGTGGTGTCGACCAGGCTGGCGCCGGTCGTGTTGTAGACGACGATGTCGATCGCCGACGCCAGCGGGACGCCGGTCGCGAGCGGCTGGGCGTGCACGTTCGGCAGGCCGTTGCAGGCGGCGCGGACGTGCATCTTGTACGCCACCGTGGTGGTCTGGTCGAAGTAGACGTCGACCTGCTGCTGGCCGAGCGCCTTGTCGAACGAAGAGCACCCGCTTGCCACTAGGCAGCAGCCCGCCGCCGCCAGGCCGAGCGCCGTCGTTCGTACCGCGAAAGACCGGCGGGACTTGGGGGCCGCCCGGGCCACGACACGTCGTAGTACTCGCACGCTCGTAGCCTATGTCGTCGAGAGATCACTTATGTGGTCGGGGCACCGAGTACGGTACTGGGGAGACCTGAAAGAAAAGCATAGATGCCGCCGCGCCACATCCTCATCGTCAACGCCCGCAACGTCACCCAGCCGGTCTTTGTGATCGGCGCGCCGCACTCAGGCGCGGAAGCGGTTGGCCGGGCGCTCAAGCTCTCCCCCGGGTTCCACGTGACCATCGGGCAGCAGGCAGTGCTGCAGGCGGTCTACGGGTTCGCCCGGCGGCCCTCCCTCTACAACGGACGCGGCGACGCCGCCGCCGCGGTGATCCGCGACGCCTTCGCCCAGGGCTGGCAGCTCAACCCGACCAGCTGCCTGGAGTGCACGCCGCAGTGCCGGTCGGCCGCCGGGCTCAAGCCGTCCGAGGTCGGGCCGTGCGTGGAGCAGCGCGGCCTGTCCCGGTTCGGCGACGCCTCCCCCGATCTGGCCTACAGCGCCGAGGCGCTGGTCCACGCCTTCCCCGACGCGCTCATCGTCCAGGTGGTGCGGGACGGCCGGGACACCGTCGCGGCCATGCTCGAGGACCAGGTCGCGATGTCGTGGTTCCGGCCGGGGGTGGTCAACATCGACTCCGAGTTCCCCAACCCGTTCTACGGCGTCGAGGACGAGTCCGACCGGCAGTCCTGGCCGGGGCTGTCAGCCACCGGCAAGTGCGCAATGCGCTGGCGGGGCGCGATCAGGCTGGCGGCCCGGCTCCGCCTGGCGCTGGCCGACAACCAGCTCAAGACGCTGCGCTACGAGGACATGGCCCGCGACCCGGGCGGGGCCGCCGCCGCGCTGACCGACTTCATCGGGACCAAGATCGCCGCGCCGGTCACATCGACCACCAGGCGGGCCAAGACCGAGCAGAACGCCTGGCGCCGCTCGCTCTCCTACGGCCAGCTGGCCGACGTGGAGAAGGTCGCGGGCGAGGAATTGCGACGCCTGGGGTACAAGTAGCCCGCTAGCGCGGAGCCCGGGTCCGTTCGATAGCCAGATTTTGATCTTGGTTTTCCTGGTGCTTGAACTGCGTCTCGTACAGGTCCGCGTACAGGCCGCCCGCCGCCAGCAGCTCTTCGTGGGTGCCGGTCTCGACGACCTGGCCCGCCTCGACGACCAGGATCTGGCTGGCCTCGCGGACGGTGGACAGCCGGTGCGCGATGACGAGCGAGGTCCGGCCGACCAGCGCGACCGACAGGGCCTGCTGCACGGCCGCCTCGGACTCGGAGTCCAGGTGCGCGGTCGCCTCGTCGAGCACCACGATCGACGGCGCCTTCAGCAGCAGGCGCGCGAGCGCGACCCGCTGCTTCTCCCCGCCCGACAGCCGGTAGCCCCGGTCACCGACAATCGTGTCGAGGCCGTCGGGCAGCACCGAGATCAGATCCCAGATCTGCGCCGCCCGGCAGGCCTCGATGACCTCGGCCTCGGTGGCGGACGGGCGGGCGTAGAGCAGGTTGGTGCGGATGGTGTCGTGGAAGAGGTGCGCGTCCTGGGTAACGACGCCGACGACGTCGTGCAGCGAGTCGAGGGTGACGTCGCGAATGTCGTGGCCGCCGATCAGCACGGCGCCGTCGTTGGGGTCGTACATCCGCGAGACCAGCTGGGTGATGGTGGTCTTGCCCGCGCCGGACGGGCCGACCAGGGCGGTCAGCTGGCCCGCGGCGGCGGTGAAGGAGACCTCGTGCAGCACCCCGGCGGCGGCGTCGGTCCGCTCCGGCTGCTTGAGCGCGATCGACTCCAGCGACGCCAGCGAGACCTCGGCCGCGGTCGGGTAGCGGAACGACACCCGGTCGAACCTGATGTCGGGGGCGGTCCCGGCGGCGTCGCGGGCGGGCAGTGTCACCGCGCCCGGCTTCTCGGTGATCAGCGGCTCCAGGTCGAGCACCTCGAAGACCCGGTCGAAGCTGACCAACGCGGTCATCACCTGGATCTGCACGCTCGACAGTGACGAGATCGGACCGTAGACCCGGGTGAGCAGCTGGGCGAGCGCGACCAGCGTGCCGAACTCGAGCGCGCCCCTGATCACCAGGGTGCCGCCGACGCCGTAGACGACCGCCATGATCAGCGCGGTCAGCAGGGTGACGGCGATCATGAACACCGAGCCGTACATGTCCCTGGTCACGCCGATCTCGCGGACCTTGTGGGCCTTGGCTGCGAACAGCCGCGACTCCTCGCGGGGGCGGCCGTAGAGCTTGGACAGCATCGCCCCGGCCACGTTGAACCGCTCGGTCATGGTGGAGCCCATCTCGGCGTTGAGCTGCATCGATTCCCGGCTGAGGCGCTGCAGCCGCCGTCCGATCCGGCGCGCGGGGTAGATGAACAGCGGGATCAGCACCAGCGCGATGAGGCTGACCTGCCAGGACAGGTAGAACAGGGTGATCAGGATGACTATCACCGAGAGCACGTTGGACAGCACCGACGAGAGCGTGCCGACGATCGCCTGCTGCGCGCCGACCACGTCCCCGTCGAGGCGGCTGACCAGCGACCCGGTCTGGGCGCGGGTGAAGAACGCCAGCGGCTGCCGCTGCACGTGGTCGAAGACCTGGGTGCGCAGGTCGTAGATGAGACCCTCGCCGATCCGGGAGGAGTACCAGCGGTTGACCACGCCGAGGAACGCGTCGAAGACGGCGACCGCCGCCACGGTCGCCCCGACCACTACCACGACGCTCTCGTTCTTGGTGACGATGCCGCCGTCGATGAGCTCGCGCAGCAGCAGCGGGTTGACCACGGTGATGCACGCGTCGAGCGCGGTCGCAATCAGGAACATCGTCAGCGGGAAGCGGTAGGGCCGCGCGTACCCGGCGATCCGCCTGATCGTTCCCGGCTTGAGCTTCTGCTTGGTGACGGACGGGTCCATGCGGAACCCGCGCGCCATCATCATGCCAGGGGGGTGCACCATTCTTCGCAGCTTAGTGCGGCCGGCGAGCGGTTATCCCCCGGCTATTAGGCGTAGGCCATTGGGCGGTGGCTACTTGGCGACCGCGCTCCGCTTGGGGGCCCCGCCCCTGCTCCGGAGCGTGACCCCGATCTCGGTGAGGATGCGGTGGATGAACCCGTAGGAACGCCCGGTCGAGGAGGCCAGCGAGCGGATAGACTCCCCGGCGCCGTACCGCTCGGCCAGGTCGGTCGCGAGCTTGCTGCGGTCCGGCCCGGTCACCCGGGCGCCTCGTCTGAGGTTCTCGGCCATGTTTACCTCCCGTAAGGTACACGACTCATTGCGTTACATCCCCTATGCGCAATGATCACCTATCGGGGCGTAGTTGGCCACCCGCATTGATCGAGATAGTTGGTTAGCGAAATAATCAGGACATACGGTTAAGCCAACGCAACGAGATCGGCGAAATCGGCCGACCAGGTGTCCTCGGTGCCCTCCGGCAGCACAATGACCCGTTCCGGCGACAGCGCGTCCACCGCACCCTCATCGTGGGTGACCAGGACAATGGCGCCGCGGAAGCCCGCCAGGGCCGCCAGGATCTCTTCCCTGCTGGCGGGGTCCAGGTTGTTGGTGGGCTCGTCAAGCAGCAGCACATTCGCGCCGGAGACGACAAGAAGCGCCAGCGCGAGCCGGGTCTTCTCACCGCCGGAAAGGACGCCGACCGGTTTATCGACGTCGTCGCCGGAGAACAGGAAAGAGCCGAGGACTTTCCGCTGCTCGGTGTCGGTGAGCTCGGGCGCGGCGGTGCGCATGTTCTCGATTAGCGACCGCTCGGTGTCCAGCGTCTCGTGCTCCTGCGCGTAATAGCCGAGCCTTAGGCCGTGACCTGGAATGACCTCCCCGGTGTCGGGCTGCTCGACCCCGGCCAGCATGCGCAGCAGCGTGGTCTTGCCCGCGCCGTTGAGTCCGAGTACGACGACCCGGGAGCCTCGGTCGATGGCCAGGTCGACGTCGGTGAACACCTCGAGCGAGCCGTAGGACTTCGACAGCCCGGTCGCGGTCAGCGGCGTCCGCCCGCACGGGGCGGGCTCAGGGAACCGCAGCCTGGCCACCCGGTCGGACTGCCGCTCGTCGGCCAGGCCGTCGAGCAGCCGCTCGGCCCGGCGCGCCATGTTCTGCGCGGCCTTGGCCTTGGTCGCCTTGGCGCCGAGCTTGGCCGCCTGCAGCTGGAGCGCCGAGGCCTGCTTCTCCGCGTTGGCCCGCTCCCGCTTGCGACGGCGCTCGTCGGTCTCGCGCTGGGCCAGGTAGGCCTTCCAGCCGACGTTGTAGATGTCGAGCGTCGACCGGTTGGCGTCGAGGTAGAAGACCTTGTTGACGACCTGCTCGACCAGGTCCACGTCGTGGCTGATGACCAGCAGCCCGCCGCGGTAGGTCTTCAGGTGGTCGCGCAGCCAGGTGATCGAGTCGGCGTCCAGGTGGTTGGTGGGCTCGTCGAGCAGCAGGGTCTGCGAATCGCCGAACAGGATGCGGGTCAGCTCGACCCGCCGCCGCTGGCCGCCGGAGAGCGTGTGCAGCGGCTGGTGCAGTACCCGGTCGGGCAGCCCCAGGCTCGCCGCCATCGACGCCGCCTCGGACTCGGCCGCGTAGCCGCCGAGCACGGCCAGCCGGTCGCTGAGGTTCCCGTACCGCCGGATCGCCTTCTCCGCCGTCGCCGGGTCCGGGTCGGACATCAGCGCCTCGGCCTTGCGCATGCCGTTGCGCACCTCGTCGAGGCCGCGGGCAGACAGGATCCGGTCGAGCGCGAGCACGTCAAGATCGCCGGTCCTCGGGTCCTGGGGGAGGTAGCCGACGGTACCGGTGTTCCTGACGGTTCCCGCGGCGGGCTGGCCGTTGCCTGACAGCACCTTAGCCAGGGTGGTTTTGCCCGCGCCGTTGCGGCCGACGAGACCAATACGGTCTCCCTCGGCAACCTGGAAAGAGGCGTCTGCCAGCAGTAGCCGGGCACCCGCACGCAGCTCAATGCCACTGGCGACGATCACGTATGCCAATGTTACCCGATCCGGGTTACGTCTCTGTAAGCCTTATTCGCACCGCGGTGAACTGCCTGGGGGCCTCGAGCAGGACCGCGCGCTTGGGGTCGGGCACGTTCAGGAACCGCTCGGCCGCCAGCGCGAAGTAGGGCGCGAGCCGGGGATCTTCCCTGAGGTCGGCGACCGCGCGCCGGTCGCCGCCCAGGACAACGGCGTCAAGGCGGGTCGCCGCGGGCTGAGGTCTTCCGCCGGCGGCGGCTCCACCGGTCGCTGACGTCTTTTCCGATTTCGAACGGACCGTGGCTCTGGCGTTGCCAAAGATCATGACCGCGGCGTCGGCGGCGGCGCTCAGCGCCTCGTTCACCTGCTTCTCCCGGCGGCGGGCGAAGCGGTGCTGCGACCAACCGCCCGCCGCGCTGCGGCCGTGGACCAGGCGCGAGCCGACCTTGGCGTCCCCGAGCGCCGGCGGGTAGCCGGTGAACACCCCCGCCGCGTACCCGCCGAGGCGGACCAGCAGCACGCCGACCGTGCGCGGCTTGCGGGCGTGAGCGGCGAGCGCGTCGGCGATGGCGGCGGGATCGGCGAGTTCGGCGGGGTGGTCGAAGACGGCCGGATGGTCGAAGACGGGGCGGTTGCCCGCGGCGGTCGGGTCGTCAAAGACGTCGGGATTGTCCAGCCGGGAAGGCGGCTGGGCGCCGTCGATGAGCGCCGCCAGCCCTCCGGCGGGCGGAAACGGAGGATAACACTCGGCAACGGAACCGTCTGCGGCAGTGAAGGCGAAGTGATCGTCGACCAGGGCCACGGTGAGCGCCTCATCCGAGGCACCGCCCGCGCCAGGAACCCCGTGCCTGACGGCAAACGAGGCAATCCAGCCGGGAAGGCGCTCAGCGGAAACGTCGAGCCATTTACCACCACTACCTGCGACGTTCTTCACTACACACTGCCTCATCGTGTTTACTTAGCGTACAGCCCACCTGCATCACGCGAACCAACTGTCACAATTTTCGCGCAAGAACCAATGAGGTAGCCAGCACATGCTCCCGATCGATCCACGCGACGGTCAGGGCAGGTACCTTCCCGGGGGACGACGTGCCTCCGTCCCCCCCGAAGGCACGCCCGAAGACCAGAGCCGTCATGGTATCGGGCAAGCGTCCACCCCGCCACGCCCCCTGCGAGACATTGTGCCCGCTCAGGCGATGGCGCACGGTGGCACGATCATTCGGCCGGGCGCGGTCGCCTGGGGCGGCCTGCGGGATGCGGGCGACAGCAGGTACTCCTCGGGCGAGACGATCGAGCGGATCCTCGCCTCGGCCGCCGCTGACCCCGGGCTGCTGCCCGCCCTGCTCACGGAGCTCGCCGCCACCCGGCTCTGGGTGCCGCTGCCGCTGCGGCGCCGCCCGTTCACCGACGGCACCGCGATCCGGCTGCCGCTGGTCGGGTACCCGGAGACGGACACCGACTTCGTGCCGTGCTTCACCTCGGTGCAGCGCCTGACCAAGTGGGCGGACGACGCCGAGGCGGACCCGCAGGGCGGTGCCGGGGCCGATGAGCTCCGGCTCGGCGGCGGCGGGCGGCAGTGGCAGCGGGCAGGCGATGCCCGGGTGGTACCGCACGTCGTTGTCCCCGCGGCCGGCCTCGCCCGGCGGCTGCCCGCCGGGCTCGGCCTGGCGCTCAACCCGGACAGCGCGCCCGGCCTCCCGCTCTACCCGGAATCCGTCAGCTACCTGGCCAGGCTCGACGCGCCGCCGGCCGCCACCATCGGCATCGACCATCCACCAATCGAGCCGTTTGCCCTGCTCAACGAGGTACGGGCCCGGCTGCGGCGGCTGCGATCCGTGCGCTACGCCGCCCGCGCCTGGCTGACCGTCCCCGGCCGGGGCGAGGGCCTGGTCATCGCGGTCGCCCTCGATGACCCGACCAGCGAGGCCGCCACCGAGGACGTCATCGGCGCGCTCCACCAGGCCGTCGCGGCGGTGCCGCTGCACGTCCCCTTCCCGGTCGACGTCACCTTCCCCGGCGAGCCCGCCGACGCCGAGTCCGACACCGACCTCATCGTCGACTGGATGGCCCGCAACACCCGGCCCTTCTACACCAGGGACTAAACCGTGGTTAGCCGACAGTGGCGTTGGCGTTGTCGGTGAAGCCGGCCCCGCCCGAGGTCGCCGCGTCGTGCACGTCGGTCAGCGCACTCGACGCGCCGTTGACGTCGGACGGGTTGATGCCGCCGCTCTTGGCCTTGTCGACTAGGCCGGTGAGTTCCGCCTCGAACTTCTTGGCCGGCCCGACGAAGATCTTGCACAGCGTCGGGTTGCCCTGCGCCGCGACCGCGGCGGCGCGGAGCCGGTTGATAACGAAGGCGCCGGCGGCGGCCGCCTTGATGAGGGCGAGCACCCGGCCGCTGGCGCCCTTCTTGAGCTTGCCGTCCTTGGCGGGCGTGTAGATGTAGCGCTTGAAGGCACCGCCGGCCAATGCGGCGTCGGCCACGAACTTGGTCTTGGCGAACTTCACGGTGTTCGTGGTCGGGCACGTCCCCGCCGCCGCGGCCGTGGCCGTGCCGTTGCCCGAGGCCGCCGCGCTCGTGGTGGAACTGCTCGAACTGCACGCCGTAGTGAACGCAAGCAGCGCGATGGCAAACAAGACCGAGAATTTCCGGAGCACTGGCTTCCCCCCGTAGACCTTCAATCCGGATAACCGAAGTCGATCTAAGCGGAATACCCCACCCACGCCCAGCAATCACCAAGCCACCGTCAAACGCGTCGCCACATTACGCCAGCACAACGCCCCAAAACGGCCCATATGCCATTCCCGCAAGCGATAGCCCCAGCTGAGACGCCTTACCGTCGCGCCCCAATTAAGTGCAATTTACCGATACGGATTAGCCACAAATGGGGTTTGATTTTGACTTTAACCCCGATGACAAGAAGAGCGGGGGCGCGAGTGGTGCGCGACGGCGCGTTCCGCCCGCCGAAAGGTCTTATCGGCGTGCGGACAGCGCCGAAAGCACCGCCGCGCCTCCGCGACTAGCCCAACGGCGATTTAAATGTTGAACCCAAGCGCCCGCAGCTGCTCACGCCCCTCATCGGTAATCGACTCCGGCCCCCACGGCGGCATCCACACCCAGTTGATACGGAAATCCGCCACCAGGTCCTTGAGCGCCTCGCCCGCCTGCTCCTCGATCACGTCCGTCAGCGGGCAGGCCGCGCTGGTGAGGGTCATGTCGATGGTGGCGATCCGCGATTCGTCTAGGTCCACGCCGTAGATCAGCCCGAGGTCGACCACGTTGATGCCGAGCTCGGGGTCGACCACATCGCGCAGCGCCTCAAGGATGTCCAGGATCTCCTGGGACGGGGCCTCGGGCTCGCCCGCCGACTCGGTGGCCGGCGCCTCGGTGGTCACTGCCCCGGTGGTCACGTTCTCGCTCATGCCTGCTCTCCATCCGCATCCGATTGCGCGATGGCCTGGGCCGTCGCGTCCTTCCACGCCATCCAGCTCAGCAGCGCGCACTTGATCCGCGCCGGGTACTTCGAGACGCCGGCGAACACCACCGCGTCCTCGAGCACGTCCTCATCGGGCTCGAGCTGGCCCTTGGACTTCATCAGCTCGAGGAAGGCATCGCCGATCTTCATGGCCTCGCTGACCGGCTTGCCGATCACCAGGTCCGTCATCACCGAGGCGCTGGCCTGGCTGATCGAGCAGCCGAGGGAGTCGTAGGACACGTCCTCGACGACGGGCTCGCCGTCGGCGCTCTCCTTGAGCGAGACGCGCAGCGTCACCTCGTCACCGCAGGTCGGGTTGACGTGGTACACCTGCGCGTCAAACGGATCCCGCAGCCCCTTGTGGTGCGGGTTCCTGTAGTGATCCAGAATTATTTCCTGGTACATGTTCTCAAGCTGCATAGTGCCCTCTAGAACGTCCTGACGGCATTGGCTGTTCCGTCCTGCTTTCCCCGATCGCGGGGGTCACACCCGAAAGAACTGCTTCGCATAACGCACCCCGTCGGCTAGGGCGTCGACCTCTGCATGCGTGTTGTAGATGTAGAAGCTCGCCCGGTTGGAGGCCTGGCAGCCGAGGCTCCGGTGCAGCGGCCAAGCGCAGTGGTGGCCCGTCCTGATCGCGATGCCGAGCTCGTCGAGCACTTGGCCGACGTCGTGGGCGTGCACGCCTTCTACCTCGAAGGCCACTGTCCCGCCGCGGTTCTCCGTGGTCAGGGGCCCCAGGATCCGCACACCCTCGATCGCGCCAAGGGCCTCAAGGGCGTGCGCGGTCAGCGATTCCTCGTGTGCGGCCACATTGCCCATGCCGAGCTCGGTCAGGTAGTCCACGGCCGCGCCGAGGCCGGCCGCCTGCGCGACCGGGGGGACCCCAGGCTCGAACTTCGCCGGGGGCGGCAGGAACGTGGTCTCCTCCATCCGGACGACCTCGATCATCGATCCGCCGGTGAGGAACGGGGGCAGCGCGTCCAGTGCCGCGTACTTGCCGTACAGCACCCCGAGGCCCAGGGGGCCGAGCATCTTGTGGCCGGAGAAGGCGAGGAAGTCGGCCCCGAGATCGGCGACGTTGACCGGGTGGTGCGGCACCAGCTGGGCACCGTCGACCAGGAACAGCGCGCCGACCGCGTGCGCAAGCTCGCCGATCTCGCGCAGCGGCGGGATCACGCCGGTGACGTTCGACTGCCCGGTCACCGCGACGATCTTGGTCCGCTCGGTGATCAGCGACGGGTCGATGTCGAGACGGCCGTCCGGCAGTTCCCTGAACCACTTCAGCGTCGCGCCGGTGCGCAGCGCGAGCTGCTGCCACGGCACCAGGTTCGCGTGGTGCTCGATCTCCGAGATGACGATCTCGTCGCCCGGCCGCAGCGACCACGCGAGCCCGAACGCGACCAGGTTGATCCCCTCGGTGGCGGACTTGGTGAACACGACCTCGTCGGGCGAGGCGGCGCCGAGGAATGCGGCGACCTTCGCCCGGGTCCCCTCGTAGATCTCGGTCGCTTCCTCGCCCAGCAGGTGGGTGCCCCGGTGCGCGGCGGCGTTGTGCCGCTCGTAGTACTCGCGCTCGGCGTCGAGGACGACGGTCGGGTGCTGCGAGGTCGCGCCGGAGTCGAGGTAGACCAGCGGGTTGCCGTTCCGCACGGTCCGCGACAGGATCGGGAAGTCCCCGCGGACCGCCTCGACGTCGTAGGGCGCGTCAACGTAACGCGCGGTGGTCTCGGTCATGACGTCGCCGCCGCCCCGGTGAACCGCTCGTAGCCTTCGTTCTCCAGTAGCTTGGCCAGCTCGGGTCCGCCCTCCTCGACGATCCGGCCCGCCACGAAGACGTGCACGTAGTCGGGCTGGACGTACTGCAGGATCCGGTTGTAGTGGGTGATCAGCAGCACCCCGTGGCCGGGCTTGGCGCGGAACCGGTTGATGCCCTCGGAGACGACCTTGAGCGCGTCCACGTCGAGGCCGGAGTCGGTCTCGTCGAGGATCGCGATCTTCGGGTCGAGCAGCTCGAGCTGGAGGATCTCGTGGCGCTTCTTCTCGCCGCCGGAGAAGCCCTCATTCAGCGAGCGCTCGGCGAACTTCGGGTCGATGGACAGGCCGCCCATCGCGCCGTTCATCTCCTTGACGAAGTTACGGAGCTTGGGCGCCTCGCCGCGCACGGCGGTGACCGCGGTGCGCAGGAAGTTCGACACCGACACCCCGGGCACCTCGACCGGGTACTGCATCGCCAGGAACAGGCCGGCCCGGGCGCGGGCGTCGACCGACATCGCCAGCACGTCCTCGCCGTCCAGGGTGACGGTGCCGGAGGTGACGGTGTACTTGGGGTGCCCCGCGAGCGCGTAGGCGAGGGTGGACTTGCCGGAGCCGTTCGGCCCCATGATGGCGTGGGTCTCCCCGTCGCCCACCCGCAGGTCGACGCCGCGGAGGATCTCCCGGCTTCCGCCGTCGCTCTCCGTCACGTCAACGTGCAGGTCGCGGATCTCAAGGGTGGACACTCTTACGACTCCTCTATAGCCACGAGGACGTCGTCGCCCTCGATCTTCACTGGGTAGACGGGCACCGGCTGGGTGGCGGGGAGCCCGGTCGGCTTGCCGGTGCGCAGGTCGAAGCGCGAGTTGTGCAGCCAGCACTCGATCGTGTAGCCGTCGACCTCGCCCTCCGACAGCGGCACGGCGGCGTGCGAGCACCAGTCGCGGATCGCGAAGACCTCGCCCTCGGTCCGGACGATCGCGATCTCGTCCTGGTCGACCTCGACCGACAGGATGCCGCTGTCCGGGATGTCGGCCAGGGCGCACGCCCGCACGAAGCCGGATGGCTCCGACTCGCTCATGACAGCTCCGTCTCGATGGCCGACATAATGCGGTCCTGCAGCTCCTCGATTCCGATCTTGGCCACCAGCTCGGCGAAGAAGCCCCGGATGACCAGCCGCCTGGCGTCCTCGAACGGGATGCCGCGGGCCATCAGGTAGAACGTGTGCTCGTCGTCGAGGCGGCCGCTGGCGGAGGCGTGCCCCGCGCCGGTCACCTCGCCGGTGAGGATCTCCAGGTTCGGCACCGAGTCGGCGTGCGCGCCGTCGGACAGCACCAGGTTCCTGTTGTACTCGTAGGTGTCGGTGCCGGTCGCCTCCGGGCGGATCAGCACGTCGCCGATCCAGACCGTGCGCGCGCCCTCGCCGTCGAGCGCGCCCTTGTAGGAGACGCGGCTGCGGCAGTTCGGCGTGTCATGGTCGACGAACAGCCGGTGCTCCAGGTGCTGGCCCGCATCCGCGAAGCAGATGCCGGTCAGCTCGGCGTCGCCCCCCGGGCCTGCGTACCTGACCGTCGGCGAGAGCCGAACCAGCGAGCCGCCGAGGGTGACCGCGAAGTGCCGAAGGCGGGCGTCCCGGCCCAGGGTGGCCTGGTGGTGAGAGACCTGCACGGTGTCGTCGGCCCAGTCGGCCAAGGCGACCACGATCAGGTCGCCGCCGTCGCCGACGTGGATTTCGACGTTATCGGCGTAGGTGGCCGAGCCCCGCTGGTCGATGACGACCGTGGCCCGCCCGTACGGCTGCACGTCGATGACCAGGTGACCGGCGGTCGCGACGGACGCGTCGGAGCCGGTGACGCGGACGTAGGTCGCAGCCGTGGCCGTCGTGTCCTTGGGGACCGTGATGACCGTGGCCTCGGTGACCGCGGCGTACGCACGGGCGCTGACCCGGTCGGTGGGCAGAAATCCGCCCGCCGGAGTCAGCCCGGACCGTTCGACACCGACGGTTTTCTCGATCTTCTCCACCAGCAGCTCCGGCGCGGCCTCGACCTCGACCGTCACCCCAGACTGGGTCAGCGGAGCATCCTTGTGCAGCCCGCGCAGCCGCCGCAGCGGGGTGAAGCGCCACTCCTCCTCGCGGCCGCCGGGGACCGCGAAGTCGGCCGGGTCGACCGACCCCTGGGCGTGCAGATCAGAGACGGGGGCGGTTTCTACCGCCCCGGAAAGCAACGACATCAGCCGACGGCCCCTTCCATCTGCAGCTCGATCAGCCGGTTGAGCTCGAGGGCGTACTCCATCGGGAGCTCGCGCGCGATCGGCTCGACGAAGCCGCGCACGATCATCGCCATCGCCTCGTCCTCGGTGAGGCCGCGCGACATCAGGTAGAAGAGCTGGTCGGCGGAGATCTTCGAGACCGTCGCCTCGTGCCCCATCTCAACGTCGTCCTCGCGGATGTCGTTGTACGGGTAGGTGTCGGAGCGGCTGATCGTGTCGACCAGCAGCGCGTCGCACTTGACCGTCGACTTGGAGTGGGTGGCGCCCTCCTGCACGTTGATCAGGCCGCGGTAGGACGTCCGGCCGCCGCCGCGGGCGACCGACTTGGAGACGATCGTGGAGGACGTGTTCGGCGCGCAGTGCACCATCTTCGCCCCCGCGTCCTGGTGCTGGCCGGGACCCGCGAACGCCACCGAGAGGGTCTCGCCCTTGGCGTGCTCGCCCATCAGGTAGACCGCCGGGTACTTCATCGTGACCTTGGAGCCGATGTTGCCGTCGATCCACTCCATGGTCGCGCCCGCCTGGCAGACGGCGCGCTTGGTGACCAGGTTGTAGACGTTGTTCGACCAGTTCTGGATGGTCGTGTACCGACAGCGGGCGTCCTTCTTCACGATGATCTCGACCACCGCGCTGTGCAGCGAGTCGGACTTGTAGATCGGCGCGGTGCAGCCCTCGACGTAGTGCACGTAGGCGCCCTCGTCGACGATGATCAGGGTCCGCTCGAACTGGCCCATGTTCTCGGTGTTGATCCGGAAGTAGGCCTGCAGCGGGATCTCGACGTGCACGCCCTTCGGCACGTAGATGAAGGAGCCGCCGGACCAGACCGACGTGTTCAGCGCGGCGAACTTGTTGTCGCCGGCCGGGATCACGGTCCCGTAGTACTCGCGGAACAGCTCTGGGTGCTGCTTGAGCGCGGAGTCGGTGTCGAGGAAGATGACGCCCTTCTCCTCGAGGTCCTCGCGGATCTTGTGGTAGACGACCTCGGACTCGTACTGGGCGGCGACGCCGGCGATCAGGCGCTGCTTCTCCGCCTCGGGGATGCCGAGCCTGTCGTAGGTGTTCTTGATGTCGGCGGGCAGGTCGTCCCAGCTCTCCGCCTGCTTCTCGGTCGACCGGACGAAGTACTTGATGTTGTCGAAGTCGATCCCTGACAGGTCCGAACCCCACGCCGGCATCGGCTTGCGGCCGAAGTACTTCAGCCCCTTGAGCCGGTTCTCCAGCATCCACTCCGGCTCGTTTTTACGGGCCGAGATGTCGCGGACCACCTCTTCTGAGAGTCCGCGCCGGGCGGACTCGCCGGCCACGTCAGTGTCGGCCCAGCCGAACTTGTACGTGCCCAGGCCCTCGAGCTGGTCGTTAGCGGTGGTCGTCATAGGTGGGAGCCCTCCGGACTCGTGTCTTTCGTCGTCTTCCGATCCGTGCATGTCACGTGCGTCGTGCAGATCCCGTCGCCGTGCGCGATCGTCGCCAGCCGCCGCACCGGGGCGTCAAGCAGGCGGCCGAACGCCTCGGTCTCCGCCTCGCACAGCTGCGGGAACTCGGTCGCCACGTGCGCGACCGGGCAGTGGTGCTGGCAGATCTGCGACCCATTGTCGGCCTTGGCCGACCCGACGGTCGGGGCCGGCCCGGCGGCGGCGGCGTAGCCGTCGGCCGACAGCGCCTCCGCCAGCGCCTGCACCTTGGCGGGCAGGGTGGCGTCCGCCTCGGCGAGGACGGTCGCGTACCGCCGTTCGAGCTCCGAGACCTGCCGCCGGGCGAACTCGGCGACGGCCTCCGGGCCGGCGGTCTGCTCGATGAAGCGCAGCGCGCTCGTCGCCAGATCGTCGTAGGTGTGCTCGAAGGCGGACCGCCCCGCGTCGGTGACCACGAAGACCTTGGCCGGTCGTCCCCGGCCCCGGTTGCCGTAGCTGCGCGCGGTCCGCATCTCGATCATGCCGTCGGCGATCAGGTTTTCCAGGTGCCGCCTGATCGCAGCCGGGGTCAGCCCCAGCCGCCCGCCCAGGGTGGCCGCGGTGGCCGGGCCGAGCTCTAGGATCAGCCGCGCGACCTGGCCGCGGGTGCCTCGCTCGGCGGACGCGCCCATTCCGGCGCCCCCGCTTCCCTTGGCGGACGCGGTACTCGCCGCTGCCCCTAGACTTTTCACAACACCAGTATGACGTAAATGGAACGCGCGATGCAAGTTTTTACCAACGCCGGCGTGACGTAAATCACCGCCGGCCGGCGCCATGGCTGACCGCCAGCTGAACGTTGGCCCTGCGTACACGCTGATTTATCGGCCGCTTCAAGGGACCGTCGCGGGCCATGCACCCGCGCCAGGAACCATCCCAACTGTGCACGTCACAAGCAGATTCCCTGGCCGTGTTAAGAACGCCGCTGCGTCGGTAGACGGTTGTGTGAACCGGTACGTCTGGTATTGGGAAGAGCGCTACTGTTTGTGGGCTTCACCTCACCGAACTCGACGCCCCGGGCCGGGTGCATGATGGAAGCATGCCGGGGGAAGGAACTGGATCTCATGGCTCCGCCACAGCCAGATGTCGCCGATCGGCTCGACATAACCGTACAAACCGGCGGCAAGGTTATTGCCGTCAGCGACCTGCATCTGCCCCCCGAGCGGAGCATCGTCTCCGGTCGGTGCTGTGAGCTGCTGGCGCGCAGGCTGGACGCCGAGCCAGGTCCGCTTACGGTGGTCCTGGCCGGTGACATCGTAGAGATGCTCGCGCACCCGGGCGTCACCGCGCGCGACATCCTGGACGAGCACGATGACCTCTGCCGCGCGCTGGCGGCGGTGACCGAGCGGGGCGGCCAGGTCGTGTACACGGTCGGCAACCACGACGGCGACCTGGCCTGGGACCTGAAGACGGCGACGGCGGTGCGCGAGCTCACTGGCGCCCGCATCTGCCTGGCGGCCGACCTGCACCTGCCGGGCGGCGAGCTGATCCGGGTCGAGCACGGCCACCAACTGGACCCGTACAACTGCTTCCACGACGCTCGCAACCCCCTCGACACGCCGCTCGGCCACCACATCGTCCGCGAGGTCATCCCCAAGATCGAGTGGCTCGGCCGGGACTGGCTCAACGGCGCGCACGAGATGGCCGACCCCGCCGACTTCCCCTCGTTCCTGGCGTCGCGGCTGGTCTACCGGAAGCTGGTCCGCCATCTGTGGTGGCTGCTGCTGGTCCCGATCGCCACCTTCGCCCTGGTGCTGCCCGAGATAGGGCGCGTCGGCGACCGCTTCAAGACCACCGGTCGCTGGCTGCACGATCTGGAGATCCTCGGCTACGGCGCGCTCCTCGACATCGTCATCATCGCGCTGATCCTGGCGATCGTCTCCCGCCACGCGTGGACCACGATCAGCACGCTGGCGTTGTCAGGGCGCGGCTACGACCAGAACTCGGCCGCCAGGGAGCGCGCCGACGAGCTAATCGGTCAGGGGTACACCGCCTACCTCTCCGGCCACACCCACCACCCGGAGCTGCATGCGCACGGAGACGGCTTCTACGGCAACACCGGCTCCTGCACCTCGGTGGTCGAGGCGATTGACACGATGTACGGCGCGCCGCCGGTCTACCTGCGCGCCCAGCAGATCTCCTGGCTGGAGATCAGCTGCGAGCCCGCCGCCGGTGCGGGCAGCCGATCCGGCTGCCTGGTCGAGCTCAAGTCCGCGCGGGTCGCGCTGCCGGGCGCGACCCGGCTTGAGCGGATCATGTCGCACGCACGCAACCCGCATTCGTCCGCTCCCGCCTGCGTGGCGACCTGGCCGGGCGGCCCCGACTGGCCCAATGACCAGGTCAGCCTGCGCGATCTAAAGCGCCTGAAGAAGCTTAAGAAACTGTCTACTACAGAATGTCGAACCCGATCGGCGCGCTAATCGGCGCCGGACCATAGACTGCGTGCGTGGAAAGTACGCCCGCCGTCGAGATCTCCGGCATGGTGAAGCGGTACGGACCGGTGACCGCCGTCGACGGGCTAACCTTCACCGCCGAGGCCGGCCAGGTGACGGCCGTACTCGGCCCCAACGGTGCAGGCAAGACCACCACCATCGAGGTGTGCGAAGGCTACCGGGGCGTCGATTCCGGCACCGTCCGCATTCTCGGGCTCGACCCGGCACGCGATGCCTCGGCGCTGCGGCCGAGGGTCGGCGTCATGCTCCAGTCGGGCGGCATCCCGCCCGCCGCACCGGCCCTGGAGTACCTGAAAACGCTGAGTCGGTTCCATGTGAAACCACAAGAGCCGGCGTGGCTCCTTGACATCGTCGGCCTCACTGGTCTGGCAAAGACCCCGTACAAGCGCCTGTCCGGCGGGCAGCAGCAGCGCCTGTCGCTCGCGGCGGCCGTTATCGGCCGCCCGGAGCTGGTCTTCCTCGACGAGCCCACGGCCGGCCTCGACCCGCAGGCCAGGCACGCCACCTGGGATCTGGTCAGCGCGCTGCGCCACGATGGGGTCGGGGTCGTCCTCACCACGCACTTCATGGACGAGGCGGAGCGGCTGGCCGACCACGTGGTCATCATTGACCACGGCCAGGCGGTCGCGGCAGGCAGCCCGGGCCAGCTGACCGGGTCGGCCGGGCAGCTGCGGTTCCGGGCCGAGCCCGGCCTCGACACCGACAGCCTGCTGGCGGCGCTGCCGCCGGGCAGCGCCGCCAAGGAGTCGCCGTCCGGGCACTACCTGATCGAGGTAGACAACGGGGTCATCCAGCCGGCGCTGCTGGCTGCGGTCACCGCCTGGTGCGCCGACCGGTCGGTGCTGCCGTCGTCACTGCGGATCGAATCGCGCACGCTTGAAGACGTCTTCCTCGAGCTCACGGGACGGGAGCTGCGCGCATGACGGCGGTTTTGGAAAACAGATTCCAGCCCGCGCCCGGTGCGGCGCCATTCCGCCGGATGGTCGGCGCGCAGGCCGCGCTGGAAGCCAGGCAGCTGCTGCGTAACGGCGAGCAGCTCACCCTCACGCTGGTCATCCCGCTGCTGCTGCTGGCCGCGTTCAGCCTCGAGCCGCTGATCAGCTTTGGCGGCGGCTACACCAGGATCGACTTCCTCACCCCGGGCGTGATCGCGCTGGCCATCATGTCGACCGCGTTCACCAGCCAGGCGATCGCGACCGGGTTCGAGCGAAGGTACGGGGTGCTCAAGCGCCTCGGCGCCACCCCGCTGTCACGGGCCGGCCTGATCGCCGCCAAGACCGTCACCGTGATCGGCGTGGAGCTGCTGCAGGCGGTCATCATCCTGCTGGTCGCACTTGCGCTGGGCTGGTCACCGGACGCCTCGCCCACCGCCATCGTGGTGGTGCCGCTGCTCATCCTGCTCGGCACCGCCGCCTTCAGCGGGTTCGCGCTGCTGCTGGCGGGCACCCTGCGGGCCGAGGCTACGCTGGCCGCCGCCAACCTCATTTACGTAGTGCTGCTCGGCGTCGGCGGCGTCCTCTTCCCGCTCACCAAGTTCCCGGTCGGCGCGCGCACGTTCCTCGAGTTGCTGCCGACCGGGGCGCTGTCCACCGGGCTGCGCCACGTGCTCGCCAACGGGGAGGTCTTCCCGGTCAGGGACGTGCTGACGCTGGCGGTGTGGGCGGTCATCTCCATCACCCTCGCTGCCCGCTACTTCCGGTGGGAGTAAGGAGCGCGACCGCCATCGGCGCCCACGCAGGGGGCGGGCGGCGGGCCGGCCTCGCGCCGACCGCGCTCCCGGCTGGCCTGGTGCTGGCCAGCGCGGTGTCGGTGCAGACCGGGGCCGGCCTCGCCAACCGGCTGTTCAGCCAGCTCCCGCCTGCCGCGGTGACGACGCTGCGACTGTGGGCCGGGGCGCTGGTCCTGCTCGTCGTGGCAGGGCGTCCCACCGCCCGCGCCCTGGCCGACCTGAGACACCGCCGGGCCTGGCCGGACGCGATGGTCACGGCCGCCTTCGGCGTCGCCCTCGGCTTCATGAACTTCGCGATCTACCAGGCGTTTGCGCGGATTCCGCTCGGCATCGCGGTCACGATCGAGTTCCTCGGCCCGCTGACCGTCACCGTCGCCGGGGCCCTGGCCAGCAGCACGGCCGGCCGCGGCCGCGCCCTTGCCCTCGGCTACGCCGGGCTGGCGGCGATCGGCGTCGTCCTGCTTGCCAACGGCGCGATCGGCCACCTGAACTGGGCCGGCGTCGCCTGGGCGGTCGCGGCGGGTGCGGCCTGGGCGTGCTACATCCTCGGCAGCAAGGCGACCGGCCGGCGCATGCCCGGATCTTCTGGCCTGGTCGTCGCCATGTGCGTGGCCGCGATCGCCGTGACCATTCCTGGCGTCGTTCAGGGCGGCAGCCGCATGTTCCGCCCCGACCTGTTGGCAGTGGGCGCCGCCATCGGCGTCCTTTCCTCCGTGATTCCGTACTGGCTTGAGCTCGAGGCGCTTCGCCGCATCACCGCCCAGCTCTTCGGCGTCTGGATGTCGCTCCAGCCAGCCGTCGCCGCGCTCATAGGCCTAGCCCTGCTGGGCCAACGCCTGAGCCTGGCCGCTTGGGCCGGCATCGGCTGCGTCGTCATCGCGTCAGCCGCAGCCTCCCGCCGACCGGCACCACCGCCAACGCCAAGCGAGGCGCGGGGCACGGGGGCGATTCCGCCGCGTCGTTCCGCGCACCAGGTTGAGATGGGACGTGACGCGCCGGAATCCGCCCCAAGCCCAGTGCCACCCGAATCGAATGCGTCTGCCGCGGGCGCAGTGAACGGAGCATTACGATGGTGCGCGTGCTTTCCCGTCTAATCGCCCCGGTGCTGAGGCCTACGGTGCGGTCGCTGCACGGCTGGGCGCTGGCGGCGATGATCTCCAACGCGGTGGTCATCGCGACCGGCGCGGCGGTGCGGCTGTCCTCGTCCGGGCTCGGCTGCCCCGACTGGCCGGCCTGCACCAAGTCAAGCGCGGTGGCAGCCGACAGCTCGGGCCAGACGCTGCTCAACTCCTGGATCGAGTTCGGCAACCGGCTGCTCAACTTCCCGCTGGTGGCGATCGCCGGGCTGGCGTTCATCGCCTTCTTCATGTGGCACCGGCAGCAGAAGGCGGCCGGGGCGCCCGGCCGGATCGACCTGGTGTGGCTGTCGGCCATCCTGCCCATCGGCGTCATCGCCCAGGCCGTGGTCGGCGGCATCGTGGTGCTGACCAAGCTCAACCCGGCGCTGGTATCGGCGCACTTCCTGCTGTCGACCGCAATCATCCTGACGTCGGCCGTGGTGCTGCACGCCCGCACGGTCGCGCTTGAGCAGTCGGTGCTGCCGACGTCAGGCAACCAGCCGGGCGCGGAGCCGCGGCCGGCTCCGGAACCACCGGTATCCGGATTGACCTGCGGGTGCTGGCCGGCCTGCTGACGGCGGTGACGGCGCTGATGCTGGCGGCCGGAACGGTCGTCACCGGGACCGGGCCGCTGGCAGGAACCCAGATCGACTCCCACGGGAACCTGGAGACGGTGCCGCGGTTCCACTTCTCGCTCGAGTCGGTCACCCAGCTGCACGCGGACATCGGCTGGTTCATCGGCGCGCTCGCGGTGGCGCTGGTGGTCGGGCTGCGGTACTCGGGCGCGCCGCGGCGGACGGTGCGCCTCGGATGGGTGGTGCTGGTCGGTCTCGGCCTGCAGGGCATCATCGGCTACGTTCAGTACTTCAACCACCTGCCGGCCGGCCTGGTCTGGGTGCACGTCGCGCTGTCGGTGCTGATCTGGATCTACGTACTGCAGCTGTACCTGTCCACCACCGTCGGCGTCGGCGCGGCCCAGCCGGAGTCCGTTGCCGTGCCCTCGTCGGAAGCGGTCCCGGCACCGTAGAGCCCTAGCCCTAGCCCTAGCCCTAGCGCGATCCGCGCTTCTTGCTCTTATCCGAGCCTGGCTGGTCCGCGGCTCACGGCTGAGCAAAACTATAACCTTATGGTTTTGGGCTAGTCTGCGGGCATGGCTGACGCTCGGCAGGCGGTTTCGCTGATTGCCCCGCTGTCCGCCCTGGGCCGCGCCGACGAGGTCGTGCAGCGCGTCAACCAGGCGATACGGCTCGGTTTGTACGTCGAAGGGGACCAGCTACCGCCCGAGGCGGAGTTCGCCGCGCAGCTCGGCGTCTCCGCGATGACGCTGCGCGAGGCCCTGGCCATGCTCCGCCAGCAGGGCCTGGTGGAGACGCGCCGGGGTAGGACCGGCGGTACGTTCGTCCGACGGCCGGCCGCACCGCAGCCCGACGCGCTCCGCGACCGGTTGCGGGTGATGACCGACGGCGAGCTGCGCGACCTGACCGACGAGGAGAGCGCGGTCTTGGGCGCCGCCGCCCGACTCGCCGCCACGCGAGCCGCCACGGTCAGCGTGCGACGGCTGCTCACGCTGGCCGACCAGCTCTCCACCGCGGCGACGTCCGCGGCGCGGACCATCGCTGACAGCCGGTTCCACATTGAGGTCGCCATCGCCTCCAAGTCCGAGCGGCTGACCGCACTCGAGGTGGCGTTGCAGACCAAGCTGGCCGAGCTCCTGTGGCTGCCCTTCGAGGCCGACAAGGAGGCCGGCCGCCCGGCTGAGCTGCTCGCCCCCGTCTCGGGCCACCCCATCTCGCGTGACCCCGGCCGCCTCGACCCGGTCCCGCTCGACCCCGCCGCGGCAGCCGGGGAGCACGCGGCGATCGCGGCGGCGATCGCGGCGGAGGACGGATCGCGGGCCCGCCTGCTCGCCGAGAAGCACGCGGAGGCAAACCTCCGCCGCCTCACCGCTCTCCGGCTAGCGCTGCCGCCCCAGCCCTAACCCGGCGACATCGGCTAACGGCGCGAACCGAGGCATCCTTCGAAAGATGATGGACCGTTGTGTACAAGGACTGGCTAGGTGCGCACGGCTGTGGCAGGTGTGAAGGATGATGAGCCGGGCGGCGCGAGCGCCGTTGGCCAAGCAGTCCGCGTCGGTGGCGCAGTCGGCCGATCGGGCCAAAGCCGGGCCGAGGCCGTTGGCGGCAAGCACCATGATCAGTCGGTCGGCTACGCCATCGACAGGATCGGCGACCTGTCGGCTGCGCCGTTGACCGCGCCTATAGGTGTCGCTGGCGTCGGCGACAGGTCGCGCTTGAGTGTCGATGGCGTCGCCGACAGGGCCGCGAGTTCGCGGGGGGTGCGGAGTCGGGATGAACGGCTCGCCGGCCTCGCTTAGGCTGGCGGGCGAGCGTCCGGCGGTTGCGGGATGTTCGGAAAAACAGCGAAAATCCGTACATGAAGCGATGAGACTCCCATGCGCCCCCTGATCGGCATCGTCGGCCGCCGCGCCACCAAATCCTCCGTCCTGCGGTACTCCGGCACGATCGCCGCCGAGACGCTGCTCAACGCCGTGCTGCGGGCCGGCGGCGAGCCGGTGATCCTGCACGGCGGGGCACCCGCGGACATGATCGAGCTGCCCGAGCGGGTGGCCAGGTTCGACGGCATCGTGCTGCCGGGCGGCGGCGACCTGAACCCGGGGCGGTACTCGGCGACCCGGTCGCCGGACTGCGAAATCCCGGATGACCAGCAGGACGCATTCGACCTGGCGGTCATCAGGGCGGCGCTCGGCCGGGCGACGCCGACGCTCGCGATCTGCCGGGGGCTGCAGGTGCTCAACGTGGCCTGCGGCGGCACGCTGCGCCAGCACATCGCCGGCGGCCCGGTGGAGCACGAGGGCGCGCTGCACCCGGTAACGCTGGCCGCCGGGTCGCGGCTGCGCCAGCTCACCGGGGCGGACACAATCGAGGTCTCGTCCGCCCACCACCAGTCGGTCGACCGGCTCGGGCCGGCCTGCACGCGGTGGGCTGCGCCCCCGACGGGTGCCTGGAGGCGATCGAGCACACCTCGGCCGGCATCCTCGCGGTGCAGTGGCACCCGGAGGACCAGGCCGCGACGCGCGACTACGACCAGGCGATCTTCGACGACCTGCTGGAGCGCGCGCGCTACCGGGCGACGGTCGCCGCGCGCTAGGTGTACGCGCTCGGGGCAGGGCGTGGAGCAACGGTCCGTTCGATAGCTCGAATGTGATCTTTATTTCGATCTTGATTTTTACTTGCAGTCCCTGTGCAACTTGATTGGGAAGCATCCGGTCATCTACCGTCTAGGTGGACAGCGTGCTTGGAGGAGACCTACGTGGATATTGCCCTGGGCAAAGAAGACCTGGCATTCGCCGAACGGATGCGGTCGTTCTTCCGTACCGAGATCCCGGCTGAGATCAGGGCGAAGGGCGAGCACGGCGAGCACGTGTCACGCGAAGACTTCGTAACCACCCAGGCGATCCTGAACTCCCACGGCCTGGCGGTGCCGCACTGGCCGGTCGAGTGGGGCGGCCAGGACTGGACGGCGCTGCAGCGTCACATCTGGGCCGAGGAGATGGCCCTCGCGCACGTTCCCCCGCCCCTGGCGTTCAACGCCGCCATGGTCGGGCCGGTGATCGCGACGTTCGGGAGCGAGGAGCAGAAGCGACGGTTCCTGCCGCCGACGGCCAACCTCGACATCTGGTGGTGCCAGGGGTTCTCCGAGCCCAACGCCGGCTCTGACCTCGCGTCGCTGACGACCAGGGCCGTCCGCGATGGCGACTCCTACGTCATTAACGGCCAGAAGACGTGGACCACGCTCGCGCAGTGGGCCGACTGGATCTTCTGCCTGGTCCGCACCGACCCCGAGGCCAAGAAGCAGCTGGGCATCTCGTTCGTGCTCATCGACATGAAGTCACCGGGCGTCACGGTCCGGCCGATCCGCCTCATCGACGGCGGCTACGAGGTGAACGAGGTCTTCTTCGACGACGTCCGGATCCCGGCCGACCAGCTGGTGGGCGAGGAGAACCGCGGCTGGGACTACGCGAAGTTCCTCCTCGGCAACGAGCGGACCGGCGTGGCGGGAACCGGCATCATCAAGGCCAGGATCGCCCGGCTCAAGGAGGTCGCGGCCGCGACGACCTCCCGCGGCAAGCCGCTGATTGAGGATCCGGTGTTCCGGGCGCGGCTGACCAGGCTCGAGGTCGAGACGACCGCGCTCACTATGTCCGTGCTGCGCGTCCTCGCCAACGAGGCGAAGCACCCAGGAAAGCCCGACCCGGTGTCGTCGGTGCTGAAGCTGCGCGGCTCCGAGCTCCAGCAGGAAGCGACGGAGCTGCTGGTGGACGTGCTCGGGCCGGCCGCGCTCGGGTACCGCGAGACGGCCAAGGTCTCCGCGGGCTTCGCCGCCCTGCCGGACGGGGCGGTCGACGCGATGCCGACGTACTTCAACTGGCGCAAGGCGTCGATCTACAGCGGTTCAAGCGAAGTGCAGCGTTCGATCATCGCCCGCGCGATCCTGAAGTTCTGAAGGGACAAAACGATGGACTTCGATCCGACCGACGAACAACGGATGCTCGCGGAGACCCTGAACGGCCTGCTCGACAAGCGCTACGACCCCAGCAGCAGGCTGAAGCTGCTCGACAGCCAGCTCGGCTGGAGCCGTGAGCTGTGGCAGCAGTACGCCCAGCTCGGCCTGCTCGGACTCACCTTCGACGAGCAGTACGACGGCGCCGGGATGGGCGCCGCCGAGCTTGCCACTGTGGTGGAGTCGTTCGGGCGTTCGCTGGTGCTCGAGCCGTTCTTCGCGACCGTGGTGCTTGGCGGGACGCTGGTGTCGCGGGCGGGGACGCCCGAGCAGAAGGCGGCGATCCTGCCTCGGGTGGCGGCGGGCGAGCTGCTGCTCGCCTTCGCCTACGCCGAGCCGGGCACTCGCTGGTCGCAGACCGACATCGCCGCGACCGCCGTTCGCTCGGGTGACGGGTGGACCGTCTCCGGCCAGAAGACCGCGGTGCTCGGCGCCGACAGCGCCAACACGCTCATCGTCAGCGCGGTCACGCCCGACGGTATCGGCTTGTTCCTGGTGGACGCGGCCCACGTTTCCGTCGACGCCTACACCATGCAGGACGGCCAGCGCGGCGGCGACGTGCTATTCACCGACGCGCCCGCGCAGCTGCTTGGCACCTCGGACAACGCCATCGACCACATCTCGACCGTGATCGACATCGCGACCGCCGCGCTCTGCGCCGAGGCGGTCGGCGTGTGCGAGCGGATGCTGTGGATGACCGTCGACTACCTGAAGACCCGGGTGCAGTTCGGCCGGCCGATCGCGGTGTTCCAGGCCCTGCAGTTCCGCGCGGCGGACATGTACGTCGCACTGGAGCAGGCGCGCTCGATGGCGCTGCTGGCCCGGCTCTCGCTCGACGACGACGACCCGGCTGCGCGGCAGCGGACGGTACGGGCGGCCAAGATTCAGGTCGACCTGTCCAGTCGGCAGATCGGGCAGGAGGCCATCCAGCTGCACGGCGGCATCGGGATGACGATGGAGTATCCGGTCGGCCACTACTTCAAGCGCAGCGCCGTCATCGGCAAGACCTTCGCCGATACCAGCGAGCTGATCGAGCTTGTCGGCGCCGACGGCGGGCTCATCGGCTAGCGCCGCGGCCGCTACCGTTGCGCTTATGTCGTCTACCGCCACGCCTGCCGCCGCCGTGCCGCCTGTCCCGGCCGAGCTGCCGCCGGCTTACTACCTGCCGCTCGGCGACGGCCGCTACGAGCCGACGGACGCGACGACGAGTCCGTGGGATGCGGGAGCCCAGCACGGCGGGCCTCCTACCGCGCTGCTCGCCACTTGCCTGGACGACGCGTTCGGGCGCCCGACGATGCGGGTGGCGCGGATCAGCATGGACTTCCTCGGACCGGTGCCGCGCACCGCGCTGCGGGTGGAGACCCGCCTGGTTCGCCCGGGGAAGCGCACCCAGCTAAGCGAGGCGACCATGTGGGCGGGCGACCGGCCGGTCGCCACCGCCCGGGTGTGGCACCTGGCCACCAGCGAGCAGCCGGGCGAGGACGGGTCGGACGACTCGCTCGACTCGGCCGCGGCGGTGCCGGTGCCGGTGCCGGTGCCCGACGATCTCCCGGAGCCGCAGCCCCAGCGATACTTCGGCGGCGACGGCTCGTGGGGGTACGGCCGGGCCACCGAGTGGCGGATGCTCGCGGGCGGCTTCGGCCGTACGGCCGGGGTCGGCGACGTGTGGACCCGGCTGCGGATCCCGCTCATCGAGGGGCGGCCGCTGGACGGGCTGGCGCGGTTCGCGGTGATCGCCGACTCCGCCAACGGGCTCAGCGCGCCGAAGAGCTTGCGCGACTGGTGGTTCATCCCGCCTGGGGTGACCATGCACCTGCGCCGCTATCCGGTCGGCCAATGGGTCCGGCTGACCGCGAAATCAGACCCGGGCGACGACGGCATCGGCCTGACCGAGGGCACGCTGGCCGATGCTCTCGGGCGGTGCGGGACCGTCACCCAGGCGCTGCTGGTAGCGCCGCGCTAGGTTGGGGTTCTATGAGCAACGACCGCGTTTCCATCAGCGTCGCGGATGCGATCGCCGACGTCAGGCTGAACCGCCCGGACAAGCTCAACGCCCTCGACAGCGACATGTTCAGCGGGCTGAGCGAGGCGTCGGACGCGCTCGCCAAGCGCGACGACGTGCGGGTGGTGGTGCTGTCGGGCAGCGGCCGTGCCTTCTGCGCCGGCCTCGACCTGGCCGCGATGGCCGCAGACCCGTCGTTCGGCGTGCTCAATGACCGGGCCTACGGCATCGCCAACGTGTTCCAGAACGCGGCCTGGGGCTGGCGATCGCTGCCGGTGCCGGTGATCGCGGCCATCCACGGCGTCGCGTTCGGCGGCGGGCTGCAGATCGCGCTCGGGGCCGACATCCGAATCGTCGCGCCCGACGCGAGGCTCGCGGTCATGGAGGCGCGCTGGGGGCTGGTCCCCGACATGGCGGGCATCGCGCTGCTGCGCGGTCTGGTCCGCGACGACGTGGCCCGCGAGCTTACGTACACGGCCCGCCAGTTCTCAGGCGCCGAGGCGGTCGCGCTCGGCATCGCCACCCGGGTCGCGGAGCATCCGCACGCGGCCGCGATGGAATTGGCCGGCCAGATCGCCGCGCGTAGCCCGCGGGCGGTGCGGAGCGCCAAGCGGTTGTTTGGCCTGTCCCAGGACGCCGGCGCGGACGCGCTGCTGCTGGCGGAATCCCGCGAGCAGGAGCAGCTGCTCGCGGGGCCTGATCTGCCGGAGACGATCGCCGCCGCGGCGGAGAAGCGCGCGCCCCGCTTCGCTGACTGACACCCGGGCGCGGTTACTGGATAACGGACGGGCTGGTCGCGGCCGCCGGTTCTAGGCCGACCTCGGTCGCCGCTTCCAGGGTTAGGGCGGCCAGGAACGCGTCCGGGGTTAGATCGCCTCGGCCGACCGCCTCGTAGAGAGCGTCCAGGTCGGGGTGGCCCAGGCGGCGGGCGGCGCTGAAGGCGGTGCCGTCGTCTTCCAGGTCGCGCAGCGAGGCGCCATCGGCGGCGGCGGCGCGTGCGACGTGGGCGCGGCCGCCGGCGGCGGCGTCCTCGGCCTCGCGGCGGGCGATGGCGGCCTTCAGGTGCGTCCTGGCCTGGCCGCTGCGGGCCGCGGCCAGCCAGGACTCGGGCGGGTCGGCGTAGGGGCCGGAGATCAGGTCGACCACCTGGCCGTGCGCGAGGCGGTTCTCCATCGCCTTGCGCGCCCCGTTGACGAGCACCCCCACCGACGCGCCGGCTGTCGCCGGGGAGACCGCGTAGGCGAAGTCGACCGCGGTCGAGCCGGACGGCAGCTTGACCGGGTCGCCCGCCGGGGTGAACACCACGATGCCGCCGTGGCTCAGGTCGGCCCTGAGGCCGTCGAGGAAGTCAGCGGGCTCGGCCAGCGGCTGCCAGGCGAGCAGCCGGTCGAGCCAGTCCAGGTCGGCCTGGCGGGCCAGGTCGGCGGTGACCTTGCCGTCCTTGCCGCCGGCCTCGCGAATCCGCGCCGCCACCCCGTAGCTGGCGACCCGGTCCATGCCCGGGGTGCGGATGAGCACGCCCACTAGCTCGCCGCCCTCGCCGTCGCGGCCGCCGACCAGCACCGCGGTGTGCAGCGAGCGGTACATGTTGTACTTCGGCATGGAGATGTAGTCGCGGAACCGCTGCTCGACCGGGCGCCAGCGGCCGTGCAGCGCGCCAAGGGCGACATAGCAGTCGGCCTCGGACCCGTCCACCACTACCACGACCCGGGCGGTGTCGGTGGGCAGGCCGGCCCCGCCCGGGAGCTCTCGGTGGATCGAGTACAGGTGACGCCCCCGAACTTCGACCTTGGCCCGCAGGCCGATGGCGGCGAGTTCCTCGCGCGCGCCCGCCACCACCCCGGCCAGGAAGGCGTCCCTGGCGCCGGCGGTCTGCCGGACCAGCGTCCTGACCCGCTCGTACGCTTCCGGCGCGAGGTTGGCGAACGACAGGTCCTCCATCTCCCGCTGGTAGTCATACAGCCCGAGCCGTTGCGCGAACGGGACCAGGAGCTCCATCGAGGCCCGGGCGATCCGCTCGCGCTTCTCCCGCTTGGGGTGGGCCGCCAGGGTTCGCAGGTTGTGCACCCGGTCGGCCAGCTTGATGACCAGCACCCGCAGGTCGATGGAGGCGGCGACGATCATCTTCTTGAAGGTCTCGGCCTCGGCGTGATCGCCCCAGCGGGAGCCGTCGAGCTTGGTCACCCCGTCGACGAGGACCGCCACCTCCGCGCCGAACTCGGCCTTGACCTCGCCGATGGTCAGGCCGGTGTCCTCCACCGTGTCGTGCAGCAGCGCGGCGACCAGCGTGGTGGTGTCCATGCCGATCTCGGCCAGCAGGATCGCGACCGCGAGCGGGTGGGTGACGTAGGGGGCGCCGGACTTGCGGGTCTGCCCGGCGTGCCAGTGGTCGGCGACGGCGTAGGCACGACGGAGCAGGTCCGCGTCGGCGCCGGGGAAGACCCGGCGGTGGGCGGCGATCAGCGGGCGGACCGCGTCCGCGCCGGGCGGACCGGGCCTGCGGATGCCGACGACGGCGAGCGCCCCCGCCCGCGCCGCGGTGAGAGCGCGGGGAGGCTCTCGGCGGACGGGCACCTCACCGTCCCGGCTGACAGTCATAAAGGCGACCTGCTCCCGTATGCGGGTCTTCACCGTCTGCTACTGACACTAGCCCCTGACCGGGCTGCGCGCAGACCGCTTGAGTGACGCCGGTGACATTGCGTAACCCGGACGGCCAGGCCGGACAGGACCGCCGCGATTGCCCGCTGAGACCCTGCCTGCGCGGCGGAAAAATGGTTACCCGGGGTGACCGCAGTCGCCTTTGAACGCGCCACCCGGCCGCTCCCCATCCCCCGCGACCTCCGCTTAATCTACCGCGAACTGGGCTAGATTCTGTCATATGGGATTTTTTTCGCGGCACGAAGCCCGGGAAGCCTACGACCAGGTCTACGGCGGCGGGCGCCCCCATCATGAGATCTCGCACGAGTTGCTGGCAGGCGCGGCCGGCTTCGAGGCGATGCGCCTGTACGAGCACCACCGGGAGCGCGAGGGCATCGTCGAGCACCACCAACTGGGCAAGGAGATGCTGGCCGGCTTCGCCGTGGCGGAGATCGAAAAGCACTTCGCGGACGACCGCTACGGCCACCTGGACCGCCACCAGGCCAGGCGGCTCGCCCGCGAGCAGGCGGACTACCTCTGGCAGCACCAATACGGCCGGTACTGACCGGCCATCCTCTTCGGCCCGCCCCCAACACTCGCACCTTCTTGCTGTTATCCCAACGCGGGCTCCTCGCCGCGGCGGTGCGGCTGCGAGGCGAGGCGTGGCGGCGGCGGGCGCGGTCAGCTCACGGCACCACCGGCATTGATAGCAGTCATCGCAAAGAAATCTGTTCGCGCGGAAAAGCCGCATTAGATGACGCCGGTGGCCGCCCGGCTGTCCGTGGACCAGGGTGAACGCCGACGAATTGGGCGCAGCACGCGGCCGTTCGAAACGAGCTGATTTTGATCTTTCTTGACCGGCTTCCGCAGACGGCAGCTGCTAAGCCTGCCCAAACTCGATAAAGGGTGTTCGGAAGGCAACACGGCCCCCCGGTAACAGCCGATCGTCGGCCATAAGGCGGTCCAGCGTGCGCCGTCCGATGCCCGCCATCACCGGGTTGCTGTCGGCGTAGTACCAGACCAGGCCCATCGACTGCTGAAAGGCCCACGCCTTCCCGCGTTTCCACTCGAGGTCGCCGGAGCCGAGAGCCGCGCGGAGCGTCCGCCTCGGCTCGGCGTCAAGCAGGTGCCAGGCGCACACCAGGTCGAGCGCCGGGTCGGCGGCCCTGAGCCCGCCCACGTCGAGCACCCCGACCAGGCGGCCGTCGGGCGAGACGAGCACGTTGCCTGGCATGAGGTCGGCATGGCTCATGACGTCCGCGGCCGTACCGCGCGGCAGATCGCGCAGGACGGCCCACATCCGGCGCAGCCGGGCGACGTCGAGCAGCCCCTCGCTGCGCTGGAAGCACGCTTCCAGCCACTGGTCGTGCGCGGGCAGATCGCCGCCGCGGCCAGGACCGGAGAACGTGCGGCCGAGGGTGGGGATCGAACGGACGCCGGCGATGAACTCGGCCAGGTCGCGCGCGAACGGCACCGCTTCGGCCGGGTCGGCGTCGGTGGCGACGGTGCCGGGCAGCCACGTCTGCACCGACCACGGCAGCGGATAGCCCGCGCCCGGCTCGCCGATCACGATCGGCTCCGGTGTGCGGAACCGGGTGCGCCCGGCCAGTTCGGCCGCCGCCTCCGCCTCGGCCTGCAGCGCGCGCCGGGTCGCGCGGGGGTCGCCTGCTTCCAGCGGGAACCGGGCCGCGTAGTCGTCGCCGATCCGGAAGATCGCGTTGACCGTCCCGGTCGCGGGGACCTTCCGGACAGGCAGCGATCGCCAGCGGGGAAACTGCCGGTCGACCAGCGTCCGCACCGTTGCGGCCGAGATGTCCAGCTGGTTGTCATGCATCCGCACACCGGGAGGGTATTCGACCGATTGACGACCGCACCGGGGCACACCACGATCAAGCGCATGGAATCGGCCCTGCTCGACCCACGGGTCACGGCGCGCGAGATGATGGTGGCGATGGAACATCCGCTGATAGGCCGGGTTCGGACGCCCGGCCAGCCGGCCACGTTCAGTCGGTCGCAGACCGGCTTGCACGGCCGGCCCGCGCATTCTGCCAGCGAAGGCGAGCCTTAGTGACAACTCAGCCAGTGGCACCGAGCGAGACCGCTACGGAATCGCTCCTGCTGCACCGCGACGGCCCGGTCGCGACGCTGACCATCAACCGGCCCGACCGGCTCAACGTGGTCACGTTCGCCATGTTCTCCCGGCTGCCCGCGTTGCTGGCCGAGGCCGAGGCGATGGAGGGCGTTCGCGTGCTGGTGCTGCGCGGGGCCGGCCGCAGGTCGTTCTCCGCCGGGGCGGACATCTCCGAGTTCGAGTCGGCGCGCACCACGCCGGAACAGGCCGCCGTCTACGACGACGCGGTGCTGGCGGCCGAGGAGGCGCTGGCGACGTTCCCCGCGCCGACCATCGCCGCCATCCACGGGCACTGCTACGGCGGCGGCTGCGCCCTCGCCCTCGCCTGCGACCTGCGGTTCGCCTCGTCCGGGGCGCGGTTCGCGATTACCCCGGCCAAGCTCGGCATCGTGTACCCGCTGCGCACCACCAAGCGCCTGGTGGACGCGGTCGGCCCGTCCCGTGCCAAGTTCATCCTCATGTCCGGCATCGACATCGACGCCGACCGGGCGGCGCGGATGGGCCTCGTGGACGAGGTCCACGACGACGTGGACGCGGCCGTCGACGACCTCACCGCGATCCTCGCCGCCCGCTCCGGCGTCACTCAGCGCGCGGTCAAGCAGACGGTCGCGCGCATCATGGACGGCGCGACGGCCGACGACGACGCGCAGGCCGCCCTCCGCGACGCCGCCCTCGCCTCGCCCGACTACGCCGAGGGCATCCGCGCCTTCCTCGAGCGCCGGCCGCCGAGGTTCGGCTAGCGGGCATTCAATTCCAATAACGGCGCGGACTTTATCGTGAACATCGGTTGACGCCGGCTTGCCGGGCGGATGAAAAATCGGTGGCAGCGCACGGGCGGACGTGGTCAGATGGGCCGCGTCCATTGCCACCAGACGAAGGGACCATAAGGCGATGACGACGGCCGCGACGGCGCTGCCCCTCCTCGGCCTGCGAATCACGGCCGGGCCGGTCGCGCTTCGGGGGATGACCGACGACCTGCTCGGACCGCTGGCCGATCTTGCCATCAAAGGCGTCCACGATCCCGACTTCATGCCGTTCACCACGCCCTGGTCGATCGCGCCGGCCGCCGAGCTGCCGAGGAACACGGCTCAGTTCCACTGGGGGCAGCGCGCCAATTTCTCCCCCGCGAAGTGGTCCATGGACCTGGCCGTGTTCTTCGACGGCCGGCTGGTCGGCTCCCAGGGGTTCAGCACCAGGGACTTCCTCGTCACCCGGGTCGGCGAGACCGGATCCTGGCTCGGCCGAGAATTCCACGGACGCGGCATCGGCACCGCGATGCGGAAGGTGATCTGCGCGTTCATCTTCGACCACCTGGACGCGGAGTTCATCACGTCAAGCGCGTACACCGACAACCCGGCTTCCCTCGGGGTCAGCAGAAAATGCGGGTACCGCGAGAACGGCGTGACCATACACAATCGCATGGACAAGCCCGCAACACTCCAGATGCTATTGCTCGAACCTGGCGACCTCGTCCGCTACGAGCACGCGCTAACCGTTGAAGGCGTCCCCGAATTCCGCCGCTCTATCGGCCTGGACACCTAGAAAAACCCGCAGATCAAAATCTCGGCGATATCGAACGGACCGCTGCTTCGCCTCGACGGCCCACCAGAAAATTCGTTCGCGCAGTCGACCATAAGCACCCCGGCTGAGCGTTCCGGCCTTCGTTACCGGCGCGCCTCAAGCACGGCGAGGTCGCGCTCGGCGAATTGACGGTGGTGCCACTCCTCGTTGAGGACGATCAGCAGGCACTCGCGGACCGGGTAGATGTCGACGTCGACCATCTCGACGCCGCGCATGGTCACGCCGCTCATGTCCGCGCCTCGGAACCAGGCGTCGCGCAGGTCAATGTCGAAGAACCGGGCACGGGTCAGGTCGGCGCGTTCGAACCGCGCTCCCCGCAGGTCGGCAGCGGAAAAGTCAGCCATGGACCGACCGTAACGCCACCCACCGACATTCGCCTGATGCCATTGGGGCGGGCGCGATGAGGATGGGAGAATCTGGGTAGCTGACGGGACGTGCATCGAGGTAGCTGACGAGACGTCCGGAGGGGTGCGATGAGCGATCGGGCTGGGGCGATTGAGGCGCTGGCGGCGGATCCCGCGCGATCGGGGCTGGTGCTCGACTTCGACGGGGTGCTGGCGCCGATCGTCGCCGACCCGACCACCAGTGCGCTGCCCGATCGGGTCAGCGCCAGCCTCGGCCGGCTGGCCGGACGGCTCGGGCTGGTGGCGATCATCTCAGGGCGGCCGGCGGCGTTTCTCGCGGAGCGGGTCGGCGTGCCGGGGGTGCCGCTGCTCGGCTCCTACGGGATGGAGCAGTCCCGGGATGGCGTGCGCCAGATCGACCAGGAAGCCGAGAAGTGGCTGGGGCAGGTCCATACGGCCAGTCTTGAGCTGCGAGAGCTGCTGGGGGCTTCGCCGGGCATCCGAGTGGAGGAGAAGTCGGTCTCGGTTGCGGTGCACTGGCGGCAGGCGCCGGACCACGCCGCCGCGGCGGAAGAGGTGCGGCGGGCCACGGCGCGAATCGCCGACGATCTCGGGCTGCGGCTGGAGCCGGGGAAGCTGGTGGAGGAGCTGCGGCCGCCGATCGACGTGGACAAGGGGTCGACGGTCGCCGCGCTGCTGGCCGAGCACCGGGAACTGTCAGCGTTCGCCTACGCGGGCGACGACCTGGGCGACATTCCGGCGCTGCGGGCGGCGCGCGACGCGGGCGGCTACGCGCTGGTAATCGACCACGGCCAGGAGACCGATCGGCGGCTGATCGAGCTGGCCGACGAGACCTTCGCCGGAACCGAGGCCTTCGCGGACTGGCTGGGGCAGCTGGCGGACAGGGTCGACGCCGCCTAGCGGTTGCCTACTTCAGCAGCTGCTGCACCTCGCGGAAGCGGGGGTGCCGGGAGTCGCGGAGCCACTCGAAGAGCACCATCTCCGAGGAGACGATCTCGGCGCCGTGCTGGCGGGCCCGGTCGATCGCGAGATCCTTGTCGGCCGGGTCGCGCGAGGCGGTCGCGTCGGCCACCACGACCACCCGGTGGCCCTCGGCGAGCAGGCCGAGCACGGTCTGCAGCACGCAGACGTGGGCCTCGCAGCCGGCCACGACGATCTCGGCCGAGCCGACCGGCAGCAGCGCGGGGAAGTCGGGGTCGTATAGCGCGGAGAACATCGTCTTCGCCAGCACCGCCTCCGGGTAGGGCGCTAGGGGCTGCACGGTCGGGCCCAGGCCGGCCGGGTACTGCTCGGTCGCCCGCACCGGCACGTCGAGCAGCCGCGCCGCCTGCGCGAGCCGAACGGCCCTGGCCACTACCATCCCGCCGTTGTGCATCGCCGGCATCAGCCGTTCTTGCAGGTCGATCAGGAGTACCACGGAACCTTCGGCGCGGAGCAGCACACCCAGACGGTACCCGCGGCGCGGGCTGGTCCAACTATCCGCGCCGGCCCAGGCTGAGCTCGAACGCGGCCCGGTCGCCGGGGCCAAGCCGGCGGACGTCGCCTGGTATTCCCGCTTGTATCTCGTGACTGGCGCCCTCGGGTTGAACCTCGAGCGTCAGCAGGTCGCGGCCGAGCGTCACCAGGATCGAGGCCTCGCGGAACTGCAGCTGGAATGACAGCCCGCCGAGCCCGCTCGGGAGCCTGGGGTCGAAGTACAGGACGCTGTCGCGGATCTGGGCGCCCGCGTAGTAGCGCTGCACGAGGTCGAGCGTCCCGGCCATGACGCCCAGGTGGATGCCTTCCTTGGTCGTCCCGCCCTGGAGGTCATCGACGTCGCTGCTGAGCGCGACCAGAAACCGGTCCCACGAGCTTTCCGGGTCGATGGCGGCGAGCACTCCCGCGTAGGTGACGAAGCTCAGCGTCGAGCCGTGCGACGTGCGCTGGTCGTAGTAGGCGACGTTCTGCGCGGCGGTGTCGGGGCGGTAGTCGTACCCGAGCCGCTCGAAGATCTCGCGCAGTTCCTGGTTCGGGAAGAGGAAGAAGAGCATCACCGTATCGGCCTGCTTGGCGATCTTGTAGCGGTCAGGCTCGTCGCCCTCCGCCCGCAGGATCCGGTCGAGCCGCTGGATGTTCCCGTACTTCGCCCGGTAGGCGTCCCAGTCGAGTTCTTCGAGGTCGTTCCAGCCTTCGAACTGGCTGATGATGCCGCCGGAATCGAACGGCACGAACATCCGGCGGCTCATGTCCTGCCAGAGCGCCAGCTCGTCGTCGGAGATACCGAGCCGGGCGCGCAATCCCTGGTCGCTGCTGGCCGAGAGCAGCGACGGCAGCCTGGCCGCGATGTCGCACAGCCACGCCACCATGACGTTGGTGTAGGCGTTGTTGGCCAGCCCGCCCTGCTGCGCGCCGGGGTACTTCTCGTGGAACTCGTCGGGGCCCATCACGCCGTGGATCTCGTAGCGCTCCCGCGCGGGGTTGAAGTGAGCGATGGACGCCCAGAACCGCGCGATCTCCAGCATCATCTCGGCGCCGTAGCTCTCGAGGAAGGCGTGGTCGTGGGTGGCCTGGAAGTAGTTCCAGATGTTGAAGAAGATCGCGGCGTTGACGTGCCGCTGGTTGCGGCTGAGATCGGGCTCCCAGCGGCCCGACATCGGGTTGAGGTGGACGCGCTGGGTTTCCTCGATGCCCTCGCTCCCGCTCTGCCACGGGAACATCGCGCCACGGAACCCGGCCTCCCTGGCCGCCGCCCGGGCCTCGCCGATCCGGTGGTAGCGATACATGAGCAGTCCGCGCGCGACCTCTGGCAGCCGGACGTTGAGGAACGGGAACGCGTACATCTCGTCCCAGAACACGTGCCCGCGGTAGGCCTCGCCGTTCAGCCCGCGCGCGGGCATCCCGGCGTCGAGATCGGCGGTGTGCGGTGAGCAAACCTGGAGAAGGTGCGCGGTGTGCAGCCGGAGCAGCAGCTGGACCCGCTCGTCTCCCGACACCCGCACGTCGCACGTCCGCCACAATTCGTCCCAGGCCGCGCGGTGGCGGTCGAACGCCGCCGCGAAGTCGCTGTGGCGGGCGGCCGACCTGGCTGCCCGGACCAGCGTGTCGCTGACAGCCGGGTCCCGCGACGTGTAGAAGGCGATGATCTTCTCGACCCCGGTCGTCCCGCCCTGATGCACGTCAAAGGCCAGGCCCTGCTGGATGTAATCCTCCATCTGGTACAGCGTCCGGCTGGCCGGCAGCGGCTCGCCGCCGCGAAACACGCGCGTGCGCGTCGCCTGGCTGATGTACAGATTCGACTGCCGGGTCTCGGCCTTCAGCGCGATGACGTCAGGACCGAACGTCCGCGTGGCAACGGGGTTCAGGTGGCGGCCTTCAAGCTGCCGGTAGCGGGCCACGCCGCCATTGCTCACCCGGGCGTCGAGGGCCGAGATGACCTCGACTTGCCCGGACCAGTTGTCGGGCACGAGGGTCCACTCGATCCCGGCGTGATGCTGGTCGGCCATGCTGACGAACCGGCGGCTGGTCAGCGTCGTCTCCCGGTCGGCCCGGTCACGAAAGCGGAGGTGCCGAAGGACGGTCGCGTCCCTGATGTCGTATTCGTGACGGTACTCGAGCAACTCGACTTCATCGAGCCTTATCGCGTCCTCGCCTTCGATGCGCAGCTCCAGCACCAGCCAGTTGGGTAGGTTGACCAGATCCTCGTTGAGGACCGGCAGGCCGCCCATCATCGTCGTCTCACGGTTGTAGCCGCTGTGCGTGTAGGTGCCCGGGTAGTGCACGTCGTCGGCGACTTCCCACTCCGCCGCTCCTCGCGTGCACAGGTACCCGTTGCCGGTGGAGGTCAGCGCCTCCCGAAGTCCCTCGGCCCCCGGGTCGAAGCCGTCATAAGCGAGCAAGAAACCGTCCACGACCCCTCCATCGCTGCCGTTCATGCTTCTGGGCGGTACGGTCCAGGGCCGTAAGTGGCGCGGATCTCCCGCTCCGTTTCCTCTCGTGACAGGTACACGTTCAGGTCCGTACCTGGTCCGGTACAGCGCTGAGCGCCCATCGCGTTGCCGTACTGGCAGGCCACCACGTAGTCCCGGTAGGCGAGGTAGCCGTAGGCCAGTCCGGCCGCGAACGAGTCGCCCGCGCCGGTGGTGTCCACGACGTGCTCCACCGGGACGGGATCAACGAACGCCTCGGTGACCACGCCCGATCCGCGGCGCGAGAAACACACGCAGCCGTGCTCGTCGAGAGTCACGCAGACCGCCCCCACGCCGCGGTCCAGACAATGACGCGCCAGGTCGCGCAGTTCCTGGGTGATCTGCTTCTCCTCGGTAATCTCGGCCGGCGGATCAAGCGCCATATTCGCGGACTCGCCGACCCACATCGAGTGCGCTTCGTCCAGGTTCATCTTCAGGATGTCGACGTACGGAAGCCAGGTGTCCTGGTCGGCCCACACCCTTGGCTGACGCTCGCCGTTGCGGGTCAGCGTCGTGGTGGGGCCGTGAGCGTCAAGCACCACGGTGGCGCCGCTGTGCTCCTTGATGTGCCGCAGCGTCGCCTGCCCGACCTCGTAGTCCGTGATCGGGACGCAGACGAACGCATCCGCGTCGAGCACCCCGGCGACATCGGCCGGCAGGATCGGGTCCATGAAGCTCGTCTGCAGCTCGATGCGACGGTTCTGCTCGATATACCGCAGCTCGACCCGGTCCCCCTGATCGGCCGACGAGGTGATGGCGGAGGTGTCGACATTCGGGAACGGGGCGAGGATCTGCTTGAGCGGACCCTCGTCTGTGCGGCGAACGTGCGTAACCGGGACGATCGTGTCGCCTGCGTCCAGCAGCGCGGAGAGGGCAACCGTCGTATACAGCGCGCATCCGTACTTTTCGAACCGCTCGCCGTCATCGGTGAGGATCTGGTCGCGCGGCATCGGCCCCAGCACCGCGACCTTGCGGCCCTTCCGGCTGTTCGTCTCTATCGCCATGAACGCCTCCGCTCTCGCCGCCAGGCGGCAACCCGTAACATGGAGTGACGAGCTGATTACAAGATTGCCAGGGGCGACCATGTCCAACCACTACAGCGCGGCCAACCTCAAGTTCCCCGGCGATGACGCGCGCCTGGACCTCACCGACCTGTACGCGGACGGCTCCTTCCACGGCTTCCAGTAGACCGGGCAGGACGCGTTCGCGGACAAGAACACCCTCTCGATCGCGATGAGGTTTCCCCTACCTCGGGCCGCCCAGCCTCTACCTGGTCTGACCGGCGCTGGGAGGCGGAGCAACGGTCCGTTCGATACCAGTTTGTCGGGTTTGAATTCGGTCTTGAATTTGACCTTGAATTTGACTCTTGAAGCGAGCCTGAGTCAGGAAATCGAGGAGTCTAGGACGACGCGGAGGCGTCGCCGGGGATGAGGGCGGAGCCGCCGGTTGCCCACGGGGCGGGCGCGTCGACGCCGAACGGTATTCGCCGGGTGAACGAGTGCCTGGCGACCCCCATGAGGTCAAGCAAATCCCGCTCCCGCTCGGCGAAATGATCCGGGTTCAGCACGCCGCGGGCGGACTTGGCGCGGGCCAGCGCGAGCTCGGTCGCGGCCAGCTGATAGTCGCCCATCGCGGCGGTGGCGGGCAGCCCGCCGGTCGCCCGGGCCCAGGTGCGGGCCTGCGCGCGGGCCCGCAGCGACGCCAGCATGGCCACGTCGTCGCCGGTCACCAGCCCGGTGTAGGCGTAGCCGGGCAGGTAGCGGAGGATCAGCCCGACCAGGCGACGGCGGTCGCGGTAGAGCACCGTGATGAGGCCGGCCAGCACCGCCGACATGATCAGGTACCCGCCGATTAGGCCCGCGGTGCCGAACAGCGACAGCCCGTTCCAGGTGCCGTGCAGCACCACCGCGGCCAGCCAGCCGAGGAAGACCGCCCACTTGGCGCTGGCGGCGCCGCGCGGCCGGGACGCCGCGTAGGCGACGCCCAGGCCGGTCATCGAGGTGAAGATCGGGTGCAGCAGCGGCGAGACCACACCCCTGAGCACGAAGGTGTAGCCGAGCAGCGCGATGCCGCCGCGTTCGGGGGTCACGATCGCGTTGATGTAATAGCCGACGTTCTCGACCATCGCGAACCCGAGGCCGACCATGCACGCGTAGATCACCCCGTCGGTCGGCCCGTCGATCTCGTCCCGCCTGCGCCACAGCAGGCCGAAGAGCACCAGGCCCTTCATCGTCTCCTCGACCACCGGCGCGCCGAACGTCGCCGCCACGTACTCGCCGGTGCTCGCGCCGAGCGCGGGCATCGTCACGTACTCCAGGTCCGCGGTGTTGATGATCAGCGCCGCCAGCGCCGCGATCCCCGCGCCCCAGACGAACGCGAACGCGAGATTCTGCCGGGGCTCCGGCTCGAGCCGGTCCATCCACAACACCAGCGAGATCAGCAGCGGGACCGGGAGCAGCGCCAGCGGCAGCGCGATCGCGAAAGGGGCCGGGCCGTCACCGAACGCGAAGGACTGCACCGCGTCGATCCCGACGGCGACGAACGCGCACGCGGCCGCGACCGCCATGCCGACGATGAAGCCGACCGGAGTGCGCCCCGGGTCGCGGTCCGCGAGCACGGCCGCCGGATCGAAAGGCTCTGGTGGCACTTGGGGCTCGGACGCCTCGGACGGCACTGACGCCTCCGGTGGCTCGGACATATGCGGAAGCATACTGCGCATGCCCGCTGCCATAAGGTGTGCGTTCAATGGTCAGGATTGGTCTAGACCACTCGCCCACTTTGGTCTAGACCAACGATAACGTGAACCTTGTGGAAACGGTCTCCCCCGGCACGTTAGTCGCAACCGTGGCGGGATAGGCTCTATGGCGTGGCATGGTGGCCACAGGGGGCTTCGGCCTGCCCGCGTTCCGCCGCGAACTTTCCGCCGGAATCGGCGGACGTCAGAAGAAGTCAGCAGAAGGGAACCGTGGAGAACGGTGAGCGATAACGCCCTCGAATGGACATCAACCGACGAGCGAGCGGTCGATCTAGTCCGCGTCCTCGCAATGGACGCGGTGCAGAAAGTAGGAAACGGGCACCCGGGGACCGCGATGTCCCTCGCGCCCGCCGCCTACCTGCTGTACCAGCGGGTGCTGCGGCACGACCCGGCCGACCCGCAGTGGCCCGGCCGCGACCGTTTCGTCCTGTCCTGCGGGCATTCGTCGCTGACGCTGTACATCCAGCTTTACCTGTCCGGCTACGCGCTCACCCTGGACGACCTGAAGGCCCTGCGGACCTGGGGATCGATCACCCCCGGTCACCCGGAGCACGGCCTCACCCCCGGCGTCGAGGTCACCACCGGGCCGCTCGGCCAGGGCATCGGCAACGCGGTCGGCATGGCGATGGCGGCCCGCCGCGAGCGCGGGCTGTTCGACCCCGACGCCGCCCCCGGCACGTCGCCGTTCGACCACTACGTCTACGCCTTCTGCTCCGACGGCGACATCGAAGAGGGCATCACCCACGAGTCCTCCGCGATCGCCGCCGTGCAGGAGCTCGGCAACCTGATCGTCCTGTACGACGACAACTACATCTCGATCGAAGACGACACCCACATCGCCAAGTCCGAGGACGTCGGCGCACGGTACCAGGCCTACGGCTGGCACGTGCAGCACGTGGACTGGCACACCGCCGACGGCGGCTACCACGAGAACGTGCAGGCGTTGTACGACGCGTTCGAGGCGGCCAAGGCCGTCACCGACAAGCCTTCCTTCATCGTGCTGCACACGATCATCGGCTGGCCCGCGCCGACCAAGCAGAACTCGGGCGCCGCGCACGGCTCCGCCCTCGGCGACGCCGAGGTGGCCGCGACCAAGAAGATCCTCGGGTTCGACCCGGCGGTGAACTTCCCGGTCGAGGAGGAGGCCCTCGCTCGGGCGCGTGAGGTCGCCGAGCGCGGCAAGGCCCTGCACGCGGCGTGGGACGAGCAGTTCAAAAGCTGGGAAAATCAGTCTCCCGAACGGACCGCGCTCTACGCCAGGATGGCCACCCGTTCCCTTCCGGCGGGGTGGACGGACGCGCTGCCGGTGTTCCCGGCCGACTCGAAGGGCATCGCCACCCGTAAGGCCTCGGGCGACGTGCTGTCCGCGCTCGCGCCGGTGCTGCCCGAGCTGTGGGGCGGCTCGGCCGACCTGGCCGAGTCGAACCTCACCACGATGAAGGGCGAGCCGTCCTTCATCCCCACCGACCACCAGACCGAGATGTGGCAGGGCGGCCCGTACGGCCGGACGCTGCACTTCGGCATCCGCGAGCACGGCATGGGCTCGATCCTGAACGGCATCGCCGTGCACGGCGGCACCCGCGTCTACGGCGGTACGTTCCTCCAGTTCAGCGACTACATGCGCGGCGCCGTGCGGCTGGCGGCGCTGATGGAGCAGCCGGTCACCTACGTCTGGACGCACGACTCGGTCGGGCTCGGCGAGGACGGACCGACGCACCAGCCGGTCGAGCACCTGTGGTCGCTGCGGAACATCCCGCACCTCGACGTGGTGCGCCCGGCCGACGCCAACGAGACCGCGGCGGCCTGGCAGGCGATTCTGGAGCACAACGACCGGCCCGCGGCCCTGTGCCTCAGCAGGCAGAACGTGCCGACGTTCGACCGGGTGATCTTCGCCCCGGCCGCGCTGGTGGCACGGGGCGCGTACGTGATGGCCGACGGCACCGACGTGATCTTGATCGGGACCGGGTCCGAGGTGCAGATCGCGATCGCGGCGCGCGAGCTGCTGGCCGCCGACGGCATCTCCGCCCGGGTCGTGTCCATGCCCTGCACGGAATGGTTTACCCAGCAGGAAGCTTCCTATCAAGAGGAAGTGCTGCCGAAGGCGATGCGCGCGCGGGTGTCGGTCGAGGCGGGCATCACGCCGCCGTGGCGGATCTTCGTCGGCGATGCCGGCGAGTCGATCGGCGTCGACCACTACGGCGCGTCGGCCGCCGCGGCCGTCATCTACGAGAAGTTCGGCATAACCGCCGAGGCGGTGGCCGCCGCAGCGAAGGCGTCCATCGCCAATGCGCGAGCGTAGCCCCGCGCACCAACAGGCCTATCGACCCCTTACAGACAAGAAGGAAGCACCGACATGAGTGACGTGCTCAAGGAAATCACGGCAGCCGGGGTATCAATCTGGCTGGACGACATCAGCAGGAACAGGCTCACCACCGGCAACCTGGCCAGCCTGATCAAGGACCTCGAGGTCCGCGGGGTGACGTCGAACCCGACGATCTTCGCCAACGCGCTGGCCAAGGGCGACGCCTACGAGTCGCAGATCAAAGACCTCGCGATCCGCAAGGTCTCGGTCGAAGAGGCCTCGCGGATGATCACCACGTTTGACATCCGCTGGGCGGCCGACGTGCTCCGGCCGGTCTACGACGCCTCCAACGGCGTTGACGGGCGGGTGTCGATCGAGGTCGACCCGCGGCTCGCGCGCAACACTGACCCGACGATCGCCGAGGCCAAGCAGCTGTGGTGGCTGGTCGACCGGCCGAACATGTTCATCAAGATCCCGGCCACGGCCGAGGGCGTCCCCGCGATCACCGCGACGCTGGCCGAGGGGATCTCGGTCAACGTGACGCTCATCTTCTCGCTCGCGCGCTACGGCGAGGTCATCGACGCATTCATGGCCGGGCTGGAGGCGGCGGCGGCCAACGGGCACGACATCTCCACGATCGCGTCGGTGGCGTCGTTCTTCGTCTCCCGGGTGGACACCGAGGTCGACAAGCGGCTGGATGCGATCGGGACCCCCGAGGCGCAGGCGCTGAAGGGGAAGGCGGCCATCGCCAACGCGCGGCTGGCCTACGAGCTGTACGAGCAGAAGCTGGACACCGACCGGTGGCGGACCCTGGCGGCCAAGGGCGCCAAGGTGCAGCGGCCGCTGTGGGCGTCCACCTCCACCAAGGACCCGTCCTTCCCCGACACCATGTACGTCGTCGAGCTGGTCGTGGCCGACACGGTGAACACCATGCCGGAGGCGACCCTGCACGCGACCGCCGACCACGGCGTGTTCGCGGGCGACACCGTGCACGGCACCTACGACGCGTCGCGGAAGGTCTTCGCCGACCTCGAGGGACTCGGCATCAGCTACGACGACGTGGTCCAGGTCCTCGAGGACGAGGGCGTGTCCAAGTTCGAGGTGTCATGGAACGAAATGCTCCAGACCATCCAGAACGAGCTGAACCTGAACTCCTAGCAGTCTCCCTTTAGCTGCTGGTGTTGGTGGCTGCCGCAGGCAGCGGAACTTGGAGGTTCCGAAGATGGACGTGGCGAACGCCGGCAACCGGGGGCTGGCGCCGGCCAACCCGGGGGTGCTGGCGGCCGAAGAGGAAGCGATCGACCCGGTTAACCCGCTGCGCGATCCCCGCGACCGACGCATCCCTCGAGTGGCCGGCCCGTGCGTCGTGGTGATGTTCGGCGTCACCGGCGACCTGGCCCGCAAGAAGCTCATGCCGGCCCTGTACGACCTGGCCAACCGGGGACTGCTGCCCCCTGGCTTCTCGCTCGTCGGGTTCGCCCGCCGGGACTGGGCGGACGAGGACTTCGCGCAGATCACCTACGAATCGGTCAAGGAGCACGCGCGCACGCCGTTCCGGGAGACGGTCTGGCAGCAGCTGCAGGAGGGCGTGCGCTTCGTCAACGGCGAGTTCACCGACGACGAGGCGTTCGACCAGCTGGCCGAGACGGTGCGCCAACTGGACCTCGAGCGCGGCACCGGCGGGAACTACGCGTTCTACCTGTCGATCCCGCCGAAGTTCTTCCCCACCGTGGTGCAGCAGCTCAAGCGGTCGGGGCTGTCCGACCCGGGCCCGGCCCCGGCGGGCGGGCACGCGCCGTGGCGGCGGGTGGTCATCGAGAAGCCGTTCGGCCGCGACCTGGAAACGGCGCGCGAGCTGAATGCGATCGTGGACGAGGTGTTCCCGCCCGAGTCGGTGTTCAGGATCGACCATTACCTGGGCAAGGAGACCGTCCAGAACATCCTGGCGCTGCGCTTCGCCAACACGCTCTACGAGCCGGTCTGGAACCGGGGCTTCGTCGACCACGTGCAGATCACGATGTCGGAGGACATCGGGATCGGCGGCCGGGCGGGCTACTACGACGGGATCGGCGCGGCTCGGGACGTCATCCAGAACCACCTGCTGCAGCTGCTGGCGCTGACCGCGATGGAGGAGCCGGTCTCCTTCGACGCGGACTCGCTGCGCCAGGAGAAGGAGAAGGTCCTGTCGGCGATCCGGCTGCCCGCCAACCTGGCCCTCGGCACCGCCCGGGGCCAGTACTCGGGCGGCTGGCAGGGCGGCCGCCAGGTGCTCGGCTACCTAGAGGAAGACGGCATCCCGGCCGACTCGAGGACCGAGACCTACGCCGCCGTCCGGCTGTCGGTCGACACCAGGCGGTGGGCGGGGGTCCCGTTCTACCTGCGCACGGGCAAGCGGCTGACGCGGCGCATGACGGAGATCGCGGTGCTCTTCCAGCGCGCGCCCCACCTGCCCTTCGCCGCCACCGACACCAACGAGCTCGGCAAGAACGCCCTGGTCATCCGCGTCCAGCCGGACGAGGGGGTCACGGTGCGGTTCGGCTCCAAGGTGCCGGGCTCGCAGATGGAGGTCCGCGACGTCAACATGGACTTCGCCTACGGCGAGTCGTTCACCGAGGCCTCGCCCGAGGCCTACGAGCGGCTGATCCTCGACGTGCTCATCGGCGACCCGCCGCTCTTCCCCCGGCAGGAGGAGGTCGAGCTGTCCTGGCGGATCCTCGACCCGATCGAGGAGTTCTGGGCCGAGAACACCAAGCCGGAGCAGTACGCGGCGGGCTCGGAAGGGCCCGCGTCCGCCGACGCGATGATGGCGCGCGACGGCCGCGCCTGGCGCAGGCTTTAGGCCTTGAAGGGAGCAGACTCCGATGACGATCGACCTGACCGACACCACCACCGGCGCTATCGACCAGGCGCTGACCGAGGCCCGGCACCGGCTCGGCGGCATGACCCTGGGCATGGTGCTGACGCTCATCGTCGTGACCGACGAGGCGGCCCAGTACGACGCGATCAGGGCGGCCAACCAGGCCTCCCGCGAGCACCCGTGCCGCATCCTGGCCGTGATCGCGCGCAAGGCCAAGGCCGACTCCCGGCTCGACGCCGAGATCCGCGTCGGCGAGTCCGCGCCCGGCGAGACCATCGTGCTGCGCATGTACGGGCCGCTCGGACAGCACGCCGACTCGGTGATCGCGCCGCTGCTGGTACCGGACGTGCCCGTGGTGACCTGGTGGCCCGACAACGCCCCGGAGATCCCGGCCAAGCACCCGCTCGGCGCGCTCGCGCAGCGCCGGGTGACCGACTCGGCCGCCGACGACTCGCCGCACGACATGCTGGTCACGCTGGCGTCGGGCTATCAGCCGGGCGACACCGACTTCGGCTGGACCCGGGCGACGCCGTGGCGTTCGCTGCTCGCCGCCACGCTCGACCAGGTGCACCCGGCGATCAACGCGGGCGAGATCGCCGCCGAGGAAGGCAACCCGACCGCCGACCTGATCGCGGCCTGGCTCTCGCTGCGCCTCGGCATCCCGGTCGCGCGGACCGTGTCCGCCGGACCTGGTCTGACCGCCGCGACGTTCAGCACCCGGGTGGGTGACATCAAGATCGAGCGGTCCGACGGCCGCACCGCCACGCTTTCCTGGCCCGGGCGCATCGACCGGATGGTGGCGCTGCACCGCCGGGACACCGCCGAGCTGCTGGCGGAGGAACTGCGGCGGCTCGACCCGGACGAGGTCTACGCCGAGACCCTCGGCTACATCGACGCGGTCAGCGCGGAGGCGGCGGACATCGGCATGGACGCTGTGGTGGACGACATCGACGATCTGGCGGACCTGGCCGAGGGCGAATAACCGACGCCGCGGCCCGGTCCGGATGATATTTCGCCCTATTTCCGGCGCACCTGGCGGGCGACCGGGATTGGGCGTGCTTAGCGGCCCCATTTGGCGGTAGGTACGCCCAATCGCGGGAAGATGTTGTCAACCGGGATCTGGACCAACGGGAGGTAGAGGCTCATGAGCACGCGCGAGGTCTTCATCCACGCCAACGGCGATCTTCTCGCCGCGGCGGTGGCAGCCCGGCTGGTGACAGCCACCGCTGACGCGCTCGCGGCCGACGGCCGCGCGCACTTGGTGCTGACCGGCGGCGGGATCGGCACCAAGGTCCTGGCGGCGGTCGCGGCCTCCCCGGCCCGGGACACGGTGGACTGGGGAGCGGTGGACTTCTGGTGGGGCGACGAGCGGTACCTCCCGGAAGGCGACCCGGAGCGGAATGAGACCGGTGCCCGCGAGGCGCTGCTCGACCACATTCCGGTCGATCCGACGCTGGTGCACACGATAGAGGGCCCGGACGGGCGCGACGGGGACGACGTGGACGCCTCGGCCGCGCGGTATGCGGGCGAGCTCGCCATCTCCGCCAGCTCGTCGCCCAACGCGCCCAGCGGGGTGGCAGTGCCGCCCTTCGACGTGCTGATGCTCGGCATCGGGCCGGAGGGCCACGTCGCGTCGATCTTCCCCGGCTCGCCTGCGGCGTACGCCCAGGGCACGGTCGTCGCGGTCCGCAACTCGCCGAAGCCGCCGCCGACGCGGATCTCCCTTACGTTCCCGGCCATCCGGGCCGCGCGCGAGGTGTGGATCCTGGCCTCCGGCGCGGAGAAGGCCGAGGCGGTCGCGCGGGCGCTTGCCGGGGAGCCCGATGACAAGCTTCCGGCTGCGGGCGCGCAGGGGACCCAGCGGACGCTGTTCCTGCTCGACGAGGCGGCGGCCAGCAAGGTCCGCTGACGCTGCTTGTCATTGACGATGCTGGTCATTGACGCGCCCTTCGAACGGACCCGTGCTAGCGAGGTTAGGCGACGGGTCCGGGGTTGGCAGGCTCGCTCTTCGCCGCCCGCAGTCCGCGCAGCCACGTGATCAGCGACCCGCGGCCGCAGAAGGCGAGGCCGGCCGCCAGGCAGACCGGCGGGAGGGCGGCCAGCACGTAGCGGTAGCTGAAGCCGGCCGTCAGCGGGGGAAGCACGATCAGCGCGACGCCGACCAGCCACGGGAGCAGGCCGAGACCGCCCCAGCCGGTGCCCGGAACGCGCGTCCGGCGACGGATGCCGAGCCACACGCCGACCGCGCCGGCCAGCACGAAGAGGAACACAAGGGGTCCGCGCAGATAGAACACCTTCTGGTAGCCGCGCAGCAGCAGCGACCAGGGCTGGACGATCGAAGGCTGCTGGCCCTGGCCGTAGGCGACAGCACCGAAGTCGCGCGCCGCGACCGCCGTTTCGCCGGTCACGAAGTCCGGAACCTTTTCAACGGTGGATTCGAAGCGGAACTTCGACCCGGATCCCTCCAAGTTGCCGGCCGAACTGCTGCCGGTGTCGTTGGTGCCCTCCCGGGTCCAACGGAACGTCATCAACGTGTCCGAGGCCACGACCTTGAGGTAGTCGAGCGGCTGCTTCTCAATCGCGCGCTCGGCGAACTTCATGGTGAGCGAGTTGATCTGCGGCGTGAACCGGTTCACGTTGTTGTGCCCGGTCAGCGTGGACAGCGGAGTGTTGTTGGACCAGAGGTATTCCTGGGACGACGGGCGCTTCGCCACGGAGCGCTGATCGCAGAGCACGCGCAGCTGGGCCGAAGGGTCCATCCGGTTGCAGTCGGCGAACGACTGCACCCGGCTGTAGAGGAAGGTCCCATTCGACTCATCAAGCGCGTACTTGCCGGTATACGAGTGGAACCAGATCGCATAGCCGAGGATCGGCAGCAGCCCCGCCACCGCCGTCGCCACGACCCGCCGCCAGCCCATCTTCCGCAGCAGCATCCCGATCACCACCAGCACCAGGAGCGGCTCCCCCACCGTCCGGACGGTGGCGGCGTACCCGGTCGCCAGGCCGACGAGAAGCGCCACCCACAGCGGCGGCCGATCCCACCAGCACAGCAGCACAAGCACCAGCGTGACCAGGGTGTAGAAGAGCACGTCGGCGGCGATCATGTGCTCGAGCTGGACCTCGAACACGTCGAACAGCACCGGAAGGGCGGGGATGGTCGCGCCCCACCACGGCAGCCCCCGGCGGCGCAGCACGGCGTAGACACCGACGCCGATCGCCAGTCCCATCAGCGCCTGCAGGCCGGTGACCACGTTCAAGTTGTGGAACGGGAGCAGCAGGTAGAGGAAGAGCGGGTAGCCGTCGCTCCGCACCATGTCGGGCGTCTTGGTGACCGCATCCGTCATGTAGTTGTAGCTGTCGTTGAAGAACATGGCCGGCGGGTAGCCGAGCATCACCACCAGCCGCAGCGCCGCGGCGGCGATCACCACGATCGTGAACGGGCGGTTGGCTCTCACAACCCCGCCGGCAGCGAGCCGCAGACGCTGCCACCGGCCGGGTCGCACCGGCGTCGGCGATGTTACGGAGCCGACGTCGGCAGTCTCAGGCTGGGCAATGGGGTCGTTGAGAGGCATCGCAACGACTTTACAAGAGTCGGTTTGCCCCCCGTGTCAGCCGTTACCGTATTCGCAGGTATCGACTGGATAGGACTCAGCGCCGCCGCAGAGCCGACATGAGCACCACGGTGCCCACCAGCAGGGCGACCACCACAGTCGCCCCGTTCCCCGAGGCGTTGTGCATCGCGAGCACGATCCACACCACCAGCGGGATGAGGAACGGGATGGGGCTGCCGCGACGCCGCGGGCTCGGCGTGGGCAGGGAGGCCCGAGGCGGATGCGACGGCAGCCTCGCGTCCGATGATAGGCCGGAGCGGAAGAGGCGACCGGGGACGTCGCCGCCGAGAATCGGCTGCGAGGGCAGATCGGCGGTCAGCTTCCGCAGGTCGCCCCAGGTCTTCGACTCGTAGGCGGCCGTTGTGCGCTCGTCGAACTCGTCCAGATTGAGTCGCCCGGCCGTATACGCCTCCTGCAAGGTGGCGACCACGACCTCACGGTCGGCATCCGACGCGCGGATCGGGTCATCACTGGCCATGGGCACTCTTCCCCTCGGAGGCAGGCCCTTTCCATACTACAAGGCCGATCTTCGCTGTCATCGGGGCAATATGATCTAGGCCATGCCCGCGCCCTCAGCGCACCTCTCCCCGGGAAACCATCTCATCGTCTGCGGCGACACTCCGCTGGCCTACCGTCTCACCAGAGAACTTACGCATCGGTACCGCGAGGCGGTCGTCGTCATCATCCCCGGCCGACTGCAGAACCACGGACCTAGAATCGCCGCGATTCCCGGGATCACCGTGCTCGAGCGTGCGGAGCTCACCAGCGCCGCGCTCCGCGAGGCGGGCGTGGCCACCGCCCGCGCCGCCGCGATGGTCGGCTGGGACGATCTCGCCAACTTCCACGCCGCCCTGCGCGCCCAGGAGCTCAACCCCGAACTGCGCATCGTCGTCGGCGCGGACAACCGGCGGCTGGGCGACCACATCACCGGGCTGCTGCGCGACTGCACGGTGCTGTCGAGCAGCCAACTGGCCGGACCTGCGCTGGTCGCGGCCGCCCTGGGCGAGATCGCGCCGAGCCACGTGCGGGTGACGGGCCAGACCCTGTACGTGGCCGGACGCGGGGACGTCCCCGGTGACCACGTGCTCTGCGGGCTCACGGTCACCGACGACCCGGGCGTCGCCGCCCAGCTCGTCCCGCCGGAGGACGTGAACGGCGCAGCCGACCTGGTGCTGGCGGTGGCCGACGGCACCCCGCGCGACGTCGTCCCCAGGGAGCGCCACCCGGTGCTGGCCGCACGAGACGTCAGCCGCCGGGCCGTCGCCAACACGATCCGGCTGTCCCGCTGGGCCCGGCGCCACCCTCGGCGCGCCCTGCGCGGCCTCAGCCGCCAGCTCGGCCGGAACAAGTTCGCGGTGATCTTCGCGGTCCTGCTCGCGGTCGCGATCTCTGGATTCGTCCTGCTCGGCCTGGCCGGATCCGGGGGCAGCGACAGCAGGTACTCGGCGCGCGACGTGCTCTACCTGGGCATCATGGACCTGACTGGGTCCGCACTCACGCAGACGTCCGACCACGGCGCCGAGAAGGTCGCCCAGGTACTGCTCACCGCCGACGGGATGGCGCTGCTGCCGGTGGTCACCGCACTCATCGTCGGCGCCCGGCTGACCGGCCGGATCCGGGGCGAGCCCAAGCCGGGCGACGGGCACGTGATCGTCGTCGGCGGCGGCGAGGTCGGCATCCGGGTCCTAGGCGGGCTGTTCGACCTGGGGTTCCGCACGGTCCTGGTCGACCAAGACAGGAACGCCCGCGGCGTCGCGTTCGCCCACAACCACCGGCTGCCGGTAGTGATCGGCGACTCCTGCGACGAGAAGACCCTGCGGCAGGCGGGCATCACTGGCGCCATCGCACTGGTCTCGGTGACGAGCAGCGACATCGTGAACCTGGAGACAGCGCTGCAGGCGAGGGCGATGCGCGGCGAGGAGCTGCGGGTCGTGCTCCGCCTTTTCGACGACGACTTGGCCGGGCGCGTGCAGCGGACGGTCGGCAACGTCGTGTCCCGTTCCGTCTCGTACCTGGCCGCTCCGGCCTTCGCGGCGGCGATGCTCGAGCACAAGGTGCTGCGCACCATCGCCGTCGGCAGGCACGTGCTGCTGATCGCCGACGTCCGCGTGGAGCCGGGCGCGGGCATCGCGGGCCTGTCGCTGGCCGTGCTCGAGCGGGACCGGCTCGCCCGCGTGCTGGCGCTGCAGAGCCGGGGGGAGCTCCGCTACGACTGGTCGCCCCGGCGCTCGCGCCATCTGGAGCCGGGCGACCGGCTAATTGTGCTCGCCACCAGGGCCGGCCTGTCCACCTTCCTGGCCGACAACCGGCCGCCGGTGGCATCGCCCTGACGTCCTCCGTTGTCACTGCGGAAGAAAAATAGATAAAGACCGATTTTCCGAACGGACCCTATACTTCGCGTCTGACCACAAAACGTATTGTGATGGGGGCACAACGTAACAGACACATCGCTGTGCACTCACATCTCTAAAATTTCTTGCATTGCCGGCTATCGCGGGAGCGTTACGACGGAGTTACGCTAAAGGCGGAAACAATTCCAGACCGGCGGAAGGGTCGCCGGGAGCTGGTCGACTTCGGAGGAACGTTATGAGCGTCAGTGAAGACCGCGAAGTAACACCGGCAGTTCATGCAGCGCCGTCCCCGGGGATCGCCGACCCAGGGCCGCTCGGCCTGGCGGCGTTCGCACTTACCACCTTCCTTCTGTCTGCTACCAACGCGCACTGGACGAACGGCAACTCGGCCGGCACCGCGTTCCTCGGATACGCGCTCGCCTACGGCGGCCTCGCCCAGTTGCTCGCCGGCATGTGGGAATTCCGAAGGGGGAACGTATTCGCCTGCACCGCGTTCTCCTCGTACGGCGCCTTCTGGATCGGCCTGTTCGTGTGGATCCGGGTCACCGGAACGGCCTCCACCGGCCACGACCTCGGCTGGATCCTCCTCGCATTCGCCATCTTCAACACCTACATGCTGCTCATGGCCACTCAGGTCAACCTCGCGGTCTTCGGCGTCTTCCTCTTCCTCGAACTGACCGAGATCTTCCTCGCCATCGGCAACTTCGCCACCAACGCCACCATCGGCCAGGTCGGCGGCTACCTCGGCCTGGTGACCGCCCTGGTCGCCTGGTACACCTCGGCAGCGGGCATCTCGGCCGGTATGGGCGGCAGGATCCAGCTCCCGGTCGGCAAGCCGCTCATCTCCTGACCACTCCATCCCTGTACGTTCGCACTCCTGCGTGATAAGTCCCACGTGAGGCCCGATCCCACCGGCCCCAGTAGTTTTAGGCCGGTAGGGTCGGGTCTATGCACTTGCCCGACGGGCCGCAGCTCGACTTGTCTACACAGGTGGCCAAGGTGAAGGCCAAGACCAGGCCGTGGAAGGCGATCATCGCCCTGGTCCTCGCGATCTGCGCGGCCGCCGCCTCCGGGTGGGCGCACAACAGCTTCCCGGACTTCCTCGGACCCAAGGACATCCCCAAGCAGATCCTGGCCATCGGGCTCGCGGTGGCGTTCTGCGCCCTCGCCAGCGCGGCCACCATCGGCCTGTCCGGCAAGGCAAGGTCGGTGCTCCAGCCGACGTTCGGCCCCTCGCACTCAGCGGTCGTGCAGTACGCGATCGTCCTGATCGGCGCGGTCACCACGCTGCTCGTCACGCTCTCCCTGATCGGCATCCCGATCAGCCAACTCCTCCTCGGCGGTGCGCTGACCAGCGTCTTCGTCGGCATCGCGGCGCAGCAGTCGCTGTCCAACGTGTTCGCGGGCATGGTGCTGCTGCTCGCCCACCCGTTCCGGGTCGGGGACTCGATCCGGCTGCAAGCCGGGGCGCTCGGCGGCCAGATCAGCGGGACCATCGCCGAGATCGGTATCACCTACTTGCGCCTGGCCACCAGCACCGGCGTGATCTCCATCCCGAACTCCCAGGTCCTCAACGCCGTCGTCGGCCCCCTCCCCGAGCCGAGCACCTATAGCACCCCGCAGCCGACGCCACCGCTGATCGCCCAGCCCGCCGCTCAGCCGTCCCTCGCTTCCCCGCTGATGGCCCACCGCAACGCCCAGCAGACCGCGCCGGAGACCGGCGGGCAACGGGGCGACAGCCAGCAGGACAGCCACCCCGAGGTCCCGCCCGGCACCCCTGAGCCCCGACCGTCGGGCACCCCCACGTAGGCGCTGGACCAGGTAAGTCGGGATCTCGGTGGTGGCCGCGGTCACGTCGCCGCGTCGCGCAGGCGTCGCCAGGCGTAGCCCGCGACCGCGACTCCGATGACGACGGCCAGCGTGCCCAGGGTGAAGACCTCGAACGTGGTGCGAGAGACACCCCAGGTGTCCTTGAAGTCGTAGTCGATGCCGGACAACCCCTCCAGTACGCCGGGGAACACCGCGACGAACGATCCGAACGCCACCCACAGGAACACCAAGGCGGTGCAGACCACCAGGCCGGCTTGACCACCAGGCACCCGGAACGGCCGCACCACATCCGGCTGCTTGCGGCGCAGCGCCCACACCGACGGCAGGATGATCAGGTAGCTGAGCAGCAGCGTGGTGATCGCGATGGTCAGCACGACCCCGAAGATCGCGCCGACGCTGCCGTTGACGAGCGTGGTGGCGAGGACGCAGAAGACGGTCGCGACGACGCCGGAGAGCAGGTTGACCCGGACGGGCGTCTCCAGGCGCGGGTGGAACTGGCCGAAGAACTTCGGGAAGGACCCATCGACGCCGGCGATCGCCTGCACCCGGTCGGAGCCGATCATCCAGGCCGCACCCTGGTGGAGCAGGCAGAAGATGAACAGGAGGGCGACGATCTTCAGCATGACGTCGTGAGCGCCGCCGTACACGGTGAAGACCGTAGAAACCGCGTCCATGAACCCGCCGGCCCCGGTGATCTGCTTGACCGGCAAGATCACGATCATGGCGAGGATCGGGATCAGGTAGGCCAGCGTCGAGATCGACCCGGATACCGCGACGGAGACCGGCACGTCCCGTTGCGGGTCGCGCATTTCCTCCGCGGCGCCGTTCTCGGCCTCGTAGCCCGAGACCGCGAACAGCAGCACGGGCGTCACCGCGAGGAAGCCGCCCAGAGAAGGCGCGTAGTCCCTGACCGAGTACCCGTGCACGCCGTGCTCGACGCCGTAGATCACGACGCTGAGCAGGAAGAAGGCAACCAGGGAGAGCTTGATGATCGTGCCGACGTTGAGGAAGTACTTGCCCAGCCTGATGCTCACGACGGCCGCGAGGATGCCAAGCCAGATGAACGCCAGCTTGAAGAAATAGTCCCAGAACGAGCCCGACTTCAGCGGGCTGATGAACCCGTCCCAGGTCGCGGTGGCCAGGAATGCGAGGGACCCGCCGAGCCACACCGGGTTGGTGATCCACCACAGCATGGTGGAGATGGCCGCCGCGAGCCGGCCGAACGCGAACTTGACCCAGAAGTACGGCCCGCCCTCCTGGGGGAAGGCACTTCCGAGCTCGGCCGTGACGAAGGCGTAGGGGACCAGGAACGTCGCCGCGACGACCAGGCCCCACGTGAAAGACTCGGCGCCGCCGGCCGCGGCGATCTGCGCGATGCTGTCGAGCGCGAACGTCGCCCCGACGGTAAAGAAGATCAAGTCGATCCGCCCCAGGCTGCGGGTGAGCTTGACGCCCTCACCGGCAGCGGAGCGGACCTCGGGGTCTGCGCGGAGGGTCACTGGGCACCTGACTGGGAGTGGTTGCGGAGTGGGAGCGGCGCGAGTTCCGTGACCTCGCGCCGGAAGGGAACGACGTCGTTGGACGGGAGATCCTCATCGAACTCTTCGGCGAAACGGCGTCCGGACCAGACCGCAGCCGCGATCGTGCCGGGCGCCCAGGCGTCGCCGATGCCACGCACGGAGGTCAGGCCGCGCTGGCCGACGGCCTCGCTGAGGGAAAGCAGCAGCGACTCCTCGGGGAGGCGGGCGGTGACCATGACTACGCTGTCTGCCGTCAGCCCGGTCTCGTGCGCCGTGTAGGCATTGGCGACGACAACGTGGTCCGCGCAGACGGCCGCGACGGCGCCGTTGCAGTGCACGTTCACACCCGCCTCGAGGACCCGCCGGTTGATCTTGGCGACCTCCAGGGTGTTGACCGTCCACGCCGAGACCTGGGGGGCGGGCGTCACCAGATGGACTTCGTAGTCCTCCTTGCGCAGCAGTTCGGCCAGCACGCCGCCCAGGTAGTAGTGGTCGTCGTCGTAGAGGACGACGCGATGGCCGCGTGGGCGTGCGCCCGCCATGAGGTCGTCGGGCGTCAGGATCTCGGCCCCGGGGTCGATCATGATCGGCGTGGTGTGCCACCGGGCGACGCCGTCGCGCCGCCACGTTCCCCCGGTCGCCACGGCGACGTGCTCGAAGCCGAATTCCAGGATGTCCTCGGCCGTCATCGGGTTCTGGCGGAAGATCTCGACGTTCTTCAGCTCCGCTAGCGCCTGGACGCGGTAGTCGAGTACGCGGATCCACGCTGCCAGCCCCGGCAGTCGCGACTCCTTGGCCACGCGGCCCCCGAGGTGGCGGCTGGCTTCCGCCAGTACGACGTCGTAACCGCGGACGCCGAGCACGCGCGCGGCCTCCAGGCCCGCCGGACCGGCCCCGACGACGAGAATCCGCTTGTCGGACTTCCTCGGGCGGCTGAACTCCGGGTGCCAGCCGCGCCGGAACTCCTCGCCCATGCTGGGGTTCTGCGTGCAGCGGATCGGCGACATGGTCATGTCACCGGAGACGCACATGTTGCAGCCGATGCACTCGCGGATCTTGCGCAGCTCGCCGTCGCGGATCTTGTTGGGCAGGAACGGGTCGGCGATGGACGGCCGCGCGGCGCCGATGAGGTCGAGGATGCCCGACTTCACCTGCTGCACCATCAGGTCCGGGGAGGTGAAGCGACCGACGCCGACCACGGGCTTGGTCGTCAGGTTCTTCAGGCCCGCGACGTACGGCTGCTGCTCACCCTCGGGGCCGAAGCGGGAGGTGTTGCTGTCGTCTTCCCAGCTGCCCATGACAAAATCCCACAGGTCCGGGATCTCGCCGACGGTGCCGACGATCTCCTCGATCTCCGGGCGCGAGATCCCGGCCGGGCCCGCGAGCTCGTCGACGGTGATGCGGCACGCGACCGCGCCCGCGCCCGCCACCTCCTCCTGGGTATCCTCCAGGATCTCGCGGAGCAGCCGGAGACGGTTCTGGGTGCTGCCGCCGTACTCATCGGTACGGTGGTTGAACCGGGGGGAAAGGAAGTAGTGCAGCCCGCCTAGGGCGTGGCCCGCGTAGACGTAGACGATGTCGTAGCCCGCCTGGAGGGAGCGCCGCACCGCGTTGCGGTGCCAGCGTCGCAGGTCCGCGATGTCGGACTTGCTCATGGCGCGCGCCTGGACCGGGTCGTGGTCGAACGCCGCGACCGGGAGATGCCCAGGGCCGAGCGGGGTCTCGCGGCTGTAGAGGTTGGGCGCGTTGGGACCATTGTGCGCCAGTTCGATGCCCGCCAGGGCACCGCCCTGGTGGATCGCGTCGGCGATGCGGGCCAGCGCCGGGATGTCCTGGTCGTCCCAGATCCGCAGCTCGATGAACGGCGTGATGTCCGAGGTGGGGTGGATCTCGACCTGCTCGGTGCAGACCACGCCCCAGCCGCCCTCGGCCTTCACCCGCCGCATGGCCGCTTCCGCGCTCGGGTCGCGGTAACCCATCCCGTTGCAGTGCGGCACCTGGAAGAAGCGGTTCTTGGTGGTGAGCGGGCCGATCCGCACCGGCTCGAACAGTATGTCGTAGGTCATTTCTCCTCGGTTCCTGCGATGTCAAGCGCCGTCTGCGCGAGCAGCACCGCTCCGTCCAAGATCGCCTGGTCAGCGGCCGGGGTGATGGCCGCCGCGGCGAAGGCGGCCTGGTGGTTGACGGCCGTCGTGTCGATTCCGATGTAGGGGTGGATGGCGCGGACAGCCTGCGAGACGTTGCCCATGTCGGTTGACGCGGTGTTCATCCCTGACCGCCCTCGGTCGAAGGTCCGTCCGAGGGCGCGCGCGTTCGCGTCGAACGCCTCGGCCAGCGCGTCATCGTTGCGGAACTCCGCGTACCTCGGGCTGGTCTCGCGGAACCTGAAGTCGCAGCGGGTGGCGAGGGCGCCTGCCCGGAAGCAGTCGAGGACGCGTTCGACCAGCGGGTCGAGCTCCCCCAGCGATTCGGCCCGGACGTACCAGTGGCCGACGGATCGTTCCGGGATCGCGTTGGCGGCGGTTCCTGCCTCGGTCACGATGCCGTGGACCCGGGTCGTGGCGGGCAGCTGCTGGCGCAGCAGGCCGATGGCCACCTGTGCCAGCGTGAAAGCGTCCGCCGCGTTGCGGCCGAGTTCCGGATAGGCCGCCGCGTGCGCGCCGACCCCCGTGTACTCGATTTCCAGATGCGCGACCGCGAACGGCCTGGCATAGAGGCAGTCCCTGGGGCCGGGGTGAACCATCAAGGCGATGTCAACGCAGTCGAAGACGCCCTCGTCGAGCATTACGATCTTGCCGCCACCGCCTTCCTCGGCGGGCGTGCCGATGACCGAGACCGCCAGGCCAGGCGCGACCGAGGCCAGCGCGGCCGCGGCGCCGCACGCGACCGCGGCGATGATGTTGTGCCCGCATGCGTGACCCAGGCCGGGAAGGGCGTCGTACTCGGCGATGAACGCCACTCGCCGCCCGGCGGCGGCGCGGGTCGCGACAAACGAGGTCGGCAGGCCGGCCGCCTCCGCCCGGACCGCGAAGTCCTCCCCGGTGAGCCATGCGCAGAGGGTCTTCGCGGAGGCGTGCTCCTCGAACGCGGTCTCCGCGTGACGATGAACGGCGTGGCTGAGGGAGCGCAAGACGCCAGCGCGCCGGGCGACCTCGCTGGCCACTGCCTGCTTACGGTCCCGCATGAGGTCGCCCACGGCCTCACTCGTCTCCGGGCACGCCGTAAGACGGCGCCGTCGTGGGGTCAATCCCCCGGGCCCGGTAGTCCGCCTTCTGCGGCAGCCATACGCGCAGCAGCCGCTCGAGCTCGGCCAGCGGCGCGTCATGGTCGTCGACCCGCAGGTCGGTGACGCGCCACTCGACGTCCTCCACCACCGCCAGGCCGGCCGAGCGAACCGGCCCGGCCTCGCCGCCCGCTGCCGCGCCGCCGCGGAGCCCGTCGAGCAGCCGTTCCTCGAAGGTCGGGCCCGCACTTGCCTCATACGCCGCGACCATCGCCGCCGGGACGCCCGGGGTCGCGAGCAGGTTGCCGGCCGCCACGCAGGCCGCTCCCGCCGCCACGGCGTGCACCCCCAGGGTCGCAGCGCCCTCGAAGGTCGCGACCTGTCCGTCGCGGTCGACGACGGCCAGCTGGCGGTAGGCGGGGAAGCGCTCGGCGGAAACCAGATCCGCGATCACCCGCGTGGCGGCAAGCCCCTGACCGAGCAGCCTCAGCCCGCGGAGGCCGAGCGCGGGGTTGGTGACGTTCTGCGAGGCAACCGCCCCGGTGCCGGGGGCCAGGTGCGCGCAACGGGCCGCCACGGCCGGACTGGACGAGCTCATCACGATGCCGAACGCGCCGGTCAGTGCATCGCGCGCGATCAGGGAGAACGTCATGCCCGCTCCGCCGGGAGGACCGCGGTCGCGTCGATCTCGACCAGCCACTCGGGCCGGGCCAGGGCCGAGACGACCAGCCCGGTGGAGACCGGGTAGACGCCCTTGAGCCACTTGCCCATCACACGGTAGACCGGTTCCCGGTAGCGGATGTCCACCAAGTACACGACGACCTTGACGATGTCTTCGAGCGAGCCCCCGGCCTCCTCGACCAGCGTCTTGATGTTGGACATGGCCCGGTCGGCCTGCGCCGCGACATCCCCCACGCCGACGTTTTCGCGGCTGTCGAGGTCCTGCCCGATCTGGCCGCGGAGGTAGACCACCCCGTTGGCCACGACGGCCTGGCACAGGTCGTTGTCGAGATCCTGCTCGGGATAGGTGTCCTTGGTGTTGAACGGGCGGATCCGGGTGTGGTGAGTCATCGGCTTGCCGTCGACCTTCTTGGGCTGGGACGGGATGGGGCAAGTCTTCAGTCGCGGGTCGCGGGCATGCAAACAACGAATTGCGGACCTGCGCATCAGATTTGTTGATGTCATCTGCCAGCAGCATCCATGCAACGCATCGGCTTATCCTGAGCGGATGCCCGACCTCCGCGATATCTCACTCACGCAGCTGGTCTACTTCGCCCGCTGCGCCGAGTTGTCGAGCATGACGGAGGCGGCGGCCGCACTCCACGTCGCGCAGTCGGCCGTTTCCACCTCGATCGGCAACCTCGAGCACCGGCTGGGCACGCCGTTGTTCGTCCGCCGCCGGGCCAAGGGACTGGTCCTGACCGCAGCGGGCGAGACCTTCCTGATCCGGACGCGCCGTATCCTGGCGGACATCGACGACGCCATGGCCGCCGTCAACCCCGGCAATGTGTCAGGGAAACTGCGAGTCGGGGTCTTCCCCACGCTTGCACCGTTCTACCTGCCCGAGATCGCGCAGCGACTCGCGCAGGCGCACCCCGGCATTGACTGCGAGTTCGTCGAATTGAGCGCGGCCGAAGTTGAGTCCGCCCTAACCGATCGCGCTCTCGAGGTTGCTCTCACCTACGACCTCGGGCTGGGTGCGTCGATCCACCGGGAGCGGCTGCGGGAGGCGCCGCTCTACGTGGCGGTCGGACCAGAGCACCGGCTGGCGGACCGCGACCGGGTCTACGCCTTCGAGCTCGCGAACGAGCCCATGGTCCTCCTCGATCTGCCCCACAGCCGCGACTACTTCACCGAGGTCTTCACCCGGCGCGGGATCGCGCCCGTGGTCCGGCATCGGTTCACGAGCTTCGAGGCCGTGCGGGCCATGGTGGCGCGGGGCCATGGGTTCACCCTCTTGAACCAGCGACCGGTGCACGATCTCACCTACGACGGTGGTCGCCTGGTCGTGATCACGCTGGAGGAGGAAGCAGGCAGCCTGGACATCGTCCTCGCCAGTATCCAGCCGATGAGCAGGCTGAGCCAGCGGGCGCAGGCGTTCGTCCAGCAGTGCCGGGCGGTCGTCGGCAGCTCAGGCGATGCACGGGGCCAAGCCGTCCCGTAGAAGTAACGGCACCCTGACATCAACTGAAGTGATGCAGCCGACCGATTAGGACTAGTTGCTTGGTCACCCGGGAGCGTTCAGCATTAGCGAAGGCCCCACTCGAAGGGACGGGCACGGCAATCATGGACATCGAAGAGGTCGAAGTCGTCGTCGTAGGCGGCGGCCAGGCCGGCGTGGCGATGAGCGAGCACCTGGGCAACGCCGGCGTGTCTCACGTGATCCTGGAGCGGGGACGCATCGCCGAGAAATGGCGCTCCGGGCGCTGGGACTCGCTCGTGGCCAACGGACCCGCGTGGCACGACCGCTTCCCCGGCCTCGAGTTCGACCGCGATCGTGACGCATTCGTGCCGAAGGAGCGGGTCGCCGACTACTTCGAGGCCTACGCGCAGAAGATCGGCGCTCCGGTCCGTTGCGGCGTCGAAGTCACCTCGGTGCAGAAAATCCCCGGTGCGCCAGAATTCCGCGTGGAGACGACGCACGGCACCATCCACGCGAGCTTCGTGGTCGCGGCGACCGGGCCGTTTCAGAAGCCCGTCATCCCGCCGATCGTCCCCGCCGACGCCGGCGTCGCCCAGATTCACTCGGCCGCCTATCGCAACCCCGGCCGGCTGCCCGCAGGCAACGTCCTCGTGGTCGGCGCCGGGTCCTCGGGCGTGCAGATAGCCGCCGAGCTTGGGAGCTCGGGCCGGCACGCCTACCTCTCGGTCGGCCCGCACGACCGGCCGCCGAGGCGCTACCGGGGGCGGGACAACGTCTCGGTGGCTGGGCGTCCTCGGCAAGTGGGACGCCGCGACGCCGCCCACCGGGGCAGAGCACGTAACCATCGCGGTGACCGGCGCGAACGGCGGCCACACGGTCGACTTCCGCGACCTTGCCGCCCAGGGCATCACCCTCGTCGGCAGCACCACGTACTTCGATCACGGCAGCGTGCGCTTTGCCGCCGACCTGCGCGACAATATCGCGGCCGGCGACGTGAACTATCTCTCGCTGCTGGACGAGGCCGACGCCTACGTCGCGCGCAATGGGCTCGACTTCCCCGAGGAGCCGCAGGCCCGCGTGTTTGGGCCCGACCCGCACTGCGTGAGCAGCCCGGTTCTGGAGCTTGATCTCGCTGCGGCCGGCGTGACGTCGATCGTGTGGGCGACCGGCTACGCCACCGACTTCGGGTGGCTGAAGGTCGATGCCTTCGACGAAAGAGGCAGGCCACGGCATCAGCGCGGTGTTTCGAGCGAGCCCGGCGTCTACTTCCTCGGGCTGCCGTGGCTCTCCCGCCGCGGGTCGAGCTTCATCTGGGGCGTCTGGCACGATGCGAAGTACATCGCCGACCAGATCTCGATCCAGCGCGGCTACGCCGGTTACGGCCGCTGACCTCTCCACCAGGAGGCGCGAGCGGCGAGAGGTGGAACACGCGACCGTTCGGGATGATGGGTCTTCTGTCTTTAATCTTTAGCGCGCACACTTTGGGGTAGTTCGCTCAGTATGCGGGGTCGATGCGGGGCGGTTTGCCTATGAAGCTCGTGCGGGCACTGATCATCGCCAGTCACCCCATTCCCAGCCTCGCGGTCACGGCCATGGCGACGCTGCTGACGGCGGAGGCGGCGCCCGCCGGGTTCGGCGCGGGCCGGGTGGTGCTCATGGCACTGGCCGTGCTGGCCGGCCAGCTCTCCGTCGGCTGGTCCAACGACGCGATCGACGCCGACAGGGACGCGGCTGCCGGACGGGCGGACAAGCCCGCCGCCAGCGGCCAGATCAGCGTGCGCGCCCTGTGGCTGGGGGCGGCGGTCGCGGTGGCGGCCTCGCTTGCGCTGGCGGCCGCCCTCGGCCCGGTCAGCCTGGCGATCGACGCGGCGATGACCGCCGTCGCGTGGTCGTACAACCTGGGGCTGAAGTCGACGGTCTGGTCCGGCGCCAGCTACGCGGTCGCGTTCGGGCTGCTGCCGTCCTTCGCGGCGTCGGCGCTGCCCGGGCATCCGCTGGCGCGCTGGCCGGTCACCGTCGCGGCGGCGCTGCTCGGGCTGGGCGCGCATTTCGCCAACGTGCTGCCCGACCTGGCCGCCGACGCGCAGAACGGGGTGCGCGGGCTGCCGCAGCGGCTGGCCGCCCGGTTCGGCCCGGCCGCCACCCGGTCCGCGGCCCTAGTGCTGCTGCTGGCCGCCTCGGTGCTGCTGCTCGTCGCGGCCAGTCCGGGCCGACGGTGGGCGGCGATAGCCGGGCTGTGCTGCTCCGGCGTGCTCGCCGTGGCTGGCGCGCGCGGGCGCGGGCAGGTGCCGTTCCTCGCCGCGATCGGCATCGCCGGGGTGAACGTCGCGCTGTTCGCCGCGGGCGTCGAGGCCTTGACGTCGGGCCCGCATATAGCGGGCGTGCTCGGCTGATGACGCAGATCATGGCCGTGCATTCGGCCTTCCCTGCGCACCGTCATCCGCAGGCCGACCTCAGCCGAGTGGTCGCCTCGCTGGCCGGGGTAGACGGCGTCGCCGACGGTTCGGCCACGACGGGCGGGATCGGCAGGCCGGGCGGGTCCGGCCAGGCGGGCAGCAATAGACAGCGGGCGCTGCTTGAGCGACTGCACGCCAACGCGGGCGTCGATACCAGGCACACCGTCTTTCCGCTGGCGGACTACGGCACGCTCGGGACGGCGGTCAATGACCGGTACATCGAGGAGGCGACGGCGCTCGGGGAGCTGGCCCTCGGTGCCGCCCTGGCGGAGTCGGGACTCGCCCCCGGCGACCTGGACCTGCTGGTCGTCACCTCGGTGACCGGGGTCGCGGTGCCGTCGCTTGACGCCCTGCTGATGCCGCGGCTGGGGCTGCGGGCCGATCTGAAGCGGCTGCCGGTGTTCGGCCTCGGCTGCGTGGCCGGGGCGGCCGGGCTGGCGCGGCTGCACGACTACCTGCTCGGCTGGCCCCGGCACGCCGCCGCGCTGCTCGCGGTCGAGCTCTGCTCGCTCAGCCTGCCGCGCTCCTCCGTCACCACCGCCGACCTGGTGGCGAGCGCCCTGTTCGGCGATGGGGCGGTGGCGCTGGTCGCCACCGGGACGCAGGCGCGGGCAAGGCCCCGGGCCCGCCCCCGTCCGGAGCGACGCCGGAGCCCCCAGCCGTCTGCAACTCCCGCGCTGCCTCGGGTGGTCGCGACCCGGAGCGAGGTCTACCCCGACAGCGGTGGCGCTCTCGGCTGGCGGCTGGGCCCCGATGGCTTCCGCATCGTGCTGACGGCGGAGCTGGCCGAGGTGGTGGAGCGACGGCTGGGCGCGAGCGTCACTGGCTTCCTGGCCGAGCATGGCCTGACCGTCGATGACATCGGCGCCTGGATCTGCCACCCTGGCGGCCCGAAGGTCCTCGACGCCGCGCAGCGCGCGCTCAAGCTGCCCGCGGACGCGCTTGCGTCCAGCCGCCGGTCGCTGGCGCAGGCCGGCAACATGTCGTCCGCGTCGGTCTTGCACATCCTTGAGCTAACGGTTGCCGACAATGCCCCCGCCGCGGGCGCGTTCGGCGTGATGATCGGCCTGGGTCCCGGGGTCAGCGCCGAGCTGGTCCTGTTGCGATGGTGAGGTGCTGATTGGACGTCTACTGGGCGCTGCTCGGGGTTATCTGTGTCGAACGGGTCTGCGAGCTGGTCGTCTCCACCCGGCACGCGAACGCGAGCCTGCGTCGGGGCGGGGTGGAGTCGGGCGCGGGCCACTTCCCGGTCATGGTTGCGCTGCACGTTGCGCTGCTGGTTGGGTGCGTGGTGGAGCCGCTGGTCGCGCACCGGACGTTCCTGCCCGCGCTCGGGTGGTCGATGATCGCGGTGGTGGTGGCGGCGAACGCGCTGCGCTGGTGGTGTATCGCGACCCTGGGGCCGTACTGGTCCGCGCGGGTGATCGTAATACCGGGGACGACCCTGGTGCGGTCGGGTCCGTACCGCTGGTTCGCCCACCCGAACTACGTCGCGGTGATCATCGAGGGCGCGGCGCTGCCGCTGGCCGGATCGGCCTGGATCACCGCGATCGCCTTCACGGTACTCAACGCGGCCCTGCTGACCGTGCGCCTGCGCTGCGAGACGCGCGCCCTCACCGCCGCGAACGGCGCACCGGCCACAGCGCACGACTCCTTGCTGTTATCCGCAGACCGGCCGCCTGCCGCGCCGTCGAGAAATTACCGCGTGTCGTTCGTACTCGTTTTTCCGAGACGTTTGTCACACACTAATTCGATGCCCACCTGCATCTTGCTGTTATCCGCGACGCACACGGCAGATGGCGTGATCACGAAGGATTAGTGCACCTATACGATAATTATCCTTCGCCAGGATAAAAGCCTTCGCGATCATCGCAGCGCGCTACGGGCCTTGGGGCGAGTTGAACAGCGCTGAGGCTGCTTCTGGCTGTTATCCAACAGAAAACCCCTGACCATGATGGCCAGGGGCTTCCCGATGTAGCGCCGGTACGACAGGTCGCCTCCTCGGCGAGAGGCACATCGCGGCTCCAGCCGAACGGTATTCCGCGAAGGCGATATTAGGTGCGGCCCGGGGGACCCTAGACGCACCGGCACTCTGAGTTTAACGCGTCTGGGGGTGTCCCTGTTCCTGAACAACCCTGCAATTTAGGCCCGCACAGCTGGTCACTCCCAGTAGCTCTGCTGGGACGGGTCGAACTGGCCTGCGGGAGCGTAGCCCGGCGTGGACGAGTGGTCCGCTGTGAACGGCCCGGTTTGCCCGGAGCCGGCCGGATAGCCGGGACCGGGGCGCTGGGCCGCTGCCTGGCCCTCCGGCCAGCTCGGCTGAGCGCCGTCGGCCTGATAGTCCGCGCCGTTCGGGTAGCCGGGCGCGGCCGGATAGCCGCCGGCCGACTGGCGGTCCTGGCCTTGGCGGCCGTTCTGCGGCTGGCCGTTCTGCTGATGGCCGTTCTGGGCGCCTGCGGAGTTCGCTGGGCCGCGGGGGGTGAAGGTGGGGGTGAAGGTCGGCGCGGGGGGCTGGGGGGCGCCGGGTGCGGGACTGTATCCGTTGCCCACGCCGTGACCGTTCGCGCTGTAGCCGTTGTCGACCTGGCCGTTGGCCGGGAAGGCGCCGGTACCGGCGGGCTGGCTGGCACCGGGGAATCCGCCGGTCGCGGCCGGTCCGCTGGTCTCGTAGCCGTTGCCGGGGTAGCCGTTGACCGCGTGACCGTTGGCGGCGTACCCGTTAGCAGGGTTGCCGTTAGCGGGGTTGCCGATGCTGGACGGGAACGCGGTCGGCTGGCCGCCCGCGTTGGTCGGGTAGGCGTTCATGGCTCCGGTCCCGGAGCCTGCAGCCTGCTGTCCCGCCGCGCCCTGGTATCCGGGCTGCTCCGCCTGGTATCCGGGCTGCTGGCCCTGGTATCCGGGCTGCTGGTAGACCGGCTGCTCGGCGTCGGCAAAGGCCTGGCCCGGCATTCCGGGCTGGGGCTGGCCGGTGCCATAGGCGGGGTAAGCGCCGCTCGACCGGCCGGCCTGAGAGCCGTCGGGTGACCACTGCTCACCGTTGGCAGCCGCCGCTGGCACCGGTGCCGGGAGCGCGGTCACGGCTTCCGCGAACTGACCCGCCGGGGCGGCGTATCCGGCTGCCTGGGCGTGCTCGGCCGACGCGGCCGCAGCGGAGTCAGGGTAATCGGCGGCCTCGCCGTAGAGCGAATAGCCGCGGTTGCCGAACCGGCCCGCGAACTCAAGCCCCGGCGGGACCTGCTCCGCACGGCCGGGCGCGGCATAGCCCTGGTCGTCATAACCGTGGTCGTCGTACGCCTGCTGGCCGTAGGTCTCCTGGGTGTAGCCCTGCTCGCCGTATCCGCGCTCACCGTAGCCCTGCTCCGGGTGAGGCTGGGGCTGCGCGCCGAAGCCGACCTGCTCGGCCGAAGCCGGCGGACCTACAGGCGGCGAGCCGAACTCGCCCGCCGTCCCCTGACCCTGATGGTGGCTGCCAGGGACCGATGTCCGATTGACGGCCGCGCCGTTCTGCTGGCCGACGACGTAGAGCGGGCCCGTACCGTACGGCCCGGACGGGCCGGGCTGAGCAGCGCCGTACTGCGCGCCGTCATAGGGTGCGCCGGCGGGCTGGGAACCGCCCTGCTGCTGGCCGGCCCCGAACTGCTGGCCCTGGCCGTACTGGCCCGTGTCGAACTGGCCGTTGGCACCGAGTTGCTGGCCTGCGTACTGGCCCTCAGCCTGCGGGGCGTTTCCTGATCGCTGGGCGTGTCCGGGTTGCTGGCCGACGTCGAACCGGGGGCCGCCTTGCTGCTGGCCGGGCTGCTGCGGCGGCGTGGGCTGGGCGGTTTCGTGTCGCGGGTCACCCTGCTGGAAGCCGGTTCCGGGTTGCGGGCTGCCAGACTGCTGGCCAGCCGCCTGCTGGCTGGCCCACTGGTTCTGGTCCGCGCCGAAAGCCTGCGGCTGCCGGTACTGGGCGTCGGCCGCCTGCTGGCCCGCGGTCGCGGCGCCCTGCTGGGCGACGCCGAACTGACCAGCGCCGTACTGCGCCTGCGCTTGCCGCTCACCGATCTGCTGCTGGGCGGTCCCGTACTGACTGTCGGCGTAGGCGTCGACCGACTGCTGCGGCGGCGACGCGTACTGCCCGTCGCCAGCCTGCCGGCCCAGGCGGTACTGCTCGCCGGTGCCGTTGTCCTGTCCAGGGGCGTACTGGCCGACGCTGTACAGCGCGCCACCCAGTTGCTGGTCCTCGCCGTACTGCTGGTCCCCGCCGTACTCGGCCCTACCTGCCTGCTGTCCCGGCCCGTAGCCTTCACCGGCGCCGAACTGCCCCGGGTGACCGTACTGAGCACCGGCGGCCTGCTGGCCCGCGTTGGCGTAGATGTCCTGGCTGCCTTGCTGCCCGAGGTCGTGTTGCCGCGCGTCCCCGGCGCCGTACTGGCCTGCTGCCTGCTGCTCCTCGCCGCTTTGCTGCTGGGGCTGCCCGTAGCGGCCTGCGCCGTTTTGGGATGCGTCGTACTGGCCTGCCCCGTTCTGGGTGGCGGCCATGAACTGACGGACGCCGAACTGTTCGCCGCCTTGCTGCTGAGCCTCGCCGTACTGGGCGTCGACGTACTGCTGGTCGGCTCTGCGGCTCTCGCCCGCCCCGAACTGCTCCGGCTGACCATATTGGGCGCCGTCGGCCTGCTGATCGAATGCGTACCGAGGGGCGGCGTACTGCTGCGCTGGCTGCTCGCCGGTCTGCGGCCGCGCGTCCGGGTACTGGACGTTTCCGTAGTGCGCGTCGCCAGGCTGCTGGGATCCGGAGTACTGCCCGTCGGAGTACTGGCCGCCCGGTCCGTACTGGTCCTGCTGGGGCCCAGTCGCGTACTGCACGACGGTTTCCTGGGGGTCCGAGTAGGTGGGGACGCCATTCGGCTGGCCGACGGCAAACGATGGGATATGGCCGTAGCCAGACGGATCCGTGGCATGGTCGGCGCCGTCGGGGTGATAGCCGCTGGCGTCGGGGCCGAAGCCATGAGCGGCCGGTCCGAAGCCATTAGCGTCGGCGCCAAATCCGTTGGCGGCCGACCCGACGCCGTTGGTCGGCCCGAAGCCATTTGCGGCCGGTGCGAAACCATTGGCAGGCGGACCGTAGCCGTCAGCCGGGCCGAAGCCGCCGGCCGGGTCGAAGCCGTTAGCGTCGGGGCCGACACCCGCGACGGTCGCCCCGAGGCCGTTGGGAACCGGTGCGAAGCCGTTGGCAGGAAGCCCATAGCCGGCCGGGCCGAAGCCGTTGGCGGCGCCGGGCCAGGCGGCGGGGTAGCCCGGGCCGTTCTGGACGGCGGTTGGCTGGGGTGGCCTGGCCACGCCGTAGGCGGCGGCCTGCTCGTCGCTGAGGACGTTCATCGCGCCGGTGAACGCCTCCATCGGCGCCGCGCCGATGGCCAGCCGGGCGCGGTGGCCGCCCAGGGCTATCGGGCCGGTGACGCCGGCCTCCGCCTGGACCGGGCCGTCGGACAGCCCCCGACCAAGCGACTCGACCAGGCGCGACAGTTCATCGAGCGGTAGCCGGAACGTGCCGGTGCAGGTTCCCCCCTGCCAGATGCTGAATACGGCGATTCCGGTGTTGGCGTACCAGCTCAGACGCATGCTCCGCGAACTGCCGCGTACGTCAAAGAAGACTTCGCCAAGCCGGGGCAGTGGTGCTGCGTCCGACGCTGACATGCTGCCCATGGTGGCCCCCCAGCCGAACGTTTGTCCACTTCGTACAGACTATTGCGCGGATGTCACACGCGTTGCCCAGTTAACTCGGTCGATCACGACGACGTCGCGGGCAGGAAAATTTCTTGCGACGCGCGGTAGGAAAATGCCACCCTGCCGTGCGCGAGCGGTAGGCAGGGTGGCATCATAGTCAACAGGGCTTTCCTGTCCTTCTCTTACGGCGCATCGCTTAGCTGGCAGCAATCAGTGGGTCAGCTAGCGGGAGATGTCTCGTCGGCTAGTGGGCAGGCGTCCGTCACGCATGTGCCAGCCTTCGGCTGTCTGCCTGCAAGCGCTATCCGTTACCTCGGTCAGCCGCGCGCGAGAGCGCGCCTCGGACGCGCGGGAACAGTATGACGCCGTTGAGCGTTCAAGCTTGCAACAGCAGTTACCCGAGCAGGACCGGACGCGCGTGTCAGCGAGCCCACATAGCAAGGGTAACCCAAGAATAAAGCAACTTTGTTGAGGTGACTGATCCATGTCTCAGGTGCGTAGGCAGACGGCCGTGCTTCCCCGTCCTAACTGGGGGTGGCAGGACGCTGCCGCGTGTCGTGGCGAGGATCTGATGCTCTTCTTCGGCCCAGACGGCGAGCGGCAGCCAGAGCGGGACATCAGGGAGCGCAAGGCTAAGGCCGTCTGCGCGAGCTGCCCGGTACGGCTCGAATGCCTCAACTACGCCGTGGCCCGCCCTGAGAAGTACGGCACCTGGGGTGGCCTGAACGAGGACGAGCGCTCCGCCGAGCGCCGTCGCCGGATGCGTCGCGCGAACGCGGCCTAAGGCTCCCTCTGTTTTCGCGGCTGTCCCTCGGCGAGCAGCGTCAGCACGTCGGCGTCGGTCAACTGGCCGAAGTCGACGTACCATTCTCCCACGCTACGAAGCCGGCGAGAGGTGACTACGGTCACCACCTCGTCGGCTTCCGCGTTTATGGCGGCAAGCGACGCCGAGGCCGCGACCGGGACCGCGAGCACCGTGCGGACCGGGCCTGACCCGAACCGGCGGGCGACGGCGCGCAGCGCCGCGCGCGCGGTCACCCCGGTCGCCAGGCCGTCGTCCACCACGATCGCCAGCCCGCCCTGGTCACCGTTCCCGACCCAACGGTCGGCCCGGTAGACGCTGACCCGCCGCGCGAGTTCCGCCCGCTCCCGCTGCACCACCGCCGCCAGGTCGGCCACGCTCACCCCGGCTTCGGCCAGCACGGCGTCGTCAAAGACCGGTTCGCCGCCCTCTGCGATCGCGCCGAGCCCGAACTCCGGCGCCTCCGGATGGCCGATCTTCCGCACCACGATCACGTCGAGCGGTGCGGCCAGGCACCGTGCCACGCCGGCCGCGACCGCGACTCCGCCGCGGGGAATGGCGAAGACCACGGTCCGTTCGAAATGATGGAATTTGAATTCCCGCATTGCCTCCCGCAGCGCGGCGCCAAGCAGCGCCCCGGCCTCGGCGCGATCGGCGAAGGCGGGCGGTTCAGGCGCCGCGGCGCGGCGGTGGGCGGGCTGACTGGACATCTCATCTGCGCGTATACCCAGCGATAGGGAGAACAAGAGCGCATCCCGGGGCACAATAGGGGCCATGATCTGCGTCTCGTGCCGTAAGCGCCACCACGAGGACTGCCGCGGCGGCAGTTGGTGCGACTGCCAGCATCTGCCCGCGCAGGCGGCGGCCGAGGCCCCGGTCGAGACGCCGCTCAGCTGGGTCAGGCAGGGCTAAGGTCCGGTCCGGATAATTGTTACATCGGTAAAGCCCCGCAGCGGGAATAGCCGGCAACGGCGCGCGGTTGGCGCCAGTGTGACCGACCTCAGCTGGACAAACCAGCGCAAAGTGTGTGATCCTGCTGAGGTGAGTGTTACGGATCCCATGCTCGTCGTGCGTCGGCACGTCGACCTGCTGCGCGTCCGTAGCGCCATCTGTCGTCCCGTCCGCTGATCGCCGCCCGACGTTTAACTCGGCGTTTACAACTCATGTTGTAGCCGAGAGTAGCCAATGGGCGCGCACCGCGGATCTGCCGGGGCGGCTCTTTTCTTTTGGGACGCCATCAGCGGCGGCTTCGATGCGGGCGCGTGCCCGCCCGAACGCACGATGACGTTAGTGAGGAAGCCGCCGTATGTCTCCCCAAACCGGAGCAACAGCGACCCAGACCCCGGCGAAGGCACCCCGCCGCAAGCGCGGCGAGGGACAGTGGGCGCTCGGTTACCACGAGCCGCTCAACAAGAACGAAGAGAACAAGAAGAACGACGACGGGCTCAACGTCCGCCAGCGGATCATCGACATCTACTCCAAGCAGGGCTTCGACTCGATCGACCCGGCCGACCTGCGCGGCCGGATGCGCTGGTACGGGCTCTACACCCAGCGCCGGCCCGGCATCGACGGCGGCAAGACGGCCGTGCTCGAGCCCGAGGAGCTTGACGACAAGTACTTCATGCTCCGGGTGCGGATCGACGGCGGGCAGCTGTCGGCCGCGCAGTTGCGGGTCATCTCCGATATCTCGGTTAAGTACGGCCGGGGCACCGCCGACGTGACCGACCGGCAGAACATCCAGCTGCACTGGATCGAGATCGAGTCCGTCCCCGCGATCTGGGAGGCGCTGGAGTCGGTCGGCCTGTCCACCACCGAGGCCTGCGGCGACACGCCCCGGGTGATCCTCGGCTGCCCGCTCGCGGGGCTGGACGGCGACGAGCTGATCGACGCGACGCCGGAGATCGACGCCGTGACCGCCAGGTACGTCGGCGACGAGGCGCTGTCCAACCTGCCGCGCAAGTTCAAGTCCTCGATCAGCGGCTGCGCGGCTCAGTGCACGCATCACGAGATCAACGACGTGGCGTTCGCGGCGGTCCGCCACCCGGAGACCGGCGAGGTCGGCTACGACCTGTGGGTTGGCGGCGGGCTTTCCACCAACCCGATGATCGCCAAGCGGCTGGGCGCGTTCGTCAGGCAGGGCCAGGTACCCGAGGTATGGAACGCGGTCGCCGAGCTCTTCCGCGACTACGGGTACCGGCGGCTGCGGCACCGCGCCAGGATCAAGTTCCTAATCGCCGACTGGGGCCCGGCCAAGTTCCGCGAGGTCCTGGAGAAGGAGTACCTCGGGTACGCGCTGCCCGACGGCCCCGCCCCGGTCAACGTCGCGCCGGGCGGCCGCGATCACATCGGCGTGCACCGGCAGGGAAACGGGCTTAATTACGTGGGGTTCGCGCCGCGTGTGGGACGGCTCAACGGCGAGCTCCTGGCCGAGATCGCGGACCTGGCCGAGCGGTACGGCAGCGGGCGGGTGCGCGCCACCACCGAGCAGAAGATGGTCATCGTGGACGTGCCCGACACCTCGGTGCACGAGCTGGTGGCGGAGCTTGAGGAGCTCGGGCTGCCGGTGAAGCCCAGCGTCTTCCGTCGCCACATGATGGCCTGCACCGGGATCGAGTTCTGCAAGCTCGCGATCGTGGAGACCAAGGGCCGCGCGATGTCGCTGATCGAGGAGCTCGAGAAGCGGCTGCCGGACTTCGACTCGCCGGTGACGATCAACGTCAACGGCTGCCCGAACTCCTGCGCCCGCATTCAGACAGCTGACATCGGGCTCAAAGGTTCGCTCGTTATAGATGACCTGGGAAACCAGGTGGAAGGGTTCCAGATCCACCTGGGCGGCACGCTGACCGGCGGCGACGCGGCCGGGTCGGGGTTCGGCCGGAAGGTCCGCGGGCTCAAGGCGACGTCCGCCGAGCTGCCGGATTACGTGGAGCGGGTGCTGCGCCGCTACGACGCGGGCCGCTCGGTCGGCGAATCGTTCGCGCAGTGGACGCTACGGGCGTCAGATGAGGAGTTGTCATGACATCGCCATCGGGGCGTGCGGTCCCGTTCTACTGCCCCTATTGCGGGGAAGAAGACCTGGAACCGCAGGGCGCGGCGGACGGCGAATGGCACTGCCGCTCCTGCACCAGGAGTTTCCAGCTACGATTTGCCGGTATAGGTGCAGTGCTATGACCGCTGTAGACGTTACGCTAAGCGGTCTGGGCTTTCCGTTCGGCCCAGCAGATGACGACGACGACCGACACGTGGAGGATCCGCAGCACATGCGCAGCCTCGCCGAACAGGCAGCCGAGGAGCTAGAGGACGCCTCCGCGGAGGACGTCATCAGATGGGCGACCGACACGTTCGGCGACCGGATCTGCATCACCTCGTCGATGTCCGACGCGGTGGTCATCCACCTCGTGTCCGCGATCAAGCCGGGCGTCGACGTGCTGTTCCTGGACACCGGGTACCACTTCCCTGAGACGATCGGCACCAGGGACGCGGTTTCCGCGATCTACCCGGTCACCCTGGTGAACGTGACGCCCTCGCGGACCGTGGCCGAGCAGGACGCCGAGCTCGGTCCCCGGCTCTACGGGCGCAACCCCGACCTGTGCTGCTACCTGCGCAAGGTCGAGCCGCTGGAGAAGTCCCTGGCGCCGTACGACGCGTGGTTCACCGGCGTGCGCCGCGAGGAGACCGCGTCCCGACGCGACACCCGGGTCGTGGAGTGGGACGAGAAGCGGCAGATGATCAAGGTCAACCCGATCGTGGCCTGGTCCGGCAAGCAGGTCGACGACTACATCGCCGAGAACGGCGTGCTCGTCAACCCGCTGGTCTACGACGGGTACCCGTCGATCGGCTGCCGGACCTGCACAATGCGGGTCGAGGCGGGCGCGGATCCCCGGTCGGGCCGGTGGGCAGGGACGGGCAAGACCGAGTGCGGGATCCACGTCTGATCTTGGCGCCCGCCGGCTATCCCCCGCTCGTCGCCGTTGCGCACGGGTCGAAGGACCCGCGCGCGGCGGCCACGGTCAATGAGCTGCTCGGCGTCGTGGCGGCGCGGGCGGCCCGGTCATCCGTTCCCGGGCTGGACGTGCGGGCCGCGTTCCTCGAGCACTGCGCGCCGTCGCTGCCCCAGGTGCTCGGGGCGCTGGGCGGCGACCGGCCGCCCGTGGGCGGACGCGCGCGCTCCATCGTCGTGCCGCTGCTGCTGACCGCCGCGTACCACAGCAAGTCGGACATCCCCGCGCAGCTTGCGGCCGCTGGCAGCGCGGCCGCGGGCGACGCCGGACCGCTCGACGTGCGCTGCGCCGACACCCTCGGCCCGCACCCGTTGCTGACGGCTGCCCTGGAGCGACGACTGCGCGAGGCCGGGGTCGCGGTTGACTCCGCCTCCGACCGCGCCCGCACCTCGGTGGTGCTCGCGGCGGCGGGCTCGTCCGACCCGGCCGCGAATGCCACGATCGCCGACCTGGCGGCGGCCTGGCAGCGTGATCGGGGCTGGCGCGCGGTGGTGCCCGCGTACGCATCGGCGGCCGGGCCCTCGCCCGCCGAGGCCGTCGCGGCCCTGCGGGCCGACCCCGGCGCCGCAGGCGGGCCGGTCGTGGTCGCCACCTACCTGCTCGCGCCAGGCTACTTCGCGGACAAGATCAGGACCACCGCGGCCGAGGCGGGCGCGTCCGCTATCACCGCCGTGCTCGGCGCCTCGCCCGAGGTCGCCGATGTCGTCCTCGCCCGGTACCGTGCGGCGGCGGCTGAGCTCGCCCGGACAGGGGTCGGCGGGGAGCGTTGCGATCGTTTGTCGCCGGACTCCGGCTACAGTGATCGCGCTGTGGCTACTCGCCGGTTAGGTCCGGTTAGTAAGGTGCTCCATACGGGGAAACCGACGTGGAACGGATGTACGGCGCGTGCGCCGCGCCGCGCATAACCTTACGCGGTAGGCTCATGCGCCCAGAGTGGGCAGACGGACCGCGTGAGGAGGGGAATGCATATCTGGCCAGGCGCCGCGTATCCTCTCGGGGCTACGTGGGACGGGTGGGGAAGTAACTTCGCCCTGTTCTCCGAGGCTGCCGAGGCCGTCGAACTGTGTCTGTTCGACGATTCCGGTGCAGAGACCCGGGTTGGGCTGACCGAGGTCGACGGGTTCGTCTGGCACGGCTACCTGCCCGCGATCAGCCCCGGGCAGCGCTACGGCTACCGGGTCCACGGCCCGCACTCCCCCCGGCACGGCGCCCGCTGCGCGCCTTCCAAGCTGCTGCTCGACCCGTACGGCAAGGCAGTCGACGGAGACGTGGCCTGGGACCAGGCGCTGTTCGACTACCAGTGGACGGACCCGCGGCGCCCGAACACGACCGACAGCGCCCCTTTCATGCCGAAAAATGTGGTTATCAACCCTTTTTTCGACTGGGGGAACGACCGGCCGCCGCACATCCCGTACCACGACACCGTCATCTACGAGGCCCACGTCCGGGGTCTGACGCTGCGCCACCCAGATGTGCCGCTGCGCCAGCGCGGCACCTACGCCGGGATCGCCCACCCGGCCGTGATCGAGCACCTCAAGCGGATCGGGGTCACCGCCGTGGAGCTGCTGCCGGTGCACCAGTTCGTCCCCGAGCAGGGGCTGTCGACGCGCGGGCTGACCAACTACTGGGGCTACAACACGATCGGCTTCCTCGCCCCGCATAACCGCTACTGCTCGGCCGGGCAGCGCGGCGAGCAGGTCGGCGAGTTCAAGACGATGGTCAAGGCGCTGCACACGGCGGGCATCGAGGTCATCCTCAACGTGGTCTACAACCACACCGCCGAGGGGGACGGCCGGGGCCCGACCCTCTCCTTCCGCGGCATCGACAACCACGCCTACTACCGCCTGGACGACGCCAACCCGTGGCGGTACATCGACTACACCGGGTGCGGCAATTCGCTGAACGTCAGGCACCCGCACTCGCTCCAGCTGATCATGGACTCGCTGCGCTACTGGGTGCTTGAGATGCACGTCGACGGGTTCCGCTTCGACCTCGCCTCCGCCCTGGCCAGGGAGCTGCACGACGTGGACCGGCTGTCCACCTTCTTCGACCTGGTGCAGCAGGACCCGGTCGTCTCCCAGGTGAAGCTGATCGCCGAGCCGTGGGACGTCGGCGAGGGCGGCTACCAGGTCGGCAACTTCCCGCCGCTGTGGACGGAATGGAACGGCAAGTACCGGGACACGATCCGCGACTACTGGCGCGGCGAGCCGGCCACGCTGCCCGAGTTCGCCTCCCGGCTGACCGGGTCGAGCGACCTGTACGAGACGTCCGGGCGTCGGCCGATCGCCTCGATCAACTTCGTCACCTGCCACGACGGGTTCACCCTGTCCGACCTGGTGAGCTACAACGGCAAGCACAACGAGGCCAACGGCGAGGACAACCGCGACGGGACCGACGACAACCGGTCATGGAACTGCGGCGTGGAGGGCCCGGCCGAAGACGACGTCGAGGTGGCCGAGCTCCGCGCCCGGCAGCAGCGGAACTTCCTGGTCACGCTCTTCCTCTCGCAGGGCATCCCGATGCTGTCGGCCGGCGACGAGATCGGGCGCACCCAGGGCGGCAACAACAACGCCTACTGCCAGGACAACGAGATCTCCTGGGTGGACTGGTCCCGCGCGGCGGGCGAGCGGGACCTGCTCGCCTTCACCCAGAAGGTCTCGCGGCTACGGCGACGTCACCCGGTGTTCCGGCGCCGCCGCTTCTTCCAGGGCGCGTTCACCGGGGCTCGGGTGGGGACGGCCGACATCACCTGGCTCACCCCGGCCGGAGACGAGATGACCGAGGAGGACTGGCGGGCCTCGTATGCGAAGTCGGTCGCGGTCTTCCTCAACGGCTCGGCGATCAGCGAGCCCGACCCGCGGGGCGACCCGGTCACCGACAAGAAGTTCCTGCTGCTGTTCAACGCGGGCGCGGAGCCGATCACGTTCACGATCCCCGAGGCCACCCTCGGCACCGACTGGGAGATCGTGATCGACACGCTCTCGCCCCGCGGCGACCCGGCCGACGCGATCGGCTTCCTACCCAAGACCAAGGTCGACGTCGCCAGCCGTGCCATCGTGGTGCTCCGCTCGCGGTCCTGACCCGCCCTCCCGCGTCCGCCAGAGCATGTCGATTGCGCAATCGACCAGCAAAGAGCGTGGTGAATTGCGCAATCGACATGGTGCGCAACCGGGCGGCAGCACGCGCTCCCGCGCTTCTTGCTGTTATCAGAGGATGGGCTAGGATTCGACGATGCGGATGATCCTTCCTGAGGCAGGCGACGAGCTCGACGATTTCGGGCTGGCGGAGGCGTACGCGTTTCCGCGCGAGCGCTGGCTGCGGACCAACATGGTGATGAGCGCGGACGGCGCCGGGTCGCTGGGCGGGCTGTCGGGCGGGCTGTCGGCGGCCGGGGACAAGCGGGTCTTCGCCATCCTGCGCGTCTTGGCCGACGTGATCCTGGTGGGCTCGGGCACCGCCGAGGCCGAGAACTACAAGCCCGCCCGCCCCCGCCCGGCGCTGGCGTCGCTCCGGGCCGACCGGCCCCCGACCGCCACGATCGCCGTGGTCAGCGGCTCCCTCGACCTGGACCTGGACAGTCCGCTGTTCACCGACGCGCCGCCGGACGCGCGGACCATCGTGATCACCCGCGAGACCGCCCGCCCGGATCTGCGCACGGCCGCCGCCAAGGCGGCCGACCTGATCGTGGCCGGCCAGGACAAGGTCGATCTGGCGGCGGCGCTCGAGGCGCTGGCCGACCGGGGCCTGCGCCGGGTCAACTGCGAGGGCGGCCCGCACCTGCTGACCCAGGTCGCCGCGGCCGGCCTGCTCGACGAGCTCACCCTCACCGTCAGCCCGCTCCTGGCCGGCCCCGGTCCTGGCCGCATCGTCGCGGGCGCCGCCTTCGCGTCGGCCAGCCCGCTGACCCTGGCCCAGGTGCTGACCGAGGACGGCTTCCTCTTCTGCCGCTACCTGTCGCAGCAGCAGGCGCAGTAGCCGCCGGAGCAGCCCGGCAAGGCCACCCTGCCCGCGCGGCCGTCGGCCCGCGCCGAATTGCTAAGTAGAGACTTATCAGTTACGTTGAGCATATGGAGCCAGAGGGGTCCGTTCCGGACGCTCACGAGGTCGCGGCCGCGCTGCGGGTCGCCATCGGCATGCTGTACCGCAGGCTCAAGCAGACCGCGCCCAGCGACGAGCTGACGCTGGCCGAGTCCTCGACGCTGTCGCGCCTGGAGCGCGGCGGCCCGGCCAGCTCGAGCGAACTCGCCCGGCACGACCGGATCAGCCCGCAGTCGATGGGCGTCACGGTCGCCGCCCTGGAGGACCGCGGCCTGATCGTGCGGGACCGGGACCCGGAGGACGGCAGGCGGATCGTGCTGTCGATTACCGAGAGCGGACGGCAGCTGATCCATGACAAGCGCGGCGCCCGGACCGGGCAGATCGCGGCCGCGCTGGGCGACGGGTTCAGCGGATCGGAACTGAGCCAGCTGATGGCCGCCGTCCCCCTGCTGGAAAGGCTGGCGGAGAAGCTCTGATGAGTTCAAGCACCGCCACCGCGACGCCGAAGCCGATCGCGCCCAAGCCCGACCGCTACGCCTGGATCGCCCTCGCCAACACGACCGCGGCCATCTTCATGGCCTCGCTCGACGGCTCGGTCGTGATCATCGCGCTGCCGGCGATCTTCCGCGGCATCAACCTGGACCCGCTCTCGGCGGGCAACATCAGCTACCTGCTGTGGATGATCATGGGCTATCGCCTGGTCCAGGCGGTGCTGGTGGTCAATCTGGGCAAGCTCGGCGACATGTTCGGCCGGGTGAAGATGTACAACGCGGGCTTCGTGGTGTTCACGATCGCCTCGATCCTGCTCTCGTTCGACCCGTACCAGGGCACCCACGGGGCGCTGTGGCTGATCGGCTGGCGGTTCCTGCAGGCGGCCGGCGGGTCGATGCTGATGGCCAACTCGGCCGCGATCCTGACCGACGCGTTCCCGGCCGAACGGCGCGGCTTCGCGCTCGGCACCAACCAGATCGCCGCGCTCGCGGGCATGTTCATCGGCCTGGTCGCGGGCGGCCTGCTGGCCGCCTGGGACTGGCGCGCGGTGTTCTGGATCAACGTCCCGGTCGGGGTGTTCGGCACGGTCTGGGCGTACATGATGCTGCGCGACAACGGCGTCAGGCGGCGCAGCAAGATCGACTGGTGGGGCAACATCACGTTCGCCCTCGGCCTCGGCTCGATCCTGGTCGGCACCACCTACGGCATCCAGCCGTACCACGGCAACTCGATGGGCTGGGAGTCGCCGGTCGTGCTGGCCGAGCTCATCGGCGGCGCTGCCCTGCTGGTGGCGTTCCTGGTCATCGAGACCCGGATCGGCGAGCCGATGTTCCACCTCGGCCTGTTCAAGATCAGGGCGTTCACGGCCGGCAACGTGGCCGGCCTGCTGGTGTCGATCGCCCGCGGCGGCATCCAGTTCATGCTGATCATCTGGCTGCAGGGCATCTGGCTGCCGTTGCACGGCTACAGCTACGACCAGACCCCGCTGTGGGCGGGCATCTTCCTGCTCCCGATGACGGCCGGCTTCCTGGTGGCAGGGCCGCTCTCCGGGATCGCGTCCGACAAGTTCGGCTCCCGGGGGATCGCCACCGGCGGGATGGCGGTGTTCGCGTCCAGCTTCATCGGCCTGATGGTGATCCCGGTCAACTTCCCCTACTGGGCCTTCGCCGCGCTGATCGCGCTGAACGGGATCGGCAGCGGGATGTTCGCCTCGCCCAACTCCTCCTCGATCATGGGCAGCGTCCCCGCGGCCGACCGGGGCGCGGCCTCCGGGATGCGCGCGACCTTCCAGAACTCGGGCACTGCGGTGTCCATCGGCATCGTCTTCACGCTGATGATCGCCGGCCTGTCGAGCAGCCTGCCGTCCTCGCTGAGCGGCGGCCTGACACGGGTCGGGGTGCCGTCCGGGGTCGCCCACCACATCGCCGCCCTGCCCCCGGTGTCGTCGCTGTTCGCCTCGGTCCTCGGCGTGAACCCGATCCAGCACCTGCTCGCGCCGACCGGGGTGCTCGCGAAGCTGCCCGCCGCCAGCCAGGCGACGCTCACCGGCCGGGAGTTCTTCCCCAGCCTGCTGGCCGGGCCGTTCCACAACGGCCTGATCGTCGTGTTCGGCGTCTCCGCCGTCCTGTCGGTGCTGGCCGGCCTGGCCTCGCTGCTGCGCGGCAAGCGTCAGACACCCGACCCGAGTCGGTAGCCGCCGCGCAGTCACCCAGGGTCCGTTCGGAAATTCAAAAACTTTTATCCCGAACGGACCCTGTTTCCACCCCCGGCTCAATGACCCCCCGACCCGGGCTGGCACTGCCCTTTGGATTTTCTGAAGCAACTCTGCGTGATTGTCTGTACGACAATGCGTGAGGAGTGGGTATATGCCTTCGTGTCATCGGCGACGCAAGGCGGCAGGCAGCGGACCAGTCATTCTGCTGATGTGCGCGGCCGCCTGGGATCTGAGAATCGGATTACTCGCGTAACGGGGCGCAGCTGGCCCCGGTACTACCAGGACCGCTCGCCGGCCCGGTGGGCGCGCGGGTGAACCGAAGGAGCTGACGCACGTATGAACCACACGACACCGTCGCGCCCGGCGGAGGCCCTGGCCCCGTACGCAACCTGGCGGCTGCGCGCCGCCTGCCGTCAGGCCGATCCCGAGCTGTTCTTTCCCGTCGGCACGACGGGTCCCGCGATCGACCAGATCGGCCAGGCCAAGCGGATCTGCCAGGCCTGCTCGGTGCGGGAGGACTGCCTGGACTGGGCGCTGGAGAACGGCATCGCGTTCGGCATCTGGGGCGGCGCCAGCGAAGAGGACCGGCAGGCGCTGCGCCGGGCATTCGGCCAGCGGGTGACGCATGAGGGATGATGCCCTGATCTCGATGCAGGGGACGATCGTCCGCATCGCCTGCCAGCGGATGCGGACGCAGTACCTGAAGGCGCTCACGGACAGCGTCCAGCAGGCCGCCTGTCTGCCGGTGCACCTGCCGTGGGACCGCCGGGCAGCGGCCCACGCCGAGCTATTCAACCTGCTGGGCGACGCGACCGGCGACCCGGTGCTGGCTCGGCTGGCCGGCGTGGGCGTCGGCTGGACGCACAACCTGGCGGTATCGGTCGGCCCGGTGGCGGACGGCATCATACTCAACTCGCGCCGCCGGCTGCTCGACTGCCTGTCCGCCATCGACGCCGAAGGCGCGGCCCACGAGATGGAGCGTCACCTGTCCGGATTGTGCTTCATGAGCCGGGTGGCCGAGCGCTGCGCCTGACCGGAAGCGGGCTCAGCCCAGCCTGAGGTCCGGGCTGAGCTGCTCGGGGTCGGTGCGGAGCTCGATCAGGGCAGGGCCACGGTGCGAGCGGGCGCGCGCGAGGGCGGCCGGGAACTCCTCCGTCCGCTCCACCAGCAGGCCGAGGGCGCCGAAGGAGGCCGCGTAGGCGGCGAAGTCGGGGTTGCGGAGCTGGGTGGCGATCACGTGCCCGGGGAAGGCGCGCTCCTGGTGCATCCTGATCGTGCCGAGCATGCCGTTGTTGACGACGATCACGATGACGTTGAGCCCGAACTGGACGGCGGTGGCGAGCTCGTTCCCGCTCATCAGGAAGCAGCCATCGCCCGCCACGGTGACCACCGTCCGGTCGGGGTGCAGGGCGGCCGCGGCCAGGCCGGCCGGCACCCCGTAGCCCATCGCCCCGTTCCTGGGGGCCAGCTGGGTGCCGAATCGGCGGAATTCGAAGAATCGCTGCAGCCAGATGGCGTAGTTGCCGGCCCCGTTGGTGACGATCGCGTCGGCGGGCAGCACCTCGCGCAGATGCGCGACGACGGCGGCGGTGTTGAGCTTGAGGTCCGCGCCGGTCGGCTCACGGAACCGTTGCTGCCCCGACCGGAGCTGCGCGCACCAGGCGTCGCGGTCGGCCGAGGGCGGCAGCGCGACCTCGCGCAGCGCCGCGGCGACCGATTCCAGGCTGGCGTGGATCGCCAGCGCCGGAGCGGGCCCGGGCGGGCCGCCGAGGTCGCCGGTCGCCTGCGACACGACCACGGTATGGTCGGCCGCCGCGTCGAGCTGGTAGCCGTTGGTGGTCGGGTCGTCGAGCCGCGGGCCAAGCGCGATGATCAGGTCGGCGTCGGCCGTGACCTGCTTACGGAGATCCTGGCTGCCACCAAGGCCCAGGTAGCCGGCGTAGCTCGGGGACGCGTTGTCGACCGCGTCCTGCCAGCGGAAGGCGGCCGCCAGCGGGATCTGGTTGCGCTCGGCGAACGCGGTGATGCCGTCGCCGACCGACTGGGACCAGCCCGGCCCGCCGACGATGAGCACCGGACGCCGCGCGGCGGTCAGTTTCGCCAGCAGCGCGTCCCGGTCGGCCGCGGTCAGCATCGGGGCTCCGGCCGGCTTGGCCAGCTGCACCGGAGCGGCGGTGAGGTCGTACTGAACGTCTTCCGGCACCACCAGCACCACCGGCCCCGGGCGTCCGCTGTGCGCGACGTGCATCGCCCGCGCGACCGTCTCCGGGATCAGGTTCGCGTCATCGATCGTCAGCACGGCCTTGGCGGACGAGCCGAAGACCCGCTCGTAGTCCATCTCCTGGAAGGCGTCGCGGCCCAGCAGGTCCCGGTCGACCTGCCCGACCAGCAGGATCAGCGGGGTGCCGTCCTGGTAGGCGGTGTGCAGGGCGATGCTCGCGTGGGACGCGCCCGGTCCCCGGGTGACCAGGCAGACGGCGGCGCGCCCGGTCAGCTTCCCGGCCGCCTCGGCCATATTGGCGGCCGCTGCCTCGTGCCGCGTGTTGATCACCCCGACGCCCGCCGCCCAGAGCGCGTCAAGCACCGGCAGGAAGCTCTCGCCGGGCACGCACGTCCACAGCGGAATCTCATGCGCCGACAGGCACTCCACCAGCGCCGCACCACCCGCGCGAGCCGCGACCCCAGACCCAGCCGGCGCTGACGACACGGACCCTGCTGACGACACCGACGGTGCCGAGGATCCGGACGCTGTTGAAGATACGGACGGTGCTGACGATTCCACGGTGCTGCTCCTGCGGTCGGGTGACGTGGCGCTCGCCCCAGATTAAGGCCGACGCCCGCCGCAGCCACGATCGCGCCCCAAACCATGACAAATCGCCCGGCCCGCCGCCAACGATCTGGCCGAACTGGCACACGCTGGCCCGCGCGGCACGCGAGATGTCGCTGGCAGGCGAGATGCAGTGACTCCGCGCTGGGTAGGCTCGCTGGCATGGCCTACGACGAGGGGCTCGCCGAGCGCATCCGACGGTTTGTCAGCGGCGATCCCGACCTGACCGAGAAGAAGATGTTCGGCGGGCTCGCGTTCCTGATCTGCGGGAACATGGCCATCGCGGCCAGCGGGGAGGGCGGCGTGATGGTCCGCGTCGACCCGGGGCAGTCCGACGCCTTGGTCGCGGCGACGACCGCCACCGTGGTGGAGATGCGCGGCCGTCCGATGCCCGGGTGGCTGCACGTCAGTTCCGGTGATCTGCAGGCCGACGACGATCTTGCCGCCTGGGTGGACAAGGGGACCGGGTACGCGCGGTCGCTGCCGCCCAAGCGTTAGCCGGATCGTAGGCGAAGGAGGAGTTCTGTGAGCCAGCCTCTAGCGGGAACGGCCGCCCTGGTCACCGGGGCGAGCAGCGGCATCGGGGCGGCGACGGCGCGGCGGCTGGCGGCCGAGGGCGCGGCCGTCGGCCTGGTCGCCCGTCGCCTCGACCGGCTGACCGAGCTCGCGAGCGAGATCAAGGAGGGCGGCGGGCGCACGCACGTCGTCCAGGCCGACGTGACCGATCAGCAGCAGGCCATCTCCGCCGTGGAGGAGGTCGCCGAGTGGCTCGGCCGGCTGGACACCGTGGTCAACAATGCGGGGGTGATGCTGCTCGGCCCCGCCCTGGCGACCACGACCGGCGAGTGGGATCGGATGATCGCGCTCAACGTGCAGGCGCTGCTCTACGTCACCCACGCGGCGCTGCCCCATCTGGTCAAGGCGGCGGGCGACGAGCCCCGGCGGGTGGCCGACGTGGTGAACGTCAGCTCCACCGCCGGGCGGGTGGCCCGGCCCGGCAGCAGCGTCTACAACCTCACCAAGTTCGGCGTCAACGCCTTCTCGGAGGCGCTGCGCCAGGAACTAATCGGCCACCGGGTGCGAGTCGGCGTGGTCGAGCCCGGCACCGTCGACACCGAGCTGGTCGAGCACGTCACCGGCGACATCCAGGCGGCCGCCCGCAAGCAGGTCGCCGCCATCGAGGCGCTGCGCCCCGACGACATCGCCGACGCCGTTGCCTACATCGTCACCAGGGACCGCCGGGTGGCGGTCAACGAGATGCTGGTCCGGGCCGGCGACCAGACCTGGTAACGCCGCCGGGCCTGCCGCGCGCCCGCTCAGGAGCCCTGCAGATGCTGTCCGAGCAGGGCCAGGTCGGCCGGGCCGAGGCGGTCCTGGGCGGTGGCGAGCTGGTGCCAGTGGGGGTAGATCAGCTCGGGCGCGCTGACCTTGTCCAGCGCCGCCCGCTCGTCCGCGGCCAGCGTGAGCGAGGCCGCGCCGAGGTTGTCGGCTAGCTGATCATCGGTCCGCGCCCCGATGATCAGCGAGGTCACGGCCTGGCCGAGCAGCCAGGCGAGCGCGACCTGGGCGGGCGAGGCCCCGTGGGCGGCCGCCACGTCGACCAGCACCTCGATCGTGTCGTAGAGCTTCTCCCGGTCGCGGACCGGCGGCTCGCTCCACTCGCCCGACAGCTGCCGGGTCTGCTCGGACGGCGACGCGTCGCGCCGGTACTTGCCCGACACCAGCCCGCCCGCCAGCGGCGACCACACCAAGATGCCGAGCCCCTGGTCCACCGAAAGCGGAATGAGCTCGTACTCGGCGTCCCTGGCCTCGAGCGAGTAGTAGATCTGCTGGGCCGAGAACCGCTCGTAGCCGCGGCTGTCGGCGGCCGCGAGGGCCTTCATCAGCTGCCAGCCGGTGTAGTTCGATGCCGCCAGGTAGCGGACCTTCCCCGCCGTCACCAGCGAGTCGAGCGCGGACAGGGTCTCCTCGAGCCGGGTCTGGCCGTCCCACTCGTGCACGTGGTAGATGTCGATGTGGTCGGTGCCGAGCCTGCGCAGGCTGGCCTCGCAGCCCGCGATGATGTGCTGGCGGGACAGTCCCGCGTCGTTCGGCCCGTCGCCCATCGACATCCGCACCTTGGTCGACAGCAGCAGCGCGTCGCGGCGGCCCGAGATCACCTCCCCGGTGATCTCCTCCGACAGCCCGAACGAGTAGATGTCGGCCGTGTCGATCAGGTTCACCCCGGCGTCCAGGCACATGTCAACGTGACGGCGCGCTGCCACCACGTCGGTCGCCCCCACCGCGCGGAACCCGCCGCGCCCGCCGAACGTCATCGTGCCGAGCGTCAGCGTCGATACCCGCAGACCGCTGCGGCCAAGCTGTCGGTACTCCATCGTCGACCACTCCTTCGTTATGCCGTCCAATCGCCCACAACAACATATGCCGGACAGCCGTCCGCGCCGCTGGCAGGGTCGGCCCGCTCGGGCGAGACGGGGCGGGACCGGGCGGAGCAACGGTCCGTTCGAGATGATGAATTGGAATTTGACCTTTGGCAGCAGGGAGTTCGCGCGCGGCTACTTGGGCCGGACTAGCCTGTGGGTATGCCAGAGCTGCACAAGCGGGTAGAGAAGCACGAGGCCAGGGCCGAGCTCGACATCAACCCGGTGTACTTCCGGGAGAAGAGCTGCGTGATCCCCCGGTACGAGCTGCCGGAGCACGGGGTCCTGCCGCGCACGGCGCTGCAGGTGGTGCGGGACGAGCTCATCCTCGACGGCAACGCCCGGCTGAACCTGGCGACGTTCGTCACCACCTGGATGGAGCCCGAGGCCGAGTTGCTGATGGCCGAGTGCGCGCCCAAGAACATGATCGACAAGGACGAGTACCCGCAGACCGCCGAGCTCGAGAAGCGATGCGTGAACATCATCGGGTCGCTGTGGCACGCGCCCCACGGCGAGTCGGTCGGCTGCTCCACCACCGGGTCGAGCGAGGCGTGCATGCTGGGCGGGATGGCGCTGCTGTGGCGCTGGCGGGCCCGCCGCAAGGCGGCCGGGCTCGACACCGCGCGCCCGAACCTGGTGATGGGGACGAACGTCCAGGTCTGCTGGGAGAAGTTCTGCCGTTACTGGGACGTGGAGCCCAAGTACGTTCCGGTTGAGAAGGGGCGGTATCACCTGGGGGCGGCCGAGGCCGCGGCGCAGTGCGATGACAACACGATCGGGGTCGTGGTCATCCTCGGGTCGACCATGGACGGGTCGTACGAGCCGGTGGACGCGGTGAACTCGGCCCTGGACGCCCTCGCGGCCACCCCGGGCGGGCCCGACGTGCCGATTCACGTGGACGGGGCGTCCGGCGGGTTCATCGCGCCGTTCCTCCAGCCGGAGCTGAAGTGGGACTTCCGGGTGCCGCGGGTCGCGTCGATCAACACCTCGGGGCACAAGTTCGGCCTGGTCTACCCGGGAGTGGGCTGGGTCATCTGGCGGGACTCGAACGCGCTGCCCGAGGACCTGATCTTCAAAGTGAACTATCTCGGCGGCGAGATGCCGACGTTCGCGCTGAACTTCTCCCGGCCCGGCGCGCAGGTCGCGGCGCAGTACTACAACTTCATCAGGCTCGGCTTCTCCGGCTACCAGCACGTGCAGCAGACCTGCCAGGACATCGCCAAGTACCTGTCGGCCGAGATCGACAAGCTCGACCAGTTCGAGCTGCTGAGTGACGGCAGCGACCTGCCCGTGTTCGCGTTCAAGCTGCACGATGACATCGACAAGTACTCGGTCTACGACCTGTCGGAGCGGCTGCGGCAGCGCGGCTGGCAGGTCCCGGCCTACACGTTCCCCGAGAACCTGACCGACATGTCGGTGATGCGGATCGTCGTCAGGAACGGGTTCTCCATGGACCTGGCCAACCTCCTGCTTGACGACTTCCGGCTGCATCTGCACATTCTCGAGCATCACCCGCAGACGCAGATGCCGCCGGAGCTTCAGGCCAAGCGGAAGTCCTTCGCGCACTGACCGCCGGGTCCTTCGCGACGCCACAGGAACGGCCGCCGGAATCTCCGTTCCTGTCACATTGACTCGTCTCGATGCGCACGACAACGTGAGAGGCGAGTGAGAGTCGCATGCGTCACGCGGAGGTGCGCCGTGCTGTCGGCCGAAGACAACGAGATCCTCACCCGGGTCGGCCCCGGGACCCCGATGGGGAACCTGCTGCGCCGCTACTGGATCCCGGCCTGCCTGTCGTCGGAGATCGGCGAGCCCGACGGGCCGCCGGCCAGGGTCCGGCTGCTGGGCGAGGACCTGGTCGCGTTCCGCGACACCGGCGGCGCGGTCGGCCTGATCGAGGAGCGGTGCCCGCACCGGGGGGCGTCGTTGTTCTACGGCAGGAACGAGGAGTGCGGGCTGCGCTGCACCTATCACGGCTGGAAGTTCGACGTCACCGGTCAGTGCACGGATCAGCGGTCAGAGATCCGGTCGTTCGCGCACCGGATCAAGACGAAGTCCTACCCGGTGCGCGAGTCGGGCGGGATCGTCTGGGCCTACCTGGGGCCCGAGTCCTCGATGACGACGTTCCGCGACTTCGGGACCGAGTCGCTGTCGGCGCCGCTGGTCGCGGCCAACAGGGAGTCGATCTACTGCAACTGGGTCCAGTCCATGGACGGCGACCTGGACACCGCCCACATCTCCAACCTGCACCAGTTCGACGCGATCGACGACATCCCCGACGACGGCACCGACAAGCCCGGCTACCCGTCGGGGTACATGTCGATGAAGTTCTGGCGGCACGACCCGCGCTCGCTCATCGAGGTGGATGAGACCTGGCACGGCTTCAGGTACGCAGGGCTGCGGGTGACTCCCAACGGCTACCGGCACGTGCGGATCAGTGCCTACATCTTTCCCGCGTCGACGATCATCGCCCAGATCCCGTTCTCGACCCGGCAGATCTTCGTGGTGCCGTCCGACGACTTCACGACCTACCGGTACAACTTCACCACCCAGCCGCCGGCCAACCCGCGGGGGCTCGGCGGGCCGGTCTTCTTCACCTATGAGAAGTACCCGTTCGAGATGCTGCCGCCCAACGGCGTCGTCCCCCGCACCTACACCCGCGAGAACGACTACCGGATCGACCGGGTGGCGCAGCGCGGGATCTCCTACAGCGGGATCGCGGACTTCCGGTCCCAGGACGCGATGGCGACCGAGACCGCGGGGCCGATCTTCGACCGGACGGCCGAGCACCTCGGCTCGACCGACGTCGCGCTGATCCGGATGCACCGCCAGCTACTGCGCGCCGCCAAGTCTCTGGCCGCCGACCCGACCGCGGAACTGCCCGCGCTGGGCGGCGCGGGTGACTTCCGCGCGATCCGCGGCGCGGAGAAGGTCCTCGGCGACGGCGAGGACTGGCGCGTCCTCGGCACCGACGCCGACCCCACCGTCGCGGAGGCGCTGAACGTCTAGCCTGCCTCTCGGGGCCGGCGTTAGCCGTCTGTCGGTAGCGGCCGACGTCAGCCGGCCGGTCGGTAGCGGTCGCGGATCTCAGCGCCCAGACGCGTCGCCGAGGCGCCGATGACCGACAAGATGCGGTGCGGCACGCCGTTGTCCATGGCAAGGAGCGAGAGGGCGATGTGCTCCGCACCAAGATGGCCGCCGGAGTGCGCTTGCGCCTGGCGGAGCGAACGCTCAAGGCATTTCCTCGCCCGGCGGGTGAGCGGAATGTCCCCGGTGACGCGACCGGGGCCCCGGCCAGGGCGCGATCGCCGCCATCGGCGCGGCGCCGGAGCGCCCGGTGCGAGGGCGTCCGGCCCGAATGCGGCCTCGATCCGCTCCCGCACCGTGTCGAGGTCGATGCCGATCGTGGTCAGCGCGTCGCGATCGAGGGTGTGGAACAAACTGCCGCCCGCTGTGTTCTCCGGGCCGATCAGGCGGACGAACTCCGCCTCGACCCGCTCAGGGGTGACGCCCCGCTCGCGAAGCACCGCACCGACCTCGCCGCCGGCCGAGGCAAGGCCGTACAACAGGTGCTCGCCGCCAATGAAGCCGTGCCCGAGGCGGCGCGCCTGCTCGGACGCGCACACGACCACCTGCCGGGCGTCGCCGCTGAACCGTTCGGGCATTATCGCCTCCCCATCCGGTGGCCGTGTTCGCGATGCACAGCCGCCTCGATCATTTCGAGTGTGCTCTGCATGTCCGTCAGCATATGCTGACCAGCTTGGTCGCGTCAACATATGCTGACGCGGGTGTCGGCCACGCCGGGGACGGGCGGTCAGTGCTTTCTGCGGCGACCCCACATGGTTCGCTTGCCATCACCACGCCCGAGTTCGGCGGCGGTCCCGCGGGCCCGATGGGCATCCCACTGGCCGGCGGTCAGATGCTGGTCAGCCCAGCGAGCCGCAAGGACCGGCTCGAGTATCCGCATGACGGATTGCCAGTTGTCGGCGCCCGCCTGCTGCGCCGCCGCGAGCAGTCCGCCGATCATCGCAGGCTGCGCCTTGACCGCCCATCGCGCGATCGTCTCGGCCGCATCTGGCTCGTCCAGATCGGGGATTACCACCAGGCCGAGAATCGTCGCCAGCGTGTCCGGGTGGAACGTATAGTTTTTCGATATGTTGTCATACCAGTTATGATCCGATATGACTTCCCAGCTTTTGACCCGATCGTTGGGATCATCCGGCTGGCGGCCAATCTGCGGAATTCTTCGCAGAATCGAATCGCACTGCTCGGCGTCGTTCCCAACCAATTCCAGTTGTTTGAGCAAATAGCTCACGCTAGGCGACGGCGACTCGAACCACCCCCCTTGCCGTGCCGGGTCCTGCGAACCGGGCTGCGGCCCGCCCCGGACCTGCACCGGCAGTGGGGGCGGGGTCTGGCCCGCCCGTGACGGCGCGAGCGACTTCGCCCATTCATTCGCCGCGGTGGGAGACTGGAACCCGCCTGGTCGAGGCTCTTGGTGTTCCTGATAAACCGCATCCTCGGCGCCGCCCGCCAACGATCCCGCGCTCGCGGGCACGGGCTCGCGTGCCGCCTCTTCAGCAGTTCGCGATTCGAGCCATTCGGCTTGGCCATCTTCGTTTCCGGCCGCGTCTGGTTTAAATTCTTCCCGGTCCGTGATCCCAGACCCTGCTCGGTCTGCAATCTCGGACTCTTCCGGATCGGAAATCCCAGGCTCGGCCGGGTCCGACTGCTCGGATTCGGCCGCGGCCGCGGACTTGGCTTCCTCGTGCGCGCGCGCCCGATCAGCGGGCAAGGATATGTACCCCGTGGGCCCGTCCGAGACGATCACCGGCGACTCGGCCCGCCGGAGTTCGTGGAAGATCCGCTCGACCCGCATCGGCAGTGAGCGCTCGTTTCCACAGCAGTTGGCGACGAACTGCGCCAGCCCCTCCCCGCCCCGCTCCTGATACTCGGTGACGAGCCATCCGGCCATCTCGACCCAGGCGGCGTATGCAGGTCCGGGACCAAGCGCATCCGGTGCGAGCGGGCGTACGTTGACCTCCTTTCGCCATCGGGCGGGCGGCGTCTGCGCTCCGGCCTGCGTCTGGCGGAAGACGATGCTGGGCAGGCTGGCGGGGTCCGTCTCACCCAGCGGCGGCTCAAAGGTGGAAAACGACCAGGCGCGCCCGACCGGCCCGTGCAGCGGCCCGGTTATCCGGCGCAGCCCCCACAGCAGCGGGTACTGCACGCCCTCGCGGAGCGGTTCCTGTATGACTGCGTCCGGCACGCTGATCGCCAGCGGAGCGAGCGGGTCGCAGAGCGCGGCTGCCACCACGGCCTGCAGGCCCGGCTGCCGAGCGGCGTCTTCATCGAGCGTGGGGATCATCGCGTTGGCCACCGCGCTGAGCGCGTCGCCGCTGACGGTCGGCAGCCCGGCGCCTTCCGGCACCTCGCCTGGCATCGGGCCGACCGAGCCTGCCGTCAGCCCCGTGCGGCACAACGCCACCGCCACCTCGGGGGTGAGCACGCTGGCCTGCCCGACCAGCACCCGCGAGACCAGCGGCCGACCGCGGCTGCCGTCCGTGCGCTCGGCCGCCCGCTGGTCCCAGTAGCGCAGGGCCAGGGCGGCCTGACCGGCCGCGAGCACCTGGTAGCACAGGCTTTCCGACAGCCGGTCGGCATGCGGGTGGCGCACCCACATCCGGATGCGCGAATCCCACGCGCGCAGCGACTCCGTCGACATGGAGCTCGCGACCGGTGAGAGGTCCTTGGTCTGGTGATGGCGATACTCGATCTGATGCAGATCCCGCGCGTCGGCCATCTCAGACCCCGATCATTTCTGCCTGCGGACCGGTGAGAACTCCGGTCATCGCCAGCATGGCGACCAATGGGCGCAGCACCCGCAACGGGGTGACACCGCGCGGATACTTACTGCCCTTCTCGTCGCCCTCCTTGGCGCCGCCGGTTGACGAGGCGACGTGGAGAGTCGCCTTCTGGCACACCCGATAGGGTTCGGTCAGCATCCCCGCGTTACGCCGCTCCAGATAGGCGTAGACATCGGCGCTCTCCCTGAGGAACTCCGTCGGGTCAAGCGTCCCGTTCCCCGAACGCAGCCAGCGGGCGACCGGCTCCTCGAACCGCGCCTTGTCCGCCTTGCTGAGGACAATGGCGGCGCTGACCGGCTCCGGCTTGACCCGCTCGCGCACGATGTTCAGTACGTTGCTGAAGGTGTCGTCGCCGACCTTGCTCGACTCGATGTGATCCGGGTCGATGACGAAGAACAGCCCGTCTGCGATCCAGAGGAACTCCCTGGTCTTCTCCGTCTGGGCGAGGACGCCGCCGGAGACGTCGAACAGCGCCACGACCCGCTCTTTCCCGTTGCCCTGGCGCACGATGAACGCGTCCGCGATATCGGTCGTGGCGTCGTCGGGGGTGCCCGGCAGCGCCTCATGGTGATTGATCAGCGGCTTGACCGACTTCTCGAGGAACCGATGGTGCACGCCAGGATCGAGTGGCTCGACGTCTACCTGGTACTCCGACAGCTGGCCGATCCCGCCGATCATGGATGCAAGCAGATGCGACTTGCCTGACTCGGTCAGTCCGACGAACCCAAGCAGCACCGGCTCGCCAAAACGGCCATATCGGGCGGGCAGGTGATGGAAGGCTGCCGCGTGGCCCTGCGCGGACGGGCCGACCGGCTCTGTCTGGTCGCTCAGGGTCGCCGGGGCACTCTGTGACATCGGGCATCGGACGTACGCACCGTACTGGTAGCGGGCCCGCTGAGTCCGGTTGACGTCCGGCGGGATCACGATCTTCTCGTAGCCAACATCGCTGCCGTACTTCCAGTACTCCAGTGCGTCCCAGTCCGGGATCTCGGTGAGACAGACCGGGCACATCACGGCCGACACGGCCGACACGGCCGGGTCCGTCCGGAGGGCCGGGCTGCCATGGGTAGCGCTCACCGTCGACGCCCCTTCTCTGTAGGCAATTCCAGGCTTGTCACGGGACGGCATGCTGAGCAGCAGGCCGATCCGGCCGTTGCGGTCGGCCGCCTTGGGCACCCCGTGTTCCGTCAGCGTCCGGCGCAGCTCGGCCGGATCCTCCGCGAACCTGTGGGCGAGGTCGGCCGCCAGCGCCGCGAATCCCTGGTCGGGCGGCAGCGGCGCGGTGGCGTCGGCGTGAAATGACACCAGCAGACCCGGGGTGTCACCGTCCGTTCTCGGCGCGGACGGATAGGTGAGGAACGAGACCGGCTGACGGTCGCCGGTCATTCGCAGGATGCTGATGAGGCCCCACATGACGGCGTCGGGGAACCCCGGCGCGGTCCAGGGCATGGTCACCCGGCGCTCGCCCCCGAGGGTGTGGGCCAGCAGCGGGACGAGCGCGGTGATAGCCGCCGTGGAACGCGCCCTCTCCTCAAGCGCCTGCCTGCGTGGACCGGGTGCTCCGCGCGTCAACAGGGCTCGCAGGCCCGACCTGGAACCGTCGAACTCTTCCAGCTCAAGCGCATAGGTGCCGGTCAGCTCGGCCGACTGGCCCACCAGCACGTGCGCGTACTCCCAGCCCGCCGACGGCCCGCTGCGAGCCCGCCAGCGGATGAACGCCGCCTGGCGCTGGAAATCCAGGTAAGCGGTTCCCCGCGGATCACCCGCCCGCAGCCAGGGGTCCAGCTGCCGCTGCCACCGGTCTGTCTGCAGCTTGTCCAAGATCGTGGTGTCGGTCTGGACGACGATGATTCCCGAACCGCCGAGTCGCGCCCGATACGTGATCAGGCCGATGCCGCTCACCCCGCACCGCCCCCAGGGCCGGCCGTCCCCCTTCGGCTGCCATTCCAGGTGATGTCGTCCAAGAAATCCCCGGGGACCTGGGCGCCGGGATGCTTGCGCTCACGGGCCTGCAGGAAGCGCTGGCGTCCTGTGATCAGCGGGCCGCTGCCATCCGTGAGGCTGGGGATCAGGTACGGGCGACGCAGACCGTACTCAATCAGGTCGCTGGCGGTGGGGCGGCCTTCGGGCGGGCCGAATACGGGCGCCAGCAGCCCGTTGAACATCTGCGCCAGGCCGGTCTCCGCGAGCTTGCCGAGATCGTCGAGGTCCTCGCCGCGGCTGTGCACGAAGTAGATGAGGCGGACGGCCGCCCACACATCGTCGGTCGGCCCCACGGTGCCGTAGCACGTGCCCGGCCGGGATTCCCGCGGAACCCAGGCCCCTGTCCACCTCACCGGCGTCCTGGCGGTGCCGAAGGGAGCGCTCCGGCTGAGGTCGGTGATCTGCACCGATTTGTCATCCCACAAGACCGTGTCCGGGCTGATCGCGCGGTGCGCGATGCCGGCCCCGGCCAGCCAGCACAGCCCGGTCAGCAGCCCGGTCAGGAACTTGTCGAATACGTCGTCAAACACGTGCTCGCCGACCTCGCGCAGCGGCTCGCCTCGAGGCGGCTCGAACAGAGCATAGGGGTCGGCCGACGTGGACTCGTCCCCGTAGAGCCGGACGACCTCGCGGGGGTAGGCGCCATAATCGGCTACCTGCTGCAGCCGTCGCCCGGCGAGAACCTCGTTGTCCAGCCGGGCGTAGCCGTCCGGCCGGCGTTCTCCGCGCACCAGGCGGTGCTGGTCAAGCTCCCGGCCATCCGCGGTTCTCTCGTCCTCCAGCCAGATCTTCCTGGCCACCAGGAACTCGCCCGCCGCGAACTCCATCTCGTCGACCCGCAGCACCGCGACCGGCTCGTCCGTCCCCGCCCCGTCAGCGCGGCGGAACCGAAGCTTGTCGGCCATCATCACGGCTCCGTCAGGGTCGGGCCGCCCGGATCCGGCATGCTCCAGTTGGACGAGACGACGCCGGGCCGCAGCAGAACCAGGCGCAGCACTCCCGCGAACGAGCCGGAGGACGTCCACACCGGCTCATCGGATACCGCGGTGCCCGCGAGCGCTTCCCGGCTGAGCCGGGACGCGAACCGCACCGTGATCGGCGGCCCGTCGGCGTTGAGAGCGCTCAGGTCCGCGGGCGCGCAGAGCTGCCACATCTCGTCCTGAGCGGGGTACAGCAGCGCCTCACGGACGGCCGCCACGTCGTCCGCCAGGGCGTACACGGCACCGTGGGCGTCGGATTTCGCGAACGACGGCTGGGCGGTCACGCCGTCGGCCTGGACGCGCCGGGTCCACTCCTCGAGCATACCGACGGTCCTTTCCTGCGCGACCTTGAGCGCCTCCTGCCCGCCGCCGCTGGGCGCGGCCAGTTCGAGCGCGACCGTGCGCAGCACGAGATCGCACAGCACCGGCAGACGGCTCTCGCTGAGCCTGGACAACCGCGCGCCACGGGCGCCGCCGGCGGCGTCGGCCGTGCTCGCGTGCTCGGTCAGCGCCTTGCGGGTGCCGTCAAGGGCCGCCCTCGCCCCGGATATCTGACGTGAGGTGACGCTGGCGGGCGACCACTCCTGGTTGGCCACCGCGAGGATCAGATCCTTCAGCGCCTGGGCGGCGGCCCTGGCCGCCTCCAGCCCGAGCTCACGCCGTGCCTGGGCGACCGTCGCGTGCCTGGGAACCCGTTGCGAGGCACCGGCCAGCTGCCCGAGCAGCGGCGGCGGGCAGCACTTGTCCACCTCCGCGAGGTAGCTCCTGCTGCCGTGCCGTGCGATCTGACGCTCGGTCGCGGTCAGCCGCTTGATCACGAGGGGAATCGAGTCGCCGCCGGCGACGGCCCGGGCGAGGGTCCGGTAGATGACCGACTGCTCGGCGGTGGCTTCGGAGCTCTGGCCCGGCCGCGGCGCGGCGTCCGCGTCGAACTCGATGCCCGCGTTGCGCACCAGGTCACGTTGGTTGGCGGTCATCGTGTCGGCGGCGCTGGCGACGTTGGCGTCTCGCAGCACCTGAACGATGAGGTTGCGTAGGTCCGTGAGCGCCTCGCCGAGCTTCGTTACGTACCGCTGGACGCCGTTGTCACCGCGCTTGAGCATCCCCCCAAGGCCGCCGAGCTTCTCTAGGGCGTGCGACGCCTCGCGATCCATCTCCTCGATCCGGCCGAGGTAGCGGGCCAGCGGTCCGCTCTCGCTCAGCCGGGCGCCGCCTGCCTTGGCCGGCAGCAGCTCGCCGAATGAACCGTCGGCACCCGGCCCGGGCTCGCAGACGCGCCGGACGGCCAGGGCGAGGGCGCCCGCGAAGGTGGCGGCCTCGTCGTCGGCCCCCGCGAGCCAGAGTCCAGGGCTGGCCACGCCGAAGTCCACGTCACGATCGAACCGCGCGCAGATCCGGTCGAACATCTCGTCGCTCGACATCAGCTTGATCAGCGGGTGCTCGTCCAGGGCGGCCGGCACGCTGCCCGGGTGGCGATTGGCCACCGCGGCCTTGGCCATCCGCCAGTTGATGCCGCCCGGGCGGCTGACCCACAGCACCGGCCAGCCCGCCGCACCGAGGTTGCCGGGCAGCTCCAGCTTGCGGCCGTCCCCGGTCCGCGGGCCCACCAGGACGCACAGGAACTTGCCGACCCGGTTCGCCGCGTCGAGATGCTGGTAGACGAGCGCGTGCTCACCGAGCAGGGCGGTGCTCTCGAGCACCAGCAACCGCTCGAGCCGATCCGGTCCGGTGTCGTCGTCGATGTCGAGCAGCGCGTCCGCGGCCTGCCTGGCCCCGGCCGCGGACAGGCCGGCCAACGACAGGATCTGGACGGTCATCCGGCCGTCCCGGCGTCCACCACGTCCTCGAGCTCGCGCAGGTTGTTGGCCGAGGCCCCGTCGTTGTGCGCGAACTTCTGGTCGAGCGCCGCGGGCAGGGTGTCGGCCCAGAACCCGCGCATCTGCACCGCGCGTGAGTGCTGGTTGGCCGGCTGCTTCTTGATCATGTCGTCCAGCAGCTCGATCTGTCCCGCCTTGAGGTCCCGTACCTCCACGTACAGGCCATGCGGCATGTCCGGCCGGCCATGAAGGCCGTTGGGCACTTCCTCCATCAGCTTCGCGCAGAACGCCCGGTGCATATCGTTGTCGTCGAGCGCCCACAGCTCGTAGGCGCGCAGCAGGCTGCCCCACGATGACGCCTTGTTCAGCGGGGTCAGCGGCAGGGTCATCGTCACGCCGCCGCCCAGCTGCACGTTGATCCGCTCGGGCGACGACGCAGGCCCGACGATGGTGGCCCGGCCGTTCCACAGCGCGGACAGGATCCGGTGCAGGATCTCGACCCGGTGATGCTCGCGGGTGGCGAGGTAGCCGAAGTCATAGCCGGTCCGCTGCCGCCAGCGCAGCAGATCGGTTGGCCTCGGGTCGGCCAGCGCGCCCGACCACAGCCGCAGCACGTCGCGGACCTCGTCGACCTCGGTCACGCCCATGGCGGTGCGGAAGAGCACGACCGAGATCGACTCGGTCTGCGTGTGCCGGAAGTCCTCGGTGACCCGGGCGCCGCTCTTCGGTAGTGCGACCGAGGACTTGAGGTAGTTCTTGACGATGTCGCTCTCCGCGTCGGCCGGGTACGTGACCAGGACCTTCAGCTGGCCGCTGCCCTGCGGCGTGAAGTTGGCGGGCAGCAGGCCCGCGAGCTTGTCGCGGAAGCCGTTGACGTAGTCCGGGTCAATGGTGGGGCCGCCGCGCCCGTGCCCGGCCGCCTCGATGAGCAGGTCATGCAGTCGGGGCAGGATGGGCTGCTCGCCGGCTGGCGCGGACCGGAGGAACTTCTTGATCTCGGTCTTCACCCGCTCGCGGAGGAACGAGACGGCGTTCTCCGGCGACTGCTCGACGCTCATGCGGAACGCCTCGGACCAGGTCTGCGGGCCGATCAGCGCCCGCAGCACGGCGTCCTTGTTGGAGTTGACGTCGATGGCGCGGTCGTTGGCCAGCTGTGTCTGCAACCGCCGGTAGACCTGCTGGTAGAACTGCTCCATCCCGCCGCGGCCTGATGGCAGCAGGTACGAGACGCCGACGCGCCTGCGGTAAAGCTCGCCCGAGCGCCGCGCGAAGTCCTCCACGTCCGACCGGGCGAAGTCGCTCAGTGCCCGCGTCAGCCCGCCGATGTCCCGCTGGACCTGATCAAGCGGCCTGCTCCACTGCGGCGTATGCGCGTCCCACACCTGCGCCCAGGCCACGTTGGTCTGCCAGTTGTACCAGGCAGACTGCTGGCCTCGGGCACCAGTGGGAACCTCGTCGCTCCACTGCATCTTCCTGAAGATGCTGTCCTTCAGCTCCGGTGCCCCCGGTGGCACGGCGCCCCAGCCCTGCTCCGGCGGCGGCGGCACGGCACGGCGCATCTGCAGTATCCCGCGGACCCCGCCGCGCTCGATATCGTCGCGGAGGGCGTGGTGGCCGATGACCACCCGCTGCAGCCGGAAGATGTCAAGCTTGCTCAACATGTTGCTGGCCGCGCCGTCGGAGTCGAACCGCCCCACCAGCTGAGGGACGTCCTGGGTGAGCTTGTTACGGAGCACGTCGATGCCGATCCGCATCGAGTCACGGCGCCTGTTCAGCGCCGCGGTGATCTCCTTGGCCCCGCTGACCGGCGCGGGGTCGGCGTACTCGACGCCCTGCCGTGCCAGCACCGGGTGCACGCCCGACAGGGTGAGGAACTCCTCGATCGCGCCGCGGTTCGTCTCCAGTGTGCCATCGGCCTGAGCGATGAAGTCGATGGCCTCCCGCAGCAGCCGTGAGCCGACGATCCCGGCCAGTTCGTCCACCGGGACGGTCAGCGACGCGACGAGCGCCGTCGACACGCCGCGGCCGCCGATCCCGTTCTCCGCCACCACCTGCCGGTGCGCCGCCTCGTTGACGAAGCTGTCCGCGAACGACTGGTGATGCTCGCCGTTGCGATCGTCGTCTTCGGACATCTCGGTCCCGACCAGGGACAGCACCAGCGAGGAGATGGACCGGTGCATGTCCTCCCGGCTGGCCCCGGCCGGCTGGGAAAACAGGAAGCCGGTCTGCATGATGCCCGGCTTCATCACCAGCTGCACGTTGTTCGGGTAGGTCACCGCCACCTCGTCGGCGCCGGCCGGGCGGCGGTCGCTGGCGCCGCGCAGCATGAGCTCGGCGCCGGCCCCGTTCTGCTCGTCCACCAGACGGAACAGGTCGAGCAGGGCCCGGCCCGCGTTGAGCTGGGCGGGCCGCCCGCCGCCGAGGCCGTCGCGGAACGCCGACGGCATCAGCACGAGCGGGTAGATCTTCACCTTCATGTTGCTGCTGCGCGCCACCGTATCGGCGATGATGTGCAGGTAGTCGTAGAAGATCCCGGTCCCCGTCCCGCCCGCCACCGAGAACGCGACGAAGACGTCCACGCTCTCCGCGGGCTTGCCGCCCAGGGTTCGCAGGTCCTCGCCGGAGGTGGCAAGCTTGCCAACCGCCTGCTCGATGTCGTGCATGGCCGGCGCGATTCCCTCGATGAACGTGCCGAACAGGGAAGCCCGCCCGATGGTCGGGAACTGGCCGGCCCCGCGGTGCAGCGGGTTGACCCGCGGCTCCTGGTTGGTCACCGGCGGCAGCCAGCTCTTGACCACCTTCTCCGCCTGCAGCCGCAGCAGCAGCGCGAGGTCGGGGTAGCTGTTCACATCGGGGACCAGGCCGGAGACGTAGTGCGCGGTGAGCGCCGACGCGGGGATGTGCTCGGGGCCCGGCACCACGCGACGCGGCAGCCGGTCGAGGTCTGCTTGGTTCATGTCCGCGTAGACAAACTGGATGCATGCCGGGAGCTGGTAGGGCAGCATGCTGTCCTTGCCGAGGTTCTTGCGGAAGTCGTGGCCGTCTGGCCCGCAGATCTCCTCGCGCATCCGCCGCTCGAGCTCGGCGCCGATGTCACAGCCGGTGCCACCCAGGCCAACGAACAAGACGGGCTGGTACAGCTTCATGTGTCGTCCCCTCTTCTCGGGTCAGGTTCTCTACTACAGCCACGGATCCTTGGGCGGCGCCGGCGGCGGCGAGTCACCCGGCATGGTGGGCATCGGGCCCGGCTGGCTGGCCGGCGGCGGCTGCTGCTGCTGCTGGCCGTTGGGCGTCCAGGTGGGCACGCCGGGCGATGTCCCACCGGTTCCGGCCCAGTCGCCGTGCCCGGGGGTACCGGTCCAGTCCTGGTGAACGGGGGCACCGCTCCCGGTCCAGTCCTCGGCCTTGGGCCCGGACGACATGCTGGGGATTCCCTGGGTGTTCGCGTAGCTCGCCGGGTCCGGCGACCTGGTGCCGGCGCCGGAACCTGAGCCGGTCCAATTCGGATGGCGGGTGTCGCGGAAGGCCACTTCGAGCCCGTTCCCCAGGGCCTGCCCGGGTCCGCCGACCTCGATCTCGTACGGGCGGGGGCTGCCGGCCGGCGGCATGAGCCTGACGATGCCGCGCCCTCCCCGCCTGACCTGGTACACGCCCATGCTCGCCCCTCGTGGCGGGTGGTCAAGGCGCGGAGCGGGTGACGCCGCGTCGCGGATGATGAACGGGAAAACCTCGGAGTACTTCTCATCCACCGGAAGTTCCCGGCCAGCAGGCACGCCGTGGTACAGGAGCATGGCGACCAGGCCGCGCACGTTCTTCCGCTCCTTGACGACCCGGTGCCGCCAGTACGCCGCCAGCAGGAGCAGCAGGAGCAGCAGGAGGATGCCGAGCCCGTCCCACTTGTACTTGTCGAAGAAGGTCGGCGGCGTGGTCACCGTGACGTCGGTGGTGGCGGCGTTGTAGGCCTGGCCTGTCTCCGCGTCGATCGCCTGCACCTCGAGCTGGACCGTGCCCGCGGCCGAGGACTTGGCCAGGGTCACCGTGAACGGGACGCTGGGCGGGTTGCCCGACGACGCGGACGGCACCGTGATCGCTGTGGCCGGGCTGATCGTGGCGCTGTCACCGCCTGCCGTGAGCTTCAGCAGCACGTGCCTTGCGCTGCCGGTCGTGTTGGTGAAGGCGACGCTGCCGGCGATCGCACCGCCCGCCTGCACGCTGGTCGCACCCGAGAACTGCGGCGTGGCGACGAAGCTGCTGGCCACGCCCACCGACACCGTGGCCGGGATCTGGGTGGCGTACAGGTCGTAGCCTGACGCGGTCCCGGTGATGGTCAGCGTGGTCGGCTGGCTCGGCGCGGTATAGGTGCCCGCGTAGGTGCCGACCCCGGTCGGCCCGCCCACCGGGGTGACGTTGACCCGGACCGGGCTTGGCAGCCCCTGACCCGAGGCGGTGACCCCGACCAGCAGGCTGTTGAGCGTGGCCGGGTCGGTGATCGGACCGTTCGGACCCAGCACGGTGAGTTTGACGGCGATCGGCTGGCCGGGGTTGACGCGCGGGGTCGCGGTGATGATTGCCCGTACCGCGCCCTGGTAGAACACGGACGCGCTCACCAGCTGGTTGGCCAGGGCCGGGGGCGCGGTCAGCTTCACCGTCCAGGTCCCCACGTCCGCGTTGGTGATGTTGTCGAGGTGCAGCACCTCATCGGCGGAGTTGGTGCCGGCCCCGCTGATCGCCGACGCGTCGGTCCACTGCGCCCCGTCGGGCTGTATGAACGTCACCCCGATGGCCGGGTTGACCCGGTCGACGCTGATCGCGGCGGCGCTGGCGATGGCCGGGATGGTCAGCGACAGGCTGTGGCTGGCCGGCCCGTACACCGTGGCGTGGCCGAGGCAGGCGGCGTCCGCGTACAGCTGGTCGAGGGCGCTGATCGCGTCGTTGGGGTCGTTGACCCAGGTCGCGTGCGGCTGGTTGGCGACGTGCCGCTTGTCGCAGACGGCTGGCGCGCCGAGCGCCGCCATCGCGTTCAAGTACTGCTTCGCCTGCGACTGCGTGAGCCCGGTGCCGATGTCCGTGCCGAAGCCAAGCGGCCAGAGTTGGACTCCCGCCGAGGTCGCGGCGGTCAACTGCTGGTCGATCGCCGTCTTCTCGCCCAGCTCCCAGTTGCTGCCGTACTGCTGGGTATTGCGGTGTACGTCCACCGCACCGTCGGTCATCATCAAGATGACCTTGATCGCCTTGCTCGGGGCAGGCGGCGTGGCCGTGGAATCCGGGCCGAGGTAGTTCATCGCCTCGCCCAGGGCGGCGGCGTAGTCGGTGTCGTCGCCCTCGGCCTCGGTCCTGCGGTGCAGCGCGCCAACGCAGGTCGACAGGTAGTCCAGGTTGGCCGTGCCGCTGGCGATCGTGGGCTGGCAGACGACGTCGACCGGGTTCTGGTTGGGGGCGACGTGATTCACACCGCCGAACCCGATCACGGTCACCCGACTGCTCGGGTTGAGCATCGTCTGGACGATGGTGCCAACGGTCTGCTTCTCGTCCGCGACCTTCTGCGGCGTCTCACTGCCGGACTCGTCCACGAGGACCACGACGTCAAGGGGGGCGACGCTCGACTGGCCGGTTCCGGCGGCGGCGCTGGCCGCGGCCGCCAGCCCCGCCTGGGCGGGCATGGCCGTCAGCAGCGCAACGCCGGCCGCGATAACCGCGCCGGCCGCAAAGCGCAGTGCACGCCCGCAGCCCCGGTTGTCAGCCAAACGCAAATTCCGCCTCACAGTAACCCCCACACCCCATAGCAGGTTTTGCCGACAAACAAACGGCGGGCGTTTGCAGCCGAGAATATCCTCTGACCTGAGCCGCGAACTACCTCCGCGCACGGTTTCCTGAGCTTCGGCGGGTGCTGAGTCCCCCGTTACCACTGTGCTTCCAGGGAACGGCGCGTTATACCCTTTCACTCCGTTTCCAAAACGATTCGAGCTCACCTTGGCTCCTTTCTGGCAGCTTTCATCGCCGCCGATTCCGAAACTCCAGCCACAAGGCATCACAAGGTGACAGTTAAAAACAAACTTCACCAGACGGCGGACTCGGATTGCAGATAGATAACTTTTCCTGTATGTCGACAACATGGCCTCCCGTGGCGCGCCCCAGAAGGACGGGGTTCCCATGTCGCTGCCGCCACTTCGATTGACATCGAAACCGACGAGGCCGCGGTGGTCAGCTTCCGATCGATGTCGTGTCACGGCTTGCCTCGGTACGCGGCGTAAAGCAGCAAGGCAGCGCTAATGATGGCCGCCAGCCCCGTCGGAGTGACCAGAAGACTGAGGGCGGCACACAGGGCGAGAAAGATCAACAGGACGAGAAGGTCCGTCCTGCGGTTGCTCAATGGCACCCTCGGCCGATGGTTCCGGCGGGCGCGTGGGGGATTGCTGCGTGGCAGCCGCTTAGGCATGCGCTTACTCTCACCTGGCTAGGCGCACGGTGTCCAGTACGCAGTACGAACTCGTTGACCTGCAGTTTTCTGCCGTACACGAGCGTACAGAAGGCGAACGTTCGCCGAACCAACAACCCGTTCGCTGGTGTTCGCTGCTGTTCGCTGTGTGACTCGCGTGCGTTCGCCGAACGTTCTTGATCTGTTCGGAGCTATTCGGTTCGTTTCCCCCTTTCGCTCTCATTGAGGGCTAGCCTTGCTCCAGGCAAGTTCGAAAGGATCGGAATGTCCGAAAGCGGTAGTGGCGAGCCGATTGCCGATTTCAAAGCGGCGCTCGTTGAGTTTGCCGCTGATTTGCGGGCGCTCTACGATGCGTGCGGTGCCCCATCGCTCAGAGACCTGAGCAAGATGTCGAGGCAGGCAGGCGGCAAACTGTCCGCGTCCGGGATCTCCGATGCCCTTAACGGCATACGACTTCCGTCGGAGAAGTTCACCTGCGAACTGGTTGGTCTGCTTACCTCCAGCGCAGCGACCGCCGACCCTGAAGCTGTCGGGCGGTGGCAGCAGCGGTGCCGGGAAATGCGAAAACTCCAGCGTGCAGCGCAAATGGCCAAACGAAAAAATCCGGCAGCCCTGAACGAGGGGCCGACACCCCCCAGTGATGATGATGTCGCCGAACTAACCGAGCTTCGCACGCTGCGCGTCCGCCAGGATGCCCTGATCAATGACCTGACTGATCAGGTTACAGGGCTTACCAGGCGAGCAGTGGATGCGGAAACGCTCGCAAGCACTCTCCAGCAGGCCCTTTATACCCACTGGCCATCTAACGGGGTGCGGTTGAAGGCAACCCACGGGGTTAACTCCGTCGCCTTCCGCCCTGACGGCCGACTCCTCACTGCCGGTTACATGAACGGCATGCTGCGGACCTGGAATCCTGATTCTGGCGTGAAAATCCATGAAACGGCGGCGAGCAACGACAATCCGGTCCACTGCGTCGCCTACACCGATAACGGCAACGTTCTCGTCACCGGAGGCGGCGACGGGACGGTTCGGCTCATAGATCCGCAGACCGGACGACAGCTCGAAGAACCCCTGGTCCGGCTGAATGAGTCCGTCCTGGCGGTGGCCTTCAGCCCGCGCAGACGGCAGTGGCCATCTCACTGGCAATATTCGCTGGCAGTGGGCGATCGATCAGGCGCTGTCCGCGTCTGGACCTTTTCCGACGTGCCCCATGGTGACGCTACCTTCACCTTCCCGGCCGACGGCCCGGTTCAGTCGCTGGCGTTCCTACCCGATCGTGATGCGCTCGCCGTCGCCACAGAATTTGGCCGGGTAACAGTGCACGGTTACGATCAATTTGCCGCTCGGGACGGAGCCTCCGTGTTCAGCGACACTGAAGACGCGGCGGTCTGCTCACTATCCTTCGCGTCTGTTAATGGTGTTCTGGTTGTGGGCGACGCAGTGGGTCGGGTGCACCTGCTCAGGCTCTCCGCAGACGAACCATTCCGCGTGGAGCAGGGAGGGCGGTTCGACGTCGGCTTTCCGGTCCAATCTGTCGCCTCCTGCCCCGTGAGTTCACTGCTCGCGATCGCAGGCGCGGCTGGCGTCGTGCTGCGGGAATCCAGCTCGGGCGCCTCTACGGGCCCGTCGATTGACGGACCGGTCCGATCGGTGGCATTCCGGGCTGACGGCGGGCTCATCGCTGTGGGTATGGCCGATGGCAGCACGCAATTGCACACGGTAGCCCATGCCCGTTCTCGGGTTACCCGAATGACGTCGGCTGCTGGCAGGCGGCGATGGCGCAGGTGAGATCCTAGGTCCGGCAGCCGGCGACGCAGGGGGATCTCATGGATGAAGCGCGTTCTGGCGCGGCTAGCGGCGCGCTTGGCGGTCAGTTGGGAGCTGGGTCGGTGCGGGAGCGCACCTTCCACGGCAGCGATCCGTGTACCGTCGCCGCGGACAGCATCTGCAAGGCCTCGCCGACCCGGTGCCAGGCACGCACCCGGCTGTACCGGGACGGCCGGCTGGCCGACCAGGGCTTCCCGGTCGAGCGGATCAGCGACCATCTGGTCGACAGCAACGTCACGATCTGGCTCGACCTGCGCGACCCCGACCGCGACGACCTGCTGGTACTGCAGGACGAGTTCGGCCTGCATCCGGTGGCGATCGAGGACGCGCTGTTGGACCGGGAGCGCCCGAAGATCGACCGGTACGACACGCACCTGTTCATGACCGCCTACGCGGCACGACTCGATACCACCAGCGGCGAACTTGCCACCAGTGAGCTGTCGGTGTTTATCCTGCCGCAGGCGCTGATCACCGTCCGCAAAGACGACGGCCTCGACATCGGCAAGGTCGTCGAGCGCTGGGACTCGAGCGCCGGCCTGGCCGGGCAAGGCGTTGGCTTCCTGCTGTACGGACTGCTCGACTTCATCGTCGACGGCCACTTCGAGGCGGTGCAGTCGCTCGACGACGCGGTCGAGGAACTGGAGGACAACCTCTTCGACGAAAAGCCCAAGAACATGTCCGTGCACCGGCGATCCTTCGAGCTGCGCAAGTCCCTGGTGCTGCTGCGCCGAGTAGTTCTCCCGATGCGCGAAGTGCTGAACACCCTGATGCGCCGGGACGTGCGCGCCGTCAGCCCCGAGCTGATGCCTTACTACCAGGACGTCTACGACCACGTGCTGCGCGCCACCGAGTGGACCGAGTCGCTGCGGGACCTGGTGACCACGATCCTGGAGACCAACCTGACGATTCAGGGCAACCGGATGAACATCATCACCAAGAAGGTGACGTCGTGGGCGGCGATCATCGCGGTGCCCACCTTCATCACCGGCTTCTACGGCATGAACGTCCCCTACCCGGGGTTCAGCAACCACGTCGGGCTGATCGTCGCGATCGCGATCATGCTCGTCTCCGGGGTGGTCCTGTACGCGGTCTTCCGCCGCCAGGACTGGCTCTAGCCCCGGCGTCGCAGGGAATACCTGTCGGCGACGCCATCGACCCGATGTCCAACCTGTCGGCCACGCCATCGACACTGATTGGCGCGGTCGATGGCGTAGGTGACAGGAACGGGCCCATGTCGATGGCGTAGGTGACATGGATCCGCGCCGCCGCGACGAACCGAGCGCCCCGCGCTTCTTGCTGTTATCTCCTGGTTGACGTTACCCGCCGAGCAGGCGGGACTTGACGTCGGCCTTGAGGATCTTGCCGACCCGGGACCGGGGCAGGTCCGGCCAGATCTCGACCTGCTTGGGCGCCTTCACGCTGCCGAGGCGGTCCTTGACCCAGACGCGGATCTCCTCCGCGGTGACGTCGTGGCCGACCAGCGGCTGGATGATCGCGGTGACGCGCTCGCCCCACTTGTCGTCGGGCAGGCCGACCACCGCGCAGTCGAGAACGGCCGGGTGGGCCAGCACCGCCTGCTCGACCTCGGTCGAGTAGACGTTGAAGCCGCCGGTAATGATCATGTCCTTGAGCCGGTCGACGATGTACAGGTAGCCGTCTGGGTCGAGGTACCCGACGTCGCCGGTGTGGTGCCAGCCGTGCCTGGACGCCTCGGCGGTGGCGGCCGGGTTCTTGTAGTAGCCGGCCATCACCAGTGGGCCGCGGACGACGATCTCGCCCCGCTCCCCCGGCGGCAGCAGCCCGCCCGCCTCGTCCATGATCGCCACGGTGGTCAGCGGGGTGGGGCGGCCGGCCGAGGTGAACCGCTCGGTCGCCAGCGTCCCGTCCGCGTGCAGGTGGTCCCTGGGCGCGAGCGCGGAGATGAACATCGGCGCCTCGGTCTGGCCGAACAGCTGCCCGAGGACCGGGCCGAGTACGCCGATCGCCTGCTCGAGCCGGGCGGCCGACATCGGCGCGGCCCCGTACCACAGGCATTGCAGTGACCCCAGGTCGGCCGACGAGAGCGCCGGGTGGTCGAGCAGCGAGTAGATCACGGTCGGCGGCAGGAACGCGTGGCTGACCTGGTGCCGGCCGATGAGCGCGAGGAACTCCCCCAGATCGGGGCGGGCCATGATGACGATCTCGCCGCCGAGCGCCATGATGGGGAAGCAGAGAACCCCGGCGGCGTGCGTGAGCGGGGCGAACGCGAGGTAGACGGGCCTGCCCTCGAACGGGTAGCTCATCAGGGTCAGCGCCGCCAGCGTGTCGATGTTCCGGCCGGTGAGCATGACGCCCTTGGGCCTGCCGGTGGTGCCGCCGGTCCCGGCGATCATGACCACATCGTCGACCGGGTCGGCCTGCCAGGGCCCGTCGCCGACCTCCGTCAGCCACTCGCCGAACCCGACCGCGCCGGCCACGCCGGAGGGGCTGACGGCGCTGATGGCGTCGTCCAGGCAGACCAGCGTGGTGAGCCCGGGCAGGTCGGGCGCGATCTTCGCCACCAGCGGCGCGAACGCGGCGGCGAAGATCAGGCAGCGGCAGTCAAGCAGCGCGAGCAGCTCGCGGTTCTCGGCCGCCTCGTTGCGCGGGTTGACCGGGCACCACATCGCCCCGGCCCGGCTGATGCCGAACACGGCGGCGAACGCCACCGGGTCGTTGCCCGACAGCACCGCCACCTTGTCGCCCGGCCTGATGCCGGACCGGGCCAGCGCCCGCCCGACCGACCAGGACAGGCGCTGCACGTCGGCGTAGCTCCTGGCCTGGCCGGCCATCGTGAGGCAGGGAGCGTCACTGGGGTGGAGCGACGCTCCCTTGTCGAGGAAGTCGGCGAGCCGCACGGCTCAGTCCTCCCTCAACTCGACCTGGTGAGCGCCGGTTCCATCACCAGGCCGAAACTGCGCAGGACGCCGAGAAGCTCGCGGTGGCCGAACGCCTGGCAGCCGGATGCGAACCCGGCTCGGCGCGGCGGCTGCTGCAGCAGCGAGTAGGCGGCGTACGCCTGGAGCAGGCCGGTCTGCTTGTAGTTGCAGTTCCCGTGGATGATGCAGTGCGCCCGGCCGAGCGGGCCCGAGGCGTGCACCGAGTCGAGCGAGGTGTTGATCCGGGTGTACTCGCGCGGCGGCATCTGGTTCATCACCGCCGCCGCCTGCTCGGACAGCACCCTGAGCTTCTCCTGCTCGGGGAGATCCTCGATCTGAGCCAGCGCGGCCGCCACGATCTGCGGGACGCCGAGCATCAGCGGCCGGTTGAACACGCCGCCAAGCACCTTGACGTTGGCCACCCGGGGGTCGCGGCTGAACCAGACCGGGTGGGAGGTGCCGCCCCACGGCAGCGCCAGCCCGGTCTCGTGCTGGCCCGGCACCGTCACCGTGTACAGGCCGCCGTCGGCCGGCCATTCGGCGTAGGAGTTCTGCTCAAGGTAATAGGCCTTGGCGAGGGCGGCGTTGACCAGGATCGTCCGGGTGGAGGCGACGGTCGGCGCGCCCTTCCAGAAGACGAGGATGTCGAGGGTGTCGAGGCCCGGCTCTTCCAGGCAGAGCTGGGCGGCGATCTCCCCGGTGGTGTACATCTGCGCCACGCCGGGTGCGAGCAGCAGGCCGCCCCCGCCATCCTTGCCCCGTAGGCCGCCTCGGCGGCGATCAGCCAGTCCTGCTCGCCGGTGGTGTCGAGGTAGTGGCAGCCGGTGGCCAGGCAGGCCTCGACGACCTCGGCGCCGTAGGTGGCGAACGGCCCGACCATGTTGCAGACCACGCTGGCGCCGTCGATTAGCTCCGTCAGCGGTCCCACCGCGTGCTCTACCTCGACGATCTCATGCTCCACGGTCCCGATGCCCGGCACCGTCTCAAGCGCCTCGGCGATCCTGGCCTTGTCCCGGCCGGCCGCGATGAACGGGACGTTGAACTCGCGCAGGTACTCGCAGACCAGCCGTCCGGTGTAGCCCGAGGCGCCGTAGACCACGACCTTCTTCTTGGCACTCATCGCAGGTCCCCCTCACATGCCCATGCCGCCGTCGACCGGCAGCCCTGCCCCGGTGATGAACCTTGCCCCGTCCGAGGCGAGGAACACCACCGCGTCGGCGATCTCGGCCACCTGGCCGAGGCGGCCCAGCGGGGTCAGGCCCGCCACCGCCATCGCGGCGTCGGCCGCGGTCGGGAACAGGCCGATGGTGGCACAGTCATTGGCGAGCTGGTTGCCCATCTCGGTCGGCACCAAACCGGGGTAGACGCAGTTCACCCGGACCCCGTAGCCGAGCCTGCCCGACTCCATCGCGGCGACCTTGGTCAGCCGGTCGACCGCGGACTTGGTCGCGGAGTAGACCGCGATGCCGGGGAAGGCGATCGTCGCGGCGACCGACGCGACGTTGACGATCGACCCGCCCGCGCCGGCCGGGCCGCCGGGGCGCATCGCGCGGAAGCCGTGCTTGAGGCCGAGCGCGGTGCCGAGCACGTTCACCTCGAGCTGCTTGCGAACCTCGGCCGGGTCGATGTCCACCAGCAGGCTCGTGATCTCCACCCCGGCGTTGTTGACCAGGATGTCGAGGCCGCCGAGGTGCGCAATGACCTGCGGGATCGCCTGAGCCCAACTGTCTTCGGCGGTGATGTCGAGCGGCACGAACTCGGCGGCGGCGCCGTCGGACCGCAGCGTTTCCGCACACGCCTTGCCCAGGTCCTCCCTGATGTCGCCGATCACCACCGACGCGCCGGCCAGGGCGAGCGCCCGCGCCATCCCCTCGCCCAGACCGCGGGCCCCGCCGGTTACCAGGGCCTTGCGCCCCGTCAGGTCGTACACGCTCATCGGACACCTCTCTGTGCTGCCGAGCCCCGCTGTGCTGCCGAGCCCCGCTCAATGACCGCCGCAGCCGGGGGCTCACCCGGGATCTCGCCCGGGCGCCGCCGGCGTGCCTCCTAGGCTGATCTCACTCTTGACAGTTGTCAAGAGATTGCTTGACGATCGTCTTACGAAGTTTGGCCGATTGTCCAGTAACGTGGAGTCATGGCGGGTCAGAACCGGGACACGATCGCGCGCCGACAGGTGGACAAGTTCGCCGAGCGCCGCGACCAGCTCGCCGCTGCCGCGCTGCAGACCCTGGCCGAGCGGGGGTACGCGAACACCAGCCTGCGCGACATCGCGCAGAACTCCGAGTTCTCGCACGGCGTGCTGCACTACTACTTCGCCGACAAGTTCGATCTGATCATGTACTGCGTCCGGCAGTACAAGGCCGAGTGCGTCACCAGGTACGACTCGATCGTGGCGACCGCCGTCGGGGCGGCGCAGCTCCGCCGCGGGTTCGGCGCGGCGATGGCGGCGACGCTGGTCGAGGACGCGAGCCTGCACCGGCTCTGGTACGACCTGCGCAACCAGTCCCTGTTCGACGAGAAGTTCCGGGCCGACGTCAAGGACATCGACCTGTCGCTTGAGCGGATGATCTGGCGCATCGTCGGCAAGTTCGGCGAGCTCAGCCAGGCCCCGCTGGCGGTTACCCCGGCGCTGGCCTACGCTCTGCTCGACGGCGTCTTCCAGCACGCGCTGCTGCGCCAGCTCGCGGGCGACGCCACCGCCGCCGCCGCGCTCGACCAGAACGTGCAACAGGTCCTGCCGACCCTGCTGGCGTAGTCACCGGTTCCGCTATCGTCGGGCGGGTGATCGGCACCCTGGCGGTGGAGAACTACCGTTCGCTGCGGCGCCTCGTCGTCACGCTCGCTCCGCTCACCGTGGTGACCGGGGCCAACGGCGTCGGCAAGTCGAGCCTGTACCGGGCGCTGCGGCTGCTGCCTGGCGCTGGCCGAAGCGGTAACAGCGGTAGCTTCAGTCCCTCGTGGGACGCCGTGAAGCCAAGCGACTCATAGAAGCGGACGGCATCGGGTCGCCGCTTGTCCGACGTCAGCTGAACGAGCCCGCAGCCCTGCCCGCGCGCCGCGTCGATCGCCCACTCGATCATCCGACGGCCGAGCCCCTGGCCGCGCTGGCCGGACGAGACCCGGACGCCCTCGATCTGCGCCCGCAACATCCCGTGGCGGCTCAGCCCGGGGATCATGGTCAGCTGCAGCGTCCCCACGACGCGGCCGTCCGCCTCGGCGACCAGCAGGTGATTGCGCTGGTCGGCCGCGATCAGCTCGAACGCCGCGTAGTAGGCCTCGTCGGCCTGCCCCTCGCGGTCCGCCCCGATCGCGTCATCGGCCGGCAGGGCCACGATCTGCGGGACGTCCTCGCGTCGCGCCTCGCGCAGCAGCGCCGACGGCGGTCGATTGGTCTGCGCCGTCTCCCCTGTCTCCACCCGTCCAGAGTAGCGGCGCCGCTGACGCGTTCAGGGGCTCGGCTGCCAGCCGGGCGTCGGGTCCTCGCCGGTCCGGCCGTCCACGGCCTCCCTGATCAGGTCGGCGTGCCCAGTGTGCCTGCCGTACTCCTCGATCATGTCGCACACGAGCCGCCGCAGGTTGGCGTGGGTTCCCTCGACGCTGGCATGGACGGGCTGGTCGAGCCCGCCGGACGCCAGCGCCTTGGCGACCCGCTCGCGCGAGCGGGCGACGGCGGTGTCCCACAGCGCGTACAGCGTCTGCGGCGAGTCGCCCGCCGCGGTGCGAAATTCCCAGTCCGGGTCGGCGTCCCAGTCGACCTGCGACCAGGGCAGGCCGAGCGGCGCTCCCGTCAGCTTGGCGCCGAATTGGTTGTCCTCGTTGAGGGCCAGGTGCTTGAGCAGGCCGCCGAGCGTCAGCGTGGACGAGCCGATCCGGCGGCTCAACCCGGCCGCGTCGAGCCCGTCCGCCTTGTACCTGAACGTCGCCCGCAGCCGCTCAAGCGCCCCCAGGAGCTGCTCGGCCTCGGTCCCTGCCAGCGGTGGTTCCCACGGGGTATCTGTCATGGCCCGAGGCTAGCGACGATTCCGGACGTTCTGCTTCCGCAAAAGAGACTCAAACCATTCATCTCGAACGGACCGGGCCGACTCTGCACCGCTCCCGCCTCCTATGCTGGCTGTGATTGCCGATTCCGCCCGTTGCTCCGATAGGACATCGCACCCGTGTCAGATGAACAAGGGCCGTCAAGCGGGCAGGGCCCAGAGCCCGCCGTGCCCGCGGACAACCGTGCGATGAAGGCGTGCCCGGACTGCGCCGAGATGGTTCTGGCGCAGGCGCGGAAGTGCCGTTACTGCGGTTGCCGGTTCGACGGGCAGCAGGCGGCCCCGCAGGAGGGCTCGGGCTCGTTCGCGAACCTGTTTCGCCGCTCGGCGCCGCACCTGACGATGGCGCAGACCGTGCGTCAGCTTGGCGTCGAGCTGGCACCGGGCGAGCGGCCGGCCGGACTGTGGCTTGCCCGGGTCGAGGGCGTCGACGGCTACGTGGTTCTCACCAGCAAGCGGCTGCTGTTCGTGATCGGCCTGCGCCACCAGAAGGACTCGCCCGCACCCTGGCAGCACCGCCTGGACGAGCTGGCCGGGGCGGAGATCACCAGCCATCGCCGGAAGGCCACGCTGGTGCTGGACTGGCTCGACTCCCCCGCCATGACCATCGAAGGCCTTACCCGCAATGACCTCCAGCGGCTGCATGCCGCGCTCCTGGCCCTGGTGGCCAACTAGAAAGCGCCCGGACAGTTCTGCCTGTCCGGGCGCTCTGGCGTTCGCTTAGCCGATCAGGCGCCGCGCAGGCGCTGCAGGGCCTCGGCCAGGATCGCCTCGCCGTCGGTGTCCGTGCGGCGCTCCTTCACGTAGGCCAGGTGGGTCTTGTACGGCTCGACCCGCGGCGGAGCCGGCGGAGCGGCCTGGTTCTGGCCCGCGGGGAAGCCGCATCGGGGGCACTCCCACTGGTCGGGGATGGCGGCGTCGGACGCGAAGCTGGGCTTGGTCTCGTGCCCGTTCGAGCACCAGAACGACACCCAGGTCCTGGGCGCGGCCTCGCCGCGCTCCGCCTCGCCCATCGGGCCAGCGCCTACCCTGCTTCCGCGGATCGCGTTGCCACTGCTCACAGATCACCTCATTGTCGCCGTACCAAGCCATGAACCACGGGACCACCAGCCCAAGGGGCCACCAGCCCGCTGGCTATTCCATTTCACCATCACATCCGCCGACGCGGACGGAAAACACAAAGACCCGACGTTCCGTTAACTGTTAACAATACAGTTAAGGGTTAACGGGGAGCGCCTACGGGTGGTTGATTATCCAGCCGAGGGCGACCACGAGTATGAACCAGAGGACGCCGAAGAAGATCGTGATGCGGTCCAGGTTCCGCTCGACCACCGACGAAGAGCCGAGCGTGGAGGAGACGCCACCGCCGAACATGTCGGAGAGGCCGCCGCCCTTCCCCTTGTGCAGGAGAACGAGCAGGACCATCACCAGCGAAACGATGATCAGGATGACCGAGAGCGCGATCTCCACCGGTGTCTTCTCTCCCTTTGAAACGCTTACGATCCAGAACGCAGCGGTGCACTCAATCTACACGGCGCAGCGGGGTCACACGGCGCCTCAGCGGCCGGGGGACTCCTGATAGTACCGACAGATCGAGGCAAACTGACCGGCGTCCAAGCTGGCGCCGCCCACGAGCGCGCCATCGACGTCCTGTCCCGCCATGATAGGCGTAATGTTGTCGGCTTTGACCGACCCGCCGTACAGAATGCGCACGCCCGCCCCCGCCTCGGCGCCCGCCGCGCCCGAAATATACGCCCTGATGGCGGCCGCCATCTGCTGGGCGTCGTCGGCCGAGGCGACCTCGCCGGTGCCGATCGCCCAGATCGGCTCGTAGGCGATCACCATCGATGCGATCGCCTCGGCCGGCACCTTGGCCAGCGACCCCGTGAGCTGCTCGACCACGTGCTCGACCTCGGCGCCCGCCTTCCGCACCCCCATCGGCTCGCCCACGCACAGGATCGGGGTGATCGACACCGCCAGCGCCGCCTTCACCTTTGCGTTGACGACGGCATCGTCCTCGTGGTGATACTGGCGCCGCTCGGAGTGCCCGCACAGCACGTACGAGCACCCGAGCTTGGCCAGCATGGAGCCGGAGATGTCGCCGGTGTAGGCGCCGTTGGCGTGCATGGACACGTCCTGCGCGCCGTAGCCGAGCTTCATCTTGTCGCCGTCCACCAGGGTCTGCACCGAGCGCAGATCGGTGAACGGCGGCAGCACCACCACCTCGACGTTGCGGTAGTCCTTGTCCGACAGGGACCAGGCCACCTTCTGCAGCAGCGCAATCGCCTCGAGGTGGTTGCAGTTCATCTTCCAGTTGCCGGCGATCAGCGGCAGTTTCTTGGTGTCAGTCATAACGGTAGGGAGCTTACGCCCCCAGGGCCGTCAATCCGGGGAGCGTCTTGCCTTCGAGATACTCCAGTGACGCCCCGCCGCCGGTCGAGATGTGCCCGAACGCCGAGTCGGCCAGCCCGAACGAGCGGACCGCCGCCGCCGAGTCGCCGCCGCCGACCACCGTGAGCCCGTCGACCTTGATCAGCGCCTCCGCCACGGCGCGGGTGCCCGCCGCGAAGGCCGGGAACTCGAACACGCCCATCGGCCCATTCCAGAACACCGTCCGCGCATCGGCCAGCTTCGACGCAAACAGCTCGCGCGAGGCCGGCCCGATGTCGAGGCCCATGTGGTCGGCCGGGATGGCGTCCGCCGCGACCACGGTGGCCGGGGCATCGGCGGCGAACCGGGGCGCCACCACGATGTCGGTCGGCAGCACGAGTTCGACGCCGCGCTCGGCCGCTTCTGCCAGCACCGCCCTGCACGAGTCGATCCGATCGGACTCGAGCAGCGAGTCGCCCACCGGGTGGCCGAGCGCGGCCAGGAACGTGTAGACCATACCGCCGCCGATCAGCACCCGGTCGGCCAGACCGAGCAGGTTCTCGATGACGCCGAGCTTGTCGGAGACCTTGGACCCGCCAAGCACGACCACGTACGGCCGGGCCGGGTCCTCGGTCAGCCGCCGCAGCACCGACACCTCGGCAGTGATCAGGTCGCCGGCCGCGTGCGGCAGCAGCGCGGGCAGGTCGTAGACCGAGGCCTGCTTCCTGTGCACCACGCCGAACCCGTCGCCCACGTAGAGGTCGCCCAGGCGGGCGATGGCGGCGGCGAGCACGGACCGTTCGGCATCATCTTTTGACGTTTCCGCGGGCTCGAAGCGAACGTTCTCAAGCAACGCGACATCGCCGTCGGCCAGCCCGGCGACCGTCGCGGTGGCGGACTGGCCGACCAGGTCGGTCGCGAACGCAACCGGCCGGCCGAGCAGCTCGGCCAGCCGCTCCGCGACCGGGCGCAGCGACGGGCCGCCCTCGGCCCGCTCGGCGAAGTCATCGCCCTTGGGGCGGCCGAGGTGCGCCATGACCACGACCCGGGCGCCGCGCTCGGCCAGCTTGCGGATCACCGGCAGCGAGGCCCGGATGCGGCCGTCGTCGGTGATCACGCCGTTGCCTGACTTGTCGAACGGTACGTTCAGGTCGGACCTGAGCAGCACCCGCCTGCCGGTCACGTCGAGGTCGTCGATGGTCCTCATGTGTTTTGCGCCAGCTTCCCTTGCTAGGCGAGCCGCGACGCGACCAGGGCGGTCAGGTCGACGAGGCGGTTGGAGTATCCGAACTCGTTGTCGTACCAGCCGAAGACCTTGACCTGGTTCCCGTACGCCATCGTGATCGACGCGTCGAAGGTGCAGGAGGCGGTTGACCCGACGATGTCGGAGGATACGATCGGGTCCTCGGTGTAGACCAGGATGCCCTTGAGCGCGCCTTCGGCCGCGTTCTTGTAGGCGGCGTTGACCTCGTCCTTGGTCACGTCGCGGCCCAGCTCGACCACCAGGTCGGTGATCGACCCGGTGATCACCGGGACGCGCAGCGAGTAGCCGTCGAGCTTGCCCTTGAGCTCGGGGATCACGAGGCTGGTGGCCTTGGCCGCGCCGGTCGAGGTCGGCACGATGTTCTGCGCGGCGGCGCGGGCGCGGCGCAGGTCCTTGTGCGGGCCGTCCTGCAGGTTCTGGTCCTGGGTGTAGGCGTGAATGGTGGTCATCAGGCCCTTGTTGATGCCGAAGTTCTCCAGCAGCACCTTCGCCATCGGCGCCACGCAGTTGGTGGTGCAGGACGCGTTGGAGATGATGCTGTGCGCCTCAGGGTCGTACTTGTCGTCGTTGACGCCCATCACGATCGTGATGTCCTCGTCCTTGGCCGGCGCGGAGATGATGACCTTCCGCGCGCCGCCCGCGATGTGCGCCTTGGCGGCAGGGCCGGTGGTGAACCGTCCGGTCGACTCGATGACGATGTCGACCCCGAGGTCGCCCCAGGGCAGGTTCGCGGGGTCGCGCTCAGCCAGGATCTTGATCGACTTGTCGCCGACGTGGATCGTGTCGCCCTCGACGGTGACGTCCTCCTTGAGCGGGCCGGCCACCGTGTCGTACTTCAGCAGGTGGGCCATCGTCTTCAGGTCGCCGAGGTCGTTCGCGGCGACGATCTCGATGCCGCGGTCGCCGCTCTCGTCAAGGGCGCGAAAGAAGTTACGGCCGATCCGCCCGAACCCGTTGATACCAATTCGAATGGTCATAGCACCAGTCTCCGTTCCAATCGCCGCTCGCGGCTAGGGTCTAAGGTCTTGGTTTCCGTCACACGTCCCGAGCGTGACCCCTGCCGCCGTCACGCTCCAGGGGAGATTATCGGGCATGGCGCGGCGGGGGCCGACCCAGGGGGCACCTGCGCATTATGCCCGTGTCTGGTCTAGACCATTCAGATCATAGCCCGAAGACGGGGTGAACTTTAAACGAATCGGGGCGGCTCTTGCGCCGCCGTGGATCCCGGATTCCAAGGGTTCTCCCAGCGGACGCTCGCAGGTATCCCAGGGGGCGGGCGCATACTCACGAAATGACTGGGCTCGGCACGACGACGGGGCACAATAGGGGCAGTGAGCCCATGACTGAGGATGAGCAGATTCCCAGGGTGCTCGTCGTTGACGACGAGCCGGGCATCCGCGAGCTTGTCCAGGTTGCCCTCAAGTTCCACGGATGCGCGGTGACGACCGCCGCGACCGGGAACGACGCCCTCCGGCTGGCCGACTCCGACCGGCCGGACTTGATCGTGCTCGACATCATGCTGCCCGACATCGACGGCTTCGAGGTGGTCCGCCGCCTGCGCGCGGGCGACAACGAGGTGCCGGTCATCTTCCTGACCGCCCGGGACACCACGTCGGACACGGTCACCGGGCTCGCCCTGGGCGGCGACGACTACATCACCAAGCCGTTCTCGGTCGAGGCGCTGGTGGCGCGGGTCCGGGCGGTGCTGCGGCGCGCGCGCAGGCAGGTGGCGAAGGACGACAGCGGCGGCGGCGCGGCCGACTCCACCTTGCGCGTGGGCGACCTGGAACTCGACGAGGACCACTGGACGGTGCACCGCGCGGGTACCCCGATCGAGCTGTCGCCGACCGAGTTCCGGCTGCTCGCGTACCTGATGCGCAACCACGGTCTGATGCTCACCCGCAAGCAGCTGCTCGAGAACGTGTGGGGCTGGGAGCACGGCGGGCAGTCCCAGGTCCTTGAGACCTACGTGAGCTACCTGCGGCGCAAGCTCGATCCGCTGGGGCCGCCGCTGATCCACACCCAGCGCGGCGTTGGCTACAGCCTGCGCCTGCCGTGACGCCCTCGGCCACCACAACGAGCACCGCCAAGAGCGCCGGGCGCCGCCGATCGCTGTCCCTGCGCGGCCGCCTGCTGGCCGGGCTGATCGCGCTGACCGCCACCTTCCTGGTGGTGATGGGCGTGGTCAGCAGCGTGGTGCTCGGCCAGCTGGAGCAGAACCAGTTCAACACCGACCTCCGGCTGGCCGCGCGGCAGCCGGTCGCCCAGCTCATCCTGGCCACCGACGGCTTCGCCGCCGCCTACCTCTCCCCCCGCACCGGCGCCTACGGCGAGCTGACGCCGAGCTCCGCCGCGGCGGCCGAGATGCGGGACGTGCTCGGCTCCCTGAGCGGTAAGCCAGCCGCCCAGATCGTGCGCTACCTGCGCTCCCGCGCCCAGCGCGACCAGCCGTTCGACCTCGCGCCGAGCGGCCAGCCGACGCTGCGGGTGGTCTGGCGCGCGATCGACGTCACCGCGGCGACGCGCGAGCGGCACCACCGCCCCCGCCGGGGTGAACGTCATCCTCGTCGGCCGCCCCCTGAGCGACATCTCAAGCCAGGTCAGCGGCCTGGTCATCGCGGAGCTGATCACCGGCGGGGTGCTGCTGGCGCTGCTCGCGGCGTGCGGCAGCTGGCTGATCGGCCGCGGCCTCGCCCCGCTGAACCAGATGGCGAGCACCGCCGACCTGATCACGAGCAACGGCGACCTGACCGCCCGGATGTCTGATCCCGACGACCGTCAGGAGATCGGCCGGCTGGCCGGGGCGATCAACACCATGCTGGACCGGATCCAGCAGGCCTTCGGCGCTCGGCTGCGCTCCGAGCAGAAGGTACGGCAGTTCGCCGCCGACGCCAGCCACGAGCTGCGGACGCCGCTGACGACGATCCGGGGGTACGCGGAGCTCTACCGGCAGGGCGCGCTCGGGCCCGGCGAGCTGCCGAACGCCATGCGCCGCATCGAGCAGGAAGCCGACCGGATGAGCAGGCTGGTCGCCGAGCTGCTCGAGCTGGCCCGGCTGGACCGCGAGTCCTCGCTCGACCTGACCGAGACCGACCTCACCGGGCTCGTCATCGACGCCGTGGCCGACGCGCGCGCGGTCGAGCCCGGCCGCCCGGTCACCGCCGAGGTCCCGCCGACCCCGCTGGTGGTCACCGCCGACGAGCCGCGGATCCGCCAGGTGCTTGCGAACCTGCTCGGCAACGTCCGCGCGCACACGCCGCCGGGGACCCCGGTCACCGTCCGGCTCTACCCGGCCGGCCAGGGCGCCGTTCTCGAGGTCGCCGACGCGGGCCCGGGCATGTCCGATCAGGACGCGGCGCGGGCCTTCGACCGTTTCCACCGCGGCGCCCGCGGCAACGGCGGCCCGGACGGCCTCGACGGGCGGTACCCGGTGACCGTCGAGGCCGGGGCCGCGACCGGGAGCGGCCTCGGCCTGTCGATCGTCCAGGCGATCGCGGCCGCGCACGGCGGGTACGTGCGGCTGCGGTCCGCCCCCGGCGCCGGCGCGACCGTCCACCTGTGGATTCCGGTCCATTTCACCGGAAAGCAGGGCGCGCCGGCCGCGGCGCCTCCTCGTTATCGGTGACTGCCGCTCCCCCACTGGCAGCGCCTTCCGCCGACAGGGCCGGGGTTTGTGCCCGCCCACAGCGGCCGAATGCCCAGCGTTGCCGCCGCCGGACCCCGGCGTACGCTGAAGCGGAGGGAACCGGGGAGAGGCGGGTACGTTGTCGGGGCGCACGGCGCGACGGCGGGTGGTACGAGTCACGCTTTCACCAACGGGCTCGGTGTCGTCAACGGCGCGGGCCGACCTGCTCGCGGGTGAGGAGCCGCTCGGCATCCGGGTCGACGGCGCTGCGCTGACCATGACCATGCGGACCCCGGGCGACGACATCGAGCTCGCGGCCGGCTTCCTGGTCGGCGAGGCGATCATCGCGGCGACCGACGACATCGCCGACATGAAGGTCTGCGACGGTACGACCTGCGGGCACCTCGACCATTCGACCGGCCAGATCGGCAACATCGTCGACGTGACCCTCGCCCCCGGTGTCAGCGTGTCACCGGGGGCGCGACGGTCGTTCCTGACCACCTCGGCCTGCGGCGTCTGCGGCAAGTCGTCCATCGACGACATCTGCGTGCTGCCGCGGACGCCACTCGATGCGGATGCGACGGTGTTCGCCCCGGCCATGATCGCCTCGATGCCCGACCGGCTGCGCGAGGCGCAGCGGGTCTTCTCCTCCACCGGCGGGCTGCACGCCGCCGGGCTGTTCACCGCGTCGGGCGAGCTGCTCGCGGTACGCGAGGACGTCGGCAGGCACAACGCGGTCGACAAGATCGTCGGCTGGGCGCTGCTCAATTCCAAGCTGCCGCTCACCGGGTGCGCGCTGCTGGTGTCGGGGCGCGCCTCGTTCGAGCTCGTGCAGAAGGCCGTGCTGGGCGGCATCCCGCTGCTGGCGGCCGTCTCGGCGCCATCGTCGCTGGCGGCGGAGCTGGCCGAAGAGGCCGGGCTGACCCTGATCGGCTTCCTGCGCGGCCCGTCGATGAACGTCTACACCGGCGCTCACCGGATCGCACCATGAGGCCAGGCATGGCGGAACGTGTGCCCCGCCAGTAGCGCCCAGCCGCGCCCGGCGCTCGCCTACGCGCTCTGGCTCGACTCGCTCAAGCGGGCGGGCTGGGGGGTCGAGCCGGCCACCGAGCAGGTGCCGACGGCCGACGCGCTCGGACGGGTAAGCGCCGCTCCGATCGTCGCGCGGTGGCCGTCGCCCCGGTCCGACTGCTCGGCGATGGACGGCATTGCCGTGCGAGCCGCCCGGCTGACCGCCGACCGCAACGCCGCCGGCACCGCGGTGCGCCTGCCCGCGGGCACCTTCGAGTGGATCGACACCGGTGACCCGATGCCGGGCGACGCCGACACCGTCGTACTCCGCGAATGGCTGCTGCCGCAGGAGGACGGCAGCCTCATCATCGTGCCCGGCGGCCTCACCGCCGAGGCGGCAGATGCAACCGCCGCCACCAGCGCCGCCGTGGGCGCCGCGGCCGCCGATCCGGCGGGCGGACCGATCGCGGTACGCAGCGGCAGGAACGTCCGTCGAATGGGCGAGGACTTCGCGGCGGGCGAGTTGCTCTGCCCGGCCGGGCGGCGGCTGCGGCCGGGCGACCTCGCCGCCGCGGCCGCCGGGGGGCATGGCTCGGTACTGGTAGCGCAGCGGCCCGTAGTCGCGATCATCCCGACCGGGGACGAGATCCGGCCGCTGGGATCGACCGCGCGGCCGGGCGAGATCCTGGACACCAACTCGCTCATGATCGCCGCCCGGTGCCGCCAGCTCAGCGCGGTCCCGACGGTGAGCGCGATCCAGCCTGACGACCCGGACGCGCTCGCCGCCGAGATCCGCCGCTGCGCCCTCGACGCCGACCTGGTACTGATCATCGCCGGGTCGAGCAGAGGCCGCGGCGACCACGCGGCCGCGGTGCTCGCCCAGGTCGGCGGCGTCGCGGTCACCGGCGTCGCAGTCCGGCCCGGCCACCCGGCGCTGCTCGGCCACGCCAAGCAACCGGGCCACCGCGCGCGGTCGGCGCCGGCTGGCCGGGCCGGGATCGCGCCGGTCATCGGGCTGCCCGGCTATCCCCTGGCCACCACCGTGATCTTCGAGCTGTTCGCGGCGCCGCTGCTCGCCGCCGCCCAAGGCGTCAGCCAGTCGACCACGCCCGCGCTGGTGGCAGCGCTCGACCGGGACTGGTCGTCCCCGCCCGGCATCGAGGACTGGGTGCTGGTGACGCTCGCCCCAGCGGCGGAGTCGGCCGCCCGCGGCACGCTGCCGGTCGCCACCCCGGCCAGGCGCGGCGCCGGATCGATCAGCCAGCTCGCCCGGGCCGATGCGTGGTGGCCGGTCCCGGCCGACCGAACCGCTTTCGCCGCCGGCGAGGTCATCGAGCTGCGAGCAATCCCCGACGCCCCCTGCTGACCTGCTGACCCCGACCGCCCGGGCGCCGACCCCTTCGCGGCGCCATCGCCCAGGCGGCAAGCCGCTTCTTGCTGTTATCTGGAGACGGAGCCCGGCGACGCGGATCGGTTCACGCTTATCGTTCGCATTCGCTGGCGTTCGCCACGAATCGGACATGTCCCCTTTTCCGTTATTGTTGACACAGTGAGCGAGGCGCGGGTCGACGACGAGGAAATGCGGATCGGCGAGCCCGAGACGGCCGCCGTGGGGATGCCAGGGGTCGTCGTCTCGATGCGGTACGCGCTGTCGGAGATGGGGCCGGCCCGGTCGATGCGCACCCTGCTGCGGGTGAACCAGGCGGACGGGTTCGACTGCCCCAGCTGCGCCTGGGGCGACCCGGCGGTCAAGAACCGCAGCCACGCCGAGTTCTGCGAGAACGGGGCCAAGGCGGTCGCCTGGGAGGCGACCAGGAAGCGGGTCGATGCGGCGTTCTTCGCCGCCCACCCGGTCTCCTTCCTGCGCGAGCAGACCGATCACTGGCTTGAGTCCAACGGCCGCCTGACCGAGCCGATGTATCTGGCCGAAGGCGCCGCGCACTACACGCCGATCGGCTGGGACGACGCGTTCCGACTCGTCGCCGACCGGCTGAGGGAGCTGCCGGACCCGAACCGGGCCGTGTTCTACACCAGCGGCCGGGCCTCCAACGAGGCGGCGTTCGCCTACCAGCTGCTCGCCCGCAGGCTCGGCACCAACAACCTGCCCGACTGCTCCAATATGTGCCACGAGTCCAGCGGCGCCGCCCTGTCGCAGACGATCGGGATCGGCAAGGGCCAGGTCACCCTGGAGGACATCTCCGATCAGGCCGAGCTGATCGTGGTGGTCGGGCAGAACCCGGGCACCAACCATCCCCGGATGCTGTCCGCCCTCGAGGAGGCCAAGCGCCGCGGCGCCAGGATCGTCGCGGTCAACCCGCTGCCCGAGGCCGGCCTGATGCGCTTCAAGAACCCGCAGAAGGCCCGCGGCCTCGGACATGGCACCAAGCTGACCGACCGGTTCCTGCCGGTCCGCGTCAACGGCGACCTGGCCCTGTTCGCCGGGGTGAACAAGGCGCTGCTGGAACGGGACGAGGCGGCTCAGGGAAGCGTGCTCGATCGCGCGTTCATCGCCGCCCACACGGCCGGGTTCGACGCGGCCGCGGCGGCCTGGCGCGCCCTCGACTGGGCGTCGGTCGAGGAGCTCAGCGGGCTGCCGCGCGAGCAGATCGAGGCGTTCGCCGACGACGTGACCGCCGCGGGCAGCGTGATCGTGTGCTGGGCGATGGGCCTGACCCAGCACAAGAACGCGGTCGAGACGATCCGCGAGGTGATGAACTTCCTGCTGCTGCGGGGAAACATCGGGCGGCCGGGCGCGGGGCCCTGCCCAGTCCGCGGGCACAGCAACGTGCAGGGCGACCGGTCGATGGGCGTCTGGGAGAAGATGCCGGACGCCTTCCTCGACAAGCTGCGCGACGAGTTCGGCTTCGAGCCGCCGCGCGCGCACGGGTGGGACGTGGTCGACTCGATCAGGGCGATGCGCGACGGGAAGGTCGACGTGTTCTTCGCGCTCGGCGGCAACTTCGCCGCCGCCACGCCCGACACCGAGGTGACCACGGCCGGGCTCGCCCGCTGTGGGCTCACCGTGCACGTCTCGACCAAGCTGAACCGCTCGCACGTGCTCACCGGCCGCGAGGCGCTAATCCTGCCCTGCCTGGGCCGGACCGAGCGCGACATCCGGGTCGCGGCCGACGGTGCCGAGGCCGAGCAGTACGTGACCGTGGAGGACTCGATGAGCGTCGTGAAGGCGTCCCAGGGGCGGCTCGCGCCCGCTTCAGGTGAGCTGCGCAGCGAGGTCGCGATCATCACCGGCCTGGCGGCGGAGCTGTTCGACGACGACCTCGGCTGGGCCGCGATGGGCGCCGACCACTCGGTCATCCGCGAGCACATCGCCCGGGTCGTGCCCGGCTGCGCCGACTACGGCGCGCGCGCCAGCCAGACCGGCGGGTTCACCATGCCGCGACCGCCGCACGACTCGCTGACCTTCGGCACCGAGAGCGGCAAGGCGCACTTCACGGTCAACCCGGTAACCGCCGTGGCGGTGCCGCCGGGCCACCTGCTGCTGCAGACGATCCGCTCGCACGACCAGTTCAACACCACCGTCTACGGGCTCAACGACCGATACCGGGGCGTGCACGGCGGCCGCCGGGTCGTATTCGTCGCCGCCAAGGACCTGACCGAGTTCGGGCTCGCCGACGGTGACCTGGTCGACCTGGTCAGCGTCTGGTCCGACGGCGAGCGGCGGGCGCCGGCCTTCAGAATCGTCGAGTACCCCACGCCGGCCGGCTGCGCGGCCGCCTACTTCCCCGAGGCCAACGTCTTGGTCCCGCTGGACTCAACTGCCGACACGAGCAACACCCCGACGTCGAAGTCTGTGATCATCCGCCTCGATCGTCACACCGGCGGCTAAATTCACAAAATCTTCATCTCGAACGGACCGGGGCTGCCCTTCCGAGGGATGGCTCTGCCCCTGTCCGCGGCGTATCGTCAGCAGCGTGCTCGAGTCACGGCTGCTAAAGGTTTTCGCGTCGCGCACGCGGTTGGCCATGACCCTCGGAACAGTCGTCGCGGTGGCGGCGCTCGGGGTCCCGATAGCAGCGGGGACGGCGTCGGCCGCGACCGCTGCCGCTCGCGCGGGAGCCGTCGCGTCCGGCCCCGACGCTACCTTCCCGGCCTCGCTGGGCGCCATCGCCTGCCGGTCGCTGACAAACTGCATGGCGATCGGCGCGAACGCGCCCCAGATGGCGACCCAGATGATCGCCGAGCGCTGGAACGGCAGCCGCTGGTCGCGGCTGACGATGCCGAAGCCGGCCGGCGTCGATGACGTCGCCAACGGCGGCCTGGCCTGCCCGTCGAGCGGCGAGTGCGTGGCGGTGGGCGTCGGCTACCCGTCCCCAAGCTCACGGGGCAGCTTCTTCCCGATCGCCGGGTACTGGAACGGCTCACGCTGGACGGCCGGCCGGGCCGCCGCCGCCAGCTCGGGAATACTCTCGGCGGTGTCGTGCCCGGCGGTGCGCAACTGCTACGCCGTCGGCAATTACACGCCTAAGGGCACCAGCGAGGTCCCGCTGATCGAGCACTGGAACGGCGCTAAGTGGTCCAGGCAGGCCGCGCCCACACCGCGCGGCGCGAGCTTCGCGATCTTGCTCGATGTGTCCTGCCCGTCGGCGAAGTTCTGCGTGGCGGTCGGCACGGATGGCTCGGGCGTGCTTATCGAGCGCTGGAACGGGATCCGCTGGTCCGTGTCCGCGCCCCGGTCCGCCCCGTCGGCCATGCTCAACGGCGTCTCCTGCCTGTCGGCGTCGAGCTGCTTCGCCGTTGGCAGCAACCTCACGACGCGCGGCGGCTCGCTAGTCGAGCGGTGGAACGGCAGGACGTGGTCCCAGTCCACTACCACCGTCCCCCGCAATGCCTCCTACGCGGGCCTGCAGTCCGTCTCGTGCGTATCGGCGACCCGCTGCCTCGCGGTTGGCAACTACGTCACCAACGGCGTGTACGCGGTCTCGTGGAACGGCCACGGCTGGCACCTGGTCAGCATGACCACCACCGGCGGGCACCTCGGCGCCTTCGATGAGGTGCGCTGCCTGGCCGCGACGAGCTGCGTCGCGCTCGGCGCAACCACGCAATTCGCCGCCAGCGAGCGCTCGGAGTCCGCCTTCTGGAACGGCACCCGCTGGAAGGTGGTCCTCACCGCCTGACCGGCGTCAGCTGCGCGGCGCCTGAGGGTGGTCAGGCGCCGCCGCCAGCGACGCGGGGATGGTCCCGCCACGCGGGCATCGTGGCCATGTAGCTCAGCGTCTCGCGCTCCAGCTCCTCGCGGGTGGCGGCCGGGTTGCGCCTGGCCTGCCAGCCGACCATCCGCTCGAATCGCTGGTCGAAGGACTGCAGCTGCCCGGATTCGTCGGTGCAGTGGCCGCAGTACCGGCCGGTCTCGATGGGCATGCCGCAGCTTTCACAGGCTGGTGCGGTCGTCATCGTCGCTGTCTCCTTCTGCTGGATGCGGTTGCTGTTCGGGCTCGGGTGGGTCCGTGGTCTGCTTCGCGCCGGGTGGATCCGCGGTCGTGCCGAGCTCGGGCGCATGCGCGAGCTGGTCGAGCTGGCCGGCCGCCTGCACCAGGGCCTGCAGGCCGGCGATGAGCCCGTCCGCCTGGTCCGGCGGTACCCGGCCCAGGGCGCGGGCAAGCAGGTCAAGGCCGAGCACCTCGCGGTCTCGGCGCAGCGCGGCGTGCCCAGCCGGGGTCAGCCAGACCAGCGTGCGCCGCCGGTCGGCCGGGTCGCTCTCGCGCTCGAGCAGCCCCTGATCCTCCAGGTGGCTGACGATCTCGCTGACCACCGACTGGGCCCGGTTCAGGTGCGCGGCCGCTTCGCCGATCGTCAGCGGTCCGGCCATCGCCAGATGCTCGAGCACCGCCCTGGACGCGCCCTGGAGCTGGCTGCGAGGTCCGTCGCGGCGGTGGAAGGTCAGGTACACCGCCCGGAATCGCTCGGCGAACCGCTCGGCCCGCTCGTGGGAGTCGCTCACCCGACCAGGGTTCCGCCCGCCCATCGCATCGTCAATCCCGATGGATTCCCGGCCCGCCAGATTCGAGCGCGGTGGCGGGAACCCGCCTGGCGTCGCAAACCGTCTCATAAGCGGCACTGCTCGGCACCGGGCTCGCGCTCACCGTCGGCCCGGCGACCGCGGCGGGCAGAGCGCCCGGCCCCTCCCGGGGCACCGCCCATCCAGCCGCCCCGGCTTGGTTCCAGCTCAAAAGCGCCGACCTGGGCAACTCCTGCATCACCGAGAAGGGAACAAGCAGCGCGATCGCCGGGGCGCCGTTCCCTAGTTCGCGGACCGTTCCGTCGTTCGCCGCCGACACGATCGGACCTTGGCAACGCGCAGCCCGCGGTCCCCGTCCCGGTCACCCGGGGACCGGGGCGTCGCGCCTCCGTTAGCCGGGGAGGTCGCCCGGACCCGGTCCGGCCGGCTTGTCTCCCAGCATCAGCAGAACGCTGGGCACCATGACGACCGCCAACGCCGCGAAGGCGATCGTCAGCTGGCCCACCGCCACGCCGACGCCGAAGATCAGCATGCCGACTGACGCGACCACGGCCAGCGCCAGCCGCCAGCCGCGGCGCCGGCCGGCCGGGCGGAACAGTCCGCGCGGCGAGCGCCAGTGCCAGCCGGCTGCCACCACCGCGAAGGCGATGAACAGGTAGCCGAATCCGCTGAGCCGGCCGCCCGGCCCGAAGCCACCAAGCCCTTCATGACGAATCGAGACGAGCCCGACGACGGTGACGATCGGGCCGATGACCGCGAAGGGGATCGCGATGAGCCGCATCCGCCTGGTCTGCTCGGCTTGGTCGACGGGCCGCTGCCAGTCTCCGAGCACAGGCTGCTGCCGTTTCCAGGGCCGAGGCCTCCGCCGTCTCGCTGCCGACATCGCGGCCCGGCGCGCGTAGTTCTCGGCGAAGCCGCGGAAGTTGGTGACGGTCAGCAGGCCGACCGCCGACGCGCCAAGGCCCCAGACGAGCAGGAACAGGCCCGGCGGCGCGTTCGAGTGCGTTGCTGCGACTGCCAGCGTCATCACGGAGACCTTTGCTCTCGGGGAGAACCGCAGTGTCTCGTGTCCCCGCGGGCATCCGCAAGGGCCGCCCGGTCCCGGGTTCCGGGGCAGGCGATCAGGCGGGCGGGCGGAGGATGGCGGGGTTGTCGAGGACCGGCTGCCAGGCGAGCTCTGCAGCGCCGATGAGGGCGGCGTCGTCGAGGGCGCACGGGCTGATGGGGACCGCGGCGCCGCGGTCCCAGGGGCTGCGCGCCGCCACCGCGTCGCGGAGCTCGTCCGGGGCGGCGAGCAGCAGTTGCTTGTGCAGTCCGCCGAGGAGCACGCGGTCTGGGTTGATGACGTTGACCAGGCTGGCGAGGCCGAGGCCGAGGCGGCCGACGAGGGTGCCCGCGGCCGCGCGGACTCCGGGATCGGTAGCGTAACCGGCCGCCAGCAGGGCGATCGCCGCGTCGAGGGGCGCCGCGCCCGGGTCGGGAACGCGCCCGGCGGCGTCGAGGAATCGCCCGGCGTCGGTTTCCACGTTGAGGCAGCCCCGGCTTCCGCAGGGGCACGGGCGGCCGTGCGGGTCGATGCTGACGTGGCCCGCCTCCATGGCCAGGCCGGTGCTGCCGGTGTAGAGCGCGCCCCGCAGGACCAGCGCCGACCCTACGCCGCGCCTGGTGGCCGCCACCACCAGCAAGTGCGCGGCGTCGCGGCCGGCGCCGTGCCGGTGCTCGGCCAGCGCGACCGCGTTGACGTCGTTGACCGCCCGGCAGACCAGCGGGGCGCGGTTCGGCCCGGTTACCCCGTGGTCGGCCAGCTGCGCCGCGAAAATGTCGCTGACCTTGGCGCCGTCCGGCCAGCCGAAGTACAGCGCGCCGACGGCGGCGCCGCCCGGCTCGGTAACCGCGAAGGGCACGGCGATGGCGACGCCCACGCAGGCGCGCCCTGACTCGCGCAGCAGGGTCGCGGCCGCCTCGCTGACCGGGGCGAGGGCCCGCTCGGGGTCGGCCGGGACGGGCAGGTCACGGCTGACCCTGGCGACGGTCACCGCGCCGAGGCCGATGAGCGCCACCGCGAAGCCGTCAGTGTGAATCTCGGCCGCGAGCGCCACCGGGCCGTCCGGGTCTGGCAGCAGGCCATGTGAAGGGCGCCCGAGATGGCCGCCGCCCGGCGCGGCCGCCACCTGGATGAGCCGGAGGTCGCGCAGCTCCCCGGTGATGGCGCCGGTGGTGGCGCGGCTGACGCCGAGTTTTGCGGTGAGCGCGGACCGGGTTGGCGCCTGCCCGGTGTGGATCAGCGCGAGCGCGGTGCCCGGCAGCGTCGCGGTCGTCGTCTCCATTGGGTTGTCCGCACCTCCTTCTACCCCTATTCTTATTTTGTGCAGCTACTAAACAAAATAGCAGACTCCCCGGCTCTGCGACCCTCTACGAGCCGCGTCCGCGCTGCGCTGACCGCATTTTTCGCGTTCGATGGTTTCGTGTTCGCCACCTGGGCGGTCCGCATTCCGGCGGTCAAGGCGGCGACCGGCGCGTCGCCCGCCGAACTGGGCGTGGCGCTGCTCGGGGTTTCCGGCGGCGCGATCGCGACGATGGCGCTGTCGGGGATGCTCTGCCGCCGGTTCGGCGCGGTCCGGGTGCTGCTGGTCGGCGCCGCCTGGCTGTCGCTGGCGCTGTTGCTTCCGGCCCTGGCCAGGTCGGCCCTCGCGCTCGGGCTCGCGCTGGTGGTGTTCGGCATCGGGTACGGCTGCGTCAACGTCGCCGCGAACACCGTCGCGGTGGACGTGGTGGCCGCGCTGCGCCGTCCGGTGATGCCGTCGTTCCACGCGGCCTGGTCGCTGGGCGGGCTGGCCGGGGCCGCGATCGGCGGCCTGCTCGCGCCCCGCCTGTCGCCGCTGCCGCACTTCGTGATCGCGACCCTGCTCGGCCTGGCGGTCACCGTCGTGGCCGGCCGCGTGCTGCTCACCACCGCGTTGCCCGCCGCCCCGGCGGTGCCCGCCGAGGACGGCCTGGGCGCCGTCAACGACGAGATCGGGTCGGGGACCGCGGGATCGAGGGCGGCGGCGCCGGAGGCGACGGCCCCGGCCGGGGATCGGACCCGGGTGTGGCGGGTGGTGCTGCTGCTCGGCGTGCTGGCGGCCTGCTCCACGTACGGCGAGGGGTCGATAACCGACTGGGGGGCGCTCCGGCTGCACGGCCTGGGGGCCGGGGCGGGGCTGGCCGCGATCGGGTACGCCGCGTTCGCGCTGGCCGAGGCCTGCGGACGGCTGGCCGGGACCTGGCTACTGGCGCGGTTCGGTCAGCGGGCGGTGCTGGTGTCGGGCGGGATCGCGACCTGCGCGGGGATGCTCTGCGCGGCCCTGGCGCCGTCAATCCCGGTGGTCGTGGCCGGCTTCGCGCTCGCAGGCCTGGGGGTGGCGAACGCGTTCCCGGCCGCGATGACGCGGGTAGGGCTGCTGGCCGGCCCGCATGGCGTGGCGATCGCGTCCACCCTCGGCTACGGCGGATTCCTGCTCGGGCCGCCCGCGATTGGCTTCCTGGCCGCGGCGGTGGGCCTCGGGCCGAGCCTGACCACGGTCAGCGCCCTGGCCCTGGTAAGCGCGGCCCTCGGCTGGATACTGACCTAGGGCGCCAGGCGGAAAAGGTAAAGGACCCGCCAGACGACGTCCGACGGATCCCCTTGGCCACCTGGTGCTGACGCGACACTCAGTCGCTTATCAGCACTGCCCTTAACACCAGCCTGTGGTCCGCATCCCCGTTCCCCCGTCCCCTGGTGATCCATGCAGCCGCCCGCCTCACGGGCGTCCCCTGCTGCCTCGGAGCCCACCTTACGACCACAATGCCCCGCCGTGCAATTGCATTACCCGAAAAAAACCAGCACTTCACCCACCATTCAACCGCTTCTTGCTGTTATATCCATGCATACGTTTGCAATAGGGACAGCGTGTCACGCTTCTTGCTGTTATCAGCGAAGCGGCCGATTGATCGCCGCCATTGCCGGTACGGCAAATACCCATTTCATTGACTAAATCGCCCTATTTCATGAAATGCCCGGCGCGACAGAGGTCCTACGGACAACCCGCCGCTCACTTCCTCGGAGGGCGCTGTGCCAAGGGCTAGCCGAGCAGCTCAGGAGAGGAGGTCGGCGGTGAGGCAGGCCTCGGTCGACGGCAGGCCGAGGTCGGCCGCGCGGCGGTCCGCCATCGCCAGCAGGCGCCGGATCCGGCCGGCGATCGCGTCCTTGGTCAGCGGCGGGTCGGCCAGCGCACCGAGTTCCTCCAGCGAGGCCTGCCGGTTGGCGACGCGGAGGCGGCCCGCCATGACCAGATGGTCGGGCGCGTCGGTGCCCAGGATCTCCAGCGCCCGCTCGACCCGCGCGCCCGCCGCCACCGCTGCCCGGGCCGAGCGGCGCAGGTTGGCGTCGTCGAAGTTGGCCAGGCGGTTGGCGGTCGCCCGGACCTCGCGCCGCATCCGGCGCTCCTCCCAGGCCATCACCGAGTCGTGCGCGCCGAGCCTGGTCAGCATCGCCGCGATCGCCTCGCCGTCGCGGATCACCACCCGGTCGACGCCGCGGACCTCGCGCGCCTTCGCGCTGATCTTCAGCCGCCGCGCCGCCCCGACCAGCGCGAGCGCCGCCTCCGAGCCCGGGCAGGTGATCTCAAGCGCCATCGACCGGCCCGGCTCGGTCAGCGAGCCATGCACCAGGAACGCGCCGCGCCAGGCGGCCTCGCAGTCGCAGATCCCGCCCGACACCACCTGCCGGGGCAGTCCGCGCACCGGCCGGCCGAACGAGTCAATGAGGCCTGCCTGCCGGGCCAGGCTGTCGCCGCCGCGGGTCACCCGGACGATGTACCGGTTGCCCCGGCGCAGCCCTCCCGGGGCGAGCACCAGGAGCTCGGACGCGTGGCCGAAGACCTCCGCGATCGAGGCCCGCAGGCGCCGCGCGACCGCGGCGGTGTCTAGCTCCGCCTCGATCACGATGTGCCCGGAGGTCAGCGTCAGGCCGCCTGCGAACCGCAGCAGCGTGGAGACCTCCGTCTTCCGGCAGCACGGCTTCACCGCCGGCACCCGGCTGAGCTCGTCCTTCACGACACCAGTCATCGCCATCGCGACACCACCCCCATGAGTTAAAACCGCTCCCCCGAAAGGCCCGTGTTATCCGTGGCGGTGGCGCTGAAAACCGACCGAAACGCCGCCGCGAGCAGCACCGGGTCGTGCCGCGCGCCGTCGTCGGCCGCCACGTCGGCCAGCATCAGCGTGGCGCGGAGCAGGTCCGCCGCCTTCGCCAGCTCCGCCTCGGCGCCTGCCACCGCACCGGAGTCGGCCAGCACCACGTCAAAAGACAATGATGGCGCGTGGTCGGCGAGTACTTCCAGATGACGGTGGGGGGAGAATCCCTCGGTCTCCCCTGGCTGCGGCACCAGGTTAAGCGCCACGAGCTTACGTGCCTCCGTCATTTCCAGTGCCCCAGCCAGCGACGGTACCAGCAGGTGGGGCAGCACGGAGGTAAACCACGACCCCGGCCCGAAGACCACCCAGTCGGCGTCGAGCACCGCCGCGACCGCGTCCGGCACGGCCGGCGGGTCGGCGGGCACCAGCGTGATCGACCTGACCCGCCCCGGCGTCACCGCGACCGCGGCCTGTCCTCGGACGGCCGAGATCGCGTGCGGCCTGGCTGGGTCGACGCCGTCGACCGAGGCGACGATGTCCAGCGGCACGGCCGCCATCGGCAGCACCCGCCCGGTGACCCGGAGCAGCCGGCCCACCCAGTCGAGCGCCGCGACCGGGTCGCCCAGCAGGTCCCAGAGCCCGGCGATCAGGAGGTTGCCCACGGCGTGACCCGCCAGCTCGCCGGTTCCCCCGAACCGGTGCTGGACGACCCGCGCCCACGTCGTTCCCCACTCGTCGTCGCCGCAGAGCGCGGCCAGGGCCATCCGCAGGTCGCCCGGCGGCAGCACGCCGAATTCCTTGCGCAGCCGTCCCGAGGACCCGCCGTCGTCGGCCACCGTGACGATCGCGGTGACGTCGGGCGTCACCCGGCGCAGGGCCGATAGCGACGCCGCGAGCCCGTGCCCGCCGCCGAGCGCGACCACCTTCAGCGACAAGCTCACTCCCGCCCTAGGTCACGGTGGGACACCGAGACGTCGTGCTCGGCGAGCACCGGGACCCCGGCGAGCCGGGCGGCGAGCTCCTCGGCGATGGCGACCGAGCGGTGCTTGCCGCCGGTACAGCCGACGGCGATCGTGATGTACCGTTTGCCCTCCCGCTCGAACCCGGGCAGGGTCGCATCGAGCATCGACAGGTAGGCGTCGAGGAACGCCGACGCGGCCGGCTGCCCGAGGACGTACTCCCGCACCGGCGCGTCGAGTCCGCTCATCGGGCGCAGTTCCGGCACCCAGTGCGGGTTCGGCAGGAACCGGCAGTCGGCCACCAGGTCGGCGTCGACCGGGAGCCCGTACTTGAAGCCGAACGTGATGATGTTCAGCCGCAGCCCGGTCACCGAGTCGCCGCCGAAGTAGCCGTGCATCCGCGCTCGCAGCTCGTGCACGTTCAGGGCGGAGGTGTCGAGCACGATGTCGGAGTCGCCCCGTACCGCTCGCAGCAGCTCGCGCTCTGCGGTGATGCCGTCCAGGATCGTGCCCGCGTTCTGCATCGGGTGCGGTCGGCGCACGTTCTCGAACCGCCGGACCAGGGCCGAGTCCGACGCCTCGAGGAACAGCACCTGCGGGGCCACGCCGCGCGCGCCAAGCGACGAGATCGCGGACTTCAGGTCGGTGGAGAACGCCCGCGAGCGCACGTCCACGATCGCCGCTATCCCAGCCAGCGACGCCCGGTCGGCCAGGTCGAGCATCGTCGGCAGCAGCGCCGGGGGCAGGTTGTCGACCACGAACCAGCCGAGGTCCTCAAGCGACTTGGCCGCCGTGGAGCGTCCGGCTCCCGACATGCCGGTGATGATCACAATGTCCGGCGCGCCGGAATGTTCGCCCGTATCAGTCATGCCTGTCCCCCGTTTACCCGTCGGCACGCCGCAGCGCCCCCGCAACCGTCTCCGCCAGCCGGGGCCCGATTCCCGGTACCGACGCGATCTCCTCGGCCGACGCCGCAGAGAGCGCCTTGACCGAGCCGAACTTCTTCAGCAGGGCCGCCCGCCTGGCCGGCCCGAGGCCGGGCACCGAGTCGAGCGCGGACACGGTCATCGCCTTCCCCCGCTTGGCGCGATGGTAGGTGATGGCGAACCGATGCGCCTCATCCCTGACTCGTTGCAGCAGGTAGATTCCCTCCGACGTACGGGAGAGGATAACCGGGTACTGCTCGCCTGGCAGCCAGACCTCTTCCATCCGCTTGGCCAGGCCGCAGACGGCCACGTCGTCGATGCCCAGGTCTGCGAGGGCGGCCGCGGCGGCCGCGACCTGGCCCGCGCCACCGTCGACGACCACCAGGTTGGGCGGGTACGCGAACTTGGGCTTGGGTGTAACCACGGTCCGTTCGGACGCCGGAATTTGATCTAGATCTGGATCTGGATCTTCCGCCGCCTCCGGATCGCCCAGCAGGTCGAGCTCGCCGGTCTCCTCGCGCTCGGCCAGGTAGCGGCGGAACCGGCGGGTGATCACCTCGCGGATGGCGGAGATGTCGTCGGTGCCGTCGTAGCCCTTGATGGAGAAGCGGCGGTACTCGCTCTTGCGGGCGAGGCCGTCCTCGAAGACGACCATGGAGGCGACGATGTGGGTGCCCTGCAGGTTGGAGACGTCGTAGCACTCGATGCGGAGCGGCGCGTCGTCGAGGCCGAGCGCCTCCTGGATCTCGGCCAGGGCCTTCGACCGGGTGGTGAGGTCACTGGCCCGCCTGAGCTTGTGCAGCGCCAGGGCCTGGGAGGCGTTCCTGGCCACGGTCTCCGCCAGGGTCTTCTTGTCGCCCCGCTGCGGCACGCGCAAGACCACTGGCCCGCCGCGCCTGCTGCTCAGCCACTCGGTCATCGCCTCGGCCTCCGGCGGCAACTCCGGCACCAGGACCTCGCGCGGGATGCCGTTGCTCTCGGGCGACCCGAGATCGCCGTAGAACTGCCCAAGGAAGTGCTCGACCAGGCCGGCCGTGGTGACGTCCTCGACCTTCTCAAGGACCCAGCCGCGCTGGCCCCTGATCCGGCCGCCGCGGACGTAGAAGATCTGCACGGCGGCCTCAAGCGGGTCTTCCGCCAGTGCGATGACGTCGCAGTCGGTGCCGTCGCCGAGCACCACCGCCTGCTTCTCGAGCGCGCGCTCGAGCGCCTTGACGTCGTCGCGGAGCCGGGCGGCCTTCTCATACTCCTCGGTGTCGGAGGCGGCCTTCATCTCGGCCGTGAGCTTCCTGGTGAACTTCGCCGTCTGCCCGGCCATGAAGTCGCAGAAGTCCTCGGCCAGCGCCCGGTGCTCGTCTTCGGTGATCCGGCCCACGCACGGCGCGGAGCACTTCTCGATGTACCCGAGCAGGCACGGGCGGCCGATCTGGCCCGCCCGCTTGAACACGCCGGCCGAGCAGGTCCGGACCGGGAAGACGCGCAGCAGCGTGTCGACGGTCTCCCTGATCGCCCACGCGTGCGAGTAGGGGCCGAAGTACCTGGTGCCCTTCTTCTTGGCGCCGCGCAGCACCATCACCCGCGGGTACTCGTCGCCCATGGTGACGGCGAGGTAGGGGTAGGACTTGTCGTCGCGGTACTTGACGTTGAACCGCGGGTCGAACTCCTTGATCCAGGAGTACTCCAGCTGGAGCGCCTCGACCTCGGTGTTCACCACCGTCCACTCGACCGACGCCGCCGTGGTGAGCATCATCTGAGTGCGCGGGTGGAGCGCGGTAAAGTCCGCGAAGTACTGGTTGAGTCGCTGCCGCAGCGACTTGGCCTTGCCCACGTAGACGACCCGGCGACGCTCGTCACGGAACCGGTAAACGCCCGGTTCCTCGGGGATCTCCCCGGGCGCGGGGCGATAGCGATGAGGGTCGGCCACGAGACTAAGCCTAGTCGTCGGCTGGGGTTTCCGTTGTTGTTGCCGTCCGGCGGGTTGCGGGGTCGCCGGCGGGTTTGCCCCCTACTCGCGTCATATCTTAAGCTGGCCGCATGAGCGAGACGACCGCGCCCTTCGAGCCCAGACCGCTTGGCGACCGGTATTTCCAGGATCCGCTGAGCATCTTCGCCCGGATGCGCGAGGAGTCGCCGGTCACCTCGGTGATCACCCCCGAGGGGCAGCGGGCGTGGCTGATCACCCGCTACGAAGACGTGCGGAGCGCGCTGGCCGACCCCCGGCTCGCCAAGGACTGGCGCAAGCTGCGGGGACCCGGCTACGTGCCCGACCCGACGGTCGGCTTCCTGATGGCGCACATGCTCAACGCCGACCCGCCGGACCACACCCGGCTGCGACGCCTGGTGCAGAAGGCGTTCACGCCGGGGCGGGTCGCCGGACTGCGGCCGCGGATCGCGGCGATCACCGCGTCGCTGCTTGACGCGATGGAGGCCGCCGACCACCCCGACGGCGTGGGTGACCTGATCACCGCGTTCGCGTTCCCGCTGCCGATGACGGTGATCTGCGAGCTGCTCGGCATCCCCGACCGCGACCGGGAGGAGTTCAAGACCTGGTCGCAGGTGATCCTCTCCTCCACCGCGACCTTTGACGAGTACCGCGCGGCGGGCGGGGCGATGTACGCGTACTTCACGGCGCTGCTGGTCGACAAGCGCGCGGCGCCGGCCGACGACCTGCTCTCGGCGCTGATCACGGCGCGGGACTCGGGCGACTCGCTGGACGAGCCCGAGCTCCTGGCGATGATCTTCCTGCTGCTGGTGGCCGGGCACGAGACGACCGTCAACCTGATCGCCACCGGCACGCTGGCGCTGCTCACGCACCCGTCGGAGTTCTCCCGGCTGCGCTCGGACCCGTCGCTGCTGCCGGGCGCGGTCGAGGAGCTGCTTCGCTACGCCAACCCGCTGAACCACGCGACCGACCGCTACGCGCCCGAGTCGTTCGAGGTCGGCGGGGTGATGATCCCGGCCGGGGAGCCGGTCCTGGTCGTGACCTCGTCCGCCAACCGCGACCCGGGACGGTTCCCCGACCCGGACCGGCTCGACGTGGGACGGGACGCGAGCGGGCACGTCGCGTTCGGGCACGGGATCCACTACTGCGTGGGCGCGCCGCTCGCACGGCTCGAGGGCGAGATCGCGTTCGGCTCGCTGCTGTCGCGATTCCCGCGCCTGTCGCTGGCGGTCGAGCCGTCGCAGCTGCGCTGGCGCCCGAGCTCGCTCATCCACGGGCTGGAAACGCTGCCGGTCCGCCTCGGCTGACCGGCGCGCCTCGGCTGTGAGCGCGCCGGGCAACGTGTCGATTGCGCAATCGACCACGCTCTAACGTGGTGAATTGCGCAGTCGACACCGAAAGCCAGCGCGGACCGGAAGGCTCTTGGGGGTGGGAGGAGCCTGCCGGTCCGCGGTCTTCGCCCCTTGGTGGGGGGCGGCCCGTCAGAGCCGGATTGCGGGTGACGGACTCTTTTGGCTGCTGGCCTCGGTTAGGCGAGGGCAGACTCGACCGAGACCGACTGATAGCCGTGGGCCTGGGCGACGGGGGCGTTGGTGAGCGCCCCCTCGTGGGTGTTGAGGCCGCCCGCCAGCGCCTTGTCGGCTCGGAGGGCGTCGCGCCAGCCGTTGTCGGCCAGCTCGACCGTGTACGGGAGGGTCGCGTTGGTCAGGGCGAAGGTCGAGGTGTTGGGGACCGCGCCCGGCATGTTCGCGACGCAGTAGAAGATGCTGTTGTGCACCTTGAAGACCGGGTCGGCGTGCGTGGTGGGGTGCGAGTCCTCGAAGCAGCCGCCCTGGTCGATCGCGATGTCGACCAGGACCGAGCCTGGCTTCATCCTGGAGACGAGCTCGTTGGAGACCAGCTTGGGTGCTTTGGCCCCGGTGACCAGCACGGCGCCGATGACCAAGTCGGCGCCGAGGACGGCCTTCTCGATCTCGTAGGCGTTGGACGCCACGGTCTGGATCCTGCCCTGGTAGATCTCGTCGATGTGGCGGAGCCGGGCGATGTTGCGGTCGAGGATGGTGACGTGGGCGCCCATGCCGACCGCGATCTGGGCGGCGTGCAGGCCGGAGACGCCGCCGCCGATGACGACGACGCTAGACGCGTAGGTGCCGGGGACGCCGCCGAGCAGCGCGCCCCGTCCGCCGCCTGAGCGCATCAGGTGGTAGGCGCCGACCTGCGGGCCGAGGCGGCCTGCGACCTCGGACATCGGGGCGAGGAGCGGGAGGGACCCGTCCGCGAGCTGGACGGTCTCGTAGGCGATACCGGTGACCTTGTTCGCGAGCAGCGCGTCGGTGCAGGGCTTGTCGGCGGCCAGGTGCAGGTAGGTGAAGAGCGTCAGGCCGGGGCGCATCCGGTGGTACTCCTCGGCGATGGGCTCCTTGACCTTGAGCACCATGTCGGCGGTACCCCACACCTCGTCGGCGTCTGGGATAATGGTGGCGCCGGCCGCCACGTAGGCGTCGTCGGCGAGCTGGGAGCCGACGCCTGCGTCCTTCTCCAGGTAGACCTCGTGGCCATGTCCGGTCAGCTCGCGGACACCCGCAGGGGTTATCGCGACGCGGTACTCGTGGTTCTTGACCTCGCGGGGGATGCCGACTTTCATGGCATATCTACCTTTCGCTGCTGGCGGCGGATGCACGGTGGTTAGCTTCGTTGCTTCACTACATTCCGTCCCACTCCTTCCAGTTTGCATGATCATCGAGATTTAGCCTAGATTTGAGAACAAGATTCTGTATAGTGACTCCATGGAAGTTGGAAATTCATCTCTGACCAGGGTGGCGCTGGGCCAGCCGAATACTGTTCGGACCGATGTCGGCGACCTCGACGACGTCGACCGCCACATCGTCCGTGAGCTGGCACGGGACGCCAGGACGCCCAACAACGCGCTGGCCGAGCGGGTCGGCATCGCGCCCTCGACCTGCCTGGGACGGGTCAGGTCGCTGCGCGAGCGCGGCGTCATCCGCGGCTATCACGCGGACGTGGACCCGGCCGCCCTCGGCCGCCCGCTGCAGGCGATGATCGCGGTCCGGCTCCAGGGGCACGCCCGGGGGCACATCCGCAGCTTCGTGGCCGGGGTGGCGGGGCTGCCCGAGGTGCTCAACGTGTTCTTCCTGGCCGGCAAGGACGACTTTCTGCTGCATGTCGCGGCGGCGTCGACGCATCGCTGCGGGACTTCGTGGAGTGGCTCTCGTCGAATGCGGACGTGTCATACACGGAGACGTCGCTCATCTTCGAGCACATCCGCGCGGACGTCGCCGGCTGAATCGGCCGGCGGAGGACCCGACGACACCCTCGGGGCCCGCACAAGGCCCGTGGCGTGTTCTTTGTGCGATGACTCCGTAGCCCGTCCGCCGAGACGGGTAAGAGGATGAGGAAGCACCGGTCGGTCGGCCGGTCGTTCCTGATGTTCAAGCGGAGCATTGAGAGGCAGGCGGCAATGTCATCTCAGGAGTCGTATCTCGACGTCCTCAAGCAGGTCATCGACGAGGTCGTGGCGCCGGGGGCGGCGTCGGCGGACGCCGACGGGGCGTTCCCGCGGGCGCAGCTCGACGCGCTCGGCGCGGCCGGCCTGCTGGCGCTGACGGTCCCGGCCGAATACGGCGGCGGCGGCGCCGGGCTGCGCGAGGCGGCCACCGTGATCCGCGAGCTCGGCTCGGTCTGCGGGTCCACCGCGATGGTGCTGACGATGCACTACGCCGCGGTCGCGGGGCTGGTCGCGGCCGGGGACAAGGCCACCCTGGTGGCGATCGCGGCCGGGACGCACCTATCGACGCTGGCGTTCTCCGAGACCGGGTCGCGGTCCCACTTCTGGGCGCCGATGTCGACGGCGGCGCTTTCGCCGGACGGGGTGACCGTCCGGCTCGACGCGTCCAAGAGCTGGGTCACCTCGGCCGGGCAGGCTGACAGCTACGTGTGGTCAAGCCGGCCGCTGAGCGCGGCGGGTGGTGGCGGGGACGGGGTCGGGGAAACACCCGGGCCGATGACGCTGTGGCTGGTCCCGGCCGACGCGGCCGGGCTGTCTGCGGCCGGCGTCTTCGACGGGCTCGGGCTGCGCGGGAACGCGTCGGCGCCGCTGACGGCCGACGGCCTCCTGGTGCCGCGATCGGCGATGCTGGGCCCGGACGGCGGCGGGCTCGACCTGGCGCTGGCGGCCATCCTGCCCTTCTTTCTGATCTGCTCGGCGGCGATGAGCGCCGGGCTGATCCGGCGGGTGGCGGCCGAGACCGCCGGCCACCTGCAGCGCACCCGGCTGGCGCACCTCGGCGTGTCCCCGCCCAGCAGGCCGGGCCGCGTGCCCAGCTGGCCCGGCTGCAGATCGAGGCGGACCGCACCTGGGCGCACATCGACGATGCGCTTTCCGCGGTGGAGGCCGGCCGGCCCGACGCCACCCTGCTCGTCCTCGAGGTGAAGGCGGCCGCGGGCGAGGCGGCGGCGGAGGCGGCCGACCTGGCGTTGCGGGCCGGCGGCGGGCGCCGCGTTCAGGAAGGAGTCGGTGGTCGAGCGGCTGTTCCGCGATTCGCGGGCGGCGCGGGTGATGGCGCCGACGACCGAGGCGCCGGTGGACTTCATCGGGCGGGCGCTGCTCGGGCTGCCGCTGCTCGGGGAGGTCTGATGACCGGGGTGCTGCTCGGCGCGGTCGCCTACGACCCGAAGGTCGTCACGATCTGGGACGGGTTCCGTGCCTGGCTGCGCGACGGCTGCGGTCTCGACTTCGACTACGTCCTGTACTCGAACTACGAGCGGCAGGTATCGGACCTAGTCGACGGCCGGATCGACGTGGCCTGGAACTCGCCCCTGGCCTGGGTCCGCGCCCGCCGGCTGGGCCCGGCTCGACTTGAGCGCGCGCGACGGGGTCCCCGCGCACCTGACCGTGCTCTATCCGTTCCTGCCGCCTGCCCAGATCGGGCCGGACGTCCTGGCGGCGCTCGCGCGGCTGTTCGCCGGGGTTCCCCGGTTCGCCTTCGCCCTGGACCGGGTGCGGTGGTTCGGTGAGTCGGTGGTCTGGCTCGGTCCGTCGGACGAGTCGCCATTCCGGGCGCTGACCGAGCGCGCGGCGCTGGCGTACCCGTCCTGCCCGCCCTACGGCGGTGAGCACCCGGACACGGTGCCGCACCTGACCGTCGGCCACCGCGGCGAGCCAGCCGAACTGCGCGCGGCGGCCGAAGCGGTCCGCCCACTGCTGCCCATCACGGCGTGGGCGACCGAGGTGACCCTGATGGCCGGCCCGGAACCGGGCCGGAATTCGGGACCGCCGGGGCCAGTGGCGCACGGTGGCGTCGTTCCCGCTCGGGTAGGCGAGTGCCCTGCAATCGCGATGCGCTGACAAAGGAACCGGACTGGCTGCGTCGCCGCTACCGCGACGCGTGCGACCTCGCTCGGCAGGCCGCCGCCTCGGCCGATAGCCTGGATCAGCTCTCGGTCTCCACCCGGATCGACCGCAAGCCATTCACCCTCCGCTGGGTCATCCTCCACCTGATTGAGGAGACCGCGCGGCATGCAGGGCAGGCCGATTTGATCCGTGAGGCCATTGACGGCGCCGTCGGCGAATAGCGGGACGGCCATTGCGGTGCCGACGCAGCAGATACGGCGGTCGATATAAGGGAGTCTCTTGGAGAACCATCTTCCGACCGCCATTTACCAACCGATAAGGGACATGCACCGACACGCCTGAGCCTATGATCGACCCCATGTGGCCGACGGATAACGTCCACCAGTGGCGGGAAACGGCCGGTTCACCCCCGCTGCCGAGTGGGCCTGCGATGACGACCTTGCGGTCGGTGGTCGCCCCCCTCGCGTCGACGATCAGGACGGCCGGGATCGTCTATGTCGTCGTGCAAGTCCTAATCTGGCACTCGTTCTACACGGCCGATGCGTGGCGATTGACGGCGCCCGCCATCGCTGTGGCGTGGGCCACTGCCGTCATCGTCTGCCTGCGCCGACGCTGGCCGTCCCCGTTTCTCGCCTGCGTTGATTCCGGTTTTTACGTGGCGCTCGCGCTCGGCGCCCAGGAATGCGTACCGCCCAATGTCCGCGACGACGCGTTCAGCTGGCTCGTTATCAGCATGTCGGGGCAGCTGATTATCCCCGCGTGGTATGCGCCCGGCTCGCTCGCACTGCTGCTGACGCTCATAGCCCCGGTGGATTACTGGGTCGGCGCTGTCATGCAGCCCGTCACCGACACCCGGACGCTGGCCGGGGCGACGATGGTCCTGATCGTGGTCGGACTCGTCCACACCTTTGGCCGCCGGGAACTCTACGGGCGGGCCGAGGAGGCCGATGCCACCCTGGACGCGGCCGCCCAGGCCGCCAGCGAACAGTACGCCGTCCTGGCCAGGAACATCGAACGCCGCGAGCATGAGCGCCTGCTGCACGACACGATTCTCAACACGCTCACCGCACTGTCCCGGGTCGGCGCCGATGACCAGACCGGGGTGGTGAGCCGGTGCCGCCGGGACGTGGCCCTGATCGAGGACGCGCTCGGCGACCAAGACGGTCTGGCGGCAGGCGCCAGGCGCGAGTCCGGCGACCTGGCCGCTGCGGTGCGGGCCGTTGTCGCCGACATGCGCGGCCGGGGGCTGAGCGTCCACGTCGACATCGACGGCGAGGACGTATCGGTCGTCCCGGCCCGGGTCACGGCGGCGATCGCGAACGCGACCCGCGAGGCGTTGTCCAACGTGGCAGCGCACGCGGGGACCGGCGAAGCCTGGGTGGAGGTTCGCCAGACGACGCCGGCCGCGGACGCCGACCTCCCGTGCCGCCTGGAGGTAACCGTGCGCGACCGGGGCGCTGGCTTCGACCTCGATCGGGTCGACCGGACCCGACTAGGACTGCGCCGGTCCATTGCCGAGCGCACCGCCGACTGCGGCGGGCAGGCGGCGGTCTGGTCGGCGCCTGGGCAGGGCGCCGTCGTCCGCCTGTCCTGGCCCGCGCCCGCGCGATCGGTCCAGCCGGACGGCTCACCGCATTGGCGAGACGGCGTTCGGGTTGATCGAGGCCTTATCCGGGAGAGCCCGTCATGGTGAGCGCGCACAAGGTCGTGGGCGACGTGGCCGAGGCCGGGCTGCTGCGCATGATCGGAATGGTCGCGGTGATCCTCCCCTGCGTCGCGCTGGTCCAGGTGCTGGCTAACGCGCACGAATACCGTCAGCCCGCCGCGGTGATCGCGGTCTGGCTCGCTGTCCTCGGCGCCGCCGCCTGGCTGACGCCGCGCAGGCGGGCGCGCGTGCTGTCCGCGGCCGAGACGGCCGCGGCGATCGCGGTCGCGATCGCCGCCGTGACCGCGGTCGGGGCCGAGCGCCAGGGGCGCGTCATGCCGGGAAGCGTTGACCTGGCCATCCTCGGCACCCTGTGGCTGCTGGTGGTGGTGGCGTTGAGCGCGCCTGCCCGGGTATCGGTTCCGGCCGCACTGGCCGTCTACGCCGCGCATAGCGCGCTGCTCATCCGGTCCGAGGGGGTGAACCCGCTGACGCTGTCCGAGCTTGAAGCGGCCGCCTACATCATCGCGGCGTTCCTGATCGCGGCCGCCGTCCTGCGCCCGACCATACCCGTCCATATCAGCCTGGCCGCGCGCCGGGCCTCACTGGCGAGCCGGTCGGCGGCGGAAAGCGCCGCCGCCGAGGCGATCGGGCAGGAGCGGCAGAGCCGGCTCGCAGTGCTAGAAAAGGAGGCGCTTCCGCTGTTGCGCGGCATCGCGGACGGAACGCTGGACTCGACCGCCAGTGACGTCAAGGACCGCTGCGCCCGACATGCCGCCGTCCTCCGGCACGCCCTCACCCGCGCCGCGCCGGGCGTTGCCGATCTGGCAAGCGGGCTTGAGACGGCGCTGGAGACCGCACGCGAGCGCGGGCTGCTGGTGACCGTCCAGCTCGCCGGCGATCCGGGGACTGCCCCGCCTCGGCTTGCCCGCGCGATCCTGGCGACGGTAGACGCCGTGCTCAGGGCGCTTCCTCCGCAGCAGGTCACGCTGACCGTGCTCGCCGCCGGCGACGACGTTGAGTTGTACCTCGCCTTCGACGTGCCGTCGCCGGAAGGTCCCGATCTGGCTGAACTGGAGCGGGAGCACGATCTGCCGTCGGCGGCACGCTGGCGGGCCACCGTGAACGCGGGCGAGGCCGGCGGCGGCTACCTGGAAGTCAGCTGGCGGAAGGACGGTGCCGCTTGACCTCGGTCATCGACGTCGCGGTGGTGGACGACCATCCGATCATCCTCGAAAGCGCCGCCGGCTGGATCATGGCCGACGAGGGCGATATCCGGCTCGTCGCCACCGCGGCGACCGTGGGCGCCCTGCTGGCGGGACCCGGGAGCCGCGCGGCCGTCGTCCTGCTCGATCTTGACCTCGGCGACGGGACCACCGTGGACGGCAACGTGGCTGCCATCATTGCCGCCGGGCCGGCGGTGCTGGTCCTGTCCGCGTCCGACCGGCCGGTCGCCGTCCGGGCGGCGATGCGCGCCGGGGCGCGCGGCTACGTGCTGAAGAACGAGCAGGCCAGCCAGATACGGTCCGCGATCAGGGATGTGGCCGCGGGCAGGGACTGGATCTCCGCCCGTCTCGCCTACATCATCGCCACCGATGACACCGCCGATTTGCCGGCTCTCAGTCACCAGGAAAGACGAACTCTGGAGCTCTACGCCACTGGCATGGCGTTGAAATCCGTGGCAAGAAAGATGACCATCAGCGAGGAGACGGCTAAGCAATACCTGGTGCGGGTGCGCGAGAAATACGCGAATGCCGGAAGGGCAGCGCCAACGAAGATGGAGCTTTACCATCGAGCAGTCGAGGACGGGTATCTCCCCCCGCCTCCATAGACCGCTACCACCCCGGTGGGCATGGAGTCCGGACACACCCGTCCTCGGCGCTCGCAAAAGCTAACATAATGGCGTAAGTCGGCCGTGTCATGACACCCATTCAGGGGTCACGACCGCAACCAGGATCGAACGGCTATCCGGGCAGAAACGCCGCCGTCCGGTTCCAGTTCACCCCGGCGGACACAGCACGACACACGCGGCTAACATGCCGGTAATCCCAACCGGGAAGGCTCAGCCAGGTGGGGGAAACGCAGGCCGACTGGCAGGGGCACGTGATCGTCTGCGGGCTGCCCGGAGTCGGGCTGCCGATCGTCGAGGAGCTGACGCTGTCCGGCGTCGCCGCCGTGGTCATCGACGACGACCCCGCCCCCGCGCTCGCCCGGATGATCGCTGCCTGGGGTGTGCCGCTGATCACCGGGCAGGCACGCTCCGAGGAGACGCTGATATCGGCGGGCCTGGCAGGCGCGATCGCGGTGATCTGCGCCCAGGAGAACGACCTGTCGGCGCTGGAGACCGCGCTACTCGTCCGGCGGCTGCGGGCCGAAGTCCGGGTGATCGCACAGCTGGCCAACCCGGCCGTCGGCCGCGCGGTCCGGGAGGCAGGGGTGGCGGTGCTCGATGTTGCGGGCCTGTCCGCCCCGTCGGTGGTCGAGGTCTGCCTGGGCGAGGGCGTCCAGGAGCTGTCGCTGTCGGGCATGCGGTTCCTGGCCGCCCGCACCACCGCACCGCACGCGGGGACGCTGCGCGAACTGTACGGGGCGCTTGCCCCCGTCGCGGTGGTCCCGCCGACCGGCAACGTGCTGGTCTGCCCGGGGCGGGACACCCGGGTGAACGCGGGCGACGAGGTGACGCTCATCGGCACCCCGGACGAGCTCGCCGCCGTCTCCGTCATCGATCATCCAGAGCGGATCCGCCGGCTCGCCACCGCCAGTTCCGGCGCCAGCAGAACCGCGGCCGACGGCGGATCGCAGTCGATCCTTGGCGTCCTCGGCGGCGACGACCCCGAGGACGCCCCGGCCTTGCCCACTGCGGCCGGTCGCGCCCTGCGCGTGCTGCGCGACCTCGCCGTGTCGCTCGCGCGGGCGGCTGATCGGCGGATGGCGATCGCGCTCGGCGCCCTTCTCGGGGTTCTGATCGTCGCCACGCTCGTGCTCCACTTCACCTACCGGCTGGCCGGCCCTGGCCACCGGATCTCGCTGCTCGAGTCGGTGTACTTCACCATCGAGACCGTGACGACGGTCGGATACGGCGACTACAGCTTCAGGGGCGAACCGGCGTGGCTCATCGTGTTCGCGGTTGGCCTGATGGTGACCGGCGCGCTATTCGTGGCCGTCTTCTTCGCCCTCGTCACGAACATGCTGGTCAGCCGAAGAATCGAGGAATCACTCGGGCGGCAGAAGATCGTCGCGCTGCGCGGCCACGTCCTGGTCATCGGCCTCGGCTCCATCGGGCTGCGGGTCGTGCGGAGGCTGCACGACGCCGGCCGTGAGGTCGTGGTGATCGAGAAGGACGAGCACAACCGGCACCTGAGCCAGGTTCGCGCGAACCGCGTCCCGGTGATGATCGCCGACGCCACCCTGCCCGAGGTCCTCACGTCCGCCCGGTTGGCCGCCGCGTCCGCCGTCGCGGTGGTGACCAGCGACGACCTGGCCAACCTGGAGACCGGCCTGGCCGTCCGCGACCAGCTCGGGTCGCGCTGGCGCGAGGTTCCGGTCGTGCTGCGGATCTTCGACCCGCAGCTCGCCCACTCGGTCAAGGAGACGTTCGGCTTCAGGAACGTGAGGTCGACCGCCGCCCTGGCCGCGCCCTGGTTCGTCGGCGCCGCGCTCGGCCTCGACGTGCTCTCCACCTTCTACGCCGGCGACGAACCGCTGCTCGTCGCCCGGCTGACCGTCACCCCCGGCGGCGGCCTGCACGGCCTGCAGATGCACGAGCTGGCGGCCAGGACCCGGGTTCTGGCCCTGCGCCGCGCGGCCGACCGGGCCGTCCTCGAGCACCCGCCGCGCCGCGCCACCCGGTTCCAGCCCGCCGACGAGGCCTACCTCATCGGCCCTTACGACGAGCTCCTCACCGTGCTGCGCCGCGACCGCCCGTCCCCCGGCCAGTCGCCGGAACAGGTAGCGGGGCCGATCGACCCGGCCGAACTCACCCGCCCAGACCCCAGCTGAGATGGGGTTGGCGCCGGGGCGGCCGGGTCACGCGGAGGCGATGTGGGGCGCGAAGCCGCTGGTCTGCCACGTCTCGCGGTCGGACGTGATCGCGTAGGCCTGGTAGCCGTCGAGGGATTCGGTCCAGTCGCGGGCGCGGATCGGGCCCATGGCGAAGGCGGCGGTCGCGTACGCGTCGGCCAGGGCGAGGGACGGGCCGACCACCGTGAGGCTGGCCAGGCCGCTGGCCGGGCGGCCGAGGTGCGGGTCGATGATGTGCGCTCCGCGCTCCGCGCTTCCTGAGGTGGCGACCGCGCTGTCGGCGGCCTCGACGACGAGGGCGAGGCGACCGCGGTGGAACGGGTCGGCGATGCCCACCCGCCACGGCTCTGATGACCCCGCCAGGCGCGGCCGGCCGCCTGCGCACTGGACGTCGCCGCCGCCGTTGACCAGGTGGCTCGCGGAGCCGGCGCGGGACAAGATCGCGGCCGCGCGCTCGACCGCCCAGCCCTTGACGTAGCCCGACGGGTCGAAGACGCCGCCGGGCGCGGCGGTGAAGTAACCGCCTGAGCAGAGCCGGATCGCCGCGCACGCGCTGATCACCTCGGCCACCTCGGGTGCGCAGGCGTCGACGGTGACCTCCGCCGCCGCCAGCAGCGACACGTCGCTGTCGGGACGGTAGGGCGAGAAGACCCGGTCCACCCAGTGCAGCCAGCGCAGCGCGCATTCCAGCGATCCGCCGGCGACGGCGGCGGCCGGCACGTCGAACGAGACCACGGTCCCCATCACGTGCTCGGCGTGCCGTACCCGGCCCGAGACCTCCGGCACCGCAGCGAACGGCAAACCAGTCGAAAGCACGGCGCCCCCCGTCATGCCCGGTTGTCGAGCGCAGCCTGCAGAGAAGAAATATATCCGCGGCTGGTATACGTTGCGCCCGATACAGTATCGATTCTCGCACTTTGCGCGGCCAAAGTCTCCCCAACCAGCCGGGGAAACGCATACTGGCCAATCTGGATATCCATCGTGGTTTCGGTCGGATACTGCAGAATATTGACCCCAACAATGGTCCGCGACCGTTCCACCACCCGGACCTGGACCGGGCCGTAGACGGTCCTGATGGCGCGCCCGGTGAGGGCGTGCTCGCCTGGCAGCAGCGACGGAAGGGCGCTAGGGGAACCCACGGTCCGTTCGGAAGAACTGGTGTGGGTCTTAAATGACAGCAGCGCGACGAGACCGGCCACCGTCACGACAACCGCCACCAGCACCCTGCGCACCGTCCGCCCCTTATATCTCGAAAGCCAGCTTTAGAACTCGAACGCCTCGACGTGGATACGCCGCCGCGATGCGCCCGCCGCCCGCAGCGCGGCCACGGCCGCGGCGGTCATCCCGGGCGGACCGCAGACGTAGGCCTCCATGGTGTCCAGGCCGGGCGCCAGCTGGCGGATCGCGTCCGCCGTGAGCGGGTCGCCGCCGAGCTCCGACCTGGTGCCGATGAGGTAGTGCACGCGACCGCCGCGCTCGGCCGCGAGCGTGTCCAGTTCGGATCGCAGCGCCACGTCCTGCCAGCTCGACGCCCGGTAGACGAGCGTCACCGAGCCGGTCAGGGCGGCCATGATGGCCCGCAGCGGGGTGATGCCGACGCCGCCCGCCAGCAGCAGGGCCGGCCGGCCGCGGCCCGAGGGGGCCGGGTAGAAGGCGCCGAACGGCCCCTCGGCCAGCACCCGGGTGCCGGGCCGGAGCGAGCGGAGCATGTTGCTCCGATCGCCGACGTCGCGGACCGTGATGCGCATCAGGTCGTCGCTCGGCAGCGCCGAGAGCGAGTACGGGTGCGACTGCCACCACTGCCCCCGGGCGAGGAACCGCCAGCGGAAGAACTGGCCGGGCGCGGCGTCAAGCTCGCCCAGGTGCCGTCCCCTGATGTAGACGGAAACGGTGCGGTTCGCCTCCTCCCGCACCCCGGCCACGACCCACCGGTGGCGCGCGAAGTCGCGGACCGGGACGATCAGCCGGTACCAGACGATCAGCGCGGCGGTGACGATGTACAGCAGCTCCCAGGCGAAGCGGGCGGCGGCGTTCTCGACGAAGGCGGCGCCGTTTGCGAACTGGTGGCTGAACGCGAGCGCGATCGCCAGGTACGAGTAGAGGTGCAGGTAGTACCAGGTCTCGTAGCGGAGCCGGCGGCGCGCGGCCCGGAGCGAGGTGAGGCCCACGCCGAGCAGCAGGAAGTAGGCGACGGTCGCCATGAGCACGTCGGGGTAGGTGGTGAGCAGCGACGCGGTCTCGCTGACCACGTTCGCGTGCGCGGCGACCGCGTAGCCCCAGATGATGAACAGCACGTGGCCGCTGATCACCCAGCACAGCACCCGGCCGAGGGTGGCGTGCCAGCGGGCGAGCCGGTCGGCCCCGACACCGCGCTCGACCGGCGGCAGCCGGGCCATCAGCAGCACCGCGACGACCACCCCGTACCCCGCCAGCAGGCCGAGGCCCTCGCCCACGGTGGTCAGCGCGCCGCCCGGGCCGACGATGGCGCGGGTGGAGTGCAACCACAAGAGGAGGACCGCGGCCGTGCCGACGGTGATCAGCGCCAGCACGGCGCTCGGGCCGACTCTATTCAAGGAAGATGCTGTCTCCGGTGATCTTGATCTGCTTGGCCGGCAGCGGCTTGGGGGCGGGGCCCGCCAGCACGGCGCCGTTCTTGATGGAGTATTCGCTGCCGTGACACGGGCAGTCAATCCTGCCGTCGGCGATCTGGCTGACGGTGCAGCCCATGTGGGTGCACACCGCGCTGAAGGCCTTGAACTCGCCCGCCGACGGCTGGGTGACGACGACCAGCTGGGTGTCGAAGATCTTTCCCCCGCCGACCGGGATGTCGCTGGTGGCGGCCAGCGCGCCGGACGCCGCGCCGCCGGTCGAGCCGGGAGATGACGACGCGGCCGAGGCCGCCGGGACGGTCGCGGTCGTCGCGCCGGTCCCGCCGCCCGCGCCGCTGCTGCTGCTTGCCGCCGGGTCCCCCGCGGCCGATGAGCTGCTTGAACCGCCCGCCCCGCAGGCGGTGATGGCGCCTGCGAGCCCCACCAGGGTGACGCCGGCCAGCACGCCCCGTCGAGTGGCCAGCGAGTCCTTGTGTGGTTCCTGTGTCACGAATGCTCCTCGTTCACTGTGGCCGCATTTGTCCTTACCCCCTTGTATAGGGGAACGGAACGGGCCGCGCTCTGGTTCATAGGGTGCCGTAGTCTCCCCGTAAGTACGTGCCAGACACGCTCTGGGATTCATCTGTGCCGCACGTCACTTGCGTTACAGAGAATCGCCATTCGGGCGACCCGACCGCCGGGCCGCCGGTAGCGGAGGGTGACCGGTCCTACCGAGGCTCGCCGTCCGTCAGGAAAAATAAATTCAGTCATCCCGAACGGTCCCGGGCGCTCCGGAGCGGCGGTGAACTGGATCAATCGATCGTTGTGTATCCATTTAGGTAGGTAAAGGTACCTCTATAGTCATATCGATCTATCCTTACCGAGGGTGGTCATATCCCTACTTAGCGTCCTAATCTTGGCACAGTAGGCATCACGGATGGGATACGATCAAATGCTTAGAGTAAGCAAGGTCGATGACTGGCTCAACCGGCAGCCCGCCCGCCGGGACCTGCGAAGCAGCGACGACTGCGTCATCATCAGGTCGGCCGGCGCCCCCCGCGCCGGGGTGAGCGCGGTATCGGCCGGCGCCCGGGCGCTGGGCGTCAACCTGATCATGATCCCACCGGGCAGCCGCGGCATGCCCCATTACCACGACGACCGCGAGACCGCGCTCTACCTGGTCAGCGGCGAGACCGAGGTCTGGTACGGCCCGGGTCTGGCCAAGCGGTCCACGGTGCGGGCGGGGGACTTCATCTACATACCGCCGGGCACTCCGCACCTGGCCGTGAATCGCGGCGACGTCACGTCGATCGCGGTGGTGGCCGAGGGTGATCGCGGCGATGTCGACGACACCATCGTGGTAGAACTGCCTCGGCACCTGGCCGGCCTGCTGAGCCTGCCCGTCGCCGTCCAAGAATGAGCCAACCGCTCCCCCGCGCGCGCCTCCCGCGGGGGCGCGGCGAAGCCGGCCCGCCCGCGGCGGCTCCTCCTCCGCCACGGCGAACCCAAGGGGCTTCTCTCCCCCCTCCCGCCGGATTAGCCGCGAACGGGCCGCGGCCCCGCTGGTGTAGCAGCGGGGGCCGCGGCCCGATGCGCGTCACGGTGCGTTGCTGCACTGCGCTGTGTTGTGCGCTTCTTGCTGTTATCGGGGAGTTGGCGCGCGGGCTACGCGAATCCCTGCTATGCGCATCCTTGCTAGGCGAATGCCTCCGGCGAGGGGCAGGCGCAGACCAGGTTGCGGTCACCGTAGGCCTGGTCGATGCGGCGGACCGGCGGCCAGTACTTCGCCCTGGCGTCGGCGCCCGGCCCGGTGCCCGGGTAGCCGCCCTCGGTCCGCAGGTAGGGGTGGTCCCATTCCTGCGCCATTAGCATCTCGGCGGTGTGCGGCGCGTTCTTGAGCGGGTTGTCGGCCGCGTCCCACTCGCCCGACGCGACCCGGTCCACCTCGGCCCTGATGGCGATCATGGCGTCGCAGAACTGGTCGATGGAGGCGAGGGACTCGCTCTCGGTCGGCTCGATCATGAACGTGCCCGCGACCGGGAAGGACATCGTGGGCGCGTGGAAGCCGTAGTCGATCAGCCGCTTGGCCGCGTCGTCCACGGTGATACCGCCCGGCAGCTGCCGCAGGTCGATGATGCACTCGTGCGCGACGAGGCCGTTGCGCCCGGTGTAGACCACGGGGAAGTACGGAGCGAGGCGCCGCGCGATGTAGTTCGCGGAGAGCACCGCCGTCTGGGTGGCCGCCTGCAGCCCCTCGGCGCCCATCATCGCGATGTACGCCCAGGAGATCGGCAGCACTCCGGCGGAGCCGTACCTGGCCGCGGTCACCGAGGTGCCCGCGCCCGCACCGGGCAGGAACGGGGCCAGGTGCGCCTTCGCCACCACCGGGCCGACGCCGGGCCCGCCGCCGCCGTGCGGTATGCAGAACGTCTTGTGCAGGTTGAGGTGCGAGACGTCGCCGCCGAGCAGCGCGGGCGAGGTCAGGCCCGCGAGCGCGTTGAGGTTGGCGCCGTCGATGTAGACCTGGCCCCCGGCCTCGTGCACCAGCCGTGCCACCTCCACGATGGTGGCCTCGTAGACGCCGTTGGTGGACGGGTAGGTGACCATGATCCCCGCCACCCGGCCGTCGTGCGCGGCCAGCTTGGCCTGCAGGTCGTCGAGGGCGATGGCGCCGTCGGGGCCGCACTTGACGACGACCACCCGCAGCCCGGCCAGCACCGCGCTGGCCGCGTTGGTGCCGTGCGCGGACTCGGGGATGAGGCAGACGTCGCGCTCGGCGTCGTCCTTGGACGCGTGGTAGGCGCGGATCGCGAGCAGTCCCGCGAGCTCGCCCGCCGACCCGGCGTTGGGCGCCACTGAGCAGGCGTCGTAGCCGGTGACCGCGCACAGCCAGCGCTCCAGGTCGCCGATGAGCTCGGCGTAGCCTGCCGCGTCGGCCTCGGGGGCCATCGGGTGCAGGTTGGCGAACTCGGGCCAGGTGATGGCCTCCATCTCGGCCGCCGCGTTCAGCTTCATCGTGCAGGAGCCGAGCGGGATCATCGACCGGTCCAGGGCCACGTCCAGATCCGACAGCCTGCGCAGGTAGCGGAGCATGGCGGTCTCGCTACGGTGGGCGCTGAAGACCGGGTGGCTCATGAACTTGGAGGTCCGCTTCAGCGGCTCGGGGATGACGTCCTCGTCGGCCACGGTCAGCTCGACGTCGGCGGCGTCGAGGCCGCTGCCGACGCGGGAGGCGCCGACCAGCGCCGCCACCACGTCCCGCAGGTGCTCGTCGGTGGTGGTCTCGTCGCAGGCGACCTGGACGGTGCCGCCGCCCGCCTCGCACAGGTTGTACCCGGCGTCCTTGGCCCGCAGCAGCGCTGCCCGCGCCTCGGTCGGCCCGGGAAGCTGGACGCTGATCGTGTCGAAGGCGAACCCGCGACTGGTCAGCAGCCCGTAGCTTTTCAGGGTGGCCGCGAGGGTCATCGCGCTGCGGTGCGCGTGCCGGGCGATGGCCGTCAGGCCGTCCGGGCCGTGGTACACCGCGTACATCGAGGCAGCCACCGCCAGCAGGACCTGGGCGGTGCAGATGTTGCTGGTGGCCTTCTCGCGGCGAATGTGCTGCTCGCGCGCCTGCAGGGCCAGCCGGAGGGCCGGGCGGCCGTCGGCGTCGACCGAGACGCCGACCAGGCGGCCGGGCAGCTGCCGCTTGAGGTCCTCGCGGACGGCCATGTAGGCGGCGTGCGGGCCGCCGTAGGCCATCGGGACCCCGAACCGCTGGGTGGAGCCGATCGCGATGTCCGCGCCGAGCTCGCCCGGCGGCTTGAGCATCGTCAGCGCCAGCACGTCGGCGGCGACCGCCACCGTGGCCTTGGCCGCGTGCGCGGCCTCGATCACGCGGGCGAGGTCGCGGACCTCGCCGGACGCGCCCGGGTACTGCAGCAGGACGCCGAAGACGCCGTCGAAGTCGGTCTCGCCCGTGACGGGGGCAACCCGCAGGTCGATGCCGAGCGGCTCGGCCCGGGTGCGGAGCACGTCGAGGGTCTGCGGGAGGCAGTCGGCGTCGGCCAGGAAGGTCGCGCCCGCGCCGCGGGGAGCGACCCGGCGGGCGAGGGTCATCGCCTCGGCGGCGGCCGAGGCCTCGTCGAGCAGCGACGCGTTGGCGACCGGGAGCGCGGTCAGGTCGCAGATCATGGTCTGGAAGTTGAGCAGCGCCTCGAGGCGGCCCTGCGAGATCTCCGGCTGGTACGGCGTATAGGCGGTGTACCAGGCCGGGTTCTCAAGCACGTTCCTGCGGATCACCGCGGGGGTGTTGGTGGCGTAGTAGCCGAGGCCGATCATCGAGACCCGCACCGTGTTGCGGGCGGCCAGCCGGCGGAGGTCGGCCAGCACCTGGGTCTCGGTCCTGGCGGCCGGCAGCTTCGCCAGCGCCGTCGCCGCCAGCGAGGCGTCGGGGATCTCGGTCGGCAGCGCGGCCTCGATCAGATCGTCGAGCGACTCGTAGCCGAGGGTGGCGAGCATCGCCCGCCGGTCATCGCTCGACGGGCCAATGTGCCTGGCCGCGAACTGGTCATTAACTGACAAATCACGCTGCATGGAGCCTCCCCAGCCCTGACTCCCCATCTGTCACCACATCGGCTCCAGATTCGCCTGTCCGGCCGGTCCTTGGTGCCTGAGAGGTTCTGGGGAACTTTGCCCCTTCGGCGCCTTGCCTACGTTGCGCAAGGACTCTCCCGGCCGGATCACTGGCTACTGTAGTGTACCGCCAGCACTAAATTCTGGCTGCACGTTCATGGTCTGCCGCCAACCTAATCGTACCTCCACCGGGTCTCCTCGCCTCGGCTGTCACCCCGTGCGGGTGATCACCGATCGACCCGGTCAGGCGAAGCTTGAGCGCGACGATCCCACCGCCGCGTTCTGCCGGATGCGGCCGGACCACAGGAGAGACGACATGGCCAAGCCCGACGCCGTATTCATTTTCATCGGCACCTACCCCAGTGCGGGCGCTGCGCGAGCCGACTACGACATCGTCAAGGACCTGCACGCAGTAGGCGCTGTCGGCACCTACGACGCCGCCGTGGTCACCAAGGACAACGCGGGCAAGGTGCACGTGAACAAGGATGAGATGGCCACCCGGCACGGGGCGTGGGGCGGTGCCGCCGTCGGTGCGGTCGTCGGCATCTTGTTCCCGCCCTCGATCATCGCCAGCACCGCGGTGGGCGCGGCGGTGGGCGGGATAGGCGGTCATTTGTGGCGCGGGATGTCCCGGGCCGACGTCAAGGAGTTCGGCGACATCATCGACGAGGGGGAGGCCGCCCTGGTCATCGTCGGCGAGAGCACGGTTGAGCAGGCGGTGGCGAAGGCCCAGCTGAAGGCCGAGAAGCGTATCGCCAAGCAGCTGGACGTGAGCGCGAAGGACGTGCACGACGCCGTCCGCGAGGCCGCAGGCGAACTCGGCTGACCTGCGGTCGAGGGTTTACCCGGTTTTTCTGGTCGCGCGGCGGTTGGCCAGCTCATCGACGCTGCCGGCGCTGTCGACGATCAGGCCGTCCTCAGCCCGGACGGCGGGAAGCTCGGCCAGTTCGCCCGCCACCTCCTGCCAGACCCGGCCGAGGGCGATGCCGAACACCCCCTGGCCGCCCGCGAGCAGATCGTAGACCTCATCAGGGGAGGTGCACTCGTAGACGCTCACGCCGTCGCTCATGAGCGTGACCTGGGCCAGGTCGTCGGCGCCGCGATCGCGCAAGTGCTGGACCGCCGCCCGGATCTGCTGCAGAGAGATCCCCGAGTCGAGCAGGCGCTTGACCACCTTGAGCACGAGGATGTCGCGGAATCCGTAGAGCCGCTGGGAACCGGAGCCGTGCGCCGCGCGGACGCTCGGCTCGACGAGGCCGGTGCGCGCCCAGTAGTCGAGCTGGCGGTACGTGATCCCGGCCGCCGAGCAGGCCGTTGGGCCCCGATAACCGATCTCGGGGTTGCCATCGAAGAGCGTGCCCTGCAAGGCCTCGGACCCACCCCTTGTTACCGACACGGCCACCTCCTGTGACTACCCCCGGCATTCGCACCGTAAGCCGTCCGGGCAGGTAGGTCAACGATCACGCGCGGCGAGTCGCGACAATCTAGAGCACAGTTGTCTTCCGGGGGGACGACCCCCCGTACCCCCCGATGTCGCCCGCAGGCAGACCCGAGGGCACAAACCGCCATTTTATCGGGTCTCCCTCCAGGCGACGCGACCAGATCAGGCCGACCGGCCGAAGTCCTCGGGCGAGATGTGGTCGAGGAACTCGCGGAACTTCTCGACCTCGTCCTCCTGCTCGTCTTGCTGGTCGGGAATGGCGACGCCGGCCTCGTCCAGAATCTCGTCGGTCGCGAAGATCGCCGCGCCGGTCCGCAGCGCCAGCGCGATCGAGTCAGATGGCCGCGCACTGACCTCTGCGCCGTTAGAGAACACCAGGTCAGCGTAGAAGATCCCGTCCCGCAGGGAGGTGATGTTCACCGTCCGCAGCTGGACGTTGAGCACCTCAAGGACGTCCTTGAACAGGTCATGGGTCAGCGGGCGCAGCGACACCATCCCCTGCTGGGCGAACGCGATCGCCGTCGCCTCGACAGCCCCAATCCAGATAGGCAGGTAACGATCACCCTGCTGCTCTTTCAGCAGGACAATCGGGCTGTTGGACGGCATCTCGACACGGACGCCGACGACCTCCATCCGCCGCACTGGAGCTCCGTCCTCGTACGCGCTCAGCGACGTCAAGCGACGCTAAGCGAACCGAACCATCTTCTGCCAAACTACACCCGTTATCGCCCGGAAGCCGAGCGCAGCCCCGGGGCGCCCCGTGGCTCTCCGATCGGTGTACCCGCGACGGGCGACTGTGATGCAAGCCCGGCTTCGGTTAGTCCGTCCTCCACCAGCGTCGCGTGCAGCCGGGCGATATGCCCGGCAATGTCATGAGCTGCCCGCAGGGCGGGCTCGCGGCTGCCCTTCTGCCTGGTCAGCGGCGCCACCGCCTGCTCCACCAGGGACACCTCGCGCTCGGCGGCCGCCTTGACCGCCCGCAGGTGCCGCGGCTGGATGCCGTACTCGGCCAGCAGCGCCGCCGCGCGGACGACCGACAGCGCCTGGGTGCCGTAGGCCCGCGCGCGGCGGACCAGGCCGTAGTCCTCCAGCTCGGCCAGCAGCTCCTCGGCCGCGCGGGCGGCGGCGAGCAGCTCGCTGCGGGTCATCGCGACCGCCGACCGCGCCGCCACGCCGCCGCCGTCGGCGGCCACGCCGTCCACCACGTCGAGGCGTTCCTTGATCACCCGCAGCGGCAGGTACTCGTCGCGCTGCGCGGTGAGGATGAAGCGGAGCCGCTCGATGTCGGCGACCGCGAACCTGCGGTAGCCCGACGAGGACCGCAGCGGCTGGATCAGCCCCTCCGCCTCAAGGAACCGGATCTTGGATGGGCTGATGTCAGGGAACTCAACGCGGAGCTCATCGAGCACTTGGCCGATGCTGACACCGGCCCTCGTCATGCGTAGTCCTGCGCTCCGAGTCCGCGGCGCCTGCCGACCTCGGGACTGCGGGTCATGAACAGCAGCCGGAACTTGCCGATCTGCACCTCGTCGCCCCCGAACAACTCGGCCTCCTCGATCCGCTCGCGGTTCACGTAGGTGCCGTTCAGGCTACCAACGTCACGGACGGTGAAGCGGTCGCCATGCCGGTAGAACTCGGCGTGGCGTCGGGAAACGGTCACGTCGTCGAGGAAGATGTCGCTGTCCGGGTGCCGCCCGGCGGAGGTGAAGTCGCTGTCGAGCAGGAACCTGGAACCCTCGTTGGGCCCGCGCAGCACGACAAGCAGCGCCGTGCCGAGCGGGAGCGAGTCGGCGGCGGAGAAGTCGGGCGACGGCTCGTCGTAGTACTCGGGCTCGCCCGCGACCGGCGCGATGATCGACGTGGTGTCGCCCGGGCGCTCGTAGCCCCGGTCGGGCACCGCGCTGAAGCTGCCGGTGGGGTTGGCGCGCGCCAGCGGCGCACCGCAGTTGGAGCAGTACCGAGAGCTCTCCGGGTTGGGCCGACCGCACCGCCCGCAATACATACCAGCCATGGCTCAGTCCGGCCTCCCCTCTCCCTGCGATGGTACCTTCCCTGAGCATCCCGTCCGGGGCTGTTGCCAAAGGTACCTGCGGGGAGTCCTGCTGGTCTACGCGCCACGCAAACAGCCGACGCAGGCCGCTTCTTGGCACGCCATCTTGTGCCTGACGTTTCCGCCACACGGCCGTTTCACCTCCGGGTCACGCGCACGGCGCAAGGTCGCGGTGCAGGCTGGGAGGATATCGGCGTTGAGGGAAACCGACAACCGTTCCATGCACCGCGAAAGGGTACGTCTGCGTAGTTAACACAGATTACCGTAACGCGCTTCCCCAATCCGCCCTCGGCGAACGGGGATCACTGGGGGTCGGCCACGGCCGCGCTAACCCTCGGCCTGCTCCACGATCGCGGCCCACTCGTCGATCAGGTACTGGGCGGAGTCGGCGTCGGCCGCCCTCGGCCCACAGGTGGGTCACCGCGTCGGCCGGGTCGGGCAGCACCAGGACCCAGCCCCGGTCGGCGTCGACGATCCGCACCCCGTCGGTGGTGTCGACCGGCCGGTTGCCCGCCGCCTCCATCACCGTCCGCATCACCGAGCCCTTGGCCGCCCACGGCGTCGGCACCGAGCGCCGCATCAGGTGCGCCTGCGGGATCCGGGCGTCGATCTGGCTGAGTGTCAGCCGGGTGCGCGCGACCAGCCCGAGCAGCCGGACGAAGGCCGCGATCCCGTCCACCGTCCGCCCGAACTCGGGCACCACGAACCCGCCGCGCCCGTCGGCCGCGAAGATCACCTCGTCGGCGGCGGCCGCGTTGGTCAGCGCGTCCAGCGACGTCGGGGTCCAGGTGACCTGCACGCCGTGGAACCGGCAGACCTGCTCGGCCACCCGGGTGGTGGTCACCGGCAGCGCCACCCGGCCGCCCCGCCGCTCCGCGGCCACCAGGTCGAGCACCACCAGCAGCGCCCGCTCGTCGCTGACCAGCGCGCCCTTCTCGTCGACGAGGTGAATGCGCTCGCCCACGGGGTCGAACCTGACGCCGAAGGCCGCCCGCGACGACGACACCACCTCGGCCAGCCGCTGCATGCCGGCCCGGTTCTGCGCCACCGTCTGGGTGGGCGTCACCTCGTCCAGCCGGTTGTTCAGGGTGTGCACCTCCACCCCGATCCGGCCGAGCAGCGTGGGCAGCACGAGCGAGACGGTGCCGCCCGCGCAGTCCGCGACCACCTTGAGGCCGGCCCCGTTCACCCCGTCCAGGTCCGCGCAGCGCAGCAGCTCGTGGGTGTAGAGCTCGACGACGCGGGGCGGATAGCTCAGCTCGGCGATCTCGCCAGGGAAGGCCCGGCGGAACTCCTGCCGGGAGAAGACCCGCTCGAGCTTGCGCTGCGCCCCCTGGGAGAGCTCGGCGCCGCGCTCGTCGAGGAAGATGATGTCGATCGACTGGGTGTCGCCCGGCGTCGTCCGCAGCGCGATCCCGCCGCTGTACTTGCGCCGCGCGGTCTCGAACCGCGCGACCGGGCAGCGGCAGCGCCTCCAGGTCCATCACGTTGATCGCGGAGGCGTTCAGCGCGCCCTGCATGGCGCGCTTGAGGGTGCGCGCCGCCCGCGACACGTCACGCGACGTGGTGACCGTGGACCCCTTCTGCAGCGTGGTCGCGTAGGCCGAGGCCAGCCGCACCGCCAGCTCGGGGGTGACCTCGACGTTGATCAGGCCGGACACGCCGCGCTGCGCCGAACAGCGTCCGCTGCCCGCGCGACTCCCAGATCACCGAGGTGTTGACGACCGCGCCCGCCTCGATGGTCTTGAACGGGTAGACCTTCACCCCGGCGGAGATGTACGCCTCGGGCTCGATGACGCACTCGTCGCCGATGACGGCGGTCTCCTCGATCCGCGCCCGGCGCATCACGTCGGTGTTCTTGCCGACCACGCAGCCGCGCAGGGTGACGCCCTGGCCGACGAAGACCCGGTTGTGCACCACCGCCCGGTGGATGAACGCGCCCTCCTTGACCACCACGTTGGCGCCGATCACGCTGTACTCGCGCAGGTGCGCGCCCGCCTCGATCTTCGCGTACTCGCCGATGGCGACCGGCCCGGTCAGCACCGCGTCCGGGTCCACCTCGGCGCCCTCGGCCACCCACACGCCCGGGCGACAGCTCGAACCCGGCGATGTCGGCGTCGACCTTGCCGTTGAGCACGTCGGCCTGCGCCTTGAGGTAGGACTCGAGCGTGCCGACGTCCTCCCAGTACCGGTCGGATACGTAGCCGTAGATCGGAGCGCCGCGCTGCAGCAGCTTCGGGAACACGTCGTGCGACCAGTCGACCGACTCCTTGGCGGAGACCTCCGCCAGCACCTCGGGCTCCATGATGTAGACGCCGGTGTTCACCGTGTCGGAGAACACCTGCCCCCAGGTCGGCTTCTCGAGGAACCGCTGGATCCGGCCGTCCTCGTCGGCGATCACGATGCCGAACTCGAGCGGGTCGGGCACCCGGGTCAGGCCCACCGTGACCAGCGCGCCGTTGTCCTTGTGGAACCTGACCATCTCGGTCAGGTCCATGTCGGTCAGCGCGTCACCGGAGATGACGAGGAAGGTGTCGTCCTTGAGGGCGTCCTCGGCGTTCTTGACCGAGCCCGCGGTGCCGAGCGGCGTCTCCTCGGTCGCGTACTGCAGCGACATGCCGACGTCCTCGCCGTCGCCGAAGTAGTTCCGCACCAGCGCCGCCAGGAACTGGACGGTGACGACCGTCTCCTCCATCCCGTGCCGCTTCAGCAGCCGCAGCACGTGCTCCATGATCGGCCGGTTCACCACCGGCAGCAGCGGCTTGGGCTGGTTCGCGGTCATCGGGCGGAGCCTGGTGCCCTCGCCGCCTGCCATCACGACGGCCTTCACGAGGTGGCCGCTCCTTTCACGAGGTCTCTGATCTCGCTCAGGTAGAGCAGCGCCGCCCACCAGTAGAGGGCGACCCCCCAGCCGGTGAAGGCCCAGGCGATTGTCCGGATCACCTCGGACGTAATGCCGCCGTGGGCGCCGAGGAACAGCAGCGGAAACCCGTACATGAGGCACAGCGTGGCGGCCTTGCCGACGAAGCTCACCTGCAGCGCCCCGTAGTCGGTGCGCCGCCGCAGCACGACCAGCGCGAGCGCCACGCAGGCCTCGCGCGCGGCGATCGCGGCGAACAGCCACCACGGGATGATCCCGCGCACGGCGAGCGCGATCACCGTGGCGGCGATGTAGAGCCGGTCGGCGGCCGGGTCGAGCAGCTGCCCGAGCCTGCTCGTCTGATTGAGCATCCTGGCCAGCTTCCCGTCCAGCCAGTCGCTAATCCCGGCCAGCCCGAGCAGGCCCGCCGCGATGATGTCGGTGGTGGCGGTGCGCGGCCCGAGGACGAGCCACAGGAACACGGGAACGCCGGCAAGCCGGGCGGCGCTCAGCGCGTTCGGCCAGGTAAGTATCCGGTCTCCCACGCTGCGATCGTAATTGAACCGTGTCCGATCGCTGACCTCGGGTGGCACCTCTCCCGGCACTTCGTGCCAAAAAATTTCCGGTCGGCTCGACCGCCGACTGCCCCTGGAGTTCGCTGCCGTCACCTCTTCCGCAAAATTCACGGGGAAACTACCCCAGCGTGACCATCAATCTCGGAAGAGTAACCATCCGCATTGAGAAATTAACTTCACGTTACCCAGAATGCACGTGCGTTTCAGCCGCGCGCCCGTCCGGCCACCCTTGCCCGCCGCCGGGCTCTCCTCCAAGGACCCCGTGCTCGCGAACACGACGCGGCGGGCTGTGGCTCCCGGTGGACGGCCCGGCCGGCGGCACTACTTACCCGGTGCACTACTTCAACGGCAGGCTGACCAAGGCGGCGCTCCCGGTCGCGGCCGCCAAGATCACGATCAGCGCGGTCTCCCGCGTCCCCGGCAGCGTCGGGCAGCTCGCCGCCGGGTGCACCCACGCGGCCGGCAACCTGGGCGCGAATGTCGTCGCGGCGGTCTTGCGTTACAGCTGACCCGCCCGCAGATAGTCCCGCTAATCCCGCTAATCCATACGCTGGCACGGACTGGCCGATTGACCCTATCCTGAATGTTGTTCGGCATGGCTGAATGACATGAGCGGAAAGGTGTCATGATCCAGTCGGTGCAGCGCGCTGCCCAGATCCTCGACGTCCTCGGCTCCGGCACGCCGCGCCTCGGCGTCACCGAGATCGCCGACCGGCTCGGGCTGGCCAAGCCGACGGTGCACGGGCTGCTGCGCACCCTGGAGTCGCACGCGCTGGTCGCACAGGACGCTTCCACCGGCAAGTACAGCCTCGGCCCGGGCGTGCTGCAGCTCGGCAACGCGTACCTGGACGGATCCGACCTGCGGGCGCGGTCGCTGCGGTGGGCCGACGGGCTGGCCCAGCAGGCGAAGGAGGCGGTGTGGGTCGCCACGCTGTCCGGCGGCCGGGTCATCGTGCTGCACCACGTGTTCCGCCCCGACAACACCGTGCAGATCCTCGAGGTCGGCGCGGCGATCCCGTGGCACGCGTGCGCGCTCGGCCACGCGATCGTCGCCTACCTGCCGGCCGCGCAGCGCGCGCAGGCGCTCGCCTGCGGCCTGCTGCCGCTGACGGGCCGGACCAAGACGACGCGGGCCGCCCTCACCCGGGCGCTGGCCCAGGTGCGGGGGGTCGGCTACGCGGTCGAGAACGAGGAGGCGACCGTCGGCGACGCCGGCATCGCGGCGCCCATCCTCGGTCGCGACGACCTGGTGGTGGGCGCGGTCGGCGTCGTCGGCTCGGTCGAGCGGCTGCTCGCCCCGGGGACCAGGAACGACCTGGTGCGCGCGGTCGTGGCGGCCGCCCGCGCCATCTCCCGCGACCTCGGGGCCGGCCGCGGCGGCATCGCCCTGTCCGCGCTCTAGCGGGGGCGCCGCGATCGCCCCGGCGCTGGGGCCAACCGGGCGCAGAGATTCGCGCCTCCGCGCCCGGCCAGCCTCCGGCCCTCCCCCTCCTAGGGCCGCCCTTGGTCCCCCGTCCGCAGGTGGTCTTGAGACATTAAGTCTAATGTCTCAGATAGGATATTTTGCGCGATAGTGTTGCAATTGAGAAACACATCTCACGGTTCACAACTCACAGTTCAGACGCAATCACGGCGAGGGGTGAGGAGCGGCCATGGCGGTCCGGCCGGAACGCGTACCGGCGGAAGAGGTCAGGCAGCGGATGCTCGACGCCGGGCGTGAGCTGGCGGTTGAGGCCGGTGCGGCGCTCACCATCGAGCACCTGCGGCTCGAGGAGGTGATCCAGCGCGCCCGGGTGCCGCGCAGCTCGGTCTACCGGCTCTGGTCCTACCGCGACGAGTACATCGACGACCTGCTCTGCTACCTGGCCGGCGCCGGTTCGGCGTTCAACGAACGGCCGGTGTTCGACCCCGAGACCCTCACCGCCACCACGCGGATGCTGGCCGACAACCGGCACCTGCTCGGCACCGCCGACGGCCGCCGGGCGCTGATGCGGGAGGTGGTGCGGATCACCACCACGAGCAACTACGCGGCGCTGACCGAGTCCGCGCAGTGGCGACTGCACATGGCGCTGGTCGCCACCCTCGGCTCGACCCGCACCGGCGAGGCGCGCAGGCAGATCGCGGCCGCCCTGGAGCAGGCGCAGCAGCAGTCCCGCGATTCGATGGTCGCGCTGTTCGACTACGTGGCGGCAGAGATCGGGCTGCGGCTGCGCGACCCGTCCTGGTCGGCGGCGCACCTGCAGCTCGCGGGCGGCCTGCTCGTGCAGTCGCTGGCGCTGCGCAACCTCCAAGTCCGGGCGGCCGACGGCGCCCCCGAGGCGGCCGCGGTCGACGCGCTGCTCAACGCGCCGCTGCCCGGCCCCGGCCTGACCGGCGAGCCGGCCCAGTGGACCCTGGTCGGCTTCGCTTACCTGGGCCTGTTCGAGGCCTTCGTCGAGCTCGACCCGGACTTCACACCGCCCGCCGAGGGCTAGCGCGAGGCTAGCGCTCGCCCCGCGACAAGGCCATCACCCGGTCGCTGAGCACGGCCACCCCGGGGGTCGGCTCCGATTCGTAATAGCCCGGCTTGCGCTTCTTGAGCAGCCCGGGTCCGTTCGATGCCCATTGGAAGTTTCTGTTGCCGAGAACGCGACGGAAGACAGGATCGACGTGGTCGGGGAAGGTCGCCGCCATCCGGCGCAGCGGCAGCGGGGGGATGGTGTCCTCGCGCAGGTAGGCCCGCAGGACGTTGGCGTGCTCGCGGTCCTCGGCCAGCGCCGGGTCGGCGAACAGGGCGCGCAGCATCCCGTACTCGGGGACGACCACGAACCCGTCGAGCTCGTCGTAGATGATCCCGACGGTGTCGAACTCGAAGAACCCCTCCGGCATCACGAACGTGGTCTCGCCCGCCTCGCTGACCGCCCGGTGCCTGCCGCGGGCGGCCAGGGCCGAGTCGCGGCGCACCTTGTAGTACGCGTTGAGCCGCCCCTCGGCCTCTAGGGTCGGCAGCACCAGCTCGTCGGTGCCGAAGAACGCGACGAACTCCTCCCGATCCCGCCGCATGTACATCCAGCCCTGCTCGGCCTTCTCCTGATTGCGGAAGACCAGCTCGGGCTCGCGGGTGGCCAGGTCGATCGCCAGCCGGGCGACCCGCCGCCCGTCGTCGGCCGGGTAGACCGTCTCGCCGCCCGCCGCCAGCCAGGCGGAGTCGTCGCGCGTGAGCGGCAGCAGCGTCCCGGCGAAGAACCCCCCGTCGGCCGGGCGCGGGTCGAGGCCGTAGACGGCGTAGTCGAGGTCGTCGACCAGGTTGAGCGCGGTCATCGCGCCGAGCCCGGCGGGCGCGGCCGTCGCTGAGCCGCCGCCCCCGCGGGCACCGCTGCCGGCGCTGCCGCCGCCGTTGCCGCGCAGCTCGAAAATGCCGCGCACGCTGTTGTCGGCCCAGTCGAGCACCAGGTCCCGCTCCGCGCGGGTCAGCCCCCGCTGCGTGCCGATGAACCGCTCGACCACCGCCAGCCCCCCGGCCTGCGCCACCGCGCGGCGCAGTTCGACGGCTCGCTCAATCTGATCTGGACCCACGGGTAAAGAGCATAAGGACTTCATCTCGAACGGACCGTGCCTTCTCCCCCCAGTCCTGCCAGAATCACGTCCCGGGTGGCGTCATCACGGCCAGCGCTGCGCGCTTCTTGCTGTTATCATGCGGTGCGCCGGCGGACCAGGTCCTTGATCTCCGCGGGCAATGCGTGGGCCGCTAGCAGCCTGGGGAGCAGTTCCGGTTCGGTGGTGGTTGCGCGAAAGGTGAGGGCGACCGTGACGTCGTGGTCGGGCCGGTGCTCGATCACCACCGGATCGCCGGACTGAATCCGCCCCGGCGCGATCACCCGAAGATAGGCGCCCGGCCTGGCGGCCTCGGTGAACCGCCTGATCCAGCCCGCCCGGCCCAGCCAGCCCTGGAACGTGCCGCACGGGATCCGCGGGCAGCAGACCTCGAGCAGCACCTCGCCGCCGATCCGCCAGCGCTCACCCACCAGCGCGTCGTTGACCGCCACGGACTCGGTGGTCAGGTTCTCGCCGAAAGCGCCGTTGCCCAGTGGCGCGTCGAGTTCGGCCTGCCACAGGTCGAGGTCCTCCCTCGCGTACGCGTAGATCGCCTGGTCATCGCCGCCGTGATGCTTGATGTCGTAGACCCGGTCGCCGGCCAGGCCGACCGCCCCGGTCCCCTTCGGGCCCGGCGCCGTCACCAGCACCGGCCCGCTGACGGGCCGCTTGTCGATGCCCGTGAGCGCGATCGGCTTCCATGGGTTCTCGCGTGGCTTACCGACATTGACCGAGAGCAGCCGCATATTGGCCAGCTTAAATACGCCGCCGATGCCTGGCGAACCGTTTTCCACCTGCGCTGTTGCAGGCGCCCGGGGCTTGCCGTTACGTGCACGTCAGGCTGGTCTGCCCGACTCGCGCGAGCTGATTGCAGCCGCGCTCAGGTCGGCGCCGCGACTGGCCGCCTGCGCGCTGCGTTCGCGTCCGGCCGCCCAGACCAGCAGCAGCGAGACCAGGGCGGCGGCGGCCGCCGCCGCCGCCAGCACGATGGTGGCGCGCTGGAAGGCCGGCAGGGCGCCGTGGCCTGCGGCGTTCCCGCCCAGGACGGTGACGAGCAGCGCGACGCCGAGCACGATGCCGACCTGGCGGGCCATCGTGACGATCCCCGAGCCGGTCGCGAACCGGTTCGGCGGGACCGCCGAGACCGCCGCGCTCACCAGGGTGGGCAGGGTGAGGCCGACGCCGGTCCCGGTCAGCAGCATGCCCGGGAGCATGTGGGCCGGGTAATCGGGGGCGAGCGACAGGTTCAGCCGCCAGAAGACGCAGCCGCAGGCGTAGATCGCGCAGCCGACCGCGGCCACCGGGCCCGGGCCGATGCGGCGGGCGACCGGCCCGGCCGCGATCGCCCAGAACGGGACGAGCAGCGGCCCGGGGGCGACGCCGAGCCCGGTGCGCAGCGCCGACCAGCCCCAGACGTCCTGGCACCACAGGGTGACGAGCAGCAGCATCGCGCCGAAGGCGATGCCGAACACCACGTTCGCGGCGGTGGCGGTGGCGAACAGCGGGCGGCGCAGCAGGTGCAGTTCGATCACCGGGGACGGGTGGCGCGCGGACCGGTAGACGAACAGCGCCACCAGGACCGCCGCCGCCGCGAATCCGCCCAGCACCGGCGCCGACGCCCAGCCCCAGTCGTCCGCCTTGACCAGCGCTAGGGCCAGCGCTCCGATCGCCACCGTGAACACGGCGGCGCCGAGGACGTCCGGGCGGGCCTCGTCCCGGACCTCGGCGGCGTGCGCGGTCGCCCGGTCCAGCGGGAGAACCCGCAGGCCCGCGATCAGCGCGATCGCGATGATCGGTACGTTCACCAGGAACACCCAGTGCCAGCTGGCCTCCACCAGCGCGCCCCCGACGACCGGCCCCAGCGCGGCGGCGGCGCCGCCGACCGAGGTCCAGGCGCGGATCGCGCCGGTCCGGCGCTCCGGCGGCGCCGCCGCAAGCAGCAGGCTGAGGGAGGCCGGGATGAGGAGCGCGCCGCCGGCCGCCTGGACGATCCTGGCCCCGACCAGGACCCAGACGTCGGGCGCGGCGGCGCAGGCGGCGGAGGCGACCGCGAAGACGATCATGCCGGTCAGGAACGCGGCCCGGCGGCCGATCAGATCGGCTGCTCGGCCCGCCGGGACCAGCAGCGCCGCGAACACGATCGCGTACGCGTTCAGCACCCAGGACAGCGACGCCAGGTCCGTGCCGTGAAAGTCACGGCCGATTGACGGCAGCGCGACGTTCACGATGAACAGGTCGAGGTTCACCACCGCGATGCCCGCCGTCACCACGGCGAAGACGGCGCCGTAGCGCGCCTGACCCGGCTGCGGTGGCCGCCCGCGCCCGGGCCAGGTCCGCGCCGCCGCCGACGGGCCGGCGGCCCTGCCCTCTGTCACGCTGTCGGTCACGCGTTCCTCCCGGGTCCCTGGGTTTGGAAATCCAACTGAAGCGTAGACCGCATCAGTTTGATTTCGCAACCCGGGTACGCTTGTCGGTATGCGCGAGGAACTGCCCGGCCGTCCCTGCTCGGTGGCGGCCGCCCTGAACCTGATCGGCGAGAAGTGGACGCTGCTGGCGGTGCGGGAGATCACCTTCGGCAACAAGCGCTTCGACGCGATCGCGAAGAACACCGGCGCGCCCCGCGACCGGCTCGCCGCCCGGCTGCGCACGCTGGAGGCGGCGGGCGTGGTCGAGCGCCGCCTGTACAGCGAGCACCCGCCGCGCTACGAGTACGAGCTCACCCAGGCCGGCCAGGAGCTGCGCGCCGTGCTCACCGTGCTGCGCGGCTGGGGTGATCGGTGGGCGGTGGACTCGCCGCCCTCGGCGTTCGAGCACAGCTGCGGGCACGAGCTCGACCCGGCGGTCATCTGCCGCCACTGCGGGGCCGAGGTCGTACCCGAGGAACTCAAGGTTCGCGTCCTCACCCCCGGCTGGACCCGGAAGGGCCCGGCCGAGGGCGAGATCTAACGCGGCCGACCGCCTACGACTGGGAAGCCAGCGCGGCAGCTATTTCAGTTGCGCGAGCCCGGATCGCGGGGCATGATGGCGTCGTCTCATCCCCGGACGATGGAGAGTGGCTTGGAGCTCTGAGGATCACCCCAGTGCCGCGCCGAGGTGGCGCGCGCCCGTGACCTCATGCCGGAGCCCCAACGTGTCCACTCGTTCTCCCGCGCCCTTTATGTCGGCGACGCCCGCTGTCGTGCTGACCGATCTCGGCTTCTCCTGGCCAGACGGACGCCAGGTCCTCGACGGCCTCAGCGCCGCCTTCTCCCCCGGCCGGACCGGCCTGATCGGCGTCAACGGCGCGGGCAAGTCCACGCTGTTGCGGCTGATCGCCGGCCGCCTGCAGCCGTCGTCCGGATCGGTGACGGTGACCGGCGACGTCGGCTACCTACCGCAGACCCTCACCCTCGACGCCGGCGCCCGGGTAGCGTCGCTGCTCGGCATCGACCCGGTGCTCGACGCGATCGACGCCATCGAGGCGGGCGACGCCAGCCAGGAGGCCTTCGACGCGGTCGGTGACGACTGGCACGCGCGCGAACGGGCGCGCGGCTGGCTCTCCCGCCTCGGCCTGGCCCATGTCGGCCTGGACGACCCGGTCGGCAGGCTCTCCGGCGGGGAAACGATGCTGACGGCGCTGACCGGCCTGTTCCTGCGGCGGCCGGCCGTCCTGCTGCTTGACGAGCCGACCAACAACCTCGATCTGGACGCGCGCGGGCGGGTGTACGCGGCGGTCGAATCCTGGCCCGGGGTCGTGCTGATCGTGAGCCACGACCGGGAGCTGCTCGGGCTGACGGATCAGATCGCGGACCTGCGCAGCGACCACTACGGCAGCTCACTGCGGCTATACGGCGGCAACCTGGCCGCCTACCAGGCCATGCTCGACACCGAGCAGGCCGCCGCCAGGCGCGCGGTGGGGGCGGCGGCGGCCGACGTCCGGCGCGAGCAGCGAGACTTCGTTCGGGGGCAGACCAGGCAGGCCCGCCGGGACCGCCAAGGCAGGCAGCTGTCGGCGTCCGGCTCCCTGCCGCACGCCGCCGCCGGCGCACGGCAGCGCTCCGCCCAGGAGACGGCCGGGCACTCGCGCGATGTTCAACTGGCGCGGATCGCGACCGCGCAGGTGCGACTGGCGGCGGCCGAGGAAGCGGTCCGCGACGACGACGGCATCACGATTTCGCTGCCCGGGACTGCGGTGCCGGCCGGCCGGACCGTGCTGCGGGTGCGCGGACTGGACGCGCCGTGGATTCCGTGGCGTCCGGCGCTGACGGCTGACCAAGACGACGCGCCCGGGGGCACCCGGGAGCGAGGCGACGCCGGCTCACGGGGAGACGCCGAGGCGATGGCGGAGGCCGGAACGCTCGATGAGCTCATCGTCCGTGGGCCTGAGCGGATCGCGCTGACCGGGCCGAACGGGGCGGGTAAGAGCACCCTGCTCCGGCTCATCGCCGGAGACCTGGAGGGGTCAGAACAGCAGGGACCGGGCCTCTTCGTGCGGCGGATCGGCGCGGTCGGTTACCTGCCGCAACGCCTCAACGTGCTCGACGATTCGCTGACGGTGGTCGAGAACGTGCGGGCGGTCGCGCCCGCCGCCTCCGTGAACGACGTGCGCGCCGGTCTGGCGAGGTTCCTGTTCCGCGGCGCGCGGGCGGACGCGGCGGCCGGCACGCTATCGGGCGGCGAGCGGTTCCGCGCCGTCCTCGCGGCCCTGCTGCTGGCCGATCCGCCACCGCAGTTCCTGCTCCTCGACGAGCCCACCAACAGTCTCGACCTGGCCTCGGTGTGCCAGCTGGGCCAGGCGCTGGCCTGCTATCAGGGCGCGCTGCTGGTCGCCAGCCACGACGGGCCGTTCCTGGCCTCGATCGGGATAACCCGCTGGCTCCGCCTCTCCCGCGACGCACGTCTCACCGACATCGACCCGCTGGCGTAACCCGCGCCCGGCGCTTCTTGCTGTTATCACCGGAATCCGGCCCGACTCTGGTCATAGTGGATAGCTGGGTACACCCCGGTGTACCCAGCTATCCACGATCGTCGTCACCCGCCCAGAATGCTGGCGGGGGTGCGGATGAGCATCGCGTCGAGTTGGTCGGCCGAGACGCCGTGGTCGCGCAGGTAGGGGATCACGTCCTGGCTGACGTGCAGGTAGTGCCAGTCCTTGAGTTCGGCGAGGGCGCTCTGGGTGAACCAGTCCAGGTAGCACGAGCAGTCGTGGGAGAGCACCATGCGGTCGGCGTAGCCGCGGCGGCACATCTCCGCCACCAGGTCGCTGCGCTGCTGGAAGGTGGCGAAGTGGTCGATGCCGAAGCGGTCCATGCCCAGGGTGAGGCCGGTCTGGGCCATCCGCTCCAGGTAGTCGGGATGGTCGACGGCGTCGCCGCTGTGGCCGAGGACGACCCGGCTGAGATCGACCCCCTCGGACTTGAGGACCTCGACGATCTGCGGGCCGTGCTGGCCGGCTGAGTGGGTGTGGATGGTGACCGGCGCGCCGGTGCGCGCGTGCGCGCGGGCGACCGCGCGGAGCACCCGCTCGACCCCGTCGGTCAGCCCCTTCGCGTCCACCGCGCACTTGAGCATGCCCGCCCGGACGCCGGTGTCGGCGATGCCCTCGGTGATGTCGCGGACGAAGAAGTCGGTCATCGTCTCCCTCGGGCGGCGCGAGAAGAAGAGCGGAACCTCGTCGAACGTGTAGATGCCGGTGGCCACCACGATGTTGAGCCCCGGCACCTGCTCTGCGATCCGCTTGATCCGGTGAATGTTCCGGCCCTGGCCGACCACGGTGACGTCGACGATCGTGTCGATGCCGTTCTTGGGCAGCTCGCTGAGCTTGCGGACGGCGTCGGCGACGCGCTGCTCCTCGTCACCCCACTCGTCTGGGTAGTTCTGCTGGACGTCCGCCGTCATCACGAAGACGTGCTCGTGCATCAGCACGCGGCCGAGCTCGGCGGTCTCGACCGGGCCGAGAACTGTTTCGACTGTTTCCACACGCCGATGGTTGTCGGGTGCCCCAGGGGTGTCAATCGTGGCGGATCACAGAATGTCAGGGCTTGCGTGCGACCAAACCGTAGATCGGGGCCGACGCCGTGGCGGGCAGATCGGACTCGTCGGGACGCCAGTCGTCGACCGGGACCAGCCCCGGCGCCACCAGGTCGAGGCCGGTGACCAGGGCGGCGATCTCGGCCGAGGAACGGAGCACGATGGGCACGGCGGCGGCCATATTCCACCGTTTGACGGCGCTGCCCAGCGCCGGGTCGAGGTCGCTGGCCAGGTGGTGGATCGCCAGATAGCTGCCCGACAGCGCGGAGTCCATCAACTCCGCCACCACCTTGGCCGCATCGGCCGCCGATGGCACGTGGGCGAGGGTAGACGGTAGCAGGACCGCGATCGGCCGGCCCGGGTCCAGGATCGCCCCATCGCCCGGCCGCAACGCATCCGCTGGATCGGCGGTACCGGCCGGGGCGCCGGACCCGCCCGCGGGCGAAAGCCCCGCAGCGGACAGGCCCGCGGCCGAGAGGATGGCGCTCACGTCCGCGACGTCCCCCTCGATGCAGGCCACCAGGCCGCCGGGCGCGGACGCGAGCGCCGCCCTCGTCCGGTCGACCATCATCGGGTCACTCTCGACGTAGACGATCCGGCAGGTCGGGTCGACCGCCTGCGCGACCTCGTGGGTGTTGGCGGCCGGCACCATACCGCTGCCAACCTCGAGGAACTGCCTGATCCTGGCGTCGGCGGCCAGGTGCCTGACCACCCGGCGACGGAAGGCCCGGGCCGAGGCCGGGCCCGCGGCGATCGACGGCGCCGACTCGACCAGGGCGGCGGCTGCCTTGCGGTCGGCCGCGAAGTTGTCTCGCCCGCCAAACAGGAAGTCGAATGCCCGGGCGGCGTTGGGCACGGTGACGTCGATCAGCTCGGATCCGGCTCGGCGACCCCCGTCATGCCCAAATTGCCAACTCACGTAGCGTCGCGACCCTCCCCGTAAAGACATCTCCCCGTTCGTAATGCTAACTGATCGTCACCAAGAGAGATAGACAAATATCAAATAGGTAATGGGGGGAGGGGTCCGGCCCTAGGGTTTGCGGGCGACCGCTCCGAGCAGCGGCATCGCGTCCGAGCAGGGCGGGTCAGCGGGCCCGGGGCGCCAGTGCTGCAGCTGGACGAGGCCGGGCTCGACCAGCTCGAGGCCCAGGCCGGTAAACCAGTTCCCGACGGTGGCGCGGACCCGCAAGAAGACCGGAACCGCGCTGATGTTGTTCCATCGCTCGCGCGCGATCTCAAGCTGCTCGCCCGGCGTCGGCTGCATGACGACCAGGTAGCTGCCGGACGCGGCCGGCTCGACCAGTCCGGCCAGCACGCGGTCGGCGTCCTCGATGAAGTTCAGGATGTCGATCATGACGATCCCGACCGGCTGGGTGAGGTCGAACGTCCGGTCCGCCCCGGCGATGACCGAGGCGGGGTCGCGGGCGTCGGCTTCGAGAAAGCTGACGCTGCCCGCCGCCGAGCGCAGCAGGGCGCGCGCGTGCGAGAGGACAACCGGGTCGTTGTCGACGTAGACGATCCGGCAGGCCGGGTCGGCCGCCTGGGCGACCTCGTGCGTGTTGCCGGCCGTGGGAATGCCCGTGCCGACGTCGAGGAACTGCCGTATCCCGGCCTCGGCGGCCAGGTAGGTCACCGTCCGGCGCAGAAACGCGCGCGAGGCAGGCCCGAATTCCGCCATCGCGGGAGCGACCGAGATCAGCAGCTTGGCCGCCCGGCGGTCGGCCTCGAAGTTGTCGCGCCCGCCCACCAGGTAGTTCCAGACTCGCGCCACGTTCGGCGTGTCGGTGTCGATCTTGACCGACCGCATGGGCCTGGACGTCAGGCGCAGCCACTCCTCCGACGACACCTCAGGCCAACCCCTTACCGCCACCTCGAAACCGGACGGAAGCGCGATCTCACCGTGAGTGAAACCGTACGGGGTTATACCTATCACGGTTTAGCCCTCCTGAGAGGCGCCAAACCCTAGGGATTCTAGGCATATACACCCAGGAATCGCGTCAGCGGAACGGCGCCCCGTTGACCTTGGCGGAGACCCCGGTCCGGTCCAGGTACGGGGTGATCCCACCGAGGTGGAACGGCCAGCCGGCACCGAGGATCATGCACAGGTCGATGTCCTCGGGAGCGGCCACCACCCCCTCGTCGAGCATGATCGCGATCTCCTGGGCGAGCCCTTCCAGGGCCCGCGCGAGCACTTCGGCGCCGGTCGACGGGTGGTCGCCGCCGGCCAGCATCGCGACAACCTCGGCGTCAACCGAGAAGTCCGGCCGGTAGACCGAGGCCTTGCCGGAGTCGGCCAGCGCGCGAAGCTTGCCAGAGACCGCGAAGCGGCCGGGGAAGGCCGCGGCCAGCGTCTCCGCCACGTGCACCGCGATCCTCGGTCCGACCAGCGCCAGCAGCAGGAACGGTGACATCGGGAGCCCGAGCGGGTCGGCCGCGTGCTCGGCCGTCTCGAACCCGGTCCCCTCGTCGACGGCGGCCGATGATCTCGCCCAGGAACCGGGTGAGCAGCCGGTTCACCACGAACGCGGGCCGGTCGGCGACGATCACGCAGTTCTTCTTGAGTGTCTTCCCCACGTCGAGCGCGGTCGCCACCGCGGCGTCGTCGGTCAGCGCGCCACGGACGACCTCGACCAGGGGCAGCACCGCGACCGGGTTGAAGAAGTGGAACCCGACGACCCGCTCGGGGTGCGCGAGGTTCGCCGCCATCGCGGTCACCGACAGCGAGGAGGTGTTGGTCGCCAGCACGCAGTCCGGTCCCACGACCGCCTCGACCTCCGCGAACACCTGCTGCTTGACGGTGAGCTCCTCGAATACCGCCTCGATCACGAAGTCGGCGTCGGCGAACCCGTCCTTGCTGACCGAGCCGCTGATGAGCGCCTTCTGCCGGTTGGCGGCGTCGGGCGAGAGGCGGCCGCGGACCAGCTGCTTGTCGATCTCGGCGTGCACATAGGCCACGCCGGAGTCCACCCGGGCCTGGTCCAGGTCGGTCATCACCACCGGGACCTGCAGGCGGCGCACGAACAGGAGCGCGATCTGCGCGGCCATCAGCCCGGCGCCGACCACGCCGACCTTGGTGACCTTGCGTGCCAGCGCGCGGTCGGGCGCGCCGGCCGGCCGCTTGGCGCGCTTCTGCACCAGGTCGAACGCGTACAGCCCGGCCCGCAGCTCGTCCGACAGCAGCAGCTCGGCCAGGGCTTCGTCCTCGGCCGCGAACCCCTCGTCCCTGGTGCTGGTCCGGGCGGCGGCGATCAGGTCAAGCGCGCGGTAGGGGGCGGGCGCGGCGCCGTGCAGCTTGCCGTCGGTGAGGAATCGGGTGGCGGCGACGGCGGCGTCCCACGCGGCCGCGTCGGCCAGCGGGGCCCGCTCGACCGTGACCGAGCCATTCAGGACCCGGGCCGCCCAGCGGAGCGACTCCTCGAGGAAGTCGGCGGGTTCGAACATCGCGTCGGCGATGCCGAGCGAGTACGCCTCGGCCCCGCCGATCATCTTGTTCTGGTTGAGGGGGTTCTCAATGATCAGCTTCAGCGCGGCGGCCGGGCCGATGAGCCGGGGCAGCAGGTAGGCGCCGCCCCAGCCGGGCACCAGGCCGAGGAAGCACTCGGGGAAGGCGACCATCGGCACCCCGGACGAGATCGTGCGGTAGGTGCAGTGCAGCGCGACCTCGAGCCCGCCGCCCAGCGCGACCCCGTTGATGAAGCAGAACGACGGCACCGGCAGCTCGCCCAGCCGGCGGAAGACCGCGTGGCCGAGGGCCCCGATCGCGGCCGCCCGCGCCCGCGCCACCGCCGGCTCGATCCCGGGGGCGGTGATCGCCGCGCCCGCGCCGTCCAGGTCGGCCCCGGCTGCCAGGATGAAGGGCTTGCCGGTCACGCCGACGGCGGCGATCTCGCCCGCCGCCGCGCGGGTCGCGACCGCGTCGAGGGCCGCGTTGAGCGAGAGCAGCCCCTGCGGGCCGAACGTGCTCGGCTTGGTGTGATCGTGGCCGTTGTCCAGGGTGATGAGCGCGAGGGTGCCGACGGCGCCGAGGTCGACGTCGCGGACGATCGCGCGGGTCACCACCTCGCCAGGGAATGCATCCTCGGTGAGAGCGCCCGACAGGTTCTCGATAGCCGTCATCGCCGGCGGTCTCCTTGGGTCATGAAATCAGCGGGCCGGATGACGGGAACGCAGGGTCCGTTCGATATGAGCATTGGCATTTTCTTAGATCCGCTCCCACAAGACGGTGCCGCCCATGCCCATGCCGACGCACATGGTCGCCATGCCGTAGCGGACCTCGGGGTGCTCAGCGAACTGCGCTGCGAGCTGGATCATCAGCCGGACGCCGGAGGAGGCGAGGGGGTGGCCGAGCGCGATCGCGCCGCCCCACGGGTTCACCCGGGGGTCGTCGGCGTCGATCTTGAAGTGGTCGAGGAACGCCAGGACCTGGACCGCGAACGCCTCGTTGATCTCGATGAGGCCGATGTCGTCCATGGTGAGGTTGTTGCGCGCGAGGAGCTTCTCGGTCGCGGGGACCGGGCCGATGCCCATCACCTCGGGCTCGACGCCGGCGAAAGAGAAGTCGACCAGGCGCATCTTGGCGCTGAGCCCGAGCTGCTCGGCCACCTCCTCGGCGGCGATGATGCAGCCGGTCGCGCCGTCGTTGATGCCGCTTGAGTTGCCGGCCGTGATCCGGCCGTGCGGGCGGAACGGGGTCTTGAGCGCGCGCAGGCCCTCCAGCGTCGTCTCCGGCCGCGGCGGCTCGTCCACCGTCGCCCAGCCCCAGCCGAGCTCGGCGGTGCGGATCGCCATCGGGACGAGGTCGGGCTGGAGCTTGCCCGCCGCGTAGGCGGCGGCGACCTTCTGCTGGCTGCCGAGCGCGTAGGCGTCGGCCCGCTCCTTGGTGATCGACGGGAACCGGTCGTGCAGGTTCTCCGCCGTCATCCCCATGAACAGCGCCGACTCGTCGACCAGGTGCTCGGAGAGGAACCTCGGGTTGGGGTCGACGCCCTCCCCCATCGGGTGCCGGCCCATGTGCTCGACCCCGCCGGCGATCGCGATGTCGGCCGCGCCGAGCGCGACGGTCCCGGCCACGGTGGTGACCGCGGTCATCGCGCCGGCGCACATTCGGTCGATCGCGTAGCCGGGCACGCTGGCCGGCAACCCGGCCAGCAGGGCGGCCGACCGGCCAATCGTCAGCCCCTGGTCGCCGATCTGGGTGGTGGCCGCGATCGCGACCTCGCCCACCTGGTCCTTGGGCAGGTTCGGGTTGCGCCGCAGCAGCTCCCTGATCACCCGGACGACCAGATCGTCGGCCCGTGTCTCGGCGTAGATGCCCTTAGGTCCCGACTTGCCGAACGGCGTCCTCACGCCGTCGACGAAGACCACCTCGCGTGCCCTCATTGGCTCTCCCTTGCAGCGCCTGCCCGGCTCTATGCTACTCGCCAGTAACCTTCAGCTTGAACGGCCCCCCCGCAGGAATTGTTCCAGCTGCTCAAGCGGCCACGCGTTGATGACGTCGTCGGGGGTGAGGCCGCCGAGGCGGGCGGCGGCGACGCCGTAGCGGGCGTTGTTCAGGTGCACGATCGAGTGCGCGTCGGTGTCGATGGCGAACTTGACGCCGGCGTCGCGAGCCGCCCTGATGTGCTCGGGGGGCAGGTCCATCCGCTCGGGCGACGCGTTGATCTCCAGCGCCGTCCCGGTGCGCGCGCACGCCTCGTTGAGTGCCCCGAGATCCACGTCCACCGGCGGCCGGCGGCCCAGCTTGCGGGTGAGCGGATGGCCGATGATGTTCACGTAGGGGTTCTCGACCGCGGCCAGGAACCGATCCGTCATCGTGGTCTGGTCCTGGTCGAAGGACGAGTGGACCGACGCGACGCAGAGGTCGAAGCCGTCGAGGAAATCGGCGTCCCAGTCCACCGACCCGTCCGCCGCGATGTTCAGCTCGGTCCCGTGCAGCAGCGTGAGTCCCGCCCGCTGCTGCAGCGCCGCCACCTCGGCCCGCTGCATCAGCATCTTCTCGTCGGTCATCTGCTGCATCACCAGGTTCGGCGCGTGGTCGGTGACCGCGTAGTACTGGTAGCCGCGCTTTTCCGCGGCGGCGACCATGTCCGCCAGCGACGCGACCCCGTCGGTCAGGTTGGTGTGGGTGTGCAGGTCGCCGCGGAGGTCCTTGGTCTCAATGAGTCGCGTCGCGGTGCCTGCCGCTGTCATCTCGGGGATGCTGGCGGCCAGGACCGCCTCGATCTGGTCCTCATCCGCGTCGGACGGCAGCGACCGCAGCGCGTCTCGCAGCGGCTGGTCGCGGGTGATGACCCCGATGGAGCGGAGGATGCGCTCCTCGCTCTTGGCCCCGAACCCGGACAGCGGGCGCAGCCGGCCCGCGCGGACGGCGGCGTCGAGGTCGGCGACGCTGCCGATGCCGAGCTCGCGGCTGAGCTGCAGCGCCCGCTTCGGTCCGACGCCAGGCACCTTGGCGATCTGCAGGACGCCCGGCGGGACCTTGGCCCGGAGCTCGTCCACGGCCGCGACGGTCCCGGTCCGCCGGTACTCGGCGATCTTGCCCGCGATTGACGTGCCTACCCCGGGGATCTTGGTCAGCGCCGCGTCGGGCACCGCGCCGAGGTCGCCCGGGTAACCGGCGACGGCCTTGGCCGCCTTCTCGTAGTTCCGGGCGCGGAACTGATCGCCCCCGGTGATGGAGAGTAGTTCCGCGTACTCCCGCAGCATCGCCGCCGCGTCCTCGTTAGCGCTCGCCATGCCTGCCATTGTCCCCCGCAGGGGTTAAAAGCTGCCCGGGTGAATAGTGTGTCTTAGTGAGCGCACAACAGTTCTAGTGATACGCTGCGTGTTGTGAACCTTACAGAGTGGGCGCGATTGCAGGGGATACACCCGCAGACGGCTTACCGCTGGTTCCGTGAGGGGACGCTGCCGGTCGCGGCGATGCGGGTGAACTCCCGGTCTGTGCTGGTCGCCCCGGAGGCTGCAGTGACCACGGCGGCCGGAGGGCTGGGACTGTACGCGCGGGTGTCGTCTCATGATCAGAGAACCGATCTTGACCGGCAGGTCGCCCCGTCATCGAGAACCTTGACTTCGCCGAGGCCCGCGCCGAAGGCCGGGAGCGCTCCGGCAGCCGACCGTCGCACGGCAGGCGGGGAAGGAAGTTCCGCCGCCTCATCGCAGGCATCCCCACCGCGAAGTTCCGCGACCGGCTGGTCCAGATGACCACCAACGCGGACCTCCGCGTCATCGTGGTGGACCCCGCGTACACGTCCCGGTGGGGCGCCGAGCACTGGCTCGCGCCGCTGCGGGAGCACCACAGGGAAGCCTCCGGTCACCATGCAGCCGCGTTGGTGATCGGGAGACGCGGGCAGGGCCACCGGGCCAGGCGCCGCGCGAACGGGAACCTCACCGCTCCGGAGGATGCGGCCAGGCCAGCCCGGGCGCGGACCAGGATAAAACCGGCAGCCCCGCCCGCAAAGAGGAAACCCGCCGCCCCACGAAGCCCCCGGCTGCCGCACGGCACCCAGACCAGGCCGCCTCACAGGATCACGGCAGGGAACCAGGAGGCCCAGGACCGTTCGGGGCCCCCGCCGGGCAGAACTCACGACTGCCCAGTGTTTAGGAACGGTCAGAGCATGAAGGATGAGCCGCGCGCGCCGCTGAGGGCGGTCCCGGAGCGGGCGTCGGCCAGGGCGCGGATCCCGGTTACGCCGTAGCCGAGCGTGAGCAGCGTGACCAGGGCCGAGAAGAGCACGACGCAGACCCGCGCCCACTGCGGGGCGACGACCAGGTCGTAGCCGAGTACCCAGCCGACAATGGCGATCTCGGCCCCGATGCCGAAGACGGTCAGGCACGACGCCGCCAGCATCGTCCGCATCTCGGCCACGAGGACGTCGCCGACGGGCAGCGGGGTCGCCCCCTCGGCCGGGTCTTTCCTGCGGGCGGCGGCGTTCAGCACGCCGAACGCCAGTGGCGCGGCCACCGTGATCCCGCCCGCCAGGGCGAGCAGCAGGCTGAAGCGGCCGATTTCGACGCCGGGCAGCAGCGAGGCCACGCTGGCGGAAGCGCCGAGGGCGGCGCCGATCACCGCGCCGAGGGCGGCGATGTTGGTCGCCCAGCTGCTGCCGAACGACCACGCGCCCGCCGCGTACAGCGGCATCCGCCAGAAGCGGTTACCCGCGTGCGCCATCCCGTCCGGCCCGTTCACGCCCATCACCATCGTGCCGCCCACCAGGAGCAGCGCGAAGAGCAGACCGCCGCCGACCGGAATCCCCAGGTACTGCCAGAGGGACACCTGCCGGTGCACGGCGAGCGTGATATCGAGCGGCGCGGCGCCAAGCGCGAGCGCCGCCGCCGACGGGGTGACGGCCAGGGTGGCCGCCTCGGGAATCGCGGCCAGCGCGGGGGACGGCGTGAAGGTCAGCTCGACCTCGGTCACCGGTGACGTCCCGATCGCGCGGCAGCCTCCGACAGGGACGACCCCGCCGCCCTGGCGATACGTCGGCACGGCGTCGGTGGTGTCGGTGTACGGCTTGGTCGTGACCAGATCGAACGTCACCGGGCCGGGGCAGATGGCGGCGGTGTCGAGCTCGACCGTGGTCGTCCACGTCCCGGCGGACTGCTGGGTGAGCGACGGGTTCGCCGACAGCCCGGCGACCGGCACCGGGGACGGCGCGGGCGACACCGGCGCCTGCCGCGTCAGCGCCAGGGCCTGCGCACCGGCGAGGGCCTCGAAGCCGAGCAGAACTCCGAAGATCAGGCCCGCGAACAGAAGGATTTTCGCCCAACGGAAACCCAACCCGGCCCCCCGCCTAACACCGTGAGCAGATGGCCGAAATCGTCCCAGCGGCCCCGCCGGCCGTCAAGCGAAAGCGGAATCTTGCCTGCGGCACGGCCGGCAGCGCATAACGTTCCGGAAACAGCAGGTTACGATCAGGCGATGATAGCGAGTCGCGGGTGACGGCGGCGGCGAACGAGGCGGGCCGCCCGGGGACGCTAGGCCAGCGCTGGTTGGCCCGTCTTGCGGTGCTCTTCGCGGCCGCCGCCATCGTTATCGTTCCGGTCTTCGCCGAGCTCAAGAGCCTGGCGATGCTGGCGGTGGGGCTGGCCGCGGTCGCGGTGACCGTCGCCTCGGCCTACCTGTTCCTCGCCCGCCGGGGGCTGCTGCGCTGGGTGTCGCTCGCCGCCTTCGTGCTCGCCCCGGTCGCCGTCATCGTCGTGTACGCGTTCTACGACCTGCTGTGGGTGGCGGCGGTGTCGGCGGGCGGGTGGCTGCTGGCCGCCGCGACCGCGCGGCTGGCGCTGGCGGGCGACCGGGCCGACCGGCGGATGCTCGAGCAGCCGGTCGAGCGCCCCGCCCGCCGCCCGTTCCTGATCATGAACCCGAAATCGGGCGACGGTAAGGTGGCGCGGTTCGACCTGCCGCCCAAGGCGGCCGCCCTCGGCGCCGAGGTGTTCCTGATGAGCGGGCCCGAGCAGGTCGACGTGGCCGCGGTGGCCCGCCAGGCGGTCGCGGACGGGGCCGATTTGCTTGGCGTGGCCGGCGGCGACGGCACCCAGGCGCTGGTGGCCGAGGTCGCCGCCGAGCACGGCCTGCCGTTCGTGGTGATCACGGCCGGCACCCGCAATCACTTCGCGCTCGACCTGGGGCTGGACCGCGACGACCCCGCAGCCTGCCTGGCGGCCCTGTCCGACGGCGTTGACCTGCGGGTTGACCTCGGGATGATCGGCGGCCGGGTGTTCGTGAACAACGCCTCGTTCGGCGCCTACGCGGAGATCGTCGAGACCCCCGCCTATCGCGGCGACAAGGTCGGCACCACGCTGGATGTGCTGCCGAGCCTGCTGCAGGGCCAGCGCGGCGCGCGGCTGACCGCGCGGGCCGACGACACCGAGATCACCGCGCCGCAGGCGCTGCTGGTCTCCAACAACCAGTACGGCAGCGCGGACATCGCCGGGCTGAACCGCCGGGTACGGCTGGACGGCGGGGAGCTCGGGGTGGTCGGGGTGACTGTGAGCACCGCCCAGGAGGCGGTCCGGTTGCTGCGCGGCAGCCGCTCCGGCGGTCTGACCGTGCTGACCGCGAAGGAGGTGACGGTGATCGCCGACACGCCGCGGATCCCGGTCGGGGTCGACGGCGAGGCGGTGTCGCTGCCGACGCCGGTGGTGTGCAGCATCCGCCCCGGCGCGCTGCGGGTGCGGGTGCCCCGTGACCGCCCGGGCGCCACCCCGCCCGAGCCGCCGGTGAACTTCACCCGGCTGCGACGGCTCGCGTTCTGGCGGCCGGGCGGTACCCGGTGACCGGTCACTATGAGCGCGTCACGGGACTGGCCGAGATGTTCGCGCGGGTCGGACAGCTGGCGCTCAAAACCCTCGTCTTCGACATCGAGCCGCTGGTCGCGCCGTGGAACAGCGGCCAGCAGGCCCTCGACCGCGGCGTCGCGGAGATTCTCAGCCAGGCCGAGCGGGTCCCGTCGGTGCGCGCGGTGGTCTTCTCGACCAACTCCGACCGCCGGCCCACGGTCATCCCGGCCGCCTCCGGCGGCGTGCGGGTCGAGTACCTGGCCTCGGCGGCCAAGCCGCTGCGGATCGAGGCGTACCGCGACCTGCCCCGGCCGGGCGCGGTGATCGGCGACCAGCTCCCCACCGACGGCATACTCGCCTACCGCCTTGGTTACCTGTTCCTGCACTACGAGCCGCCGCTGGCGGGGGTGCCGATCGGGCCCAGGCTGATGCACCGCTGGGGGCAGGCGGTCCGTCCGGTCCTGTTCCGACGGCAGCCGCCGTAGCCGCCCGCTACTGGACGGCGGCCGAGGCGGTCGGCTGCGGCGAGACCTCGGGGGCAGGATCGGCCTTCCTGAGACGGAAGGCGATGACGAGCAGGAACAGCAGCAGCGCCAGCCCGCCCAAGATGTAGGCGTTGCCCCAGATGAGCTGGAAGCCGTGCCAGTGGTACTCCGCGTACCAGGGCTGATCGCCGTTGTTCTGGAACACCAGCGGGTTGGTGTTCTTCTGCAGCCAGAGCAGGCCGAGGGAGAAGTTGCCGAGGTTGCGTACCCGGGTGAAGATCGCATCCGGCCAGGCGTAGTAGATGAAGATCATCCCGGCGATCGCCAGCCACAGCCAGCGAGCGACGCCCCTGGCCCCGCGCCGCCACGCATCGATCGCGTAGTGGGCCGCGGCGGCGATCCCAAGCGCGATCCAGACCCAGTGGTGGTCCCACGAGATCGGCGACACGAGCAGGCCGGTCAGCGCGGTGACCAGGATCGCGGGCACGTGGTAGCCCGCCCGGTCGAGCAGGTAGGCGGCGCCGATGCCTCCGATGACCGCGAGCACGCAGGCGAGGATCCAGGTGGTCTGGGCGGAGGCGATCGAACCGCTCAGCCGGGTGATGAGCCCGTGCAGCGACTGGTCCCCGGCCCAGCCTGCGAACCCGGTCCGGTTGCCGTCGGAGATGACCATGCCGTGCAGCCACCACTTGGACGAGTCGTGCGGCAAGATGATGAACCCGACCGCGACGGTGCCGAGGAAGCCGCCCACGCACCCCGCCGCCTCCCGCCATTTCCGCGTGACCAGCAGATACGGGATGAAGATGAGCGGCGTGAGCTTGATCCCGGCCGCGATCCCGGTGGCGACGCCCTTCCACCAGCGGTAGCGGCCGTTCTTGGTGTAGTCCGGCTGGGTCAGGTCCCACATGATCGCGGCCATCAGGATCAGGTTGATCTGGCCGAGGTAGATAGTCCGCACCACCGGCTGGAGCCAGAAGGTCGCCGCCGCCGCCAGCAGCGTCGCGCCCAGCCGGACCCGCTGGTCGCGGTAGCCGAGGCCGTAGAACGTGAACCAGAGCGCGGCCGTGAACGTGATCACGTTCACCACCACCGACAGGCTGTACAGCGCCTTCAACGGGATGATCGAGATCAGCGCGAACGCGATCGCGGCGAACGGCGTGTAGGTGAACTTCAGCGCCAGCTTGCCGGTGCCGCCCCATTGGTACAGCGGGTCGTAGTAGTGCGGGTTGTAGTACGGCTGCACGTGCCGGACGATCAGCCCGCCGTCCCAGTAGACCTTGAGGTCCACCTCCTGCAGGGCGCCGTTCTTGCCGATCAGGGCCGCGTAGACCAGCCAGCTCACGATCACGAGGAAGAAGGCGACAGCACCGGTTCGGACGAGGCGAGTGCCGGGCAGGCCGGCGCCAGCCTTAGGTTTGCCTTTACTTTTGCCCTGAGCTGTGCTATCGACCGAATTCACAGGGGTAACGATATCGGGTCGGGGGACCGGGCTAGGCGCGCATCACCCGGTCTCGGCCATACTGGGAACCATGCCAACCCTGACCGAGGTGCCGACCGAGCCGGAGCGGCCATGAGCGTGGAGAACCTGGTCCACTCCGGGCCGCTGCTGCTCGCCATTCCGGTCGCCGCGGCGGCGGGCGCGGTCACCTTCCTCTCGCCCGTGCTGCCTGCCGCTGGTCCCCGGCTACCTGGCGTACATCACCGGGATGTCCGGGGCCGACGCGAACGCGCGGCGCGGCGACGGCCACGGCGGACGCCGAACTGAGCGCGGGGGAAACCGGAGCGACGGGGGCGGCGGGCGGGGTCACCACCCGCGCCAGGACCTCGGCCGCCGCGCCCGCTCAGCCGCCCCGGGGCCGCGCGGTCGCGGGGGCGGCGCTGTTCGTCCTCGGCTTCTCGGCCGTGTTCTCGCTGATCGGCCTGGCGGCGGGCGGGGTCGGGCAGTTGCTGCAGACGCCACGTGGACGGGATCACCCAGGTGCTCGGCGGGGTGACGATCCTGCTCGGCCTGCTGTTCTTCGGCGCGTTCGACCGGTTCATGTTCGCCGGGCGGATCTTCAAGCCGTCGTTCACCCCGCGGGCCGGCCTGGCGGGCGCGCCGCTGCTCGGGGTCATGTTCGGGGTCGGCTGGACGCCCTGCATCGGCCCCACGCTGGGCGTGGTGATGACGCTGTCCGCCCAGTCGGGCACGGCCGCCCGCGGCGCGTTCCTCTGCTTCATCTACGGCCTCGGCCTGGGCATCCCGTTCATCCTGGTCGCGGCGATCTTCCAGCGCATGGTGGGAGTGCTCGGGTTCTTCAAGCGGAACGCGCGGATGGTGAGCAGGATCGGCGGCGCCCTGCTGGTGGCGGTCGGCCTGCTCGAGGTGACCGGCGCGTGGACCGCGGCGATCACTCTGGCTCAAGGACCACTGGTTCAGCTCCTACACCCCGTCGCTGTAGCCCCGGGAACTCCCGGGGCTCGCGGAACGCCTGTCCTAGCGGCGCGCGGCGGCCTTGGGCTTGATCGCGACCGGCTTGCGCGGCGGCTGCGCGTCGGCGCGGGCGGCCGGGGCGGTGCGGGGTTCCGCCGCCGCCTCGACCAGCGCGGCGAACAGCCGCAGGTCGTCGCTCTCCTCCGGGTGCCAGTGGACGCCGACGCCGAAGCGGTGTCCGTCGACCTCGAGGGCCTCGGTCACCTCGCCGTCCGGCGACCAGCCGGCCACGGTCAGCCCCTCGCCGATCCGGTACGGCGCCTGGTGGTGCGCGGCGGGCACCATGACCCGCTTGCCGAGCAGCCCGCCGAGGAAGCTCTCGGGGCCGAGGGCGACGTCGTGCGGCAGGTAGCGCGCCCGGTCGGTGCGGTGGCCGGGCAGGTGCTGGGTGAGCGTGCCCCCGCGGGCCACCGTCAGCACGTGCAGTCCGCGGCCGATCGCGAGGAACGGGACGTTCCGCCTCGAGGGCGGCGCGCATCAGCGCAAGCTCGAACCGGTCCCGACGGTGCTCGGGCTCATCGGTCTCGTCGAGTCGCTGCTGGTCGTAGTTGGCCGGGTCCAGGTCCCGGCCGCCCGCGAACACCAGTCCGTCCAGGGTCGCGATGAAGGCGGCCACCGAGGGCGGCGGCACCGGCGGCAGTACCACCGGCGCTCCGCCGGACCGGTCCACCGCGCGGATATAGCTGACGGGCGAGATCACGGCCTCCCGGAGCCAGTCCCCCCAGCGAGCCGCGTCCAGCTCGCCGGTGATGCCGATGATCGGGCGACCCATCAAATCCTCCTGCTCGCTGCGATAACACGAGAAGCACGGGCCAGGTAGCGCCCCCCGCTACTGTCCTTAACGACATTCTTCCGGACAAGAGCGGTTTCTGCGTAGCGATGGGGTAATTCAGTGTTCATCTTTCCGCAAAAGCGCCGCCGGGAGGACGGCCAGGTCAGATTCGGCCGCCGCGGTCAGGGCGCGACCCGGCCGTGCCCCACGAAGGCGGCCTGGGTGAGCGGCATCAGGCCGGTCCAGATCGCCTCCATCTTCTCCGCGCACAGCTCGATCTCGCGCTGCGGGAAGGAGGGGAACGCCGCCCCGTCGACGTGCCTGCGCAGGGACAGGAAGTTCATCAGCGAGCGCGCGTTCATCGTCACGTACATCGACGAGTAGATGTTGAGCGGCAGCACCATCCGCGCGACCTCGCGCGCGACCCCCTCCGCCAGCATCTTCCTGTACGCGGCGTAGGCCCGCTCCGACGCCTCGCGGACCGTCTCGTCGACCAGCGCGTGCTGCTTGTCGGTCCCGGGCAGGAACTCGTACGCGCCCGGCTTGCCGATCTGGATGAGGTTCCTGTTCTCAGCGGGCACGTAGAAGACCGGCCGCAGCTCGCGGTAGCGGCCGGACTCCTCGTTGTAGGAGGCGATCCGGTGCCGCATGAACTCGCGGAACACGAAGATCGGGGCCTGCACGTAGAAGGTCATCGAGTTGTGCTCGAAGGGCGAACCGTGGCGGTCCCGCATCAGGTAGTTGATCAGCCCCCGGTCCCGGGCCGACGGCTCCGCCGCCGCCGGGTCTGAGGGGTCGGCCGACGCGGCTTCCAGGGACTTCTCGCCCAGGGTGGAGACCCGCGCGGCGAACAGCACATCGGCGTCGGATGCGCTTGACCGGACGAGTTCGACGGTGACGTCGGTGCGGAACTGGACTTCGGGCTCAGCGGCTTCACTCACACGGGACACTCTAAATGAACCGTCCGACATTCCCGTGGCGTCGTGGGCGGGCGACCTGATCCGCCGATCGCGGCCCGATCAGAAAGTTCGGCCGTCGAAGCAGCAATACACCTGGTAGCAGGGCCGCCTACCGGGAGAACGGAGGAACGATGCCGATGTTCGCGGTTACGACGGCCAAGGGCTCGAACTGGGACCATGCCCGCGTCATCCGCGAGCAGGCCTTCTGGGAGGAGCACGCGGCCTTCGCCGATTCTCTGGTCGACCGCGGAGTCATCATCCTCGGCGGTCCGGTCGCGAGCGATGACGACGACGACATCGCATTGCTCGCCGTCGAGGCCCCCGATGAGGAGGCGCTCCGGTCGATCTTCGACGCCGACCCGTGGATCGTGCACCACGTATTCCGGCTCAAGCGCGTCCAGGCGTGGACCGTATGGCTCGACGGGCGGCCCCGCTAAGGCGCAGCCGCCCCGGGTCCGTCGGAAACACCGGCGGACTGGGTGAAACAACGGTCCGTTCGGACAACTGGGTCTGTCGAATTTGAATTTAGAGGAGCACGCTGCCGGAGATGAGCGTGTGGGTGCCGCCGCCGATCCAGACCGCGCCGTCGGCGTCGGTGCTGACGTGCACTCGGCCGCAGCGGCCGAGCACGGTGCCCTGGCTGGCGGTGTACGGGGCGGTGGCCTTGCCGCTGGCCAGCAGCCACTGGGCCAGGGCGGCGTTGAGCGAGCCGGTCACCGGGTCCTCGCCCGCGCCCGCGCTGGACGGGACGAACGCGCGGACCTCGATCGCCTCGGCCGACCCGGCCGGGCGGCGGCCGAACACGCCGATGTTCAGATGGGTCGCGCCCGGCTTGACCGCGAGCACCGCCTCGGCGCTGGCCAGCTCCACCGCGACCCAGCCGGGGCCGTTGTCCGCCCACTGGGCGTCGATGATGTCCGCCCGCGCGATGGCGAGCACGGCCGCGATCTCCTGCAGCGTCGGCTCGTCGACGGGGCCGCCGCGCAGCGTCGGCGGCGCCCTGAACGCCAGGCCGTTCGGGGTCCGCCGGAGCGCCACCAGGCCGGCCTGGCACTCCTGCACGATCACGTCCCGCCGGGCGGGCGGCCCGCCCGCCTCCAGCCAGGCGTGCGCGCTGCCGAGCGTGGGGTGCCCGGCGAACGGCAGCTCCCGGGTCGGGGTGAAGATCCGCACCCGGTAGTCGGCCCGCTCGTCGGTCGGCGGCAGCAGGAACGTGGTCTCCGACAGGTTGGTCCAGCGGGCGAACAGCCGCATCTCATCATCGGCGAGACCGTCCGCCCCATGGACGACGGCCACCGGGTTGCCAACGAATGGCTCTTCTGCAAATACGTCAACCTGCCGGAATTGCCGGTGCATAGGTGCCATCCTAGGCCGTCGACGGCCGGGCAAGGAGCTTCCCGCCCTTAGCGAACCAGGAGATGCCGAAGGCGGTCATCAGAACCGCCTCGAGGACGAGCAGCGAGTGCGGGTAGACGAGCGTGACGACGCCCCACCGGGGCCCCGCCGATGTTGGTAATTGCGCTATCCGCCCGGTCATATCCACGGTAAGCGACGAAAAAGGCGTTTGCCATATCGCGCGGAAGTGCGCCGATTTGCCGTTCAGCATGACAGAAATGACCCGCTCATTCCACTGCCAAAGACTTTAGGAAATCGGTCCCTGCCTCGCGCCAACAGCCGCGGCCGCGTCCGTTGCGATCGGCCACGAAGCGCCGCCGAGATGACCGCGTAACATTATGGCGGCAGCATAAGGGCATGATCAGCAGCGTGGAGGCGCGCGGGAGGTACGAGCTCGGGTGGACCTGAACGCCGTCACCGGCTACGCGCCGGCCCCGGCCGCGACCTGGCGCGACGGCGACGCCTGGCTCGGCGGCGGCAGCTGGCTGTTCTCCCAGCCGCAGCCACGGTTGCGGCGGCTGCTCGACCTGAACGCCTTTGGCTGGCCGCCGCTGACCGAGACCGACGACGGCCTGACCATCGCCGCGACCTGCACGCTGGCGCAGCTCGCGCGCTGGCGGCCCGCGCAGCCGTCCCGCGCGGCCGCGGCGGAACTCGCCCGGCGCTGCTGCGACGCGCTGCTCGGCTCGTTCAAGGTGCACAACGTGGCCACGGTGGGCGGGAACATCTGCCTGTCGCTGCCGGCCGGCCCGATGACGTCGCTGACCGCCGCGCTGGACGGGGTCGCGACCTTGGCCGGGCGCGACGGCGGCGCCCGGCGGCTGGCGGTCGCGGATCTGGTCACCGGCGACGGCGTCAACGCGCTCGCACCGGGCGAGCTGCTCACCCGGGTCGACCTTCCCGCCGCCGGGCTGACAGCGCGCACCGCGCTCCGGCAGGTCTCGCTGTCCCCCGTCGGCCGGTCGGCCGTCCTCGTCATCGCCCGCCGCTCCCCCGGCGCGCACAGTTCCCGCGGCGAGACCGTGCTCACGGTCACCGCCGCGACCCCGCGCCCGCTCCAGCTGCGGTTCGCCGACCACCCCGCACCCGACGACGCGCTCGCCGCCCTCGACGCCGCGGGCCCGGTGTACCTGGACGACGTGCACGGCGGCGCCCGCTGGCGGGAGGCGATGACCCGCCGCAGCGTGGCCGGGGTGATCGCGGAGCTGGCAGCGAACCAGGGGCCCGCCCGGTGATCGTCAACGGCCGCCCGGCCGGCGGCGACCCGCGCCCGGGCCAGTGCCTGCGCACGTTCCTGCGCGAGAACGGCTGGCTCGGGGTCAAGAAGGGCTGCGACGCGGGCGACTGCGGCGCGTGCACGGTGCACGTCGACGGGGTGCCGGTGCACAGCTGCATTTTCCCCGCGATCCGCGCGGCCGGATGCGCGGTCACCACGATCGAGGGACTGACGCCGCACCCGCTGCAGGACGCGTTCCTGGCCGCGCAGGGGTTCCAGTGCGGCTTCTGCACGGCCGGAATGATCATGACGGCGGCGGCGCTCAGCCCGCTGCAGCGGGACGACCTGCCGCGGGCGCTCAAGGGGAACATCTGCCGCTGCACTGGCTACGGGTCGATCCGCGACGCGATAGATCAAAGGCCACGAGCAGTTTTCCCGAACGGACCGTGCCCTTCGCCTCCCCCGTCAACGTCTGCGGGGTCTCGGCCGAACCCGATCGGCCGGCCGGAGCCCGCCCCGGCTGGGCCGGACGTGGTGACCGGGCGGGCGCGGTTCACCGCCGACCTGCCGGTCGGGCCGGATTCGCCGGGCGCAGCGGAGGACGCTGCCGACGTACCGCCGACGCCGCCGCTGGCGATGAGGCTGCTGCGGTCGCCGCACGCGCACGCCTGGATCCGCTCGATCGACGCGTCGGCGGCGCTGCGGCTGCCGGGCGTCGTCGCCGTCTTGACCTACGCCGACTCCCCGACCGTGCTTTTCTCCACCGCGCGGCATCACAATCGGGACGACGACCCCTACGACACGCTGGTGCTCGACCGCACCGTCCGGTTCCAGGGCCAGCGCATCGCCGCCGTCGTCGCCGACACCCTGGTCACGGCTGACGCCGCCTGCGCGCTGATCGACGTCGACTACGAGGTCCGGCCCGCGGTCACCGACCCCGCCGCGGCGATTGCAGCGGGCGCGCCGCCGCTCCATCCGCAGCTCGCCCCCGGCAACATCTGCGCCGAGGTCCACCGCGAGGCGGGCGACGCCGACGCGGGCTTCGCCGCGGCCGACTCGGTCTATAGCGGCACGTACCGAACGCAACGGGTTCAGCACGTCGCGCTTGAGACGCACACGACGATCGGCTGGCTTGACCCCGGATCATGCGGCAGCGCCCCGGGCAGGCTGGTGCTGCGGACGTCAACCCAGGTGCCGTTCCTCACCCGGGACGAGATCAGCCGGATATTCGGCCTGGAACGCGACCAGGTGCGAGTGGTCGCGAAGCGAGTCGGCGGCGGGTTCGGCGGCAAGCAGGAGATGCTGACCGAGGACATCGTCGCGCTGGCGGTGCTGCGCACCGGGCGCCCGGTCCAGCTCGAGCTGACCCGCGAGGAGGAGTTCACGGCGGCGACCACCCGGCACCCGATGGCGGTCACGGTCACGCTCGGCGCCACCGCCGACGGGATCTTGACCGCGCTGGCCCTCGACGTCACGGCCGACACCGGCGCATACGGCAACCACGGACCGGGCGTGCTGTTCCACGCGGTCGAGGAGGCGGTGACCGTCTACCGCTGCCGGAACAAGCGGGTCGACGCCCGCGCGGTTTACACCAACACGGTCCCGGCCGGGGCGTTCCGCGGCTACGGGCTCTCCCAGACGGTGTTCGCGGTCGAGTCCGCGATCGACGAACTGGCCCGCTCGCTTGACATCGACCCGGTGGAACTGCGCCGCCGCAACCTCATCCGCGAGGGCGACGAGCTGGTGAACGGCAGCGGCGAGGCGGAAGACGTGTCCACCGCCAGCATCGGCGTCTTCGACTGCCTCGATCTGGCGGAGAAGGCCCTGGCCAGCGGGCGGGGGCTGGCCGGGCCGGCCGGGTGGGCGACCGGGACCGGGCTGGCGGTGGCGATGCTCGACACCATCCCGCCCGGCGGGCACCACGGCCGTTCCCGGGTAGCGGAGCGGCCCGACGGCGGGTACGCGGCGTTCGTGGGGACGGCCGAGTTCGGAAACGGGACGACCACCGTGCACCAGCAGATCGTCGCTCACGTTCTCGGCTGCGAGCCGGGCGACGTTCTCGTCTTCTCCTCCGACACCGACCGCAGCGGGCACGACACCGGCGCGTACGGGTCGACCGGGATCGCGGTGGCGGGCACCGCGACGATGCGGGCGGCCCGGGCCCTGGCCGACGCGATCGCGGCCCGTTCGGCCAGCGGCGAGGCCACCGGCGGGAAGCCGCTCGAGGCCGAGGGCTTCTGCGACGGGCGGTCCCGCTCGGTCTCGTTCACCGTCCAGGGGTTCCGGGTCGCGGTCTGCGCCGCCACCGGCGAGATCCGGGTGCTGCAATCGGTGCAGGCGGTGGACGCGGGCACGGTGCTCAACCCGCTGCAGCTGCGCGGGCAGGTCGAGGGCGGGGTGGGGCAGGCGCTCGGGGCGGCGCTGTTCGAAGAGGTGCGGCTCGACCCGGCCGGCCGGGTGACCACCCGGGCGCTGCGCGAGTACCACGTCCCGGTGCTGGCTGACGTGCCGCCGACCGAGGTGCTGTTCGCGTCGACCTTCGACCCGTTCGGCCCCTACGGGGCCAAGCCGATGAGCGAGGCGCCGTTCAACCCGGTCGCGCCGGCACTGGCGAACGCCGTCCGCGACGCGACCGGAGTCCGCTTCACCGCGCTGCCGCTTCGGCGCGACCGCGTTTACGAGCAACTACACAGCCCGCAGGAGTGACCATGGTCCAGGTCGGAGTCAACCGGTACGGCAAGTCGGAGATACGGGTCGTCCGCGTCGCCCGCGGCGCGGCGCCCGACGGCGCCGACGTGATCCGCGACTGGAACGTGTCCACGTCCCTATCCGGCGACCTCGACGGCACGCACCTGACCGGCGACAACTCCAGTGTGCTGCCCACCGACTCGCAAAAGAACCGGGTCTACGCGCTGGCCAAGGAGATGGGCGCGGTCGAGCCGGAAACGTTCGCGCTGGAGCTGGCCTCGTTCTTCGTCGCCTCCCAGCAGCCGATCACGCGGGCCAGGATCTCGGTCGAGGAGTACGGCTGGACGCCGATCGGCGCGACCGGGTACTCGTTCGCCCGGGCCGGCGACCTGGTGCGGACCACGACCGTGATCCACGACGCCGTCGCCGGGACCACGGTGGTGTCGGGTATCAAGGATCTGGTCGTGATGAACACCACCGCGTCGGAATTCTGGGGGTTCCCGAAGGACGGGTACACCACGCTGGCCGAGACCAAGGACCGGATCCTGGCGACGGCGGTGAACGCCCAGTGGCGGTTCCGGCCAGAAGCGGTCGCGGCCGCCGACTGGACCGCGGCGGCCGCGACCGCCAAGAAGACGATCTTGGACACGTTCGCGGGCACTTACTCGTACTCGCTGCAGCAGATGCTCTACGCGCTCGGCGCGGCCCTGCTGGCGGCGCTGCCGGACATCTGCGAGGCCCGGCTGGCGCTGCCGAACAAGCACCACTTCATCGTCGACCTGGCCCCGTTCGGCCTGGAGAACGAGCGCGAGGTCTATCACGCCGACGACCGCCCCTACGGCCTGATCGCGGGCAGCGTGCTGGCCGACGACGCCCCGGACGCCGGCCTCGCCTGGACCTGACCAAGCGCGACCTTGACCTTGACCCTGACCTTGACCTTGACCGTGCGGACTACCGGACGGCGGTGATCGACCATCCGGTGGTCTCGACCCGCGCGTCGGTGCAGCTGACGATCCGTCGGTCCGCCGTGGTGAAAACGAAGATCGCGTCCTGCTTGAATTCGGCCCCGAGCGCGACCGCGACCGGCGCGGGCACGCCGATGAGCGCGACACCCGCCTCTACGTGCGTCCACGGCGCGTCTCCGCCAGCGGCCGGCCACCAGGTCAGCCCGCGTCGCCGCAACTCCGACTCAAGGCGCGCCTGCGCGGCGGCGTTCGCCTTATCGCACGCCAACCGCCCGGCCGGATTGTGCGCCGTGATCACCGAGATCGGGCGGCCACCCGGATCCGGATACCGTCCCTCGGTCCGGAAGACCGGCGCGGGCTTCAGCCAGCGCACACCGTCCGGTGATTCGATACGGACCACGGCCGAGATGTAGGCGTCCCACCCGCCGAGTTCCTCCCTCATACCCCAGTCAATACCCGGGCGCCGGCCGCCCCAACGCGATTCTGTGGCTACGCCATCGAAGCCGATAGGTCAGGCTTTGTAGCCACGAGCCGTTCTTCCAAGCTGGTCATGCGGGATCCGCTAACTCGTGCGGTACTCGTCAATCACCCGGTCGAGGATGGCCTGTTGGTCGGCAAGGCGACGCTGCTCCAGAAGCCGCTTCTCAGCTATTCGCTCGTCATGTTCTCGCCGCCAGGCCGGATAGCCGTCCTCGTACGCGGCGTTTGCCTCATGAATGGAGGTGAGCAGCCCTCTTGCGACGGCCTCAACCTGGTCAGCGGGTGCTTCAACGTGGACCGAGGTCAATCGGCCCGGGAATGACCCGGACCAGGCGCGAACCTCTACCCGGTCACGGAGTTGCTCCGTCCACCATTGCAGTTCCTCCCGGTCTGGCCCGGGGTCGAGCGTGACCATGATCACCAGCGGGCCCTCCTCCAAGCCCCTTGGATCGCCCGGCGCGATGGTCATGCGGGTCTCTCACAGCCGCGCGCGTCTATCTATCAGTTCTGACCACAAGGGCAAAAATGGTCTTTGATCAGAGAAAAATAAGAGACGCCTGTTTACGATGCGCTCTGCGTTGCCTTTTCTTTCACCCCGCTGCGACGCATTGAGCGCGACTAAATCAGGAGGACACATTCTGCAGGCCCCGGCGGGCAAGGCGCCGCTCGCGGTCAACAGAAGCATCCAGGTCAACAACCTCAATGCGCAGTATGTGGACGGCAAGACGGCCGCACAGCTCCAGTCGAACGGCGGCGCCGGGATGACCACCACGAATGAGGGCATCCCGATTAGCCCGAACCAGATCGAGATCGTCAGCACCGGCAAGCTCCCGGCCGGAACCTACGCCGTGTCGGCGACGGCGTTCATGGCCGCGAAGGGGGACCAGGCGCTCTGCTACATCACCGACGCCGCCAACGGAGCCAATCCCGCCACCGCGCTCAGCTACGGCGGCGGGGACAGCACGATCGTCCAGGCCGCCGAGACGGCAGTGGTGACCGTGCCCGCTAAGGCCACCGTCTCCGAGTGGTGCTACGGCAGCGCCGGCCAGAGCGTGCTCAACGCCGGGATCACCGCTACCCGGCTCTATTCCGTGAGCTGGGGGACGTTGCCGATCAGGTTTGTCCAGCCGTCGGTCACGAAGGGTCAGCGACCGTGACCGGCGGCCTCGCCTTACGCGTCGGCCCGTGACCGGAAGGTCCGCTGGTAGGCGTACGGGGTCACGCGATTGACCCGGGTGAAGTGAACGCGCAGCTGGTGCGCGGATCCGAACCCGCACAGGGTCGCGATGCGCTCGATGGTCTCGTCGGTGCTCTCAAGCAGCTCCTGGGCGCGGCGCACGCGCTCGGCGCACAGCCATTGCAGCGGCGTGGTGCCGGTCGTCTCGCGGAAGCGCCTGGCGTAGGTGCGGGAGCTCATCATGGCCCGGCCGGCCAGATCCTCGACCGTCAGCGGCAGCTCCAGGTGGGCCTTGGCCCAGTCAAGCGACGAGCCAAGGCCCCGGGCCCCCATGGCGGCCAGAGGCTGCTCGATGTACTGCGCCTGACCGCCGTCGCGGTGCGGCGGTATGACGAGCCGTCGGGCGAGCGTGTTGGCGATCTTGGTCCCGTGGTCGTTGCTGACGATGTGCAGGCAGAGGTCGAGTCCGGCGGCCGAGCCGGCCGAGGTGAGGATCTGGCCGTCGTCGGTGTAGAGCACGTTGGGCTCGACCCGGACGGCCGGCCAGCGCCTGGTGAGCTCGGCCGCGTGCATCCAGTGGGTGGTCACGGTGCGGCCGTCGAGCAGCCCGGCGGCGGCCAGAGTGAAGGCGCCGGTGCAGATGGAGGCGATCCGCGCGCCGGCGTCGTAGGCGGCGCGCACGGCCTGCAGCAGCGCTTGCGGCGGGTCGTCCTGGCGGTCGGCGCAGCCGGGGATGATCACCGTATCGGCCTTGGCCAGCTCGTCAAGGCCGAGCGGGCTGTCGAACAGCAGTCCCTCGGCGGTGCGAACCGGGCCGTCCTGGACCGCGCACAGCTGCAGCTCATACCACCATGGCACGGGGAAGTCCTGCCTGCCGGGTTCGAAGACCTCGCACGGGATGGCCAGTTCGAACAGCGGCAGGCCCGGGGTGACGGGGATCGCGATCCTGTGCATGGCAGTAATTTACCCTCAGTTGTCGATTCTGCCACTCGTGTCGGCGGCGGCGCGAGGCGACGATGGAGGCATGACCAGTAACGGCACCGCCCTCGATACCCGTGCCCGCGTCCAGAGCTGGATCGCGCTTGGCGTCGTCTACGTGGTGTGGGGATCGACCTACTTGGCCATTCGGGTCGGGGTGGGGCACCTGCCGCCGTTGCTGCTGGCCGGGATCCGGTACATGATCGCGGGCGCGCTGCTCTACCCGATCGCGCGGCGGGCCGCCGCAGGCGGTCGGGAGGCGGCCGTCGGCTTGGAGTCGCCCGGCGCCGGGACGCGGCCGGGTGCCAGGGCCTGGCTGGCGGGCGTCGTCGTCGGCGTCCTGCTGCTGTTCGGCGGCAATGGCGGCGTGAGCGTCGCCGAGACGACGCTGCCCTCCGGCGTGGCCGCCGTGCTGGTGGCCACGGTGCCGCTGTGGATGATCGTCTTCGCCTGGCCGGTGGAGCATCAGCGGGTCACGGTGCGCTCGGCGGCGGGGCTGGGGATCGGACTCGGCGGGGTCGCCATCCTGGTCGGCGGCCTGGCCGGGGGCCGCGGCTCGGGCGTGTTCATCGTGCTCGGCGCGTCGGCCGCCTGGGGCTTCGGATCGGTGCTGAGCCATCGGCTCCCGGTGCCTGCCCACGCGATGCTGGCCGCGGCGATCGAGATGCTGGCGGGCGGCGTGGCGCTGCTCGCGGTGGCCGCGGCCACCGGGGAGTTCTCCCGCGTCCACTGGTCCTCGGTGCCCGCCACCTCCTGGATCGCCCTCGCCTACCTCATCGGCCCCGGCTCGATCCTCGCCTTCACCGCCTACGGGTACGCCCTGTCGCACCTGCCGGTGGCCACCGTCTCCACCTACGCTTACGTCAACCCCGTGGTCGCGGTGCTAGCCGGGATCGTGTTCCTGGGCGAGCAGTTCAGCTGGCGCGAGGGAGTTGGCGCCGCCCTGGTGATCGCCTCGGTCGTCATTACCCTGCAACGGCCGCGCCGCGCGTCAGCGGTCGCCGAGGACGCGGGTCAGCAGCCGGGCGAGCTCAGCCCGCTCCGCGGCTGACAGCGGCGCGAGCAGCTCGTCTTGAACATCGGCCAGCACGCCGTCGAGTCGCTTCAGCCGCGCTGCCCCGGCCGTCGTCATCGCGACGATGTTGCGGCGCCGGTCGACCGGGTCCCCGGTCCGCTCGACCAGCCCCTGGGCGACCAGTTCGTTGACCGCCGTCACCACGTCGCTGCGGTTCATCGCGGTGCGGCGTCCAAGGCTGGCCTGGGACGCGGGCCCGAACTCGGCCAGCGCGGCCAGCAGACGGAAGTGGTAGCCGCGTGATCCGGCGGCGGCCAGGCGCTCGGTCAGCAGCCGGTGCGCGCGCGTCTCGACCTGGCTGATCAGCCAGGTCGGCATCGCCCTGAGCCGGCTGGGCAGCTCTTCGTCCAGGTCCACGTCAGTCCTATCGCCCGCCGGCGGCTTCCCGCCGCCGCTTGGATGGAATATCGTTGGTGGGTCAAACGTTTGTGCATCAAACGATTAGCTCAGCATACCGACCGGGAGTACAGATGCAGGCCTACCCGTCACTCAACACGCAGGTCATCGGCCAGGCCGAGAGCGCGCTTGGCGCCCTCTTGGACCCGATCCTGGCCAGGATCGGGACCACCTTCACCCAGTGGCTGGTGCTCACCGTCACCACCGCCGCCGGCGGCGACTCGGACCGGAGCCAGTTGGTCGACCGGATCGCGGGCGCCAGGAAGCTCGATGGCGCCGAGGTCGAGGCCGCGATCGGCGAACTCCGCGCCCTGGGGATGCTCGAGGGGACTGAGCTAGTGTCGCTGACCGAATCCGGCCAGGCCAGGTACAGCCACATCCGCCACGCGATCGACGACCTCAGCGCCCGGCTGTTCGACTTCCCGGCCGCCGATCTGGCGACGGCCGGGCGCGTCCTGAGCATCGTCACCGCGCGCGCCAACGCCGAGCTGGCCGCGAGCTAAGCCCCGGACGGCGTCGGCTACGCCCGGGCCCGGCGGGTCGGGATCGCCCGCCGCCAGCGCCGCGGGGGGCCGCAGCAAGCGGAGGATCATCTCCACGGTGCGCTCGATGGGACGGTGCCGGGCGGTGACGGGGTAAACCACCGTGCGGATCAGCACGGCCCCGAGCAGCATGTCGAAGACGTCGTCCGGATCCACCGCGGGGTCGATGCTCGCGGGCGGCGCGGCGCGCAGGATGTCCTGGAACTGGGGCCGCGCGGAAACCCGCAGGTACTGCTCGGACGGCCGGGGCGGCCGGGGCGGGCCCGTCGCCTGGTGATAGGCCAGCAGGCCGGCCGCGGCGGCGCGCGCGGCGGGCGCGCCGAAGGCCGCCACGTAGGCGCGGATGAACCGGCGCAGATCGCGCCGGAGGTCTCCGGTCGGCTGGACCGACAGCGGGCTGAACCCCGGGAACGCGGCCTCCTCGATCAACTCGATCCGCGACGGCCAGCGGCGGTAGATGGCGGAGGCGTGCACGCCCGAGCGCGCCGCCACCGACTGGATCGTGGTCGCGTCGAAGCCGCGTTCCACCAGCAGTTCGGCCGCCGCGGTCAGAGCCCGCTGGCTGATGCTGTCATCGCGCGGACGGCCGCGGCGAGGGACGGGCTCTGCCATGTCCACGATCGTAGTGGCCGGCCGGCCAGCCGACCGCCTGTCCACTGACGGCTTTTTTTAGGAGAGTCCCTCCTATAACATGCTCGCATGGCGATGGTCCCGCACCGGTATGGCCAACGGGCGCCGCGAAAGGAATCGCAGGATGACCACCACCCTGACAGGCACGTACGGACCCTGGGGCATCGTCGCGGGAGGGTCCGACGGAGTCGGCGCCGCGTTCGCTCACGCAATCGCCGCCCGGGGCATGAACGTCGTACTGGTAGCCCGCCGTGCCCCCGTACTCGAGGAGTTCGCGGACGACATCCGGGCTCGGCACGGCGTTGAGGTAAGAACGGTCGCGCTCGACCTAAGCGCCCCCGATGCCATCGCAAGGCTCGCGGAAGCGACGTCCGGCCTGGAGGTCGGGCTGCTGGTCTACAACGCCGGCGGCGACAGCCTCAGCGCCCCGTTCCTCGACAAGGACCTGGCCGCCCACCTGGAGCTCGTCAACCGCAACTGCGTCAGCGTCCTGCAGGCGGCCTACCGCTTCGGCGGCCCGATGGTGGCGCGCGGGCGCGGGGCCATGGTGCTGGTGACGTCGGGCGCGGCCTGGGCCGGCGGCGCCACCCTCGCCGCCTACGGCGCCACCAAGGCGTTCGACCTCATCCTGGCGGAGAGCCTGTGGGCGGAATGGCGCGGCAGCGGGGTGGACGTCATGGCCCTCGTGCTCGGCCGGACCGACACCCCTTCCCTGCGCCGGGTGATGGACGCCAAGGGTGAGCCGTACGGCGAGCTGGCGGATCCGGCCGACGTCGCCGAGGAGGCCCTCAGCCACCTCGCCGACGGGCCGACCTGGATCTACGGCAGCGCCGACCCCGGCGGCGGCGCGCCCACGGCCGCCCTGAGCCGCCGCCAGGCCGTGCTCATGATGAGCCGCGGCGCGACTGGCGGTGACTGAGTGACGGCTGCCTAAAGTAGGCGGGCACAGCGCAATAAGTAGTGGAAGAGCACAATAAAATTGACTGAGGACTCGCGTCCGCCCCCCGCCTTGGCAGGAGACTGGCATGCGCAGACACGCTGTAATCGCCCGGGTCAGTCCGAACTCGCTGGCCACGGCCGTCCCGTTCTGCGTCATGGCCGTGGTCGCCGGCGTCGATCTGGTCGTGGTGGGCACGCAGGTCGGGTTCTTGTCGCTGCTGTCGCTCGGACCCGCCCTGGCCCCGGTTTCCCTCGGCCCGCTCCGCACGGTGCTTACCGGCGGCGTCGCCGTCGTCCTGAGCATGCTGGTAGCCGCCTACGGCGGAATCGCGTTCTCGACCCACGCGGTCGAGGCCTGCGCCACGATCGCCGGCGTCACGGTGGCGGCCGTGATCGCCAGCGCCGCCCGCCAGCGCAAGGAACAGGAGCTGGTCGACGTGCGCGCGGTCGCGGACGTCGCCCAGCGCGTCCTCCTGCACCAGGTGCCCCGCCAGGTCGGCCAGCTCCAGATCGCCGTGCGCTACATCTCCGCCGCCGCCGCGGCGCGGATCGGCGGTGACCTCTACGATGTCGTCGCGGTGGCGGGAACCGCCCGCCTGATCGTCGCCGACGTCCAGGGCAAGGGCCTGGCTGCGGTCCAGACGGCGGCGGTGGTGCTGGCCGCGTTCCGCGAGGCGGTCTACGACGAGCCTGATCTCGCCGCCATCGCGACCCACATCGAGCGGAGCCTTGAGCACCAGGCCTCAGGCGGCCGATTCGTGACCGCGATCATGGCCGAGATACCCCGCGACGGCACCGAAATCCGGCTGCTGAACTGCGGGCATCCGTCTCCGTTGCTGCTCTGCGGCGAAAACGCGAGCCTCGCGGAGCCGCTGGAGGCCAGCCTTCCGCTCGGGCTCGGCCACCTCGACCCCGGCGTGCGGAAAGAGCACACCGCCCCGTTCGGCCCGGGCGACCGGATCCTCTTCTACACCGACGGCATCAGCGAGGCGCGGGACCGGTCGGGCGACTTCTACCAGGTGGATCGATCCGGCCCGCTGCTCGGCGACGGGGATCCCGGCACGGCCCTCAGCCTGCTCTACGACGACGTCCTACGCCATGTCGGCGGTCACCTGCAGGATGACTCCGCCGCGCTGTTCATCGCCCGCCAGGGGATGTAGTTCTCAACCGGCTAGGATCGCACTGTGATCACCGGGATGCACGCGATCGTGTTCTCGCCGGAGGCTGAGAAGGTCCGCGCGTTCTTCGCCGACGTCCTCAGCCTGCCATCGGCTGACGCAGGCGGCGGCTGGCTTATCTTCGCCCTGCCCCCGGCCGAACTCGCCGTTCATCCAGCCGACGGCGACAGCCGGCATGAGCTGTATCTCATGTGCGACGACATCCACGCCACGCTCGCCGAATTGCGCGCCAAGGGCGCCGAGGTGGCACGGGACGTCTCCGATCAGGGCTGGGGCCTGCTGGCGGCGATCCGCCTGCCGGATGGCTCGGAGTTCCCCATCTACCAGCCCCGGCACCCGTCACCGCCGCGACCCTGAAACCGGCTGAGCCGCGATGAGCACGTTCGTCCTGCAGGCCCAGGGCCCGTTCTCGCTGTCGGCCAGCACCCGGTTCCTCGAGGGCTTCACCCCGGCCGCTTTCGACGGGGAAGCGGAACGGCCGCTGGAGCTGGCATTCCCCGTGGACGGAACGTGGCAGACGGCCGGAGTCCGGCTAATCGAGCACCCCGACGGCGTGCACTGCGAGATCGTCAGCCCTGCGGCGGCCGGGTCGGACCTACACGCGGCCGTACGCGACCAAGTCGCGCGGATCCTCTCACTGGACGTGGACGGGACTGGATTCCCCGCCGTCGGCCAGCGCGACCCGGTCGTGGCCGGGCTGCAGCGGCGCTACCCTGGCCTGCGCCCGGTCTGCTTCTGGTCCCCGTACGAGGCGGCCGCGTGGGCCATCATCGGCCATCGCATCAGGATCCGGCAGGCGGCCGCGATCAAGGCCCGGATGGCCGAGGAGATCGGGGAGCCGGTTTCCATCGCCGGCCACCTGCTGCACGCGTTCCCCGCGCCGCAGCGCCTCGCCACGCTGGGCGACTTTCCCGGGCTGTCCGGTCGCAAGCCGGAGTGGCTCCGCTCCATCGCCGTCGCCGCGCTGAACGGCCGCCTCGATGCTTCCCGCCTACGCGGGTTGCCCGCGCAGCAGGCCCTCGACCAGCTCAAGGAGCTGCCGGGCATCGGAGCCTTCTCCGCTGAGCTCGTGCTGCTGCGCGGCGCGGGCACCCCCGACGAGCTCCCCCGCAATGAGCCCAGGCTCGCCCGCGCCGTCGCTCTCGCCTATGGTCTGCCGCGGCCGCCATCGGCCGACGAGCTTGAACGAATCAGCGGCAGCTGGAAGCCCTATCGCACCTGGACCGCCCTGCTGCTGCGCACGTACCTGGAAGACCAGACGGGCGAGATCGCCGGCCCACGGCCTTCCGACGGGCGGCCTCAGCCGGGCGCGTGAGCCCGGAGGAAAGCGCCCAGGACATCGTTGAATTCGGTCTTGGCTTCCAGGTTGGGCAGATGGCCGACGCCGTCGATGATGACCGTCTCCGGGCGCTTGAGCGAGGCGGCGATCTCGGCCGTTACCGCGTGGTTGGACCACGGATCGGCCGAGCCCGCGCAGACCAGCGCCGGGAGGTCGAGCCCGGCCAGGAGGGGCCGGTAGTCGGGTCGCCCGGCCCGGCCGCGGAGCGCCGCCGCGGCCCCGGCCGGCGGGGCGGCGTACATCATGGCGTCGACCCGCGCGCGGACGGCAGGCGGGCAGGCCGGCCCGTACAGGCCGGTGTGCATATAGTCCACCAGGACGGCCATCCCGTCGCGCTCGACCGCGGCGGCTCGCTCGAGTCGGGTCGCACGGTCCTTCGGCGTCGGCGGCTCCATGGTGGTGGCGACGAGGCCGATCGCCCAGTAGCGGTCCGGTCGGGAGGCGGCCAGCTCCATCGCCACCAGACCGCCCATGCTCAGGCCGACGACCGCGGCGCGGGCGATCCCGAGGTCGTCGAGCAGCTCCTCGATGTCAGCGGCGTAATCGCGCATCGATACCAGGCCAGGAGTGACCGGGCTGTGGCCGAAGCCACGCAGGTCGGGCGCGATGATGCGGAAGCCGTCCCGCAGCGCCGCGAGCTGGGGGGCCCACAGGGTGCGGTCGAACGGGTGCCCGTGGATCAGGACGGCGCAGTCGCCGCGGCCGGCATCGTCGAAGGCGAGTCTCACCCGGGCGAGCCTAGCCGCGGCGCTGGCGCGCGGCCAGCCGTTAACCGGTCAGGACTTCAGCCAGGCCAGCAGGTCGGCGTTGATGGTCGGGGCCTCGGTGGTCGGCATGCCGTGCGGGAAGCCGTGATACGTCTTCAGCGTCCCGTTCTGCACGAGTTTCGCCGACAGCGGCCCGGCGTCAGCATAGGGGACGATCTGGTCGTCGTCGCCGTGCATGACCAGGACCGGGACCGAGATCTTCTTCAGGTCCTCGGTGAAGTCGGTCTGGGAGAAAGCGACGACGCCGTCGTACTGCGCCTTCGCGCCGCCCATCATGCCCTGTCGCGACCAGTTGTCGATGATCGCTTGTGAGGGCTTCGCGCCGGGCCGGTTATAGCCGTAGAAGGGCCCCGAGGCCAGGTCGCGGTAGAACTGCGTCCGGTTAGCCGCGAGTTGCGCCTGGAGTCCGTCGAATACCTCCTTGGGAGTGCCGCCCGGGTTGGCCTGGGTCTTCACCATGAGCGGCGGCACCGAGCTGATCAGCACCGCCCGCGCCACCCGGGACTGGCCGTGCCTGCCGAGGTAGCGGGTGACCTCGCCGCCGCCGGTGGAGTGCCCGATGTGGACACAATCGTGGAGGTCGAGGTGCTCGACCACCGCCAGCAGGTCGTCGGCGTAGTGGTCCATGTCGTGCCCGTCGTTGGTCTGCGTGGAGCGTCCGTGGCCGCGCCGGTCATGGGCGATGACCCGGTAGCCGTGGAGCAGGAAGAACATCATCTGGGTGTCCCAGTCATCGGCCGACAGCGGCCACCCGTGGCTGAAGACGAGCGGCTGCCCCGAGCCCCAGTCCTTGTAGAAGATCTCGGTGCCGTCGGTCGTGGTGACCATGCCCATGCGCTGCCTCCGTTGATGTCGACCCTGATACCGAACCGTTACCTTCGACAGGCTAACCCAGCGGACTTTCCTCCATCACACGGGGTCACCCGACGGTTACTCACCTGCCTGGTCTGGCGGCGCAAGCGGGAGATTAGTACCCGGCCGGTACTAAGCGGCAGTGCCCGCGACCGATGAGTCCCGGCCGGACGGGCAGTCTGCCCCAGTATGACTGTGCTGATGGAAGGGATCGTGTTCGGCGAGTCGCCGCGCTGGCACGACGGAAGGGTCTGGTTTTCCGACTGGGGCGCCCATCAGGTGATCGCGCTCGATCCCGAGGGACGCTCCGAGGTCGTCGTCAGCGTCCCGTCGTTCCCGATGTGCATCGACTTCCTGCCCGACGGGCGGCTGCTGGTCGTTGACTCGGCGCGACGGCGACTGCTGCGGCGCGAGCCCGACGGGTCGATGGTCACCCATGCCGACCTCGCCCCGTTTTCGCTGAAGCCGTGGAACGAGGTAGTGGTCGACGCGGCGGGGAACGCGTACGTCAACAACATCGGCTACGACTTCCCCGGCGGCGAGCCCGCGTCGGGCAGCGTCGTGCTCGTCACCGCGGCGGGGTCGGTCCGCATCGTCGCCGGGGATCTTGCCTTCCCCAACGGCATGGCGATCACTGCCGACGGCGGCACGCTGGTCGTCGCCGAGTCGCACGCCAACCGGCTCACGGCCTACGACATCGGTCCCGACGGCGGCCTGGGCGGCCGGCGGGTGTGGGCGGCCACCGGGGGTGACCACCCCGACGGGATCTGCGTCGACGACGAGGGCGCCGTCTGGTACGCCGACGTGGCGACCGGGCGATGCGTGCGGGTCCGCGAGGGCGGTCAGGTGCTGGCGGCGGTCGAGCTGGACCGGGGCGCCTTCTCGTGCACGCTCAGCCGCGGCGACCAGCCCCAGCTGTACGTCGTCGGCCAGCAGTGGGGCGCACCGCAGTCAAGCGCGCCGACCGGACAGATCGTGGCGTTCCCGGCCCCCGCGCCGGGCGCAGGCAAGCCGTAACCGGGGAGCGGGGCGCGGCTCGCCCCGCGCAAACGCCTGCCTTGGCCGGATGTCAGCGTTTACGGGCGAGGGTCAGGCCGTCGCGCACGGTTCGCGCTCGGCTCGCGTCGAGGCGGCGCCGCGGGCGTTGATCAGGTTCGGGTTCAGGTTCGGGTTGCGGCGGAGCGAGCGATGTTCAGATACCACCAACCGCCCGCCAGATTCATCGCCGCGATGACCAGGAAGAAGGCCGCCCATCCGTAGACGCCGTACGAGAGGCAGATAAGGCCCGCGGCTCCCGCGACAATGCCGCCGACAAGGTGCATCGCCCCGTAGCGGCTCAGGTGGCGGTACACCCAGGGGTGGATCAGGCGTTGCAGGCCAGGTCGCGGTGGAGTTAGCCACCACTCGCGTAGGCCTCTGGGGGCGGTGTTGTCGTGGGATGTGCTCATTGCCGATCGCCTCCTGCGGGCGCGCCGTCGGTCACCCGACTACTATCAAAGTGATATCATATTGATGACGGCGTGTCGATAGCGGCAGCCGGACCAGCCGTTTCCCGACGCACCGTCGCCGGGCCCCCGAGCTCGCGCCGGACCCGGCGACCGCGCTTATCTGACGACTGCGCTTATCCGACGACCTGGGCGTGGTTGCGGAGGCTGGCCAGGTCCGCAGCGGCGCGGCCGGAGTTCCAGCCGTCGGTGTCGGTTGCCCGGACCGACCTGCTCCTGGTGAGGGTGGCGCCGAACATCTGGTCCACCGCGTCGTCGACCGCCTGGTGCCGCGCCGCGAGGAACGGCACCAGGTCGGCGCCCCTGCTCCCGACGCCGCCCGCGCCGCCGGGAGCGGCCCGCTGCGCCGCCACCGCCTCCCGCTCGGCGTGATCGGCCGCCTCCGACAACCGCTCTCCGATGCGAACGGCATAGGAGAGCAGGAACGACTGGCGGAACGCCCTGGTCCTTGACCGCCCGGCTGCGTCTTGCCTGCCGCCGGTCCGCAGCATGGCGGTGTTCGCCTGGACCAGCAGCGAGGTGAACAGCAACTCGACCGCGTCCAGGTCGGCCGCGAAGCCGATGACCGTAACCAGGCCGAGCTCCCTGGACCAGACGACGCGGCAGCGGTTGGCCTGCGCCACGATCTGCAGCAGCGACGCCTTCGCCGCCTCGTAGGGGTTGTCCACCGCGATTCGCCGGCCGCCCGGCGTCTGCGCCCTCCCGGTCTGGGCCGCCAGCAGCGCGTGGTCGATGCTGTACTTCGCCATCAGCTCCTGCGCCCGGCCCGACAGGGCCTCCGCTTCCTCCGCGAACTCGGTTGACTCCGCCTTGGCCAGCAGCGCGCGGATCCGGCCGAGCATCCGCTCGTCGGCGGGCGCTGCGTCGGCCGAGGCTGCGTCAGCCGGCCGCGCGGGCGGCGTCGCCGCCCGCGCGGCGCCTGGCAGCGGGAGGAGCTTCTCCAGGGCGGGCAGGTGCTGGAACACGTGCAGCGTCTCGACCGCGGTGGCGACCGTGACGATGAACTCCGCGTCGCGGCCCAGGGCGTACCAGGCGCCGAGGTAGTCCGCGTCGCTCCCCCACCAGGCGCCCTTCCCCGGCGCGGCGGCCTCGAGCGCCGCCGCCTGGGCGGCCCAGCGAGCGTCGACGGTGGCGGCCGGGTAGCCGCTCAGCTCGGCGGTGATCATGTCGGAGATCATCGCCGCGTGACTGGCCGACAGCTCCCGGCCGATGTGCCTGGCCAGCTCGGCCGGCTGCCAGCCGCGCTGCCAGGCGCCCGCCACGCAAACGCGCAGGTACTGCACCAGGGTCCGGCTGACCTCGCGGGTCCAACTCGGCGTCCGTTCGATCGCGAGCGGGTCCATGTGCGCGCCGTGGGCGTCACCGGTGCCGTCGCACACCGCCTGCACGGCCGCCCCGATGGCGGCCGCGACCAGGTCCTGCTGCGAAGCTGTCGGGCCCGGGGCGGGCGGGGAATCGGGCTCGGGCGCGCGAGAGCTCTCGGCGCGGGGCGCCCGCTGGCGGTCCCGTTCCCTCGTCGCCCGCCGCGGCCGGCCCGCCTTCGCCATCTGTTCAGGCTAGCCGAGCAGTTCGGCGGCGCGCCCCGCCGCGTGGCGCAGCAGCGGATCGGGCGTCACCGCGTCCGCCCGCAGGCAGGCCTCGGCCAGCTTGATGGCGTGCTCGTCGCCGGTGGCGACCGCGCGATCGGCGAGCTCGTCGGCCGAAGGCGGCAGGCCGACCGGAAGCGGCTCGGGGGTCGTCCCGCCGGTGTAGACGGTGTAGAGCGCGGCGTCGACCTGCCAGAGGGCGTCGAAGGTGGGGCGCGCCAGCTCGGACGGCAGCAGCGGCAGCACCGAACCGGCGGCGACCGGGGCGGTGACCGCGTGCACCAGCGCGATCGGCCGCTGGCGGCCGTAGACCAGGAAAACACGCGCGAACTCGCGGGCCAGCGCGGCCAGGTCAACGGGCACGTCGGCCGGCGCGCGCAGCGCGCTCACCGCCGCCGGGAAGCCGGGCTCGTCGGCCAGACCCGCCCTGAGGGTCTCGAAGATCAGGCCCGCGGCCGGCGGCCCGGCCGCGATCGGCAGGCTGCCCACGGCGGCGGCCAGGTCCAGCCGCCCCTCGGTGCGCGGGCGGCCGGGCAGCTCCAGGTAGCGCGCCGCCCAGTAGGCGAGGCCGCGGCCGAGTTCGTCGGTCCGCCCGACGGTGCCTGCGCCGGCCTCCTCGGCGGCGGCGAGGCTGCGGGCCGCGTGCGAGGTGCGGATGACGCCGTGGGTGGCGGCAGCCGCGAGGCCGGGCAGCAGCCGCGGCCACCAGCGGGCGAGCACGTCGCGCCAGGGCTCTTCCGTCAGCTGGTCGCGGAAATACCGCTCCCAGTCGGCCACCCGGTTCACCGCGCCGAGCGCCTCGCGCCAGGTCTGGTCGGTGATGCGGTCGCCCGGGGCCGGCCTTGCGTCCAGCCGCCGTAGATACCCGTCAAGCCAGCCCTCGATCGCGTCGGCGCGGCCGAGCCCGACCAGTGCCTCCGCTGCCATCGGGCCGTGGTTGGACAGGCCGCCGCCGAACTCGGGGCCGGTCGCCGCGAGCCTGCTCAGCCCCTCGTCAAGCACCTGATTGTCTGACGCGTCATACATTATCGTCTCCTCTCCCAGTGCCTTCGAAAGCGCTGTCGCTCTTTGCGCTCGCCCCCTAGACGACCGCGCCAGCGCCAGCGCCGGCGCCGGCGCGGGCGCGGCAGGCGGCGAGGACGTTGGCGATGATCTGGTGACCGTTGCGGCCGGCGGCGGTCAGGATCGACTCGGGGTGGAACTGGACCGCCCAGCGGCCGGCCGCGTCGTCCTCGATCGCCATCACCACGCCGTCGGGGGTGGTGGCGGTCACCGTGAAGCCGCCCTTGACGTCCTCTTCCCTCGCGTACAGGGAGTGGTAGCGAGCGGCCGTGAACTCCACCGGCAGGCCGGCGAACAGCGCTGTTTCGCCCCGGACGCCGATCCGTCCGGGCTTGCCGTGCTCCGGCGCAGCCAGCAGCGACAGCTCGCCGCCGGCGTGCTCCACCATCGCCTGCAGGCCCAGGCAGACGCCGAAGGCCGGCAGGTTCCGCGCGTCGAGCTGGGCCAGCAGTTCGTCGCAGCGGAAGTCGGACGGGCGCCCCGGGCCGGGTGAGAGCACGACCAGGTCGGGCGCGAGCCGGTCCAGCATGGCCGCGGCGAACCCGGCCCGCAGCGTGGTGACCTCTGCGCCCTGCTGGCGGAAGTAGTCGGCCAGGGTGTGCACGAACGAGTCCTGGTGATCGACCAGGACGACCCGGATCGGGCGCGGCGGGACCGGCGCAGGCAGGTCCGGATAGTCGGCCGAACCGGACGAGCTGAGCACCGGGTCGGCCGGGCCGGCCGCCCCCGTCACGCGCTCGCGCTCGACCTCGCGCAGCGTCTCGAGCAGCGCGCGGGCCTTGATGTGGGTCTCCCGCTCCTCCGAGTCCGGGTCGGAGTCGTAGAGCAGGGTCGCCCCCGCCCGCACGGTGGCGACGCCGCTCCTGATGTGCGCGGTCCGCAGCGTCAGCCCGGTGTTCATCGAGCCGTCGAAGCCGACCTTGCCGACCGCCCCGCCGTACCAGCGGCGCGGCCCGCCCTCGTTGTCCTCGATGAACTGCATCGCCCAGGCCTTCGGCGCGCCGGTCACGGTGACCGCCCACATGTGGGTCAGGAACGCGTCGAGCGCGTCCATCCCTGGCAGCAGGCGCCCCTCAATGTGGTCGACGGTGTGAATCAGGCGGCTGTACATCTCGATCTGCCGCCGTCCGATGACGGTGACCGTGCCGGGCACGCAGACCCGGGACTTGTCGTTGCGGTCCACGTCGGTGCACATGGTCAGCTCCGACTCTTCCTTGGCCGAGCCGAGCAGCATGGCGATGTTCGCCGCGTCCTCAAGCGGGTCCGCGCCGCGGGCGATCGTGCCGGAGATCGGGCAGGTCTCCACCCGGTCGCCCTGCACCCGCACGTACATCTCGGGCGACGCGCCGACCAGGTACTCCCCGTCGCCGAGGTTGAAGAGGAACTCGAACGGGGCCGGGTTCCGCTCGCGCAGCCGTTCGTAAAACGCGGCGGGCGACGCGCACCGCTCGTGGAAGACGTGGCTCGGCACCACCTCGAACAGGTCGCCGCGCTTGAACCGCTCCTTCGCCTTCTCGACGACCGCGGCGTACCGGCCGGGGACCGGAGGTTCAAAATCACTCGTCGCGGCGGTCGGGGGCTGCACCTCAGGGGTGATCGCGGTCTCCCGATCCAGGCCGGCCGTCTCGACGCCGTCCACGCCGAACTCGTAGGAGTACTTGACCGCCTCCTCCCGGCGCAGGTCAACGACGTAGATCTCGTCCGGCAGGTGCAGCACCAGGTCCCGCTGGCCGTCCGCGCGGTCGTGGGAGAGACGGACCGGCTCGAACTGGAACGCCAGGTCGTACCCGAAAGCCCCGTACAGGCCCAGGTGCGGGTCGTCGCAGCCGAACGCGGCGACGATCTCCCGGAGCGCGCTGAACACGGTCGGCTGCCGCGACCGCTCCTCCTCGGTGAACGCGCCGTCGCCCTCGGGCACGTACACGGTCACCGCCACGTCGTCCGGGTCCGGCCGGCCGTGCGCTTCGCGCTTCTTGCTGTTATCTTGCACGACCTCGGTGCCGACGCGACGCATGGCGGCGGCGATCACGGGCAGCAGGACGCGACCGCGGTCATTGAGGGCGCGGGCGGTCACCTGCCTGCCGCTGGTGGCGATCTCCACCGGGGGGTTCACGTAGGCCAGGTGCCAGCGGGTGTACCGGCCGGGGTACTCCATGCCGGAGCTGAGCACGCCGCCTCGGCGGCGGTCGACCAGCGCGGCGATCTGCGCCAGCGTGGCCGGGTCGAACTCGCGGGCGGTGCGGGTAATCGTGACGCCTGCACCGGTCGTGAGGGTCGTGCTGTCCACCGTGGGGCTCCTCTTTCGCTCTGGGCCCAGTCTCCGGCGGGAGAAACGAAAAGCGACCGCCGTTACCGGGCGGTCGCTGCAGACTACGCAAAACAGCGGGCACCGCCTACCGGCGGCGCCACCACTGAAGGTCAAGGATCGCTCTCATTGGTGCGAAGCCTAGCACCCGGGTGGCGACCCCGCACCCCTTCCCGCGCACGCCCTGCCACGGGAGCTTCTTGCTGTTATCTTGAGGGCAGGCCCGAATTCCCTAACCGGGGCAGGACGTGCTGGTGACAGGCATCCGCCAGGCGGCGGCGGCGCCGGTGATGAGCTCGGCATCGGTCCGCAGCTGGGAGTCGGTGGAATCCGATACGTCGTGCCCCGATACGAACCGGGCGACCATCGGCAGCACGCTCGGGTCGCCAAGCAGTCCGCCGTGCAGGGCCGGGACCACGAGCACGTCCGACGGCAGCCCGCAGACCGGGAGCGTCACCGCGTCGGCGAGCGGGACCACCGCGAGCCAGTGGATCGGGTTCCCGTCCGCGCCGAGGACGGCCGCCGCGCTGGCGAAGTACCTGGCGCCGAACTCGCTGACCGAGTTAAGCAGGTCCGCTGCCCCGTCCGGACCGAAGGGGGACATCGACCCGATCAGGTAGTTCAGCTCGTCGAGGGCGACCTCCGACACCGACGCGTCGTCGGCGCCCGGCGGGTAGCTCAGCTGCCCGGGCTCGACGATCGGGCTGAGCAGCACGACCGCCCCGACCGGAAGCCCGGGATGGCGGTCGAGCATGGCGTAGACGGCGAGGGTACCCTCGCTCTCGGCTACCACGTCGACCGGGTCGTGCGTCAGCTCGTGCAGCGCCTCCACCTGACGCGCCAGACGGTCTCCGAGCACCGGCAGGGGCTGGTCGTCGGCGGCCGCGCCGCTCGGCAGCGGTGTCCCGTTCGCAGCCAGTCCCACGTAGGAGAACTGGCGGACCATGACACCGGGCAAGGCGGCGCGCAGCCCGGCGGTCTCGCCGCAGCAGGACGAACCCCAGCCGCCGACGACCAGGACCGCGACCGAGGCGGCGGGTCGCCCGGGCACAGCGTTCACACCCGCGCCCGCCGCGGTGTTGTTGGCCACGGCCCGCACGGCCGAGCCGTTGCCCGCGCTGCCCCCGGAGCTGCCGAGCACCGTCGCCGCGACGACGGACGGGCTGCCCGACGCAGTGGCCGGCAGCACGATCGTCCCGGTGAACATGAGCCGCGCCACGCCGACCACCAGGGCCACCACCAGCAGCGCGGTAATCGGCGCGAAGGGGAGGCTGAAGACCACTTTGGCGGGCACCGACTCGTGGGCGCGGGGGCGCAGCTGGGCGGCGATCAACGCGAGCCCGTACCAGGCCCTGGCGTTGATCAAGCCGGCCAGCGCGACCACCGGGAGCGCCTCCCAGGTCGGCAGGTGCGCGATCACCGCGCCGGCCACGGTCAGCGCCACGAAGGTGCCGAGCAGCCAGGCCACCGCGCGCAGCGGCGGCAGCCGGCGCCACCAGGCCTGAACGGTCCCGCCATGACTGAGCGCGACAACGATGCCGAACATGATCGGGAACGCCGCCAGGAAGGGCCAGGAGAACGGCAGCACGGCGACGCCGAACGCCAGCGTGGCGGCCGGCGTCAGCAGCAGCCAGGCCAGCGCGGTCAGCGCCGCGCAGGACGCCAGCGAGCGGCTCAGCCTGGGCGCCGGGAGCTCGCGCGGCCACGCCAGCCGCAACAGCGCCACGTCCAGTGCGGACCTGATGATCAGCACGACCGCGACCAGCCCGGCGAACCTGAGCCAGGACTGGCTGTCGGTGAACAGCCAGCGCAGGTCGTGGTACGCGGCAATGGACGGCAGCGCCGTGGCCTGCGGCGCGACCGGGCGCGCGGCCGGCGCGACAAGCGTGAGCAAGCCACCCTCGGTCACGGCGCCGCCGACCGCGACGAGGATCAGCCCTCGGTGCCGAAGGAACCCCTCGGCGGGAAATTCCGCGCGCATCTGTCATCCGGGTACACCTGGTCCAGGTACCCATCCGGGCGAACCGTCTGCGCTGAAGACGTATTCCGGAAATGAGACAACGCTCCGGAATTTCGCCCCGCCCGCCCCCGTAGAGGTCGTTCTACCCGGCCAGCGTCCCGTCACCCGCCAGGCCCCCCCTTCTTGCTGTTATCTGGAGCGCGTTCCCTGCGGGTAGGCACCGATTTCCCTGACTGGTACCGTCTGGCCATGCGTAACGCGGGTCCGGTGACGAAGGAGACAGCCGCATGAGCAGCACCACCACGACCACCCTGGCCGAACTGCCCTCGCTGAAGGGCCAGGTGCTTGGCACCAGCGAGTGGTTCGAGGTCACCCAGGACCGGGTGAACACGTTCGCCGACGCCACCGACGACCACCAGTGGATCCACGTGGACCCGGAGCGCGCGAAGGCCGAGTCGCCGTTCGGCGGGCCGATCGGGCACGGCTTCCTCACCCTCTCGTTGTTCGTGCCGATGTGGTCGCAGATTCTCGTCGTTTCCGACGCGACGATGGGCGTGAATTACGGGCTGAACAAGGTCCGCTTCCCCGCCCCGGTACCGGTCGGGTCGAAGATCCGGCTGACCGCCACTCTGGTGGACATCGAGGAGGTCAAGGGCGGGGCGGTCCAGCTGGTGGTCGGCGGGGTGGTCGAGCGGGAGGGCTCGGACAAGCCGGTCTGCGTGCTCGAGTCGCTCACCCGGCTCTACGGCTGAGGACACGTGTTCACGGGCAAGGGTGGCCGGCGGGCGCCGGTAGCCTGTTGCGCGTGGCTGAGGTCCTTGATCATGCGTGGTTCTGCGAGACAGGCGAATCGGAGATAGCCGCGCTGGCGGCCGTCATCGCGGACGTGCCCGACCTATCGGCCGAGGTGCCCACCTGCCCGGGCTGGACACTGGCGGAGCTGGCCGGGCACACCGGGTGCATCCACCGCTGGGCGACTTCGATCGTGGTCTCGCAGGCTGAGTCGCGACCGCCGTTCCCCGAGGCGCAGTCGCCCTGGTCGTCGGCCGACGGGCTGGCGGAGTGGCTCACGGCCGGCGCGAAGCCGCTGCTGGCGGCGCTGCGGTGGGCCGGGCCGGTCACCCCGGTGTGGACCTGGGGCCCCGGCCGGACCTCGGGCTGGTGGGCGCGGCGGATCCTGCACGAGACAACCGTGCACCGGGCGGACGCGGAGCTGGCGCTCGGCGTCACCGACCCGGAGATCGACTCGGTGGTCGCGGCCGACGGGATCGACGAGTTCCTGTTCAACCTGCCGTCCGCGCGGCGCCCGTACAAGCACCTGGCGTCGCTGCCAACCGGGGCGTCGATGCACCTGCACGCGACCGACTCCGACGGCGAATGGCTGGTCCGGTTCACTGAGAGCGGCATCGCCTGGGAGCGCGGGCACTCCAGGGCGTCGGTCGCGATGCGCGGTCCGGTGGCATCGCTGCTGCTGTTCACCTACGGACGGCTCTCGCCCGCCGACCCGCGACTGGCGGTGTTCGGTGATGCCGAGCTGCTCGACGCCTGGCAGCAGAAGACGGCCCTGTAGTGGGAACGGCGCGGTGAGGATGCCGACCCGGTGAGGGCCGTCCGGTTATGCGGCTGCTCGCGATCAGCGATCTGCACGTCGGCTACCCGGAGAACCGGGCGTACGCGGACTCGCTGGTCCCGGCCGATCCCGATGACTGGCTGATCGTGGCGGGCGACGTCGGCGAGGTCTTCGCGGACGTCGGGTTCGTGCTCGCGTCGCTCGCGAACCGGTTCGCCCGGGTTATCTGGGCGCCGGGCAACCACGAGCTGTGGACGCTGCCGTCTGACCCGGTGGCTGTGCGCGGCGTCGCCCGGTACGAGGCCCTGGTCAAGGTGTGCAGGCGGTTCGGCGTGCTGACGCCGGAGGACGGGTTCGCGGTATGGCAGGGTCCCGATGGCCCGGTGACGGTCGCGCCGTTGTTCACCCTCTACGACTACTCGTTCACGCGGCCCGGCTCGGTCGGCGCCGACAGCGCCGACCCACTGGAGCGACGCGCCGCGGCGCTGCTGACGGCGAGCGCCGCCGGGGTGCTGGCCGCCGACGAGGGGCGGCTCCACCCCGACCCGTACCCGTCGGTCGCGGACTGGTGCCGCGACCGGGTGGCGGCGACCGAGTCGCGGCTCGCCGCCATCGACGGCCCGATGGTGCTGGTCGGCCACTGGCCGCTGCTAGCGGCGCCGTTGGCGAAACTGCGGTACCCCGCGTACGCCCCGTGGTGCGGAACCACGCTGACCGCCGACTGGCACACCCGCAACGAGGTGATCGCCGCCGTCTACGGCCACCTGCACATCCCGCGCACCACCCGCTACAACGGCGTCCGTTTCGAGGAGGTCTCCGTCGGCAATCCCCGCGAATGGCAGCGTCGGGCCGCCGCTCCCCCACCCCCGCGCGTCATCCTCGGCTAATCGCACCAGTCCCACGAGGCTCTTCATCCCGCCAGATGATCTTGTTCCCCGAGCGGGCGCCCTCAGCTTCCTATCACTTTTGACCATTTCGACAGCTTCCTATCGATTCTGACCACTTTTCCGCCCGATTTGTACGTTTTCAATGGTCAAAACCGATAGAAAGATGGATGGAATGGTAAAAACCGATAGGAAGGCGCCCCACGAGAGGCGTGGCGAAGTCCGGCAGCTTCGGCCCTCCCGAACGTCGTTAGCCGGTGGGGACTCGCCACTTAAAGCCGTGTTCGGGGCGGCCGCCGCCGCCGTAGCGGAGCTTGATTTCCACCCGTCCGACCTCGTGCAGGTGGCTCAGGTAGCGCTGGGCGGTGGCTCGGCTCATCCCGGTGCGCTCGGCCACCTCGGCGGCGGACAGGTCTTCGGCTGTCTGGCTCAGCAACAGCTCGACCGCTTCCAGGGTGTGCACCGAGCGGCCCTTCACGCCTGCTAGCTGGTCCGGGGCGCGCAGCGCGCCGAACACCCGGTCTACGGTGCGCTGGTCGGCGTCACGCAGCGCGCTCAGCCGGGACCTCATCTGGGCGTAGGACAGCAGCTTGTCGCGAAGCACAGGAAAACCGAACGGCTTGAGCAGGTAGTGCAGCGCCCCCGATTGCATCGCGACCCGGACACTGCCGGCGTCCTTGGCGGCAGTGATCACGATGACGTCCACCGGCGCATGGCCGTCGCGCAGCCGGGCGACCAGCTTAAGCCCATGCTCGTCCGGGAGGTAAAGGTCGAGCAGCATCAGGTCCGGGCGGAGCCCGTCCACCGCGGCTACGGCGTCGGCGGCGGTATGCACCTCCGCGATGACCTCGAACCCGTCGATCTTGTTCACATAAGCAGCGTGAATGGCCGCGACTCGGAAGTCGTCGTCCACGACCAGGGTGCGGATCATGAAACCACCCGGGCCCGTGGCACTCCAGACGGCACCTGGTCCGACGGCAATGGGTCCGGGGACGCTGGGTCCGCCGACGCGAGACAGCCCGATAGGACGGCGGTGAAGACCGCGCCGCCATCCTGGCCGACGCTCACCATGCCGCCCATGCTCTCCACGATCTGCCTGATCAGGGCGAGCCCGAGACCACGCCTGGCACCGGTCACCGAGGACTTGGTCGTGACGCCGTCGGCGAAGATCTGCTCGCGCATGTCATGCGGCACGCCCGGACCGGTGTCGCGCACCCGAATCAGCAGGTCGGACTCGGCGGCCGCCAGGGTCAGCTCGACCTCGCGCGGTGCGGGTCCGAGGGCGGCCGCGTCGATCGCGTTGTCGATCAGATTGCCGACCACCGTCAGCACCTGCGTGATCGCGGTGATGTGCTGCCCCACCCTGCTGTCGGACATCAGCCGCAGCTCGACGTCACGCTCGCTGGCGAGGGAGACCTTGGCCAGGATCAGCGCGGCCAGCTTCGGCTCGCCGATCGCCTCGACGAGCTGGCCGGTCAGCTCGCCCCGCGCGGCGGTCAGGCCGGTCGCGAACTCGACCGCTTCGGCGTAGTGCCCGAGCTCGACCAGGCCGACCAGAGTATGCAGCCGGTTCGCGAACTCGTGGGACTGGGCGCGCAGCGTGTCGGCCAGCCCGGTCACCTCGTCGAGCGCGCGCTTGAGGGTCTCCGATTCGGTGCGGTCCTGGAACGTCACCACCCAGCCAAGCTGCTGGTGGTTGCGGATGATCGGCATCCGGTTGGCGACAAGCACCCGGTCGGCGTGCAGGACCAGCAGGTCGCTGCCGGTTATCACGCCGGTCACCACGTCGGCGACCCGGCCGGGCGGCAGCATGTAGCGGAGCTTGCGGCCGGCGAACTCGGCCGGCAGGCCGAGCAGGTCGCGGGCCGCATCGTTGGCGAGCAGCACCCGGCCGCCGGTGTCGTAGCCCACTACCGCTTCCCTGATGCCGTGCAGCATCGCCTCCCGCTCTTGGAGCAGCGCGGCGATCTCATTGAGCTCAAGGCCGAAGGTCTGCCGCTTCAGCCGACGGGCCAGCGCCAGCGCGGCGAGCACGCCGCCCGCGAGCACGCAGAGCAGGTAGAGGATCAGCGACGGCAGCGCGCCATAGAGCTGGCTGGTGACGTTCTCGACCGGGAAGCCGACCGAAACCTCGCCGACCAGCCGACCGTTCAGGAACAGAGGGGCCTTGCCCGCCGCGACCCAGCCGAGCGACCCGTGCTGGAGGCCCCACCAGGGGCGGCCGGTGCGGAACGGCTCGGACGTGGCGGGCTCGGGGTCGTGGTAGCCGATCTGGGTGCCGATCAGGGCCGGGTTCGGGTGGGTGTAGCGGATGCCCTGGGCGTTGGTGATCACCACGAACAGCGCGCCAGTTTGCTCCCTTTCCTGGGTGGCCATCGCCTGGAGCTGGGCGCCGGGGCGTCCGTCGACCACCTGGGTGGCCACGCTGTCATCGGCCGCCAGGGTCTGCGCGATCGACAGCGCGCGGTGTTCGAACTGGTCATTGAGCTGCCCGTGCAGGTTCCACTGCATGACCAAGAAGCCCCCGAACAGGGTGAGCACCAAGATCGCCACCATCATGAGGACGACCTGAGTGGACAGGCGCTGTCGCACGTGGCGCCAGAGGGAAAGCCTCACCAGTTCCTCCTGTGTAACCAAGACACCGTGCTCTCCGCGCTCGCCGCCGGGACTCGCGCTCGGGTTACCGCAGTGTAACAACGGGGCATCTGCGCAGGAACAGATGAGGCAGTGAGCAGAACGCGCAAAACTCGCAGAACGAGCGATCTCCCCAAGACGGGCCTCTTTTGACTTTTTTGAGCTAAAGGCGCAGAGCGCGAAGTACGCGAAGATCGAGCGCAACAGTGACGCGCGTCACTCCTGTAGCTAGCTTCCTGGTTTGTGCGATCCAACACACGACGTGACCCCCATGTTCGGCAATCCGGGCGTATCGAGCTATCCGGGGTCACCAAACGATTCCAGACGCCGGGCGGCTCCGCGTTCACCGCCCTGCGTGACGTTGACATGACCGTCGAGCCCGGGGAGTTCTGCGCCGTGGTGGGGCCGTCGGGATGCGGCAAATCCACGACGCTCACGCTGGTGGCCGGCCTCGACCGGGCCAGCTCGGGAACCGTGACCGTTGGCGGGCAGCCGGTGACCGGCATCGGGCGCGGCACCAGCTTCATGTTCCAGACCGACGCACTGCTGCCGTGGAAGACCGTACTCGGCAACGTGGCGATGGGACCGCTGTTTCGCGGCGTGCCGAAGAAGGACGCGCTCACCGACGCGCGGGACTGGCTGCGGATGGTGGGACTGGCCGGGTTCGAGAACCATCACCCGCACCAGCTCTCCGGCGGCATGCGCAAGCGGGTGGCGCTGGCGGCGGCGCTGATCAACGAGCCGTCGATCCTGCTGATGGACGAGCCGTTCGGCGCGCTCGACGTGCAGACCAAGGCGATCATGTCCAACGAGCTGCTGACGCTGTGGGACCAGTCGAAGCCGTCGGTCATCTTCGTCACGCACGACCTGGAGGAGGCAATCGCGCTCGCCGACAAGGTCGTGGTCATGACCGCGGGTCCCGGCACGGTCAAGGCGGTGTTCGACATCGATCTGCCCCGGCCGCGCGGCTCGGTGCAGGAGATCAGGTTCGGCAAGCGGTTCGTCGAGCTGCACCACGAGATCTGGGAGTCGCTGCGCGACGAGGTGACCCGGGCCTACGCGCAGGCCTCGGGCTCCGCCGCCCCGGGCGTCACCGTTACCACCGATACAACTGTTGAGGAGGTCAAGTCATGACGCGGCGGAAACTGCTGGTGCATGCGACGCAGGTCGGGGTGTTCATCATCGTGTTCGGCGGCTGGCAGCTGTTTACGTCGCTGAAGATCGTGGACCCGTTCTTCTTCGGCAAGCCGAGCGGGATCGTGTCGCAGATCGTGGACTGGGTGCGGCACGGCACTCAATTCGGCTCGATCTGGCAGCAGATCTCGACCACGATGGAGGAAGCCATCCTCGGGTTCCTGATCGGGGTGGCCTGCGGCATCGTGGCCGGGGTCCTGCTCGGGCAGGTGCGTTTCCTGTCCGAGGTGCTCAGCCCCTACATCAAGGCGGTTAACGCGCTACCGCGCATCGTGCTCGGCACTCTCTTCATCATCATCCTCGGGCTTGGCATGTCGTCGAAGATCGTCCTCGCCGCGTTCCTGGTCTTCTTCGTGGTCTTCTTCAACGCCTTCCAGGGCGTCCGCGAGGTGGACGGGAACCTCATCAACAACGTGCGGATCCAAGGCGCGTCGCGGATGCAAGAGATTCGCAACGTGGTCATCCCGTCCGCGATGACCTGGATCATCGCGTCACTGCACGTCGCGTTCGGGTTCGCGATCATCGGCGCGATCGTCGGGGAGGTGCTGGGCGCGCAGCATGGCCTCGGGGTGCTCATCACCGACTCGGGAAACAACTTCGACGCCAACGGCGTCTTCGCCGGAATGATCATCATCGGCGCGATCGCGCTGGTCGCCGAATGGCTGATCAGCCTGCTTGAGCGGCGGCTGCTCGCCTGGCGGCCGCAGACGGCTTCCGAAGCCGGCGCCGCCTGAGGTCTTTGCCCTCACGTCTGTATCTCTCCTTATATCTCACAATTCAACCCTCAGGAGTAGCACCATGCTCAGAATCAACCTTCGGAGAGGCTCCGTGGCGGCGCTGGCAGCCGCCTGCGCGACCGCCCTCACCGTGGCCGCGTGCTCGTCGAGCAGCAGCACGACCGCGGCCACCACCGGCGCCGGCGCGAGCTCGAGCGCCGGCCTGCCCACCGTCACGATGATGGTCGGCGGCATTAACAAGCAGATCTACCTGCCCTACCAGCTCGCGCAGAGCCTCGGGTACTACAAGAAGTACGGCGTCAACATGGTGTTGTCCAACGAGGTGGCGGGCGGCGTCGGCGCGGAGACAGCCATGGCGTCCGGGCAGGTCGACATGGCCGGCGCCTGGTACGTGCACACCCTCAACTTCCAGCTTCAGGGCAAGTCAGTCGTGGACGTGGCTCAGCTGTCCGGGTCGCCGGGCGAGCGGATCATGTGCGCCACCGGCACGCACGTCACCTCCCCGGCGCAGTGGAAGGGGCAGTCGATCGGGGTCACCGACCTCGGGTCAGGTACCGATCAGCTCACCCAGTACCTGGCCGCCCGGTATGGCCTGAAAACGGGCGAGTACTCCAGGATCGCCGCCGGTGACGGCTCTACCATGATCGCCGCGCTCGAGCATCACAAGATCCTCTGCGGCATGACCACCCAGCCGACCGTCGCGGCAATCGAGAAGCTCGGCGTCGGCTACCCGGCGTTCGACCTCACCACGGCCGCGGGCGTGCAGAAGTGGTTCGGCGGCTTCGTGCCCACCGCGGGCGTGCTCGCGCAGACCAGCTGGGTGAATGCGAACAAGGCCACGGTGCAGAAGGTCGTCGACGCGCTCGTCGCCACCATGCACTGGCTCGCCACCCACAGCGCGGCCGACGTCGCGAACGTGCTGCCGCAGAGCTTCGTGAACAACGCGCTGATCACCAAGGCGACGTACATCTCAACCCTGTCCACCGACAAGACCCAGTTCCTGGCGGACGGGATCATGCCGGCCAGCGGCCCGGCGGACATCCTGGCCATCAGCAAGCTGGCGGGCGTCATCACCGGCCCCGTGAACCTGTCAACGACCTACACGAACTCATTCGTCATGGCAGCCAACAAGCAGCTCGGTTTCCCCGCCAGCTGACGTTACCGCCATCACCACACCCGGGGGCGCCTTGGGCGGCGCCCCCGGGTGTCTTCCTGCTTGATGCGCGTCACCCGCCAGCTGGATCCGCCCGCCCGGCAATCAACGACGGCGCTCAAAGAGGACCTTGGGCGAGCCTTCGCCGTTGTAGTCCTGGATGGGCGGGGTGACGGTGAAGCCCAGCGCGGTGTGGAAGGCGATCGAGCCGGCGTTGTGCGGGGCGGTGATGGCGCGAACCACCCGCCGGCCGTCCGCCGTCGCCAGCGCGAAGAAGCGTTCGTAGAGGACGCGCGCCAGGCCGTTGCCGCGCAGGGCGGGGTCTACGCCGACGAAGTGGATGTAGGCCGCCTCCGGTTGCGACGGCGACAGGAAGCCGACCAGAAACCCGGCGAGGGCGCCGTCGGTTTCCGCGATGGTGGACGTCGCGTGGAAATGGTCGAGGAACACCCGGGGCAGCGCCGATCGGATCGGGCGGCCCCACCAGTCATCGACCACGGCGATGATCGGGTCGTAGTCGGCAGCGGTGGCGGTGCGCAGGGTGATGTCTTGTTTCACGCCGCCTCATCGTAGTCCGAACGCCGATGAGCGGGCGGCGCTGCCAGAGCCGGGCGGGTCCGTTCGATATGACCGTTCTGGGGTTTTTAGAAGGAGAAACCACCGGGGCGGGAGTTACGGTCGGCGAGCAGGCCCGCCAGCGTCGAGATCGCGATCTCGGGCGGGGTGCGGGAGCCGATGTTGAGGCCGATGGGGCGGTGCACCAAGGCGATGTCGCCCGGGGCGACGCCGAGGGCGCCGAGCGCCTCGACGTGCGGGCCGACGTGGTGCGGGTTGCCCATGATGCCGACCCAGCGGGCCTTGGCGGCGAGGGCGTCGCGCAGCATCACCCCGAGTTCGTCACGGTGGTGGTCGGTGACCACCACGTCGGCCCCGTCGAGGTTCTCCGGCATCGCGTCGGCCACGGTGAAGCCGGCCATCCGCGCGCCAGAGGCGCGGGCCGGGTCGGGATCGACCAGCAGGCAGCGGTAGCCGGCGTCGGCGGCGTAGCGGAGGAGGTACCCGGAGACGGACGAGGCGAACACCGCGACAAGCGCGCGGTCGGCGCCCGGGGCGCCGCCGCCCTGCGGGTTCGGCTGCGGGGTCGCCTGGGGTACGGGTGACGTCTCGTCGTGGGCGACGGAGCAGGCGTCGTTCTGTTCGGCCATGACGTCAAGTCTGCTACATCGGGGCCACCGCTGGCCACGTCGCCCGGGGCCGGGGCACCACGGCCAGGGCGCCTAGCTGGGCGGCTAGGGTGTCGACATGGATTTTCAAGAGGTGGTGCGGCGGCGCCGGATGGTCAGGACGTTCACCGGGGAGGCGATCCCGAAGGAGTCACTCGACCGGATCCTCGACAACGCGGTGCGCGGACCCTCCGCCGGGTTCTCCCAGGGCCAGGCGTTCCTGCTGCTGACCGAGCCCGCCGACCGGGAGCGGTTCTGGGCGATCGCAGGAGCGGCGGTCAATCCGTCGGCGCAGACGGCGCCCGCCGTGATCGTCCCGATGTCGTGCAAGCGGGTCTACCTGGACCGGTACGCGCAGCCCGACAAGGGCTGGACCGACCGCGACGAGGCGCGCTGGCCGGTGCCGTTCTGGCACATTGACACCGGGATGGCGGCGCTGCTCATCCTGCAGACCGTGGTCGACGAGGGGCTCGGTGCGATCTACTTCGGGATCGTGCCCGAGGCGGTCCAGCCGTTCCGCGACGCGTTCGGGGTGCCGGACGACCAGGAGCCGATCGGCGCGATCGCGATCGGGTACGACGCCGAGACGGAGAAGCGTGATCTGCGGTCGAAGCGGCGTTCGGTCGACGACGTGCTGCACTACGGCCGTTGGTAGCGACCGTCGGCTCGGCCTGCTGAGTCGGCCTCCGGTGACGGTTCCTGGGGCGGCTCGGCTTCGTTGACCGTGACCTCGACGTCATCGACAGGCCCGGTCGTCTCGACCGACACGACCGTCTTGGTCATCTCGCCCTGCCTCGGCGGCACCGGCGACGGGCCGGTGAGCCGCCAGATCTCGACCACGATCACCTGAAGCGCGCCCGCCGCCGGGATGGACAGCAGGGCCGCCACGAAGCCGCCGAAGATCCCGCCCACCCACGCCCCGATCGACGCGCCGACCAGTACCGACAGCAGCACCAGGAGCGGCGATATGCGCACGGTCTTGGACATGATGACCGGATTGAGCACGTGGTTCTCGATCTGGGTGTAGACCACGAACACGACCGCCACCACGATGCCCGCGGCGATGCCCTTGGAGGCGGCCGCGAACAGCACAACCGGGATGCCGGCCAGCGCGCCGCCGATGATCGGCAGGAAGTCGACCAGCGCGACCCACAGCGCCCATAGCCCCGGGAACGGCACGCCGGTGATGAGCAGCGAGATGAACACCGTCACCCCGCAGATCACCGAGGTCGCGAAGTTCCCGAGCATGTACCCGACGACCGACTTGTTGACCTGGGACGCGACGGCCTGGATCTCCCTGGCCTGCTCGTCAGAGAACAGCCCGAGCAGGCCGCGGCGGATCTTCGGCCCCTCCAGGAGCAGCAGCAGCACCAGGACGAAGATCGTGAACAGCTCGAACAGCAGCGACACCGCGCCCTCGCCGAACGACAGGGCCGGCTTGGCCAGGCCCTGCCCGAACGTGACCAGCTTGGGCGCGTTCTTCGCCACCCACTGCTGCACGTGATATCGGCGCACCAGGTCGCCGATCCAGCCCTTGCCGATCCAGCCCTTACCGGTCTCGGCCGAGGTGATGTACGACGGCAGCTTGTTGGCGAAGTTGGTGATCCCGGTCACCAGCGGATCGCCGAACTCGTAGGCCAGCCCGGCGAACGCCCCGAGCGCGAGCAGCGTGACCAGCGTGACCGCGAGCCCGCGCCGGTGGACCACGTACTTCTCGATCACCCGCACCAGCGGGTTGAGGATCAGCGCGACGAACCCGGCCACCAGGATGATCAGGAGCACGTCGCGGAGCCGGTAGATCAGCTTGCCGGCCAGATAGAAGAAGGCGACGGCGAGGATCGTGACGATGATCGTGCGCAGCGGGACGTTCTTCATGTCGGCGGCGTCCAACAGCCGCCCGAGTCGGTACCCCAGGGTCCCGTTCCGATCGTCGCTACTCACCCCTACAGCATGTCAGGTCTCGCGCCCGGATTGCGCGCACAGGCACCGAATGAGCATCCGGCGACGTGTGGCGCGCCTCGGCCGGAGCGCTCAGATCGGCGCGGCGGCCGCCGTGTGCCCGCCCGGCGCGATAAGTCAGGCACCGATCGCCGCCAGCAGCACGAGCAGCAGGGTGGCGAGGACAAACAGCCCATGCGCGGCGATAGCGGCGGCCGGCTGCCGCCCGGACGCCGATGACGCGCGCGACCGCGGCCGCGGCAAGCCGCTGATGAGGACGGTCATGCCGAGTCCGGCGACGGGGCCGAGCAGGCCGACCGAGATCCAGGCCAGCGCCGCCCATCCGGTGGTCATGAACAGCACCCACACCGCGAGCCCGAACAGGCCCAGGCCACCGTGGCCGACGATAACCGCCGCCGGCGCGGCGGTGTCGGTCCGGCCCCGGCGGCGAGCTGGCCGGCCGCCGGCGCGCCACCAGCGGATGAGCAGCCAGCCGCCGCTGCCCGCGGTGGCCAGCCACGCGACCAGCGCGGCGACCTCCGTCGCGAGCTCGCTGAAGCCGAGCCGCGATCCGCCCGGCGCGGTCAGCGCGCCGGCCGGTGCGCTGCCGGTCGCGGGCGCGGGCGCGATCGGGGCGGGTCCGGTTATCAGGGCGCTCACATAGGCGGCGGCTACCCCCGCCTGGCTCCGCGAGTGGGATTTGGAGCCGGATCCCGACGCCATCCGGATGGCCAGGCCGGCCGCCACGTTGCGCTGGCTTCGGGTGAGCGCCTGGCAGGCGGTGGGCACCCTGGTCAGCCGCTCGTGCGCGCGGATCGCGCGGTAGGCGGACGTCGTGCAGCCCGCCGTACTGGCCGCGGGCCCGTTCGCGGTCGGCGCGCTCGGCAAATGGCCGGCACCGACGGCGCATCCGCTCACCGCGATGAAAGTCAGGCCCGCGAGGAACCCGCCCGCAACCAGCACCCGTGCCCGCACTCCACCAGTTAACCGGGAATCGGGGCGCGGTGTCAGCAGGGCAGCAGCCCTTGCCCCTGCTTGGCGGCGAGCACCCGGCCCGCGGCGGCGTCGACGGTGGCGCGGAAGGAGGCGTCCGAGGACGCCGTCGCGAGCACCGAGGCCGCCATCTGCTCGGCAGGCGCGATCGACTGCGACGTGATCAGGTCACCGCCTGCGTCGAGGAAGTCGACCGCCCGCTGCGGGGCCGGGATCGAGGCCACCGCGGCCGCGTTGCCGAGATCGTCGGAGACGATGACCCCGTTGAAGCCGAGCCCGTTCCGCACCAGCTTCATGATCACCGGTGAGAACACCGCCAGATGGGACGGGTCGATCTTGGTGTAGGTCGCCTCGGCCACCATCAGGTACGACACCCCGGCGTTGACCGCGTCGCGGTACGACTCGAGATAGGGATCGGTCGCCGTCGTGACCGAGTCCACCACGTCGGAGGTGAAGTCGGTGTTCCCTTTCACCCGGCCGAGCCCCGGGAAGTGCTTGGGCACTGACACCACCCCGGCCGCGGCCATCCCCTGGATGAAGGCCACGCCGTGCTCGCCGTTGGTCTGCGGATCGGACCCGAACTCGCGGTCGAGCTCCCCGATGGGCGCGTTGGTCGACGCGGTGCCCGCCGGGACCACGTCCATGACCGGAGCCAGGTTGAGGTTCACGCCCGCGTCGTGCAGCTGGCTCCCCCAGGTCTGCGCCTGGGTGCGAAGCGCGCTGGTCGTCCACGTCCCCTGGACGAGCGCGGACGGCATCACGTCGAATCCCGGCCCCTTCAGCTGCTGGATCTGGCCGCCCTCCTGGTTGGCGGCGATGAGGAACCGAACACCGCGGGTGTCGGCCGGGGCCAGCGCCTGGACGGCGGCGGTCGCCGCGGCGAGCGCGGTGGTCCCGACGGTGTTCGCCGGCAGCAACACGGATCCGAAGTGATACTGCTTGAACGCAGCCTGCTCGGCGGGTCCGGTTAGGTCGGTTATGTGGTTTGACGGCACCACCAGGAACAGCTGCCCGACCCGCTGCGCCAGCGTCAGCTGGTCATAGACCTGCGTCACGCACGCGGCGGCGGGCGATCCAGTGGTCGGCTTGTCGCCGTTGGACGTACCGCCGGTCGCGGTGCCCGTCGGGTCGGTGCTTCCCGGGCTCGCGCTCCCACCCGCTGCCGCCGAGCCCGCAGAACCGCCGCAGGCGGCCACCGTCGCCGCGCAGACGGCAGCGGCCGCGCACGCCGCCCAGCGTGCGCGGCGGTGGCCGCTGCGACTGGTGCGCCTGGTGCGGCTTCGATCTGCGGGCACAGCACGACTCTAGTGGCCTTTCTTTGGTCGCCCGTCCGCTAGCCACCACTGGCGAGAGAGCAGAAGATGATCCAGAACGGACGCGTGGCTCCGCCTGGCCCGCATCATCACTACCTGGGAGGGCTGTCGATGCGCTTCGCCGTTTTCGATCACAACGACTCAACCGGACGGCCGCCGGCTACCCAACTGGCCGAGCGCCTGTCGCTGATCGAGGCCTATGAACGGCTCGGCTACTACGCCTACCAGATGGCCGAGCACCACGGCACCCCGCTCGGCATCGCCACCCCGCACCTGGTGCTGGCCGCCGCGTCCCAGCGCACCTCGACGATCAGGCTCGGCACGCTGATCTCGATCCTGCCGCTGATTCCGCCCATGCGGATGGTCGAGGAGGCCGCCACCCTTGACCAGCTGACCGGCGGCAGGCTGGTCCTCGGCGTGGGGCGTGGCATCTCGCCGATCGAGACCGGCTTCCACGGGGTGCCGGGCGACGAGGCGCAGGGGCGGTTCGACGAGGCCTTCGAGATCCTCCGGCTTGGTCTGTCGGCCGATGTCGTGGACTTCCACGGGAAGTACTACCAGCTCGACTCGGCGCCGGTGGTGACCCACCCGGTGCAGCAGCCGATGCCCCTGTGGTACGCGACGATGACGCTCGACCGGGCTCGGTGGTGCGCGCGACTTGGCATGCCGATGCTCGCGCTGGTCCCCTCCCACCGGGTGCGGCCGCTGACCGACGCCTACCGGGCGGAATGGGCCGCCCTCGGGCGCTCAGAAGATGACCTGCCTGCACTGGGCATCAGCCGGCAGATCGTCATCGCGGATACGAACGAGCAGGCGATGTCGATCGCCAACCGCGCGTTCGGCCCGTTCCGTGACAGCATCTCCCTGCTGTGGCGGAAGTTCAACGTACCGATGCCGCCGGTCCTGTTGGCCGACACCTACGAGGGGATCGCCGCCACCGGCCACTGCTACGCGGGCGACCCGGCCGGGGCCCGGGCCTGGGTGGCCGAGCACGCGGAGATCGCCGGGGTCAACTACGTGTCACTGGAGTTCTGCTTCGGCGACATGACCGAGGCCGAGGCATTTCGCTCAGCCGAGCTGTTCGCCACCGAGGTGATGCCCGCGTTCACGTGACTCAGGAACGTCGGCACTCCTGGCGGGCGGGCTGGGCGCGGCACGCGGGCGGTGGCGCTTCCGCGCTTCTTGCTGTTATCCAGCGAAGGCGGGCGCGCCCGCTGCGGTGTGGCGGAGCTGGCCGTCGATGAAGGTGGCGACGACTTCCAAGGCGGCGATGCGGTCAGGGGCCACCGCAGTGGGGTCTTCCGACAGGACCGTGAAGTCGGCTAGCTTGCCGGGGGCGATGGAGCCCTTGACGTTTTCCTGCTTGGAGGCGTAGGCGGAGCCCCAGGTGTACGCGCGGAGGGCCTCGGCCGCGGTGATCGCCTCGGCCGCGTTGAACGGGGCGCCGCTGGCGGTGCGGCGGTTGACCATGTCGTGGATGCCGAGCAGGGGGGCGCCGGAGGCGACCGGGCGGTCGGAGCTGCCGGGGAGCACCAGGCCGGCGTCGAGGACAGAACGCTGACGGTAGAGCCAGGCCCCGCGTTCGACGCCGACCGCGGCGAGCATGCCGTCGCCCAGTTCGGTGGCGAACCTGCCCTGGCCGACGGGGATCACGCCGAGTTGCGCCGCCCGCCTGACCTGATCCGGGCGGGCGGCGGCGAAGTGCTCGATCCGGTGTCGCGGGCGGGCTCGCGGGTACTGGTCGGCGGCGTCGGCGAAGGCATCGAGGGCCAGGTCGATGGCGCGGTCGCCGATCGCATGCGCAGCGACCCGCCAGCCGGCCCGGTGCGCGGCGATGATCATTTCGGTGAGGTGGTCGGCGTCCGCCTGCAGGTAGCCGCTGTTGCCGGGGTCGCCTTCGAAGGGAGCGGACATGGCGGCGGTACGGCCGACGAGCGAGCCGTCGGTGAAGATCTTCATCGGGCCGAGCCGCAGCCAGTCGTCGCCGAAGCCGGTGCGCAGCCCCAGGTCGATGCCGGTCTCGATGCCGTCGGACGGGTGCGCCCCCAGGGGGTGCAAGGCGTCGCTGATCACCATCAGCTCGACCCGGACGCGCAGCCTGCCCTTGTCGCGGGCGGCGACGTAGGCAGCGAGCTCGACCGGGGACTGCCCGATCCAGCCGCCGCCGACCCCGGCCTCGGTGACCGAGGTGATGCCCTCGGCCAGGTACTGCCGCCCTGCGGCGTCGACGGCGTGCGTGAGGGTGGTCAGCGGATAGGGGTGAGTCAGGTTCCCGACGAGCTCCTGGGCGCGCTCCTCAAGCAGGCCGGTGGGGCGGCCGGCCGCGTCGGTCGCGACCCGGCCGCCGTCGACCTGCGGGGCGGTCTGGCCGATGCCGAGGTCGGCCAGCACCAGGCTGTTCACCACGCACATGTGGCTGGAGGTGTGCTTGAGCCAGACGCGGTGGCGGGGCGCGATCGCGTCCAGCGCGTCGCGGTGCGGGATGGGCGCCGGTTCTGGTCTGGTCGTAGCCGGACCCGATGATCCACTCCCCGGCGGGGGTGTCGGCGGCCTTCGCCGCCACCCGCGCGTAGAGCTCTTCCAGGCTGTTCACCCGCAGGTCGACCTCGGTGAGCGAGAGCCCGAACCCGATCATGTGGTTGTGCGCGTCATGGAACCCGGGGGTGAGCGTCAGCCCCCGCAGGTCGAGGACGTCCTTCGCGGTCACGTCGGGCTTGCCGTCATAGATCCCGACGATCCGTCCGCCGGCCACCGCGACCGCGCTGGCAGTCGGACGTTCCTGGTCCATCGTGAGCACGTTGGCGTTGACGAGCAGCAAGTCAGGTTCGTAGGGCATGGCTCAGGATCCTATTCCGGTGCCATCCCACGGGCCCGGTCACCGCGCCCGGCGGCTGGAGTGGTCCTGGGTGTGAACCCAATGTCGGCTATATCCGTTTGCCAGGGTGAGAACCTGCGATGCGATGGGCGGTGGCCGGCGGTGATCGACCGGGCCGAGGACGGGGACGGCGATCCGGCCCACTCTGCCTGGCACCGGCCCGCAGGCGGCTGAACGACCCGACACGCCTCCGGCTGACTCCCCGGCGACCGACGACGTTCCGGCCGACGCGGTTCGGACCGACGCGGTGCTCACCAGCCCTGAGCAACGCGCCGCCGCTCACCGCCTTTACCGGGACACGGTCGGTCACACGTACGACGTGGCGCGGACGGACGCGGGGCAGAACGCGGCGGCAGAGGCCCGGGATGCGTGGGCTGAGGCGCTGCCGGGACTGCGGGCCGCCTGGGAAAAACACGAACAGCAGTTTCCCGAACGGACCCGGCCGACTCCCAGCCCGCAAGCAGACGGCGGCTGGCGGGCCGACGGCGACCGCAGGCTCACCCCGGAGCAGAACGCCGAAGCCAGCAAGGCCTGCGAGGACATCCGCACCGAGGGCAGGGAGGTCATCCTGCCCGCGATGGAACGAGTCGAGGCCGCCGACCCCGACCGCCGTCTGGCGGGCCTGGAGCACATGCTCAAGGGCGAAGACCGGCTGAAGGAGAAGGTGGCCGATTACCTGCGGGCGCCAGGTACGACGGTAGGCGAAGCGCTGGATACGGTGCCAGATGCCGTTCGATTCACGCTCACTTATAGCTCGCAACGCTACGCTGAAGGCGTTCTCTCCGACGTCGATCGGATTAGGTCGGAGGGGTTCGAGCTGATCAAGCTGAAGAACCTATGGGCGGACGAACAGTACAAGGGAATCAACAGCCAGTGGCGTCGGCCGGAGACGGGGCTGCGTTTCGAGATGCAATTCCACACGCCTGAGAGCCTGGAGGCAAAGGAACTAACGCACAAGGCCTACGAGCGAATCCGCGGTACAGCTTCGCCTGCCGAGCGCTCAGAACTTGAGGGCTTTCAACGTCAGGTGAACACGCTGCTCGCCACTCCCCCCGGAACCCCCGAGATCAGAGACTTCCCGGAGAAACGATGACTGACAAGATTACCTATTACGCGATGATTGATGAGTCCACTAGCCGGGATCATCCAAGAACGGTGCTCCGGCGCATCGAGAATGACGAAGGCACAACGGACGAGATGTTCTCACGTGACCTGAATTGGGAGTTCTCGCCGCTCTTGTATTCAGCCGAGCGCGGCGACACCATGCTGGACTTCGTCCCGATCGATAAGGATGAAGCGGAGCGGATCGTGGCGCGGATCCGGGAGCTGGCTGCCTCAGAAGAGTAGCGGCTTCCTAGGGCCGCGCGAACTGGAGGACCAGGAAACCGCCGTCGGCGATGAAGCCGGCCCGCTGGTAGAAGGGGATCGAGCGTTCGACCGGCCGAAGGACGACGCGGATGTAGCCGTTGTCATCCGCGTGGGCGAGGAGCGCGGTGAGCAGCAGGGTGCCGATGCCCTGGCTTCTGTACGGCGCTAGCACGAACGCGTTCGCCAGGTATCCCCAGGTGCCGGAGTCGCGGCCGGGGCGGGGCATCCGCTCGAAGAGACAGAGGTTCATCATGCCGACTGGCTCGCCCGAGAGCTCGGCCAGCCAGTTGATCCGGCGGGCGGATTCGCGTTCGTACCAGTCGAGGAAGCGGGCTTGGAAGCCCTCGTCGGCAACGTCGCCGTGATCCTCGGCGGTCCAGGCGCGGCGGAGGGCGGCGATCGCCGGGCCGTCGGCGCTGCCGGCGATTCGGATGACAGGGGTCGGCACGGTGCACGAGCGTATCGTCATCAGGCGAGGTCGGTCGATGTCTCTCGCGGGCCAGACGGCCGCCGGCTAGCCGCGTTCCGCCCTGGCGCCTGGGGCGGAACGCGCCCGCTCAGCAGCAGTCGCCGCCTCTCGCAGCACGAGCCGTCGCAGGTCAGGTCATCGCAGCACGAGCACATTCCGGTCACCTCCCCTCGGATTAGATTCGGTCTGCTGGCGATCGGCCGCGCACCAGGTCCCAGGAACGGGGTCCGGGCACGCGGCGGAGGGACTGGACAGGCCCGCGACCATTCCCGAGAGCTCGGCGCGGAGCGCGGTGAGCCGGGCGATCTCCCGGTCGATCTCGCCGATGTGGTCGCGCAGCAGCACCTCGGCCGGACCGCAGGGGCAAACCCCGGTGTCGCGAACCACGAGCAGCTCGCGGATCTCCGCCAGCCGCAGCCCGAGCCGCTGGGCACCCCGGATGAACAGCATCCGGTCCAGGTCGGCCGGGCCGTACCGACGGTGGTCGCCGTCGGTACGGTCCGGCTCCGGCAGCAACCCCGCCCGCTCGTAATAGCGGATCGTGTCCGCTCTCACTCCGGCCCGCGCCGCGAGTTGCCCGACGGTCAGCGGCCCGGTCACCCGATCGATCGTCATATCTCGACGCTAAGCCCTGGACCGCACTCCAAGTTCAAGCCCCGCCGCGGTAGTTGCCGGGGTCGGGGTGCGCGGGTCGGACCCAGAGTCATCCCGCGACCGTTCGGAAAACTTATGCGTTTGATTTTGGGTTTTTAGCGCGGGGCGAGGCCGTAGCGGAGGGTGTCGAGGGACGCGCGGTAGGTGGCGGCGGGGTCCGCGGTCTGGATGAGGCCCTTGAGCTCCAAGGCGACCGCGCCGTGGACGGTGGACCAGATCTGCTGGGCGACCTCGACCGGGTCGGGGGCGGCGATCGCTCCGGCCGCGGCGGTGACCTCGACGACGCGGACCAGCGCGTGGAAGGCCGCGATGGCGTGCTCCCCCACCTCCGGGTTGTCGAACTCGTGCGGGATCGCGTCCTCGAACATGATCGCGTAGAAGTGCGGGTTGGCCAGCGCGAACTCACGGTAGCGGCGGCCGCAGTCGAAGAACCGGGCGAGCGGGTCGGGGCCGACGGCGGCGTCGCAGGCGGCCCTGAGCCGGTCGAACCCCGTGATCAGGAGCGCGTCGACCAGACCGTCCTTGCCGCCGAGGCGGTTGTAGACGCCCATGGGGGCGATGCCGGCCTCGGCCGCGACGGCGCGGACGGTCAGCCCGCCGGGGCCGTCGCGGACCAGGACCGCCTCGGCCGCCGCCACCAGTTCGCGCTCGACGTCGGCCGACGGCGTCCGGCGCCGCGTCGTCGCCGTCGGCGCGCAGACCGGGCCGGGCACACCATCCGCTTCGTCCATGCAGAACATCTTCCCCTACCTGACCTGCTGTACGGTTCGTTCTTGACTTTTATAGAACGTCGTTACATAGTTATAGCACGACGTACTACTCCATCCAAACGAGGAGCTTGGCCCGATGGAAACCGTGGAAACCCGGAACGACCGCCGGTGGTGGATCCTGGCGGTGCTCTGCCTCAGCGTCTTGCTGACGGTGGTGGACAACACGATCGTCAACGTCGCGCTGCCGTCGATCAGCCGCGACCTGCACGCCTCGACCGGCGACCTGCAATGGGTGGTCGACGGCTACACCCTCTCGTTCGCCGGACTGCTGCTGCTCGGCGGCAACCTGGGCGACCGCCTCGGCCGCCGACGGCTGCTGCAGCTCGGGCTCGCGCTGTTCGCGCTGTTCTCGGTGGGCGCGGCCGTCGCCCACAACACCGGCGAGCTGATCACCGCCCGGGCCGCGATGGGCGCCGCCGCCGCACTCGTCTACCCGGCCACGCTGGCGATCCTCAACAGCGTGTTCACCAACCCGCGGGAGCGGGCGACCGCCATCGGCGTCTGGTCGGCGGTCTCCGGGCTAGCGGTCGCGATCGGCCCGGTGGTCGGCGGGGCGCTGCTGGTGCACTTCTCCTGGTCCTCGGTGTTCTACGTGTCGGTCCCAGTCGCGGTCGTCGCGCTCATCGTCGGCCGGCTGCTGCTGCCCGAGTCTCGCGACCCCGACGCGGGCCGGTTCGACCCGTTCGGCGCGCTGCTGTCCATCGTCGGAATCGCGCTGCTCACCTGGTCGATCATCGAGGCGCCGTCGCACGGCTGGGGATCGGCCGCGACCGTCGGCGGGATCGGCGGGGCGCTGGCGGTGCTGGCGGTCTTCGCCTGGTGGCAGGCGCGGCGGCCGGACCCGATGCTCGACGTGCGGCTGTTCCGCAACCCCCGGTTCGCCGCCGCTAGCGGGGCGATCGCGCTGGCCTTCTTCGGACTGTTCGGGTTCATCTTCATGATCACCCAGTACTTCCAGATCGTCCGGGGGTACTCGCCGCTGCACGCCGGGCTGGCGACGCTGCCGTTCGCGTTCGTCACCGCCGGGTTCTCGCCGGTGGCGATGATCGTCATGAAGCGGCTCGGCACCAAGGTCGTGGTGGCGGCCGGGCTCTTCCTGATGAGCGCCGGGCTGCTTGACGCGGCGACGACTGCCACCGACGCCTCCTACTGGGGCCGCATCGTCGGTGCGATGGCGCTGATGGCGGCCGGGCTCGCGTTCACCACCGGGCCGGCCACCGACGCGATCATGGGCGCGCTGCCCGCCGGGAAGGTCGGCGCGGGCTCCGCCGTCAACGACACGACCCGGGAGGTCGGCGGCACGCTCGGCGTCGCCATCGTCGGGTCGGTGCTCAACTCCGCCTACGGCCCGCATGTGCTGCACGGTCTCGTCTCGCTGGGCGCGTCGGCCTCGACCGGGCGACTGGCCGGGCAGTCGGTGGTCGCGGGCATGAACGTGGCCGCGCGGTTCCCGGCGCCGCTGCGGGCTGCCGCGCAGGACGCGGTGAGCTCCGCGTTCATGGTCGGCCTGCACCGCGGCTCGTTCGTGGCGGCCTGCGCGGTGGCGGTGGCCGCGCTGGTGGCGCTGGCCTTCCTGCCGGCTCGCGCGGCGCTCGCCGACGGTCCGGCTGGTTCGGGCGCTGCGCTGGGTGCCGGCGGTGTGAGTGGCGTGGAAAAGGCAGCGGTCATCCGAACGGACCCGGCCGACTCTGCCCGCTCCACGGCTCCGGCCGACGCGTAACGACGGTTCCAGCCGGGCGCGAGCGCTTGTTGCTGTTATCCAATTAACTAACGGGCTCGGCAAGATAGTGGATCGTTGGGTACAGCGGGGTGTATCCAACGATCCACTATCTTGCTCCGGTGCCCGCTGACGCGGGAAAAGGGCTAGGCAGCGCGCAGCGGATCGGGTACTGCTTGAGGTATGCGGGAAGTCCCGGAGGAAGAGCGCGGCGAATGGGTGCAGCGGCTGCGCGAGCAGGCGCGACGGGACGCCGAGGAACTGGTGCCGCGCCCCGGTTTCCCGATCTACGGGGTCGCCGCGCCTGAGTTGACGCCGGCCACCCTGACCGAGACCTCGCGCGTGAACGGGGAGTGGGCGTCGATCACGCTGGCGTACGGGCCGTGGGACGAGCCCGCGGGGCCCTACGTCGCGGTGACCACCACGGCCGCGGATGCCTGGTCGGTGCCCGCGGTCGCGTCGGCGACGATGCTAGGCGACGACGACCGCGCGCAGGAGGCACTGCGGTACGTGGTCGAGGAAGAGCTTGCCCGCACCGGCGCGGCGGCGCAGGCCGCGGGGGGCGAGACCGCGGAGCCCGGGTGGGAGGAGCGGCTCGCCGTGAGCCGGGAGACCCTTCCGGCCGGCCCGGCGCTGGTCTGCCGCAGCGGGATCGTATGGGCGGCGGGGCTGCTGCCGACCGATCCAGCCACCGGTGTCGTCGTATCGCTGGTCGGACGGGGGGTGGCGCCGGAGACGGTCCGGCTCCAGACGGTGTCGGACCTGCGGCCGATGATCGAGTCGCGGGCCGCGATGATCAGCGCGCGGATCGAGCGGGGGCGCCGGGAGCCGCGGCCGCCGCTGCCCGAGCTTGAGCCCGCCGAGGGGGTCGCCGCGTTCCGCGCGCTGGCCGAGTTCACGCTGGCCGAGCACGCAGAGATCCAGGCGGCGCATGGCAGCGGGCGGCGGAGGCCACGCCCGCAGCACCCGCCTGAATCGGGCCGCACCCGGACCGCGCTGTGGCAGCGGGCGGTGCGCGAGCAGCAGCGGCTGCGCGGTGCTGACAAGTCGGCCGCTGATTACGCGGTGACCTCGGCCGTCAACCAGCTCGGCTTCCTGCTGGAGAACGCGCCGTGGTTCAGCACTGACCCGCGGCTGCGGGAGGCAGCGATCGACGAGACGCTGCGGCACACGATGCTCGGGGACGCGGTGCCGAGCGAGCCGGCCCAGGATGCCTGGGAGCACCACTGGTCCACGCACCTGAGGTGGCGGCCCCGGGACCCGGATCCGGCCGATATCCGCGCCCGGATGGAGCAGCGGGAGGCGCTGGCCGGCGACTGCCTCCGGGCCTGGACAGCATGGAGGGAAACCGCCTGAGATCCGGCCTGCACCCTCGGCTGCCTTACTCGTTCTGGCCGTCGACCAGGCGCAGGGCGTGCGCCTTGGCGGCGGCCTCGGTGCGGGTGGCTGCGCCGAGCTTGCTGAGGATGTTGGAGACGTGCACGCTGGCCGTCTTGGGCGAGATGAACAGGGCGGCGGCGATCTCGCGGTTCGATTGCCCGGCGGTGACCAGGCGAAGGACCTCGATCTCGCGGCCGGTCAGGCCGTGGCGCTCGGGTTCGGTGCCGGACGCCGGGCCGGCTGCCCGGCGCAGGAGATCGGCAATCTGGTCCGCCAGCGGGCGGGCGCCGAGGCCGTCGGCCAGAAGCGCGGCACGACGCAGCCGGGCGGCGGCCGCCTCGCGCGCCGAGGGGCCGCCCGCCAGCGCCAGCTGAGCGGCGCCGACCAGAGCCAGCGCGGCCGGGTAGGGCTGGTCGAGCGCCTCCCAGGCCGCGACGGCGGCATCCGCCGCCGCCAGCCGGGCCGCCGCTGACGCGGGGCCGGCGATGTCATCGTCGGCGCGCGGATCGACCGCCTCATACGACAGCTGCCAGGCGCGCTGGACCGGGCCGAGCGTGTCCTGCTTCTCTGCCAGGGTGCGCAGCCTGCATAGCAGCGCCTCGGCGGCGTGGCCGGGCGCCTGCCTGGCCGCGATGGCCGCGACCACAAGCAGCGGCCAGACGTACCTCGGCGTGCTGCCGGACAGGTCATAGCGCTGGAGGGTCTCGGTGGCCACCGCCACGGCGGCGGCCGGACCCTCGGTGGCCAGCGCAAGCTCGATGTCGAGCACCGCCTGGGGCAGGTTCTTCTGGTCCTCGTACCTGATGCCGGAGAGCTGCATCCGGCTGGCGGCCGCTCGCCTGGCCGCGGTGGCGATATCGCCGCGGGCGAGCGCGATCGAACCGCTCAGGATCGACAGGCTGGTCCGGGTGCCCGACGGCGGGGCCAGGTCCAGCGCCCGTTCGGCCACGTCCAGGGCCTCGTCCCAGCGGCCCAGGTAGAGCAGCGGCTCGGCCACGTTGATCGCGAGGAACGCGCCGCGGGTGCGGGCGAGCCCGTGCCGCTCGGCGTCGGCGATGCCCTCCCTGGCGACCACGGCGGCCCGCTCGTACTCGCCCATGCCGCACAGCAAATGCGATTCGTAGATCACCAGCTTGATGACGGGCTGGTACGCGCCCACCTGTTGCGCGACCTCGCGGGCCTGCGCGATCAGCCGGAACGTCTCGCTGCCCGGCTCCGCGACCCCCAGCGGCCCCGCCTCGATCACCGCCATCATCGCGAGCGCCTGCGCCTCCGCGTCGGGGTCGCCCGCCTCGCGGGCGAACCGAAGCGCCTCTTCCGCCCGGGCGCGGAAGTGCGGTCCCCCCTCGTGGCAGCCGAAATGCGAGGCGGCGAGCAGCAGCTGCGTCCGCGCCTGCTTGGAGAGGGTCTCCGGCACCAGGCTGAGCGCGCGGTCTAGGTCGTCCATGGTCTCGGGCATCCCGAGCTCACGCCGGAACGTGTGCCGCTCGCTGAGCAGCAGGGCCACCCGAATCGGGTCGGTGCGCTCGTCGAGCTGCGCCAGGGCCGACTCGGTGAACGCGAGACCGCGCTTATGTTCCCCCGCGTCGCGCGCGGCGGCGGCCGATTCCTCGAGCACCCGCACGTGGTCGGCGCCGATCCGCTCGGCGGCGTCGGGCACCTGGTCCCACAGTTCGAGTACGCGGGCGAGCTGCACGAGCCGCTCGGCGTGCGCGACCGAGCGGCACGCCTGCACGGACGCCTGCCAGGCGCTGATCAGCGCCCAGGTGGCGTTGTGGGCCGAGTACCAGTGGTGCGCCTTCTCCAGGTCCGCCCGCCCGTCGCAGACCAGCGCGGGGTCGGCGTCAATCGCGAGCGCGAACTTGGTGTGCACCTGGCTGTGCTCGCCCGGCAGCAGGTCCTCGTGCACGGCCTCCCGGATCAGCGCGTGCCTGAAGGCGTATCCGTCGGTGGAGGTCACCAGGACGTTGCCGGTGACGGCGGGCCTGATCGCGGCGGTCAGCTCGTCCTCGGTCCGGCCGGTGACCCGGGCCAGCAGCCGGTGGCTGGTGGCGCCGCTGCCTGCGCTGGCGATGCGGAGCACTTCCTGGGTGTCCTCCGGCAGCCGCCGGACCACCTGCTGCAGCAGATCGGCCAGGGAGTCGGGTATCAACGTGCAGCCGTCGGGGCAGGCGAGCAACTCCTCGGTGAAGAGCGGGTTGCCCTCGGCCCGCTCGTAGAGCGCATCGGTCAGCGCGCGATCGGGGAAGCCGCCAAGGACCGCCGCCGCGAGCTCCTCCGCCTGACCGCGGCTCAGCCGCGGCAGCTCGGTCCGCTCGACCCAGTCGATCCTGGTCAGCTCGGCCAGCAGCGGCCGCAGCGGGTGGGTGCGGTGCAGCTCGTCGGAGCGGAACGTCACCGCGATGAGCACGTTGGCGAGCGCGCGCTGGTAGCCGATGAGGAAGGCGATCAGGTCGCGGCTTGACCGGTCGGCCCAGTGCGCGTCCTCGACCACCAGGACGAGCGGCTGCTCCGCCGCCAGCCGCTCGAGCAGGGTGAGGAACTCCTCGAAGAGGCGGGCGCGGGCCTCGCCGGCGCTGCCAAGCGTGATGGCGGCACCGTCCGCCGACTGGCCGCCTGCCAGCTCGGGAAGCAGCCGGGCCAGCTCCCGTATGGCCCGGTCGCTGCCAGGCAGCATCCCGACGAGCTCGTCCGCGCCGATCTCGCGTACGAGGTCACGCAGCATCGCCGTGAACGGCCCGAACGGCAGCCCGTCGGCTCCGAGTTCCAGGCACCCGCCGATCAGCACCCGCGCGCCGGCCGCTCGCGCTTCTGCCCCGAACTCGCTGATCAGCCGGGTCTTGCCGACCCCGGCCTCGCCGCCGAGGAGCAGGGCGGCAGGACCACCCTGCCGAACCGCGTCGAATGCGGCCTGCAGGGCGGCCATCTCTGCCGCCCGCCCAACCAAAACGGGACTTCCGCCGCGTCTGTTCATCTCATGGTGCAGCGTCTCACCAGGGTCTGACATTCCGGCTAGCGGTGCGGTTTCGCGGTCTTTTCCACCTGTCGTGTCCGGCATTTTTCTCGGTCGCCTTGACGACGCGGGCCGGTTACCTGACCGCCTCTACGGACTTGGCTTGGACCTGCTCAGGGATCGTGCGGTAGCTGCCGTCCACGTAGTCCGGGATCGGCCGCCGCACGAGGGCCTCGTCGCGGTTGCGCTGACGCCGCGCCTGGCGCAGCCTCCGTACCAGGCTCGCCCGCCGGGCTTCCTCGTACCGCTCCGTGGTCCGCTGCCTGATCAGCTCGAGCGCTAGGTACTCGTTCATGGTGATTGTCTCCTCGGTTCCGGGGAGCCGCCCTCGGCTTCCCCTACACCTCAAGGTTCGTTCTAAGACCCCCAGCGCCACATCGGACGAACGCCTTATGTTCGGCGCCCGCCGCCTTAGACCTGCCTAAGGCGCCAGGGCGGGCAGCGGAAATCCTTGACCGGACGGGCTAAGGTCGTGTCGGAACTGATGCCGACCGGAGGGTGACGCGGGAAGGCGGGACATGAGCGATCCGGACGTCGCCCCCGAGGCCTCGTCGACCGGGGCCGCGCCCCGTGAGCGAGCGCTGCGGCTGCCCGCCGCTCCCGGTGTGTACCGGTTCAAGGACGCGGCTGGCCGGGTGCTCTACCTGGGACGGGCCGTCAGCCTGCGCCGCCGCGTGGTCTCTTACTGGGGTGACCTCGGCGACCGAGGTCACCTGACGCCGATGGTGGCGCGGATCGCGCGCCTGGAGGCCGTCGTCTGCGACTCCGCCCACGAGGCGGCCTGGCTGGAGCGGAACCTGTTGCAGGCGAGCCTGCCGCCGTGGAACCGCGCGCCCAGCGGCGGCCAGGAGAAGGAGGTCTGGATCAGGCTCAGCGAGTCAGCTCGCGCCCCGGGCCTGGCGGTCGTCCATCGGCCCGCTCTTGCCGGGCGGCACTTCGGCCCGTACCTGGGCGGCCTCCAGGTGCGCCGCGCCGTGTCCGGACTGTCCCGGGTACTGCCGCTCGCCTACGCCGGGGGCGAGCCGTCCGGCACCCGGCAGGAGATGGCCCGCGTCCTCGGCGTGTCCGCCGCCGAGCGCGACGAGCTCGCGCGGACGGTGGCGGCGGTCCTCGGCCGCGACCCGGCCGCGGTCGCGTCGGTCCGCCAGCGGCTGTGCGCGCGCCGCGATGCCGCGGCGGCCGCGCTGGCCTTCGAGTTCGCGGCCCGGCTGCAGCGGGAGATCGAGGCCCTCGCCTGGGTGACCGCGGAACAGAACGTCACCAGGGCGGCGCCGGACGACTTCGACGTCTGCGGCTGGGCGGACGGCCTGCTCATCCGGTTCGCGGTCCGCCGCGGACGACTGTGCGGCTGGACCCAGCGCGCCTGCGGCGCCGCCACCGCGCGCCGTCATCTCGTTGCGACGCCACCCGAGTGGGCCGGATTCGCTCGCCGCAACGCCATGCTCGCGGCCCGGCTCGCCGCCGTTTCCGCCGCAGTTTCCAGGGGCAGAAATGAGCACGACGAGACGCAATTACTTTCAGTAATTGATGATGGCAAATTGTCATGTTCAGTCCCGAGCCGTACACCACCGAGCGTCGATTGGAACAGGATGGGACCGAGGGCAAGGTCTGGAGGATCGCGACTGCGGCCGGGCGGCGCTTGGACCTGCGCGTCTTTGGACTTTCCCAGCGAGACCAGCGCCATCACCTCGTCGCTGGACGCGCTCAAGACCTCCGTCGCGGCGCTATCGGCGAGCCCCTCCGCCGCGCAGATCGCCACCGTCACCAAGGACGCGGGCAACCTGGTGAGCTCGGTCACGAGCTTCACGAACGCGAGCAAGTCCAAGTGCAGCTAGTTTGCTGGGGTCTCGACCAGCCGTCGTAGGAGGCTCAATGCCTGACAAGGAAGCGGTGGCGAGCCGGCCTGCTCTCTCGGTCGATCCCGGGATGTGCGGGAACTGCCGCCATGCGTTGATTAAGGAAACGCACCGGGGCACCGCCTACCTGCGGTGCGGGCGCGCGGCGTGGGACGACCGGCTGGTCAGGTACCCGCGCCTGCCGATGACGGACTGCGAGGGCTTCGCGCCCCAGGATCAGTAGCCGGCCCGGCCGGCCGTTTCCTGGCCGCTGGCCCATCCCCGCGCCTAGCCGACCGCGTTGCCCTTGGCGCGCAGCAGGTCAAGCACCGGTGCGTACATCCGCGCCTTGATCGCGCGAAGCGTGTCGCCCGCCTTCGCCACCTGCGCCTGGGCGATGTCGACGGCGGCGGCGCGAACCGCGTCCTCGGACACCGCGCGGTCGACGATGCCGGCCGCGAAGGCGTCGTGGCCGCCGAAGCGGCGCGCCGTGACCATCGCCTCGTGGGCGGTCTGGGGCGCCAGCCGGCTCTGAATGAGAGCGGACATGCCGGGCGAAAAGGGCAGGTTGATGTCCGCTTCCGGCAGGCACCAGAAGCCCCGGTCGGCGCGCATGACGCGGAAGTCGTGCGCAAGCGAGAACATCGCGCCGGCCGCGAAGGCGTGCCCCTGCAGGGCGGCCACGGTGATCACCGGCACCGACAGCATCCGCGCCAGCAGCGCGTGGACGGTGCCGAGATAGTCCTCACGCTGCTCGGCGTGGGCGAACAGCCAGTCCAGGTCCAGGCCGTTGGAGTAGAACTTCCCGGTCGCGGTGGTCACCAGGGCGCGGTGGCCCTCGGCCCGCTCCACCTCATCCAGGGCGCCGTTGACGGAGGCGATCCAGTCCGGGTGAAAGCGGTTCTCGCCGTCCCCGAGGTCAAGGACATAGATGTTGTCCTGGCGGTCAAGCTTGGGCATTGCCAAACCCCTTCAAACGCGCGCAATCGAAGAACGGCCCACCACCGCAGTGTCGATTACTAGTCAGTAACTTATGGTGTGCGGCTCTGAACAGGCAAGGGGTCTCGCGGCAGGGCAGCCTTGAGTTTGCGTATAAAGCGGTTCATCTGGGGGTCGAATTGGTTGGCCGACCATTCCGGCTGCTCGTCAATGTTGTACCACTGGACGGACCGGAACTCACGCGGGTCGGGTTGCAGCGCGGCGGCCCGGCCGCAGTCGAGCACGAACCACATCGAGACATCGACGTGGCTGTGCTCCCCGAGGGTCGGATTCGCGGTTAGGAAAAACGGAACATCCCGGCCGACGCGCGGGTGGAACGAGGCCTCGATCCCGAGTTCCTCGAACGCCTCCCGCTCGACGGCCCGTCTCGGGTCCTCCCCCTCGTCCACGTGGCCGCCCGGCGGCAGCCAGAGCCCCGACTTCACGTGGTCGCCGAGGAGCACGCACCGGCCGGCCGCGTCGAGCGGTACAAAGTACACCACCAGGTGCTCCGGCGGCGTCGCGGGCGGAACCGTGCGGAACAACGGCAAGCCAGAACCGACCCACCTCAGGATGCGAGCCTGGTCGGCCGCCTCCACCCGGTCAACCGGTCGTACCGCCGCCACCAGCCCGCCAATCAAGAGGCGCAGGTCGTCGCCTGCCACTAGCTGACCCCCGAATGCTGTGCGCGGTACCGACGCCAGCGACGATAGCGCCCGGCACCGACATTCGGTTGACTGCGGGTGCTTCCGTGCTTCCCGCGCAATCTACGCGGCCGCGCCACTGCCGGTAAGGCGAAGTCAGGCCCGGGGGCAGGAAGCAGCCGGTCGGCCGGCAGGCGGCCGGCCGGCAGCCGCACCGGCGTCGCGGGACGGTCGAGCAGCTTCAGGTAGCGCTCGCGCGCCATCGGCGCGGCGCCGAGTGAGCGCAGCAGCGGGCCGTCCCACTGCGCGTCGATGAGCCTGCCGCCTGACGCCACCAGCCGGGCCGACATATCGGCGACGGCGATCGCGGCCGCGCCGGGCTGCCGCCCGAATAGCGAGTCCCCGCTGATGATGCCGCCGATGCCGATTCCCATCGCGCCGCCCACGAGCTCGTCGTCCCGCCACACCTCGAAGCTGTGCGCCCATCCGGCGTCGTGCAGTTCGGTCAGCGAGTCGAGCAGCGGGTCGGTCAGCCAGCGCGGCTCGCGGCCCGCCCGGCATGCCTCGGCAACCGCCAGGAATGCGGCATCCGCGCTGGTGGTGAGCGCGTCGCGCCGCAACCGCTTCCTGACGTTCCTGCCCAGGTGGACCTCGCCCGCGCCGATCACCGGCCTCGGGTCGGGCGACCACCAGGCCACCCAGTAGGGATCATCCCCCTCGTCGCCGACGATGCCGATGGTCCCGGCCGCCACCTGGTCCTCGTAGCGGAACTCGTTGAGGGTGCGGAAGTACTCGTCGGACGCCGGCAGCGGGATGATCCCTCGGCGGTACGCGCCGAGCACGCTCGCCGGGCTGAGATCGGCGCAGAACGCCACCGGTGCGTCGTCCGCGCCCGGGCCCGCCGCGGCGGTCGGGAACTCGAACGACTCCCAGTTCGGGTAGTGGCTAGTCGGCATGGGAGGGCAGGCGGGTGGCCGACGGGGCGGACAGGTAGCCCGTCTCCATCAGCCGGTCGATGTTGCGGTCGAGAAGCTGGCCGTTGACGGGCGGAAAGGCGATGCCGCTGCCACGCAGCGCGCGCTCGGTGTTGGCGCGGCTGTAGGACGGGAAGACGTGCGCGAGGTACATTTCCGCCACCGTGAGCCCGGCCGCGCCGCCGCGATCCACGAACAGCGGCATGAACGCCGCCATCGGCTGCGTCGGGTCGAGGGCGGCCTGCTGCGCCAGCTCGCTCACCCAGTCGCCGAACGGTATGCCGTCGATCGGGTACCCGCGGTCGCGCAGCCGGCTGACCAGCGAGCCGAGCAGGGCATGTTCGGGGCTGGCGAGGTGGTAAGTGCGCCCGGTTGCCCCCTCGGTGACGGAGATGTGGCGGACGGCCGCCGCGCAGACGTCGGCGGGCACGTAGTCAAGCGGCAGGTCGATGTCGGGCGCCAGCCCGGTGTCGGTCATGAACCTGATCAGCGCGCACATCTCGGTCGAGGTGCTCCACGCGCCGGTGCCGACGCTGCCGACGATGTCCAGCGGCCGGTAGATCGCCACCGGAAGGCCCGCGCGGCCCGCGTTCCGCAGGAGCTCTTCCGCGACGTACTTCGTCTCGACGTAGCCCATGCGCAGCTGCTCGGGGTACTCGAGGGGAGTCTCCTCGGTCACTTCGCGAACGCCCTCGACGCCGAGGCCCGCGAGCACGGCGGTGGTCGACACGTAGTGCACGGGAATGCCGCGGTACTCCCCGGCCAGCCTGATCACCTCGCGGGTGCCCGCCACGTTGGCCGCCCGCAGCTCCTGGTACGGGTAGATGAAGTTCACCAGCGCGCCCGGGTGATAGATGATGTCGACGTGGCGCCCGAGGCGGCGGAATTGGGCGTCGGTGAGTCCGAGTCCCGGCTGCGCGAGGTCACCCGGCAGCGGGACGATGCGGCCTTCGGCCGGACCCGGGAGCTCATAGCGGGCGGCCGCCTGCGCGATGCGGTGCAGCCCCTCGGTCTCGTCCCGCGCCCTGATCAGGCACCACACCCGCGCGTCGGTGGCGGCGAGCAGCTCCCGCAGCAGGTGGGCGCCGAGGAACCCGGTCGCGCCAGTGAGCAGGATCTCCCGCGGCCGGCGCCAGTCCGGCTGCGGGCGTGATCGGGCGCCGTCGGTTCTGATGCGGAGGTCAAGCCCGGCCTCGGCCGCGAAATCGATCTCCTGCAGATCCCCCTCGGCGCTCAGCCTCCCCGCGCGGGCGTTCTTGACGGCGGCGGCGAACCCGCGCAGCGTGGGGTCGCTCAGCAGGCAGCGGGTAAGCGGGCGGACCGAGTCGGCCGGGATGCCGAAGCTGGCGCGCGTGCTCGCCAGCATCTCCGCTGCCAGCAGCGAGTTCCCGCCGAGGGCGAAGAAGTCATCATCGAGGCCGACGTGCTTGCGGTGCAGCAGCCTGGCCCACAGCGCGGCCAATCCGGCCTGAGTCGGCGTCTGCCGCTCGCCCTGCCTCGGCACCGGCTGGCGGGGCGCGGCCTGGTCCGCCGCGGCCGGGCGGGGCGCTGTCGGGTGGGGTGCGGCCTGGCCGCGCTCGTCGTGCGCCGGCAGGTGCTGGCGCGCGACGAACGCCGCCGGGATCATGTAGCCGGGCAACCGGTCGAGCAGGTAGCTGCGGAAGCTGGCGGCCGACGGGTGGTGGGTCCCGGCGCCGACCGTCGGGCCGGCGCTGGGCGTGTAGTACGCCACCAGCCGGGTGTCGCCTGAGCTTCTGGTCGACGCCACCACCGACACCTGGTCGATGTCCGGGTGCCCGGCCAGCACGCTCTCGATCTCCCCCGGCTCGACGCGGAACCCGCGCACCTTGAGCTGGCGGTCCATCCGCCCGGCGACCTCCAGGTTGCCGTCCTCCAGCCAGCGGCCGAGGTCTCCGGTGCGGTACATCCGATCGCCGGGAGCGCCGCCACGGTCGGGCACGAACCGTTCCGCGGTGAGCCCGGGGCGGCCGAGATACCCCCGGGCCACCGGGCAGCCGCCAATGCAGATCTCCCCCGCTGTCCCCGCGGGCACCGGATTCAGCTGCTGGTCGACAACCACGATCCGCGCGCGGCCGACCGGCCTGCCGACCGGCACCGGGACCGCCGGCGATGAGTCCGCCGGAAGCCCGGGGCCGACGTCGAACAAGGCCGACGTGATGGTCGTCTCTGTCAGCCCGTAGGCGTTCAGCAGCCGGGCCCAGGGCGCGGCGCGCAGTGCGGCCCGGCACACCTCGGGGTCGGCCGGCTCGCCGCCGGTGATCATCAGCCGGACGGTGCGCAGCCGCTCGTCGGCCGGTTCGGTCAGCGCGAGCATCTGGTGCCAGTAGGCGGGCGTCAGGTCGAGCACGGTGGCTCGCCTGAGCCGAGCGCGCCGGAGCAGATCGGAGGGCGCCATGGTGCCCGGCGGCGGCAGCAGCAGCGTCGCGCCCCTCGTCAGCGTGACGAACATCTGCTCAATGGACGTGTCGAAGGCCATCGACGCGAACTGCGCCACCCGGTCGTCATCGCCGATCCCGTATTCGCCCACTAGCTCGCCGATGACGCAGGCCAGGCTGCCGTAACTGACGGCGACCGCCTTGGGATCGCCGGTGGACCCCGAGGTGTAGATCACGTAGCACAGATTGTCCGGGTGCACGGGGACGGCGGGCGCCGTCGGCGGCCGGTCCGCCAGCTCGGCGGCGAGCTCGGCCAGCGGCAGCAGCCGCGTCCCCGCGTCGGGCAGCGTATCCGCGCGGGCCGTGATCACCGCCGCCGGGCGCACCTGGGAGCAGATCCTCTTCAGTCGGTCCGGCGGGAGGGAGGGATCGAGCGGCAGATAGCCGGCCCCCGCCTTCATGATCGCCAGGATGGCGCGGATCATGTCAACGCCCCGCTCCAGGTGGACTCCGACCACCTCCTCGGGGCCGGCGCCGATCTCGCCCAGGTAGTGCGCGACCCTGTTGGCGGAGGCGTCCAGCTCGGAAAAGCTCATCCGCGTTCGGCCGGCGATCACGGCCGCCGCGTCAGGACGCCGGACCGCCTGCTGGGCGAAGATCTGGTGGACGAACCGATCGCCGTTCGCGCCGCCGCCGGCGACACCCGAAGCCCCCGCGGCGCTCGCCGTGCCCGCGCGGACGCTGGCCGGGGCGATGTCGGTCCAGGAGCGGTCAATGGCCGCCAGACACTCGCCGCGTGACATGACGGCCGATCCACGCCGCCAGCCGGGCGGCAGGTCGAGCCCCGCCTGCCACAGCGCGTGCTGGTCTTGATCGTTGACGACCACGACGAACGCATCAGGCGCCGTCTCTGCGGGCTGGCTCGCCGTAGCCACTAATAATTTCCCCTGTAATGTCCTAAATGCGCAACGAAAAGCAACTGACCCGACCAATATTTCATGCCCACTGCACCTATGGCCCACGCTCCCGCTAAATATCACACACGACCAAGGCCAGCGGAAAACCAAGGCTGGAATGTTTCTGCACTAACTTCCCAATTTTCGCGGTAGCGGATCCAGCAGGGAATATTGTCATTTATCCGCCCAGGCTGCCGGTGCCGTGCGAACGGGCCAGTGCCCTGAGTGGCCGAAGTTATACGAGTGACCAAAGGTGGGTAGGTTCCATTTGCGAGTTCCTTACCTAACCGAGATATAAACAAGCGCGGGAGGATTACCGTGAAATTGAAGCGGTATGTTCTCGGCTGCTACGCGGTCTGGGTGGCGTTCCTCATCGCCGCCTACTACGGCGTGCCTGCGCTGCGCATCGAGACCTGGGGCCTGATCAGCCTCAGCGGAGTGATCGCGATCGTCGCGGGCACGGTCCTCAACCGACCTGCCCGCAAGACACCGTGGCTAGTGCTCGCCGCCGCGCAGGCGAGTTTCGCGGCCGGGCAGTTGAGCTTCTTGATTGCCCCACGACTCGGCGTGGTGCTGCCATTTCCGTCTTTTGCCGACGCGCTCTACCTGTTGACCTTTCCGCTCTATGCCATCGCGTTTTTGATCTTCATCAAGTGCCGGTCCCCCGACAAGGACCGGCGCAGCCTGATCGACGCGCTGACGCTCACGGCGGGCCTTGCCCTGCTGTCGTGGACCTTTCTGATCCGGCCCTATGTACACAACCCCGACCTGTCCGCTCTGCAGAAGATCGTGGCGATCGCCTATCCGCTGGGCGACGTGCTCACGCTCGCGCTGATCGCGCGGCTGCTCGCGCCGGGCACCGGCCGGACTAGGTGCGTCCAGCTGCTCACCCTCGGCTCGCTCGGCTGCCTGGTGTCCGACGTGGCCTTTGACGCCGTCCAGCTGCACGGCACATTCCACAACGGGACCATCATCGATGTCGGCTGGGCGCTCTTCTACACCGCCTGGGGCGCGGCCTCGCTGCACCCGACGATGGCCATGCTGACCGAGCCGGTGCCCAGACAGCAGGCAGAGGTCTCGCCCAGCAGGCTGGCCCTGCTGATGCTCGCATCGCTGATCGCGCCGGTCGTGCTGCTCATCACCGTGCCCAAGGGCCCGACCTCGGACGTCAGTGTGATCGCGGTGTTCTCCGCGATCTTGTACCTGCTGGTGCTGACCCGGCTGTGGGACGCGGCCGCGTCGCATCGTCGCGCCCTCGACCGGGAGCGCGCGCTGCGGCAGGCGGGCCTGTCCCTGGTGACCGCCGTCGACGTGCCCGCGGTCGCCGCCATCGTCAGGCACGCGGTGGACGCCCTGCTCGGCGGGCACTCGCAAGGCGACGCGCGGCTCGAGGTCCGGATTGACGGCACCCTCCACGCCGCCGCCCCCGACGCAGAACCGCCCCCGGTCGACCAGCTGGGCGAGCTGGCCGAGAGCTGGCTGCCGCAGGTGACCGGGACAACGCCGCTTCTCACCGCCGTCAGCCGGCTGCCCGACCAAGCCCGGGCGGCGCTGCCCGGAGCCGAGTCGATGCTGCTGTGCCCGGTTACGGTCACCGACAGATCCGCAGGCGACCCACTCATCGGCCTGATCGCCGTCTTCGGCCCGCGGCGGATCCTGACCGACCTGTCGGCCACCCTGGAGATCCTCGCGCACCAGGTGGCCCTCACGCTGGAGAGCATCACGCTCCGGCAGGCGGTGATCAGGCAGCGCAACGAGGCCTACTTCCGGACCCTGGTCCAGGACGCCTCGGACGCCATCATGATCGTCGCGGACGACGGGACGGTCAAGTACGCCACTCCCTCGACCACCACCGTCTTCGGCGACATCCCGGTGGAGGGCGAGCGGTTCTGGGACCTGGTCGCGCCGTCGGAACAGGCCGAGTTCGCCCGAACCTTCAAGGAGCTGCGGGAGCGCGCGCGATTCGGGCCGCGCTTCGTGGATCAGCGGATCACCCGCAGGGACGGCAAGCGGGTCCACGTCCAGGCCAGGTGCAGCGACCTGCGCGACGAGCCGACTGTCGACGGCCTGGTGTTCACCCTGCGGGACGTGACCGAGCAGCACCAGCTGGAGGAGGAGATGCGGCACCGGGCCTTCCACGACGCGCTGACCGGGCTGCCCAACCGAGTGCTGCTGCAGGACCGGATTGCCCAGCAGCTCGCCTCCGCCAGGCGCACGGCCCTGATCGCGGGCGTGCTCTTCGTCGACCTGGACGACTTCAAGGTCGTCAACGACACGCTGGGGCATAGCGTGGGCGATGAGCTGCTGGTGGAGGCCGCAGCCCGTCTCCAAGAGCTGGTGCGCGACTCGGATACGGCGGCGCGCCTCGGCGGTGACGAGTTCGCGCTGCTGATCGTCAACGCCGAGAACACCGCTGCGGTCGAGGCAGCGGCCGAGCGCGTGGTCAGCGCCTTCGCCGAGCCGTTCGCGCTCGCCACCGGTCTGATCAGCAGCACCGTCACCGTCGGCGTCGCCACCACCTTGGACAGCGTCGATACCGAGGAGCTGCTCAGGCACGCGGACCTGGCGCTCTACGCGGCCAAGGCGGCGGGCAAGCGGCAATGGCGTCGCTACCAGCCGGTGCTGAGCACCGGCCTGCTCAGACGGCGCGAGCTGCAGGAAGCGCTCGAGGAGGCGGTCAGCACGCACGCGTTCACGCTCGTGTACCAGCCGATCGTCGCGCTCGACACCGGGGATCTCGCGGGCTTCGAGGCACTCGTCCGCTGGCCGCACCCGCAGTGGGGGATGATGCAGCCCGGTCAGTTCATCACCCTGGCCGAGGAGACCGGCCAGATCATCGCGATCGGCGCCTGGGTACTCGAGCGCGCGACCAGCGACCTCGCGCGGTGGGCGCGGGCGGCGGAGCCGCCGCCGACCGAGCCAGTCCCGGGACCGCCGGGAGCGGAGCGGCCAGGCGAGCAGCGGCCGGGCGAGCAGCGGGTGGCGCCGCCGCGCGATCTGTACGTCAGCGTGAACGTGTCGGCCCGCCAGTTTGCCGACGCCGGCTTCGCCGACAACGTGCGGAGCGTTCTCGCCTCATCGGGCCTGAAGTCGAGCGCGCTCACGCTCGAGCTGACGGAAACCGCGCTGCTGCGCCGGGACGAGCGGCTGTACTCCGACCTCATGGAGCTCAAGTCCATCGGCGTCAAGCTAGCGATCGACGACTTCGGCACCGGCTACAGCTCCCTCAGCTACCTGCGGGAACTGCCATTCGACGTGGTGAAGATGGATAAGTCCTTCGTCGACGGGATCGCCGACTCCGAGCAGCGGCTGGCCCTCGCCGATGGCATCGTGCAGATAGCCAGGACGCTCCGATTGGACGTGGTCGCCGAGGGGATCGAGAGCGAGGTGCAGCGCGATCTGCTCACCGAGATGGGCTGCCATTACGGGCAGGGATACCTGCTAGCGATGCCGATGCAGCCGAGCGAGGCCGAGGAACTCGCCCGCCGCGGGTTTCCGGTCACGTCCCTGGTCCGGGCGCCTAGGCGTTGACCGCGCCAGCCGAGGACCGGTTGCGCGGCCGTCTCGGCCGCCGTCACCAGTTGCCGTGATGGTCGGGAACCAGCCTGATCAGCGGCAGCAGGGCGATTAGGGCAGCGGCGAACACCACGAAGACGTGCGCCTGCACGAGCCCCGGATGACTGCTCCTGGCGATGATCGCCGTGGTCACGGAGACGGCGATGATCGACCCGGCCTGCCGGAACATCCCCCGCAGGCCGGCGATCGCGGCCACCTGGTCGGGGGCGAGCTGCAGGCTGGCGTTGTTGGACGCGGGCACCGACAGGCCCATGCCGAAGCCGGTGACAGCGGCCGCGATCGCCAGCCACGCGTAGGGTGAGATGCCGGGCGAGAGCGACATCATCAGCAGGCCGCCCGCCAGGACGGCGAAGCCGACGATCATCGGGAGCCGGTAGCCGGTGCGCCGAAGCGCCATCGCGGCCACCCCGGCGACGGCGATCATGCCGACCGCGCGGGCGGTGAGCAGCGTGCCCGCGCCGAGCGGGGCGATGTGGTACCGGTCCTGGGCATAGAGCGGGACCAGGGCGGAGAAGCCCAGGGCGGCCGCCCCGTACACGAGGTTGATCAGATTCATGATCCCGAAGCCGCGCCCGCGCAGCAGCCGATAGGGCACGAACGGCGCCCGGTCCCGCCGTGAGTGCCTGACGAACGCCCGCAGCGCGACGAGGGCGACCCCCTCGGAGCCGAGGAAGACCGGACTGTAGAGCGGGATCTGCCCGCTGCCGAGGTAGCTGACGCCGAACATCGCCGTCGCTATCAGCACGGCCAGCAGGACGATGCCGCGCAGGTCGATGCGGCTCCGCGTCCTGGCCGAGGAGGAAGGGATGAACTTGACCGTGAGCGCGATGAGCAGGATGCCGATCGGCACGTTGACGAGGAAGATGCCGCGCCAGGACCAGTAGCTGACGAAGACGCCGCCAACGATGGGCCCGATGATCCCGCCTACTGGCAGGATGGACGTGAACAGGCCGACGGCGCGGTCGCGCTCGGGACCGAAATGGTCGGCGACGATGCCGGTGGCCGACGGCATGAAGGCCCCGCCGCCCAGGGCCTGGATGAACCGGGGCACCAGCAGGAGGGCCATATTGGGTGCGAACCCGCAGCACAGCGAGGCGAGGGTGAAGACGGCGGCGGAGACCGCGAATACCTTCTTGCGGCCGTACATGTCGCTGATCTTGCCTGCCATCGGCATCGCGATGACCTGGCCGAGGGCGTAGACCGTGATGGTCCAGCCGCTCCAGTTGATCCCGGCGTGCAGGTCGTGCTCGATCGCGGGCAGCGCGGTCGCCACAATGGTCTGGTCGATCGAGGCCATGAACAAGCCGATGGAGACGATGGCGAACACCAGCCAGCGCCGTTGCCGCACTTCCGGCGGGGCCGCCACCACTGGCGCTGGCGCTGGCGCGATGGCGGGGGATGCCGTCGGCACCGGGGCTGAAACCGTGGCAGCGGTGGCTGGCACCCGGTTATCGATCGCGCTCACGTAATGTCATACTAGTTGCTTGCCGGCAAGCATTCAAGCTATTCGCGGAGAGAGCCCATGGACGCCGAACTCGTTGCCCGGCTGCGCGGAGTCATCCCCCGGCTGGCCCGGGAGCTCAACGACACGTCCACCGGCGAGGGGCTGACGCCCACCCAGTACTCGGTCCTCGCGCTGGTCCGCAGCCGCGGGCCGCTCGGGCTGGCGGAACTGACGGAGCTCGAGGGGCTCAACCCCACCATGGTGTCGCGGATCATCAAGGTTCTCGACGAGCGCGGGCTGATCCGCCGGATGCCCGATCCCAATGACCTGCGGGCGGCGCGACTCGCGGCCACCCCGATGGGCGAGCAGGTCCACGACCGGGTCCGCGCGCAGCGCACCCAGGTTCTCTCCGCCTGCCTCGGCCGGCTTCCCCCGGAGACCGCCGAGACCCTGCTCGCCGCCGTCCCCGCCATGGAGGCCCTCGCCGAGGCGGTGAAGCCGCTGCCCCGGACGGTCCGCTAGGCCGCTAGCGTCCGTCCGCGACCGACTCGGGCAGCACCGGGCGGAAGACGGCGAGCGACAGGGCCAGCGCTGAGTAGTAGCCGACTAGCCAGGTCAGCTCCGCCAGCCGCTCGTGGCCGAGGACCTCGACGCCGTCGGCGTAGTCCGCGTCGGGCAGCGTCCGTTCCTCGGTCATCACCCGGGCCAGGCGGCCGACCAGCGCCTCGTCAGCCGACAGGCCGTCCCCGATCCGCCCGGCCAGGGCCGCGTCGATCTGCGGCTGCGTCAGGCCGAGGCCGCGGGCGGCGGGTACATGCGCCAGGCGCTCGAACTCGCTGTCAAGCGCGCCCGCGACGGTCAGGATGGCGAGCTCGCGCTCCCGGCCTGTCAGCGCCGTGCCGAACCGGATCTTGGCGCCCACCTGCTGCATCGCGTTGCCGACCTCGGGCGAGAGCAACATGATCGCGAACGGGCCGAGCAGCCGCCCGGCCCCGTCGGTGATCGGTACGGTGCCCGCCTGGCTAGCCCTCGGCCCGCTGGTGATCGCGTCGTAGAGGGCGCGCTGAGCGGGGGCCAGCTCGGCGGGCGACATCAGGTCGAGCCGGGGCGAAGACTTCTCGATCACGGGTCCCTCTCTCACGCTGGCGCCCAGGTTGGCGCTCAAATCCAGGCCGCCTCGCATTCTCGCATCTGGCCGGCCAGCGCCTTCAGCGGGAGGGCCGCCCGGTGCTGTCCCTGACGATGAGCTCGGTCGGCACCGAGGTCTTGTCGTTCGCCGCGCCCGCCCCCGATACCTTCTGCAGCAGCTTGCGGATGCTCAGCCGGCCAACGGCGGCGAAGTCCTGGCGGATGGTGGTGAGCGGCGGCCAGAACGAGCGGGCCTCGGCCATGTCGTCGAAGCCGACGATGCTGATGTCACCGGGGATGTCCCGGCCGATCTCGTGCAGCGCCCGCATTACCCCGAGCGCCATCTGGTCGTTGGCGGCGAAGATCGCGGTGACGTCCGACCGCTGGCCGAGGGTCAGACCGTGCCGGTAGCCGGACTCCGACGTCCAGTCCCCGCGCAGCACCGGCGGGGGCGTGATGCCCGCCTCCCGCAGCGTGCGCGCCCAGGACTCGGCCCGGCGGGCGGCGGAGAACGCGGTCTCCGGGCCGGCGATGTGCCAGACCTGGCGGTGGCCGAGGCCAAGCAGGTGCTCGGTCGCCTGCTGGGCGCCGAGCGCCTGGTCGGTGTCGACCACCGTGTAGTCGGGGCCGGCCCCGGAGTCGATGAGGACGACGGGGATTCCCGGCGGCAGCGCGAACTCGGCCTGGTCGAGCAGACGCGCCTCCAGCAGGATCACCGCGCCGTCGACCGCCTGGGCGCTCAGCCGTTGGTAGGCGCCCGACACGCGGCCCAGCGTGGGATCGGAGATCGGCAGCAGCGTGACCGAGTAGTCGGTGTGCGCGGCCTCCTGCGCGATCGCGTCCAGCGTGCGTATGTTGCCGAAGGTCTGCAGTGACGTCATGATCACGCCGACGGTGTGGAAGCGGCCGCTCTTGAGTGCGCGGGCGGCGCCGTTGGGCCGGTACCCGAGGGTCTGCATGGCCTGCACGACCCGGGCGCGGGTCTGCTCGTCGACGTTCGAGTGGCCGTTGGACACCCGCGACACCGTCTGCGACGACACCCCGGCCAGGCGGGCCACGTCGGCCATCGAGGGGCGCGGCGCTCCGGCCGCGGTGATTCTCGTCCGCGTCATGTCTTTCCCGCGTCTCCCCCGTCGCTGACGTCAGGCCAAAAAGCTATGCTTGCGCGTCCATGTTAGGCCAGTGTATGTTCGCGTAAACATCGAATGTTTGCGTAAACATCGGCTCGATAGCAAGCGAACGGAAATCGTATGGCAGACCTCCCCCTCGGCGCCCGGCCGCTCAGCGCCGCCCGGCTGACGCGACGGCGTCGCCGCTGGACGGGCTGGGGATTCGTCGGGCCGTTCCTGGTGGTCTTCGCGTTCGCGCTGGTCGCGCCCATCGGCTACGCAATTTATCTCAGCCTGTTCCGCGAGCAGCTGATCGGCGGCAACTCGTTCGTCTGGTTCGAGAACTACCGGCAGGCGCTGACCGACCCTCAGTTCTGGTCGTCGGTGCGCCGGGTGGCGATCTTCCTCGTCGTTCAGGTCCCGGTCATGCTGATCCTGGCGCTGCTGGCCGCGCTCGGCCTGGACAGCGCGCGACTGCGGTGGGCGTCCTTCTACCGGCTGGCGATCTTCCTGCCCTACGCCGTGCCGGCCGTGGTCGCGTCGCTGATGTGGGGCTTCGTGTACGGCGCGCAGTTCGGCCTGGTCTCCAGGCTGAGCAGCGCGCTGCATGTCGGGCTGCCCGACCCGCTGTCGGGCAGCTGGGTGCTCGCGTCCATCGGCAACGTCGTCACCTGGGAGTTCGTCGGCTACAACATGCTGATCTTCTACGCTGCACTGCGCTCGGTCCCCGGCGACCTGTACGAGGCGGCGGAGATCGACGGGGCGGGCGCGCTGCGGATCGCCCGCTCCATCAAGCTGCCCGCCCTGCGCCCGGCGATGGTGGTCGCGCTGGTCTTCTCGATCATCGGCAGCCTGCAGCTGTTCAACGAGCCCAACGTCCTGCACTGGCTCGCGCCCGACACGATCACGCCCAACTTCACGCCCAACATGTACGCCTACAACCTGTCCTTCTCAGGCCAGGAGTACAACTACTCGGCCACGATCGCCGTGGTCATGGGCGTCCTGACGGTGCTCGCGGCCGGCGGGGTGCAGTGGTACGGCAGGAGGCGGATGGCGTGACCGCGACGACGACACCGGTCCAGGCGGCGCGCGAGGCGCAGGCCGCGCACGCCAAGCGCGTGACCCGCAGGCCGCAGGGGCGCCGGCGGTACTCGCTCATCCTCAGCCTGCTGATGACGGTGATGCTGCTCTACGCCCTGCTGCCGCTGCTGTGGCTGGTGGTCAACTCCTCGAAGACCCCGGGGGCTCTGTTCAGCACGTTCGGCCTCTGGTTCGGCGGGCCGTTCGCCCTGTGGTCCAACATCGACCAGGTGCTGACCTACGACAACGGCATCTTCGTCCGCTGGCTCGCGAACACGCTGCTGTACGTCGTCGTCGGCGCGGGCGGTGCCACCTTCCTGGCCACGCTCGCGGGCTACGGGCTGGCGAAGTACGACTTCCCCGGCCGGCGAGCCGTTTTCGCGGCCGTGCTCGGGGCGGTCGCGGTGCCGGGCACGGCGCTGGCCGTGCCCACCTTCCTGCTCTTCTCCGACCTGCACCTGACCAACACGCCCTGGGCGGTCATCCTGCCGTCCCTGGTCAGCCCGTTCGGGCTGTACCTGATCTGGGTGTACGCGCAGGACGCGGTGCCCGCCGAACTGCTCGAGGCCGCCCGGATGGATGGCGCGAGCGAGGTCCGCACGTTCTTCCAGATCTCCCTCCGGCTGCTGACACCCGGCGTGGTCACCGTGCTGCTCTTCACCGTGGTCGCCACCTGGAACAACTACTTCCTGCCACTGATCATGCTGAGCACGCCGCAGTGGTACCCGCTGACCGTCGGCCTCAACGACTGGGACCAGCAGTCGTTCACGGCGGGCGGCCAGGCCATCTACAACCTCGTGATCACCGGGTCGCTGCTCACCGTCATCCCGATCATGATCGCCTTCCTCGTCATGCAGCGCTACTGGCGGTCCGGCCTGGCCGCCGGGAGCGTGAAGCAGTGACCCGGCGCCCCCGCCCCCGACGCGATTCCTGAACCCGGCCCACCCCCACCCGGGCAACCCCCTTATCCCCGATCAATCAGCCAACCATCGACCAGTGCGAACCGTCGACAACGAAGTGGAAGGCACGACAATGCACGAGAATTCCCGCAAGACAACGAGAACCCGCAGCTGGCGGACGGCGGGCGCCACCGCGTCCGTCGCCACCGCCGGCCTCGCCCTGACGGCCGGCCTGGCGGCCTGCAGCTCAAGCAGCTCAAGCAGCCCCGCCGCCAGCAGCACCACCGCGTCCAGCGCCAGCAGCAGCGCAGGCAGCAGCAGCCCGGCCGCCGCCAGCACCGGCGCCTCCGCCATCGCGGCCGCGCTGCAGCAGCCGACCACGCTGACCGTGTGGGCGTGGGCGCCGCAGACGGCGGACATCGTGAAGGCGTTCGAAAAGCAGTATCCGAAGATCACGGTGAACCTGGTCAACGCCGGCACCGGCTCCGCCGAGTACACCAAGCTCGAGAACGCGATCAAGGCGGGTTCCGGCGCTCCCGACGTCGCTCAGATCGAGTACTACGCGCTCCCCCAGTTCGCGCTCCAGGGCGCGCTGTCCGACCTGTCCGCCGACGGCCTTGGCAGCGCCCAGGGCCAGTTCTCCAGCGCGGTCTGGGGCTCGGTCAACATCGGCGGCAAGCTCGTCGGGCTGCCGCAGGACACCGGGCCGATGGCGCTGTTCTACAACAAGACAGTCTTCGACAAGTACCACCTGACGGTGCCCACCACGTGGGCGCAGTACGCCGCCGACGCGGCCAAGCTGCACGCGGCCGACCCCAAGGAGTACATCGGCAACGACACCGGCGACCCCGGCTTCGTCACCAGCATGATCTGGGCGGCGGGGGGCGAGCCGTACGCGGTGAGCGGCACCAAGAACGTGACGATCAACCTGCAGGACCCAGGGGCCAGGAAGTTCGCCGCCCTCTGGTCCCCGCTGATCACCAAGGGCCTGCTCGCGCCGGTTACCTCCTGGTCCACCCAGTGGTACACGGGCCTGGCCAACGGCAGCATCGCCAGCCTGGTGACCGGCGGCTGGATGGGCGTCGACCTGGAGACCGGCGTGCCGTCGGGCAAGGGCGACTGGCGGGTCGCGCCGCTCCCGGAGTGGACCGCGGGAACGGCGGCGACCTCGGAGAACGGCGGCAGCGCGGACTCCGTCCTCGCCGCCAGCAAGAACCAGCTCGCGGCGGCCGGGTTCCTGCAGTTCATGAACACCGGCCCGGGTGAGCAGATCTCCGCCAACTCGGGTGACTTCCCGTCGTCCAACGCCATGCTCAACGCATCGTCGTTCCTCGACCAGGCCCCGGCCTACTTCGGCGGGCAGAAGATCAACCAGGTCCTCTCGCAGGCGGCGTCACAGGTCCTGCCCGGTTGGTCGTACCTGCCGTTCCAGGTCTACGCCAACAGCATCTTCCCCAACACGGTCGGCCAGGCCTACACCGGCAAGTCCACCCTCGACGCCGGCCTGCAGGCGTGGCAGCAGCAGTCGGCCAGCTACGGGAGCCAGCAAGGGTTCAGCATCAGCAGCCAGTAATCCCACCGCAGTTGCTCGATTTTGGTGGCCGGCCGGGGCTCCCGGCCGGCCACCCTGCGCGTGACCCAAGCGCGCGTGACGGAAGGAAGAAAAGATCCATGAGGGAGCCCGGCGACCCCCGCGAGCCCCGCAAGTTCATCGTCGGCGAGCGCGACTTCCTGCTCGACGGCGAGCCGTTCCGCATCCTGTCCGGCGCGCTGCACTACTTCCGGGTCCACCCCGGCCACTGGGCCGACCGGATCAGGAAGGCGCGGCAGATGGGCCTGAACACGGTCGAGACCTACGTCGCCTGGAACGCGCACGCACCCCGGCCGGATGAGTTCCGGCTCGACGGCGGGCTCGATCTCGGCCGCTTCCTCGACCTGGTGGCCGCCGAGGGGATGTTCGCCATCGTCCGCCCCGGGCCCTACATCTGCGCCGAGCTGACCAACGGCGGCCTGCCCGGCTGGCTCGGCCAAGCCGGCGTGCGCGCCGTCCGCAGCGCCGACCCGGCGTTCATGCGGGCGGTGCGCGGCTACCTCGGGCAGCTCGCGCCGGTGGTGGTCTCGCGCCAGATCGACCGGGGCGGGCCGATCATCATGATGCAGGTCGAGAACGAATACGGCGCCTACGGCCGCGACCGGGAGTACCTGCGCGAACTGGCCGGGCTGATCCGCGCGACCGGGATCACGGTGCCCTTGAACACCGTCGACCAGCCGGTCGGCGACATGCTGGCCAACGGCGGCCTGCCGGAGGCGCTCGCCACCGGGTCCTTCGGCGGCCATGTCGCGCAGCGACTGGCGGCGCTGCGCGCCCACCAGGCCGACGGGCCGCTGATGTGCTCGGAGTTCTGGCACGGCTGGTTCGACGACTGGGGCGGCCGCCATCACGTCACGCCGGTGGCCGAGGCGGCCGGGAACCTGGACGAGATGCTCAGCGCGGGGGCCTCCGTCAACATCTACATGTTCCATGGCGGCACGAACTTCGGCCTGACCAACGGCGCCAACGACAAGGGCACGTATCAGCCCATCACCACCAGCTACGACTACGACGCGCCGCTCGACGAGGCCGGGAACCCGACCGCCAAGTACTGGGCGTTCCGCGACGTGATCGCCGGGCACGCGGCCGTCAGCGCCGACGTCCCGGCCGCCGCGACGACGCCGGCGCCCAGCTTCACCGTGCCGCTGCGGCAGACGCTGCCGCTCTGGGAAGCGCTCGACCTGCTCGGCCAGGCAGTCGGCCACGACGCGGTCGTCACCGCCGACGAGGCCGGCCAGTACCAGGGCCTGACCCTGTACGCGACCGAGCTCAACGGCACCGCCGGCCAAGGCGCAGCCGACGACATGGCCGCGGTCCTCACCGTCGGCGAGGTCAGGGACCGGGCCCAGGTCTTCCTCAACCGGCAGGGCATCGGCGTCCTCGCCCGCGACCATCACGACACGTCGCTGGCGCTGCCGGCCGGCGCCCGCGGCCGCCTCGAGATCCTGGTCGAGGACCAGGGCCGGGTGGACTACGGCCCTCGCATCGGCGAGGCCAAGGGGCTCATCGGCCCGGTGTCGGCCGGCGGCGCCGAGCTGCGCGGCTGGGAGGTGCGACCGATGACCCTCGAGGAGATCGCGCCGGTGGCGACGGAACTGCGCAGCCGGCCGGACAGACAGCCGGCCACGCTGGCCGGCCCCGCCTTCGCCCGGGCGGTCTTCGATCTGGCCGAGGCGGCGGACCTGTACCTGTCGACGGCGGGCTGGGGCAAGGGGATCGCCTGGGTGAACGGGTTCTGCCTGGGGCGGTACTGGTCCCGCGGACCGCAGCGAACACTGTACGTGCCCGGCCCCGTCACCCGGCCCGGGGTCAACCAGCTGATCATCCTCGAGCTGCACGCGGCCAGCGCGGCTGTTGCCTTCCGTCCCGGTCCCGAGCTGGGCCATACTGAATTGTGAACGGTCACACGAGACAGTGACAACGCTGAAGCACAGCACTGCGAAGCAAACCCTGGACGCTGCCCGGGTCCATCCCACGCGGATCCAACCGAGGAGAGCACTCGCCGATGTCCGGTATAGCCAAGCGCGTCACCCAGCTCAGTGACGGGCGCGAGCTCATCTACTTCGACGACGCGGACACGACGCTGCCGCCGGAGCGGAAGGCCGACGAACGCCCGCCCGAGCCCAGGCCGCCGGTGCCGGAGCTGCGGCTTGACCCGCTGACGGGCGAGTGGATCTCCATCGCGACCGCCCGCCAGAACCGCGCCTTCCTGCCCCCCGACGACCTCGACCCGCTGTCGCCCTCGGCGCCCGGGCGGCCGACCGAGATACCCGACAACTTCGACGTCGCGGTGTTCGAGAACAAGTCACCGTCGTTCGGCCCCGGGCTGCCCCCGCCGTACGATCCGCCCGCCGCCGATCCGATGGGCGGGCGGATCGAGGTCCGCGGCTCGCGCCCCGGGTACGGCCGGTGCGAGGTGGTCTGCTTCGGCCCTGCGCGCACCGGCTCCTGGGGTGACCTGACCGTGTCACGGGCCCGGACCATCGTCGAGGCGTGGGCCGACCGCACCGCCGCGCTGTCGGCGCTGCCCGGCGTCGAGCAGGTCTACGTCTTCGAGAACCGAGGGCGGGAAATCGGCGTGACGCTGCTCCATCCGCACGGGCAGATCTACGGCTACCCGTACATCACCCCGCGCACCCGCCGCCTGCTCGCCTCGATCGACTCCTACGGCCCCGGGCTGATGGCGGACATCCTGGCGGCCGAGCAGAAGTCCGAGCGGGTCCTCATCCGCGGCGAGCACTTCACGGTCTTCGTGCCGTTCGCCGCCCGCTGGCCGATCGAGATCCACATGCTCCCGCACCGCCACGTGCCGGACTTCGCCGTCACGACCGACGCCGAGCGCGGCGAGATCGCGCTGCTCTACCGGCGGATCGTGCGCGCGATCGACGCGCTCTACGACACCCCGACCCCCTACATCGCCGCCTGGCACCAGGCCCCGGTGCGGGCCTGCCGGGACCTGGTTCGGCTAATGCTCCAGGTCACCTCGCCGCGCCGGGCGGCCGACAAGCTCAAGTACCTGGCCGGCTCCGAGACCGGCATGGGCGCCTTCATCGGCGACGTCGCACCGGAGGCATCGGCCGAGCGGATCAGGGCCGCCCTGTCCGCCATCCCCGACTGATCAGCCGACTGGAGGAACCCCGCCCGTGCCAGCGCAACTGGAAGCCCTCGCCGAAGCCACCGCCCGCGGATTCGAAGGCGCCTACGGCCGGGACTGCGCCGGGGTCTGGTCCGCGCCCGGCCGGGTGAACCTGATCGGCGAGCACACCGACTACAACGAGGGGTTCGTGCTGCCGTTCGCGATCGGCGCGCGGACCTCGGTCGCGGCCGCCCCGCGCAACGACGGCGTGCTGGCGCTGGCGTCGGCGCAGTTCCCGGGCGCGGTCACCGCCGTGCGACTGGCCGATATCGCGCCAGGGGCGGTCTCGGGCTGGACGGCGTACCCGGCCGGGGTGGCATGGGCGCTCGGCCTGGCCGGCCCGGCCGCGGCGGGAACCGGCGGGGCGAGCCTCTACATCAACTCCGCCGTCCCGACCGGGTTGGGGCTGTCGTCCTCGGCCGCGCTGGAGTGCGCGGTGGCGCTGGCGCTGCGTGACCTGTGGGAGCTGGGGGCGAGCCGGGGCGAACTCGCCCGCGCCTGCCAGCGAGCGGAGAACGAGGTGGTCGGCGCGCCGACCGGGATCATGGACCAGTTCGCGTCGCTGTTCGGCGAGCCCGGCTCGGCCGTGCTCATCGACTGCCGGGCCGTGCGCGGCGACAACGTGCCGCTGGCGCTCGAGGCGGCCGGCCTGGAGATCGTGCTGGCCGACACCAGGGAGCAGCACGCGCACGCGGCGGGCGGGTACGCCGACCGCCGGGCGTCGTGCGACCGGGCCGCGCGGATCCTCGGCGTCCGGGCATTGCGCGACGTCGGCCTCGACGACCTCGACCAGGCCGCGAGCGCGTTCGACGCCGAGACGTTCCGGCGGGTCAGGCACGTGGTGACCGAGAACGAGCGGGTGCTCGACGCGGTCGCGGCGCTGCGCGGGGACGCGCTCGTATCGGACCCCGCCGCCCTCGGCGCGCTGCTGACGGCGTCGCACGCGTCGATGCGGTGCGACTTCGAGATCACCACCCCCGCCCTCGACCTGGCCGCCGCGACCGCCGTCGAGGCCGGCGCGGTCGGCGCGCGGATGACGGGCGGCGGCTTCGGCGGCGCGATCATCGCGCTGGTCGCCAGGGACCGGGCGGCGCAGACGGCCGAGGCGATCACCGCCGCCTTCGCCCGCGCCGGGTTCGCCGCTCCCCGGCTGGACACGGTCGCCCCGTCCGACGGCGCCCGCCGCGATCGCTGAGATCAAGATCTAAGGCCAGGTCAACATCGTCATATCGAACGGACCGTGAGCTTCACTGGCAACGTCCAGCTCACCAGCCGCCGCCCCACCCGGCCAGCCCCGCCGCCCCCGACCCCTCGACCCCGCTGCCTACGTCCGACCGCCAACCCCTCGGCTCCGCGGCCCGTCCACCCCGTCGCCCCTCGGCCCCGTCGCCCCTCGGCCCCGCCGGCCCCTCGGCCGCGCCGGTCCGTCGGCCGCGCTGGCCCGCCGGCCTCGCTGGCCCCGTCCATCCCACCGGTATCGACGTTGGCGACCCCGCGCCGCCAGCTTGACCCTGTCGGCTACGCCATCGACCCCAAACGCCATCTGTCACCTACGCCATCGACACCAATAGGGGCTGTCGGTGGCGTAGGCGACAGGACCGGGTTCCTGTCGAAGGCGTAGCTGACCGGGCCGGGGAGCCGAGGCGGCGAGCCGGGGCGGGTGAGCGCAGCACGTGTCGACGGCGGATCTGGCCCACCCGGGAACAGGCCGGTTCGCGGACCCGCGGTCGGGCCGTGCTGCGTAGCGGTCGGGCGGTGGTGGGCAGCGGTCAGGCGATGGTGTTGCGGAGCGCGCCGACGCCGGTCACCTCTACGCCGACCACGTCGCCCGACTTCAGGTACAGCGGCGGGGTCCGGCGGTGGCCGACGCCGGACGGGGTACCGGTCAGGATCAGGTCGCCGGTGCTCAGCGCGGTGAACTCGGAGATCGTGGCGATCAGCCGTGCGATCGGGAAGATCAGCAGGTCGATGCTCGAGTCCTGGACCCTCTCGCCGTTGACGGTGGTGGAGATCCGCTGCGCGGTGATGTCGACCTCATCCGGCGTGACCAGGTACGGGCCGAGCGGGGTGCAGGCGTCCCAGGCCTTGCCCTGCATCCACTGGTGGGTCTTGTACTGGTAGTCGCGCATGGAGATGTCGTTGCCGACCGTGTAGCCGAGAACGTGGCCCCCGGCGTCGGCCTCGCTGATCCGACGGCCGGGCCGGCCGATGACGACCGTGAGCTCGCCCTCGTAGTCGATCTGGTGCGACTCGGGGGGCAGGTCGAGTTGCGCGAACGGTCCGGCCAGGCTGCTCGCGAACTTCGGGAACAGCACCGGGTAGTCGGAGTCGCTGCGCCCCGTCTCCTCGATGTGCGCCTTGTAGTTCAAACCAACGCAGAAGACCTTGGCCGGGTTGGGCACCACCGGGCGGAGCTCCGCCCCGGCCGCGGGGAAGGCGTCGGCGGTGCGGCGCTCGGCGGCGAGCAGGGCCTCGGCGGTGCTCGCCCGGCCGAGCTCGGTCAGGCCGGCCAGCGGGACGAGCAGGTCGCCCTGGAGTTCGGCGACGACCGGCGCACCGGTCTTGTCATAGGTGGACGCGTAGCGCATGACGGTCCTCTCGGGTAGGGGCGCGCGAGTCGGCGCCGATGGCGCCGTCAACATCTACCACGACGGGTCGCCGCGGCCGTCGCCCAGGTCAGGTCGTCGCGTTCTCGACCGCGACCAGCGACCGCCCGCGGATTTGCCCAGGAAGAGCTCGCCCATTCCCCCGCCGGCGAGCCTGCCGGTCAGCCGGTACGGCCCGATCTCCTGCGGATCGGTCGGCCCCAACTGGTCAGTCACGCGTAGCCCGCCTCGGTGAGTACGCCGGCCTGCAAGCGGAATGGGATGAGGGAAGACGAAAGCAGTTATACCGAACGTAGGGTCCTGACTCATCATCGGGAACAATGCCGCATCCGCGGCGTCAATCGTCATATCGTTGCATTCCGGCGGCGGCCCGGCCGGCGCCACCGCATCGGGCACGTGACCGTAAAAGGAGAACAGACGAGGCATGGCAACGCTGCAGGAAATGCTGCTCGCACCCGACATCCAGTCCAAGGTCGTCGCGGACTGCGAGGAGCTGGTCACTAATCAGGTCGCCGAGATGTCTGGCGTCACGGGGGCTGCGGTCAAACTCGCATACAACACCGTGCGCAAGGTTGACTCCAACCACATCCACGCGATGATCGAGACCATCCTGCCGAATGTGGCCGACGCCCTCGCGCCGTATTGGGCGCAGTTCACCGTGGAGTTCACGCCGAGTAGCGGTGACTTCGGCGGCTACCTGGCCGCGCGCGACGAAGAGGTGGCCGAGGCGCTGCTCGCGATCACCGACCGGCGGCGCGACAACTCGAACCGGCCCGCCATCGTCAAGGCGTACAACACCATTCGGGGCCGCGCCATCAAGCAGGTGAAGGCCGCCCTGCCCGCGCTCGGCCTCCTCATTCAGAAGTACGCCTGAGGCATAGGGGCGCCGGAACGGACCGGGTGGGAGCCACGGTCCGTTCGATATAGGCCTGCCTTTGATCTTGATTTTGATCTTGTGGGCGCGCCTGGGGTCGGCCAGACTTGCGATTATTACAGCCGCGCTTCAAGGTCGAGGTGGGGGTTCGCCGTGTCAGCAGATTCGCCGCGGGTGTTTCCTGTCGACGATTTCGTCAGGGAAGAGCTGTATCCGGGCTATCGGCAGGCGTTCGGCTCGCAGCCGTTCGTGGCCGGGCCGGTGCGGCCGTTCTCCCTGGCCGACAACGAGCGGTACTGGCTGCGGGACTCGCTGCACTTCAGCGAGGGGATGGTGCCCGCCTCGATCGCGACCCTGGACGACGCGCAGACCTGGGGGGCGCAGCTCGGGGCCGAGATCGTCGGGGTGCCGCCGACCCGGGGCTCGGTCAACCGGCTGGCGGGCACGCACGTCTACATCGGCACCATCGACGTGGACACCCAGTGGCAGGTGCAGGCGCGGGCGGCGCGATTCGGGCAGTACGTGTCGCCGATTCTGGCCGACTTCGACTCCTACTGGTCGATGCGGGCGGCGGAGCTGATCGCGGCCTACGAACATTTCGACAACCTCGATTTGTCGGCCATGGCGCCGGCCGAGCTGTGGACGGTGCTCAAGGACGCGTACGCCTTCCACCGGCGCGCCTGGTTCATCCATTTCGAGGTCATGTACGTGCTGACCGCGAACTACCTGGCGTTCTACGCGCTGGCGGAGGAGATCGGGCTGTCGGGCTCGCAGGTCTCGTCGTTCCTGTCCGGCCAGCAGACGTTCTACAGCCGGACCGATGAGGAGCTGTGGCGGCTGGCGGGGCTGGCCCGGTCCCTCGGCGTGGACTCCGCGCTGACGCACGGGTCGCCCGCCGACATGCGCTCGCGGGTGCTCGCCATGCCCGGCGGTTCTTCGTGGGTGGCCGAGTTCGACACGTTCCTGGCGGCCTACGGGCAGCGGACCGAGGAGACCTGCCGGATCGACACGCCGTCCTGGATCGAGGACCCGTCGCCCGCGCTGTACTCGATCGGCACCTTCCTGACCAAGCCGGCCGGGTTCGACTTCCACGCGGCCCGGGCGGCCGCCGTGGCCGAGCGCGACGGGCAGATCGACCAGGCGCGGCGCTCGGTCAACGGGTTGGACCTGGCGCGGTTCAACGAGGCGCTCGCGTCTAACCAGACCGCCAACTTCGCCTGGTGGAACGAGGAGCACAACTACCTGATCGACCGGCGGGCGGCGATCCCGGTGCGCCGGGCGACGCTCGAGCTCGGCGCGCGGCTGGCCGATTCCGGGCGGATCTCTCGCCCCGACGATATGTTCTACCTGTTCAAGCCGGAGTTGTTCGAGGTCATGGAGTCGGGCGGCGACGCCCGCTGGGCGGAGCTGGCCGCGATGGTTCCCGACCGGCGCGCCTACTTCGAGCACTGGCGCGAGCGCGGGCCGTCGCTGCCGACCATGCTCGGCACGATCCCCGACACGGTGCCCGACCCGATCATGATCGAGGTGTTCGGGCTGTCGGGGCACTTCCTGGAGACGCTGCGGGGAGAGCCCGCGGCCGGCTCTGGCACGGGAGTGGTCGAGATCCGCGGGTTCCCGGCCGCCAAGGGGGTCGCCGAGGGCGTCGCCCGGGTGATCACCACGGTCACCGACCTGCACACGGTGCAGCCGGGAGAGATCCTGGTCTGCGGCGGCACCACGACCGAGTGGACGCCTGCCTTCGGCATCATCATGGCGTGCGTGTGCGATACCGGCGGCTCGCTGACGCACGCGGCGATCGTCAGCCGCGAGTACGGCATCCCCTGCGTGGTCGGCACCGCGGTGGCGACCACGATGATCAAGACCGGCGACCGGGTCCGGGTCGACGGCCGGGCGGGAACGGTCCAGGTCCTATCGTGAGCAGGCCGGGTCGGCGGGTTCAGCGCGGTGCGCGGGCGCTGGCGTCGGGGATGCTGTGACCGCTGCGGCTGGGGATGCGGTCATCGATCTCGGGGGGATCCGCGCGGGCGATGGCGGGCGGGTCGGGCCCAAGATGGCGCGGCTTGGGCAGCTCGCGTCGGCCGGATGGCGGGTACCGGACGGGTACGCGATCACGGCTGCCGCGCTGGCCGGCTGGCTGCCGGCGGCGGCGCTGGCCGAGCTGCACCGGCTGTTCTCCGCGCCGGTCGCAGGGCCGGCCGCCCCTGCGACCGGCCCTGCGGCCGCGGGGACCGCTCCTGACTACGGCGGGCACCAGCGCCTAGCCGAGCTCTCGGAGCAGGCGCGGCAGCTCATCGAGGCCCAGTCTTTGCCGTCGTGGCTGGCGGACGCGGTCGCGGACGCGCACACGCGCCTGGCGGAGCGCACCGGACGAGGGGCGGCGCTGCGGGTCGCGGTCAGGTCGTCGGCGGTGGGCGAGGACGGGCACGCGGCCAGCTTCGCCGGGCAGTACGAGACCTATCTGGGCGTGTCCGGCGCCGACGAGGTGCTCCGCCACATCGCGCGGTGCTGGGCCAGCGGGTACTCGGCGCACGCGCTGGATTACCGCCGCCGGTTCGGCGGGTCGAGCCCGCTGCGCGCCCACGACCTCGCGGTCGGCGTGCTTGAGCTGGTGGACGCGCGCTCGGCCGGGGTGGCGTTCACGCTCGACCCGGTCACCGGGGACCGGGGGCGGCTGGTGGTGGAGGCCAACTGGGGGCTGGGCGAGTCGGTGGTGTCCGGGCAGGTGACGCCCGACTACTGGACCGTCGAACGCGACAGCGGGCGGATTCTGGAGCGCCGGGTCGGCGCCAAGCTCGTCTGGTCGGTGCTGGCCGACGCGGACGGGGCAGGCGCAGGCGCGGCCCGGGCGAGGCGGTCGGGGCCGGCCGGAGCGGCACCGTGCTCGCCCCGCTGCCGGCCGAGCTGGCGCAGGCACCGTGCCTGAGCGACGACGAGGTGCGCTACATCTGCGAGCAGGCGGCCGCGATCGAGGAGGCCGAGGGGACGGCGCAGGACGTGGAGTGGGCGATCGCCCGTGACCTGGACTTCCCCGACAACGTGTTCTTCCTCCAGCACCGGCCGGAGACGACCTGGGCGGCGGCAACACAAGCGCCCGCCGCGCCGCCCCCGGCCCGGAGCTTCGATCCGGTGCAGTACGCGCTGCGCAACGTGTTCAAGGTGCCGGGCACGTGACCTCGTCCCCGGAGGAGCCGCAGACCGGCCCCGAGTGGCCGCCCGCGGTGAATCGCCCGGCCCCCGTTTCACAGACGCGCCCCGCCAACGCCGAGGTGCGGCTCGCGGTGGCCGCGGCGCGAGCAGGCGGCGCGGTGCTGATGAAGCGGCTGCGGGCCGGCGCCGACCTGGAGGTCGGCTACAAGGACGCGCGGGCGAACCTGGTCACCGCCGCCGACCGGGAGGCGCAGCGCGCGATCACCGCGCTGATCCTCGCCACGTTCCCGCGGCACCTGGTGAACGGGGAGGAGGGAACCGCGGGAGACCCCGGCTCCAGCCACGTCTGGTACGTCGACCCCCTGGACGGCACGACCAACTACGCGCACGGAATCCCCTTCTTCTGCGTGTCGGTCGCATTGCGGGCGCACGGCCGGACCGTGGCCGCCGCGGTCTACGATCCGCTGCACGACGAGCTGTACGCCGCCGGGGCCGAGGGCGGTGCGACGTTGAACGGCCGACCGCTGCGCGTCTCCACAGTCACCCGGCTGGACCGGGCGCTGGTGGTCGCGCAGGCGCAGACGGTCGACCCGGCCGAGATCCGTGCGTACGCCCGCCTGGTCGAGCGGCTGATGTCGGTGGCGGGCGGGGTCCGGTCCCTCGGCTCCCCCGCGCTGACGCTGTGCGCGATCGCGGCCGGTCGGCTCGAGGCGTACTGCGAGTACGCGATGGACGCGTGGGACATCGCCGCCGGGCAGCTGATCCTGGAGCAGGCCGGCGGTCGGCTCACGCTCTTCGACGGGCGGACGCACGAGAGCGCGGACCGGGCCGACGTCGTCGCCAGCAACGGGCACATCCATCAAGAACTGATCACCGCGCTGAAGGATCTGACATGAGCGACTACCAGTACCCGGACACGCTGCCGGTCACCACCACCGGCGGCTGGGCCAGGCCCGGCTGGTGGGATGTGGTGGCCGACGGGGAGAAGGCCGGCCGCTTCGGCCCGGCCGACCGCCAGGAACTGCTCGACGACTACTGCCAGCTCGCCATCTACGACCAGCAGCGGGCCGGGCTCGACATCCTCACCGACGGCGAGCACCGGCGCGGCGGCTGGATCGAGGGCATCACCGGCAAGATGGCGGGCCTGGCGCTGAAGCCGACGCCGCGGCGGCTCGGCGCGATCGGCTGGGACCAGCTGCCGGTCTACGAGGTGCGCGAGCCGCTCGACCAGGTCGAGTCGATCTGGGACTACACGTCTGAGTATGAGTTCCTGCGGGCGCGGACCAACCGGCGGCCGAAGATCGGCATGCCCGGCCCGTACGGCATCACCACCGAGCTCGACTTCAGCCCCACCTACCGCACCCGCCGCGAGTGCGCGGACGCCCTGGTCCCGGCGATCAGGAACGACATCAAGAAGCTGGTCGCGGCCGGCTGCGACTGCATCCAGATCGAGGAGCCGCTGACCCCGTCGCACGCGGCCGAGGACCGGACGCCGGAGAACCTGGTCGAGACCATCAACCAGGTGGTCGACGGGATCACCGGGTGCACGTTCATCGTGCACATCTGCTTCGGCTCGTTCCGGCGGCTGCCCTACGCTAAGCGGACCTACCGGTGGCTGTTCCCGACCCTGCTCGACGCCCACGTGCAGGGGTTCAGCCTCGAGTTCGGCGCCCGCGAGATGTCGGAGATCGACCTGGTCGGCAGCTGGGACCGCGACCTCATCCTGTCGGCCGGGCTGATCGACATTAAGACGCACTACTCGGAGACGCCCGACGACATCATCGAGCGGGTCCGCGCCTGCCTGCAGTACCGGGACCCCGAGCGGCTCGAGATCTCGACCGACTGCGGCCTGCGCCGGGTCCCGCGCTACCTCGCGATCAGCAAGATGTCCGCCGCCGCGGAGGCCGCCCGCCGCCTTCGCCGGACCGGCTGATCACGTTACTGCGACATTTGGGACTTAATCCCACGATAGGGTCGGAGCGACCTGGTCCGGCACGACATCGAGGCAGGCTCTTGAGGACTCTCTTGCTGTCCGCCGCGGTATCGATGGCGTTTGCCCTGCTGGGCACCCCGGTCGCGATCCGCATCTTCATCAGGCGCGGCGTCGGCCAGGAGATTCAGGACGAACTGGCGGCGGCAGGGCACGCGAGCAAGAAGGGCACGCCCACGATGGGCGGCATAGTGATCATCCTCGCGTCGGTGGTCGGATACCTGGCCGGGCACGCGGTGACCGCCGACCCGCTGACCGCTTCGGGGCTGTTGGTGCTGTTCCTGATGACCGGCATGGGCCTGGTCGGTTTCGTCGACGACTTCATCAAGGTTTTCCGGCGGCGCAGCCTCGGGCTGCGGGCCGGGCAGAAGCTGGCCGGCCAGATCGTGGTAGGGGTGGCGTTCGGCATCATGGCGCTGCATTTTCCGGACCGTTACGACCTGACCCCTGCTTCGGACCACCTGTCTTTCCTGACTGACTTCGGCGTGGCGATCGGCCCGGTGTTCTTCGTGGTCTGGGTGATCCTGATGGCGGGCGGTGCGTCGAACGGGGTGAATCTCGTTGACGGCCTGGATGGCCTGGCTACCGGGGCGTGCATTCCCGTGCTGGCCGCCTACGTGATCATCGGCAACTGGCAGCTGCGCAACGATTGCGCCGGGACGCTGGTGCAGAACTGCTATGACGTGCGTGACCCGCTGGACCTCGCGGTGGTCGCGGGCGCGGTACTAGGGGCGTGTTTCGGCTTTCTGTGGTGGAACGCGCCGCCGGCCAAGATCTTCATGGGGGATGTCGGGGCGCTGGCCCTCGGCGGAGCCCTGGCTGGCCTCGCGATCGTATCCCGGACCGAACTGCTGCTGCCGATCCTGGGCGGCCTGTTCGTGATCGTCACGCTGTCGGTGATCATCCAGGTAAGCGTCTTCAAGGTGACGAGGATCAGGACCGGTCGGCCGGTCCGTGTGTTCCGCATGACGCCGCTCCAGCATCATTTCCGCCTGCTCGGCTGGAGCGAGACCACCATCGTGGTGCGATTCTGGCTGATTACCGGCATCTTCGTGGCCGCGGGCCTGGCCTTCTTCTACGTCGGCTGGAGTCCCGGGTGACTGGTGGTGGTTAGAAGATCAGCGGGAAACGCTTGGTGACGGTGGCGGCCGTCTGGTCGGGGTCGGCGTCCCAGATGGCCTGGTTGAAGATCTCCACCTCGATGTGCCCGGTGTAGCCGGCCGCCGCGACGGCCGCCGTGACCGGCGGGAAATCGATGTACCCGTCGCCGACGTGGCCGCGGCCGAGGAGCGTGTCGGCGGGCAGGGGCAGGATCCAGTCGCACACCTGATAGCTGACGATCCGGTCGGCCGCCCGCGCGATGTCGGGTAGCAGCGACGCGTCCCACCACAGGTGGTACGTGTCCACCACGACGCCGACCGCGTCGGCCGGGAACTGGCCCGCCAGATCGAGCGCCTCGCCCAGCCGGCTGATCACGCACCGGTCGGCGGCGAACACCGGGTGCAGCGCCTCGATGCCAAGCCGCACCCCGTGCTCCTGCGCGACCGGGACCAGATCGGCGATCGCGTCGGCGATCAGGCGCCGGGCCAGCCCGATGTCGCGGCTGCCGGGAACCAGGCCGCCGGAGACGAGGACGAGCGTATCGGTGCCGAGCGCGGCCGCCTCGGCGATCGCCGCCTTGTTGTCGGCGATCGCGGCCGCCCGGGCAGCCGGGTCGGCGTGGGTGAAGAAACCGCCCCGGCACAGGCTGGAGACCGACAGCCCGGCCGCCTGCAATTGCGCGGCCGACGCGGCCAGCCCGGCCCGGGCGACGTGCTCGCGCCAGAGCCCGATCGCCTCGATGTCATGGCGGACGCACAGGTCAACGGCCTCAGGCACGCTGAGCTTGTTGACCGTCGCCTGGTTGAGCGAGAGCCCGGCGAACCCGGTCACGGGTGTGCCTTCAGGAACGCGCTCATCCGGCTGACCGCCAGATCCGGGTCGGTCAGGGCCCCGGCCGCCGCCGCCAGCTCGAAGACCCGGGTCAGGTGCCCCGCCGTCCGCCTGCTCTCGAAGCCGTCGAGCATCGAAAAGCGCGGCTGGAGACCGTTCAGCCAGGCCAGGAATGCCACCCCGGTCTTGTAGTTGTAGGTGGGCGTCTCGAAGATGAGACGGCTGAGCGGAACCGTCGGCCCGATCGCGGCGTCGTACCCGGCGAGGTCGCCGGCGTCGAGGGCGTGCAGCGCCGCGGCAGCCGGCTCGGTAACCGCCGCGAACGCGCCCAGCAGGGCGTCGCTGTGACCGGTGTCATCGCCCCTGATCAGGTCGGCGTAGCCGAAATCGTCGCCGGTGTAGAGCCGGATGCCGGCCGGGAGCCTGCGGCGCAGGGATATCTCCTGGGCCGCGTCGAGGACGGACAGCTTGATCCCGTCGATGTGGTCGCCCACCCGGTCGACCAGCTCGAGCACGGTCGCGGCGGCGGACTCGAAGTCGGCGCCGCCCCAGTAGCCGCGCAGCGCCGGGTCGAACGCCTCGCCCAGCCAGTGCAGGATCACCGGCTGGCTCGCCTGCTTCAGCAGCGCGCCGTAGACCTCCAGGTAGTCGCGGGGACCGCGGGCGGCGGCGGCGAGGGCGCGGCTGGCCATCAAGATCACCCCGGCGCCGGCCGACTGCACGTACCCGAGCTGGACCTCGTAGGCGCCCATGATCTGGGTGATCGAGTGGCTCTGGCCGGGGGCGAGGTGGTCGGTACCCGCACCGCAGGCGAGGCCGGCGAAACGGCCCGCCCTGCGGTGGGCGGCGGCGCGCTCGGCCGTGCTCGCGATCAGCTCGCGGGCCAGCCCCCAGGACAGGCCCATGCCGCGCTGGGCGGTGTCCATCGCCTCGGCCACCGCGAAGCCGTGCGCCCACAGGTACTCGCGGAAGCGCAGGGTGGACTCCCAGTCGACCAGGTCACCGCTATCGATCGAGGCGACGTGGGCGGCGGCGTAGACGCGCCTGGACACCGGCGGCGGGTAGCCGGCCGCCCAGCCGGGCGGGCTGATCTCGAGCGGCTCCGCGCGGCCGGGCAGCGAGATGCGGGCGTTCACGCGGGAACCTCGACCCGGCGGCCCTCGTCGGACGACCGCAGGGCGAGCTCGGCCAGCTGGACGCCCCTGGCGCCGGCGAACAGGTCCCACTGGAAGGGCACTCCCCGCGCGGCGGCCCGCAGGAACTGCTCCCACTGCGCCTTGAAGCCGTTGTCGAACTCGCCGTTGTCGGGCACGTCCGTCCACATCGCCTGATAGTCAAGCGGGTCGGGCAGGTCCGGGTTCCACACCGGCATCGGAGTGGACACCTTGTGCTGGACGGCGCAGTTGCGCAGCCCCGCCACCGCGCTGCCGTGGGTGCCGTCCACTTGGAGCTCGAGCAGCTCGCGGCGGTTGACGCGGACCGCCCAGGAGGAGTTCACCGACGCGACGGCGCCGCCTGCGAACTCCAGGATGGCGTAGGCGGCGTCCTCGGCGGTCACCTCATAGGGCTCGCCCGCTTCGTCCCAGCGCCGGGGCAGGTGCGTCGACCGCCGCGCGTAAACCGAGCTGAGCGGGCCGAACAGGTCCTCCAGGAGGTAGTGCCAGTGCGGGAACATGTCGAGCACGATGCCGCCGCCGTCTTCCGCGCGGTAGTTCCACGAGGGCCGCTGGGCGGGCGTCCCCTCGCCGTCGAACACCCAGTAGCCGAACTCCAGCCGGACCGAGAGCACCCGGCCGAAGAACCCCTCCCGGACCAGCCGGCGCAGCTTGATCACGCCGGGCAGGAACAGCTTGTCCTGGACCACGCCGTGCGTGATGCCCGCGGTCTTCGCCGCCTCGGCCAGGGCGAAGGCAGCCGCGGCGGAGGCGGCCACCGGCTTTTCCGTGTAGACGTGCTTGCCCGCCGCGATCGCGCGGGCCAGCGCGGGCTCGCGGGCGCTGGTGACCTGGGCGTCGAAGTAGACGTCGATGTCCGGGTCGCCGAGAACCTCCTCCAGGCTGGTGGTCCACCGGGACAGTGCGTGCCGCTCGGCGATCGCGCGCAGCCGTTCCTCACTGCGCCCGACCAGGACCGGCTCGGGGTACAGCACGGTGCCGTCATCGAGCCTGATGCCGCCCTGCTCGCGGATGGCGAGTAGGGACCGCACCAGATGCTGCCGGTACCCCATCCGGCCAGTGACCCCGTTCAGTGCGACCTGGATTACCCTACGCGTCATGGACCCGCCTTCCGCGGTGAAGTGCAGCCATCTCCCGACCGTTTGGGAAAGGGCTTTCCCGAGAATAGGCTTGGCAGCACAGCCGGTCAAGCAACGAGGAGGTCCGGTGACGGACGTACGTCCCGACGCGCAGCGGGTCACGCTGCAGGACGTCGCCAACCGGGCCGGGGTGTCCCTGACCACCGCGTCCCGGGTGGTGAACGACGGTGCCCGCCGAGTCGGCAAGGAACTGGCGGACCGGGTGCACAAGGCGGCCGGCGAGCTCGGGTACACGGCGAACCTCCAGGCCAGAGCGGTGGCAACCGGTCAGAGCACGATGATCGGGGTGGCGCTGCGCGACATCTCCGACCCGTACTTCTCGTCGATCGCGGCCGGGCTGATCGAGGTCGCCGACGCGGGCCGGCTGCTGGTGTGCATGACCAGCACCGCCGCGCACGAGGCGGCCGAGCGGGAGTACGTGGCGCTGATGCGCGCTCAGCGGGCGCGGGCGGTGGTGCTGGTGGGCAGCCGGTCGGACAGCTTCGCCGCCAGGGACGCGCTGCGGGCGGAACTCGACGCCTTCACCAGGTCGGGCGGACGGGCGGCCTGCGTCGGGCAGGACCTGCTCGGCATCGACACGGTGCAGCCGGAGAACCGAGCGGGCGCCGACGCCCTCGCCCGGGCGCTCGCCGCCCTTGGGCACCGCCGGTTCGCCGTGCTCGGCGGGCCGCGGGCGCTGCTGACCGCGCAGGACCGGGTGGCCGGGTTCGCAGCCGGGCTGCGGGCCTGGTCGGTGCCGCTCGAGCCGGGGCGGGTGGTGCACGGCGAGCTGTCCAGGGACGGCGGCTATCAGGCGATGAGCGAGGTGCTGGCGGCGGGGGCGCCGCTGCCGGACTGCGTCTTCGCGGTCAGCGACATCATGGCGGTGGGGGCGCTGGCCCGGCTGCGCGCGGCCGGCATCGACGTCCCGGTCGACATGGCCCTGGCCGGCTTCGACGACATCCCTACGCTGCGCGATGTCTACCCGCCGCTGACCACGGTGCGGCTGCCGCTTAAGCAGCTGGGCGAGATCGCCGCCCGGCTGGTGCTCGACGGCGACGCGCCCGACCAGCCGCGGGTGGTGCCGGTGCCGGGCGAGGTCATGCTGCGCGACAGCACCCAGCCGCGGCCGCCTGCAGCCCGCTGACTACGGCAGTTGACCTGGTCGTGACCGCCTGAGTCTTGCGCGGTTCTCCCCGGATTGGGTAAGTTCACGGAAAACCGGAAAGCGCTTGCCAAAGATGACGAGCGTACCGGGAGTGAGAACTCTCCGGGAGTGACACCATGAGCGAAGCGGCATCTGTTCCGTTCTCGGAAACCAAGGCACCTGAATCGGCGGACCGGCTAAACCGCGGCGCACTCGGGCTGGTTGACATCTCCGCCTCGACGATGGCGAACATCGGCCCGGCGTACAGCTTTTACTTCGGCGCGGGCTTCCTGTTCTTTACCGCGGGAGTGGCCGCGCCGCTCACGATCATCGTGGCTGGCATCGCGATCGCACTGCTCGGCAACACGCTGTCGCAGTTTTCCCGGGTGCACCCGTCCACCGGCGGGTTCATCTCCTACGTGGGCAAGACGTTCGGCGGCACCAGCGCGGTGACCACCGCTCTGCTGTGCGGCGCCGGGTACATCATCGCGATCTCGTCGGTGCTAGCCATCTGCGGCGGCTACCTGTCGATCGTGCTGCAGTACTACTTCAACGTCAGCATGCCCTGGTTCCTCTTCTCGGTGGTCTTCACGCTCGGCGCGATCGTCATGATGGTGCGCGGCGTGGCGGTGTCGACCAAACTGGCCGGCTTCTTCTTCGGCTTCGAGATGCTGGTGCTGATCGTGGTCTCGGTCGCCGCGCTGATCAAGAACGGCGGCCACCTGTCCGCGGTCCCGTTCGAGCCGAGCCACATCACCAACGGCTTCACCGGCCTGGCGGCCGGGTTCCCACTGGCGATCTACCTGTTCATCGGGTGGGAGAACTCCGCCGCGCTAGCCGAGGAGACCAGCAACCCGCGGCGGAACGTGCCGCGGGCGGTGTTCCTCTCGATCGCGCTGATGCTGGTCGGCTACATCCTGTACGCGTACGCCACCGCCACCGGGTTCAAGTACAACGTCACCACGCTCAGCAGCGCCCCCATCCCGTTCATCAACGTGTCCCACGACGTCGCCGCGTGGCTGGCGTTCATCGCCTACATCGCCGGCATCACCTCCACCCTCGGCGTGCTCATCTCGGCGGTGAATTCGCAGGCCCGGCTGATCTTCAACGCGGGCCGCGAGGGGCTGCTGCCGCGCTGGCTGGGCCAGGTGCACCCGACGCGGCGGACGCCGGTCAACGCTATCTTCGCGTTCATCGCCATCGCGACCGTGATCATCCTGGTCTGGGCGCTGCTGCACCTGATCGGCGGGGACAGCGGCTCGATGAGCGCGCTGAACTTCTTCGTGGAGTCGTCCACCATGGGCACGATCTTGATCCTGGTGGTGTACTTCCTGTCCAACCTGGCGCTGCCGTTCTACTATCGCCGGTACCGGCCGCAGGAATTCAACATCCTCAAGCACGTGGTGCTCCCGGTGCTGGGCATGATCGCCATCGCCGTCCCGGTGTACTACCTGGTCAAGCCCGGCCAGTCCGCGCCCTACGACTGGTTCCCCTACGCCGCGCTCGGCGTGATCGTGGTGTCCGTCGGCTACGCCATCTGGCTGAGCCGCCGGGACCCGGGGCTGGGCGACCGGGTCGGCTCGATCGTCGCCGACGAGTAGCCGCTTAATCCGCATCCGCCTAAGACGAGTAACGGTGCCGAACGGGGGGCGCAACCCCCCGTTCGGCACCTGAATACACGGGAGACCCCATGACCGAGAACCCGCATCCGCTCGACCCCGCCACCGCCGATGAGTACCTCACCGGAAGAAAGATCATGGCGGCCGCCGGGCTGCTCGCGGACCCGGTCCGGTTCGCCTACTACGGGCTGGAGGAGCCGCCGAAGGCCGACGTGCTCGGCGACGGCCCGGCCGACCGGCGGCTGCGCGCGTTCCTGCTGAACCTCGACAACGGCGAGTCCACCGACGTGGTGGTCTCGCTCACCAGCGCCAGCGTGGTCAGCGCGCGCACGATCGACACCGCCGCGCAGGGGCAGCTGCCGATCATCGATTCCGAATACCACCTGGTCGAGGAGATCGTGGCCGCCGACCCGGACTGGCGGGCGGCGCTGGCCCGGCGCGGGCTGACCGACATGAGCAAGATCCGGATCGCGCCGATCACCGCCGGGGCGTTCCGGGCGCCGGCCGAAGACGACGCCTTCCGTATGGTCCGCGTGCTTGCCTTCCTGCAGGCGGCCGAGCACGACCTGGCCTGGGCGCACCCGGTCGACGGGGTGACCGCGCATGTCGATCTGATCGCGAAGAAGGTGCTGCGGGTCACCGACGAGTTCCAGCTCCCGGTCCCGGCGGAGTCCGGCGACTACGACGATCCCGCGGTGCGGGGGCCCGAGCGCAGCGGACTGCGGCCGATCGAGATCACCCAGCCGGAGGGGCCGAGCTTCACCCTCGACGGCAGCCTGCTGCGCTGGCAGGGCTGGTCGCTGCGGGTGGGATTCGATCTGCGCGAGGGACTCACCCTGCACCAGGTGGAGCTGGCCGGGCGGCCGGTGATCTACCGGGCGTCGATCCCCGAGATGGTGGTCCCCTACGGCGATCCGCGGTTCCGCTACTGGCAGGCGTACTTCGACACCGGCGAGTACCTGGTCGGCAAGTGGGTCAACTCGCTTGAGCTCGGCTGCGACTGCCTGGGCGAGATCAGCTACCTCGACGCCGTCGTCACCGGGGAGACCGGCGAGCCCAGGGTGGCACGCAACGCCATCTGCATCCACGAGGAAGACGCCGGCATCCTCTGGAAGCACACCGACATCTTCAACGGCTCGGCTCAGTCGCGGCGGCAGCGACGGCTGGTGGTGTCGTACTTCACCACCGTCGGCAACTACGACTACGGCTTCTACTGGTACTTCTACCTCGACGGCACGATCGAGTGCGAGGTCAAGATGACCGGGGTGGTGTTCACCGCAGGCCACCCGGGCGGTGACCAGCCCTACTCGACCGAGGTCGCGCCCGGCCTCGGCGCGCCGGTGCACCAGCACCTGTTCAGCGCGCGGCTCGACATGTCGGTTGACGGCCTCGCCAACGCGGTCGACGAGGTCGACGTGACCGGCCTGCCGATCGGTCCCGACAACCCGTTCGGCAACGCGATCGCGCAGCGGGTGACCCGGCTGACCTCGGAGTCCGCCGCTGCCCGAGCGGGCGATGCGAGCAGGGGACGGGTGTGGCGGGTGCTCAGCACTACGGCGCAGAACCGGTTCGGCAAGCCGACGGCGTTCACGCTGCACCCGGAACCGCAGCCGGCCCTGCTCGCCCATCCGGACTCGCCTCTCGCCGCGCGGGCGGGCTTTGCCACCCGAGCGCTGTGGGTGACCCGCTACGACCCCGCGCAGCGGTATCCGGCGGGTGACTTCGTGAACCAGAGCCCCGGTGGCGGGCTGCCCGCGTACGCCGCGGCGGACCGGGACATCGACGGGCAGGACATCGTCGTGTGGCACACGTTCGGGCCGACGCACGTGGTCCGGACGGAGGACTGGCCGGTGATGCCGGTCTCGAGGACCGGCTTCATGCTCAGGCCGACCGGCTTCTTCGACCGCAACCCCACGCTCGACGTGCCGGCCCCCGCCGGGCACTGCCACGCGGACTGACCGCCGCCTCCGGCCGCCTTCGCCGGGCGGCTAGCCGCCCGGCGGGACCTTGACCGACAACGCCAGCACAGGGAAGCCGGGCAGGTCGATGCGGCGCAGCAGCACCAGGATCGTGACTACGCTGCCCGGCCCCGCCGCCTCGGGCCGCCCGACTGACCAGCTACGCACCGGCCGGAACGTGGACGGCAAGCGCGAGCACGGGGCGGCCGCCGTCTCCGGGCACGTCGACTCTGCGCAGCAGCACCACGATCGTGTGCGCGCCAATCGGAGCAGCGGCGACCGCGAACGTCCACAGGTTCGTCCCGCCCGGTGGGGCGCCGATCGCGATGCGAACCTGGGCCACCGTGGCGCCGCCTCGCACCCGCACCACGCGCAGGACGACGCCCGGCTTGGGGGTGGCGATCGTGACCGCCGCGAGGCCGTCGCTGACACCGGCGGGCCCGTCGCCAAGGACGCCCGGGGGGTAGCGGACGGCTACGCCGGTGAGCAGGGTCGGCAGCGTGGGGTTCCCGGTCGCGTCACCCCGGCACTCCAGGCCAATGTTGACCGCTTCGCAGACCGCGCCATCGGCCGGGTCGAACGTCTGCTGCTCTCCGCCGACTTCGGTCCAGCGCGGGCGCCCGTCCGACCCGGCCAGAGCCAGCACGGTGCTCTCCTCGTCGTTCGGGCCGAGCGCGGCCGGCCACGAATGGGGATGCGGCAGCGCGCGGGCGAACCGCTCCGCGTCCGGCGGCGCGCCGATCATCGCGTGCAGCAGCAGCAATCTGCCGTCGCTGGCCGCCGCCGTGAGCCTCAGCAGGCCGGCGTCGGCGACGTCGGGCGACCGCCAGGTCCAGAGCGTCTTCCCGGTGGCGGGGTTAAGCCGCCGCACGACGACGCGCCGCCCGCAGTAGAACGAGGCGGCGGTGAGCGACCCGTCCGCCGGGAGGCCAACCCCAGGGGTAATCGCGTTGAACGGCGCCCCGCAGCCGGTCGGCCGCAGGTCACGCCAGACGATCGCGCCGGTCGCGGCGATCCGTGCCGTCACCGCGTCCGAGGCATCCCCGGTCAGCAGGTACTTACCGGAAGCGGCGATCGGCGGGGACTGATAGGTGCCGCCGGCCGGCGCCGTCCAGAGGGTCCTGCCCGTCTTGACGTTGAGGGCGATGTACCTGAACACGCCGTCGAATGCGACGCCGACGCGGTGGCCGGCCGCAACCACGACCACGCTCCCGGCCGGGACCAGGCCGAGGATGAACGACACCGACTTGGGCAGGGTCACGGTCCACAGCGGCCGGCCGGTCGCGGCCGAGACCGCGTGCACCGCCGGCGACGGGCCGCCCACGCGGCCGACGCCGAGCAGCGTGCCGCCGTCGAACGTCAGGTCGGCCCACGGCGCGCCCTGCCACAGCGCCCGGACGCCGCCGCCGGTCACCGGGGGCAGCGTCGCCGGAGCGAGCGCGGACGGGTGCTGCGCCGATGTCGCCTGGATCGCGACTACCGAGACCGTGGACGGCGCAGGCGATCGCACCGTAGAGCAGCCCGCCGAAGCCGCGATCAGCATGCCAAGCACTGTGATCAGTACAGCCGCGTTACACCGGGACCGCCTCATGTCCCTTTGGACGCGCGACGCCGCTAACCGGTTCCGGTGGAATGGAAGGGGGGGAGACGCCACGGTCCGTTCGAGATAAGGACTTTGAGCCCTTGGCTTTCTAGAGCCACGGCGGGAGGACGGGGGCGTTCGGGAGGGCGGCGGCCGGACGGCCGGTCAGGTAGGCGGTCAGGTCCGGGAGGGCGGCGGTGACCGGCACCGGCGCGCCCGCTCCGGCGATGTCCCAGCGGCCGCCGGTGTCGGTGGCCGCGACGACCAGGGCCGGGCCGCCGCCCCTGGCCGAGCGGCTGACCGTCACCTCGTCGAGTAGCGCGGTCAGGAACCCGGGCGGCAGGTGGGCGAAGGTCGTCCCCGCGGCCAGGTCGATCGCGTGGATGTAGACCTCCCGGACCCGCATCCACGGGATCTCGCGGGCCGCTCGGGTGAGGCCCTGGGCGGTGATGACCTTCGCGTCCCAGGCCTCATCGGTCATCGCCGCGAAGTCGGCCGCCAGTGCGGCCGCGGCCGAGTCGAGCCGAGCCAGCAGCTCGGCGCTCGGCAGCAGCGCGCCGGTCGCGATGCCCTCGTCGCGCGCCTGCGCGGAGGCGTACATCCGGCGCTCCTCGCCCGTCCGCGCCCAGTGCACCAGGTTGCGGAGCGCGTCGGCGTTGGCGGCCAGGTGCGAGCAGAGGTAGCGGCGGTTCCAGCCGGGCAGCGCCGTCGGGCCGTCCAGCTCATCCTCGGACAGCCCGGCCAGCTGCCCGCGCAGCCGCTCGGTGCCGTCCTGCATCCACGCCAGGGTCTGCTCGGGCTTCATCGTCGCTTCCTCTCCTGCGGTGACTCGGGCGCCGAGGGCCGCTGGCGCCTAGGCGATGATAGCCAGCGCAGCGGCGGCGGGCAGACCCCTCGATCAGCTAACCGAGATAACCCGGGCCGGGCGGATGACGCCGGTTACCTCGCCGAAGCCGATGCGGCCGCCGCCCGCGCCCGGGGCGGTGGCGGTGATCGTCACCGTGTCGCCGTCCTGCAGGAACGTCCTGGGCTGGCCCCCGACCGTGATCGGCTCGGCGCCGCCCCAGGTCAGCTCGATCAACGCGCCGCGCTGGTCCTTGTCAGGCCCGGAGATGGTGCCGGAGGCGAACAGGTCGCCGGTGCGGGTGGACGCGCCGTTGACGGTCATGTGCGCGAGCATCTGGGCCGGGGACCAGTACATGGTCCGGTAGGGCGGGCGGGAGATCACCTCGCCGTTCCATTCGACGGCCAGGTCGATGTCGAGCCCCCAGTCGGCGCTCTCGCGCAGGTACGGCAGCACCGCCGGGTGCTGGCCTGGCAGCGGGACGCGGGCGCTGGTCAGCGCCGCCAGCGGGACCACCCAGGGCGAGATGGAGGTCGCGAACGACTTGCCCAGATGCGGCCCGAGCGGCACGTACTCCCAGGCCTGCAGGTCGCGGGCGGACCAGTCGTTGACGAGGACGGCGCCGAAGACGTGGTCGGCGAACGCGCTGGTCGGGATCGGCGTGCCAAGCGGCGAGCCGGCGCCCACCACGAAGCCGAGCTCGGCCTCGATGTCGAGGCGGACCGACGGGCCGAACACCGGCGCGGGATCGGACGGTCCCTTGCGCTGGCCGCTGGGGCGGACGATGTCGGTACCCGAGACCACCACGGTGCCCGCGCGGCCGTGGTAGCCGACCGGCAGGTGCTTCCAGTTCGGCATCAGCGGCTCGGGGTTGGTCGGCCGGAATAGCCGGCCGAGGTTGGACGCGTGCTGCTCGGAGGCGTAGAAGTCGACGTAGTCGGCCACCTCGAACGGCAGCCTCAGCTCCACCTCGGTTAGCGGGAAGACGGCAGCGGCCGGCACCGCGCGACCGGCCAGCAGCTCGGTAATCCGGGCCCGCGCCGCCGCCCAGCGGGCGGGCCCGGTCGCCATGAACGGGTTGAGTGACGGCGCCGCGAACACGTCGTCCGCCAGCGCTGCCGCCAGGTCGAGGACGCTGTCGGCGACGCGGACGCCGACCCGGGGCGGCGCGCCGCCGGCCGAGAACACGCCGTAAGGCAGGTTGTCCAGGCCGAACGGCGAACCGCCGGGGATCTCGATGACGCTCATTCGCCGGAGTGTAGCTACTCCAGGGCGTCGACCGTCTCGGCGGGCTGCCGAGTGACGATCTCGGCCCGCGTCTTGCGGCCGAGCCACCAGAACAGTACGCCGATGCCGATGAAGACGAGCACCGGGATCAGCTCGGTCCACAGGTAGATCCAGCGCTCGCTGTACACCCAGCCGGTGGCGGTGAAGTCGCCCGCGAACCAGTGGTCGCCGAGCCCGGGGGCGATCAACTGGATCGAGGCGATCGCCACCAGCACCATCAGCAGCACCGTCAGGGGCCGGTAGAACGGCATCCTGAACGGCCGGGGGACGTCCGGGTGGCTGCGGCGCAGCTTCCACAGCGCCGGGTAGATCAGCAGGTAGCTGATCAGCGTGGTGGAGATCGTGACGCCGAGGACCGCGCCGAAGTACTTCCCCGCGTTGCCGTTGGTCAGCTCGGTCGCCAGCACGACCACGCCGGTGGAGACAACGCCGGAGAAGATGTTCACTCGCACCGGCGTGCCGAACTTGGCGCTGATCACGCCGAGGAACCGCGGGCCCGCGCCGTCGTAGCAGGACACCGCCAGGGCCCGGTCCGAACCCATGATCCAGGTCGCGCCGGAGGTGATGAGGCAGATGATCAACAGGATCGCGCAGATGTCGCCGAGGGCGGTGCCGGCCCCGCTGAGCGTGGCGGTGCCGTCGGGGGCCATGTGACCGCCGTAGACGGTGAAGGCGTCTTGGATCGCGCTGGCGAACCCGGAGAAGTTCTGCACGGCGCGTGTCCGGCAGCACGATCAGGATGCCGAGCACCGGCAGGGCGTAGAGGATGACGCTGCCGATCGCCGACCGGGCAATGCTGAACGGCACGTCACGCTGCGGGTTGATCATCTCCTCGCCGGCGCTGTTGGGCAGCTCGAAGCCGACGAAGTTGAACAGCAGGACCCCGGTGAGCAGCACGAAGCCGCCAGCTGAGGGCTCGTAGCTGCCGGCCCCGAGGCCGTGCACGCCGTGCTTGGCCGCGTAGATGGCCACGGTGATCGTGAACAGGCCGAGCAACAGGAACCGGGCGAACGCGCCCGCCGTGGGCAGCCATTTGCCGTACCGGAACGACGCGATGGCAGAGACGATGGTGATCCAGACGAACACCAGCGCCACCACGTAGGTCATCGCGGTGGACAGCGAGTTGCCGTGGTTGAAGAAGATCACGATCCCGCCGATGCAGGTGGCGGTCAGCGACCCGCCGATCCAGACCGGGTTGGTGATCCAGTACAGGAAGTTGTTGACCGCCCCGGCCAGGTGCCCGAACGCGAGCCTGGTCCACAGGTACGGCCCGCCCTCCTGCGGGAACGCGGTGCCGAGCTCGGCGAACAGCAGCGCCTGGGGGACGAAGAACACCAGCGCGAAGACCATCATCCAGGTGAAGGCCTGCCCTCCGCCGGATGCCACCGTGGCAATGGTGTCCACCCCGACGATCGTGCAGATCAGGAAGAACAGGATGTCGAAGCGGCCGAAGTGCCGCCGCAGCTTGGCGCTCTCCGCGGCGGCGGCCGCGGTCATCTCAATTGTGGCCATGAGGCAACCCCTGGGACATCGGTGGAGAAGTTGCCCCAGTGTGACCTATGGGTATTTCTTAACTGTTTCAACAGATTTCAGGAAGATGACAATCCGTCAGCCGGCCCGAACCTGGGCCTCTTTGATGACCCGCTCGGCCTCGGCGCGGTCCTGCCAGCCCCGGACGTCGGTCGACTTGCCCGGCTCGAGCTCCTTGTAGATGTCGAAGAAGTGGCCGATCTCGGCCAGCAGGTGGGGAGGCACGTCGGCCAGGTCGCGGATGCCGGCCTTGCGCGGGTCGTGCGAGCAGACCGTGAGCACCTTGGCGTCGGGGCCGCCCTCGTCGTGCATCCAGAACACCGCGACCGGCCGGACCATCACCAGACAGCCGGAGAAGGTGGGCTCGTCCAGCCAGACCAGCGCGTCAAGCTCGTCACCGTCCTCCGCGCGGGTGCCGTCGACGAAGCCGTAGTCCAGCGGGTAGACGGTCGAGGTGAACAGCATCCGGTCCAGCCGCATGCGCCCGCTCTTGGGGTCGACTACGTACTTGTTCCGTGAGCCCTGGGGGGTCTCCACGACGACGTCAATGTCCACGGCGGACTCCTTCAACCGATGCTGCTAACCCGGGTCGGCTCAGGCATACCCCGCAACACGCCGCTCATACCACGGACATACGGGGTTAACCCGGGCAGCAGGTTATATCCGTCCGTCGCGGATGACGACCCCTCGGCGTCCGCCGCCGGGCGACGGGACCGCGCGCTCAACCGACCCCCGCCTGGGGGTGCTGCCGCACCACTCGCCTGACCGCCGAGCCCGGTCGGCCGCCTCCCGCTCGTTGCTGCCTTCGCCCATGATCAGGTCGAGCAGCTCTCCCGCCTCGGACCCGAATAGCAGGCTCGCGATCGATCGCATTCCGCCTCCTCCTTGACTCAGCCTTGGCTCAACTTCACGATATAACGCGAATGCGGATCCCGCCAGGTTTGTGCTCATCCCGGCCCCCTTCCCCGCCGTCAGCCGCGGTACACCGCGCGGCTGACCATAGCGCGGCGGCGCGCCATCATCATCGCGTCGGCCTGCGGCCCGACCGGCAGGCCGCCGGCCGGCAGGGTGGTCGGGTCCACGCCGACGCCGAGCAGCGTGCGGGTCACTCCCTGGGCGGAGTCGAGCAGGTCGTCGAGCGCGCGGCCCAGGTGCGCGCCGGTGACCGCGGGCAGGGCCGGGTCGTCGTGCAGCGCCTCGAGGACGGCGCGGCGGATGAGCTCCTTGAGGAAGGAGGCGGTAGTGCCCTCGGTCCGCTCGACCGCGGTGGCGATGTCATCCGCGGTCAGCTCAAGCGGCACGCCCCGGCCGTACAGCGCGAGCAGCCGCTGCCGGGCGGGCCCGTCGGGCAGCGCGATCTCGACCGCGACGTCGACCCGGCCCGGGCGGGCCGCCAGCGCCAGCTCCAGCAGGTCGGCCCGGTTGGTGGTGAGCAGGAAGAGCAGGTCGGCGTCGCCCGCCGCGCCGTCCATCGCGTCGAGCAGGTCGAACAGGACCGGATTGGACCTGGCCCCCATCGTGCGCTCCTCGGCGACCAGGTCGACGTCCTCGAGGACCATGACGGCAGGCGCGAGCGCGCGCGCCATCTCGGTGACGGCGCCCACGGCGACCAGCGCCCGGCCGGTCAGCACCAGCCTGGTGTAGGACGTCATCTGGCCCAGCAGATAGCGGGTGGTGTGCGTCTTGCCGGTGCCAGGCGGGCCGTAGAGCAGCAGGCCCCGCTTGAGGTGCTGTCCGGCCGCGAGCAGCGCCGCTCGGTGGTCGGCCACCCCCAGCGCGTGCCGCTCGATCCGCGCGAGCACGGCGTCGGGCAGCACCACGTCATCCCGGCCGAGCCCGGCCGGGGCGGCGAAGCCGAGGCTGACCCCGGTGGGCGTGAGCGAGACCTCGAGCAGGTGGCCGCGGTAGACGTTGAGCTGAGCGCGGAGCTCGTCAAGCTCGGCCAGCACCCGCTGGGCGCCGTCGACCGGCAGGCCGGCCACGTCGACGGCGAGGCCGGGATCGTGCTCGCCCGGCCCGCGGACCATGAGGATGAAGCGCCGGTCGGCCTCGGTGACGAGCAGCAGGGCGAGCTTGAGGCAGCCGAGCGTCGAGCCCGGGCCGTTCGGCAGGTCGATGAGGGCGGGCGGGGTGAGCTGCATCCCGTTCTCCTCGCCCGCCACCAGCTGCTGGAGCGTCGGCACGGAGTGGTGCGGCGGCAGCGTCAGGCCGCGCACCTCGCACCGCCGGCCCGGGCGGGCCGACCACGCGTCCAGCGCGGTCTGCAGGTTGACGTGCTCGAACGGCGCAAGCTCGCGGGTCACCACGGACTGGACGGCGCCGTCGGGGCCAAGGAAGTCGCGGACGAGCGTCGTTATCTCGCTGTGCTCCTCCCGGTTGCTCTCGTGAATCCAGTCGAGGAAGGAACGGAACTGGGCGGCGAACGCTCGTGCGTCCGTCTCGGGCGCGTTGTCCGGCATACGGGCCAGGCTAACAACGCGATACAACTCGACACAACGGGATTTAGCGAAGTGCGTTCAGACAGAGCTGCGCAGGGGCTCGAGCAGGCGGTGCGGGGTGTTGAGCGCGACCGAGACCGGGTCCTCCCTGGCCGGGATGGCGGCCAGGCCGGGGCCGGGGGCGACGATCAGGTCGGCCGAATCGACCAGGTCACCGCAGGCGTCGCAGACGCCGTCGGGCGGGACGTCCCCGTTGTCGCCCGCGTGCCTGAACACCCGGCGCGGGCCGACCTTGGAGTAGTGCTCGTCCCCCCACACCATCAGCGAGCGGACCACCGGCCACAGGTCGCGGCCCTTGCCGGTCAGCGCGTACTCGTCGTGGCCGTGCGCGCCCGGCACCAGCGCGAGCAACTCGGCCTCCACCAGGGCGGCGAGCCTGCTCGTCAGCACCGCGCGGGGAATGTCCAGATGGGCGGCGAAGTCGCCGAACCGCCGCACGCCGAAGAAGGCGTCGCGGACGATCAGCAGCGTCCACCGCTCCCCCACCACCTCGAGCGCCCGGGCCAGTGAGCACCGATCGCCTGCGTAGTCCTTCGGCAGCGTCATGCTCGCCACGATAACACACAAAGTTCATTGACCGAACTAAGCTCGCCGTGCTTAACTGCGGGAGTGGTTCAGTCAACGAACCAAAATCAAAGTCCGGATGTCGAACGGACCTCGGCGACTGCTTGCATCGCAGGCGCGCCAGGCCGTGGCAGGCGATGAGGAGAGCGATGGCCAACACCCCGGCGAGCACGACGGACACCGCCGGCACCGCGACCGGCGGGCGGCTGGTGTCGGCCGAGTCCTCCGACAACGGGCATCCCAAGCGCTGGTGGATCATGGTGGTGCTGGCCGCGGTCGCCTTCATGGCGCAGCTCGACAACTCGCGCACCTGAGAAAACCGCATAGTTGTCCTAGCTTGCCCAGATCCTAGGGGGACGCCCAGCGCCACTGCGACGGCCCTCATGACACACCCACCGCCAACGCCCCGGCCACCGAGTGGATCGACGTCACCTCGATCGCCGCCGCCCCCTCAAGCCTCGGCAGGATCGTCGGCAGCCGCTCGGCCAGCATCGTCTTCCCGACACCCGGATTAAAACACTACAAGCCGGGGTCATCGTCTTGTCGTCGAGCCCGCACCTATTTCAAGATCATCCGTATCGCGTCGCGTCAGCAACGTCCAGGCCGACAGCCGGGAATGCCCGCTGGCCGGCGGAAATACAGGAGAGGATTGTTGACCTATTACAGGCCCCGCAAGCACTGCGATGGTGCCGCTGACCTGCGCAAGCAGCGCAGGAAGAGGAGTGAGAATCCGTCAGGGAAGGGCAAGGAGAGCCGCACCACGCGCGGTGGCCCGGATCGCGTCAAGTGCACGCTCCGCTTGCTTTCGCCGGCCGGGCCGGGGTCATGCGACCTGTGGGTACAGGCCAGCGACGCCAGTGGACAGCCCGGCGAGGACGCGCTTACTGGTCTCGTCGGCGATGATTTCGGCGTCGCCGGCCTCGACGCCGTCGATGGCCAGCTTGGCGATGGCGGCCGGGTCGGACTTGGGCACGTCGAGGTTTCGGGTCATGTCGGTGTCCATGTAGCCGACGTGCAGGGCTGTCACCCGGGTGCCCTGCGGCGCGAGTTCCAGGCGCATGGCGTTAGTCAGCGACCACTCCGCCGATTTGGCGGCGCAGTAGGCGCCGGCGCTGGGGATGGTCAGCCAGGACAGTCCCGACAGGATGTTCAGCACCGCGCTGCTGCCTTGCGCGGCCAGTTGCGGGGCGAAGGCCCGCGTCACCGCTAGGGTGCCGAAGAAGATGGTGTCCATGTCCAGCCTGATGGCGGCCAGGTCTCCGGTCAGCAGCGAGGATCTGGTCTGCGAGCCAGCGTTGTTGACGAGGATGGCTACCCCGCTCGCGGCCTGCGCAGCCGCGGCGACCGAGGCCGGGTCGGTGATGTCCAGCGCAATGGGGGTGACACCCGCTAGGTCAACGCCTCCTGGATCGCGCGCTGCCGCGTATACGCGGGCGCCGCGGTCGCGAAGCTGCGTGGCAAGCTGTCGTCCCAGTCCGCGGTTGGCCCCGGTCACGAGCGCTGTCTTGCCTCTGATCTCCATGACGTTCCTCCCCCTCATTACCTTTCGCAGCGCGCGACCCGCACTTGTGGGTCCCGCGCTGACGCTGGTTCAGCCGCTTACGGAAAACCCATTCGCTGGGGCAGCGTTGCCGCTTGCTGCACCCCGGAACACCCCTCGGCGAGCCCAGAAGCGGTCACGTCCGCGGAGCTGCGTCCAGTCGAGAGCGCTTTGAGCAAGATCCCCCGTCGAAACCGGCGCGCGAGTGACCTACACGAGGAGCAGTCGCTGGGTAACAGGCAACCAGCTCTCGGCCTTCACGTCCGGCTCCCTACTATCACGATACGCCGCCCCGTTCCGAAGATCTATTGCACCTTGGTGTCGGGCTCCACCCCCCGGCGGACCCGACGGCATATAGTCCACGCGGATCAGGCAGATGCTGTTAGGGGCACCGCCGAGCCTGAAGACGGATGACCAACACAGGCCCAAGTCGCCCAGGCTGTCAGGGCCACAGCGACCCCGCCCCGATCATCCCGGTTCTCATGACGGGAACCTCCTGTCCGGCCCGCGGATCTGATACGGCGGTGGCGGCGGTGGGAGCTGCTTGGTGCCGACCCGATCGGGATGAGGATCGCCCCCAAAGACAGCGGAACGAAGATCCACACCGGGAAGAATATGAAGCCGCAGAGCAGCCATCCGAACGCCCACATGGTGCACCAGATGATCCAGAAGATGCGAAGATTACTCATTGTTTCCCCCTCGTTGATGTCTCAGCGAGAGCCGCATCTATGTGGCCTAGTGTCCGCCGAGGCCTTGAACTGGTCGGCGTGCGCCTGGTCGGGAGGGGGACAACACGCCCCTCGCGCCGACGCTGACGCCGCTTGTGAATCTGCACCTGTCCCTGTACCATCATGCGCCTCCCCGCCGCCGCTGTGCGCCATGACGCCGCCTCCGAGCGAGCCTGCCGCCCTGTCCGACGCCGACATCTCCGCCGCTCGCGGGGCCGGGACGCTCACCGGCAAGTATTGGAGTGAGCGGGACGCTAGCCCCCCCGGCCAGGGGTGCCCGGAAGGCCCCCGTGCGCCCCGCCCACGTTCACGGCCTGGCCGCCCGCCAGACCTGCTCGGCCAGCTCCTTGGCGAGCGCCGGGTCCACCTCGGTGAGGGTGCTGATGACCGTGGCCAGTTCCGCGATCCTCGGGTCCGGCCTCGGGATCACCCGCGAGGCATTGTTGAGCACGAAGACCTCGGTGTCGCTGACCACCACGAGGCGCGATGCGTCGCCGCCCGCCGCGCCCAGCGCGGCAGCCCAGACGCCCGGATGCACCTTGACCGACTCCACCGGGAAGCGCCGGACCTCGTACAAGGGCCCGGCGCGCATCGACAACTTGACCGCCGCCGTCTCGGTCAAGCGGAATGAATCACTCATGGCGCAGCCGCCAGAGTGGTCACGAGCGTGAACGCAGCCGCCCGGCCCGACTCCTCGTCCGGGCAGAACCGGTACTCACGGGCCGTCGCCGGGGCCATGGCGTCCGCCACGCCGGAGAGGACGAGCTGGCGAACCAGCTCGTCCATCAGGTACTCCTCGATGGCCGCGTCGACCGCGGCGGCCTCAATCTGATTGAAGTCGATGGTGACGGTCATGGCGAATCCCCCCTGGATGTGTGCACGACTACGTGCGTCGCGGGCGTCGTGTTAGAGCAGCGCCGCGTACTGATTGGCCTTCGCCTCGTCCGGGAACTCCGCCTCCCGGTCGACGCCATCGCGGCCGTTCCAGGTCACGATGACGCCGATGGGGCGCAGCCAGACTCCGCCGCACCCGCCCCTCATCACGGACATGACTACTCAGCCGCTGGAGGGGCCTCGCCCTGCACGACGTCGGCTGGCGGCGAGTCGAGCAGCGTCGCGGGCACGTACCTCGCGTAGACGCCGAACGTGTCGGTGTCGCCCATCCGGCGCGTGACGGCCTCGAACGCCGCCCCGTCCGCCGACTCGAACGGCGGCTTCTGGTCCTTGATGCGCTTGGCAAGCGACCATCCGGCGGACCTGGACTTCAGACCGTCCGCGACCAGACCCCAGCGATTCTCGTTGGTCCGCAGAGCAGCAGCTGCAGGCGCGTACTGCGCGTTGTTGGGCGTGGCCCGCGCGCCGCCCGAAGGCGGGTCCTCCCACTTGACCGCGCCGGTGTCTGGCGTGCCCTTGGTCTCCGATGTCTTGGCCATCTCGATCTCCCCTGGCTCCCGAGGTCCCCACCGGACCCCGCACCCCCTTCCTACCCAGAATTGACGATCGTAAACGCAGTAATGGCAGGTCAGCTGATGTAATACGAAATCGTGTGTGAGATAAGCCAGAGGTGTTCGAGGGCAGGCTAGTCCCCGGCGGCGCACAGACGCCATGCCGTAGCGATGGACACCCCGGTCTTGCTCGCGATCTGGCTGAAGGGGATGCCCGCCTGGCGCATCGCACGGATTTCAGCCACCCGCTCCGCATCGACACGCGGCCGGCTGCCCCGCAGCTCAGCCTGCTTGCGCTTCTCCCGCTGGAGCCGGATGCACGACCGGCAGTAGATTCCCATTGAATCCTTGCGCGAGCGGCGGACGCCGAACTCGGGAGTGGGCCGGTCCCGCTTGCAGTCCGGGCACCGTTTCGTGCCTATCGTGTCAGCTCCGGTACCGCAGTCCTGCGAGCACACCGGGACCGCGCCGTCCCAGAACTCGAATGACTCGACCAGCTCGCCGTCATCAGACGACCTGACGAACACCCGCCTGATCCGCTGCAGGTCGACCTCGATCTGCGCTGCCAGGTGCTGCGCCTGCGCGAACCCGGCCGCCACTGCCCGGGCCTCGTCCGCGGTCCTGAACAGCGACCGCAGCGCCATCCCGTTCCGGTCGCGCCAGTATGCGAGGGCGAGTTGCTCGCGCTCGCCAGCGCTCATCCTCGGGATGCCCGGCTGGCCTTCCGCATCCATCACATGGATGAGATACCTCGATCAGAGGTAATCCGGCGACCCAGCCGACTGCCTCGACGTGACCGACTGAGCTGACATTGTGCCGTCGAGGCCGTTAGTTGCCGCCGAGAGCTTGGTGTGGGTGGGCGTAGTCGTGGTCTTGTTAGTCGCCACGGTGCCGAGCTGCTCCACCTCGGCTTCGTCGTTAACACCCAGCTCGTCTGGCTTCTCAGACATCAGTCCCCTCCTCTACTCCAGCACATCCGCACCGCCGCGGCTGGACCGGCACCTCGAAGGTCGGGCCAGGCGACGGAACCTGACCGGTCTCTCACCGGAATGGTGTAAGTCCGCTGCATGGCCATGCGCACCGCCTCCAGCTGAGAGAGCCCGGCCTGCAGCTGCACCGCCTCCTCGCGGGTAAACCGCGACTTCGGGCCGCCGTCCCGGCCGACGCAGACGCTGCCGTCCGGAGCCATGCCGTAGTGAAGATCGCTCATCAGTCCTCGGCACCGCCGCGGTGCACCCGGTCGGCGCGTTCCATCACGTCTGGCTGGCCGAGGTCATCGCGGGTGTGGCCGCCTGCCTGGCCGTCGTGGTGACGGCCGGGTCAGGCGGCTCGGCGCGCGCCGCTCGCTCGGCGGACTTACCGGCTTACCCGGCGCTCGCGGTCGGGCTCGGCCCGACGATCGGGGTGCCCGACTCCACCCCGCCCGAGGGCCGGTTGGCGTTGGTCCAGTGCGATGGGCCGAAGATCTCGTACGAGAACAGCTGGTCGGGGGCGGTCCACTGCTGGCCCGGAGGCACCCCCAGGTAGCGCAGTTCCTCCGCCAGCGGCAGCCCGGTGGCCGGGTCGATGATGAGGATCTCCTGGGTGGTGCAGGAGGCGAACAGGGGCCCGGCGGTGGCGTAGCCGCCGGCGGCGCGTGTGCTGGCCTGGCCGCAGTTCTGGTACTTGGCGGTGTAGGAGACCGCCTCGCCCTGCTGCCCGGCCGGGTCGGTAACCTCGCCCAGGCTCTGGATGCCGGGCATGCCGGCGAGCATCTCGTATAGGGCGGCCCGCACGGCCGGGGTGACCGGCATCTCCAGGATGGGCGCCACCACCCCATCGAGCAGGAACGCGCTCGGGCTCTCTCCCGGCGCCACCGCGCCAGCCAGGATCAGCTTCCTCAGCTTGGCCGGATCGGCTGGCAGCGCCCGCAGCTGGGCGTAGGTCAGGGCCTTGGCCCCGATCGGGAACTGCTGGGTCCCATAGCCGGCATCCAGGCTGGTCATCGGGTCGCCGGCCATGCTCAGCGACAGGAGCAGGCCACTGGTGTCGCCCTGGGCGTCGGCCAGGCCATCGCTTTGGCCGACGTACTTCCACTCCGTGGGCGAGCCGTCCCGCTGCCAGGCCGCGCGGTCGGCGGCCGACACCGGCGCCGCCCCGAGCTGCTTGGCGAAGTTCGGGCTGCCGTCCTTGGGCGACCGCGCCGCCCAGTTCTGGACCTGCGACTCATCCAGCAGCAGGTACGGATCGGCGGCCGGGCCGACCCGCAGGAAGTTCCCGGCAATGCCACTGGTCACCCAGTACCGCTCGGCGACGGGCTGGGTCGCCCTCGCCACCTGACGGGCCGCGGTCAGCAGGATCGCGCGGCCGTCGGTGGTGCCGCCGGAGTTCGCGGCCGGCAGCGCGCCTGAGTAGGGCCGGTACCCGGCGCCGGTTGCGTACCCGGCATCTGGCGTGGACGTGCGGCCGGAGGCGTGGGTGGGCGACGGGGTGATGGCGGCGGCCGGGGGCCGGACGGCGGCCGACCCAGGGCCGGTGACGATGACCGCAAAGGCCACCGCGGCGGCGGCCGCGACGCAGGCGGTCGGGATTCCGAACCAGAGCAGCCGCTCGCGGCGGGCCGGGCTAACCCCGGCCAGCGGCACCCGCCGTGATCGCCGACCGCCGTTCAGGCTCTCACGCGCCCTCGCGACCACCTCGGGGCCAGGCGGCCGCTGCTCAGGCAGGCAGTCGCGCAGCAGTTGCAGCTCATCCATGATGGGAGTCCTCTTCTGATTCTGGCAGCGCGAGGCCGGCTGCCGTTCGGAGCTTCGCGCGGGCCCGGCTCAGCCGGGATGCGACCGTGCCGTAGCGGATCCCGAGCGCGACGGCGACGTCGGCGTGGCTGAGCCCGCCCAGCGCGACCAGCAGCAGCACCTCCCGCTCGCCCCCAGGCAGGTCCGCCAGCGCCCGGAGCAGGGCGGGGCGCAGCGCCCCGGCGGCAACCTGGTCGATCACGGCGTCCGCATGACCTTCTTGGCGCTCGGGCACGCCCACCCGGGCCATCGCCCGGTACGCGCGCTGCTCGCTGCGATGATGGACGCTCAGGTGGTTGGTCGTGATCCCGTAGAGCCAGGCCTTGACGGTTCCCCGGCCAGGGTCGAACTTGCGGCGCAGCCGGAACGCCGTGAGGAACACGTCGGCCGCGATATCGGCGGCGGCGTCGGGGCCGACCCGCCGGGCGGCGTACCCGTGGATCTCGGCGAAGTATCGGTCGAAGACCGCCCCGAATTGCTCCGGATCGGTCAGCGCCAGATCCTGTCGGATGATGGTCACACCTCTAGCTTGTCCGAAGTGCCCGCGAGCTTTCCCGATCTAGATTGCCGCCGTGGTCGGCGCTCATCGGCGGTGCCAGCCGGGGGCGGCGGGGCGCGTGAGAGAATCACTGCTGTGGAATATCCGCAGGCACCTGTGCCATCCTTTCTGTTCGACCTCGACGGGACGCTGATCGACAGCGTCTACCAGCACGTGATCGCCTGGCGGGCGGCGCTCGAGGATATCGGCATCGATCTGTCGGTCTGGCGGATTCACCGGCGGATCGGGATGAGCGGCGGCCTGTTCGTGCAGGCGCTGCTGCGGGAGACCGGCCGGACCCTGTCGCCGGATGACATCGCGCAGCTCCAGCAGGCGCACGCGGTCGAGTACCGCAAGCAGATGGCGTCGGTCACCGCCCTGCCGGGCGCGCGGGAGCTGCTGGCCGCGCTGACCGGCGCGGGCGTGCAGTGGGCGATCGCCACCAGCGGTTACGCGCTTACCGCGCGGCCCGCGCTCGAGCTGCTCGGCCTGCCCGAGGACACCCCGATGGTGACCAGGGACTTGGTGCGGCACGCCAAGCCGGATCCCGACCTGTTCCTGGCCGCCGCCGCGCTGCTGGGGGTAGAGCCGCGGAACGCCATGGTGGTCGGCGACAGCGTTCTGGGACCTGCTGGCCGCGCGGCGGGCCGGCGCGCTCGGCATCGGGCTGCAATCGGGCGGGTATGGCCGCGAGGAACTAGAGCGGGCCGACGCCTACCGCGTCTACGCCGACCCGGCCGAGATGCTGTCGCGCCTGTACGAGATCGGCGTCCGGCTGGGCGAGAACTCGGCCGGGTTAGCGCTGCCCTTAGTATGCGGTTCGCCGGGGTCTGTACGGTTGGCGGTGTGCTCCCGGACCACCCTCTCGCCAGGCTGATCGACACCGCGGCGGACGGCCGGTTCCCGGCCGCGGACGGAGAGTGGCGGCGTGTGCCGCCGTGGCACCTCCGACTGGAGGCGATCATCGCCTTTACCGGGCACGCGGTATTCGCGGTGCAGCCGGACATCACCGGCCACCTGCTCGCCTCGCTGGGCGCGGATGGCTTTGGCGGGGCCCACGACCCCGGCTGATCACGAAACTGGCCGGGCCCGACGGCTGGATCGACAGCCTGGACATCCTGATGGCCGCGCGTGGCACCGGACACAAGGGCGCCACGCCCGCACTGGTAGACGGCCGGACCTGGCCGGCCACCCGCGGGCGGAATTCGCGGCCGGCCTCCGGGAACAGCTCCGGATCATGGGTTACCAGGATCCGCGCCGCTCTGCCCTGGCCGTTATCAGCACCGGGATCGCCGGGCTCACGGAGCTGAGTTTCGAGCTCGAACCCGGCCACCGCGGGACGGGCGGCGGAGCGAGGCTGGCCGCTGACGCCTTGAGCGCCGTCCCGTCCGGCCAACTGGCCGTGGCGGCGGTGGCACCAGGCAACGCAGCGAGCCTCCGGGCGCTGCTAGACGCCGGGTTCAAGCCCCTCGGCTCCCTCCAGCTCTTTCGCCGCGCCACTCACAATCCCGGCCCAGCGGAAGACAGCGTCTAAATCAGCGCACGGCGGCCCATGTCGCGGCCAGGTCGGCGCCGTCCTCGGTAGAGCGGTGAGCGGTCAAGGACGGAGGTCCCGCGCGGATGCGGACCTTCGCAGCTGTGCTAGGGAAAGACGGCGATTCAGAATTGGACCAGCGTGATTGATGACTGCGAGTGCGGAGGACCCCGTGGACAGTCTGCCAGCGCCCGTGATGGTGTCCGAGCCTGAAATTGCTGTGGGAGGCATCGCCGCGCATGTAGTGGGCGAGGCGGTGTGGGCGCCGTCGGTGCACAACACCCAGCCGTGGTGGTTCAGCATGGATCCTGGCGGGCTGTACCTGTACGCCGACCCGGCCCGGCGGCTGGCGGCCAGCGACCCTGACGGTCGCGAGATGCTGATCAGCTGCGGCGCCGCGCTGTTCACCGCCCGGCTGGCGCTGCGGGCGGCCGGCTGGATCCCCGAGGCACAGGTACTTCCCGACCCGGTCCAGCCGCTGCTGGTCGCCCGGCTGAGCTGGCAGCGCCGCTCAGCTCCCAACGACTACGAGCGCCGGCTGTCCGCGCACGTGCGCTCGCGGCGGGCACACCGGGGCGGGTTCGACCCGCTGCCGCTGGCCCCTGAGTTCATCACTGCCCTTCAAAACAGCGCGGATCGGTACGAGACGGTGCTGCGCCTCGTCACCGACGAGGGCATCCGCGCGGCGCTCGCCGAGGCCGTGCAGGAAGCCGAGCGTGCCCTGGGGCTTGACAGCGCACGTGTCCGCGAGCTCACCGCATGGACGTCCCCGGCGGGCAGCAGCCGGGCTGACGGGGTCCCCGCGAACGCTTACCCGGCCCGGGCCGAACGGACCTTCCCTTACTTTCCCGCCCCGGACTTCGCCCTCGGCCGCGGCTGGGGGCTGCCGCCGCTGAGCACGGGGCCGGGCCGGTCCGCCGGGGTGGTGTGTCTCCTGGCGACCAGATCCGACGCCCCTGCGGACTGGGTCAACGCCGGCCAGGCGCTGGCGCGCATCCTCCTTACGAACGCGGCCTGGGGCGTGGCGACCGCACTCCACAGCCAGCCGTTTGAGCTCGGCTGGGGACGTCGGCTGGCCGGTACCCGGCCGGCCCTGTACCCGCAGCTGCTGCTCCGCATGGGGACGACCGTCCAAGCCGCTGTCGGCGTGCGCCGCCCGCCAGCCAGCGTCTTGTTCACCGTCGCCTAGAGAACTGCGTTCGGCTGGCCAGCGACGGGACGGCGGAGTTCCTTCTTATCCTTCAATCGCGGTGAGTGGCGGCACGTGATGGCCGTGCTTTCCGGGCTCCAGGAGCACCGACGGGATCACAGCCGTGCCAAGCTACTGGCATGACGGATGGCATCGAGCCGGTGGCCTGGTCTGGACGGCGGGCGGTCGTGACCTTCCCAGAGCATGTCGGCGGGCCGGACGCCGCCCTGATCGGAGAGCAGCTGCTTGGCGCACTCAGCCAGGGGGCTGTGACGCTGATCGCGGACATGTCGGCCACCAAGTCGTGCGACCCCGCCATCGGCGGGGCCTTGGCCCTGGCCTATCAGCGCGCGGCGGCCAGCCAAGCGGAGCTGCGGCTGGTGATATCCGTGTCGGACGTCCAGCGCATGGTCACCGCTAACGGTCTGGACCGCCTGGTCCCGGTGTACCCCTCGCTTGAGGCGGCCCTCGCCGCGAGGACCGAGGACGTGCTGGAGGAGGGAGGTCCTCGGGGGCACGGTGCCCTAGCACCGTGGCAGCGGGAACGCGAGCAGGCTGAATGGGAGGTCGGCTCCATGCCTTCCGTGCTGGTAGACGAGGTCGTGTTGCGGCAGCTGATCGACGCCCTTGACGACGGCGTTGCACTGGCCGATCAGGACGGGAGGATCGTGCTCGCGAACCGACGGCTGGCGGCCATGCTCGGCTACCAGCCCGCCGAGCTGATCGGGCGGCCCGTGGAGGCGCTGGTCCCGGCTGGGCTGCGCGAAGGGCACCGTAGGCACCGCGCCGGGTACGCCCGCAGGCCCGTTGCCCGGCCGATGGCCGACAGGGCCATGCTGGCCGCACTGCGCCGCGACGGCGCCACCGTGCCGGTCACCATCACCCTCGCCCCGGTGCCGACGGTCGGCGGGCACCTCGTCCTAGCCGTCGTCAGGGACGCCGCCCAAGCGCAGCACCGGGACGACCTCACGGCCCTGCTCAGCGCCGCCGCCGCCCGGGAAGCGGAGCGCAGCAGCGAACTGCTGGACCGCGTCGTCGCGAACCTCTTCCACGCGGGACTGTCCCTGCAGGCCGCCGCCGACATGCCGACGGACGTTGCCCGCGAGCGGATCAGCGAGGCGCTTACGCGGCTGGACGACTCCATCCACCAGATCCGCGACCACATCTTCCGGTCCCGGCCGCCCGGCAGCAGCCCCCTGTAGCCGACCACACCCGCTCCCGGCCTGGCGGCACGGCAGGCCCGTGCGCGCTCCCGCAGGACTTAGGGCCTCGCGCCGGGCTCATCCGTCCGTACTGCCCGGGACCTTCGCCCCTGCAGGCGGCCACGGTCGGGCACCTACAGTACGGACATGGACACGCCATGGGAAGAGATCTCCAGTCAGCGCTGCTGGGAACTCCTGGCCACGGCATCGGTAGGACGCCTGGCCCTGTCGGTGCGGGCCCTGCCTGTCATCTTGCCCGTCCAGTACTTCCTAACGGGGCACAGGCTCGCGGTCTGCCTCGGCCACCACGAGATCCCCGAGCGGTCCTTGCACGATGCGATCGTCGCGTTCTCCGCCGACGCCATTGGCCCCGCGACCAGGTCCGGCTGGTCCGTCCAGATCCAGGGTAGGTCCTGCGTTTCCCGCTACGACGGCTTCGACTCCGCCTGCAGCCAGCCCACCGCCGGGCAGGTCGTGGAAATCGAGCCGAGCACAGTGAGCGGCCATTACGTGCACCTGTGCCCCTTCATCGACAACCTTCTGACCGGCTCTCAGGCCACCGCCTGACTCCCCGGGCGCTCGTTAGCGCAGATATGGTGGCGATCGCACGCTGGGCGCGCCGCAGCAGCTCACGGCAGTTGGCTTCGAGCGCGATCGGGGAGACGATCTGGTCCCGGTACCGGATCTGCTTGACCGGCCCCGTGCGCCCCGCGATCTGCGTGGTAGTCATGCGGATGAGACGCTGGCGCTTGCCTTCGCGCAAGTCCGGGTTCGCCACCGGCTCGACGCCCGACGCGCCAACAATGCCAGCCATAAAGGCATAGTAGACGCTGCCGTGGCAGTGCCGACCGAAGCGCCGAGCGCCGGTTCCGTCCCAGGTGATGAGTTTTAATGGAGTGTGGTCGACGAACATGCGTGGCGCGACCCGCCGGCCCGGCTGCGGCCGTTCGTCTCCGGGTACGTCGGGTACCGGCTGGCGGGGGCGGCGCCCGCGCGCCACCGCGGGCTGCCGTCACCCGCGCTGACGTTCATCATCACGCTCGATGACCCGCTCGCCATCGACGCGCATCCCAATCCCGGCCAGGCCGCCGAGTCCTATCGCACGCTGCTCGGCGGGCTGCACACGTCGCCCGCCCTGATCAGCCACGACGGCCGCTGGTCGGGCATACAGCTCGGGCTCACCCCGCTCGGCGCGCGGGCACTGCTCGGCGTCCCGGCTGCCGACCTGGCCAACTGGGACGCCGAGGCGACCAACGTGGTCGGCGGGTTCGCGACGCAACTGCGGGAGCTAGTGGTCGAGCAGCCGACTTGGGCAGGCCGGTTCGCGGTGCTCGACCGGCTGCTGCGGCAGCGGGTCGACGGCGGCGGCGCGGACCACTGCGAGGCCATCCGGCCCGAGGTCGGATACGCCTGGCGGCGGCTGCGGCAGACCCAGGGCGCCGTCGCCGTCGCCGAGCTGGCAGCGGAGACCGGCCTGAGCGCCCGCCGCCTGGGGTCGTTGTTCCGGGCCGAGACCGGCCTGACGCCCAAGGAGGCGGGGCGGGTGTTCAGGTTCGACCACGCGCGGCGGCGGATCGGGCGGGCCATGGGCACGGCCGGGGCCGGGGGCGCCAACTTCGCCGCCCTGGCGGTCGAGTGCGGCTTCTACGACCAGGCGCACCTGGCCCGCGAGTTCCGCGCCCTGGCTGGGTGCCCGCCGTCGCAGTGGCTGGCCGAGGAGTTCCGATTCGTCCAAGCCCTGCCCGCCGAGCTCGGGGAATGATCGAGGCATGACACAGACACCGCCACCGCAGGTGTGGCCAACGCTGACCGCCCGCGACGCCCGCGGGCTGATCAAGTTCCTCGTCGACGCGTTCGGCTTCGAGGAGACCGCCGTCTACGGCGAGGGAGACCAGGTGCACCACGCGGAGCTCGCCTGGCCGCCAGGCGGCGGGGTGATGCTGGGGTCGGCCGACCCCGGCTCGACCGCGCCGGGCACGTTCCGCGGCTACGTGGTCTGCGACGATCCGGACACGCTATTCAAGCGGGCGGTCGACCACGGCGCCACCGTCGCGCGGGAGCTCACCGACCAGGACTACGGCTCGCGCGAGTTCTCGGTCACCGACCCGGAGGGCAACCGCTGGTCGTTCGGCACCTACCGGGGTCACCCGCGCTGAGCTCTGCATCTAAACCCGAGGCCATCTAAACCCGAGGCCATCTAAACCCGAGGCTAACTAAACCCGAGGCCATCGAAAACCCGCGCAGGAAACCAGGCGGTCAGCGGACTTCGCGGACGCCCAACCGCTCCAGGCGCGCGTTGCTGAACCGGCCCTGGGGGTCTAGCCGCTCGAACAGCGCTCGCGCGTCGCCCAGCCGGGGGTACAGCCGCTCGGGCTGACCCGCCTGGATATGGGACGCCTTTCCCCAGTGCGGCCGGGCGTCGAACGGCGCCAGCGCCGCCTCGACGTCGGTCAGCGCCGCGCTGACCTGATCGGGGCGGTTGCGCCAGGTGAAGTGGATCGCCAGCGTGTCCCGCTGGTACGACCCGCTCAGCCACAGCCGGTCGGGGGCGGTGGCGCGGAACTCCGACACCAGCAGCAGCGGCGTGATCAGGGGCGACAGCCGCCGGACGGCATCGAGGGCGGCCGCGCCCCGGTGCCGCTCGACGAAGTACTCGGACTGGATCTCGTCCCCGTTGCTGGGCGGTGAGTCGATACGGAAGTGCGGCAGCCGCTCCGACCACGGCCCCGCCGCCCCGACCGCCGTGAGGTTGTCGACCGGGGCGTCCACCAGGTGCGGCGGTCCCGGGTCCGGGTGCGCGCCGAAGAACTCCGGCGGCGCCGGCGTTCCGTCCGGTTCCGGCCCGTCCAGCCGTCGCTTGACCCACGCCGCCTCCAGCGTGTCGCCGCGCCAGTCGGTGAACAGGCTCACGCTGTAGGCGGCGGACATGATGTCGTCGAGATCGGCCAGCACCCGGTCCCACGTCAGCCCGGCGTAGACGTCCTGCCTGACCAGGTAGCTGGGCTGCACGTCGAGGGTGACGCGGACGACGACGCCGAACGCGCCCAGCCCGACCGCTAGCCCCTCGAAGCCCGGGTCCGCGCGCCCGGTCCGGCGCAGCTCGCCGTCGGCGTCCACGTACTCCAGGCCCGCCACCGCGGCCGACAGGATCTGGTTGCGGCTGCCAGAACCGTGGGTGCCGGTGGCGGTCGCGCCCGCGACCGAGATGTGCGGCAGCGAGCCCATGTTGTGCAGCGCCCAGCCGCGCTGCTGCAGCCATCCGGCGAGCACGCCGTAGGAGACGCCGGCGCCGACCGTGACCGTCCGCGCGGCCTCGTCAAGGATCGGCTCGGGGGCGATGCCGGTGACCGTGACCAGCGTGTCCCCGTTATCGGCGAGGTCGTTGAACGAGTGCCTGGTGCCGAGCGCGCGCACCCGCCCGGCCGAGGTGACGGCCCACCGGACCTCGTCGATCGTCCGGGCGGCGATCACCGTGGGCGCGGTGAATCGATAGGTGCCCGACCAGTTTCTGAGCTCAGGGGTCACGCTGCCCGACACTATCGCCCTGCCAACCCACGATTAAGCCAGGGTCCGTTCGGGAGAAAAAGATTTTTATCTCGAACGGACCCCGATTCTACCTGCACCGACACCGCTTCCGAGAGCGGGGCGGGCGCTCCGGTCCGTGACCCTGGCCCGGGTTCGGCCAATCTGGCCGCCCAACCGCTCCGAATCTGGCCCATGATGATCAGAGGGAATCCAGTCAGCGTCGGTCGCGTGCTGAGGCTCGCGGTCCGGGGCGCGCTGGCCGGGCTCCTGTCGGCGGCGGTCGCGCTCGGGGTGGCGGAGCTGGTGGCCGGGATCACCGGCCCGCTCAGCAGCCCGGTGATCGCCGTCGGCGGCGTCGCGATCAACCTGACGCCGGTGCCGCTCAAGGACTTCGCGATCGCCCACTTCGGCAGCAACGACAAGAACGTGCTGCTGGCGGGGATCGTCGTGCAGCTGGCGGTCTTCGCCGCCGTGATCGGGATCCTGGCCGTTCGCTGGCTCTGGGTCGGCCTGACGGGGCTGGCGGTGTTCGGCGCGCTCGGCGTGGCCTCGGTCGTCAGCCGCCCGTCGGCCAGTCTGGCGGACGTGGCGCCCGCCCTGATCGGGGTGGCGGTCGCCGCAGTGGCGATGGTCTTCCTGGTCCGGGTCAACCGACTGGAGGACAGGAGACCAGCCGCCTACGGCGCCCGGTCGGCGCCGGTTCCTGGCCCTCGGGGCCGGGGTGGCGGTGGTGGCCGCGGCCAGCGGCTGGTCGGGCGAGCTGCTGCTGCGCCGGTTCAACGTGACGGCGCTGCGGGCGGCGGTCCGGCTGCCGCGTCCAGCCGTGACGGCCGCGCCGGTGCCCGCCGCGGCCTCGCTGGACGTTTCCGGCATCACCCCGTTCTTCAGCTCGAACAACAACTTCTACCGGGTCGACATCGACCTGGTGGTGCCGCAGGTGTCGCCGCAGGACTGGACGCTGCAGATCACCGGGATGGTGGACCACCCGATCGAGCTCACCTTCGACGACCTGCTGCGGCTGCCGCTGATCGAGCACGACATGACGCTGGTCTGCGTCTCCAACGCGGTCGGCGGCCCCTACGCCGGCAATGCGCGCTGGCTCGGCGCGAGCCTGCCCGCCCTGCTGCGGAAGGCCGGCATCCGGCGCGGGGCCGACCAGGTGCTGTCGACCGGAACCGACGGCATGACGATCTCCACCGCGGTCGACACGATCCTGGACGGGCGGCAGGCGCTGATCGCGGTCGGCATGAATGGCCAGCCGCTGCCGACCGAGCACGGCTTCCCGGCCCGGATGCTGGTGCCCGGGCTGTACGGCTACGTGTCGGCCACCAAGTGGGTCACCAAGCTCGAGGTGACGACGTTCGCCCGCCAGCAGGCGTACTGGACCCAGCGCGGGTATGCCCTCCAGGCGCCGATCAAGACCGAGTCCCGGATCGACGTGCCGCGACCGCTCGCGCAGGTTCCGGCGGGCCGGGTCGCGGTCGGCGGGGTCGCCTGGGCGCCGCATCGAGGCATCTCCCGGGTGCAGGTCAACGTCGACAACGGACCCTGGCAGACCGCGAAGCTGGCCGCCGCCGACGGCACCGACACCTGGCGGCAGTGGGTGTGGGCCTGGGATGCCCCTCCCGGCCTGCACACCCTGCAGGTCCGCGCCACCGACGGCACTGGCGCCGTCCAGACCAAGAGCGAGGCCGCGGTGTTCCCGAGCGGGGCCACCGGCTGGGACTCGGTGGTGGTCACAGTGACCTGCCAATAACCAGGCATGAATCAACAATATTCAAACTAATATCATATAGGAGTCACCATGCAGTACCGCATCCTCGCCGCATCCCTCGCCGCCGCCGGCCTGGCCGTCGGCGCAGCCGCCTGCAGCAGCAGCTCGAGCACCCCGGCCGCCTCCGCGCCGTCGTCGTCAGCGGCGAGCACGCCGATGCCGGCCTCGAGCGCGCCGATGGCGTCCTCGTCGGCCGCGGCCGCAGGCGCGTCGACGACATCGTCCGACTTCGGTCCCGGGTGCGCCTCGGTGCCCAAGTCGGGGGCCGGCAGCTTCACCGGGATGGCGACCGCCCCGGTGGCGACCGCCGCGTCCGCTAACCCGGTGCTCTCTACCTTGGTCACCGCGGTCAAGCAGGCCGGGCTGGTGGACACCTTGAACTCGGCGGCCGGCATCACGGTGTTCGCGCCCGACAACTCCGCATTCGCCAAGATCCCGGCGTCGACCCTCAAGTCGGTGCTGTCGGACAGGGCGGAGCTGACCAAGATCCTGACCTACCACGTGGTGGCCGGGCGGGTCACGCCGGCCGAGCTCGCCTCGGGTAAGACGCTCAAGACACTGGAGGGCTCGACCGTCACCCCGGCGATGATGGGCAGCGGCTACACCGTCAACGGCGCCAGCGTGGTCTGCGGCAACGTGCAGACCGCCAACGCCATCGTCTACATCATCGGCAGCGTCCTGATGCCCAAGTAGGCACCGTTCTCGCCCGCGCCGTCCTGACGTCCGAGCCCCTCCGGAGCGGTCAGGACGGCGCGGGCGCTTCCCGGGCTCTAGTGGATCACGCGGTAGTCGACGAGCAGATAGCCACTCGGTGATCGGTCGCATCTGATCGCTTCGAGCGCGATCGTCGGCAGGCCGTCGAGGAGCCGTCGTCCGCGGCCGGCGATCCTCGGCGCGATCACGAGCCTGAGTTCGTCGACGACGCCGGCCGCGAGCAGCGCCTGTGCGACCGAGATACTCGCGTGGACACCGACGTCACCGCCGCCCTGTTGGCTGAGATCGCGGACGAACTCGACCAGCCCGCCGTCGATCGCCGTCGCGTGGGCCCAGTCCTGGTCAAGCGGCGTGGAGGTCGCGACGTACTTCGCGACCCCGTTGATGAACGCCGAGAACGGCTGGATCTGGCTGCCGGGCCAGAACTTCGCCCACTCGGCGTAGCTACGGCGGCCGAGAATGACCGCGTCCTGCGTCCCGATCACGGCGGCGAGGTTGGCGTCCATCGCCTCGTCCCAGTCGGTGAAGAAACTGCTATCGGGGTCCTCCGCCACCCCGTCCAGGGACAGCAACTCGTATACGACGATCTTTCGCACGTCCTGCGCCTCCCATTGGTCTCGATGCTGCTAGTTGACTGACCAGGCGGCCGAAACTAATCGGTGCGACGGGCGGCCGGGCGTCAGCCGCTGGTGAGGATGACGAGCTGCTGGGTCGCCCTGGTCATCGCGACGTAGCGGTCGACCGCGCCCTCGATGCCGGTGCCGAACGCGTCCGGGTCGATGAGGACCACCAGGTCGAACTCGAGCCCCTTGGCCAGCTCCGGGGTCAGCGACCGGACCCGGGCGGTGGCCGGGAAGGCGGGGTCGCCGATGACGCAGGCGATCCCCTCGGCGTTGGCGTCGAGCCAGCTGTCGAGGATCGAGCCGAGCTCGGCGGCGGACCCGTGGGTGACCGCGCGGCCGCTGCTGCGGATCGAGGTCGGCACGTTGGCGTCCGGGATCACCGCCCGGATGATTGGCTCGGCCTCCGCCATGACCTCTTCCGGCGTGCGGTAGTTGATGCTCAGCGAGGCCAGAGTGATCCGGTCGAGACCGATCCGCTCCAGCCGTTCCCGCCACGACTCGGTGAACCCGTGCCGGGCCTGCGCGCGGTCCCCGACGATGGTGAAGCTCCTGGACGGGCAGCGCAGCAGCAGCATCTGCCATTCGGCGTCCGTCAGTTCCTGTGCCTCGTCGACCACGATGTGCGCGAACGGGCCCGCCAGCTGGTCCGGGTCGGCGTCGGACAGCGTGGCCTCGTTGACCAGGGCCTCGGTGAAGTCCTCGCCGCGCAGCATCGTCACCAGGCCCATGCCGTACTCGTCGTCGGCGGCCTCGATCAGGTTGTCGACGACCCGGTCCATCTGCTCGCGCTCGGCCGCGGCGGCCGCCTCCTGCCGGCGCTTGCGGCGGGCCGCCTGCGGGTCGCCCAGCCGCTGCCTGGCCGCGTCGAGCAGGGGCAGGTCGGCCACCGTCCACGCCTGGCCGTCCGCCCGCTGCAGTTTCCGAACTTCACCGGGGCTGAGCCACGGGGCGCATTTGCGCAGGTAGGCGGGTACAGACCACAGGTCGGAGACGAGATCGGCCGGCTCGATCAGCGGCCACGCCCGGTTGAGGGCGGCCCGCAGCTCCCGATTCTGCTGCAGGGACCGGCGGAGCTGGTCGGCCGGGGCGTCGCCGTCGTGGTTCTCGACCGCGATCATGATCAGCTCGGTCCAGATCGCCTCGCGCGCCTCGTTGTGCGGGGTGCCCGCCTCGGCCGCGTCGAACGCCTCGGCCCAGTCGTCGGCGCTGAGCTGGATATTGGACCACGGGGTCTCGACCGTCATCGGGGCGGCGGGCGGATTCTCGTAGAACCTGACGGCCGCCTCGATTGCCTTGACCAGGCCGGCCGACGACTTCAGGCGGGCCACCTCGGGGTCGGCCTCCGAGGTCGCGGCGGCCCCCTCGGGGACCAGGTCGCGTAGCGTGCAGGTCTGCACGCCCTCTTCCCCAAGGCTGGGCAGCACGTCGGAGACGTAGGCCAGGTAGGGCTGGTGCGGGCCGACGAAGAGCACGCCGCCCCGGCGGTGGCCGAGGCGCGGATCGGAGTAGAGCAGGTAGGCGCACCGGTGCAGCGCGACGACGGTCTTCCCGGTGCCCGGACCGCCGTCGACCACCAGCGCGCCGCGCGAGCCCGCGCGGATGATGGCGTCCTGGTCGGCCGCGATGGTGCCGAGCACGTCCCGCATCCGGGCCGACCGGTTGCCGCCCAGGCTGGCAATGAAGGCGGACTGGTCGTCGAGGGCGGCGTGACCGTCGAGCCCGTCGGCGGTGAACACCTCGTCCCAGTAGTCGCCCACCCGGCCGCGGGTCCAGCGGTACCGGCGGCGGCTGGCCAGCCCCATCGGGTTGCCGTGGGTGGCGCCGAAGAACGGCTCGGCCACCGGGGAGCGCCAGTCGACCAGCAGCCGGCGACCCTCGCGGTCGGTCAGGCCGAGGCGTCCGACGTAGACCGGCTCGGGGTTGTCGGCGCCGACCATGCGCCCGAGGCACAGGTCAAGTCCGAACCGGCGCAGGGTGCGCAGCCGGGCGGACAGCCGGTGCACCTCCGCGTCCCGGTCCATCGCCTTCTGGCCGATGCCGCCGGGCGCCCTGAGCTCGGCCTCGAGGCGGGCCGACAACTCCGCGATCGACTGCTCGAGGCTGTCGGCGATCACCGCGAAGTGCCGCTCGTCGGCCGCGATCAGCGCCGGGTCGGCCTTCGCGGCGAGACGGTCGGGAAGATCGAACGCACTGGTGGTCAAGGGGCTCATGGGCAGTCGCCACTCCTATTTCCGCTGGTTCCGGCCTCGGCGGGCGACTTTACTGCACGACCGGGGGCTTGCCGCAAGCCCCGGGGTGCGCTATACGTTGATAGTGGAGGGGTGTGCGCTCTCCCCCTCCCCTGTCCATCCTAGGACTGCGTGTGGATTGCCACGATCGGGATGGTCGTCGGCTGGCTGGTGCCGCCCGCGGGCTCGATCGTGATGGCGAGCTGGTCGCCCGGCTGGACGTCATCGGCCAGCACCGGTGAAGTGGCGCCGGCGCTGCTGCCCGGCAGCAGCCCGACCGAGCGGGCGCCCGCCGCGCTGATCACCCAGAGCTGGTAGACCCTGGCGTCGGTGGGCGTCGGCATGCCTGCGGCGGTGATGACAGCCTCGCGGTCGTGCGTTGAGACGACCGCGGTCACCGTGCCGCCCACGCTTGAGCTGCTCAGCTCGATGCGGGCGTCGGGGGCGGCCAGCACCGACGCGACCGCGCGGTTGGCCATCTGCGCCTGCTGAAGCTGGTGCCTGGTGCCCACCTCGAGGACGGCCAGGGCGACAATGGCGGCCGCCATGGCCGCCACCGCGATCGGCCGGGGCAGCACGCGGCGCAGCCGCCTAGCGCGCCGCGGCGGTCCGGCCGCAACCAGCCGGGCGCCCGACGGCGGGAGCTGCCTGACCCGGTTGGCGGCGGCGAGCACCTGGTCGCGCACCCACGGCGGGGGCGTGATCGCGGTGGCCAGGGCGAGCCTGGCCGCGGTCTCCCGAAGCCCCCTGACTTCTTCGGCACAGGAGGCGCAGCGCTCCAGGTGCGCTTCGAATTCGGCGAGCTCGTCACCGGTCAGCGCGTCGACGGCGTAGGCGCCGGTCAGCAGGTGGAGGTCGTGGCTCAAGGCGGTCACTGGGTCACCTCCATGCAGTCGCGTAGTCGGATGAGGCCGTCCCTGATGCGGGTCTTGACCGTGCCCAGCGGGAGCCCGAGCAACCCGGCGACCTGGGGATAGGTATAGCCGCCGTAGTAGGCGAGCCTGATCGCCTCGGCCTGGAGCCCGCTCAGGCCGCCCATGCAGCGCCGTACCCGCTGCCGGTCAAGCGCCTTGTCCACCAACTCGAAGACGTCCTCACTGGTGCCGATGTCGGGGGCGATCTTCTGCTCCCTGGCGGTGGCGGCGTTCTCGGCCCGGACCCGGTCCACCGCCCGCCGGTGCGCGATAGTCATCACCCAGGCGGCGGCGCTGCCGCGGGCGGGGTCGAAGCGGGAGGCGGACCGCCACACCTCGAGCAGGACTTCCTGTGCGACCTCTTCCGATTGCGCCGGATCCCGCAGCACCTTGCGCGCCACCCCGTACACCGGCCCCGCGAGCTGGTCGTATACGGCCTCGAAGGCCGCGTGGTCACCGCACGCCACCTGGGCCAGCAGCTCCGCGAGGTCGTCGCCATGCCCCTCAGAATGGCCGCGACCGTGGGGCTGCTGGCCCACCGATGGCGTGTTCATGACCGGTATTCGGGGCCGGGCGGCACCTGGATTGGTGGCAGAATCGCCGGAAGCCGCGGGGTATCGTGTTCGAACGGATACCGTCCGGCACCGGGTGTATCGTTTCGGCCTAGCTAGCTAGCGAGCTATCGATCCAGCCGCCAGGCCCAGACCCCGCCTTGCTGCCGAAGCGGGGGAAAGCACGTCCATGTTCAGCGTCCAGTTGACTACCACGGACTCCCCCGGCCAGGTCACGGTCGAACTGCGGGGCGAACTCGACCTGGTGGACGCGGCCGATGTCGCGGTGTCGCTGGAGGCGGCGTCGAGCCTCGAGCCGCTGGTCATCGTGGACCTGTCGGGGTTGCGCTTCATCGACGCCAACGGCGCGGCGGCGCTGGCACGGGGCCGGGATTACGCCCGCGGCGGCGGCGGCGAACTGCTCCTGACCGCACCGCAAGCACAGGTGCGGAAGATGCTGGGCATCATCTTCCCGGCCGGAGACCTCGCCGCGGCCGGGAGCCCGCCAGACCCGCCCGCGGCGCCGCGGACCCCCGACCCGGGAGCCGACGTCCCGGTGCCCCGGCCGCGAGGGGCGACCGCCCGACGCTGCCCCTGCGCCTGCTCTGACCCCGCCAGATGCGTTACGCTCTTACTTGCGACTTATTTGCATCTAGACTAGGTTGCCGTGTGAACAGGAAAAACGTCGCCGCGCTAGCCGAAGGATGAGATCGTGTCCGCTCCGACCGCATCAACGAAGCCGAGCATGGGCGCGATGATCCGCCAGTCGTTCCGCGCGATGTCCGCGGTCGAGCGCCGCCGGGTGCTGTGGATGTACGGCTCGATCCTGCTGCTGCACGCGCTGGGGTTCTTCGTCTTCATCGCCTACGTGCTGCCCGCGCATTACAAGCTGTTCGGCGTCGGCCTGAGCGTCACCGCCTACACCCTCGGGCTGCGGCACGCGTTTGACGCTGACCACATCTCGGCCATCGACAACACCACCCGCAAGGTGATCGGCGACCGCCAGGGCACCGGCCAGCCGCGTCCGTTCGCCTTCGGGTACTTCTTCTCCCTCGGCCACTCCACCATCGTGGTGGTCATCGGGGTCGGCATCGTCATCGCCGAGAAGGCGGTGCTGCCCGCGGTCACGCACGCCAACTCCTCGCTGGAGTCGTTCGGCGGCACCTTCGGCACGATCGTGTCGGCCGCCTTCCTGTTCCTCATCGGCCTGATGAACCTGGTTATCCTGGCGGGCATCGTGCGGGTGTTCAGGTCGATGCGGCGCGGCGATTACGACGAGGCCGAGCTCGAGCGGCAGCTGGAGAACCGCGGGTTCTTCTACCGGTTCTTCGGGCGCTGGATGAAGGCCATCGACAAGGAATGGAAGCTGTACCCGGTCGGGGTGGTCTTCGGGATGGGCTTCGACACCGCCACCGAGGTCGCCCTGCTGACCACCACCGCGCTGCTGGCCTCCGAGCACATCGCCTGGCAGGCCATTCTCGCGCTGCCGGTCCTGTTCACGGCCGGGATGACCCTGATGGACACCACCGACGGCCTGTTCATGAACCTCGCCTACGGCTGGGCGTTCTTCAACCCGGTCCGCAAGGTCTACTACAACCTGGCGATCACCGGCCTGTCGGTCGCCATCTGCTTCTTCATCGGCGGCATTGAGAGCCTCAGCCTGGTCCCCCAGGAATTGCACGGGGTCAGCCAGACCAGCGGCTTCTGGGGCTTTATGTACAACTTCAACATCAACACGGCCGGCTTCGTCATCGTCGGCATGTTCATCGTCACCTGGGCCGGCGCGATGGCCATCTGGCGGTGGGGCCGCATCGAGGAGAAATGGACCGCCCGCCTGCAGGCCGGCGACCGCCAGGAGCAGCCCGCCGAGGTCAGCTGACCAGGGCCAGGGAGGCCGCCAGGGCGGTGGCGGCCGCGGTCACGGACCAGCACAGGCGACTGGCGCGGGCGATGTCGGCCGCCTCCGGGGGGCGGCCGGCGCCGAGCTCGGGCCGGTGCTCGGCCCGTCCGGCGTAGCTGAGCGGGCCGCCCAGCCGGACCCCGAGCGCGCCCGCGAAGGCCGCTTCGCACCAGCCCGCGTTCGGGCTCGGATGCCTGGACCCGTAGTCAAGCGCGATCTGCCAGGTGAGCGCCGGGCGGCCGCCCACGACCGGAGCGCAGGCCGCCGCCAGCAGGGCGGTGACCCGGGCAGGGCCCCAGTTGAGCACGTCATCCAGGCGGGCGGAGGCCCAGCCGAACTGCTCGTAACGCGGCGAATGATGCCCGACCATGGCGTCGAGGGTGTTGGCGGCCCGGTAGCCCGCCAGGCCGGGCGCCCCTGCCAGCGCTCCCCACAGCAGCGGGGCGACGATGGCGTCGGAGGTGTTCTCCGCCACCGACTCCACCACCGCCCGGGCGATCCCGGCCGCGTCCAGCTGCGCCGGGTCCCGGCCGACGAGGCTCGGCAGCATCCGCCGCGCGCCGGGCAGGTCACCGGCCAGCAGGGCGCGGTGAATGCGCCCGGCTTCCGCCGTCAGCGACCGCGCGCCGGTGACCGCCCAGGTGACCGTGCCCGCCCAGGCCAGCCGGGCCAGGGGGCGGCGGCGGGAGATCCGCGCCGCGGCCAGCACCGGGCCGATCGCCAGCGCCTCGCAGCAGGCGGCGAAGACCGCGCCGCGGGCCTTGCTGTCGGCGTAGACGCCCCGCTCGATGAACGTCGCGGCCTGCCCGAATAGTGCAACCGGATGGCCGCGGCGGGGATCTCCGGCCAGCGCGTCGGCGATCACTCCGGCCGCCAGGCCGCCCGCCAGCGGCCAGTCGTCGGCAGGCCCGGCCTTCAGCGTCCGCATGGTCCGGGCCTCACAGTCCCGGCCGGAGGCGGGGCAGGCCGGGGGTCGGGCCGTGCTCGATGAGCCGCAGCAGGGCGGCGGTGTCGAGGTGCTCTTCGACGGCGTCGGCCAGCGTGTCGAACTGCGCCTGCCGGGCCGCCGCGAAGGAGGTATCAGGCGCGGGGGTGAAGTTCCGGCCCGCGAGGCGGGCGACCTCGGTCAGGTAGGCCCGGCGGAACTCGTCGTTTTCCAGGATCCCGTGCCATAGCGTGCCGCTGACGGCACCGTAGCGGCAGCCGTCGAGCGCCGTCCCGTTGCCTTCCTTTTCGCTGGTGAACCACGGCTCGCCGCCGCGCACCTCGACCACGCCGTGGTGGATCTCGTAGCCGGCCACCGGGGTCGCGGCCGCGTACCCGGCCGGCCGGCCGAGGGTCTTGTTGGCCGCGAAGCGGGTGACCACCGGCAGCAACCCGAGTCCGGCGAAAACACCGCCGGCCAGGGCACCGTCGGCGCGGCCGTCGCCATCGACGGCGCCGGCCGCGCTTTCGACGTCGTCGTGGATGACCGTGCCCAGCATCTGGTAGCCGCCGCAGATCGCCAGGATGGGCTTGCGGTCGGCGGCCCTGCGCTTGAGCGCGGCCTCCAGGCCCTGGCCCCGGAGCCAGCCCAGGTCGGCCACGGTGGCCCTGCTGCCGGGCACGACGACCAGGTCGGCGTCGGCCGTCTCGGCCGGGGTGGTGACGAAGCGAACGGCGACGCCGGGCTCAAGCGCGAGCGCGTCGATGTCGGTGAAGTTGGAGATGCGGGGCAGCCGGATCACCGCGACCCGCAGTATTTCGCCCGCCCCTCGCCAACCCGGCGCCCCCGGCCGCCGCGCCGCCCCTACTGTCGGCCGGACGGGGTACGGGCGCTCGGTGGCGACGGCGTCTTCCGCGTCGATCCAGATCCCTTCCAGGTACGGCAACACCCCCAGGACCGGACGGCCGGTCAGCGCGGAGATCTGGGTGAGCGCCGGGTCGAGCAGCTCGCGCTGGCCGCGGAACTTGTTGACGACGAAGCCGCTCAGATGCGACTGATCGGCGGCGTCGAGCAGCGCCAGGGTGCCGTAGAGGGCGGCGAAGACCCCGCCCCGGTCGATGTCGCCGACGACGATCACCGGCAGCTTCCTGGCCCGGGCGAGGCCCATGTTGACGATGTCGTCGCGGCGCAGGTTGATCTCGGCCGGCGAGCCCGCTCCCTCGCACAGCACCACGTCGAACCGGGAGCGGAGGTCGTCGTAGGCGTCGAGCACGGTGCCGAGCAGCCGGGCGCGGCCCTCCCCCGACCCCCAGTAGCCCGCGACGCCAGTCTCGCCCACGGCCCGGCCGAGCAGCACCACCTGGCTGCGCAGGTTGCTGCCGGGCTTGAGCAGCACCGGGTTCATGGCGGCCTCGGCCGGCACCCCGGCCGCGGCGGCCTGCATCGCCTGCGCGCGCCCGATCTCGGCGCCGTCGGGCGCGACCATCGAGTTGTTGGACATGTTCTGCGCCTTGAACGGTGCGACCCGCACCCCCTGGCGGGCGAGCCAGCGGCAGATCCCGGCGGTGAGGACGGACTTGCCGGCGTCCGACGTGGTGCCCGCCACCAGCAGCGAGCCGCTCGTCATCGGCACCGGTCCCGCTCCTTCCTGAGCCGTCGGCGGGCAATTCGCCGCAGAAGCTACCGTAGCCGGTGCCGCGATAGTGTGCTGTGAATGCACGCACGTGAGAACGCCGACCTCGCGCATCACGGCGACGCCGACCTCGTCCCCGGCCTGGTCGACCTCGCGGTCAACGTCCGGTCGGCGGGGACGCCAGCCTGGCTCGCGGCACGGGTCCGCGAGGCGGATCTCGCCGCGTACCCCGATCAGCGCGCGGCGGTTGCGACGGTCGCCGCCCGCCATCGCCGGGCAGCGGATGAGGTGCTGCTCACGGCGGGCGCGGCCGAGGCCTTCGTCCTGCTGGCGCGGACGCTGCGGCCACGGCGCGCGGTCGTCGTGCACCCCCAGTTCACCGAGCCGGAGGCCGCCCTGCGGGCCGCCGGGCATCAGGTCGACCGCGTGATCCTGCCGTTCCCGTTCACGCTTGACCCGCTGCTGGTCCCGTCCGATGCGGATCTGGTCTTCGTCGGCAACCCGACCAACCCGACGTCGGTCGCCCACCCCCGTGAGGTCCTGCTGGGGCTGGTGCGACCAGGGCGGATCGTGGTCGTCGACGAGGCCTTCGCCGACTGCCTGCCGGGTGAGCAGGAATCGGTCGCGGGCGACGCCGACCTCGCCGGGCTGGTCGTGATCAGGAGCCTGACCAAGACCTGGGCGCTGGCCGGGCTGCGGGTCGGCTACCTGCTGGCGGCTCCGGAAATCGTCCGGACGCTGGCGGCCGCGCAGCCGCCGTGGCCGGTCTCGTCGCCGGCGCTGACGGCCTGCGTCGTCACCGCGTCCGAGGCCGCCGCGCGCGAGGTCGAGGCCTGGGCACGCGGGCTGGCGGCCGAGCGCGCGCACCTGCTGGCCCGGCTGGCAGGCGTCGACGGCGTGCGGGTGGTGGCGAATCCGGCGGCGTCGTTCGTGCTGCTCGACACCGGGATCGGCGACGTTCGGACCCGGCTGCACCGGCATGGCTTCGCCGTTCGGCGCGGTGAGACGTTCCCCGGGCTGGGGCCGGGCTGGATCCGGGTCGCCGTCCGGGACGCCGAGACCTCCGACCGCTTCTGTGCTGCGCTGCGGGAGGTCATCGCTGACGCGACGACCGGCGACCCGATCCCGGATACGGCCGAGAGCCGCCTGCGCCTGCCCGACCTTGCTGGCCTGTCTGACCTTGCCGGTCCGCCTGGTCGCCGCATCCTGGTGCTCGGCGGCAGCCGGTCGGGGAAATCCCGGCACGCCGAGCAACTGCTGGCGGACGCGACGCCAGTGACCTACATCGCGACCGCCCAAGGCGATGCCGCCGACCCCGAGTGGACGGTGCGGATCGAACGCCACCGCGCGCGCCGCCCCGCCGGGTGGGCGACGGTGGAGACGACCGACCCCGCGAAGCTGATCCTCCAGGCGGACGCAGGCGCCCTGCTGATCGACAGCGTGACCACCTGGGTTGCCCAGGTCATGGACGACTGCGGCTGCTGGGCGGAGGACAGGCCGGAGGATGCCGACCTTCGGCTCGCCCATGCGCTCGACACGCTGGTCAGCCGCTGGGCGGCGGCGGCGGTCACGGTGGTGGCGGTGAGCGACGAGGTCGGCAGCGGCATCGTTCCCGCGACGGCCTCCGGGCGCCGGTTCCGAGACACCCTGGGCGAGCTCAACCAGCGGCTGGCGGCCACGGCGGACGAGGTGTGGCTGGTCACCGCGGGCATACCGCGCAGGCTGCGATGAACTCACGGCTGGCCAGGTCCATCAGCATGTTCACCATCGTCCCGGTCCGGGTCGAGGTCGACCTGCGGCCGGGAGAGGGCGCCGGCGCGCTGCTGTGGCTGCCGGCCGTGGGCGTTTTCGCGGGCGGGATTGCCGGGCTGCCGGCCTCGGCCGTTCACGAGTGGGCGCCGCACGCGAACCTGCTCGGCGCGGTACTGGCCGTGGCCGCGCTGGCGCTGCTGACCCGGTGCCTGCACCTGGACGGGCTGGCCGACACGGCCGACGGCCTCGGCAGCGGCGCGCCCGCGGCGCGGGCGCTTGAGATCATGCGGCAGTCCGACATCGGGCCGTTCGGCGTCGTCGTCTTGATCCTCGTCCTCGGCGCGGACGTCGCCTCGCTCGGCTCCATGCCGGGCGGGCCCTGGACTCCGGTCGGAGTGCTGGCGGTCGCCGCCGCCACCGGGCGGGTCGCCGCGGTCAACGCGGCCGTCCGCGGTGTTCGGCCCGCCCGTGCATCCGGCTTCGGTACCATTGTCGCCGACCACCTGCCGGCCGCCGCGGCAGTCGGGTGGACCGCGGGGGTGCTCGGCCTGGGCGCCGCCGTCGCGGTTGACCTGTCCATCCCGATCGGCTGGATGCTGGTGCCCCAGGTGGTCGCGCTGGCCGCCGCCCACCTGTTGCGGCTGCACGCCGTCCGGCGTCTGGGCGGTGTCACCGGCGACGTGTTCGGGGCGCTGATCGAGTCCGCCACCGTGGTGACGCTGATCGGCGTGGCGCTGCGATGAACGAGAAGGACGCGAGGACCTGGCCGCGCCCGGTGCCCCTGGTAGGTGACCGGACGTCGGCCGCGGACCGGTCGGCCGATCCGGCCGGCTGGTCGCTGGGCGAGCCGACCATCGCCGCCCTGCGCACGGTGCTGGCCGCGCGACGCGACGTCCGCCGTTACCGGCCGGATCCGGTGCCGCCCGAGCTGCTGCGCGAGGTGCTGCTCGCGGGCCACCAGGCGCCGTCGGTCGGGCACTCGCAACCGTGGCGCTTCATCGTGATCGGCGAGCAGCCGACCCGCGACCGGGCGGCGCTGCTGGCCGACCGCGAGCGGCTCCGCCAGGCCGGGCTGCTCACCGCCGACCGCCGCGCGAGGCTGCTCGACCTTCAACTGGACGGCATCAGGGAGGCGCCGGTCGGCATCGTCGTTGCCTGCGACCGGCGGGCGCCGGCGGCCGGGGTGCTTGGCCGGGCCACCTTCGCCGACGCCGACCTGTGGAGCTGCGCCTGCGCGGTCGAGAACATGTGGCTGGCCGCCCGCGCAGCCGGCCTCGGCCTTGGCTGGGTCACCCTGTTCAAGCCCGCCGACCTGGCCGATCTGCTGAACCTGCCGCCCGGCGTAGAGACGCTCGGCTGGCTCTGCCTGGGCTGGCCGGACGAGCGGCCGCCCGATCCGGGGCTCGAACGTCACGGCTGGTCCCAGCGGGTTCCCCTGGACGACGTAGTCATGTCAGAACGCTGGCCGTCGGCCGACGAGCCGCCCCGGCCGGCGTCGCACCTGGCGGGCCCCGACCAGCGCGCGGTGGTGGCCGGCCGCGATACCGGCGATGACCGGCTGACCGTCCCCGGATCCCTCGGCGTGCTCGACGCTGCGGTCAACCGGGTCCTCGCGCTCAGCCCGGACCCGCCGGTAGGCGGAACGCTGCTCATCGCGGCGGCGGACCACCCGGTCACCCGGCACGGGATCTCCGCCTTCCCTCCCTCGGTTACCGCCGATGTGCTCGCCGCGACGCAGCACGGGACATCGCTCGGAGCGACGACCGCCCGGCAGGCCGGGTTGCGGGTGACGGCCGTGCACGCCCGCCCGGCGGGGCCCGCCGGCGACCTCGTCCAGGCCGACGCGATGCGGGTCGACGACGTGGACCGCCTCATCGAGCAGGGCGGCGCGCTCGGACGCGGGCTGGCGAACCACGGCCTCATCTGTCTGGGCGAGGCCGGCATCGGCAACACCACCGTCGCCGCGGCCCTGAGCTGCGTGCTGCTCGACCTCTCGCCCGAGGCCGCGGTCGGCCTCGGGGCCGGCGCCGACGCGTCGATGCTGGAACGCAAACGCAGCGTCATCTCCCGCGCCCTCGCCCGGGCCCGGGCCGACCACGGTGACAAGCTGCGCGACCCGCGCGTCCTGACCGCCGCCCTCGGCGGACCGGAGGTCGCGCTGCTTACCGGTGTCACCCTCGCGGCCGCCGAACGCCGCGTCCCGGTTGTGCTCGACGGCCTCGTCACCTCCGTAGCGGCGCTGCTCGCGGTCCGCCTGGAACCGGCCGCGCAGAGCGCGCTGGTGGCCGGGCAGCGGAGCCGCGAGCTCGCCCACGCCGCGGTCCTCGACGAGCTCGGCCTGGAGCCGTTGCTGCAGTTGCGTCTGCGTGCGGGGGAAGGCGTCGGCGCCTGCCTGGCCGCCCAGCTGCTGCTCACCGCGCTGCGCGCACGACAGGCCACCGCCCGCGTCAGCGGACCATAGACATCGGGGAAGGAGCAGATCAACCCACGGGTCGAGGCCGGTCAACCCGGGGGCCGATGACAGCGAGCGGACCCGGGCATACGGTGAGCGATGTCCGTCAAGGAGCTTCGGTCGGAGAAGTCGGGGAAGCAGCATGCAAGCGCTCAAGCTCGCCATCGGTTTGGCCTGGGTCGTCTTCTGGATCTACTGGCTGGCGTCGGCCGCCAATAGCAAGGTAAGCGTCGGGGGCGGGTGGCGGACCCGGCTGACCGGCGTCAGCGTGATCGCGGTCATCGTGATCGCCGATGCCTTCCGCGGCGGCGGCCTGGCCGTGCACAGCGTGATCCTGGGGGCGATAGGGGCGGTGCTGTTCGTCTGCGGTATCGCACTCGCGGTGTGGGCACGGCTGCACCTCGGCAGCAACTGGGGAATGCCGATGACCCAGCGGGTGGAACCGGAGCTGGTCACCTCGGGCCCCTACCGGTTCGTCCGCCACCCGATCTACTCGGGGCTGCTGGCCGCGATGCTGGGAACGGCGCTGGTGAACAACCTGCTCGGCCTGATCGTGGTCGCCGTGCTTGTCGCGTACTTCTACTACTGCGGGACGGTCGAGGAACGGAACCTGGTGTCCGCCTTCCCGGCGGCGTACCCGGAGTACCGGAGCAGGACCAAGATGCTCATCCCGTTCCTGCTGTAGGACAGCGGACGCGGCTCACCTCAGCGCCGGCCGGCTGAGTAGATTCGAGACATAACGAAAGGGGGTGCGCCCGTGGCCATCGCCGCCCTTGCGCTCTGGATCTGCACCGCCGCCGTCGGCACCTACCTGCTGGCGACGGCGACCCGGTTGACGGGCACCGAGCCCGCGCCGTCGGAAGCGGAGGCCACGGTTGCCGCCTCCCCGGCGCGAGCGGGCGGCCGGGATCCCTTCGCCCCGCCGTCGCTGCAGCGCGCAAGAAGCGAGCAACTGCCCCTCGCGCGGTCGCTGGCCGAGTTCGCGCACCCCGCGCTGGCCATGATCGGCCTCGGCTTCTGGCTCGGCTACGTGATCAGCCGCGACCGGCTGTTCCTCGCGGTCGGCCTCGGCATCCTGCTCGGGGCGATCTGCGCCGGGCTGTCGTGGTTCACCGTCAACTCCCGCGCGGTCAAGCGCGCGGCGGCGGCCGAGGCAGCTGGCCGGCCCGGCATCGAGGACCCCCGGTTCGCGCCGCACGCCTTCTCCCGCCGGGTGCTCACCCTGCACGCAGTGGGCGCGGCCCTGACCCTGCTGTTCGCCGCCCTGATCGCTGCCCGCGCCTAACCAATCAACAGATATTTCCGTCCTGTTCGCCCAGAAGCTGCATTTCTTCGTGAGAGTGTCGATTGTCACGCAAATCCTTCTCTAAGCATGGCCCCTGCGCACGTAGCATCGACGGGTGACTGACGCCCCCACCGGTCCGGTGACCATCTTCGGCCCCGACTTCCCCTTCGCCTACGACGACTGGCTGCGCCATCCCGCGGGCCTGGCCGCGATCCCCGAGTCGTCGCACGGGGCCACGGTTGCCGTCGTCGGTGCGGGGCTGGCCGGGATGGTGGCCGCCTACGAGCTCATGGAACTGGGGCTGCGGCCGGTCGTCTACGAGTCTGCGCGAATCGGCGGGCGGCTGCGCTCGCACCAGTTCGAGGGCGCCGACGGGGTCGTGGCCGAGCTGGGCGGAATGCGGTTCCCGGTCTCTGGCACCTCCTTCTTCCACTACGCAGGGCAGGTCGGCCTGGAAAGCGCCCCGTTCCCGAACCCGCTGACCGAGGCGGCCGGGACCACCTTCATCGACATCGCGGGCCGGACGTTCGCAGGCGACACCCTCGACGACCTGCCGTTGGAGCTGTCAGAAGTCGCCAGCGCCTGGGACCAGGCCCTCGAGGAGATCGGCTTCTCCGCCCTGCAGAACGCGATCAGGGCTCGCGACGTCGACACGCTGAAGCGGCTGTGGGACGAGCTCGTGCCGCTGTGGGACGGGCGGACCTTCTACGACTTCATCGCCACCTCGGAGGCGTTCTCGAAGCTGCCGTTCTTCTATCGCGAGATGTTCGGGCTGGTCGGCTTCGGCACCGGCGGCTGGGACTCCGACTTTCCGAACTCGATGCTCGAGATCCTGCGGGTCGTGCTCACCAACTGCGACTCCGATCAGCAGCTGATCGTCGGCGGCGTGGAGCAGTTGCCCCGCGGGCTGTGGACGCTGCCGGTCAGCCACCGCAGCCCCTGGCCGGCCGGCACCACCCTGTCCAGCCTGCACGGAGGCGTACCGAGGCCAAGCGTCGCGGCCATCAAGCGGCACCCCGACGGCACCGACTTCACCGTGCTCGACCGCTGGGGCACCAGCCGGACTCACCAGGCAGTGCTCGCCACCTGCCAGAGCTGGCTCCTCACGACCCAGATCAGCTGCGACGAGAGCCTGTTCTCGCAGGAGCTGTGGATGGCGCTCGACCGCACCCGCTATATGCAGGCCTCCAAGACGTTCGTCATGGTCGACCGGCCGTTCTGGAAGGACATCGACCCCGACACCGAGCGCCCGCTGATGGGCATGACGCTGACCGACCGGATCACCCGCGGCACCTACCTGTTCGACAATGGCCCGGACCAGCCGGCCGTCATCTGCCTCACCTACTCCTGGATGTCCGACGCGCTGAAGATGCTGCCCTACGACGTCGACCAGCGGGTCAAGTTGTCGCTTGACGCCCTGGGCAAGATCTATCCGGGCGTCGACATCGCCAGCCACATCGTGGGCGATCCGGTGACGGTCTCATGGGAGGACGACCCGAACTTCCTCGGCGCGTTCAAGGGGGCGCTGCCCGGTCACTACCGCTACAACCACCGCATGTACCGGCACTTCATGCAGAGCGAGCTGTCGCCCGCCGAGCGGGGCATCTTCCTCGCGGGTGACGACGTGTCCTTCACCCCGGCGTGGGCGGAGGGCGCTGTGCAGACCGCGCTCAACGCGGTCTGGGGCATCATGACGCACTTCGGCGGGGCCTCGCACCCGGGCAATCCGGGCCCAGGCGACCTATTCGACCAGCTGGGGCCCGTCGATCTGGGAGACTGAGCGGATGAGCACGACGACACGCGTTGCCGCCTGGCAGTGCCAGCCCGGGCCGCTCGACGTTGCCGGAAACCTCCGACGGCTCGACCAGATCTGCGCGCAGGCCACCGCCGAGCGGGTGGAGGTACTGGTCACCCCGGAGATGTTCACGTCCGGTTACGGACTCACCCCCGACCAGGTGGTGAGCCTGGCCGAGGACGCCGGCGGCCCGACCGAGGACGCCGTCGCCCAGATTGCGCGACGACACCGCCTGGCGATCGTCTACGGCCACCCGGAACGCGCCCCGGGCGGAGGCGCGTACAACGCGGCGGCCCTGGTCGACCCCGACGGCGTGGTCCGCGGACGGCACCGGAAGGTGCACCTCTTCGGCGACGTGGACCGGCGCCTGTTCGTGCCCAACCCCGAGCGGCCGACCGCGTTCGACTTCGACGGCGCCCGCTCCGGGGTCCTGATCTGCTACGACGTCGAATTCCCGGAAGCCGTGCGCCGCCTCTCGGTCGGCGGGGCCAGAACCGTGCTGGTGCCGACCGCGAACATGGCCGGCTACGACTACGTCCAGCAGATCCTCGTCCCGGCGCGGGCGTGCGAGAACGGCTGCGGCGTGGTCTACGCCAACTACTGTGGCGCCGACGACCTGTTTGAGTACAACGGCCTGAGCGAGGTCTGCGGGCCGGACGGTGCGGTGCTGGCCCGAGCCGGCGCCCAGGGCGAGCAGCTGGTCATCGCCGACCTGCCGAACGAGTCGGCCGGGACGTACCTGGCCGACCGTCGGGCAGACTTGTACGACACCTGACCGCCGGCTTGACCGCCGCCGCGGCCGCGACCTCCGGCTTGCGGACCGCTCACGTCGGCTAGCGCCAAGGCCGGTCGGTTCAGGTCCCCTCGCTCGCTGTCAAGGGGCGCGGCGGATGATGGTCTGCCGGTGGCCCGGGTCGAGGATGCCCGAACAGATCAAACCCTTTTTATTGAACGGACCCAGCCGACTCTCTCCGGCGCGGTCAAATTCACGATGCAAAAGTGAAGTTACCCCTGCGAGCTGCCGATGGACGCTTGCCCGACCACGCCAGCGCCCATGGGTGCAGGTTGGGCTGCAACAGAGCACCCTTCTCACAGAAACTGTGTTACTGTGAGACCGTGAAGAACATTACAGTCTCCGTTCCTGACCACGTGTACCGCAACGCCCGGGTTGCCGCCGCGCAGCGCGACACCTCGCTGAGCGCACTGGTCGGCGAATACCTCGAACGTCTGTCCGGGCGGATGGACGAGTTCGCACGGTTGGAGGCACTGCAGCACGAGGTGCAGGCCGAGATCGGCCAGTTCCGTGCAGCCGACCGGCTTGGCCGTGACGAGGTCCACGACCGTGCAGTTCATTGACACCAACATCCTGCTCTACGGGATCTCGCGCGACCCCGCAGAGCAGGACAAGGCCAAGCGCGCCAACGACATTCTGGCTGGCCGTGAACTGGCCCTGTCGGTCCAGGTGCTGCAGGAGTTCTACGTGCAGGCAACCCGCGCCAGCCGGCCGGACCCCATCACGCACCAGCAGGCCGTCCGGCTCATCGAGTCATTCCGACGCTTTCCCGTCCAGGACATCACCAGCGCGATCCTGATGGCGGCGCTGGACACCCGCCAGCGGTTCCAGCTCTCATACTGGGATTCCGCGATCATCGAGGCGTCCCGCGCGATGGGGTGCGCCGAAGTCCTGTCAGAAGACCTGGGCGACGGCCAGGACTACGCCGGGATCCGGGTGATCAACCCGTTCCGCTAGGCCGGCGAACGTGATTCGATACTGTGCTAGAACGCTCGCTTCCCCAGCGCGTGAGACGCGAAGTGCGTGGCTCGCCTTGGCCCGTGGCTAAATTCACGATGCAAAAGTGACGATACCGCTGCGAGCTGCTGAGGGCTCCGCGCCTGCCCACGAGGAACGCTAGCAGCGCGGCCTCGCGCAGGGGCGCCAGCAGCACCTCGGTCTGCACCCGGACGCGGGTGGTGGCGCCGGCGATAACGGCGAGGGCGACCCGAGGCTCGGGGTTGTCGTAGACCAGGCGGTCGAGCAGGCCGAGCGTGCTGAAGGGGCCGGCGTCGGCACGCCGGGCCCAGTCGAGCAGCGCCGTCGGGTCGGTGACGGGCAGGCCAAGGCCTATGTTCATGAGAGCCTCCGAAAGAGGGGACGGGAAAGACCGCGCCGCCCCTCATGCACCTCGGCTGCCGATTACGGCACCCCGGCAGGGCTCACATTCTGCGGCTTACCTCAAGCGAGCACCTGGTTCAGAGTGCCTCCACCTTAGGACGAACGGCATCCGCCGGCCAACCCGGAGTGTGGCCGCGCAAGGCCCAACCCGACCGGCTCACACGCCTTCGGCAACGGTGAACAGGGTCAGGGTCGGCGCCGCCGCCAACAGCGTGCCGAGACCGGATGCGCCCTCACGGGTGGCCCGCCACCTGCGGTAGGCCGCGTCGTGCTCGGCCGACTCCCACGTCTCGAGCAGGGTCACGTGCGTGGGGTCGGCGCTGTCGACCAGCACGGTGACGCCGAGGCAGCCGGGGAATGCGCGGGTGTCCACCAGCGTCGCGTGGATCACCTCATCCGCATGGTCAAGCGCGTCGGCCTTGAGCTGCAAGTCGAGAATGGAGGTTATCGCCACGGCTGCTCCTTCTGGGCACGGCAAAATTCGTCTGGCCTAACTCTTCCGCACCGCCGGGCCGAGGTTAATGTGGCCCCCGCTCAGCAAAGCGTCCCCGCGATCGTCGCCTGACAACAGGCCAAACGGGGCATGGCTGGCTAGTGTGTGCCTCATGGACACCGATGACGAGTTCCCGATTTCGTACCAGGGTGTTGCCCCCGGCGTTCCGGTGCTGACCAGAGACGGCAAGCAGTTCGGGTTCCTTGAGCACGTCCTCGAGGTGCCTGAGGAGGACGTCTTCGAGGGCATCGTGGTGTGGGTGGGCAGCGGCGCCTGGGCCGACCGGCGGATCCAGCGCGACCTGAGCCAGGGCCACACGTCCGCCGCCCGCTTCCTTGAGTCGTTCCGTCCGCACGACCTGCGGTTCGTCGAGGCGGATCGGGTCGCGGCCATCACCATCGGCTACATCCGCTGCGACCTGGACCAGTCCGAGGCCGGGGCGCTGCCGCCGCCGACCGGCGCGCCGGTCTTCTACGCCAACGCGATTGACCAGGCCCGGCCGACCGGCCCGTACGGCAACCGGATGTACGGCGGCATGTTCGGCCGGGCGCGGTGGAGGCAGGAGTAGCCGTCTAGGCGGGAACGGGAACGCCCTGGAGCACCACCACCGGGAACTTCCGGTCGGTGCCTTTCTCGTACTCGGCAAAGGCCGGCACCTGGGCGGCGATCAGCCCGTAGAGCCGGTCGCGCTCGCCCCCCTCGGCGATGACCGCGCGCGCCTGGTACGACTCCCGGCCGAGCTCGACGGTCACCGACGGGTTGGCCCGCAGGTTGTGGAACCAGGCCGGATGAGCCGGGCCGCCGCCCTTGGACCCCACGACGTACACGCGATCGCCGTCGACGCCGAACCCGACCGGAGTCGTTGTGCGCTTGCCGGTGCGGGCGCCGGTGGTGGTCAGGAGCATGATTGGGAACGGGAGTTGCGCGACGACGCCCCCGTTCTCCCGGAAAGCCCTGATGATGACCTGGTTGTAGGCCAGGAACTCCTCGTCCGTCGGCATCGTCACCTCCGCGTGGGTTTCCTTGAGGGACCGGACCTTACCCAAGTGAGACCGCTCCCACCACCAAAAGGAATCGCGCCCCTCTCCCGCGATATCGACGTCGCTGCCCGGATCACCACCTCTAGGTGATGCCGCCGGGTCTGAGGGGCGCGAGGCTTACGCCGACGGAGGCTTGGTCGAACGGAGACAGGAGAGCACGATGACTGACAAGCCAGCGCAGACGGCGAAGAGCGTGGCGGTGCTCGGGACCGGCATCATGGGCTCGGCCATGGCCCGCAACCTGGTGAGGGCCGGGCTGCGCACGATCGTGTGGGACCGGTCTCAGCAGGCCAGCGCGCCGCTGGCCGACGCCGGAGCGATCGTGGCCGGGTCGGCGGCCGAGGCCGCCCGGGACGCCGGGGTGGTGATCACGATGCTGCCCACGGCGGCGGCCGTGCAGTCGGTGATGTTTGCCGACGGGGTCGCGCAGCAACTGGCCGACGGGGCGGTGTGGGCGCAGATGGGCACGATCGGGGTTGCCGCCACCACCGGCCTGGCGGACCGGCTTGCCCAGCTGCGGCCGGATGCGCTGTTCGTCGACGCGCCGGTCTCCGGCAGCAAGGGGCCGGCCGAGGCGGGCGAGCTCCTCATCCTGGCGTCCGGCCCGGCAGCGGCCGAGGCACCGCTGGCCCCCGCGTTCGCGGCGATCGGCCGCAAGACGGTCTGGCTGGGCGCGGCCGGGCAGGGCAGTCGGATGAAGCTGGTCGTCAACTCCTACCTGTGCTTCCTGGTCGAGGGGGTGGCCGAGGCGCTCGAGCTGGCGGCCCACCTGGGCATTGACGCGACCGCGCTTGACTCGGTGATCGAGGGCGGGCCGCTCGACGCGCCGCTGGCCGACGCCAAGCTGCATAAGATGGCCCGCGGCGACTTCGCGCCCGAGTTCCCGCTTGAGTGGGCGCTCAAGGACGTGGACCTGGCCATCGAGGCCGCCGATGGGGCCGGGCTCCCGCTGCTCGAGGCGCTGTCGCGGCAGTGGCGCTCCGCCGTCGACGCGGGGCACGGCCGGGAGGACATCAGCGTCGCCCGGCTCGCGCTGGGGAGCTGAGAACCCGGGAGCCGAGCAGCGGAAGACGCCCGGACCGGTGGCCGGCGCCTGCCAGGGTGTGACGCAGGTCATAGGAACTCGAGGGGTCGGCCGAACCAGTTGACGGGTGTGGACGATCCAACATCGCAGTTGCGAGCACGCGCCCGGGCCGGAGATGCGGACGCGTTCGAAGCGGTCTTCGACGCGTGCGCCAAGTCGGTGTACAACCACGCCTTCCGGCTGACCGGCGACTGGTCGGCGGCCGAAGAGGTGATGTCGATGACGTTCCTCGAGGCGTGGCGCTGCCGGGGCGCGATCGCGGCCGACGGGGGCTCGCTGCGGCCCTGGCTGCTCGGGATCGCGACCAATCTCGCCCGCGGGCAGCGCCGGGCGGCCTGGCGGCACCGGACCGCGCTCGCCCGGCTGGCGGTCGCCGACGAGCTGCCTGACTTCGCAGACGACGCGTCCGGCCGCCTCGACGACGCCGCCAGGATCAAGGCGGTGCACCGGGCGCTTGGCGGCCTGCCCGGGCCCGAGCTCGAGGTGCTCGCCCTCTGTGTCTGGTCCGGGCTCGACTACGCGGAGGCGGCCGAGGCCCTGAACGTCCCGGTTGGCACGGTCCGCTCCCGGCTGTCGCGGGCCCGCGCCAAGCTGTCCCGGCTGGCCGAGCGCGAACTCGCCCGGCCAACCCGAATCCCCTCCTACAAAAATTCACGGGAACTCTCGCCCATGCCCGACCAGCTACCGAGGAGACGCGCGATCGCGGGTCTATCCGATCCATCTGACACGCCTGGCACGTCCGGCAAGGAGGCACGGCGATGAACACCGAGAGCGCTGCGATCCCCGCCCCCGGCGACGAAGCGCGGTTCGCCGCCCCAGCGGAACGCGACCTTCCGCCCGGACGCCACCAACTGCACCGGGAGATCCTGATGAACCACATGCTCAGCCACCCGCCGACCCGTGAGGCGACGCCGCGCCACGGACGCCGGTCCTGGCGGGGTCGCGGCCGCCTGCTAGCGGCCGCCGCGGCGGGAACGGCGCTGGCCGGCGGAGTAGCCGGCTACGTCATCACGGCAGGCAATGCCGCCGTCGCCCCCAAGGCCCCCGTCGCCGCCAGCAACCCGGCCACCGCCCCTGTCCGCACCCGCTCGACCACGGGGTCCGCCACGCAGCAGGCGACCCTGGCCGCGAAGGTCCTCGGTAAGGCCGCCGCCCACCTGGCCAAGGCAACCGTCGCGGAGCCGAACCCCGGTCAGTGGATCTACTACAAGACCGTTGACTACAGCGCCTCGAGCGGCGCGCAGCCCGGCGGGGTATCGACGGACGAGGAGTGGATCACCTTTGACGGCAGCGGGAGCGCCTACTATCAGGAGGGGCAGCTCCTCACCCACGCCTCCCCTGCGACCGAGCCCGGGCCGGACGCAAATCCCTGGGTCGCGTGGAGCACGACCGCGACGCCGAAGACCGCCTACGACGTCCTCGCTGCCCTGCCCGTTAACCCGCAGGCACTGCTCAAGGTGATCGCCGCCAAGTCGGCCGGCCAGAGCGCGGACGACCTCGGGGCCCTTGCGGTCTCGGGTGGCGCGCCGACGACCAAGGCGCAGCGCGAGTTCGACTTCCTCGGCATGATCTTGTGGAACGCGGCCATCGGCGTGGGCGGCCCCCCCGCGGCCGAGGCGGCCGCCTACCGGGCGTTTGCCACCCTGCCCGGCATCAGCGTGCAGCCGGGCATCACCGACACGGCCGACCGCCAGGCGATCGGCATCTCCGACGACGGCGGCCTTGACCAGCTCCTCATCGACCCGGCCAGCTACCAGGTCATCGGCATTCGCAACCTCGCCAGCGGGGTCACCGCGCCGACGATCGCGCAGATGCTGGCCTCCGGCCACCTTCCCGCCAGCCTCCGCGCCCATCTCGCCACGATGACCAAGGCCCAGCGCGCGCAGTACATCGCGCAGGCGGAGAGTGCGCAGAAGCACCCGGTTGCCACGCCGCGTCGGGGCACGGTGCTGCAGGAGATCGTCTACGCCGAGAACACCGAGATCGCCGCGCCGGGCGATCGCTGACACCGCCAGCGTCCCGCGCCGACGTCGGCGCGGGACGCTCGACGCCCCGGTGCTCTGGTGGCTAGGCTCGGTCGAGCGCAGGTCCTGAGCGATGGCAAGGCAGAGGAGGTTTCGTGCGGCGGACGGTGCAGACCCTGGACGGCCGGGTGCTCGCGGTCGAGGATGCCGGCGACCCGGCCGGGCGGCCGGTGCTGGTGCACGGCGGGACGCCGGGCTCCCGGCTGCTGTACGGCCCGCACGTGCTGGACGCGACCGAGCGGGGGCTGCGGCTGATCGGGTACGACCGCCCCGGCTACGGCGGGTCGTCGCCGCAGCCGGGACGCACGGTGGCGGACTGCGTCGCCGACGTCCGCGCGATCTGCGCCGACCTCGGCCTTGACCGGCTGGCCATGTGGGGGTCCTCGGGCGGCGGCCCGCACGTGCTCGCGTGCGCCGCGCTCCTGCCCGACCTGGTCACTGCCGTCGCCTCGCTCGCATCCCCCGCGCCGTTCAACGCCGACGGCCTCGACTACTTCGACGGCATGGGCCCGGAGAACGTCGACGACACCCTGCTGTTCTTCAGCGACGAGGCGGCGGCGAGGGCGAAGACGGACAAGGACAGGGTGGAAATCCTGGCCGAGGCACCGGACGGCGCGGCCGAGTCGGCCGATGACGATGCCGCCGACGACGATGCAGGCGACGGATTCCAGGCCATGCTGTCGGCGGCCGACGTGGCGGCGGTGGCCGGCGGGCTGGGCGACTTTTTCGCGGCCTCGATGCGGGATGGGCTGGCGCCGGGCAGTGAGGGCTGGTGGGAGGACAACTGCATGCTCAAGCCGTGGGGATTCAGCCTGTCCGACATCACCGTCCCGGTCCTGCTGCTGCACGGCCGACAGGACATCTTCGTCCCCTTCGGCCACGGCGAATGGCTGGCCGCCCACATTCCTGGCGTCGAGGCGCGGCTGCTCGACGACGACGGCCATCTGTCGCTGCTGGCGAACCGCATTCCCGAGGTGCACGCCTGGCTGTCTGACCACCTGTAGCGCAGAGGCATGAGCTCGCCGGGCGGGGATCCGGGCGGGGATGAATACAACGCCGCGCGGACGGGCAATGAGTCAGTGCCGACGGGCCCGGGATCTCGGGACCAGTAACCGCGCCGGGGCCGATCACGGGCGCGACGCGCCGCCAGAGCGTACGAGACTGACGGCAAGGCCATCGCGGCGGAACCCGGCCAGGTCGGCGTCCGTCAGCGATACATCGGTACGAGCCGCCAGGAGGCGCCTACCATGCAGTACCTAGTCACGATGACGACGCACGTTCCTGACGGAACGCCGGACCAGGCGGTCGATGAGATCCGCGCGCGCGAGAGCGTCCGGTCCCGTGAGCTCGCGGCCCAGGGGGACCTGCTGCGGCTGTGGCGGCCGCCGCTGCGACCGGGCGAGTGGCGCACTCTCGGGCTGTTTGTCGCGCCCGACGCCGACCAGCTCGAGAAGCTGCTGGCGTCGATGCCGCTGCGGATCTGGCGGAGCGACGAGGTCACGCCGCTGGCACCTCACCCCAACGACCCGGCTATGCGGGCACGGACTGGTATCAACGACCGGGCGCTGTCGGCCGGGACCGGCGAGCCGGAGTTCCTGACGTTTTTCTCCGTCGTCTACCCGGACGGGATGACCGCCCAGGACGTGGCCGATGCCGAGGCCAGGGAAGCGGAGCAGGCGAGGCAGTGGGCGGACAAGGGCAAGCTGCGGCGGCTGTGGGCGCTGCCCGGACAGGGGCGGGCGCTTGGCCTGTGGCAGGCCCAAGGCCCGGCGGAGATGCAGATGATCATCAAGTCGCTGCCGCTTGACCCCTGGATGACCACGCAGACCCTGGCGCTCACCCCGCATCCGAGCGATCCCGCCAGCCAGCCGTGAGCGAGGCGGACCAGAAGGTCGCCGTCATCACCGGCGGCTCCCAGGGCATCGGCGCGGGCCTGGTCGCGGCCTACCGGGCGCGGGGCTGGGCGGTGGTCGCCAACGCGCTCAAGATCGAGCCGTCGAAGGACCCGCAGGTGCTCACCGTGGCCGGCGACGTCAGCGACCCCGCGACCGCCGACCGGATCGCGGACCAGGCGCTGAGACGGTTCGGGCGCATCGACACCCTGGTCAACAACGCCGGGATATTCATCTCCAAGCCGTTCACCGAGTACACCGCCGCCGACTACGCGCTGGTCATCGGGGTCAACCTGGCCGGGTTCTTCTGGACCACACAGCGGGTGATCGCGGAGATGGCGAGCCGGGGCGGCGGCCACGTAGTTCAGATCTCGGCCACCGTGGCCGACGTGGCCGACTCGGGCTCCCCATCGGTGCTCGCCGCGCTGACCAAGGGCGGTCTGGCCGCCGCCACCAGGTCGCTGGCGATCGAGTACGCCTCCCGCGGCGTCCGGGTCAACGCCGTCTCGCCCGGCATCATCCAAACGTCAATGCACCCGCCCGGAAGCTACGACGACCTCGGCAGCCGGATGCCGCCGCTGGGGCGGGTCGGCACCGTCGACGACGTCGTCGACGGCATTCTGCTGCTCGAGTCCTCGCCCTACATCACCGGCGAGGTACTGCACATCGACGGCGGCCAGATCGCCGGCCACTGACCGCGGACGCCGCCGCTGGCCGAGAGCACCGGGCGCTGGCCGAGAGCGCCGGGCGCTGACCGAGGGTGCCGGTGCTGACCGGTCAGCCGATGCGACGGCGCTGGGCGTAGCCGACGGCCGCCACCCGATCGCGCGAGCCGGTCTTGGCGAAGATCCGGTTGATGTGGGTCTTGACCGTGTGGTTGCTGAGGAACAGCCGCTCGGCGATCTCCGGGTTGGTCAGGCCCTGGGCCATCAGGCCGAGGATCTCGACCTCACGCTGGGTCAGGCCGTCCGGCGGCTCGGGCTGCGGCCCGGTCGCGGTCGACCGGGCGGACCCCGGCGGCGGGGATGACGCGGCGGCCAGCAGCGTGGCCCGCACCCGCGGGTCGAAGACGGTCAGGCCGCCCGCGGCGGCCTGCAGGGCCCGGGCGATGTCGGTCCGGTCGGCGTCCTTGGTGAGGTAGCTGCGCGCGCCGGCCTGCAGCGCCTCGATGACCGAGCCGTCGTCGGCGTAGGTGGTGAGCACGACGATGGCGACCCCGGGATGCTCGGCCACGAGGCGGCGGGTGGCGCCGATGCCGTCGAGCACGGGCATGTGCAGGTCGAGCAGGATCGCGTCGGGCTGATGCTCGGCCACCAACGCCAGCGCCTGCTCGCCGTCCGCCGCGGCGCCGACCACGTCGATGCCGGGCAGCCCGCCAAGCAGCAGCACCAGGCCTTCGCGGACGCTGGCCTGGTCGTCGGCGATGACGACGCGCAACGGCTGATCGGGCGTCATTGGCCGGTCCGGCGGGATCGGTCGGTCGCGGTCATCGGGCGGCCGTCCCGGGCGGGGCAGGCGGGGATCCGGCGGTCATGTCCACCGACGCTAGCGGAAGTTCGGCGGTCACTGCCCACTCCTGGTCGCGCGGGCCTGCCACCAGGGTCCCGTTCAGCAGCCGGAGGCGCTCGCGCATACCGGTCAGCCCGTAACCCCCGGCGCTGCTCGGACCGCGGGCCCCGGCCGCGGCTCCGTTGAGGTGGGTGACGACGCTGAGGCGGACGCCGCACTGGCCGTAGTCAAGGCGGACCGCGATCGGCTCGCCGGGCGCGTGCTTAGCGGAATTGACCAGCCCTTCCTGCACGGTGCGGAGCAGCGCGAGCGAGGCGTCGGGCGGCAGCGACCGGGCTGCCCCTGAGGCCTCGAAGGTAACGGGGACCTGGTAGCGCTGCCGGTGGGTGTCAACCACCGCGGCCAGCTCATCGCCCAGCGGGAGCGTGTCCATCCGCAGGGCGTGCACCGCGCGCCGGGTCTCGGTCAGGCCGTCGGCGGCCATCCGCTGGGCCGTGTTCAGCACCTCGACCGCGCGGTCGATGTCCCGGTGGTCGGTCAGCACCGCCTTGGCCGCCTGGATCTGGATGCCGAGCGCGCCGAGGGAGTGCGCCAGCACGTCGTGGATCTCGCGGGCGATTCTGGTCCGCTCGTCGAGGACGTCGGCTCGGCGCTGCTCGGCCCGCAGCCGCTCGTACTGCTCAAGCAGGGCGGCGGCCTGCTCGGCCTGCACCCGGTAGGACCGCCGGTTGCGGCCGAGCGACAGGCACGCCGCGATCAGTAGCGGATAGCCCGCCAGCGTGCCGAGGCCGCTGCCGTTGATTGGGCCGGCGATCCAGATCGGGAGAATCCCCGCCACTGCGACCACGACGGCGGCAGGCAGCTCGATCTCCGCGCCGGCCGCCACGGTCGCCACGGCTGCGAAGGCAACCAGGCTCTGACCTCCGCCGGAGGTCACCCCGGCCACACCGCTGGCGACGGCCATCACGCTGAGCGCGATGGGCAGGCCGCGGCTGCGGTAGCGCGGGAACTCGTCGGTCAGCAGCCATGCCACCAGGGCCAGCCCGACCACCGCGAAGCAGGCGATCTGGATGGCCCCGTCGAGCGGGTGATGCGGCTGACGTGGCTGATCCGGCGGGTTGAGCAGGGCTACGATCCCGACCAGCGCGAAGCCGGTGAACCGGATCAGCCAGTAGACCCTGGTCCTCATGGGATCAGTATCGCGCCGAGCGGTCACGACTACCGCCATTGAACCCGCCGGACAGGAACGTCCTGCCGTCCTTCTCCGGCGCGAACGGGATGCCGGCCGCCATGGCCCGGGCCGCGATGACGGCGGCCTGGCCCAGCCGGTTCAGGCCCAGCGTGAACAGCAGCGGGGTGGTGGAGGCGGCGACGTGCGCGCCCGACTTGGCTGCAAGGAGCATGATGAGCGCGCGCCAGGCGATCAGCGCGGCCCACAGCCACATGCCGCGCAGCGGCAGCTGCGCCCACAGCGCCCCGTTGCGTGACTCCAGCCGGGTGATCGCGCCGAAGGCCAGCCCGATCAGCAGCGACCCGATGGCGCCGACGATTAGCCACACGATGTCGGCCGGGTGCAGGTGCTTGGCACCGTGCAAGTCGAGGAACCCGACGACGGTGAGGACGGCGGGCAGCACGATGAGGCGCCTGCCCCGCACCGCCTGGCCTGCCACCTGCTGGTAGATGACGAAGCCGACGACTCCGATGACGACGAGGATTTCCAGCCAGGACATGGCACATGCTCCAAATCACTTTGCGTTGAACGACCGATCCCGACGCTACGGACGAGGGCGGTACCAGTGCGCCGGCCCACGGGACCAGTTCCGGGTTGAGAATGCGGTGCGCGGGTTGAGGAAGCCGTCGAGTGACCTGGTACCGCCGACGGCCGCGTCTGGTACCGGAGACCAGCCCGCGCTCCGACGCCCTGACCAGGGTGGCGAGGCGATGGTGGATGACGTCACCACCGACAGCCACCGAGCGAAACGAGAACACGCCATGTCTCCACTAACCGAAGCGATGATCATCAACGGGGCCGTGCTGATCTCGGTCCTGGAAGGCGACCTCGGGCCGCACCGCAAGATCGGCAAGTTTCGGATTCTGCGGCCGCTGATCACGGTCGCCCTGGTCATACCGCTCTTCATCGACCGGCCGGTCACCCACGGCAAGGGGCTCCTGGTCGAGCTGGCGGGTCTGGCGGCCGGCCTGCTCTGCGGCCTCATCATCAGCACGCTGATGCGGGTCTACCGCAGCCCCAAGACCGGCAGGCCGGTCAGCGCGACCGGCCTGCCCTACGCGATCGCGTGGACCCTTGTGGTGGGCGCCCGGGCGGCGTTCTCCATCGGTGCCACCCACTGGTTCCCGGTCCAGCTCAGCCAGTGGTGCGTCGCCCACCAGGTCACCGGGGCAGCCATCACCGACGGGCTGATCTTCATGGCCCTCACGATGGTGGTGGTCAGGACCGCCTCCCTGGGGGCGCGCTCCAGCCGACTGCGGAACACGGCGGTCGCGACGCAGTTGGCCGCCTGAGCGCCCGCCGCCCGACAGCCGACGGCCGATCCCAGCCGTCGGCCGGGCCGATGATCACCGCCAGGCCGGCCGCTCCCCCGCCGATGCCTGCCAGCCGCGCGCCGATCCCGCCGCGCGGCTGGCTCGGCACGGGTTACGGGCTCGTAGTGCGGCGGTGGCACCGGGCCGGGTGCCACCGCCGCACTGCCATTGGCGCCTGACTGCCTTTAGGCCCGGCCGCGTTCCTTCAGGCTGCGTTCCACGCAGAACTCGTTGCTCTCGGGATCGGCCAGGATCACCCAGCCCGCGCCGTCGGCCGCGCGGTGGTCCTCGACGAGCGTGGCGCCGATGCCGAGCAGGCGCGTCACTTCCTCGTCGCGGGTCCGCTCGGTCGGCAGCAGATCGAGGTGCATCCGGTTCTTGACCACTTTGCCCTCGGGCACCGGCATGAACAGCAGGCTGAAACCCTGGCCGGCCACGATCCTGCCCTCGGGGTCATCGGGGTGGTTCGGGTCGTCGGGGTCTTCCTGCCAGCCCGTTACCTCGCTCCAGAACAGTGCCTGGCGGTAGGGGTCGGCGCAATCGACGGTGATACTGCGAACTTCGAACATACGCGTCCTCAGAATTAGTGGGATGCGCGCACGCCGACCGCCGGAGCGTCAGCCTGGGATGCCAATCGGAGGCGCGCAGTCTTCAGTACCTGACATGACGGCCTCCTTCCCCTCGACAACGCTTCGCCGCCAGTATCGCACCAGCCGGGTCCCACCGACAACGGCGATCTGTCGCCGACGCCACCGCCGCGGACTGCGTGGCCGACGGCGCTCGCGCCCCCCGGCTCATCCTTCACACCTTCCCCAGCCGCGCGCACCTAGCTATCGGTTCTGACCACTCGATTCATCTCCCTATCGGTTTTGACCACAAAATTCGGACATTTCGGGCACTAGAGTGGTCAGAACCGATAGGAAGGCAAAAAGTGGTCAGAACTGATAGCAAGCTGGCCGCAGACGTCAGTCGCCAGTCGCCTGACGGCGCCCCCGCCGTCGGAGTCGGCCGCCGCTGGGCGAGCCGCCCGGGCGCGCCCGGCGATTCTGACCATCCACCCGACCACGGTGGCGACCGACATGATACTCAACGAGCCGACCTACCGGCTGTTCCGCCCGGACCTGGAGCACCCGACCAGGGAGGACTTCGAGGTGGCGGCGCGCACGCTCAACAAGCTGCCGGTGGCGGCGGTCGAGCCGGCCGACATCTCCAACGCGATCCTGTACCTGGTCAGCGACGCGGGCCGGTACGTCACCGGCATCACCCATGTCGTCGACGCCGGCGGCCAGCTCGGCTGACCGTTGACCGGGTAGTCAGCGCGACGATCCCAGGTAGTCGTCGAAGCGCCGCTGGGTAGGTTGGCCGTCATGGAAGTCATGACAGCGGTCGTCCTCCTGGACTTCGGCATAGAGCCCGTGCTGCGCACCGTCCCGCGCCCGGTGCCGGCGCCCGGCGAAGTCCTGGTGCGAGTGGCGTCAAGCGGCGTCAACCCGCTTGACGTCAAGATCAGGGCGGGCGCCGCCGCCCACGCCCGGGTCACGCCGCCGGCGATCTTGGGCATCGACCTGGCGGGAGTCGTCGCCGAGGTCGGCGCCGGGGTCAGCCGGTTCGCGGTCGGGGACGAGGTCTACGGGATGACCGGTGGCGTCGGCGACCGCCCGGGCAGCCTCGCCGAGTACGCCGCAGTGGACCAGGACCTGCTCGCGCGCAAGCCAGAACGCCTGTCGATGGCGGAGGCGTCGGCGCTGCCGCTGGCGGCGATCACCGCGTGGGAGGGCCTGGTCGACCGGGCCAATACCCGGGAGGGGCAGCTGGTCCTGGTGCACGGGGGCGCGGGCGGCGTCGGCCACGTGGCCGTGCAACTGGCGCTGGCCAGGGGCGCGACGGTGTTCGCGACCGGGACCGGGAGGAGCCTCGACACGATCAGCCGGCTGGGCGCCCAGCCGATCGACTACCGGACCACGCCCGTGGCGTCCTACGTCGTCTCCGCGACCGGCGGCGACGGCTTCGACGTCATATTCGACACCGTTGGCGGCGCGACGCTCGATGACTCGTTCGCGGCCGCCCGCATCTATACCGGGCACGTGGTCAGCATCCTGGGCTGGGGCAAGCACAGTCTCGCGCCGCTGAGCTTCCGCGGCGCCACCTACTCGGGCGTGTTCACCCTGCTGCCGCTGCTGACCGGCCAGGGCCGCGCGCATCACGGCGAGATCCTCGACCAGTGCGCCGCGCTGGCCGAGGCCGGGCTGCTGACGCCGATCGTGGACCCGGCCAGGTACGACCTGGAGACGGTGGCCGACGCGCACCGCGCGGTGGAGACAGGAAAAACACAGGGGAAGGTCGTCGTCCAGGTCGGCGGCGCGGCGGAGCGGTAGCGCGCAGCGAACGGTCCGTTCGGAAGAAAAGCCCTAAATCCTTTTTTCGAACGGACCCGGCCGACTCTCAGAAGTCACCCGCGCGTGAATACGGCGTGCACCGCGATCGTGTTATCCATTGCCGCGATGCCGATGAAGTTCCAGGTCATCCCGAAGTCGGCCCGGTTGACGGGGAGTTCGCCGTCGAGCACGATCTCGCCGTCGGCGGTGGTGACCTTGGCGTCGAAGGACGCCGGGCGGGTGCGGCCGCGGACGGTGAGGGTGCCTACGACCCGGACGCCGCCGTCGGTCGGGGTCACGCTCTCGGCGGCGAAGGTGAATTCCGGGTGGTTGGCGATGTCGAAGAAGTCGGCCGAGCGCAGGTGCTTGTCGCGCTGCGGGTTCTTGGTGTCGACCGACTCGGCCGCCACCGTAATGACGCCGCTGGCGTCCCCGGCCTGCGACACCGTGCCGTTGCCGCCGACCTGGCGGAAGACGCCCCGGAGCGGGCGCAGCCCCCAGGTGTGCCTGGTGTGCAGCACGACCTCGGACCTGGCCGGGTCCAGCGTCCAGGCCCCCGCCAGGCTGCCATCCCGCAGCAGGGCCTGCAGGGCCGACGAGGCCGGCTGTTCCGACGGTGCCATGGTGTCCTCCGGCGATTTGATTTTGTCGTCAAAACTATTTTGACCTAGGAACCATATTGACTACCGCCCGAACCTGTCAAGCTAAGCCGACAGGCCCGGCGCAAGCGCTTCTTGCTGTTATCGGCGATTCGTCGACCATTCGGTCCGCGCTCAGGGAACCGGCTCGGCGGCGAGGAGCGGCGCGCTCACGAACTGGCGCGCGCGTTGTGGACGGCTAGCTGCAGGGCCGCCAGGCTGAAGAGCGGGGATTCAAGGCCGTGGTCCCGCCCGCGCGCGACCAGGTCACCGATGATGTAGTCGGACTCGGTGGGATGACCGTCCATCACGTCCCGGTACATGGAGGACGTGAGGTTCGAGCCCGCCTTCGTCACGGTGGCGGTGGTGTTGGCGATCTGCGCGTCCGCGATCGGGTAGCCGTTGGCCGAGGCGATCGCGGACGCCTCGGCGACGAAGGCGGGGCCGAGCTTGTCGCCGCCGGGTTGCGCGACGATCTCGCCCACCGCCCCGCGCATGAGGCAGGTGAAGGCGCCGACGGTGGCGATGAACACCCACTCCATGAAGCCACGCTCGCTCATCATCGCATTCGCGCCATTGACCGCCCTCTCGCTACTCTCCGTCGACTGAGGGACGTGGCATGACGACGCCTCCCGCATCTCCCGCATCGGCCGCGACGCCCGATGGCGGCGCGGCAGCAGACCAGCCGCCGCACCGGGGGCTGTGGTCCTGGCGGCGGTGGGCCGTGGGGGTGGCGGCGGTGGGCCTGCTCGCGGTGGCGGTGCAAGCCGAACGGCCGCTGTTTGGCGAATCGATCCACTCGTTCGGGCACCTGCGGTGGCCGCCGTTGTTCTGGGCGGTGGTGGCGGAGATCGGGTCGATGGTGTCGCTCGCCCTGCTCGAGCGCCGGATCCTCATCATGGCCGGGCATCGGCTGCCGCTCGGCCGGGCGATCGCCATCGCCTACGCGAGCAACGCGGTGTCGCTGTCGCTGCCGATCGTCGGGTCCGGCGCGGCCACCGCGTTCACCTACCGGCGGATGGTGTCGCACGGCGCCGAGCCGAGCCTGGTCGGCTGGACGCTCACGCTGGCAGGCATCACGTCGAACCTCGCCTTCGTGGTGATCCTCGCGGTCGGCGGGCTCGTCGCCGGTAACACCATCGCCATCGTGGCCGGCGCCTGCGGGATTGTCCTGTCGGCGGTGGTCATCGCCGTGGCCGCGATCGCGGTGCGGCGGGCGCCGGTCCGCGAGCGGGTGGGGCGGGCGGCGATCTGGGTGCTGAGCCGGGTGCAGCGGGTCATTCGCCGTCCGGCGGGCGACGCGGCCGGGATCGTCGGGGCGATGATGGCCGATCTGACCGCCTTTCATCTGCATCGCCGGGATGCCCTGCACGTGGTCGGGTCGGCCTTTCGCAACTGGGCTTGCGAACGAGATAGGCGAGCCCGAATGTCCCGCTCACCTTGGCGGTGGCGAAGTCCCCGATCGTCACGCCGATGCCGTCCGCTTCCGGCTTTGCCTGCATTCGCGCGGCCATCGCGGACGACAGCTCGATCCCGTGCACCCGGATGCCCCGCTGGCTGAGGGGCAGCGCGAGGCGGCCGGTGCCGATGCCGAGCTCTAGGGCGGTGCCCGACCGTGCCAGGCCCGCGAGGAAGCTCACGGCGGGGTCAACGACCGCGGGCTCGAACAATTCGGGCCACTTGGCCTCGTACGTTGCCGCGATGCGTTCATCGAAGTAGTTCTCGGGCACGGGGCCACTGTCCCCCAATAATGCCGCCGGGGGCGACCCATTATCAGCCCGCAACGGGTTTATAGCCAGGCCACCCGACTGTCACATGCTCGCGTTATCGTGGCCTCAGCTACGGCAGGTGCGGGCGGCGAAACAGGAGGGCCGGGACGCGATGACGGCGACCGAAGTACCCGAGGACGGGGAAGTTCAACTGGGCGCGGTACGGCTGCCGCGGGGACGCCGGATCATCCCCGATGACCACGGCCCGGTCGCATGGGTGACGTCGACCGACGTTCGCGATCCGGGGCCGATCTGGGCGGCGCTTTCCGACCTGCATCCGCAGACGGGCCTGATCCCGGTGCTGCTCGAGGAGGACGAACGGGGCATCACGGACGAGGACGACTTCTTCTTCCACGAACCGGTCGACCCGCAGGGTATCGACGCGGCCGACCCGGCCCAGGTCCTCGCCGAACGCTGGCAAGACCCTGACTACCAGGAAGAGCCGTTCGTGCCCCCGGCGACCCCGCGCAGCACCGCATTCCTGGGGCTGCGCGGTCGCGGCGAGGGATCCAACTCGTTGGAGAACATCGTCTCCGCGATCTTCGGCATGGTCACCGATGACAACCGCAGGCGGGAGTTCGAGCGGCTGAACCGGGAGGACATGGAAACGGCCGGGTGGCCGCCGCCCGGGCCCGCGCGGGAGCCCGAGGACGAAGAATTCGAGGCCGGGGGCAGGCCGTTTCCCGGACTCGCGCCCGCTGTGCGGGAGCGACTGAGCACCGCCGAGCGGACGGCGGCGCTCGCAGGGCTGCCCCCGGCCCGCGTCTGCCTGGTGCCGGCCGCGCGCCCGGCGGACGCGCTCGCCGTGACCGGCTGGTTCTGCACCGACCAGTTCCAGGAGCCGTCGGTCGGCGTTCAGGTCGGCACGGTGCTCCGGTCGTGGGAGGAGCGCTTCGGCGCGCACCTGCTCAAGCTTGGCCCCGGTGCCGACGCGTGGCTCCTAGTCGACCGTCCGCCGCGCACCCGCGCTGCCGCGGAGCCGATCGCCGCCGAGCACTGGGCCTTCGCCGACGAATTCCACGGCCGGGGGCACTACGACTTCGGCGGTCTCGTCGACACCATCATCGGCCGCCCCATCTGGCACTTCTGGTGGGACTGAGGCGCAGGTCCCGGAGACGTTGCACGCTTCGCCGCAGAGCTCATCCCTTATCGGAGAAGATGTCTTCGAGCAGGAGCCTCAGCCGTGCTGGCGGTTCCTCATCAGGGAAGATCTCACGCACTGCGGCGAGGACATCGTCCACCGCGTGCAAGTCCAAGACCTGGACGAGTTGCCTGATGTCTTCCGCGTCGCGGGGCCGGGCGGCGAATGCTTTCATCGCCAGCAGATGCTCGGGCGAGGCAGCGCGCCGCCGAACACGTAGAGATCTGCGACCACGCCGCGCTTCGCGAGCCGCTCGCCGAGGCGACGGAAAGCATCCTCGATGCCCGCTCGGTCGAGCAGCGGCGAGGAATCAGTCATGCTGCGTCGATCTCGTAGTCGGCAACGAAAACGCCGCGCCTGCGGAACGCTGCCGGAGCATGGACGAGAGCCTGCGCGCGTGCACCGGGCGAGTCGAACGGGAACCAGAAACGTCTCAAGCCGCGAGATGCCGACCACGGCGGGGCGCCCTGCCCGTCTCGCATCGCCAAGTGCTCGGCGAGACCCGCAAAGAGCACATCCCACCGCTCGTCGCCGACAGATTCGGGCGCATCGGCCAGCAGCTGCTGGCGCTCCCCGGCCGGCTCCCGCTGATACTCCTTCAGGAACTCCACGACCAGCCGCCATCGCACGTCGAAGTCGGGCTCGTCCGCAATGAAGGCTGCGAGCCTGGCGACGCTCATCGGCTGGTAATCCACTCTCACAGCGTAGCGAAAACATGCCCTCTCAGCGGTCCGGCCGATCCGGGGCCCGCATGCGGGGGCTGACGGCGGAGCTTCAGTTTTGCGCCGCGACTTGCCATGCCAGATCAGCGCCGAGGCCTGCGGCGAGCCGGGTGATCACCTTGCGCGTGGACTGGTCGCTGACGCGATCGGGAAGCCAGGCGCAGGCGATGCAGGCGGCTTTCACGTTGGCGGTGGCGCAGACCGCAGTGAGGCATTCCTCGATCTGGGTGATGGAGGGTCCGGGGCCTGAGGGGAAGCGCAGGCCCGGCAGTTGCGCGCTGTCAATGACGTCAACGTCGAGGTGGAGGTAGACCGGCGTGCGACCAAGTTTGCTGAGGGCGGAGGTGATCGCGGCCGGCTCGGCCGGCACACGGTGGACCTGGCTGGCGGCAAGGGCGTCGCGCTCGGCCGGGTCGAGGTCCCTGGCGTCAGCCAGCACGATGTCCGTGTCAGCCACTGGGCGCAGCCCGATCGCATCTTGGCAGAGCTCAGGCGCCCGACCGGTCAGCAACGCCAGCGCCATGCCGCCGAGATAGCCGCTGATGGTGATGTCCGGGGTGTTGAAGTCGCCGTGCGCGTCCAGCCACACCACGGCCACGTCACGGTAGCGGCGCTGGAGGCCGGCTACCGCTCCCAGCGCGGTCGGGCAGTCGCCGGACAGCAGGAGAGGCCTGGCGGCTCGCGCCACCGCATCGGCGACCGCGGATTGCAGTACCGTCAACCGGTCGGGCACGGGGCCGTCAGGCAGGGTCGGGCGGATCGTCTCGGCCACGCCAACGGGGACTGGGAAAGCAGGGATGTACTCATCGAGGTGCCAGGGCGTCATGATGAGACCCCAGCCGTCGGCGGCCTCGTGACCAGCCATGGATGCCTCACTTCCTTGTCGATGGGGCAGCACCGCTGACTCCGTCGCAAGCGGAAGAAGCGGGCGGAAAATCAGTCGCTTCCGGAGTCCCCGCCAGGCAGCATATGAAGGTTGGCTGCGCGGGATGGAGGATTGATGACCGCAGTTGAACATGATCGCGGCTCTCCAACCCGAAAACGGTCGGTGCTGCTCGCGCTACGCTACTACGGCCGCCAAATGGCGCGCCTACGTCGCTTCACTGTGCCGGGGATGCTGCTGCCCGCACTGGGAAACACGTGCATCTACTACGTCGCGCCGCTGTTCGTCGCCCAGTTGGTGGGGCGCTTTGCCGGGCACGGGCAGCCTGGCGCCGGTGAGGCGCTGCCGTACATACTTGGTTTCGCCGGCGTACTACTGTCCGGCGAAATTCTGTGGCGGCTCGGAATTCACTGCCTCAACCGTCTGGACGGTCACGGGATAGAGAACCTCTACGTGATCGGAATGGATGAACTGCTGGCGAAGGATGCGGCGTTCTTCCACGACAACTTCGCCGGCTCACTGACCAAGCGGGTCCTGAGCTTCGCCTCTCGATTCGAGGATTTCGCCGACACGCTGATGTTCAACGTGGTCGGCAACCTGCTGCCGCTCGCTTTCGCGTCGGTGGTGCTGTGGCACTACGACCCTCTGCTGGTCGCCGGGCTCATCGGCCTGATCGTGGTCGCCGCAGCCATCCTCATACCGCTGATCCGGCGTCGGCAGCGACTCGTCGACGAGCGCGAGGAAGTGAACGCGCACGTGTCCGGGCGCGTCGCAGACAGCATCGCGAACATGGAAACGATCCGCGCGTTCGCCGCCGAGGACCGTGAGGCCGCCGAGCACCGGTCGCGCGTCGCCGACCTGAGGCGCAAGTCGCTGCGCTCGTGGGACTACCACAACCTGCGCATCGACGTGCTCGTCTCACCGCTGTCGGTGGTTGCGAACGCCATCGGCCTGCTGCTCGCCGTCGCCCTCGGCGGCGGCAGTCACGGGATCGAGGTGATCATCGTGGCCTTCACGTACTACTCCAACGCGACGCGCATCATGTTCGAGTTCAACCAGATCTACCGCCAGCTGGAGAGCTCGCTGACGGAGGCCGCCCAGTTCACCGAATTGCTGCTCACACCGCCGACCGTGACCGACCCGGTCGCCCCCGAGCCGCTGCGGCCGAGGGCGAGCGACGTCCGCTTCGAGCACGTGACGTTCGCCCACGCCGACGGGCCGCCCTTGTTCGCCGACCTGGACCTCGCCGTGCCGACCGGCACCAGGCTCGGCCTTGTCGGCCGGTCGGGGGGCGGCAAGACCACCCTGACTCGCCTGCTGCTTCGGATGATGGACATCGACGACGGCAGGATCCTGATCGGCGGGCAGGACATCAGCAAGCTGCGTCAAGCGGACCTGCGCAGCCTGATCGCCTACGTACCGCAGGATCCCGCGATGTTCCACCGGACGCTGCGCGACAACATCGCGTTCGCGCGCCCGGATGCGACGGATGCTGAGATCCGCCAGGCGGCAGAGGCAGCGCACGTGACGGAGTTCGCCGACGCGTTTCCTGACGGATTTGAGACGATGGTCGGCGAACGCGGGGTGAAGCTATCGGGCGGGCAGCGGCAGCGGGTCGCGCTAGCCCGGGCAATCCTCCGTGATGCGCCGATCCTGCTGCTCGACGAGGCGACAAGCGCGCTTGACTCGGAAAGCGAGGTCCTCATCCAGCAGGCGCTCTGGCGGCTTATGGAGGGCCGGACCGCGCTGGTCGTCGCGCACCGGCTGAGCACTGTCGCCCGCATGGACCAGTTGGTCGTCCTCGACCACGGACGGATCATCGAAAAGGGCACCCACCAGGAACTGCTCTGCCTCGGCGGCATGTACGCCAGACTCTGGCAGCACCAGTCCGGCGGGTTCCTCGATGACACGGAAGGAGCGGCGCCACCTGCGGCCGTTGGCGGGGGGCTGGTCAGTTGATGTCGAATTCGTTGCCCTCGGGGTCCTTCATTCCCACCGCGTAGTGATCGAGGCCATCGCCCAGGGGTCCGGTGATCGTGGCCCCGAGATCGGCCAGCCGCCTGGCCTCGGCGTCGACTCGCTGCCTACGGATGGCGAGCGGGAATGAACGCCCCTCGACTACCGTGCGGCCGCCGCTGATGTGGATGTCGAAATGGAGGCGGTTCTTGACCACCTTGGCCGCCTCGTCCGCACGGAACCACATGCGGGGGCCGTCACCGCCGGGATCGATGATGCTGTCCGGGCCCATTCCCAAGTAGCTGTCAGGAAGCCCGGTGTCGCGCCGCCAGTCGTCCCAGGTGGCGAACCCTTCGGGAGGTGGTTCGAGCACGTATCCCAGGGCAGCGGCCCAGAAGCGGGCAAGCAGCTCGGGGTCCTTGCAGTCGATGACGATCTGGAATGGGGTAGACATCGTGATCCAATCAGCTCCACAGCGGCTCTGGCGTTCGAAATCATACACGAAAGACGGGTCGGCTGCCCAGCGCGACGGCAGGCCCCGCGCCGCAGCCGAGGAGACGCTGCAGGCAAGAGTCACTAGGGCGCCCGGCGCGGTGAACCGGCTGATCGCAGACAGGACCGGAACCGCGTCGCCCGGTCAGGCGTCCAAGGAACATGAGGCGATCTCATCGCCTAGCGCTGGCAGCGATGCTGGTAACCATCTCCGTGGCGCTCGGCCCGACTGCGTGCACGACAGGAAACCCGTCGCCCCGGACGCCTGCTCGCTGCTTACGCGGTCGCGGTAGCCGCAGTGGTAATGCGGCTGATCTCGGCCAGGACCGGGAACTTCTGCTCCCATGCCCGGCGGAGCTGGGCCGGCAGCCACAGCAGCGCCCACAGCCGCCGCAGAACATTCTCATCCAGGTACACATACAGATCCTGGGGACTGGCAGCCTCGATTAGAACAGCCCGGTACAAGTCGACAACTCGGCCCGGCGCGTCGAGGTGCCTTTGCCTGCTCAGGCAAGCTTGAGCTGCTCGTCGCCAAAGTCGGCGATGAGCTTGAGAGTGCCGCCGAGGGCGGCGACGAACCGGCTCAGGACGTCTTGGGTGGAGACGTCGCCGCTCTCGATCTGGGAGACCCGCGCGACTGACACGCCCATCCGAGCGGCTACCTGCTCCTGGGTCATCCCGCGCCGCGTGCGCATCTCAGCCAGGCGCCACCCGCGGGCGTCATCGAGCATTGCCGCGACAGAGGCATCGAATGCCTCCTGGCCGCCGGCCGTCTCAACAGCGCGCTCCAGGTTGCCCGAATCCCGCCAGCGCGACGTTCCGCTCATGGCTCCAGCTCCTTGTTACGCTCGGCAAGATAATCGTCGTACAACCGCTCGGCCCGGGGAATGGCTGTCCGGTACCACTTGTCCCACTGCCCTGACTTGTCCCCGGCGACGAGCAAGATCGCCGCCCGCCACGGGTCAAAGACCAGCAGGATCCGGATCTCGCTGCGCCCAGATGATGGCGGCCTGAGCTCCTTCATGTTTGCGATGCGTGAGGCCGTTATCGAGTCGACCAGCGGCCGGCCCTCACCAGGCCCGTTGCGCTCAAGGATGAGAATCGCCTGGTTCACCAGCTGATGACTCGCCGGGTCAGACTCGTACAAGCCGTCGAGGAACGACTCGACCTCGGCGGACAGCAAGATCTCCCACTCCCTGACATCCTCCTCCCCAGTGGGCGGCATACGACTGCACCTCCTTAAGAATATTCTTAACCTGCCAATGTGGCAACCACCACTTGTTCTAACCGGTAATGGGAACATCGTATTAACTGACACTGACATTCGAGACAAGAACGGAGATGTCCTTCATAGACGCGGCGGCCTCAATGTCGGCGCCGACAGGTCGAAGCCACAGGCGCGAGGCACTGATTCACAGCTGTTGCGGAGGGCGTCGTGGAATTGCTGGGTATCCTGCGCCCGTCGTCTCGAACCCGACGGGAGACGGCCCTCGGATAAAGAGTCGCCCGGGTCCGTTCGGGATGATGGATTTGGGCCTTTGACTTTCCCGATCAGGACGAGCGGAGCGCCGGGCCTACGGCTAGGTGGCGGCCGGCCCGCTGGTGACGGCGCTGGCTTTTGCGCCTGCGTAGATCTGGGCGGCTCGCCAGCAATACCAGGCGACGATGCTGCGGTAGGGGCGGTACGGCTCGCCGAGCGCGTCGAGCTGCTTCGGGGTGGGGGTAGCGATGTTCCAGGCCAGGCCGAAGCCCTTGCGCACCACGAGGTCGCCGGTGGGCCAGACGTCGAGGCGGCGGAGCTGGAACAACAGGAACATCTCGGCCGACCACCGCCCGATCCCCCGGACCGTGGTGAGGCGGGCGACGATCTCCTCGTTGCTCTCGCGGGCGAGCCGTCTGGCGTCGAGCACCACGGTTCCGTCGACGACCTTCGCGGCGAGGTCCTTGACCGAGAGCGTCTTGTTTCCTGATAGCCCGGCGGCCCGCAGGGCCTCGGGCGAGATTGCGAGGAGGGCCTCCGGCGTGATCTCCCCGCCGAGCGCGGCCATCATGCGTCCGTAAATGGCCCGGGCGGCCGGCCCGGCCAGTTGCTGGTAGATGATGGGGCGCACCAGGGCGGTGAAGTGGGTTTCGGTCGGCCGGGCAAACGACGGCAGCCCCACCTCGGCGACTAGGCGGGCCATGACCGGATCAAGCTCCGCCAGGATCTTGGCCGCCGCGGCCGGGCTGACCTTGCGCGGACGCGTTGCGACCGGATCGCCGGTCACCGCTGCTCCTGGCCGGCCGCGGGCACCGGTCGCACGGCGCCCGCGACGCGGGCGAGCTCGAGCTTGGTCTCGTCTTCGCTGCCGGGCACGGCCGTGTAGATGATGATCTTCAGATCAGTGTCGCTGTCGTTGAGCACATCGCAATCCACGGTGATCTCGCCGATGTCGGGATGCCGGATGACCTTGCGGTCCTCGGCGTGCCCGCCGACCGCTCCCTCGTGCCACAGTCGCGCGAAGAGCTCATTCCCGTGAATCAGGCTGCGGATCAGCACTGCCAGCCGAGAGTCATCGGGGAAGCGGGCCGAGGCCCGGCGCAGGTCGGCGACGATCGCGCGGTCGGTGGCCGTCCGGTTCTCCGACACGACCGGCCAGCGGGCGAGGCGGCCGTGGTCGCCGTCGACCGGGAACCGGGACCGTACCAGGCTGCGCTCCTCGGGGCCGAGGCCTGACGGGTCGCCCAGCAGCGCCGCCCAACTGCGATTCCACCAGATGAGGCGCCAGTCGGCCGCGAACACCGCGACCGGTGTCTCGCCTAGGCGGGTGAGCACGCGCTGCATGCCCGGCGGGATGTGGTCGGTGATCGCGGTGTCCCGCGGCGGCTGCAGGCCGGCCAGGCGGTACAGGTGGTCGCGCTCGTCCCTGGTGAGCTGGAGCGCCCGGGCGAGCGCGCTGACGATCTGCGCGGACGGGGTGGCGGCGCGGCCCTGCTCAAGCCGGACGATGTAATCGACCGAGATCCCCGCGAGCTCCGACAGTTCCTCGCGGCGCAGCCCGACCGCGCGCCGAGCCCGGCCGGCCGGCAGGCCAACGTCGACGGGCGTCAGCCGGTCGCGCCAGGCGTGAATGGTGGGCCCAAGGCCGGTCTCGTCCGTGCTCACTGTCCGATTATGCGCCATGACTGGCTGGCTTGGGTGGTAACGGCTTTCCTACCGTTAGCGCGTCCCTGGCTGCCGGCCGCGCGGCCGGGCAGGCTGGGTTCATGACCACCATTACCTTCATCACCGGGGCCAACAAGGGCCTTGGCCTCGAGACCGCCCGCCGTCTGACCGAACTCGGCCAGACGGTGATCGTGGGGGCCCGCGACGCGGCCCGCGGCCAGGCCGCCGCCGATACCCTCGGCGCGCGCTTCGTGCCGATCGACGTGACCGACGACGACTCGGTCCGGCGCGCGGTCGCCGACGTCGAGGCGCACGAGGGGCGGATCGACACGCTCATCAACAACGCCGGGATCATTGGCGCCCGCGTCACCGCGTCCGAGCTGACCGGCGATGACGCCCGGCTCCTGTTCGAGACCAACGTGATCAGCGTCGTGCGGGTTACCAACGCGTTCCTGCCGCTGCTCACGCGGTCGGACGCCCCGGCCGTGATCAACGTCAGCAGCGGCATGGGCTCGTTCGCGCTCACCCACGACCCGGCGCGGGTTGAGTCGACGATCGCCTCGCCCCTCTACACGGCGTCCAAGGCGGCGGTCACGATGATGACCACCCAGTACGCGAAGGCGGTCCCCGACGTCCGCTTCAACGCCGCCGACCCGGGCTACACCGCCACCGACCTCAACGGGCACCACGGCCATCAGACCGTCGCCGAAGGCACCGACGCGATCGTGGCCCTCGCGACCGAGGAGCCGTCGGCCGGGACCGGACGGTTCGTGGACCGCTTCGGGCCGGTCGCCTGGTAGCCGTTCAGCGGCTCAGCTGGGCCGCGAGCAGCTCCGAGAAGCGTTCCATGGCCGCGTCGGTCTCGGCCGAGTTCCCGGTCGCCAGCACGTCAAGCAGCAGGCCGCGGGTCACGGCCACCGCCAGCCGGGCATCGACCCGAGCGGTCGCCGGGTTCTCCCCGAGGGCGGTGAACAGGGCCGCCAGTGGGCCGATCCAGTCGTCGACGACACCAGGCAGCAGGGGCTTGGCCCACTCGCGGCCCTGCAGCGCCTGCCCGTAGACCTCGAAAAACAGCCGCTCCTGGGGCGCCAGCGCGGGATCTCGCAGGTGCGACCAGAACGCCCGGCCGAGTTCCTCGAGCGGGCCGTTCTGGTCGACCCGCCATTCGGCGAACAGAGCCCGCTGGCGCGCCTCGACCGCCCGGATCACCTCCACCAGCAGGCCCTCCTTCGAGCCGAAGTGGTGAATGAGCATCCGGTGGCTGGTTCCGGCCGCGGTGGCGATCGCGCGGAGGCTCTTGTCCGCGATGCCGTCGGTCAGGGCCGACTCGACCACGGCGTTGAGCAGGCGCTCCTTCGGAGTTGAGGCAGTCATGTACCACATGGTACACTTGCGGCATGGAATACCGGGTAACCGCGACTGCGGGCGCGCCGCCCGCACAGGTGTATCGGTTGTTCATCGACGTGGAGCGCTGGCCGGAGCTGACGCCAAGCACGCGCTCGGTCCGCCGGCTGGATAGCGGCCCGATCCGGGTCGGCAGCGAGGCGATCGTGCGGCAGCCGCGGCTGCCGCAGGCCCGGTGGCGGGTGACGGAAGTGGAACCAGATCGCTCCTTCGTCTGGGAGACGCGAGGCGGCGGCGTCACCACCGTCGGAGACCACCGGGTCGAGCCGGACGGGTCGGGCTCGAGGATCACCCTTACCCTGCGCACGCACGGGCCGCTGGCCGGACTGACGGACCTGATCGTGGGCGGCCTGGCCCGGCGCTACGTCGCGATGGAGCTCGAGGGCTTCCGCGCCGCGGCCGATACCGCCGCACCCCCGGCCCGCTAGCGCGACGGCCGTGATCGGCGACCGCTGGGGCGTAACCGACGCGGAGGTCGCCCTCCGCTACCCCTGCGACGACATCGTTGCTTCGCCCGCGTTGCAGGCCTGGCGCGGGGTCACGGTGCGGGCGCCGGCCGACCGGGTCTGGCCGTGGGTGGCGCAAATCCGGCTCGCACCGTACTCCTACGACTGGATCGACAACCTCGGCCGGCGGTCGCCGCGCGAGCTGCGGGGCCTTCCCGAACCGCGGGCAGGCGAGCCGTTCACGGCCGCGTTCGGCGGGCGGGCGGCCGGGCGCATCCTCTCGGTCGAGCCTGGTGTGCAGCTCACCGGCACGATCATGGGCACGGTGATGTCCTACGTCCTCGTCCCTGCGGGCGACGGCACGACCCGGCTACTGCTGAAGCTCACTGCCCCGGGCCGACGGGCGATGACACCGCTGCTGTGCCTGGGCGACCTGGCGATGGCGCGACGGCAGCTCCGTACCCTCGCGCGCCTGGCCGAGGCGGCGCCGGCCGCCGCCCGGCCGCCCGATCACGACAACGGCCACGGCGACCAGCACCGGGAGCGCTAGCGCCCAGCCACAGCAGGCGAGCATGACCGCCACCGCGACGGAGGCGGGGACGGCCGCCAACCGGGCCGGCCCCCGCAGTACCCGGACGGCCGCGACCATGCTGCCCAGGTACACCGCGAGGAAAAGCGTGGTCGGTATGGCCACCAGCGACGCCGTGCTCACCAGGCCGAAGCCGTAGAGCGTGATCAGCAGCAGCCCGGACACCGCGATCGCGGCCAGGAACCGCGGCGCCGGCCGCCGGTCGGCGGCGTTGTCCTCGCGAGCGCCCCCGCCGGCGCTCTCGGCAGCGCTCCCGGCGGGCTGCGGGCGCGTCAGGTGCCCGGCCATGGCGGCGGCGCCGTTGACGTAGGCGTTCACCGACCCCAGCGTCAGGACGACCGCCGCGATGGCCGCCGCCGCCGTGCCGGCCGGGCCGATCGCGCGCTGCAGCAGGTCCGCCAGCGGCACGATGGTCGCGGCGCCCGGGCCGAGCACTCCGATGGTGACGATCGCCAGCCCGAGGTACAGCGCGCTGGTCACCGCCAGGGCGATCGCCACGACGCGGGTCAGCTGCCTGGCTGGGTCAGGGAACGCGGTGGTGAGCGGCGCCGCCGCCTCCCAGCCCACGAACGACAGCATCAAGATCGCGGCCGCACGGGCGACGGCGAACCAGCCGTGCGGGGCGAACGGCGTCCAGTTGGCCGCGCGGGCCGACCCGGCCGACCCGGCCACGGCCGCCACCACCACGACGATCAGCAGGCCCACGAGCAGCAGTTGGGCGGCGGCGCCGGTCCGCAGCCCGCCCACGGCGAGGGCCAGCACGACCAGCAGGAGCAGCGCGCCGATCCCGGCCCGGGCGAGCTGCCCGCCGCCGGTGAGCTGCGTGACGTAGCTCGCGCCGATCAGGCACACGACCGGCGCGCCGGCCACCACCCCGGCCAGGAAGGACCAGCCCGCCACCAGTCCCGCCCGCGAGCCAAGCCCGGCCGCGACGTACCCGATCACCCCGCCCGCCGAGGGGAACCTGAGGCCGAAGGCGGCGAACACCGCCGCGAACAGGCCCGACAGCACGAGCAGCCCAACCCAGGCGAGCAGGGAGGCCGGGCCCGCCGCGGCGACGGCGAGCCCGGGTAGCAGCAGGAGGCCGGGACCCAGCAGCGCGCCGATGTAGAGCGCGGCGCCGCGGCTGGTTGTGAGGTGCGGTGGGGCTTGCGGACTGAGCGTGCGCGGTGCTGTCTTGATCACGCCATAAGACTCGCCCAAATCGGTCCGCACGCGATGGCAAATATTGAGCCGCTAGAGGCAGCTGGCGGCAGAAAATTGCACACTATCGGGGCTAGGCTAAGTTTTATGTCAGACCATGTTCCAGACAAGGTTGATCGTGCCATCATGGCACGCCTGCAGCAGGACGGCCGGATCGCGAACGTCGACCTCGCGGATGCCGTCGGGCTCTCGCCTTCCTCGTGCCTGCGCCGGGTCAAGGCGCTTGAGGCCAGCGGGATCATCTCCGGGTACCGCGCAGAGGTCGGCCGCGCTCGCGCCGGGCTTGGCCTGACCGTCTTCATCGGGCTGAAGGTCGACGGCCACTCGCGGGAGACCTCGTCGCAGATCGAGCAGGCGCTGCTTGCCATCCCCGCGGTCGTCGCCTGTTACCTGGTCTCCGGGGCCGACGACTTCCTCATCGAAGCGGCCGTACCCGACCTGGGCGGCTACGAGCGGCTGCTGCTGGACGAACTGCTGGCGATCCCCGGGGTCACCGAGGCGAGATCCACGTTCGCCATCAGGACGGTGCTCAGCCGCGGACCGCTTCCGCTCCGCCACTGGAAATAGCGGACGGCTTACCCCAGGTCGAGGAGCTGCTCGTAGAAGCCGCCGAACCGACGCGCGGTGTCGGTCAGATGGATCTCCAGGATCCAGTGGCACACGCGCCCGGCCGCGTCATGGCGGCGCATGGGGGTGGCGTTGCCCGGGGTGATGTAGGACTCGACGTCATCACCGTCAATCTCCTCGTGCGGGAACTCGCCCACGAGGTGGCCGGCGTGCACGTTGCCGAGGGTCCATCCGGCCTCGCGGGCCAGCCGGGCGATCTCGGCATACAGCTCCGCGCCGGTAATGCCGGGGCGATCGGCGAAATAGCGCCGTCCCGCCTCGAAGATGACGGGCAGGTCGGCCGCCAGCCGGCGCTTGACCGGATCGCCGCCCAGCACGTACGTGCGCCCCAGGTCGGCCTCGAACTCCTCGAAGATGGGCCCGAAGTCGGCGAAGGCGATGTCGTCCGGCTCGATGATCCGATCCGGCGGATTCTCCTGGTACGGAAACATGGTGTGCGGGCCGGACCGAATGATCCGCTTGCGCCAGTGCCTGGTCTTGCCGAACATCTCGTTGGCGAGGTCTCTGACCTGGTCGCTGACCGCCTGCTCGCCCTGGCCGGCCACCACCAGGCCCCGCGCGCCCACCTCGTCGAACAGCGCGATCGCGTTGGCCTGGGCGTCAAGCAGCCGGGCGGCTCGCTCGTCCTCGGTCAGCATAAATCGACCATGACAAGTCAGCTGGCCACGGACAGTCTGCACGGCGACCGTTCGGCGGCCCAGGCGCGCCATAACGGAGTAAATCGGACGACGCAGGGTAGCCGGAGCGCATGGTTAGAGCCAGAACAATCGGCGGTTACGCCATCCCCGCAATTGTCGTGTTTTTCTTCTGGTTGGTGGTCGTCATTCTCGCGATCATCTTCTTGGCGTTTGTCGTGCATTGGGCCGGCGGCGGCGCTTTGAACCTGCGGCTCGGACACTTCGTACTCAACGTCGGCTTCACCTGATCGATAGCAATTGAGCGGTATAGGCCGCCCGGAGATCGTTCACAACGCGACGTTGCCAGCTGCGGCTGACAATCGAGTGGGTGAGGCGGCGGGTGGTCCGCGGCCGGGCCATGATGGCGCGGGCTATCTCAAGGGCGCGGGCGAGGATCTGGTCGGCGGGATGGACTTCGTTGACCAGACCCAGGTCGCGGGACTCGTCGGCGCTCAGGCCAACGCCTGTGTAGGCGAGGTAGGCGGCGCGTTTGGGTCCTACCAACTCGCTGAGCGCGAGATACATGCCGTCTCCGGGGACGGAGCCGGCGCCGAAGTTGCCATCGGCGAAGACCGTCTGCGGTGTGCACAGGGTCAGGTCGCACATCAGCGCGACCTCTAGCCGCGGCCCTGGTCCGTTGATGGCGGCGATCGTGGGGACATCAATGTCGATCACGAGCCGCTCCAGGAGCTTGATCCCGTCGTTGAGTTGCTCCGCCAGCAGGTCGCTGTGCCAGGTTGACGGCGGTTCCGCGAACGACGCCGGGTCAGTCCCCGCGATCCATCGGTCTCCGGTGCCGGTGATGACCACGACCTCGGTGTCGCGGTCGGCCGCAATGTCCCGCAAGAGCAGGTTCCAGCCGTTGAGCAGCCCTCTGGACCACAGAGCGGGACCGTTGCCGGTGTGCATCCGCACCGTCAGCACTCCGTCGTCTCTGGTCAGCAGAAAGTGCCCGGCGAAGCGGGGCGCGTACTCCTGCAGCGAAGGACTGGCTACGAAATTGCCCAGCGCCTGATTGCGCCGCTCGATTTCAAGGCTCATCGCGCGGCACCTGGCCGCCCGCGGCCGTTTGGCCGGCCGATTGCGCGGCCGACTGAGCGGCCGTCTGGGCCAGTGCGGCCTGCAACGCGGTCACCGCGGCCTCGATCGCGACCCGGGCGGTTACCGCGCTGGTGTGCGCACGGTCGTTCTCGCCGAGAGCGATGCAGTCGAACGCCACCCGGGCATCGTGAATGGCCGCCTCAAGTTCACGCGTGGCTTCCTGCAGCATCGGGCCCTCGCCGACCCCGTCCGGAATGATCATCAGGCTCCCCTCCTGTGCCTGCTGAGCCGGGAAAGGCATCAGCGCCACTTACCGTAACGCACCAAACACACGAATGGGGTAACACCTGGTCATGGGGTCAGGTAGCAGGCTGCGGCCGTTGTAGTCCGAGCAGCAGCAGTTCGATCAGTCGGCGGGGGTCATAGCGCGGGTCGCTGTCGCTTCTGGCGCACAGGCTGCCGATGCCGCGCATCAGCTCGTAGCCGCTCAGGCCGGGCCTCACCTGGCCGGCGCTGACGGCGGCGTCGAGCAGCTGACCGCAGACGGGCACCAGCCGGTCAAGGAAGTAGCTGTGCAGCGACTCGAAGCCGCCGCTGTCCGACTGCAGCGCGTTGGCGAGTCCGTGCTTGGTGACCAGGAAGTCGACGAAGAGATCGACCCACTGGCGCAGCGCCACCAAGGGAGAGTCGGCGTCGGCCAGCAGCGTCGGACCTGCCTCGGCGCAGGCCTCGACCTGGTGCCGGAAGACGGCCACGATTAGATCCGCCCGAGTGGGGAAGTGGCGGTAGATCGTCCCGATCCCGACACCCGCCCTAGCCGCGATCTCGCGGATCGGCGCGTCAACCCCGGAGGTAACGAACACCGCGGCCGCAGCGGCAAGCAGCGTCTGCTCATTCCGAAGAGCATCGGCCCGCTTGCTCCGGGCCGGCGCCGCGGCGGACGGGCTTGCACCGGACACCAGGCTCCCCTTCCAACATTTCGGAACAATGATCCGGTTCGAGTGTAGCCCTATGAGGCAGATTCGCCCGCCGTCCCGTGAGCGGGCCGCAGCAGCCCGCGCTCGCGGACGACCGGGAGGTACAGCTCGCGGTAGCCGTGCTCGTCGAACAACACCGTGACCTGATCGCCGTCGTAACGCTGGACGGTGCCCTCGCCCCAGCGCTCGCTCACCACCCGGCTGCCGACGTCGAACGGGACGTCGGCCGGAGCGGCCTGCGCTCCCCCGGTTTGCGCGGCCGGGTCAGCATGCTCGAGGTCGTTGTCGCAGTTGCCGCACGCACCCGCGTAATCCTGCCCGAAGTAGGTGAGCAGGAACGAACGCCGGCAGCCGGGATGCTCCGCGTAGTGACGCATCATCCGCAGCCGCGAGGCCTCGACCTCGCCCTCGCGATCGATCTCCTGCTGCGAGGCCTTCAGGGCCTCCGCCACCGTCATCGCCCCGCTCCAGGCTGGGACGCCGTCCGCCCGCCACGTCACCGCGCCGAGATCGGCCAGGTGCGCGATCGCGGCCGTTTCCTGCCGCTTGGCGGTGTCGGCCGGCTGGCCCGCCGCGAGCTCGCTCGCGGCCTGCACCACCCCCGCGCTGGAAACCCCCCCGATCGTGAAGTACCGCGCGGTCTCGAAGTCCTCGTACCGGTAGAGCAGCCGCGCCTGCGATGGTTCGCCGTCTCGGCCGGCCCGCCCGAACTCCTGGTAGTACGAGTCGGGCGAGGGAGGCGGGTCATAGTGCAGCACCCAGCGGACGTCCGGCTTGTCGATCCCCATCCCGAAGGCGACCGTGGCCACGATCACCCGGGCGGTGCCGTCGAGGAAGGCCGCCATCGCTTCCTGTCGTGCGCGTGCGGGCAGCCCGGCGTGGTACAGCGTCACCCTCTCCCCGGCCGACGCGAGCGTGTCCCGAGCGGCCTCCGCGTTGGCGTGGGTGGCCGCGTAGACGATCCCTTGCCCGTCCCATTCGGCTACCGCGCTCGCGAGCTGCTGCTGCTTCTGCCGTACGGTCATGACCCGGCGGACCGACAGGCAGATGTTCGGCCGGTCGAAGTCGCCCAGCACCGTCTGCGGATCGCGCAGGCGGAGCCGCCGGATGATCTCCTCCCGCACCGGCGGCGCCGCCGTGGCGGTCAGCGCGAGGCGAACCGGCGCGCCCAGTGCCTCGGCCTGCGCGCCGAGCATCATGTAATCGGGCCGGAAATCGTGACCCCACTCGGCGATCAGATGAGCCTCGTCGACGACGAAGAGACCGGGCCTCGCCCGCTCGAGAATCTCCCGCGTCTCGTCATTGGCCAGCTGCTCGGGCGACAGGAACACGAACGTGTCGGGCTGGCACGCGGCCAGCAGCGCCGCCGCGCGCTTCCCGGCCGACTGACGCGAGTTCAGCACGATGGCGTGCAGGCCCGCAGAACGCAGGTGAGCGAGCTGATCATCCTCGAGCGCGATGAGCGGCGAGACCACGATGGTCGGACCCGGTCGCAGCAGTCCCGCCAGCTCGTAGATCGCCGATTTCCCCGCCCCGGTCGGCAGCACCGCCAGCACGTCGCGGCCGGCCACCAGGGCGGCAACCGCAGGCAACTGCCCGGGGCGGAGCTCGGCGAAACCCAGCCGATCCCGCGCCAGCGCCTCAATGTCGTCTGTCCCCACATGCTGAGCATCCCCCGCCCGGGCCGGGCGACCCATCGACGGACCCAGGCGAATCGCGATAGCGTGCGGTTGGCGGCCCCATCGCCGCTGCTTCGCCACCGGCAGACAAAACTCACGACTCGAGAGGCTGGCGACGGATGCGGCAGCTGACGTACGTGGCGGCGGGTGTCGTGCAATGGCGCGAGGTGCCCGACCCGGTCCTGACTGACCCGGCGGGCGCGCTGGTGGCGCCGCTGGCGGTCGCGCGGTGCGATCTCGACCTTCCGATGGCCGCCCAGGGCCTGTTTCCTGGGCCGTTCGGGGTGGGGCACGAGACCGTGGGCGAGGTGGTCGAGGTCGGCCCCGAGGTCAGCCGGGTCCGGGTCGGACAGCGCGTCCTGGTTCCCTACCAGGTGTCCTGCGGCCGCTGCCTCGCCTGCGCGGACCGCCGGTACGGCGGGTGTCACACCTACAAGGCGTCGGTGGGCGCCGCGTTCGGCTTCGGTCCGGCCGGAGGCGGTCACGGCGGCGGCCTGTCCGATCTGCTGCTGGTGCCCGCCGCCGATCATCTGCTGGTCCCGGCACCGGACGGGATCGAGCCAGAAGTCCTGTGCACGCTGGTCGACAACGGTGTCGACGGGTACCGCACGGTCGCCGGCCAGCTCGCGGCGGCGCCGCAGGCGGACGTGCTCGTGGTCGGCGGGGCGGCGTCGTCGGTGGGCCTGTACGCCGTCGCCGCCGCAGTCGCGCTTGGCGCCCGGCGGGTGCGCTACATCGACCGGGACGCCGGGCAGTGCGAGGCCGCCGCCCGGCTCGGCGCCGACGCGCAGCTGCACGAGGGCCCCTGGCCGCGGTCGTTTGAGCGGGCGGCGGTGACGGTCGAGAACACGATGGAGACCGATGGCCTCGCGTGCACGCTGCGCTCGACCGACGCCTACGGCTACTGCACCTCGGTCGCGATCCACTTCGCCGAGATGACGCCGCTGCCGCTGCTGCACATGTACACCAAGGGGGTCACGCTGCACCTGTCGCGCGCGGACTCGCGCCGCTTCCTGCCCGAGGTGATCGACCTGGTCACGGCCGGGCAGCTCGATCCGAGCGCGATCCCGACCCGGGTGGTCGGATGGGACGACGCGGAAGACGCCTGGCTTCAACAGGCCGTCAAGCTCGTCGTCGCGCGCTCGGCCGCCACCGCTAGCGCTTCCCGATAGGCCCTAACGAGGCAGCTGTACGAGGGTCAGGAAGAAGTCGTCGATCTGCCTGATCGCCGCCATGAAGTTCTCGAAGTCCACCGGCTTGCTCACGTACGCGTTCGCGTGCAGCTGGTAGCTGCGCAGGATGTCCTCTTCGGCCTGCGAGGTGGTCAGCATCACCACCGGGATGACGGTGAGTTCGGGGTCCTGCTTCAGCTCGGCCAGCACCTCGAGGCCGGACAGGCGCGGCAGGTTGACGTCGAGCAGGATCAGTCCCGGTCGCGGGGCGTCGGCGAAGGGCCCGGTCTGGCGCAGGAACTTGAGCGCCTGCTCGCCGTCGGTCACCACGTGCAGCGCGTTGCGCAACTTGTAGAACTCGAAGGCCTCCCTGGTCATGAGGATGTCTCCCTCGTCGTCCTCCACCAGGAGCACGTCGACCGGCTTGAGACCATCCCGATCAGCCATCGCGTTCCTCGTTCCCCTCGTCGTCGGAGAGTGCGGGCACGGTGAAGCGGAACCTGGCGCCGTCCGCGACGCCGGTGTCGAGCCAGATCCGGCCACCGAAGTACTCGATGATCTTCCTGCACATCGCCAGGCCGATACCGGTGCCTGGATAAGCGGCCCGGTCGTGCAGGCGCTGGAAGATCAGGAAAACGCGGTCAGCATACTGCGGCTCGATCCCGATTCCGTTATCGGTGACGGAAAACGACCAGAACGCCCCGTCGCGTTCGGCCGTCACGACGATGCGCGGCGGCCGCTCGCCCTTGAACTTCAGCGCGTTGCCGAGCAGGTTCTGGAAGACCACGGTCAGCAGCGTGAGCTGCCCCCGCACCACCGGCAGCGGACCGGCCTCGATCACGGCGCCGGCCTGGGCGATCTGGGTCGACAGGTTCGCCGTCGCCCCGGCCAGCGCTGCGTCGCAGGCCACCGGGCCGAGATCCTCGGCCGAGCGGCCCGCCCGGCTGAACGCGAGCAGGTCGTTGATCAGCACCTGCATCCGCTTGGCCCCGTCCACGGCGAACTCGATGTACTGGTCGGCCTTCTCATCGAGCTGGCCGCCGTAGCGGCGCTGCAGCAGCTGGCAGAAGCTGGTGACCTTACGCAGCGGCTCCTGCAGGTCATGCGACGCCACGTAGGCGAACTGCTCGAGCTCGGCGTTGGATCGCTGCAGCTGCGTGGCTCGCACCTCGAGCGCCTCGTTGGCCGCCCGCACCGCCGACAGCTCCTGCAGGATGCGCAGCCGCATCGTGTTCACGTCGGCCGCCAGGCCGCGGATCTCCCGCGGCCCGGTCTGGGCGACCTCGTGGCCGAAATCGCCCTCGGCGACCCGCCGCGCCTCCGCGGCGAGCAGATGCACCGGGCGAATCGCGGTGGCGCGCAGCACCAGAGCCAGTCCCGCCACCACTAGCGCGAGCGCGATCGCGATGGCCAGCAGGGTCACGTGCAGCTCCCGCGAAGAATCGTCGAGCGAGGTCAGCGCCTGCCCCCGCGCGCCCGAGACATCCGCCTCGAAGAGGGCGAACTTAACCCGCAGCGCGTCGAACTCCGCCTTGCCTGCCAGGATGTCCGGGCTGACCACCGGCTTCCCGCTGGCCTGGATCTGCTTGATCGTCGGCTCGGCGTAGCGGGTGCGCCAGTCGCGTGCCTGGGTGAGCGTCTGCCTGAGCTCCGCCGCGCTGGCGGCGGGCAGCTGCGGTATGAGCTGGTCGAGCTGGCTGACCGCGGTCTTCTCGGCCGCCGTGCCCTCGGTATAGGGGCCGAGGAAGGCCGGCTGGCCGGTCAGCGCGTACCCGCGCACCCCGGTCTCCTGGTTGAGCAGCGCGCTGTAGAGCTGCTGGGCCGCCAGCGCCGCCGGGTCGATGGTGGACTCGATCCGCTGCCGCTCGGTATCCAGGTGGGCAAGGGCCAGCGCGCCGGTGACCACCGCCGCCACCGAGAACAGCGCCATGAAGAGCACGGCGCCGCCGATGATCCGGCGGAGCGGCCAGGGCGACGAGGCCGGACGGGCCTGGGCGGACCGCTGCCCGGTCATGAGCGGCTGAGCGCGAGCAGCGCGATATCGTCGTCCAGATCGCCGCCGTTGAGGTTGCGCACCTGTTCGATCAGCCGGTTCAGCAGGGCGTCGTCGTAGACCCCGCCGAGACGGAACGGCGGCGCGCCCAGCGCGTCCCGCACCAGGCCCATCAGGCCATCGGTGCCGAGCCGGTACGGCCCGCGGGCGATCCGCCCCTCGATCAGCCCGTCCGTGTATAGCAACAGCGACCAGTGCCGGCCCAGTTCCACCTCGCGGCCGGGCCATTTCCCTGAGCCGTTGAGCCCGGGCGGCGGGCACGCGGGGGCGGCGAGCTCGGTTATCCCGTCGGGAGTGATGAGCAGCGGTGCCGGATGGCCGGCCAGCCGCAGCACCCCGGTGCAGCGGTCGGGCGCCACCGACACCATGCAGACGGTGGCGAACATGGCCTCTTCCTGCTGCTCGTGCTGGAGCACGAGCTGGACGGCGGACAGCACGTCGGCCGGCTGCTGGCCGGCCAGCACCAGCGCCCGCCACGCCACCCGCAGGCAGACCCCGAGCGCGGCCTCGGAAGGACCGCGCCCGCAGACGTCGCCGATCAGCGCGTGCGCCCAGCCGTCCGGGGTCTGCACGACGTCGTAGAAATCCCCGCCAAGAAGCCGCTGCCTGCCGCCGGCCCGGTAGCGCGCCGAGACGCTCAGCCGCGGGTCGTCAAGGACCGGCGACGGCAGCAGACCGCGCTCAAGCCGGGCGTTCTCCTGCGCGCTGAGCCGCGCGACGTGCAGCTGACGCTGGGCCTCGTCCCAGCGGCGGCGCTCCATCGCGTACCTGATCACCCGGTGCAGCAGCTTCCCGGTGACGTCGCCCTTGACCAGGTAATCCTGTGCCCCGGCCTTGACGGCTTGCTCGCCCAGGTACTCGTCGGCCAGGCCGGTCAGCACGACGACAGCGACGTCCGGCTCCTGCCGGAGCAGCCGCCGCAGACCGTCCAGGCCCTCTGAATCAGGAAGGCCGAGGTCGAGCAGCACGCACGCCGCGTCGCGAATCAGCGGCCTGGCCTCGGCCAGCAGCCGCACCCGCTGAACCTCGACCCCCGCGCCCGCCTCGCGCAGCAATTCCCCTACCAGAAAGGCATCGCCATCGTCGTCCTCGACGAGCAGAACCCTTACCTGCTCCGCACCAGCTGCCATCAGCACCACTCTTGGGGGGACCCGGCGGACACCCGTCGCCTTCCAGACGACGCAGACGGCCACGGAGCAGTCAGCATAGTACCGTCGGGAACATTCGCCATTTCCTACCAGACAAGAAGGGCTCGAAACCGCATCAGCGGTATTCGGTCGGTGCCGTCGACGAAGGCGCGGGCCAGGTCGGACAGTCGCTGGTTGCGGTTGCGGTTGCGGGCCTGATCTAGACGCAGGTCGCTGCTGGGGACTAAAGGCGTTTCGTTGCCCGTAAAAAGGGTAATCGCGGATCACCCGGCTCGTCCGGGTCCATCTTTTGATCGCACTGTCGAGCTGCTCCAGACCCCGGTGGCCAAGTGAGGCTTACTGCCGGAGGCGCGGACATGTCCCAACTGTTGCAGCCGTACAGTGACGGTGCTCTATCGCGCGGCGCCGGTCGACTGGCCGATCCGAAATGAGCTTGCCGACCGGCCAGCAGCGCGCACTTGACCAGATCGAAAAGGCGCTGGCCGACGATCATCCCGGTCTCGGGCCGCAGTTTGCCATCTTCACCAGACTGGCGGGCCACGAGGCAATGCCCGTGACTGAGCGGGTCACGGCCCGGCGGTGGCGGTCGCGCTGGCGGCTGCGGATGTGGGTGCCGGCAGCAACCTTCGTCGGGCTGACCATGGCCGCGGCGGCGTTGTTCACCGTCAGCCTGACGCCGCGCAACTCCCAGGTGTGCTCGGGCACGGCCATCTCCGTCGCGGCGCGCATACAGTCAGTCCCGACCGAGCGCCAGCCTGCTTGTGCGTTCCAGCCGAGCAAGCCAAGTACAAGCAGCCAGAACGGGCTCCCTATGCCCTAAGGCGCGAGGCGAACAGGCGGAGCCGCGCCACGGCATCGCTCACCGCCTCACAGCGGGTTAGCCTATTCGGCCGGTGACGTAGGCCTGGGTGCGGCTGTCATACGGGTCTTCGAAGATTTGTTGCGTGCGGCCGTGCTCGATGAGCGTGCCGGTGCGGGTGTCGCTGTCGGGGTTGACGAGCACCGAGAAGAAGGCGGTGCGGTCGCTGACCCGGGCGGCCTGCTGCATGTTGTGGGTGACGATGACGATCGTGTACTGCGACTTGAGCTTATGCATCAGGTCCTCGATGGCCCCGGTCGCGATCGGGTCGAGGGCCGAGGCGGGCTCGTCCATGAGGATGACGTCCGGCTCGACGGCGATCGTGCGGGCGATGACCAGCCGCTGCGCCTGTCCGCCGGACAGGCCGAGGGCCGAGGCGTTCAGGCGGTTCTTGACCTCATCCCACAGCGCCGCCTCGCGCAGCGAGTGCTCGACGATCTCGTCCAGCGTGCCCTGGTCGCGCTCGCCGTTGATGCGCGGTCCGTAGGCCACGTTGTCGTAGATCGACTTCGGGAACGGGTTAGGCTTCTGGAAGACCATGCCGATCCGGCGCCGGACGGCGACCGGGGAGACATCGGGGCCGTAGAGATTCTCACCGCGGTAGTCGATATCGCCGTCGACGCGAGCGCCCGGCACGAGGTCGTTCAGCCGGTTGAAGGCGCGCAGCACGGTCGTCTTGCCGCTCCCGGAGGAGCCGATGAAGGCGGTGACCTCGCGCTCGTAGATCGGCAGCGAGACGTCTGTGACGGCCTTGAAGGCGCTGTACCAGACGGAGACGTTCTTCACGTCGAGGATGGGCGCCGCGGCCGCTGGCTCCGGCCGCTGACGCTCCGACTGCTGGGGCTCCGGGTGCCGCTGAACGGCGAGGTTAGGCTGCTGAAGGTTGGTGACGGTGCTCTGCTCATGCTGTTCCATTGCGTTTCCATAACGCTGGCAGTGCGGAACTATTCCGTTAGCACCAGCAACGGGAGGCAGACGAATGGGGCAGCATCAGGGGGAGTCAGCCGCCGGGCAGCCGACCACCGGGCAGCCGACCGCCGGACCGGGCTGGGGGTCGCGGGCCGCGCTGCCCCGATGGCCGCAGGTGTGGCGCGCTACCGCCGACAGCGCCGTCGTGGGGCTGTCCAGTCTGCTCACCTACTGGCTGGCCACGACGATCTTGTCCCACGTTTATTCGGCTTCGGCAGCGAACGACGAACTCGGCGGGTTGTGGGCCGTCGTCGCGACCGTGTTTGTGCTGCGGGAAACCTATGACAAAAGCGTTTCCGCAGCGGTCTCCCGAATAGGGGCCACGCTGGTGAGCCTGGCGCTGTGCCTGGCGTACCTGGCCTTCCTGCCGTTCCACCTCTGGGGCCTGGCCGTCCTAGTGGGTCTCAGCGGCCTGGTCGCGTCGCTGATCGGCCGGCCCGAGGATGCGATTACCGCTGCCATCACGACCACGGTCGTGCTGATCGTGGCCGAGGTGAGCCCGCACGACGCCTGGCAGCAGCCCATTCTCCGGCTAGCCGACACGGTAATCGGGGTCGTAGTCGGCGTGGCCGCCGCCTGGCTCGCCCAGCGCACCGTACGTCGCTCGCAGCCGAGCTGACGCTGGCTAGAGGCCAATCCGGAAACGGCGTGCCAGTTTTTTCAGCTGGGGAAGCCGATTGGTGACCACCAGCAGCAGGAGCACGAATGGGCCGTTGTGGCCGAATAGATAACCGGCCGGGATGCACAGCAGGAACACGCCTAGGTTGAGCCAGCGCGTCCACCGGGCCAGGTGATCCGCTGGCGTTTCCGCGCTGCGGACGGACGGATCGCACCGGCGCACGTCGTGCGCGAGGACGATGAGCGCGACCGTGGCGAGCGCGTTGAACGCCCCGTACAACGCCAGCGCGAACGGGATGCCGCCGTACCGGCCCAGCAGGCTGGTCGGAAACGGCATCGCGGCCACGATCAGCAGGAGAAAGGCCGTGTCGCGGACCAGGGCGGGGTTGAAGACGGCAACCGACCGCATCAGCCGACGATGGCCTCCCCCAGTAAATCGCAATGACGTAGAAACTCAGAATAAAAGACCAGTAGCTATCCGTGTTCTGAGCCAGGGCATGGATCAATTGCTGACTGGTTGCGTTGCTGCCGAGGTGGGGCGGCACCATCAGATCCAGCGCAAGCAACGTCATAGCGATGGCGAACACGCCGTCCGACAGGGCCAGCAGCCGGCCGAGGGAGTTGTCCTCCGTCTTGCGCGATATCGCCGACGCGTCTGGCGGGTGATCCGCTTCGTCTTCCTCGGCCACGGGGCAACTATAGGGGCTGGCCGCCCCGGCGCTGGCGCGGTCTCGCGCCGCGGCGCAACGAGGTGCGTAGCATGAGGAGGTGGCCCATTCGGCGGGTGTGGTACTGGCCGGGGGGCGCTCCTCGCGGATGGGGACGCCCAAGGCGGCTTTGGAGTGGCACGGGTCGACGCTGCTGCGCCGGACGGTCGCCATTGTGGCGCGTTCGACCGATGGCCCGGTCGTCGTGGTGCGGGCCAGCGGCCAGGTCCTCCCCGACCTACCGGCCGGCACCCAGGTGGTCGATGACCCGCGCGACGGCAAGGGGCCGGTCCAGGGGATCGCGGCCGGCCTGGCCGCGCTGACCGGGCGCGCGGAAACCGCGTTCATCAGCTCGACCGACCTGCCGTTCCTGCACCCGGCCTTCATCCGGCGGGTGCTCCGCGTGCTGACGGACGACGACGCGCTGGACGTCGCGCTGCCGATCGCACGCGGCTATCCGCAGCCGCTGGCCGCCGCCTACCGCGTCCGGCTCGCGGAGACCGCCGAGCGCCTGGTCAAGGAGGATCGGCTGCGCCCCGCGTTCCTCTTCGACGAATGCGCCGTGGCGCGGCTGGATGACGGCGCGCTGCGGCAGGATCCGGTGCTCGGCGCGCTCGACCCGGAGCTCGACTCGGTGCTCAACGTCAACACCCTGGCCGACTATCAGGACGCGCGCGGGCGTCCTGCCCCCGAGGTGACCGTCCGGCTCTTCGGAGCGCTCGCCCGGGGCGGCAACGGCCCGGGGCCGCAGGCTGTGCGGGCCGCCACGGTGGCCGCCGCCGCCACCGCGGTCGCGCTGGTATTCGACCGGCACGTCGCGGCGGCGCTGAACGGCGACCAGATCACCCGCGACCCCGCGACGCCGCTGGCGACGGGCGACCTCGTGTACTTTATGTCGGCCGACGCGGGGGGCTGAGGAGCATGTCGGCCGGCGGGTATTTCGGACAGGCGCTCATTGTCGACGCGACCGACGGGACGAGCGCGGCCCTGCCCCTCCCCGAGGAGGTCCTACGCGCGTACCTCGGTGGCGCCGGGCTGGGCACCTGGCTGCTGCATCAGATCGGACCGCCGGGCGTGGACCCGCTTGGCGCGGCGGCGCCACTCGCGTTCGTGTTCTCTCCCCTGGTCGGCACGCCGCTGACCACCAGCGCGAAGTTCGCGGTGGTGGCCAAGTCGCCGCTGACGGGGATGCTGACCGACGCACTGGCCTCCAGCCAGTTCGCGATCGCGGGGAAGCTCACCGGGCACGACGCGATCGTCGTCACGGGCCGCAGCGAGGTGCTGTCGGTGCTGCTGGTCGACGGCGACGGCACCCGTCTGGTGGACGCGGCCGATTTGGCGGGCCTGAGCGCGGCCGAGGCCGACGGGCGGCTGCGGGACCGGCTCGGCCGGGGCTGGCGGGTGGCGGCGATCGGACCGGCGGGCGAACGCGGCGTCCGCTACGCCACGATCTCCCACGACGGGCGGCACGCCGGCCGGGGCGGGCTGGGCGCGGTGATGGGGGCCAAGAACCTGAAGGCGATCGCGGTCCGCGCGGCCGGAAAGATCGCAACGGCCGACCCGGACGCGGTGCTGGCGGCGGCCAGGGACCTGCGAGCCCGGTCGTTCGGCCCCGCCACGGCGAAGTACCGTGAGCTCGGCACGCTCGCCAACCTGCTCGCCTTCAACGCGATCAGTACGCTGCCGACCAGGAACTTCCAGGCCGCGACGTTCGACGGCGCCGAGAAACTTGCCGCTGAGGCGGTGGCGGACGCCCCCGAGGCCGGTACCGAACCCGACCCTGGCGCCGATCCCGATGCCGAGGGAGTGGCGGGCCTGCGCCGGGTCGCGCGCAGCAGCTGCGCGTCCTGCACGATCGGCTGCGAGCACATCTACCGGGTGGGCCGGGGCAAGAAGGTCCGGGTGGAGTACGAGAACGTGTTCGCGCTCGGCCCGATGTGCGGGGTGAGCGACCCGGCGGCGGTGCTCGCCGCGAGCGCCCGCTGCGACGAGCTTGGCATCGACACGATCTCGGCCGGCGGCACGATCGCGTGGGCGATGGAGTGCGCCCAGCGCGGCCTTATCGACGCGCCCTGGCTCCGGTTCGGCGACTCCGCCGCGCTGCTGCGCGCGCTTGATGAGATCGGCGAGCGCGGCACGCCGCTCGGCGAGCTCCTGGCAAAAGGCTCAAAATCAGCCTCGCGAACGGTCGGGGGTGACTCTGGAACCTTCGCACCGCACGTCAAGGGATTGGAGATGCCGGGCTACGAGCCGCGCACCCTGCACGCCATGGCACTCGGCCTGGCGGTGAACGCCAGGGGCGCGGACCACAACCGCTCCGGCGCCTACGAGGCGGACCTGTCCGGCGACCTTGACCGGCTTGACGGCGGCGACGCGCACGTGGCGGCCGCGATCGAGACCGAGGACCGGGCCGCGGTGATGGACTCGATGATCTTGTGCAAGTTCCTGCGCGGCGTGTTCACCGACCCGTTCGAGGAATGGGCGGCGCTGCTGTCCGGGGTGACCGGCTGGGACCTGACCGGGGGCGAGCTCCGCGCGACCGCCCGCAGAATCATCATGGCCAAGCGCGTCTACAACATCCGCGAGGGCTGGCAGCCGGCCGACGACTGGCTGCCCGACCGCCTGCTCAACGAACCACTCACGCTTCCCTCCGGCCGCGAGGCGCGGCTGACCCCGGAGCGGCTGCGCACGATGATTGGGGCCTACTACAAAGCGCGGGGGCTCGATTCGCACGGCCGCCCGCACTTGTCAATCGAGAGTGGCCTGCTGTTGGCCTTACGCCGGTACCGGGCGGATACTGCCACTATGGCTATCACTGCCCCGGAGAGCACGCGGACGGTGACGCTCACGATCGACGGACGTGAGGTCACCGTGGCCGACGGCACGACGATCTGGGCGGCGGCCAAGGCTGCCGGGATCGACATCCCCGTGCTGTGCCACGACGAGCGATTCGACCCCGTCGGCGTCTGCCGGATGTGCGTCGTCGATACCGGCGCGCCCGCGTTCGCCGCGTCCTGCGTGCGGGCCTGCGAGAGCGGGATGGAGGTGAAGACCGACACCCCGGAGGTCGAGCGCAGCCGCGCCATGCTGACCAGGCTGCTGCTGTCCGACCAGCCGCCGCGCGAGGCCGACCCCAAGCAGACCACGACCGGTGACAACGAGCTGCTCGCGCTGGCCGATCGGTACGGGGTGAGCAGGGACAACGGCCTGCCCTGCGGTTCCGGGCGCGGCGTTGACCTGTCCAGCCCGGTCATCGCGGTCGATCACGACGCCTGCATCCTGTGCGACCGGTGCACCCGGGCCTGCGACGACGTCCAGGGCAACGACGTGATCGGGCGCAGCGGCAAGGGGTTCTCCACGCTCATCGCGTTCGACCTGAGCGACCCGATGGGCGCCTCGTCCTGCGTCTCCTGCGGCGAGTGCGTCGCCGCCTGCCCGACCGGCGCGCTGACCAACAAGCCGATCCACAACATCCCGATCCGGCCGCGCACCGAGCTCGACGCGGTGGACACCGTCTGCCCCTACTGCGGCGTCGGCTGCGCGCTGACCTACTACGTGGACCGGGAACGCGGCGCGATCTCCTACGCGGAGGGCCGTGAGCAGCCCGGATCGCAGGGGCGGCTGTGCGTGAAGGGCCGCTACGGTTGGGACTACGCCGCCTCGCCCCAGCGGCTGACGGTGCCGCTGATCCGCCGCGAGGACTCCTACCCCAAGGGCGCGCTCTCGGCCGACGTGCGCGGCGACATGGATGCCAGCGACGCAGTCGTCAGTAGCGAGGCGAACAGCCACGGCCTGGACGGCGGCGACAGCCCCAAGGAGAAGCGCAAGGGCGGCAAGCGCGGGCGCAAGCCCGGCGGGCTGGTGGACTACGCCGAGGTGCTGCCGCACTTCCGTGAGGCCACCTGGGAGGAGGCACTCGACCTGGTGGCCAGCCGGCTGAGCGAGATCTACCTCGCGAGCGGCCCGGCCGCGATCGCCGGCTTCGGCTCCGCCAAGTGCTCCAACGAAGAGGCCTACCTCTTCCAGAAGCTCATCAGGACCGGCTTTCACACCAACAACGTGGACCACTGCACCCGGCTGTGCCACGCCTCCAGCGTGTCCGCGCTGTTCGAGGGGATCGGCTCGGGCGCGGTCTCCACCACCTACGGCGACGTGATCAACTCCGATGTCGCCATCGTCACCGGCAGCAACTCCACCGCCAACCACCCGGTCGCGTCCAGCTTCTTCAAGCAGGCGCGGCGCAAGGGCACCACGATCATCTACATCGACCCCCGGGCCGACAAGATGGCCGACCACGCGGACATCTACTGCCAGCTCAAGCCGGGCACCGACGTCGCCTTCTACAACGGCGTCATGCACGAGGTCATCCGACTGGGCCTGACCGACTCCGCCTACATCGCCAACCGGACGTCTAACTACGAGGCGCTCGCCCGGACCGTCGCCGACTACCCGCCGGAGCGGGCCGAGCAGATCACCGGCGTGCCCGCCGACCTGATCCGCCGGGTGGCGCGGGCCTGGGGCGAGGCGCGCTCCGGCGTCATCTTCTGGGGAATGGGGATCTCCCAGCACACCACCGGCACCGACAACGCGCGCTGCCTGATCGCGCTGTGCGCGATCACCGGCAACATCGGCAAGCCGGGGCCGGCCTGCACCCGCTGCGGGGGCAGAACAACGTGCAGGGCGCCTCCGACATGGGCCTGATCCCGATGTTCTACCCGGACTACCAGAAGGCCGACGACCCCGGCGTGAGGCAGCGGTTCGAGCAGGCGTGGGGAACCACGGACCTCGACCCGGTGAAGGGCCTGACGGTCACCGAGATCATCGGCTCCGCGCTCAAGGGCGGCGTGCGCGGCATGTACATGCTGGGCGAGAATCCGTTCCTGTCCGACCCCAACATCAACAAGGTCCGCAAGGCCCTCTCGAAGCTGGACTTCCTGGTGGTGCAGGACATCTTCCTCACCGAGACCGCGGAGTTCGCCGACGTCATCCTGCCCGCGTCCTCCTACCTGGAGAAGGACGGCACCTACACCAACACCGACCGCCGGGTGCAGCTCGGCCGCCAGGTGCTCGACACGCCAGGCCAGGCGCGGGTCGACTGGGAGGTCGTGCAGGACATCGCCAACCGGGTCGGGCTCGACTGGCGCTACACCTCGCCGCGCGACATCTTCGAGGAGATGGTCTCGGTCATCCCCAGCTACAAGAACCTCAGCTACGACAACCTGGGGCTGACCGGCAAGCTGTACCCGAACCCGGACCCGGAGCACAGCGACGGAACCGTGGTGATGTTCACCGAGCGGTTCAAGACCGACGACGGGCTCGCCCACCTGGTCCCGGCCGAGTGGCTGCCGGCCAAGGAGCTGCCGGACGCGGAGTACCCGTTCGTGCTGAACACCGGGCGGATGCTCGAGCACTGGCATACCGGGTCGATGACCCGGCGGTCCTACGCGCTGGACGCGATCTCGCCCCGGGCGCTGGTGTTCATCCACCCGGACGACGCGGCGCGGCTCGGCCTCGCCGACGGCGACATGGCCCGGGTCAGCTCGCGCCGCGGGACCATCGAGCTCGCGGTGAAGGTCTCACACCGCGAGGCCCCCGGCAACTGCTTCATCCCGTTCCACTTCAGAGAGGCGGCGGCGAACCTGCTGACGATCGACGAGATCGACCCGTTCGGCAAGATCCCCGAGTTCAAGTTCTGCGCCGTCCAGATCGGCCCTGCGCACCAAGACCGCGCCGATGGCTGACGCCCCGGTCCGCGTCCCCGGGGTCGAGGCCCGGGCGGGGAAGTTCCCCGGCCCGAGCCTGATCCCGGCGCTGAACGCGATCCAGGAGCGGGTCGGCTGGCTGCCGCGCGAGGAACTGGTGACGCTGTCCCGGGAGGTGCACCGGCCGCTGTACGAGATCGAGGGGCTGGTCTCGTTTTACCCGCATTTCCGTACCGAGGCGCCGAAGACGGTCGAGCTGCGGGTCTGCCACGACCTGTCCTGCTGGCTGCGGGGCGCCGACGAGCGGATCGCCCAGCTCAGGCAGCGCTACGGCGCGGACGCCGAGGTCGAGCTGATCGAGGGCTCGTGCATCGGCCGGTGCGACATCGCGCCCGCGTGCACCGTCAACGAGGCTCCGACGCCGATGGACAGCGCCGTCGACGCCGTCACCGCCGCCGCCCGGGCCGCGGCGACCGCCCCCGCGGTGAACGGCCACGCTTCGAACGGCCACGCCGGCGGCCACCACGCTAAGCCCGCCCGAGCGGCCTCCGGCCGCACCTGGCCGAACGACCCGTACTCAGACCCCGGCCACCGCTACGGCGTCCTGCGCGCCGTGCTGGCGGGCGAAAGGGCCACCGGCGCCATCATCGCCCAACTCAAGGACGCCGGCCTGCGCGGCATGGGCGGGGCCGGCTTCCCGGCCGGCCGCAAGTGGGACCTGGTCGCGGCGCAGGAGGCCGCACCGAAGTACGTCATCTGCAATGCGGACGAGTCCGAGCCGGGGACGTTCAAGGACAGGGAGATCCTCGCCGCCCAGCCCCACCTGGTCCTCGAGGGAATGCTGCTCGGCATGCTCGCGGTCGGCGCCGAGGAGGGCTGGGTGTTCATCCGGCACGAGTACGGCCCCGAGGAGCAGGTGATCCGGGCGGAGATCGAGTGGCTCCGCGCCGCTGGCCTGGTCGGCCCGACAGTGCTTGCCGGAAACACGGGGCCGGCCCGGCAGGCGGTTGTCGGTCGAGGTGTTCACCTCCCCCGGCGGCTACATCCTGGGCGAGGAGTCGGCGCTGATCGAGTGCATGGAGGGACACCGGGGCGAGCCGCGCAACAAGCCGCCGTTCCCCGGCACCTACGGCCTGCACGGCCAGCCCACGCTGATGAACTCGGTCGAGACGTTCGCCCACGTGACTGCCATCGCCCGCCGCGGCGCGGACTGGTGGAAGTCGGCCGGGGCGCCGGGCCGGAACGGCGCCGAGCACGCCGGGCTGAAGTTCTTCGCCGTCTCCGGCCACGTCGAGCGGCCCGGCGTCTATTGCGTCCCCATGGGCACCACCGCCCGCGAGCTCCTCGACCTGGCGGGCGGCGTGTCCGACGGCAGGAACCTGGGCGCCATCCAGCCGGGCGGCGCATCCTCGAACTTCATCGGGCCCGACCAGCTCGACGTCGAGCTGGACTTCGGCACCCTGCAGGCGGCCGGCTCCATGCTCGGGTCGGGGGCGATGGTGGTGATGGCCGAGGGCACCGATCTGCTCGCCGCCGCCGTCAACGTGCTCCGGTTCTTCCGCGACGAATCCTGCGGCAAGTGCGTCCCCTGCCGAGTCGGGTCGGCCAAGGCCCACCTCATGCTGGCGGACCTGCTGGCAAGCGGCGGCGGTCCGGCCGACGTGAACGCGGACGTCCGCGAGCTCGTCGACGTCATGCGCCGGACCTCGATCTGCGGGCTCGGCCAGGTCGCGCTCGGCCCGGTGTCGAGCGTGCTGCGGCTGGCCGGAGGCGGCCACGCAGGCTGAGCCGGCCGGCCGGGAGTTCTTCACCACCCGGACGGTCGCCCAGGCCCGGTCCGGGTTCCGCCCGCGCCGCCGCACCCCGGTCGAGACCGTTCCGCTCGCCCAGGCGCTGCGGCGCGTCCCGGCCGAGCCCGTCACCGCGCCGCACCCGCTGCCGGGATTCGCCCGCTCCACCGTCGACGGGTACGCGGTTCGCGCGGCCGACACCTACGGGGTCTCGGAAGGGCTGCCCGGGTACCTCGCCATCACCGGCGCCGTCTTGATGGGCACCGAACCAACCGACACCGTGAAACCGGGCACCGCGGTCGCCATGCCGACCGGCGGCGCGCTGCCGCCCGGCGCGGACGCGGTCGTCATGATCGAGTACACCGCCGAGGCGATGCCGGGCACGATCGAGGTGGTGCGCCCCGTCGCCCCGGGCGAGGGGGTGGTGCGGGCCGACGAGGATGCCCGGGTGGGCCAGGAGATTATCCCGAACGGTCGCGTGCTCCGCCCCCAGGATCTGGGCATGCTCGCGGCGGCGGGGGTGACGAGCGTCCGCGTGCACGCGCGTCCAGTGGTGACGATCTTCTCCACCGGGGACGAGGTGGTGCCACCGGAGACGGAGACGCTGCGGCCGGGCCAGGTGCGGGACGCGACCGCCGCGGCGCTCGCGGCGCTGGTCGCAGACGCAGGCGGCATCCCGGTCCACGGCGGCATAGTCCCCGACGATGCCGCCGCCCTGGCGGAGGCGCTGCGCGGAGCGCTTGCCGCCAGCGACCTGATCGTGATCTCGGCCGGCTCCTCGGTCGGCGCGCGGGACGAGACCGCGAGCGTGGTCGCCCACCTCGGCCCGCCCGGAATCTGGTGCCACGGCCTGGCCATCAAGCCGGGCAAGCCTACGCTGCTGGCCGAGTGCGCCCGTGGTCCCGGCGAGAACAGTGCCTCCGGAGAACCTCCGATCCCGGTCATCGGCCTGCCGGGCAACCCGCGCTCCGCGCTGGTGGTGTTCCGGCTGATCGGCATGGACCTGGTCCGGCTGATCGGCGGGTGCACGGCCGCACCGCCCGAGCCGTCGGTCCGCGCGCGGCTCGCCCGCGACCTGCCGTCTGCCACCGGGCGGCTGGACGTCGTGCAGGTGAAGGTCAGCGACGGGGTGGCCACGCCGGTGTTCGGGCTGTCGGCGCTGCTGTCGGTGCTCACCGCCGCCGACGGGTACATCGTCGTACCAGAAGAGGCGACCGGGCTCGACGCCGGGACCGAGATCGACGTGACTCTGTACTCTTGAGGGTCATGCCCAACAGCCCGTTCGTCCGCGACGTCCCGGCCGCGCAGGCCATGGAAGCCTGGCGCGCCGCCAGGGAAGCGGCCGGGCTGCCCGGAGCGACTGCCGGCCATTGAAGTCGCGATCACCGAGGCCGCCGGGCTGGTCACCGCCGCCCCGGTCTGGGCCACCCGGTCCTCGCCGCCGTTCGACTCGGCCGGGATGGACGGCATCGCGGTCCGCGCGGCGGACACCCTCGGCGCGAGCGAGACCACGCCTGCGTACCTGGCGCCGGGCGGCTACGACGTGGTTGACACCGGCGATCCGATGCCGCCCGGCTGGGACGCGGTGGTGATGCGCGAGCACGTGCACTACGACCACGACCGGGCCGAGCTGCGCGCCGCCGTCCCGCCCTACCAGCACGTCCGCTCGATCGGGGAGGACGTCAGCGCGGGCGAGCTGCTGCTGCCGGAAGGGCACCGGATGCGGGCCGTCGACCTGGCCGCGGCGGCCGCCGCCGGGGCAGCCCGGCTGACCGTCCGGCGGCGTCCCCTCGTCCTCATCCTGCCCACCGGCGACGAGGTGGTGCCGATCACGGCCGAGCCCGGGCCGGGGCAGATCCTCGACACCAACTCGCTGATGCTCGCGGCGCAGGCCAGGGAGGCCGGGTGCGAGGCCCGGTGCCTGCCGATCGAGCCGGACGACCCGGAACGCATCGCGGCCGTGGTCAGCGAGGCGGCGCCGCAGTGCGACCTGCTGATCATCATCGCCGGGTCGAGCGCCGGCCGGGACGACTACACCGCGCGGGTGGTGGCCTCGGCCGGTACCCTCGCCGTGCACGGGGTCGCGGTCCGGCCCGGCCACCCGGTCGTGCTCGGCGTCGTCGGGCGCACGCCGGTGCTCGGCGCCCCCGGCTACCCGGTGTCGGCCGCCCTCACCTTCGACATCTTCGCCGAGCCGCTGCTTTCCGCGCTGTCCGGCGCGCCGCCCAGGCAGCGGCCGCGGATCTCCGCCCGGCTCGCCCGCAAGCTGGCGTCGCCGCTCGGCCTGGACGACTGGGTGCGGGTGCGGCTCGGCGTCGTCGGCGGCACCATGGTCGCCACCCCGCTGCCGCGCGGCGCCGGCGTCCTGACATCCCTGGTCCGCGCGGACGGGCTGCTCGTCGTCCCGGCCGGCCTGGAGGGCCACCACGCGGGCTCGACCGTCCCGGTGGAACTGCTGCGCGGCCTCGACGAGATCTCCGGCACGATCGTCGCGATCGGCTCGCACGACCTGGTACTCGATCTGGCTGCGTCCGCCCTGCGGGCCAACGACGCCATGGTGACGCTGGCATCGTCCAACGTCGGCTCCCTCGGCGGCCTGGTGGCGCTGCGCGACGGGCTCTGCCACCTGGCCGGATCGCACCTGCTCGACCCGGCGACCGGGGAGTACACGGTGCCCTACGTGGACCAGGTGTTCGGCGCCGCCGCCCCGGAGGTGGCGATCGTCCGGCTGGTGCACAGGGACCAGGGGCTGCTGGTCGCGGCGGGCAACCCGCTCGGCATCGGCGGGATCCAGGACCTGACCCGGCCGGGCCTGCGCTACGTCAACCGGCAGCGCGGCGCGGGCACCCGGGTACTCCTCGACCATGAGCTGGGGAAGCTGGGGATAGACCCGGGCGCCATCGAGGGCTACCCGCGCGAGGAGCCGACCCACCTGGCGGTCGCGGCCGCCATCGCGGCCGGGCGGGCCGACGCCGGACTCGGCATCATGGCCGCCGCCAAGCCGTTCGGCCTGGACTTCGTGCCGGTCACGCGGGAACCGTACGACCTCGTGGTCGCGCCCGGCGCGGTGGACAGCCCGCAGCTCGCGCCGCTGTGGTCGCTGCTGCGATCCGACCGCTTCCAGTCCGCCGTCACCGACCTCGGCGGCTACTCCGCCAAGGAAATGGGCCGCCGCATCCGCTGACGGTCAGCGGGGCAGTCCCTTGGTCAAGCTCGCGGGAACGACGGTGACCTCGAACGGGTTTGCCACCGTGAGCGGCTGGACCGACGATCCCGATCATGCGGGGTCTCGCGGGTGGCTACTTGGCGTCAGGCGCGTCGGTTGCGGCGCATGGTCATCCGCAGCTGGGTGATGCGCGCCGTTCCGGCGGCGGCCATGATGAGCGCCCCGGCGATGGCGGCCAGCAGCAGCGCCACGGCCAGCGACACGCGCAGGTGAGCGCCGAAGAAGGTGATGGTCACGGCGTGCGCGTTCTCGATGATGAAGATGAGCACCACGATGAGGACGAGGGCGCCCGCGATCATCGCGGTGCGCGCCGTGCCGATCCGGCTCCCCAGCGGTCCGCGACGAGACGGGCGCGCAGCGGACGCGGGCGGTGTGGGCGTGGGTGAGGTGGGCGTGGGCGTGGGCGCCGGAGCGACGCCGTTGGGGGAGGCAGGCGGCAAGGTGGCGGCGTGCGGGGCTGACTCGGTCATGGCTCTTCCTCCTCGCAAACGGGAAACCGGATCAAGAGAACCCAGCCATCCGCTGCTGACCCAGGCGCCTGGCCGATACCGGCCCGGTCATTCCTTCCTGAGTCCTAGCACCGAGCCTACATCGGAATCAGAAAACTAGCAATCCATTTCCGGAAATGGTAGGTTCTCGAGTATGGAGAGCTGGAGCTTCCTCACCAATCACGCCCGCGTCCTGCTGCGAATCGCCCAGGACCCGGGCGCGCGGCTGCGCGACATCGCGGCCACCCTGGGGATCACCGAGCGCAGCGCGTACGGCATCGTCACGGACCTGACCAGGGCCGGGTACGTGGTCAAGGAGAAAGACGGCCGCCGCAACCGCTATCAGATCCAGGCGCACCTCCCGCTGCCCGACTCCGTTGGTCGCGAGCCCGCCATCGGCGACGTGCTGGCCGTCTTGATGGGTGGGGACGCCGGGCCGGAGCAGACCGACCGCCAGACCGGTTCAGTCCGTGAGTCGCTTGGTCAAGCCACGGTCCGTTCGGAAGAAAGATCTTGAACTTCAAAATCTTTTTGGTCGAACGGACCCTGGCGACTCTCTACAGCACTGGATTGATTGGGGTAGTCGCGGGGGCGGTCACTATGACAAGATTATGAATACGGCTGCTCCGGACCTCGGTGGCGTCATGCTCATATACGCCGAGGTGTTCCCAATGTCAGGTTCTGTCTGTCAGTCGTTCCCGCCCTGGCGATCAGCATGAATCAGCCGGCGACTTTCTTGCACTGGTCGATATTCAACGTCTCGGTGGCCAACTTGGTGCTGATCGCCGTCATGGTGGCCATCTTCGGCGCGGCCCTGCTGCTGCCGTTCCCCAGGGCCGCGACAAGCTGGCACGCTTCTCCGGCCGCGCCCGTCGCCGCTGAGCCTGACGCCTCCGGTCGCGGCGGACGCCGGCCTGACGACGGCACGCTGGTATGTGGACGTCCAAGGTTCGGCGCCTCGCGCTGCGGACGCTGCCGCCGGGCAAGCTGCTGCCCGGACCAGCCAGCCCGCCTACGTCGCCTCCTGGATCTACGTGTTCGGCGTGGGCTCCCTGGCCGCGCTCGGGGTGGCGATCGCGTCCGGGTTCGCCCTGGCGCTGGGCGGTCCCGACTGGTGGCATTACAACTCGGTCGGGCATTTCTTCAACAGCCTGCACCTGTGGAGCGTCGAGCTGTTCATGGCGCTGCTGGTGATCCACCTGTGGGGCAAGTTCTGGATGGCGGCCTGGCGCGGCCGCCGGGCGTGGACCTGGATCACCGGCGTGGTCGCGTTCGTGGCCTCGGTGGTGGAGTGCTTCACCGGCTACCTGTCGCAGCAGAACTTCGACTCCCAGTGGATCTCCTCCAGCGGCAAGGACGCGTTCAACTCCGTCGGGGTGGGCGCGTTCTTCAACGTGATGAACTTCGGGCAGATGCTGATGTGGCACATCGTGCTCGTCCCGATCGTGCTGATCGCCATCGTGGGCGCGCACGTGCTGCTGGTGCGGGTGCGCGGGGTCAGCCACCCGCTCACGCGCCTCGCGCGCCGAGCGTTCCGGCGACCGGCCGCGCGCCGGCGGCGGGCCGAGCGCCGCCGCCGACGCGGCGCCGTGGCGGGGCCCGACCCGCCGCTACGACATCCTCAAGGAGGGGACCATCGCCGCGGTGGTCGTGCTCGCGCTCACCGCTGGGCCTGGCCGCCCTCCTGTCCTCCCCGGACGTGCCGCCGGTCACGATCGCGACCTGGGCCAGGATCGCCCCGGCCGACTTCCTGGGCGCGGCGGCGACCGAGCTGAACGGCACCAGCGAGACCGCCACCTACGGGCCGCCCTACAACAACCAGAACGGCAGCGTCCAGCGGCTGCTGTTCTCCCCGCAGACCATCCCCGGCGTCACCCAGCCGGTCGACGCCGCCCAGGACTTCGTCCTCGGGCCGCTGGCCACCCTCGCCGCCACCGACCCCGCCGTCGCCGCCCCGCTCGCCGCCTACCGGGCCGCCCCCGCCGCCCAGCAGCTGAAATGGGCCAACGCCTACGCCAACGCGGTCACGAAGCGTGAAGTTCGCCAACGGCGCCCCGGTCGTCCCCGCCGCGGCCGACGGGCCGGTCCCGGCCCTGATGGCCGGCGAGCTGACCCTGGCCCGCAGCGGCGCGCTGGACACCGACCTGCTGTCACAGCAGCCGTTCTACGGCACCAACTTCACCAAGCCGCTGCTGTTCATCGAGGACGGCGCCTACTTCTCCGACCAGGCCCAGGCGATGGGCCTGACCGGCAGCCAGTGGGGCGTCATGAACGAGACCGGCAGCTACCCCGGCCAGCCCTGGCTGTGGCTGTACACCCTGTGGTACCAGGTGCCCGGCTGGACCAACTCGACCAACATCGACATGATCGCCGTCTACATGACCGGCCTGGGGACCATCCTGCTGCTCGCCATCCCGTTCATCCCCGGACTACGCGACATTCCCCGCCTCATCCCCGTGCACAAGCTCATCTGGCGTGGTTGGGACGGCTCACCACCCGAATCCGGCGCAGCAGCCGCGCCGGTCAGGCCCCAGAGCCCGGACCACATAAAGACGTGACCGACCACTGGTTCCGTTCCTAGTCCTACTCCACTGCGCTTCACGCGAGGCGTGCCGCGCCTCGCGGCGCGGCACGCCTCGCGGTCGCACTCAGGCGTTAACCCCTATTTCCGGCGCCGCATTGAGGGGCGCGTTCCTGGTGCCCGCCGCGGCTAGGCTGGCCGGCACCGCAAACGCAGGCATTTTCACCGCGGGCACCTCGGGTACCGGCGCCAGTGCGCCGTCGTCTTCGGCGCCGTCGGCTGCGGGCCGTGCGTGGTCGGCGGTCGGCGCCATGCGGTCGAAGAAGCGAAGCAGTTCCACCGGGACGGGCATGACGAGGGTGCTGTTCTTCTCGGCCGCGACCTCGACGACGGTCTGCAGCAGCCGCAACTGCAAGGCGGCCGGGTCGGCCGACATCACGGCGGCGGCCTGGGCGAGCTTCTTCGATGCCTGGTATTCGCCGTCAGCGGAGATGATCCGCGCCCGGCGCTCCCGCTCGGCCTCCGCCTGCCGCGACATCGACCGCTTCATCGACTCGGGCAGCGATACGTCCTTGACCTCGACCCGCTCCACCCGGATGCCCCACGGCTCCTCGGTGGGCGCGTCAATGACGTCCTTGAGGTGGGCGTTGACCTTGTCCCGCTCGGACAGCAGCTGGTCCATGTCGCTCTGGCCGATCACCGATCGCAGCGAGGTCTGGGCCACCTGGGACACGGCGTAGGCGTAGTCCTGCACGTTGATGATCGCCTTAACCGGATCGACGACCCGGTAGTAGACGACCGCGTCCACCTTCAGGGTGACGTTGTCGCGGGTGATGGCCTCCTGGGCGGGCACCCCGGCGACGATGATCTGCATGTTGACCTTGCGTAGCCGCTCACTGAACGGGTTGATCCAGGTCAGCCCCGCTTCACGGGTACCGGGCAGGGCCCGGCCCCAGCGGAAGACGATTCCTCGCTCGTACTGCGTGATGATCTTGAAGCCGAACATGTCGGCCATCCCAACCCTCGGCACGTGGCGTGCCGGGTCACCGGGACCGAAGACGGCGCCAGCTAAACCGCTGGCGTTCGGAAAGCCCTCAGGTCCACTATTTATAATAATACATGGGAAATAAAGCAGAATGCGGGCCGCCGGCTCCAGTGCTGGAGCATTAGTTATCGCCCGACGCTTACGCCGACGTATTACTGGCGGTCCTCAGATGAATTCAGGGAAATCCCGCGTCGCCAGGAAATCCTGTTGCCAGAATCGCTAGCCGGCAGCGGACTCCAGCAGGGCTTTCCTTGCGGGCTCGTTCCGCTGGGAGGCGAGCGCGGCGGGAATGTCGGGGTAGATCGTGAAGTGGCGGTGCAGGCCGGTCGAGCGCAGGAGCTCCGCGACCGCGGGGCTGGGGGCGGCGAGGAGCATATCGCTGCCGAGCAGCCTGGCACGGCGTTGCGTGCCGATCAGGACGGCCAGCCCGGCCGAATCGCAGGACGGAACGCGGGACAGGTCGATAATCAGCGGGTTCGCGCCGCGATGAAGCACGTCGATCAGGCGTTCCCGCAGCTCCTTGGCGGCGCCGAAGTCGAGGGAACCGCGCAGCCTGACGATACTGCGGCCGGGCCGGGCGGCTCGACGCCGGTCATGACGATCCCGGTCCGACGGCGGCCGAGATGGCCGGGGCGTGCTCCAAGTTGGTGACCGTCATGCCGTTCTCCCTCGCGTCTGGCCAGGCCAGTGGCCCGGCGACCCGGAAGAACACCGTCTCGTGAACACTATTCAGTTCCGAGCTACACTGTACACATCTAGAGTGAACTCTGTTCACTGTCAAACGCGCCCAGCCCGTCGGAGGCAAGAATGGCAGGTCAGCAGCCAGCAGAAGCGGACGCGCGGGCGCTCTGGTTCAACCAGCCGGGCGACGCGAATAACGGTCGGCGCGCGCTCACCCGCGAGCGCGTGGTCGCGGAAGGCCTCACGGTCATCAGCGCCGACGGCGCACAGGCCCTCAGCATGCGCGCCCTCGCCGCCCGTCTCGGCGTTGTTCCCGGTGCGCTTTACCGCCACGTCCGCAACAAGGAACAGCTTTACGACCTCATCCTCGACGCCGTCCTCGCCGAGGTCGACCGCCAGGTCGCCTCCGCCCAGCCCTGGACCGCGCAGGTCGAGGCGCTCGCGCGTCGCCTCCGGTCGGTCCTGGAGGACCACCCAGGCGTCGCCGCCCTGCTCAAGACCCGCGACCCCCTCAGCCCGGCGTCGCTGGCCCTGGCCGAGGCATTCATCGCACCGCTCCTCGCGGCCGGACTGCCCGGCCCCGAGGCCGCTGCCGCCTTCCGCCTCATCTACGACTACACCCTCGGCTTCGCCGTCGCCGATCCCACGTCGCCCGCCGAACAGCGCCTTCGCGACGCCGCGACCAGGGAGCAGCTGCAGGCGTTCCTGCGCGCCCTGCCCGGTAGCCGCTTCCCAGCCCTCGCCGCCCACGGCATCCACGCCTGGACAGCCGACCGCGACCAGCGCTTCGCCTTCGGCCTCGATACCCTCCTGCTCGGACTGCAGGCGGATCAGCGCCCCGCCTAGCGCTAGTTCCTGATGCTGACCAAAGCCACCGGCATGTCAGTGGACTGGCTCTTCCGCCGGCAGCGGGGGCGCCGTCAGCCCGGTCACGCGGTGACCGCGGTGGAGCAGGTCACCCGCCATCGGCAGCGCGAACCGGTCCAGGCCGAGGTAGCCGGCGTTGCGCCAGGCCAGGATCAGGAAGACCGCGACGATGGCGTATTGACGTACGGGGGTAGCCGGTCCTGCGCGACAGATCGCGGTAGGGGAAAATAACTCCCGCAGGCTCTTGCCCTTTACTTGGCCACTGCGCCTGACCGGCGCCGGCCCGAATAAGAAAACTCCGGTCCTGCACTGTCCCCCAAATTCCGGGGTGCAGCTGCCAGGTTCCGGAGCAATATTTTTACTGTACCCCGACGCGGCACTAAAGTCCACCTCGGAGAACTGGCCCCGCCCTATTCACGAGGCCCGGCAGAGCGTAAGCTGAAAGTATTACTGCTCCGGACCACGGCAGCTGTACCCGCGATATCGGCGGAGACAGCGGTGGATACCGGAGTTTTTATGCGTACATCGGCCACTGTCGGCAAAAGGTCACGGCTGAAGCGCGGCGAGAGCTCGGGGGAACCTTCCGTCGTAATCCCCACTACCCACATCAGGCTCCGCGAAATAGCCAGCAAAGGCAGGCAGGACACCATGAGTATCGTCGAGAAGATCGCGCATACTGCAGAAACATTCAAGGGCAGCGCCAAGAAGATGGTCGGCCGCGTCACCGGCAGCCGGCGCCTACGGGCCGAAGGCCGGGTCGACGAGGCCAAGGGTGACATCAAGCAGGCCGGGGCGAAGCTCAAGGATGCCTCCGGGCACTGACCGCGGAGGTGGGAACCGGCGCAGATCCGGATGTGATCGGTCAGCCAGCGACGCAGGCCCTACAGGGGCGGGCCTGTGTCCGCGGCCGTCCATGGAGGCCCGAACCTAGATCCAGCGGCGACGCCGGGTCTAGGTCCGCCTGGTGACGGCGCGACTGGCTCGCGTGCTGCCGCTGGCGGGCCTGGTGATGGGCTGGGTGCCGTCGACGAAGGCGCGGGCGAGGTCGGACAGTCGCTGGTTGCGGTTGCGGGCCTGGTCGCGCAGCAGGGTGAACGCCTGGTTGACGTCGATCCCGAGGCGCTCGGCGAGCTTGCCCTTGGCCTGCTCGATGACGACCCGGCTGTTGAGCGCGGTCTGCAGTTGCTCGTTGAGGGTGTCGGTGCGGCGCATGCTGCGATCGTGCAGCAGGCTGATGGTGGCCACGTCGGCCAGCGCCTGGCCGACGTGCACGACCTCGGGGTCGAAGGCGCCGACGGTGCCGCGGAAGAGGTTGAGCGCGCCGATGACCTGGTCGCGCAGCCGCATCGGGAGGGCCTGCACGGCGCAGAAGCCGGCCTGCCCGGCCTGCTGGGCGAACTGGGGCCAGCGCGGGTCGGCGCCCAGGTCGAGGCATTCCACCGGCTGGCCGGACCGGAAGCAATCCAGGCAGGGTCCCTGGTCGCTTTGCAGCTGGAACAGCTCGAGCAGCCGGGCGGCCTCGCTGGAGGCGGCCACCACGCGCAGTTCCCCGCGCGGGTCGGCCAGCAGCAGCCCGGCCGCGGAGACGTCGAGCAACTCGACGCTGCGCGTAGTCAGCACGTGCAGGAAGTCAATGATGTCGAAATCGGCGACCATGGTGTCGGTCAGCTCGACAAAGGTCGCTGACAGGAGCTGTCCGTCCATCCGATCACTCTCCATGAATCAGCAAGGCCCGCTGCGCGGACCCGAAGCGGCGCGCCGCAGACGTCAGCGGGTGCCTCACGTCTTGTCGCCTAGGGGCAGATCAGGATCGGGAACCAGCCGCAGGCGGCGCGCTACGATGTCGCGGGCGACATCGGCCAGCTGAATGTCGTTGACATAAGCATAGGCCCGCAGCCGAACGAACGCGTCGGTGATGCTGACGTCGAGCTGCTCGGTGAGCATGCCGGTGGCCTGGTCGATCTCCGCCCGGTACGAACCCAGGTCCGCAGGCCGGTCATGGGCGTCGAGGAGCAGCAAGGTGGCGGTATCGGCGAAGACCAGCGCGTCCCCGAGCTGGAAGTCGCTCAACGGGCCGGGCCGGTCCCGGTACAGTCCAAGCACACCGGCCCGGATCGCCCCGACCACCAGCGGGAACGAGAAGACCGCGGCCGCCCCGGCCTGACTCGCGGCCGGCCCGAAGGCCGGCCAGCGGGTCCCCCATTCCCCGTCGCCCAACTCCGAGGCCAGTACCGGGCCGCTCGACGCGGACGCGTCGAGCAAGGGGCCCTCGCCGAGGGTCAGCTGCAGGTCGGCGAGCTGCCCGGCAACCTGGTCGGTCGCCTGGAGCAGGTGACCCGCCTGCGCGTCAAGCGCGGCGCTCAGCCAGGCGCCGGTGACTTGAACCGCGGGAACCACCGCCGCGCAGACGTCGGCGGCTGACACCCGCCTGCCCCGCGCGGCCGCCTGCTCGGCGATCAGTCCCCAGACCCGCCCCCGCCGCTCGATGTACGTCACCGGCGCCACCGGCCGGACGGGGGCACCTGGCCCGCAGGCGAGTGCGCTGCCATGCCGAGATGCGCGTTCACGATGGACCCGCCTCCCCCTCAGCAGCAAAACGCGGCCCGGATCTAGCGGCTAATTTCCCGGCTCCCGACCTGAACACTACGCTGAATGGAGGACTATATCCTGCCGCAGCATCTTCATGTCTCCCCCGGTCGTGCCTGAATTCGGCAGCGCAAGGATTTGAAGGGTGAAACCACGGTCCGTTCCAGAGAAAAGCTTTAAAAATCCTCGCCCGAACGGACCGTTGCGACTGTCCCCCCGGCCACTGATGCGTTCATCCGCTCGACGATCCTGCCGCCTGCTCGACGCTCGCAGGCCGGCCATGACCGTCACCAGCGTCTCCCGAAGCTCGCGGACCCGCCGTACAGGAGCCGCGCCGGCGGCCATGGCGGCTGTCAGTCCCCCGCCGGCGGCGAACACGACAAGGAAGGCGAGCGCGGCGACGAGGAAGGCGACCGCGGCCACCGGCCACAGCAGGACGCGCCAGGCCCAGCTCGGCTGGGGTCGCAGCCGCTCCCGCGCGGGCATCCTCTCGGCTGCGGTGAGCCGGGCGAAGATCGACAGCAGCGACGCCAGGTCGGGATCGGACCGGCAGAGCGCATGATCAACGCGGCGCAGCAGCCGTTCCTCGCGGTAGGGCAGTGTCATCGGGTTTCGGTCATCGGCTATGTTCCTCGCGTGACTCGACTAATCACCAAGGCCCGGAGTGTGGCATTTGTCAGGATCACTCAGAAATAACCGTTCTAAGCAATCAGGACGGTTCATGTTCCGACACTACGCTTGCTTCCAGCGCGATTGAGCATCGGGTTCGGCGAAGCGGCAGTGCAGCGCGATCGCGGCGCTTGAGACGGCCGCCCAGGCGCACCACACGGAAGCGAAACCGGAGATGGTGAGCCGGGCTATGACGATGACGGCAACGAGGTTGGCGGCGCCGAAGATCACGACGTTGCGGTATCCCGACATCAGCAGCGGTCCGCAGACGGCGACGACATAGAGAGCGACGATCAGCAAGCCGTCGGGGACCCGGATGCCGTAGGAAAGGTGGTACGGGGCAAGCTTCACGCCGACCGGGCCGCGGACCATGGCCGCGAACAGGATCACCGCGATCACGGTTCCGGTCAGCGCGAAGGGCGCCATCATCGCCTTCCGCCGCCTCGTCGGCTCGAGCGCGATGACGGCCAGCGGGACGAACACCGGCAGCGACGACAAAGGCGATCAGCAGGTAAGCCCACAACGCGACATGGCCGATCCCACGCGGCACATGGCCCTGGAGCCACAGCCAGACGAGCGCCTCGATGAACTGGTGGGCACCGAGCAGCAGGGGAATCCACGCCAGCGCGATGAACTCGCGCCGCTGGTGGATGTGGCGGACCGCATCGATCCCGATCGCGCAGATCGCCAGCCCCCCAACCACGTCAGCCTGCGGCGAGAAACACACCCGCTCAGTCAAGCCCCGCACAGAAGCGACGGAAACCAGCGATACGAGCAGGGTCCATCACCAAGACCGATCACCAGCAAGCGCAGCAGGCGGGCATTGCCGTCACCGTAACGGTGCCCTAATCTTGGGTTACAGGGTAAACGTTGTCTTTTGTCTGCGCGCAAGACCGCGCACCTGTCTGCTCCGGACCCCGGCGGTTCCCACCCGCTGTAGGCGAGCCGAGGTCGACATGGCAGCACGTTCTTCAGAAGCAGCACGTCCTTCAGAAAAAGTAGCGGCCGGGCATTGCGTTCCGGCTCCGCCTGCCGCGCCTGACCGGGCCGTTAGGGAGGACCTGGCCGGGCTGGATGACCGGGCGCTGCTCTCCCTGGTTCAGTCGCTGCCGCTGGCAAGCGCGCGCCGTGCGGCCGCGTGCGAGCTGCTCGTCACCCGTTACCAGGGCCTGGTCCGCTCCTGCGTGCGACCTTACCTGGGCAGCCCAGTGCCGACCGAGGACCTGATGCAGGTGGGGTATCTCGGCCTGCTGAAGGCGATCGGCCACTTCGATCCGGCCGTAGGCACGAGCCTGGCCAGCTATGCGCGGCCGTGCATGAGCGGCGAGCTCAAGCGTTACTTCCGCGACAAGCGCTGGCCCCTCCACGTCGACCGCCACGTGCAGGAGCTGGTCCTCCAGGTCCGCGACGCGACCTACCCGCTGTCCCAGCAGCTGGGCCGCACCCCGGCCGACTCCGACCTGGCCCTGCACCTGGGAGTCAGCGGGGATGAGCTGCGGCGGGCCCGGCAGGCCGAGGTCGCCTTCCAGCCGTCCTCGCTGGACGCGCCGCTGGCCGGCCAGGCGACCATGATCACCCTGGCCGACACCCTCGGGGAGGAGGATCCGCGGCTGGAGCACCTGCTCGGCATGCACGCGGTCGCCGCGCACTGGGGCGAGCTGCCCCCGCGCGAGCAGCAGATCCTGATCATGGACTTCGCCGACGGCCTAACTCAGGCGCAGATCGGCCAGCGGCTCCGCATCTCCCAGATGCACGTATCCCGGCTCCGCACCCGCGCCCTCGGCCGCCTCCGCGCCCGGCTCGTCGGCCCGGAACCGCGCCCGGTCGCCGGGTCGGCCAGGCGCAGGCCGCAGGACCCGGACCGCCGCACGACCCTGATCACGGCCTGAGATCCCGCCGCCTGCGGATACTTCATTGGGTTGTTTGGGTGGCGGTGGTGAGCCAGCCGAGTCGTTTGGACATGGCCTGGGCGCAGTTGACGACGGCTTGGACGTGGCCGGATTCGTCGGCGGCGCGCCAGAGGACCGACCACGGGTAGTGGGAGGCCGGGTCGGTGAGGGGGCGCCAGATGGTGCCGGGGAGGGCGGCGATGCAGGAGGAGGGGACGCAGTACAGGCAGCGTCCGGCGGCGACGAGGTCGGCGGCGGCGCGGATGCTCTCGACGGTTCCCCGGTAGACGGTGGGGGTGAAGCCGGCCGCGCGGCACATCTCGACGGTGAACTGGTTGAATTCCGGGGCCCGCGCGTCCTCCGCGAGCAGGAGGGGCTCTTTGGCGAGGTCGGCGACGGTGACGGCGTCGAGGTCGGCGAACGGGTGGCCGGTGGGGACCAGGACGCCGAGCGGGTCGCGGCGGAACAGCAGCGACGCGATCTGGGGCGGGGCCAGCTCGGCGCGGCCGACGCCGACGTCGAGGCGGCCGTCGGCGAGCTGCTGGTACTGCTCGGGGACGCTGGCCTCGACCTGGTTGATGACCAGGCCGGGGTAGCGGGCCTGGACCTCGTGCAGGATCTGCGGCATCGAGTCGTAGCTGGAGTCGATGATGGCGACGCGCAGCGGCACGGAGGCGCCCGCGGTGCTCCTGGCGGCGTCGGCGGCGCGGTCCACGTGCGCCAGGATCTGCCGCGCCTCGACCAGGAACACGACGCCGGAGGCGGTCAGCGCGACGTGGTGGGTGCTGCGCTCCAGGAGGCGGACGCCGAGCTCGCGCTCGAGCCGCTGCACCTGCTGGCTCAGCGCGGACTGGACGATGTGCTCCCGCTCGGCCGCCCGGCCGAAGTGCAGCTCCTGCGCCAGCGTCACGAAATAGCGAAGCTGCCGCAGCTCCATACCCGCCTGAATTCCTGCAACACCTGGGACATGACCACGCCTCCGGCCGCACGCCTAAATTGGCCGCCGGGGTCTGGGGCAGTTCGATACCGCAATCATAGGACGCACCGGGGTAATCGGCTACGGTGATGAGCTTTTCGCCATGAGTGCGGCCAGGAATAAAGAAGGCGGCCCATCTCGCGGTTCTCGGTGCGGGGGGTACTCTCATCACCCGGGCCTGCATCGCTTCTTCCAGGGAGCGACCTGGCTGTGGGCAGGAATCTTCCTGCTCCTCACGATTGCCCTGGCGGTCCTGATGGTCACCGAGCCAGTCAACGTGTTCCTCCTGCTCACCACTGCCGTGACCGCCGTACTGGTCGTCGCTGGAACCGGCGCGTCCGCGCTGTGGTTCCGCTCCGCGTCCTGCGTAGGCTCGGGCTCAGGCTCCGCTTCGCGCAGTCTGAGCCCGGCAGCTAGCGATCCCGGATGACAGCCGGTCTTTACCTGCGCGCGTACCTGCGGGTCCGCCGCCGACCGGTGGTGGCATGGCTCCGCGAGGTGAAGAGGTGGTAGGCCAGCAGCAGGATCGCCGCCCCGACGATGGCGGTCAGCCAGGTGTCGAGGTTGAAGAACCCGTGCAGGGTGTGGATGTGAAAGAGCTTCGTGGCCAGCCAGCCGCCCAGCAGCGCCCCGACGATCCCGATCACGCAGGTCAGGATCAGGCCCTGTTGCCTGCGGCCGGGGATCAGCATATTGGCGAGCAGGCCTGCGCCGAGGCCGAGAACGATCCATGCGATGATGCCCATACCGACTCCTCAGTCAGTGAAGAAACTTGACGTACGGGGGGTAGCCGGTCCTGCGCGACAGATCGCGATAGGAGAAATTAACTCCCGCGGGCTCTTGCCCTTTAATAAGAAACTCCGGTCCTGCGCTGTCCCCTAAAATTCCGGGGTACAGCTGCCAAGTTCCGGAGCAATATCTTTACTATACACCACTATGGCAATAATGTCCATGTAATTGGCATCGCACCGCGGGCAAGCACGAGCCGGGGAAAATCACCACCACGCAGGTCAACCGCACGGTTCGTGTTACGATGTAGCTGGTTGTTGCTGTTCGCCGTTGCGAATGCCGCTGATACTCGTCGGCATCCCGGTTTCGAGCGTTTCTCCGAAGGACCTAGCTGCAGCCCCGTCGTGGGCCCGAGCGATGTCCGTACTGCTTCCACTCACGCGCAGGCTCCGGAACTCGGCCCGCTCGCAGCTAACCCGCTCCATCCTCCCGGCGCGACGGCCACAAAGAAAATGCAGGCACCAAAAGTTGATATCGTTCATCTGGTCACCTGGAAACCCGCTGCCCGCAGGCACCGGCGGTTCGGAGAACTACACCATCGGCCAGGTCAGGGAGCTGACCCGACGCGGCATAGCGGCCCAGGTAGTCACCGTCGGCCTCGGCAAACGAGATGGCAGGAACGGCTTCGCCGACATCCCGTTCCTGTCGCTGCCAACGCTGGCCGAGGTAAGCGAGCTCGACGACACCGTGGTCTTCGTCAACGAGGCGCACACCGTGCCGACCAGCCACCCGGCGTTCCTCATCCTGCACAACCCGCCGCCCATCAGGGAGCGGTACCGGGCGTTCGCCGTCGAGGGGACCAGGGAACTCACCCTGATCGCCACCAGCCGGTACGCCGCCTCACTGTGGTCGCACTACCTGGACGTGGACGTGACGACGATCAGCGTCGTCTACCCGTTCGCCGAGCCTGGCTTCGCCGCCCAGCCCCGGCCGCGTCCACGAGGCCGGGAAGACCCGCATCCTGTTCGCGGGCAGGCTCAGCCCCGAGAAGGGCATCTACACCCTGCTCGAGACGCTGCACCTCGACATCATCGAGCAGTACCCGGGGCTCACGTTCACCGCGACGACCGCGGGCGCGGACAAGCCGCAGGGGAAGATCATCGAGCGGCTGCTCGGCGCGCACCCCGGAATCTCCGTGGTGGGCAGCCGCAAGACGCCGGCCGCGATGGCGGCCCTGATGGCCAGGCACGACATCGTGGTCATCCCCTCCAACAGCCAGTACTGGCACGAGACCTTCGGCATCGTCTCGATCGAGGCACAGCACGCAGGCTGCCGGGTCGTCGCCTCCGACGACGGCGGCCTGCCAGAGACCGACTGCGGCGGGGTCGTGCTGGTCAAGCCGGACAACGCAGAAGCGCTCGCCTGGGGCATCATCAAGGCCGCCGACAGCGGGCCGGTGTCCCCCGCCGCCCGGCATGACGCCGGCGCGCGGTTCACGGTCGCGCAGTCGGTTGACTCGCTGCTCAACGTGTTCACCCGGCCGCTGCCGATCCCGCCCGCGGTCATCGTCAGGCAGCTCGAAGAGCTGATCGCGGCGCCATCGGCCACGGTGGCGCGCACTCCGAATCCGGGCGGTGCGCTGGCCGAGACGGCGCCGTAGGCCCGCCGCTAGAGCGGTGAGCCTTCTTGGTCACGGCCACGGCCCGTCCAAAAGAAAGATCTGAATTCAAGATCCCTCTGCTGAACGGGCCGTGGCGACTCTCTACCGCGCTGAATTAACTTCTGGACTGACCGGCCATGGCAGCGGTTTCGATGAGCTGTGCCACCTCGTCCGGGTGGGAGACCATCGCCACGTGACTCGACGGGACCTCGATCGTGGTCGCGCCCATGCGGGCGGCGAACTGGCGCTCGGCGTCCGGCGGGATCGCCTCGTCGGCCGTTGCCACCAGGAACCAGGCGGGCAGTGACTTCCAGGCCGGGACGCCCATCACGTCCTGGAAGGCAGCGGCGGCCACCGGCTGCTGGACGGCGTACATGACTCGCGCCCTGACCGGGTCGACGTCGGCCGCGAAGTGCTTGACGAAGTCCTCTTCAGGCAGCCAGGCGAAGCCGGCGGCGTCGATGTCGAGGTGCGCGAGGGCCGGGGTCGGGGGTCCCTGCCCCAGCATCGCGCCGATCGATTCGCCCTGGTCGAGCCCGAAGGCGGCGATGTAGACGAGGCCGCCCGCGTTCGGCGCGTCCGTGCCGAGGGCGGTCATGATCTGCCCGCCGTAGGAGTGGCCGACGACGACGGTCGGGCCGTCCTGGCGGTGCAGCACCTGGCGGAGCCGGGCGACGTCCGCCGCCAGCGAGGACTCGGGGAACTGCGGGGCGGTGACGTTGTAGCCGTCGGCCTGGAGACGCTCGATGACGCCACTCCAGCACGAGCCGTCGGCCCACGCGCCGTGCACCAGGACAATGTTCGGTTGAACGGTCATATCAGTGATTCCTCTCGACGGGCGGCGTTGCCGCCGCCCGCCACGTTGGCGATCAGGTCTTGATGAAGTTCATGAGGTCGGTGTTGAAGGCGTCCTTGTAGGCGGTGGTCTGGGCGAGGCCGTGCGGGGCGCCAGGGTAGATCTTCAGGGTTGCGTCCTTGACGATCTTCGATGACATAAGAGCGGAGGCGCCGATGGGCACGATCTGGTCGTCGTCACCGTGGATGATCAGCGTCGGGACGTCGATTTTCTTGAGGTCCTCGGTCAGGTCGGTCTCGGAGAAGGCCTTGATGCAGTCGAGGGCGCCCTTCACGCCGACGCTCATGCCCATGAGCCAGAAAGAGTCGCGCAGGCCCTTGGAGACGTTGTTGCCGGCCCGGTTAGCGCCGTAGAAGGGCACGCTCAGGTCCTTGTAGAACCGGGACCGGTCGGCCGTCAGGCCGCCGGAGCTCGTCGAACACCTCGATCGGCAGGCCGCCGGGATTGCCGGCGGTCTGCAGCATCAGGGGGGAATCGCGCCGACAGCACCACCTTGGCGACGCGGGAGGTGCCGTGACGGCCGATGTACCTGGTGACTTCCCCGCCGCCGGTGGAGTGGCCGACCAGGACCACTTCGTGCAGGTTCAGGTGCTCGATGAGGTCAGAGAGGTCGTCGGCGTAGGTGTCCAGGTCGTTGCCGTACCAGGGCTGACCCGACCGGCCGCCGCCGCGGCGGTCGTGGGCAATGGCCCGATAGCCGTGTGAGGCGACGAGGAATGCCTGATCGTCCCAGGCGTCGGCGGTGAGCGGCCAGCCGTGGCTGAACACAACCGGCTGGCCCGAGCCCCAGTCCTTGTAGAAGATCTCGGTGCCGTCCCTGGTGGTGATCGTTGCCATCCGAATGCCTTCCTGTCCGCCCAAGCTCCGTCCGCCCAAGCTCCGTTGTCTACACTGTAGAACTACAGTAGATGTCATGATGGACTCAATGTCAACACCGTAGACCTACGCTAAAGTGCCCGGGTAGTATCAGGCGGACAGCAGGAGAGCAGGTGCCATCGTGATGACCCCAACGCCGGCCGCCCGGGACGCCGCGCGCGGCGGTGACGGCAAGATCACCCGTGACCTGGTGTTCAAGGTCGCGCTTGAGCTCATCGACCGTGACGGGGCCGACGCCCTGTCGATGCGCCGCCTCGGGGCCGCGCTCGACCGGGACCCGATGATCCTCTACCGGCACGCGCCGGGAAAGGCGGCGCTGCTCGACGGCGTCGTGGAGACGGTGCTCGCCCAGCTTAAGGTCGACCCGACCGACCCCGACTGGACCGCCGAGCTGCGCGCGCGTGGCCCGCGAGTACCGCGCGCTGGCCCTGGCCCACCCCAACGTGGTCCCGCTGCTCGTCACCCGGCCGCTGGCCACCCCGCTCGCGCTCCGCCCCCGGGGCACCCTGCGCCCGCTCGAGGACGTCCTCGAGCTGCTCACCCGCGCCGGGTTCAGCGGACAGGACGCGCTGCACATCTACCGGGCCCTGTTCGGCTTCCTCAACGGCCACGTGCTCAACGAGCTGCAAGAACTCGTCGAGAACGCGGACGAGACCGACGACCTGCTGCGGCTGGGCCTGCACCGGCTGCCGATCGGCGAATTCCCGCTCCTGCGCAGCCTCGCCCACGCCCTGGCCAGCTACGACGGCGCCGCCGAGCTCGAACGCGGCCTCGACATCCTGCTGACCGGGCTGGCCGCCACACTGTCACCGACCGTCGCTGGCTGCCCGGCCGAGCCGGAGCGCTTGGCCGAATAGAGCCGCCCCGGTCCGTTCGGGAGAAATCTTTAATTCTTTTTATCGAACGGACCCTGGTTCCTCGTTCATCGTCAGGGCCAGGGGCGCCCCGACGATGGCCGCCAGGTCCGAGCCGTCAATTGTTTCGCGCTCAAGCAGCAGGCCGATGACCCGGTCGAGAGTCTCACGATTCCCGCGCAGCAGCGTCGTTGCGGTGTCCTCGGCCTCCCGGAGCAGCCGGGCCACTTCCTGGTCGATGGAACGCTGCGTTTCCTCGGCGTAAGGACGGCCGGCGAAGGGATTGTCGCGGCTCGGCCCCTCGGGACCGTAGCTGATAGGCCCGACCCTGGCCGAGAACCCCCACTCGCGCACCATGTGCGTCGCGAGTTCGGTCGCGCTCGCGAGGTCGTTGGACGCGCCGGTCGATGGTTCGTTCAGCACGACTATCTCCGCGGCGCGGCCGCCGAGGCGCACGGCGAGCGAGGCGGTCAGGCGGCTCTCGGGGTACAGGTGACGCTCGTACGTGGGCAGCTGCTCGGTCACGCCGAGGGCGGCGCCGCGCGAGAGGATCGTGACCTTAGCGACGGGGTCGGCGTGCACCGACAGCGCGGCCACCAGCGCGTGCCCGGCCTCGTGGACGGCCACCGCATGCTTCTCCTCGGGCATCAGCGCGCTCGACGCGTCACGGCGGCCGATGAGGAGCCGGTCCCTGGCCGCGTCGAAGTCGGCGGCGCTGATAATGCGGCGATCATCGCGGACGGCGTTGATCGCCGCCTCGTTCACCAGGTTGGCGAGGTCAGCGCCGGAGAACCCGGGCGTGCCCCGCGCCACGACGTCGAGATCCACGTCAGGCCCCAGCGTCTTGCCCTTCCCGTGGATGGCCAGGATCGCGGTCCGCTCCACGTTGTTGGGCAGCGGGATCTCCACCGTCCGGTCGAAGCGCCCGGGCCGCAGCAGCGCCGCGTCGAGGATCTCCGCCCGGTTGGTCGCGGCCATGACGACCACGCTGGCGCCCGGCTCGAATCCGTCCATTTCCGACAGCAGCTGGTTGAGCGTCTGCTCGCGCTCGTCATTGGAGCCGAACCCGCCGGGTCCCCGCCGGCCGCCGATGGCGTCGATCTCGTCGATGAAGATGATCGACGGGGCCTGCTTCCTGGCGTCAACGAACAGGTCCCTGACCCTCGAGGCGCCGACGCCGACGAACATCTCGACGAAACTCGAGCCGCTCAGAGAGAAGAACGGCACACCCGCCTCACCGGCGACGGCCCGGGCGAGCAGGGTCTTGCCGGTCCCGGGCGGCCCGACCATCAGCACGCCCTTCGGGCCGACCGCGCCCGCGCGGTCGTACCTGGCCGGATGCTTCAGGAAGTCCACCACTTCCATGACCTCGGCCTTGGAGCCCTCATAGCCGGCGATGTCCGCGAACCGCGTCTTGGGCTTGTCCTCGTCGTAGACCTTGGCCTTCGACTTGCCAAAGGCCATCAGCCCGCCGAGCCGTCCGCCGAGCTGCTTGCTGCTGCGGCGGGCGAACCAGACGAACAGCCCGATGATGATGACGAGCGGGATAACCCAGTCAACGATGAATCCCAGCACCGGACTCGTGCTCGAGGTCGTTCCCGTCACCTGAACCTTGTGTCCGAGCAGGAGGGCGGGAAGGGTGCTGTCGTTCAGCGCTATCGGGATCTGGGAGGTGTAGGAGCTGCCGCCCCGGAGCGTCCCGCTCACCGCCCCGGCCGAGGTGATCGCGGCCGTCGAGACCTTGTTCGCAGTGACGTCGCCGACGAAGCTGGTGTAGCTGAGCGCTTTCAGCCGGCGTCCCGCCACTGCCCGGGTGGTAGACCAGCAGCGTAATGAACGCGATCGCGATCGCGGCCGGAATCATCCACCTCAACCGGGACGACGACGCGGGCGGAGTCGGGGCCTGGGTTGGGGTGGGCTTCTGCTTCGGCTTCGGCGTTCTGCTTCGGAGCCGGCGAAACGGATTTCTTTGGCGGACCCGGACGGGTCGCCGTCATCGAGTGAGGTACTGGGAGGCCTTGGCCCGGATGCACATGCAACCTCGGCTCAAACCACCCGTGATCGTCGCCCGACAGTACCGGGAAGCGAGGGAATCATGCTCGTCGGCCGCGTGCCCGCACGGGCACTGCGCGTCCGGCGGCGTCTCGCCATTCGATGGTGTCGTCATGAGATCAGTCAACCGCGCCCCGGACGCATCCGAAATAACCAATCGCGCATGAGCCCATCACCACAGCCGATCGCCAGTGCCAAAGACCCGCGCGCGCCGGTCGCGGCCGTTCGTCTCAGACGAGACGCTGGTGGACGTAGCACCATCGCCAGGCCGATCCCGGCGCAAGCCCAGCGGCGACTGGGTGGTCGGTCTCCTCGTAGTGCGCCCTGGCGTGCTGGTTCGGCGAGGCATCCGAACAGGCCACCCAGCCGCAGGTCAGACAGACCACAAGGCTTGCCCGGGGGTCATTGCGGTGCTTGCGGCTCCGGCAGTCCCCGCAGTCGTCTGACTGCGGCTCGACCTGCGCAAGGCCGTCGAAGTGCTCACATCGCGGCGCCTTGCCGTTCGGGCTCACGGCCACCGCTCCCAGGGCCATGCTCGGGCCGGGGATCATGGCATCCTCCCTTTACGTAACGGAAATGCCGGGCGCGGTCCGCTCGATCATTCTTGAGTCAATCCCGGGGGGCGCCGGGGCGGAAACAGGCAACGTGAGCACGGCCCATCACCAGAACCGATCACCCGCCGGCAGAAGTAGGCTTAGGGCAGAGTCGAGGGATGGTCTGTATGCGGAACTGGCGGCGGGTATGGAGCTACGGCAGCTTCGCTATTTCGTGACGCTGGCGCAGGAGCTGCACTTCGGCCGGGCGGCCGAGCGGGAGCACATCGTCCAGTCCGCGCTGAGCCAGCAGGTGCAGCGGCTGGAGCGCGAGCTGGGCGTCCGCCTCCTGGAGCGCAGCACCCACCACGTCGCGCTGACCGCCTCCGGCGTCGTGTTCCTGGTCGAGGCGCGGCAGATCCTGGCGCACGTGGACCGCGCCGCCGACGCCGCCAGGAGCACCGCGGGCGCCTCCGTGCCGCTGCGCGTCGCCATCATCGACTCCAGCTACGACTCGATGCCGCAGATCCTGCACGAGGTCCAGGCCCGCTACCCCGGGCTGGTCATCAACCAGGTCGAGGCCAGCGTCCCCGAGCAGTACCAGCAGCTCGCCGACGGCCGCCTCGACGTCGGCGTCGGCCGCGCCGAGCTGGCCCCGCCCCAGATCGCGTCGCTGCTGTTCCGCCGCGACCCGCTCGGCGTCCTGGTCCCCACCGGCCACCCGTTCGCCGACCTCGACGCCGTCACCGTCGCCGACCTCGCCAAAGAGCCCCTGCTGCTCGCCGAGGAAGCGCGGGCCCCGGAATTCAACCAGTTCACCGTCGAGATGTGCCGCGCGGCCGGCTTCACCCCCACCGTCTACCGGGGAACCGTCGAGAGCATCCGCGCCGCCGCCGACCTCGTCGCCGCCGGGGCGCTGCCTGTACTGCGTCCCCTCCTCCTGCATCGCCGCCCTCCCCGGCACCACCTGGCGCCCCCTCACCGACCCCCCCTCCCACTACCCCTGGTCCGTCCTCTGGCGCGCCGCCGACGAATCCGGCCACGTCCAAGCCGTCGTCAACTGCGCCCAGGCCATGTCCAAACGACTCGGCTGGCTGACGACTGCCGATCAGACAGCACAATGAGCCGAGTAGGCATTGCTCTGCCGGCCTTGCAGATACGGAGGTCACCCGCTCGGCTGCAGCGCCTTGCATGAGACCTTCGGGTTCACGCCCACGTAGTTGAGCGGGCCCGCGAGGACCGTCACGGCGATCGTTCCCGCGCGGGCGCAGTTCGGGTTGGAATTGCCGTAGTAGTGGCGCTGGCCGCCGGCGATGGCGCCGATGATCAGCCAGACGATGAGCACTAGGGATCCGATGCGCATGACTGCCTCCGAGGGCATGGTGTCTGGGGGATGACGTCCCGGCGGACGGCACGAACAACCACAGTGCGCGTGCCAGCAGCGGGTCCGGATATGCCCGGCTGACCTTTTCAGCCGGGCCGACCCTATAGCCAGTGAAGGCCGTCGGCGGGCTGACGGAAATGGGCAATCCGGCCAAGACTCATCTCAGGGGGCGATCACACCCGGACTCGGTGTCTCCCGCAGCGATACTCCAGAGGCCGCGGCGATCGATCTGGGTGATGAGGTTTGCGGTTTCCGACTGTTTCCCCAACCAGGCGGACGGGCTTAGCTGAACGGTGACAGGCAAGACAGCTAGGTGTCGCGGCGAGGAGCCCGGTTATGAGTATCAACACGGGCATCTCGTCTCGCCACGGCCGGGGCGCCCTGCCCGGCTCCGGTGGCTGACTACGACGGGACGACGCCGTTCACGGACGACGGCGGGCCCCCTGCCACCTTCCAGGGGCGGGTCCGGGCCGGCGTGACGGCCACCATCGTGGCCGTGCCGTTCGCCGGGCTGGGGGTGGCGGTGTGGCTGGCCTGGGGCCGCGGCCTGAACCTGGCCGATGTCCTCATGGCGGTGGTTTTCTACGGGATAACCGGGCTTGGCGTGACCATCGGCTTCCACCGGCTGCTAACCCACCGCAGCTTCACCGCGGTCCCGGCCCTGCGGGTCGCGCTCGCGGTCGCGGGGTCGATGAGCTTCGAGGGCCCGGTCATCGGCTGGGTCGCCATTCACCGCCGCCATCATGCTTTCACCGACCGGCCGGGCGACCCGCACTCCCCCTACCGGTACGGCACCAGCCTGGCCGGGCAACTACGCGGCCTCGTCCATGCCCACGCTGGCTGGCTGCTGCGCGACGACCCCACCCCGCCGGAGCGGTACGCCCCCGACATGACGGCCGATCGCTCCATGCGGGCAATCTCGGCCGCGTTCCCCGCCCTGTGCGCGCTGTCCCTCGCGCTGCCGTTCGGCGCCGGATGGCTGATAGGCGGCACTTGGCGCACCGCGCTGCTCGGACTCCTGTGGGCAGGGCTGGTACGCGTCACCGTTCTCCAGCATGTGACCTGGAGCGTCAACTCACTGTGCCATGTGTTCGGCAACCGCCCCTTCGCCACCCGACGCTACGACCGCGCCACGAACCTGTGGCCGCTCGCCCTCGTGTCGTTCGGGGAAAGCTGGCACAACATGCACCATTCCGATCCCGCTTGCGCGCGGCACGGCGCCGAGCCTGGCCAGATCGACATCTCCGCCTCCGTGATCCGCGTATTCGAGCGTTTCGGCTGGGCCACCATGGTGCACTGGCCCGACCCCGACCGCCTCGCCGCGCGACGCCGTTGAACGGAGGCCCGGACATGTCCCCAGTGTTGCAACAAGCAATCAGCTACGGCCAGGGTCAGGTGCCGACGTGGCGCCCGCGCGGGTCGGCAGGCATACCATGCCGCCTATAACGCCTGGGGCGCCTTCCGTGAGCTGGATGTTGCGCGGCGCCTGCCGGCAGGCGGATCCCGAGCTGTTCTTCCCCATCGCGACCGTAAGAGACCCGGCGGCGCGGCAGGTCGAAGCGGCCAAGGCGGTCTGCGCTGCTTGCGCCGTCCGTGCGAAGTGCCTGTCCTACGCTCTTGAGGCCATGCCGGAGGGCATCTGGGGCGGGACGACGCTGGAGGAGCGCCGCACAGCACGGAGACGACTATTCCGCCGTCAGGCCAACGCGCAGTCCCCCGAGACGGTAAGCGTGGCGATGACCGGGGAAAGCCCGACGTACGTTGGGCTGCAGGTCCCGTCAGGCAGGACCGGATAATGAGCTTGCCGGCCAGCCAGCAGCGCGCACTTAGCCAGATCGAGAAAGCGCTGGCGGACGATCATCCCAGTCTCCTTCCGCTGTTCGCCATCTTCACCGGACTGGTCCGCCACGAGGCAATGCCCGTGACTGAGCGGGTCGCGCACTGGCCGTGGCGGTTGCGGCGGCAGCGGCGGATGTGGCCGACGGTGGCGACCCTCGTCGGGCTGGCCATGGTCACGGTGGCGTTGTTCACGCTCAGCCTGACGCTGCCCGGTCGGCAGATGTGCCCTGGCATGGCCTTCTCCGTCGCAGCGCGCACGCAGTCGGTCCCGACCGGGCGCCTGCCTGCCTGCCCGATCCAGCAAAGCAAGCCCAGCAAGACAAGCCCAGCCACAGCGGGCGCTACCCCGTGAGCTCATGGGCGGGTGCTGTGCGTAGCCCGAGGCGACTGCCCTAGGGGCTGTCGCGGCGCGTCATCGATCATCTGGGTGGCTGACGGCTTCGCCATTCATGCCAGCTCGGTGGTTGACAGGCCGCCGATCAGGCATCACATTAAAGGCAAGTTGCCTTGAGCCCATATTCCCGGTGAAGGCCATACGATTTGTGTGATCGATCCTGGTGATGAGCCTTACCCAGATTGCATATTTCCACATGACCGCGGATGGCGTTATCAAGTTCATATGAATCAGCGTTTCCTGGGAACGGAAGACCGACTTACGCGGTATGTCGCTAAATGGGTGCGACCTGATGACCGCCGTTGACGCCGCCCGGGGGCCGGCCCAGGTCCAGTCGGAGGGGGGCCCGTCTGTCCTCAGCGGGCCCGCCTTTTCCATCGCCAGGCTGGAGGGTGACCTTGACATCGCCACCACCCCGGCGCTTCGTGAGCGCCTGCTCAGCATGCTCGGCGCCGACGTGCGGCTGCTCATCATCGACCTGTCCGGCGTGTCGTTCTGTGACGTGTCAGCGTTGGCGGTACTGATCGCCACGCAAAACCGCGCCAGCGGGCGGGGCATCATCGTCCGCCTTGCCGCCCCGCGCCCGCAGACAGCGAAGCTGCTGCGCATTACCGGCCTGGACCGGAGCTTCACGATCTGCGCCATGCTTGATGACGCGCTCCCCACATAGCGGGGCACGTTTAGATCTGCTCTCACCCTGCATTAGATGCGCTAAGGCGGGTAATCGCGCATCTCTGGCGTCATCAGCCAGCGGAGGGGGGAGGTCGGTGAGCGACCTGGCGGAGGGCAGCGGGCAGCAGGCCGGTCATACCGCGCTCCTACACTCCAGCACGGATGAGTTCGTGGCGTGCGTGCTCGGTTTCGTCAACGCCGGTCTCGATCAGGATGAGCCCGTGCTGGTCAGCGCGCCAGAGCCAGGGATCAGCTTTCTGCGTGAACGGATGAACGCGCGGGCTCACCGGGTGAACTGGGCTGACACGTCCCTGGAGGGTGCCAACCCGGCACGGATCATGCCCGTTCTGCGCGCCTTCGCCGATGCGCACGCCGGCCGACCGGTCCGCTTCCTGCAAGAGCTGGCGTGGGCGGCTCGCACCAGCGCCGAGCAGGGCGAGGCGATCCGGCACGAGGCCCTGATCAACGTGGCATTCGCCGCTGCCCGGGTCCGTGTCCTGTGCTCCTATAACAGCGCGCAGTTGGATCCTGCCATCATCAGGTCAGCCATGAGCACCCATCCAGTGTTCGTGGCGGACGGGACTGCCAGGCCCAGCCCGGCTTACGACCCAGGCATCGTATTCCCCGACGAATGGAACCAGCCCCTGGGCAGGCCGCCTGACGGGGCTGCGGCCCTGGCCTACCAGGCAGACCTGGCCTCGGTCCGGGCGTATGCCGCCAGCCAGGCCAGAGGTATCGGCCTGCCTGCGGACCGTGTCCTCGACCTGGTGCTCGCCGTCGGCGAGATTGCCTCCAACACCTTCCTCCACACCGATGCGGGCGGCACCCTTGCCATCTGGACCGCGGGGAATGAGCTGGTCTGCCAGGTCCAGGACCGCGGCCACATCACTGATCCGCTCGCCGGGCGGCGGCGGCCTGCCGCGGGCGCGGGCAGCGGCCACGGGCTGTGGCTCGTGCACCAGGTCTGCGATCTGGTAGAACTCCGCAGCGGGCCTGGCGAGACGGTGATCCGCCTGCATATGCGCCTGAACTCCTAATCCACGCCGCGCTCTCAGGGCGCGAGGCGGACAGGCGAAGCGCCTCCGGCGCCGCTGACAGCCAGGCGGGGTCTCGACCCAACAGCTAGATCCTTCTGCTCGCCAGCCAACATCCAGCAGCACACGTCGTCACCGGTCATGATTAGGCGTGGTTTTGTCATTTGGCCAGCCCGGATACCAGGTTGATTGACGTCGCGATGATCACGGCGACCAGCGGGAACGACAGCCACGCATGTCGCAGCGCCGTCCGCCGGATCGCCTTGGATTGAATGTCGGTATCGGAGACCTGGAAGGTCATCCCGATCGTGAAGGACAGATAGGCGAAGTCGGGGTAGTCGGGCGCGCCGGTGCCGTTGAAGTCGATTCCTCCGGCCGTGCCCGAGTAGTAGAGCCGCGCGTACTTCAAGGTGAACACCGTGTGGACGATCGCCCAGGACACGAATACGGAGACGAGGGCGAGGGCTGCCAGCAGGTACTTCCCGTTTCCGCTGGCACTGCCGGCTCGGAACAGCACCGCCCCCACGGCGATCAGGCTGGCGATCGCCGCCCCGAGTATCAGCAGGTCAGCCTGGTCACGGCTGGGATCCTGCCGCCTCGCGTCGGCCTCGGCCGACTCCGCGTCGAGCCTCCATACCGTGATCCACACCCAGCCGCCGTAGACCAGCGCCAGGACGTCCCACCCGATCAGCGGCGACGCGCGGCCCGCTCCTGCCAACGCGGCAGCCGTGCCCGCGACAATGGCTGCGCCGAGGGACACAAGCAGTTTCGTCCGCGCCGACGTGGGTGCCCGGGAGGCGGCCGGGTGATCCGCGGATTTATGGGGCATAGCACCAGAATGGTAGCTCTATTCGTGCTGTCGCGCCGCGTCGCGTTATGGGTGAGATGCTGGCCGGGTGACATTCCGTTCCCCCTCCACCGGCCGGGCCGTGCGGGCGGTGCTGTTCGACGTGTTCGGCACCGTGGTCGACTGGCGGTCAGGGATCGCCGCGGCGGTCCGCTCGTTCGCCGACTCCCGCGGCCTGGAACTCGACCCGCACGCGTTCGCCGACTCCTGGCGCGGCCGGTACCAGCCAGCCATGCAGCGGGTGCGCTCGGGCGCGAGACCGTTCGTTTCGCTCGACGTCCTGCACCGGGAGAACCTGGACGAGGCACTGCTCGAGCTCGGGATCGACCCCGGTGGCTTTGCGACCGGCGAGCTGGACGGGCTCTCCCGCGCCTGGCACTTCCTGCCGCCGTGGCCGGACAGCGTGCCAGGGATCGCGGCCATCAAGCGGGGCTACATCGTGGGGCCGCTGTCCAACGGGAACACGTCCCTGCTGCTCGACATGGCCAAGGCAGCCGGGCTGGCGTGGGATCTGATCCTCGGTTCTGACGTGTCGCGCGCGTACAAGCCGGACCGGGAGGCGTATCTGTGGCCCGCCGCGCTGCTGGGGCTCGAGCCCGGAGAGGTCATGCTGGCCGCGGCGCACGAGCCCGACCTCGGGGCCGCGCGCGAGGCCGGCCTGGCCACGGCGTTCATCGCGCGGCCGTTGGAGCGCGGGCCGAACGCGGCCGGCCCCGCAGCTCCCCAGGGAGACTGGGACCTGGCAGGAACGTCGATCACCGAGATCGCCGGCCGCCTGGAGTGAGCGCTCAACCCCGATGACCGCGGTCAGCCGATGCTGACCAGCCGGGTCACGTCGTCGCCGGGCAGTTCCCCGTCGAGCACCGCCATGATTGCGATGCGGGTCAGCGTCGCAGCGCCGCCGTAGGTGGACAGGAACGCGATGTCGGCGGCGTCGCGGCCGGTCGCGATCCGCACCAGGCCGGAGCGCGGCGCGAGCAGGGTCGCGTCCACCACCCGCCAACGGCCGTCCACGATCGCCTCGGCCACCGCGTGGAAGTCCATCGGCTGCAGGCCCGGCGCGTACACCGACGCCATCCTGGCCGGCACGTCAAGCGCCCGCAGCAGCGCGACGACCAGATGCGCGTAGTCGCGGCACACGCCCTGCCTGCGCAGCAGCGTCTGGACCGCCCCGTCGGTGGGCCCGCTGCTGCCGGGCACGTAGCTGAGCTTGGTGCCGACCCACGACGAGACCGCGGCCAGCAGGTCCTGGCCCGCGCTGAGGCCGGCGAACTCGGCCCGGGCCACCGCCGCCAGCTGGTCCGACTCGGCGTAGCGGCTGGGCCGGACGTAGATCAGGTAGTCGGCGGGGGTCACCGCCGGCGCGGCGGTCCGGCCGTCGATCGTGGCCTGGTAGTCCACCGCCAGCAGGCCGGGCCGCACCGTCAGCACGTGCGAGCGGCCCTCGCCCGGGATGACGACCTCGGCCGGCGTCAGCGGCTCGCCGTCGAGGGTGATAGTCAGGCGCTCCAGCAGGCCCGCGCCTGGCGCGCCGGGCTCGTCGGGCGTATTGCGCGGGCCGCAGACCGCCACCTTGAGGACCGCGTCGAGTGACTGCGCCACCTCTATCTCTAGCTGAGCCCTGACATGACGGCGGCACGAGTCATCCACCCGCTCAGTATGGCGTCGTGCGGGCGCGGGTTATCCCTCGGCGGCCGGCCAGGCCAGCATGATCCTGTCGCCGGCCAGCCGGACGGGCACCTGGCGCAGCGGGCGTCGGCGCTGCGCGCGCACGCCCTGCACGGGTCTGCCGGTGGCGAGATCCCAGCGGTACCCGTGCGCGGCGCACCGGATGACCCGGCCGCTGACCTGGCCGTCGCACAGCCGGCTACCGAGGTGCGGGCATTCGTTCTCGACGGCGGCGACGCGAGCGTCCGGCCCGCACGACCAGCACCGAGATCCCGCCCAGCTCCACCACGAGGCGGTTGTCGCGCAGGTCGCCGAGCCCGCCGACGTCGACCCAGCGCGCGTCCACTGCGGGAGCGTCGCCGACGACCTCGGGCGCATCGCGCCGACTGGCCGCCAGCGGCCACAGGAACCGCCAGGTCATGGGTGCGTCAACTTCTCCGGAGACGGGAAGGTGGCACGCTCCTCGGTCGGGCCGACCCGCCGCCGCGGCGTCGCCGTTGTTTTGGTCACGATCCCATCCATCGGCGCTGGTGAAAGGTTGGCGCCCCGGCGCCAGCACCGTTAGGCTACGCCTAAATATTTTGAGGCTCCAGCTGAAAGGTGATCCGACGTGCGAGTCGTCGTTGACTGGGACCTGTGTGAGAGCAACGGCCTGTGCATGGCGGCCGCCCCCGAGGTCTTCGAGCTCCAAGACGACGACACGTTGATGGTCCTTCAGGAGAACCCGGACGAGTCGCTGCGCGCCAGGGTCGTCGACGCGGTGCGCGCCTGCCCCAAGCAGGCAATTACCCTGCAGGACTGACCACCATCAGTCGGCGGCGGGCTCGGCCGCCCGGCCGGCCACTCGCGGCAGGAGCAGCATGAGTACATCGTTCTCGGCCGGCGAGGAATTGTGGCGCGCGCGGTTGGGCACGTTGCGCCAGATCGTGCGGCAGGAACTCGTCACCCGCCAGCTCGCGGCTCACCTGGCCGCCGGTCAGCCCGGGAAGATTCTCGACGTCGGGTGCGGCCAGGGGACGCAGGTCCTGGCGCTGGCTCGGGCCGGCCATCGGGTGACGGGACTGGATTCCTCGGCCGCGCTGCTGAGCGATCTGGAGGCGGCCCTGGCCGCGGAGTCCCCCGAGGTCCGGGGGCGGGTGCGGCTGGTCCAGGGCGAGGCCGCGCAGCTGGCCGACCTGGTTCCCGCGCGGGACTTCGATGCGGTCCTCTGTCATGGCGTGCTGATGTACTTCGCCGATCCGGCGCCGCTGCTGACGGGCGTCGTCGCGGCGGTTGCCCCCGGTGGGTTCGTGTCGCTGCTGGTGCGCAACGGCGATGCCCTGGCGATGCGTCCCGGCTTGCTCGGCGACTGGCCGACGGCGCAGCGCGCGTTCGACGACATGACCTATGGCAACCGCATCGGGGTGACCGCCCGAGCCGACCGGCTGGCCGACCTGACCCGCCTGCTGGCCGATCGGGGACTGTCCGTCGAGGCCTGGTACGGCGTGCGCGTGTTCACCGATACCGTCGCAGCGGACGCCCCGGTTCCCGGCGAGGAGGAGCTGAGGGTTCTGCTCGACTGCGAGGAACGGGCCGGGCGCACCGATCCTTATCGCGGCGTCGCCGCGCTCGTGCACGTCATCGGCCGGCGGGCGTAGCCGGCTCGATCGCCGACTCAGTTGACCTTGCGGTCCCTGCCATCCCAGTAGGGCGCCCTGAGCTTGAACTTCTGCAACTTTCCGGTCGCCGTTCGCTCTAGCGCCGTCCGCAGCTCGACCGTGGTCGGGCACTTGTAGTGGGTCATCCTGGCGCGGCAGAACTCGATCAGCTCCGCGGGCTCGGCCGACGTGCCCGGCCGGAGCACGACAAGCGCCTTGACGGTCTCGCCCCACTTGTCATCGGGGACGCCGATCACGGCCGCCTCGGCCACCGCCGGGTGCTGGTAGAGGCACTCTTCGACCTCGATCGAGGAGACGTTCTCGCCGCCGGTGATGATCACATCCTTCTTCCGGTCGGTGATCGAGAGCGTCGGGCCGTCGAGGCGCCCGCCGTCGCCGGTGTGGAACCAGCCGCCGCGCAGCGCCTCCGCCGACTGCTCGGGCTGCTGCCAGTAGCCGCCGAAGACGTGATTGGAACGGGCGAGCACCTCGCCGTCGGCGTCGGTCTTGATCCGCACGCCGACCGCGGGCACGCCCGCCTGCGACAGCAGCCGTGCGCGCTCATCGGCCGGCATGCCGTCCCAGTCGCCGCGGGCCCGGTTCACCGTCAGCAGCGGCGCGGACTCGGTCAGGCCGTAGATCTGGATGAACTCCCAGCCGAGCTGCTCCTCCACCCGGGCGATGATCGCGCTCGGCGGCGGCGCGCCCGCCACCACCATCCGGACCCGGTCGCGACCGGGGACCGGTCGTCCCTCGGCGGCCCGGGCGGCGGCCGCGTCCAGGATCGACGCCACGACGGCGGGAGCGCCGCACATCAGCGTCACCCCCTCGCTCTCCACCCGCCGGAGGATTTCCTCGCCGTCGATCTTCCTGATCACGACGTGAGTGCCGCCCATCGCGGTGACCGCATAGGGCATGCCCCAGCCGTTGACGTGGAACATCGGCAGCGTGTGCAGCAGCACGTCCCGGTCGGTGACGGTGGTGTGCCAGCCGAACGACGTCGCGTTGAGCCAGCACGTGCGGTGCGTGAGCTGCACGCCCTTGGGGCGCGCGGTGGTGCCCGAGGTGTAGTTGATCGTGCAGGTGGCGTCCTCGTCCGGCTCCCACGGCGCGGGCACCGCGCCGGCCGGGGCCGGCGCGAACAACTCCGCGTCGTCGACCCCGTCGAGCACGATGCGCTCCTTGGCGGTGATACCGGAGAGCCCCCGGTCGATCTCCGGGTCCACCAGCAGCACGCTCGACCCGGAGTGCTCGATGATGTAGGAGATCTCGTCCGCGCGCAGCCGGTAGTTGACCGGGACGAGGATGCGCCCGTAGCCGCTGACCCCGTAGAAGCTGATCATGAAGCGACTGCAGTTAGGCGACACGAGCGCCACCCGCGCGCCCGCCGGGACCCGCATCCGGTCAAGCGCCAGCGCCATCCCCCGCGCCCGCGCCGCCATCTCCCGGTACGTGATCCGCCCGAGCGAGCCCGGGGTGCCGGGCTCGTCGACGACCGCCACGCGGTCGGGGTACACCGTTTCGGCGCGTTCAAGGAAGTCACCGACTGTAAGCGGAACCTTCATCTGCCGTCCCTTCTACCGCTGGGCCTGGATCCATGACAACAGCCTGCCGATGGGCACGCCGGAGGACAAGGGGATCAGCGACGGGCGAACCAGCCCGCAGCTGTGTCCGGGCGTAAAGCACCCCGCGGGCGCGCCGGACAGTGTTGGCTAGCGGGATGACGACATCGACGATGAGGTGTAGTGACTGGTCCCGCGCCGCCTCGCTGTCCCCGGTCGGGACCAGCGGCAGCTACGCCGGGTATCTGCTGGTGGAGATCCCGCTCCCCTGGCCGCGCGACGTCGGCGACACCGCCGAGGGTGCCGCGCTGGGCCCGATCATCGGCCCGCTCTGCTACCGGCTGCAGGCCCTCGTCCCGGCCGAGTCGGCGGCGGGCCCCCGCGAGCGGCGGGTGATCCTGCACGCCGGGCGGCCGGGCGAGGCGGGCTTCTCCGGGTATCGCCGGTTCGAGCGCCCAATTGGCGACTCGCTGACCGACACGGTGGCGGAGTTGATCGCGGCGGCCGCCGCCGATTCGCACTCTGAGCTTGAGTCTCCCGCCGTTGACGTGCTGATCTGCACGCACGGCACCCGGGACTCGTGCTGTGGAAGGCGCGGCGCCAGCCTCGCGGCCGAGCTCGGGGCGGCCGGCCCGTTGGCGGGCGCGAACTTGTGGCGGACCAGCCATATGGGCGGTCACCGGTTCGCCCCCACCTTCATGGTGCTCCCGCAGGGCACCGTGTGGGGCTTCGCCGACGTCGAGCTCGTCACCCGGGTCGTGCACCAGCGCGGCGACTTCGCCGCCGTCGCCGCTCACTACCGTGGCTGCGCCGGTCTGGACGGTCCGCAGGTACAGGCGCTCGAGGCCGAGGTGCTGCGCCGGGTCGGCTGGGAGCTACTGGGAACGCACCGCAGCGGCTCCTTCGACGGAACGACGGCCCAGTTGACCTGGGAGGAAGGCGGTCAGAGGGTGATATGGGCCGGGGAGGCCGCCCCGGGGCGCACCCTTACCGCGCCGGCTTGCCTGGAGCCGGTCACAGCGGCCGGCAAGAGCGAAACGGAATGGGCCGTCAGCGCGGTCCATCGCCGCTAGAACGGCCACCGGCCGCGCCCGGAGAACACGGTTCTCCGGGCGCGGCCGACTTGGGCTGCGTAACCAGCGCTCGCTTCTAGGTGCCGGGGCACCCGTCGGCGGCCCACGGGGTGGCGCCGTACTGGGCATACAGCTCAGAGAAGACCTGCTTCTGGTGAGCCAGCGAGGTGCCGTACACGTTGTACCCGCTGGCCGGGATGATGCCGTAGGCGTTGCCGTCCGCTGCGGGGTTCTGCAGGTCGGTCGATTCCCGGTAGGCCACGCACGCGGCGAGCGACGAGGGCACGCCGGGGATGTCCGACAGCGAGCTCGACGAGTAGCCCGACGACCCGCTCGAGCTGGTGTGGGTCACGGCGGTTGCGCTCGCGACGCTCGACGGCGAGGTGTAGGACGGCGTGCTGTGGTGCACCGGCGCACTCTGCTGCACGGGCGCGCTCTGCTGCACGGGCGTGCCGTGGCTGCCGGTGATGACGGCGGTGGCAGACGATCCCAGGGGGAGCTTGACGGTCTGCCCGGCGAAGATCAGGTTGAAGTTCGAGATGTGGGGGTTCGCGGCCTCAACGGCGGCGAGGCTAACGCTATGGCTAGCGGCAATTCCTGAGAGGGTGTCGCCCGGCTGAACGAGGTAGGCGGCAAGTGCAACTGCTGCGAACAATTCTTTTGGCCTTTGGCTCACGACGGGTCCTGATGACTACCGCCTTGGGTCTACTGGCTGGATCTCCCGGCATCACCTTTTCGGTTCTTTGCACAAGGAATGCCCGGCGCGATAGGCGTTTTGGGGGTATCGGCGCGAGATCAGCGCCAGGCAGAAATCGAGACTACTCCAGAATCTGCGATAGCGGCAGCTCAGCAGGCCTCTGACGCTCGCCTTTGAAGGTCGGCGGTGTGCCGAACCTCCGCCTGCGCCTGCGATCCGTAACGGCGCGTTTGGTAACTGTGCGTTACCTCACACGATTGCAGAAGTTATTATCACGCACTTTCTGCGATTAGTACGCTACACAGCGTAGCGATATTTTCTGCTGCCAGCGCAACCGGAGAGGCGGCGACGCGGCAGTGGGCCGGAATCACTTCTGCTGCCGGATGTCAATTCCAAGGCGGCCATTCGCTTAATTATCCAAAGCCCTTACCCGAACTGTTATCTCGAGGTGGAGACCGCGGCCGCAGTTATCGGGGGTGCTGGAGGAGGCGAAGGTCGCGCAGGCTCTCGGCTGTTTCCACGATCGTGGTCTCGGCTGGGCGCGGGCGCCAGCCAAGCTCGTTGCGCGCGCGGTCGTTGTGGATGATCGGCCGCGGCAGGTCGTCACCCGGCGCCTCCTGGGTGGGGACGCGGGCCGCGAGCGGGCCGAGTCGCCGGCGCAGGGTCTCGGCTACCTCCAGGTAGCTGATCGTCGGGCCGTCGGCGACGGCCAGGAAGCGCTTGCCCGCCGCCGCGGGCGCGGCCATCGCGCGGATGTGCAGGTCGGCCACGTCGCGGACGTCGGCGACGCCGAAGCGGGCGCGGGGGGCGACGGTCATGGTGCCGTCGAGCATCGCCTTGACCAGCTGCATCGAGGAACGCAGCTCGGAGGTCAGGGTGGGGCCGAGGATGAACGTCGGGTTGACCACGACCAGCTCGGTGTCACCGCCGTCGCGCTCCATCAGGTCCCACCCGGCGCGCTCGGCGATGGCCTTGGAGCGCGGGTAGGGCGCCAGGCCCGGCGTGGCGGGATCGGTCCAGTCGTCCTCGGTGAACTCCGCCCCGGGCTTGGGCGTGTACCCGATGGCCGCGAAGGACGAGGTGAGCACGGTGCGCCTGGCGCCGGCCGCGCGCGCGGCCCGCAGCACCCGCAGCACGCCCTCGCGGGCGGGGACGATCAGCTCGTCGGGGTCCGTGGGCTGGACATAGGGCAGCGGCGAGGCGACGTGATACACCTCCTCGCACCCGGCCAGGGCGGCCTTCCAGCCGTCGTCGGCCGTCAGGTCGGCCTCGACGACCTCCAGGCCGGAGCAGCAGATCGCGCTGCTCGGCCGCCGCCTCGTGGCCGCGGCTGCGATTGGCCTGGTAGGTGCGCATGTCCTCGATGCCGACGCCGAGCGCGCGCATGCAGGCCAGCGCCTGGAGGACGTCGAGGTCCTCGGCGCGGTAGCGGCGGTGCCCGCTGCTGGCGTCGCGGGAGATCGGGCCGATCAGCCCGATCTCCTCGTAGTAGCGCAGCGTCGGCTCGCTCAGCCCGCTGCGCCGGGACACGTCCTGGATCGTCAAGGCTGTCATACAGGCAGCAAAACATACCTCAAGCGCTTGAAGTCAAACGCGCCCACGTGGGGATCTCGGCCGGTCGCGACGGTCTTCCTGTCAGCCTGCGAGCAGCTTGCGCCGGATCGCCGCGTGGTCGGCGTCGGTCCAGCCGTGCGCGGCCAGCCAGGGCCCGACCCCGCCGGCCTCCTCGGCCAGCGCGTCGAGGAAGCGTTCCATCGTGATGGCCTTGGGCCGGTGCTTGAGCGCTGCGGCAAGCGACAGCTCCCGGTTGCGGGTCGACGCGGCGAGCCGTGTCAGCAGCTCGTCGTAGCGGTCGGCCGAGGCGGCGTAGTCGGCCGCGATGGCCGAGCGCTCGACCCCGGCCTCGCTTAGCGCCAGCGCGATCACGGTGCCGGTGCGGTCCTTGCCCGCGGTGCAGTGCACGACGGTCGCGCCGTCGCTGTACGCGATCATGCGCAGGGCCGCCAGCACCGAGTCGGCCCGCTCGGCCAGGAACCCGAGGTAGAGGCCGGAGAAGCCGTGGCCGGTGACCGGCCGACGCTCCCACGGCGGCACCTCGGCCTCCCCGGCGAGGGCGTCGCCCCGGCTTCGCTCGGGGAACAGCGACAGCTGGGCCACGTCCACCAGCGGCTCCCCGGTCAGCGGGCCCGGTCCCGCCGCCCTGACCTCGATGTCCGCCCGCAGGTCGGCGACCGTTCGCACGCCGTAGTCCTCGACCAGGCGGCGAACGTCGGCCGGGGACAGGTCCTGCAGGTTATCCGAGCGAAGTAGGCGGCGGCTGACCGTGCGACGCCCGTCGGTGGTGGGCAGCCCGCCGACGTCGCGGGTGTTCGCCGTCCCGTCGAGGTCGATCCAGTCCGGCTTGTCCACGCCAACCAAGGTGCCTCCAGCAGCTTGAACCCACCGGGTGAGCGTACCGGCCCATGATCCGGGGATGAACTCGCGGGAAGGGCCAGGCGGGGCAAGCGCCGGGCATGGGAAGATCAGGCGCGGATAGCGGGGCCAGGCGGGGGGATGGATGCGGGTTGGGCTGCACGCGCTTGGCATCGGGGCGGGCGCGCGCCCGGAGGTGATCCGGGCGGTTGCGATCGCGGCCGAGGCGGCGGGATTCGCCACCTTGTGGGCGGGCGAGCACGTGGTGCTGGTGGACCAGCCCCGGTCCCGCTACCCGTACTCGGCTGACGGCCGCATCGCCGTACCCGTCTCCGCCGACTGGCTGGACCCGCTGCTCGGCCTGAGCTTTATCGCCGCCGTGACCACCACGATCGGGCTGGCGACGGGCGTCCTGCTGCTCCCCGAGCACAACCCGGTGGTGGCGGCCAAACAGGCGGCGACGCTGGACGTGCTGTCCGGCGGGCGGCTCACCCTCGGCATCGGCATCGGCTGGTCGGCCGAGGAGTTCGCGGCGCTCGGCGTGCCGTTCGCCCGCCGCGGCCCGCGTACGGCCGAATACGTCGCGGCGATCCGCGCGCTCTGGGCCGATGACGTCGCCTCGTTCAGCGGCGAGTTCACCCGGTTCGAATCGGTGCGGGTCAACCCGAAGCCGGTCCGCGACCGGCGCATCCCGGTCGTGGTCGGGGGTAACGGCGATGCGGCGCTGGCGCGAGTCGCGGCGTTCGGAGACGGCTGGTACGGCTTCAACCTTCCCGCCGCGGCGGTCGCGGAGCGGGTCGCGGCGCTGGCCGAGCAGTGCAGGCTGCGCGGTCGCGACCCGCGCGAGCTGACCGTGGCGGTGGCGCTGGCCGACGGCGGCCCCGGTGCGCTGCTAGAACTCGCCCGCATCGGCGTGACCGAACTGGTCGTGGTGGCCGCGCCGCCGGCCGACCCGACCGCCGCGGCGGCCTGGGTGAAGGATCTGGCAGCCAGGTGGGGCGTCACCCCCGCAGGGTCGTTTTAGTACTCACGAGCAGACATGCTTGAAGGTCCTGGCGCCCGGGCGCAGACGGAACGTATGGCTCGCCCCTTACCGCGTCAGCCCGAGTCGCTTCCGTAGCTTCGACGCTCCCGGGAGGCCCGGGGTTCCAGGGAGCGGGCCTAGGCTGGGGTTGTGCCGGAAGAACCGCCTGCCGCGGCCGGGGCCCGGATGGCGGGAGCCCGGGCCAGTCGTACGTGGGGGTCCGCGCTGACCTCGGGTGAGTTCGCGGCCATCCGCAGCGTGGGGTTCGAACCGGTCGGCCAGGTGTTCGGCGCGGCCGTCTTCGGCATCAGACGCGGCGACGGGTACCGCTGCCCCAGGGTCACCGCATCGACGGCGGAAGTGCTGCCAGCCGCCTCGTCTGAGGTCCGACTGCCGGAACAAGACGACGACGGCCCCCTCGGCCCGCTGGTGCGGGCCATGGACCAGGCCAGGCACACGGCCCTGGAGCGGCTGACGGCGCAGTGCGCTGGCCTCGGCGGGGACGGAGTGGTGGGCCTGCGGGTGTCGCGGGGGTCGTTTCTGCTTGGCGGGCAGCAGTTCACGGCGCTTGGCACCGCGGTCCGGGCGGGCGCCGCGGCCGGCCATGCGGTCGGCGATGCGGCCCGCGGGCGGCGGGCGCCCTTCACCTGCGACCTGTCCGGGCAGGATTTCGCCAAGCTGATCATGGCGGGCTGGGTGCCCGCCGGGCTCGTGCTCGGCGTCGCGATCGGGGCGTGCCACGACGACTGGCGGACCACCCGCCAGACCCGCCGGTGGTCGGGTAATCGCGAGATCGCCGGCTGGACCGAGATCGTCAACCAGTCACGGCGCGACGCCGGCCGCCGGCTGGAAGCCGACGTCGAGCGGCTCGGGGCCGAGGGCGCGGTGATCGCCGGCATGCCGCTGCGGGTGAGTGTGCGGGACTGCCCGGCGCAGGCCGGCCGCCGTGATCACATCGTCGAGGCGAGCATCCTCGGCACCGCCGTCGCCCGGTTCGGCCGAGCCGGCCAGGGTCCGCCAAGAGGCCAAGGGCCCGGAAGCCCGGCCCTGGCCGTCCTGTCGCTCGTCCCGCAGAGCCGCCCGAGCCGGGACGTAACCGGGATATAGGCGGCACCCGGCCCGCGCGACGGCTGACCTCCATGTCAAGCGATCCGGAGCGGCAGCGCGCGGGGACCGCGGATCTGGCCGGTCGACCAGGCCACGGCGGACGGATCGGCCAGGCTGAACTCGGGGATCCTGGACAGCCAGACCTCGAGCGCGACCCGCAGCTCCATCCGCGCCAGATGCGAGCCCAGGCAGCGGTGGATGCCGAGGCCGAAGGCGGCGTGCCGGTTGACCTCGCGGTCGATCACCACCTGGTCGGCTCGGTCGAACTTCGCGGGGTCACGGTTGGCGGCCGGGAACGACAGCAGGATCCAGTCCTCGGCCTTCATGTCGACGTCGCTGAAGTGCGTGTCTTCCTTCACCAGGCGGGCCATCGTGACCGGGGCGTAGGCCCGGAGGAACTCCTCCATGGCAGTCGCGAGCAGATCCGGCGAGGCGACTAGGCGCTGACGATCGGCCGGCTGGCCGGCCAGGTGCCACAGCGAGGCGCCGATGGCGCTCCAGGACGTGTCGATGCCCGCGATCAGCAGCAGCACGATCGTGCCGACGACGTGGTTGGGGTCGAGCTTCTGGCCGTACAACTCCGCGTTGATGAGGTAGGTCGTGAGGTCGTCGCGGGGGTTGTCCACGTGATCGCGGACCGCCTCGTATAGATAGTCGAACATCGGCCGCAGGCGCTCGCCGCGCTCTTCCGGCGCCAGGTTGACGGTTTCTAGCGTGTCCTCCACGAACTGCGCGAACCGGGAGGTGTCCTCCGGCGGCAAGCCGAGCATGTCCCCGATCACGCGCATGGGGATGTACTTCGCGTAGTCCTGGGCGGCGTCAACGACGTCCCGCCCGTCGAACGCGTCGATCAGCTCGTGGCAGAACGCCCTCGTCGACTCCTGGTAGCGGCTGATGGCGGTCTTGGTGAAGGCAGGCAGCAGGAGCTTGCGCGCGTCGTGGTGGAAGGGCGGGTCGGACGAGATCGGCGGCGTGCCGCCGACTGGCGCCAGGTCAAGCGAGGGCCGGAAGTTGCTGATGACGATCGCGCGCGAGGAGAAGCGGTCGGTGTCGTAGGCGATCGAGGCGACGTCGTCGTAGCGCGTGGGCAGCCACGCGCCGCCGAACCGCTCGGTGTGCGCCACCGGGCAGCGTTGCCGCAGGTCGTCTTGGATCGGGAACGGGTCGGCGGCCCACTCGGGGTCCGCGTGGGAGAAGTCGGTCGCCCAGTCGGTAACCGGCCCGGTGATTACTTCGCTGATGGTCCCGGTGGCGAGCTCGTCCCGTTCCTCGCGGAGCTCCTGGCTGAAGCGGTCGTCGACGCTCATGTCAGGTCTCCTCGAGGATGGTAACCGCGGACTCGGGGCAGTTGGCGGCGGCCAGGCGCGCCTCCTGTTCCTTGCCGGGCGCGACGATGCCGTCGCCGAGAGCCTGCCCGTAGCCCTCGTCGTCCGCTCCGAACAGGTCGGGGGCGAGGTCGTAGCAGCGGCCATGGCCCTGGCAGCGGCCGGAATCAATCTGCACTTTCACCGTTGTTCCTCCTCCTGCGTTTCCATTAGTTCCGTCTCATGCTCCGGCGGCGCCAAGGCCGCCATCAAGCGCGTCAGCAGCTGGGCCCAATCGCCTTCGTCGACCGCGTGCAGGTCGGGGGTGACGAGTGCGCTGCCCATCCCGAGCAGTAGGCAGAAGTGGGCGAGCGCGGCCGCGGACACGTCCGAGTCCAGCTCGCCCCGGTCCTGGGCGACGCGAATCAGCTGAACCAGCCAGTCCGCCCGCTCCCCCATGTAATCGAGCATCGGCCGGGCCACGTCCTCGTCCCTGCGGGCGGCGGCCAGGGCCTCGACCAGGAGGTAACCGCCGGCGTCGGGACGGCGGCGCAGCTGCCGGCCGATGGCAAGCAGCATCTCCGCGACCGGTTGACCGGGATCGGCGGCGAACATGTCGGCCAGGTGCCGCCGCCCGTGCGCGCGCAGCGCGGCCACCAGCAGCTCGGCCTTCGAGCCGAAATGCGCGTACAGCGCTCCGTTGCTCACGCCCGCCAGGGCGGCGATGTCGGCCACGCGGGTGCCGTCGTACCCCTGCCGGGCGAACGCGTCGGCGGCCGCCCGCAGCAGCCGCTCGCGGGTTTCCGTTGCGGTGACACCGGCGACGCGTCCCATGAGCAAATTAAAAAGTCATTCATTTATTTAGTCAAGAGCTCCGGGCGCAGTCCGGCTAGCGAATCTGGATCCGGCCCCGGTCGATCACGACCTCGCCGTCGGTTCTGGCGGTCTGGAACAGGGCGGTGTCGCTGTCTTCCTGCCGCCAGACCGAGATGGTGAGCGGCTCGCCCGGCAGCACCGGGCGGGTGAATCGTCCGGACATCGAGCGGAACCTGGCCGGGTCCCCGTCGCACAGCACCCGCAGCAGCGCCCGGCCGGTGACCCCGTAGGTGCACAGGCCGTGCAGGATCGGCTGGCTGAAGCCGCCGCGGGCGGCGAACTTCGGGTCGGCGTGCAGCGGGTTGCGGTCGCCCGACAGCCGGTAGAGCAGCGCCTGCTCCGGCCTGGTCTCCCGCACGACCTGGTGGTCGGGCGCCCGGTCGGGCAGCGACCACGGCGGGTCGGTGCCGCGGGGGCCGCCGAAGCCGCCCTCGCCGCGGATGAACACGCCGCTGCGCGAGGTGATCAGCGGCTCCCCGGTGGCGGCGTCCACGGCCACGTTCTCGTTGACCACCAGTGCCCCCGACCCCTTGTCGTACATGCCGGTCACCGTCGAAACCGTGCGCACGGTGCCCGCCACCGGCAGCGGCCGGTGCAGCTCGAACTGCTGCTCGGCGTGCACCAGCATGGACCGGTCGAAATCCCCGAGGCTGCGTGCCATGGGCGCCTGGGCGATCAGCACCGCGTACGTCGGCAGCACCTGCTGCTCGATCCCCTCGCAGTTCTCGGTGGTGAACTCGAGCTCCTGCAGCGGGTCGCCCAGCCCGGCCCCGACCCCGACCGCGTACAGCAGCGCGTCCTTGCTGTCCCAGGACCGCAGGTGCGGCTCACTCGGTACTCCGACCAGGCTGTGGTCGAGCCCCATGGCAACCTCCGGTGTCGCTGGCGTAATCGATTGCTAGAATTTTGTTCTAGAAATATTCTCGACAGCGGCGGTGGCGGTGTCAACCCACGCCAGCGAGGAGCCAGGATGGGTCGCGTGGCGCCGGCCGGGCGGGTCCGGGTCGACTGCCACCTGCACACGGTCGCGTCCGGCGACGCCGCGCTGACCCTCGAGCAGCTGGCCGAGCGGGCCAGGCAGACCGGCCTGGACGTGGTCTGCATCACCGACCACAACGTCACCGCGGCCGCCGTCCGGGCAACCGAGCGCGACCTGGGCGTGCGGGTGGTCGTGGGCGAGGAGATCAGGACGCCCGATGGCGACGTGATCGGGCTGTTCCTGACCGAGCGGATCCCCTACGTGCTGCCGCTGGCCGAGGTCATCGGCCGGATCAAGGCGCAGCGGGCGCTGGTCTACGTGCCGCATCCGTTCGACCTGGCCCGTTCCAGCCTCGGTCGGGTCCTTCCTGGCCTGTGCGCGGAGCGCGCGGTGGACATCATCGAGGTCTTCAACGCCAAGATCTCCGATCGCGCGCTGAACAACCAGGCGGCGGATATCGCGCACGCGTTCGCCCTGCCGGGCGGGGCGGGCTCGGACGCGCACGACGCGCCCGGGGTGGGCGCCGCCTACCTGGAGATGCCCGACTTCGACGGCCCGGCCGCCTTCCTCGCCGCGCTGGCGGACGCCCAGCTGACCGGTGAGTTCCGCGACCACGCGCCGCGCTACCCCAGACGACCGGTGTTACCGCGAGCCCGCGGTATCACCTCGAACCCGCAGCGGTGTCACCCCGAACGGCGGCGGGCGGCTTCCACGGCCCGTCCGCCATCAGCCTGCGCACGTACTCCATCACCGCGTCGATGATCTTGTTCGCCTGCCGTCGGGTGCCGGCCGCGGCCACCTCCCGCGCGCCCTCGCCGATGAGCGAGGTCAGGATGCTCGCGTAGAGCCGGTCGAAGGCGTTCTCCGACAGCTGCAGCAGGGTGTCGTTCTGCACGATCCACTCATGTCCGCGACGCCGCTTCATCAGCTCGAAACCGGGCGGCCCGTCGCCGTTGAAGAACAGCAGCACCAGGTCCCGGCGCTGCCAGCTGCCGTCCAGGTACGCCCGCGCGCCGACCGAGAACAGCTCGAACGGGTCGGTCACACCCGCCCGCTTGGCCTGCGCGACGGCGGTGCTCGCCGCCTCCTCGTGCGCCGCCTGGTGCTCCTGCCACAGCGCGATGAACAGCTCGCTCTTACCGCCGAAGTGGTGGTAGAGGCTGCCCACGCTGGAGTCCGCCCGCTGGACCACCTCGGCGATGCTGGCGTCGGCGAAGCCCCGCTCGACGAAGACCGCGCGGGCGGCGTCGAGCAGCGCGCGCTGGGTACCCGCGGTGCGCGCCCACTGCCAGGAGCCCGCGGACTTGGTGCCCGGCTGGCGCGGTGCTGGTTCCATCGCCGCCCTTCTAGAACTGAGTTCCAAGAGTCTACCGACCCCGACCGCCGCCTGGCGGCGAAGGCGCGAGTGGCGGGCCAGGCGGAGTCAGGGTCCGTTCGCTATCCAGATTTTGATTTAGATTTTTCTCCAGGTGATGAGCGTATCGAGCGCCTCGACCTGGGATCCGCGGACCAGCAGCGGGTTGATTTCCAGTGCCTCGAGCCGGTCGCCGAGCCGCCCGGCCAGCGCCGCCGCCGCCGCGATGGCGTCGGCCACGGCGTCCAGGTCGGCCTTCTCGGTCCCTCGGGGTCCGTCGAACAGCGGGGCGCCGCGCAGGCTGCGCAGCGCCTGGCGGATCTGGTCGCGGTCGACCGGCAGCACCAGGAGGGCGGTGTCCCGCAGTATCTCTACCCACACCCCGCCCAGGCCGACGGCGAGGACCTGTCCCCACACCGGGTCGGTGACGATGCCGACCAGCAGCTCGATCCCGCCCGCCCGTTGCGGCTGCACGACCGCGCCGGCCACATCCGCGCCGGCCTCCTCCCCCGCCCGGACCACGTCGGCGTACGCGGCAGCGACCTCGGCCCGGTTCCTGAGGCCGACCTTGACCCCGCCGATGTCGCTCTTGTGCTCGACCGCGTCGGCCGCGAGCTTGACCACGACGGGGTAGCCGACCGCGTCGGCGGCGGCGACTGCCGCCTGCGGATCGGCGGCCAGGACGGTGGGCACGACCGGGATCCCGTGCTCGGCCAGGAAGGCCGAGGCGCGGTACTCCGACCAGGAGTCCCCGGTCTCGTCCGGCACCGTCAGCGCCGGCAACGGCACCGCCGGCAACGGCTGCGGCACGGCCGGGGCGCGGTAGAGCTCCGACCAGCGGACCGCCCGGCCGAGCGCGGTCAGGCCATGATGGATCCCGCCCAGGACGCCCGGGTACCCGGTCTGGCTGGCCACCTCCCGGCCGACCGGGGTGATGTCGGTCAGCGTGTTGCCCATCACCACGATCGGCTTGGCGCTGCGCCGGATCACCTCTCCGGTCTGCCGGAAGCCGTCGATGATCAGCGTCGGGTCGGCCGGCAGGGTCCGCGGCAGGTCGGAGACAACCACGAGGGCGTCCAGGCTGGGGTCGTCGTGCACGGCGGTGAGGGCGTTGCGGAGCAGGTTCCGGTCGACCAGGATGTAGCCGGTGACGTCGACCGGGTTCTGGGTGGCGGCGAACTCAGGCACGACCTGCCGCAGCCGCCCGACCGTCGAGGCCGCGAACTCGGGTATCTCGATGCCCTCGTCCTCGGCCCGGTCGGCGATGATCTCGCTGGCTCCACCGGAGGCGGTGACGAATCCGAACCGGTTGCCCGGCAGAGGCCCGGTCGCGGCCAGCAGCCCGGCGGTGATGATGAGGTCTTCCAGGCAGTCGACCCGGATCACCCCGTTCTGCCTGAACACCGCGTCGACCACGGCGTCGTCGCCGACCAGGGACCCGGTGTGGGCCTTGGCCACCCGGGCGCCGGTCTGGCTGCGGCCGACCTTGATCGCGACGATCGGCTTGCCCGCGGCGAGGGCCTCGCGGGCCAGCGCGATGAACTCGGCCGGATGGCGCACCGACTCGATGAACAACGCGATGACGCGGGTGGCGTCGTCGTCGATGAGGTACCGCATGACGTCGGTCATCGACACCATCAACTCGTTGCCCATCGACACCAGCAGGCTTACGCCGACGTTGCGCGACTGCGCGAACGTCAGCACCGAGCTCGCGAGGGCCCCGCTCTGCAGAACCACCCCGACCGGGCCGCGCAGCAGCGGGTCGTCGATCGGGAGGCCGTAGGGGGTGATGCTCGCGGCGGCGTTGATGAACCCGTTGCCGTTGGGCCCCAGGATCGTGAGGCCGCGGCGTCGGGCCAGGTCCGCCACCTGCCGCTCCAGCTCGGCCCCCTCCTCCCCCACCTCGGCGAAGCCGGAGGTCAGCAGCACCACCGACGAGATGCCGGCGTCGGCCACCTCGGCCAGCACGCCGAGCACGGCCGAGGTCGGCACCATCACGAACGCCAGGTCGACCGGTGCTGGGAGGTCGGCGATGCTTGGGTAGCTCTGCTGCCCGTGCACCGGCACGCCGCGCGGGTTGACCAGGTGGAGCGGGCCGCCGAAGCCGTGCAGCTTGAGGTTGCCGAAGATGCTCCACGACCACCGGGACTTGTCGGTCGCCCCGATCAGCGCGATCGACCGGGGGTTGAACAGCCGCCGGACCTGGCCGGCCAGCGAGGCGGGATCGGACATCAGTCGCCGAGCTGCCCGAGCTTGACGTGCCCCTTGATGAGGTTCCGCGCGATCGTGCGGCGCTGGATCTCGTCGGTGCCCTCGAAGATCCGCAGCAGCCGCAGCTCCCGGTACCAGCGCTCGATCGGCAGCTCCTTGGTGTAGCCCATGCCGCCGTGGATCTGCAGCACCCGGTCGACGACCTGGTTGGCCATCACCGCCCCCGACAGCTTGGCGATCGAGGCGGCGTGCCGGTTGTCCATGCCGTTCTGGAGCTGCCAGGCGGCGTGCAGGGTCAGCCACTTAACCGATTCGATCTCCACGTGGGAGTCGGCGATCTGCCACTGGATCGCCTGGTAGTCGGCGATCGGGTGGCCCATCGAGACCCGGTTCTTGGCGTGCTCGATCGCCATCCCTAGCAGCCGCTCGGCCGAGCCGATCGCCCGGGCGGGGATCATGTAGCGCCCGTTGCCGATCCACTGCATGGCGAGGCTGAAGCCGTGCCCGAGCTCGCCCAGGATGTTCTGCTCGGGGACCCGGACGTCCTCGAACACCAGCGACGCGGGCCCCCACTCCCCCATCGTCGGGATCGGCTCCGACTTCCAGCCCATGTCCCGGTCGACCAGGAAGCAGGTCACCCCGCCGTCGGCGCCCTTTTCCGGGTCGGTGACGGCGAAGACCATGACGAAGTCGGCCTCGTTGCCGTTGGTGATGAACGTCTTCTCGCCGTTGATCACCCAGTCGCCGCCGTCCCTGACCGCCCGGGTCCTGATGCTGCGGGCGTCCGAGCCCGCCCCCGGCTCGGTGATCGCGAAGCAGCTGCGACGCTCGCCGTTGATGGTGGGGATGAGGTACTGCCGCTTCTGCTCGTCGGTGCCGGCGTAGAGGATGTTGTCGGCCGAGCCGCCGAACCGGAACGGGACGAACGTCCGGCCGGTCTCCATCGCGACGATGGCCGACATCACCGGGCCGAGCGCGATGCCGCCGTACTCCTCCGGGGTGTTGATGCCCCACCAGCCCCCGGCCCTGGCCTTGCGCTGCAGCTCGGCCAGCTGGCCGGGCTCGAGCGGCGGCAGTCCGCCGCGCTCGTTGCGCAGCACCTGGTCCTCCAGCGGCATGACCTCCTGCTGGATGAACTGCCTGATCGTGTCGCGGACGGCCCGCTCCTCGTCCGACAGTGAGAAGTCGATCATGGCTGCTTCCCTTCGCCCCATTACCAGAGATCGTTCTAGAAACGAATTCCGTCTTAGGCTAACGTGTGGGCAGGGCGTTCGGAAAGGGTCTGGTGAGGGCATGGCGCGACTGGACGGGCGGGTGGCGATCGTCACCGGGGCGGGCCGGGGCATCGGCCGGTCGGTGGCGAGGCTGCTGGCCAGCGAGGGCGCCTCGGTCGTGGTCAACGACCTGGGGGCGGAGATGGACGGTTCCGGGCACGACGCCGGGCCCGCCCAGCAGGTGGTGGCCGAGATCGCCCAGGCGGGCGGCAAGGCAGTCGTCAACGGGGCGGACATCTCCGACTTCGACGCGGCCGAGAACCTCATCGCCGGCGCCGTCGAGCAGTTCGGACGGCTCGACGTGCTCGTCAACGTGGCCGGCATCCTGCGCGACCGGATGGTATTCAACATGACCGAGGCCGAGTGGGACGACGTCATCCGGGTGCACCTGAAGGGGACGTTCAACACCACCAGGTTCGCGTCCGCGCACTGGCGGTCACTGCGGAACGAGACCGCGCAGAACCGCATTATCAACTTCACCTCCGTCTCCGGCCTGCACGGGGCGCCCGGCCAGCCCAACTACGCGGCGGCCAAGATGGGCATCGTCGGGCTGACCTACTCGTCGGCCAACTCGCTGGCCAAGTACGGGGTCACCGTGAACGCGATCTCGCCCGGCGCGGCCACCCGGATGACCGCCTCCATACCGACCGACCGCCGCCGGGCCGGACTCCCGATCGCCGACGAGCACTCGCCCGACAACGTGGCGCCGATCGTCGCCTACCTGGCCTCCGAGCGCTCCGGCTGGATCACCGGCCGGGTCATCCACTCGGCGGGCTACCAGGTCTCGCTGTACAACAACCCGGAGCCGGTCAGCCGGATCATCGGCACCGGGCCGTGGGATCCCGACGCGCTCGCCGACCAGGTAGAACGGGCCTTCGGTCCGCTCCTCGGGCGGCAGGGCTGATGGCGACGATGCCACCATCACCGAGGCCGAAGGCGGTACCGATCCCGACGCCGGAAACGCAGCCCTACTGGGACGGCGCGGCGGCGGGCGAGCTCCGGATCCAGCGCTGCCTGGACTGCGGCGAAGCCGTACTTCTACCCCCGGCCGCTCTGCCCGTCCTGCGGCTCGGGCGACGTCGAGTGGTTCACCGCCAGCGGCCGGGCGACGCTGTACTCCTACGTGATCAACCACCGGCCCGCGCCCGGCTTCGACGACGATGTCCCCTATGCCATCGCCGTGGTCCAGCTGGCGGAGGGGCCGCGGATGATGACGAACCTGGTCGGGGTGGCTCCTACCCCGGAGGCGCTGGTGCTCGACATGGAGCTGCGAGTCGCCTTCGAGCAGCGGGGCGAGGTCACATTGCCGGTGTTCACCCCGGCTGAGGTTGAGTCGGAGGAGTCGTGAGCAACTCTGGCGTGATCATCGCCGGCGCGGCGGAGACGGACGAGATCGGCCGCCTGCCCAACACCTCCACGCTCGGGCTGCACATCGAGGCGGCGCGCAACGCGGTGGCCGACGCGGGGCTGACCATGCGCGACATCGACGGGATCGCGACCGTCTCCGCCCCCGGCCCGGTCAGTGTCGCGCACGCGCTCGGCATCTACCCGGACTGGGTCGACGGCACCGGGGTCGGCGGCACCTCGTTCCTGCTGCACGTCAGGCACGCGGTCGCCGCGATCAGGGCCGGCTACGCGCGCACGATCCTCATTACCCACGGCGAGTCCGGCCGGTCCCGGGTGGGCGCGCCGCCGTACCGGCTCGACCTGTCCTCGCCGGCCGGCCAGTTCGAGGCGCCGTACGGCACCCTGGGCCCGACCACCACCTTCACGATTCCCGCGCTGCGGTACATGAAGGACTTCGGGCTCACCCACGAGCAGCTCGCGTACGTCCCGGTCGCGCAGCGGCAGTGGGCGGCCAAGAACCCGCGGGCGATGTTCCGCGACCTCATCACGGTCGAGGACGTGCTCGCCTCGCGGATCGTCGCCTACCCGTTCCACCTGCTTGAGTGCTGCCTGGTGACCGACGGCGGGGGCGCGCTGGTGGTCACCTCGGCCGACCGCGCGGCCGACTTCCCCAAGCCCCCGGTGCACGTGCTCGGCACCGGCGAGGCGTCGGAGACGCCGATGATCTCCCAGATGGTCGACTTCACCGAGTCGCAGGCGTTCCGGGCAGGCCGGCCGCACCGCGTTCGCTGAGGCGGGCATTACCACGGCGGACGTGAACCACCTGATGATCTACGACGCCTTCGCCCACGTCCCGATCTACGGCCTGGAGGCGCTCGGCTTCGTGGGCAAGGGCGAGGGGGGCGCGTTCATCGCCGACGGCAACACCGAGCCTGGCGGCGCCCTCCCGCTGAACACCAACGGCGGCGGGCTTTCCTACACCCACACCGGGATGTACGGCATGTTCGCGATCCAGGAGGGCGTCCGCCAGCTCCGCGGCGAGGCCGCCGCGCAGATCGACGGCCCCGACATCAGCGTGATCCTCGGCAACGGCGGCATGTTCGCCACCGCCGGGGTGCTCGTCCTGGGCAGGCATTCCCGCTAGTCGGACGTTCTCGGGCTGAAATTCAAATTCAGGTTTTCCCGAACGGTCGCGGCCGACTCTGGTCCTGCCATGGCCCCCGTCATCGGGCCGGCCTTGCCGGGTGCGAGAGCAGGCCTCCTTAGGCTTGCTGGCCGATCATGGCGTGCTCCAGCACGGCCAGGCTCGCCAGTAGGTCCGCACTGGCGCTGGCCCGGCCCCAGTGCCTGATCAGGGCGGGCAGGGGCTGGGGAAGCACGACCGGCATGGTGGTGCAGACACCGGTGACGTCGAGGAGCATGTCCCGTAGCTGCTCGGGCGGGGTGCCTGGGGTGGGGATGCAGACGATCCGGCCGAACGGGCTGGCCCGGTCGGACGTTTCGTCCCGGAGGTCGGCCAGGGGCAGGTGGGTGATGCGATGGAGGCCGGGATGGTCGCTCGCCCATCGGGGAGGTCTCGCCCGGCTGGCGATGATGCTAGCGGTGTCGTCCGTGCTGATGTTGGGCGGGATGTTCTCGATGACGACGGTCCTGCGGTCATCGCTGATGCGGACCCGGGCCTGGAGGCGCAGTTCGGTCCGGCGCCCGGCCGCCAGTTCCGTCAGGTCCCCGGTGACGGTGCAGCCGGTCAGGAAGTACGGCAGTCCGACCATGGCGGTCAGCTCCGGGTCGGTCGCATCCGGCCGCCCGATGACCTCGCGGACCGCACCGATGATGGCGTCCGGGCGAAAAGGCGGGCGGAGCCCTTCACGGTAGGTGTTCCCGTTGATGACGGCGATGGGCACCGGGGCCATCTCGCCCCGTTCGGCGGCGAGGGCAGCCCTCCCGGCCGCCGTGATCCCCGCCTCGGTGTAGCGGAAGTTCGCGGGAGGGTCGTTACCGCGGCTGCCGAAATTACCCTGGCCCTGGATCAATTGGACGGGCATGGTCCACGGCCGGGCCAGGTCGACGAGCACCTCGTAGGCGTAGCCGGGCGCCAGGCCGATGCGCTCCTCCACTCGGGCCAGCGCCTTGTCGCAGCGGAGAAACGCGGTGGTTTCGAGCGCTTCAAGCAGCGCGATCTCCACCACGCCGAGGCCGGTGCGCTCACTCATCCTGGTGCTCCTTGTACCGGCGCCTCAGGTTCCACGCGTCCGCACTGGACGCCACCAGGACGGAGACGTCGGCGACGGGCAGGAAGCCCGCTCGGTGGCGGAGCCTGCCCCAGTCACGGCGACCACGTTCTACCAGGCAGTCCACCTTGCCGTAGGCAGTCACGACGGAAACCACCGAACCGCAGGACAGGCTGTCCGCAGACGGCACCGGCCCGATGGCGATGCCGGCCAGGGCTCCGCGAAGACGATGGATGCTGCGTTCGCCGGGCTCGATGACCGCATCAGCGTCGGCGACGCGGCCGATCTCACCGCGCAGCCACAGCGCCGCGCTGCCGACGAGCAGGAACGACGCCTCCTCGGCGGCCAGGACGGCCGCGGCCAGGACGGCGGGCGGGAATGCGGCCAAGAGCACTCGCAGCAAGTCGTGGGCGTACGAAGGAGCCAAGTATGTCAGGCGCCGGCTCGTACGACACGAGCGCCTAGGCAGCGGACCCTAACCGCGGCCGAGAACTCAACGCCCGGGTCTAGCGACGACCCCGCCCGGGCGCTCTACCGTTAGCACTGGCACCGTCAGTGACCCAGGAAGGCACCCCCATGACCCCTCAGCCGCCGCGCACCGTGGACCTGTTCGTGAGCGGGCGCTGGCAGCCCCCGCAGGCGGGCCGGTACGAGCCGGCTACCAGCCCGGTCACCGGTGAGCTGATCGGGCAGGTGGCCCAGGGCGACCACGCCGACGCGGGCGCGGCGGTCCAAGCCGCGGCCGCCGCGCTTGGCGGGTGGGCGGCCGCGACCGCCTTCGAGCGGGCGCGCGCCCTGCACCGGGTCGCCGATGCCTGCCAACGGCGGCGGGACGAGCTGGCCCGGGCGCTCACCCTCGACCAGGGCAAGCCGCTGCAGGCCGAGGCCTACCCGGAAGTCGATGACCTGATCGGGTACTGGCGCGACGCGGCCGAGGACGTGCTTCGCCTCGACGGCGCGATCCCACCCAGCCGGCTGCCCGGTGCCCGGGTCCTCGTCGAGCGCCGCCCGCTGGGGGTGGTCGCGGTCATCACCCCGTGGAACTGGCCGTACACGATGCCGGCCCAGGTCATCGCGCCGGCCCTGGCGGCGGGCAACACGGTCGTGTGGGCGCCCGCGCCAACCACGTCGGTGTGCAGCGCGGTGCTGGTGGACGCCATCGCCGACGCGGGCCTGCCGCCGGGGACGGTCGCCTTCCTGCCCGGCCCGGGCCCGGTCGTCGGCGACGAGATCGCCGGCCATCCCGCTGTCGCCGCCGTCGCGTTCGTCGGATCCACCCAGACCGGCCTGTCGGTGGCCCGGCGGGCCGCGGGCAAGGCCCAGCTGCTGGAGATGGGCAACAACGGCCCGCTGGTGGTCATGGACGACGCCGACCTGGACCGGGCGGTGGCCGGGACTCTTGTCGGCGCCTACCTGTGCGCGGGGCAGAGCTGCACGGCCGCCGAGCGGATCCTGGTCCATGAGCGGGTCCATGATGCGTTCGTGGAAGCGCTGGCCGCCGCGGTCGCCAAGGAGGTCGTGCTGGGCGACCCGTTCGACCCGAGGACCACCATGGGGCCGCTGAACAACGCCGACGTCGCCGCCAAGACCGCCCGCCACGTGGCCAACGCGGTCGCGCGAGGCGCGGACCTCATCACCGGCGGCGGCGCGGAGCCCGGACGGCCCACGCCCTTGTACTGGCAGCCCACCGTGCTCGACAACGTGCCCAGGGATGCGGTCGTGGCCCGCGAGGAGACCTTCGGGCCGGTCGCGCCGGTCATTGCGGTCGCCTCGCTTGAGGACGCGATCGCGCTGACCGATGAGCTGCCCTACGGGCTGATGGCGTCCATCTACACCGCGGACGCGGGCACCGGCCTGCGGTACGCCGACGCGATCAGGGCGGCGTGGGTGAACATCAACGAGTCCTCGAACTACTGGGAGACCCACCTGCCGTTCGGCGGCGGCGGTGGCAGCGCCAGCGGCGTCGGCCGGGTCGGCGGGCGGTACGCCATCCAGGCGCTGTCCCAGGTCCGGACCGTCGTGCTGTCCGGCCTGGCCTAACGACCGCCGGCGACTACCCGGGACTGTTCGCGCTGAGCAGCCTCGCCCTCGCGATCATCGCGGCCGGGCCGGCCGTTCTGTGGTACGCGCGGCAGCGCCGTCGTCAGGCTGCACCGGCACGGCCGGGACCCGCAGGAAGAACGTGCCATCCATCAGGGCAATGACCGTCCGCGCCGCGAGGAGCAGAACCCCGGCGCTGAGGAGGCCGACGACGGCGTAGCCAAGGCCGGCGGCGCCGGGTACGCGCTCGGCGTCCAGCCAGTGCAGGCCGCAGGTGACGGCGGCCGCGACGGGGAAGGAAAAGGCCCAGTAGGCCGGGCCGAACGGCGCCGTCCGGTACAACGAAATCAGCCTTAGCTGGGCCAGCACCATCAGCACAGCGAAACCGCTGATGACGGCTACGGTCGTGTCCACTCGGCCGCCGTTGATGGCGAACCAGGAGTTGGCCGCCACTACGGGCGGTGCGAGCTCTATCGCGATCGTCGGCAATAGCGGCTTCGGCATTTCCGGCACGACGAACAGCCGTTGTCCGATTATCGAACCGAGCAGCAGGTAGGAGCCCACGCCCAGGCCGAACAGCACATGCGACAGCGTGGTGAAGCCCAGGGCGGCGCTCGCGCCGCCGGCGATCAGGCCGCCGGCCGCCGAAGGAAGGTAGTAGCCGGGGTGCCAGCGGCGCAGTTCGCCGTCAAGGGCGATCCAGCCCCCGGTGATCCAGGCGCCGGCGAGCACGGTCAGGGCGGCGGCGCACCAGAACACGACCTCGCCCGCACCTCTGGCCTGTCCGGCCAGCGGGACGCTCAGCTGCATCGGCACGATAACGATGAGCACGGTGAACGGCCCGAACGTCGGATCGGAGAGCTCAGTCTTCCAGCGCCGCTGCACGGCGACGTTGGTCAGGTAGCCGACCAGGGTGACCAGCCACACCAGGGCGGCTACGATCCACAGCACGTTGGCGGGCCAGTCAGGGCCATGCACGAACTTCATCAGCAGTGACCACGCCTGCGCCAGTCCGGCCAGGCCGAAGGAGATGGCGAAGAGGTTCGCCGTCAGATAGAGCGCCCCTCCGACGCTCTGCGTCGGCCCCTTCGTGCTGTCGCCCCGTGGGCCATTCGGCGAAACCTTGCCCACTTTCATCGTGTGGCCGACTCCTTTGCAGGTCGAGCGCCAGGTCACCCGCGCGGCTCGGAGCAGCAGATCGGGGTACATCTACGATCGCGCTGCCAGCGGCCGATGTCGCCCGTGGATCATCTGGCCGCTCCCCGGTCATCGGAGAGAAGCGCAAGCCCGTAAATGCCCAGTTACAGCTACGGAGGAACCATGAGACGGCGCGAGTTTCCTGCTGCTGGCGGGGCCAGGCGACCATGACAACGGATCGGGATGCCAGAACCCACGCCCGGATAAAGCAGCACTGGGAGGCCTCCGAGAGCGGCGATGCCGATACGGAGCAGGCCATCTACGCCGCCGACGCGATCTTGGACTACCCGCAGTCAGGAGAGCGGTTCCGTGGCCGGTCAAAGATCCAGGCGCAACGCGACGGCAATCCGGCCGACCGCCACTTCACCGTCGTCAGGATCCTGGGCACCGGCGACCTGTGGGTGAGCGAGTGCATCATCACCTACGACGGCGCTCCCACCCACTCGGTGAGCGTCATGGAGTTCACCGACGATCAGGTCGCGCACGAGACCCAGTACTTCGCCGACCCCTTCCCCGCGCCCGCCTCGCGCGCGGCGCTGGCCGAGCCGATTCCCGCCCCCGACCGCTGAGCCGCAAGGAGACGCCGATGCCGAGCCAGGCGATGCAGAACATGATTGACGACCTCAGGGACCAGCGCAAGGCCGGTGCCGGCCAGAGCCCGCCGACGCTGGCGGAGCGCCGAGCCACCTTCGCCCCCGCGGGCCGGCCTCACCCGATGCCCGACGATGTAGAGGTGACGGAGGTGACCGCCGACGGGGTGCCGGCCTACTGGCTCGACGCCCCGGGAACGGACCCCGGCCGGGTGCTCGTCTTCTTGCACGGCGGAGGTTTTGAGTTCGGGTCGGTGCGCAGCGACGGCGAACTGGCGGCCCGGCTGGGCCGGGCCGGCGGGATGCGGGTGCTGTTCCCCGAATACCGGCTGGCGCCCGAGCATCACTTCCCCGATGCCATCGACGACGTGGTGTCCGCCTACCGCTGGCTCCGCGCAGACCAGCGCCTGAGCGCACGTTCGATCGTGGTGGCAGGCGACTCGGCCGGCGGCGGGCTCGCCGTTGCCCTGATGGTGGCCGCCCGTGACGCCGGTGAGGCGCTGCCCGCGGCCGCCGTGCTGATGTCCCCCACGGTGGACCTGACCAGTTCGGGGGCCTCGATGACGGAGCGCGCCGATCAGGATCCGATCTCCACCCCGGCCATGCTCCGTCAGTTCGCCTCCGACTACCTGGCCGGGGCCGACCCGCGTACGCCGCTGGCGTCGCCGCTGTTCGCCTCGCTGACCGGGCTCCCGCCCCTGCTGGTGCTGGTGGGCACGGCCGACGTGCTGCTGAGCGATTCCGAACGGCTGGCGGCAGCGGCGGTGGAAGCGGGAGTCGATGTCACCCTGCAGATCGGCGAGGGCCTGCCGCACGTCTACCCGCTCATGCTCGGCACCCCCGAGGCAGCCGAGGCGACCGAGCAGATCGGGAAGTTCCTGCGGGCGCGGGTTGGCTGACGAGGCAGCCCCTAGACAGCCGGCTCCGCAGGCGACGACACGGGCCGGGTCAGGTAGTGCTGAATCGACGGGGCGACGGCGGCCACCACGTCATCGGGGGGCAGCGAGGCCAGCGGCTCGAAGCGCAGGATGTAACGGCACAGGCCCAGGCCGAGTAGCTGCGCCGCGATGAGCGCGCCGCGCTCGGCCGCCCGCTCGTCGCCGAGGGCGGCGATCGGCCCGGTGACCAGCTCGCCGAGTACCGACTGGAGTTGCTCGGCGACCGTCTCGCTGGTGACCCCGGTCCGCAGCATGGCGATCATCTCGTCGTCGTGGAGGGGGTCCTCCCAGCGGCTGACGAAGGTGCGCACCAGCAGCTCGCCCCGGTCGCGGGGCGGCACCGAGCGCAGGTCAGGGATCTGCAGGTCCATGGTGACGGCGGCCGTGAACAACCCCGCCTTGGAGTGGAAATAGCGCATGACCATCGAGGCGTCGACGCCGGCCTGCGCGGCGACCGCGCGAATGGTGGTCAGTTCGTATCCTCGCGCGGCGAACGCCGCCCGGGCGGCACCGAGGATGGCCCGGCGGGTGCCCTCGGATCGGGGTCCGCCGGTCCCAAGCGCGGGGCCGGCCTGGCTTGCGGCCGGCAGCTGCATACGGCTGCTGTCCATCACAGTGCCCCATCCTACCCTCCGCCAACGCATGTTTGCCAACACCTGTTGACAAGGATCGAAACCGTGCATAGTTTTGTGCCAACAAACGTTGGCATTCCAAGGGAGAACTTTGGTGGCACCAAGGCACTCGGTTCAAGTCGGCAGGTACCCGGTCCCCTACCGGGCGCTCGCGGGCTTCATCGTGGCATGCGCGGCCTTCGCCGCGATCTTCGTCGCACTGGCGCTCAGCGCCTTCCACGCGCCTACGCCGCATAACGTTCCCGTTGGCATCGTGGGCTCGGCCTCCGTTACCAGCCGGGTCGAGCACGCTTTGGACGGTGCCGCCCCTGGGGCCATCGACTGGCGCAGCTACCCGAGCGCGGCCGGCGCGCAGACCGCGATCACGCAACGCGCGGTCGACGGCGCACTGGTCGCGTCCGGCCCTGATCTCCGGCTGCTTGTCGCCCAGGGCGGGGGCTCCGGCCCGGTCAACTTCCTGACCCAGGCATTCGGGAAGGTGGCGGCCCGATCCGGGCGTCCCCTGGTGGTGACCGACGTGGTGGCGCCGCTGCCCGGTGACACCCAGGCGTTCTCGCCGTTCTTCCTCGTCCTGGGCGTGCTGATCCCGAGCCTGGCGGCCGGCTCGGGGTCGGCGCTGGCCTTCCGCCGAGCCCGGCCCTGGCTGGCCCTCGCCGCGCCGGTGGCCGTGGCCGTCGTCATCGGGGTGGTGTCGGCGGCGATCGCGGACGGCATCGCCGGGCTGGGCAACTACGCCGCGATCGCCGGCGTTGTCGCGCTGTTCTCGCTCGCGGTGGCCGCCCCCACCGCGCTGCTGTCGCGGATCAGGCCGCCGTTGGTCATTCTGGCCGTGCTGGCGTTCATCGTGGCCGGGATCCCCGATAGCGGCGGACCCGCCAACCTGAACAGCTTCGCTCCCGCCTTCTTGCGTGTTTTCGATTCCGTCCTGCCGCTCGGACTCGCGTCCAGCGTCGTCCGCAACGTGGTCTACTTTGGCGGGCATGCCACCGCCCTGCACCTGTGGCTGCTGGCCAGCTGGGCCGTGGCCGGCGTGGCGGGCCTGATCGCGATCACGACACTGCGACGCCCGGCCCCGGCGCTGACCGAGGCCGCCGGGGTGCCGACCGGTCCCGCGGCCACGATGCCGGACCGCGCGCTGGTCCCTGGCGCGGTCGAGGCCGACCACGGCCAGCCCGCCCTGCCCGTCACCCTGGTCGTCGGCTTCGATAACTCCGAGCCCGCGCGGCGGGCGCTCACCTGGGCCGCGGACCTGCTGCGGGCCCGGCCCGGCAGAATGCAGGTGGTCTATGCCGACCACGAGCTGATCAGCAGCGACCTATCAGGAATCGCCCGCACCGAGATGGACCAGGCTCGCGATGAGAAGGCCGCCGGCGTGGCCGCGGCCGCCGCGGAGATCGCCGCTGCGGCAGGCGTGCCGTATGCGTTCGAACGCCGTCAGGAATCCCCGGCCGATGCGATCCTGTCCGCGGCCAGCCTCCAAGACGCCGCCGAGCCCGACCACACGCCCATCATCGTGACCGGTCGCTCGCATCATTTCCCGCACCGCATCCTCGGCTCGGTCCCGGTGGAACTGCTGCACCAGTCGCCCTACCCGGTGCTCACCATCTCATAGTTCGGTGTGCTCAGAGTCGGTTCGTCAGGCGTGCACGGCCGGGTGCCGCTGGCTCCAGGGCGCCGCCTGCTCGAGCTGGCTGGCGATGCGGATGAGGACGTCCTCCCGTCCGTAGGCGGCGGCCAGCTGGACGCCGACCGGCAGGCCGCCTGGTGTCCAGTGCAGGGGCAGGCTGATGGCGGGCTGGCCGGTCAGGTTGAACTGGGCGGTGTAGGGGATGAAGCTGGCGATCCTGTCCCCTTCCGCCTGCGGGCCGGCTGCGGTGAACCAGCCGAGCTCCGGCGGGGGCGCGCCCAGGGTGGGCGTCAGAAGCAGGTCATGACCGTTCCACCAGTCCGCCATCCGGCGCGCCCACATCCCCAGCCAGGCCCGGCTCTGCAGGTAGGCGGCCGCGCTGAGCTGCCGGCCGGCCCGGCGGTAGGCGGCGTTGCGCGGCTCGATCTCGTCCTCGCCGATCGGGCGCCCGAGGAGCATTTCGAACGCCTGCATGGTCGCTTCCGTGTCGGCGGCGATGATGGCGTTGAAGTGCCCGGGGATCTCCGGCTCGAACATGGCCGCGGGCGCGGACTGGTCGACGTGGTGGCCGAGCGACTCAAGCAGCGTCGCCGCGCCCGCCACCGCGGCGCGGCACTCCGGGTCGTCGAGGTAGCCCGCCACGCCCGGCCGGTCGAGCACCCCGATCCGCAGCCGGCCGGGGTCGGCCCCGACTTCCCGCACCAGCGGACGCGGCAGCGGCGGCGCGTAGTAGGGCTCGCCCGGCATTGGCCCGCTGATCACGTCCAGGATGCCGGCCGCGTCGCGGACGGTGCGGGTGACCGCCCCGTCGATCGTGCTGCCGGCCCACGCCTCCCCGGTGATCGGCCCCTGGCTCACCCGCCCGCGAGTGGGCTTGAGCCCCACTAGACCGCACTCGCTGGCCGGGATGCGGATGGAACCGCCGCCGTCGTTGGCGTGCGCCACCGCCACCATGCCCGACGCCACCGCGGCGGCCGAGCCACCGGACGAGCCGCCGGTCGAATGACCCGGATCCCAGGGGTTGCGCGCCGACGGGAAGCTGCGCGGCTCGGTGGTCACCGTGGTGCCCAGCTCCGGTACGTTGGTCCGGCCCAGCGGGATGAAGCCCGCCGACCGGAAGTGCCCCGCCAGGTAGGAGGTGACCGGGAACGCCAGGTCGCGCAGCGGCCCGAGCCCGAACGCGGTCGGCTCACCCTCGACCGTGCAGCCTAGGTCCTTGAACAGGATCGGCACGCCGCGGAAGGGACCGTCAGGAAGTTCCCCCTCGGCGTCGCGCCTGCCGGCGTCGAACCTGGTCCTGATCACGGCGTCCAGCTTCGGGTTGACCTCGGTGATGCGGGCGATAGCCGCCTCGACCAGCTCCCCGGGACTTACCTCACCGCTGCGGACGAGGTCCGCCTGTGCGGTGGCATCTAGCCACATTGCCTCATCCACAGCGCAAACGGTACCCGTGCGCCCGGCAACGCGGAAGCGTCTGGCGCCGCCATCACCGGCCGTGCCGTGGTGAGCCGCCGCCGCTCATCCCCGCCGCTCATCCCCGCCGCTCATCCGCCGTTCGAGAGGCCGCGGTGCCGGTGGTACAGGTCGGCGACGCGGAAGGCAAGGTCCAGGGACTGGCTGCGGTTCAGCCGAGGGTCGCAGGTGGTCTCGTAGCGGTGGCTCAGATCGCTTTCTGCGATGTGGTGGCCGCCGCCGAGGCACTCGGTGACGTCGTCGCCGGTGAACTCGATGTGGATGCCGCCAGGGTAGGTGCCGAGCGTCCGGTGCACCTCGAAGAACCCGGTGACCTCGTCCAGCACGTCGTCGAAGTTCCTGGTCTTGCGGCCGCTGGCGGCCTCCACGGTGTTGCCGTGCATCGGGTCGCACACCCAGACCACCGGGGCCCGGCTGGCGGCCACCTTCTCGACCAGCGGCGGCAGCGCCTGGCGGATCCGGCCCGCTCCCATCCGGGTGGTCAGGGTGAGCCGACCGGGCTCCTGGTCCGGGTCGAGGGCCCCGATCAGCTCCAACACGTCCTGCGGGTCGGCGTCGGGGCCGATCTTGACCGCGACCGGATTGGCGATCCGGCGGGCGAACTCGACGTGCGCGCCGCGCGGATCGCGGGTGCGCTCGCCGATCCACAGCAGGTGGGCCGACAGGTCGTAGACGTGCCCGTTACCCGGCTCGGCCCGGGTCAGCGCCCGCTCGTAGTCGAGCAGCAGGGCCTCGTGGCTCGAATAGAACTCCACCGCCCGGAACTCCCGGGGATCGGCCCCGCACGCCCGCATGAACGCGATCGCCCGGTCGATCTCCTCCGCCAGCCGCTCGTAGCGCTGCCCGGCCGGGCTGCCGGCCACGAAGTCCTGGTTCCAGGCGTGCACCAGACGCAGGTCGGCGTAGCCGCCGGCCGCCAGCGACCGGCACAGGTTCAACGTCGCTGAGGCGCAGTGATACGCCTCGAGTAGCCGGCCCGGGTCGGGCGTCCTGGCCGCGGCGGTGAACTCGATCCCGTTGACCGCGTCGCCCCGGTAGACCGGAAGCTCTACCCCGTCCCGCACCTCGGTGGCGGCCGACCGCGGCTTGCCGAACTGCCCTGCCATCCGGCCGACCTTCACCACCGGCACGCTGGCGGCGTAGGTCAGCACGACGGCCATCTGCAGCAGCGTCTGGAACTTGCCCCGGACCGCGTCGGAGGTCGTGCCCGCGAACGTCTCCGCGCAGTCGCCGCCCTGCAGCAGGAAAGCCTCGCCGCGGGCCACCGACGCCAGCCGCTCCTTCAGCTGGTCGCACTCCGCCGCCAGGACCAGCGGCGGCAGGCCCTCCAGGCCGCGTACCACCGCCTCCAGGCGATCTCGGTCGGGCCACTGCGGCTGCTGAAGCGCGGGCGAACTCACGTCGTTCAGCCTATTATGAAAACAGCTACCTACCAGGAGGGGCCCATGATCCTGATCAACATCAAGATGCAGATCAGGCCCGAAAAGATGGACCAGTGGCTGGCGGTTGCCGACTCCTACGCCAAGGACGTCAACTCCGAGGACGGCTGCCTGTTCTTCCAGTTCTCCCGGAGCCTGACCGACGACAACGAGTTCATCTGCATTGAGGGCTTCAAGGACGCCGAGGCGGGCGCCGCCCACGTCAAGAACGCCTACGTGAAGAGGTTCTTCGAGGTCGCACCGGATCTGGTGGCCACCCAGCCGCAGATCATCTACATGGACGCCCCGCACGACGGCTTCGGCCCGATGGGCGAGATCCAGCCTCGTTGACCTGCTAGCCGAGGAACGAGCGCTAGCCGAGGAACGACAGGCGGACCTGCCGGTCCGGATTGTCGACGTTCAGGTCCACCAGCGCGATCGACTGCCAGGTGCCGAGCGCGAGCCGACCACCTAGGACGGGCACGCTAGCGTACGGCGCGATGAAGGCCGGGAGCACGTGCGACCGGCCGTGCCCGGCCGAGCCGTGGGCGTGCCGCCACCGGCCGTCGGCCGGGAGCAGGTCGCGCAGCGCGGCGAGCAGGTCGTCGTCGCTGCCCGCGCCGAGCTCGATCAGGGCGACGCCTGCGGTCGCGTGCGGCACGAGCACGTGCAGCAGACCGTCACCGCCGCTTGCGGCGTCAGCGGCGAATTCGGCGCACTCGCGGGAGATGTCGTGGACGGTTTCCCGCCCGCCGGTGCGCACGCGGATAAGCTCGCTTTTCATGGTGCCTCCGGTTCAGTAGGTGACGCCGGGGAACTGGTCACGCGCTCGATCGAGTTGATCGGTCCACTCGGGGGCCCAGCCGAAGGCGCGGGCGGCCTGGCTGCTCAGGTCGGCGGCCGCGGCGCCGCTGGTGAAATGGACGTATTCGCCCCAGTTCATCCGGCGGGTGTACGTGCCGCCGGAGTCGCGCGGGAAGTCCCGCGCCAGCAGCCGGAAGAATCGGGCCATGACCGCGGCCTGGCCGCACTCCCGCCACAGCGGGTAGAACCAGTCACGGAACCAGCGGGTGCCCGGCCGCGGGAAATCGTCCGCGTTGCGGCTGAACCGGCGACGCACGTCCTCGGCGTCGCGGCGCAGGCCCAGCCCGGTGTACAGGTCGTGGATGTAGAACTCGGCCCATTTGCTGTCGCCCCAGATCTCATAGGCCGGGGAGCCGTGGGCGTCGTTGTTGGCGCTCTCGACCGAGTGCCCGATCTCGTGGGCGGGCAACTCGCGGGCCAGGTAGTCGCTTTCCCGCCAGGCGTCCAGCCCGCAGTCGCCGACATTGTGGAAATCGTGGACCGGGCTGACGTAGTAGCCGGCGTGGCCGCCGCCGTGGCGCCCGGCATGGTGGATGGAGTAGATGCGCGGGTCGGGTCCGAAGCCGTGGCCGTACGTTGCCTTGGAGTACTGCCAGGTCTGTCCGATGAACTGCGGCAGCCACCGGACCTGGCGGCGGCGGACGTCGGGGTCCAGGTAGATCGCGCAGTCGTCGTCGCTGTAGTACAGCTGCAGCAGCTGACGATGGTCGAACCAGTGTTCCTGCCAGGTGGCGGGCGGGTCAGGTCGCCGCTCTGACTCCACGGGGTCCTCCGATCTCAACTGGCGGTGGTGAGCCAGTCCAGCATGTCACCACAGAGATCGTCCGGGCGGGGCCCGGATATGACAGCGCCCCCGGGAGCTTGTTGCTCGCGAGGGCGTGCCGTGGCCGGTGCGCAGGTCGCCTCACGGCGAAAGGCGCAACATGGCTCCAGCCGGACGGTATTCCATGAAGGCAGTGAGTTAGAGCCCGGGGGACACTAGCGCACCGACAGGGGTATGAACGCGCGGCCGGCCAGAGCTATTCCGACCGCGCCCCTCCCTAGACGATCCGGCTGGCGACGGTGCAGAGTAGTTAAGTCATCACTAAGGGGGGACGCTATGCCCAGATTCATGGACTTTCACGATGATCTGAAGCTGCCGGAGGCCGCGATCGACCAGATTGCGCAGGGAACCAGGGAGGGCGCTACCGACCAGTTCGGGGTCCGGCAGGTCGAGCTCTACCACAACGCCGACGGGAAGGTCTACTGCCTGCTTGAGGGGCCCGACGAGGAATCGATCAGGCAGCACCACGCCGCGCTTAACGTTCCCTGTGGTGAGGTGCACCAGGTAGACGGCCTGCTCTAGGGCCCGCTAGCGGCCGCGGTGGCGGGCCTGACGGCGCGGCCGCGGAAGCGCAGGGGTTGCTCGGCGTACTCCTCGGCCGCGTGGGCGATCCACCCGGCGGTACGGGCGATGGCGAAGATCGCCAGGGCCGCCTCCGCTGGCATGCGCGCGGCGTAGGTGAGCGCGCCGAGGGCGAAGTCCACGTTCAGCGGCGCGGGCGCTTCCCGGCCAGCGTTCTCGATGAGCTCGCGATCTGGCCTGGTCGCGAAGGCGTAGACGGCTTCAAGGAGCGGCGTTAGCCGGGGGTCGCCGCGCCGGTGGACCGGGTGGCCGAACCCGGTCACGACAGGTTCGCGCGCTGCGAGCCTTTCGTGCACAAGTCGGGCGGCGCCGCCGTGCAAGGCGCCGCTCAGCGTGCTCAGCCCGGCCAGCAGGCAGCTGGCCGGGGTGGCGCGCGCGGACGCGGCGACGCGGACGGACAGGGTTGACAGCGCCAGCTCGTGTTCGGCTAGCAGAACCAGCGCGATGTCGAGAGCGCGGACGCGGGCGGCGGTGGGGCGCAGCGGGGACCACCGCTGCCAGAGCCGCCGCGCGACGGGGCCGGCCTCGTCGCCGCAGTCGCGATCGCGGATCGCGGACGCGCTGGCCTCGATGAGGCAGCCAATCGTGCGCCGGCCACGGGACGGCCAGTCCGGGGTGGAAGCGTAGGCAGCGGCAGCGGAGGTAGCGGCACTGGAGGCGGTAGCACTGGAGGCAGCGGCAGCACGGACAGTGGGACCGGGGGCAGCGAAATCGGTCATGGCGGCGACCGCGATGGCGAACCGGTGCAGGACCGGGATCTCGCGGGCGAGCGGAAGGGCCGGCCGCTCCCCCATGGCGGGCAACCGCCAAACGCCATCGGATCCGTCGCCGGATCCGGGCGGCGCGGCCTGCCACAGCAGGTCGGCGACGCGCTCGAACGGCTCTTCGGCCTGCACCAGGTCGAGCACGTCGGTGCCACGGTAGCGAACGACCCCGTCGGTCACCGTGCTCACCCGGGTGCCGATGACGAGGTCGATGCTCGCGGCCGGGCGCGGCAGCGTGCGCGGGCGCGACCGCCGGGCGAGCAATTCAAGCTCGTCCGAGTCGTACCGGCTGCTGCGGCCGTCCGGTCCGGGTACGCGTCGTAGCGCGCCACGGCTCACGTAGGCGTAGAGGGTGCGGACGTCGACGCCCAGCCGCTCGGCCGCCGTCCGCGCGGTCACTAGCTCGCCCATCACGTTGACGATAATCAACGTTGATTAAATGCGCCAGCCGGAACCAGAATCGGTGTCATGACGCAGACAGAGCAGACAGCAGAGCCCAGTGACATCGCCGCGCGAGTCTGGGTCCAGGTCGGCGGGCGCGCCGATGCGGCCGGCTCGCTCACCGTGACCGGGCCGCGCATGGTGCTGCCGTCGCAGTTCGACGTGACCGGCCTGGCCACCGCCTCGGTGGCGGCCGCGACCCTGGCCGCCGCCGAGTTTCTCGCGGTCAGGAACGACGGGCGGCGGTCGCCGGTGACGGTGGACAGCCGCCAGGCGTGCGCTGCCTTCGCCGCCGAGGCGCTGTTCACCCCGATCGGGTGGGACCGCCCGGATGCCTGGGACCCGATCGCGGGGAACTACCAGGCGCGGGACGGGTGGATCCGGCTGCACACCAACTACGCCTACCACCGCGCTGCCGTCGAGCGGGTGCTCGGGGCGGGCGACCGTGAGTCCGTGCAGGCGGCGGTAGCCGGGTGGAAGGCCGGGGACCTCGAGAACGCGGTGGTCGAGGCGGGCGGATGCGCGGCGGTCATGCACACCCGCGAGGACTGGCTGTCCTCATCGGCGGGCGCCGCCACGGCCGACGCCCCGCTGGCGGCCGTCGCCGACCGCCCGCGGCCGGCCGACGCGACCGTCGAGGAGCGCTCTGGGGCCGGCGGACCGCTGCCGTACTCCGGCGTGCGGGTGCTTGACCTCACGCGCGTCATCGCCGGGCCGGTCGGCACCAGGTTCCTCGCCGCCTACGGGGCCGACGTGCTCAGGATCGACCCGCCGGGATTCGCCGAGGTGACGGCGCTGCTGCCGGAGACGACGGCCGGGAAGCGGACGGCGGCGCTCGACCTCACGGCGGCGGTCGGCCGGGCGGCCTTCGAGGGCCTCCTCGGCACCGCCGACATCCTGGTCACCGGGCTGCGGGCGGACGCCCTGGCCCGGCTCGGCTACGACGACGCCGCGCTCGCCGCCCTGAACCCGGCGCTGATCGTGGCCTCGCTCGACGCCTACGGATGGGACGGCCCGTGGCGGCACCGCCGCGGGTTCGACAGCCTGGTGCAGATGAGCGCGGGAATCGCGGCGGCTGGCGCCGCCGCAACCGGCGCGGACCACCCGGTACCGCTGCCGGTGCAGGCGCTTGACCACGGCTGCGGCTACCTGCTGGCGGGCGCCGTCGGCCGGGCGCTGACCCGCCGTCGCACCGAATCGGTGGTCAGCCGGATCCGGTTGTCCCTGATCGGCACGGCCAACCTGCTGTGGTCGCTGCCCCGTCCGGCCGAGCAGCCGCCGATGCCCAAGCCGGGCGACTTGCGGCTGATCGACGCTCACACCGCCTGGGGGCCCGCCCGCCGGGTGCCGCTGCCAGGCGAGATCGCCGGGATCGATCCGCACTGGCAGGTTGAGGCAGGCCCACTCGGCCGCCACCAGCCGGCCTGGGCCGACGCGTCTGGAAGCTAGGCCGACTTGCTGATGAGCTCGTCGGCGACCCAGCGCGCGACGTTGTCCGGATACGGGGCGGACAGGGTGAGGACGACGTGCCGGAAGCCCGCGGCGAGCGCCTGGGCAATCGAGTCCCTGGTGGCATCCGGGTTGTCGTAGGAGACGGGCTGGGTGACGGACCGGGTGATCTCGGCCGGGTCGCGTCCGATCTCGGCGCAGAAGCGGTCAAGCAGGGTGCTGCGAGCGACCAGGTCGGCGACGTTGCGGCCAGGGATGTTCCACACGTCGGCGTGCTCGGCGACCACGCGCAGGGTGGCGGCGGCGCTGCCGCCGATCATGATCGGCGGGTAGGGGCGCTGGACCGGCTTGGGGTTGCAGAACGCCCCGGTGAGGTGGAGGTAGCGGCCGTCGAAGTCGAACGGCTCCTCGTCGGTCCAGAGCCGCCGGATGACCGTGCAGGCCTCGGCCAGGCTGCCGACGGCGTAGGCGGCATCGTGATAGGGCAGGCCGTACGCGTCGTATTCGCGCCGCGCCCACGGGATGTCGGTCCGCGAGCCCGCGCCGATACCGAAGTCGAGCCGCCCGCCCGAGACGACGTCGACGGTCGCGGCGATCTTGGCCAGCATCGCCGGCGGCCGGAAGCGGTTGCTGGTCACCAGCAGCCCCAGACGCAGTCGCTCGGTCTGCGCGGCGAGGGCGGACAGCAGCGTCCAGCCTTCGAAAATCGGCCCCTGCTGGTCGCCCGCGATCGGCAGCAGGTGGTCGAACAGCCAGGCGTGCTCGATCTCGGGGATCGCGTCCGCCTCCCGCCAGACCCGCTGGACGTCGTGATAGCTGACCTGCTGCGGGGCCGTCGCGATCCCGAAGCTTGGTCCGTTGGTGTGCGTCATGAGCCGGTGCTCCCTTCCTCGTCAAATAAGCGGAACGTTGTTCCGTTCAACATACGGAGCACTGTTCCGCTTGTCAACCTAGGCGGCTGCGAGGCGCCGGGAGCGGCGTTCCCGTCCGGCGGCGGCGGCGATGACGGCGGCGAGCAGCGGCACCACGCCGCAGACGAGCATGCCCGCCCTGGCGCCGAAGTGGCTGGTGATCGCGCCGATGATCGGCGCCCCGATGGGCGTGCCGCCGATAAAGACCAGCATGTAGAACCCCATCACCCGGCCGCGCAGTTCCGGGTCGACCGAGAGCTGGACGGACGCGTTGGCCATCGCCTGGCAGACCAGGTTGACGAAGCCCATGGCGGCCAGCAGCGGCAGGAAGGCGGCCAGGTCCGGCGCGAGCGCCGCGGTCGCCTCGAGGATGCCGAACGCGGCCGCCGATGCCACGATGACGCGAGCGCGCGGGCGGGCGCCTGCCGCCGCGAGCACTGCGCCGCCCGCGGAACCGAGTCCGACCACGATGTTGAACAGGCCGTAGGTGCTCGCGTTGCCGCCGAACGTCGACTTCGCCATCGCGGTCAGCACGATCGGGAAGTTAAGCCCGAACGTGCCCAGCATCCCGACGAGGAAGATCGTCCGCAGCACGTCCGGGCGCCCGCGCAGGTACTTGACGGCCGCCCGCACCGCGCCCGGCGCCCGCGGGGCGGCGGGAACCGACAGCAGATCGGACGGTCGCAGCATCAGCAGGCCGATGGTCGGGCCGAGGTAGCAGGCGGCATTGGCCGCGAACACCCAGCCCGTGCCCACGCTCACGATGAGCAGGCTGGCGATGGCGGGCCCGATCAGCCGGGTCGCCTGAAACACGGCGGCGTTCAGCGCGATCGCGGCGCGGAGCCGGCCTTCCGGTACGACCTCGTTCACGAACGACTGCCTGGCGGGCACGTCGAACGCGAAAATCACCCCGCTCAGCAGCGCGAACGCGTAAACGTCGGCTGCTTTGACCGCGCCCGCGATGGTGATGACGGCCAGCGCGAGGGTGGCGGCGGCGTTCAGCGATTGGGTGGTGAGCAGGATACGGCGCTTCGACATCCGGTCGGCGACCGCACCGGCGTGCAGTCCTAGCAGCAGTATGGGCAGGAACTGGAGCGCCATCGTCACGCCGACCGCGGTCGAGGAGTGCGTCAGGTTGAAGATCAGCCAGTCCTGGGCGATGCTCTGCATCCACGAGCCGGTGTTCGCCAGGCTCTGCCCGCCAATGTAGATCCGGTAGTTGCGCGAAGAGAGGGCCGTGAAGGCGCCTCTCGGTTGCCGAACGGTCTCGGCGGTAGTCACTGAGGGGGCCTTCCTGGTCGCCTAATATCTCTGCTCGTCTCTGGGGGTCCTCCGACATTCTTTGACAAATCGGGCTTATATGGAACTACTATGTTTTAGCTTTCAGTTATTATGAATCCTTATGACCGGTTATGACCCGCAACTCCTGGCCACCTTCCTCGCCGTCGAGCAGACCGGCAGCTTCACCCGCGCGGCGGCCCGGCTCGGCTTCCAGCAGCCGACGGTCAGCCAGCACATTCGCCGCCTGGAGCGGCAAGTCGGACGGACGCTGGTGCTCCGGGACACGCACTCGGTGTCGCTGACGGCCGACGGGGAGGCGATGATCGGGTTCGCGCGCAACATCCTGGCCGCGTCCGATCAGGCGGCGGCCTACTTCAGCGGCGACCGGCCGAGCGGGCGGCTGCGGATCGGGATCTCCGACGACCTAGCGCTCACCGGGCTGCCGCAGATCCTGCGCGACTTCCGCCGGGACAACCCGCTGGTCGACTTCGACCTGAGGATCGACCAGAGCGGACTGCTGCACCAGCGCCTGGAGGGCGACCGGCTCGACATGTTCATCGGCAAGCGCCCGAGTGGCGAGCAGCGCGGCCAGCTGGTCAAGCGGGACCGCCTGGTATGGGTCGGTACGCCGTCGACCAAACTCGACCTGACCAGACCGCTGCCGCTGGTCGTGTACCCGACGCCGAGTCTCACCAGGACCGAGATGCGCCGCGCATTGAACCGTGCCCGGCTGCCGTTCCGCAGCGCGTGCGTCTGCCGCGGCGTCAACGGCCTTATCGGGGCGGTCGCGGCCGGCATCGGCATCTCGGCCATGGCCGCCAGCCTGGTGCCCGCGCAGCTCGCCACCCTCGGCTCCGGCCACCGACTGCCCGAGCTCGGCACCATCGACTTGGTGCTGCTCACCAACCCGCGAACCGACCAGCGGCCGGCCGTCCGCGCCCTCATCTCGACCGTCCTCGCCAGCGGCTCGCGATCGCTGACCGCCTACCGCAACGAGCCAGCCAGCAGCTGACGCGCAGACGGCGCAACCTTGAACCTTTTCGGGGGTGTTTAGCTAGTCGGCGACGCGGGCCCTGCGCGCCTTGACCCGGAACGAGAACACGTTACAGTTTTTCTGTGACTAGCTCGATCAGCTGGAACGCACCCGAAGGCGACCATCCCGCCCGCAGTGCTTCCCGGCGCTCCATGGCCGCGGTCGCCGACGGGCGCAAAGACGAGTGGCTCGCCCTATTCGCCCCAGACGCGGTCGTCGAGGACCCCGTAGGCCCCTCGATGCTGGACCCCGAGGGCAAGGGGCACCACGGACACGACGGGATCGGGAGCTTCTGGGACCGGAACTTCGGCGCGGTGACCCGGTTCCACTTCCAGATCAGAGATTCCTTCGCCAACGGACCCTGCTGCGCCAACTTCGTCGCCATCACGATGTGGCTGGGCGACGACGGCACGACGATGACGGTCGATGGCGTGATGGTCTACACCGTCAACGAGAATGGGAAGATCACCTCGATCAGGGGCCACTGGGAACCTGACCGCGCGCTGGCCACGCTGGGCAGAAACTGAGGCACCGGAGTCACCACGCGACCGTTCGGAATAACGATTTTGATCTTATTGCCCGGAGGACGGGAGCCGGATCTCCGCGTAGACCGCCCGGTGGTCGCTGCCGGGCACGGCGTGCACCGAGCAGGCGAGCACGGCGCAGCCCCGGCTCACCAGCACGTGGTCGAGGGCGAGCAACGGACGCTGCCCGGTCCGCCCCCAGGTGGGCGTCAGCGCCTTCCCTGCCTGCTGCGCGGCGTCCGCGTAGCCGAGGCGGAGCAGGTCGCGGAACGCGCCGTGGTCAAGGGTGGCGTTGAAGTCCCCCGCCACCACCCTCGGCCGCTTCCCCGGCGCGGGCAGCACCGCGAGCTCCGCCCGCCACCGGACGGCGCCGTCGCGCGCCAGCGCCGGCGCCGGCGTGTGGACGCAGATCAGCTCTACGGCTTCGCCGCTCGGCAGTTCAAGCAGCGCCGTCGGCTGCGCGGCGTACGTCGGCGCCACTGGCGGGCCCTCGCCGAGCGGGAACCGGGAGTAGATGCCGCAGCCGCGCGGTCCGCCGTCCATGAGCTCGAGCTGGGCGTGCGGCAGCGCGTCTTCCAGACCGGCCTGCTTCAGCCTGGTCAGCGCGTCGGCGGTGAGTTCCTGCAGGAAGAGCACGTCCGCGTCGGCCTGGCGGACCCGGGCAACAACGGCGTCCGCGTCGGCCCGGCCGACCAGCAGATTCACGGTCAGCAGCCGCAGCGTGGGTCCGCTGGTTTCCGGCTGCCGCCTCGGGACCCCGCGCGACCGCACCGACAGGCCGAGCGCCACCGCGGCGAGCGCCGTCGTCGCGGCCGGTCCCCGCCGCCCGGCCAGACTCAGCCCCAGCGCGGCCCACGGGGCGGCCGCCGCCACCTGAGGGCTGAACGACAGCAACGGCACCACCGTGGATTCGATGCGGCGCACGCGGTCGGCCCCGGTCACCCTGGCCGCCGCCCACCCGGCGAACCCGCCTGCCACGACCCAGGAGACGGCCGTGACCTTCGTTCCGATACCCGTCACGAAGACACCCTATGACCCGACGGCGGGTCAGCCGGTCGCCAGGCCGGCCGATTGCCTCGACGCCCCGGGGCGTCGCAATTACATTCAGAACATGACGAATGAGGCTGCCAGAAAGTGATGGGCGAATATCGGGGGGATTTTGTCGCCGATTGTTCGGATGAGCTTCAGTCTGCCCTATCCGGCGGAGATCGCGCGCTGCACACGGACGGCGACCTGCACGCAAGCCGCCGCAATTTCGAGCGGGCCTACCAGCTCGCGCTGGCGGCCGGCAACGTGCAGGCAATGGCGCTGGCTGCCCTCGGCCTGGCCGGATTGTGGGTAAGCGAACGACGGACGGTTTCCGGCGCGGCGCAACTGGAAGCGCGACTTCAGCATGTCCTTTCGCAGCTGAAAGCCGATACTCCGCTCGCGCTTCTGGTTCGTACCCGGCTGGCGGCCGAGGCCGATTACTGCCATGGTGAGCACGCTGCGATTCTGGCTGTACTTGCTGAGATAAGGGCGGACCCCGACCCGGACCCGGTCTCTGATGGCGGAGGCACTCAGCCTCGCCCATCATTGCCTGCTCGGTCCGGATCATGTCAGCCTGCGTCGAGAACTGGCGGCCGAGCTAATCAAGACGAGCTTTCGCACCGCGCGCCGCGGTGATTTGTTGATGGGTCTGCTGTGGCACACGGTCGATTCCTTTACCGACGGCGACCCGCACGCAGAACGCCTCCTGGGCGAACTGCGCGACCAACTCGAGCAGCGTGAGCATCTGGCGATTGGGTTCGTGGTCAGCGCGATGGAGGTGATGCTCGCCATTCGGGCCGGCCGTTTCGACGAGGCCGAGACGCTGGTGGCCAGCTGCGCCAAGAGCGGCGCGGCGGCGGGCGATATCGACAACGAGTGGTGGCCGGGCGCGCAGCTGGTGACGATCCGCTGGTACCAGGGACGCCTGGCCGAGCTGCTGCCAATGCTTCAAGAGCGGGTGCACTCAACCGTCCTCAGCTCCGTAGACGACTCGTCGGTGGCCGCGCTCGCCGTCGCCGCCGCCCTGAGCGGGGAGCGGCTCACGGCCGCCAGCTCGCTGGCCGCCCTGAGCGGCGGCGGCCTCGCCAACCTGGCGCGCTCAAGCAGCTGGCTGGTGACGATGAACGGCATCGTCGAGGCCGCGTTCCTGCTCGACGACGCAGACGTCGCCGCCCGCGCGTATGCGCTGCTGCGCCCCTATGCCCCGCGGCCGATGATCGGCAGCCTCGGCATCACCTGCTTCGGGTCGACCGAGCACGCCCTCGGGGTTGCCTCGCTGACGATAGGACAGCTGGATCGCGCCATCGATCACCTGCGCGCCGCCGTGCAGCACAATCTCGCGCTGGCGCACTGGCCGGCCGTGCTGGCTTCCCGGCGGCGGCTGGCGCAGGCGTACGCGCGCCGCAACCGGCCGGCCGACGCCGACGCGGCGAGGTGCGAGCTCGACACGGCCACCCGCGAGGCCGCCGAGCTCGGCCTCGCTGTCTCGGACAGTCCGGTGTCCGGGACGTCGGGGCCGTCGGGCCGGTTCGTTGAATGCACCCGGGTGGGCCGGAAATGGCGGCTTACCCTGCGCAACCACAGCGCGCTGGTCGATGACAGCGTCGGCCTGGCCCACCTCGCGGTGCTCATCGCCAACCCGCGCCAGGAAATTCAGGCGGTCGATCTGGTGGCCGGGCTGGCGGGGCTGAGCAGCGTGATCAGCGACCAGGGGACGGCGCATCCGGTGCTGGACCGCGATGCGATCGGCGAGTACAAGAACCGGCTTAATCGCCTGGAGGCCGAGATTGACCAACTGGAGTCGACCGACTCCGTACGGGCTGCGAGCGCTCGCGACGAACGCGACTGGCTGACCGCCGAACTAGCCAGCGCGGCGGGGTTCGGCGGACGTACGCGGTCATTTCCCGACCAGCCGGAACGCGCCCGGGTAGCGGTCGGCAAGGCCATCCGCCGTGCGCTGGCCCGGGTGGCCGAGGCCGACCCCGTCATCGGCGAACATCTGGGTCAGGCGGTCCGCACCGGCGTTCGCTGCTCCTACTGGCCCGGATAGCCGCCGGCGAGGACGCGGGCGGCCGGACTCCGTCGCCGGATCCCGGCCGCCGCGAACTTCGCTGTTTGCGATTGCGGCTACAGCACGCTGCCGATGCCCGCGACCGTCTCCGGATGCCAGGTGGCCGTGCCGTTGACCGCCCAGTAGAACTTCAGCCGGTCCCTCGGCCCCACCGCCGAGATATTGACGCTGTTGTGGTTGACGGTCATCGACGGCGCCGACCACGTCGAGCCGATGCCCGCGACCGTCTCCGGATGCCACGTCGCCGTGCCGTTGACCGCCCAGTAGAACTTCAGCCGGTCCCTCGGCCCCACCGCGGAGATATTGACGGAGTTGTCGTTGACCGTCATCGACGGCGCCGAGAACGTGGTCCCCGCCCCGGCCGTGGTCTCGGGATGCCAGGTGGCCGTACCGTTGACCGCCCAGTAGAACTTCAGCCTGTGATTCGGGCCCATCGCCGCGATATTGACGCTGTTTCCGTTGACCGTCATCGACGGCGCCGACCACGTCGAGCCGATGCCCGCGACCGTCTCCGGATGCCAGGTGGCCGTGCCGTTGACCGCCCAGTAGAACTTCAGCCTGCGATTCGGGCCCATATCCGCGATGTTGACGCTGTTGCCGTTGACCGTCATCGACGGCGCCGAGAACGTGGTCCCCGCCCCGGCTATGGTCTCGGGATGCCAGGTGGCCGTGCCGTTGACCGCCCAGTAGAACTTCAGCCTGTGATTCGGGCCCATCGCCGCGATATTGACGCTGTTGCCGTTGACCGTCATCGACGGCGCCGAGAACGTGGTCCCCGCCCCGGCTATGGTCTCGGCGTGCCAGGTGGTGGTGCCGTTGACCGCCCAGTAGAACTTCAGCTTGTGATTCGGGCCCATCGCCGCGATGTTGACGCTGTTGCCGTTGACCGTCATCGACGGCGCCGAGAACGTGGTCCCCGCCCCGGCTATGGTCTCGGCGTGCCAAGTGGTGGTGCCGTTGACCGCCCAGTAGAACTTCAGGCTGTTATGCGGGCCCTGGATCGCGATGTTGACGCTGTTGCCGTTCACCGTCATCGACGGCCCGGTGCCGGCCAGGGCGGGCGCCAGCCCGGCCGCCGCGAGCACGGCCGCCGCGGCGCCGAGCAGGACCGCCGCGATTCGGCTGCCGCGCGCGGCCAGCGAGCTACGCATTGTCCCGGCCGGCCGAGGCGGTGACGACGCCGTCGGCGGTCTCGATGTCCTTGAAGAACCGCCGGTGCACCCGGAGCGTCTCCTGGCCGGCCGGGATCTTGTGCCACATCCCGGACGCCGGGCCCAGCCGGGTCGACCGCGGCAACTCGGTGACCACGCCGCGGGCCTTCTTGAAGCTAACCTTGCCCGCGTCGAGCACCACGATCCTGCTCGGCGTTACCGCCAGGATCCGGTACTGGTTGAAGCCGAGGAACACGAAGATGCCGGTGAGCGCGGCGAGCCACTGGCTGGCGGTCTGGGCGCCGATCACTGCCTGGACCGGCTCTCCCGGTCCGAGGTACGGGGCGGCGGAATCGCGCATTGCGTCGCGAAGTGACATGAGGTCCCCCTTTGGTCATCGAAGGGCAGCACTGCCGTACGGGCACGGCGCTGCTTGCTGAAGATTTCCCTACATATGGGGCGCGGTCCATCCAGTGCCATCCCGTTCCATCCCGCCTCCGGCCGCGGAACGGCGCCGGGGTGCGGGCTAACATCTGGGGATGGTTTCACCGGGAGTGTTCGCTGACCTGGCCGCCCAGCGCGCGTGCTGGCACCCGGTCGCGTTCGCCAGTGATGTCGTCGACGGCCCGGTTCACGCCGACCTGCTCGGTGAGCCGCTGGTGGTCTGGCGCGGAGCCAGCGGGGCGCCGAGGGTGATGTCCGATCTCTGCGTGCACCGCGGCACCGCGCTGTCGCTCGGCTCGGTCAGCGGCGACGAGCTGGTCTGCCCGTACCACGGCTGGCGCTACGGCGCCGACGGCCGGTGCACGGCGATACCGCAGAAGGAAGACCCGACGGTCGTTCCCGCCAAGGCCAGGCTCCGAGCATTCGAGGTGCAGGAACGGTACGGGCTGATCTGGGTCGCGCTCGAGGAGCCCCGGTGGCCGCTGCCCGAAGTACCCGAGCTTGAGGCCGACGGCGAGTGGGCGGTCGTGTCGGCCGGGCCGTACTGGTGGCGGTGCGACGCGGCCCGGCAAGTCGAGAACTTCACCGACTTCGGGCACTTCCCCTGGGTCCACCCGGGGCTGCTGGGCGACCCGCAGCGGCCGGTGGTCCCGCCGTACTCGGTCGCCACCGACGGCCACCTGCTGCGGTACGAGATCGTCCGCCCGGAGGCGCCCAACAGCGAGGACTTCCCGGTCTTCGCCAATGAGCAGGCCGGGCCGCCGGAACGGCGCAGCCGCTACGAGCTGCACCTGCCCTACACGATCGTGCTGCGCCTGGGCTGGGGCGGGCAGCGCGGCATGGTGTACTTCTTCGCCTCACAGCCGATCGCGGCCGACCGGTGCGCGGGCTACGTGGTCATCGGCCGCAACTACAACATTGACCAGCCGGACCGGGTGATCCGCGACTTCGAGGACACCATATTCGGCCAGGACCAGGTCGTGGTCGAATCCCAGCGACCGGAGCGGGTTCCCTTTGACCTGGCGGCCGAGCTGCACCTGCGCTTCGACGCGGTCGCCGTCGCTTACCGCAAGGCCATGCGCGATCTCGGGCTGGCGGCCGATTCGGCGATCGGGACCTCCCTCGAGTAGCCGGCCCCGGCGTCAGGTCCAGCCCGTCGTCGCCCCCCTGGTCACGACTGTCCCTGGGTCGAGCCGAAGAAGTGGGCAAGCTCCTCGTAGGTCAGCAGCCTAGACCTGATCAGGAAGCGCACGCCCTCGGGCGCCTCGACCGAGAAACCGCTGCCCCGGCCGGGCACCACGTCGACCGTCAGGTGGGTGTGCTTCCAGTACTCGTACTGCGACGCCGACATCCAGAACGGGACCGGGCGCTCGACGTCCGGGATCTCCAGCTGGCCGAGCAGCACGTCGGCTTCCGAGGTGATGAAGTCGCCGTCGGGATAGCACATCGGCGACGACCCGTCGCAGCAGCCGCCGGACTGATGGAACATCAGCGGGCCGTACTTGCCGGTGAGGTCGCACAGCAGGGTGGCCGCCGCGTCCGTTACCTCGACCCGGTTCAGCTCTGCCATGTCGCTCCTCCCTCTCGGTCAAGGGCAACGGCGGGCGGCCCCGGCACCGGGGCCGCCCGCCTGCCGTCTAGAAGAAGCCGAGCTTCTTGGGCGAGTAGCTCACCAGCAGGTTCTTGGTCTGCTGGTAGTGGTCGAGCATCATCTTGTGGTTCTCGCGGCCGACCCCGGACTGCTTGTAGCCGCCGAAGGCCGCGTGCGCCGGGTAGGCGTGGTAGCAGTTGGTCCACACTCGTCCGGCCTGGATCTCCCGGCCTGCCCGGTAGGCGCGGGAGCCGTCCCTGGTCCACACGCCGGCGCCGAGGCCGTAGAGCGTGTCGTTGGCGATCTTGAGTGCGTCCGCCTCGTCGGTGAAGCTGGTCAGCGCCACCACCGGACCGAAAATCTCCTCCTGGAAGATGCGCATGCTGTTGTCGCCCTCGAAGATGGTCGGGGTGACGTAGTAGCCGCCGGACAGCTCGCCGCCCAGGTCGGCTCGCTCGCCGCCGGTGAGCACCCTCGCGCCCTCGGCCTTGCCGATCTCCAGGTAGGAGAGGATCTTCTCCAGCTGGTCGTTGGACGCCTGGGCGCCGATCATCGTGTCGGTGTCGAGCGGATGCCCCTGCTTAATGGCCTTCGTGCGGGCAACCGCGTCCGGCACGAACCGCTCGTACATCGACTGCTGGACTAGCGCCCTGGACGGGCAGGTGCAGACCTCGCCCTGGTTGAGTGCGAACATCGTGAAGCCCTCGAGGGCCTTGTCGTAGAAGTCGTCATCCGCCGCCGCGACATCTCCGAAGAAGATGTTCGGGCTCTTGCCGCCCAGCTCGAGCGTGACGGGGATGAGGTTCTGGCTGGCGTACTGCATGATCAGCCGGCCGGTGGTGGTTTCGCCGGTGAACGCGATCTTGGCGATCCGGTTGGACGACGCCAGCGGCTTGCCCGCCTCCACCCCGAAGCCGTTGACGATGTTGACCACCCCGGCGGGCAGCAGGTCGGCGATGAGCTCGATGACCTTCAGCAGCGACCAGGGCGTCTGCTCGGCGGGCTTGATCACCACGCAATTGCCCGCCGCCAGGGCAGGCGCCAGCTTCCAGGTCGCCATCAGGATCGGGAAGTTCCACGGGATGATCTGGCCGACCACGCCGAGCGGCTCGTGGAAGTGGTAGGCGATGGTGTCGCCGTCGATCTCGGAGATGCCGCCTTCCTGAGCGCGGATCGCTCCCGCGAAGTAGCGGAAGTGGTCCACCGCCAGCGGCAGGTCGGCCGCCAGGCTCTCCCGGATCGGCTTGCCGTTTTCCCAGGTCTCGGCCACGGCGAGCATCTCCAGGTTGGCCTCGATGGTGTCCGCGATCTTGTTCAGGATCAGCGAGCGCTCGCCCGCCGAGGTCCGCCCCCAGCTCTGCCGCGCCCCGTGCGCGGCGTCGAGCGCGAGGTTGATGTCGTCGCCGGTGGAGCGCGCGATCTCGGTGAACGGCTGCCCGGTCACCGGGGTGATGTTCTCGAAGTACTTACCGCTGACCGGCGGCACCCACTCGCCGCCGATGAAGTTACCGTAGCGGTCCGCGACCGATACCAGGCTGTCGGCCTGCCCAGGGGCCTTGTACTGCGCCATCGCTGGGTTCCCCTTTCTGCGCTGCTGGTCGTCCGGGGAAGAGCCGGCGGGCCCGGGCACCTCTGGCGACCTCACTGGCGCCAAGCTAGTTGCCGCAACGTTGCAACCACGTTGCGGCCGGGTATCCCGGGCGGCAACGCGCGTTAGCGGCCGAGCTCGGCGTCGAGGCGCTCGATCATCGCCTCGGCCCGCGGCCGCAGCGGTGAGCTGGACGGCAGCAGGGCGTACTGGCGGCGCCACATCTCCAGGTCGTCCGCGCCCCACCGGCTCTGCGTCCAGTCGACCACCAGCTGCTGCTGGGCGCCGTCGGCCAGCACCATCGCCCGCAGCCAGCCGTGCAGGTCGCCGCGGAGCCTGACCACTTCCGGCGCCTCGCTCTGCGGCAGCAGCGGTCCCGGATACAGCTTCAGCGCCGCCGCGACGTCGCCCGCGGCCAGCTGCGCCGCGACGGCGGCCCAGTCCGATGTCACCTCGGCGCAGAGCCGGTACGGCCGGGAGGCGAGCACGTCGGCGCCGAGCAGCGAGCGCAGCCTGACCATCTCGGCCCGCAGGGTCGCCGGGCTGACGTCGCCCGGATACAGCATGACCGCCAGCTCGTCGCCCGACAGCCCGCCGGGGTGGGTCGCGAGCACCGCGAGGATCTCGCTGTGCCGCAGGCTCAGCCGCAGTGACCGGCCCGCCGCGCGTGAGCACCAGGTCGGGCCGGCCCAGCGCCTGCAGGTGGAGGCCGCCCGCGGCGCGCGCCTGCAGTCGCGACAGCGCCATCGCGGTCGTACCGCCGCCCCCGGGCTCCCGTACGGCCGCTATCCGAGCCAGCTCGGCCTCGGCCATCCGCGCGGCCGCCCTGATCATGGCGTTGGTCTGCGCCGACCCGATGTCGTCGCCGCCGGTCACGTCCACGACGCCCAGGATGCGGCCGGTTGCCAGCTCGTGGATGGGGGCGGCAGCGCAGCTCCAGCGCTGAACCGGGCGGACGAAATGCTCGGCCGCGCGAATCGTCACCGGGCAATCGAGCCGCAGCGCGGTGCCGGGCGCGTTGGTGCCCGCGTGGGCCTCATCCCACTGGGCGCCCTCCACGAACGAGATCGACTCCGCGCGCCGCAGCACGCCCGCCGACCCGGACAACCACAGCAGCTGACCCTGCTCATCGGCCACCGCCATGACCGCGTCGCACTCCAGCGCGGCCTGGCCGAGCACCTCAGACAGCAGCGGGAAGATCTGCGCCAGCGGGTGCGCGGCCCGGTACTGGCACAGCACGCTCCGGTCCAGGCTGATGGGCGGGTCGCTGGTGTCGGCCTTGATCCCGGCGGCGACCGAGCGCAGCCACGAATCCGCGACGATCTCCCTGATCCCCGCGGTCGCTCCCTGCTCGATCAGGCTGGCGTGCGCGTCGCGCATGGTCACCGGCCTCGCAGTCTGGCCACCGTCCCAGTGAACCACGCCGGGGGATGGCGCGACTACTGCGGGCAATTGGGACTTACTTCTCGACCATGAAGTACTCCCAGCCGCTAGCGCCCGCTGCGTTCTCCGGGCTGCCGCCCCGGTAGTCGACCCTGACGCGGTAGGGGAGGCCGAGTGCCGCCTTGGCCACCGTCAGGCGCACGGTCGCCTTGCTGGCCGGGCTGAGCGTCGCGCAGCCGGTCTTGGCACTGGCGTGCCAGGCGCCGTTGGCGAACTCCTGCGTCTCCGCCTGCACGCAGTTACCGCCGTGGTCGGGCGTCACGGCGGCCGCCACCGTGACCTTGCCGGCGCGGTGGTACAGCAGGTAGGCACGGCCGCCGGACTTCTTGGTGCCGTACTGACCGCTCAGCGCCTCCCGCACCTGCGCCCGGACCGCTACCACGGTCGAGGCCTGGACCGCGACGTCATCCGCGTCGCCCGCGTACGCCACCCGGAACGTGGTGCTTTCCAGCGCGGCGTAGGCGACGGCCAGCTGCCCCTTGGCGTTGACCTTCCCTGCCGCGATGACCTTGGCCTTCCCGCTGCCGTTGACCTCGGCGTAGATCGTCAGCGAGCGGTTGACGTAGGTGGTGCCGAGGGTGGCGGTCAGGTGCAGCACGGTCTTGTAGCCGACGGTGGAGTTGCCCGGGGTGAGGACGAGGGCCGGAACGTTCCGCGGGACCTTGACGGTCGCCTTGGACGAGGAGACCGGACCTACGCTGGCGGTGTACGTGTACGTGCCGGCGGTCTTCGGGGTGTCGGTCACCGTGAACACGCCCTTGCTGGACGGGGTGGCCGTCAGCGTCTTCGAGCCGCCGGGGCCGGTCCTGGTGATCGTGACCTGGCTGGTGTCCCCGGCCTTGCTGGCGAGCACCGAGGAGCCGCTGAGGGTGACCGGCCGGCCGAAGGTCTTAGGGGCGCTCGCGGTCAGTGTCAGCGTGGCCGGCCGCTGGAGCTCGGCCTGGATGAAGAGATGCACCGCGTAGGGCGCCGCGTCGCCCACCCCGAAGGCGGCGGCGAGGCCGGGCCCGGTCGGGGCGTCCGCCCAGGCGAGGCCCTTTCCCTCAAGCAGCTCGTCGCCGACGCCAAGCTTGAGCGTGTTGAGCAGGGTCTCGTCGGCCTTGTAGACGTAGATCTCCGTTCTGTTGGCGACGGCGACGGTGCCGTCGGGGGAAACCGCGACCCCGGTGTTCAGCGACGTGCCCGTCCCGTTGGCGTTGTAGTAGGCCACCCCTGTGGCGACGTCGCCGGTGGCGTACGCGTACGTACCCGCCCCGGTGCAGGCGACCGCGAAGCGCTGGCCGCCGGGCATGACCGCGACCTGGGCGAGCCAGCTGCACGGGGTCCCGGCGCTGCCGAGCTCGGCCGGCCCGGCCAGCGCGGTCGCCGGGACGGCGGCGGTGTTGAACGTCTCCGCCTCGGACTGCGATTGGTAATCGAGCGCGACCAGCACCCCGCTGTCGCTGGGGTCGGCTGCCAGCTGCAGGTTATCGGGCCACGAGCCGCCCGCCGCGGCGGCGTCAAACGTGCCGTCGGTCAGGTCGATGGCGCCGATCTGGTAGCTGGTGACGTCGGCCGCGGTGGAGCCGTAGCCGACCCACACCTTGCCGCTCTGCACCGCCAGCGAGCCCGGCGAGTCCCCCGCCGCCAGCGGGTAGAAGGTCTGCTTGGGCGTCCCGCCAGCGATCGACGACACCGTGACGGCCGCGACCGACCCGGCGTTCGCGCCCGAGGTGACCGACGCGTACAAGGTGCCGCCGTCGGCCGAGAGCGCCAGCGCGCCGATCCCGTCCCCCGCGTCGAGCGTCGCGATCTGCGCGCCCGCGAGGTCGGTCACGATGATCTCCCCATCGGCCAGCACGAACAGGTCGCTGTGGCCGCCCGCAGTGTCCGGCACCGCCTGGGTCAGGTACTTCACGCCCGGCAGCTGGATGATCGTGTCCGCCTTGGCGCCGCCGACCCCGACGCCGAGCACCACGCCGGCCACCGCCAGCAGCAGCGCGCAGGCCGACCCCGACGCCAGGAACTTCCCTTTTCTCCGCACAGCCTTCTCCCGCTAGAAGTTCAAAGGGGAACGGTAGCGGCCGCCGGGCGTGATAATCCGAAGTAATGGCTTTTTCAGTAAAACGGCCGAGATCTCCTGGTGTCACGGGATGACGATCACCGGGTAGTGGACGTGCCGCTCCAGGGCGGCCGGAACCGAGCCGAGGACGTGGTGGTAGCCGTGCTCGGACCGACCGACGATGAGGAACACCCCGGCGTCGGGGCCGTGCCGCAAGCGCAGCTCGTCCGCCACCGCGATCAGGTTGTCCGCGATCGCGCCGTCACGGCGCTGGAAGTGCCAGCACTGCGAGGCCTGCAGGCGGGGGTCGGGCAGCTGGCGGAGATGCTCGACGCCGGGCACCTGCTGCTGTACTCGAGCGACTACCCCCACCACCACGGCAACGACGCGCTCCAGAACCTGCTGGCGGCGCTGACCGAGGAGGACCGGGAGGCGGTGCTGTGGGGGAACGCGGCCGCGTTCTTCGACATCGGCGTCGCCGCGGCCTCCTGAGTTTGATCGCCGACGTTGCTGCGACAATGTCTGCATGGACGGACTCCCGTGTCCCTGCGGCCTCGGTGACGACTACGACGCGTGCTGCGGGCGGCTGCACGCGGGCGCGCCCGCGCCGACCGCCGAGGCGCTGATGCGCTCCCGCTACAGCGCCTTCGCCGTCGGCGACCTCGGGTACCTGCTGCGCACCTGGCACCCGGCCAGCCGGCCGCCGACGCTCGGGCTCGACCCGGCGATTGCGTGGACCCGGCTGGCGGTGCTGCAGACGCAGGACGGCGGGCTGTTCGACGCCGCCGGGACGGTGCAGTTCCGCGCCGTGTACGTCCGGGATGGAAAGCGCGGCGTGCTCGCGGAGACGAGCAGGTTCGTCCGGGAGGACGGGCGGTGGAGCTACGTCGGTCCGGTTGACTGATCCGCCGCCGAGGAACCACGCCCCAGGGTTCTCAGCCCGCCACGATCCGCTCGTATTGATAACGGTGTAACACCGGTAACAGCGCAGGTTTTGGGGAACTGGCATGGGTAGCTGACGTCGGAGGCTACCGAACGAGGTGCAACCATGACATATCCCGCATCCCCAACTGACGCGCGCAGTCCGCGTGTCCGGCCCGACTCCGGCCAGTACTGGGCCGGCGCCGTGGCGACCGCCGTTATCGCGGCGCTGATCGCCCTGGTCGGCATCCTGATCTCCCGCTGGACGCTCGGCATCCCGATCCTGGCCCCGGCCGGGGACGGCGCCTGGGGCAACGCCCACACCGGCGAGTACGTCCTGCTGGCGGCGTGCGTTGCACTCGTCGCGGCCGGCCTGCTCTACCTGCTGATGCTCAGCACGCCGCAACCCGACGTGTTCTTCCGCTGGATCATCGGGCTGGTCACGCTCATCGCCGTGGTGTACCCGTTCAGCTCAGGCGCACCGCTGGACCAGAAGGTCGCCACCGCGGTCGTGAACCTGGTGCTCGGCGTCGCCATCGCGTCGCTGCTGACGGCGACCGCCGCCCGCGCGATCCGACGCAACGACCCGCCGCCATCCGGCCCGGTCGGCCCGAACGCCGCCGCCGACCCGTACCGCCAGCGCTACGACCAGTCGCCTACCCGCCCGCAGCAGCCGTACCAGCAGCAGCCGGGACGTCCGACTTACACACCGGGGACACCTCCGACCGACGAGTGGCAGTAGCTCCAGGAGCGTGCAGGCCGTCTCCGTCCTTGACATCACCAAGCCGTGGGCTTAGGGGCAGCTTAAGGGCGGGCGGTGTTGCCTGCGAGCGTCCATCCCACGAGCGCGTTGGCGTGGCCGTGACCCATGCCGTGCTCGGACTTCAGGTACCCCACGATGGCCATGTGCTTGTCGAGGCCGCAGGCGGCGATGACCTGCTGCCACTCCGCGATTGAGCGCCCGTACTTCTTCTCGATAGACGGGAAGTACGATGCGGGCCCTTGCGTCGGCCAGGCGGCGACTGCTCGGTCATGCTGTGCGCTCCTGTCTGCCCGGTCGGCGACGAGACGGATCCGGCGGTGCCTTCTCATCACTCTGGCAGCATTCTTGCTCCTCACGGTGGCCCGTGAGCACAATGGAGCCGTGTCTGCTCAGGAGATCGACCGATACCTGGAAGCCTTGGAGGAGCCGAAGCGGGGCACTCTGGCCCTGCTGCGCCGTCGGATCCTTGACGTCCTCCCCGAGGCCGAGCAGGGCATCTCGTATGGCGTCCCGGCCTTCAAGGTCCAGGGAAAGACGATCGCCGGATTCGCCGCGTTCAAGAGCCACCTGAGCTACCTGCCGCATAGCGGTTCCGTCTTCCCCCAGCTTGCGGACGAGCTCAAGGGCTACACGACCTCGACCGGGGCGCTGCATTTTGACATCGATCGCGTGCTGCCAGCTCCCCTGGTCGAGAAGCTGGTCGAGGTTCGGCTCAAGCAGGCGTTCCCCGACGTCCAGAAGGATCACTAAGAATGGAATCGGGTCAGCGGGACATGCTGGTCCGCCGCAGCCTGGCCGTTACGTCTGGAAGATGCGTGATGCATCGGTGAAACGCGCACGCATCTCGGCGGTTGTCTTTGCGGGCCTGGCGGCCATCGCGGGATGTTCGGCACCCGCCGTCACCGCGACCGCCGCGGTGCCAGCCACGCTGCCGATGCCAGCGGAACCACACAACCTGCCGACGGTGCTCGGGCCGCTGAACGGATCAGGGAGCAGGGCATTCACCGTGACCATGCGATCGCCCATGGCGATCGAACTGGGCTGCCGAGGCAAGGGCATGGCGTGGGCCCGGAGTCCGTTCGGCGACATAACCGTCTGGTGCGACAACACCCCCGGATCCGAGTCCTTTGGCAGCTCCTATTTTTCTGCCAAGGACCTGGAGCGCGACAAGCTCAGACCGGGCCAGCGGGTTAGCGTGCGGATCGCGGTTCCCGCCGGCGATACCTGGCGGCTATGGGTCACCGGCGGCCCCGCGTTACGGCGGCGTCCACATCAAGGAAGTCGCGAAGGCCTGGAACCTGGCCTTCGCCCCGCAGTGCCTATCGTCGGCCGCAGGCAATTAGGCATACTCAGGTGTCGCGATCGGAGGATGGCCCGATGATTACGCTCGTTCCGCTGTGCTCGATGACCCTCATGCTCGGCCAGGCCGTGGACGCGGGGAACACACCCGCCGGACGGCGGATGGCCGTCGAGATCACGAGCGCGACAGTGTCCGGCCGGTTGAAGGGCGGCGCGGCGGGAGCGGGTAGCTCCGATTGGTTCATCATGACTGCCGATGGCCTCATTCTTCCGGATGTGAGGCTGGCCATCCGGACCGACGATGGCGCGGTGGTGCTGATCCGGTATTCCGGGCGGCTGCGATTCGCTCCCCGTCAGGAATCGGTCGCGTTCGTCGCCCCGGTATTTGAGACCGCGGATCCCCGCTACCAATGGCTCAATCCCGTTCAGGCGGTCGGCAAGGGCATCATGTCCGCCGACTTGTCCAGAATCGACTACGAGGTCCACGAACTTCAGTAGGCGAATCGCGGCCCGCGTCGGTCTGACCTAGCGGGTTGAGGAGGCGGCGGCGAGGATATCGACGGCGAAGACGATGGTGTCGGTACCCTTGATGCCGGCCGACGGAACGCCGACCGGGCCGTAGCCGTATGCGGGCGGGATGACGAGCAGTACCCGGCTTCCGACGGTCTGGCCGACCAGGCCCTTGTCCCAGCCCTTGATAACTTGGCCCACGCCGATCGTGGTGCCAAACGGCTGGCGGCGCGACCAGGTGGAGTCGAAGGCCTTCTTCGTCCGCCAGATCACGCCCGCGTACTGGACCACGATGTACTCGCCCTTGGTCACCTTCGGGCCGCGGCCCTTGATCAGGGTCCTGATCCGCAGGGTCTTAGGCGCCGCTGTCTTCGGGATGGTGATCTTCGGGCCCTTGCCCGCCGCGCCCGCGGTCACCCTCGGCAGCGCGCCGCCGCCGTTTGAGAGCCACTTGCCCGATGGGCCGGCCGTGTTGCCAACCGACGCCAGCATGTCGACAACGAAGACCACCGTGTCCGTGGGGCCGACCCCGATTCCGGGGTTGCCGTGCGGGCCGAACGCGTCCGCGGGCGGCAGCACCGCGAGCACCCGACTGCCGAGCTTCTGGCCGATCAGCGCCTTCTCAAGGCCGGGCAGCAGCCGACCGGCGAACAACGTCGGCAACCCCGTCACGTAGGTGGAGCCGATCAGCTTATGGGTCTTGCCTCGCCAGTCATACACCACGAAGTCGCCGATCAGGCTCTGGGCTTTGGTCAGCTTCGTGCCAGTGCCCTTAATGACCGTCTTGATGTACAGCGGCCCCGATCCCGGCACGGCGGGGATCTTCACCTTCGGCGCCTTACCGAACGCCCCGGTCACGGTGACCAGCTTGCGGGTGTCCGCCGTCGGGGATGCGGAAGAGCCCGCGGACATCACGGGCCCTGCGGACGCGGCCGACGCGGATGCGGCCGACGCGGATGCGGACGCGCCACCGGCGAGGGCGGCGATAGCGAGCAGCGGGGTGAGGGCGAGCGCGGCCGCATGTCGTCTTTGCATGGAAACCTCTCGCTGTGGGGGTGTCGCAGCGAAGCCCCCGGCAGGACGGCGTCCGACCACGCTCGCGCGTCTCCTGCCCGATGGGCTTCGCTACCCCAAAGTCTGACACGTCCGCCGCCGCGCCCGCCACCACGTCCCGGCTGCGCACCCGCACGGATGTGGCAACTGGCCCGGACGATGATCGGGCGGGCGGTGAAGTCGGGAGTGCCGTTCTCCTGGGTGGCCGGCGACGAGGTCTACGGCGGCAACCCGAAGCTCCGCGCCTGGCTCGAGGAGCGGGACATCAGCTATGTCATGGCCGTGGCCTGCAACGAGATCATCGCGATGGCGGCCGCGGGGATGCGGCCGGCCTGGTCCCGAAGGGCGGGTGGCAGCGGCTGAGCTGCGCCGACGGCTCCAAGGGGCCCCGGCTCTACGACTGGGCGCTCATCGGCGCCGCGGGCCAGGGGCATCACCTGTGGGATCCGGCGGTCTAGTGCTGGCGTAGGTCGCGCCGATGGTGTCGTAGATCGTGATGGGTCAGGACAGACCGCAGGCGGGGCCCGGCTTGCTGGTGAGAAAGCCGTAGACCTTAGCCGCATCCCACGTCGCCGCCGTGGTCAGCACCTTTTCGTAGGAGTAGGTACCGTTCTTGTTTTTCTTCGCGTAGGAGGTGTGGACGGCCGCGGCCTGCTTGAAGTGCAAGATGCCGCCGAGGCGGGTGTCGCACACGATGTCGTTGGCGTTGCAGACATTCGCCGTGACGGGCCAGCCGTTCACGTCGGGTCCGAGCTTGATCCCGAGGACGCTCGCGATCCAGCTCGCTATTCCTTCGCCGTTGGCAGGCGAGTTGCCGAATTCCTTGGCCCTCGTGTTCGGGACGCGGTTGCCGTCGCCGAGCAGGATGGAGCCCTGAACGCAGGTGAGCACCCCGCCCGGGAGGGAATTCACGGCCGTGTGGGCGACCATCGCGCCCTGCGAGTAGCCCGCGAGGATCATCAGCGTGCTGCCGCAGCGCTTGTGCAGCGCGTTGGCCAGGGATATCAGGACCTTCCTGCCCGTGACGATGCTGCTGACATACTTATCGACGTTGTGATGGAAGTAGTAGCTGGGTCCCTTGCTCCAGTCGGTCGGGTCAAGCACGTTGACCGAGAGGGAGGGGTAATTCACGGCGTAGGTCTTGTAGGAGACCTTCTTCTGCTTGAAATAGCCCGCCGCGACCGAGAGCAGCTTGCTCACCTCCGCGCCGAGGCCGTTGAATTGACCGCCGGACGTCTCGCCCGACCCGCGCGCGCCGATCAGGAACACTCGGGGACAAGCGGTGGCGGCCGCTCCCGGCGACGACAGGGCCGGAACCGCGGTGGCCCCGGCCGGGAGCCAGAGCAGGGTACTGCCAGGCTGGCGAGATTGACCGCTGCCCGATGCGGCGAGCGCCTGGCCGGTGCCGGTCATGGTGATCATGGCCACCATGGCGAGGCTCGCGATCATCGCGCTGCGAAGGCGCGATCCGGGCTTGGTGAAAAGCCTCATCATTTCCTCCGTCACCCACGCGGCGCCCAGTTCCCGTCGGGGAATCATGTCCAGTCGTGATGGTACGTGCGCGGGTAATGATCTGCAATAGTTGGAAATAGTCCAGAGAACAGTGCGGGTCGCGGTTGTCGGCGATGATCTTTTACGGCGATCCTTCAGAAAGGGTCGGGGTGGGGGCATGATGGAATGGTGGATTACCAGATTGGGGTTACCCCCTGTCCGCAGTGCGGCAGTAGCGATCAAGTGCACACCGCGCGCGAGCTTCTCGACATCATCAACGGGGCGCGCCAGCAGGGGTTCCAGCAGCCGGGCCAGTTCCCGCAGCCGACCCCGTTCCCGCAGCCCGGCCAGGCGCCGGGGCAGGGCTCGTTCCCGCAGGGCACCCCGTTCCCGCAACAGGGAGAGCCGGGCCAGTTCTCGCAGCCGACCCCGTTCCCGCAGGGCACGCCGTTCCCGCAACAGGGAGCCCCCTCCGCGCAGCCCGACTCGTTCCAGCAGCCCGGGCAAACGCAGGGGCAGAGCTGGAACAACAGTGACGACGACTACGACCATTACAACGCGGATGGCAACAGCTCCCGCACCGGCTTCCCCTTCGGCCGCAACCGATCGCGCCGCGACGGCATTGGCTTCGACTCCATCGGCGACGCCCTGGGCGACGACATCGGCGGGGCGGTCGTCGGGGCGGCGCTCGGGTTCGCAGGGCGGGCCCTGGCCAAGCGAATGAAGAAGGCCTACGAGGAGAAGATCCAGCCCGCGATGGAGGCGCGGGCGGCGCAGGCCCAGCAGCAGTCGCAGCAGCAGTGGGAGCAGTCCAAGGCCGACCTGGCCACGATCGTGCAGCGCTACCCCGAGCTGCGGGGCTGCCTGGCGGACCAGGTGATCTTCCTCGACGGCGGGTACAAGACGGTGCCGATGAGCGAGCTGACGATGCCGGTAACGCTGGCGCAGGCGGATGCTGTGGTGACCCGGCTGCGGTAGTCGAGGCGCCGACCGTCATTCGTTCATTACGTCGCCCTCGGCTCGCCTATCGATGCGCGCCGAATGCGGGAACACCATTCCCGCCTGACTTCGATCGACCGATCGACCCCTTTGCCTAGTGAACCTTCAGAAAATGTGAAGGCGAGGGCATCATGGGATTGTGGATTACCAGATCGGGGTTACCCCCTGCCCGAAGTGCGGCAGCAGCGATCAAGTGCGTTCCGCACGCGAGCTTTTCGACATGATGAACATGGCGCTCGAGGAGGCGTACCGGCGTTCACACCCATTCCAGCAGTCCGGCCCGATGCAGGGTCAGAGCCAAGGCCCGGGCGGCACGGATGACGGCGACTATGACCATTACAACGTCGAGGGGTCCGACCCCAATCTGCCGGGCAGGATCCCGCGCCGCGGGGGACGTGGCTTTGACCTTGACTTCGACGGCGACAGCGTCGCCGACGACCTCGGCGCGGCGGTGCTCGTGACCGCTCTCGGGTTCGCGGGGCGGGCGCTGGCCAAGCGGATGAAGCGGGCCTACGACGAGAAGGTCGCCCCCGCCATGGAGGCCAAGGCGGCGCAGTGGCAGCAGCAGTGGGAGCAGTCCAAGGCCGAGCAGGACCAGATCGTGGCGTGCTACCCCGAACTGCGGGGCTGCATGAAGGACCAGGTCGTCTTCCTCGACGGCGGGTACAAGACCGTGCCCGTCAAAGAGCTGAAGATGCCGGTCACGCTGACGCAGGCGGATGACGTGGTGGCTAGGCTGCGATAGCCGGCCTTACCTACCTGCGAGCGGCCATCACCCAGCGGATCGCGCCCACGATGGCGCGGCCGGTCGGCGGGACGATCACGGATTCGGCGACCGGCAGCCGGGGCAGCCGCAACTCCCGCCGCGCCCAGGGCGGGAGGTCGGCGATCGCGGTCGCGGCCAGCAGCGTGTACGGGCCGCGGGCGAGCACCGGCAGCGGCGGGTTCCAGACCAGGAAACGGGCCGCCTCAAGGGCGGACGGCGTCGCGCGCAGCTCCGGCCGGTACGCGGCGAGCGCCTCGGCCAGCTCCTGGCGCGTCCGCGGCGGGTCCGGGACCCCGAGGGCGAGCGCGATCCTGGCGGTGTCGGCGACGTAGCCGTCGCAGTCGTCCGGATCGAGCGGGCGGGCGCCGTAGCGCTGGTGGCAGCGCAGGAAGCTGTCGGTCTCGGCCACGTGCACCCAGCGGAGCAGGTGCGGGTCATCCGCCCGGTACGGGCGGCCGTCTAGGTCGGTCCCGGTGATGTGCTGATGGACGTGCCGGACATGGTCGACCGCGCGCTGCGCGTCGTCGGCCGGGCCGAACGTGGTGGCCGCGAGGAACGTGCTGGTTCGCTGCAGTCGGCCCCAGGGGTCGTGACGGTAATCGGAGTGCTGCGCGACCGCGATCATCGCCCGGGGGTGCAGCGACTGCAGCAGCAGCGCCCGCAGGCCGCCCACGAACATCGCGGCGTCGCCGTGCACCCGCCGGATCGGGCGGTCGGGGTCGAACCAGCGTGGTCCGGGGGAGGCGAAACGCGCCCGGTTGGCCGGCCCGTTCGGACCCGCGACCCGGGCGAACAACGCCTCGCCCAGGCGGCGCTGCAGCGTACCCGGCTCGGCGCTCATCCCCCACCTCCTGCGGTTGCCTCGTAATCAAGGCTAACGACCGGCCCCAAATGCCCGCCGCACTGTTAATGCTTTGCCTCCGGGAGCGTGCATCGCCGATGATGGCGGCCATGGCCACGACCCGACGAGCCGACATGTTCACGGCGGACGGCAGGCCGTCCGACGACGACCCGCGCGAGAACGGGCCGAGGCTGGGCGACGAGCGCGTCACCCTGGTTGAATCGCTGCGCAGCGGGCGCCTCACCTTGGAGCTGAAGTGCGCGGGTCTCGACGCCGACGCGATGGCGCGGCGCTCGGTCGAGCCATCGACGATGTCGCTGCTCGGGCTGGTGCGCCACCTGGCCGAGGTGGAGCGGGCGACGTTCCGGGTGCTGCTGGCGGGTCAGGAGGCGCCCCGGCTGTACTGCTCCGACACTGACCCTGACGGAGACTTTGACAATGCGATTGCCGATCCGCGAGTGGTCGCGGAGGCGTGGGACGCCTGGCGCGCGGAAGTGGACTTCGCCACCCGGTTCGTGGCCGAGGCACCCAGTCTGGACATCACCGGCGACGATCCCCTCAACCAGCACGGCAGCGGGGGCGGGGCGATGTCGCTGCGGGAGGCGCTGGTCGGGATGATCTGGGAGTATGCCCGCCACATGGGCCACGCCGACCTGCTGCGGGAGCGGATCGACGGGCGCATCGGACAGTAGTCCGCCGGTGGTGGTCAAGGGCTACCCGCGCTGACGGTGTGCGGCGGTCCGGCGGGAGCGATGCTCTGCGGAGCGGAAGTCTTCTGCCCGCCCGCGAACGAAAGGTCTACCGTGCCAGAGCGACCGCTCATCGTCTTCGACGTCAACGAGACCCTGCTCGACCTGGATTCGATGAACCCCATCTTCGACCGGATCTTCAACGACCCCGCCGCGATGCGCCTGTGGTTCGCCGACTTGATCCTCTACTCGGAGGCGCTCACGATCGCCGGCGTCTACGTGCCGTTCACCGACATCGGCGCGGCCGTGCTGCAGATGCTGGCCGCCACCCGCGGCATCACGATCAGTGACGCCGACGGGGCCGAGCTTACCAACCGGTTCGCGTCGATGCCGCCCCATCACGAGGTCCCCGCGGCCCTGCGGCGCCTCCGCGACCACGGCTTCCGGCTGTTCACGCTGACCGACAACATGCTGGAGATATCCGGCCGGCAGCTGGCGCACGGCGGCATCATCGAGCAGTTCGAGCGCCGCTTCAGCGTGGACGAGGCCGTGCGCAGGCACAAGCCGGCACCGGAGGCCTACCACTCGGTGGCGGCCGCGCTCAACGTCGATCCGGGTGACATCTGCCTGATCGCGAGCCATGTCTGGGACACGATCGGGGCCGGCGCGGCCGGCTGGCAGGCCGGTCTCATCCTGCGCGAGGGCAACGCCCCGCTCGCGGTCGGCCCGCAGCCGGACTACATCGGCAGGGACCTCGACGCCATCGCCGACCAACTGATCGAGCGTTATCCGGCCGACGTCGGCTAGACATCTCGGGAAGGGTGGTTTTTCATGATCAGATCATGGCGCGCGGCACGCTGGTTCGCGGTGATGGAGGGACCAGTGGGGTTGAAGTGGTTACCAGGTCTGGTGTGGCAGTGCGCCTGGAGGGATCACCGGTGCTGGAGGCGTCAGCAGAGCTGGAGGGGTCCGTGGGCCTGATGGGGCCATGTTCCGGGAGGGATCACCGGGCTGAGCGGCCAGCGGGGCTGTAGCCAGTGGGGTTGGTGGGTTAGGCGGGTGGTGAGGTCAGGGTCGGGGTCGGTGGGAGGGCGAAGATCATCCGGGAGCGGGGGAGGTCGTAGGTGACGATGAAGTTCCGAAGGAACCGCGGGACTAGAAGTGCTGACGGCGTGCAGGCCCGCTCCGCCCCGAAGGCGGGGGCTGCTGTACTCCGCCCGGACCCTGCCCGAGGTCATCTACCGCGACGAGCTTGACTCCTACCACGACGGGGCACAGGTGAGCTACACGCTGACCCGCAGTCAGCCGCCGGGGTGGACCGGCTACGGCCGTCGGATTGACGCGGCGCTGCTCAAGGAGCTCGCCTGGCCCGCCAAGGAAACCCGTTGGCCTTCATCTGCGGGCAGACGAGTTTTGTGGAGGCCGCCGCGGCCGCGCTGGTGAACCTCGGCTACCTGCCTGAGCGGGTAAAGACCGAACGATTCGGCGCGACGGGCGGGTAGTGATCGGCATCGACCTGACCGGACCGGCACCGGCGGCAGACGTGATGTTTCGCGCCCTATGGTCATGATCGTGGTCCATTCGGGTCGTACACAGAGCCCTAAGGGGAACACGTTCATGGTTGCAATTCGGTACGGCCGCCCAGCGGCGCGGCCGCTGGGCGGCCAGCTGGGTGCGCATCGCGGGGATATCGGGGTGTGGTGCCATCGATGCGTTAGCTGGTGCCTCGGACGGACCGTGCGGCGCGGGTGGACCAGAATCCCGCCGCCCGCCCAGGTGCAGCGGCCGCTGTACTCGGTTGGCACGCTGGCCCGCATTGAACGGCTGCAGGCGAGTCATCCGGCCGCTTGCGCGCGCCCTCGTCCGTCGAGTCAGGCGCTCTGGTGGGAGGCGGCCGGGCGCCGCCAATTCTGAAGGACGGCGGCCTGTCCGGGCCCGCCTCTGACGTCACCCCCGGCCGGGCGGCCGCGGCGGATCCGCACGAAGCAGAGACCGGACAGCACCAGGGCGGCGGCGAGGTAGATCGCGGTCTCGAGCCACTGCAGCGGCCAGTAGCGGCTCGCGGGCTGGTAGCTGAGCTCTTGCCGCAGGTGCAGGGTGGCGAGGTAGGCGCGGCACGACTGGATCGTGGATGCGCCCCCGCCGCAGGCCTGGGTGCCCGGCTCGGTGGAGGCGGGACGGCCGGCCTGGGTGATGATCTCGTTGGAGAACAGCCAGGCGCCCGGCACGTCCGGTTGCGACAGGATGAAGAGGTCGCCGCCGTTGCCCCTTCCCGCATTGGTCGCGCCCCATTCCACGACCGATCCGAGATTGAGCGCAGAGGTGGCCGTGACGGGCGGGATGAGGTGAGGTCGCACCCAGATCGGCACGGCGAATTGGACGGCGGCGAAGATCACCAGGGTGACCGCCATCGCGGGCAGGGTGCGGCGGATGATCATCCCGGCGGTGACCCCGAGGGCGAAGGCGAAGGCGGCATACCCGACCGGGACGACGCCGCTCTCGTGGAACACGGTGGGCGTCATCCGGTTCTGGTACGCCTGGTCGAGGGGGCTGGACCACCAGGTCACCATCAAGCTCAGCAGCCCGGCGACGATCACGCTGATGGCGCCGACCACGCCGAGCTTGACCGCCAGCCAGCGGGTGCGGCTGATCCCCTGGGTCCAGGCCAGGCGGAACGTGCCGGTCTCGAACTCGCGCGCAACCAGCGGCGCGCCCCAGAAGATCCCGATGAGACCGGGGACAGCCATGACGAGGGCGTCCATCAGGCTCCAGACCGTTCTGTCGGGGACGGGCGGAAATGCCTGCAGGACCTCCGCGCAGTCGTTGTACCGGTGACAGGGAACGACGGTGGAGTTGTACACGTCGGCCAGATGGAACCCGGTCAACGCCAGGATGACGGCGACCACGACCAGCGCGCCGAGGGCGATGGCGGCCTGCAGCCGGAATCTCAGCCAGGTCAACCGGATCATGACGCGACCTCCAGTCGGGGGCGGCCGGCGCGTTCGGCGTCGTTCGGCGGCCGCATGTAGGCGAGGACCAGGTCCTCCAGGCCGACCGGCCGGACCGTCCAGGCCGGGTCCAGAATCGGGTCGTCGGTGCGTACCAGCACCGTGCTCTGCTTGTCGGTGTGGCTTTCCTCGATGACTTCCCAGCTCGCGGGGTAGGCCCGCGAGTCACGGCGCGGTCCCGACAGTCGGTGGTGGGACGCCAGCAGTGCCTCGGTCTCCCCCGCCACCCGCACCCGCGCGGCGGTGAGCACGACCAGGTAATCGCACACCCGCTCGATGTCGGCGATCAGATGCGAGGAGAGCACCACGGTGACCCCGTGCTCGGCCACGGTCTCCATCAGGCCCTGCAGGAATTCTCGCCGGGCCAGCGGGTCCAGGCTCGCGACGGGCTCGTCGAGCAGCAGAAGTTCTGGTCGCTTGGCGATCGCCAGGGTGAGGGCGAGCTGGGCGCGCTGGCCGCCGGACAGGGACCCCGCCCGCTGCCGGGGGTCGAGGCCGAGCTGCCCGATGCGGCGCTGAGCGAGCTCGCGGTCCCAGCCCGGGTTGAGCCACTCCCCCATGCGCAGATGGCCGGCCACGGAAAGCCCGGCGTAGGTCGGCGTGTCCTGGGCCACGAAGCCGACCGCGCGCAGTTGGGCCGGGGCGCCGGGGGTCCGGCCGAGGACCGTGATCGTGCCCGTGGTCGGCGTCAGCAGGCCGGCCGCCAGCTGCAGCAAGGTGGTCTTGCCGGCGCCGTTGGGCCCGACCAGCCCGACTACCTGGCCGGCCGGGATCACGAGGTTGCAATCGTTCAGCGCCCAGCGCCGCCGGTAGCGCATGCCAAGTCCGCTGGCGGCGACCACGGCGCTCATGCGGCGCCCACCGCGAAGCAACCGCGGACGGCGGTCCGGTAGATCGCCTCGACGTCATCGGGACCCAGGCCCGCCGACCGCGCAGAGCGCATCAGGTCGGTCATCGCGGCCAGGAACCGCGCCTGAATGGCGGGGTCGGTGCCGGAAAGCGTCCGGATCACGAACGTCCCCTGCCCCGGCCGGCCGCGCACCAGGCCCTCCCGCTCCAGGTCGCGGTAGGCCTTGAGCACCGTGTTGGGGTTGATCGCGAGCTTGGCGACGACCTGCTGCGCGGTCGGCAGCTGGTCGCCCGGTTCAAGCAGGCCGAGCCGCAGCGCGTCGTGGACCTGCTGGACCAGCTGGAGGTAGGTGGCGACGCCGGAGACGGCGTCGAGCTGGAACTCGATCATTATCCTCATTCCACTAATCCATTAGTGGAAGAGGGTATCGGCCACCACCGCCCGGCGCAAGCCCGGTCCGCTATGGCGCCGGCTCCCAGGCGACCTGCGCCCGCCGGTTCTCGTAGGCGTTCCGCGCCGAGTCGACCAGGACGGCGGCTTTCACCGACCCCTTGAAGCCACCGGCGATGTCGTTGACCTGCACGCTCTCATCGGCGAGCTCGGCGTCGCCGATCACCGCGACGAGGTGGTCACGACGCTGGCGGCTCGCGCGCACCCGGGCGCCCACCGACCCGGCTGTTTCCAGGCGGGGCCGCAGCCCGGCGGCGATCAGGTCATCCGCGAGCCTGCGGGCGGCGGCGTCATGCTCGGCGCCGATCGGCAGCACGCACACCTGCACCGGAGCAAGCCACAGCGGCAGCCGCCCCTGGTAATGCTCGAGCAGCGCCGCCACCACCCGCTCCATGGAGCCGACGGTGCCTCGGTGGATCATCACCACCCGCTGCCTGCTGCCGTCGGCGGCGTCATAGGCAAGGTCGAACCGCTCGGGCTGGTTGAAGTCCAGCTGGACGGTCGCGATGGTCTCAACGTGGCCGCGGCCGTCGCGCACCTGCAGGTCGAGCTTGGGCCCGTAGAACGCCGCCTCGCCGGGGGCGTCGACCAGACGGAGGCCGCGAGCGGCCAGGCCGACGTTCCCGGCCGCCGAGCGCAGCGCGCTCTCCGCCGCCTCCCACTGCTCTCGGTCGCCGAGGAAGGCGGGGCTTTCGTCGCGCCGGGACAGCCGCACATAGTCGACCGGGAGGCCGAGGATCTGCTGCGCGCGCAGGGCCGACCGCAGCGCGCGGGCGGCCTCGTCCGCGACCTGGTCGGGCCGGCAGAACACGTGGGTGTCGTCGAGATTGATCTGGCGGACCCGGCTCAGACCCGACAGCACGCCCGACCGCTCGGCCCGGAACATCGCGGCGAGCTCATTGAGGCGGACCGGCAGGTCCCGATAGGACCGCTGGGCCGAGGCGTAGATCAGCGCGTGATGCGGGCAGTTGGCCGGCCGCAGCACCAACTCGTCGCCGCCCACCGGTATCGGCGGGAACATGTCGTCGCTGAACTTCGCCCAGTGGCCGGAGCGCTCGAACAACGCCCGCTTCCCGAGCACCGGAGAGTAGACGCTCTGGCATCCGTCGGCGCGCGCGAGATCCTTGGCCAGGCGCTGCAGCTCGTCGCGGATCACCGCGCCGTCGGGCAGCCACAGCGGTAGGCCCGCGCCCGCGAGCGGGTCGGCGGCAAAGACCGGGAGGTCTTGGTTGATGTCACGGTGATCGCGCCTGGCTTCAATATTCACGGGGTTCTCCCTGAGATCTGGAGCCCTGGGAGTCAGGCAGCCGCGACGCAGTCAGTCCCGGAGTCTGGCTCCGGGAGGGCTGGCGGGTGTTAGGGCAGCAGCAGCCGTGCGCCGGAGATGTCCGGCGTCGTCGTCATCAAGGAACGCTGCATACCTCGACAATAGCCAGCCGGGCCCGTTCGGGAAAATCAATTTCATGTCTCTCGAACGGACCCGGCTGACTGCCCATCGCCAGCGCATCGCCGGGGGTGTGCGGCCGGTTAGGAGGCGGCGATGCCCTCCGCCCCGATGGCGTCGGGAACCGTAACCGACCCGGTCTCGGTGAGCGCGCCGCTCACCGCCACCTGATACTCGTCGACCGCGCCGGCCAGGCCGGTTTCGACGTAGAGGTAATGACCGCCGGGCGAGAACGTGGCGTCGACGGTCCCGGCGTCGGTGGCGGTCGCGCCCAGCGACTGCAGCGTGCCGCCGCCCTGGTCGCTGAAGCCCGACACCGTACCGCTGCCCGCGTTCGAGGCGTAGAACAGCGAGTCGCGGCCCGCGACCCAGCAGGTGGCGGCCTGGCCGGTCGTCGCCCGGTCGGCCAGCGTCAGCCTGACCGAGACCGAGCGCGTCGTCGCCAACCTGGTCGCGGACGGGCTGAGCAACCGGGATGTGGCCGGCCGGATGTACGTCAGCGTTCACACGGTGGCGTTCTACCTGCGCCAGATCTTCCGCAAGCTGGCGATCGGCTCCCGGGTGGAACTGGCCCGCATCGTCGTCGAGCGCGGCTCGGCCTCATAATCCGGCCCGTTTCGGGCAGGGAGAACGAATGACCGTCCAGCTATCGCACCTCGACAAGCTGTTCTTCCCCGAGGACGGAATCACCAAGGGAGACCTGGTGAGCTACTACCGCGAGATGGCGCCGCACATCCTCGGCTACGTCAGGGACCGGCCGCTGGTCCTGGGGAGGTACCCGGACGGCATCGCCGGCCAGCGCATCGTGCAGAAGAACGCGGGAAAGCATTTTCCTGACTGGGTACGGCGGACCGAGGTGGGCAAACAGGGCGGGGCGGTCTGCCACGTCGTCGCCGACAGGCCCGACACGCTGGTTTACCTGGCCAATCAGGGGACGATCGAGCTGCACGTCTTCCTCAGCCGGGTGACCGCGCTTGACGATCCCGACCAGCTTGTGTTCGACCTCGATCCCCCATCCGGGTACCGGTTCGGCGACGTCTGCCGTCACGCGGTGCACCTGCGCGGATTGCTCGAAGATGAGCTCGGTCTGACGACCTACGTGAAGACGACCGGCGGCAAGGGCCTGCACGTGCACGTCCCGCTGCGCCCCGAGGAGGAGTTCGACACCGTGCGCGGCTTCGCCCGCGATGTCGGCGGTCTGCTGGCCAGCCGCTACCCGGACGAGCTGACGCTGGAACAGCGGAAGGAGCAGCGCGGGCAGCGCCTTTACCTCGACATCATGCGCAACGCCTACGCGCAGACGGTGGTGGCGCCCTACACGGTGCGCGCGCGGCCGGGCGCGACCGTCGCGACGCCAGTCGAATGGGGTGAGGTCGCGGACGGCGGCCTGCGCCCGCAGCAGTTCACCATGCGCTCCATCGCCGCCCGGCTGGAACGCTCGGCCGACCCCTGGGCCGCCATGGCCAGGCACCGCCGCGGCCTCGGCGGCGCCCGTCGCCGCCTGGGTTCCCTCAGCCCGGGCTACTCGCCGGCGTAGGCCTGCTGCAGGCGGGCGATGTCGAACTTGACCATGGACAGCATGGCTGCCGTCACCCGTGCCTTCCTGGCCTGGTCTTCGTCTCGCACCATGGCGTAGAACACCTGCGGCACCACCTGCCAGCTCACGCCGTACCTGTCCTTGAGCCACCCGCAGACGCTGGGCTCACCGCCGCCTTCGAGCAGCGCCTCCCAGTAGTAGTCGACCTCGGCCTGGTCGGCGCAGGTCACGCAGAACGACACCGCCTCGTTGAAGGCGAAGGGCTGTGGTCCCCCGTTCAGCCCGGTGAACTTCTGCCGGTTGAGCTCGAACTCCACCAGCATCACCGACCCGGCCGGGCCCGGGCCGGCTTCGGTGTAGCGGTGGATGTCGCCTAGGGCCGCGTCCTTGAAGACGCCGGTGTAAAAGCGGGCGGCCTCCTCGGCCTGGTCATCGAACCACAGGCAGGTGGTGAGCGGCTGACTGGTCATCGTGGTCCCCCTCGGTCGTGACGCTGGTACCGGTAAGACGACGTTAGCGCCGGGAACTCATCGCAGCGCGGAGGCAGCGGGCTGGCGGGCGCCGAGGCTGGCCGGGACGGCGGTGAGCGCCGCCACCGCTGCGACCGTTCCGATGACCACCGCGACCAGCCACCCGAGCGGCGGGACGGTCAGCCCGCCGGTGCCGTTGGCGACCGCGAATAGCGCGATGCCAAGGGGGATGCCGATGATCGCGCCGGGCAGCGCGGGCAGTACCTGGGCAGCCGCCAGGCCAGCGCTCACCTGCTGCGGCGTCCCGCCGAGCGCACGCAGGAGCGCCAGCGACTGGCGGGCCTCGATCGCCGTCGACCAGCCGGTGATGAGCGCGTTGACCGCGGCCAGCGTGATCAGGACGACCGTCAGCACCGCCATCACCTGGCTCACCCGGCCGCTGACCGGGTCGCTCAGGCCCGCGAACCAGTCGAAGCGCCCGGACGCGACGTCGTAACTGCGGTGGGCGGCCATGACCGCGACGATCCCAGTGACCGTGACCGCCGTGCTCGCCGCCGCGAGCGCGGCGCGACGCGGCCGGCGCGCGATGACCCGCAGCCCGATCAGGAGCGGGCCGGGAAGCCAGGCCGAGATCGCTATGAGGGCGGCCCGGCGCTTGGGCGGGCGGGCGTTGTCTGCCAGCGCGCTGACCGTGCTGGTGCGGCCCGCCCGGACGGCGGGCGCGAGCGTCGCCGCGGCCGTCAGGCCGAGCGCCACCGCGACCACCAGCCCGACCGTCCCGGCGGTGATCGTCGGCGCGCCGGGCGCGCCCACCAGGCCCGCGCCGGCGCTGGACAGCAGCGGCGCGACCAGCCAGCCGATCGCGAGGCCGGCCACCGCGGCGGCGAGGGCCAGCACCAGGTGCTCGGCCAGCAGCACGGCCGCGACCATGGCCGGGGCGGCGCCGACCGCCTTGAGCCGGCCGATCCGCCGGGTCTGCTCGGCCATCCGGCCCCCGGCCAGCACCGCGACGCTGGCGATCGCGAGCGCGATCGCCAGCCAGCTCCCCGGCGTCAGCACCTGCTGCGCGACGGAGACCAGGTCGTTGTCGGCGTACTCGATCTGCTGCCAGGTCAGGACGGCCGGCCCCGACCAGACCCCCGGTCCGTCGACGCCGACCGCGCCGTGCGCGCGGGCGAACGCGGCCGCGCTGGCCGGGTCGCCGAGCGTCAGGTCGAGCGTGTACGACAGCGGCGTCGCCGCGGTGGCGAGGGTACGGGCGGCGGCCTCGGTGACCCAGACCAGGCCCATGCCGGACTCTTCCGCCTGCCCGGCGGCGTTGCACGTCAGAAAGTAGCAGACGCCCGGGTACTCGGGCACCGCGGCGGTGACGGCGAACCCGGTGACCAGGAAGGACCGGCCGTTCAGGATTAGCCGGTCCCCGACGGTGACGCCGAGCGCCTGCGCGAAGGTCCGCTCAAGTATCACCCCGCCCGGCCTCACCCAGCCGCCCTGAGTGACCGCGGGCTGGTCGACGGCGGCCGCCGTCTGAGCGCGGCCCTCGGCCTGCACCGGCACGGTGTGCCCATCCGCCCGCAGCGTCGCCGCGGCAACCGGGTAGGGCCCGCCGTGCGCGCGGACCCCGGGCGCCGTCGTCAGCGCGGCCAGCTCGGCCAGCTCCGCCCGGCTCCCGCTGGCCACGGCGTCGGGGCCGTTGGTGGCCGCCTTGGTGTGCAGGTACGGGTGGCTGGTCACCCCGTTCAGCGACAGACCGAGTGCCAGGGTCGCCGTGGCGGCGGTGACCGCGAGCAGCAGCAGCACCGCCTGCGCCGGGCGGTGGCGCAGATCGCGGGCGACGAGGCGGGCGATGAGCGTGAGGCGGCCCATATTCGGCTAGGCCTCCGTCTCGAGGCCGGCCAGCCTGCCCAGGCTGCCGGTGGTGCCGGTGGTGCCGCCGGTGAGCCGGGTCTCGTCGATGAACGCGCCGTCCCGCATCGTGATCAGCCGGTCGGCGGTGGCGGCGATCCGCGAGTCGTGGGTGACGACGACCAGGGTCTGGCCGGCCTGGTGCAGGTCGTCGAAGAGCCGCAGCACCTCCAGCGTCGCGGTGCTGTCGAGGTTGCCGGTCGGCTCGTCGGCCAGCACGATCAGCGGGTCGTTGGCGAGGGCGCGCGTGACCGCGACGCGCTGCCGCTGGCCGCCGGAGAGCTGGGACGGCAGGAACTTCCCGCGATCGGCCAGCCCGGTCCGGTCCAGCAGCTCCAGCGCGCGGCGGCGGGCGGCGCGAGCCGGGCGGCCCGCCAGCAGAGCGGGCAGCTCCACGTTCTCCACCGCGGTGAGCTCGTCCAGCAGATGGAACGACTGGAAGACGAAGCCGACCGCGTCGCGCCTGCAGCGGGCGAGGGCGCGCTCGCCCAGGCGGTCAAGGCGCTGCCCCGCGAGCTGGATCTCGCCGCCGTCCGGCCGATCGAGACCGCCGAGCAGGTGCAGCAGGGTGGACTTGCCGCAGCCGCTCGGCCCCATCACGGCGACGGTCTCGCCGGTCGCGACGTCGAGGTTGATGTCATCGACGGCGCGGACCAGGCCGACGCCCTGGCCGTAGGTCTTGCGGAGCCCGCGGGTACTGAGCAGGGGGGTCATGGCGATGCGTTCCTCCGGGTGGTCCAGGTCCGTTCGCATGCCTCAAGCCAGCGCAGGTCGGCCTGGAGGCGGAGCACTATGCCCTCGAGCAGTAGTCCGGCGTCGGAGGCGGGGTCGTCGAGGTTCATCGCCGCCCGCTGCGCGTCGCGTAGCCGCCGCAGCACCTCACGGCGCTGCGCGTCCACGATGGCGAGGGGGTCGGCGATCCGGGCGGTCGCGGCGGCGATGAGCTTGAGGTGGAACTCGGTCAGATCGGGCCGCGGCCAGGCGACCTCGGCCAGCCACGCGGCGACGCGATGCTGGCCGTCCGCGGTGAGCTCGTAGACCTTCCGGTCCGGCCTGACCTGCCCCGGCTCGGCCACCGAAGTGACCAGGCCGGCCTTCTCCAGGCGGGTGAGGGTCACGTAGACCTGCCCGGCGTTGAGATCGTCGCCGACCGGGCCGAGCGCCTGCCTGAGCCGGGAGCGCAGCTCGTAGCCGTGCGACGGCTCCTTCGCCAGCATCGCCAGGATGACCTCCTGCTGCACGATCACCCACCTCACATGTAACGGTTATCTAATAGATAGCGGTTAGCCTACCGGCTGTCAATGCCTCGCTAGGGGCTGGAGATGCTCCCGTCCGGCTAGCCACCGGGGATACGAGCGCGGCGTCGGGTGTGGCAACGTTCCAGTGGAGCCGACTGGAGCAAGCACATGCAGCCACCCGCGATCAGTGATCCCGCGCTGGCCTGCCGACTATGGGGGCGGCAGGCCCAGCTGGAGACGCTCCGCGGCCGGCTCAGCGCCCTGCGGGCCGGCCACGGCGGCACGGTGCTGGTCGCCGGGCTGGCCGGGCTGGGCAAGACGGTCATGCTCCGCGCCGTCGAGAATGCAGCACGCGAACAGGGCATCACGGTCTTCCGGGGGCGGGCGACGTGGCCGGGCAGGTGATCCCATTCGGCCCGCTGCTTGAGGCACTGGTGTCCGCGCCCGACACGCCGGTCGACCCGGCCGTCCTTCGTGACCTCAGCCACTCCCCCGACCAGCGGTTCTGGTTGCTGCGGGAGCTGCAGGAGGCGCTGGAGCGGGCCGCCCTGCGGGCGCCCGTGCTCATTTCGCTGGACGACGTGCAGTGGGCCGACCCGGCCACGCTGGCGGCGCTCGGCTCGCTGACCCGGCAGCTCGCCGCGCACCCGATCCTGTGGCTGATCGCGGTCAGGTCCGGGGAGCCTGCGGCGACGGAGCGCGGCGCACCGTTAAACCTGTTAGTCCCGCGCCGCCAGACGGTCGCTCAGAGCCTGTTCGAGCCGATGTCGAGCAGCTCGATCGCGAATGCCGCCGCGTGACGACTCGCGGCCGGCTGCCAGCGGTCATCGTTCGCCCGCACCCGCGTCCTGCGGCCCACGCTGGTCGACCGCGACGTGGTGCGATGACCGGGCCCTAAGGTCGGGAACCCCCAGTGGCCTCTTCGAAGATCAAAACCGTCTGGGTCGAACGGACCTCGGGTATCTCCTGAAGGCGCGTGAGCACCGTGTCGCGCAGGGATACCGCGTCGCGGGCACGGACCCGCAGCAGGATGTCGTGCTCGCCCGACAGGAGCGCGACGTGATCGACCTCGGGCATGTTGAGCAGTTGACCGCGGACCGACTTCCACGACCGCTGGGCGATGTCGACGTAGACGTAGGCCGACAGCGCGTAGCCGTAGCGCACCGGGTCCACCAGCGCCGCGTAGCCGGTGATCACGCCGTCCCGCTCCAGCCGCGCTACCCGGGCGTACGCGCTCGCCCGGGAGATGTGGATCAGGTCGGCGAGAGCGCGCATGGACATCCGGCCATCGACCTGCAGCGCATCGACGATCTGCCGGTCGGTGTCATCCATCGCTACCATATGTCCACGCAGGCCGTCCGCAGGATGGTCACTGGAAGTCATATGGGCAATATATACCGCGCACTGAAGCAATCTGTCTCGTCTTCACCGCTCCCACTAGAAACTTGGCTATAGAAGGGGACATTCTCTGGAAAAGATCTTGTTGAAGGGAGTGGCCGTGAAGACCCTCGCCCGCCGCAGCGAATCGACGGCCGTCGACAGCTTGCTGCCGAGCGCGACACCACTGCAGTTGATCGACCAAGACGGCCATCCCGGCGACAACCCGGGTGACCTCACCTTCCCCGGACCGGACGTACTGCGCGAGCTGCACCGCCGGATGGTGCTCGGGCGGCGCTTCGACAGCCAGGCGACCGCGCTGGCCAAGCAGGGCAGGCTCGCGGTCTACCCGTCGTCCCGCGGTCAGGATGCCTGCCAGGTCGGGGCGGCGCTGGCGCTGCGCGATCAGGACTGGCTGTTCCCCACCTACCGCGACTCGGTCGCGGTGCTGACCCGCGGCGTGCCCGCCGCGGAGACCCTCACCCTGCTGCGCGGCGACTGGCACTGCGGCTACGACCCTTACCAGCGGCGGGTCGCGCCGCAGTGCACCCCGCTGGCGACCAACACCCTGCACGCGGTCGGCCTCGCCTACGCCGCCCTGCTCAAGGACCAGGACCAGGTGGCGCTGGCGCTGCTGGGCGACGGCGCGACCAGCGAGGGCGACACGCACGAGGCGCTCAACTTCGCCGCCGTCTGGAAGGCCCCGGTGGTCTTCCTGGTGCAGAACAACGGCTACGCCATCAGCGTGCCGCTGGCCAAGCAGACCGCGGCTCCGACGCTCGCCGCGAAGGGGATCGGCTACGGCATCCCGTCGCTGCTCATCGACGGCAACGACGCCGCCGCCGTCTACGCGGCGGTGCGGGCCGGGATCGAACGCGCCGCGGCAGGCGGTGGGCCGACCCTGATCGAGGCGCTCACCTACCGGATCGAGGCGCACACCAACGCCGACGACGCCACCCGCTACCGGGCGAGCAAGGAGGTCGGCGAGTGGCTTGAACGCGACCCGATCACCAGGCTTGAGGCCTATCTGCGGGCCGGCCAGGCTGATTGACGACGAGGGCGCCGGGCGGCTGGCGGCCGAGGCCGAGCGGCTGGCGGAAAACGTCAGGCAGCAGCTGAACGCCGACGTCGACGTCGATCCGGCCGACCTCTTCGAGCACGTGTACGCCCAGCCCACGGCCGCATTGCAGCGGCAGCGCACGGCGCTGCTGGCGGAACTAAGCGAGCTGGCCGCCCTGGAGGAGCCCGCACCGTGACCCGTGCCATGTCCGCCCGCGAAGTGTCCCCTGAGGCCGCGTCCGCGGCGGCCGCCCCGGTCACGATGGCGGCCGCGCTCAACCGGGCCCTCGCCGACAGCCTGGCCGCCGACGAGCGCGTCGTCGTCTTCGGGGAGGACGTCGGCACGCTGGGTGGGGTCTTCCGCGTCACCGACGGACTGGCGGCCCGCTTTGGCGAGCGCCGCGTCTTCGACACCCCGCTGGCCGAGGCGGGCATCGTCGGCACCGCCATCGGCATGGCGATGAACGGCCTCGTCCCGGTGGTCGAGATGCAGTTCGACGCCTTCGCCTACCCCGCCTTCGAGCAGATCACCAGCCACCTGGCCAAGCTGCACAACCGGACCAGGGGCCGGCTGGCGTTGCCGGTCGTCATCCGGGTCCCGTTCGGCGGCGGTATCGGCGGGGTCGAGCACCACAGCGACTCGTCGGAGGCGTACTACACGCACACGCCCGGCCTGCGGGTGGTGACGCCCGGCACCCCGGCGGACGCCTACCTGCTGCTGCGCCAGGCGATCGGGTGCCCCGACCCGGTCATCTTTCTCGAGCCGAAGCGGCGCTACTGGTCCAGGGAGACCGCCGCGCTGACTGCAGTCGGACCGCCAATCGACCGTGCGATGGTGCGACGGCCGGGGCAGGACGTCACGCTGATCACGTACGGCGGGATGGTCGCCACCGCGCTTGAAGCCGCCACGGCCGCCGTCGAAGAAGGCTGGGACGTCGAGGTCATCGACCTCCGGTCGCTGTCACCGTTCGACGATCAGACCCTGACCGAATCGGTTCGCCGCACCGGCCGGGCGGTTATCGTGCACGAGGCGGCGGGCTTCGGCGGCTACGGCGCCGAGGTCGCCGCCCGCCTGACCGAGCAGTGCTTCCACTACCTGGAGGCGCCGATCCTGCGCGTCACCGGCTTCGACATCCCGTACCCGCCGCCGCACCTCGAGCGCTTCCACCTGCCGAACGTCGACCGCATCCTCGACTCCATCGCGCGCCTGCAGTGGGAGAGACGACCGTGGCTGACTTCCTGCTCCCCGACCTCGGCGAGGGACTGGAGGAAGCCGAGGTCATCGAGTGGCGCGTGCAGCCGGGCGATCGCGTCACCGTGGACCAGGTGATCGCGGAGGTGGAGACGGCCAAGGCGGTGGTCGAGGTCCCGGTGCCGTACGCGGGCATCGTCGCCGTCCTGCACGCCGCGCCGGGCAGCGTCATCTCGGTCGGGCAGCCGCTGATCACGGTTACGGAGGACCGGGCAGCACCTGCCGAGATGCCTGGCGGGGTGGCTGGTACGGCGCCTGCCGGGACCATCAGCGGGGCGGCTGGATTCCGGGAGCCCGGCGTCGTCGTCCCCGAGCAGGTCCCTCCGGCCGACGGGGGCGATGTTGACGGCGGCGACGGCGGCGGGGGCGAGGAAGCCAGCGGCAGCGTCTTGATCGGCTACGGGACGACCGTGGCGCAGGCGCGTACCCGACGCGGCCGACGCCGAGGTGGTGCAGGGGCGCCGCCTCCGGGTGGGCCGACGCCCAGCGCTGCCAGGACGGAAGCGTCCGCCTCGCCCGCCGCGGCAATGGCGCCAGCGACCGTCGCGCAACAGCCGACGGCGGCCTCAACTGCGGCCGCATCAACATCTTCAGCATCGTCGTCCGGCCATGCCACGCCTGAGCGGTCAAGGCGGGTGGCGGTCATCTCACCGCTCGTCCGTAAGCAGGCCAAGGACGCCGGCCTCGACCTGACCAGTCTCACCGGAACCGGACCCGATGGGCTGGTGAGCCGACAAGACGTCCGTACGGCCATCGCGGAGCGAACGACGCGCCAGCCGCCCACCGCCCATGATGCGGATGCGAGCGCGGTCACCACAGCCGTTGCCGCGACAGGTACGGGCACAGCAAGCACTGGCGCCGGTGCGGCCGGGTACCGCGGCGTCGAGGCCGTCACCGATGCGGCGGTCGAAGGCACAACCGGAACGGGCAGATCCAGCACAGGCGTGGCCTGGACTGGCGAGCGGCGGATCCCGCTGCGCGGCGCCCGCCGCGCGATGGCCGACAAGCTATCCCGTTCGCGTCGGGAGATCCCCGAGGCGACCGTCTGGGTCGACGTCGACGCCACCGGCCTGGTGGAGACGCGCCGCGCCATGAACGCGGCCGATCCCGCGCGCTCGGTCAGCTTGCTCGCCCTGCTCGCCCGGTTCACCATCGTCGGTCTGCGCCGCTACCCGGAGCTCAACGCCCGCGTCGAGCCGGACGAGATCATCGTGCCGGACGGGGTCAACCTCGGTTTCGCCGCGCAGACCGAGCACGGCCTGGTCGTCCCGGTCGTGCGCGACGCGCACCGGTTGACCACCAGGGAGCTGTCTGCCCGGCTGGCGGACCGGACGGCGGCCGCTCGTGAGCGCCGCCTATCCCCCGCCGACCTGTCCGGCGGTACGTTCACGGTGAACAACTACGGCGTGTTCGGCGTGGACGGTTCGGCCGCCATCATCAACCATCCGGAGGTCGCGATCCTCGGCCTGGGCCGCGTCATCGACCGCCCCTGGGTGGTGGACGGCCAACTCGCGGTGCGCAAGATCGCCGAGCTCACCCTGTCCTTCGACCACCGGGCGTGCGACGGCGGCACGGCCGGTGGCTTCCTCCGCTACGTCGCCGACTGCATCGAGTCGCCCGCCAACGCCTTCGGCGACATGTAGGGATCGACCCGCGCGAAGCGGCCCGCGATCCGGCCCAACAAGCCTCTGGTCGAGGCTGCCTCTCCCGTTGGGCCCCTGTCCCGTCAGGCCAGGGCGACCAGTCGATACAGCGGGTCCGGCCGCGTTGCGTCTTGGTCCGGCAGCGACTCCAGGTCTCGGCACAGCCGCGCGATCTCCTCGGGGCTGGCCTTCCGACTCCAGCGGAAGCTGCCCGCGATGATCCGCTCGCGCCATTTGCGTGGGCTTCGGCCCTGGCCGATCCCTGCGAAGGCGGCCTCGTCGACCGGCCGAAGTCCGTGCCCCGCCGCCAGTTCCGCCACCCGATCAAAGCTGTCCGCCGCGCGCGGGACGTACCTGCGCCGTAGGGGCGCCGTTACCGCGGCGACGTCGCTCTCGACGGCGAACGCGGCTTCATCTTTGTCGACGGTGGTGACAAGCACGCCCCCGCCTCGCAGCACTCGCGCGCCCTCAGCCAGCGCGGGCGCCGCGTCAGGCAATAGGTGCAGCAACCAGATGAACACCACCGCGTCCACGCGGTCGGATCCCACCGGCAGGAGGGTCGCGTCGCCGAGCACGACAGCGTGCGGTAGCCGGCGGGAAGCCAATTCCACCATGCCCTGGGAACGGTCCAAGCCAAGGACCGCGCGCGTCGGGCGGCGCAGCCGCCTAGTCACGATCCCGGTGCCGCAGGCAACATCCACCAGGGTGTGCGTACCCTCGGGGAGCAACCGCTCGACGGCCTCCGCAGCCGCGGCCGCCCGTGCCTCCCCACCACGCGAGAGGTCGTAGGTTTCAGCTTCGCCGTCGTAGTCGATCACGAGCGCAACCTAACGGAAGGCGCATCCCCGGTAGTGCCCCTGACGCCTTGGGCGGCGGCTGGGACGCCTGCGACATCGGTTGGGACGGGCTGCCGGGGTGCGTGCCGGAGGACGACTTCGACGCGGACGCGGAGATGGCGCGGTGGGTCGCCGACCTGGAGGCGGGCCGGGAGCGGATCCCCCCACCCGTGACGATGGTCCTGGCCACGGACGAGGGGTCGGGGGCGTCCAGCGCGAAGCCGCCGGGGACGTTGACCGCGGGCTGGGCGATCGATCATCCGGAGATCGGCGTCCCGGCGCGGATAGGCCGCCGTTGCGCCATGAACGGGTGGCTCACGCTGGCTCCCTGCGCCAGCCGTTGTTGTATTCGCAGATGATGGCTTCGCCGTTGCCAGCCACGCCGGTGACGCCGTGGTCGTCGTCGCGGCAGTATTCGCCGGGCTCGTAGCAGGTTCCATCGTCGCTGAGCGGGTAGCAGCAGGCCGGCGTGGTGGGGACGGCCGACGTCGGGGCTGGTGGGGGCGTCGTTGCCGGCGGAGTCGTATCGGTCGGCGGAGTCGCGTTGGCCGGCGGTGCCTGCGCTGGCGACGAAGCCCGCTGCTGGCGTCGATGAGGCTGCGACTGCCGCGCAGGGTTTCGATGCCGAGTCATTCGCCGCCGCCCAGCCGGTCGCGGGCGCCGCGGAAGGTGACGGCAGCGAGTCCGGCGGCGAACACGAGGCCGGCGCACAGCGCACCGCCTAGGTCTGTCGGCGGGCGGGCCGGCCACAGCCACGGCGTCGTGATCGCCGGGCCGTGCCACACGGTGTACAGCGCGTAGACGCCCGCCACCAGGTAGCCGGTGGGTACGGTCCAGGATCGGCCGCCGCCCAGGGCGGCGGCGCTCAGCAGGCCGAGGCCGGTGATGCCGGCGACGTTCCTGATCACGTCCAGCGTGCCGCCGGACAGGTGCGCTCCCGTGCTTGCCGCGACCATGAGCGCGATTACCGCAGCGGCGGTGAGCGCTACGGTAACGGCCAGTCGCAGATACAGCAGCGATCGGCCGGTCACCCGTTCGGGCTCACCGAGCGGGCTGGCCGCGGTTGCCGCGATCGCGGTCGCCGCGGCGGTCTCGATGACAAGCGGGAGCTGGAGGGCCCCGTAGGCATCCCAGCGTCCCAGGAGCGTAACTCTGAGCGCGATCGCACAGGCGGCTATCGCGATCAGGGCGAACGGGACCCGGCGGCTGACGGCGTACAGCCTGATGAGGCGCTGCGCGGTTCTGGTCATGGCAGCTGCGCCAGCGTGATCTGGCCGGCCCGGAGCGCGGCGAGGTGGGTGGTGAGCCAGGCGCGCCGGGTCTGCTCGGGGAGCGAAGCGAACCGCTGAGCCGCCGCGTACTGCGGGGTGCCGGGTGTCATGCTCGCTGGCCGGCTCGGGTCCGTTCCGGACTGGCCGCCGGGGATGAAGACAGTGCTGGCCATGTGCAGCTTGCTGTCGATGAGGATCGCGGCGGCGACCGCGTCCTGCGCCTGGGACGCACCGGGTCCGTCATCGGTGAAGTTCGCCGCCAGGTCCCAGCCGTCGCCCCGTACCTGGCTGGCCATCTGCGGCGTAGTCAGCGGTGGTCCGAGCTGCTGGATCGGAAGGATCAGGTGGTACACCGCCGAGGAGCCGTCGTTCCCAGGGCCGGCCCGGCCGACCTCGACGCCGCCGCCGGGAGACATCTGGTAGGTAGCGGCCTCCTGGAGGATCTGGGCCGGTGCGCCCGGCAGGCCTGCGATCTGGTTCAGCACCGGCTCGAGGGCTGCCGCCGTGCTGGCCAGGTAGCTGGAGTAGGCGGGGTTCAGGCAGACCGGGATGGCTGTGTGGCTGCACACCGGCGTGAACCGGATGGGCTGGTCGTTCGCGGCGTCGTGCAGGACCGGGATGCGGATCATGCCGTGCGCGTCCATGGTGGCGGTGCCTGCGAGCAGGGCAGCGGTGGTGGCCGCGGCAACGCCGGCCGCCGTGAGACCCGCGGCAGCGGCGCGCAGCGCGCGGCTACCCGACCCCGCACCTAGCCCCAGCGCCGCCATGACCGCGACGGTGAGCCCGGCGAGGAACATCGCCTGCGCGATGGGCAGGTCGGGCAGGAACGGATAGAAGGTCGCCACGCCCGGGTTCGGGCCCACGTTCCAGATGTAGGCAACGATGGGCGTGATCTGCCAGTAGGAATTGCTGGCGTGCCCGATCAGCTCGGTGCTGAGCGCGAGGACGAAGAACGCGACGATGGCAGCCAGCGGAGCGGTGAACCTGCTCGGCACCAGCACGCCGGCCGCGAACCCGAGCGCGGCGAACGCGGGCATGGCGACGCCGGCCACCACCACCGGCCACCACAGCGGCCCGCCCCAGCTCGCCTGTGTGGATGTCTGCCCATAGGTCACGGCGACGCAGCCCAGGTACAGCACGAGGCCCCAGATCGTCGTGGCGGCCCAGATGGCGAGCAGCCGGACCCAGCGGGCGCGCGGGGTAATGGTCACCGTGTCGGTGACCCGCCGGCGCGACTCCCGCGACCCCATCCACGCGGCTGCCCCGGCGAGCGGCGCGACGAAGTCGATCACGGAGTTCATCTGCAGGATCTGCGCGCGTACGTTCCACAGCGGCTGCATGCCCGCGATCTTGCGGTAGGTGGTGAGCCAGAACAGCGCGGCTATGACCGGCAGCATAAGCGGTACCGCGTTGTGGCGCAGCTCAAGGCGCAGCAGCCTGCTCATGACCGGGTCCGGTCCAGAGTGGCGGTGTACCCGCGCTCCAGCGGCGTGTCGCCGGCGGATCCCCCGTTGGCCGTCGCGATCAGCTCGCTTGGCGTGCCGTGGAAGACGATCCTGCCCCGGTCCATCAGCGCCACCTCGGCGCAGGCGGCGCCGACGTCCTCGACTAGGTGCGTGCTCACCACCACGGTCGCGCGCTGGCCCAGGTCCCTGAGCAGGGCGCGGAACGCGACCCGCTGCTCCGGGTCAAGACCGGCGGTCGGCTCGTCGAGGAGCAGCAGCTCCGGGTCGTTGACGATGGCCTGCGCGATGCAGGCGCGGCGCAGCATCCCGCCGGAGAGGGTACGCAGCCGCGCCTTGCGCCGGTCGGCGAGCCCGACCCGGTCGATCGCGACGGCCACCTTGTTCTTGACCGCGCCCGACGGCACCTCCTTCAGCAGCGCGAAGTACTCGACGGACTCCGTCACGGTGAACCCGGGATAGTAGCCGGGGCTCTGCGGCAGATAGCCGAGCTTGCGCCTGATCTCCCGGCGCGGGCCGTAGCTGCCCGGGTCACGGCCGAGCAGCCGTATCTGGCCGGAGGTGGGCGGGACAGCGGTCGCCATCATCCGCAGCAAGGTGGTCTTGCCCGCGCCGTTCGGCCCCAGCAGGCCGAACACCCCCGGGCCGACCCTCAGGTTGACGTCCGCGACTGCGGTGGCGGAGCCAAAGCGCCGGATCAAGCCGGTGATCTCGATGTTCATGGCGCCCAGGCTGTCCGGTGCCGTGGTAACGCGTCTGCATACCCAGGAGGCCGATCCTGGCTGCTACCAGAGTGGGAGCCGAGCCCGGCCCCGGCCAGGAGTGATACCTGGGTATGACCATCCAGGCGTGATGAGTCTTTGGGCGCAGGCACCTAACCTGGGGACATGCAGCGGATACCCGTGGTCGCACGGGCTTGTCTTCATGGGCTCGGCCAGGCGCTGACCGGCTCCGCCCCGGCGCCCACGTGGCGCTGGCGCTCGCCGGCCGAACGTCAGGCGGCGTACGCCGTGCTGGCCGTAGCCACGGTGGCGCTGTGCTACCTCAACACGACGACCGTGCACGGCGCTACCAGCGCTCAAGACAGCCAGCCGCCGGCCAGCACGTCGCAGCTCCTGATCGCCGTCGTGACGGTCCTGCCGCTGCCGCTGGCGGCCAGGTATCCGATGGCGGCGTGGCGGATCGGGTGGCTCGGCCTGCTGCTCAGCCCGCTGCTGGCCGGCGGGTGGTGGGGCGGCTGGCCGTGGGGACCGCCGCAGGTGCTCGCGCTGCTGGGGGCATTCTGCCTGGCCGCAGTCCGGCAGCGGCGGCCGGCGCTGTGGTCGATGTGGGTGCTGACGCTCATCCCCTGGTTCGCCTGGCTCATCGTGCGCATCCCGGATCTGAACGGCCCGGCCAGCGCCACCCTGATCTTCCTCACGGCAGCCATAGCGGTAAACAGCGTCGGCTCCCGCCAGCGGACCCAGCGCGCGCTGGTGGTGCAGACCGAGCGCACCGAAGCCGAGCAGGCCAGGCTGGCCGTGCTCGAGGAGCGCACCAGGATCGCGCGGGAGCTGCACGATGTCGTCGCCCATCACATGTCGCTCATCGCGGTCCGCGCCGAGACCGCGCCGTATCGGCTCGGCGAGCTGCCGTCGCCCGCTCTGACGGAGTTCGGCGCGCTGAGCGAGGTGGCGCGCGAGGCCCTGGTCGAGATGCGGCGGCTGCTCGGCGTCCTCCGCCAGGAGCGGCTCGCGCCTGAGCTCGAACCGCAGCCCGAGCTGGCGGACGTACCCACGCTCGTGGAGGCGGCGCGGCGGGCTGGGGTGACCGTCTCGATGTCGGCGCCGGCCCTGCCGGGCAAGGTGCCGGCCGGGGTCGGCGTGTGCGCGTACCGGATCGTCCAGGAGTCGCTGTCGAACGCCAGCCAGCACGCCCCCGGAGCCGTGGTCACCGTGTCGCTTGATCACGATGCCGACGCGGTCCAGCTCAAGGTCGCCAACGGCCCGGGCGCAGCCGCACTGTCGGCCCCGGCCCCGGCCCCTGTCTCGGGCGCAGGACATGGCCTTACCGGCATGCGCGAACGGGTGGCGTTGCTCGGCGGGTCGCTGTCGGCCGGTCCCACGCCGGGCGGCGGTTTCCTGGTCAGCGCCATACTCCCGATCGGCCAGCGGACGTGAGCACGCACGGCACCGGGACCACCCGCTGCCTGATCGCGGACGATCAGGCGATGGTGCGCGAAGGGTTCGCCGCGGTGCTTGCCGCCCAGCCCGGCCTGCAGGTCGTCGGTCAGGCAGCCGACGGAGCCGAAGCGGTCCGCCACGTCAGGCACCTGAGCCCCGACGTCGTGCTGATGGACATACGGATGCCCGTCATGGACGGATTGCAGGCGACCAGGGAGATCCTCGGCCCCGCGGCGGGCGCCAAGCGGCCACGGGTTCTGATGCTCACCACGTTCGACCTCGACAACTATGTCTACGCGGCCCTGCGGGCCGGGGCCAGCGGCTTCCTGCTCAAGGACGCGACCGCGGCCGAGCTGGTGGCCGCGGTCAAGGTGATCGCCGCCGGCGAGGCACTGCTCGCCCCGTCGGTTACCAGACGCCTGATCGCCGACTTCGCCCGCCAGCCCCGCCCCGATCAGCCTCCTCCCCCGGCGCTCGACGCGCTCACCCACCGGGAAACCGAGGTGCTGCGGCTGATCGCCCGCGGCTTGTCCAATGGCGAGATCAGCGACGCCCTGGTCATCGCCGAACAGACGACGAAGACCTACGTCGGCCGCATCCTGGCCAAGCTCAACCTCCGTGATCGCGCCCAAGCCGTCGTGGTCGCCTACGAAACCGGCCTCGTCACCCCTGGCGCCGCCAACCAGAGTTCTTAGCCGGGGGCGCCGATCCTCGCGACCAGGCGTCCGACATCTCGCAGGCCGTGCCGGCCAGTCCGTCAGCGGGAGAGCCGGACGCCGAAGCCGGTGGCCGCGAGCTTCAACAGCACCTGGCCGGGGGCTTGCAGGGCTGTGACCTTGGCTGCGCTTAGTTCCGCGAGCTGATTCAAGGCGCTCGCGTAGGCGACCGGCCCCGCGGTGCGGGCCGCGCTGAGGACAACGGCGTTGGCCCAGACCTTCTCTCGCGACTCGCGCAGGAATCGCCTGGTGCCGACCCGGTTGACCGGCGTCAGCAGGCGGTCGAGCGGGGTGGCCGGTCGCGAGACGGCGGCCAGCTCGTCGCCTTCGGCGCCGACGCGGGCGGCAAGCACGTTGTCGATCGCCCGGTGATCGGACTCGCGCCGGGCGCGCACGGCCGGGTCGGCGAATTCCTCGTCGGTGATCACCGCCAGCAGCGCCTGGGGCAGGTCGTAGTTGATGTGCGCGTTCATGCCGAGCAGGACGTGCCGGAGCGGAGGCAGGTCGGCCGGGGCGCCGAACGCCACCTCCCAGGGCCGGGCCGGACGACGCCCGGCCAGCGCCGCCTCGAGCGCGTCCAGGTACAGGTCGGCGAACGCGACGTCCCAGCGTTCGAACCCAGTCGGCATCGTCGAAACCGTCGCTCCGGAGAGCGTCGGCGACCGCGATCGTGGTCCGCTGATACGTCGCGTGGAAATAGCGGCGCGGGTCGCCGTCCGCCTGCAGCAATTCCAGCTGGACCGCCATCCGCCCGATGAGCTCCTCGATCACCCCGTCATTGTCGGGGACGGGGATCGCCCGGCGCCACGGCCGCCGCGGTTGGGCCTTACGACGCGCCGGCGGTGGGGCATGACAGCGCGGTGACGGTCGAGTCGGTCCCTGGCAGCAGGTGCGGAGCGCCCCAGCGGCCGCGGGTCTGGCCGACGAGGAAGCCGCGGGTGCCGCCGCCAGCATTGGTGTCCAGGGTGCCGCCGATTTCGCAGGTGGCGGTCGTGCAGGAAAGCTCGGTGCCGGTCCCGGTCAGGTCGGCCCCGGCGCCGATGCTGGCCAGGCCGGGCAGCCGGATCGCGTCGTGCCAGGTGGCCCACGCCGCCCTGGTAACGAAGAACTTGGTGGCGCCGCTCGTGGACCGGTAGTCGCCTGCCGCGGTGCACTCCCCCGGGGCCGGGCAGTCCACCGCGTCGACCTCGGCGCTGCCCCTGGCGTTGAGGGCGCTGGTGCCTGGAACCTCCTGCGCGCCGTTCCAGGCACCCCTGCCTCGCTCGCCGCGAAGGCCTGCCGGTGGCCCTTCCCGTCGGTGTAATAGCCGCCGATCGCGCACGCGTTCGGCGCCGCGCAGGACGCGGTGTTGACCTGGCTTGGGCGGGTGCCGGTGAGCCGGGCCAGGCCGACCACGAGCTGCGCGGTGCCCCACGTGCCGTGCTTGGCCGAGGCCACGAAGCCCTCGACATGGCAGCCGCTGTACGCGCCGCCCACGGCGATGCAGTTCAGGCCGGTCTTTCTGGCGGCGTTGGTCGCGGCCGGAGCGCAGGACACGGTGATGGTCCGCCCGGTCCCGATCCCGTTGACGTTGAGGTTCTCGGTGACGCCCGCGAGGGGGTGGACCGGCTGCCAGGTGCCATTGACCCGGTCGACGACGAATGCCTGCCCGGTGTAGCCCTGCCCGCCGCGCAGGTAGTCGCCGGCCGCCGCGCAGTTCCCGGAGGCGGGCAGCGACCAGTCGCCCCCTACCCCGGGCACGAGCCGGGCGGAACTCCAGTGCGGCTGCGTGGAGGCGGAGGCGGGCGACACGGTGACCGCGGCCCCGACAGCGGCAGCGGCAACCAGCAGCCCGGTCAAGCCCGCCAGCCGCAATGGAATCGCTCGCATGATCACTGACGTCACTGACTGTAGGACGAAGTGTGATCGGCTCACCACCTCATATCAAGGGCCGAAGAAGAGCCGGTCGGGGCCGTCGACCAGGATCGCCTGGCGGGTCTCGGCGGTAGGGGCCCAGCCGGCCAGGAGGTTGAGGATCTCGCCGGTGTCGCGCTGGCCGTCGGGGAGGTGGGGCCAGTCGGAGCCCCAGATAAGGCGGTCGGGGCGGGCGGCGACGAGGGCGCTGACCCAGGGGGCCACCGAGCTGAGCGGCTTGTACTTGGCGACCCGGTAGGCACCGGACAGCTTGATCCAGCAGCTGCCCTGGGCGAGGACGGCGAGCAGGCGGCGCTCGAAGTCCGGGTCGGGCTCGGTCAGGTAACCCAGGTGGTCGATGACGACGGTGTCCTCGAGATCGGCCAGGAATGGCAGCAGGTCACGGACAATCGTCCCCGGCGCGTAGAACTGCAGGTGCCAGCCGCGCGGGCTGGCACGGGCGGCCATCCGGCGGATGTAGGCGATGATCTTCGCCGTCGGCCAGTGGGCGCGGGCGAACAGGTCGAGCCTGATGGCGCGGACGCCGATGCGGCCGAACGCGTCGAGCTCGGCGTCGGCGGCGTCCTCCTCGATCCGGACCACGCCGCCGCAGCGCGGGCCGAGACGCCTCAGCACGTCGGCCAGCAGGCTGTTGTCGGTGCCGTAGAAGGTCGGCTGGACGAGGACCATCCGCTCGATGCCGAGCGCGTCGGTCATCGCCAGGTACGCCTCGACGGTGCCGTCGGGGAACGTGTAGAGCGGGTCGGGGACGTGCGGGTAGCCGGGCTCGAACACGTGGAAGTGGGCGTCGCACGCGCCCGGCGGCAGGGCGAAGGACGGGGGCGTGTTGCTATCGGCCGCTCGCATCGGGATGCACTGCAGGATGTCGGTCATCGAAGGAACCTGTCCGCGCGGGCGACCGCGCCGTCGTAGAGCATGTCGGTGTCGGTCCCGGTGAGCCGGAGCGGGCAGACGCCGAGCGCGTCGAGGTCGCGCAGCAGGGCCGGGTCGGCGATGCCGCCGACCATGAGGAGCTTGCCGTGCCGCTGCGCGGCGGCGGCCAGGGCGGCGACCGCGTCGGTCACCCTCGGGTCGGTGTACTGCCCGGGCACGCCGAGCTCGGCGGTGAAGTCGTTCGCGCCGAACGCGAGCAGGTCGACCCCGGGCACCGCCGCGATCTCGCTCGCACGGGCCACGCCGGCCGGGGTCTCGATGAGGATCTGCACGACCGTGGCGTCATCGAGGGCCGGGTTCAGGGTCGCCGCGGGGGTCGGCCGCAAGCCGAACTGGGGTACCGAGGCGAGCTGAGAGCGCTGCCCGCGGGGCGCGAACCGACAGGCCCGGGCGACGGCGGTGGCCTCGGCGGCGGTCTCGACCCGCGGCGCGATGATGCCCTGGGCCCCGCCGTCGAGCAGCCGGCCGAGCGCGCCGTACTCCCGCTCCTGAACCCTGACGAACGGGAACAGGCCCAGGTCGCCCGCGGTCGCGCACAGGCTCGCGGCGACGTCCAGGTCCATCGTCGAGTGCTCGAGGTCGATCATCACCGCGTGGTGCCCGGTCGACTTCGCGATCCGCACCACGTCGGCCGTGCGGCTGGTGCGGATGACGAGCATCAGCACCGGGTCGCTGCCGCGCAGCCGGTCAAGGAACGCGTTCACCGGGCCCGCGCCCCTTGCCCTTGCGCGCCGAAGAACAGGTCCATCAGACCTGGATGGGCGGCGATCTCGGCGGCGGTGCCGCTGAGGGCGACCGTCCCCGCCGTCAGCACGGTCGCGTGGGTGGCCACCGAGAGACCGAAGCGGACGTTCTGCTCGACCATCAGGATCGTCGTGCCCGCGGCGATCATCGCGCGGACGCTGTCGCCGATGATGGCCAGGCTGGCCGGATCGAGGCCGAGCGTGGGCTCGTCGAGCAGCACCACCGTGGGCTCGAGCATGAGGGCGCGGGCGAACTCGACCATCCGGCGCTGCCCGCCCGACAGCGTGCCCGCGAGGACGCCGGGCCGGGTGGCGAGGATCGGGAAGGTCTCGGCCAGCGCGTCGTAGCGGCGCTCGAGGTGCCTGCGCCGGTTCCTGATCACGTAGCCGCCCATGAGCACGTTCTGCCGGACGGTCAGCCGGGTGAACAGGCCGTTCCGCTGCGGGACCTGGGCGACGCCCGCGCGCAGGATCGCGTCGGGGTCTCGCCCGGTCAGGTCGGTACCGCCGATGGTTACCGAGCCCGCGGTTGGCCGCAGGATCCCGCTCATCGCCTTCAGGACGGTGGACTTGCCCGCCCCGTTCGGCCCGACGATGCAGGTGATGCCGCCGCGATCGACGCTGAGGTCCACTCCGCGCAGGATGTCGAGGCCGCCGTAGCCGGCCACCAGGCCCTTGATCTCGATCATGACGCTGACTCCGCCGGGCCGCCCGCCGTTACGTGATCCGCCTTGGCCAGCGCGACCTGATCGCCCAGGTAGGCGTCGACGACGGCCTGGTCCGCGCTGATCTCGGCCACCGTGCCGCTGGCGATGATCTTTCCGTTGGCCATGACGTAGACCCGGTCGGAGAGGCTGGCTAGGAAGGCGACGTCATGCTCGACGAGCAGGACGCCGACGCCTTGCGCGCGCAGCCGGCCGATGATGCTACCGAGCCGCTGCGACAGCGCGGGGCTGATGCCGGCGGCCGGCTCGTCGAGCAGGACCAGCGCCGGGTCAAGCCAGAGCACCTGGGCCAGCTCGATGAGCTTGCGCTGCCCGTAGCTGAGCGCCGCCGGGCTGGCGTCCGCGTACTCCGCCAGCCCCAGATCGGCCAGGACCTGCGAGGCCCGGGCCCGCTCGGCGGCGGTCACCCGGGGCAGGAGCAGTCGCCGCAGTGACAGACGGCGCTCGGCCAGGACCACGTTCTCGACCACGGTGAGGCTGGGGAACAGTCGCGGCAGCTGGTAGGTGCGGGCCAGTCCCGCGTGCGCGCGGGCCTGGCGGCCGCTGCGCTCGATCCGCCGCCCGGCGAAGGTGAGCTGGCCGGCTGACGCCCGCACGGTGCCGTCGATCAGGTTGAACAGGGTGGTCTTGCCCGAGCCGTTCGGCCCGATGAGGCCGGTGACGCTGGCGGGGGCAAGGTCGAGGTGCACGCCGTCGACGGCCTTGAGCCCGCCGAACGACCTGGCCAGGCCGCGCACCGCGAGCAGGGGCGCGCCGCCGGGACTGCGGGTGGCGCCGGTGCCGACGTTGGCGCCGGTGGCGGTGCGCGGGGCCGCTGACCTGACACCCCGGGTCCGTTCGGGATCATCATGGTGTTGATCTCGAGACAGGGTGGGCAGCAGGCCGCGGGGCAGGAAGAGCACCACCAGGCCGAGCAGGCCGCCAAACAACAGCAGCCGGATCGCGCCGGCGTCGGCGCCGCCCAGGCTGGTGCTGGTGAGGTTGGCGAGGGGCTCGATGATGAACGCGCCCAGGACCGGCCCCCAGAGGGTGCCGCGGCCGCCGAGCAGCGCCGACAGCACGATCAGCATGCTCGTGACGATGTCGAACACGGCCGTGACGTTGAGGAACGTCACGTAGTAGGCGTAGATGCCGCCCGCGACGCCGAGGAACGTGCCGCCGAGCACGAACGCGATCAGCTTATAGGCGCTGGTCGCCAGGCCAAGGCCGGCCGCCTTGTCCTCGTCGTCGGCGATGGCGAACAGGCCGAGGCCGAGCTTGCTGCGCCGCACCCAGGCGGAGACGGCGACGGCCGCCACCAGCAGGGCGAGCAGCGGATAGTAGAACGGCCAGTTCTGGTAGGCCAGCGACCAGGTCGGGAGGGGCAGGGCCAGACCCTGGCTGCCGCCGGTGAGGCCGGACCAGATGGTCGCGACGATGCCAAGCAGCTGCAGCGCCGCGAACGTGACGATGATGAAGTACATGCCGCGGGTCCGCCGGGTCACCAGGCTCAGCAGCGCCGCCGCGACCGCGCACACCAGCCCGCCGACCAGGCAGCCGAGGAACGGCGACACGTTGTCCTTGGCGGCGAGGATGCCGGTGGCGTACGCGCCGAGGCCGACGAAGGCGCTGTTGCCGAGCGAGATGTACGCCGGCGTAGCCGCCCATGATGTTCCAGCCGGTCGCGCCGATCGCGAGCAGGAACGTGAGGATCAGCATCGTCTGGTAGTACAGATTGCCGGAAACCAGCGGGAAAACGGCCAGCGCTACTAGGGCGAGGGCGATGAGCGGGCGGCGGATGTTCACGTGACGGATATTCATGTGGCGGCGTCCTGTCTGGTCGACAGGGCGAACAGGCCCTGTGGCCTGATGAGGAGCACGAGCAGGATCAGGATGGTGGGGACCGCTTCCGCCCAGCGGACCGAGATGTAGGTCGAGGTGACCGATTCGGCCAGGCCGAGCAGCACCCCGGCCGCGAACGCGCCGGTCACGCTGCCGAGGCCGCCGAGGATGACCACGCTGAGCGTCAGCCCGATCCAGGTGTCCTGCGAGTCCGGGGTGAACTGGTACAGGAAGCTGAGCGCGGCGCCGCCGAAGGCGGTGGTCGCGGTGGCGATGGCGAAGATCCAGGTACCGATCTTCCTCGGCTCGACCCCGATGAGCCGGGCGCCTTCCGGGTTCTCGGCGGCGGCGGTGATGGCATGGCCGAGCCAGGTTCTGGTGAGCATCGTGCGCAGGGCCAGGGTGACGGCCACCGCCAGCAGGCAGGCGTACAGCTGCGCGCGCGGTACGACGAGGGAGCCGTGTGTGAACGCCTGGTTGAAGTAGGCCGGGGTGGTCGCCGTCGGGTTCGGGCCCCAGACCAGGGCGATGACGGCCTCCGCGACGAGGGCGACGGCAAAGGTGACGACGATCGTCAGCCCGTGGTCCAGCCGCTGGACCCGCTCGACGATGAACCGGTAGATGACGACGCCGAGCGCCGCCAGCGGTACAGTCACGACCAGCGAGCCCAGCAGCGGGTCGATGCCCAGCCGAGACCACAGCGTCCAGCAGAGGTAGGCGGACAGAATCAGGAACGCGCCTTGGGCCAGGTTGACGATCTTCATGACCCCGAAGGTCAGCGTCAGGCCGGTCGCCATCAGCGCGTATACGCCGCCGGTGAGGACGCCAAAGATCACCGCCTGGAGCAGCTCGGTCATCCGTTGCCCCACGCGGACTTGGTCAGCAGGACGGTCTTGCTGGTGGCGGCCGAGGCCGGGGCGACCACCTGCAGGGTGCCGTGCTGCCACTGGGACAGCAGCAGAGTGCCTTCCGGGTCGCCGGACTTGTCCCACTTCAACGGGCCGACGATCGTGCTCACGGTGTGGGCGTGGAGCCAGCTGGCGAGGGCGCTCTGGTTGAGGCTCCCGACGGCCTTGACCGCCGCCGCGAGGACCTGGCCGGCCGTGTAGGAGTTGGCGGCGTCCTCGGTCGGGGGCGCGCCGAACATCTTCGTGTACGCCTTAACGAACTCGGCGTTGCCCGGGTAGCCGGCGGTTGCGCTCCAGGACTGCGCGGTGAAGACGCCGTCGGCGTTGGCGGCGCCGCCGATGGCGCTCGGGTAGGCCTCGTCGGTCGGCGCATTGGTCTGGAACAGGATCTTCGGGTTGTAGTCGAGCTTCTGCAGCGACCGGACGAACTGGGCGCCGTCGTCGGCGACCGCGCCCTGGACGATCAGCTGCGGCCGCGCGTGGGCGATGGCGGAGGCGATGGAGTCGAAGTTCGTGGTGCTGGGGTCGTAGACCTGGTAGTAGACGGTCTTGACGCCAAGCGCCTTCAGCTTGGCCGCGAACACCGCCACGGCCGGGCTGGCGCTCGGGTCGTCCTGGGTGACGTACGCGGCGGTGGCCGGGCGTGAGCCGGCCGGCAGGCTCGCGATCCAGCTCACGAACTGGTCCGGCAGGCTGGTGGTGGTGCCCGGCTGGGCGAAGAACAGATCGGTGAAGCCGCGGGTGAACAGGGTGGCGGCGCCGCCCGACGGCTCCACGTAGAGCATGCCCTGCCGCGCCGCGATCGCCGAGGCGGGGGCGTTGAGCAGGCTGGAGAAGGTGCCGAGGAGCAGGTCGACGTGATCGGCGCTGATCAGCCGGGTGTAGTCGGTGGCGGTCTGGCTGGGGTCGAAGCCGTCGTCGAGCATGTCCAGCTTGACCTGGCGGCCGAGCAGGCCGCCGGCCGCGTTGACCTGGCTGGCCCAGAGCTCGTAGCCCTGATAGCCGGACTTGGAGACGTCGGCCACCGGGCCAGTCATCGGCAGCGACATGCCGATCGTGATCGGGCCCGATGAGGCCGATCCGGCCGCCGATCCGGCGGGTGCGGCGGAACCGCAGGCCGCCACCGTGGTAACGGCGAGCGCTGTTGCGGCGGCGAGCACTGTGGTTGCGAGGATGCTGGACCTGAGCTGGCGGGGACGTCTTTGTCTGTTCATGACTGCCTTCTTGCCGGGTGCCGGGTTGGTTGAATGCGCTGCCTTAGTGGGTGATGGGCGGATACGGTTCGCCGTCGAGCCCGGGGACGCTGACGGCGGACGGGTCGTTGGCATGAGCGACGAGCTCGCTGCTTGCGAAGTCGGTGACGGCGCCCGACAGCAGCTGCGCGGGGTCTTCCATCACCACCCGCAGCCGCGTGACGAGGGCGAACCAGTCGCCCGGACCCTGCAGGGCCGGCTTGGCGGTCACGCTGGCGGTGCCGGGGCCGATGGTGGCCGGCCCGGCCGACGGGGCGGCGAAGCGCGGGTAGCCCGCGAACATGCCGCCCGCGAGCTCGGAGGTGGCGCGCAGCCCGGCCCACAGCCGGCGGTAGCCGGCCTCGAGGGCCTGAGCCGCGCGGGCCTGGGCGGCGGAGCCGTCGCGGTCGGCCGGGTCGCACGGCGGGAAGACGGGGGCGTGCGGTGCGATGAACACCCGCTCGGCGGCCAGCCGACCCCTGGAGACGGCGCGGACGACGCCGGCGATGCTGTGCGACTCCAGGGTGACGCCGGCCGTCGGCCGCCCGGCCTGGCCCGCGAAGATCACCATCGCCCGGTCCCAGTCGACCCCTACCGCGTCGAGCCAGCTGATCAGCCGGTGCGCGATGTCCATCCCGGTGAGATAGAACGTCGCGATCATGACCCGGTTGAACGGGACCGGCAGATCGGCGTGGGCGGCCGGGCCTTCGAGGTGGTCGCGGCGGACCGTGGTCATCGTGAGGTAGCCGGGGTCGTCGAGGACCCGCTGCAGGAACCGCTCGGTTAGCTGGCAGGAGTAGTCGACCATCGCGGCGATGCGCTGCTCGCGGCCCGCGAACGCCCGGACCGCGATCTGGTCGCGCCACAGGCGGGTGGAATTGGCCGCGCGAGCCTGCTTGGCCGCGTCGAGCAGCCGCGCCGCGTCGGCCTGCCAGCCGGCCTCCTCCCCGTCGTGGCCAGCCAGCTCGCGCAGCCGCGCGAGGGTGGCGAGCGCGGGGCCGAGGTGCGATATCGCCGCCAGTTCCTTGAAGCCCCGGCTGGTGAGCCGGTAGGGCTCGATGACCGGGGCGGCGCCGCCGCCGGGGTAGAGCGCCAGGTCGGTGCCGGTGACGACGAGCAGCGGGTCACGCTCCGCCAGCGCGGCGGTTGCGTCCGCTAGGTGAGCGCCGATGCTGTCCTGGGCCGCCGTGTAGGTGGTGAACAGGTCGACCAGCTCGGGGCTCTCAAAGCCGGTCGGGGGCATCATCGGCCTCCCGCGCTGAGCCGGTAGCGCACTGTCTCGGCGGCGAAGCGCAGCTCTGGGGTCAGTGAATTGGTCACGATGAGCTCGACCGATTCGGCCCTGTCGTTGCCGTTGCCGTTGCCGCCGCCCACGACCGTGACGTCAGTGCCGCCGCAGGTCGGGAAGGTGGCGACCTCGCGCAGGGCGCTGCCGTCCCACGCGTAGACCTGGGAGTCGAGCGCCGGCTGAGGGTTGGCGGGCGTGCCGAGGATGAAGTTGACCCGGATGAGCAGCGTTCGGCCGCCGCAGCGGGTCACCGCCAGTTCCCTCGCGCCCAGGCCGTCGAGGACCTGTTTCTCCGCGAAGCGGGTGCCGTCCCAGCGCAGCAGCCGGGTCGGGGCGGCGATGCAGGCGACGACCAGGTAGCTCTCGTCGCCGTCGTCGAAGGTGGCGAACGCGCGGCCGGACGCGGACGCCAGCGTCTGCTGCAGCACCAGGCGGGCGCCGTCCCAGCGGTAGAGCACGCTGGGGCCTGCGTGCTCGGCGTGCGCGACGAAGTACTCGCCGCCCGCCGTGAACGCGTGCCAGTTGTAGGCCCACTGGGATGGGATCCGCTGGAATTCCGCGAACTGCGCGCCGTCCCACTCGTAGACCACCGAGTCCTGGTTGGCCCCCTGGTCCGGCCCGGTCGGTCCGGGCGGGACGACGACCCCCTGGGCCAGCCCGAGGAAGTGCCTGTCGCCGATCTGCCAGTGCCGCCACTGCTTGGCCGCGAACGTCGGCACTTGCTGGAAGGAGGCGAACCGGTCCGCGCGCCATTCGAAGATCGTGGACGTGGCCGCGAACTGGTAGGGGCCGGCGCCGGTCCTGATGCTCGCGACCGCCAGGAACGCCCGGTCGCCGATGGTGAAGAACTCGGCGTCCTCGCCGCCCGGGGCGGGCAGGCTGGCCCAGGGCTCAAGGCGGCCGCCGGCCCGGTTCAGCAGCAGCAGCTCGGTGTCGCTGTCGCCGCCGTTCATCCCCGGCGATCCGCCGGGGATGTCCTTGGCCAGCTGCGGTACGGCCAACAGCTCGCGGCCTCCCACGCGGACGGGCTCGACGGCTCGCGCGCCGCAGGTGGGAATTCGCTGTACCTCGGTGACGGTCACGTGCATTGCATCACTACAGCAACCGGGTTGGGGCCAAGCAAGTAATCTGGAGTTACTATCAACGACATGCAGCGTTAATGGATGTGACGTTTCGGTGCTGGACGTGCGCAAGCTGATCATGCTCGAGGCGGTCATGGCCGAGGGGTCCATTGCCGCCGCCGCCCGGCGGCTGCAGTACACCCGGTCGGCCGTTTCCCAGCAGATATCCGCGCTTGAGGCGGAGGCGGGCACCCCGCTGGTGGACCGGGCGGGCAACCACATCACGCTCACCCCGGCCGGCCGCGCGCTGGTGGAGCACGCCGAGCGGATCCTGGTGGAGCTGCGGTCGGCCGAGGCCGCGCTGGCCGGCGCGGGGACCCAGATCACCGGGCTGCTGCGGGTCGGCATCCCGTTCCGCGAGGGCCCGCACATCATGAGCCGCGCGCTGACGGAGGTGCGCAGGCGCTTCCCCGACATGGAGATCCGGCTGGCCGCTGTCAGCGACGAGGAGGGACCCGAGGCGGTCCACCGCGACCAGCTCGACCTGGCCATCGTGTCGCGCTATGGCAACGCGCGGGAGACGGCCAGAACCGGGCTACGCGAGTGGACCCTGGGACACGACCCGCTCCGGCTGTGCGTTCCCCCGGACCACCCGCTGGCCGAGGCGGCCAGCTGCACGATGACCCAGCTGGCGGGCGAACCGTGGGTCATGTGCCCCGACACCTCGCTCGGCCGCCTCGTCCGCAGCATGTGCATCGCGGCGGGCTTCCAGCCCCGGGTGGGCGCGACGGTGCACGACGTCGGCACCGCCATCAGCCTGGTCGGCATCGGGTGGGGCATTACGATCGCGCCCGAGCTCACCCCCGCCGGTACGCCGGCGCGGGTCATCCGGCTGCCGATCGCGGGGATCGACACGATCAGGTACAGCGTCCTCATTGCCCGCGACGGCGAGCACCTATCGCCGCGAATGGCCGCGGCAATCTCCGCCGTCCGCTCGGTCAGCGCCGAACTGCGCGCGGCTGCCGGTGGCGGCGGTCACTAGCGGCGGTCGGCAACTCGGCTAACGGCGGCACCGGCACCTCGCGCCCGCGCTCGAAGCGGCGGATGATCCGGGTATTTCCCACCCCGAGAACGGCCAGTACCTGGGGCGCGCCGCTGTGGCTGCGGAAGCGGGCCTCTTCGAGTGCCTCTGTCAGTCCGCGCAGCGTGTAGGGGTAGAGCTGGTCTACCTTGCCGCCCTTGCCGTCGGCCGCCTCGGCGTCGCGGACGAGATACCCCTTACCGGCCTCGGCCATGGTGCTTGCCTCCCCGTGCAGCGCAGCACCCGTCCCATGAGTAACGGTAGCAACTGTGCAGCTCAAGAAGCCGTGTCGGGCTGGTGGCCGCGGCGGGCGTCGCGGTCGAAGATGACCAGGATGTGGCACGGCCGACCCCCGAAGCGACGGAATTGCTCCAGCTGACGCGCAACTCGGACCACAAACGACCTGGTCAGGAAATTCGTGGCGGCCGCGGGCAGACGGGACGGTGCCGGCCCCTCGCATCGGCACCGACCCGTCGGCGCGGCCATCGAGTCCCGGGAGGTTGGACCGTGGAGGCTCCGGGTTCGGACAGCGGTTGGTTGGTAGTGAGGCTGACGGCGCCTCGCGTGATCTATGTCGCTCCGCCCTCCCTTGCGTCAGCATCTAGGGTGAAGAGCGGACGGGCAGACGGGGCGGTGCCGCCACCTCCATCGGCACCGGCTCGTCTGCGCGGCCGCTGAGTCCCGGCATGTCCGCACCGCCAGCACCACGCTGCGGCCTGCTCGAGCACCCCCGTGCCGATTTATCTGTCTGCTTGTATGGATAACCATACAAGCACTCAACGTATACCGGATCTCCGGCCAAGGGAAGGTAGAGATGGAGCAGCGTGACCAACGTCACTTCACGGCTGAGGACCAGCGGGCGGTCGACGAAATAAGCGACGTTATCGACGTCTCCGTCATCAACCCTCGCAGCATGCTGCCCGCATACCTGCAGCTCGCGATCTACCTGCGGGGCGCGATCATCGTCCGGCAATTGCCGCCCGGCGCGACCCTGCCCTCCGAGCCCGAGCTGTCCCAGCGGTACAAGGTCAGCCGCAACACGGTCCGGCGGTCGATGCAGGTCCTGCGCGAGATCGGCCTGGCCGAGACGCGGCGAGGCATCGGCCACTTCGTCACGCACACGCCTGAGATCCGCCGCGTCGTCGTGGCACCAGGCAGCCGCGTCATCGTGCGCATGCCGCAGCCGCACGAGCAGGGGGAGCTACTCGGCCTGACCGTGTTCGTGGTGACCGAGCCCGGCAAACCGCCGGTCGCATACGACACTGCCCAAACAGTGCTTGCCTTCCCCGAGGGGGACTCTCACTCAGAAGCTTTGATTGCGCCATAGGTTTCATCGCAGGAGGCACGCCCGGCCACGTTGTGCGGCACCGTGCCCAACCCAACTTGGTCAGGAATTCGTGGCGGCCGCGCTGGGCGCATGGGCTTCACCCGCTAGGAACTCTGGCGCCCTTGGTCAGCAGGTCGATGAGCGCGTGCACCATCTCCAGGCTGGGGGCTGGCACGCCGGTGAGGCGCGCCAGCTCAACGGGTGCCCTGAGCAGTACGTCGGTCTCCAGTGGCTTGCCGGCCTCAAAGTCCATCAGCATCGAGGTCTTGTGGTCGCCGACCTTCGCGGCCCCTTCGAAGCGGCGCTCGATCGAAATCTTGGGCGGGCTGCCGAGGTGGGCGGCGATCTCGGCGGTCTCGTGCATCATCGCCAGAACCAGCTGGCGGGTGCCCGGATGCGCGGCGATCTCGCCCATCGTCGCCCGCGTGAGGACGCTGACTGGGTTGAACGCTACGTTGCCAAGCAGCTTGAGCCAGATGTCAGCGCGCAGATCCTTCTCAACCGGGCACTTGAGGCCGCCGGCGATCATCGCCTTGCTGAACGCCGTGCAGCGCTCGGAGATGCTGCCATCTGGCTCCCCGATGGAGAACCGGGTGCCCTCGACGTGCCGGATGACGCCCGGTGCCTCAATCTCGGCCGAGCAGTACACCACGCAGCCGATCGCTCTGTCCGTCGGTATCACCGCGGACACCGCGCCACCTGGGTCAGCCGCCTCGACGCGACGTCCCTCATGCGGGCCGACCAGCCCTTGGAAGTACCACCAGGGGATGCCGTTCTGCGCGGCGACGACACCTGTGCCCGGCCTCAGCAGAGGCGCTAGCAGCGGACCCGCGCTCGCGTAGCTGTACGCCTTCAGGCCGAGGAACACGATGTCCACGGGGCCGATCTCGGCGGGGTCATCCGTCGCGTTGGGATGCGCGCGGAAGTCGCCGCGCGGGCTGAGGACAGTGACGCCGTCACGCCTCATGGCCTCCAGGTGCTCGCCGCGCGCGACCAGGTGAACGTCGGTGCCGCCACGGTGGAGGGCTGCGCCCACGTACGCGCCGATCGCCCCGGCCCCGACAACCGCTGCCTTCACGCGTCCGCCCTCATTCGACCGCCCTCATTCGTCCACCAACTCGGCCAGGTTGCGGCGCTGGATCTTGCCCGTCGGGCCCTTCGGGATCTCTGGCAGGATGGTGATGCTGGCTGGCCGTTTGAACGCGGCGAGGCGATCCGCGCAGTAGGCGATGAGTTCCTTGGGCGTGGCCTCGCTGACCTTGCCCGCCGACCCCGAGTCGTCCGTTCCGCCGCCCAGGACGACGACCACGCCTACCTGCTCGCCGTACCTCTCGTCCGGCACCGGGTAGGCGGCCGCCTCCGCGACCGCGGGATGGCCGAGCAGCACGTCCTCCACCTCGTAGGGGGAGATCTTCTCCCCCGCCCGGTTGATCAACTCCTTGACGCGTCCCACCAGGGACACGTAGCCGTCCGCGCTGAGCTTGCCGACGTCGCCGGTGCGGAACCAGCCGTCTCGGAACGCGGCCTGCGTCGCGGCCGGGTTATCGAGGTACTCATCGACGATGGACGGGCCGCGCACCGCCATCTCGCCCTCATCACCGGCCCGCACGGCTCGCCAGTCGTCATCGAGGGCGGCGATCTCGATGCCGGTCGGCCGCCCGACCGTCCCTGGCCGGCGCTCGCCGGGCGGCAGCGGATTGGACGCCATCTGATGAGCCGCCTCGGTCATGCCGTACGCCTCGACGAGCGGGACGCCGATCGCTTCCTCATAGCGTCGCCACAAGACGGTGGGCAGCGGTGCCGAGCAGGACCGGACGAACCGGAGCCGGTGATCGGGGGGTGCGGGCAGCGCTTGGGCGTGCGTGAGCAGCCGCGCGTGGATGGTCGGGACCGCGGTGTACCACGTGGCATCGTACCGGCCCGCCTCATCCCAGAACGCCGATGGCCGGAACCTCGGCAGCACCACGGTGCCGCCGGTCGACAGCGTGGCCAGCACCGTTGCGACCAGGCCGTGCACGTGGAAGAGCGGCATGACGCAGATCGTCACATCATCGCCGGACAGCTCGTACGTTCGGGCGACCGCGCCGGTCGACGCGACGAGGTTACGCTGACGGATGGGGACGGTCTTCGGCTTGCTGGTGGTGCCGCTGGTGTGCAGCAGCAGGGCCAACGAATCAGGACCGCCCGCCGAGGCGCGAGGATCGCCGACCTGCCCGTCAACGTGCAGCAGGCCGTCCTCCATGCCGATCACGCTGGCGGGCATGCCTGCCGGGGCCGCCGCGGTGACAGCGGAGGCAGCGCCATCGTGGAGCAGGCGGGACACGCGCAGGTCGGCAAGCTCAGCGGTCAGCTCCGCGACGCCCAACGCCGGGTTCAGCGGCGCCGCCGCCGCGCCACTGGCGACTACGGCGAGGAAGGCCACGATCAGCGCCGGGCCGTTGGCAGCGACAAGCGCGACTCGATCGCCCTCGCGAACGCCGAGTGCGGCCAGCCGCCCCGCGGCCCGGTCCAGCGCCTGCTGCAGCGCCGCGTACGACAGCACGGTACCCGGCTGGGGCGCTATCAGGGCCGGATGAGTGTCCGACCTCGTGACGAGCTGCCGGAGGCTGACGGGCGGGCTTACGGTCATGGCGCGGTTTCTTCCTAACGGCGTCAGGCGGTATCGCCATACCCAGCCATACCGCACAGCGTGACTCGTGTCCACCGGCGCCCGCCGGGCCGGCCGGGACCAGTACCTGCCCATGCCCGGGCTCTCAGCGTCCGCGTTGAAGGGGTGAAGTCCAGGCCCCGTACATAAGGCGAGCATGGCGATGATGCGCGACCATGCGTCGTCGCGTGCGGCCTGGCTGAAGGCGGGTGTGCCCGATCAGAAGAACGCGTGCAGCTCAGGAAGCCGCGTCGGGCTGGTGGCCGCGGCGGGCATCGCGGTCGAAGATGACCAGGATGTCGCACGGCCGACCCTCGGTACCGATGGCGTGCGGCAACATCGTGGGGAACTCCGCCGATTGGTTGGTCTCGACCCGCAGGCGGCGGTTGCCCAGCAGCAGGATCGCGACGCCGGAGAGGACGACGAGCCATTCGCGGCCGGGGTGGGCACGCATGCGGGCGGGGTCGTCGGGCGGGTCGACCAGGCGCTGGCGCACGACCGTGACGCCCGGATCGGCCTTGACGGACCAGCGCATCAGGCTATGGGCGGAGGCGATCATCGGGCTGGAGATGACATCGTCGGCGGCTGTCTCGACCAGTTGGTCGAGGGAGGTGTCCAGGGCCCGGGCAATCGTCACGAGGCTGTCCAGGGCCAGTCGGCGCTGCCCGTTCTCGATGCGGCTGAGCGAGGACTGACTCAGCCGGGCGCGCGCGGCCAACTCCTCCAGGGACCAGCCCTGCGCTACCCGCAGGGCGCGGATCCGCTTGCGTACCAGGCTGTCCAATTCGCTGTCTCCTTGCGTCATAAGCATAATCGTATGCTCTTAACGCAAGGCGTGGTTATCGTCGCGTGTACCGCCCGGGACCGACCGGGTCTACGCGAGCGAAAGGGCATGACGACCATGACTGCGACGACTGCCGCCTATTCAAGCGACAAGCTGCCCGATAAGGCCGTGGACGCGGTGGTGATCGGGGGCGGCGCAGCGGGCCTGAACGGCGCGCTGATGCTCGCCCGCTCCCGCCGTTCGGTTGTGGTGATCGACGGCGGCACCCCCAGAAACGCACCCGCCGCGGGTGTGCACGGTTTGCTCGGCCTGGACGGCACGCCGCCGGCCGAGCTGCTGCGAACCGGCCGGGAAGAGGTACGTAGCTACGGCGGCTTGGTGGTGGCGGGCGAGGTGAGCTCCGCCGTTCCCGCGGAGCCGTCAGCCGAGGGCGACCTGCGCTTCACGGTCGCCCTGGCCGACGGTCGCGGGCTGCGAGCGCGCCGTCTGCTGGTCGCCACCGGGCTGCGCGACGTGCTGCCCGAGGTTCCCGGGCTCGCCCGGTACTGGGGGCGCGGCGTGGTGCACTGTCCTTACTGCCACGGCTGGGAGGTCCGGGATGAGCCGATCGGGGTCCTGGCCGTGGGCCCGGCCTCCGTCCACCAGGCGCTGTTGTTCCGCCAGCTGACTGACGACCTGGTCTACTTCGCGGGCGGCACCGAGCTGGATGGGGACAACCGCGCTCGCTTCGCCGCCCGCGACATCCGGATCGTTGACACGCCGGTGGACGCGGTCGAGTCCACCGGGGACGGCGACGTCGCGGGCGTGCGGCTGAGCGACGGGCGGCTCGTCGCCCGCCGCGTCCTTGCGGTCGCGACCAGCATGCACGCCCGAACCGCGGGGCTGGACGGCCTGCGGCTGCCGATGGAGGACCTGCCGGGCGGCATGGGCCGCCTGCTCGCCTCCGGCCTGGCCGGCACGACCGAGGTGCCGGGGGTGTGGGTGGCCGGCAACGCAACCGACCTGTTCGCTCAGGTCGGGGCGTCCGCCGCAGCCGGCGCGCTGGCAGGCGCCCACATAAACGCCCACCTGGCCGCCGCCGACACCGATGCGGCGCTCGCAGCCGCCCGGCGCAGTGACGCCGACTCGTCGTCGCGCTGATTACTCGCTCGGTGATCCGGTCCCATGGCCGCGATGGTGGCCGTGAGGGGCAGGTGGCTGAGTATCCACTGTGCGGTGGCCGGCCGCGTGGGCTTGGGCTGGCGCTGCCCGGTGAAGTCGAAGTACGTCCACCACGCGCCGAAGCCGACCACCACGGCGACCAGCCCGACGCCGAGGGTGAGCCCGTCGAGCGGCTGGCCCGCCAGTCCCGCGACCACGCTGGTGAGGATTCCGCCGAGCACGATAATGGTCAGGGTCCCGAAGCGCTCGATAAGCGCGTCGGTGACGATCAGCGAGCCCCCCGGGCTGGCCGTGAGGATCACGGCGCCGAATACGACCAGGTAGGCGGCGTCGATGTTCGAGTGGGCCTACGACACGCTCGTGCGGCTGCTCGCCGTGCGGGCGGGGCGGCTGCGAGCCCAGCGATCTCGGTGGGATGGCACAGTGCCCCCTGATGCAAGCTCCGCAGGTGTCATGTTCGCTAACGTCATGAGTCATCGATAGTAACGGCTGCTTACTTGTCGCGCTGTGCCGCGCCTGTTTTAGTGAAGCCACCGCGAACGACGAGCAGAGAGGCTCTGACATGCGAGCAGCCAAAGATGACCTGCCGGTTTCTGCCCAGACCGCTGATTACACGGGCGCCTGGGCCGAGCTGGGCGACATGCACTACGCATTCGAGACCTGCGCTGGCGGGTACGACATGGACGCGCTGGTCAAAATCTTCCCTGACAACGCCTGTCCGGTCGAACACTGGGGCTACGTGTTCCGGGGAAAGGTGCGGGTCGAGTACACCGACGGGCACGAGGAAATTCTCAGCGCGGGCGACGCCTTCTACATTCCGAGCGGGCACCGGCCGTACATGCTCGAGGAGACGGAATTGCTTCAGCTGACGCGCAAGTCCGACCACAACCAGCTCGTCAGGCAGTTCGTAGCGGCGGGTCTATTCCCCAGCGAATAAAGCGACTGGCATCGGCTCGCAGGTGAGCACCGCGTCATCGGTGGCGCCGTACCACAGGTGCAGCATCGAGCCCCTGACCTCCGCGTGAGGTTCCGGCATGGTCCGCTCCCCCGGCCAGGGCTCGTGGGTTGCCTCGGCGACGTAGTCCTGCAGCGCGTCGAGCGCGTGCCGGGCGGCGTCGGCCAAGCATTCCTCGGCTGTGCCCTGGTACTCCATGCAGGTGAGGAAGTCCTCCTGCGGCCAAATGCCGGAAGATCCAGTGTGGTAGTCACCCTGCTGGCCGGGGAACCTCCCCTCTTCGGAGCGGAACCAGAGCATGTCATCCTCGAGCGTGACCTGGAAGCCGGCCGGGACGATGGCCGCGAGCCTGGCGGCTAGCAGCGCTGCGAAACGATCGGGGGTCCACCTCCATGGCGCCGATTCTGCCGCAGAGCCCGTCACCCGGCCAATGCTTTTCCGACGGCTCAGGCAGCGAGCAGGGCGATGATGCGCAGCCAGGCGTCGTCGCGTGCGGCCTGGTTGAAAGCTTGTGTGCCGGGCCAGAAGAACGCATGCGCGGCACCGGGATAGCCGACCATCTCGTGGTCGGTCCCGGCGGCTCGCAGGGCATCGCCGATCTGGCGGCGTTGCCCGGCGTCGATCAGGGCGTCATCCTCGCCCACCAGGTAGAGGATCCGGCCCCGGATCCCCGGCGTGAGGTCCAGGGTGGGCGACGGCTGGCTCATCGGGATGTCGGTGGTCGGCAGCCAGCCGCCGTACAGGACGGCCGTCCGGCTGACCGGAAGCCGGCAGGCGGCCAGGTAGCTCAGGTGGCCGCCGGCGCTGAAGCCGATCATCGCGACCCGCTCGACCGACGGCTGGGCGTCCAGCCAGCCGATGCACGCCGCGGTGTCGTCCAGCGCCTGCTGGCGCCCGAGGCGGTTCAGGTAGCGGAACCCCTCTTCGCGGCCGGCCTCGTCGCGCTCGAGCCAGCGGCCGGGCGGTGCGTCCCGGTGGTAGAACTCCGGGGCGATCGTGAGGTAGCCGGCCGCCGCCAGGTCATCGGCGACCCGGCGGATATCGGGGTTCACCGCGAACAGCTCGTGCGCGACGATCACCCCGGTGCTTGCGTGGTCGCCGGCCGGGCGGGCCCGGGGCGGGGCCGACAGATAGGCCTGCATGGTGGTGCCGTCGGCGACGGAGAGCTCGATCTCTTGGTTGGTGACTGTCATGTGACCAGCCTGCGCGACGGCGGTTACTGGTAACCAGAGTCGCCTTTTACTGGTATTGGCATGAGTAGTCTTGGTCTCATGGCGACTGACGGAGACCCGCAGACGCTGGGACAGCTACTGCGGTCCCGCCGTGAGCGGCTGGCCCCGGCCGATGTCGGCCTGCCCCCGGGCAGCCGTCGACGGACGGCCGGCCTGCGGCGCGAGGAGGTCGCGCTGCTGGCCAACGTGTCCACCACCTACTATACGTTCCTTGAGCAGGGGCGCCAGGTACGGCCTTCGACGCAGGTGCTCGACGCCCTGGCGGCCGCGCTGCGGATGTCCGCCGCCGAGCGCCGCTACCTTCAGGTCCTGGCCTATGGGGACGACGACGCGGCCAGGGGCGGTGCGGCGGTGACCCCGCCCGAGCAGCTTGACCAAGGCCTGTTCGATCTGGTGCAACGCCTCGACCCGTTCCCGACGATCGTCAAGGGACGCCGCTGGGATGTGCTCGCCGCCAATCCGGCCGCCCGTGAGCTGTTCACTGACTGGGAGGCGCTGCCCGGGCGGGAGCGCAATCTGGTGCGCTGGATGTTCACGACCGACCGGGCCCGCGAGGTGTACCTGGACTGGGAGCAGGAGGCGCGGGCAATGCTCGGCCGCTTCCGGCTCGCCGCCGCCCGGCACCGCGATGACCCGGACGTCACCGCCCTTGTCGCCGAACTCCAGCGCGACAGCCCGCAGGTGCGCGACTGGTGGCCGCGGCACGATGTGCTGGACGTCGGCAGCGGGACGAAGAAGCTGCGGCATCCCCGGCTCGGGCCGGTCAGCTATTCGCACGTCGTCCTGCAGGTGGCCGACAACCCCGACCAGACGCTCGTCACCTACTCCGCCGCCGCCGGCCGCGGGAACGAGGATCACACCGGGGCTAGTGGGGACGTTCGTCGATGATGCGGCGCATCTTGCCCATCGAGCGCTCGATGGTGTCGGGGTCCTGCACGACGGTGCCGACGGTGACGCCGATGGTGTTCTTGACCAGGGTGGTGAGCTGGAGGCCGGCCGCCTCGGCGGCGGACGGGTCGGCGTCGGCGCGGCGCTCGACGTGGACGGTCATCGCGTCCATCCGGCCGGGCCGCGACAGGTGCAGCTGGAAGTGCGGCGACAGCGCGGGGATCTGCAAGATGAGCTCCTCGACCTGGGTCGGGAACAGGTTGACGCCGCGCAGGATGATCATGTCGTCGGTGCGGCCGGTGACCTTCTCCATCCGGCGCATGGTGCGGGCGGTGCCGGGCAGCAGCCTGGTCAGGTCGCGGGTGCGGTAGCGGATGACGGGCATCGCCTGCTTGGTCAGCGAGGTGAAGACCAGCTCGCCGAGCTCGCCGTCGGGCAGCACCTGGCCGGTGACCGGGTCGATGACCTCGGGGTAGAAGTGGTCCTCCCAGACGTGCAGGCCGTCCTTGGTCTCGACGCACTCCTGGGCGACGCCGGGGCCCATCACCTCCGACAGGCCGTAGATGTCGGTGGCGTCGATGCCCGCCCGGGCCTCCATCTCGGCGCGCATCTCGTTCGTCCACGGCTCGGCGCCGAAGATGCCGTACTTCAGCGAGCAGCGGGCCGGGTCGAGGCCCTGGCGCTCCATCTCATCCAGGATCGCGAGCATGTATGACGGGGTGACCATGATGACGTCCGGCTCGAAGTCGCGGATCAGCGTCACCTGCCGCTCGGTCATGCCGCCGGAGACGGGAACCACCGTGCAGCCGAGCCGCTCGGCCCCGTAGTGCGCGCCGAGCCCGCCGGTGAACAGGCCGTACCCGTAGGCGACGTGCACGATGTGCCCGGGCCGGCCGCCCGCGGCGCGGATCGAGCGGGCCATGACGGTGGCCCACGTGTCGATGTCCTGCGCGGTGTAGCCGACGACCGTGGGCCGGCCGGTGGTGCCGGACGACGCGTGCACCCGGGCGACCTGCTCGCGCGGGACCGCGAACATGCCGAACGGGTAGTTGTCGCGCAGCGAGGCCTTGGCCGTGAAGGGGAACTGCGCCAGGTCGGCCAGGTCCTTGCAGTCGTCGGGGTGGACGGCGGCGACGTCGAACATCTTCCTGTAGTAGGGCACGTTCTCGTAGGCGTGCCGCAGCGACCAGCGCAGCCGCTCGAGCTGGAGCGCGCGGAGCTCGTCCGTCGACCCCGTCTCGATGGGCTCGAGCTCGCCGGGCGGGGTGGCGGTCGCGGTCACGGGCTGCCCCTCAGGCGTCGTAGTCAACGGTGATCTCGTCGGTTCGCGGCAGAGCCTGGCAGGTGAGAACGTAGCCGGCGTCGAGCTCGCGCTGCTCGAGTGCGTAGTTTCTCCGCATGACGGCCGCGCCGCTGGTGACCTTGGCCCGGCAGGTGCCGCAGACGCCGCCCTTGCACGCGAACGGCAGGTCGGGCCGGGCCCGCTGGGCGCCGTCGAGGACCGGCGTGCCGGGCGGCAGGGTGAGGGTCGAGCTGCGGCCGTCGAGGATGACGGTGAGGCTGGCGCCATCGCCGACCGGGGCGTCCTCATGCGTCGCCTCGGCGGGCGGGTCGTCGCCGACCCAGAACAGCTCCCGGTGCACCCGCCCCTGGTCGACGCCGAGCTCGCGGAGCACGTCGATCGCGTCGGTGACCATGCCGAACGGACCGCACAGCCACCAGTGGTCCACGCCTGCGACGTCGACGGTGGCCGGCAGCAGGGCGGCCAGCCGGTCTCGGTCGAGGCGCCCGCTGAACAGCTCGACCTCCTGCGGCTCGCGCGACAGCACGTGCACCAGCTGCATCCGCGCGGGGTGGGCGTCCTTGAGGTCGGCGACCTCGTCGGCGAACATGACCGTGTCGCTACGGCGGTTGCCGTAGATCAGCGTGACCGTCGACTTGTCGTCGGCGGCCAGGACCGAGGCGGCGATCGACATCATCGGGGTGATGCCGGAGCCGGCCGCGATCAGCACGTGGCGGCCGGGGACGGACAGGTCAGGGGTGAAGGTGCCGCTGGGGACCTGGACGTCGAGGGTGTCGCCGGGCTTGACGGCGCGGACGAGCCAGCCGGAGACGGCACCCTGGGCGACCTCGCGGACGCCGATCCTGGGGGCGGCGCCGGCCGGGGCGCAGATGGAGTAGGAGCGTCGTTCGTCGCCCCGGCGGACGGTCAGGGACTGGCCGGGCTGGAAGGCGAAGTCGGCGGTCAGGTCGGCCGGGACCTTGAAGGTGATCGCGGCGGAGTCGTCGGTCAGCGGATCGACGTTGGCGACGACCAGTGAGTGGAAGTCGGCGCGCGACCGTCGGCGCGGGTAAGTCGTGGGGTCCTCGCTGAGGTCGGATGGGCCGGTGCCCTGGTCGGTGGCGACGGTCATAGGCTCTTGACCCCCTCGAATGGCTCGTTGCAGGCGGTGCATCGGTACAGGGACTTGCAGGCGGTAGCGCTGAATTCTGCGGTGCGACGGGTGTCGGGGGAGCCGCAGCGTGGGCAGGCCGGTGACGGCGGCGCGGTCAGGGTGAGCGGGATAGGGCCTGACCGGCGCGGGGCCGGGGACGGCGGGGCGATGCCGTTGGCGGCCAGCTTGCGGCGGCCGTCGTTGGTGATCCAGTCGGTGGTCCAGGGCGGGGCCAGCTGGGTGTTGACGGCGACCCGGGGGAAGCCGGCGCGGGTGAGGCGGGAGTGAATGTCGACGGTGATCTCGCGCATGGCCGGGCAGCCGCTGTAGGTGGGGGTGATGGTGACGGTGACCTGGCCGCCGTCTTCCCCGGTTGGAGAGTAATGGACGGTGCGGAGTATGCCGAGGTCTTCGATCGTCAGCATGGGAAGTTCCGGGTCGGGCGTGCTGGCGGCGACCTGGTACGCATTCGTCTGCTCGATCATGGCGGTCACCAGGTCGCGTCCGGGTGGGCGCGGGCAACGGACTGGAGCTCGGCCAGGATGTAGCCCATCGCCTCGGTGTGCACGCCGTCTCGGCCGGCCCGGCCGCCGACCGGGGCGAGCGCGGCGGCGGGGCGGTCGAGGCCGGCCGTGGCCAGCACGGTGTCGATGACGGCGTCGAAGGCGGCCGGGTCGACGGTTGCCAGGGCGTCGGGCTCGGGGCGGAACAGCTCGCCGGCCAGGGGCCATAGGGTGTCGAGGGCGGCCTGGGTCTTGGCGTGCGACACCGGTGTGCCGTCGCCCAGGCGGACCAACCATTGGGCGGCGTAGTCGCGGTGGTAGGCGAGCTCGTTGACGGCCTTGGCGGCGATGGCCGCCAGCACCGGGTCGGCGGCGGCTGGCTGGGCGCCCGATCCGGCGAGCTCCTCGAACAGGGCCAGCCGCCAGGTGGAGAAGATCAGCAGCCGGACGACGACCTCGGCGAAGTCACGGTCGGCGTGCTCGGCCAGGCGGACGTTCCTGAACTCCTTCTCGTCGCGGAAGAAGGCGAGCTGGTCCTCGGTCTGGCCGGTGATCCCGCCCGCCCGCGACAACAGCAGGCGCGCCTGGCCGAGCAGGTCGAGGGCGATGTTGGCGACCGCGGTCTCCTCTTCGAGCTCGGGCAGGCGGGCCACCCACTGCTGCAGGCGGTGGCTGTAGATCAGCGCGTCGTCGCCGAGGGCGAGGCACCAGCGGGCCAGCGCGTCGGGGTCGAGTTGCGCGGGCACCGACGGGTCGATCCCCGCGAGGGGGTCGGCGAAGCCGGTGCCGAACGCCCAGCGGTGGCCCTCGTCGTGGTCCTGCGCGAGGAGGTCGTACGGGTTGTCGTCGTCCGGGGTATCCATGTCAGGCCTCTAGATGTGCGGGACGTCGTCGGGGATGTCGTAGAAGGTGGGGTGGCGGTACACCTTGTCGCCGGACGGCTTGAAGAACGGGTCCTTCTCGTCCGGGCTCGACGCGGTGATGTCCGACGCCCTGACCACCCAGATGCTGACGCCCTCGTTGCGGCGGGTATAGAGGTCGCGCGCGTGGTGCAGCGCCATCTCGGCGTCGGCGGCGTGCAGGCTGCCGACGTGCACGTGGTTCAGCCCGCGCTTGCCCCGGAGGAACACCTCGTAGAGTGGCCAGCCCTGATCGGTCACTGGTCGCCTCCCACAGTCAGCCGGGACCGTTCGGACGACTGATTTTGGCGGGTTTGATCTGCGTGTTTGGCCGCGTGGGCGAGGGCGGCTTCGCGGACCCAGGCGCCCTCGTCGTGTGCCGCCCGACGGCGGGCGAGGCGCTGGGCGTTGCAGGGGCCGTTGCCCGCGATGACGGCCTTGAACTCGTCCCAGTCGACCGGGCCGAAGTCGTAGTGGCCGCGTTCGGAGTTCCAGCGCAGCTGGGGGTCGGGCAGCGTGACGCCGAGCCGCTCGGCCTGCGGGACCGTCATGTCGACGAAGCGCTGGCGCAGCTCGTCGTTGGTGTGCCGCTTGACGCCCCAGCGCATCGACTGGGCGGTGTTGGGCGAGTCCGCGTCGGGCGGGCCGAACATCATCAGCGACGGCCACCAGGTGCGGTCGACCGCGTCCTGGACCATGTCGCGCTGCCCCTGGGTGCCGCGCATCATCGTCATCAGCAGCTCGTACCCCTGCCGCTGGTGGAACGACTCCTCCTTGCAGATGCGGATCATCGCCCGGGCGTAGGGGCCGTAGGAGGAGCGGCAGAGCGGCACCTGGTTGCAGATCGCGGCGCCGTCCACCAGCCAGCCGATCACGCCGACGTCGGCGTAGCTGAGCGCGGGGTAGTTGAAGATCGAGGAGTACTTCTGGCGGCTCTCGATGAGCTGGCGGGTGAGGTCGGCGCGGTCGGCGCCGAGCGTCTCCGCCGCGCTGTACAGGTACATCCCGTGGCCGGCCTCGTCCTGGACCTTGGCCAGCAGGATCGCCTTGCGGCGGAGCGAGGGGGCGCGGGTGATCCAGTTGCCCTCCGGCTGCATGCCGATGATCTCCGAGTGCGCGTGCTGCGCGATCTGCCTGACCATATTCGCCCGGTACCTGGGCGGCATCCAGTCGCGCGGCTCGATCCGGCGGTCGCGGGCGATCGTGTCCTCGAAGTGGGCCTCGAGGTCCTGCTCGTTCGCCGTCGTCGTTGGCTCGGTGGTCATGCGCTCCGCCCTTCTGCGGGCTGACATCTTTACATACCGATCATTCGGTAATTTACTCTATGGAGGAGAGCTTGGCCAGACGGCGATGGGAGCAATCGTGACGGAGCAGGTGGCGGTCGCCGCGGCCGAGCAGGCACCGCGACGCCGCGGGCGCCCCGGCTACGACCTGGAGGCGGTGCTGCGGGTCGCGGTCGAGGTCTTCAACGAGCGCGGCTACGACGGGGCGAGCATGGAGGACCTGTCGCGGCGGCTCGGCATCGCCAAATCCGGGATCTACCACCACGTGTCGGGCAAGGAAGAGCTGCTGCGGCTGGCGCTCGACCGGGCGCTTGACGGGCTCTGGGAGGCGGCCGACCGCGCGCGGGCGCTCGACGCGCCCGCCATCGAGCGGCTGGAGACGCTGGTCACGGACGCGGTCGGGGTCCTCACCGAGCGGCTGCCTTACGTCACCCTGCTGCTGCGGGTGCGCGGCAACACCGAGGTCGAACGGGCGGCGCTTGACCGCCGCCGGGCGTTCGACGCGCTGGTCGCGAGCCTGGTCGAGGAGGCCGAGCGGGCCGGCGACATCAGGCCGGACATTGACCCCAAGCTGGCCGCGCGGCTGCTGTTCGGCACGGTCAACTCGATCGTCGAGTGGTACCGGCCGGGCTCGTCGACGTCGCCCGAGGCGCTGGCGGAGGGGGTCTGCGTGATCGCGTTCGACGGGCTTCGGGTCCGCCGGTAACGCGCTTGGCTCCCCGCTGCGGAGCTGGTGACTGCGGCCGCGGAACTCGGCGATGAGGTCGCCGTCGCTGGTGACGGCAGCGTCGTAGACGCCGTTGCGTCCGTAGCGGGCGCGTACCCGGCACTCGGCGCTGAGCACGTCGCCCAGCCGGGCCGGGGCGACGAAGACGATGTCGGCGCCGGCCGCCACCGTGACCGGTCCCCAGCTGTTGCAGGCGCAGGCGAAGGTCGTGTCGGCCAGGGAGAAGATCATTCCGCCGTGGCAGATGCCGTGCCCGTTGACCATGTCCGCGGTGACGGTCATGCGGGCGCGGGCCCAGCCGTCGCCGTAGTCGAGCAGTTCGATGCCGAGCATCCGGGTGGCGGCGTCGGACGCCATCATCGTCTCGACCGGACCGGGCCCGTCGACCGACTGTGACATGGTTCTCCCGCGCTAGATATTTCCCGACCGTTCGGTCAATAATAGGTCCATGACCAACGTGACCGTTGAACGGGACGGGGGCGTCGCCACCGTCATTCTGCCCGGGCCGGCGCTGAGCCTGGCGGTGAAGGAGGGCCTGCTCGAGTCGCTGCGCGCCGTGGCGGCCGACGACGCAGTCCGCGCGGTGGTCCTGACCGGGACCGGCCGGGCGTTCTGCGTCGGCCAGGACCTGGCCGAGCACGCCGGCGCGCTTGACCAGGACCCGGCGACGGCGCTCGACACTGTGCAGGACCACTACAACCCGATCGTGGTCACGCTCACGACCATGCCCAAGCCGGTCGTGGCGGCGGTCAACGGCACCTGCGTCGGGGCCGGGCTCGGGTTCGTGCTCGCGTGCGACTTCGCGGTCGTGGCCGAGGGCGCGGTGCTCGGGACCGCGTTCACCGGCATCGGGCTGACCTGCGACTCGGGACTGTCGGTGACGCTGCCGGCCGCGGTCGGGATGGCACGGGCGCGGGCGCTGCTGCTGCGGCCGACCACCTTCCGGGTTGAGCAGGCGATCGCCTGGGGGCTGCCGTTCGAGCTCGCCCATCCCGACCAGGTCCGCGCGGCGGCGGGGGCGCTGGCGGCCGAGCTCGCGGCCGGGCCGACGGCCGCCTACGCGGAGACCAAGCAGCTACTGGCCGACGGCGCGTCGCGTCCGCTGACCGACTCGCTGGCGGCCGAGTGCGCCGCGCAGCGCCGCCTGGGAACGACCACCGATCACGGAAACGCGGTGCGGGCGTTCCTGGCCAAGCAGCGGCCGGCCTTCCAAGGCTCGTAACGAGGGCTCAGCGTCCGCCGACCTGACGGGTGAGGTAGGTGACGGCCACGAACGACCGGTAGACGCTGAGCAGGTCCTCGCCAGTGATCCTGGCGGCGCGTTCACCGGTGCGTTCGGTGTCACGGGCCCAGGTGGCGATGTCGGCCATGTCACCGGTCTGGAATTCCATCTCCAGCGTTACCGGCCGGTCGATCGGCGGGACGCGCACGCTTCCGGCCGCGACCCGGCGGACCGCTTCCTCCGCGCCGACCCGGATCAGCCGGCCCGACTCGTCCGGATGCAGGTTCAGCGCCGCCGCCCGGGTGATGGACTCCTTGGTGAGCACGCTGACGGCGTCCGGCGCGAACGGCTTCGCCTCCTGGGCGGTCACCCGGTCCCCGGAGACGAAGGCGATCGGGGTGCCGTAGTGCGCCATCACCAGGGCGTTGATGCCGCTCTCCCCCACGTACTGGCCGTTCACTCGGACGCCCGCGAACACCTCGGGGTTATAGGTGTGGGACAACGTCGACGGGCGGCCTGAGATCGACCCGTGATAGCCGACCAGGAAAACGGCGTCGAAGCTGTCGTCGAGCCCCTCGACCATGTACATCGGCTTGTGCCGGCCCGACAGGTAGCTGGCCCGTCCCGCGATCTTGCGCGGGTCGAGATTGGCCATCCGGCTGTGCGAGTCGTTGACGACGAACTCGGTCCCACCGCCGGCCATCGCGCCCTCGATCGCCGCGTTGACCTCGTCCTGCAGCAGCGCGCAGCCAAGCGGGTACCCGTCGCCGCCGGGGCGGCACTGGTCCCAGTCGACGATGCCGGCCACGCCTTCCATGTCGCATGAGATCCAGATCTTCATCTACCGAATGTTACAAATGTTTGCTTCTGGGTCGATGAGGTGAGGAGGCTGAGATGGAAGTGTCCAGGGAGCATGTAGTTCACAGGTGATCAGCCAGATGGGCGGCAGCCCGTGAGTGGGTGCGCGCTGCCTCAGGCTCGGAGGTAGGAGAGGACGGCGAGGACGCGGCGGTGGTCGTCGTCGTCGGGCGGCAGGTCGAGCTTGGTCAGGATGTGCCCGATGTGCTTGCCGACCGCCGCCTCGGAGACGACCAGGGCGCGGGCGACGGCGGCGTTGGACCGGCCCTCGGCCATCAGCGCGAGCACCTCGCGCTCGCGCGGGCTGAGTCGCTCAAGCGGGTCGCGGCGGTGGCGCAGCAACTGCCTGACCACCTCGGGGTCGACGACGGTGCCGCCGACCGCCACCCGGTGCAGTGCATCGATGAACTCGGCCACGTCCCCCACCCGGTCCTTGAGCAGGTAGCCGACTCCGGTTCCGTCACCGGAATCCAGCAGCTCGCCGGCGTAGGTCTTCTCGATGTACTGGCTGAGCACCAGCACTGCGAGTCCCGGCCGGGCCTTGCGCAGCGCGACCGCGGCGCGGAGGCCCTCGTCGGAGTAGCCCGGCGGCATTCGGACGTCGGTGACCACGATGTCCGGCCGGTGCTCGGTCACCGCCTCGACCAGCTGGGCCGCGTCGGCCGCCTCGGCCACGACCTGATGGCCGAACCTGGCCAGCAGCGCGGTCAGCCCGTCCCGCATCAGCGCGCCGTCTTCGGCCAGCACGACCCGAAGGCTCAGGGGCATGGCAGCTCCGCTCGCAGCACGGTCGGCCCTCCGGACGGGCTCGACACCGAGACGGTACCGCCCACCACCGCGACCCGGTTGGCCAGCCCGGACAGGCCGCTGCCAGCGGAGAGGTCGGCGCCGCCCACGCCGTCGTCCCCGATCTCAAGCGCCAGCAGGCCGGCCGCCAGCTCGCCGCGGATCCAGGCGCTGCCCGCCTGGCTGTGCTTGGCGATGTTGGCCAGCGCCTCGGAGATCACGAAGTAGGCCGTCGCCTCGATCGCCTGCGGCAGCCTGCGGTCCAGACGGAACTCCAGGTCGACCGGCACCGGCGAGCGGTCGGCGGCCTCCTCGGCGGCGGCCGGCAGCCCCCGGTCGGTGAGTACCTGAGGGTAGATGCCGTAGATGAGCTCCCGCAGTTCGGTCAGGGCGAGCTTGGCCTGTTCCTGCGCGTGCGCGACCTGATCGGCGACCGGCCCGGACGGCAGGTCGAGCCGGGCGAGGCCGAGGCTCATCGACACCGCCAGCAGCCGCTGCTGCGCGCCGTCGTGCAGGTCCCGTTCGATCCGCCGCCGTTCGGCTTCGAAGGCGCTCACCAGGCGGGCGCGGGACCGGGTCACCTCCGCCAGCTGGACGTCGAGGTCCGCGGCGGCGGTCAGCAGCCGCCGGGCCACCCGGCCCTGAACCCCCGCCAGCGCGGTCACCAGGTAGGCGCCGCCGACCAGCAGGACCAGCCCGGCCGGGACGGCCGCGGCCGCCTGCAGCGGGGAGCTGATCGCCGCCCCCGGCCACAGCCCCCGGCGACCGCCAAGCACGACCGGTACCGGCGAGGTGATCAGGGCCAGCGGCAACACGACGGCGGCGAGGGCCGCGGCCAGGTCGAGTGGCCACAAGAGCGTCACGAACAGCAGCGCGTAGCCGAGCTCGCGCCAGGTCGCCTGCTCCCGGCTACGGGTCGCCAGCCAGCAGCGGAGGCCGGGGCGAGCGGGCGGGCGATGCGGATCGGCGATCGGCTCGGGATCGATCAGCCGTAGCCGCCATCGCTCGACCCGGCCCATCGGGATGCCCGCGAGCACCAGGGCGGCCAGTATCGGGATGCCGATCAGTGCCTTCGCCAGGCCGCCGCCGACGGCCAGATCGGCCGCCAGCACCGAGAGCCCGAGCGCACCGGGGACGCTCGCGGTGGCCAGATAGGTCCAGGCTCGCCACGGCCAGGCCGAGACGAGGAAGGGCCGCCGTCCCATGGCCGTGATCGGATCCACCCGAACAGGATAAAGCCGCCGTGCCCGGTCGGCAGGGAGCCAGGCCGGACTCATGAGGTAGGGCTGGCCATACCCCGGGAGGGGGTCCTGAGGCAATGCGGCGGACCGGGCCGGGCCGATTGCATGAAGACATGAACGCTGACCCTATGGCCGTCCTCATCGAGTCGATGACCAGGACGTATGGAAGCGGGCGGAGCGCCGTCACCGCCCTCGATCGGGTGACGCTCGCCCTTCGCGCTGGTTCCTTTACCGCGGTGATGGGCCCGTCCGGCTCGGGCAAGTCCACCTTGCTGCAGTGCGCGGCGGGCCTCGACCGGCCCGACTCGGGCGAGGTGACCATCGGCGGGACCAGGCTGTCCTCCCTGGGTGAGACCGCCCTGACCGTGTTGCGCCGCGAGCGGATCGGTTTCGTCTTCCAGTCCTTCAACCTGATGCCGTCGCTGACCGCGGCGCAGAACGTGGAGTTGCCGCTGCGGCTGGCGGGCCGCAAGCCCGACCGGGAGTCGATCGAGGCGGCGCTCGCCGCCGTCGGCCTGGCCGACCGGGCACGGCACCGGCCGAGCGAGCTGTCGGGCGGCCAGCAGCAACGGGTGGCGATCGCCCGCGCCCTCGTCACCCGGCCGCAGGTGCTGTTCGCCGACGAGCCCACCGGTGCGCTCGACACCGGCACGTCACGCGAGGTGCTGCGGCTGCTGCGGACGCTGGTGGCCGAGCAGGGCCAGACGGCCATCATGGTCACCCACGACCCGGTCGCCGCCGCCCACGCCGACCGAGTGGTCTTCATCGCCGACGGCCGGATCGCGGGCACCCTCGACTGCCCCACCGCCGAGGCCGTCGCCGCCCGAATGACCCAGCTGGAGGTCACCGCATGATGCTCACCATCGCCCTGTCCACGCTGCGGACTCGCTGGGTCGCGTTCGCGGGCACGCTCGCCGCGCTCGCGCTCGGCGTTTCCGTGATCGCCACGATGACCCAGGTACTGGCCGCCGCGGACGGCGGCGGCCACCGGACGCCGGAACGGTTCGCGGCGGCGCCGTTCGTCATCCGGGCCGACCCGGCGCTGCGGGTGCACGACCGGGGCGGCGTCGACTCGGTGCCGCTCCTCGAGCAGCCCGACGTTCCCGCGTCCGCGATCGCGCGGCTGCCCGGCGCGCTCCCCGACCGCAGCTTCTACGCTCAGCTCGAAGGCGTGCCCGCCGCCCAGCCGCCGCTTGGTCACGGCTGGTCCAGCGCCGCCTTTGCCCCCTATCGGCTCGGCTCCGGCCGCCCGCCTGGCTCCGCCGATGAGATCGTCGTCGCCGGGCGGGCAGCCATCGGCCGCCGCGTCACCGTGCTCACCGCAGGCGGGCCGCTGGTCTTCACCGTCGTCGGAACGGTCCGGCCCAGGACCGGTGAGCAGCCGGTCTTCTTCACCGACGCGGAGGCGGCGCGGCTGTCGCCGGGGGTCGACGCGCTGGTGACCGACGACCCGGCGGTCGCCAGGCGCGCGGCCGCGATTGGCGGCCTCCAGGTCCTGGCCGGCCAGGACCGGCATCAGGCCGATCCCGACGCCGCGCAGGACAGCGCCGAACTAGCGGGCCTGACCACCTTCCTCGGGATCGCCGCCGCGATCTCCGCCTTCGTCGCCGTCACCGTGATCGCCTCGGCGTTCGGGCTGTCGGTGGCGCAGCGCCGCCGTGACCTGGCCCTGCTCCGGACCGTGGGCGCGACCCCGCGGCAGGTGGCGCGGATGGTGCGGGCCGAGGCGGCGCTGGTCGGCGCGGCCGGTTCCGCCCTCGGGTGCCTGCTCGGCCTGGTCTTGGCGCCGCTCCTCGCCCGCTGGATCGTGCGCAAGGGACTGTCTCCCGCCTGGTTCAGCGTGCAGGTCAGCGCCAGCTCGGCGCCCGCCCTGATCATCGCGTTCCTGGCCGGGATCGCGGTCGCGGTCGCCTCGGTCATGCTCGCCGCCCGCCGGGCGGGGATGATCCGGCCGACCGAGGCGCTGCGGGAGGCGGCCGTCGAGCCGCATCGGATCAGCCCCGGCCGCCGCTTCGGCGGCCTTGGCTGCCTCGGGGTCGGGGTCGCGACGCTGGTGGGGGTGGCGCAGTTCTTCCCATCGGCCGCAACCGACGCCAAGACCGAGGCCACGATCACGCTGTTCCTGGTTGGAGGGGCCGTGCTGCTTGCCCCGTTCCTGGTTGGCTGGCTGACCCGGCCGTTCGGTCACGGCACGGCGGGGATGCTGATCGGGGCCGCCATCCGCACCGGGCCGGCTCGCGCCGCCGCGGCGCTGGTGCCGGTGCTGATCACGGTCGGCCTGTCGATCTCGATCCTGGGCACCAGCGCCACCGCCAACGCGGCGGCCGAGGCGGGCCTGCACCGGCAGGCCGCCGGCGCCGGCTACGTCGTGCTCCCGGCGGCCGGAACGCCCGGCCTGACCTCGGCCCTCATCGGCCGGATGCGTGCGATCGGCGGTCTCGACGCGACCGCCGTGACCCAGACCAGCCTGCTCGCCCGCGAGCCGGCGGTCACGCCGTTCCACTTCGAAGCGCCCATGCCGATACCGTTCGCCGCCCTCGGCATCGACCAGCCCTCGTCCGCCCTGAACCTCCCGGTCCGCGCGGGTTCCCTGGCCGGCCTCGACGACCACACGATCGCGGTCGACGCGTCCTGGCACGAGCACCTGGGCGCCACCATGAGCCTGTGGCTGCCCGACGGCGCCGCGGTCTCGCTCAGGGTCATCGCCATCCTGGCCCCCAGCCTGTCCGGGGTCAGCCTGGTGGTGGACGCGCACAACGCCGGCGACGCGCTGCCGAGCCTGGCCTACGTGCGGCTGCGGCCCGGCACCGCCGTCGCCCCGCTGCAAGCTATCGCCCGGCAGGACGACGCCAGGGTCGTGCCCGCCGCCCGGTGGTCCGCCGCCGTCTCCGACCAGCAGACGGAGCAGAATCAGACGGGCCTGGAACTCCTGCTCGGCATCGCCATCGCCTACAGCGCCATCGGCATCGCGAGCACGTCCGCGATGTCGACCAGCGGCCGTCGATCGGAGCTGCGGCTGCTGCACCTGACCGGCGCGACCCGCGGTCAGATTGGGTGGATCGTGGCGGCCGAATCGCTGGCGCTCACCATCGCGGGCATCGCCGCCTCGGCCGTGGTTTCCGCCCTGGCGCTGGCCGGGCTGTGGGCGGCCGTGTTCCACGCGGCCGGCTTTACCCCCATCGTCCTTCCATGGCCGTCGATCGGGGCCATCGCGGGCGCAAGCGCGATCATCGGGGCGGCCGCCTCCACCCTGCCGGTGTTCGGGTCGGCGGTGTTCGGGTCCATCGGGTCTAAGCGTCGTAGCCACCGCCGCCCGCTGCCCTGGCATAGACCAGCAGAACCGGGAAATTAAGCCTGGCATGGACCCAGATGCCGACGCTGATTTCTACTCGCTTGAGCAGTTGCTTGACGACGACGGCCTGCGACGGGTGATGGCCGTGCGCGCGTTCATGGAGAAGTCCGTCGCGCCGGTGATCAATCACTACTGGATCAGGGAGGAGTTCCCGACCGACCTGCTGCCGGGCCTGGCCGGCCTCGGCATCGCCGGGCTGGCCTGCCAGGGCTACGGGTGCCCGGGCGGCAGCAGCCTGCTCGACGGCATGATCGCGCTTGAGCTGGCCCGGGTCGACTGCTCGATCGCCACCTTCATGGGCGTGCACGGGGGCCTGGCGATGGGCTCGATCTCCTTGTGCGGGTCCGATGAGCAGAAGCAGCGCTGGCTGCCGCCGATGGCCCGGATGGAGCAGATCGGCGCGTTCGCGCTGACCGAGCCGGACGTCGGCTCCGGGGTGGCCGGCGGTCTCACCACCACCGCGCGGCGGGACGGCGACGTCTGGGTGCTGAACGGGCAGAAGAAGTGGATCGGCAATGCCACCTTCGCCGACCTGATCATCGTGTGGGCTCGCGACGTGGCCGACGACCAGGTCAAGGGATTCGTCGTCGAGGCCGGGACCGAGGGTTTCACGCCAGTCAAGATGCACGACAAGATCGCCCTCCGGGTGGTGCAGAACGCGCAGATTACCCTGGACAACGTCCGCCTGCACGAGGACAACCGGCTGCAGCGGGCCAACTCGTTCCGCGATACCGCCAAGGTGCTGCGGCTGACGCGGGCGGGCGTGGCCTGGCAGGCGACCGGCTGCGCCCGCGGCGCCTACGAGCACGCGCTCGCCTACGCCGGCCAGCGGCAGCAGTTCGGCCGGCCGATCGCCGGCTTCCAGCTCGTGCAGGACCTGCTGGTCCGGATGCTGTCCAACGTGACCGCCTCGGCCTGCCTGTGCGTCCGGCTGTCCCAGCTGCAGGACCAGGGCCAGGCCAAGGATCATCATTCGGCCCTGGCCAAGGCGTTCTGCACGGTCCGCATGCGGGAGACCGTCGGCTACGCCCGCGAACTGCTCGGCGGCAACGGCATCCTGCTGGAAAACCAGGTGGGCCGGTTCGTCGCGGACGCGGAGGCGATTTACTCCTACGAGGGCACCCGCGAGATCAACACGCTCATCGTCGGCCGCGCCATCACCGGTCTTGGTGCGTTCGTCTGACTGGCCCCGGCGGAACAATCCGCCGGGGCCAGCCGCGTTTTGTGGAGTGCGTTACTTCGGCGGGGTCTTGCCTGCCAGCTCGTAGGCGAGGAACCAGGCGTTGACGGTGCCGACGCCGTCGACCAGGCTGTAGCCGGCCCGCGCGTTGAAGCCCTTGATCGTGTCCTTCTTCGCGGGCTTGCCCTGGACGAACGTCACCGTGTTGTTGCCGGAGGTGACGGGCACGATGCCGGGGGCCTTCTCGGCCGACAGCTTGTACAGCGTCGGGTTGATGACGCCGAGGGCATGGCCGGCCACCTGGTCGGCCAGCGCCACGATGCCGGCGAACTCCGGCGTGGCCTCGCTGGTGCCGCAGGATGGGTACCAGCCCGCCGGGACGCTCTGCTGCGGGAAGCTCTGGTAGGTGAACACCGGGGCGCTGCAGGAACCGCTCATCGAGACGTCGGGCACGCCGCGCGCGCCGCCGACCACGTTCTTCACCCCGCTCTGGTAGGACGGGCGGGTGAAGAGCACCGACAGGCCGCCGCCGGTGGCGTACGGGACCGTGCCGTCGCCGAGGTGCGAGTTGTAGGTGTCGTTCCACGCCACCGATGTGAACGTGTTGTGCTTGCCCGCCACCAGCTCGGTGCCGCCCACGCCGGTCACCAGCGGGTCGCTGTCCGGCCAGGAGGTCACCCGGTGGGTGTAGTAGGTCGACCCGTCGAGCTTCACGTCGGCCACGCCGCTGTCACCGGAGGCGGCGAGGACGGTCGGGCCGTTCTTCTCCGCGGCCGCCGTCACGTAAGCGGAGCGCAGGTGATAGCGGTTGATCTGGCCGAGGCCAGTGAACGTCTGCTCGGTGGCGCTGAAGCTCTGGCTGATCACGCTGCCGAGGTGGTGCTTGAGCACGTAGTTCTCGGCCTCGACGATCTGCGGGAAACCGGTCACGCCCTCGGTCTCCGACACCGGGGTCTCGACCAGCAGGATGTTGGCGCCGGGGGCGATCGTGTGCGCGTACTCCACGTCGAGCGTGGTCTCGCCGCCCCAGCCGGTCATGTCGGAGTTGTTAGCGTTCCACTTCGGTATCTTCCCCGACGGCGTGATGATCTTGATCGACGGGGGCGCGGGCAGGTTGAATTGCCGATCGAAGACGGCCAGGTCGTGCTTGATGGTCGGCGAGCCGAACGAGTCGACGATCACGATCGTCTCGCCCTTGCCGGTAATGCCGTGCTTATAGAGAGGGGCGACGTTGTACGCCGTCTCCACCTGCAGTGGGGTGATGCAGTGGTAAAAGCCAAACTCCACGCACTTCGCCTGCGACGGCGTCGACAGGACGCCCAGCGGGTGGATCGCGCCCGGCTTGATGACGATCGTCGGCGCGCTCGCCGCCGCCGGCTTGGTCGCGGCCGATCCGGCCGTCGCGACGGCGGCGACCACGCCCACCGATAGCGCGGCGGCGCCCACCGCTAGCGCGGTGACTTTCCCTTTGCGCACGTGTCCCTCCAGGTCAGGTAAGAAGAAACTCGACCCACCGACCATAGAGCACACAATGATCACTGCACATAGCCGCAGCAAAACATCGACGATTGCTGAACTAGGCAGCGCTAGCCGGCACTAATCCGCACTAGCCAGCCTGCCCCCCGAAGCTGGTCAGGAATCCGTCCGGCCCGTAGACGGAGAAGGCGTACTTGCCTGCCGTGAGCGTCGCGTCCCAGACGTAGGAGCCCGGCGACGACCGCAGCACCGTGACCGGAGTGCTGGTGAAGGCAGACGTGTCCGCCCACCAGCGCGCGTAGGCGGCTAGCGGGGCGGAAAAGCGGTAGCGTCGGGTGTCGTGGAATGGGATTCTGAGCGGGCGCAGGCTGTCTTCGAGGCGCTCGACGGGGCGTTTGCCGGGGACGGGATCGTCGTCGCGGTCGCCGCGCTCGACAGCGGCGGCGGCGGCAGCGGGCCGGCGTTCGCGCTGACCGAGGGACTGACCGAGGACGCGCGGTTCGAGATCGGCTCGATCACCAAGACCATGACGGCGGCCTTGCTGGCCAGTCTCGTCGGAGACGGCGTGCTGGCGCTGGACGACGAGATCGGCCGCTGGCTGGACGCCGGGCCGCATGCGAACATCACGCTGGAGCAGCTCGCGACGCACACCTCCGGCCTGCCCCGGCTGGCGCCCAACCAGCCGACCGACGGGGCCAACCCGTACCGGGACTTCACCGCCGAGCGCGCCGAGGAAGGTCTGCGGACCGCCGTCCGCACGCCGGACCCCGCGCACCTGTACTCCAACTTCGGGTATCAGCTCCTCGGGCTGGCGCTGGAGCGGGCGACCGGTCAGCGGTACCAGGACCTGCTGGCGGAACGGCTGCTTGGGCCGCTGGGTATGACCTGCTCCGGCGTTGGCGGGGCGGGCGGCGGCATCCGGATGACCGGGCACGCGGGCGGTGAGCCGGCCGGCCACTGGGACCTCGCGCTGCCGGGACCGGGCGCGGTGGAGGCGAGCATCGGCGACCTGGCGCGCTACCTAGCCGCCTGCCTGACGCCGCCTAACGGGCCGCTCGGCACCGCGATCAGGCTGTGCCAGGAGCCGCGGGTGCGCATCGGCGGCCAGTCCGCGGGCGGGCTCGCCTGGATCATCACCGAGGGGCTGCTCTTCCACAACGGCGGGACGGGCGGGTTCTCGGCGTCCGCGGCGATCGATCAGGCCGCCGGTCACGCCGTGGCCGCGCTGGTGAACACGGAGGGCAACTCGGTCCCGCTGCTGGACGCCGTCGTCATGGCGGCCGTCAAGGGCGGCGATCCGCGCCAGGCGCGGCCACGCGACCTCGGGGAGGCGGCGGGGCCGGAGTGGGACGAGCGGGCCGGCGCGCTGGCGCGCGCGCTCATCGACGGCGACTATGCCCGCGTGCAGCAGATGCTGCGCCCCGAGGACCAGCCGAAGCTGACGGCCGAGCGCCTCGGCCAGATGTGGGAGTTCGCGCTGGACCGGATCGGCGACCCCGGACCGGTCTCGGTCGCGTGCCGCTCCCAGCCCGATGGCGTGGCCGCCCTGATCACGTTCGCGGGCAGCAAGAATCCGCTGTCGCTCCTGGTCCGGCTCACCGCGTCCGGCCAGATCGCCCTGCTCCGCGCCATTGCCCCGGGCGAAGCGCCGCCCTGGTGACGGTGGCGCGGGGCTGACCGCGAAGCGCCGGGCGGAACGCCCGCCCCGCGACCGGAAGTAGTCACGCAAGTTGCGGGAAACGGGTACTCATGGATGCGGGAAACAGGTACTTAAATGTGCGGGAAACAGGTACGCTTGGTCCTGTGGGTGACCTATACGTACCTAGGATCGTAGACGGACTGCTAGATGAGCTGCTGGTTTCCTTCCCGGCGATCTCGCTGGTGGGTCCGCGGGCAGCGGGGAAGACGACCACGGCGGTTCGCCGCGGCGGCACGGTCTTGCGCCTAGACCGGCCGGAGGTTCGCCAGTCCGTCGCAGCATCGCCCGACGCGATGCTCGCAGGCCTGCGCCCGCCCGTCATCCTGGACGAGTGGCAGGAGGTACCGGAACTGCTCGGCGCGGTCAAGCGCTCGGTGGACGAGGACCCCACCCCGGGGCGCTACATCCTGACCGGTTCCGTCCGCGCCGAGCTGGAGAACCGGATATGGCCGGGGACCGGCCGCCTGCTGCAGGTTCCCATGTACGGGATGTCGGTGCGGGAGCTCGCAGGTCGCGCCGGGATGACCCCGTTCATCAACCGTGTCATCGAGAGCGGCCCGGGCGCAGTCACGGCACCGGGCGACCCGCTCACTGTCCGGGATTACCTGGACCTGATGCTCGCAGGGAGCTTCCCCGAACCGTCATTGCGGATACCAGCGAACGCGAGGCGGCGGTGGTTCGCCGGCTACGTCGAGCAGATGATCACCCGCGACGTGCCGGCGGTAGCGCCCCGCCGTGACCCCGAACTGCTGCGCCGGTACCTGTCTGTCCTGGCGGTCAACACCGCCGGCCTTCCGTCGGAGTCAACGCTGTGGTCCGCTGCCGGGATCAACGCCAAGACCGCACAGGCCTACCAGGCGCTGTTCCAGCGGATGTTCGTCCTTGACCTGGTCCCCGCCTGGTTCTCCAACCGGATCAAGCGGCTGGTGAAGGCGCCCAAGCGCTACCTGGTCGACCCGGCGCTCGTCGCAGCCGTCCTGGGGCTTGGCCGGGATGCCATCCTGTACGGCCCCGAGATGCTGGGTCGACTCTTGGACACCTTCGTGGCCGCGCAGCTGCGCGGTGAGCTCGCTGCCAGCAGCAACGATCCGCGCCTCTACCACCTGCGCGAAGAGCAAGGCCGCAGAGAAGTGGACCTGCTCATCCAGACAGCTGGCGGCCGGCTGATTGGCATCGAGGTCAAGGCAGCCGCGACCGTCACCGCATCCGACGCACGCCACCTGGCCTGGCTCCGTGACGAGACCCGCGACGCGTTCGCCGCAGGGATCGTCTTCCACACAGGTCCGCACGTCTTCCCCATCGGCGACCGCATCATCGCCGCGCCAGTCTCCGCGCTCTGGTCATAGTCGAGGCTGGCCTCGCCGACGATCAGCTCGACCGCTCGTTCGTTGACGCGCGAAACCCGAAGTGGCCTTGCGGCTAGCCGCCCACCAGCGTGCGCGCCGCGGCGGCGATGTGGTCGGCGTCTATCCCGGCCCAGGCCAGCAGCTCATCGCCGGTGCCCGAGCCCGGCATCCCGCTCACCGCCAGGCGGGTTAGCCGCAGGTTCTGCTGGCCCGCGGCCAGCAGCGCGTCGGCCACGGCCGAGCCGAGCCCGCCCTCGGGGTGGTGGTCCTCGGCCACCACGAGGCGGCCGCCGGTCGCCTCGGCCGCCGTGACCAGGGTCTGGGTGTCGATCGGCTTGACCGAGTAGAGGTCGATGACCCGCGCGGCGATGCCCTCGCCCTGCAAAATCTCGGCCGCCCGCAGCGCCTCGTGCAGCGTCACGCCGGCGCCGATCAGGGTGACCTGATCGTTGTCGCCCGCGCGGACGAGCTTGGACCCGCCGACGGTGAACTGCTCCCCGGCCGGGTAGAGGCCGGGGAAGCCGCCGCGGGTAGTGCGCATGTAGCTGATCCCGGTCGTGGCCGCCATCGCGTCGACCAGCGCCGCCGTGCTGGTGCCGTCGCACGGGTACAGCACGGTCGAGCCGTGCACCGCCCGCATCATGGCCAGGTCCTCGAGCGCCATCTGCGAGGGGCCGTCGGCGCCGATCTCCACCCCCGCGTGCGAGCCCGACAGCCGCAGGTCGACGCCGGAGATCGCGCCCATCCGGATGAAGTCGTAGGCGCGGGTGAAGAACGCGGCGAAGGTGGACGCGAACGCCCGGTAGCCGCGCACCGACAGGCCAGTCGCGGCCGCCACCAGCTGCTGCTCGGCGATGAACATCTCGAAGTAGCGGTCGGGGAAGGCCTGCGCGAACTCGTCGGCGTAGGTCGAGTTGCTGACCTCGCCGTCCAGCGCGACCACCCGGTCGTTCTGCGCGCCGAGGGCGACCAGCGCGTCGCCGTAGGCCTTCCTGGTCGCGACCTTCTCGCCGACCTTGTACTCCGGCCGGCTCGCGCTCGGCGTGGTCGGCCCGCCCGACTGCTCCGCCGGCAGCGTGGTCGGCTTGTCCGGCACCGGGCCGGGCTCGGCCGGCTCAGGCTTGGGGCCGCGTAGCACCAGCATGCGCACGCCGCCCAGTTCGGCGATCGCGCGATCGGCCATGTCGGGCGGGAACGGCTTGCCGTGCCAGCCGTTCTTGTTCTCGACCTCGGAGAAGCCGCGGCCCTTGATCGTCTTGGCCAAGATCACCGTCGGCTGCCCGCCCGCGGTGTCGGCGGCGACGGTCATCGCCGCGTCGATGTCGGCCAGGTCGTGGCCGTCGACGCTCAGCACCCGGGCGCCGAACGCCTCCATGCGGCGCGCGTACTCGGGCAGGTCCCAGCCGAGGTCGGTCGGGCCCCGCTGGCCGAGCCGGTTGACGTCGGCGATCACGATCAGGTTCGACAACTTGTAGTAGGAGGCCTTGTCGAACGCCTCCCAGATCGAGCCCTCCGCCAGCTCGCTGTCACCGCACAGCACCCAGACCCGGTACGGGAGCCGGTCCAGGTACCTGCCCGCCAGCGCCACCCCGACGCCGTCGGGGAGGCCCTGGCCGAGCGAGCCGGTGGCGACGTCGACCCACGGGAGGACGGGCGTGGGGTGGCCCTCAAGCCGCTGGCCGAAGCGCCGGTAGCCGGTCATCAGCTCCTCGTCGGAGACGACCCCGACGGCCTTGTAGACCGAGTAGAGCAGGGGCGACGCGTGGCCCTTGGAGAAGATCAGGTGGTCGTTGACCGGTAGCCGCGGCTCGTCCCAGTCGTAGTGCAGGTGCCGGGTGATCAGCACCGCGAGGAGGTCGGCGGCCGACATGCTCGACGTCGGATGGCCGGATCCGGCGCTGGTGGATGAGCGAATCGAGTCGACCCGCAGCTGCGCGGCCAGTTCCGCGACGGTGTCGAGGCCGATCGTGGAGGCAGAGTGCGTCGTTGTCATGTGCGGGCTCCCGTCTAGTGCGTTTCGATCAGCGCTACCCCCATCTGAACACGCAACCCACCGCTCGGCGCAGGCAGGGTGACGGCTCAGGCGGGGTGACGGCGCGCGCAGGCAGAACCCACCTTCGGCATCTAACCTGTAAACAGGTCGAATGATGCGAAAGGACGCCGTGATGGACGAAACACTCTCCGCCGCTGATCTAGAGCGACTGCGCAAGGACTTCTCGGCCAACCCGGCCTACCGGCTCGCCCAGAACGCCGTGACCCGGGTGACCATCGATGACGTCGCCATCAACCGAGAGATCGTCAGCAGCATCGACCATTCGCTGTCGACCACACTGGACGACTGGAAGGTCACCAACCAGGAGCGGAGCGGCCGCTGCTGGCTGTTCGCGGGGCTGAACCTGCTGCGGGTCGGGGTCATGCGCAAGACCGGGCTCAAGGACTTCGAGTTCTCGCAGAACTACGCGATGTTCTGGGACAAGCTCGAGCGCGCCAACTACTTGCTCGAGGCGATCATCGACACCGCGGACCGGGACCTCGACGACCGCACGGTCGCCTACCTGATGCAGTCGGCGGCAAGCGACGGTGGCCAGTGGAACATGTTCGCCGCGCTGGTGGCCAAGCACGGTCTGGTCCCCAAGGGCTACATGCCGGAGACGCAGAGCTCGTCGAACACCGGCAAGATGAACTCGGTCCTCCGCTACCAGTTGCACCAGGGCGCGCGAACCGTCCGCGCGGCCACGGCCGAGGGACTCGAGGCCGCCCGCGCGGCCAAGGCCGAGGTCATGCAGGCCGTCTACCGGGTCCTGTGCATCCACCTGGGAACGCCGCCGGAGCGCTTCGACTGGCAGTGGACGGACAAGGACAAGGAGTTCCACCGGGACGGCGTCCTCACCCCCCAGGAATTCGCCGCCAAGTACGTGGACCTGCCCGTCAGCGAGTACGTGTGCCTGGTCAACGACCCCCGGCCGTCCAGCCCGATCGGCGCGACCTTCACCGTCGAGTACCTCGGCAACGTCATCGGCGGCCCGCCGGTCACCTATCTCAACGTTGATATGCAGGTCATCAAGGACGTCGCCGCGGCCACTATCCAGGGCGGGGAGCCGGTCTGGTTCGGCTGCGACGTCGGCCAGATGATGAGCAACGACTACGCGTTCTGGGACGCCAACCTGTATGACCTGCCGTCGGTCTACGACGCCGCGTTCGACCTCGACAAGGCCGCTCGCCTCGCCTACCACGAGTCCGCGATGACGCACGCGATGCTCTTCACCGGGGTCGACGTGCTCGACGGGGCGACCAGGCGCTGGCGGGTGGAGAACAGCTGGGGCGCCGACACCGGCAAGGATGGCTTCTACACGATGAACGACTCCTGGTTCGGCCAGTACGTCTTCGAGATCGCCGCCCGCAAGAGCGCGCTCCCGGCCGACCTGCAGAGCGCCCTGGAGGCCGAGCCCATCGTGCTGCCGGCCTGGGACCCGATGGGCGCCCTGGCCCGGTAGCCAAGCGCCAACCGCGCACGCGCGCAGCGACTCGCCCGTCGTCACCCGGGGCACCGGGGGGCGGCGGGCGACTCATGTCGTCACATATGCCCCAGGAGAGTTCGCCAGCCTCAGGAGCATCTGATATTAGTTAGATGCGTGCAAAGCGGTCTAGACCATTCGAAACCCCCTGGTCGAGCATGGCCTACCGCGATGCGGCGCCGTACCCACCTTGAGGTAAGCGCTATCGCATCGTGCCCTCCGACGGAACACGCGCCACCCTGCCTACGGGCCAGCCGAGGACTACCAGTCCCCCATGGCCATGGAGTGCCGCCGGGCACTTCCGTGAAAGGAGAGACGCCGTGATCACCGGGGTCACCGAGATTGCGCACATCACCACCAAGCAGGACATGTCCCGGTGGACCCGTGCGCACGCGGATGTGGCGGGTATCACGTGGTCTGTCTTCGCCGGTCCGGGCGGCACCATGATCATCGTTGAGCACGCCGAGGACCGCTGCTCGCTCAACCGGGCGAACACCGCCGACGACGCCGCCGCGGCCCCCTCGGCCGGCCCGGGCGAGAGCACCGACGTCCTCCGCGCGAGCGCGTAAAACGGGTTTCAACCGGGAATGATTTTCATTAAAGGGTTGTTACAACGGCCATGAGTCACAGCACCCTTCGTCCCGTCATCAAGCTCAGGTCGACCGCTGGGACTGGCTACACCTACGTGACCAGCAAGAGCCGGAGAAACGACCCGGACCGCCTCGTCGTCCGCAAGTACGACCCGATGGCCCGCCGTCACGTTGAGTTCCGAGAGGAGCGCTAATCATGAAGCAGGGAATTCACCCGGATTACCACCCGGTCGTGTTCCGCGACCGCTCCGCCAACTTCGCCTTCCTCACCCGGTCGACTGCCACCAGCGAGCGGACCATCGAGTGGGAGGACGGCAACACCTACCCCGTCGTCGACGTCGAGGTCTCGTCGGCCAGCCACCCCTTTTACACCGGCCAGTCCCGCGTGCTCGACACGGCCGGGCGGGTGGAGCAGTTCCGCCGCCGTTACGGCACCAACGCCAAGGGCGCGTGAGAGTTTTAGGGGAACCTCGGGTCCGTTCGGGATAAAGATCTTGATTTTCTCGAACGGACCGAGGTGACTGCCGCAGCATTCACTGGGCCTCCGGGTCGGCCGCCGCCGACCGGGGGCCTTTGCCATGCGGTCAGAGTGCGCGGCCCAGGTAGACCACGGGCCATGGCGGCATGATCGCACGAAGACCGGGGGCAACTTGAACCGAATCGTCCCCTGATACGTATCTCAGGGCAGGCGACAATCGGTGCTCTCGTTAAGTTTTTCCCCTATCGGGCACGCCAGGTGTCCCCTTGTGTCACTCTATAGCCGACACAAATATCGAGCACTTCCCCCCGCAGGAGCGATGGTGCCCCAGATGAAGACTGACACGCAAACGTATCGAAACGACTTCAGACCGGACTCGGAGCCGTATCAGAACGACTTCGATACCGACACGTGGCTGTATCAGAACGGCATCAGCACAGGCACCGGGCCAGACACGGGCGGTTTCAGCACCGCCACCTGGCTGGATCAGGGCGGCTTCAGCCTCGAGACGTGGCCATATCAGAACGGCTTCAGCCTCGACACTCCGACGCGTCACAATGGTCCCGTACGGTCCGGCGCGGGCCGGCACCGCCCCCCCGCCAGGCACCGGAAGCCGCCGTCGCGGAAGATGCGCCGCGCGGCGACCGCGACCGCCATCGGGGTGGCGGGCGGCGCGGCCGCGGTCGGCTTCCTGTACGCCACCGGTCCGCAGCCGATGCTCACCGCCGCGAATGACCTGCACGCGGGCACCGTGACCGCCGCGCCGCGGGCGGGCAGCGCCGAGGGGGCGGCAGCGGCCCTTGCTGCGCCCGCGCCCGCCTCCGAGCCCAACCCGGTCGGCCAGCCGGCCCGGGCCTACATGCCCAAGCACGCCGCCGCCAGCGGCAAGCACACCGCCAAGGCCGGCGCTCCGGCCAAGCACCCGGCGCCGACCGCGACGCACTCAACCGCGCCGTCGCCGAAGGCTTCCTCTCCGGGCACCTCGCCGACGCCGTCGCCCACGCACTCGAATCCGAATCCGAAGCCGTCGCCCACCACTCCCGCGCCCAGCCCCACCACTCCCCCGCCGACCTCGGGCGGCGGCAGCGGGTCGTGCACCAACCCGACGTTCACCACGTCATCCGACTTCGGCAGCGAGAACCTGGGCCCGTACACGGTGTCCAACAACATGTGGAACGTCGGCGGCGGCGGCATATCGCAGACCCTGTCCGCCTGCTCCGCCAGCAGCTGGTTCGTCAAGGCCAACGTGGCCGAGGACGGCGGGGGCGTCAAGACCTACCCGAACTCGCACTACAACTACGCCGACCCGCCCGCGATCAGCTCGCTGAGCTCGGTCACCAGCACCTTCGGCTCCAGCAGCCCGGGCTCGGGCAACTTCGAGGACGCCTACGACATCTGGCTCAACGGCACTGCGGGCGCCGGGGGCGACGAGGTCATGATCTGGACCGACAACCACGGTGAGTCGCCGGCCGGCTCGCCGGTGACGAGCGCGACCTTCGACGGCGAGTCCTACACGGTGTGGAAGGGCAACAACGGCCCGGTCTCGTTCGTCCGCAACTCGAACACCACCTCGGGCAACGTGAACCTGCTGGAGTTCTTCCAGTGGCTGATCAACAAGGGCTACGAGCCCGCGAACTCCAAGCTCTACCAGGTCGACTACGGAGTCGAGATCGCCACCACCAACGGCGCGACGGAGACCTTCGGCTTCAACAACTTCAGCGTGAGCTCAAGCTGACCCACTGCGGGTCGCGGCCGAGGTAGCGCAGCAGCCGGGCGGCGGCGTCGTCGGCCGGCTGCGGCGCATGCTCGGCGGCGTAGGCGCCGAACTCGCGCAGCGGCTCGACCACCGCCCGGGCGGCCGGGAGCAGCTGCTCGGCCAGCTCGCTGGGCAGCCGCATCGGTGCACCGGTGGCCACGGCGATGTCCCAGGCGTGCACGGCCGCGTCGAGTGCGCACGCGCCGGCGGCTACGGGGGCAGGCAGCGGGCCCTGCGGCAGCGGCGTCGGAACCGCGTCATCGTCGGTATTGACTCCCGCCCACGCCGTGCGGGCGGCGGCCAGGGCGGCCTTGATCAGGTCGTCGACGTCGGCGTCGAGGCGTCCAGAGGGGGCGAAGGGGTTCTCGCTCGGCCCCGTTCCGACGCCGATCGCGGCCGCCCAGGCGAGCTGGTCCCCGGCCGCGTGCTGCAAGACCTGGGTGACGGTCCACTGGGCGCAGGGGGTCGGCGCCTGCCGGTTCGCCTCGGTGATGCTTTCGGCGGCAGCCTCTAGGAGGTCGAGTGACTCGGTGATCACGTTCCAGGACTGCACGATCATGGCTCAGGCTCCTTGATTGGAACGGAACGAACAGTTCTATTCTAACAGAGCGGACTGTTCCGTTCCAGTGTTATTCTGGCCGGGTGCGAAACACCGATGGTCCGCTCAGCGGACGCCGCCGGGAGGCGGCTCGCAACGACGTCGAGATCCTGGACGCGGCCCGCGAGGTTTTCTTGGCTGACCCGAACGCCTCGGTCGCCGCGGTCGCGGCCCGGGCGAAGGTCGGGATCAGCGCCTTGTACCGACGCTACCCCAGCAAGGACGACCTGCTCAGAGAGCTGGCGAGGGACGGCCTGGTCCGCTACGGGGCCGAACTCGAACGCGCCCTGGCGGACGACGGCGATCCGTGGACCGTCTACGCCGACTGCCTAGCGAGGATCCTCGACGGCGGCAGCCAGGCCCTCGCTCAGCGCCTCGCGGGGACGTTCGCGCCGACCCCCGAGCTGGCCCAACTGGCGCAGCAGGTCGGTTCGCTGGCCGTTTCTGTGCACGAAAGGGCGCAGATTTCCGGTGCGCTCCGGGCCGACGTGAGTCCCGAGGACGTCGTGCTGCTGCTGGAGACGCTCAGCTCTATTGTCCTGCCTGGCGTCGACGCGAGCGAGGGGCTGCGTCACCGCTACCTGGCGCTGCTGCTGCAGGCGCTGCGCGCTCCGGGCGCTTCGCCGCTGCCGGGCCGCCCGGCCGGGCCGGCCGAACTCGCCGCCCGGTGGCGCGGGGCGGCGATGGGGACGGAAGACTCGTGACCATGCTGAACAAGGACACAACCCTGTGCATCTCCCTCGCGGGGCGGCCGTCCAACATCGGGACCCGGTTCCACAACTACCTGTACGAGGAACTCGGGCTGAACTTCGTGTACAAGGCGTTCACCACCGGCGATATCGAGGCGGCCATCGGCGGGGTGCGCGCGCTCGGCATCCGCGGCTGCTCGGTGTCGATGCCGTTCAAGGAGGCGGTGATCCCGCTGGTCGATTCGCTGACCGCGTCCGCCAGCGCAATCGAGTCGGTCAACACCATCGTCAACGACGACGGCCGGCTGACGGCCTACAACACCGACTACGAGGCCGTCACCGCGCTCATCGGCCGGCGCTTGCTCGACCAGGCCGCGCCGGTCCTGGTGCGCGGCTCGGGCGGGATGGCCAAGGCGGTCGTGGCCGCGTTCCGCGACGCGGGCTTCGGCGACCTCACCGTGCTCGCGCGGAACGAGGCGGCTGGGCGGGCGCTGGCGGATAAGTACGGCTACCGCTGGGTGCAGCAGGAGCCTCCGCCAGGCGAAGTGATCATCGTCAACGTGACCCCGCTGGGCATGAACGGGCCGGAGGCCGACGTTCTTGCGTTCCCGATGGCGAGTATCAAGGCCGCTCGCGCGGTATTCGACGTTGTTGCCTTTCCGGCCGAGACGCCGCTGGTTCGCGCCGCGCGGGGGGCGGGGAAGCCGGTCATCACCGGGGCCGAGGTCATCGCCCTGCAGGCCGCCCGGCAGTTTGAGCTTTACACCGGGGTGAGTATCACCGCTGAACAGGTCGAGCGGGCGTCCGCCTTCTCGCGTGGGAGCTGACCCAGAGCGAAACCGCATCCCAGCTTGGTGAAGGCCACTAGCCTTTGCCGATATCGAGCATTGCTTCGGATCGGAACGGCTGAGCGGGGAGGACGCCGGATCCCCAGCGCGTAGACCGCGTAGACGATCGCGATCGTCAGCGACGACAGATGCTCTCGCTGCTCGTAGAGGCCGTAGAGGCTGCTCGGGGCGGTCGAGAACGCCGCAACGGCCAGGAATGAGAAAACGACCGCCCAGAAGCCCGCGCGCTGTGGCAGGCGCGGGAGCCTGCGGGCAGATGCTCGCAAGGGTGGCGATTCGGTCGTGTGCCTGATCTGAACCGTGATTTCCTCCTCCGGTCACGCGGTGAACTGCTGGCCGCCGTCGATTTCGTACGTCGCGCCGGTCAGGGCGGCGTTGCTCATGATGTGAACGGCGCGCGCCGCGACGTGGGCCGGTCCGACGGCGCGCCCGATGGGGAGCGTGGCGCAGCCAGGGCTTTGCGCTTGTTTACTGTTCCGTCATGCAACATGGATCTCCCTAGATGACTGGTCACGAGTCGCTGGCGGCCGCGATGTGGTCCCGCAGCCGGCCACCGAGACGGCGGTCGCAAGGCTGGCAGCGCGGGACGGGACAGGCATGACTCCCCTTAGCCGCCATTTGCCGTTCACGACCGGACGGCCGTGGATGCACCGGGGATGAACGGGCGGTCGTCGGGTGCGGCCTGGCGTGCGGCCAGGATCTGGGCGGCGGGCCGGCCGATGGGGATGCGCAGCGGCAGCTGTGGTGCTTCTGCCGCGTCGGCGATCCCGGCCGCGACTTCTTCCGCCGTGATCATCAGACTGGCGCGCGGGCCGCCCTGGGTGAGCAGGCGGGCGTAGGGATCGCGGGGCAGGGTGTATGTGGTGACGTGGTCGAGCACGCCGGAGCTGACCGGGCCCGGTTCGAGCAGCGCGGCCTCGATCCCCAGCGGGCCCGCCTCGATGGCCAGGGCCTCGACCACCGCCTCAAGGGCCCATTTGGTCGCGGCGTAGGCCGCGCTGAGCGGCACCGCGATGCGCCCGGAGATGCTGGACATGAACAGCAGCCGCCCGCGGCCGCGGGCGCGCATCCCTGGCAGGACCGCCTGCGCCACCCGCAGGGCACCGATCGTGTTGATGTCCAGCAGCCGCGCGAGTGCCTCCGGTGGTATCGCCTCGACGGCGGCGTTGAAGATCTCCCCGGCGTTGGAGACCAGAACATCGATCTCGCCGGCCTCCCCGACCGCCGAGGTGATGCTGCCGGGGTCGGTGACGTCCAGCGCGAGCCGCTGGTCCGCGGGCAGGCCGGCGAGCGTGCGCGGGTCCCGCGCGGTGGCGATCACCCGGTGGCCACGGCGGGCGAACTCCGCCGCCGCCGCTCGGCCGATGCCCTTCGACGCTCCTGTGATCAGTACCGATGCCATGACGACCTCCTGGGTCCGGAAACTTGGCAGGTTCGGCTTCTAAACCATGAATGCCACGCTAGGCCTTCGCTGGGCGGGCCGGGCGGGTCAGGCGACCTGTGGGTAGAGCCCGGCGACTCCGGCGGAGAGCCCGGCCAGGACGCGCCTGCTCGTCTCGTCGGCGATGATCTCGGCGTCGCCGGCCGCGATGGCGTCGATGGCCAGCTTGGCGATGGCGGCCGGGTCGGACTTGGGGACGTCGAGGTGGCGGGTCATGTCGGTGTCCATGTAGCCGACGTGCAGGGCGCTCACCCGGGTGCCCTGCGGCGCCAGCTCCAGCCGCAGGGCGTTGGTTAGCGACCACTCCGCCGCCTTGGCCGCGCAGTAGGCGCCGGACCCGGGGATGCTCAGCCAGGACAGCCCCGACAGGATGTTCAGCACCGCGCTGCTGCCCTGGGCGGCCAGCTGCGGGGCGAGGGCCCGGGTCACCGCGAGGGTGCCGAAGAAGTGGGTGTCCATCTCCAGCCGGATGGCGGCCAGGTCCCCGGTCAGCAGCGAGGATCGGGTTTGCGAGCCCGCGTTGTTGACCAGGATCGCCACCCCGCTGGCGGTCTGCGCCGCCGCGGCGACCGACGCCGGGTCGGTGATGTCCAGGGCGATCGGGGTGACGCCCGCCAGGTCCACGGCCTGCGGGTCGCGGGCCGCGGCGTATACGCGGGCGCCCCGGTCGCGAAGTTCCGCGGCCAGGTGCCGTCCCAGGCCCCGGTTGGACCCGGTCACCAGCGCGGTCTTGCCTGTGATGTCCATGATGTCGCTCCTTCCTGAGCGTGTTTCTCGCAGCGCGGGACCCGCAGCTTCGGGTCCCGCGCTGATAGCCGGTTCAGCCGCCGCTCACCGAGGAGCGGGTGCCGGTTCGGACGCGAGAACTTCTTAGCCACGGCTCTCCCGGGCGCTTCCGGACTCGCGCGGATAGATCTGCTGTGAACGCTACAAATCCGGTAAGCCGATCGAATCCCGGAAGGTCCTTAGTCCTGCCGGTAGCCATAGGGGCCTTGCCCCGGAATGACTAAGGACTTTCATGGATGCGGCGCCCGGCAGGCTGGCCATAACGTTTAAGAAAGAGGCCAGTGATCACGGGAAGGCCCACGCCGGAGGTGGAACCAGCCAGCAATGAAGGATGATGACCTGCGGCGCCACGTCGCCGCCGAGCTCTCCTGGGATCCCCAGGTGGGCAGCGAGACGATCGAGGTATCGGCCGCCAGCGGCATAGTCACGCTGCGGGGGTCAGTGTCCAGCTTTCGGCTGAAACGGGCGGGGGGCAGGGCCGCGGCACGCGTCCGCGGCGTTACCCGGGTCGCTAATGAACTGAGGGTACGCATTCCGGACAAAGACCGCCGGGACGACGAGGACCTGCGCGGCGACGTGCTGGAGGCGCTGATGCTGGACGTCTCGGTGCCAATGACCGTCGATGCGCAGGCCCGGGACGGCTTCGTCACCCTGACCGGCACGGGGCAGTGGCACTACCAGCGCGAGGCAGCCGAGCTCCGCGCCGCCAGCGTCCCCGGCGTTGCCGGTATCGACAAGACCATCACCTTGACCCAGACTCCCGACGCCCGTGAGGCACGGGACGCCATCCGCGCCGCGTTCCGGCGCGATGCCGCCCTAGAACCGGACGGGCTATCGGTCCAAACCTCCTCTGACGGGCTGGTGATCCTGTCCGGCACGGTCAGCTCCGGGGCCGCGCACGATCACGTGGTGACGGCCGCCTGGTCCGCGCCTGGCGTCACGCGGGTCGATGACCGAATCCGTGTCGAGAGCAGGCTGCAGCTCACCGTCAGTACTGCTGCGGGGGGGTTCCTTTGTCGTTCCGGAACGTCCGTGCGACCTGGGCCCGATTGCTGACGTCAAGCTTGCGGAAGATCTTGCGCAGGTGGTACTCGACGGTGCTGGCGCTGATGAACAGCCGGGCGGCGATCTCCCGGTTGGACAGGTGCTCGGCGACCAGCCGGGCGATCTGCTCCTCCTGCGCGGTAAGCACCTCCGGGGTCCCCGGGGCGCGCGGGCGGGCGCGCTCGCCGGTGGCGCGCAGCTCGGCCCGGGCCCGGGCGGCGAACGCTTCCATCCCCATCGAGTCGAACATCTCGAAGGCGGTGCGCAGCTGGTCCCGGGCGTCGCGGCGGCGGCGCTGGCGGCGTAGCCACTCGCCGTACAACAGGTGGGCGCGGGCGAGCTCGGGACGGTGCCGGGTGCGACCGAGCCGGCCGATCGCCTCGCGATAGTGTCCCTCGGCGGCTTCTCCCTCGCTCAGCAGGGCGCGGGTGCGCGCCTCGATCCCTAGCCCCAAGTCGGTTCCGCCTGCCCGGGTCGTTTCGGTGAGCAGATCCAGGGCGTCGCCGGCGATGCGCGCGTCGCCGGTGCGCGCGGCAGCCTCGATCAGCTCGGGCAACGCCCACACGGAGACATATACGTGCTTGTGCTCGCTGGCTTGCCGGGCCGCGGCCAATGCCTCCTCGTAACGACCCAGGCCGTTGTAGAGGACGGCGGCCACCCAGTGCGCGAATGTCACCGAGACTCCCTGGCCCCCGGGTGTGGCCTGCTCGATGATGGACTGGACCAGCGGGATGGCCTCGGCTTTCCCTCCCTGGAACGCAGCCAGCATGGTAGCGGCGACGGGTGCGAAACGAGACCCGGTCGCCTCGCAGACCGCCCCGGCTTCGGCGATCAGCAAGGTGGCAGCAGCAAAGTCACCGCTCCACACGGTCTCGATAGCCATACGGTTCAGAAGGAACGAGAGCTGGTCGAGCGCGCCGACGTCACGGGCGAGCTGAACCTGCCTGACGGTCAGGCGCCAGCCCTCGTCGTCCCAGAGAGCTTCGTCCGCCACCGTGGCGATAAAGCCCCACCGGAGTGTCACTTCCTCGGGGATGCCTGGGCTGGCAAAGGCGCTCGTGGCCCGCCGCAGCAGCGGTGCGGCGGCTGTCGGTCCGTCGGTGACCAGCAGCGCAAAACCGTCCAGCACCAGGTCGACCAGACGCGGCGGGTGCGCTGGCGGGGGAAGGGCCCGGGCGGCGCGGGAGACCTCAAGCAGGTCGCCGGCGCCCGCCAGATATCCGGCGAAGAATGCCGCCTGCCACGCGTCGACATACGTCTCGCGGGCCAGGTCGACGTTGAGCGGTTCGAGCCGCTTAGCCGCCTTCAGCAGAAGCGGGGGAGCGTCGCTGCCCAGGCCGGAGGCGAACGCGATCCTCCCGCGCAGCAAGTCCGCCCGGGCGGCTTGAAACTCGTCCATCGGGCCGGCCTCCGCCAAGGCCATGAGGTCGCTGGCCCTGCCGAACTCGCCGGCCCGCAGGCTGGCCTGTGCCGCGGCCAGCGTGCGTTCGGCGCGGGGTCCCGGGTCGGGCGTCAGGTCCGCCGCGCGTTCCAGGAACGCCGCAGCGGCGGCCAGTCCGCCGCGCACCTGTGCCCGGCTCGCGCAGCGGTCAAGCTCCGCAGCGACATCCTCGTCGGGTTCCGGCGCGGCCTCGGCCAGGTGCCAGGCCCGTCGATCCGGGTCAGCGTCCGGGTCGGTGACCCCGGCCAGCGCGGCATGTGCGCGCCGCCGCGTCCCCGCCGGGGCCGCGTAATAGGCCGCCGAGCGGACCAGCGGATGCCGGAACCGCACCCGCGGCTGCCACGACACCAGCCGCTGGATCTCCGCGGCCTCGCCCGCCTCCGGAGCGGTCCCCAGCTGCCCGGCCGCCTTCGCCACCAGCGCAGGATCCCCGGTCGGGTCGGCCGCCGCCACCGCCAGCAGCGTCTGGGTGTCTACTGGCAGGGCCCGCACCCGGGCCAGGTACAGCTCCTGCAGCCGCCCCCCGAACCGCAGCGGCCAGCTCAGCGGCACCGCCCCCGACAACTCCTCCGCGGTCAGCTCCCCGGCCAGCTCCACCAGCGCCAGCGGATTCCCCGCCACGCCGGCCACGACCTGAGCGCTCACCTGCCGATCTACCCGGGCGCCGGCCGACGTGGCCAGCAGCTCACCCCCTGCCTCCTCCGGCAGCCCGCCGAGCATCACTTCCGGCAGCCCGACCAGCGCGGCCGCCTGTCCCTCCCCCTCCCGGACGGTGAACAACATACCCACCCGGTCGGCGTACAGGCGGCGGGCGATGAATCCGAGCACCTCCACCGACACCTGATCCAGCCACTGTGCGTCATCGACCACGCACAGCACCGGTTGTCCGGGCGCCGCGTCGGTCAGCAGCGTCAGCGCCGCCAGCCCGACCAGGAACCGGTCCGGCGCCGGCCCGGCTAGCAGCCCGAACGCCGAGCCCAACGCTTGCCGCTGCGGCTTGGGCAGCCCGTCCAGCCTGCCCAAGAACGGCACCAGCAGCTGGTGCAACCCGGCGAACCCCATCCCCATCTCCGCCTGGATCCCGGCCACCCTCGCCAGCTGCATGTCATGTGCCTGCCGGGCCGCCCACTCCAGCAGCACCGTTTTGCCGATGCCCGCGTCCCCCCGCAGCACCAGCACCCCGCTCAGCCCGTCCCGTACCGCCGCCAGCACTTCCTCCAGCGCGGCGGTTTCCGTGGTCCGGTCCAGCAGGTCGCTAATCGCTCAGCCCTCCCGCCGCGGCCGCGACGGGCCAGCCATCTCGGCCGGCCACAGGACGACATCCGACCATTATCGCTCACGCCTCATCCGGGAACCAGCACGTCCTGGCCTTGACCGGCCCCGCAGGTCCAGTCGGGAAGCGTGGGCGAACGCGGTTGGGTGGCCTGGCTCTCTCCGGGTTGGCGGCCATCGTTTCTGGCTCTGCCGCAAATTCTGTGACCCCTGACGCTGCGTAACATCCGCTCGGCGTTCGCGGTCGGCGGCTGGCTTCAGGTAGCGGGGGTGTCACGATCGGGGACGCTGCGGCGGGTCGGCGTGATCTGGAAACGAGGCTCCAGTAGGACGCGGGAATCGGCCCAGACCCCCTGCTTCCCTGGAGCCCCGGTCGGCACCCGAGTGTTCGTCGAAGGCCCGTATGGTGCGCTCACCAGCCAGCAAGCCCACCACCGCAGTGCCGTGCTCATCGCCGGCGGCGTAGGCATCACACCGCTGCGCGCGTTATTCGAGACTCTCCCGCCACCGACATCACCTTGCTCTACCGGACCAGCAGCCAAGCCGACCTAGTGCTGTTCGAGGAGCTCAACACCATCGCCGAGCAGCGCCACGCAACGGTCCACTACCTCACCGGGCACCGCCGCCCCGGCGACGAGGACCCCCTCTCAGCCGCATCGCTGCACCGCCTGCTTGGCGACCTCCGAGAACATGACATCTACCTGTGCGGCCCTCCCGGCGACCGCATCCGTCCGCCGCGCCCTGCACAAACTCGGCGTCGACGACGCCGACATCCACGAAGAAGCGTTCACATTCTGACAGTCATACCTCTGGCCATCTGGTTGGGGAAGGCAACGGTCTGACGGAACAGTGGAGCTCCTCGCCCTGGCTTAGGGCGGGGTTAGCCGCTCTCCCGCCTTGATTGGAACGTCGATGGTGTTCTCGGCAGGCGCGAGCGGGCACATCCAGCGCGGGTCGTACCGGCACGATGGGTGGTACATGAAATTGAAGTCGATGACGATGCGCTCGCCGTCGGATCCGAGATCGGCGCCCTTCGCCGTGTCGAGCACGTAGCGGCCCCCTCCGTAGCTGGTGCCACCGGCTGTCGCGTCCCGCACCGGCAGGAAGAGGCCACCACCATATTGATCCAGCCACCACAGCGCGAGTCGTCGGCCAACCGGGGCGGGAAAGGTGACCCAGCCGATTTGCTCAAGGCGGGTAACGCCGTCCGGGCCGGTGTCGATCTCGAGCTGCTTAGGCCCGGCCGGCTCGACGGGCACTGCGAAACGTAGTGCCGGATCGTAGGGCCAGTAAGGTACGCCAGTAACGCGCAGCGGGTCGCCTTCGGGCAGCGCGCTCTGCGGATGCGAACTCATCAGTGCATTGCGCCCCGATCGCCACAGCGCGTGCGCCGCAGCAGGCTCCGCCTGCTCCCGGACGCGCGCGTACAAGGCGGCGGTCGCACGGCGCCAGTCCGCGAGTTGCAAGGCCGTTACCGGGTCCATGACTTGACCGTACAGGGGCACCCGCGTCTCAGATGGCGCCCGTAGGCTTCCGGAGCATTTCGGCTCCTGCAGGACCGAGTCGCATCCGCAGACTTCTAGAGTCGGCCGCGACCTACGGGGCGGCTGTGGCGGTCGTCCGCTCATCCCGCGCGGCAGCCCGGTCACCCGGCGCCACCTGGTGCCGCCGTTCCCGCACTGGCGGACAGCGAGTCGGAGTAGGGCCCGCCAAGAGTTGCGGTGCCGAAGCCGCCGCTGACCTGCAGCGGCGCGTCAGCCACGGTGAGGGTGAGGCGAGCGCCGCCTCGCCGCCGCCCTCAACGCAGACGTCCGCCTCACCAGCGGACACGACCTCGGCTCAGTCTGGTTCGAAACCCACGCCGTCTAAACCACGTCGCGTGGGACACAGACAGCGCTTGCAAGCGCCGGAACCGCCGTTCTGTGTGGGATTGGGCGGGCCCGGCTGCCCCATCTAATCCGCGCAGATCAGGGTGATCTGCATGCACTCGCCCGGGTCCTGCGCGTACCGCTCACCGCCCGGCCAAGGCCTGTGCCATTGGGCGGGCGCGCTGCTGGCAGGTGCCTGCCGCTGAACAACCTGCAGCGAGCAAAGCCCAATACGAGTCCGCGAGAACGCCATCGCCGTGCGAGAGGAGTCAACCGCGTGGGTCGCCGCGCAGGCCGGTTTCCGGCCTGCGCGGGACCGGGATGTCACAAGCGCGTCAACCGGTTCCGCCGCGATCGCCGGCCGGACCGCCGATCCGCCCGGGACGTCCGGGCCAGCCCGCCCCGGCGGATCCGAACCCCGCCGACCAGCGAGAACGCACGAATATGGACCGTCGGCGCGCCCGGGCCGGGCTCCGGCCCGCCTTCGACCCTGGTGCCGCCGATCAAGCTGAAGCCCGACGTCTCGACCCGGATCCCCGCGGGGACCCCAACCCGTACCCCGCCCACCAGCGACGCCTTGGTCAGGGTGACCTCCGGGGCGGCCAGCTGCGCCTGGCTCAGATCAAGCCGGGTGCCGCCGACAATGCTGATCACGATGACATGGCGGTCCATCCGCCACGGCCCGTAGACCCTCAGGCCGCCGATCGGCGACACGTGCCAGGAGGGCCCCGGCGCGGCACGGTCGGCGACGGCGGTCCCGGCCGCGCCGGCGTCCGCGGGAAGGTCCGCCACGAGAGGGCCGAGCTCGGCCCGGGTCCGCGCCGTGGTGGCGCGCTCCATCCGCTGGCTGAACTCCTCCAGCGTCAGCCGCCCATCCCCGGTGGCCGCGCTGAGCCGTTGGACGGTCGCGTCCCGCTCGGCATCCGACGCCCGGATACCCTCGGCTGGCTCGCCGCCGCCTGCGCTCCCGCCCATCGCTGCCTCCGCCCCGCGGAGCCGTGCTTGCTTGCGACCACTATAGCGGCCGGCAGGTGCGCCGGGCAGCTACGGAATCTCGACTTGGCGCCACCGATCATCACCGCCGCCGCAGCAGTGCCGATCGCTGCGGCCGGCCACTACGAGGGCCTGGCCTGGTGGAACTTCGCCTTCTTGTTCACCATCACGGCCATGCCATTCACCAGCAGCCTGCTCGGCGAGTACGGCAACACCCCCGCTCGCTGTGGACATCTTCGCGGTCAACGTGCTGCTGGCCACCCTGGCGACGCAGGCGACGCTGCTCTTCGCGCAGCGCGCGGATGTCCTGATCGCGCCCGGCCGGTGCGGGTCGGAGCAGGAGGAGCCATGTCCGCCAGCATCTGGATCATCAACCTTGTCGTGCTGGCCGCGGTGCTGGAAGCCGACCCAGGCCACCGGAAGATCACCCTGCGCCGGCTGATCCGTCCGCCGGTCATCGCCGCGAAACAAACGGCCGCCGCTACAGCTACGCGTGGATCCCGTACGCGCTGCCGTGGGCGGTGGTGGTCGGGGCCCGGCTGTGGTTTGCCTACGCCTCCAACCATGACATCCGGGTCCCGCTTGGCACCTGGATGTTTGCTCACCAGCTGACCTCCAGCGCGCTCGTCGACGCGTTCATCTTCCTGGCCCTGGCGATGGTGCTGACCAGGAGCGGCAGCCTGGCGGTGCGGTCCAGGGCGCTGCGCGGCGCCCCTGCAGCCGAGCCCCGGAGGCGAGGCGCAACAGGGCCCGCCCACCAGCGGCGGGCAGCGGGCGGCCTGACCAGAAAATGACCAACCCAAGCTGAGCGCCAGAGAGGGGACGTCGATGGCACTATTCCACCCGCTTGAGGAGACATTCGTGATCGCCGGCACCAGGGAGGAGTGGGTCGAGAGATGCGAGGGGGCGCTGGGAGCGACCCCGCATTTCCAGGATGCCGCCTCGTCAGGCGAGCTATTCCGCTTGTCAGCAAAGTACCGCCGGCCGCCGGTCTGGGGTGACATACACGTGACGCTCACGCCGGAGGGCTCCGGCTCGACGCGCATTACCGCCCGGCCGATGGTGCTCCCGAACCTCTTCTCGCTGATATTCAGCGCGGAGCGGAGAGTCCTGGACCACTTCGCCCGTGCCCTTCGTCAGGTGCATGGCCAGAGGGCGGGGTGTCGCGTCCGGGCGAAGGCTCCGGTGAGACGTGGATGACGTACCGGGCGGGTAACGCTACCCAGATGCGCCCAGGGACCTTGGCGCACCGAGTTGGTCGTTCTGGGCGCCATTACCTTCGCCACCGGACATGACGCAGCGCGCGGATAATCGGCGCTCGGCGCGGACTCACGACGGAGTGGTCGGTGCCTGATCTCTATGTGTGAAGGCCACAGTGCCAGCTCTACGGCTGTCTCTGGGCAGGTCCTGATGGCCCTCGCAGGCCTGCTAGACCTCGCTCGTGGCCGTGCCTGACGGCTCGCAGTTCCCGGTCTACCAGCCCCGCCACCCGCTGCCCCGCGCTCCTGGCCGTCGCATAGCCGGCGTCCTGCAACCAGAGCCTTGCCGTCACCGTTGGCTATCTTCGCGTCTCCGCGTCAGTTCGGGTCGTTTTCGCATCCGATTTGTCCCGAATGCCGGACCGGAACCGATGGCGCGTTCCCGCGCACTTCGATCGCTGCCGTACAGGGACCAGGGGGGGTGGCGTGGCCGGAGAGGAGAGCCCCCCAAGGGGATGCTAGTCCGTGCCCGCCCGGCTGGCGGCGTCCGCCAGCGCCCGGCGCACGGCGGCTACCTGGCCCCTGACCGAGCTCGCGTAGCGGAGCGGTACGCACCCGTCCGGCACCTCGCCGGCACTCCCGTCGTCCTCGCGGCGCTGCTCGATGACCACCGGGAGCCGCGGGTGCTGGCGCCGGATGGCCGCAGCGATGCCCAGCGCGGGATCGAGTCCGTGCAGCACCACGTCCGCCCCCGGGAGCAGCGGGCACGGCTGCCCGTGCATGACCGGGCACGCCCGCGGGTCGTCGCCCGGGCCAGAGCAGAACGCGACGTCGAACCCGGCGTCATGGAACACGGAGAAATCCGAGATCGCCAGGGCTGGCGAGTCATCCTCGACCAGCAGCCGGGGACGATGGCCGGACCGGCGCGGCGAAGACCATTCGGTCCTGGACGCCCGCTGCTTCATGAGCCCACCTCCAACCGCGTACCGTCTCATTAAGCGCCCGGGCCCGCGTCCCGGCCAGGGCCGTTGGTCCTGACCGGAGACAGCTGAGCGGCCAAGAGGCCCCCGTTCGGAGGAGCGTGCTAGACGCCATTCACGCGGCAGCGAGGTAGCTCCGCGGCCCGGATCCTGGAAGGCGGTCTGGCCGCCGTCGGCGGCCAGACCACCCGCGACCTCGGAACTTAGGTGTAGTGATTACCGGACGTGGCCACTGGTGGCGATCGCGAACCGCCGTTACGCGCGGTTCGAGCGCTCCAGGGTGCGCAGCGGCCACACGTGCCGAACCGGATGTTCTGTATGTGCACGCCGGGCCTGTTCATGCCTTTGTTCGGGAGCGGCTTGGAGCATCGGCTGTTCCCTGGCAGACCCGCGAGCGGTCATCCGGCAGCGCGTGCCCAGGCGTTTCTGAGGGCAAGGATCTCGGCGGCACTGTTCTCCCGGGCGATATACGGGATGTCCAGTGCGTAGCGCATCCGCTCGCGCGGAATCCGGCGGTGCACCCCCGCGACGTCTTGGAGGATCTCGCGGTACAGCGACGCCCCGTCCATGCAGAAGACGTCAATCAGCACAAGCCGCCCGTCGGCGGCTCTGCGGATGTGGGCCTCGTTCAGGTCGCACCTGCCCCACCAGGGCGTCGACTTCCGGTACCCCGCATCGATCAACTGCGCTGCCCGCCGTACCTCCTCGAACTCCGCAGCACCGGCCGCGGTCCGCCACTGCCCGGCGACCTGCTCGGCGACGACATGGTCCACGGGGCCGGCGAACTCCAGGAAGACGACCGAACCGCCGCCTTCGAGGCCAGCAGCCAGCTCGATCCTGGGCAGCCATCGATTGCCGGCGCACTCGCGGCACAGGTCGACGAATGCCCAGTATGCCGGGTCAAACGGGCATACCCTCGCGACGACGGTTCCCTCCGGGGACCGCAGCGCCACCGCCCAGTCGCCCACCCCGCATGGCACCCACCCCCCTGCGGCTAGCTCGGCCAGGACCTGGCGATGAGACAGCGACTCCCAGGGCAGCCCGGGAATGGGAGGAAGGCCTGCACTCAGTTCAGGCACCGCAGCAACATACCGGCACGCCACCGGGCGACGCACCTGATTTACCTGGCCGCCATCGACCATCGATGCGGCCTGTCGGCATAGCCACCCCGTCATCTGACTCGGGGGACCGGCCTCGTCCGCGGTGATCTCGTAAAGCAGAGCAGTGTGGCCCATGCGAGGATGCGGCCGGACGCCTCGTGCATCTGATGAACAGAATTGGCGATTCTGCACCGCACAACGGATGAATTATCGGCCGCTGTCAGCAGCTCGTAACCGGCGTTATGGGCGCGGCACGCTCATGCCGCGATGCGGGGGCTGCACCGGCTTGTCAGCTGGTGAGGTCCTTGGTGAGCCAGAGGATCACGTCGTGGTCCAGGCGTACCTGGGTGCCTTCGCCGAGCGGGCGCTGGGCCTGGCAGGCGCCCCTGCCGTCGGGGATGTAGCCGCGTCGTGCGTACATCCGCTGCGCCGGGCCGTACTCGTCGAACAGGCCGACGGTAATGCCCAGCGTCGTGATGCCGCGGTCGGCGGCTCGCTGCTCGGCCGCGTCCATCAGCAGCGTGGCGACGCCGCGCCGCCGCCACGGCTCGCTTACCGAGATCTGGTGGACCAGCGGGATGCCGCGGCTGCGGAATCCGGCGTAATTGGACTCCCAGATGACCGCGACGTAACCGACGGCGTCGGGACCGCTCGTGGCGATAAGGCTGATACCGCCTGGTTCCAGGTGCTCGGCCAGGTACCTGCTCGCGTCGGCCTCGCCGTCGCAGACCCACTCGCTGAGAAACCGGACGGCCGACTCGGAATTACCCTCATCGATGAGTTGGACGGCGATGCCGGGAAGTCCCATGACGCAACACTGGCATACGCCGCCGTGGTTCGCTCATGCCACGCTGAGGATCAGCGGGCCCGTTTCCCCGGCGCGCACTGGCTGGGCATGCGGTCCCGGTACGGATCCCGGCAGGCCGCAGCCGGTCAATGTGCCGCCTGGGACCAGCGCATAACCGCAAGATCTGAGCGCAGGTCCCGCCCCTGCCCGATGCAACCACCACTAGCAGATACTCGGCGATTTGGAGCTTTCCCGGCGCGGCGCTCGCCCGTGCTTCTAGGAACGCGACACCAGCCGACGGCCATGACGGCTCTATGATGGTGACGTTCTCGTTGCTGCGGCCGTCGGTCGTTACGGCGACAGCCGCTCGGTGATCCAGCTGTCGCCTTCCCGGCGGTAGCGGATCCGGTCGTGCAGGCCGTCGGGCGATTCCTGCCAGAACTCGACGCGGGACGGCAGCACCAGAAAGCCGCCCCAGCGCCGCGGCCTAGGAATATCGGCTCCGTCGGGGTGGCGCCGCCGGACGTCCCTGACCTGCGTTTCCAGGACCGTCCGGCTGGCGACTACGCGGCTTTGCCGCGAGGCGGCCGCGCTGAGACGGACCGCGGGGGCGCGCGCGCTCCAGTACTCGTCCGCTTCGTCGTGCCTCACCGGCTCCACTGGCCCGGCCGCCCGTACCTGGCGGTGCGCCGGAACAAGCCAGTGGAAGACGGCGGCCGCCTGCGGGTTGGCCGCCAGCTCGGCGCCCTTATCGCTCTCGCGGTCGGTGAAAAAGACCAGCCCTCGCCGCAGGCCGCGCAGCACCACCAGGCGGGCCGACGGAACACCGTCGCTGGTCGCACTGGCGATGATCATGGCATCCGGCATCGGCTGGCCGGCCGTCCGGGCCGCGTCCAGCCATGCGGAGAGCTGGCGCAGCGGATCGGCGTCTAGGTCTATGACGTCCACCCGCCCAGTCTCGCGGCCCTTCGTACGGGCTGCTGCCGGATTCCCGCCACTGCGAACGCGCCAGGGCTGGTCACTCGCTGCGAGCGGATCCGCCTGATTGCGTGCTCACCGAGGCTTGACAGCGCCGTCTTCGATGGACCCGGAGTTGGGCTGATCTGTTTGTTCGTGCAGGATGGCTGCCGAACGCTTGCACTTGCCGGAATGAGTGTGCCTAGCGGGTGAGGTGCATGGCTCGGCGAAGTTTGCGGCTTGCCTCTGCGTGGTTCCGGTCCGCGCGGACCGAGATTTCGCCCAGGGCTGAGCACTCGTGCCGTCGGCAAACCATGTGGACCTGCAAGGGACCGGCGAGGCAGGGTGTCACGGCGAAGGAACGCACGGTGCCTGGCCAGCCGGGAAAGGCGCCGCCTTTCCCAGGGCGAACTGCCCGCGCAGGCCCGGCGGAGGGCTGGCCGGGTACGGTGCCAGAACCACCCAGTACCGGTCCGCTACCGCTCCGGTCCAGGGGTGGCCGGCCAGCTCGGCCGTGCCATCCGCGCCGGCGAGCCCGGTAGCCCACACGTGATCGGGCAGCGGGGCGGCGTCCGAGCAGTCGTTGCCGGTCAGGTCATACACCGTGCCCGGCCTGCCCCCGGTGATGACGGCGGACACCGTGAACTGCGACCGGTCAACGCCGGGCACGGCAGCCGCGGTGATGACCACCATGCCGACGACGGGGCCACCAGCGGGCAGCCGGAGCGCCACACTGGTCATCTGGGGCAGTGGCGGCACGGGCGGCCCGGCAGCCGATGACCCGCCGTGATGGGGCCCGCCGGTCTCGGCGCGATAGTGCAGCGCGAACGCGACCGAGACGGCCAGCGCCGCAGTCTCCGCGATGACCAGCAGCCAGGCCAGGGCCGGCCGCAGCGGACGTCCCCTCGGCTCGGGCCCAGCCACTATGACATCGGCGTCTGCATCGCGTCCGCGGTTGTCCACCTGCCCATTGGAAGCCGCTACTGAGGCGACGTCAAACCAGCAGCGGACGTCCGGGACCGGCCGGTCAGCCCGGCCAGGAAACATCGCGTATCGCCGCGATGAAATACGACACCCCTAAGCCTGGATCCACCGGTCAATTCCGGGTAGCTCGTTTGCGGCCTGATTGCTGCACGAGGAGTTTTGCGAGGTGGAGCGGGGCGTAGTCGCCCTGCCGCTCGCCTTTTGCGCGGCTTGTCCACCGGTTCCGGGTTGGGGGCGGGGTTCGGGGTTGCCTTTCGGCGTGGGGTGCGGACCGGGGCTGGGCTGGTCAGGCCGTGATCGGCGGCGGGCCGCAGCAGGCCGCGTCCCAGAGGTTGTGCCATTCCTGCTCGCGGTGCCAGCCTTCGGGCAGGTGGAGGGTGAGGTTTCCCCTGCCGTGGCGGGCGGTGCGGGCGGCGACGGTGATGAGGTCGCGGCGGATGGTCGCGGCGCGGGCCTTCGCGTGCCGGGGGCCGGCCAGGGTGCCGGCCGCGCGGACCAGGTTCTGGGCCATGGCGGCGATGACCAGCCACGCGGCGTTCGCGTTGAAGGAGCCGGATGGCAGGCGGGCAACCGGGCCGTCGTACCAGTCCGCGAACACCTGCTCGACGATGGCGTGGTCGCGATGCTGCCCTTCGGCCTGGGCCAGCTCGAACGGGGAGTCGGTCAGCACGGCGTGGCAGCGCCAGACGGGGAACAGCTCGTCCTGGCCCTGGGCTGCCTTCTTGTTCAGGTCGCGGACCCGGCGGACGATGAGGCGGGCGGTGACCTGCTGGTTCTTCTTCGACGTGAACGCGGTGTACCCGGTTTCCGCGACTTCAGCGTCGGAGACCCAGCAGTCCAGCTGGTCGTCGAAGATCGCGCGGGGGTACCTGATGCCGTTCCAGGCGCCTTCGGGGATGGCGGCGATCGCGGCGCGGATGCTGGAGTTCATGGGGACGGTGACGGAGAACCGGGCGCCGGCGGACCGGATCGCGCTGATCACGGCGGCGCTGTAGTAGCCGGAGTCGAGCCGGGCGATGATGAGCCCGGTGCAGCCGCATGCGCGGGCGGTGCCTATCGTCTCTTTGGCGAGGCTGGCCGCGCCGCGGCCGGAGGCGGCGTTCCCGCCGCGCAGCCTCACCGCGCCGATGGCCGGCGCGGACAGCGGGGTGCTGATCACCCCGGCGAGCGCGTTCAGCCCCTTGACCAGCAGTGACTTTCCCTGGATCTTGGTGTGCCCGAACTTCGCGCCCTGCTTGCGGTAGCCGTAGACGCGTTTGTGCGTGGAGTCGATGTCGACGAACGCCAGTGTCTCCGCGCCGGGCAGCAGCGGTGCCGCGCCGGCGAGGCTCACCAGGAACTCGCGGTGGGCTTTCTGCAGCTGGCTGACGTTTCCCCGGGTGAAGGCACGCAGGGACGAGCCGAGCGTGGACGGGGCGCGGACCCCGCCGAACACCGTTCCCGTCGCGCCGTGCCGCGGCAGGTCCATGTCGTCGATCGAGTCGGCGCCCGCGGCCATCCCGGCGGCCAGGCAGGCGATCTTAAGGCCCGCGTTCGCGCCGCAGTCGCCGTCCGGGCGGACGTGCGCGGCGGCGAGATCGTGCAGCCCGGCGCGCTCGGCGAGGGCGGCCAGCGGGACCAGGCCCGCGTGCGAGATCAGGTTCGGGTCGTCAAACGACGCGCGCGTTTTCGCGAGCGTATGCAACAATCGCACCTGCGAGGTGTCCTCTCGGACGGGTACGTGGAAGCGTCAGATACTCCCATTGTCCCAGTTCAGAGGGCACCTTTTATATTAATTTCGCAGAAAATACAGCGAATTATCCGGTGGATCCAGGCTAAGACAGTAGCCAGAACTGGGTGTTCTGCAGGCGGCGCACGGCGTATCAAGCGCGACCACCACCCGCGCAGAGTCGGCGATATCGCGTCCTCGGACGATCCCTTCGGCAGGGACCTCAGTTACGTCTCGCCGAAGTCCGTGGGTGATCGCCGGTCAGGGTCGACCGGGCTCATGATCCCGACCGCGTTCCCGTCCGGGTCCTCGATGACGGCATACCGCGCTCCCCAGAAGGCGTCGTACGGGGGCTGCTGCCCCCGGTACCCGGCCGCGGTCAGGTCCGCGTAGACCTCATCCACCCGCTCCGGCTGCCTACCTTGAAGCTGAGCACCCCCATGCCGCCCCGCCAGTCGTGGTTCCAGTGCCCGGCGAACTCGCTGCTGTCCAGGTCCAGGTCGATCCCGCCCGGGAGGGTGGCCATGCGGTGATGACGCTGCCACCGCGGGCCGAGGTCGGGGATGGCCAGGCCCAGCCTCCGGTAAAAGGCGACAGCCGCGCCCATGTCCGTGACGACCAGGTTGGCGATTGCCGGTTTCAGCCCGGCCGCTTTGCCGCCCGGCGCGCGCGAAGGCGTCAACGATTTCGGCCGCCACGGCTACGCAGGCCCCTGCCCACCCCGGGGCGGTGCGCATCAGCGCTACCTCGTGGTCCTCGCGCTGGACACACGGCTGGGCCTGGCGGGCCGGGCGAGCAGATCCGCCCTGGAATCCCGGATCACCGGTCACGTGCTCGGCAAGGGCGAACTGATCGCGGCCTGCCAGCCCCGATCATCAGAGCTTGTAGCCGATGGCGCGCAGTAGGCTGCGCCGGTCGGCGATGTCGGCATCCTGCTCGATTCCGACCGGCGGCGACCCGTCGATCACGCCGATGATCCCGCGCCCGTGGTTCGTGACCGCCACGAGGACGTCAACCGCGTTGGCGGTTGCGCAGAAGATGGTGCAGACCTCAGGCACGGCCTTGAGCGGGTTCAGCACGTTGATGGGGAAGCCTTCTCTGAGCAAGATCACGAACGAGTGCCCGGCGCCGATCGCCAGCGCGTTCGCCGCTGCCTGCCCGGTCAGCTCGTCATCGTTGCCGGACCGGCGCACGAGCCGCGCAGCCGAGGCCTCGCAGAACGCCAGGCCGAACCGCAGATGCGGGCTCACTCCGGCCAGCGCCTCATGCAGGTCTTCGACGGTCTTGATGAAGTGCGCCTGGCCGATGATGACGTTCATGTCGGCCGGCTTGTCTACGGCAACCACCTCGAAGGACACCGGACCCGTTTCCACGAACTAGTGATACCAGCCGGCACGGCCACCGCGCCAGGCTGTGCCGCGATGTGCCTGCCGACGGCGTCCAGCCCGGGCAGGGGCAGCAGGTTCCCTAAGGCGCGACCTTGGCCACCACGGCGCTCAGGCGGCCCTTGCCTACGGCGGGATCATGCGGAACGCGCCGTGATGCGGCGTGCTCTCCTCAGCTGCGGCCACGACCGCTTGCCCAGCGCTGCTCGGCTGGCCTTCGTCGAGCAGGCGGAACTCCGGCCAGGCGGGCTGCCCGGGGATGAACGTGAGAACCTGGCGGTACCGCAGTCCTGCATCCCGATAGCAGGCGATGGGTGCGGCGGCCTTGCGGCGGTCGCTGTCAGAAGCGCCAGGCCCGCCGCCGAGCACGGCGGTGAAACTGAACCGGCGGACAGGCGGCAAGGAGCCTGTCACCGTGAACGCCTCAAAATGATGCAGGATAGGATGATTCTCCGCTGCGCAGGGAAACCGCATCAATGAGGCGGCACAGGTTATTCCAAGCCGGCGTTGGCTTCAGTCCGTGCACGACTTCAGATGTTTACAGGCAGCGAGGGCAAGGAAGTCGTCAATCGGGGCCGTGGCGGGCCTGAAGGCCAGCAGCCGTCACGCCAGACTGGCGGCATAACCTGCGCTGACTCCGGCGGTCTATGGTGATATCGCGCGCAGCCGGTTGTCGGCGTCGCCGGTCACCAGCAGGCTGCCCGTCGGGGACACGGCCACGGAGGACGGGGAGCTGAGCAGGGCTCGGGTGGCCGGGCCGCCGTCGCCGAGGGTGGCACCGCCGCCGGCCACGATATAGACGTGGCCGACGGTCATCGCCCGGCCGTAGAAGGTGCCGGTTCTGACCGCCAGCACCCACACGACCGTTCTCCAGTCGGTGAAGACCACGTTGCCGTGCCGGTCGGTCGTTACGCCGCCCAGACTGAAGAACCTGGCCTTGCCAGGCCGGCCCGCCGTTGCCGGAAGACCCGTACTTGCCGCTGCCGACGATGCTGTAGATGTGGCCGGCGGTCATCCGCTGGCCGTACATCTTGCCGGTTCTGACCGCCACCAGCAGCACGCGTCCGCCGCCGTCGGTAGCAATGAGCACGTTTCCGGCCGCGTCTGTCCCCACTGACTGCGGGGTGAAGGCGGCCTTAACGGCCGGGCCGCCGAACGAGGCTGTGCCGCCGCCTGCGATGGTGTAAATGTCGCCGGCGGTCATCTTCCGGCCGTAGAAGGTGCCCGTGGCGGCGGCGACGACCCGCACCCGGAAGTTGAGCCAGTCGGCGATGAGCACGTTGCCGTGGTGATCTACCGCGACTGAGGATGGCCCGTTTAGGCTGGCCTTGACAGCCGGCCTGCCGTCACCGTGGAACCCCTCCGCGCCGTTGCCGGCGATGGTGTAGACGTCACCGGCGGTCATGTTCTGGCCGTAGAAGCGGCCAGACCTGACGGCGATCAGCCGCACCTGGTTGGGGAAAGTGTCGGCCACCACGAGGTTGCCGCGGCGGTCGAACGCCAAGGGGGCGGGGCCCCTCATGGAGAACAAGGCGTTGCGGGCCGGGCCGCCGTCTCCCAAGCTGCTGCCCAAGCCGCCGTCGCCGCCCACCACGTACACCCTCCCGGCGGTCAGCCGCATGCCGAAGAACCAGCCAGAACGGGCCGAGATCAGGCCCACGGTGGTGTTCCAGACGTCGGGCACGGCGGTGAAGGCGATGTCACCGGCGCCGTCCACGGTGACCCCCATGGGGTTGCTCAACTCCGCCCGCAGCGGCGGCCCGCCGCCGCCGGAGAAGTCCGTCCCGTTCCCGGCCACGGTGTAGATGTCGCCCGCGGTCATCGGCCGGCCGTAGAAGGAGCCGGACCTGGCCGCCACCACGCGCACCCGGGGGCCGTCGGCCAGCAGCACGTTCCCGGCCGCGTCCAGCCCGACCGTCGCGGGTGCCACCTGGGCCCGGCCGGCCGGCCAGCCGTCGCCGGAGTACCCGGCCTGGCCGGTCCCGGCGATGCCGTAGATGTCCCCGGCGGTCATCTGCTGGCCGTAGAAGCGCCCCGTGCGGGCCGCCACCACACGCACCCGGGTGCCGTCGCCGATCACCAGGTTGCCCGCGCCGTCAGGCACGGCGCTTCCGGCCAACTCAAGCGACGCCGCCGTGGCCGGGCCGCCGTCGCCGCTGCCGTCGTCGCCGCTGCCGGTCTGCCCGTTGCCGGCCACCTGGTAGATGTGCCCGGCCGTCATCTGCGTGCCGTAGAAGGTGCCGGTAACCGCGGCGACCACCAGCACCGACGGCGCGACCACGCTGAACCCGTCATACTCGCCGATGTCGGCCAGGACAAGGTTCCCGGCCCGGTCCGGCCGGACCGTCAAGACCCCTGGGCTGAGCCAGGCCTGCGTGGCAAGCCCGCCATCGCCTGCGGGCCCGAAGGACAGGACGCCCGCCACCGCGTAAATGTCGCCCGCCGCCATCTGCTGGCCGTAGAACGTGCCCGTCCTGGCCGCCACCACCTGCACCAGCGAACCCACCGGCGAGGTGCAAGCATAGTGGCAGTCCGACCCCTGCCCGGAATCAGCGATCAGCAGGTTCCCGGCCCGGTCGAAGGCCACGTCCCCAGCGTTGGACAAGGTGGCTTTGGTGGCCGGCCCGCCATCGCCAGTGGGCGTGACGCCAGGGCCGCCGGCAGCGGTACCCACCACGGTGTAGATGTGCCCGGCGGTCATGCGCCGGCCGTAGAACGTGCCCGTCCTGGCCGCCACCACCTGCACCAGCCCCCCGTCCGCGATCACCAGGTTCCCCGCCCCGTCGAGCGCCGTGCTGCAGGCCGAGAAGAACGCGCTGCTGGCGGCGGCACCGCTATCGTCTGCGCGGCCGTTCGCGTTGTCCCCGGCCACGGTCGTGAGCGCACCGGTGGCCGCGCTCACCCGGCGCACCGTCGAGCCGTCCCCGATGTAGAGCGAGCCGCCCGCCTCGTCCACGCCGCACGGATTGAGCGCGATCGAAGTCGCAGGGCCGGGGCCGCCGACACCGCCTTCGACGGTGGAGATGACGCCCCCGCGCACCGAGCCCAACAGCGCAACCCCGGCCCGGGCGGCGCTCGCCGGCCCGGCAAGGCCAGCCGCCGCCAGCGCCAGGCCCGCCACGGCCGCACACGCCAGCCGCGCCGCACGCCTGATCTCCATCGCCATCCCCGTCCCCTTCAGCACACAATGCTGCCAGCACACGATGCTGCCGGGGACGAGGCCAGCCGCATAGAGGCGAAAGCCCCTAGGCCGCTACCCTTCGTCCAATGCCTCGTGCCCGCGCACAATAGCCACCCGTCCGTTCCGAATAGAAACGAATCACCCTGAACGAACGCGTGATGCCTGTTTCCAGCCGCATCGCCCCGCGCCTGCTCCGGCCCCAGATGCCAGTCCGGGGCCATACTCAGTGGCCAGCCGTCTGGCGGAGGCTCGCCCGGCAGCGCCGATCGGGCCGGTCATCGTCATCCTCGCTATCCCCAGATCTCCAGATGTCAGCCGTGCGATAGCTCGAACCAGGTCACCGTCCGCCCGCCGCGCCGCCGCCCCCACCCCCACGGCACAGCCGGATGCGGGAAGCCGAACCGGCACAGCCGGACACGGTCATCATCGGCCAGGATGATCGCCCGGACAGCACCTCTTAGCCTCGCCGAGGCAGGCGTCTCGCTCATATACAGATGATCAGGGCGCCAGCCCACGGGCCGCAATCCGGTCATCGTGACTGCTCGTATTCGGCGATCCGCGTGCATTGCCTGAGTCTGGGTGATGCCGTGGTGTCGCACTGCGCGTAACGGCCGGGACTACTTTCGCGGCGAACGACGACCGGGAGAAACTGTCAGGGCAGCGTCGAGCTGACCTTCCGCTCGTCAGTTCGCCCTGACCAGTCCTTTACCGGGTTTGCGTGGCGACGTCGACCGGCGCATACGGGTAGGTCCGCTGGATCAGGGCGTTCAGGCGGTCCTGGTCCGGGGCGAGCAGGGCCTTGACGCCGTCCGCGCTCACGTCCGCGACGATCACATCGCCAACCTCGTCGTGGACGTCGCTGAAGAGGCCGTGCGTCTTCATCTTCTGGGCCTGGTAACGATTGTCTTCGGTCGGGCTGACGTAGTGGACCGACCAGATCTTGTAGCGGTGGATCAGGAACAGGTGGTTCAGCGTCATCAGGCGCTTCTTGCGCAGGTTGCTGTCAAAGGTGTTCTGGTCCCGGACCGACAGGATGCTGCGCCCCCGGCGATCCACGATCACGTCGAAGACAATGGTTGCGACCTTTTCCCCGCCTGCCTTGGACAAGGTGAGCTCGAGCAACTCCGAGCCCGCCGTGTGCGGCCGCAGCCCGGCAGTCAGCGAATACGGGATCTGGTGGTACCTGGCCCACATCGCGAGCCATTTCTCGAGCAGACTGACTGGCACCTCGGTCTGGGCCAGGTGCTGGTGCTGCGTCGATCCCTTGCCCATCGCCTTGGTGGCCGCGGTGCCGCCCGAAGAAGCCATGAGCGCCGCATCCAGGCGCGGCCCGCCGACCAGCGTCTGGGGCGTCCGGTAGGGCGATTCGACCAGGCGGAACTTCCGCTGCAGCCGGGCCAGGGAGAGCATGCCGTCCTGCTTGAGCGCGGCGGCGAACTCCTCCGCCGCCAGGCCGTCGATCTGGTGCCCGCCGTAGGTGATGAAGTTGAAGACGAATCCCAGCCTGCCGAGCTCCTCGGGGAATCGCCGCATTTCCTCTTCGCTCATCCCGGTCGTGTCCCAGTTGAACGATGGTGACAGGTTGTAGGCGAGCATCTTGGCGGGGAACTCGGCGTGGATGGCCTCGGCGAAGCGCCTGGCGTCCGCCAGGTCCGCGGTCTTGGTTTCCATCCACAGGATGTCGGCGAACGGGGCGGCCGCCAACGATCTGGCGATTGCGTACTCGATTCCGCCCTGCACCTGATAGTAGCCCTCGGGAGTCTTGGAGATCTCGCAGTCCCAGACGATGTCGATGCCCGTTGACCTGGCCCTGGCCCGGGCGGCGTGGAAGGACGTCCGGTTCGCGAAAGCCAGCCACTCATCGGCGGTCATGTCGAAGACCCCACCCTCTTTGGCGCGGAACTCGATCACGTCCGCGACCGCCTCGGGATAGCTCTTCAGGATGGCCTCCGACAGCCACGCATCCAGGTACCGCGTCTCGGCCCTGTCCAGCAGTTCCTCCACCGACGACCCGCCGTCCTGCAGGAACCGCTTCGCGATCTCCTCGAGTTCGCGTAGCACCCCCATCTGGCCGAGCCAGGCGCTGGCCTGGTCGTACTCCTCCCCGGAGATCTTGTACAGCAGATGACCGCGCGCGCCGTCGACCCCCAGCTCGTGGAGCTTCCTGACCGTGGCGAGATAGCCGACCTTGTAGGCCGGCAGGTCAGCGTTGGTGGCGCCCAGGATGAACGGATGGTCGCGCTCGTCCCCGCGCCCCTCCAGGAAAGTGGCCGCTTCGGCGTCGGTCCGGGCCACGATGATGCCGGGCACCTGCATGACGTCGAGCTGGAAGCGGGCGGCGTTCAGCCGCTTGATCTGCTCGTCGACCCCGACGAGCACCTTCCCGCCCTGGTGCCCGCACTTCTTGGTGCCGGGCTTCTGGTCCTCGATGTGGTAGCCGGGAACCCCGGCCTCGACGAACCGGCGGATCAGATTCCGCACATGAGCGTCGCCGCCGTGTCCGGTGTCGGCGTCGGCGATGATGAACGGCCGGTAGTCGGTCTCCGGGACGGTAGCACGCTGCGCCTCGCTCAGGCGCGAGCGGGCGAAGCGCTGGTTCCGGTCCGCGGTGAGCAGGGCGCGCACGATCGGCGCGGCCTCCTCCGGCACCTGGGAGAGCGGATAGCTGGCGAGGTCGGGCCCGGGGTCCTCGGTGACCGATCCCTTGGCCGACGTGGCCCAGCCGCCCAGGTAGATACCCTCGATGCCCATCCGCTTCAGGGTCACAGCCTGACCGGGCGAATACGGACCGAAGGTGGTGATCTGCCTGCGCTCGGCGAAGAGCTGCCGGAGCCGGTCGTAGAACTGCCCGGCAGCCACTCTCGCCACGGTGTAGTCGGCGGGGATGTTGCCCCGCTGCTCCACCACCTGACGCGCGGAATACAAGCGCGTGATGCCCTCGAATCGAGGGCTGGCAAGCCATCTCGCGGTCTCGCCGATTTCCGACTCGAACGAGCTCATGGCCGGGTTCCCGGCGACTTCCGAATCGAATGTGCTCATGACTGACTCCTGCCGCTCCCGCACTGCGGCGCCTCTCGCGACCTCGAAATCCAGGTCCTGTGTGATGCGGGTGCCGTCTCGGCCGGGTGCATCCATGTACTGGCCGATCCGCTCCTGCGCATCCACCGGTCTTCGTTGAGGATGCCGGGCAGATCGACGTCCATCGGCGCCGTGGACAGAGCGGCGACCCGCATCGGTCCCATCAAATCCGGTCGCGGGCACTACGAGTAGAGGCAAAGGTCCCAAGATCGACCTCGCCTGGACACGGCAGAGACATACCGGACACCGGCCTCCAGGACGGCTGCTGCATGAGAGCTCAACGCACCGACAGTGTGAGCCGATCCTGCATCACCGGCAGCGCGCCATCCGCGCCGGTGCCGACGACCAGCCGGCGGCATCGCCACGGGATGTCCTCCGCGACCGAAAGCGGAGTATGCCCGTACGCGCCGCGGAACTTCCGCGACGCGGCCTTCTTGCGCCTGCGGATCTTCCCGCGGTCGATGACGAGGTCGTGATCGTAGGTGACGCCGTCGACCCGTACGGAACCGAAGGAGTAGCCGGTGAATCGCATGATGACGCTCCTTACCTGCACCGGGATCGTGTGGCCGGCGCGCCCGCCGGCGGTTCAGGTCCGTCCCCAGCAAGGTGCCCGGTGCGACCAGCCGGTGCGACCAGAGGGTCGCGAGCCGCCATTCACCGAGCGCGGAACCTGGCCAGGTCCGCGTCGGCCGGTACCTGAGCCAAGCATGCCCGCAGGCGGCATGCTGCTAATCAGCCCCTTCCGGTCATGGCCGGCCCGCGTGCACGGCGGGACGCCGGCCGAACACAGCCAGCCACGGCACACACACCTCACCCGCATCCGGGCTGATGATCACCCGCCATGAACGACGCTCGTCCTTGCCGCCGCAGGCTTTGGATGAACGAACCGTTGCGCTGCATCGCACGCTCGCCTTGCTCCATAAAGTGGCGTTTAAACCGCGGTGCGAACTGCTGCTGCGGCCGCCGGGCCGTTGCCGGACCGAACAATGTCACCACTTATTCTGCTATGGCACAGAAAACCGCAACAAGAGGCAATTCGGCGTGACACTGCTTACGCGGGCGGCATGGTTGTCGAATTGGCATCTAATGCACACATGACCCCGGCATCCGGCCATGCATTAGCGCAATCTATCAATGATGGTCTTGTTCGGCTGGCCCGAAGATGTTTGACTCGAATGACACTCAATTGACCGCAATGGCGCGGAAAAGGAGATGACATGCATACTCGGATGAACATGCTGGCCGGGGACCCGGCCCACCTCGGCGAGGCGATCCGCTATCTGGAGGGGACCGTGCGGCCCCATGTTGAGGCGCAGCACGGCAACCGGGGCGTTGCCTGCCTGGTCAACGATGACCTCGGCGTCTGCGTGGTCGCGTCCTACTGGGACAGCCTCGACTCGATGACCGCGAGCGAGCAGGCCGTCCAGGTCTCGCGGAAGGAGATTGTCGAGCGGCTGCACGGCACCGCGACGGTCGAGCACTACGAGGTACCCGTCTTCGTCCGCCGGAGTCGCCCGTCGGCCGGAGCCGGGGTGCGGATTACCCGGCTCGACTCCGCCCCGGCCAACATCGACGCGGTGGTCGAGGAATTCCGCAACACCGCCGTCCCCGCCATTATGGACATGTCGGGCCTGTGCAGCGCGCACATGATGACCGACCGGACCACCGGGCGGTGCATCGTGGCCACCGCGTGGGACGACATGAACGCCATGGCGGCCAGCCGGTCGGCTACTGCGCGGCTGCGCGCCAGCATGGCCGCGGTGACGCATCTGCAGGTCCGCTCCGTAGAGGAGTACAAGCTGGTGTTTTCGTCCGTGCGTGACGGCGACACCCGCAGCCTGATCGAGCGCGACATCGACCTGTGGAACGCCAGGGACCGGGAGGGCTGGCTGGCGGGTCTTGACCTGCACCGGCTGAGCGTCCGGGCGCCGGGCGGGATCCGGCTGACCGGACGCGAAGCCGCCGAGACGATCTGGAGCATGTACCACGACGCGTTCCCCGACAACCGGCTGCAGATCACCGCCATCCACGCCGACGACCGAGGCGGCGTGCACGAGGGCCGTGCCACCGGCACGCACACCGGCACCCTCCGCGGGCCCGCGGGCGAGATAGCCCCGACCAACAGGAAGGCGGAGATTGACTTCTGCGGCGTATACGAGTTCGAGGATGGCAAGATCACCAGCTTCCACCTGTACTTCGATCAGGCGGACATGCTCCGCCAACTCGGCATCACGGCCGGCCGGTAAGGCGCCGACGGCGTTTGCCGACCGCCAAGTCCGCCAGCGCCGCAGGAAGGGAGTCCGTCCGCCCGGGCGCCGCGTGGGGCTTCCGGCGCGCCGCATGAACCGCCCGATGCTCCCGGCCGGTTGGCCGGCGAGCAGCTCGATGTGGTTCAGACCCGCACCGCACTCCCAGTACAGGTTCTTGACCAGCGGTGTCGTCAGCCGCGGAACTGGAAACCGCTGGCTGAGGGAACCGCCTACGGGGACACGCGGGACGCCGTGCTCGGTCAGCGCCGCGGCGATGCGCGGGTCCTTCCCTGAGGTCGCAGACAGTACCAGCGTCGTCGGTCCCTTCGACGACGTGCTTGCCCGCCTGCACCAGCTCACCAGCAGCGCAGCACAAGGCGATGAGGCACCCCAGTGAGCCTCATGATGCCGACGCCGTATCCGCCGTTAGGCGCGACTGCCGACCCGCCGGCGACCATTAGTTGAGCCGTGCAGAACAGGCTGATCTGGCACACTACGTTCTCACCGACGCGCGCTTATGCCGATGTGGCTGCGCTTCGGCGCCGGTGATCGAGCCGAAGTCGCCGATTTCGTGCTCGCTCCGCAAAGATCATTCGTGCAGCGCTCACCCTGGTGCACCATCGGCATGACGGGCGTGATCCAGCAAGGTGCCCTCGGTACGAGCCTTCTCCACGATCCGCTCCAGGTCCCCTGCCGACATGATGGGGCTGTACTGGCCCCACGTCCACTTGCCGGATGCCCGGCCAATGCGGCGAACGATGAAGTAGCCGAGCCGGTAATCGGCTGCAGGAAGCTTCATCGGCACCGCGGGGGTGCCGATGGTTTCCAGATGTGTCAGGCGCGCCAGCACGTTGGCTGCCTCGGCGTAGGTATCCTCCACCAGGAAAGTCCAGGCATCACGGCGATAGACGTGTATGGCGTCACCATTGACGTCCTTCATGCGCAGGAGCTTGCCCCGGGCGCGCTCACGTTCCCACTCGGCGCTCTTTCGGGCGATGAAATCGGTTGCCGTCTCAGTCATAGACGCCGCCCAGTTCGAGCGAGCAGCAGCCCACCGCGCGGCATCCGACCGTCTGCCAGCATTCGATTGTCATGACCCAGGGTAACAACGACCCATTCCGCTTGAAACGCATCGCTATAGGTGCCCTGAACGCCGTTGCTTGCATCCCCCTTCTGGCGCGATGCGGACATCTGTTCTGTCTCGCAAACACAAAACCGGCGATCTATACAGCGTCACCAATGCTGGCTGAGCTCTGTCTGGGCCCCGCCCAGTCGGCGATCCGGAAACTCTCGGCCTTGAGACTCTGTCACGTCCCGTTATCAGCTCTCGCGCGATGCGGTGTCAGCTATCGGGGGTCGCGGCGGAGCGGGTGATCGGCAGTCCTACTTCGGTTGGTCTTGCCCTTGCCGGTGCCTTCCAAGACTGCGTGTGCCCAGCCACCCGCGTGGCCCGGCTCGCGCACACCGTAGTAACTTGGCAATCTGTGGTGTCGGCTCGCCCGAGACTGTCCGGACCGGAGGCGTCATGGCTGGGTACTTCGTTGCGAACTACACGATCACGAACCAGGCCGAGTACGAGGAGTACATCGCTGCGGTCGGACCAATCCTGAAAGCCCACGGCGCCGAAAATATCGTCATCGACCGCGACTCTGAACTTCTTGAAGGATCAGCCGGGCAGGTCACCGTCGTGCTGAGGTTTGCCACCAAATCTGCGGCCGAGGCCTGGTATGAGTCGCCGGAATACCAGGCCATCAGGCACCTCCGCACGGACAACGCCGAGGGCATCGGAGTCATTGCGGAAGGCAAATAGCTCAGGTTTCATCGGTTCTACTTCGTGGGGATGAACACCCGGCTGTAGTTCGAGCACCTGGTCGACGCGCACGACCGGACCTGGATGCCCGACAGGGCGACGGCCACAGGCGGCTGCACCGAGCCCCGCTATGCGCGGCCGCCGCAGCCTTCACCACCATCAGCTTGGGTGAACTCGACCCAACCGAGGACGAATTCGCCGTTGCACGGACTGAGATCTGTCAACTGACCGGCCGCAGTGATACTGATGATGCGTTGACCAGCAACCGTGGGACCAAGGCGACCTAGGTAAGAAACCTGGCACAGACAGGAGGCGGTCTGCAGACCGCTCCGTTATGCAGCGCCAAGGCATGAATGATCGTGCCATTCGAAACGTTCCGCGTACGGGGAAACACTGCGCCGAACTGGGCGATCTGCGCGGGCCTGCGTGCTTCGGCTAACTGATCATCTTGCGCGCCGAGTCGGCGATCTGGACGTCAGCTCCGACTATCGCCAGCGGCGATCAGGATCTCCCGATTCGCCGGGCTCGACCGGCGCCGATTTTGAAGCCGCCGACTTTGGCCCAACGCGGCCGAAGACGGGATCGTGGGCACGCCGCCGGGCTCCGCTGGTTAACGCCTATTCGCCGCCGAGTTCCCGTTGCCGTTGCTCTCGGGCTGCTTCCCATGCGTTGCGTTCTGGCGTGCCCGCGAGCGGGGGCCCGAATAGGGCGTCCATGACAGTGCTGGTCATCCGGAGGTTGCGCTGGTCGCCGTCGGGGAGCCGCACGGGCAGCGTGTAGGCGCTGACGCGGTCGTCGTCCTCCATGTCGCCGAAGCGGACCGTGAGGACCTGCCCGGCGAGCGGGTTGCATTTGTCGGCCGGGCTGAACGCGATGAAGGTGGGCGCCTCGGCGTACCCCGGCAGCAGCCCGGGGTCGCCGTGCCACCCCCCGCTCTGGTCCCGGAAGGCGTACGCGGCCGGGAAGCGACGGCGCGGGGCGTTCGCGATCTGCTGCACCCGCCCCTTGGTGAGGCCCAGACGCCCCGCGATGGTCGAGTAGCCGGCCCGCGGGCCGCGCATCTCGTTCACCGCGTCGCGCTTGATTCCCGCGACCGCGGTCCGCGCGTTGGCCAGCGCCTCATCGAACAGGTGCGCCATCTCGAGCCTCCTGGCAGGATCGGCCATGCCGCGCAGCACCTCGATGGCCCTGTCGAGCAGGTCCGGGATGGCGCGGTCATCAGGCAAAGCAGGTTTCACGGCTCCATCGTATCAGAGGTATCTGTACCCCTATACCTTTGAGTGCTCACGGGCAAGGGCACGCCCGCGGGCGGCTCGATCCCGATGCTCTTGACCGCCGGACCGGCCAGGTCCCGGCCGGCGGTCCGGCAAGCCCGACAAGGACGTCGGCCCGGATGAGGCCGTCACCGTCGGTGCCTGCCGCAGGCTAACGCGCCCAACCGCAAGGTCAAGGCCCCGCAGACCCCGCGCTATCCGCGCGTTCGCGGCCTCGGCGACGACCCTGACCACCGAGCGGACGCCCGCATTGGCCCCCGCTCGGCACTACATCAGGCCGAAAACGTATCTGGGCGGCCCGTCCGTTGTTGTCCGTGGAAAGCCGACGGTTACACCCAACCGTGCCAAGCAGCCGATCCCGTCCGCTTACCTGCATCGGCACGTGACCGCAAGTGGTTCCCGCGGTGGGCATGTGACCGTTTTGGGGCGTGCTTCACTGTGCTCCCTTGCCCTGATCGCTGCCGGTTTCTGCGAGCCGCCGGCCGGGTCAGGGGGCGCGGAGCGCCCGCGCAGCGGCGCCGCAGGCGCCCTTGACGCGTCCGGCGGGGAGCGGATCATTGCCGGCCGGGGCAACGGGAGCGAACCTGAGGTGGGCGGTTTTCGAGCTGGCGTGGGCCCCTTTCGCTTGGAGACCGGGGTGGCCTTGATCGGTGGCGGGGGACGGGGACGGCGAGGAGGCAGCCAGGCTTACCTAGGTCCGCGGGCGCTTGCCGCGGCCCGGTGACATGATGATTGATTGGGCGTCCTCCCGCCTGCGGGGGGGTGCGGCCGCTCAGTCTATGCAGGCCGTCCGCCTGGCGCTGCGCGGCAGGGCCGGTAGCGGCTGACAGCGGACTGGCGGGAGCTGGCCGCGGTTGCGCCCCATCTGGTGAAGTTCGGCTCCGGCTCGCCGGCCCGGCCGGCCGCGTCACGATGGCCACTGTGAGGATCCGGGATGCCGGGCTCAGGCGGCGCTGAGCGCGTCGTCGCCGAGCTCGGCCAGGATGTGGCAGGCCTGGCGGATGATCTTGCGGGCCTCGGACAGGGCGGCGCGCTTGCCGTCCTTGCGGTCCTTGACCTGCGCGTAGTAGGCGTGGTCAGGAGCCGACGCGCGGGCGTGGGTCTTGCCGGCCTCATACACCGCCCAGCGCAGCGCCGGCGGTCCCTGCCGCGACAGCCGCCCGGGCGAGCGCTTGGAATCGGAGGAGTAGACGGTGATGTCGAGCCCGGCGAACCGGACGGCCTTGCGGGAGGAGGAGAACCGGCCCGCCCCGCCCAGCCAGCAGGTCATGGCCAGCGCGGTGACCGGGCCGACCCCGTACAGCCGCGCGGCCAGCACCCTGGCGCCGGCCAGGTGCCGGGCGGCGCCCGGCAGCTCGTGCCGCAGCTCCTCCAGACGGGCTTCCAGGGCGGCGAGCACCTCCAGCGCGATGGCCACCTGAAGCTGCCCGGCCGGGGACAGGCAGCAGGCGGCGGACGCGCGCAGCGCCTCAAGATCACAACGGCCGGCGCGCAGCGCGCCATCGGCCAGCGCCGGGGCGCCCTGGTGGAAGAACACCGCGTGGACGCGCTGCACCCAGGCGGTGTGCTCGGCGCGCAGGTCGTGGTAGGTCTCCAGCAGCGCCCGGCCGTCCAGGATGCGGGACGGCGGGACCCGGCACTCCGGCAGCCGGCCCTCGGCAAGCAGCTCCCGCAGGTGGCGCGAGTCGGTCTTGTCGGTCTTGGCGTGCCGCTTGCGGCCGCGGGCGAAGGCAGTGTCAGCCGGCTCGGCGACGTGCGCCGTAATGCCGGCCGCAGCCAGTGCCTCGGCAACGTAGCGCCAGCCGGTACATCCCTCCAGCGCGAACGCGACGTCCTCGCGGCCGGCGAACCGCGCCAGCCACGCGCGCAGGTGCGCACGATCGGCCGGGGCGACCTGGCCCCGCTTCACCTCCCCGGTCGAAGTGCCGGGATAGTCGAACGTGAGCTGCTTCCGGTGGATATCCAGCCCGCCTACGATGGTCATCGGGACCTCCTCAAGCTCCCGAGGGCGCCCTGAGCGCCCACACGCGAATTGCCTACACAGCAATCGTGCCGCGTCTGAGCTGGGGAGGTCCTCCCGGGAACGGGCATCAACCGCAAGGCCACCAGCTCCAACCCGCCACAGCCGATGCATCTCATCTATGCGTCCGTGAAAGTTGCACCGATATGGCGCGCCGCGCAACACCGTGACACGCAGCGTGACAATGAAGAATGGCCCGCCCAGCCGAGAATCCCCAGCTAGCGAGCCATTTCCGCATGTGGTGGCAGGTGTTGGGTTCGAACCAACGTAGGCTGAGCCGACGGTTTAACAGCACGCTCGCTCCGCCCGAGTCACCCCCCGCTGACCAGCACGGACGCGCTTCGAGGCGCGTTTGCGGGCCGCCGCCGTCCGCTATGCGTCCGTGGGTGCCGGGTTTCGGGGTCCGTGCGGTCCACGAACCAAGGCGGAACCCGCCACGGACGGCCACGGACCAGCCCACGGACGGGCGCGAGAACGCCACGGACGGGGCCGGCGGGAGCGGTTACGCAGACCGCTCTCACCCGGATTCCCGCTCTGACCTGCCATTTCAGGATGCCTGCTCTATGTCGCCGTCGCCCTCGTCACCGAGGTCTTGCTCGGTGTCCTGGGTGCCGAGGGCCTCGGCGATGCGCTGGTTGGCTGCGGTGGCCTGGCCGTCGATGCAGTGGGCGTAGATCTTGAGCAGGACCACGACGCCGTGCCCGTCTGGGTGCGGTAAGCGGAGCCGGTCGTCGATCGGAACCGTGGAGGTCTTGTCGAGGTCTACGACGCCGAAGTGGCCGTCGCCGGCAAGGAAGAAGCGGCGCCCCGACAGGTCCGCCGGAGACAGGAGGCCAGAGAGCATTGCTTCCAGGTGCGTCCGGTCGAGCAGTAGCATGTCCAGCTGCTGGCCTCGGACGATGCCCTCCAGCGCCTCGTCTGAATAGCCCGACATGGACAGGAGTACGCCACGGGTTCCGGCGAGCCGCTGAGTGATCCGTCCGCGGAGCTTGGCCATGGGGCCATAGTCGACAGGCAGTCAGGTCGGCGAGATGGGCTCACAGAATGCCATCCCGGAGCAACCCACCGGGCGCAACCAGGTGTCCGGCACTGTTAATGGCAGCGGGTCAACAAGCGCATCGTGCTCACGCAACTGCTTTTATCCAAGAGCCGTGAGCCGACCTCGGCGGTGGCTGTGAATGAATCCGGCTTGGGCTCATCTGCCGATGGCAAGGGCGAGGAGGGTATCGACCGCAGTTTCGAACGGACGGGTACTCCGTTGCACCTGGGCGAGTAGAAGCCCTCCTTGGAGCGTGGCGAGCAGAGTAGTGGCGAGGTCGTCCGGGTCGATGCCGGGCGGGAGTTTCCCGTCGGCATGCAGGGATCTGAGTTTATCGCCGATGGCGGCTGCCCACTGATCGAACCCAGCCGCGATGAGGGCTCGGGCCTCGGGGTCACTCTCGGCGAGCTGGCCGCCGAGCGAGCCAAGCGGGCAGCCCCCCTTTGCTTCGGTGCGCTTCGCTGCGGTGATCACCATGTTCCGCCAGGCTTCTACTCCGTTCGCGCTGCTGAGCGCGTGCCGCTGGTGATTGACGATGGTGTCGGCTTGGTAGTCGATGACCGCCTGCACGAGTTCGTTCTTGTCGGGGAAGTAGTGGTACATCTGAGAGCCGCTGACTTCCGCCGCCACCTTGACGTCTTCCAAGGTGGTGCCCGCCACCCCGCGCTCATGGATCAGGGCGGCGGCCTCCTCCACTATTCGTGCCCGGGTGCGTGCTCCCTTGGGGGTGAGCCTCGGCCGGTCACTCGTCTCGTTGACCATGCACCAATGCTAGCAGGATTTTGAGTTTGACAACCCAGTGCCGAACTGTCAGAGTGAGTCGCACCACCCATTCGGAGCGAGAGGACGACACATCGCATGACTGACCTAAGAGGCAAGACAGCTCTGGTTACGGGCTCGACGAGCGGGATCGGCAAGGCTACGGCCATCGCCTTGGCCGCCCGCGGCGCTCACGTACTGGTAGTGGGACGCAACGAGCAACGAGCCAAAGACGTGGTCGCCGAGATCGAAGGCAGCGGAGGCAGCGCAACGTTCCGGCTCACCACGTCTGAGCGACCTCGAATCGGCCCGGGAGCTGGTCGAGTGGGCCACTGAGGCAGGCGACGGTCACGTCGACATCCTCATCAACAACGCTGGCGTCGCCTTGCTCGGGCCAAGCAGCGCAGCCACCGAAGCAGAGTTCGACGAGAGCTTTGCACTGAACGTCAAGATTCCGTTCTTCCTCGTCGCGTCACTGGCGCCAGCCATGGCCGAACGCGGATGGGGTTCGATCGTCAACCTCTCCACGATGGTCGCCAGCTTCGGACAGGCCGGCATGGCTCTGTACGGCGCCAGCCGGGCGGCTCTCGAACTGCTGACGAAGGCCTGGGCCGCCGAATACGGCCCGAGTGGTGTCCGGGTCAACGCCGTTGCCCCCGGCCCGACGCGCACCCGCATGATGGAAGCAGTCCCCGAGGAGATGGTGAGTCAGCTCGCAGCACTAGCACCAGCAGGTCGCGTAGCTCAGCCCGAGGAACTTGCTGCGGCGATCGTCTTCCTCGCAAGTGATGATGCCAGCTTCGTCCACGGCGTCACTCTTGCGGTCGACGGGGGCCGGGTCGCGACATGACACCAGTCGTACCGCGGCGACGTTTAGGTGTGAAGACACAGAAGGCAGATCAAACTAACAGCCGAGGAGATACGACGGCGTAGTCGGCGAACTGCCGGCAGGAGCGGGCCGGGCGGCCGAGGATCGACGGGACGTCGTCGCTGAGCCATCCGGCGTCGCCGCCCGCGATCAGGGTGAAGGCCTGGGCGCTCATCTCCGCGACGGCGCCGGGACGCCGAGCTCCTGCGCGGGCACGGCCGGGCTGACCAGGATGACGGACGTGACGGCCTCCGTCGCCGCGTCGACGGAGGCCGTCACGTCCAGGTCGCCGACGGCGATCTCCGGGCTGGCCAGACACGGTGAAGCAGGCCATCGGGCCGACCTTTTGAAGGGAACCGCCAAAGCGGTGCGGGACTCATTCCTTCCCCGGCGCCCTGCAGCCGCATCTATGACACCTCCATGGCAGCGAAGGACCGAACAGTGGTTCACTTCCCGCCTCGCCGGTCCGGGCGAACGTGCGCCGGCCAGCCCACGTCACGAGTTCCAGGGAGAGATGCGTTGACAGATTCCCCGTCGATCGAGACGCAGCACGGCCACCCCGGAATCGTGCTGGCCACGCTGTCGCTGGCCAACGTGATGGCTCTGCTCGACCTCTTCGTCGTCAACGTCGCCCTGCACGACATCGGCGTGGGTCTGCACTACCAGTCCTCGCTCTCCGACGTTGCCTGGGTGCTCAACGCCTACGCCCTGTTCTTCGGGGCGCTCCTCATCCCCGCCGGCCGCTTCGCCGACAAGTACGGGCGCAAGGCCACCTTCATCCTCGGGCTGGCCGTTTTTACCGTGGCGAGCCTGGCCTGTGCGGTAAGCCCCGACTTGTGGGTCCTCGTAGGGTTCCGGTGCGTGCAGGCGGCCGGCGCCGCGATGATCATCCCGGCCAGTCTCGGTCTCGTCCTGACGACGCTCCCACCGGACCGGGTCAAGCGCGGCGTGCGAGTGTGGGCGGTGAGCGGCGCAGCAGCCGGCTCCATCGGCCCGGTAGTCGGAGGGTTGCTCACCGCGCTGAGCTGGAGGTGGATCTTCGTCATCAACCTCCCCATCGGCATCGCTGCCGTCCTCGTGACCTGGAAGATGATCCCCAACGTCCGCCACGACCGCACGACGCGCATGCCGGACCTGTTCGGGAGCCTCATGATCGTCGTCACCATCGGCGCCATCTCCCTTGGCTTGCTCAACGGGGCCAATTGGGGATGGGGATCGGCCAAGATCATCGGGAGCTGGGTGGTGGCCGTTGCGGCTGCCGTGGCCTTCGTCGTGAGCACCAGGCGTGCCGCGGTACCCGTAATCGACCTGAAGATGTTCCGGAGCCGGGTGTTCAGCGCTTCGAACATTGCCATTGTCATCGCGGCGGCGATCCTAGGGATACAGCTCCTCGGCCTCAGCCTCTTCCTCCAGCAGTCGTGGCACTGGTCAACCATCACCACCGGACTCGCCCTCGCGCCCGGGCCGGCCGCTGTACTCGGAGCGTCCCTCATCGTCCCGCGCTTGCACCAGCGGTTCCCGATCGGAGCCGTGGTCGCTTTCGGATTCGTCCTCACCGCTGCGGGCCAGGCACTCATGATCCTGACGCTCCACCACGGTGTCCACAACTACGCCGCAGCCATCCTGCCTGGCTGGGTGGTGATCGGCTTCGGCTTGGGCTTCACCGTCCCGACCATCATCGGGTCAGCCACCGCTGACCTGCCGCCTGAGCAGAGCGCCACCGGCAGCGCGGTGGTCAACAGCGGCCGCCAGTTCGGCGGCGTCTTCGGCGCGTCGATCCTGGTCGTGGTCCTCGGGAAGGCAGAGGTCACCGGGGATCCCGGCCGCTTCTACGAGCTGTGGTGGGTCGCCGTCGCCCTGTGCGCCGCCGCTGTTGTCGTCTCCCTCGGGCTCACCCCCAAACGCCAACCCGCCAAGGCCGACGTCACGGTTCCGGTAGTCGCCGCGGCGACCGACAGTACCAACAGTTCAGTGGCATGAGCCTGCACCGGCCGTCCGCGCCTGGCCGATGGGTCATGCCCATGAAGCGCCCAGTCGGTGCGCTTTCCCTACTGGCCGACCCCGAGATTCTGAGCACCTTCGACACCAATCGAGCAGTGATGCGAGAGACGCGCCAAACCCGCATCGAGAACCACGCTTACCTCGATGCCCCGGTGTTCGCCTCGCACTTCACGGTCCCCGCCGCCGGCTACTTCGAGAGCGCCAGGCAGGCGCGACCCTTCGTCCCTGGCGAAGGGAACGTGGACAGCAAGGAGGTCCGGTGACGACCCTGGAAGAAGCCGCCGCCCTGGCCCGCAACGAACGTGGCCTGGTGATCGTCGCCACTTTGCGCGGCGACGGGACGATCCAGTCATCCCTCGTCAACGCGGGCATCGTCCCTCACCCAGCCACTGGCGAGTCCACTCTGGCGTTCGTCACCAACGGCCCGGTAAAGCTCGCCAACCTGCGCGCCCGGCCCCAGGTGACCGCCACGTTCCGCAACGGCTGGCAGTGGGCAGCAGTCGAAGGACACGCCGAGCTGGCTGGGCCGGACGATCCCCAACCCTGGCTCGACCCCGAACGACTCCGCCTACTGCTCCGAGAGATCTTCTCCGCTGCCGGCGGCGAGCACGACGACTGGGACACCTACGACCGAGCCATGGCCGAGGAACGCCGAGCCGCCGTGCTCGTCCGCCCCGACCGGGTCTACACCAACCGATGAGCACGGACACGAAGATGTTCCGCGGCTGGCCTGCCGAGGCCCTGGAGTTCTACGAAGGTCTCGAAGCCGACAACTCCAAGGCCTACTGGACTGCCCATAAGGACGTCTACGAGACGGTCGTGCTCTCTCCGATGAAGGCGATCCCTGCCGAATTGGCCCCCGAGTTCGGAGACGGCAAGGTATTCCGTCCCAATCGGGACGTCCGCTTCAGTACCGACAAGTCCCCGTACAAGACGCACATCGGATCCATCATCGGTGCCAGCTATCGGGACGGCAGGTTGACAGGCCGGTCAAGGAGACGACCGTCGAGGAAGGTGTCGACTTTCTCGTTGTAGAACGCGATCAGCCCGGCGATCGGCAGCAGTTGGCGGGTCGGGAAGTCGTAGGTCCAGGCGATGTCGGAGTAGCTCGTGTCACCGAGGTGCGCGGTCCAGTAGCCGCTGGTGGTGCCCTTATAGGGACAGGCGGTCAACGTGTTGGTCGGGGCGAGGTGGGTGAAGTCGACTTCAGTGCGGTTGAGGTAGTAGCGGGTCGGCAGCCCGGTCTCGAACACCATCACCGGCGAGCTCGATTCGGCCAGCACGACGCCTTCGAGCTCGACACGGACGCTGCGGGTGGACCGCAGCGCGTCGACGCGCGTGTAGGGGTCGCGGGCGTGGACGAAGACCTGCTCGTCCTCCTCGAACCAAGCGTCCAGGGAATCCCACTCGAACCGCGCCCGTCCGGCCAATCCCTCGACTACGGCGTCGTCGCCGTAGACCCGCAGCGCCGCGGGCCGGGTCACGTCCCCGACCTGCAGGCTGTAGCGGCGGGCGGTGCCGCGGCTGAGCTTCTGCTCGTGCTGCTCATCGACCAGCACCGCGGGGTCGATGTCGGCTAGCGGGATGTAGTACTGCGGGTAGTGCGACCACTCCCATACATACAGCGCCGACATCGTGTCGAGAACGGTCTGCCCAGCCAGTGTCGCCCTGATCCGGCGAGGGACCGGCGCCGTATGGTTTACCGGCGGCAGCGTCAGCGGATAGTCGCCGGTCACGGGGTGGCTCCGGCCGCGGCGAGCAGACCCTGAAAGTCTTCGTCGCACGGTCCGCAGGCCGCCAAATGCACGGCGACGCCAGGGAAGCGGCGGGCCGCCAAGCCGGGGGCGTCCTCGAGGACCATCTCGACGTAAACGTCCAGGATCTCCAGTGCCTGCTCGCAGTCGACATCGCGGGGATCGGCGGCCAGGAACCGATCCAGCCCGGGCCAGTCGCTCATGATCGCCTCGCCGCATCCACATCGTTGGAATCCCCTGAGGGGCCCACGCTGGTCAGATATCCGTTAGCGGCGAGCCCGCCCGTGACCAGCACGGTCTTTCCTGGGAGTGTGCTCATCGTGATTCCCTCTGATCTTAAAAAGAATGGGTTTCGGAACTCATTATGCCGAATCAGACTGGGCTGTCAAACTCAAAATATCGCTAGTATGAGTGGATGGTCAACGAGACGAGTGACCGGCCGAAGCTCACCGCCAAGGGAGCACGCACCCGGGCACGAATAGTGGAGGAGGCCGCCGCCCTGATCCATGAACGCGGGGTCGCGGGCACCACCTTGGAAGACGTCAAGGTGGCGGCGGAAGTCAGCGGCTCTCAGATGTACCACTACTTCCCCGACAAGAACGAACTCGTGCAGGCGGTCATCGACTACCAAGCCGAGACCATCGTCAAGCACCATCGGAAGGCGCTCGGCAATGTGACTTGCGCGCCGAGCGCCCGAGAGCTACCCACTCGCGGACTCCACGGGTGAGCAGCGAACATCAGCGGACCCAGCCATCGATCACGGCGAGGGGCGAGCTCACGCGAACCAGGATCATCACGACCGCCTCCCGGCTGATGATGACGAACGGTGCAGCCACCAGCCTTGACCAAGTCAATGCGGAGGCGCGCGTGAGCAGATCCCAGATCTACCACTATTTCGCCGACAAGAACGCACTCATCTCGGCCGTGCTTACCTACCAATGCGGCCTAGTCCTGGCAGCCCATGAAGCCGCGCTCCAAGCCCTTGTCTCGACCGGCGACATTGTTGGCTGGCGCGAGTTCGTCATCCAAGCGTTCCAATCCAGATCGTGCGAGACCGGCTACCTGCCGGCAAGCCTGTGGGGCGAACTCGCTTCAGAGTCAAACGAACATCAGGACATCATCCGGACGATGTACGTGCGCTGGGGACTCGCGCTCTCGCAGAGCTTCGAGAGGGTCCATTCCAACGAACCGGTTCTGCGACTACCAGACGTATCCATGTTTGGCCTCGCCGCGTCGACCGTGTTGCATGGCGGATTCGGTCTCAGCGCAATTCACGGAGACGTCCGCCCACTCGAGGAAGCGTTGGAGATCATGCTTCAGGTCTGACCATCCCATGTCCGCGACAGGGGCTTGGGTCCGCCGCACTATCCGGTGTCAGGTCAGGTGTGACCGTCTGTGCCAACCCCAGTTGGCTCTAGTGACGGCAATCACTTGTCCTGCATATCTAACTCCAAGTGTTAGGAGTGATGGCGGGGATGGCACTCAGCGTCGGCTCTGCCCGACCTCGATGAGGTGACCGTCGGGGTCACGCAGGTAGCAGCGGATCTCCGGGCCACGATCGATCGGTTCGGTGAGGAACTGCGCGCCCTTGGCCGACCAGTCGGCGTATACGGCGGCGATGTCGGCAACACGGATATTCAGGAACGCGCTGACCCGGTCCAGATCGTGCGGGGCCTCGAGCGTGATCGAGGGTTTGTCGTCCGTGGGGCCGCCGCCGGTGTTGATGATGATCCAGCTGTTGGCCAGCGCCACGATCGTCGGCTCGCCATCCATCAGCGCCTCGCCACCGAGCACCTCGGTGTAGAAGGCCCGCGAGCGGTCGACATCGTCGGAGACGAGGAAATGGGTGAGCACGATGCCCTCGGCTGGGGCGGGAAAGTCTGCCACGACGCAACTCCTATAGGTGATGTGGGCGGGGCGAGTGCCGCCCCGTCACGGACTGGGCCCTGGGTATGAGCGGCAGCTCCGGCGATGGCGTCGGCGCGCTTGGCGACGGGCCCAGGAACGCCCCACCGACCCCAGGCGCGAGGATCACGTAGTGCCCGCACCGCTTGCGTGAGCTCTTTGTCGGCGGGTCTCATCGGTAGGTGACCGCCGGCTCAGGGGTGGGCGCGCAATTCCCGTTCGGTCTGGGCGTAGATGCGTTCCTGGCCTTCGGCGTCCTGGGACTTCTTCGAGGACTTCTTCAACTTCGCGGAGCTGTAGTAGCCCCCGGTCGCGGTCGCGAGCTCCGGATCGGCCATCAGCCGCACACAGCCGCGTGACCCCTTCTCCGGAGGCCCGACGAACGGATTGGTCAACGCCTCAATCGTTTTGAACGGCCCGCCGGCCTTGCTGCCGAGACTGGTTTTGACCGCGCCCGGGCTGACTGCGTTGAACGTCAGGCCCTCGCCCTCATGGCGGCGAGCTTGGGCGTAGGTGTACATCAGGGCCAGCAGTTTGGCATCGGCGTAGGCCTGGATCTGCTTGTACTTACCCGGGTAGCTCCAGTCGGTGATCGGCTTGCCCCGCGACTCGATCAGGGCGGTCATGTTGACCACCCGCGAGGGCGCGGCGAAATCATCAGCGCCCTTCCGGAGCAGGTCGAGCAGCCCGTCGGTCAGTGCCGCCAGCGCGACGTGATTGATGGCGATGGTCCGCTCGTACCCGTCGGGTGACAGTGCCTTGCTGGAGAACGCGGCGCCCGCGTTGTTTACCAGTCCGTTGAGTCCCTTCGGCGCGGCCTCGTGCACAGCGTCGACCAGTTCCCGAACACCGGCCAAAGATCCGAGGTCTCCGGCTACGGCCAGGTACTGGCCTTTGCCGTTGCCGTTGGTGACCAGCAGGTCGACAGCGCGTCGGGCGTGGTCGGCACCGCGGGCGTGCACCAGCACAGTCGCCCCACAGTTCCCAATGCCTTGGGCTGTCTCATGGCCGATACCGCCCTTGGCGCCGGTGACTAGCACGGTCTGTCCGTCCAGCCGACCGGCGAATTGAGCATCGAACTTGCTCATGGTCTCTCCTCGAAAGATGTGCAGTAGGAGTGAGTCGTGTAGCCCACTCTGTCAGCCTCGAAGTGGGCTGTCAAACTCATAGGCCGGCGGGTTGCATGGAGTTGACCCTCTCGTCGGGTCGATAAATGGATTACGCGACTCACTATGACGGACAGCGACTGGGTTGTCAAACTCAGAAAGAGAGTTACCCTGCTGGCATGACGAATGACGTGCACGCCCGGTCCCGGCTGATCCCGAAGGGGGAGCGGACCCGGGTCCGCATCATCGACGCGGCCCGGCTGATCTGCGAGCTAGGCGCAGCGGGCACCACGCTCGATGACGTCGGCTGCGACGAGGCGATGGCCGTCCTGCACATTTACGTCGACCTCGCCGCTGCCGGACAGGACCCGGCGGAGCGCTACCCCGGCGTCGCCGCCCACTTCGCGGCATGCGGGGCGTGCGCCGAGGATTTCGCCGGCCTCCTGATGGCTGCCGCCAGTGACTGACCGCGAGGTACTGGCCTTTGACCTGCACGGGACGCTGGTTGACCCGCTGAGTTGCCAAACTCAAAATGTTGCTAGAATGGGTGAATGGTCAACGAGACGAGTGGCCGGCCGAGGCTCACCCCCAAGGGCGAGCGCACCCGGGCGCGGATAGTGGAGGAGGCCGCCGTCCTGATCCACGAGCGCGGGGTCGCGGGCACCACCCTGGACGACGTCAAGGCGGCGGCGGAAGTCAGCGGCTCGCAGCTTTACCACTACTTTCCCGACAAGAATGATCTCGTGCAGGCGGTCATCGACTACCAGGCCGACGCCACCGTCAGTAACCAGCGGCACGCGGATCTCGGCAGCGTGCAAGGGGTCCAAGCCTGGCGGGACATGGTGATCTATGCGGCGGAGCGCGTCCAGGCAAAGGGCGGCTGCCCCCTCGGTTCCCTCGGCGGCCAGCTCGCCGAGAGCGACCCGGAGGCCCGGTCCCTGATCGCCGCCGGGTTCGAACGGTGGACAACGGAAATCAGCGAAGGGCTCAGGTCCCTTCAGGCCAGCGGGCAGCTCCCGCCCGGCCTCGACCCGGATGACCTCGCCGTCACCCTGCTCGCCACGCTCCAAGGAGGACTTCTCCTCGCCCAGGTACAACGGAGCACCCGCCCGTTCGAAACTGCGGTCGATACCCTCCTCGCCCTTACCATCGGCGGATGAGCCCAAGGCCATCCGCCAGCTCATCTTGACGGGTACATGGGCTGGTGAAGTCAGCGCGAGCGTGGCCGCACGCGGGCCGATGCCGCCGGACGCCATGCGGGTTGCGGCTGCCCCGGTGACGGGGCAACGTGGCCCCCATGCGGCGCGGGACGGTGCCAAGACGGCCGGGTGCGGCGGATGTCATCAAGCCCGCGTTTCCAACGGGCACGGGCAAACGGTGGCCGATGAGCGCCACGCCATCAACACGATCGCCGAAGCGCCCACAAACCCGACTCAACGGCGCACGTCGAACCAGAACACGCCTTGGCGCGCCCCGTCCGCGGCCGTCCGTGCAAACGCCGACGGTGCGCACCGACCGACCTAACTGTGTGCACCGACGGTCCTAACCGACCGTCCTAACTGCGCGCACCGACCGTCCTAAT
>CAVZAA010000010.1:0-387500 GCA_963773105.1 uncultured Actinomycetota bacterium
CGAGGGGATGCCGGGATGAGCAGGATGGCCGGCGCGCCTTATGAGCGCGCGGGCGGCGGCCGCCCTGGTCCGCCGCCCCCGCTGACCGGGCTCGCCGATTCTCTCGACCGGTTTCTCCTGCCCCTGGTCCTGATCTCGGCCGCCGTGGGAGTGAGCTTCCCCGGCCCCGGGCGCCGCGCCGATACCGCTGACGCCATCTTGTTCACGCTGGCGGTCCTGGTGTTCTCCACCGGCGCTTCCGTGACCTTCAGCGAGATGGGCGCCATCCGGACTTCGGCCCGGCGGCTGGCCGTCGTGCTGCCGGTCACCACGGTCGGCTTGCCCGTGATCGCGTGGCTGGCCAGCCGCCTGGTCAGCGGCGTGGCCCTGCGCGGAGGCATCCTGTCGGCTGGCATCGCGCCCACCGAGGTGGCGTCCGTAGCCCTGACCGGTCTGGCCGGCGGGGATGCCGTCCTGGCCGCCGGGCTCCTGGTCTCGTCGACGATCCTGACGGTGCTGCTGGCCGGGCCCATTCTCAGCATCGCCGGCGCGCATTCGGAAGCCTCACAGCTCGGGCTGCTGTCTACCCTGGCCCTGGTGGTGGCTCTCCCGCTGGTGGCCGGGTCCGCGATGCGGTCCCTTGAGCCGTTCGGCGGACGTGAGCAGCCGATCGTCCGGGTGGCGGGAACGGCCAGCCTGCTCGTGCTGCTGTGGGAGGTGGCGAGCCAGCTGCACCTGCGGGCCGGCGACGCCCGCGTCCTGCTGGCCCTGCTCGCCTACCTCGCCGGCGGCGTGGTCCTGGGCTGGCTGCTGGCGATCGGCGCGCCGCCGGCCCAGCGCACCGCCATCGTGCTGCCGACCGCCATGCGGGACTTTGCCGTGGCGGCCGGCATCGCCGCCAGCGCGTTCGGGACCGCGGCCGCCGCCCCGCTGGGCATCTACGGACTCCTGGTACTGATCTTCGGCGCCGCCGCGGTCTACGTGGCCCGGTCGCGCCAGCCAACGCCCGATGGGGATTTTTCTCCGCTATCGTAGACAATGCGTCTACTACGCGGAGGCCGCGGCGGACGCTCAGCCACTGTTCGGGACGTCAGCGAGCACGCGAGGCCCTCTCAGCCAGCCTCGGGCCCGACATGGAGACCTCGCCAGACGATTCTGTGCCCGGATTGCGCCGCCCCATGAACTGGTGATCGCCGTCGGCACGGTTCCGTCATCTGCACCTGGTGAGGCCCACTTCAGTACCGGCGCAGTCGACATCCGCGCCAAGCGACGACAAGGAGCCTTATGCCGACGACCTACGCACTGCTCAGCACCTATCCGCCCACGCAGTGCGGGCTAGCCACGTTTACCGCGGCGCTGCTCGCCCATCTGCGCCAGCCGGACGATCAGGTATCCGTCGTGCGCGTGCTCGACGAGGCAGTGCCAGGCTCGGCCGGCGAGGTCGTCCATGACCTGGTGGCCGGCTCCGCCGCGAGCGCGTCGGCGGCGGCCGAAGTACTCAACGGTTTCGACGTCGTGATCGTCCAGCACGAGTACGGCATTTACGGCGGCCCCGACGGCCAGGACGTCGTTCCGCTGCTCGAAGCCCTGCACGTGCCGAGCATCGTGGTCCTGCACACGGTCCTGGCCCACCCCACGCCCAGGCAGCGCGCGATCCTCGATGAGGTCATCGCCGCCGCCAGCGTGGTGGTCACGATGACGCAGACGGCCCGATCGCGACTGCTCGACATCTACGGCACCAGCCCCGAGAAGGTCTTCGTGATACCGCACGGCGCGGCCGATCACCGGGTGACCTCAGCACCGGCCGCGACGGGCCGGCCCACGGTACTGACCTGGGGTCTGCTGGGACCGGGCAAGGGGATTGAGCACGCGATCGATTCGATGGCCCTGCTCCGCGACCGCGGCCTGCATGTCGACTACCAGGTGGCCGGTCAGACACATCCGCGCGTGCTGGGGCGCGACGGCGAAGCCTACCGGCGGGCGCTGGTGGCCCGGGCCCGGGAGCGGAACGTGGCAGATCGCGTGCACTTCGATGGCCGGTTCCTGCCCACCACGGCCCTGGGCCAGCTGATCAGCGCCGCCGATGTCGTGCTGCTGCCGTACGACTCGCTGGAACAGGTCACCTCCGGGGTCTTGATCGAGGCGGTCACCGCGGGTAAGCCGGTGGTGTCGACCTGCTTCCCGCATGCCATCGAGCTACTCGGGGCGGGACTCCTGGTCGACCGGCAGGACCCGGCCGGCATCGCCACCGCACTGCAGCGCGCGCTGACCGAGCCCGGCCTGTCGGCGAAGATGAGCAGGTACTCGGCGGACCTCGCGCCGCAAATGCTGTGGCCGGCGGTGGCGCATGCGTACCGGGAACTCGCATTGCTGCTCACCGCGGCCCGGGCGGGGACCCCGGTATGAGCGACCCGGCGGTGCCGTTCCGGCACCTGCAGCGCCTGACCGACCACGTCGGCTTGCTCGAGCACGCCGAGGGGATCGTGCCCAGGTACGAGCACGGCTACTGCGTCGACGACGTGGCCCGCGGCCTGGTCGTGGTGTGCCGGGAACCGTCGCCATCCCAGGAGCTGATAACCCTGGGGCGCCGCTACCTCTATTTCCTGGCCCAGGCCGAGGCGCCAGACGGAAGGTTCCGTAACCGCCTCGGCTACGACCGCCGCTGGCAGGACCAGCCCGGTATCGGTGACTGGTGGGGCCGCGCCCTGTGGGGCCTGGGCACCGCCGCCGCCCGGGGACCCACTGCGGGGATCCGCGAGGATGCCATCAACCGGTTCGGCCGCTGCGCGAAGGTCTCATCGCACTGGCCGCATGCCATGGCGTTCGCGGCGCTCGGGGCCGTCGAGGTCCTCGAGGTGTGGCCGGATCATGCTAGCGCGCGCACGGTTCTCGACCGAGCCATCTCGGCCATCGGGGAACCGTCGGCTGATGCCCGGTGGCCGTGGCCGGTACCCAGGCTCAGCTACGCGAACGCGGCCATCGCCGAGGCGGTCATCGTGGCCGGCGCCAAACTCGGCCGCGGCCGGGTGCTGCGCAACGGCCTGCGCATGCTCGACTGGCTGCTGACCGTCGAGACCAGAGATGGCCACCTGTCGGTCGTGCCGGCCGGAGGCTGGAGTCTAGGGGAGCCCCGCCCGGCCTTCGACCAGCAGCCGATCGAGGTGGCCGCCCTAGCCGACGCGTGCATGCGCGCGGCGACGGTCACCGGTGACCGCAGCTGGCTGGGCGGCGCCCAGCTGGCCGTGGCGTGGTTCCTCGGTGACAACGACGCCAAGATACCGCTCCTGGACGACAAGACGGGCGGGGGCTGTGACGGCCTGAGCCGCAACAGCCGCAGCCGCAACCAGGGAGCCGAGTCCACCCTGGCGATGATCTCCGTGATGCAGCATGGTCTGCGCCTGGCCACCGTGCCGCAGTGAAGACCTCCCGCGCCGCCAGCGGACTGCTGGCCCGGACCGAGCACCGGATACGGCCAGACGCCTCCCGCACGCTCGGCCGCCTGTTCGTGCCAGGCCAGGAGCATCTGATCCGGGGCGGGTCGCGTGCGCTGGCCGTCATCGACCGCATCCTGGAGCTGAACGAACTCCAAGTGGAACACACCCTGGCCCGGACGCTGGCTCGATTCTCCGCGGGGTACCGCGACCTACCCGGGACCCTGGAGCGCAACTTCTCTCTCGTGGCCCACCGGGTGGGTGCCGAGATCGAGGTCGGCCGCGCACGACGGCAGCTGATCGGAGCGTATTTCACCCACGAGTACGCGCTCGAGGCGGCGGCCCTGTTCAACCCGTCGATGGTGATTCACCCTGACCAGGCAGGATGCCTGCCTGGCCAGGCCCGGTTCGTCATGAGCCTGCGGGCGGTCGGGGAAGGTCACCTGTCCAGCATCGAGTTCAGGACCGGCACGATCGGCGCGGATGCTGCGATCCGCTTCGACTCTCCCGGCCGGTTCCTGGACACCGGACGCACTCGGCCCGTCCCCTACGATCGCAACTTGTTCGCCAGGAAACTCACCGAACTCGGCCAGGACGACGAGAACGCACAGCTCCTGTGGAGCATCCTGCCGCCCCGCTTCACTGATACCGAACTGAAGGCCGCGCTCGCCGAACTCTCCAGGCAGCAGGTCACCCGCGCGGACGCGACCGCGCTCGTCGACCGGGTCGCGTGGATGGCGGCGTCCAACTACGCCGTGGAGTTCGGTGCAGACCATCCTCTGCCCGAACGGGTACTGTGGCCGGCCTGCCCGGCCGAGAGCCACGGCATGGAAGACGCGAGGTTCGTGCGCTTCACCGACGGCGCGGACACGACGTACTACGCGACCTACACGGCGTTCGACGGCTCGCGGGTCGCGCCGCACCTGCTGGAAACCCCCGACTTCCGGACCTTCACCATTTCCCAGCTCTCCGGTCCCTCGGCCGCGAACAAGGGCATGGCGCTGTTTCCCCGCAAGATCGCCGGCCGCTACGCCGCGCTCTCCCGCTGGGACAGGGAAAGCAACGCGATCGCCTACTCCCACGACGCTCATGACTGGTCGCAGGCCCGGACAGCGCAGTCGCCGGCCCATCCGTGGGAACTGATCCAGCTCGGCAACTGCGGCTCGCCGATCGAGACCCCGCAGGGCTGGCTGGTCTTCACCCACGGCGTCGGGCCCATGCGGGAGTACGCCATCGGCGTCGCCCTGCTCGACCTGGATCAGCCCGAGCGCGTGCTGGCCGCGCTGCCAGAGCCCCTCCTGGTGGCCGAGGAGTCGGAACGCGAGGGTTACGTCCCGAACGTGGTGTATTCCTGTGGCGCCATGCTTCACGGCGGGACGGTCGTGCTGCCGTACGGCTGCAGCGATTCGTCCGTCCGGATCGCGTTGATCGACCTCGGCCTGCTCCTCGAACGGCTCACGTCCCGCCGCGCTCTCGGCGCGACCGGGCCACCAGCTGAGCGGGCGGTGAGCAAAGCCGTTCGGCATTCATGATTTTAAGGAACGGGGAAGGTTCCCGATCCGGTGGCAGCTAGCGATCGCGCGCCGCCGTGTAGGGGCCCGGGCGGCGGGGTAACGGCGTGGCATGACCTGGGGCAAGCGCAGCGACATGATCGTGCACGTCAGTGATCCGCTGAACGCCGAGCCGCCGCGGGCAGCCCTGGGTGCGCAGGAGCTGACCGGCGCGGATACGTTCTACGTCCGTAATCACGGTCCGGTTCCGCAGGTGCGCCCGGACGCGTGGCGGCTGCGGATCGGCGGCCTGGTGACCCGGCCGCTTGAGCTGTCGCTGGCCGATCTGCAGGGTGGTTTCGCCCGTCACGATGTGGTGGCGGTGTTGCAGTGCGCCGGGAACCGTCGGGCCGGGCTGATCAAGGTGCGTGACATCCCCGGCGAAGCGGCGTGGGGACCGGGCGCGACCGGTAATGCCTGCTGGACTGGGGTCCGGATGGCGGACGTGCTGTCTGCCGCTGGCGTCGCGGCGGGCGCGGAACATGTGGCCTTCCTGGCGCCGGATGTCGCTGGCCTGCCGTCCCCGCCGCAGCCGTTCGGTGCGTCTATCCCGCTGGCCAAGGCGATGCGGGGGGAGGTACTGCTGGCGTGGGCCATGAATCGGCAGCCGCTGCCGCGGGTGCACGGAGCGCCGGTCCGGGTAGTCGTGCCCGGCTATATCGGCGCGCGGAGCGTGAAGTGGGTCGAGCGGATCACGGTCCAGGCCGAGCCGTCGGACAACTACTTCCAGGCCACCGCCTACCGGCTGCTGCCCGCTGACGCCGATCCTTCCGCCGGGCCGGGGGATGGTCTTTCGCTCGGGCCGGCCGCCGTCAACGCCGACATCCTCGCGCCCGACGAGCACGGATACGTCCCGGCCGGCCCGGTCACCGTGTCCGGCTACGCGTTGGCAGGCGATGACCGCCGGGTGGTACGCGTCGACGTCTCGGCCGACGGGGGCCGCAGCTGGCGGCAGGCCAGCCTGGACACCGAGCTCGGCCCGTGGTCATGGCGACGCTGGCGGGCCACGCTGGACCTGCCGCCAGGGCCGGTCGAAGTCACGGCCCGGGCGTGGGACAGCGCTGCGGACGTTCAGCCCGAGAGCGAGGCTCAGCTGTGGAACCCGAAGGGCTACGCCAACAACGCCTGGGCTCACATCGCCTTCACGGTCGTCCCCGGCTAAGCGGGATCTGATGTCCGTCAGGCTACGAGCGGCAGCCGCAGTGGCCTTGCCGCCTTTCCCGGCACGGCTGCTCGCATGGGCAGAGGCATGCCTGGCCGGGATGCAGCACCGGGCCGACGTCTGGCAGTGCCTGGGCGCGGGCCAGCCGGAGCAGGGATTCCGACGCCTCACGGGAGCTCTCGCCGGTTCCCGACATCCGGGCGGCGATCAGCCCAGACACCACCGGAGTCGAGAACGAGGTTCCGCTCCACCTGGCCATGCCGGCGAACAGTGCCTCCTGGCCAGCCCGCACCTCCTGGTACTTGTACAGGCCACGGGCGAAGGCGTGCACCAGGTCCTGGCCTGGCGCGTAGACCTTGACCCAATCGCCGTAGTCCGAGAACCAGGCGCGCGCGTCCCCGGGTACGCCGAGCGCCCCGACGCCGATCACCTGGTCCATTTCCGCGGGCGAGAATTTCCAGTCCAGGCCGTCATTTCCGGCCGCAGCGACCAGGACGGTCCCCTCGCGCTCGCGCAGCGGTCCTTCGACGAAGACCTTGAAGCTCAGCAAGCCGCCATCGAGCCAGGTGTGCGTTCCCGCGGACAGGCTGATGACGTCCGGGGCCCAGTCCAGCACCTCCAGGAGCGCCTTGACGATGTTGGTTTCATATATCGCGCCCGCCTTCTCGAAAATTCGGACTACCCGCACATCGGCCCGGGGAGCCATGGCGCGGATGATGCTGGCGATGAACGTGCCGTGACCGCCGTACCGCTCGATGGACGTTCCCTCGTCCACCTGGAGATCGGGGTCGCCGACGACCCCGTGCAGCCACGGATACCAGGCGGCCGTTTCCTTCACCAGCCCCGTGTCCACCACGGCGACGAGCGTCCCGCGGCCGTCGCAGCGGGACCTGGATATCCCCGGCCGCGCAGGAACCTCAGCGGGCACCCAGTCGGGCTCCGTGGCCGGGCAGTTAGTGGCCGGCGGAGGCGGTCCGGTAATGTGCACCGCATGCTCCGGGGTTGCCTTGCCCGGGCCGAGTTCCTGCTCGATGACCTGCAGCGCGCCGAACAGCACCTGGGCTTCTCCCAGGGGGTCGGTCGGACTGCCGGTCAATTCGACGAGCGCGAGGCCAGGTATCGGATGAGTGACCTCCCCGGCCTCGGGTAGCTCGGCCGTCCCGCGGGCAACCGTGACGCGCGACGGGTTGAGAATATTCAGCACGCTCCGCAGGTCCTGGTCGCGGGTCAGCAGATGACGCCTGCGATAGATGAACTCGACCGGAGCCGCGTCAGGGCCGTTGTTAGCTCGCGGCGGGTAGACGGCAGCGTCAGGGAAAGTATCCAGAATGTACCTGGTCTGGTTCTCCGAGATATCCCTGATGCTCGCGGTTATGCCCGCTTCGGTGCGCATGCCGTCGTCTTCACGGCTGCCCGGGCCTTCGCCTTCACTGTCGGTCATCATGACCCCTCTTAGTGAGATCTGTCGGTAGCTGGTGATTTCCACCATCATGGACGTATGTCAGAGAACGATGGCGGCGCCCCTGATACCGAGGCCAGTCATCTTCTCGTCCTCACGCATTCCCGGCCGGCCGAGGCGCTGGCCCGGGCTCGGGCGCTGCTGTCACGCCGGCCGCCGGTCAGCGCGGCCGAGGCCTCCATGGCGCGTCAGGCGGCCGGCCTCGCGCTGCGGGATCTCGGCCACCTGGAGGAGGGGCTTACCGAATTGCGGCGTGCTCTCCGGACGGCCCGGGCCAGCGGCCAGGTGCAGCGCGAGGCCGACGTCCGGGCCAGCCTCGGCCTGACGATGGCGATAGCTGGCCACACCGCCAGGGGGATGGCCCACCTGGACGCCGCGGTCAGCGCGGCACGCGGGGGACTCACCGGGCGGGTCCTGATGCGCCGTGCGGCCGCCCTTGGTTACATCGGCCGGCGGGATGACGCGCTGCGCGACCAGAACCAGGTGGTAGCGATCCTGCACCGGCACGGGGATTTCCTCTGGGAGGCCAGGGCCCGCAGCCATCGCGGCCTGATCCTGCTCGAACTGGGTCAGACCCGCCGGGCCGACGCCGACTTCCGCCGCGCCGAGCAGCACTACAAGCTGGCCGGGCAGGAATGGGAATATGCCACCGCCAGGCACAACCGCGGGCTGGTCGCGGCCGCCTCCGGGCATGTGCCGGAAGCGCTTGAACTGCTCGCCGAGGCTGACCGGTGCTACGCGCAGCTGGGCACCCCCATGCTGGATATCGCCATCGACCGGTGCGCGATCCTGCTGTCGGCCGGGCTGGCGGCGGACGCGTGGGCGGAGACAGAAACCGCCGTCCGCGGTCAGGGCCCCGATATCCGCCGGTCCACGAAGTTCGCCGAGCTGCTTTACTCCTCGGCGACGGCGGCGCTGGCCGCAGGCGATCCCCAGGCGGCCAGCGACCGGGCCGATCAGGCCGCGCGGCTGTTTCACCGCCAGCGCAGGGATCGCTGGTCAGCCCGTACTCGGCTGGTGCTGGCGCAAGCCCGGCATGCCGGAGGCGACGCCGGCTCGGGCACCTACCGCCTGGCCTGCTCGGTCGCCCGCCAGCTTGACGCCCTCGGCGCGGATGAGTCGACGGAGGCGCACCTGCTGGCCGGCCAGCTGGCCCTGCGGCGGGGCATCAGCGGGCAGGCCGAGGATCATCTGGCCGCCGCAGCGCGGCCCCGGCGGGGCAGCCGGCCCCTGAGCCGGAGCCGGGCCCTGCTGGCCCGGGCGCTGCTCTGCCAGCTGCGCGGGCACGACGCCGAGATGCTGTCCGCCTGCCGCCGCGGCCTGGCGATCCTGGCCGAGCAGCAGCAGATGCTCGGGGCCAGCGAGCTGCGGGCCGCGGTCACCACCTACGGCAGGGAGCTGGCCGCCATCGGCCAGCGGGCCGCGCTGAACCGGGGCCACGGGCGGCAGCTGCTCCTCTGGAGCGAGCGGTGGCGGGCCACCGTCCAGGCCGCCACGCCGACCAGGCTGCCGCCCGACGGCGAGCTCGCCGAGCAGATGTCGGCCTTGCGCGAAGTCAGCCGGCGCCTGGACCGCGACCTGGTCGCGGCGCCGCTTATCCCGGCCCTGCGGCGGGAGCGCTCCCGGCTGGAGGCGGCCGTGCGGGCCCGCATACTGCGCACTCCCGGTCCGGCCGCGGCGCGCGCCCGGCAGGCATTCACCGTGCAGGCCTTGCTCGGCGCCCTGGGCGGCGCCGTTCTCATCGAGCTCATCGAGCTCGACGACACCCTGTACGCGGTGACCGTTCGGCCATCGGGCATCCAGGTGCACATCGTGGGCGGCGGCGAGGATGCCGTCCGCGAAGCGGATTTCGCGCGTTTCTTGCTGCGGCGCCTGGCTGACGGGCGGCCGGTGCCCGATCCCGGCCACGCCCTCGCCGATGCCGGGCGCCTGGTGGAGAAGGCCGTGCTCGGCCCGGCGGCAGCCGGGCTCGACGCCGATACGGTGGTGATCGTTCCGACCGGCAGGCTGACCGCCATACCCTGGGGCCTGCTTCCCGTGCTGCGCGGCCGGTCAGTCAGCGTGAGCCCGTCGGCGGCCATCTGGTTGCGCGCCAGCCTGGCTGCCGAGCCTGAGCACCGGGCGGTCACTCTGATCGGCGGCCCTGACCTCGCCGCCGCCGAGGCCGAGATCATGCGCCTGGGCGAGCTGTACCCCCAAGCCACCGTCCTGGCCAACGGCACCGCAACAGCCAGCCGTGTGCTCGCCGCGCTCAATGATTCCTGGCTTGCGCACGTCGCGGCGCACGGGACGTTCCGCGCGGATAACCCGCTCCTGTCGTCGGTGCAGCTGGATGACGGCCCCCTGACGGTCTACGACATCGAAGGCATCGACCGGGCGCCGCATCGCCTGGTGCTGTCCGCCTGCGAGTCGGGGCGCGCGGCGCCCACCGGGGCGGACGAGCTGCTCGGGCTGGCCAGCAGCCTGATGCCGAAGGGGACGGTCGGCATCGTCGCCGCCATCGTCCCCGTCAACGACCAGGTCACTCCCTCGATCATGGGATCACTGCACAGGTGCGTGGCCGGCGGTGCCGGGTTCGCCGAAGCGCTCCGGCTCGCCCAGGCCGATGCGGCGGCGACCGGCGACCCCGTCGCGCTGGCTACAGCCTGCTCCTTCATCGCTTTGGGGGTGTGATGACCATGGAGACGCAGGACAGTCCTGAACCGGGGACGGCCGACCCGGAAGTCCTAGCCGACCCTGTTCCCGGCTGGGTACGGGCCGCGGCAGCCGGTGACGCGCGGGCCTGGGAGCAGCTCGTCGACCGCTACAACGGCCTGGTCTGGTCCATCTGCCGTGCGCACAGGATGAGCGACGACGACGCCGCCGACGCCGTCCAGCTGACCTGGCTGCACCTGCTGGAGAACCTGGAGCGGATCCGCGATCCGCGGCGGCTGGCCGGCTGGCTCGCGACCACCTGCCGCCGCGAGTGCCAGGCTCTGCTACGGCGATCCAAGTCCTCGGTGGCCGTTGAAGAGGAGACCATCGACCGGCTGCTCGGCGGCAGCGCCCCAGCCGACGAACCGGTCCTCACGGCCGATCAGCACGCCGTCCTCTGGAAAGCGTTCCACCTGCTCAGCGAGTGGTGCCAGCGCGTACTCCGGGCGCTGGTCGTCGACGCCGACCAAGGGCCGCCGTCCTACCGCCTGGTGGCCGCCCAGCTGGATACGGCGCCAGGCAGCCTCGGGCCGACCCGGGCCCGGTGCCTGAACCAGCTCAGAAAACTACTTGACAGTGCTGGTATCTAGCGCGTTCGTGTCGGCTCATGAAGGATAGGAGCCAACTGGTTCCAACCTAGGTCACCATGATGCCCCGGCCCCCACGGGCCCACGACTGCGGCGGAGGGGCAGATGAGCACGGACGACCCGGCGGCCCGCGAGGACGGCGAGCCAGCCATCGAGCTGAGCGAACTGGACGACGAAGGATTGCTCGCGGCCTTGCGAGAGGTGATCGGCCGCGACCAGCCGTCACCGGACTGGTCCGCGGAACTGGCCAGGAGCAGCTACGACCTGCGGGAAGCGGACGCCAGCCTGGCGGTGCTTATCTCTGATTCCGGGCTGGCCACGGCCCACTCCGTGGTGCGCTCGGGCACCGCACCCCGGCTGGCGGTCTTCGACACCGGAGACCTCAGCGTGGAGATCGAGATCGAGCGCGGTGCCCGGGCCGGCTCCTGGCGGCTGATCGGCCAGCTGACCCCGGCCGCGTCCGCGCGCATCAAGGTCCGCCCGCAGCGGGCCGAACCCTCCTGGGTTGATGCTGACAACCGGGGTCGTTTCGCCGTCGACCAGCTTCCAGGCGGGCCGCTGAGCCTGATCTGCCTGCGTGACGGCATGCCAGCCGCCGTCACCGAATGGATAGCGATTGGCTAGGGCACCTCATCGGCTAGCATCCCCTGACATGGCGAGTAAGAAGGCGGTCCTCACTCCGCAAGGGGAGAACTTCCCTCGGTGGTACCAAGACATCATCGCGAAGGCCGAACTGGCCGACAACGGACCCGTGCGCGGCACCATGGTCATCCGGCCGTATGGCTACGCGCTGTGGGAGCGCATCCAGGCCGAGATGGACTCGCGGATCAAGGCGCTCGGAGCCCAGAACGCCTACTTCCCGCTGTTCATCCCGGAGTCCTACCTGCGTCGGGAAGCCGAGCATGTCGAAGGGTTCCAGCCCGAACTGGCCGTGGTGACCCACGCCGGGGGCAAAGAGCTGGAGGAGGCGCTCGTGGTGCGCCCGACCTCCGAGACCATCATCGGCGAGTACATGGCGAAGTGGGTGCAGAGCTTCCGGGACTTGCCTCTGCTGCTGAACCAGTGGGCCAACGTGGTGCGCTGGGAGCTACGCCCGAGACTGTTCCTGCGCACTAGCGAGTTTCTATGGCAGGAGGGGCACACCGCCCATGCCAGCTACCAGGAAGCCCGCGACTACGCCCGCCGGATCGCGCACGAGGCGTACGCCGACCTGATGGTCAACGTGCTCGCGATCCCGGTTGTGCTGGGGTGCAAGACCGCGCGCGAGCGGTTCGCCGGCGCCGTCAACACCATCACCCTGGAGGCGATGATGAAGGACGGCAAGGCGCTGCAGATGGGCACGTCACACGAGTTGGGGCAGAACTTCTCGCGCGCATTCGGCATCGACTTCACCGGTCCGACCGGTAGCCGGGAGTTGGCTTGGACGACGTCCTGGGGCACCTCCACCCGGATGGTCGGCGGCCTGATCATGGCGCACGGCGACGACCAGGGGCTGCGCATCCCGCCGGTGCTCGCGCCCACCCAAGTTGTGGTGCTGGCCGTCAAGCCCGAAGCATGCGACGTGGCGCACCGGATCGGCCGGGAACTGGTAGCCCAGGGGGTGCGGGTCGCCGTGGACGACCGGACGGACGTCCCGTTCGGCCGGCGAGCGGTGGACTGGGAGCTAAAGGGCATCCCACTGCGGGTGGAGCTGGGACCGCGCGACATCGCGGCGCAGACCGCGATCCTGGTGCGGCGGCTGGCCGGCGGGGTGCGAGATACCGCGCCGCTGGCGGACCTGGCGAGCACCGTGCCGGCCCTGCTCCAGGACGCCCAACGGGAGATGCTGTCCGCGGCGACCCAGGCGCGGGACGCCCGGATCACGCCGGTGCGCTCGATGGCGGAGGTACCCGAGATGGTCAGCGAGGGCTGGGCGACCCTGGACTGGGACCTGCTCGGACCGTCCGGCGAGCTGGAACTGGCCAGCGCCGGCATCACGGTGCGGTGCCTGCAGCGTGCGGACGGCTCGATACCCGAGTCCGACACCGAGCCCGGCCTCACCGCCTTCCTGGCTCGCGCGTACTGAAGCGGATCACCATATCCTCGCTCCACAGCGGCCGGATGGGCCCGCGGCCCTGTCCGCCCGGGCCACCGCCGCGCCGGGCGCGGACGGCGAGCTGGTCACGGTGGATCTGGGTCGGCTGCTGGCGTTTCGCTTCTCGGCATCCTGGTCGCTCTACCCGCTGGGGTGATCGATGTCCACCGGCGGCAGGTTCTCCGCCTGCTGCTTGGTGATATTGAGCTGGACGTCGTCCACGGTCCCGGTAACGGCGCCGATCGGGATGGCCACTTCCTTGCGGCCGAACACATGCCCCTCCTGCAGCAGCACGTGGCTCACGTGGTGGTTGCCAGGGTCGACGACAAGCCCCTCGACTCGCCCGATCTCGCCGTCGGTGGCATAGACGCGCTTATTGCGGCGCACGCCGACCTCGTCCGGGGGCAGGGAGCCGTAAGAACCGATCGGCTCATCTGCTTGGGTCTGGGGCATATCATCGCCTGCGACCCGGCTGTAGTACGGCAACATGAGCATCTGTTCCGCGCTGTAGCCTGGGTACTGGTCCAGGCTGGTCCCCGGCGCGAAATGCGCATCCTCGGCGAAACCGAGCTCGTCGAACTCCGCCCGAGTGCAGCGCAGCCGGACCTCGTTCGGTGTCGCGGCAGCGACAAGATCGAGAGGGACAAGCCGCCCAGGCCGGCCCAGTGCCCCGGTTGGACCACCAGATGGGTGACCGCCCGCGCGACCGGGTCAACGACCACGCGGACCACCTTGCCGCAGACCCCATCGACACACCTGGCGTCGGCCCCGATCACGAATGGTGTCTCTGCCATGGCCCACCTCCTCATCCGCATGGAGCATAGCGCGAACCCAGTCAGCGGCAGCGCCGTTGAACCGTCGGGGCCGCCTTTCGTAGCCGCCCTCAACGTCCTGCGCCTGCTGGACCGTTGCCGGTTCAGCCGATCTTGCGCAGCGTCACGTCCATCGATGCGGTCCAGCTCACGCCGTCGGCGGTGGACTCGTGGCGGGCGACTTGGGTCATGCCGTCGTCGGTCATCGTTACGGTGCAACGCGTCCGGTCTCCGATCCACCTGATCACGTCGCCCTCGATCTCCAGTCGTGAGCGGTGGACGTTGCCGAAGCTGTCGTAGAACGTAGAGCGGTACGCCTCGCCGTCAACGCCGATGATCTCGACACCGCCGACGCTCGTTTCGCCGATCTTCCCGAAGGCCGAGTGCACGACGAAGAACCCGCCGGGCGCCCACTCGTAGACATCGCTAGTGAGGATCGGAACCGGCGGGATCTCCGCGGTCCCGATCGTGCGGCCTTCGTTGATCCACTTGCCGATGAGGACCGCAAGCGCCTGGTGGCGGCCGTCGCGGACGGGCGCTGTCCGGACGGTGTTCTCGACCCCGGCGGCGACGTTGACGACGCGAGCGGACCCGGTGGTGGCATGGGACATCGGAACTCCTTCGGAAGTGTCGTCAAAAACGATCCCACCACAGAGTCGGAGCCGTCACGACCGCCTCGACATCCCGGCGGACAAACTCCCGCCGCAGGGAGGAAGCAATCCGATCTTGACGAGGCATTGCGATCGGTGATCGGGCTGGATTAGGGTCTACTGCGCACCCGGCGCCGTAGGGAAAGGCCCCGTTGCCAGCTCCTCTCTCGCTCTCCCCGCCGTCCCCGCCCGTCTCTCCCTCACCCCCTCTCGGCGTCCCGGCTGCTCGCAGCCGCCCCACGCCGCCATCCCTCATGCTCGTCAATCCCATCGCCGACGAGGTGTGAGATGGCCATTCCCAAGCTCAACGACAAAGGCCGCATAGCCGACATTCCGCTTCCCCCGAGGCCAAGATCACCGTCGAGCGGCGCGGCGAGATCGTCCTGATCGGGATCAACCGGCCCCAGGCCTACAACCGGCTCGACCCGGACGCCTTCTTCGGCTTGGCCAAGGCGTACTACGACTTCGACAACGACCCGAGCCTGCGGGCGGCGGTGTTCTTCGGCCACGGCGAGAACTTCTCCCGCGGCATCGACGTGGACGCCTTCGCGCCCCTGGCCAGGACCGGCAAGCCGTTCGCGGTGAAGGACGGCATGCTCGATCCCTTCGCCAGGACCCAGCATCTCAGCAAGCCCCTGATCGTGGTTGTCCATGGCGATACCTGGAACATGGGCCACGAACTGCATCTGGTGGCCGACATCCGGGTGGCCAGCGCCGACGTGCGGTTTGGCCAGGACGAGAACACGCACGGACGGTTCCCTGGCGGCGGCTCGACCATCCGGTTTCCGCGGGAAGCGGGATGGGGGAACGCCATGCGCTACATGCTCACCGGCGACCACTGGGGCGCGGAGGAGGCCTATCGGATGGGCGTGATCCAGGAGATCGCCCCTAACCCGGCCCAGGCGCTGGAAGCGGGGATCGGGCTGGCCCGGAAGATCGCCGCGTGCGGGCCGCTCGGCATCAAGACCACGCTGGAGTCCGCGCACCTCTCGATCGACAAGTCCGAAGCGGCGGCGTTCGCCAGGCTCAATGAGCAATTTGGCGGGCTCTTCCACACCGAGGACTTCATCGAGGGCCGCAAGGCTGAGGCAGAGGGACGTCCCCCCGTCTACCAAGGCAAGTAGGCCTCCTCCCAACTCAAGCACGAGCGAGGGTGTCATGGCCCGAACCGTCGCTGACTTCATGGTGCAGACCCTCAAGCAAGCGGGAGTGAAACGTGTCTTCGGCGTGGGTCGGGGATTCTCTGAACGGGTTCACTGACGCGCTGCACCGCGCCGGTGGACCCGACCGGGTCCATGTTCGCCACGAAGAAGCAGGGGCCTTCACGGCCAGCGCGGAGGCCCATCTGACGGGCGAGCTCGCGGTCTGCGCGGGAAGCTGCGGCCCCGGCAATCTCCACAACGCGCCATCCGCACGGCCATCGCGCGCCGAGGGGTGGCTGCGGTGGGCATCTCCGGTGATGTGGTGCTTCAGCTGCTCGAGGCGGCGTTGCCCGGTTTCCTCAAGCCGAAGGCCCCTGTCGTCGTGCCGCAAGACCAGGACCTCGTGGTCGGTTCGGGGCACAATATTCCTATGCCAGCACAGCAGATTCCTATGCCAGCACAGCAGTTGCTTAACCGTGTTCGTGAGCTGCGGGACGCCGGGCGCACGCCGAAGGAGATCGCCCGGGCGCTGAAGATGCCGCCGAGCGCGGTCGCGCCGCTTATCAGATCGGTCGCCGCGGCCGAAGGGCGCACCCGGGAGGACGCGCTGATCGGATGCTGGATCAGTCCAGGCTGGTCATCGAGCGTCCTGGCACCGGAGCGGCCGGACTGGCCGGGGTCGGGCCCGTCGGAACGAACCGGGCACTCGGGGCTGGTGACCGTGCTGGTCGCCCGGGACCGGGGCGGGTCCACGGCCGGGGTGTGCTTCTACCTGGTGGACACCTGGTGCCTGGGGCTGAAGGACGCGGCCGGGCCGCGGTCGATGGACCGGCGGCAGCTGGGCGGGTTCATCCAGCAGATCTTCAGCGCGGGGGACGAGCCGGCCGTGCAGGTGCCGCTGGAACTGGGGCGGCAGATCATCTACGGCGCGATCGTGTACGCGCGTGAGCTGGGGTTCGAGCCGCACGCGGACTTCGGGCGGGCCGCCGGGTATCTAGGGGCATGGGACGGGGAGTGCGAGCTGACCTTCGGCCGGGACGGGAAACCGATGTATATCTCCGGGCCGTACGACGACGGGGAGAGGATCATCCTCAAGCTGCGCCGCGGCCTTGGCGAGGGAAACTACGACTTCGTGCACATGATCTCAGGCTGACCGCAGGGGGTGCCGCTGCCGTTCCCGGCCCGCAGGCGCCGGCACGGTTATCCTTTTCCTGGATACGAGAGGAGGCGCCACGGATGACGGCTGAGCACGTACAAGGTGACGAGCCGCTGATTCCCATGCCCGCGCTGACACTTGACGCGCTGCGGCAAGCGGTGGCGGCCGTCGTGCCCTCCCGGCTGCCCGAGTTCTTCCAGGAAATCCAGGATGCTTTCAGCCAGGCCGGCGACGAGGACAGCGTCTTCCCGATCCGGCACTTCTATCAGCGCTGGGGTGCCACGATCGCGATTGAGCGTCGGCCTTCGGTGGCCGCGCGCCTGCACGCCGCCGAGCGCGCACTCGCTGACCCCGACGCTGGCGTCCGGGAACGGGCCATCCAGGAAGCCGCCGAGATCGTCCAGGCGGCTTACCACGAGGTCGCGGGTGGCTGACTGGCACTGGGTATGCGTCACCGATGACCTGCTCGATGGGCTGACGCCTGACGCCGTCCGGGCGGTCCAGCAGCTAGCTGAGGAACTGGCCGTACGCGAATCGATGGTGTTCCTGGACGGCCCGGGGTTCACGGGCGATCCGCCTGGGCTGCGCACTATCCAGCGAGGTCCGCTGATGCTCGTCTACCTGACTGATGTCCGCGGCGAGCGCGTGGTCCTCGTCCAGGTGAACTGGATCGGGTGACGCGTCGGCAGCCGCCACTGGATGCCGGACGGCGAACTGCTTGGCCTGGTGATGATCGGACCGCACGTGACCGACATGGCGGAGGCCGGCGTCGTCGCGATCGACTCCGGAGCAGCCGTCCAGACCGTCGCCGACGGCATGGCGCCGCACCCGACGCTGTCGGAGGCCATCAAGGACGCCGCCCTCGTCGCGCTCGGCCGGGCGATCGACGTCCCGAACCGCAAAGCGGACCCGCCGCCGCACCCCTGACATGACGACGACTGGGCCCAATGCCCGTCAGCACGGCGCTTTACGAGGTGAAACTGGACTGGCACGCGGGTCAGATGACAGATGTTAGCCGCGGGCTGAGAGCAGACAGTTGGAACCGTAGTGGCCCGTGGCAGAGGGGAGATCGGCGATGGCCGACTGGATCGAGACACAGATCACCACCAAGGTCAGCCCAAGGTCGGTTACCGACACTGTCTCGCGGCTGACCGGCATCCTTTCCGCGAAGGGCATGAAGGTCTTCGCCGTGATCGACCAGAGCGCCGAAGCGAAGCGGGTGGGAATGCAGCTACGCGAGACCACGCTGGTCATGTTCGGCAGCCCGGCCGCAGGCACGCCAGTGATGGTGGCCGTGCCGCTGACCGCAGTTGACCTCCCGCTCAAGGTGCTGATCTGGGCAGACGACGGGCAGACGAAGGTTACGTACTACGCGCCCGCGGCGCTCGCGGCACGTTACGATCTGAGCGCCGACCTGGCGGCCAAGCTGGCCGGGATTGATCCGCTTACCGACGCGCTGATCGCTCCCTAGCAGGTGCCTAGTCGCGGGCGCAGGCTGGTGGGCGTATCGTTCCGAACTGGGAGGATTGCCTATGCTCGGAACCTGTCTCAGTGGGCCGGCTTGACGATCCGCACACCGGTATAGCCGGGGGCCTGATCGGCCGTAGCGCTGAGTTGGCGGCGGTCGGCGCGTTTCTCGATAGGGCCAGGTCCGGTGGGGCGGCACTGCTGATCTTCGGGGAACCCGGCGCGGGCAAGACGGTGCTGCTTGATGCTGCGGCCGAGATGGCCCTTGCGGCAGGCACGCAGGTTCTGCGCGTGGCAGGTGTGGAGTTCGAGGCGGACATGTCCTTCGCCGGGCTCCACCAAGCGCTCCTTCCTCTTTACCAGGAGTTCACCGGGCTCAGTCAACCGCACCGGGATGCGCTGAACGTGGCTCTGGGTTTCGGTGCGGGTCAGGCGCCGGACCGGATGCTGGTGTCCAACGCAGCGCTCATGATGCTCCGCCAGGCTGCCGTGGCTCGCCCGGTACTGGTGGCCGTCGACGATCTGCCCTGGCTTGACCGGGTAAGCGCGGGGGTGCTGGGCTTCGTGGCCCGTCGTCTGGCCGGCAGTTCCGTCGCATTCCTCGCCACGTCAAGGTCGGGAGAGGAGAGCTTCTTCGAGCGTGCCGGGCTGCCGCAGCTGGAGCTGGTGCCGCTCGATGACAAAGCGGCGGCCGGCCTGGTCGCTGCCCGCTTCCCTGGCATGGCCGGGCATACCCGGCAGCGGGTGCTGGCCGAGGCACGGGGCAACCCGCTGGCGCTCTTGGAGCTACCCACCATGCTGGACGCGTCGCAGCCTGAGGCACTAGCGGGGTTTGCGGCCGCACTGCCACTGAGCAGGCGGCTGCAGGCGATGTTCGCCGTGCGGGTGACGGCCCTTCCTGAAGGAACGCGGCGACTGCTGCTGTTGATGGCGCTCGACGGTACCGGCGACCCCCGGGTGCTGCGGGCTGACGGCAGCAGTCAGCATTTCGACGATCTCGCCGCGGCGGAGCGGGCGCGACTGGCCTATGTCGATCACGCGACCCGGCGGCTGGCGTTCCGGCACCCGCTGATCCGCTCGGCCGTGGTGGAGCTGTCGACCGAAGATGAGTGCCGCCGAGCCCATGAACAGCTGGCCGGTTTGCTGGCCGATCAGCCCGATCGCCAGGCGTGGCATCTGGCCGAAGCGACCATGGCACCCGACGAGCACGTCGCAGGACTGCTCGAGCAGGTCGCCCAGCGCATCCTGGCGCGCGGCGACGCCACCGGCGCGGTAGCCGCGCTGACGAGGGCCTCCGAACTGAGCCCGCAACGTGCCGGCCGAAGCCGGCGATTGGCCAAGGCCGCCTACATCGGCGCCACCGTGGCCGGCGAGCTCGATACCGCCTCGCAGTTGCTCGATGACGCGCGGCGAGCCGACCCGGATCCGGGCGGGTCACTCGAGGCCGCGATCGCGGCGTCCTACCTCCTGCTGAACGGCGATGGCAACGTCGACACGGCCCATCGGCTGCTCGTCGGCGCCATCGAGAACCGGGCCGCAGTCGATCCCGGGAGCGACAGCGTGCTGGAGGAAGCACTGCACGCCCTGCTCCGGGTGTGCTGGTTCGGCGGACGAGCCGAACTGTGGAAACCCTTCGACGCCGTGCTCGCCCGGCTCGCCCCGGACATCCCGGCGTCGCTGGACCTGGCGAGCAAGATCGTCGCCGATCCGGTACGCACGGCCGCCCCGGCGCTCAAGAAGCTGGACGCGGCGATCGCCGACCTGACCGACGAGATCGACCCGGTCCGGATCATGCGGATCGCTAACTCGTGCGGGTTCGTGGACCGCTACGGGCCGTGCTGCGACGCGTTGTGGCGGGTAGTTCGGGACGGTCGCGAAGGCCGCGCGGTCGGATCGGCCATCACCGCGCTCATCCTGCTGGGCTTCGACCACTTCCGGACCGGCCAGTGGGACCAGGCCCGGGAACTGACCGACGAGGCCCTCAGGCTGTCCGAACCTCATGGTTACCGGATCCTGGGCGCGCAGCTCAACCTGGCCGTCATCGCGGCCTGCCGGGGCGACGAGGACCGAACGCGCGAACTGACCGACGCCATGCTCCAGTGGGCCGCACCGCGCGGGGTGCGCGTGGCGCAGTGGAATGCCTGTTACGCCCGGGGACTGGCCGCGTTGGGCCGGGGTGATTTCGAGGAGGCTTACCGTCAGGCGAGCACTATCAGCCCAGCCGGTACCTTCGCGTCTCACGTGCCTTATGCCACCTGGGTCATGATGGACCTGGTCGAGGCCGCCATGCGGACCGGACGCCACGTCGAAGCGGCGCCCCACATCACCGCGATCCGCGCCGACAACGTCGCGGCGCTATCCCCGCGGATCGCCTTGCTGGCCGTGGGGGCGGCGGCGGTCGCCGCCTCGGACGCGGCGGCGACGGGGCTCTTCGAGCAGGCGCTGATGATTCCCGGCATTGACCGGTGGCCGTTTGACCTGGCCCGAGTGCAGCTGGCCTACGGCGAACGACTGCGGCGCACGCGGGCCACGACGGTGTCGCGGGTGCACCTGACGGCCGCGCTCGAGACCTTCGAGCGCCTCGGCGCCCGGCCGTGGACGATCCGGCCGGCCACGAACTTCGGGCCACCGGCCAGACCAGGTCTCGCTCCACCATGTCCGTATCCGAGGTGCTCACACCGCAAGAGCACGAGATCGCGATGCTGGCCGCCGCCGGCCTGACGAACAAGCAGATCGGCGAACAGCTCTATCTGTCGCATCGGACCGTCGGCGCTCACTTGCATCAGGTATTCCGCAAACTCCGCATCACGACCAGGGCCGCGTTGCGCGATGCGCTCGCGGCGCATCGCCCAGAACAGCGCTAGCGCGGGCACGAGCCCCGGACCCCCGGTGCGGAGCTACGTTCCGCCAAGGCGGGCAACCCCGCTCGTTCGGCATAAGCACGTGAATTATCCCTAACGGTCCGGGTTTCACCCTCGCCTGAGCCGTTCCTGCCCGGCCGGGTGGTAGCGCGTTACGTCATCTTCTCTACCAAGCAGCGGCGGCTCTGATGGAGATGGAGCCATTTGACCGATGACCCATTTCTGGCTCGGCCCGCAGAATCGGCGACAGAACGTACGCAAAACAGGAGAAGGGAGATGGCTATGGGCCTGCCTAACGGAGGTGAGCGGCTGCCGCAGCCGGTCAATGACTTCGGCGGCTTGCCGGCCGAGCCGATGGTGATCGAAGAGCATGAGCTGGCGCCGTGGGAGAAAAGGTGCCACGCAACCCTGGAGTGCCTGAACTGGCGCGAGGCGATGAGCATGGAGGAAAAGCGCCGTGCCATTGAGGACCTCGGCCAGACGATCTATGCCGGGTTCACGTACTACCAGAAGTGGGCACTGGCCGTGGCGACCCGGCTGATGGACAAGGAGCTGATCACGCAGGACGAACTCGCTAACAAGACGGCCGAGGTGCGCGCCCGCTTCGAGGTGGCGTCATGAGCCGGTTCAGCGCCGGTGACCAGGTCCGGGTCCGCGCGCAGGAAACCTTTTCTCACTCCCGGGTGCCGGCTTACGCCCGGGGCCGCACCGGCGTGGTGGAGCGAGTGCTGTCCGACTTCGTGATCCCCGAGGACGACGCCTGGGGCCGGCTGTGGCAGGGCGGGCGCCGCGAGACGCTCTACCGGGTCCAGCTGCACCAGGCCGGCACCTGGCCCGGTTACCGCGGAGAGGCCGGCGATACCCACGAACTAGAGATCTTCGAGCGCTGGCTCGAGCCCGCAGAGGAGACGACGACATGAGCACAACCCAGCACGACGTAGCCGCCCGAAGCGCGCACCCGCCGGTCGCGGCCGAGGTCGAGGAGGCTCCGAACGAGTTCGAGATCCTTGAGACCGCGGTCCGCGAGCTGGCGATCGCCCACGGCCTGTTCTCCGCCGCTGATCACCGTCAGTGGCTGGAATGGATGGACGCGGCCACGCCTGCCCTCGGCGCCCGGCTGGTGGCCCGCGCGTGGACCGACCCCGCCTACCGGGAGCGCGCTCTGGCCGACGGCACGGCCGCGGCCCAGGAGATCGGCATCGTCAATTATGACCAGGCCCCCCTGATCGTGATGCCGAACACGCCGCAGGTCCACAACCTGGTCTGCTGCACCCTGTGCTCGTGCTATCCGCGGGCCCTGCTGGGCCTGCCGCCGGACTGGTACAAGAGCCCGTCCTATCGCCGCCGAGCGGTTCGCTGGCCTCGCGTGGTACTCACCGAGTTCGGCACGATCATCCCGCCGGAAATCGATATCCGGGTGCACGACTCCAACGCCAACATGCGCTATCTCGTGCTGCCGATGCGCCCCGATGGGACCGAAGGCTGGACCGAAGAACAGCTCGCCGCGATCGTCACCCGGGACTGCATGATCGGCGTAGCCGTCCCAACCGCCAACACGTAAGCGTGAACGCCAGGTCACCGGCCGCGGGCCGGGCTGTGCCGGGTCGGCAGCTGGTTACGTGCCAGCCCGATCGGCGGCCAGGTGACCGGGTGCAGCCATCCAGAACAGGAGTGACTCGTGAGGCACTTGCCGTCCCCGGGCCGGTCTGCGCTGCGCGGGATGCGCCTCGCCGAATGGTCCCGGCTCGCTGCGATGTTCGTGTTCATCCTGGCCGTCAACGCCGCGGGCTGGGGTATTTACATCTGGTGCGTGATGCCGCACCACTTCGACTACCAAGGGGAGGCCGGGACCAGAGGGCTCGGCGTCGGGCTCGGGGTCGCCATCACCGCGTGGTTCCTGGGCTTCCGGCACGCCTTCGACGCCGACCACATCTCCTGCATCGACAACACCACCCGCAAGCTTATGGCCGACGGGAAAAGACCGCTGGGCACCGGGTTCTTCTTCTCCTTCGGCCACTCCACCATCGTCATGGCGGTCGGCGTCGGCATCACGATGGCAGCCCGGGCCACCTTCGGCGCGATGGTCAACCCGAGCTCGGCCTACGAGACGGCCGGCGGCGCCACCGGGACGCTATTGTCGGCCGGGTTCTTGTACCTGATCGCGCTGCTGAACCTCATCGTGCTGGCCGGCATCTTCAAGGTCTTCCGCGACATGCGCAATGGCACCTACGACGAGGCCGAACTCGAGGCCCAGTTGCAGGCCCGCGGTCTGATGTACCGGTTCTTCGGCCGGTTCATGAAGTCGATCAACCACACCTGGCAGCTGTACTTCGTGGGCCTGGTGTTCGGCATCGGCTTCGACACCGCCACCGAGGTCGTGCTGCTCGCCGCCACCGCTTATGCCGCGATCCAAGGGCTGCCGTACTATGCCGTGCTCGCGCTGCCGTTCCTGTTCTCGGGCGGCATGATGCTGTTCGACACGCTGGACGGCTGCTTCATGAACTTCGCCTACGGCTGGGCGTTCGCCCGGCCGGTCCGCAAGGTCTACTACAACCTGGTCATCACCGGGCTGTCCATCGGCGCCGCGTTCATCATCGGCACCATCGAGATCCTCGGCATCCTGACCACCGAAGCGCACCTGCACGGCGGCTTCTGGTCCGTCATGGCCAACTTCAACATCAACGTCGCCGGGTTCTGCATCGCTGCCCTGTTCATCGCCGTCTGGGCGGCGGCGCTCGCCTACTGGCGGTGGGGCAACGTCGAGGCCCGGTGGACCTCCAACGTGGCTGCCCCGGCTGAGGCGGCGAGCCGCGACCCCGGGCTCCCCTCGGTAGGCCGTGCATGACGCCGGTCAAGCCTCCGGTGAACGGCTGGCATTGGAAGGAGTGGTGGGCCGAACTGGCCGGCACGGCCGTGCTGCTGTTCGCGATCGTCACGGCAAAGTACTGGGCCGTGCACGCCGGGCCGCCGTTCAGCGACCCGACCACCATCGTCGTGATCGTGGGGACGACGGCGGGGCTCGCCGTGCTCGGCGTCTCCGTCAGCCCGCTCGGCCGGCGCTCCGGCGCACACCTCAATCCCGCGGTCACCATCGGCTTGTGGCTGCAGAAGGTGACCGGCCGCGCCGACCTGGCCGGCTATTGCACAGCGCAGATAGCCGGCTCGCATGCATGATCAGCGCGGTCACGCTATTTACTACGGTGAAGAGGATCGCCCATGAACGCGGACGACAGTGCGCGGCTGCGAGACCTGCTGGCAAACAACCGCACGTTGCTCGCCTACATCCGGACCGCACTCTCGTTCGCCGGGCTCGGCTTCGCCGTCGCCAAGTTCGGGCTGAGCCCGAAGACGATGCATGTCTCCGGATACCTCGGGACCTTCATGGTCCTGGTCGGGCTGCTTTTCACCATCATCGGTTTCGTGCAGCATCGTGCCGTGCTGCTCAGGGTAGAGCCGCCGCCACCAGGCGCATCCGCGCCATCGCGATTCCCGCACGTTGCGGCGGCCATCAGCTGTGCCCTGGTTTGCGCGCTGCTGGCCATCTATCTCGCGGCCAACGCCACCTAACGTGGCTGCATCGCGATCGGAAGCGGCGGGCTTCTTCGAGCACGCTGGTCTGCCTGTGCTCGAAGTACAGCCACTCGATGAGGAAGCGGCGGCACAACTGGTCGGGACTCGCTTCCCGGCCCTCGCTCCCGCCGTCCGCCGACGGCTCATGTCCGAAGCGGAGGGTAATCCGCTGGCCCTTTTGGAGCTGCCGGCCACACTAACCGACTCACAGCGAAGTTCGGCAACAGCTCTGCCGACCACACTGCCCCTCAGCCGGCGCCTACATGCTGTGTTCGCTTCGAGGGTCTCTGAGCTTCCCACTCAGACGCGTCTGGTACTCCTGCTCGCCGCACTGGACTCCACGGGCAGTCTCGACCCGATCCGGGCGGTGCACGGGCTAAGAGGCCTCGAAGACCTTGGTCCGGCGGAGCAGTCTCGACTCATCGAGATCCAGGAAGGCACCGGACTGCTGAAGTTCCGTCACCCGCTGACCCGGTCGGCGGTGGTGGCTATTACGAGCAATGATCAGCGCCGCAACACCCACCAGGCTCTTGCGGGGCTGCTGTCAGATCAGCCCGAGCGCCGGGCGTGGCATCTCGCTGAGGCGGCTATCGGCCCCGACGAAGAGGTCGCCGGTCTTCTCGAGGAGGCGGCGCATCGCATCCGAGGTCGCGGCGACGCCTTGGGCGCGGTGAGGGCACTCATAAGGGCCGCCGGGCTCAGCACTCCAGGCTCCGGCCAGAGTCGTCGGCTGGCCGAGGCCGCAGTCATCGGCGCGACCGTGACAGCGGAGTTGCCGAACGTTTCGGAGCTGCTGGCGCGTGCCCGAGAAGCCGACCCCGAGCACAGCAGGTCGTTGCCGGCTGCTACGGCGGCCGCCGCGGCGCTCCTCTACTGGCACGGCGAGGTGGACACCGCCCACGGGCTGCTCGTGGCGGCGATCGAGACGTGGGCCGACAGATACGACGTGACGGACACGGCGCTCGTCGACTCGCTGCTCCACCTGCTCATGGTGTGCTGGTTTGGGGGCCGCGACGAGTTGTGGGAACAGTTCGACGCGGTGATCGCCCTTTTCGGGCCGCACGTCCCCAGCATGGTGAATCTTTGGATGAGGGCGTTTGCCGATCCTGCCCGGGTTACGGCGCCGGTACTTGAGGACCTTGATGCCGCGGTTAGGCGTCTGCGCGACGAATCCGACCCCACCCCGATCGTGCGCATCAGCATGGCCGCCGCCTTTACCGACCGATTGTCTGGTATGCGCGAGCCCTTGTGGCGATTGGTTAGCGGAAGTCCGGAAGGCGGTGCCGTCGCAGCCGCCGTCACGGCGGCGTTCCAGCTGTGTCTTGATGATTTCGTTATAGGACGATGGGATGAGGCTGAGCAACTGGCTGAGGACAGTATCCGGATATGCGACGCTCGTGACTATCAGCTCCCGGGACAGCTTTTGAGATATGGCCGGGCGCTCGTTGCCGCCGCCCGCGGTGAGGACGAAACGGCATGGTCCTTGGCCGACGAGCTGGCCCAATGGGCCGTGCCCCGGGGCTCGGAGCACGTTCAGTGGTACTGCTGGCACGTCAAGACGCTCGTAGCGATCGGACGCGGCGAGTTCGACGAGGCGTATCGATACGCGTCATTCATCAGTCCGCCGGGCGTCCTCGCCTTCCGTGTCCCGGTAGCCCTCCGCGTTCCGATGGATCTGGTGGAAGCCGCCACCAGGACAGGCCACCACACTGAAGCCGCTGCCCACGTGGCCGCTATGCGCGATAGCCGAATCGCTGACATCTCCCCACGGCTGGCGCTTATGGCAGCCGGGTCGGCGGCCATTGCCGCCCCCGACAGCGAGATAGTCGAAGCGTTCGAGCGGGCACTCGCCGTCCCGGGCGCCGGCCGGTACACCTTTGATCTGGCCCGCGTGAAACTCATCTACGGGGAACGGCTGCGCCGTGCCCGCTCCGCACTGACCGCACGCAAGCACATCTCCGCTGCGCTTGGGACCTTCGAGCGACTCGGCGCCCAGCCGTGGGCGATCCGGGCAGGGAACGAGCTGCGTGCGACCGGGATCACGCACGCCAGCCGAGGCAGCCACGGGTCGGCCGTGCTGACTGCCCAAGAGCTCGAGATCGCGAAACTGGCCGCGGCAGGGCTGTCCAACAAGCAGATCGGAGAACGACTGTTCATGTCTCACCGCACTGTGGGAGCCCATCTTTACCACGTCTTTCCCAAACTCGGTATCACCTCCCGTGCCGCGTTGCGGGATGCACTCCGCCTTGCCGGAGTAGTCGATTCCGGCAAGTGATCGGACACCTTCCCGGTCAGGAAGGAACGGCGCCTATCTCCAGGTACAATTCCTCGGACAAACGCAACTCGGCGGCTATGATATTGGCTTCGACATGCGTAACCTTCGATGTTGCCGGAATGGGAAGTATTACCGGTGAGCGCCGCAGGAGCCACGCCAACGCAAGTTGCGCGGCCGTGGCGCCCTGGCCAGTGCCCAGCTCCGCCAGCGGACTAGTTGCTGCAGCCAGGGCCCCGGCCGCCAGTGGCGAACGGGGGAAGAAGGCGATGTCATGCCTCTCGGCGTATCTCACCAGGGCTTCCGCGGAGCGGTTAGCCAGGTTGTACATCTCCTGAACCGAGGCGATAGCGGCGACCTTACGTGCCTGCTCAACTTGATCGATGTCCACCTCCGACAGGCCGATGTAACGGATCTTGCCCTCCTGCTGGAGTAGCCGCAGCTCGCCGAGCTGGTCAGCTATCGGTACCTGCGGGTCGATGCGATGAAGGTGCAACAGCTTAATCTGCTCGAGGCCGAGTCTGCGCAAGCTCGATTCCGCCTGCTGGCGGAGGCACTCGGGCCGACCGAGCGGCTGCCAGCCGCCTGGTCCGCATCGGGCTAGTCCTGCCTTGGTGGCGATGACCAAATCGTCCGGGTAGGGGAAGAGCGCCTCCTTGATCAGCCCTTCCGCAATCATCGGCCGGTACGAGTCAGCGGTGTCGATGAAGTTGACTCCGAGATCCACCGCCCGGCGGAGCACGCGCCGAGCCTCGGAGGGATCGCTGGGAGATCCCCGTATCCCGGGTTCGGTGAGCCGCATCGAGCCGAAGCCCAGACGTGTCACCTGGAGTTCGCCGGCGATGAGGAACTCACCGGATGCCTTGGCAGGCTGCGCGACATTCATCATGGTTTCCTCCGTTCCGGTTGGCTGTTCACGGAAAGCGGTATGTGCGCTGGCCAGCTTCGTGCCGCCCGCGCGACGTCCGGAGAGATTGAGCGCAGGCGCTGTGGTCCGACTGCGTGCCACGCCTGCAGCCGACCGACGAGGCCGGAGACCATGCTGGACAGGTTGGGTGAAATCCGCTTTCTAAGTTGCGCGTGATGAAGTCCGTCGTTGTGGCTCCTCGGCGCCGGAACGGCCGTCGGGACGGTCACTGCCCGATCCGAATTCAGTCTGCCTGTCCCCGGGAAGGTCGCGCATCGGTCATCTGGCCATAGGTTGTGGCGCCTAGTCAGATGACTGATGCTTCCCGCCGGCGTGTGGCAGACACTCACGCTTAGCACCCTCCAGCTGGTCAAGCCCGGAAACATCAAGAAAGCCACCTGCGACCGGCTTCGAGTCCGGCATCGCGACCAGACGTCGCCGCGCTCTGCATGACACGACCCGAGGCGCCGTCCGACGTCGGCCTCAGCCAGTCCCTCATCGGCACCATGACATGCGAAAGGAAGCCGGATGACTGCGACTAACCCACCCAAGAACACGGCTGCGGGCCGCGCCCTGCCATCCGGACAGGTAGCCAATCCGGCCGCCCTGACACGCGAGAGGGCGCCCGGCCTGATGGACCCCCAAATGCCTGACACCAGCACGGGGATAGCCTCAACCCTCGGGCCGAGTTGGTTGGGCACCTTCAAGAATCAACGGTCGAGCTTCTCTGAAGTTCTGGTCGGACGCAGCGGCAAGCTCACGCTTATCGGCGCCTTTCTTGACAGGGCCAGTACTGGCGGCGAGGCGCTAATTCTCTACGGGGAACCGGGCGTCGGCAAGACTGTGCTACTAGATGCCGCCGCTGACGCAGCCTCGAGGGCCGGCACGTGGGTTCTGCGCGCCGCCGGCGTGGAGTTCGAGGCTGACTTGCCCTATTCCGGGCTCCACCAGGTCCTTCTTCCCCTGTATGACAAGTTCCCGCAGCTCAGTTCGACGCACCGGGAAGCGCTGACCGTCGCGCTGGGTTTCGGGGCGGGACCCCCGCCGGAACGGCTGCAGGTGTGCAATGCGGCGCTTACGGTTCTCCGCCGGGCGGCCGCTACCCGTCCGGTCCTTGTCGTGGTCGATGACCTGCCGTGGCTCGAACGGGGTCAGCGCTGAGGTGCTGGGATTCGTTGCCCGCCGTCTGGCCGACAGCCGCATCGGGTTCCTCGCCGCATCCGGGTGGGGAGAGGAAACCTTCTTCCAGCAGGCCGGAGTGCCGTGGCACGAGCTAGGACCCCTTAATCAGAGGGCGGCAGAGGAGCTGTTGAGCGCCATTTCTCCGGCGTTGACGCCGCGTGTCAGGCAGCGGGTGCTAGCCGAGGCACAGGGTAACCCGGTGGCCCTCCTGGAGCTGTCCGCGGCGTTTGGCGGCTGTCGGTTTGCCGTCCTGGCCGGATTGCCCGCCTCGGTGCCATTGAGCGGCCGACTGCACGCCATGTTCGCCTCGCGGGTTACCGCGCTTCCGGCCCGGACCCGTCGGCTGCTGCTGTTGATGGCACTAGACGGAACTGGCGACCTGCGAATTCTGCGGGACGCGGGAGAAGGCCCGCAGCAGCTCGATGATCTCGCCGCGGCCGAGCGAGCGCGGCTGGCCTATGTCGACCACCGGACCCGTCGGCTGGCGTTTCGCCACCCGCTTATCGGTGCCGCCGCCGTAGAGATGTCCACCGATCACGAGCGCCGCCATGCCCATGAGGACCTAGCCGGGCTGCTGGCCGATCAGCCCGAACGTCAGGCCTGGCACCTTGCCGAGGCGGCGATGGGGCCTGACGAGCACGTCGCCAGCCTGCTGCAGCTGGTGGCCGAGCGCATCCTGGCACGCGGCGACGCTGTCGGTGCCGTGGCAGCCCTGATAAGAGCCTCCGAGCTGAGCCCGCACAATGCCGACCGAAGCCGACGGCTGGCCAAGGCCGCCTTCATTGCTGCCGATATAGCCGGCGAGCTTGACAACGCGTCCCAGCTGCTAGCTGACGCCCGCCAGGCCGACCCGGACCCTGGCGGGTCACTGGAGGCTGCGATCGCGGCCTCCTACCTGCTGCTGAACGGTGACGGCGATGTTGACGCCGCCCACTTTCTGCTGGTCGATGCGATCAAGAACCGGGCAGGTCATGACGCCGAAGACACAGTGCTGGAAGAAGCGCTGCACGCTCTGCTCCAGGTGTGCTGGTTCGGCGGGCGACCCGAATTGTGGGAACCGTTCCATGACGCGCTCGCCCACCTCGCGCCCAGCCTCCCGGTAGCGCTGGACCTGAGCAGCAAGGTGGCCGCCGATCCGGTGCACACCGCCGCCCCGGCGCTTGAACGGCTCGACGCTGCGATCGCCGACCTGGCCGACGAGATCAACCCTGTCAGGATTATGCGGATCGCCAATTCTTGCGGGTTCGTCGACCGCACCGGGAGCTGCCGCAATGCGTTGTGGCGGGTGGTCCGTGAGGGCCGCGCTGGCCGCGCGGTCGGGTTGGGCATCACCGCGCTCATACACCTGGGCTTCGACCACTTCCTGGCGGGCCAGTGGGACCAGGCCCTGCAACTGACCGATGAGGCCATCAGGCTCTCGGAGCCGCACGGTTACCGGATACTTGGCGCGCATCTCAACCAGGCCGTCATCGCAGCATGCCGCGGCGACAACGACAGAACGTGGGCAGTGACGGACGCCATGCTCCGGTGAGGGGTGCCGCGCGGAGTGCGCATGGCACGGTGGAGCGCTTGCTACGCCCGGGGACTGGCCGCGCTGGGCAACGGCAACTATGAGGAGGCCTACCAGCAGTCGAGTGCGATCAGCCCGGCCGGCCAATTCGCCTCTCACGTGCCGTATGCCGCGTGGGTGATGATGGATCTCGTCGAGGCCGCCATGCGGACCGGCCGCTGTGCCGAGGCCGCCGCTCATGTCGTCGCTATCCGCGAAGCCAACGTTGCCGCGCTGTCCGGGCGGCTTGCCTTGCTAGCCGGAGGGTCGGCGGCGATCGCCGCCCCAGACGACCTCGCCGCCGGGCTGTTCGAGGAAGCCCTCACGATTCCCGGTATCGACCGATGGCCATTCGATCTGGCCCGGGTACAGCTTGCCTATGGCGAGTACCTACGACGCACGCGCGCGATGGTCGCGTGCCGAAGGCACCTGGGAGCTGCGCTTGAGACCTTCGAGCGCGTGGGCGCTCGGCCATGGGCGGCCAAGGCCGCGTGCGAGCTTCGGGCAGCTGGCCAGACCAGGCGCCGCGCCGGCGACCACGGCTACGAGGCGCTCACGCCACAAGAACACGAGATCGCCAAGCTGGCCGCCTGCGGCCTGACGAACAAGCAGATCGCCGAGCGAGCTTTCTTGTCCCACCGCACTGTCGGAGCTCACCTGCGACAGGTCTTCACCAAACTCGGCATCACGACCCGGGCCGCGCTGCGCGACGCGCTAGCCCGCCTCCCCCGGGAACCACATGAGAGAATTGCGGCTGGCAGGATCATCCCATGACCCGGATCGAGGACTATGCGCTACTCGGCGATCTGCAGACCGCCGCACTGGTGAGCACGACGGGCTCTATCGACTGGCTGTGCCTGCCTCGCTTCGACTCTCCCGCCTGCTTCGCGGCCCTTCTGGACACCCCCGATGCCGGGCACTGGCAGATAGCGCCGGCCGGCGGCGGGACCTGTACCGCGCGCCGCTATGTCAATGACACCTCGCAACTGGGATTACCGGTACTGCTGGCTGCGCGACTCCACCTCCACGCTGCAAGCGCTGCTGGCCGCCGGCTACCTCGCCGAAGCCAGGGCATGGCGGGAATGGCTGCTGCGGGCGGTCGCCGGGCAGCCCGCCGACCTGCAGATCATGTACAGCATCGACGGCACCCGGCGGCTGCCCGAACTCGTGCTGCCGTGGCTGGCCGGGTATGAGAACTCCAAGCCCGTCCGGACCGGCAACGCCGCCAGCGACCAGCTGCAACTCGACGTGTGGGGGGAAACCCTCGACGGGCTGGCGCTGGCCCGCGACGCCAGCATCAGCGCCCGCGACGACGCGTGGGACCTGCAGGTCGCGCTGATGAACTATCTCGAGGGCCACTGGGACCAGCCCGACAACGGGCTATGGGAGGTGCGCGGCCCGCGACGGCACTTTACCCACTCCAAGGTGATGGCCTGGGTCGCCGCCGACCGGATGGCCCGCGCCGTGCGGACCCACGACCTGCTTGGGCCGGCCGACCGGTGGGAGCAGCTGCGCGACACCATCCAGGCCGACGTCCTGGCCCACGGCTACGACTCCAGCCGCCATACCTTCGTCCAGTCCTACGGGTCCGCCGCCCTAGACGCCAGCCTGCTCCTGATTCCCCGCGTTGGCTTCCTGCCCCCGGCCGACCCGCGCGTCCTGGGCACCATCACGGCCATCCAGAACAGCCTGACCGAGGGCGGCTTCGTCAGGCGCTACCAGACCACCGACACCGACGACGGCCTGCCGGGCGGCGAGGGCGTGTTCCTGGCCTGCTCGTTCTGGCTCGTGGATGCCCTGCACGGGGCCGGGCAGCGGCGCGAGGCCACCACCTTGTTCGAGCGGCTCCTGGACCTGCGCAACGATGTGGGCCTGCTCAGCGAGGAATGGGACGTCCACAACGGCCGGCAGCTCGGCAACACGCCACAGGCCTTCAGCCACTTCCCGCTGGTCACCAGCGCGCTGCAGCTCAATTCCGGCCGTGTCTGCCGCAGCGATCAGCAGATCCCGCATCTGGCCGGCGGCGGCGGCGAACCCGGGGAACCGGCCGCCTAGCACGTTCAGCCGGGCAGCGGCGGCCTGCGCCGACCCGGCGAGACTATCCCAGCGACGGTGATACGCGAGGTCCCGGCGACGGTGATACGTAAGGTGCACCGGGAGAGCGGCCGACCGCTGCTTGATTCCCCATGCTGCGGCGGCCGCGACCAGCGCTACCTAGCGGCTTCGAACGTAACGCGCAGCTGAAGAGGCGGTTGGCTGAGACCGTCACGTCTGTTCAGCGGCACGCTGGAGTCGCGGCGCAGGTGGGTGACCCGGTCCAGCAGCTCGGCGAACGCCACCTGGATCACCAACCTGGCCAGAGGCGCCCCGATGCAGTAGTGGGGGCCGAGTCCGTAGCAAAGGTTGCGAGTCTGCCTGCGGGTAAAGTCCAGCGTGCTGCCATCTTTGAAGACCGTGTTGTCTCTGTTGGCCGAACCTATGTGGGCCATCACGCGGTCACCGGGCGCGAGCGGAACGCCGCTCAGCTCCACTGGCGTGGTGACGGTTCGGCCGACCCATTGGACCGGGGACTCGTGCCGGAAGAGCTCGTTCAGGTCGCGTGTCACCCAGGCGGGATCGCGCAGCCGAGCCTCCAGCGCCGGATCGTCGGTCAGGCGGACCACGACGGTCGAGATCGCGTCGGCTATCGTGCCCATCCCGCCGAGGATCAGGATCATCAGCGTCCCTACCTGCTCCTCTTCGGTGACCGGGCGGCCGCCGGCGCGACCGCGCACCAGGGCCGAGACGAGCCCGCCGTCAGCGGGCCGGTCCCTCGCCGCAGCCGCGGTCGCGGTGGTGTACTCGCGGAGGAAACGCCATGCACCGGCGGCCTCTTGGGAGGTGTTCCGCCCGGAGATGGCCACCACCCGAGCCTGAAGTTCCGACAGGGCATCCGGGTCTTCGATGCCAAGGACGAGCCGTCCCAGGACTAGCGAGGGCAGCGGTCGGGCGAACGCGCTCATCAGCTCGCATTCGCCCTCGGCCGTGAACCGGTCGATTAGCTGCCGGGCCAAGGTGGCAATGACCGGGACGTACGGCCGGATGGCCGCCGCCGTGAAGTACGGACTCAGCAGCTGCCGGAACTCGGTCTGCAAGGGAGGATCTAGGTCGATCGGGGGCATCATCGGAGCATCTGGGTTGTGCGGGATGGTGATCCCGTCCGCCGAGGAAAACATTGCGGGAGTTCGCAAGATCGTCGCCACGTCGTCGTGCCGGCTGACGAGCCAGAAACCGCCGCAGGCGTCGCTGCGAGCGACCGGGCAGCTCTCCCGGAGGCGCCGCAACTGCTCCATCCACCCGGCAGGCACGATTCCGTAGGGCTCGTAGTGCGCAGATGCCGCCGCAATGTCCGCCGGACTGGGCTCATCCATCTCCCGTCCTCCTTACTGTGCAATGACACGAGTCGGTCTCTACGAGACTGACATCGGCCCATGCATTGAAAAAGCGGCAGCTTGCTAAGACACTGTTCGGTCCCGCCGAACGATGCCGCATCCTGCCGATACCCTCGTCCGCAGAGTCGCTGAACTTGCGCCAGCCTTACTCCTGCTTTTGCGATCGTGGGAGGCAGGCTTGCCTCGACCCCGATAAGCGGCTGACCCGCCGGCCGACCCCGGCGCGGGCCTTGGCCAGGCCGGCCACCGTCACCGCTGTGCTGTTCGCTGGCAGTCGAAGAATGGATGTTGACGGATCTGCCTCCAGGCCGAATTCTGGAAACGCACCAGGGCCACCACGGTGGCAGCAGCCACGACGCCTCCCGTGACGAAGCCGGCCACCGCAGAGTGACCAGCGGCAGCGGCGGCGGCCAGGCCCGCGGCAGAGCCGACCAGAACCGCCGTGACCACGCTGACCATTCCGGCGATCGTCCGGGACCCCTGCCAGTACCCGGTATCCAGACCCTGGATGGAAAGCCGCTGCGGCGGCGGGACGCTTACCAGATAGCCGGTGATCTCAGGCGCGCAGTCGAAATAGAAGGCGCGCAGCCGGGCGATCCGTTGTGCGTACCCGTGGTCCTCGATGCCCGACTGGAGTACGCGCTCGAACGTCACCAAGCCAACGAACGACAGCGTCGCCAGCAAGACCACGCCGAACGCGTAGAACGTCGCGCCGATGCGGGTGGCCGTCGCGATCAGCCCCAGCGCCACCAGCCCAGCGGACACCGAGCCGAGGAACATCGTCGCCCGGCCGGTCGATTCCGCGATCGTCGCCGCCCGCGCTCCCTGGAGGGTGAAGTGCTCGGTAGTAATGAACGTGACCGCGGCCGACCGCGGGTCCGCGCCGACCACGGCAGCACTGGTGATCGTCTCGCTGCTCACCGCCCACCTCCTTCTGTGAGCGCTGCGGCCGGGCGGGCCGGCAGCGATTGCTGGGTCATGCCTTCACGCTCGCCCGCGGCGGGCCTGCGGTAGCGGGCTTATGCTGAGGCGGTACAAGCCGGGCTTGTACACCGGACCCACCCACATCACCCGCTATGCGCTGATTTCTGCTCGCTGGTGGCGGGGTCGCTGGTGCTGTGTTGGCCGTCGGCCAGGTGCAGCGCCATCGGGACGCGCGCGGTGACGATGTCAGGGCGGTTGCGTAGCGCGGTGGTGAGCACGAGGTCGTAGTGGTTTTGCAGCAGGCGGTAGCGTGCCCGGTCGGGCACCGTCACCGGGATCAGCACCACGATCTGTTCGGTGTACCGCTCGCGGAGCTGGTCGAGGAACGCGAGGATCGGCCCGGCCACGGAGGCGTATTCGGTGTGCAGGACCCGTAGCGGCGGTCCCGGGTTCCAGCGGGCCCATTGATCCTGCAGGTCGCGGGCCCGGTTGGTGTCCTGGCCGAGGGCGTCGGTCACCACGGTGACGGCAATGACGTGATCGCTGATGGACAGCGCCTCCGAAATCGCGTGCTCGGCGAGCCGGGACACACCGAGCACGGGCACGACCACCACGGCGGGCTCGGCCAGCGGCTTGTCCGGGATGCTGCCCAGGCCCAGGGCCCGCCCGGCCCGTTCGTAGTAGCGGTGGATCCGGGTGAACAGGAGGATGAACGCGGGGATGGCGATGACAACCACCCAGGCGCCGGAGGTGAACTTGGTGCCCAGGAAAATCACGGTGGCCACGGCCGTGGTGACCGCGCCGACGCCGTTGATGACTGCCCGGCGCTGCCAGCGCGGCGGGCGGGTCCGCCGCCAGTGCAGCACCAGCCCCGTCTGGGACAGCGTGAACCCGGTGAACACGCCGATCGCGTACAGCGGGATCAGGCGGAGAGTGTTGCCGCCCACCACGACGAGCAGCACGCCGGACATGACGGCCAGCGTCCAGACGCCGGAGGCGAACACCTGCCGGTCGTCCCGCAGCCGGAACAGGTGCGGCAGGTAGTTGTCCCGGGCCAGCAGGCTGGCCAGGACCGGCAGCCCGCCGAAGGAAGTGTTGGCGGCCAGCGCGAGGACCACGGTAATAGTCAACGACATCGCGTAGAAGGCCCAGCCCCGGCCGACGGCGTAGGCAATGATCTGGCTCAGCACGGTCTGCCCGGACCGGGGCCCGATGTGCCAGCGGTCGGCCAGCGCGGCCAGCCCGAGCAGCATCACGCCCAAGATGACCCCGAGCAGCACCTCGGTATGCTTGGCCCGGACCGCGCGGGGCTTTTTGAACAGCGGCACCCCGTTAGCGATCGCCTCCACCCCGGTCAGCGCGCTGCACCCGGCCGAGAACGCCTTCAGGACCAGCAGCACGCTCACCGTGGCCAGCGCATGCGCGGGCAGCAGCGAGCGGCCAGGCTGGGCGGCGTGCAGGGCCAGCGGGTGGATCAGCCCGATGGCGATGATGGCCAGCAACCCGACGATGAACACCATCGTGGGCAGCAGGAACGCCCGGGCCGCAGCGCCAAGGCCGCGCAGGTTGAGCACCGTGATCACGGCCAGGATGCCCAGGCAGATCGGCACCGTAGCCGAGGTCAGGCCGGGGAAGGCCGACGCCAGCGAGGCGACCCCGGCGGCGATGGAAACCGCGACCGTGAGGGTGTAGTCGACGACCAGCGCGGCCGCGGCGACCAGGCTGGCACCGGAGCCGAGGTTGGCCCGCGACACCGCGTAGGCGCCCCCGCCGCCCGGGTAGGCGTCGATCACCTGCCGGTAGGAGAACACCAGGATGGCCAGCAGCGCCACGATGGCGATCGTGATCGGCAGCACCAGATGCAAAGCCCCCGCGCCCGCCACAGCCAGGACGACGATGACCGCTTCCGGCCCGTAGGCCACCGAGGTCAAAGCGTCCAGGGACAGGGCCGGCAGTCCCTCCAGCGGAGTTATCCGCTCCCGGGTCAGATCGCGCGCCCGCAGCGGCGGTCCGACCAAGACGCGCCACAGCCCCGCCACGGCTACCCGACTTCATCGCTCACCTGGCTTCGTGCAGCTCTGCTCCACGACATGCTGTCCGGCTGAGGATGCGTTGTCCTGCGTCATTCCGTATGTGGTGAGCCAGGCAGCAGGTTTCGCCGACAGCGTTATCGCCATTCGATGGCCACCAAGCCGATGGCCAGCAGCGCGGACCGCCTGGTCTTCATGATCAGCATGTAGTTCATATCGGATCCCTTGGGCTGGCCGGCCGCTGGTGTCCCTCGGCGTCGTCGGTGACATCCAGCAGGTAGGCGCGGGCACGGCCGGATCGAGTGCCTCGAAGACCTCGGCGTCGCCGGGCTTGCGCACCGTACCTGCGACATTGCGCCCGGCCGTCAGCGCACCGACGGCAAACGCGCGGCCCAGCCCCGTGCTCACGCCGGTGATGAAGAAGGTCTTCGCGGTTCCAGTGGTCATCGTCTCCTCCGAGACTGCTAGCCAGACCGGGTAATGGCTCGGCCTTTCGTTGATTCTGCGGGGCGAGCCAGATCCCGGTCATCGGTCAGATGGCTTGAGCTGGGACAGACTCAGCCCTGATGGGTAGAGAAGATGACGTAAGGACCGGCCGGCGGTGCGGTGCGCGCCGAAACCACATGGCCTGGCCCGCCCCGCTAGGACCCGGCCAACTGCCAGGACGGCGTGCATCTGGCGTGCCAGCTCAGACGGCTGCCTGCGGCTTTCTGCACAGTGGTCAGATGACCGATGCTGGTTCTGGGGGCAGGCAGGCTCCCGTCCGGCGGCTGCGGACTCCCGGATCTGGCCCACGCATGGCCCACAGACCAAAGCAAGCGGTCTGCGGAACCGCTTGCTTTGCACGTAAAAGCCGATGACGCAATCCAGCGTCACCGGCTCTGACCTGCGGAAACTGGTGGCAGGTGTTGGGTTCGAACCAACGTAGGCTGAGCCGACGGAGAGCGCCCGGACGCTCCCGGCTGCAGCTCTCGGGCCCACGCTGCCGAGAACCGCGGCTTAGGCACCACGGGGATACGATCCAGGTAGGCGTGGGATCGGGTGGAGAGCGATCGTCGGCCGCGCTGATGCCGCGGGCGGCGGAGCGGATAGGTGGGTACCGGCCCACTGCCGCGCCCGCCCGAGGGGGGAGAGGTCATGCGCAGCCGTGACGCAGCGCTTGCCGCAGTCCACGACCGCCTGGCGCGCGCGGCTACCGACCAGGACCCCAGCGGGGTGTTGACCGGGGAGGCGGTACGTGAGGCCGAGGCACTTGCCGCTGTCACCGATCCCGCCAATGACCTCGACGCCGCGTATGTCCTGGGGACGTTCCACTGGTTCAGGTACCTGGCCCTGCCCGGTGGCGCCGACCAGGACGACCTCACCGACGCCGTCCGGCTTCTCGCTCCTGTCTTTCAGGTTGATCCCGGAGCCGTGCCCGAGCCGCTGCATCGCTTTTACCAGGAGGCCCGGGGTCGCGGCGGGGCAAGCCAGCCGGATCCGGGCACCGCCATGGGCAGGGCGATGGAATCGCTCGCCGACTACCAGCGGACCAGAAGAGTCCCGCTGCTCACCGAGGCGGTTGCGCTCTTCCGGGCCGCCGCGGCTGACGACCACGCGAACAGCGCCACCATCATGTGCAGCCTGGCGATCGCCCTGCAGGAGTGGTCGGAAGAAAGCGGCGACACCGTTGCGCTGGCCGAAGCGGTGCGAGCGCTCCGGGACGCGCTCGCCGCGCTCTCCGCTGATAATCCCGACCGCGCCGTCGTGCTGTGCAACGTCGGAGTCGCTTTCCAGCAGTGCTTCAAACTCAACGGAGACGTCTCCATGATGGGGGAAGCGGCACAGGCGCTTCGGGCCGCCGTTGCTGCCCTCCCCATCGCCCATCCGGATCGCGCCGTCGTCCTGAACAACCTGGCCGGGGCACTGCGCGGGTGGGCCGCGCATACCGGGGACATCACCGTTCGAGAGGAGGCGGTTCAGGTCCTCCGGGACGCGGTCGCCGCCCTTCCCCTCGGTCACCCCGACCGTGCTACCTTCCTGTCCAACCTGGGGGGTGCGCTCCAGGAGGTGTCCGAAAGCACCGGGGATGCCATCGCCCTGACGGAGGCCGTCCAGGCCGATCGGGACGCCGTGGCGGCCAGCCTCCCAGGTGATCCCGACCGCGCTCAGCATCTGTCCCACCTAGGGGCGGCCCTGTGGCTGCTGTTCGAGCGCACGGGCGATACAGCGCTGCTGACTGAGGCAGTACAGGTCAGCCGGGACGCTGCCGCCGCGATACCCAGCGGTTACCCTGACCGCGCCGCGGTCTTGATCAACCTCGGGAACGCGCTGGACGCACTCTTCGAACGCACCGGCCGTCCAGAGGTGCTAGCCGAGGCGATCCAAGCCACCCGGGACGCGGTCGCCGCTACCCCGGCCATCGACCCTGACCGTGGCAGACCTCTGCATAACCTCGGCAAGAGCCTGCGAGAGTCGTTCGAGAACAGCGGAAACTTCGCCCAATTGGAGGAGGCGGTACGGGCCGGCCGGGCCGCCGTCGCCGCCACGCCAGCCGGCCATCCCGAACGCGCCAGGTACCTGAACAGCCTCAGTCATTCTCTGGATACGTGGTTCAGGCGCACCGGAGACATCTCCGTCCTTGAGGAGGCGATCCAAACCAGCCGGGACGCCGTTGCCACCACTCCCGCCGGCCACCCTGACCACGCCAACAACCTGAATAACCTCAGTAGCGCCCTGGAGCTGCTGTTCGAGAACACCGGCGACATCACGGTGCTGACCGAGGCCATCCAAGTAGCCCGGGACACCGTCGCCGCCGCCCCCACCAGTCACGCCGCCCGGGCCCGGTATCTGGCTAACCTCAGCTCCTACCTCCGGCAGCTTTCCGAACGCACCGGGGACAGCGCGGCCCTAGCCGAGGCGGTGCAGGCGGCTAGGGACATGATGGCCGCCACCCCGGCCGACCACCCCGACCGCGCCGGACACCTGCACACTCTTGGCCATGCCCTGCAGGCGCTGTACGAGCGCACCGGGGATAGCGCGGTTAGCGCCGAGGCGGTGCAGGTGGCCAGGGACGCGGTGGCCGCCCTTCCCGTCGGTCACCCTCGCCGCACCCTGCTCCTGGACAGCCTCGCGGGCAAGCTGTACGTGCTGTCCAGGCGCACGGGGGACAACGCGGTGCTCGCCGAGGCGGTGCAGGCTGCCCGGGACGCGGTAGCCGCCACCCCGGCCGATCACCCCGACCGCGCTCGGCACCTGAACACCCTGGGGATCACGCTGCAGGCGCGGTCGGAAAACCCCGAGGATCCGGACGTGCTGGCCGAGGCGATACAGTGCCTCCGGGATTCCGTCACCGCCGCCCCGGCTGACCATCCCAGCCGCGCCGGGCACCTGTACAACCTCGGCAATGCCTTCCTGGAGCTGTCCGAGCGCACCGGGGACACCGCCGCGGTCGCCGCGGCGGCGAGCTGTTTCACCCAGGCGGCGGATAACGCGGGAGCACGGGCAGCGGTAAGGATCCTCGCCTACTGTGCGGTGGCGGAGCTTGCGGGACGTGGCGGCGTATCGCCACAGGATGCGCTCGCCGCGGTGGAAGCCGCTGTCGGGCTGCTGCCGCAGGTAGCCGCGCGCGCCTTGATCCGGGCTGACCGGGAGTACAGCCTGGGCCAGCAGGCTTCCCTCGCCGGCCGGGCGGCCGCGGTCGCGGTCGCCGCGGGACAGGCCGGCCGCGCGGTAGAGCTGCTGGAGCAGACCCGCGGCGTCCTGGTCGCCGACTCCCTCGATGCTCGTAGCAGCGACCTGAGCAGGCTACGCGGGCAGTCGCCCGCTCTGGCCGACGAGTTCGACCGGCTCCGCGTCCGCATCGACACGCTCGACGATCCCGATCCAGTTCTGGAACGGGCGGATACACCTGGCCGTGGCCTGAGTTCGCCCCGGGCACGGCAGGACGCCTACGCGGCTTGGGACGACCTCATCACCCGGATCAGAGAGATCAGCGGTTTCGAGTCTTTCCTCAGGCCGCCGGGCATCCGCCAGCTCGCCGCCCAGGTCGGGGCCGATCCGGTCGTGTTCGTCTACACCAGCCAGGTCCGCTGCGACGCGCTGATCCTGACCGACGACCCAGGCTCCCCAGTCCGGGTCGTGCCCCTGGCGGAGCTCGCCGAGGAAGACGCCTACCGGCAGGCCATTCGGCTGCTGACGGCGCAGCGGGCCGCCGCGGATCCCGATAATGATCCGGCCGATCGCATCGCGGCCCAAGCCGAAATCCTCGACGTACTCACCTGGATATGGGACACCATCGCCGGGCCGGTCCTCGCCGCCCTCGGCCGCACCGCCACCCCCGACGATCAGGCGTGGCCGCGCGTGTGGTGGTGTCCCGTCGGGATCCTCGCCTACTTGCCATTGCACGCCGCCGGCCATTACCACGACTCCGCTGACCGGCCACACCCGCGCACAGTGCTGGACCTTGTCATCTCCTCCTACATCACCACCGTGCGCGGCCTGGCTTATGCCCGCCGCCAGCATGCCGACTCGGGCCAGGCCCTCATTGTGGCTGTCCCCGATGCCCCCGGCGCCTCGCCCCTGCCCGGCGCCGCCGCCGAAGCGGGCGCCCTGGCTGAGCTCATTCCCGGCGCACACGTGCTGCCTCACCCGACGTGCAGTACTGTGCTAGATGCCCTGCCCCGCCACCCGGCGGCCCACTTCGCCTGCCACGGATACGCCGACTGGGCCAACCCCGCCGCCAGCCAGCTGATCCTGTACGACCATGACACCACTCCGCTGACTGTCGCCGACATCAGCGCCCGCCACCTCACCGGCGCGCTGGCCTATCTGTCCGCTTGCGAGACCGCAGTCACCAGCCTTGCCCTGGCCAACGAAGCCGTCCATATCACCGGCGCCTTCCATCTCGCCGGCTACCAGCACGTCATCGGTACCCTGTGGCCCATCAACGACGCCACCGCTCGCGACCTCGCCTGCGACATCTACAGCCACCTCACCCACGACGGCACCACCCTGCCCGATACCGGCCGCGCCCCGCACGCACTCCATCACGCCACCCGGCGGCTCCGCGACCGATACCCGCGAACCCCCAGCCTCTGGGCCGGGCACACCCACACCGGAACCTGACATCCCACTGGTTCGAGCTCATGGTGGCAGTCCCCACTCGATCTCTAGCGAGCGAGACGGAACTACGCAACTCGCGGGACTGCTTCGGGTAGACAGTCCTCTGGCGAAGGGAACGTTCTTCATGATTTGGGTGCGGGAGGGGGCTCGGTGTGCAGGGTGGCGGTGAGGCTGTCGCCGGTTTGCTGGTCGAGGGACTGGGCGTGGTCGACGCCGAGGTGGCGGGCGAGATCGCGGCCGTACAGGCGCGTGCTGGCTTCCAGGAGGGTGGCGTAGGCGTCGGCGCCGGTACGGGTCCGGTGCCATCCGGTCACGGCCAGGATGATGGCGATCACCGCGGCGGGCCACCACAACCCGGCCAGGATGAGATACAGCACGGCCCAGGCGGTCAGGGTGGCGGCACCGGCCAGAGCCTGCCGGGCGGCAGTGATCTCGGTGCGGGCCGAGCCGGGGAAAGTGAGCCACAGGCCGGCCCAGATAGCGGGCAGGTTCAGGTGGAGGTCACGCTTGAGGCGGACGTCCACGGCGTTAATCCGGTCACCGCTCCAGGTCGGCCGTTCCGGCCGTTCGGGGGCGATGCGGGTCCGTGCCCCGTAGGCGGCGTACCGTTCGGTTCGTTTCGCCGGGTCGCGGTCGTCATCCACAGCGAGCCAGTAGAGGCGGGAATAGGTGGCATGCTGGGCATCCCAGCGGCGCTGCCGGTCATCGACTCGTTTAGCGGCGAGTTGTCGCAGCGGGGGTTTCCAGGTGCGCCAGCCCGTGGCGAGAGCGACCCGCTCGATCAGCGAGCCGAGGGCCTGGGCCGTCAGGCCAGCGGCAGTAGCCCCGGCCAGCGCCGCAGCCAGCAGCACCACCTGCCCGCCGACGGTGGTCGTCGCCGGTGCCTTCGCCCAGGCGATGACCTGGGTGGTCAGCCGGTGGAAGTCGAAAGGGCGGGACTGGCCGAGCACGCGGGCCGCGATGGCCACAGCCAGGTAGAAGGCGCCGGGCAGCACCAGCAGCTGAAGCCAGCGGTCGGCGAGCTTCTTCCCGAGCTCGTCCAGGAAGCCGCCCATGTCACAGCTGTCCCCAGCGCAGCGCCTCGCCGGCCACCCCGCACCGGGGAAGAGTAACGGACGGGCCCGGAACAACTCGCGGGCAGCGGCCAATCGGGCACCGGTAGACGATCTCCAGCGGCTCGCTCTGGTCGAACCCGGCCAGGGACAAGCCCCGCCGCACGCCCCGCACATGCCCGTAAACGCCGACGGCGTCGCCAGCGCGCAGCAAAGCATGATGGAGATCCGCCAGCGGCCCGGAAATGTCCCCGTTGCCGCGCAGGACTGACCGGAGCCGTTCCAGGGCTTGGAGGCCCTCCCCGCCTGAGGGATCGGCGGCCAGCGCTGCGCTGATCTCATCCACATGCGCACACACGTAGGCCAGGCCCTGCCTGGCCTTAATCTCTTCGGCCGGAACATCAGCCTCGTCGCTCATCTAGGCCCCCTCGCTTACGGTATACGGGCGACGGCGACCCAGCAGGAAGAGAGCCTTCGCACCGTCGCAGGTAACGGCTATGGCGACGATACCGGCCGATCGTCGGCCGGCTCCACATATGACAGCACTCTTGGGAATCTGTACCATTCAGGCATTCGTCTGGCCTGACCTGGTCGACAGACTGTCCGCCAGGGATCATGAGAGACCCCTCGTTGCCGGGGGTAATGGCCCGTAACGGCACGAGGATCTCGGTGGCGCTGAAGCGTTAACGGCTTCGGAGGCCGCGTTTGCGGCTGACCGTTCGATGGCTCAACGTAGCAAGCCGATCTAGTAACCAGGGCGTCTGGTCAGGATAATCTGACCTTCCGTTACCATTCGATATCGGATGGGCGATTGTGGTGGCGCGGTGGTCTCACAGAAATTCGCGACTCGTTCCTCGGAGTAAGGCGACCATCTCTGACATCAGATGAGATTCGGGGCAAGTGGTTCTCGACCACCCGCCTGCGGCCTGGTTACGACGAGGAGGAGGTTGACGCCTTCCTCGATGAGGCCGAATTGAGGCTGTCTGCCCAGGTCTTGCCGTCCGGCGCGAGGCCAGGCAAGAACAACGCGGGGCCACGCAAGAACCTGGACGACTGGCGCGTCTGCATTGCGTTCGGTGACCTGCCGCGCCAGCTGAAATCCGGCCGGCAGGCGCTTATCCCTGCATTGCGCATCCGCCTCAGCCGTCAGGTAGCGGTCAGCTCGTCGGGTACCCAGATCTTCTTGTACGCCCCCAGCGCCGGATCGGCTGATGAGGCCGCACAAGTGGCGCGTGAGGTGCTCGCGCGGCACGACGTCAGCGTGCACGTCCGGACGGAGCGCTGGAGCCCGCGGGAACAGGAGTGGCGGGATGCGGCGGACGAGCCGGACGCCGATGTCGCTGCCGAGCGGCAGGCTGTGCACGAATACCGTCAGGAGCAAGAGCGGGAAGTGTCGCTGACGAACCGCTTTCCCGCCTGGCAGGTGCGGGTCGAATTGCCGTCACACCGCGATGTGGTAGCGCTGGCCGGGCATCTTGCAGCCCAGGGATGGCGGGTCCGCCCGCGCCGCAGGTACCTCATCGTCGGGGCGGACTGCGAAGACGACGCTAAGGGCCTCGCCCGGGAGCTCTCCGGTGACGGCCGCGCTGATGCGGATACGGCCTTCCGGGTCGGGCGGGTCAGCTTTAGCTACATGCATGCCTATATTGAATTCCCCACCCAATTAGTTTTAGTTGATTCAGGCCGTTTGAGAGTCTTGCGGCCCACGTTGTGGGCAGGAAGGCTCGATATCAACATGGCTACGAGGAAGAAGCACACGCGCAGCTCGCCTTCCTCGCGCGCTTCCCGTGCGAGATCAGGACGCCAGGATCGACCCGGCGCCCCGCCGGGACGGCCCTGGCTGGGCGGAGTTCCTGCGGTCCCAGGCGCAGGGGATCCTGGCGCTAGCGTCGAAGAAGCCGACCCGGCCGCAGGATCGTGCCGCATTCATAACCAGCTGATCTGCGCCTGACCGGCCACCTGAGATGCGCCGTGGGGCCCGCGCCGAATCGGCAGGCCGTACGTCGGGTCCGTGGGTCCGATCACGCTCAGTGACTGCAACTGGTCCGCAGCCAGTGCGCAAGTATCCGCGTTAGGCGTGGTAACCGGGCGCGGATCGCCTGCGGTTCTGGTCGTGCATAACGGAGCGTTCTGCTGCCGGGATCCGCACGGGCCAGATCTGGCCCTAGCAGGCTGGCTGAAATTCCCGGTCGGAGTTCGCCGACCTGCCCAGCTGTCAGAGCGTCGCCGTGAAGTGCTCCGCGAGCAGCGCAGCCACCTGGCCAGCGGCCTGCTCGGGCAGCCAGTGCGAGGCGCCGTCGAGTTCGGTGAAGCGATACGGTCCGGTGACGTAGCGCCCGCACAGCCCGGCCGCGGCCCGCGAGACGAACCGATCGCGGTTACCCCAGGCGAACATCGTCGGCACCCGGACCGGCCCGGCCGGCTCGCGCAGGCTGAACGGCATGGCCCGGTACCAGTTGAGCGGACCGCGCAGCGCGGCCGGGTCCCGGGCCCGGGCGGCGTAGCGGTCCGCGCTGGCCGGATCAAGCCCGGTGCGCACCAGGGTGTCGCGGAAGGCCTGGCCGCCACGGCGGCCGAGCGCGCGCTCGGGCAGCCAGGGCAGCTGGCAGGCGGCCATGTACCACGAGCGGGCCGCCTGGCTGCCGGTGATCAGGGCCCGGGCGAACGCCTGCGGGTGCGGCACGGACAACGCGGCCAGCGAGGTCACCCGCCCCGGATGGCGGCCGGCCACGTACCAGGCCAGGGCGGCGCCCCAGTCGTGCCCGGCCAGGTGGAACCGTTCCGCTCCGGCCGCATCAGCCAGGGCGAGCACGTCCGCCGCCAGCTGGGAGTTCCGGTACGCGGACCGGGCGGCCGGCCGGGCCCCGGGGGAGTAGCCGCGCAGGTCGGGCGCCAGGACCCGGTAACCGCCCCCGGCGAGCGCGGACGCCACCCGGTCCCAGCAGCGGCGGTCCTGCGGAAAGCCGTGCAGGAGGATGGCGACGCCTTCCGGCCCGTCCCCGCCGGCCGCGGCGGTGTCGGTGACCTCAAAGCTGAACGCCGCGTTGATAAAGCGCTCCATGCCGCCATCTTCCTCCCGCGGGGCGCGCCGTCCGGCGCCTAGACCCGGATTCGGCAGCGCCGCACGGTGCCGTGCCCTGCGCGTCCGGCGGTGACCGACTTCGCCAAAGTGGCGGCGGACCCTGCGACTCCGGGGCCATGGCGAACGCGATTGACCTGACCGGCCTCGGCTAGCCCCGCCCGCTCGGATAATCTTCAGGATCGGGAGGTGGCATGCGGATCGGTGTGGTCTTCCCGCAGACCGAACTGGGCGGCGCTGTCGGCGCGGTACGCGCCTGGGCCCAGCGGGCCGAGGAACTCGGGTTTACCCACGTGCTGGCCTACGACCACGTGGTGGGCGCGGACCCAGCGGTACACAAGGGCTGGGACGGCCCCTATGACGTGCGCACCACGTTTCACGAGCCGATGGTCCTGTACGGCTACCTGGCCGCGGTGACCTCCATGGAACTGGTCACCGGGGTCATCATCTTGCCGCAGCGGCAGACCGTGCTGGCCGCTAAGCAGGCGGCCGAGGTGGACCTGCTCACCGGCGGGAAGTGCCGGCTGGGCGTGGGCATCGGCTGGAACCGCGTCGAGTACGAGGCCCTCGGCCAGGACTTCGGCACGCGCGGCAAGCGCCTGGAGGAGCAGATCACCCTGCTGCGCCGGCTGTGGACCGAGCAGACCGTGACGTTCAGCGGGACCTTCGACCGGATCACCGGGGCGGGCCTGGCACCGATGCCGGTGCAGCGGCCGATCCCGGTATGGGTCGGCGCCCAGTCGCCGCCTGCCTGGCGCCGCGCCGGGCGGCTTGCCGACGGCTGGTTCCCGCAGATGGCCCCGGGCCCGCGGCTGGAGGAGGCCCGCCGGATCGTGGCGGAGGCGGCCGCCGAGGCCGACCGCGACCCGGCCAGCCTCGGCATGGAAGGGCGCGTCGGCTGGCAGCAGGACCGGGACAAGCTAGCGGCGGCGATGCGACGATGGCAGGATGCGGGGGCCACGCACCTGTCGGTCAACACCATGGGCGCAGGCCTGAAGACCGTCGATGACCACCTGGCCGCTCTGGCCTCGGCGGCCGAGGCAGCTCAGACGATCGGCGGCTGAGGGCATCTGGTGGTTCCCGCAGCCGGGACCTCGTGCTCCACGCCCGGCAAACTGACCGGGGTCGCGATGATCCGGCCGAGACCTTCGCCGATGCCTCGGCCAGTTCGCAAAGTTCTGGCGTATACGGGGCGAAGTTCAGCCGCCAGCCGCATATCCGCAGTTCAGATCACATATGGCAGCGATTTGTAAAGCCGTCGGCTTCGCCTTCCCAGGTTCGGGGGGATGGGGGATGGTGCGGGTCTCGTTGTCGGCGCGGTGCTTCAGGCCGCGTTCAACGGCTTCTGGGCCGAGGCGGAACGACTGGGCACTGCAGGTATTCATCCATGGCATGCCGGTGCCGTCGGACGGGGTGCCCGGCGCCGCCGTGGCGACATTCGGGGTCAGCGCCCAGGCGTCCCTGGGAGCGGCGTCGGTTATCGCCGACGGGGTCGCGGAGAAATACCCGAACTGAAGATCTCGTTCAGCCACGCCGGCGAAGGATTCTCGCTGATCTTGACCCCGACCCAGTGATTCTGGGGGCGAACCTGAAACGAATGGACGCCGCCGTCGCAATCGGAGCAGCCGGAGGCCGCCCCCATGGTTGGCCGAGCGCAGCCCGATAGGCCTCGCACGCCGGTTCCGCTACGACTCTCTGGTATTTGACCGACGGGATCAGGTACCTGGCCGACATGCTGGGCACTGACCGGCTGCGGATCGGGTCGGACTACTGGTCGATGACCTGGGAGCAGCCGACCGGTAGGACGCCGCGCTCGATGGGACTTTCAGAAGCAGCGCTAACTGTGGCAACAGACTGAGCCGCTGCCGTCGGCTGCCATTGTCAGGCTGCCCCCGAGGAACACCAGGCCGCCCGCGACGAGCTGCGCAAGGCGCTGCGCTGGCCCGGATTCACCCCGCTGTACGACGGGCTATGGGTCTCTCCGCGCGACCACGCCGGCGAGGTGATCGGCCGGCTGACCGAGCTTGGCATCACCATCGCCTCAACGTTCCGCGCCACCGCGCTGCCGATCGCCGCCGCGAACCCGCCCAGCGGCGCCCCCGATTCCCGGCGCGGGCCTGGGACCTCAGCGGGCTCAAGGAGCGCTACGAGGAGTGCACCACGTTCGCCGGCCTGCTCCGCGACCACACCGAGTCCGACGGGGTCAGCGTGGCCGACGCGCTCGTCGCGCGGACCCAGGTGATGGACGAGTGGCGCGCGTTCCCGGCCATGGACCCCGACTTGCGCGACGAGCTGCTGCCGCCCGCCTGGCCCCGTGCGGCCGCCCGCGAGCTGTTCATCGCCTGCTACGACCTGCTCGGCTCGCTGGCCACCCGCCGGGTCCGGCAGATCATCGCCCGCTACTGCCCGGAACTGGTCGGCCGCGCCGCCTACCACACCACCGAGCTGATCATGTCCGACGCCGGGGACTGATCATCCCGCTCCGGCCGGCGCTATCCCAGCAGCGCGGGTTTGGTCGACAACCGTCTGCTCGCGGGGATACTGACGTGCCGGGCGAAGTCGTCGGACTTGGTGAGCAGCCCGATAAAGTTACCGACCGGCATGCGGACAGCGCCGCTCCGCGCGGCATCGAACGCCAGGATGCGCAGGTCGCTGGCATCACGGTTCCCCTGACCGAAATGCACCTGGTACGGAACCAGGTCAGCGGCGGCGTCCGCCAGTTCGCGCGCGTCTTCGCGTAGCTCCCGACGCGGGCGAGGATTGCCTGGGCGTCCGGCAGGAAACGCATGTGCCCGACCTCGGACGCCGCCTCCCAGTCGAACCCGAACCGGTGCAGCAGGTCCGCCACCCGGGCGGGCACCGGACCGCCTGCCGTGCAGTTCCTGTTCGATCAGGCTCTGCAGGCTGTCCGGCCACTCCCGTGAAGCGTCCGCTGACACGAACTCATCGCCGGTAACGACCAGGTAAGACGTCCCTTTGGCATCGGGCTCCACTGCTACCCGACGTAGATGGGCCGCGTGCTGAGCCGTCGCGGAGTGTTAGCCGGCATGAACGGCTTGCCCGCAATCTCCCCGGCGATCTCGTCGAGGAGCTGCTCGAGCGTCATCTCGGTCTGCCCGCCATCGCGCCGCCGGACGACCAGCGGGCCGGTGCCGGACAGTTCCTTGTCGCCGATGACGATGGTGTAGGGAATCCACTCCTTCTCGGCCTCGCGTACCTTCTTCCCGAGCTTCATGTCGCGGTCATCGACGTCGACCCGGAAGGGCACGCGCTCCGCGAGCCGCATTGCGCCGTCAACATGGGCGTCGGACACGGGGAGCATGCGCACCTGAATGGGGGCGAGCCAGACCGGCCAGAACGGCTTCTCCCCGCGCCGGACTCGCATCGCCTGGCTCTCAAGGATCGCGTAGATGTTCCGGTCAACGGATCCGGACACGGAGGAGTGCAGCAGCAGCGGCAGCTGTTTGGTGCCGTCGTCCTCAACAAACGTGATGTCGAAGCGCTCGGTGTTCTCCACGTCGATCTGGACGGTGGAGAGGCAGGCCGCCTTCTGCGCGGTGTCCACGAAGTTCATCTCGAACTTCGCGACGAAGTAGAAGAAGCGCTCGTCCCACACCTCGATGAGCGCAGGCCTGCCGATCGCCTTCATCAGTTCGCGAATGAAGTCCGGGTGGTCGTCAAGGAACGAGCGGACGAACCTGACCGCGGGAACGCAGTCAACGCCGATGTCGTCGAGCCAGCGCAGGCAGAGCCTTGCCTGGTTGAGGAACTCTTCCTTCGCCATCTCCAGGTCGCGGACCATGCTGTGCATGTCCGGCATCGTAAAGGCACGCAGCCGCCGGAGCCCGGCCAGCTCCCCGCCCTGCTCGCGGCGGAAGGAAAAATGCGTCAGTTCGTACAGCCGGACAGGCAGGTCACGGTACGAGGCCGTCATGTCGTGCATGATCATGTACTGCCCGAAGCACGCGGCAAAGCGCAGGAAGTACTCTTTATCGTCGCTCTTTACCACGTACTGACGGGCGGGAAAGCGATCAAGATACTTCGCCAGTGCCGGGTGCCCGTAGTCGTACATGATAGGCGTCTCGACTTCCATGGCCCCGTAATCGACGACCATGCCGGTAATATGCCGCTCAAGCAGCCGCTTAATGAGCAGGCCGTTCGGGTACCAGCGCAGGTTTCCCGAGTCGGAGGCGGGTTCGTAGCCGACGATTTCGTGATCGCGCATCAGCTTAATGTGCGGCGGGGCGTCCTCGGCAGTCCTGGTTCCCTCGCGCTCGTAGGCATAAAGCTGTGCGAGCGGCTTGTTGGCGCTGAAGTTATAATCGCCGGCTGAGGGTGTAGGAGCCGTCCGGCTGATAGACCCGCCACTCCGAGTGCAGCTTCTTCTCCGCCGCGATGGCCTTTGACTCGTGCGCGTGCTTACGGCCGTGCTCGTGCACAGCCGAGGCGGCAGCCGCACGCGGGACGATGGTCCGGGCGAGCTCCGACAGCGGGTGCCCCTTGGCGGCGATGTCGAATGACTTGTAATAACCGAACGGCGCCCGGTGGACTTCGAGCGTGCCCTCTTCGTCGAGGAGCGCCGCCACCTGGGTAAGGACATCTACCGCGACCGGCGGCGCCGCCAGATCGCTTGACAGGTGCGCGTACGGATACACAACTGCCCGCTTGGCCCTGACCCGGGCGGCATTGTCACGGATCTCCTGCGCCGCCTGCTCGGCGACATCGCGCGGGTTGGCCTTGTCGCCGTTCTCTACCGCTATGAACGCGACCACGACTTCCTCCACCGTGACCCCCTGCGTGACCGCGTCAGCCCGGTCGCGCAGGGCGACGCTCGTCTCGCCGGTGACGGCGAAGGTGAAGCGGTCAGCATGGATCATCAAGAGGCGCACGGTGCTGCCCGTTTCTAGTCGTCGATACGTCCGGAGGTTACGGCGTAGACCTTACTCGACCGCGGTTCCCGTGCGGCGGTAAGCAGACTCCGGCCGGCCCTTCACCACTCGGGCGTCGATAGCTTGGTCAAGAGCTTGTGCGTTTTGAGCCCCACGGTGATCCTGGTGGTTAATTCGGGTTCTATGCGACAAGGCCCGAGTTCGAGTCGTGCCAGGTGGCTGGTTCGCTGCCGGTCCAGCGGCGTGCCGGTCCAGTAGGCCTCCAGGCGGAGCAGGTTGAGGGCGGTCGCCATGTACGCGTGGTCGAGGCGGGTCTTGGCCAGGCCGCGGTACCGGGCGCGTCGTGCTCCGTGGCTGGCGGCCTGGCTCATGGTTCCTTCGACGCCGGCGCGGCGGGCGTAGTCGGCCCGGAAGCCGGTCGTCTTTTCCGCGGTCCTGGCGGCTACCTGGGCTTCGGCCAGGTCGCGGGGCAGCAGCGACAACTGCCGCCGGGTCCCGGTGGTGCACTGGCCGCGGGCCGGGCAGGGGCCGCAGTCGCCGGCGGAGAAGGTGGCCACGATCGCGTCCTTGCCGTGCTGGGTGCACGGCGTCCAGGATGCGGCCGTGTTGCCTTGCGGGCAGGTGACGGTGCGGGCGTCGTAGTCGACGGCGAAGCCGGCGCGGGCGTAGCCACGGCCGGCCCGGGCCTGGGCGGAGGTGTCGGCCAGCAGCGGCGCGATCAGCGCGATGCCCCAGATGGTCAAGACCGAGACCACCAGGGCGGCGCTGGCATAGCCCGAGTCGGTGTAGTACCGGCCGGGAGCCAGGTTCCTGGCCGCCAGCGCGTCATGGACCGGCTCGGTCATCTGGTTATCGGTCACGGTGGCATCGGTGGTGGCTACGTGGGTGATCAGGTTCGGGAACACCAGGCGCGCGCAGTCCTTGTCATGCGCACCCGCCGCGGCGCTGCCCGCAGCGGGCTGGCCGCGGCGGCGGGACGGCAGGTGCAGGGCGGGGGATCGTCGCAGGTCTCGGTGATGTGCAGCTTGCAGCCCCGCCAGAACTCCTCGCGCTTGACGCCCCAGCGGGCGTCGGTGTCATACGGCGAGGCGATCCGGGCATGGCCGGGCGGGAGACCGTCGCCCTCAGGCTCCTTCTCCCGCCGCTTGATCACCTCCTTGCCGCCGGTGATGGTGCGGGTGTAGTTCTGCAGCAGCACCCGGCGCAGCACGTCCACCGCCGGGAGCCCGCGCAGCCAGCCCGGCGAGAAGCGGTCATAGACCGCCTCCAGCAGCACGTACCCGTCGCGGGCGTAGGCGATGGCCAGCTCATCACGCCGGGCCTGGGAGACCGGCGGCCGCCAGGACGTCATCGGGGTGCCGTAGCGGCGGGCGAAATCGGGCACGCAGATCCGCTGCTCCACCCAGTCCGGGTGCGCGGCCGTCAGCGCCTCCAGCGCGGCCCGGACGCTTTCCCCGGCCAGTTCCAGCCGGTTCAGCGCCGCCTCCGCCGCCAGCCGGTCGGTCAGGTTCTCCGCCCGCTGCAGCACGGTCACCAGCGCCAGCCGCGACGGCGGCCAGCCCGGCCGACCCCGGATTCCGAATGCAGCGGCGAACACCTGCTCCCGCGGCTGACCGGCCGCGGCGTCGGGCTCGTCGCGATCAGCCCTCAGACCCCGGACGGGTCGCTGTCCATGAAGGAGAAGCACGACCTGTCCTTTACCGTGGTGTCCGATCCGGGCAACGCGATCGCCCGCGGCCTGGGCATCCTGACCCGGCCGTCGGACGAGGCACGGGCCGCCCAGCTGCAGCTCGGACTCGACCTGACCGCCGTCAACGCCGACGGGACCGTCGCGCTGCCGATGCCGACCGTGGTCATCGTCGACGCCGGCCACGTCGTGCGGTGGATCGACGTGCACCCCGACTACAGCACCCGCACCGAGCCGGCGCAGATCCTCAGCGCCCTCGACCGGCTCGGCATCTGACCAGCCCCGACGCCGGCTGGGCACCACGCGTCATGCCTGAACTCGATCTGGCCACCGTCACCGCAGCCGACGGCCGCGACCTGCTGGCCTCCGCCGAGACGGACTGGCTGCGGCCGGTACCCGCACTGCCCCGGCTGGAATGCCGCCGACCTCGTCGGACACATGGGCGCGATCTTGGGCTGGATCGCCAGGATCATCGCCACCGGCGAGCGCGTCGCGGGCCGGGACAGGGAAACTCCGCCGGCCGGGCCCGCCGCGCTGGCGTCCTGGTATTCGGCCCGCCTGGACTGCACCCTGGACGTCCTGACCGCCACCGACGGACCGAGCCAGTGGTGGGTTGACCTCGACGGGCGCGCCGAGGCCGCCGCAGTCCCGGGGGACGCCAGGACGGACACTGCTGTCAGGGGCACCCAATCCGACCTGCTGCTCTGGCTCACCAACCGGGGTCCCGTCCCCGGCGTCGAAGTGCTCGGCCGGCAAGACGTCGCGGCCCGCTGGGCCCAGCTCCGGCGCTGACGAGCCGGGGTAAACCAGCCGTACGTGTGGCGGTGCGCTCGTACACGGGGCACATGTTCATGCAGCCGGGCAGCGGATGCAGCGCAGCGCTGCGCGCCCGGGCGGACAGGAACTTGCGGCGCAGGTGGCGGCGGGCCGCCTCGGCCAGCACGGCCGGGTCGTCGGTCAGCGCGGGATCGACGTCTGGCATCTCGCGCTGGAAAATGTCGCGGATCCCGGCGCGGTTGCGATGGATGGCCGGCACCAGGATGTGGCTGGGCTGGTCAGAGCAAGCCGTCGCCTGCCTTGCCGCCGAGGGCCTGAACAACAACAACCAGGTAGCGGCTCGCATGTACATCAGCAGCCACACCGTCACCCACTATCTCCGTCAGGCCTTCCGCAAGCTGGAGCATCGCCTCACGTGTTGAGCTCGCCCGCATCGTGATCGAGCAGGCCGCAGACGGCGCATCGCAGAGAAACTAGGCACTTTGACGATGTCAGCGTCCGCCTATGCCCGGCATAGTGACCCTGAGTTCAGCGACACAGCCCGCACCCGGCAGAAAGGGATCTGACCAGCAATCACGAGCCCGGTCTCGCGGGGATTTCACCACCTGTTGCTCCCAAGCCGTGCCAGCCGCCACCACCTGATGGAGAAAGCATGTCCCACCATTTCGACAGTCCGACGGCGATCGAGGACGGCCGGCTCAACCTGTGCGACCTATACATATTTCCGGAGACGCCGGGCACATCGACGCTCGTCGTTACCGTCAACCCGGACTCCCGGCGGTCCAACCCGACCACGTTCCGGCCGGATGCCCTGTACGAGCTTGTCATCGCCAGTGATGGCGGCACCCGCGAAGACCGGGCGTTCCGGATGAGCTTCGCCGAGCCGGACGCGGACGGAAACCAGGAAATGCAGGTCCGCTACGCTGTCGGCCCGCCGAGCCGGTCAGGCCTGGACGGCACGGAACTCGGCGTCGGCCACACCGGGGAAGCCTTCGCGCTGAGCAATGGCGGATCAGCGTGGTTCGGCCTGGCGCGGGACCCGTTCTGGGGCGACGCCGTCGCGCTGTTCGCGTTCAATCACGGCCTGGCCGACAACCAGTACCGTCCCGAGCTGTTCACCGGGACGCCGGGCAACCTGCTGGCTGGCCGGAACGTCACCGCCATCGCCCTTCAGGTCCCGGACGTCACGTTCGGCGGCACCGACGTCGCCGTGTGGGCCCGGATTAGCCTGTACGGGCACGCCCCCCAGCGACAGGTCAGCCGGGCCGCCCATCCGTTGCTGCGGTCGTTCTTCTTCCCGCAGCCAGGTGCAGATACCGAGGCGCTTAACGCCGGTTCGCCGGCCAACGACGTCGCCACGTACACCGACGTCGTGCGGCGGACCGCCGCGCATGTGGCAGAACTGAGTCGAGCCGTCAATCCCGACGAGCACGCTGCGACGCTTGTCGCTGCCTTCCTGCCCGACCAGCTGCGGTACCGGCCCGGCCAGCCGGCGCGCTTCGCGCCCGGCACGGGAAACGGCCGCGGCCTGCACGACGACGCGTTCGGAACCACGCTGTCGCCGATGGTCGGCCGTCAACTCGGCGTAACCACCTCGCCCCACCCGGTGGTGCCTGAATTTCCCCACCTTGCGCCCGCCGGGCACGACGACATCCCGGCGCTTGCGGACATGCTGGGGCTGCGCGAGCATCCCGCGGAACCGCCGCCCGGCTAAGGCCGGCGACCCGGTTGAGCTGGTGGTCACGGGCGGCGGCCGGGCCAGCCAGGCTGCCGAAGGTGCGCTGCCGGAAGGTACCGGCCGGGCTGGCGAAGGTGCCGACGTGGATCTTGTCGAGCTCGCGGCGAAGTTCCGGCCACGTGCCGCCGCAGGCGTTCTCGGCGATCCGGGCCAGGAGGGAGTGCCAGCCAGCAGAGGATAACGTGGGCGCGGACCCGGTCTTCGCGCCGGTGCCAGACGGGGCGCAGGTCGATGACCTGCTTCATGTCTTTCCAGCCGCGCTCGACTTCGAGCAGCTGCTTGTCCCCGACGGCGATGTCTTCCGCGGACAGGTTCCGGTCCGCAGTGCGGAGCAGGTATTTCCCGTGCAGGTTTTCCTCGGCTTTCGCCTTCGCGTCGTCAATCCTGAGCAGGCCGCCCGGAGTAACGCGCAGGTAGCGGTTCAGGCCGGGCGTGGTGGCGATGACGCCGCGCAGCTCGGCGCGCCCGCCGGCGCTGAGCTGGTCAGAGTCCCTGATCACTTCTTCGAGCAGGGCGATCATGCGTGCCCGAGGGCGGCGTCGCGCCTGGCGGCCTCGGGGTTGAAGCAGATGACGAACCCCTCGTCCTCGGCGATCCGCACCTGCTTGACCTCGAGGTTCCCGCCACGTCCTTGTAGCGTCCGTGCCGGGACAGCGCGGCGGCCGCTTCGGCGGACCCGGACCTGAGTTTCTTCCCGATGCGGCGGGTGTTCCTGGTCTTAATTTCTTGAGACGTCGGCTTCCGCCGTGCCAGTCCTCCTGGATGCCGGTCTCGCCAGGGTTAACGCCGAAGCTGTGCAGTTGGGGTCGTTCTCGCAGGCTGCGCTTGAGCTCGGCGAAGCCGGGGAAGGAGGCGAGCCCGACAACGTGGTCCCACAGCCGGATCGCGTCCCGGTCACTGGGCAGCCGGCTGATGACCGGCCCGAAGAACGCGGTCCCGTCAGGCGGCCCGAAGTGGATGATCGGGGTACCGACGTCCTTGCCGGTCAGCGCGAGCGCCTCGTCGGTTTCGGCCCGCAGTTCACCGTCCCAGTTGGCGTCATCGAGGGCATCGGCCAGCGCGGCCGGCAACCCGGCCCGCTCGAGCAGCGGCTCGACGAACTCCCGGCTTCCCCGTTCTTCCGGTCCCAGTGCGGGCGCGGCTGCGGAGTCGAACGCCTGGGTGCCGATCCCCTCGTACAGGGGCCCGACCGCCTGGCGGCCGTGCTCGGCGCGGGTCCGGGCGGCCACCCGCAGCAGCCGCAGCCCGGCGGTGTGGCCAGCCTCGTAGCCTGCCGGGAAATGACTGTCGTAGTCGACGTCGGCGTTGAGCATGCGCAGCGAGATGAACCGCCAGTCCACGGTGTAGTCGCGCCGAGCGGCGACCTGCCGGACCCATTTGCTCGTCATCCAGGCGAACGGGCACAGCGGATCGAAGTAGAAGTTGATATCCGGGTTGTTCATGACGTCCTCCGATGGCTATCAAGATGACGCGGCGGCATGCTCGCGCAGGTACCGGGCCAGGCCGATCACGTCCTCGGGCACCAGGCGGCCGATGGCGCCGCTGGAGTACACGGTTACAATCGCCTTGCCCGGCACGCCTGGCCGACGAGGCGCGCTGGCCAGGCCGCGATGGTGGCGATCACTTGAAGAAATGGGTTCGGGCGCGCGGCAGCCGCACGCCGTCGACGTCGATGTCGATCTTCTCGTTGTAGAAAGCGACCAGGCCCGCGATGGGCAGCAGCTGGCGGGTAGGGAAGTCATAGGCCCAGGCGAGGTCTTGATCACCATCGCGCACGTCATCACCGGTGCGCACCGACCAGTAGGCGCTGGTGATGCCCTTGTATGGGCAGGCCGTCTGGGTGGCGGTCGGCACGAGGTGACTGAAATCGACGTCGGTGCGGTCGAAGTAGTAACGGGTCGGCAGGCCGGTCTCGAACACCAGCACCGGCCTGGCGCTCTCGGCCAGCGTGATGCCCTCCAGCGAGGCCCGGACGTGCCGGTGCGAGCGAAGTGCGTCGACGCGGACGTAAGGGTTGCGGGGATGAACGAAGACCTGCTCGTCCTCCTCATACCAGGCATCCAGCGCGTCCCAGTCGAAACGAGCTGTGCCGGCCACCCGGTCAATCGCCTCGTCACCGAAGACACGCACGGTGCCTGGGCGGTCCACGCCGCCGGCCCGCAAGCCGTGACGGCGTGCCGTCCCCTGGCGCAGGCGCTGCTCGTGGTGCTCATCCACCAGAAAACGCTCGTCGACGTCTTCAACTGGGATGTAGTACTGCGGGTAGTACGGCCATTCCCACACGTACCGGGCCTGCGTGCTGTCGAAAATCAGCTCGCCGCCCAGCCTCGCCCGCACTCGCCGCGGCGCGGGTTCGGCGTGATCGGTCTCCGCGATCATCTGCGGATAATCGCGGTCGGCTGCCACACGTGATACGGCCATCGTGCCTCACTCCTGAAGTCGGTAACTAAACCGGGCACAAGGTGAGCGTCACCGGACGCGCCGTTCTTACCTCCTGGACGCCAGAGGACTGCCGCGCGATGACGCAGCAGATGAACGGTGACGTCCTGGCCACGTTATGACGCAGCTCCAGCGGCGGCTGCGAGCAGGCCGTCAAAGTCCTCGCCGCACGGGCCGCAGGCACGCAGGTGCGCGGCGACATCCGGGAAGCGGCACTCGGCCGCCCCGGCGCCATCCACGCTGACGACATGATCGAAGCTGACCCTCTGCCGGCCCTCGGCAAGGGCGGGCGGCCGGCCTGTACCTGGGGCTTCATAAGGCCGCCCGGTGCGCCGGGAGGTAAGAACGTCGCCGACGGTGACCCGCGAACTGGCACCAGGCACAATCGGCACCACGGTACGACCACCCGGGCCGCCGGGGGCGGTCCAGAAGGTGAGTTGCATGGCAGTCAGCATCATCGCGGAGCCGGCCTCGCTCGCACAGCGATACGTGCCGTCCGGGAGGTGACGCAGGCCGTCGATGACGGCCAGCCTGATCACCCAGGCCGGTTTCGGCGCCGACCAGGACGGCGCACAGGTACACCAGACGGCGCTGACCAGGCATGGCTGCTGCGCGGATGGCGATGCCCAGCACGGCTCCGAGACGGCCGACCGTCGTTATGAACAAGAGAACCACCACCTTTGAGGATGCGGGCGGCCGGACCCCACAGGAGGATGAACTCATGTCGCGGGGCCGCCCGCGGACGGAGGGCGGTCGTGATGCGCATCCTTGTCACCAGCGCCGACGGAGCCAACGGCAACGGCTACGGGGCGGTCCTCGGCTTCGGCCCGGCGGGTGAATTCACCGGGCCGTTCGGCAGCGACCCGCGGATCGCCGATCCGCGCGGTCTGTCCGTTGACCCGTCAGGCACGCTCATCTATGTGAACAGCGGCGACGACCGCGTGCTGGCGCTCGATCTGCATGGGCGCGTCGTGCGCGACTCGGGGCCGATACCCGGGCTGGACCCGGGCGGCGCCGAGTTCGGGCCCGATGGCCGCTACTACCTCACCATGCGCCGCCAGCGGACGATACGTGGGATGCCTGCTGCCCTTGATGGGGAGGGAGAATTCCTGCTGCCGGAGGGTATCGTCCCGTTCCCGCGCGGGTTCGGTTTCGGGCGCGACGGCCGGCTCTACCTCTCCTCAGGCGTCGCGCCGTCCGGACAAGGCGACAACACCATCGTGGTGTTCGACCGCGGCGGAACGCTGCTCACGCCTCGCCTGGTGACCGACCCCGAACTGAGCCCGCTTGATCTGAAGCTCGCTCCCAACGGGAACATCGTGGTCGCCAGCGAATGGCCCTTCGGCGCTCCAGATGCCGCGCCGAGCGTACGCGAATACGACCCGCTCACCGGGCAGCTCGTGCGCGTCTTCGCACCCGAACGCTCGGTCGGATTCCGCAGGCCGCGGGGATTGAGGTTCGGGCCGGACGGTCGCCTGTACTGCGTAGGGCAGGACCACGTCGTGGCCTTCGACTTCCGCACCGGAAGCTTTGCGGGTCCCGTTGTGCACCTCGAGCGGCTCAACGGACAGGGGCTGGTCCTCGTGCCCTAGCTGAACTACCCGCGCTGGCGGTGCCGGGTAACCCAGGGCTGCCGGTGCCCGCGGGTCAGCACGGTACAGGTGCCTTCACCCAGTCGGCCGGGTCCTCGTCGCGTTCGTGGGTCACGTACCCGTCCCGGCGGGCGAACACCGCCGGGGCATCCACCGGCCCGGCGCGCGCCACTCCGCCTCCGCGACGATCAGCCCGGCCGCGCGGGCCCGGCGGGTCACGGTCTGCCCGATCGGCCTGGTCCCGGTCCCGAGGGTCCGCCCGTCGCGGATCGCTGCCGCGTTCGCAGCCGGGCGCTGCCGGTCGCCGGTGAATACACGCGCGTTGCGTACCACCAGGTCAGCTGGCGCATCGCTGTCCGCGGACGGGGGTCAGCCCTGCGACCGGCATCGATGTCCCGGCCGTCCGTTGAAGCGCCTGGGAGGTTGCCATGACGGCACTCCTTCCGGTGACAGCGGCTAGGGATGGTCTCCGAATGGGCCGAGCATGCCGTAGTCGACCCGCAGAGCCTCGAACATGACGTAGGCGTTGTCGGCCGTGAAGACGTCGGCGGCGGCCAGCCTGCCGAGGTACTTGGCGGTAACCGGCCCGGCTACCTGCGCGGCGGCGGCGTTGAGGTATGCCTTGAAGATCGCCCAGGAGTTGTTCCCGTATTTGGCGAAGAACGGCGCTGGGTCCAGGCTGGCCACGGTGGCGCGAGCGCCGGCCAGCAGGTCCGCGACGTAGGCGATCTGCAGGTCGCCGTCCGCGCGCTGGCCGAGGCGCCCGAGGTGACCGCCGACGAGCGTGTGCCACTGGTAGCCCATCGCGACGTCCTGCGCGGCGATCCAGTCGGGGATGTCCTGGGAGACGGCGAGGTTCTTGAACGGTACCCAGCCGGGGAAGATCACGTCCACGACCATCAGGGTCTGGTGGTCTGGCGCGTAGATGAAGATGTTGTCCGGGGTGTGGTTGGGCCCGTGGTAATCAAGGAGCAGCCGCTGTCCCCCCACCTCCAGGACGTAATGGTCGTCGAACGTGACGGCCGGCGCTGGCCGGTTCGGGTCATCATCACGCAGCAGCAGGCGGCGGCACTCGCTGTGGCCGATGCGCACCACGTCGGCGCCCAGCAGGGAGGACGCTCCGATGTGGTCGGCATGGGAGTGCGAGTACACCAGGTGGGTGACATTCGCGGGCCTGCCGTTCGCCTGGGTGACGGCGCCGATGGCGCGTAGCAGGTTGTGCCCGGTGGTCGGCGGCGCGTCGACCAGGACCACGCCGTCCCGGGCGGGTACCGCGGCGGCTGTTCCCGCGGCCGCGAGGAAGCGGCGGCGGCTCGTGGCTTCACGCTGGGGTCCTGAAAGTGCGGTCATTGCTAAGCCTCTTTCGCCGGTGTACTTGAATCCGAAAGTTTTCCCGCCGTTCCACCTCCGCGACGATCAGCCCGGCCGCGCGGGCCCGGCGGGTCACGGTCTGCCCGATCGGCCTGGTCCCGGTCACAATCACGTCTTGGACGCTCTTCTGGGCAGGTCCGCTGGTAGCTCGCTTTGCTGCTCCTGTGCTGCCCGGGTAAGGCCGTGGTCAGGGCTGCTGATAGGCCAGGTCAGCGCCGGTGAGGCCTTCCAGCGCCGAGCCGAGCTGATATGCCTCGGCCATCCGGCGGCTGAGGCGCTGGCGCATGGTGACCGCCAGGTACCGGGTCAGCAACTGCGGCTTGGCGGCGAGGCCCCCGGCGAGTTCCTGCGCCCGCGGCAGCACCTGGTCCGGGGGAAGTACCTCGGCGACCGCACCCCACCGCTCGGCCTGCTCGGCGGTGAACGAGCCTTGGGTCAAGGTGAGATAGCGGGCCCGGTTGAGGCCGATGGTCTCTTCCCAGGCCAGGTAGATGCCGTCACCGGGCACGATCCCGAAAGTCAGGTGCGGGAAGTCGGAGAAGACGGTGGTGTCGGCGGCGATGACGATGTCGGCGATCAGGATGTACTCGCTGTGCACCGCGGCCGGGCCGTTCACCGCGGCCAGGATCGGCATCTCCAGGTCGACCAGCCGCTGCATGATCCGGCGGCCCTCGGCAGTGGTCTTGTCCCAGACCGCTGGCTTAGTGGGATCGTCCAGGCTCTGCCCGTCGATCTCGGTCATGAACCGGTCGCCGGTGCCGGTCAGTACCAGCACCCGGTTGTCCCGGTCTTCCCCGATCTCGTACAGGGCCCGCGGGAAATCGGCGTGCATCTGCCCGGTGAACGTTGCAGGGCCACCCTCGGTGTGGAACCTGAGCGTCAGCACGCCCAACGGCGTCCGGGTGAACGCGAAGTTCTTGAACGCGGTGAAGTAAGCAGGCTCGGTCATCGGCATGCGGGAATTCCTCGGCACGAGAAGGATGACTTGTCGCGTGGGATGCCGGACAATCCAGCGGTTCGACCCGGCGCATCCGCCGAGTATCGCTGCGCTCTGAGCAGCCGCACATCGTCAAGACCGTTAGGTTCGCCGGAACGGGACGATGCCGTCGGGCAAGAGAGGCTCGCCTTCGGTATCGAGATCCTGGGGGCCAGGATCGTCCGACGCCGCCGCAGCCCGACGCAGTAGCGGCCGTCCGGCCCGGATATCTCCTGCCTGGGTCAAGGCCACCGGTACGGCCCGAGTCCAGAACGACCTTCCCGCTGGTGTCGAGCGCGAGCACCCGCTCATCGCCGCTGCTGACACACACCAGATCACCGGCCGGGCTCAGGCTCAGGCCGCGCGGATCAGTGATCCGGCGGTCCTGGCTGAACGGCCCGGCACGCTCACCGTCTGCGCACCTGCTGAGCTGCGGCCCGTGCGGCGAAGACTACCAAGGGCTGCTTCTGGCCGCTAGGGCCAATACGGCCTGACTGGTCATCTCCGGGCGGGCAGCCGGTGACCTGCACCGCCGGGCAGCTCGAGGGGCAGCCGGATATCGCGAGGTAAGACGCCTGCCGAACCGGCGCTAACAACAGGACGGTCCGGCACACCGCGGGCGTCATTTCCGTGAGCAGATAAAGGAGAGCCGTTATGCCGCTGCTGAGTCCCGGAGACTCGTTCCCCGCCCTGCCGCTGACCCCGCCGGGCAGCCCGGCTCTGACCCTGCCGGACGCGTTCGATGGCGAGTTCGGAGTCGTGCTGTTCTTCCGCGGGTCGTGGTGCCCGTACTGCAACGCGCAGCTGCGGGCATTCCAGCGGGCCGGCGACAGTCTCGCGGGCGCCGGGATCAAGGTCGCGGCGCTGTCGGTGGACGACGAGCCCGCCACTGCGGAGCTGATCGCCAAGCACGGCCTGACCTTCCCGGTCGGGCACAGCGCCGACGCCCGGGCCATCGCCGGGCTCACCGGCGCGTTCATCAACCCCGACCCGGTCTACCTGCAGTCCACCGGTTTCGTCCTCGGCCCGGCCGGCCGGGTCGTGGTCAGCGTGTACTCCAGCGGCGCCATCGGCCGGCTCGTCCCCGAGGACGTGATCGGCCTGGTCCGCTACTTGCGCGAGCACGCGACGGCCTGACCATGACCAGCAGAAAAGGAGACCGCAGTGGGAACCGTCTTTGCCGGTAAGACCGCGCTGATCACAGGGGCGGGGCGCGGTATCGGCCGTGCCGTCGCACTCGAGCTGGCGGACGCCGGAGCCGGGCTGATCCTGGTCGCCCGCTCCGCGGACCAGCTGGCGCAGACCCAGGACAGCCTGCTCGGCCGGGGCATCCCCGCCGGGCAGGTCCGGATCGTTCCCGCTGACCTCGGCGACGAACAACAGCGCGGCCGCGCGGCCGCGGCGGCGCTTGCGGCAGGCCGCGTGGACATCCTGGTCAACAACGCGGCCACCGTCGAGCCGCTCGGCCCGACCGCCGCCATCCCGGCCGCGGGGCTGCGCCGCGCCTTCGAGCTCAACGTCATCGCGCCCGCCGCGCTCACCGCCGCCGTGCTGCCCGGCATGCTGGACGCCGGCTGGGCCGCATCGTCAACGTCTCCAGCGCGATCGTCGCGCGGCCGGATTCCATGGTCCGCTTCAACGCCTACGCCGCGACCAAGGCCGCGCTGGAGGCGCACACCGTCAACCTCGCCGCCGAGCTGCGCGGCACCGGCGTGACCGTAAACGTGTACCGGCCGGGCGGGGTGGACACCGCCATGCAGGCCTGGATCCGCCATCAGGATCCCGAACGCATCGGAACCGCCGCGTACGAACGGTTCAACCGGAACTTCGCCGACGGCACCCTGATCACCCCCGAGCAGTCCGCCGCAGCCCTGATCGCACGCCTGGGCGGAGACGACACCGGGGTCATCTGGGACGTCAGCACCGCCGCCGCCCGGTCATGAACCCTGCAGCCGCCTTGCAACTGGCCGACTGGCGGCGCCAGACCGCGGCCTTGTACGCCCGGGTCCGCGAGCAGCCGGATCCCGCGGCCGCGCACGCGCTGTGGCGCGACGGCCGCGACCAGATGATGCGCTCGCACCCGCAGAGCCCGCTGCCCGCCGGCGACCCGATGCGAGCCCGCGGCGTGCCTTACGGGCCTTACGATCCGGCGTTGCGGTGGACCGTGCGCGTCGAGCCGGTCTCGCAGGGGCGGCGGCTCGCGATCGACACCGGCCCGGATGGCGTGACCCGGCTCGAACAGGCCGGCTGGGTGACGCTCGCGGATCCCGTCCGTCAGCGGGTGGCGCTGTGGTGGCTGGATCAGTACGGCGGCGGCCTGTTCCTGCCGCTCCGGGACGCGACGGCTGGCACTACCAGCTACGGTGGCGGCCGCTTTCTGCTCGATACGGCCAAGGGCGCCGATCTCGGCTCGGCCGGCCGGTCCCTCGTCATCGACCTGAACTTCCTGTACCACCCGTCCTGCCGGTACGACAGCCGCTGGGCCTGCCCGCTCGCGCCGGACGACAACGTCATCGACCTGCCCATCCTGGCAGGGGAGCGGCTAGCCCCGCTATGAGCCCAGGTCGGCGTCCTTATGTTCAGGTACCCGCGAGGACCTCTCAGATTGTCGGAGGCCGCGCGTAAGGGCGACGCGCGGCCGGGCGCTAATCCACCCGACTGCGGAACACGCCGCAGCGGAGAGAAGAAGTATCATGCACCGTCTGAAGAACCGGACCCTGGGCATCGCGCTGGGAGGCGCCGACCTCGGCGGGCTCGTGTTCACCGGCGCGACAAGCGCCTCGGCCGCGACGCTGAACGGCGGCGGATACGTGTCCGGGTGAGTGTACGGACCCTCGCGCTGTACGCCGCACCCGCAGCGGGAGCATGGCCCACTCGTGCTTGAGCCGGCCGAACTTGCGCTGTCACGTCCTGTCACGTCCGCGACGTGGGTCAGCTGACGGCCGCGAGCAGGCCGGCGAAGTCTTCGCCGCAGGGGCCGCAGGCGCGCAGGTGCGCTGCCACGCCCGGGTAGCGCCGTTCGGTCGCGTCGGTGCCCTGTCTGATCACCGCATCGACGTAAAGGTCCAGTATTTCCATCGCGTGATCGCATCCCACGTCCTGCGGATCGGTCTGCAGGAACTGGTCGAGCGCCCGCCATCCGCTCATGACTTCCTCGGTTCTTCGTCGTGCAGATATCCGTGAGCGACCAGATGCGCGCGGATCTTTCGCCGGGCGTCGAACATCGTCTTGTAGATCGCGTTACGCGTCGAGCCGAGCTCGGCGGCCAGCGCGTCGAGGGGAATCCCGTCGACGATGATCGCGACGAAGACGCGGCGCTGCCGCTCGCTCAGCGCCTCGGTGACGGCCCGGCGAAGCGCACCGGCCAGTTCGCGGGACTCGGCGTGCTGCGCGGGGTCGGCACCGAACCGGTCAGGAATGCGTTCCCACGCATCGCCGCCGACCTGTACTGGCGGATTGCGCCAGTAATGGCGGCCGAGCTTGGCTGACACCTCGAAGATGACGAACTTATACGCCCAAGTGGTAAAGCGGCTGTCCCCGCGGAACCGGTCCAGTTTGCCGGTGATCGCGAGCAACGCGTCGTCCGCCGCCTGATGGGCGAGGTCATCTCGCTCGCGTCCCTCGATGCGGGCGGGGCTGCGCCGCCGCAGCTCGGCGTGGGCAGCTCGCAGGAGCAGCTGGTGCAGGCGGGCGAGGGCATGTTCCCGTTCGGCGGCGCTGCGGGCGTCGCGGCCGGTACCGGCCAGGCACCTCAGCCACTCGCGCGACTCCGCATCGAGCGGGCCGCGTCTGCTGACCCCGGCGGCCGTACTCCCAGCCAACGACATGCTCCGACCTTACAAGGCTTATCGCAACGCTGCCGCCCGCAAGGTAAGAGGACGCCCATCCTCGACGCCAAGACAGCGTGACCAGTCCGGTCCCGAAAGACGGGCGCTGATTTCCGCCGTGGCACGGTGGCGGCTGGTAAACCGACTGCCTGCAGCTAACCGCCCAACGCCGTCTCTAGCTCAGCCTGCAACCGCCCGGCCATATCTCGCTCGGGTTTCTCAGTCAGCGTCCCTCCGGCAGCCACCAAACCCAAGATATTGAACAATGCCCGCACCTCCACTGCGCTCAACCGAACGGTCGCGCCACCTGGGGGACCTGCATCCGGCCGAACGTCCATGGACCGAGCATGGCACGAACCATCCGCACGCGCCGCGAGCAGATCCAGATGCAGCACGGACCGCCTGGGACCCGTTCGCAGACCTCGCGAGCGACATCAAGCCCCCTGGTCTCAAAGGCTGGAACCAGATGGCATCGCCCAGGTCCATGTGAGGTGCATCGCAGGTCCACCAGAGGTCAATCATCACGTGTACCTAACCGGGCGCAGGAGCACCAGACTGTTGCGATCCGCCGTGATCTTCAGCGCAGTGATGGGCACCGCGACGCATCCACCTCACAGGCACGCTGGCAGGGGATTACGGAGGATCATGGCTCGCTCCGGACTACTGCGGCGCCCTTCGGCAGATAACTGTCGTACTCGGCCAGGTTTACGAACCGGGCACCGTAGAACGCCGCCGGAAGCCGAGCCGGACGTTGCCATATCAAGTCAGCACCACGATCTTCCCGGCGACCCGGCCCTCCTCCATAGCCGTGTGGGCCTCGACGATCTGATCGATGTGGTGCACCGCGCCGATGGGGACCACGGCTGCGTCTTCGCTGACCGCGTTGATGAACCCCTGGAGAACGGCCGGCAGCAGGTCGGCAGCCCTGCCGCTGTACGAGGTGAGGCGCACGCCTCGGGGGATGTACTCGATCGGGTAGAACTTGTCGATTATCCACTGGTTCGACAGCATTCCGGTAAAGCACACCACCCCGCGGACTCGAGTCGACCGCAACGTGTCTGGTAGCGTGGGCGCGCCGATCAGCTCGAGGGCGGCGTCGACCCCGCCGGGAACCATGCTCTGGACCCGGGCGGCTACCTGGCCGTGGTCGAGGATGACCTCATCCACCCCGATATCTGTTAGGGCCAGCGCCTTACCCTCCTGCCGGGTGGTGGACAGCACCCCTCTTGACGCGGGGCTACGGCGCCGGGTTGACGTAAGTCAGATCGACCGAGAGGTTGGTCAGCCGCAGGAGCGGCATAGTCTGGGCGGTCAGGTGCGACGTGATCGTGAGATCGAAATGGAAGACGCCATCGCTCTGCGACGGACTGGTGGCGCTGAACCAGACGCCCACCGCGGTACTCAGCTGGCTGACCAGGTCCGCCACCGTGGTCTGCCCGCCGCCGTCCTGCCAGGCCACCGTGGTGGGCGGCTGGAACAGCACCGGCACCGTCACCGGGAGCGGCGGGACTCCCAGCCGCGGGTTGACGGTGTACGAGTAGGTGATGGCGATCTGCAGCTCGACCTCCGGAGGAAGGCCGGGTCCGGCCAGCGCCCCGAACAGCGCAGTGAGGTGGCCGTCGAGCGGCCGCGTGGCCGGGCTGTCCGATCCGATGGACGCGAGGTCGATCGGATTCGACGAGGTGAGCGTCGGCTGCAGCGGGCTGGAGAAGGCCACGTCGGGGGTGCGGTATACGAAGGACGGGGACGTGGGCCGGCCGCTCACGAGGTTCTCGTTGCGGGCCACGTACACGGTGGTCAGCGCGTCCTGCTGGCCGATCACCATCAGCCCGGGGTAGGCCACCGTCCGGGGCCCCAAGGTCTGGGCGGCGGCGAACAGCAGGACGTTGCCGGCGTCGTCGGCGTAGGAGTACTGCGAGGCGCCCTGGGGTGGCGAGCCCGCGGTATAAGGCTGCGCCGTGTAGCCGGCGATCTGCACCTCCGGCAGCGGCCCGCTGGCCGGCAGGACGGTGACGATCAGCGCCCCGGCGGTCGCGCCGACCGCACCCGAGTCCTCCTGGACCGAGAAGGCCCAGGCCGTTTCCGTGGCACTGACAACGCCAGCGTCCCGGTCTCGTACAGTGAAGCGGGGCCGCACGGCCGCGGCGGATTCAGCGGTGTCCGCGCGCCCGGTGATGGCGTCGAGCATGTCGTTCACGGCACCGATGGCGCAGGCGGCTGTCAGGACCGGAGAGGAGGTGGCGGCCGACGCCGACGTCAGCTTCGGCAGCGCTTCCTGCAGGTCGGCGTTCACATCGGGGAAGACGGTGACGAACTGGGCCATGGCGGCGAAGCTGTCGGCCAGCAGCGCCTCCGCGGCCAGGCTCTGCGCCACGTTGAACACCACCGTCGCGTAGACCGTGTTCCTGCGGGTAGTGCACCGGGAGCGTGTAGGTGAAGGCGTAGGTCCACTCCGACAGGAGCGCCACGTCGGTGGTCTCGGGGTGGGTGGCCGTGCCCGACTGGGTCACCAGTGCCGGGCTGGCCGGGAAGCCGCGCAGCACCATGGGAATCTCGAAGCTGCCAAGCCCGGCTCCGGGCAGGGCGGGCTGCAGGCCCGGCTGGGTGCTGCTGCTGAGTGGCACGAAGCTCAGCCAGGTCGACGCGTAGTACGGCGTAATGCCGGATGTGCCGGTGATGCCTGGCACCTGGCCGATCTGGTGCTCTATCTGGCTGGGCTGGTACGACAGGTCGACGCTGATGGCGGAGGAGGCCGTGAACCCGGCCGTCTGGGCGGGGGTGGTCACCAGGAAGGCGAGGGGGACGCCGGTGGCGGTGGCCAGCGGCAGCCTGGCGGCGCCGAAGGCGACGCCGGGGACCGGGGTGCCGGGGACCGGGGGGGTGCCGGGGACCGGGGGGGTGCCGTTCTGAACCACGGCGCCGTAGAGGCTGGGCGGCTCGGCCGGCGCCGGATCTTCCGTGATGTCCGCCACGACATCGGCGTCGAACTGCAGCGCCGCCTGGGTGGCGTACGCGTTGCCGAGCTGCTGCAGCATCGCCTGCTGGAGAAGACCGCTGGCCGTGGCGCTGCCGGCGCTGGCCTGGTCGGCGAAGACGGGCTGCATCTGCTGTGCGTACATCGCGGCGAGCAGGGCCTTGTTGGCCTGCAGCGCGGCGAGGTTGTATTCCGACTTGAGGTTGTCCAGGATCACGAGCGCCGACAGGTTCTGCGGGGTCATGATCGCGTCCACGGCGGCGAAGATCGTTCGGGCCCATTGGTCGAGGTCGACACCGGTGAAGTTCTGCGGGGAGGGGTTGTTGTAGTCGATGCCCAAGCTGCCGTACGGGTAGATGTTGACGTCTGGCTCCGATATCAGCTGGGTCGAGATCGGGGCGGGCGCGAAGATCACCGGCGCGCTCAGGTTGGTCACCGCGTAGCCGATGGCGTCCGTGCTGGCCAGGCCGACCCGCACGGCCCACAGGGTGGCCGGGCTGGCGGCGCCGCCCTCGAAGCGGTTCGGCCCCGCGGCCACCTTCAGCACCGATGACGGCGAGGTCAAGGCCGTCTCGAAGTCCCTGGCGAAGGCCTGCAGGCCCGCTCCTGACGCCGCGCCGTCCGCTCCTGACGCCGTTCCGCCGCTAGTGCTGCCGCTGGACGGGGCCACCCCGCTGACCCCCGGAGCCAGCCTGATCGATGGAGCCAGCGCGGTCGATACGGTGCCGACGCCGGGCACCGCGGCGAACGCCCCCTGCGGCCTGCCGCCCGTCCGGGACAGGACCACGGCGCAGGTCAGCTCGAACAACTGGGCCGGGTTGAGCGTGGCGGCGAGCGGGAAGCTGAAGAGAAGCGACGGGTTCGGCGGCGTCCCCGGGCTGCCCTGTTCCACGCTCGTCAGGCTCGTCAGGTAGGCGGTGATCGACCCGATCCAGCTGGTGAGGTTCCCCAGCTCGGCCGGCCCGAACGAGAACGGCGTCGTCGACAGGCTGGTCCCGACGGTCACGGTGACGCCGTTGGGATCGGCCAGCTGGGCCGCCAGCGTAGTGTAGGCCGCCAGGTCGGCCTGGGCGTTGGCGGCGTTGGCCGTGCTGTCCGTGCCGGTGTACCGGGTGGTGTCGAAGTCGAGCTCGACCGTGAGCTGGGCGGCGCCGGCGGCGCCGGTCACCGACCACTGGCTGGTGACGGACGGCCACTGGGACACCGCGACGAGCGGGTCGGTGTAGCCGAGGAGCACGGGGGCCCGGTTGAGCGGGCCCGCGTCGCCAGGTTGCGGATCGTAAAGGTCGGTGATCAGCGTGTTGCCGAACATGTCGACCCAGGTGAACTCCACCTGCAGGAGCCGGCCGATGGCGTCGTAGGGCTCGGCCGTTCCCCCGCCGACCAGGGCGTCATAGCGGAGGGTGACGTCGTAGGTCCACGTGTCGCCCTCGGCGAGCAGGTTGGGGCGGCGCATCTTGGCCACGCCGGAGCCGCCGGCGCGGCCGGGCCGACCGGGACGCCGAGGTTGCTTACCGCGAAATCGTGGTTCGCCGCGATCTGGTAGCCGAGCAGGCTGAACTGGTTGAGCAGCATGCTCTCCGGATCGGTCGCCGTGGCGGACGGCACCGGGCGCTGGAGCCGGTACGGCTGGCACCCGGCCGGGAGCGTGCTCGAGGTCGCCGTCGGCCCGGCCGTCAGGGTCAGCGGGCTCGCGAAGAGCCCGGGCGTGTCCTGGTTGTCCACGGCCAGGGAAACCACGTCGGTCCCGTAGTAGGCGGCGATCGACCCGAGCGTGGACCCGCCTGCGCTTGTGCCGACCGTGACGGTGATCGCGGGGAGACGGATGGCCGTGTAGGGCGGGAGATCGGTCCAGCTGGTGATGCCCGGGTTCAGGCCGGAAATGGCGGACGGGTCGCTGACGCCGAAATAGGCGGCGATGGCGTCGAGGGCGCTGCCGGGCGGCGGACACCATGTACGTGCCCGTGTTGACGGTCAGGACGGCGCCGGTGACGAGGGCGACAGCCGAGTTGTCACCGGCGAACTGGCCGAGGTCGGCGTAGTGGGAGGCGGCGAGCCCGCCCAGGGTGTCGGTCGCGGCAGGGGTGACGGTCACGGCCTGCGGGACGGCGGTGGCGACCACGGCCGACTGGGAGGTGTCGACCGGATCGGTGGCCACGTAGGCGTTCATGCAGTCGGCCACCCCGGTGACGCCGGTGCTGTAGACCACGACGAGGGTGAGCGCGGCCTGGCCGGCCTTGTCGAAGACGGAGGCGGGCAGGCCGCTGCCCTGGTCGGAGTAGTACAGGTAGAAGCCGGCCGAGGCGGTGATGGCCGCCTCCCACAGCAGGCGCAGGAACACCGCGTTGCCGTTCAGCGCCGCCGGTCCCGCGGGCGGGGCGGCGGTCGCGGCCCTGGCCATGGCGGCCGGTGCGCCGCTGGGCTGCGTCTGGGTGGACAGGTCCGCCTGCCCGATGCCGAACGCGACGGCCGTACTGCCGGTCTGCAAGCCGGAGGTGTGCAGGCTGGCGTCGGGCGGGAACCCGATCCAGACGCCGGCGAACTGGCCGTCGGACTGGAACTGGGCCACCAGGTCCTCCAGGAGGACGCTGTCGGCGTCGGCCACCCCGGTCACCTGGTAGGTGTTCGGGGCGCCGGGCACCTGCTGGACGGTGAACTCGATCAGCGAGGCCCATCCGTAGTTGACGATCGGCGTACTCGTCGTGACGCCCGTCGCCTGGTCGTAGGCCTGCGTCTGGACGGCGAACAGGGGGGCGACCTCATGGGTGTCGTGGTCGAGCAGCGCGGTGAGTCCCGCGGGGAGCGGCCAGATGCGTGCGCTGGTGGCGCCCGCGGCCGGCGACCCGTACGGCAGGGACGGCAGTGCGGGTGAGAGCCAGCCGATAGCGGGCCCGAACGAACTGGACGTGGGCATCGCCGAGAGCGCGGCCGCGTCCCCGAGGTCGGCGGTGCCGGTGACCAGCCGGTTCTGCGTGATCCAGCCCTGCATCGCGGTGATGGCGCCGGCGTTGGTGTCTCCCGGCGTCACCGTGAACGTCGTCGACGTCGCCGATGCCATCTCGTTGGCGAACTGCAGCCAGCCCGTGCCTGCCGGGTTGCCGACGGTCAGCGAGAACGGCTCGGTGCCCAGCGCCGGCAGCGGCACCTGCTGGCCGGTCAGGGCGTACAGGCCGGCCGCGGGCGGCAGGCTCAGCGTTCCCCCGTTATCGGTCACCCACATACCGGGGTGGTTCGGGGTGATGTCGCCGGTCGGCAGGCGGAGCCCGTGTAGCTGGAAGCGGGACGCCATCGCCGCAAGCTGCGCCAGTGCACCGGTCTGCTGCGCCTCGGCGAGGAGCGCGCTCACCTGGAACTGCGGGAGGTGGGGCAGGTCGAGCATGGTACGGGGCGGGAACAGCCCGGCCACGGCGGCGTTGGCGGCCGCGCCCGCGAGATCGGCGACGGTCACGCCCGCCGCCGAGGCGACGCCGGCCAGCGTGGTGGGCGCGTCCCCGGTGGTCACCGTGTAGTCCGGCAGTTGCGCCCGGCCGAACGGCACCAGCAGGCCGGCCTGGGTCTGCAGGGCCTGGTCGTTCGCGAGGTCGGTCACCGATGAGCCCAGCCTGGTGGCGACCAAGGTGAGGGTGTCGTTGGTCTGCACGGTGGTGGTCGCCCCACCAGAGGAGACGACGGCGCCGGCCTGCAGCAGGGTGTCGTTGCCGGCGTTGGCGTTGATCAGGTCCACGACGGTGAACCCGCTGCCTTCGGCGATGCCGCCGAAGGTATCGCCGGGAGAGATGGTCCTGACGGCGCCGCTGATCGTCACCTGGATGCCGGACCCCAGGCGCACGCCTGAGTTGGCGGCGAAAAGGTCGGCGACGGTGAACGGCGTGGCCGGGGCGGTGATCTGCCCGGTCTGGTTCACCCAGTTCACGAGCTCTTGCGGCGTCTGGCCGGCCGGCATGGTGTACTTAAAGTCGCGCAGCCCCTCGCGCAGCGTGGTCACCATGTGCCGGGCGATCAGCAGGAAGTAGTCGGCGAACACGAACCCCGCCACTGACAGGCTGGCCGTTTCCGCCGCAGCGGCGGCCGGGGTGCCATCGCTCGCGCCTGCGCCCGGTAGCTGGCTGGCCAGCTGGCCGAAGTACTGCCGCAGCGACGTGATCCCGCTGCCCGAGATGCTGTTGTAGGTGCCGAAGGAGTAGTCGTAGCCGGGGAACGACCCGTATGGCGGCACGGTGAGCGACAGGTCGGGAGGCATCGGGAACACCGCGCCGGTGACTCGGTCGTTCCCGTCTGGCTGCCTGGTGCGTCGGCCGGGCCGTGGATGGTCAGGCGGACCTGCTGGCCGAGCATCGCCTCGATCGCGTCGAGCGGTATCGGCTGGGTGACCCCGGGCTTGGTGAGGTCATCGAGGATCGCCTTGAGCTGGTCGTCGCTGACGACCGACGCCGCCAGCTGCCCGGCGGTCTGCGCCTGCCCGCCGTAGGCCGCGATCACCCAGGTGGCCACTAGCTCGCAGAGAGCCTCGAACGAGGTCGTCGCCGTGTCGCTTGTCCCGGTGGCGGTCCCGGCGTCCGGCGCGGGGGCGTCGAGGGTGAGCAGCGCCACGTAGCATGCCTGCTGCCCGGCCAGCGTCACGGCCGCGTCCCCGGCGGCGGTGAGGGCGTACCCGAGGTAGCCGTTGAGCGCGGCGGGCGAGGCCGGCGCGGAGAGGTTCGTCCAGGCCGGCTCGGTGGCCGGCGCGATCAGCCCGCGCGCCGCCCGCATGCTGGCCAGGCGCTCCACCAGGGGGGCGGTCAGCCGCCCCTGCGCGGGCGGCGAGCTCACCGTCCACGGCGGCGAGCCGGTCAACGACTGGACCTCGAAGGAGGCGCTTACCGTCAGCGAGAAGTGGAAATTGATCGTGATCGAGAAGATGCCCAGGTCGACCGTCAGGGACGCCGACACGTCCACCGAGGCCGCCACGGTGAACACGATCGGTTCGTAGGCGGTGAACACGATCTGCGCCGTGACGACGAGGGACACGTTGACGCTCGCCTTGATGACGGCGAAGTCGACAGAACCGGACAGCTGCGCGGCGATACCCAAGGTGCCCGACACGCTGTAGTAGTACGTACCGTCGAGCTGCGACGGGGGGATGGTGGTGGTCCCGCCCTCGGCCGACGGGTAAGGGTTCCAGCGGGCGACGACGCCCTCGATGATCGCGAGCAGGACGACGCTGATGGACGCGCTGAGCGGTCCGTACTCGACCGACTTCCCCACGCCCGCGTTGACGCCGACGCCGAAGACGATGACCGGGTCGAAGGTACCGTTGATCACGGCCGGGACCTGGTCGGTGGTGGCGCTCGACAGCTTCCCGAAGTAGAAGCCGCCCGCCCCGGTCAGCGGGATGCCGGGCGGGACGATGCCCTGGAGGGTGAACGACCGGGTGAAGTCGCCGTTCCAGGGGAAGCCGAAGTCGATCTGGAAGTCGCCGTTGGTGTAGACGGCGACGGCGATGACCGGAAGCCCGATCGTGAAGACGCCGGCCTGGAACGTGCGTATCGCCGCCGGCAGCGCGATCTGCGCCTGGTACACGCCGATCGTGTCGCTGATCTTGCGGTACAGCACCTCGAAGTCGAGCCCGGCGAGGATCTTCGCCGGCTCGCCGGCCAGCGCCAGGCGCAGCCCGTACAGGTCCGGGTCGGCGAACACCACCTGCAGGGTCACGGCGTAGTCGCCCGCGTTCTGGTCGTACTTCATGACGCCGAAGTCGGTGCCGACCAGCCATGAAGATGCGGGGTCGTAGGTGACCGCGGGCAGGTTCTGGCCGGACGGGGCCGACAGGGCGGCGAGATCCGTGATCGCGTCCTGGACGGTCGTCGCGCCGCTGATGCCTTGCACCTGCACGTGCTGTCCCATCGCCAGCAGCCGCAGGTCGAAGTACTCGTTGCCGCCACCGGGCGGGGCCGGCGTGGAGTTGGGGTCGGTCGCGTCCCAGTTCAGCGCGCTCGGCTGGCCACCGCTGATCCACGCGAAGCTGCCGTCGATGGTGACCTGGACCTTGGCGTCGCCCGGTGCCGCGTCGCTGTTGTACTGGAGGCCGATGCTGGTGATCGTGCAGAAGCCCAGGTTGATCGGCCCCACGTTGACCGTGAACTGCACCGTGCCCGCGGTGAAGTCGTAGGTCAGCTTCAGCCCGCTGAGCGAGATGTCGTCGAGCAGGTTCCACGGCGCGGCCAGCCCGAACTGGTAGCCGGTGACCCACGAGACGAACGTCTCGACCATGCTGCCGAGGGTGACCGAGTCGCTGAAGGTCAGGTCGGCGGTCCAGTGTTGGGTGTCGACGGCCTGCTGCAGGTCGGCAGTCAGGCCTTCCCACGTGACCTGGTACGACTTCGTATCCGGGGCGTAGTCGTAGCCGACGTCCAGGGTGATGCCGTTCCACTGGATCTCCGCGCTGACGTGCCCGAACGGCAGGGCGGGCGCGCCGTCCTGCGCGCCGGTTTCGCCGCCCGCACTCAGGAGGTTGCCGAAGCTGGCGGTGGCTTCGACGGTGCTGCCGAGGAACGGGATGGAGAACCTGTCGACCGTCCCGCCGATGATGTAGTACGGTCCGGGTGCGGCGCTGCCGGTGTGGATCTCGGCGGAGAAGCCGGATACCTGGAAGTCCGGCAGGTCCGAGGTCGGCCAGCTGTTCGGCAGGTAGTGCGCCAGGATGTCGGTGACCATGACCGGGCTGTCGTCCTGCTTGCCGGTGATCACCCATCCACTGTTGGGGTCGCTGTCGGCGGCCGACACGTCCAGGCCGAAGGCCAGGCTGGGGTCGGAGGCGAAGAAGGTGACCGACCCCGAGAGGGACACCCCGGCCGGGGACTGGGTTCGCGTCGACGTGGAAGCCGAGGGACTCCACGGTGAACACCGTGAGCGCGGACGTCGGCACCGGCCAGTTCCCGGTCACCCCAACGTCGAGCAGGTACCGGGCGGGTGAGCCTGGCGTCAGCATCAGGGTCAGCGCGCTGAGGTCCCCGGAGACCGGCAGGGACAGGCTCCCGCCGAGGAAGCGCGTCACCAGGTCGGAGAGCGCGATCGGACTGCTCTGGGCGGCGAGCGCGGCTGTCACCGTCGTATTCGGGTAGCTCACCACGAGGTCGATCTCACCGGAGCCGAGCGTGAAGTCCGAGGTGGCCTGCCAGGAGATGGTCCTGGAACCCGCCGGGTCGACCACCGTGAAGGCCAGGTCGACGGTCGCGAGGGTGAGGCTGCCCACCAGGTTCCACCCGGGGGTGGCCTCGAGCGTGACCGTCATCGACGCGATCTTCTTCTTGCCGTAGTCGTAGGCGAAGGACAGGCCCTTGAGGCCGACGCCGGCCAGGGCGTTGAGCGGCGAGGGCAGGTAGGACGCCAGGTTCACGCCGCCGATGAACTGGAACACGCTCTCCAGCGTGGGCGGGTTCTCGGTCACGTCGGCGTCGAGCACGAAGGTGGAGACCGTGGGCAGGCTCGCGGAGAGGGAGACGGCCGCGCTGCCGAGGGAGACCGTGCCGCTGACCGAGCCCCCGATGCGGGTGCCCGCGTCGGAGACGTTGACGGTGACGGCGGGGCTGTCCACGGCGAACCACGGGACGCCGTCGAACGTGACCGTGGGCCCGGTCAGCGACAGCGCCATCAGCAGCGTCTTCCCATCGGTGTCGAGCGTGAACTGCAACGCGGCCTGGAGAGTCACGCCCAGGAACAACGTGGTCGGCCCGGCCAGGCTGACCGTGGTTGACGGTGACGGGAAGGCCGGGGTGCCCGCGACCTTGAGGCCGCCGGAGCCGAACAGGGCCGCCAGCGCTTTCGGGATCGGCTCGGAGCCGGCCGCGATGGCCCCCGGGTACACGTCGACCGTGCCGCCCGAGGAGTTGGAGTGCAGGGCGTTGTAGAGGGCCTGCAGCGGGGACGTGCCGCCGGGCGGGCCGCTCGGGAGCGTGAGCTGGTAGTGCAGGGCGAGCGTCAGCTTGTCGTACTGACCCGACTGGTAAAAGGACCCTAGCTGGCTGAAGTAGCCAAGGAACGCGGCGGAGCTGTCCGCCAGCTCGCCGGCGGACAGCAGCAGCGCCTGGCTGACCGAGTCGGCGAGCTCCTTCGCCGTGGTGACGCCGGCCTGGAGAAGCGCCTGCACCGCGGTCCACGCGGAGAAGTTGACGTCGGCGTTCGTGACCGCCGGCATCATCGGAAGGTTGAGGACGACATCGGCCAGGCTGTTGCCCGAGCTGACGCTGGGCAGCCGCAGGAACGGCTTTCCGAGGTTGAGCGCCAGGTTGGCGCCGTCCTGTCCCTCGAAGGTGAACGGCAGCGTGGCTTGTGACATCAGCTGGCCGACGGCCGGCGGCGGGAGGGACGGCAGGAGCACCAGCAGGATGTGGCTGGCTTGCAGTGCCTGCAGCTGATCGGCGACGGACGGCGGGGAGTCGGCGGACTGCAGGCTGGGCGGGGGCACGACCCGTCCGGCCACCATGCTGCCGAGCTGGGTGATCGTGTCGGCCCATGGGCCCGGCTCGTCTTCGTCCCCGGGGTCCGCCAGGCCGAGCGCGGCCTTCATCTCCTGCACGAAGGAGTCGCCGGGCTCGCCGATGAGCGCCACCACGGCCGGCTTGGCCGTCGTCGCCGACGAGTCCTGGAACGCGGCCACCGACGCGAGCAAGGTCAGGGCCGAGACGGCGGTGCTGAGCGGACCCGAGGACCCCAGGATGCCGCCGCACGGGAGGAACGCCGTCGCCGCGGGGTTCCCGGCCAGGAACGTGCTGACCGCCTCGGCGTCGTCGAGGGCCTGCTGCGCAGCCGGATCGGTCAGCGCGGCCTTGAGGCCGGCCCAGTCGGCCTCGGCCAGGGCCGGGGCGGGCGCGCTGAAGCCCAGCATGTCGAACATCGGACCGCCGAGCGCCGTCACCGTGTTGAGCGTGACCGGCTTGTCGCCGGCCTTGAGCCAGATCTGGTTGAGGGCCTGGCTGCCCAGTTCACTGGCCGACTCGGCCTCCCACCCGTACGGCTGCAGCTGCAGGAAGACGTCGGCGTTCAGCGCCGAGGCCGGGTTGGGCAGCAGGGCGCTGTCGTCGTCCAGGCCGCCCGTCACGCACAGGGGCACCGCGGGCAGTTGGGTCGTACCCGAGGTGAACGCCGTGAACGTGAGCGTCTTGCCCCGGTAGGACAGTTCCGCGGCGCCGCCCTGGTACCCGGGCAGCAGCAGCTTGAGGATGTCCTCGGCCCCGGCCTCGTAGGTGATCTCGACCGTCGCCGGGCAGCCGAGCGCGATCAGCCGGTTGAGCACGGTCGCCGACGACGCCTGACGGCCGGCCCCGACGTTCCCGGCACGAAGACCCGCAGGCCTGACAGCTTGGCGAGGTACGCCGAGACATCCTTGGCCCCGTCGGCCGCCAGGCTGGCGTTGAGGCTCGCTACCTCGGACTGGATCTGCCCGAACAGGGCGCCGGGATCGGTCATCACGGCACCGCCTGGCTCTGCTGGCTCGGCGTCGGAGCAGAGGGCTCGTTGCTGTAGACGGCGTACCAGCCGAGTCCGGCCGTGCTGCCGGGCCCCTCGCCGAACAAGTAGAAGGACGTGGAACCGTTCGGCGGTATTTTCAGCAGGCCGAGGAAGGTCAGCGCGATCTCGTCGAGCAGCAGCACGTACTCCCCCTTGGTCCCGTCATAGACGAGCTGGATCTGGCCGATCGACAGCTTGAGGACGTTCTGCAGGCTGATGAGCGGGGCGCCCTGGGCGGTGCCAGGAAGGCTCAAGCCGATCTGTACCTGGGCGCTTCCCGGCGCGGGCGACCAGGCGAGCAGCAGCGTGGCCTTCAGGCCGGCGCTGGACGCCAGCTTGCCTGGTGTCCCCAGGTTGACGTCGAGGACCAGGCCGTGCCACGAGCCGCCCAGGCTGCCGCCGGGCACCGGCCCGATCACCGGCAGGTAGCCGGCGTCCGCGGGCGTGCCGCTGAACGACGGCACGCCGGACAGCCTGCAGCGCCATCGCGTCCACCAGGCTGCCCTGACGGATGGTGCTGGTGCCCAGGTCGATCCGGAGCGAGCCGTCATCCGGCGGCGAGAACGCCGGCGCGGCAGCCACACCAGGAGCGGGGGCGGCGAACTGCATGGTGAGCACCAGGTTGGAGAAGGAGACGCCCTGGCGGGCCAGCGCGGCGCCGGCGGCGTTGCCGAAGCCGAACAGGTCGATGACCGGGGTACCCCCCGGCACGATCGCGAAGTCGAGGTAGCCCGTCATCGAGAACGCCGAGGTGACCTCGCTGCTGCCGGGAGGGGACACGGTCGACATCTGCGCGCCGGTGATCTCGGCCCGCTGGAGCACGGCGTTCGACAGCAGGAACGCGGTGTCGGCCGTGCTGGCCATGCTGTAGACCGGCTGGCCGCCGGCCAGGTGGAAGGAACCGGTGAGCAGGAGCGCGTCGGCGCTGTTGCCGCCGGCACCCATGCCCGATACCGCCGAGCCGAACAGGTTCCGCAGGGTGAGCTGGCAGTAGCTGGAGAAGGACTGCACGGTGCTGTTCTCGAACAGCACCTTGAGCGTCAGCAGCCGGAAGTCGTACGGCTGGGCGGGATCGGTCATTACCGGCTGCGGAGCGGCCGGGTCGACGCCGGGGTCGACGTAGTAGATCAGGCCGGACACCGAGGTGGACTTGGACACGGCCGGACCCGACGGCCCCAGCGCCACCGGCGTCAGGTTGAGCGCCATGTGGTGGACGTTGAACAGCTGGGGATAGGCGACTCCGGCCATGATCCCGGCCAGCCCGGCCGGGGGGGCGCTGATGACGCCGCGCAGCACGAGCACGCCCGTCCAGTCCGGGTCGGCGGCCAGGGCGTTGAAGCCGGCGAAGTACTGGGTGTCGGCGTCGGCGACGGCTGCCGCGAAGTAGTCCTGCAGCCACTGGGACAGGTTCACCAGCTGGCTGGGATCGGGAGCCGGCGTCGCCGAGCCGGCCGGAACCGTCGCCGGCGCCGCGAACCGCTCCGCGCTTGTCCACTTCGCCGGGTTGGCGACGAGGTTCTGCTCCGGCGGGCCGCTGGGGTCGTACAGCGGGCCGGGCATCCCCTTGACGATGAGCACGTTAGCGTAGTCGCCGAAGGCGCAGCCCTGGCCGACGCTGGCTTCCATCCCCCAGCCGCTGATGGTGAGCGAGTTGGCGAAGGCGGGCTGGCCGTCCGCGCCGGTGCTGCCGAGAGTGCCGAGGTCCGCGTCGTTGGCGACCACGAGGAACAGCTGGCCTGCCTGGAATGCCTGCTGGACGGCGGCGTCCGGATTGAGGAGCTGGAAGCTCTCGCTGGTCTCGCCGGTCCCCAGCAGGGTGCCGAGCAGGATCGACTCCCAGTTGCCCGACGCGGTGGCCGACACCAGGTAGCCGCTCGGCGTGGTGAAGGTGCTGGCCGGCGCGTCGGCGTGCGCCTGCAGTGCCGCGGCGGCCGGGGCGGGACTGGCTGGGGCGGGGCTGACCGGGGCGGCGGAGGTGGCCGGGAGGGCGTCGGCGGAGAGGGCGGCGTGCCGCAACGGCGCGATCACCTGCGCCTCCAGCATGGTCACGGTGGCCGCGTCGATCGTCGTGGAGAGGGATCCGGGCGTTACCAGCCCGTAGGGGATGAGCGGGAAGGGTGCCGCCGGGGTGGCCGACAGCACCTGCCCCAGGCCGGCCGGGCCGAGCAGGTTCGGGTTGCTCGGGTGGATCAGGCCGTCCAGCCCGTACAGCGAGAAGCCGGACGGCTGGGCGACCGCCCGGACGGACGGGGCCCCGCCGGCCGGGGCCTGCCCGCCGGCCGGGACCGAAGCGCCCGGCATGGCCAGGGCCCAGGACATGGTCCAGTCATCGGTCAGCGGCCCGCCACCGGCGGGCGGCCCCACAGCGGACGCGACGGGCAGCGGCAGCTGGGGGACGAACGCGGCCTGCCCCGGCACGAAGCGAAGGAAGTCGCCGGAGTATGACGACGTTCTCGGCTGCATGACGAGGTACTCGGTGCCTTGCAGGCCGCACAGCAGAGCGACGGGCTGGCCGCTTGCCGTGGACAGGACGAAGTCGCCGGCCGGCGCCAGGCTCATGTACGGCGGAAGCCCGCCAGTGGTGATCGGAGGATAGGTGATGACGAGCTGAGCGGCGACGGTGCCGGCGGGACCGGCGGCGGTGACGGGCACGAGGGCGATCGCCTGGCCCCCGGACGCGGTGGTGTAGGCCGATCGCAGCACGGTCGGCGTCCCGTCCAGGTTCGTGCCGGTGAAGGTCAGTGCGCTCCGGACGGGCTGGGGACGGGTGCCGTCGAGGGGATCGATGTCGACGGTGAACCCCGCCGAGGTGGCGTCGGCCGCCGCGAGCGGGGCTATCAGCAGGCCGGGAACGGAGCCGCCGTCCGGCACCGGGAAGCCGATGGCAAACCCCCAGTTCATCGCGGCGAGGGAGGACTGGGGGATGTAGGCCGCGAACTCCAGGCATCCAGCGGCGGACCCGGCGCACGGGAGCGATGCCCCATGGACGACATCCGTACCGCCCGGGGCGGACGGGCCGCTGAAGCCGACCGGTAGCTGGCCGGTGAGCGAGATCGCCGTGGTGCCGCCACCGAGTGTCATGCCGGCGTCCGCGGTCACCGTCAGCGTCGACGTGACGGCCACGTTCAGCGCCGCGCTCGTGGTCAGCGTCGCCCCGCGGCGCTTGAGCTGGACGCGTACCAGCCCGGTGGACTTGATCACTGCGTCGGCGCTGGCTCCCCACAGGAGCACGGGCTGGCCCGAAGCATGGGCCACCACGGCCTTGACGAACTGGACCTGGAGGTCCGTAGCGGTGCCTGGCTGGAGTGGCTCGCGCAGGAACACCACGCCGGCCAGCGAGGTGTCCGCGAGCAGCTGCCCGATCGTGTACGGGCCGAGGCCTGCCTTGGCCGCCGACAAGACGGCGACCACGTAGCCCTGCTCCGCCGCCGACGCCGATCCGATGAGCAGTTGCGGGCACTGCCCCTCCTGGACGAACTGGAACGGCGCCGCCATGGGACCTCCCCTTGCCGTGTCATAGGGTCACGCCTGTAAAAGGCAGCAGAGGCGGTGCTGCGAGCGCTGTCAAGGGCAGCAGGGGGTGCTGCGGCCGCTTAGCGGAGGTCCGTCCTGAAGGTGACCAGGGCGGCGACCGTCTTGTTGCCGACGAGATTGGCGGGATCGGTGCTGTAACCCGACGTGAACAGCGCCGCCGTGTACTGCCCGCTCGGCGCGATGCTCACCCCGCTCCCGGTTCCGGCGCCGGTCAATGCGACGCTGCCCGAGTCGGACGTGGCCGTCACCGGCGCCGCTTCCATGAAGGGGTCCTCCGGGTCGTACGGAGTCTCCGCGCCGTCCCACAGCGCGACCCAGGCTCCGTTGTGGCTGGGGTTGATCCCCGGCGGAAGGCTGTAGGTGAACGCGACAAGTCCATCCTCGACCTTGGTGACTCCGAGGCTCGACCTGAAGTACGTGGCCTTGTTCACGTTCCAGTCCGGGGGGATGGTCGCGGTCGCGGTGAGGTTCGGGTACGTGACGGTGGCGGGGGACGTGCCGGTGGTCACCGATGGTCCGACACAGTAGCCGACCACGTACTCTTCGGCGCTGTACTGGCCGGAGATGGCGGTGCTTTCCCATTCGGCCGCCGCCGAGGCTATGGGCTGCTGCGGAAACGGGACATGCGGGCCGCCGCGCCACACGAAAAGCCAGTTAGAGTAGGCCTTGGGGTCATTGCCGTCGGGGCCCGAATACCCCGTCGCGATGAAGGTCTGCTGGACTTCGGCAATGCTGAGCGTGGTGTTCGACCTCGAAGTGATGGTGAACGGTATATCCATCCTGGCTCCTGAACGCCGTGCCTGCTTGGCCACTAACAGGATGCGCTCACCCAGGGCTCAGAACGTCCGTAGCGATTACGGATTTTTCTGCGACAATCCGGTCACGGGCCGCTGGAGCGCCGGCACTCGCCCGGGTTATCCTGTGGAGTGTTCGTACTGCGATAATCAAGGACGGGTGACGCTCGGCAGAAGGGCCTCTTAGGGCCGGGCAGGTGGTGCTGGCGTGCAGCTCGAGCGGGGACGAAGGGCGGACGTCGGCCCCAGGCTTCCCAGCCTGGCAGGAAGGAACACCGAGTTCCGCGAGGCCCGTCGGTGGCTATCGATAGCCGAGAGCGGCAGCGGCGGCGTCTTGGTCCTGCGGGGAGACGCGGGCATCGGGAAGACCCGGCTGATCCAGGAGATCATCGGCGATGCCAGAGCCCGGGGGATGACCGTACGGGTGTCGGAGGCAGGCGAACTCGACCAGACCAGACCGTTCGGTGCGATTTGCGACGCGCTGGGAGTCTCGCCGCGATCCCCTGTTACGGCCCTGGCCGAACTAGCCCGGCGGATCGAGGGACACGGCGCCTGGTCGGGGCACCTCGAGGACGTCCCCGTGGAAGTCCACCACATTATCGAAGCGCTTATCGGCGTATTCGAGTCGCTCTGCACCACGGCCGAGCTCCTGCTCGTGATCGACAACTTGCACTGGGCGGACAACTCGAGCCTGGCGATGCTGCGGCGGCTCATCCGGCTGAGCCGACGCTATCCGGCGCTGATCCTGGCCAGTGCGAGGCCGACCGACAAGCAGGCGGTCGTAGCCCTGGTCGAAGCCGTCCGCCAGGACGGGGGCACCGTGCTTGACCTGAGCCCGCTTGACACCGAGTCGATGCTCTCGCTGGCCGGGCAGCTCGCCGGCGGTCCGCCCGGTCCGCACCTGGCCGACCAGGTGGCCCGGGCCTCCGGCAACCCGCTGTTCGTCGTCGAGCTTCTCACCAGGCTCGTCCAGGAGGAGCGGATCTTCATCACCCCGGCCGGGCAGGCCGAGGTGGACGGTTGCGGATCGCCCGCGGGCCTGACCGTCAGCATCTTGCACCGGCTCAGCCTGCTTCAGGCCGAGTCGATCGAGCTCCTCAGGGCGGCCGCCGTCTGCGGCCGCACCGTCGACATGGCCGAGCTTTCGATGTTGACCGACCGGGACATCCTGTCCCTGGCCGAGTCCCTCCGGACCGTGGTGCGGGCCGGGATCGTGGAGACCAACGGCGACATGCTGTCTTTCCGGCACGAGCTCATCCACGATGCGCTGTATCAGGACTGGCCGGTGCCGGTGCGCCGGTCGCTGCACCGTGAGCTGGGGATGCGGCTGGCAGCCAGCGGCGCCCCCGCCTGGCGGGTCGCCCGCCATCTGTTGCTGGGCGCCGAGCCCGGCGACGTGGCCGCCGTCGAGTGGCTGCACCGGGCCGGCCGGGCCGCCGTGTCACGTGATCCGGCCGCGGCCACCTCACTGCTGCGGCGGGCGGCCGAGCTGGTCGCGGCCGACGCCACGGACCGTGACGTCATCCGCACGGACCTCGCCGTCGCGCTCGTCCGGGACGGCCAGCTCGCCGAAGGGGAACGGCTGGCGGCGTCGGTGGTGGCCGAGACCATCGACGTGGCCATTCGCGGGCGCGCCGCCTCCTGGCTGGCGTCTTTTCTCCTGATCCGGGGGAGGCCGCGGGAGGCCCGGGAGCTGTGCCGGCGGGCGCTGGCCTCGGGGGTCGGATCGACCCGGGTCGAGATCTTGCTGGGCATGGTGGAAGAGGCCGCGTCCATCTTGCTGGGGGATCCCTCTGGCGGCCTGGAACGCATGCGGCAGTTGCTCGCCGCCGCGACCGACCTCGCCAACCCGGCAGTCCGGTCCATATGCCTGCAGGGCCTGGCGCTCGCCGAGGGCCGGGCGGGTCGTCTGGACGCGGCCGCCGCCTACGGATCCGCGGCGGTCCAGGCCGCCGAGTCCGCGTACACCGCGGAGGCCTTCATGGCCAACAGTCACGTGATGTACGCCTGGGTCCTGGAAGAGCAGGACCGCCTAGCCGAGGCGTTCGAAATGGTGGGGCGGCTGCGAACGCTGGCCGGGGACAAGACCGAATCACCGATCGCGGTGCAGATCGAGCGCTGGCGAGCCCGGGCGCACTTCGCCGCCGGACGCTGGGACGAGGCTGTGGTCGAGCTGGACTCCGTGCCGCAACTATACGACGCCGACATGGATCGGTGGCCCGAGCCGTTCGCTCTGCGCGCCCTGATCGCGGTGCACCGCGGCCAACTGGACACCGCCCGGGCGGATCTGGCCCGCTTCGACGCCGCCCTCGCCGCCGGCGGCCCAGGTTCCGTGCTCGACCTGCCCGTGCTGGCCCGTGCCTTCCTGCTCGAGGCTGACGGGCAGGTCGCCGAGGCGATACAGGTGCTTACCTGCGGCTGGGAGGTCGCCGAGGCGGCCCCCGTCGCGATGGCCAAGCCCACAATCGGCCCATACCTGACCCGGCTGGCCGCCCAGACCGGCGATATGGCGACGGCGCACCGCGTGGCCGCGGTCCTCGACGCGCTCGCCGCCGCTAACCCCTCCGTGGCCCGCCTGCAGGCCGCGGCGCGCTGGGCGGCCGGCCTCGCCCAGGGCGATGCTGGCATCCTCCTTGAGGCCGTCAAGCTCCAGCAGGCCGCGGCGCGACCGTTCGACCTGGCGATGTTGCGCGAAGACGCCGCCGCGGCCATGGCCAGGGAGGGCCGGCTGGACACCGCCAGGAAACTGCTCAACCAGGCGCTAGCCTGCTACGAGCAGCTGTTCGCCGGGCAGCGCTCCGCCGCCGCCCGGGCCCGGTTGCGGGCCGTCGGCCTGCCGCTCGGCTCATCGGGGCGCCGCCAGCGGCCCGCCACCGGCTGGGACGCCCTGACCAACGCGGAGCGCCAGGTCCTCCAGTTCGTCGCCACCCGGCTGTCCAACCAGGAGATCGCCGAACGGCTCTACATCTCACGCCGCACCGTAGAGACCCACGTGTCCCGTGCTCTCGCCAAGCTCGGCTGCACGAGCCGCCGAGAGCTGATTGCCGCGCTGCACGACCGCCGCGACGCGAAATACTGCCCACTGGGCCTCGCGACAGTAACGACAGGCGCACTCCAGCCAGAAAACCACCATCCAGGCGCCGCGGAAGGCCCTCCAGTGATCGCACGTCAGGCGGGTGAGCCGACCTGTGGGCCATGTCTGGTGCCATGGTCTACATGACCTCGGTCGAGGGCGCCGCGCCGGTGCCGGACCAGCGCGATCGTCACGATGGTCAGCGACTCGGCGACCCGCGCGTCAGCCGGGCTGTCCTGGACGGGGGCTGTGCACGCGGCTGGACGGCTCGCCCGCGGCGGCGAACACGATCACCCGCAAGCGGGCAGTGTTCCACGGCGCCCTCGGGTACGCCGTCGAGCTCGGGCTGCTGCCTGCCAACCCCATCGGCCTGGCGCGCTGGCGCGCGCCCAGAGCCGCCGCGGCCGTCAGCCCGGCTACTGTCGCCAGCCCGGCGCAGGTCCCGGCAATCCTGACCCAGGCCGCCCGCGTCAAGCCGGAGCTGGCCGCGTTCTTCGGCTGCCTGTACTACTTGGCCATGGGGCCATAGTCGACAGGCAGTCAGGTCGGCGAGATGGGCTCACAGAATGCCATCTCGGAGCAACCCACCGGGCGCAACCAGGTGTCCGGCACTGTTAATGGCAGCGGGTCAACAAGCGCTTCGTGCTCACGCAACTGCTTTTATCCAAGAGCCGTGAGCCGACCTCGGCGGTGGCTGTGAATGAACCCGGCTTGGGCTCATCTGCCGACGGCAAGGGCGAGGAGGGTGTCGAGCGCAGTTTCGAACGGGCGGGTACTCCGTTGCACCTGGGCGAGTAGAAGCCCTCCCTGGAGCGTGGCGAGCAGAGTAGTGGCGAGGTCGTCCGGGTTGATGCCGGGCGGGAGTTTCCCGTCGGCATGAAGGGACCTGAGTGCATCGCCGATGGCGGCTGCCCACTGATCGAACCCTGCCGCGATGAGGGCTCGGGCCTCGGGGTCGCTCTCGGCGAGCTGGCCGCCGAGCGAGCCAAGTGGGCAGCCCCCCTTTGCTTCGGTGCGCTTCGCTGCGGTGATCACCATGTTCCGCCAGGCTTCGACTCCGTTCGCGCTGCTGAGCGCGTGCCGCTGGTGATTGACGATGGTGTCGGCCTGGTAGTCGATGACCGCCTGCACGAGGTCGTTCTTGTCGGGGAAGTAGTGGTACATCTGAGAGCCGCTGACTTCCGCCGCCGCCTTGACGTCTTCCAAGGTGGTGCCCGCCACCCCGCGCTCATGGATCAGGGCGGCGGCCTCCTGCACTATTCGTGCCCGGGTGCGTGCTCCCTTGGGGGTGAGCGTCGGCCGGTCACTCGTCTCGTTGACCATGCACCCATGCTAGCAGAATTTTGAGTTTGACAACCCAGCGCTAGTCTGCCAGAGTGAGTCGCAACACCCATTCTGACGGGAGGACGACACAGCGCATGACTGACCTAAGAGGCAAGACAGCTCTGGTGACGGGCTCGACGAGCGGGATCGGCAAAGCTACGGCCATCGGCTTGGCCGCCCGCGGCGCTCACGTACTGGTAGTGGGACGCAACGAGCAACGAGCCAAAGACGTGGTCGCCGAGATCGAAGGCAGCGGCGGCAGCGCAACGTTCCGGCTCACCACGCTGAGCGACCTCGAATCGGCCCGGGAGCTGGTCGAGTGGGCCACTGAGGCAGGCGACGGTCACGTCGACATCCTCATCAACAACGCTGGCGTCGCCTTGCTCGGACCAAGCAACGCAGCCACCGAAGCAGAGTTCGACGAGAGCTTTGCACTGAACGTCAAGGTTCCGTTCTTCCTCGTCGCGTCACTGGCGCCAGCCATGGCCGAACGCGGATGGGGTTCGATCGTCAACATCTCCACGATGGTCGCCAGCTTCGGACAGGCCGGCATGGCTCTGTACGGCGCTAGCCGGGCGGCTCTCGAACTGCTGACGAAGACCTGGGCCGCCGAATACGGCCCGAGTGGTGTCCGGGTTAACGCCGTTGCCCCCGGCCCGACGCGCACCCGCATGATGGAAGCAGTCCCCGAGGAGATGGTGAGTCAGCTCGCAGCACTAGCACCAGCAGGTCGCGTAGCTCAGCCCGAGGAACTTGCTGCGGCGATCGTCTTCCTGGCCAGTGATGATGCCAGCTTCGTCCACGGCGTCACACTTGCGGTCGACGGGGGCCGGGTCGCGACATAACACCAGCCGTACCGCGGCGACGTTTAGGTGTGAAGACACAGAAGGCAGATCAAACTAACAACCGAGGAGATACGCGGGCGTAGCCGGCGAACTGCCGGTAGGAGCGGGCCGGGCGGCCGAGGATCGACGGGACGTCGTCGCTGAGCCATCCGGCGTCGCCGCCCGCGATCAGGGTGAAGGCCCGGGCGCTCATCTCCGAAACGGCGCCGGGACGCCGAGCTCCTGCGCGGGCACGGCCGGGCTGACCAGGATGACGGACGTGACGGCCTCCATCGCCGCGTCGACGGAGGCCGTCACGTCCAGATCGCCGACGGCGATCTCCGGGCTGGCCAGACACGGTGAAGCAGGCCATCGGGCCGACCTTTCGAAGGGAACCGCCAAAGGCCACCTTGCGCGGCGACGGGACGATCCAGTCATCCCTCGTCAACGCGGGCATCGTCCCTCACCCAGCCACTGGCGAGTCCACTCTGGCGTTCGTCACCAACGGCCCGGTAAAGCTCGCCAACCTGCGCGCCCGGCCCCAGGTGACCGCCACGTTCCGCAACGGCTGGCAGTGGGCAGCAGTCGAAGGACACGCCGAGCTGGCTGGGCCGGACGATCCCCATCCCTTGCTCGACCCCGAACGACTCCGCCTACTGCTCCGGGACATCTTCTCCGCTGCCGGCGGCGAGCACGACGACTGGGACACCTACGACCGAGCCATGGCCGGGGAACGCCGAGCCGCCGTGCTCGTCCGCCCCGACCGGGTCTACACCAACCGATGAGCACGGACACGAAGATGTTCCGCGGCTGGCCTGCCGAGGCCCTGGAGTTCTACGAAGGTCTCGAAGCCGACAACTCCAAGGCCTAGTGGACTGCCCATAAGGAAGACTACGAGACGGTCGTGCTCTCTCCGATGAAGGCGATCCCTGCCGAATTGGCCCCCGAGTTCGGAGACGGCAAGGTATTCCGTCCCAATCGGGACGTCCGGTTCAGTACCGACAAGTCCCCGTACAAGACGCACATCGGATCCATCATCGGTGCCAGCTATCGGGACGGCAGGTTGACAGGCCGGTCAAGGAGACGACCGTCGAGGAAGGTGTCGACTTTCTCGTTGTAGAACGCGATCAGCCCGGCGATCGGCAGCAGTTGGCGGGTCGGGAAGTCGTAGGTCCAGGCGATGTCGGAGTAGCTCGTGTCACCGAGGTGCGCGGTCCAGTAGCCGCTGGTGGTGCCCTTATAGGGACAGGCGGTCAACGTGCTGGTCGGGGCGAGGTGGGTGAAGTCGACTTCAGTGCGGTTGAGGTAGTAGCGGGTCGGCAGCCCGGTCTCGAACACCATCACCGGCGAGCTCGATTCGGCCAGCACGACGCCTTCGAGCTCGACACGGACGCTGCGGGTGGACCGCAGCGCGTCGACGCGCGTGTAGGGGTCGCGGGCGTGGACGAAGACCTGCTCGTCCTCCTCGAACCAAGCGTCCAGGGAATCCCACTCGAACCGCGCCCGTCCGGCCAATCCCTCGACTACGGCGTCGTCGCCGTAGACCCGCAGCGCCGCGGGCCGGGTCACGTCCCCGACCTGCAGGCTGTAGCGGCGGGCGGTGCCGCGGCTGAGCTTCTGCTCGTGCTGCTCATCGACCAGCACCGCGGGGTCGATGTCGGCTAGCGGGATGTAGTACTGCGGGTAGTGCGACCACTCCCACACATACAGCGCCGACATCGTGTCGAGAACGGTCTGCCCAGCCAGTGTCGCCCTGATCCGGCGAGGGACCGGCGCCGTATGGTTTACCGGCGGCAGCGTCAGCGGATAGTCGCCGGTCACGGGGTGGCTCCGGCCGCGGCGAGCAGACCCTGGAAGTCTTCGTCGCACGGTCCGCAGGCCGCCGAATGCACGGCGACGCCAGGGAAGCGGCGGGCCGCCAAGCCGGGGGCGTCCTCGAGGACCATCTCGACGTAAACGTGCAGGATCTCCAGTGCCTGCTCGCAGCCGACATCGCGGGGATCGGCGGCCAGGAACCGATCCAGCCCGGGCCAGTCGCTCATGATCGCCTCGCCGCATCCACATCGTTGGAATCCCCTGAGGGGCCCACGCTGGTCAGATATCCGTTAGCGGCGAGCCCGCCCGTGACCAGCACGGTCTTTCCTGGGAGTGTGCTCATCGTGATTCCCCTGATCTTAAAAAGAATGGGTTTCGAAACTCATTATGCCGAAATCAGACTGGGCTGTCAAACTCAAAATATCGCTAGTATGAGTGGATGGTCAACGAGACGAGTGACCGGCCGAAGCTCACCGCCAAGGGAGCACGCACCCGCGCACGAATAGTGGAGGAGGCCGCCGCCCTGATCCATGAACGCGGGGTCGCGGGCACCACCTTGGAAGACGTCAAGGTGGCGGCGGAAGTCAGCGGCTCTCAGATGTACCACTACTTCCCCGACAAGAACGAACTCGTGCAGGCGGTCATCGACTACCAAGCCGAGACCATCGTCAAGCACCATCGGAAGGCGCTCGGCAATGTGACTTGCGCGCCGAGCGCCCGAGAGCTACCCACTCGCGGACTCCACGGGTGAGCAGCGAACATCAGCGGACCCAGCCATCGATCACGGCGAGGGGCGAGCTCACGCGAACCAGGATCATCACGACCGCCTCCCGGCTGATGATGACGAACGGTGCAGCCACCAGCCTTGACCAAGTCAATGCCGAGGCGCGCGTGAGCAGATCCCAGATCTACCACTATTTCGCCGACAAGAACGCACTCATCTCGGCCGTGCTCACCTACCAATGCGGCCTAGTCCTGGCAGCCCATGAAGCCGCGCTCCAAGCCCTTGTCTCGACCGGCGACATTGTTGGCTGGCGCGAGTTCGTCATCCAAGCGTTCCAATCCAGATCGTGCGAGACCGGCTACCTGCCGGCAAGCCTGTGGGGCGAACTCGCTTCAGAGTCAAACGAACATCAGGACATCATCCGGACGATGTACGTGCGCTGGGGACTCGCGCTCTCGCAGAGCTTCGAGAGGGTCCATTCCAACGAACCGGTTCTGCGACTACCAGACGTATCCATGTTTGGCCTCGCCGCGTCGACCGTGTTGCATGGCGGATTCGGTCTCAGCGCAATTCACGGAGACGTCCGCCCACTCGAGGAAGCGTTGGAGATCATGCTTCAGGTCTGACCATCCCATGTCCGCGACAGGGGCTTGGGTCCGCCGCACTATCCGGTGTCAGGTCAGGTGTGACCGTCTGTGCCAACCCCAGTTGGCTCTAGTGACGGCAATCACTTGTCCTGCATATCTAACTCCAAGTGTTAGGAGTGATGGCGGGGATGGCACTCAGCGTCGGCTCTGCCCGACCTCGATGAGGTGACCGTCGGGGTCACGCAGGTAGCAGCGGATCTCCGGGCCACGATCGATCGGTTCGGTGAGGAACTGCGCGCCCTTGGCCGACCAGTCGGCGTATACGGCGGCGATGTCGGCAACACGGATATTCAGGAACGCGCTGACCCGGTCCAGATCGTGCGGGGCCTCGAGCGTGATCGAGGGTTTGTCGTCCGTGGGGCCGCCGCCGGTGTTGATGATGATCCAGCTGTTGGCCAGCGCCACGATCGTCGGCTCGCCATCCATCAGCGCCTCGCCACCGAGCACCTCGGTGTAGAAGGCCCGCGAGCGGTCGACATCGTCGGAGACGAGGAAATGGGTGAGCACGATGCCCTCGGCTGGGGCGGGAAAGTCTGCCACGACGCAACTCCTGTAGGTGATGTGGGCGGGGCGAGTGCCGCCCCGTCACGGACTGGGCCCTGGGTGTGAGCGGCAGCTCCGGCGATGGCGTCGGCGCGCTTGGCGACGGGCCCAGGAACGCCCCACCGACCCCAGGCGCGAGGATCACGTAGTGCCCGCACCGCTTGCGTGAGCTCTTTGTCGGCGGGTCTCATCGGCAGGTGACCGCCGGCTCAGGGGTGGGCGCGCAATTCCCGTTCGGTCTGGGCGTAGATGCGTTCCTGGCCTTCGGCGTCCTGGGACTTCTTCGAGGACTTCTTCAACTTCGCGGAGCTGTAGTAGCCCCCGGTCGCGGTCGCGAGCTCCGGATCGGCCATCAGCCGCACACAGCCGCGTGACCCCTTCTCCGGAGGCCCGACGAACGGATTGGTCAACGCCTCAATGATCTTGAACGGCCCGCCGGCCTTGCTGCCGAGAGTGGTTTTGACCGCGCCCGGGCTGACTGCGTTGAACGTCAGGCCCTCGCCCTCATGGCGGCGAGCTTGGGCGTAGGTGTACATCAGGGCCAGCAGTTTGGCATCGGCGTAGGCCTGGATCTGCTTGTACTTACCCGGGTAGCTCCAGTCGGTGACCGGCTTGCCCCGCGACTCGACCAGGGCGGTCATGTTGACCACCCGCGAGGGCGCGGCGAAACCATCAGCGCCCTTCCGCAGCAGGTCGAGCAGCCCGTCGGTCACCGCCGCCAGCGCGACGTGATTGATGGCGATGGTCCGCTCGTACCCGTCGGGGGACAGTGCCTTGCTGGAGAACGCGGCGCCCGCGTTGTTTACCAGTCCGTTGAGTCCCTTCGGCGCGGCCTCGTGCACAGCGCCGGCCAGTTCCCGAACACCGGCCAAAGATCCGAGGTCTCCGGCTACGGCCAGGTACCGGCCTTTGCCGTTGCCGTTGGTGGCCAGCAGGTCGACAGCGCGTCGGGCGTCGTCGGCACCGCGGGCGTGCACCAGCACAGTCGCCCCGCAGTTCCCGATGCCCTGGGCTGTCTCATGGCCGATACCGCCCTTGGCGCCGGTGACTAGCACGGTCTGTCCGTCCAGCCGACCGGCGAATTGAGCATCGAACTTGCTCATGGTCTCTCCTCGAAAGATGTGCAGTAGGAGTGAGTCGTGTAGCCCACTCTGTCAGCCTCGAAGTGGGCTGTCAAACTCAGTCGCCGCCCACTTCGCGGCATGCGGGGCGTGCGCCGAGGATTTCGCCGGCCTCCTGATGGCTGCCGCCAGTGACTGACCGCGAGGTACTGGCCTTGGACCTGTACGGGACGCTGGTTGACCCGCTGAGTTGCCAAACTCAAAATGTTGCTAGAATGGGTGAATGGTCAACGAGACGAGTGGCCGGCCGAGGCTCACCCCCAAGGGCGAGCGCACCCGGGCGCGAATAGTGGAGGAGGCCGCCGTCCTGATCCACGAGCGCGGGGTCGCGGGCACCACCCTGGACGACGTCAAGGCGGCGGCGGAAGTCAGCGGCTCGCAGCTGTACCACTACTTTCCCGACAAGAATGATCTCGTGCAGGCGGTCATCGACTACCAGGCCGACGCCACCGTCAGTAACCAGCGGCACGCGGATCTCGGCAGCGTGCAAGGGGTCCAAGCCTGGCGGGACATGGTGATCTATGCGGCCGAGCGCGTCCAGGCAAAGGGCGGCTGCCCCCTCGGTTCCCTCGGCGGCCAGCTCGCCGAGAGCGACCCGGAGGCCCGGTCCCTGATCGCCGCCGGGTTCGAACGGTGGACAACGGAAATCAGCCAAGGGCTCAGGTCCCTTCAGGCCAGCGGGCAGCTCCCGCCCGGCCTCGACCCGGATGACCTCGCCGTCACCCTGCTCGCCACGCTCCAAGGAGGACTTCTCCTCGCCCAGGTACAACGGAGCACCCGCCCGTTCGAAACTGCGGTCGATACCCTCCTCGCCCTCACCGTCGGCGGATGAGCCCAAGGCCACCCGCCAGCTCATCTTGACGGGTACATGGGCTGGTGAAGTCAGCGCGAGCGTGGCCGCACGCGGGGCGATGCCGCCGGACGCCATGCGGGTTGCCTGCCCCGGTGACGGGGCAACGTGGCCGCCATGCGGCGCGGGACGGTGCCAAGACGGCCGAGTGCGGCGGATGTCATCAAGCCCGCGTTTCCAAGGGGCACGGGCAAACGGTGGCCGATGAGCGCCACGCCATCAACACGATCGCCGAAGCGCTCACAAAACCGACTCAACGGCGCACGTCGAACCAGAACACGCCTTGGCGCGCCCCGTCCGCGGCCGCCCGTCCAAACGCCGACGGTGCGCACCGACCGACCTAACTGTGTGCACCGACGGTCCTAACCGACCGTCCTAACTGCGCGCACCGACCGTCCTAATGGCACGGACGCCCGTCCGCTTACCTGTATCGGCCCGGTACAACAAGTGCCCCCTCGCCTGTGTCAGGGGGCGTTGGTGGCCTGGCCTGGGGCGTCCCTGACTGTGCTCCCTTGCCCTGATAGCTGCCGGTTCCTCCGAGCGGGCGGGCGGGTCATGGGGCGCGCAGCGCCCGTGCAGCGGCGCCGCAGGCGCCCTTGACGCGGCGGCCCGGGAGCCGGATCATCGGGCGGCTGGGCAGGGAAGCGTTGGAAGTCGGCTTACCCGTGGGTTGGTCCGGCGGCTTGGTCCTTTCTTGCCGATGGCGTGGGCCGGGGTGACCGGGCCCCGTGGCGACGCGGGGGCGATGGAGACAGCCAGGCTTACCTAGGCCCGCGGGGCGTCGCGTTCGCCCCGGCGACATGATGATTGATTGGGTGTCCCCCGCCTGCGGGGGATGCGGCCGCTCGGTCTATACAGGCCGTCCGCCTGGCCCTGCGCGGCAGGGCCGGTAGCGGCTGACAGCGGACTGGCGGGAGCCGACCGCGTGATCCCCATCGGTGAGTGCGGCTGCGGATCGCCTGCCCGGGCCCCTTCACGGGGGGCCTGGTTCAGGCGGCGGCGAGAGCGTCGTCGCCGAGCTCGGCCAGGATGTGGCAGCCCTGCCGGATGATCTTGCGGGCTTCCGACAGGGCGGCGCGCTTGCCGTCCTGGCGGTCCTTGACCTGCGCGTAGTAGCCGTGGTCGGGGGCGCGGGAGCGGGCGTGGACCTTGCCGGCCTCATACACCGCCCAGCGCAGCACCGCCGGGCCCTGCCGCGACAAGTGCCCCGGTGACCGCTTGCCGTCGGAGGAGTAGACGGTGATGTCCAGCCCGGCGAACCGGACCGCCTTGCGGGAGGAGGAGAACCGGCCCGCCCTGCCCAGCCAGGCGGTCATCGCCAGCGCGGTGACCGGCCCGACGCCATACAGCCGGGCGGTGAGCGCCCTCGCCCCGGTCAGCTGCCGGGCGGTGGCCAGCAGCCGGCTTCGCAGCTGCTCCAGCTGCCCTTCCAGGCAGGCGAGCATGTCCAGGGCGGTGGCCACCTGCAGCTGCCCGGCCGCCGACAGCGACACGGCAGCGGCCGCGCACACCGCGGCGGCGCCCCGCACGGTGCGCAGCGCCCCCGCGCCCAGCCGCGGGGCGCCCTGGTGGAAGAAGACCGCGTGGATGCGCTGCACCCAGGCGGTGTGCTCGGCCCGCAGATCGTGATACAGCTCCAGCAGCGCCCGGCACTCCAGGATGTGTCCGGGCGGGACCCAGCACTCCGGGAGCCGGCCGTCCGACAGCAGCTGCCGCAGGTGCGCCGAGTCGGTCTTGTCGGTCTTGGCGTGCCTCTTGCGACCGCGGGCGGCCGCGGTGTCGGCCGGCTCGGCGACGTGCGCGGCGCACCCGGCCGCGGCCAGCTCCTCGGCGACGTACCGCCACCCGGTGCACCCCTCCAGCGCGAACGCGACGTCGTCGCAGCCGGCGAACCGCGCCAGCCAGGCCCGCAGGTGCGCCCGGTCAGCCGGCGCGATCTGCCCCCGCCTGACCTCCCCGGTCACGGTGTCGAGATAGTCGAAGGTCAGCTGCCTCCGGTGGATATCCAGCCCGCCTACGATGGTCATCGGGACCTCCTCAAGCTCCCGAGGGCGCCCTGAGCGCCCGTACGCGAATTGCTTACACGGCTAATCGTGACGCGTCTGAGCTGGGGAGGCCCCCCTGGCGCGGGCAGCGACCACCCGGCGGAACCCACCGCTAACGGCCAGGCAGCCGATGCATGTCATCTATACGTCCGTGGACACGGCAATCTGACGGTCTACAGCACGAAAAGGTGACATGCCACGGGACAGAGACGAAACGCCCCGCCAGCACGAGAATTCGCAGCTAGCGGGCCGTTTCCGCAGTTGGTGGCAGGTGTTGTGTCTGGCAGGTGTTGGGTTCAGCACCTCGGCTGGTACGTCGCGCTGCTGAACCGGTGCCTGAACAAGCTCACGGGCCGGCAGGAAATCCCGTCCCATTAGTGTCACGTCAGGGGTAGCGGCGGGCGAGGTCTGAGAGTCAACCACGCGCGCCGCCCACAGCGGCGAGCAGCTAGCGCACCGTTGACGGCAGGCTCGGTCCGAGTCGCATCCGCAGACTTCTAGGGCGAGTCGGCCGTGACCTACGGGGTGGCTGTAGCGGTCGTCCGCGGCGCCGGGGCGTCGATGACCTGGATCAAGCGGCCCGTCCCGGTCTGCGCGGGCGACTCGGTGCCGCTGACGCTGACCGTGATCGGAAAGTCCCCGGTCACGTCGCCATGCGGGGTGGCCGTCATACCGCGCGGCAGTCCGGTCACCCGGCCCTACCTGATGCCGCCGATCCCGCCGCTGGCGGACAGCGAGTCGGAGTAGGGCTCGCCGAGAGTTGCGGTGCCGAGGCCGCCGCTGACATGCGGTTCCACTGATCAGCTCCGTGACCACCGCTGCGCCTGCGCCGGGCTGCTCGACGAAGTCGTAGACGCGGGCCGCGGACGGGACGTCGACCCGGGTCAGCTGGTGCGCCTCGGCCCGGAAGCCGACCATGAAGGCGTCATCGCCGGCCAGCGCGGGCTGAGGTACTTGATCGCCACCCGGCGCCCCGAGCGCATCGCGATCCGCGAGGCCCTCGCGTTCGGCAAGGCCCTGTACGACATCCGCACCGCCCTCGGCCTCACCGTCGCCGAACTGGCCTGCGGGCCTCCCTCACCAGCGACTACATCGAGCGCATCGAGGAAGGCGGCACCGAGCCCACCATCCCCCTCCTGCGCCGCCTCGCCGCCGCCCAGACGTCCGCCTCACCAGCGGACGTGTCTATGACCCGGCGGCGCTCGGCTGGAAACAGGAATCCGAGACGGGAACGCCATCCGGGTCGCCCTGAGCCATCTGGGGCCCGGGCGGGCTAGCTCATCAATTCGAGCGCTATGACCGAGGCGGTCAGCCCTTGGGCCGTCTCAACGTCGTGACCGGTCAGGGCGTTCCAGCGGTCAAGGCGATACCTGGCGCTGTTCGGATGGATCTGAAGCTGGCGGGCGCATGCGCTCACCGAGTACCGGCATCTGGAATAGGCCAGGACAGTCTCGGCCAGGTCCGGATGCCGCCGGGCCACTGCCATCGTCGGCGCGAGGATCGCCTCGAACCGCGGCTTGATCGCCACGAGGCACGACATCAGCCAGTCATGTTCGAACTCGACCATCCGGCGGTCCTCATTCGTCCGTTCCACGGCCTCCTGAGCGTCCCGGAGAGACACCGCCGCGCCGGCGAGGCCGCCGCGGGCAATTCCCACGCCTATCCTGGCCGTCGGCCGGATCGCGTCGACCGCGGTGCGGATCTGCCCGGCCGTTAGGCCCTGAGCGACGACGACAACGTGACTTTCGTGATGCGTGCAGGTGACTCGCCCGCACACCGCGTGCAGGGCCTCCGCCAGGCGGTCGGTGTCGCGTCGGCCGAGCCCGGCCACGCACGCGACCACGAACTCGCCGTCCGCCCGGTACCCGAGCTCTGCCGCGATCGCGTCGTCGACGGGGGACCGGCCGGTTAGTTGGTCCACCAGTTCGCGCTCGCGCTCGAGGCGGTCACTGCGGCGTGCCTGGGTCTCCGCCGTGTGCCCCTCGGCCACGGCCGCGCTCAGGCGGTGAATCCACAGCCACAGCAGGCTGACCACAGAGGCGAGGGCGCTGTCGAGCGGCGGCTCTGACTCCCGCGCGTCGCCAAGCAACTCCGTCCAGATCTCCCGGTAGGCGATGTGATAGGCCTCGATGACATCGGGAAGCGTTATCCCGACCGCGGCTCGGCGGTGCCCCATGCCGCGCGCGTGCTCGATCGCGCTCGCGGTCGGGCCTGATCCGCTCACCAGGCCGCCCACGGCGTCGCGGATCTGGCGGTCGACATCCGCCGCATGCGCATCGGAGGCCAGGGCGCTGTACCCGGGGATCTCCGCGCGGATGCGCGCCGTGATCGCCGGTGTGACGCGACCGAGGCGCGCGGCCAGTCCCGCGAACAGCACCTGCGTGCCCGGCAAGGGCACCGGCTCCGCTGCCTTCGTGATTTTCACGATATCTCCGTCATAAGATCTGAATTCTGCCAATAGAGTAGCCGCTCCTATGGTGTCAACCTGGTGATATTCACGAGGACCGAGCAGTTGGGGCACCCGTGTTGACGATTCAGCCAAAGGACCGCTACACCGCCGAGACCGGCGAGGCGCAGATGACCGGCGTCCAGGCACTCGCCCGCCTGCCGCTGAACGTGCGCCGCACTGACCGTGCCCACGGGCTGAACACGGCCGCGTTCATCTCCGGGTACGAGGGCTCGCCGCTCGGCGGCTACGACCTCGAGCTCCAGCGCAATCAGCGGGTGCTGGACGAATGCGATGTGGTGTTCAGGCCCGGGGTTAATGAGGAGCTGGCCGCAACCTCGGTGCAGGGCACCCAGCTAGCGCCGAGCCTGCCCGATGCCACGGTTGATGGCGTGACCGGGTACTGGTACGGCAAGTCGCCCGGCCTGGACCGGGCCTGCGACGCGCTACGGCACGCGAACCTGATGGGCACGCATCCGCGCGGCGGCGCGGTAGCGCTCGTCGGCGACGACCCCTCGGCAAAGTCGTCGACCCTTCCCGGCGCCTCCGAGATCTTGCTCTCCGACCTCGGAATGCCCATCCTCTACCCGGCCGATCCGCAGGACGTGCTCGACCTCGGGACGCATGCCGTCGCGATGTCGCGCTGCTCCGGCCTGTGGGTCGCGCTGAAGATCGTCACGAATGTCGCCGACGGGACCGGCAAGGTCCGGATCGACCACGATCGGGTAACGCCCGTCCTGCCCCAAGAGCGTTTCGAGCACCAGATCAACACGCGCCTGCTGCAGCCGCACCTGTCGGAGATGGAACGAACCCGCGAGGGCATCCGGCTGGACGCCGCGCGCGCCTACGCTCAGGTCAACCGGCTGAACAAGGTCGAGAGCTTCGGAACGATCCCAAAGCTCGGCCTGATCGCCGCCGGCCAGACGTACCTCGACCTGTGCCAGGCGCTGCGCATCCTCCGGCTCGACGAGGCGGGACTGCATGCGGCGGGTGTGCGGCTGCTGCAGCTGGCCATGATCCATCCGCTCATTCCGGTGGAGATCGCCGAGTTCGCCGACGGCCTGGACGAGATCATCGTCGTGGAGGAGAAACGCGGCTTCGTTGAGTCGGCCGTCAAGCAGGTCCTCTACGGCACCCCGTCCGCGCCCCGGGTGATCGGCAAGACGACACCCGAGGGCACCGCCCTGTTCGCTGCCGATGGCGTGCTCGACGCCGATTCCATCGCCGCCGGGCTGGCCCGCAGGCTCGCCGACCGGCCCGGATTCGCGCCGGTAGCCGCCTGGCAGGCAGCCCGAGCCCCGCAGCGCACGCCAGCGCTGCTGCCCCTCGTCACCCGCACGCCGTACTTCTGCTCCGGCTGCCCGCACAACACCTCGACCAAGGTTCCCGAGGGCTCGGTCGTCGGCGCTGGCATCGGCTGCCATTCGCTCGTGCTGATGATGACCCCGGACACCATCGGAAACGTCACCGGACTGACCCAGATGGGCGGAGAGGGCGCTCAGTGGATCGGCATGGCCCCGTTCCTGAAGGACGGAAAGCACCTGCTGCAGAACATTGGCGACGGGACCTTCCACCACTCCGGGAGCCTGGCCGTGCGCGCGGCAGTGGCCGCCGGGGTGAACGTGACCTACAAGCTGCTGTACAACTCGGCCGTCGCGATGACCGGCGGCCAGCAGGCGGAGGGCGCGATGCCCATCCCAGCGCTCACCCGGATGCTGCTGGCCGAGGGGGTGCGCCGCATCATCGTGACCACCGATCAGGTCAGCCGGTACCGGGGCGTCCGGCTGGCGCCGGGCGTGCAAGTCTGGCATCGCGACCGGCTCATCCGGGCCCAAGAGGAACTGAGCCGCGTGCCAGGGGTCACGGTCCTCATCCACGACCAGGAATGCGCGACGGAATTGCGGCGCAAGCGCAAGCGCGGCTTGTTGCCCGACCCGGTCGCGCGGATCATGATCAACGAGCGCATCTGCGAAGGATGCGGCGACTGCGGCGTGAAGTCGAACTGCCTGTCCGTCCAGCCCGTCGACACCGACTTCGGCCGCAAGACCGCCATCGACCAGTCGTCCTGCAATAAGGACTACTCGTGCGTTGCAGGCGACTGCCCCTCGTTCGTGTCGGTCATTCCTGACTCGAAGCCGGGCAAGGCCGGCCGTTCTGCTGCCCAGGACCTGGACGCCGGCGACCTTCCCGACCCCGCCGGGAGCACCAGCCTGGCCACCGGGACGCACACCACGCGGATCACCGGCATCGGCGGCAGCGGCGTCGTCACGCTCGCCCAGATCCTCACCGCGGCGGGCCTGCTGGCGGGCCGGGAGGTCCGGACCCTCGATCAGACCGGGCTGGCCCAGAAGGGCGGCGCGGTCGTCTCCGACATCAAGATCAGCGCGACCGCCATCGGCGAGAGCAATAAGGCGTCGGCGGGCGAGTGCGACCTCTATCTCGGCTGCGACCTGCTGGTCGCCGCCGACACCAAGAACCTCGCCGTGACCGCCCCCGGACGCACCGTCGCCATCGTGTCCACGTCGAAGGTCCCGACCGGCGCCATGGTGGCGGACACGTCGGCCCGGTTCCCCGATGCCGACGACCTAGGCGCCCGGATCAGGGAGGCGACCTGGGCGGCGCGGACGGTCTTCGTCGATGCCCGCGGACTGTCGGTATCGCTGCTCGGCAGCGACCAGTTCGCCAACATGTTCCTGACCGGAGTGGCGCTCCAGGCCGGCGCCCTTCCGCTGCCCGCGACTGCGGTCGAGGAGGCGATCGAGCTCAACGGGGTGCAGGTGCGGCAGAACCTCCAGGCCTTCAGGCGGGGACGGCAGTACGTCGCCGATCCCGGCGCGTTCGCGGCCATGCTCGCCGCGCTGGCACCGCCCGTGGCTGCCCATGAGCCGACCGCCGCCGAGCGCGCGATCATCGACGCCGTCGGCAGCGCTCCCGGCTCTGAGCTCCAGCGGCTGCTCACGACGCGGGTCCCCGACCTCGCCGCTTACCAGGACTTGGGTTACGCCCGCGACTACGCGCAGTTCGTCGCGCGGGTGCGCGCGGCCGAGCAGCGCATCGCAGCGGGCACCGAGCTTTCCGGGGCGGTCGCCAGGTACCTGTACAAGCTCATGGCGTACAAGGACGAGTACGAAGTCGCCCGGCTGTTGCTCGACCCGCGAGCCAAGGCGGCGGTACGGGCCGCATTCGGCCCGGGAGCCAAGGAGTACTACCTGCTCCACCCGCCGGTCCTGCGCGCGCTCGGCTGGAGGCACAAGCTTCGCCTGGGACCGTGGTTTCGGCCGGCGTTCGTCGTCTTGCGGACGATGAAGCCGCTGCGGGGAACCGCCTTCGACCCCTTCGGGTACACCCGCGTTCGACGGACGGAACGCGAGTTGGTCGGCGAGTACCGGGCCATGATCGAAGGCATGATGGCGACGCTGAGCGAGGAAACCTACGGACGGAGCGTCGAGGTGGCCGCCTTGCCCGACATGATCCGTGGCTACGAGGAGATCAAGCTGGCCAGCGTCGAGCAGTACCGGGCGCGCGTGCAGGACCTTATTCAGCAGCGCGGTGATGGCCGCACTCGTGTGGCCATGGAAGGAGAGGCGCGATGACGCACCGTATCTTCACCCGTATCCCCGAAGGCGACCCCGCGGTCATCGAGGCCATCGGCCAGTCGAGCGTCGCGGACCTGCACGAGGCCATGGAAACCATCCCCGGCCGGATGTCCCTGCTCGACCCGGCAATCGCGCCACTGAACCAGGGGCTCAGGATCGTGGGCCAGGCCGTCACCGCCTATGTCTTCCCCGGCGACGGGCTCGCCGGCTACCGGGCGCTGCAGCTGGCTGGGGCCGGGCAGGTGCTGGTGGTAACGACCGCAGGCCAGGCGACAACCCCGATGTTCGCCGAGATGGTGTCGCTCGCCGCACGCGAGAAGGGCCTGGCTGGCGTCGTCGTGGACGGGCCGGTGCGCGACTCAGACGCCCTCACCAAGACCCAGTTCCCGGTCTGGTGAGGTGGCAGGTACGCGGGCCGCCTGCTGAAGCGAGGACCGGGCGAGGTCAACGTTCCCGTCGTCTGCGGGGGCGTGCTCATCGAGCCGGGCGATGTCATCGTCGCCGATGGCGACGGAGTCGTGCGCATCCCGCTCGCCGACGCCCCCCGCGTCCTGTCCGTTGCGCAGGCGCGCGCCCGGCGCGAGGACGGGATACGCGCGGCCATCGCGGCCGGCGCCGACATGTATGAGGTCGTAGGCCTCAAGGCGGCGCTCGACGCCTCGGACATGACCGAGATCGACGGCACCTGGCAGCAGCAGGCCGCAGCTTGGCCATCATCGTGATCGTCATCGCCGGGATCGTCGCCGCCCTGCTGGGCCTAGTCCGCTACCTCCGCCGCCGGAAGAGCACAAGCAGCTCCGCGCAGCCAACGGACGAAGACAGCAGCTCCGCGCAGCCAACGGACCAGGACAGGCCACTGTTACCGAACGCGATCCGGCTGGAAGAGACTGCCGGGGGCCGGGCCCGCCGGAAGCGGGATCCGGCAGGCCGTATGCCGGGCCCGCTCCCAGGCACTCTACGGCGAGGCGACCGCGGTGGTTAGGTAAGGCCGAAGCGTCCTTTGAGCTGGGGTATCCAGAGGCTGTCGAGGTGGAACTCGATGCCGTGACGCCGGCAGGCGTCCGCGAATCCGGCGTCGTCATCGTCGGCCAGCGCCGCGAGTTCCTCGAACCACCGCTCGGTTCCGCCGGGCGTCAGCACTTCGATGATCCGCGCGGGCTCGTCGGTCGGGTTCCACATCGCGTGCTCTACGTCGCGCGGCTTGAGCGCCCACTCGCCTGCGCGGGCGGTCCGAACCTCGTCGCCGACGAGGACGCCGATCTCACCCGACTCCACCCGCACCCAGACGTCATTGCGGTGCACGTGGGTCGGGACCAGGACCCGCGGCGCGAGGGTCTCCCCGATCACAGCCAGAACGCCGTTCGTATGCTCTGAACGTACCTGGATCTGAACCTCGAAGGGACCGGGGAGCTGCGGGCCGGGGCGGGGAACGATCACGTCAGGCGATGTCATCTCGCTACCGTAGCTCCGGGCGGACTGGTCATGCGATTTTTGCTCGCGTGCAGGCTCTCCTAGAGTCGAGTACTACGTTAGGCCGCAGGCCCTGTACACGTCCGGGACGCCGCATGGAGACGCTGCATGGAGACGTCGCATGGAAGGGGGGAACGTGCCGCAAGAGTGGGTGGAAGTAAACATCGTGCCGACGGCGCCGGATCAGCCGGAAAGGTTGCTGGTCGACCTGATCGACGGGCTGGTGCACACCACGTTCGCGGATCGGCTGGCAGCGTGGTTCTTCGAGTGGCATCAAGAGCCGCAGGAAACCCACCTTCGTCTCCGCCTTCGCTGGCGGGAGCTTGAACACTCGGACCGGGACGGCGATGACCTGTTCGCCCGCCTGGACGAGGCGCGCGCCCTGGAGCTGCTCGGGCGGTGGTGGGAAGGAAGCCACGGCAGGATCGGCGAGGTCTACGACGGCGAGCGGGACACCTACGGCGACCAGTGGGAACTCTCCTACCGGGACTGGCAGAGCAGCAGCGAGCTCGTCCTCGCGATGGCGAAGGAAGACCCGGACAACCGCCTGTCCGAGGCCAGGCAGGGCCAGTGGAACACCCGCACGCACCTGCACTCGAACCGGATGGGCTGGAATCACTACGTGGAGGCGCTGATCAGCCTGGCCAACGCCCGCTTCTACCTGGCCGAGGCGGGCAAGAGCGGGCCGCAGCTCGCCGCCTTCGTCGGTCCGATCGACGACCGCATTGAGCAGCTGATCAACGAGGTTGTCGCGGGCCCGGTCGACGACAAGTGAAGTCACTCGTGCTGGGTCTCCAACAGATCGATAAGACGCAGGTCGCGCTCGTCGGCGGCAAGGGGGCGCAGCTGGGAGAGCTTGCACGGATCGAGGGCATTCGCGTGCCGGCCGGCTTCTGCGTCACCACGGACGCCTTCCGGCAGATCATGACAACGGCGCCTGGGATCGACGAGCAGCTCGACCGGCTGTCTGGGCTGGACGCCGCCGACCGAGCGGCGATCAGCACGCTCAGCGCGGCGATCCGCCGGACCATCGAGGGGGTTCCCATGCCGGCCGAGCTGGCAGCGGCGATCACCCGCTGGGCCACCCTGCTGGGCGGACGGGTTGCCTTCGCGGTCCGATCGAGCGCGACGGCGGAGGACCTGCCGACGGCCTCTTTCGCGGGCCAGCAGGACACGTACCTGAACGTCGTGGGGTCGGCCGCGGTCCGCGCGCATGTCAGCCGGTGCTGGGCGTCCCTGTTCACCGAGCGGGCGGTGACCTACCGGCTGCGGAACGGCTTCAACCACCGGCAGGTGCAGATGGCGGTGGTCGTGCAGCGGATGGTCTTCGCGCAGGCGGCCGGGATCATGTTCACAGCCGACCCGGTCACCTCCAACCGCAAGGTCGTCTCCATCGAGGCCAGCTTCGGCCTAGGCGAGGCCCTGGTCTCCGGCCTCGTCAACGCGGACGTCTACCAGGTGCGGGAGGGCGAAATCGTCGCCCGGGCGGTGGCGGCCAAACGGCTCCCCATCCAGGCCGAGGCTGCGGGCGGAACGCGGGAAGTGGCGATCGAGCCGGCCCGTCAGGGGCAGCCGGCCCTGACCGATGCGCAGGTGCTCCGGCTCGCTGCGTTGGGCCGGCGGATCGAAGCGCACTTCGGCCACCCCCAGGACATCGAATGGTGCCTGGCCGATGACGGGTTCCAGATCGTGCAGAGTCGGCCGATCACCACGTTGTTCCCCATCCCGCCGGCCGACGATCAAGGCAACCACGTCTACATCTCCGTCGGTCATCAGCAGATGATGACCGACGCCATGAAGCCCCTGGGGCTGGCGATGTGGCAGCTGACGACCCGGCGGAAAATGGCCGAGGCCGGCGGGAGGCTGTTCGTCGACGTGACCGCGATGCTGGGCTCGCCCGCCAGTCGCGAGGCCCTGGTGACCGGCATGGGGAGATCCGATCCGCTGATCGGGGACGCGCTGCGCACCGTCCTCGAGCGCGGCGACTTCATCCCGGTTCGCGCGGACGAGGACCGAGGCGAGATGCCGGTCGGCAGCGAGCCCGCCGCGATCGAGACAGATCCGGCCATCGTCACCGAGCTGGTTGAGCGCGGGCAGGCGTCCATCGCCGCGTTGCGGCGTGACATCCAGGCGAAGTCCGGGCCGGCGCTGTTCGACTTCATCCTGGCGGACCTGCAGGAGCTGCGGCGGGTGCTGTTCGATCCGCGCGGCCTGCAGGTGATCCTGGCCGGGATGCAGGCGACCTGGGAGCTCAACGAGCTGCTGGAGACGTGGCTGGGCGAGAAGAACGCGGCCGACACGCTGACGCAGTCGGTCCCCCACAACGTCACGTCGGAGATGGGGCTGGCGCTGCTTGACGTCGCGGACGCGATCCGTCCGCATCCCGATGTGGTGGCGTTCCTTGAGCACGCCGGGATGGAGCGGGCCGAGAACGAGAACTTCCTGGACCAGCTGCCCGCGCTCGACGGCGGGCGCGAAGCGCGCGAGGCCATCCAGGCGTATCTGGACCAGTACGGGATGCGCTGCGTCGGCGAGATCGACGTTACTCGGCCCCGGTGGAGCGAACGCCCCGCCACGCTCGTGCCCATGCTCCTCGGGAACGTCAAGAACTTCGAGCCGGGCGCGGGCAAGCGGCTCTTCGAGGACGGCCTGCGCAAGGCCCAGGCGAAGGAACAGGACGTGCTGACGCGCCTGCACGCCCTGCCCGACGGGGAGCAGAGAGCCGAGGAAGCCAAGCGGCTGATCGACCGGATCCGCACCTTCAGCGGGTACCGCGAGTACCCGAAGTACGGCATGGTCAGCCGCTACTTCGTCTACAAGCAGGCCCTGCTGAGGGAGGCCGACCGCCTCGTGCAGGCGGGCGTGCTTCGCGACCGGGAAGACATCTTCTACCTCACCTTCGCCGAACTCCACGACGTCGTGCGGACCAGCCAGGTGGACGACCAGCTCATCGCCCAGCGCAAGGACGCGTTCAGGTCGTATCAGGCGCTCACGCCGCCGCGGGTGCTTACCTCGGACGGGGAGGCGGTGGCGGGAACGTACCGGCGCGCCGACGTCCCGGACGGCGCGCTCACCGGCCTGCCCGTTTCCGCCGGGACGGTCGAGGGACGGGCCCGCGTCATCCTGGACATGGCCGACGCCGATCTCGAGGCGGGCGACATCCTGGTCACCGCCTATACGGACCCCAGCTGGACGCCCGCCTTCGTCGCCATCAAGGGCCTGGTGACGGAGGTGGGCGGCCTCATGACCCATGGCGCGGTGATCGCGCGCGAGTACGGCTTGCCTGCCGTGGTGGGAGTGGAGCACGCTACCCGGCTGATCAGGGACGGGCAGCGCATCCGGGTGCACGGGACCGACGGGTACATCGAGATTCTGGACTTACGCAGGGAGACGGAATCTTGCCGACATTGGCGGAACTTTTCCGCGCGCACTACGTCGCGGACGGGATCGACTTCGACTCGATCAGGCTGCACTACACCGCCACCGCCGACGCTGAGGCCGCCGGCGCTGACGGTGGCGCTGACCCTGACCTGGCGTGCCGGGCGCTCCGCGCACGGGCGTTCACGGTGGGATCGGATATCTACTTCGCCGCCGGCGAGTTCCGGCCCGGCACCCGCGACGGCCTCCGGCTGCTCGCACACGAGGTCGCGCACGTGGTGCAGCAGTCCGCGGGCCTGGTCCGGGCGCCTCATCCGGGGGCGAGCGGTCGGCCGACGGTGACGGTGCTGCCACCCGCGACGGCGGAAGAGCGCGCGGCCGACGCGGCGGCCGAAGCGCTCCTGGCCGGGCGTCCCTTTGCGTTCGGCCGGGCGGCGTCTGCCGCCGCGGCCGCCCGGCCGCCGCTGGTGCAGCGGTACATGGCCTGGGAGCACTCGATGCTCGGGGACCTGGATCCGGCGCAGGTCCAGGCCGCCGCCGGCCGGGACCCGGGGCCGGTGGCCGGCTACCGTGACCTGCTGTCAGAGCTCGGGCGGGCGCCGCGGCAGGCGAGCGAGGAACGGCTGCGGGCCGAGCACCCGGGGCTCGACCTGGTGCGATTGCGCAGCAGCGGCCTGGTGGTGACCCTCGGGGAGCTGAACGTGCTCCCGGACTACCTGGGACGGCCGGAAGACATCGAGTCCGCCCCGCTGAGGTTCATGGGGCCGCTGATCCAGTCGGTGCGCAGCTGGAGCATCGCCGAGCTGGCCGCCCGGCCGGGCCGGGCGTGGCCGCCCCGGCTGCTGCCGGGATCGCTGCGCTACCCGCTGCTTGGCCCGCTGGCCGAGACGGCCGAAATCGCGGCGATCAGCAAGCTCGGCCAACGGCACGGGTTCGCGCAGGCGAAGCGGTACGCCGCGGTCCTGGCCCGCAACTCGGGCCACTTCGCCCCGTTCTCCTGGTACCGCTGGCACTCCTTCCACCTGGCGGCCCGCGATCTGATCGCGCGGTCCGCCGCCGCGACCGGGGCGGAGCGCGACCTCTTGCGGCTGCGGGCGCGGACCTGGGCCGGCTACGCCGACCATTTCCTGCAGGACTCCTTCGCCGCCGGGCACCTGGTCAACAAGACGCTGGTGATCCAGTGGTACATCGAGTGGCTGGCCGCGTCCGGCGTGTCCTATCCGGGACGGGACGTGCTCGACGGGCTCACGGTGGCGCGGCAGCCGCTGCTGCACGGTCCCGCGCTCTACGACCGGGCCGCGGCCAGGAACGGCGGCCGGCCGGGCAGCCCGGCCGGGCATCCGGGGCCGACCCGTGACGCCCAGGATGTGGCCGACGCAGGCACGCTGGAGGAGCGGATCGCGGCCAGCGGCGTGGTCGGGGATTCCGACGCCGAACGGCGCGCCGCCTACGCGGCCTACCTGGCGATGCTGGGCAGCGGCACCGTTCAGCTGGCGGTGAAGGTGGCGCACGAGTACCTCAACGCGCACTCGCTCGTCGTCTCGGCCGGCCCGTCCGGCCCGCGCTTCCGGCTCAACGGCGACCACACCCTGCTGGCCGGCCCGGCCGGGGCGCTGCGGGCGGCGGAGGCGGCCGCGGCGTCCAGGCGGGCGATCGCGGAACTGCTGCGCGACGGCGAGACGTCGGTCGACAGCTGGGACATCTTCGCTAGCTTCCCCGACCACGTCGAGCAGGGCGGCCGCCTGGTCTCCGTGCGGGAATGGCACCGCGAGGGGCTGCGGGACCTGTGCTTCGAGCTCTTCGGCCGACCGTCGACGCGGGCGCTGCGCAGCCTCATGTCCGGCGTGTTCGGACAGCGTGTGCTGCCCGCGAACGCGGCCGAGTAGCGGTTCAGAGACCCTCACGGTGGGCCACGGCGGCAGCCTCGGTCCGGTTGGTGACGGCCAGCTTGGCCAGGATGTTGGAGACGTGGACGCTGGCGGTCTTGGGTGAGATGAAGAGCTCCGCGCCGATCTGACGGTTGGACTGGCCCCGGGCGAGCAGGCGGAGCACATCGCGCTCGCGGTCGGTGAGCGCCTCCGTCAGATACGCGCCGGCCGCCAGCCCCCCGGCGGAGGCGACGGCGGTGGCGCCGGGGTCGAGGCGGGCGCGCCGGGCCAGGGCCTCGAGGGCGGCCGAGAGCGGTGCGGCCCGCAGCCGCGCCGCCGTGGCGGCGGCGGCCCGCCAGACGGGCAGCGCCTCCTCGGTCCGGCCTGCCTCGATGAGCGCCTCCGCCAGCCGCCACTGGCCGCGGGCGGTCTCGTACACGTACTGCGGACCGAACGCGGTCAGCACCGCCTCCCACCCCTCGGGCGCGTTGCGACCGGATGCCCGGCGGTACTCGGCCTCGGCCCGGGCCAGCCAGCCCTTGCCCTCCGGTCCGAGCAGCGCCTTCGGCCGGGCCGGATAGCTGGCGCCCTCGCGCGCGAGGTCGAGCAGTTCCTTCGCGCCGGCCACCTCGGCCGCCTCGGCGTCGGCGTTCCCGACCAGGCGCGCCGCGACCGCGCGGTCGGCCCGCGCGGCCAGCGCGACGGCGGTCGGGCGGAGCACCGAGGGGTTGTACGAGCGCCACAGGTCCGAGCGGATGGCCGCCTCGGCGTGGGCAAGCGCCAGCTCGGTGTCGCCGCCCCACAGCGCGTGCTCGGCCAGCAGGCTCCGCGCAAGGTAGCCGACGAAGCCGTCGCCCCAGAACGGCTCCAGCCAGGTCCGGCGCTCCTCGACCGCCGGGTTGCCCCTGGCCACGTCGATGAAGAGCGCCATCGCGGACAGCACCGCCTCGGGCAGCACGGTGACCCGGACCGGGAAGCCGTCGGCCAGCCGCTGGGCATGGTCCCACTCACCGCTGAGGAAGCGCGCCTGGAAATGCAGGTGGCGCAGGTCCATGCCGTAGGGCGCGAGGCCGAGGCCGTCGGAGTCCGCTCGGCGCTCGCCCAGCTGCGCGATCCGCCCCGCCTCGGCCAGCTCGCCCCGGATCTGGTGCTCGAGGGCGAGGAAGTAGTTGGCCCGCAGCTCGACCTGGAACATCTGCGTTCCCTCGGCCTGCTCCACGGCGGCGGCGAACATCCGGCTGGCCTCGTCGGTGTCGCCCTCGCGGCTGCTCAGCTGGCCCAGCGTGACCAGCGCCTCCGCCGCCACCCAGCGGGCCTGGCCGTCGGCGGTGGCGCGCGCCCGCTCCGCCCACTCCCGGGCCGACGCGTCGTCCCCGTTGATCATCAAGGCCATCGCGTAGGTCGCCATCGCGCGGGCCAGGTACCAGGTCGGCGGCTCAGCCGGAGTATCACGGACGGTGTCGCCTGCCACCCGCAGAGCCTCCGCAGGCGCCTCGCTGTCCTCGTGCTCGAGCAGGAAGAACGCCAGCCGTTCGCCGATCTGGCTGCGCAGTTCCGGATCGTCATCGCCCGCCATGACGTCGGCCCGGGGGTCGCCCAGTGCCAGCCAGATCCGGCGCAGCAGGTGCACCGCGCGGGGCACGTCGCCCGCCGCGAACGCGGCCGCCGCGGACCGCAGGCCGAGCCTGCCCCGGCTGCCGCCGGCGATCGCGGCCGCGTCATCCACCCGATCCCACAGCGACAGCGCCTGGTCGTAATGGCGGCGGGCCTCGGTGGGCGCCCCCAGGCGGCGCGCCTCGTCCCCCGCGCGGATGGAAGCGGCGAACGCCCCCGGCACGTCGTGGCTGGCCAGGCTGTGATGCGCGAGTTCCGCGGCCGCGCCAGGCACGCCGGAAAGCAGCGCCGCCAGCTGCCCGTGCAGCCTGGTCCGCTCCCCCGGCAGCAGGTCGCTGTAGACCGCCTCGCGCAACAGCGCGTGCCGGAAGGCGTAGCCGTCGGCGCCGTCGGGCACCAGCAGCTGGTTCGCGACCGCCTCCCGCACCGCCTCGTCGTAGGCGGCGTCGGGCAGGCCGGAGGCGGCGCGGACGAGGTCGTCGCCCGACCGCCGCCCCGCCACCGACGCCGCCCGCAGCACCTGCTGGGCGGCGTCCGATACCCGCTCGACCCGCGACATCAGCAGCGCCGCGAGCCCCGAGGGGAGCCCGGGCGCGGCCGGGCCGCCGTCGGCCGTTTCCGACAGCGCGGCGAGAAGTTCCTCCGCGTAGTAGGCGTTGCCCTCGGCGCTGGCCACGATCTGGTTGACGGTGGCGGCCGACAGCCGCCCCGGTGCGTCGGCAATGGAGAACAGGAGCTCGGTCAGGGCCGACGGAGAAAGCGGCCCGAGCTGCACCGAAGTCACCGTGGGGAGCCTGAGCAGGTCAGCCACGACCGGCCGGAGCGGGTGGCGGCGGTAGAGGTCGTCGGTCCGGTAGGTGCCGATGATCGCGACGCGCTCGCCGTGCAGCATCCGCAGTAGGAACGTGAGCAGGTCACGGGTGGACGCGTCGGCCCAGTGCAGGTCCTCCAGGACGAGCAGCACCGGGCCCCGCGCCGACAGCTCGGCCAGCAGCCCGAGGACGGCGCCGAACATCTGCTGGCGGGTCAGCCCCGCCCGGTCGGCCTCCGGGTCGGAGCCTTGACCGCCGTCGGGCAGCAGCCGGGCGAGCACCGGGCGTGCCTTCACCGCCGCCTCGACCTCGGCCGACGCGGTTCTCATGGCGTCCGCGAACGGGAGGTAGGGCACGCTGTCGCCGATCTCCGCGCACTGGCCGCACAGCACGGTGAACCCTTGACCGGCCGCGATCGTGGTGACCTCGGTCACCAGCCGCGACTTGCCCACGCCGGCATCGCCGCCGACCAGCGCGGCGACGGCGCCGGAGGCAGCGCCGTCGAGCAGTGCGCGGAGCCTGGCGAGTTCCGCCGTCCGGCCTACGAGGGTCGCCATACCTGCGATTATCCCATTTACCTGGCCGGGTAGCGTTCGCGGCGCACGGTCGCGCTGCGGCCCCTGATGCTGGTCTGCCGCAGCGCCGCGACCACATCGTCGGCGGCCGCCTCGGGCACCTCCACCAGGGAGAAGCGATCCGCGATCTCGATCGCGCCGATGTCACGGCCGTTGAGGTACGACTGGCCGGTGATGGCGCCGACTAGGTCCTGCGGCCGGACCCCGGCGGCACGGCCGGTCCCCACAAACAGGCGGGTGGTGCCCGCAGTTGCGCGGCGACCGCCGCGCGGACCGCGCCCGGCACCCCGCAGCTGCTCGCGTCCGCCCGCCGCGCGACCGCCGCGGCGCTCGTCGTTCGACGGCACCTCGACCTCGGGCAGCTCTTCCTCGTCGCGCGCCGCCCCGCTCGCCTCGTGGGCTAGCTTGACCGCGGCGAGCGCCACCTTGAAGAGGTCGAACTCCATGTCCAGCGGCTCGACCACGGTGCGGAAGGCGTCGAGGTCGGCCCCGTCGACCAGGATCTCCCTGAGCGCGGCACCGGTCACCGCCAGGCGCCTGGCGCGCAGGTCGGCGACGGTCGGCAGCTTCTCGATCGTGATCTGCTGCTTGGTCACCCGCTCGATGACCTTGAGCATCCGGTGCTCGCGCGGCTCGACCAGGGTGATGGCGGTGCCTTCACGGCCCGCCCGCCCCACCCGCCCGATGCGGTGCACGTACGATTCCGGCGCGCTCGGCACGTCGTAGTTCACCACGTGCGTGAGCTGGTCGATGTCGAGACCGCGGGCGGCCACGTCGGTGGCTACCAGCAGGTCGATGGTCTGGCTGCGGAGCCTGTTCATCACCCGGTCGCGCTGGTTCTGGTCCATGCCGCCGTGCAGCGCCTCGGCGCGGTAGCCGCGGCCGTTCAGGGTCTCGGTCAGCTGGTCCACCTCGTCCCTGGTGCGGCAGAAGACGACGGTGGCGGTCGGCGCCTCGAGGTCGAGTACCCGACCGAGGGCGGCGGCCTTGTGCCCGCGCGGCACGACGTAGGCCGTCTGCCGTACCAGCAGGCCGTCGGCTGACGTCGACTCCTCGCGCCCGAGTTCGACCCGCGCCGGATTGCGCAGGTGGCGGCGGACCATGCCGTTGATCCGGGGCGGCATCGTCGCCGAGAACAGCGCGGTCTGCCTGCTCTCCGGAGTGTTGCCGAGGATCTCCTCGATGTCATCGGCGAAGCCCATGTCGAGCATCTCGTCCGCTTCGTCGAGCACGACCATCTCCAGGCCGCTCAGCTTCAGCGTTCCCCGGTTGATGTGGTCGATCGCGCGCCCCGGCGTCGCCACCACGACGTCGACCCCGCGCCTGAGCGGCCCCAGCTGGCGGCCGATCGGCTCGCCGCCGTAGACCGCGAGAACACGCGCGCCCATGTCGCGCGCGTAGCTGTTCATCGCCTCGGCGACCTGCACCGCGAGCTCGCGGGTGGGGACGAGCACCAGCGCGAGCGGCTCGGTCTGCCCGCCATCGGCTGCCCGCCGGTTGTCGCTCAGGATCCGCTGCAGGATGGGCAGCGCGAAGGCGGCCGTCTTCCCGGTCCCGGTCGCGGCCTGCCCGACTAGGTCACCGCCCGCAAGCAGGGGCGGAATGGCGGCCAGCTGGATGGGCGTCGGCTCCTCATAACCGAGGCCGGAGAGTGCCCGGCACAGCTCCGGGGCCAGCATCAGGTCGGCGAAGCCGCTGGCTTCCCCGCCGTTATTTTCCATCACGAACGAACCACCTTGCTCGAAAAGCACCTTTGACTCCCACACTGGTTCTGTCGCAGTCATGGCGCTGACATCGAGCTCGGCCGCCGTCGTGACGGATTACCGTGGTGACGGACATGACGGAAGACGACCCACGAACATGGGTCGGCCCACAGCCAACTGTCGAGCAATTTGGCAGGCTTAGCCTGCCCCGGCTCAGGCGAGCGCACAGACGAAACGAACACACAAGACAACTACGGTCACAGTCTAGAGCCCATCCAGTGCCCAGTTCATTCCCGCCGCGACGGAATCGTCCGGCCTGGGGGGCGCCTGAACCAATAGTGCCAGCTCGTGGTCAGGGAGGTGTTGAGGTTTCAGGGGAATCAACGGTCCGTTCGAGATGATGCTTTGGTTTTCCCGAACGGACACCGCCGCGGGCCAGCAGCCGCGCCGCCGCCGCCGGGAACAGGGCCGCCGACAGCAGCCCGGCGGCTACCAGGGCGGCCGACGAGGCCGACGTCAGCTTCCCCGTCTGCTGTCCGATCACCGCCGCCACGATCACGAACGTCAGCGTGGTGGCCTGCAGCAGGCCGCCCGCCGCAGCTCGGCGGCGGCCCACGGCCCGCACGTAAAGCAGCGCGGGCGCTCCCCGCACGATCAGCAGGGCCAGCAGGAACAGCGGCACCTCGGCCAGGGCGGCCGGATGCGTCTCCAGGCCCTTCAGCTGGAAGGCCACCCCGGTGCTGACGAAGAAGATCGGGACCAGGAAACCGAACCCGATGCCGTCCAGCTTGATCAGGAACTCCCGGTTCGGTTCGCGACCGGAGACCTCGATGATCCGCACCAGCAGGCCCGCCGCGAACGCGCCCAGAATCGAGGCGAAGCCGAACCGGTAGGCCAGCACCCCGCACGCCAGCGCGAGGGTCAGGGCGGCCCGCAGCCGCAGCTGGCCGCTGCGCTTCTCCAGGCGGTCAAGCATCCGGTCAAGACGGCGCAGGCGGCGGACCCGGGAAACGGCCAGCCCGATCAGGACGAGCAGCGCCAGGAAGACCGTAAGCGACAGGACCTTGGCGGCCGGCGTCTTCGATGCGGCCGAGAAAAGCAGCGAAAGCAGCAGGATGGGGACGAGCTCCGCGAGCGCGGCCGCGGTCATGATCAGCTGGCCGAACTCGGTCGTCCCCTCGCCCGTGTCCTTCAGCAGCGGCAGCAGCAGCCCGGCCGAGGTCGACATCAAGATGATGGCCAGCAGAATCGGCGGCGTTGCCGCCCCTGCCAGCCAGAACACGAAGCCGCCGAGCAACCCGAGGCCGACCGAGACGCCGAACGCGAGGCCCGCCAGGCGCGACAGCGGGCTGCGGAGCCGCTCGACGTCGATCTCAAGCCCGGCCAGGAACAGCAGCATGCCCAGGCCGAGGCTGCTCAGCACCTCCACCGGCGCGTCGATGCGCGCCCAGCCGAGAACCGACGGCCCCACCACGATGCCGCCGATGACCATCAGCACCGCGCCGGGCACCGGCAGCCGCGGCAGCAGCCCGAGCACGACCGGGACCAGAACCGAGATCCCGGCGATGATCAGCACGCTGTTGAACGAAATGGGAATCACCTGGTCCGGCCGCGCCCCTTCCAATCGAGAAAAATCAAGACTCATCCCGAACGGTCGCGGCGTGCCCCGCCAGGCCGACGTCTCCCTCGACGGTGGCCGGCGCGGTCACCGACAGCACCACCACCCCGGCGCACATGACGGCGAACCCGGCCGCCGCCGCGGCCAGCACTCCAGGGTTGATCACGAAGTACTCGCCGAACAGCCAGACGCTCAGTGCGATGCTGACGATCGGGTCGATGATCACAAGCAGCGGCTGCGAGACCCGCAGCGGCCCGCTCTGCAGGGCGGCCTGCTCGATGATGACGCCCGCCGCCCCGCCCGCCGCCACCGCGTACACCGGCCAGTTGGTGAACAGGCCCGCCAGACCGCCGTGGGCGAGGTCATTGGTCGCGGACTTGATGAAGGTCGCCTCCAGCGCCCACGTGATCCCCCCGGTCGCGCCGTACAGGGCCGCCCGCCGGGCGGGCGAGCCGCCCCTGGCCAGGGCCATCAGCGCCGCGACGACGGCAACGTACGCCACCACGGCGGCCGTCCAGTGGGCGGTGGTCGGGCCCGCGTGGTCGCCCCGGGGCTCCGCCGCGACGATGAAGACGGCCAGTCCCGCGCAGGTCGCGGCCGCTCCGGCCCAGGCGGCCCCGGCGATCGCCTGGCGGATCCATACCCGCCGCAGCACCAGCGCCATGACCAGCTCGGTGACGAGCAACGGCTGGACGACCGAGAGCTGGCCCAGCTGCAGGGCCACCGCCTGGAACGCGAACGCGCCCACCTGCGCCCCCGACCCGGCCAGCCACTGGGGGTTGCGCAGCAGGTAGCCGACGAGACGGCGCCCAGACGGACGGTGCGGGTCGGCCGTGCTCGCGACGTGCCGCGTGATCACGCTGACCGCGTTGCACAGCGCGGCCAGCAACCCGAAGACGATCGCCCCCACGGGCGCGGGTCAGCCCCCTGCCCCGCAATTAGCGCTCACAGGTCAACACCGTATCAGCACACTTCGTAGTCAGATCGTGACCCAGATCATATTTAGTTGAGCCATCAACAACAATCCCTTCCGCCGCTTCGCCCGTACATACATCGACAGTGATTGACGCGAAGCTGGCGCGGGTGACCGCGCCAGACGGGAGATGGAGCACGATGAGGAAGCCCAAGTTCAGCCGAGTGTCAGGACGTACCAAGCTGGCGGCGGGTGTTGGCGGCGCGCTGGGCGCGGCGCTGCTCGTGGCGGCGTGCGGCAGCGCGACCAGCAGCGGGAGCAGTACCCCGGCGGCGGCGACCGGTACGCCGGCCGCCGCTTCGTCCCCAAGCAGCAGCGCGAGCGCGTCGGGCGGCACGGTCATCAAGACCGCCTCCTCCTCGGCAGGCACGTTCCTGACCGACGGCTCGGGCAAGGCGGTGTACCTGTGGGTGAAGGACACGGGCGGCATGTCCACCTGCACCGGAGCGTGCGCGGGGGCGTGGCCCCCGGTGACGACCACCGGGACGGCCACCGCGTCGGGCGGCGCGAAGGCGAGCGACATCGGCACGATCACCCGGTCGGACGGCACCAAGCAGGTGACCTACGACGGGCACCCGCTGTACTACTTCGCGGGCGACTCCGGCCCGGGCACCGCCAGCGGGCAGGGCAGCGACTCCTTCGGCGCGAAGTGGTGGCTGGTCTCCCCCGCCGGCAGCGACGTCACCGCCGCGGCGAGCTCGTTCACCGCGGGCGGGTCAGGGGGCGCGTCGGCCCCGTCCTCGACGGCTCCTGCGTCCTCCCCGGCGTCGTCCAAGGCCGCCAGCGGCTGGTCCTGACGATTCGATGACGGAGTTCCTCGCCCGAATGATGGGCAGCGGAGCCGACCAGACCCGGCCCGAGGGGGAGCGTTGGTGGCACCTCTCGGGCTGGCGGGCCGCTCGGCCAGTGGGCCCTGGCCGGGGTGGCGGTCGCCTCGTTTGGCGGGCCGCTGGCGCTGGCGGCGCTTAACGCGCCGTTGATCGCCGGCGGCGCCATCTCCTCGGCCGGGTTCTCGATGGTCCTGGCCGCCGCCGCCTTCGGTTTCCCGCTGGCGGTCTGGTTCGGCTACGCGCGGCACGTCAGCAGCTCGGGCGGCCTGTACGCGTTCACCGAGGCGGCCGCGGGTCCGCGGGTCGCGCTGGTCCAGGCCTGCGTATGGGCGTTCAGCTACCTGCTGTACGTCGTCTACACGACGGCGCAGATCGTCTACGACCTGCTGCCGGTCGTGCTGCCGGGCGAGCGGCGGTACCAGACGTTCCTCGAGGTCGCCATCCCGGTCGTGCTGGCCGGGGTGATGATCGCCGGGCGCCGGGTCGCCCTGCTGGTCATCGGGCTGATTGCGGTGGGGCAACTGGCGCTGGCGGCGACGCTGTCCGGCGTGACCGTGGCCAACGTGAGCACGCCCGCGAGCAGCTTCGGGGCGTCCGCGCCGGCCGGGTCGCTCGCCATCGCGGGCGGCCAGACCGCGCTGCTGTACATCTGCGGCAGCCTGCCGTTCTTCCTCGGCGGGGAACTGGGCGGGAACCTGCGGCAGCAGTTCCGCACCATGCGGCGCGGCGTCCTTGGCGCCTACCTGGCGACCGCCGTCGTGATCATCGCCGCCGTCGCCCCGCTGGCGGCCGACCCGGCCCTGGCGCAGAGCGAAATCCCGGGCATGGCGGTGGCGGAGCGATTCGTCGGCCATGGCTTCGCCGTCACGGTGGGGATCGGCGTGGCGGCCAGCACGGCGGCGGTCATCCTGATCGAGTACCTGGCGCTGAGCAGGCTGACGGTCGCGGTGACGGCGTGGCCGCTGCGCCGGGTCATCATCGGCATCGGCGTCATCATGGTCGTCGTCGGGCCGGTGATGCTCATCAACCCGGGCCAGATCTACGACGACCTGATCACGCCCTCGCTGTTCGCGCTGTGGCTCAGCCAGCTCATCACCTTCGCCGTCTACCCGCGGTTCGTCGCCCGACGAGGCGGCCGGGTGCTGCCGGCCCTGGTGCTGGCGGCGGGCGCGAGCGCGCTGGCCGTCTACGGCCTGTGGACGACCATTGCCACCTCTTCTTTCTGATTTACCCGACACGCCTGAGGAGGCGTCATGTTCAATCGCGATCCCATCCTCCGGTTCCTGTTCCGCAGACCGGGCGCGCTGCGACCGCCGTCGGGCTGCTCCTGACCGTCTACGTGGGGCTGTTCGGCCACACCGAGAGCCTGGGCAGCCGCGGGGCCTAGCGCGCCGGGCACCGGCCGCTGAACTGCTCGTCGATGATGATCGGCCGCGCGGCGGTGCGCATCCCGGCCGGCAGGCTCGCGAGGTTCGGCCAGGCGGTGTCGACGGGCGGGCAGCCCGGCGATGGCAGGCGGACCAGCGGTGCGGGAAGCGCGGCCGGCTGGCTGGCGAGGGCCGGCGCGGTCGTCGGGTGCTGCGCGCGCGCCTCCGTCACCGCGAACGCGACACCAGCGGCCGCGATGGCCGTTATCGAAGCGGCGACGGCGAGCACGCGACGACGGCGCGACGGCCAGCGCGCTTGGCGTCTCGGTCCGAAACTAACCTCGTCCATCGAGACCACCCGCCCCATTCATGGCAATTCGTCACCATAGTGGCGCATATGCCACGTAATGGGCAAGGGCTAGCGCAGCCGAACAGGCCAGGCCGGGATAGCAGGGCCGGGATCTAAGGTCAGGGCCTGGCCTCAAGGACTAGGTTCATCGGGGTCTCTACCGCCCGGCGGAAGCAGGTGTAGCCGGCCTGCTCGAATACCTGGCGCAGCCGTGCCTCGCCCGCTTGCGCGCCGAGCGCGGTGCCCACCGGCTGGGACAGTGAGTTGGGCGCGCAGACCGCGGACGAGGCGTGATAGAACAGCGGCGCCATCGGGTTGGAGGTCAGGTTCGCCTGGTGATCGTCCAGCGCGAACGGCTCGACCAGCAGCACCGTGCCGCCGGGTTCGAGGTGCTCGCGGGCATGGCGGGCCGCCCCAACCGGGTCGCCCATGTCGTGCAGGCAGTCGAAGAAGCAGATCAGGTCGAACCGGCCGGAGTAGCGGTCGGCCGCGGCCACCTCGAAGGTCGCCTGGCCGGTCAGGCCGGCCTGCTCGGCCCGGGTGCACGCGGTGGCGATCGAGGGCTGGTGGAAGTCGAAGCCCCAGAACCGGGAGTTCGGGAACGCATCCGCCATCACCACGACCGAGGCCCCGTGCCCGCAGCCGATGTCGGCGACCCGGGCGCCGGCCTCCAGCTTGCCCTGCACGCCGTCGAGGGCGGCGATCCAGCCGGGCAAGTGGACGCGATAGCCGGTGCGAAACAGCCACTCGGTGCCCTGGAACAGCCGCGAGTCGTGATCGGCCCAGCTCATCGCCCCGTCGCCGCGAAAGGCGGCGGTGAGTCCATCGATGTCGGCGTAGAACGAGGCGATCGCGTTCATCGCCCGCGCGGTGAAAACCGGGGAGCCGTCGTCGGCTAGGGCCATCACCGCCTCACCGCTGAGCGCGTAGGTGTCCGTGGCCGGGTCGTAGCTGATCAGGCCGGAGGCGGCCTGCCCGTCCAGCCATTCCGCCACCAGCCGCGGGTTGCAGCCCGCCCCGGCGGCGATCTGGGCCGCGGTGGCCGGCCCGGCGGAGGCCAGCGTGCGGTACAGGCCGAGCTCGTCGCCCAGCCAGATCCCGTAGCACACCGCGGCGCCGGTCATGAATCCGATCATGCGCTGCATGAATTCCTCGAGCCGTACCTCGTCAACCTCAGCCGTCACCGCCGACACCCCTTATCGGTCGTTCCTGGCTCCCCGGGGTGCGAACGCGGCTCCGGGCAGCGCGCGGTCTTTCCGCTCACTCCAAGGGGCCCGGGTGCAGCCGGCGTGCAGACGATGTGCAGACCGTGTGGAGGCGGCCTGGCCGCCAGCAGCCCGGAGGCGCCTCGGGGAAGTAGCCTTGGGCGATGTTCTCGCCTCAGGGCCCGTCCCTGCGTGAGCTGGCCCTGCAGGCGCTGTCCTCGATCGAGGGCGGCTATGACCTGCTTGCACCGAAGTTCGATAACACGCCGTTCCGCACCTCCGATGGCGTGCTCGACGCGACCGCCGACGCACTGCGCCCGCTCGGCCCGTTCGGCGCGGGACTGGACGTGTGCTGCGGCACCGGCGCCGGCCTGCGGGTCCTGACGTCGCTGTGCCAGGGGCGGGTCGCGGGGGTCGATGTCAGCGCCGGCATGCTCGCGCGGGCGCGCAGCGCCCAACCGGACGCCGGATGGGTACGGGCCGACGCCCGGGCGCTGCCCTTCGCCGGGGCCTTCGACCTGGCGGTCAGCTTCGGCACGCTCGGGCACTTCGTGCCCGAGCGGCCCGCGCTGTTCGCGGGCGTGCATCGCGCGCTGCGCCCCGGCGGGGTGTTCGCCGTCCCGGTCGGCGCGCCGCCGCCGGTTGGCTCGGGCCGGTACTGGGCACTGCTCGGGTTCGACCTGGCCATGCGAGTCCGCAATGCGGTGTGGCGTCCCCCGTTCGTCATGTACTACCGCACCTGCCCGCTGCCCGCGGTCCGCGCTGACCTGACGGCAGCCGGATTCTCGGTAACGACAATCCCGTTGACGGCTCCCGGGTCGCGCCGGGACGAGAGCCCGCAGTGCCTGCTTCTCCTCGCGCGCAAGGCCAGCGCGCCCTGACCCGGTTACGCGCCGTGGCGCGCCCGGGCGGAGTCAGGCGTGCCGAGCGGGTCGCGGTGGGCGGGCATCCGCAGCGTGACCATGCGGCGCCAGCCGCCCAGCCGCTCGTAGAGGTAGACCGCGTCGATTCCGATGTCCAGGCTGGCGGACTTGAGCCTCGACCAGTGCAGCGTCCGTCCCAGGTGGGCCATCACCGCCTTGCTGACGTCGCGGTAGACCGCGATCTCGGCGTGGGCGGTGGCGCGCAGGATGGAATCGATGTCGCGGCGGTGGCCCGCGGCGGCGAGCCGGAGCAGCTCCTCGTGGCAGTAGGCCAGGTGGTTGTCCTCGTCGGCCGAGATCACCGTGACCGCCCGGCTGACGTCGGCGTTGTCCGTCGAGTAGCGGCGCAGCGACCGCATCTGCTCAGACGCCCGCTGCTCGGTCACCCGGCTGTGCGCTAGGTAGGTGATAATGTCCGCCTCGGTCAGCGGCCGGTCCGCCCGCAGCCTGCTGTGCGCGAGCCCGATGCCCATGCTCTCAAGCCGCATGGTGTAGTCGGTACTGGCGGGCACCCGCGCGGGAGAGAGGTTCCGCTTGCGCAGCAGCGCATTGAATATGCGCCCGTGCTTGTCCTCGTCGGCCCCGTGCCGGGCGATCTTAGGCGCGAGGTCACGGCAGGAATCCGGGACCAGTGCGGCGATCCTGCCGTTCTCCCAGCCGCCCTGGGCCTCGCCGCTGGCCGCGATGGAGCAGAACAGGCGGAACGCCTCGTCGTTACTGAAGATCTCGCCGTAGATTGCCCTGGGTGACAGCATCCTGGGTACCTCCGGTTCGGGCAGGCGCACGGCCATGTCCTTCCTTATTGTCACCGCCGCACACGATCAGTAATCATGTCGCTACATTACGTTCACCTTGCCGGAGGTCGCGAGCTGTCGCCCGCGCGGTCAGCGCTCTCTTTTCCTACTCGGCCAGGGCCACCCAGGAGACCGCGACGCATTCCGGGCAATACCGGGTTTCCGGCTCGGGCAGCAGCTCGGCGGTCGGGATGGACCTTGAGCACTGCTCACATCGCCCGAAGCTGCCGTCTGAAAGGCGCGCGAGCGCATCCTCGGTATCGCCGAGCGCGCGCCGAGCCGCCGTGGCCTCTCGCAGCAACCGCGGCAACGGTGCGGTCTCGACCGTGCCTGCCGGGTTGCCGTCGGAGCTTTCCTCGGCGTCGTGGTAAGCCAGCGCCAGCTCCGTCAGCGTGTTGAGCCGCTGCTGCCAGCGTTCCTCGAGCATGCTGTGCCATGCGGGGAGGGCCGACTGCGGCAGCGCCGCAGTGAGGGCGTCAGGAGTGCCCATCATCATCGTCCTTCGGTGCGCGTCTACGTTCGTGATCCTCGCGGATGTGCAGTTCAAGCAGCGGACCGCTGGTGAACCGCAACCCGCACAATCCGCAGGTCAGCGGGAGCGTGGTTGGCATCATGGTGTCCTTTCTCCCTTGAGCCCAGGAAAGCCGCCGGGGCTGGAAAGCGCGTGTGATCGCGGTGGCGGCCAGATGGAGACCCCCATGGCCGCCTCCACACCGTCTTCATCAAGGCGGCACGGCAGTTGCAGACCGCCACCGTGAGCTGGCACGGTGACTGTTCCGATCTGGGCCTGGGCCGCGTTCGCCGCGTTCGTCGTCACGATGCTGGCGGTGGACCTGTTCGTGCTGCACCGCCGGGCCCGTGAAGTGTCGCTGCGGGAAGCCGCGATCTGGAGCGCCGTCTGGGTCGCGATCGGCCTCGGCTTCGCCGGCCTGCTCTGGGCCTGGCGCGGGGGCGGCCCCGCCCAGGCCTACCTGGCCGGCTACCTGATCGAGAAGAGCCTGTCGGTCGACAACGTCTTCGTGTTCGCGGTCATCTTCTCCGCGTTCGCGATCCCGCTACGCCACCAGCATCGCGTGCTCATGCTCGGCATACTCGGGGCGCTGATCATGCGCGCCGGGTTCATCCTGGGCGGCGCCGCCCTGCTGCACAGCTTCCACCTGGTCAGCTACCTGTTCGGCGCCGTGCTGCTGTTCGCCGCGGTCAAGCTGGGGTTCGGCCAGGACCACATCCAGCCCCGCCGGAACTTGGCCCTGCGGGCGCTTGGCACGATCCTGCCCGCCACCGCGGGCTGCGCGGTCAGCGGTTCCTGGTCAGGGAACGGGGCCGCCTGCTGGCCACCCCGCTGCTGCTGGCCCTGATCGTCGTCGAGACCACCGACGTGATCTTCGCGATCGACTCGATCCCCGCGATCCTCGCCGTCACCACCGACACGTTCGTCGTCTACACGTCCAACGTGTTCGCCTTGCTGGGCATGCGCGCGCTGTACTTCCTCCTCGCGGGCGCGTCCGTCCAGTTCCGCTACCTCCAGCCGGGGCTGGCCGTCATCCTGGCGGGCATCGCGGCGAAGATGCTGACGGCCGACCTGTACGAGGTCCCGGTCTGGGCGTCGCCCGCCTTCATCGCCGTCGTGCTGGCCGTCGTCGCGGCGTTGTCCGTCCGCGAGAGCCGCCGCCGCGCGGCACCGGACACGACCGGCAGCCGCACGCCCGATCCCGCCGTGCCCGTCCCCGCCCGGAACCCGGACGCCGGTCCCGCGCCTGAATACCCCATCGTCAACTCCAGCCTCACGGGTTCCGGCCCCCGCCCGAAAACGGCTGACCGTGTGCCGGTGGGGGCGCCCCGCGACCCGAAAGCACCACAATCACGGACGCGCACGGTGATACGCGACGCTAACGGCACACGATAAGCTCTGAGTGCCCGGCGGCTGCGCCACCGGCAGACATCGGACTGAAGAGAGTCGGCCGGGTCCGTTCGAAAGAATGGGTTTGATCTGCCTGGGCATCCGCCGCGCTTCCCCTGGCAGCGAGCGCGGGGCCCTTAACTAACCGGCCTTGCGCCTAACGGACCCACGCCAGCGGGATTGCGTTCGCCATCATGTTGTAGCCGAGGTCGTTGGGGTGAAGGTTGTCTCCGCTGTTGTAAGCCGGATAGTAATAGCGCGGATCAAGCGGCGCGCTGGTCACCGCGGCGAAGTTAATGACCCCGTCGGCGGCGTGGCTGTCCATGATCCAGCGGTTCACCTCGCTGCGCAGCGGCTCGCGGGCCGGTGCCGGAGTGAGGGTGCCCAGGTAGACCTTGACGCCCCGGGCGTGCGCCATGGCGATCAGCCGAAGATACCCCGCCTCGATCTGGGCGGCGGTCAGCTGCCTGCTCGCCGGGACGGTGCAGGCGTTCACGGGGTCCTTGGCGAAGCCAATGTCGTTGATGCCCTCGAGCACAATGACCTCGCGGACGTCCGGCTCGGACAGGGCGTCCCGCTGGAAGCGCGTCAACGCGCTCTGCCCGAAGCACCGGGAGTCGCTCAGCACCCGGTTGCCGCCGATCCCCTCATCCACGACGCCGGGCGCGCGATCGCCGAGGCTGGCGTCGAGGCGCCGCGCGAGGTAGTTGGGCCAGCGGTCGTCCGCCCCGGACTCGGAGCCGATGCCATCGGTGATGGAGTCGCCGAACGCCACGATCGTCCCGTCCGCCGTCGCCGACCTGACATCGACCTCGGTGGCGAAGTACCAGGACTGCACACGATGAACGAAGGAAGTCCCCTGAGCGTCAGCCACCTGATCGCCTGATGCGACGAAGCTCGTCTGCCCGGAGTACCCGTGATTGGTCGCGGGTCCGGTGGGAGCCGGCAGGTACAGGCTGATCGCCATCTCCGCCAGGGGCGGGACCGTCCGGCCGAGGGGATCGCTGGTCACGGTGGCCCCGGCGGGGATGGTGACCGCAGCCCTTCCCCCGAACGTCAACGGGCTGTCGCTCCCCGGCACCAGCCGGGCGCCGTCAAGGACGACCCCGACGCTGGCCCGGCCGATCGTCAGCGGCCGGGTGCCGAAAAGGTTGCTCAGGCGGACGCGGAGGGCATCACCGCCGACGCTGGTGTAGACGATGTCGCGAACCGTCTGATTGCCGAAGCCCTGCGCGGCCTGCTTTGTGTCCGAGGGCGCCATCGGGCTGGCCGCCCAGGTGGCGACCCAGGAGACGCGGGCAGCCTGCACGCGAACGCGCGAGGGCGCACTCGGCTGGGAGGCACTGCCTGGCGGAGCAACGCCGGGGAGCCTGCCGCCCGAGGAGGTCGCCGGCGAGGCGAGCAGGGACGCGGCGGCCAGGCCGACCGAGATGCCCACGGCCAGGAAGGCAACGTAGCCGAGTATCCGAGATCCAGCGAACCAGGAGCGAAAGGGCACGCGACCATCCGCTTATGTCGATGAATGCACCGCACGGAAGCTTACCCACGCGCTCGCGCGACAACCCGTGATGGCCACGCCTTAGCGCGCTGCCTTGGCTGGCCGGGCTGATCAGCCGGCGGTCAGTAGTACCACGGGAACTGCTGCCAGTCGGGCTCGCGCTTTTCGAGGAACGCGTCCCTGCCCTCGGCGGCCTCGTCGGTCATGTAGGCGAGCCTGGTGGCTTCGCCCGCGAACAGCTGCTGGCCCACGAGGCCGTCGTCGATGGCGTTGAACGCGTACTTCAGCATCCGCTGCGAGGTGGGGCTCTTTCCGTTGATCTTCGCCGCCCACTCGAGCGCGGTGCGTTCCAAGTCCGCGTGCGGCACCACCGCGTTGACGGTGCCCATCCGGTGCCCTTCCTCGGCGTCGTAGGTGTCGCCCAGGAAGAAGATCTCCCGGGCGAACTTCTGGCCGACCTGGCGGGCCAGGTAGGCGGAGCCGAACCCGCCGTCGAAGCTGGCGACGTCGGCGTCGGTCTGCTTGAAGCGCGCGTGCTCGCGGCTGGCCAGGGTCAGGTCGCAGACGACGTGCAGGCTGTGCCCGCCGCCCGCCGCCCAGCCGGGGACTACGCAGATGACGACCTTGGGCATGAACCGGATGAGCCGCTGCACCTCGAGGATGTGCAGCCGTCCGCTGCGCGCCGGGTCGATGGTCTCGCTTGTCTCCCCTTCGGCGTAGCGGTAGCCGTCCCGGCCGCGGATCCGCTGGTCGCCGCCGGAGCAGAACGCCCACCCGCCGTCCTTGGGCGAGGGGCCGTTGCCGGTCAGCAGGACGCACCCGACGTCGGAGGACATCCGGGCGTGGTCAAGCGCGGTGTACAGCTCGTCCACCGTGTGCGGGCGGAATGCGTTGCGGATCTCGGGTCGGTTGAAGGCCACGCGGACCGTGCCGGAGTCCACCGCACGGTGATAGGTGATGTCGGTGAAGGAGAAGCCGCTGACCGTGCGCCAGCGCTCGGGATCGAAGATCTCAGAAACCATGGCCACCATTGTGGCCGAACATGTTCTGCATCCCGTGTTCAGGTGACGAGCCCCCGCGGACGTATGATGGTCGGGCTGCTCGGTTAGGGCGCCTGGTGGCTTCTGGGCAACGGTGACCTCAACCTCGACGCGATGCCTCGAGCTGGTGGCCACGCAGCTGCTCGTGTTCATATTCGCCGACGTCAAGTCATGGTTGCCGTGAGGACGCATGCGGTCGCATAATCTGCCGACGCAAGTGTCGAGCTTCATCGGCCGCGACGCTGAGCTGGCCGCGGTGCGCGCCCTGGTGAGTGGCTCGCGGCTGGTAACGCTGACCGGTTCCGGCGGGTCGGGTAAGACCCGGCTGGGGCTGCAGGTAGCGGCAGGGCTGGTCGATGGGGCCGGGGACGGGGTGTGGTTCGCCGATCTGGCCCCGCTCCAGGATCCGAACCTGGTCGCGGTGACGGTGGCTGACGTACTGGAGGTGCGGCAGGAGACGGGCCGCCCGGTGCAGGACACGCTGGTCGACGCGATGGGCGAGCGGAGCCTACTCGTGCTGCTCGACAACTGCGAGCATGTCCTCGATGCCTGCGCGAAGCTGGCCGACGCGCTGCTGCGGGGCTGCCCGAACCTGGCGCTGCTGGCCACCAGCCGCGAGCCCCTTGGCATCGCCGGCGAGCACATCTACCGGGTGCCATCAATGCGAACGCCGACCGACGGCGATGACACCGATGCGATCCGCAGCAGCGAGGCCGTGCGACTGTTCGCCGACCGGGCCGAGCGAGGGGTAACGCTCGTCTGGGACCAGGAGACCGCCTCGGTCATCGGTCGAATCTGCCGACGACTGGACGGCATCCCGCTGGCGCTCGAACTGGCGGCGGCCCGGCTGCGGGTGATGTCAGCGGCGGAGCTTGAGGCTCGGCTGGACGAACGGCTCGTCCTGCTCACCGGCGGGTCGCGGGCGGCGCGGCCGCGGCAGCGGACGCTGCGGGCCATGGTGGACTGGTCCTGGGATCTGCTGACCGCCGCCGAACGGGCAGTGCTGGCCCGCCTGTCGGTCTTCGCCGGAGGGTTCGGCCTAGTCGCGGCCGAGGCGGTCGTCTCGGGCCCGGAGGTGCCCGCGGCGGAGGTCCTGGCGCACCTGGCTGCGCTGGTGGACAAGAGCCTGGTGCAGTTCGGCGACACCGGTTCCGACTCTGGCCGATACCGGCTGCTTGAAACCGTCCGACAATACGCGGGCGCCCGGCTGGACGGGATGGGGCCGACGGCGGCCGACGACGCCCGGGTCGCGCACCGCGATTACTACCTGGCCCTGGCCGAGGCGGCTGCGCCTCAGCTGGTGGCGGCCGATCAGGCCCAGTGGCTGGACCGGCTCGATGCCGAGCTGGGGAATCTGCGGGCCGCGATCGCCTTCGCCTCGACCCAGGCCGACCTCGAGCCGGGCCTGCGGCTGGCCGCCCTGCTGCAGTTGTTCTGGCCAGCCCGCGGGCACACCGCCGAGGGAGCCGGCCTGCTGCAGCGGCTGCTGGACGCGCCGGCCGCCCAGCGGGCCACGCTGTCGCGCGGCCGCGCCTTGGCCGCAGCCGCCCGGCTCCTGCTGAAAACGGGAGGCTACGCCCTTGCCACAGACTACTGCGAGGAGGCGCTGGCCATTGCCCGCGCCGCCGGAGATGATTACCTGGTCGCCGACTTGCACTATCTAGGCGCTTGGGCCCTGCTGCGTCGGGGACAGTCCGGGGCCGCACTGCCGCTCATCGAGTCGGGCCTGGACCTGGCCCGCCGCCTCGGGGAACGCTCCCTGCTGACTGGCCACCTGCTTTCCGCCCGGTTGTACGCCGCGTACGCCGAGGGGGACCATGCGAGCGCGGTCCGCGATGCGGCCGAGGCCCTGCGGCTGTACCGGCAAGCCGGTGACCGGCTCCAGATAGGGCAGATGCTCGGGAACCTCGGCACCTTTGAGCTCGCGGCGGGTGACCTGGACGCCGCCAGCCGCCACCTGGCCGAGTCGCTCGACATCGCCCGAGAGCTCAACTCCCGCTCCGATATCGTCTACGAGACCTGCAACCTTGGCCTGGCCGAGTACCTCGGCGGCTCGCAGGCCGCGGCCGAGGCCCTATTCGCGGAATCATTCGACCTCGCCAGGCGCACGGGGATGAAATCGAGCTCCGCCTACGCTCTTATCGGGCTGGCCCTGACCGGCCGGGACGGGGCCGACCCGGGCCGGTCGGCCCGGTTGCACGGCGCGGCCGACCAGAACTCTGTCGGATGTCGGCCATGCCCTTGAGCCGCTGGAAAAGCGCCTGGCTGACGCTGACCGCCAGCGGCTGCGCGACGCGATGAGCGCCGAGGCATTCGAAGCCGAATACGCCGTGGGCCGCACTCTCGACTTGGCCCAGGTGGCTATGGAGGCTCGACCAGAAACGCCGTCAGCAAGCGGGGCACCCCGCGCGCTCGCGTCCGACGACGTGGTGAAAAGCGAGACCGCATCGGCGCTGACGCCTCGCGAGCTCGACGTGCTGAAGCTGCTCGCGCAGGGACTGAGCAACTACGACATTGCCCAGCGACTGGTGCTAAGCGAGCATACGGTCCACCGGCACCTGGCCAACATCTACCGGAAGCTCAACCTCTCGTCACGGACCGCGGCCGCTGCCTGGTGCCTGCGCGCCGGGCTGGTCTAAGCCTAGCCAGATCGGGCCATCCGCCGCCGCCACGTCAATCTGGCCTGGGGCGCTGGCGGAGGCCAAGGACGTAGGCCAGCAGCCCTCCCCCCGTTCCCTGCGGCTGCTGGCCTACCCGCCATCGACCTACCGCGCAGCTGGCCGGGGGCTGACGGCGGGCGGGCGGCCCGGGCGGTGCGGGCGCGCAGTGCGCGGGAAACCTCGGTCAGGGAGTTGACCGTGAAATGCGCGCCGTGGGCCAGGCCCGGTGGCGTGTACGGCGTGCACACGCCGATCGTGTACATGCCCGCCCGGCTGGCGGCGGTCACGCCGGCCGGGGAGTCCTCGAAGACGACGCACCGTGCGGGCTGGGCGTGCAGCTGGCGGGCGGCCAGCAGGTAGATCTCGGGATCCGGCTTGCCTCTGGCCACCATGTCGCCCGCGACGACGCGATCGAAGTAGCGTAGGACGCCGATCGCGTGCAGGCAGGTCTTGACCCACTGAGCGCGCGAGGACGACGCCACCGCGAGCGGCAGCCCGCAGTCGGTCAGCCACTCGAGCAGGTCGACGGCGCCCGGGGCGGCGACCGCGTGCCGCCGGTACTCAGCCAGAACGAGGCGGTCGAAGCGGCTGAGGTAGTAATCGTGCGGCCGGCCGAGATCGCGCATCGTTCGTAGGCCGCGCCACAGGTCCTCATCGGTCGCGCCGAGGTAGCGGGTGTATTCCGCCAGTGAAAGCGGAGGATGGCCGTCCTCGGCCAGCACGGCGTTTGCCGCGTGGTGGTGCAGCGGCTCGGAGTCCACGAGGACGCCGTCCAGGTCGAAGATCACCGCCTGTGGATTTACCCCAGCCGACCTGCGCTGGGACTGAGGGCGTGTCCTCGCGGGCGCGGTCACATCCCACCCCCGCCGGTCTGGAGCTTGCTGCTCAGCGCGAACGCGCTTGCCTCGGTATCACTTCCGGCCTCGTCCTTGGGCAGCTGGGTGACAAGGGGCGGCTCGAGGGCGTAGGCCCGGAGCCGCTTGGGGTACAGCGACCGGATGTCCGCGCGCGGGTGATCCATGTACAGGGCGGGGATCAGCTCGTCGACGGGGATCAGCGTGCGCTCGAAACCGCAGTCGAGCACCGCGCGGAGCCCGGACGCGCTGAGCAGGTAGCCGTACGTGCAGTAGCTGTAGCCAGGGCGCACGATGCCCTCGGTCACCGCGCGGTCGTCGCCGTCGAGTGCCCACCGCCCCAGGTAGAGCAGGTCCCAGTGCGGGTCGATGGCCGACAGCCGCGCTAGCCGGGACTCGAGCCGGGCGGCGCAGTGACCTGTGAGCACGGCGTCGTCTTCCAGGATCAGCGCCGGGTCGGCGCCGTCCGCGGCTGCCTGCTGCCAGCACATCCGGTGGCTGATGGCGCATCCGATCTCGCCCAGCTTGAGTGGCCGGCTCCACCAGGGGTTGTCGCTCGGGATCTCCCACTGGTGGAGCGCATAGCCGGGCAGGTCGTCAGGGTCAATGGCCTGCCCGTCCATCGGGCCATCCCAGTCCGATGTGAACTGGACGTCCCACGTGGCCGGGAGCACGCGCTCCATGCGCGCGCGCCGGTCGGCCCGCCGCTTGAGGTTGACGACGTAAGTCTTCAGACGCTGGGTCGTCATGCCGCGTTCCTCCCCGCGAGCAGGCCGGCTTGCAGCTCACCGATGACGGCGTCAATCTGGCCGACAAGGAAGTCGAGCTCGCTGCGGGTGGAGCAGAGCGGCGGAGCGATGAAGAAGATGTTCCCGGCCCGGCCGAGCAGACCGTGCCGCTCCATCAGCCGCCCCGCCCGGCGCGCGAGCCCGGCTTCCTTCGGGAAAGGCTCACCGGTGACGCGGTTGGCGACGATTTCGACCGCGCAGATGAGGCCGAGCCCGCCGCGTACCTGCCCGACTATTTCGTAGCGATAAAGCTTCTGCAGCCGGCCGAAAAGGTAGCCGCCCATGTCCGCCGCGTTCCGCACGAGAAGCTCGCGCTCGAGAATGTCCAGGTTCGCGAGCCCGGCGGCGCACGACACCGGATTCCCGCCGAAGGTAATGCGGTGGTCGAAGGCGGTCTCGGCCGGGCCGGTGAAGGCGTCGGCGACGTGCTTGGCGGCGATGGCGGCGCCGATCGGCGCGTAACCGCTCGTCAGGGCCTTGGCCACCACGGTGATGTCCGGCACGACCCCCCAATGCTCAGTCGCGAACATCCGACCGGTGCGGCCGAACCCGGTGATGACCTCATCGCAGATGAGAAGCACGCCGTACCGATCGCAGATCTCGCGCACCATCGGCCAGTACTCCGGGTGCGGGATGTGCACGCCCGCGGCGGCGGAGATCGGCTCGCCGATCACGGCGGCCACGGTGTCAGGTCCCTCGTTGAGTATCGCCCGCTCGATCTCGCGCGCGCATTCGATGTCACCCCGGCCGTCGGCCCCGCCGAACGGGTTGCGGTACTGGTCCGGCCCCTGCGCACGCACCCCGCCGTAAGGAAGGGGACCATACTCGGCGCCGTTGTTGCCGCCGCCGCCAAGGCTGAGGGCTCCGTGGGTTGCGCCGTGGTAGGAGCCGCGGCGGCTGATGAACTTGTAGCGCCCGGCCTCACCTCGGTTGCGATGGAACTTCTTCGCCATCTTCATCGCGGTCTCGACGCCCTCCGAGCCGCCGCTGACGAAGAACACGCGCGAGCCCGGATCAGGGGAAAGCCCGGCCACCCGCGCGGCGAGTCGCAGGGTGGCGGGGTGCACGGTGCCGTCGGGTGCGTACCCGAGCTCGCAGATCTGCGCGTGCACCGCATCGGCGACCTCGCGCCGGCCATGCCCGATGTTGTTGAGCTACATGCCGGACAGGGTGTCGAAGTAGCGGTTTCCCCTGTCGTCGTACACCCAGACCCCGTCCCCGCGCGTCACGATCTTCACCGCGTCCGGCGACGTGAGGTCACCGGCCGCGCGGGCATGCGGCCAGAAGTGGGCCTCGCCCAGCTTCACTAGGGTCGGGGTGACCGCCGACCCGACGACGGCCGGTTCATCGTCGGTCGCGTCGTCGGCCTCGGCCGGCTCTGCCTGCACCGCGGTCCGCTTCTGGAACATCCAGGAGGGACGGGCGGGCTCTTCATAGCCGAAGCCCACTGATGGGTCCAGGGTCGAGTGCATGTCGTGCTCCCTCTTATCGTTGTGCGCGACAGCTTGTGAAAGTTTTCACAAGCCTGGGTGGACAGGACCTGCGCGGCTTGATCATGTGATCGCAGTACCTCTCCAGCCCCAGGCGGGCCGTCACGCTCTTTCTAACACCGGCAATGGACCACAGTCACGACGGCCTAACAGAAATCATGCGGTTCCCTAACGCACCGACAGATACCCCGCTGACAGGACGCGGGTCGCGTTGTCCCGTCCGGCCGCCCAACCCCCGAGCGGGACCTCGTAGCCGCATTGGTCCGCATGCGCCGAGTGGGCGCCTAGCTGATAATCGGGTCACCGGTGCCCACCGGCGGATGCTGGCTAGCCGATAGCCCGGGCTTTTCTGTCGTGGAGTTCTCCGGCGACCGCTCACCCGCGGCGAAGAGCATGCGCATGGCGACCTGGACGCCGATCAGCACCAGGAACGTCAGCAGCCCGCCCTCGTAGCGCAGTAGGTGCGCCGGGATCCATGCCAGCACCACGATCCCTAGGTACAGGACGATGGCTATGAAGTGGATCAGGTGATCGGCCATCTCGAGCCAGGTGTGCGGCCCGCGGTGATGCAGCGGGCCGAATGCGAACAGGCCGACTATCCCGAACGCGCTAATGGCGGTGAAAACGATCTTCCACAAGATGGTGCTGCTCGAGTCGATCAAGGCGAGCAGGCTCATCGTCCCCGGGGCGGCGAAATACAGCGCCACCGCGTAGGCTTGTCCCTGGTAGCGGGGATGTACCCAGTAGCGAGCGTTGATGGCGATGATGGTCAGCCACAGGCTAAGCAGCGTAAAACAGGTTGGCGAAAAGCCTATATAGAAATCCGTCAGCATGAACTTCTCCCCCCGGCCAGGGCACTGCCATCGCGCTGGCCCGGCCAACCGAAAGCCGATTAACCGAATACTAAGTCCGGCGGGCTCCGTCATCACATCATCTGACCGGAAAAACTTACGCCAGCTTTCGGAGTTTGGTCTTACCGGCCTCGCATTCCGAGTATCGCGCCGGTGAGGTAGCAGGCCAGCGCCAGTGCCCACAGTGCTGCCATGATCAGCGAACTGAAGTCGTGACCGTAGTTAAGGAAGCTTGTCCCGTTGAAGCCGCCCCGATGACCGCCAAGGCGCCCACGACCGAGGCTGCCCTGCCTGCTATGCGACTCCTCCTCCAGGCGAGCACCATCGCAGCGAGGGCGAACGCAGCGAGCTCCATCCCCAGCGCGGCGTGCGCCGAGGCCCAGGCCGGGCCGTTGCTGATCAGCCAGGCCAGGCCGGCGGCCGCGCCGGAGAAGTAGTCGCTGGCACCCGCCCCGGGATGATGGTCCGGCAGATCAACGTAAGTCGTAGCTTCTCGCATCGCTCGCCGTGAAGGTAATGGTGTTCGCGCCGTCGCCTGCGGCGGTCGGGTCGCCGATGACGCCGGCGTATGCCCCGGCGATCGCGGGTGCACTCGGCTGGCCGAACCCGAACGGCGGCTCGCTGCCGGTGATGAGCCATCCGTGCGCTTCGTCGGTGTCGTTGTTGATGAACCGCACCGTGACCCGCTCGCCCTGAGGGACGATGATCGCGGGATTGGTGAGCCCCGCGATGGTGAAGGTCATGTCCGGCTTGCCAGGCGCGATGGCCACCACCGTGAAGGATGCGGTGGTGGTGTGGAAGGCGATCGTGTCTGTCCGCGTGTCGATGCTGGCCCCCACCGGTTTCTGCTCGCTGAGTGCCTTGACCTGGCTGAGCGGGACGTTCTGCGGTGCCTTCCCCGCCAGCCCGGTGCCCGCCTGCTGTGCGACGAACTGCGCCAGCGACGGGTCGTCGAAGCTGCCGCCGCCGCCCGGGCCTGCCGGGGAAGAGGAGGGCATCGTGGCGGAGGGCGCCATTGCGCTGGAAGGACCAGAAGTTGCGGCCGGGGAGGCGCCAGTTGCCCCTCGTGACGGCGAGGCAGTGTGGCCCCCGTTCTCCGCAGGCTGGTACTGGCTGGCGTAGTGGTCAGACACCGAGGTGAACTGCGCGATCACGTACCCGGTGGACGCCGCGCCAATGGCGATTCCGCCCGCCAGGATGGTGGTGAGGATGCGGTTAGGTGGCATGGGCACAGCATCGCCGGTGCGGGTTGAAGAACCGCTGACGGCCGAGGACAGCCTCTCCTCAGCCATCCGGAGGCAGACTGGGTCCATGCGCATACTCGTGGTCGAAGACGATGAGCTCACGGCCACCGCGCTGCAGCGCGGGTTCGCCGCCGAGGGCTACACGGTCGAGGTGGCAAGCGACGGCATCGACGGGCTGCACCGAGCGCGGGAGTTCTCCACGACGCGATGATCCTGGACCTGATGCTGCCCGGGATCAGCGGCATGGCCGTGTGCTCAGAGCTGCGGGCCGCCGGGCGCAGCCTGCCGGTCCTGATGCTGACGGCGCTCGGCGACCCGGCTGATCACGCGGCGGGCCTGGACATCGGCGCCGACGACTACATCGTCAAGCCGTTCACGTTCCCGGTCCTGCTCGCGCACCTGCGGGCGCCGCTGCGCCGCGGCCCTGCCCGGCTCCCGGCCGTGCTCAGGAGCGGCGGGCTCGCGCTCGACCCCGCGCGCCATGCGTGCACAAAGGACGGCCGAGTCCTGGACCTGACCCCGCGCGAGTTCGCCGTGCTGCGGTGCCTCATGTCGCATGCCGGCGCGACCGTCGGTAAGCAGGAACTGCTGGACCATGTCTGGGGCGAGAACGACGCGGCCGATCATAACGTCGTCCAGGTCTACGTCAGCTCGCTGATGCGCAAGATAGACAGCGATGGATCCGGGTCGCTCATCGAGACCGTCAGGGGAGTCGGGTACAGGATGCGCGGCACCTGATGGTCGGCTTCCCGCAGCCGTGGCGGTCCAGCCTCCGACTGCGCCTGACGGTGGCGGGCGTGCGCCTGGCCGCCATAATCTTCGCTGTCGGCGGGGCTGTAGCGATCACCTTGTACAGCCGCTCTGCCACCTTGTCGGTGCAGCATTACACCGCGCAGACCGGCTCCGCCATCGCGTCCCAGGTCACCAGTCAGTGGCTGCCGGATCCGATCCCAGTGCCAGTCGGCCCCGGCGTGCCCCGCGTGCAGGTGCTCGACTCGCGCGGCAGCGTAGTGACGGGCGACCCGGTATCGGCGGGCCAGCCCGCTATGTACCGGCTGCCGGTCGGGCTTGCACGCCAGCAGGTGACGATCGGCAGACTATCGCTGATGGGCGGTTCCAGCGCCACGGTGTATGCGGTCAGGGTGCGCACGCCCGGCGGCCGGGAGACAGTGGTGGCCGCGATGCCCCTGACCGGGGTCGCGGCCAGGGTGACCGAGGTCATCGACGCCACGGCGGGGAGCCGCGCGGGGGCCCTGATCGTGGTCGGAGCCGTCGCCTGGCTCACGGCCGGCCGGGTACTGCGCCCCGTTGAGCGGATGCGCACCCAGGCCGCGGCGATCACCGCCAGCGCCGACCCGTCCGGCAGGCTCCCGAGGTCCGGGACCGATGAGCTCGGCAAGCTGGCCGGGACGCTCAACGCGATGCTGGCCTCGCTGGAGCGCTCCGCCGAGCGGCAGCGCAGGTTCGTCGCGGACGCGGCACATGAGCTGCGCACGCCGCTCGCTGGCCTGACCGCGGCCCTCGAGATCGCCCAGCAGCATCCGGGCACCGCCCGCGACACGCTTATCGGGGAGCTCCTGGCGGGCCACCGGCGGCTGTCCCGGACGCTCAACGACCTCCTCGTGCTGGCGGCGCTGGACGGCCGAGCGCACGGCACCATGTTCCCAGTGGACCTCGCCGGCGTGGTGACCGACTGCTCCCGGCGAAGCGTCCCCGAGCGGATGTCCCTGCACACAGGAACCCTGCAGCGGGCCGTCGTGCTAGGCAGCGAGCCCCAGCTCAGCCGCATGGTCGGCAACCTCGTCGACAACGCCCTGCGGTACGCACGTAGCAAGGTGGGCCTTTCCGTAACAGCCTCGCCGGGGTGGGCGCGCATCTCAGTTACTGATGATGGCCCCGGAATACCAGAGGCCGACAGGGAACGCGTCTGGGACAGGTTCGTCCGGCTCGACGACGACCGCTCCCGGGCCAGCGGCGGAAGCGGCCTCGGGCTCGCCATCATCAGGGAAATCGCCGTCGCGCACGGCGGCGAGGCCTCAGTGGGTAACGCCTCACCTGGCCCCGGCGCTGAATTCGTCATACGGTTGCCGCTCCACCGCGCTGAAGACGGGACCAAGAAGGAGATCAGCAAATGTCCGCAACGCTGAAGCTGACGCACAAAACCATTGGAGTCGAAGTCCGCCGCGGCACTTATGACGCCATCGTCGACGGCAAGCGTGCCGGGTCCGTGGAACTGGACGAGACCATCGACATACCGGTCGAACCAGGACGTCACACCCTGCAAGTCCGCAGCGGAAGAAACTCCAGCCGAACCAAGACGTTCGACGTCGGCGAGGGCGAAATCGCCAGCTTCCGATGCAGCGGGAAGAGCATCTTGCCGATTTTTCTCCTGTCCTTCGTCGTTCCTAGCCTGGCACTCTCGCTCCATCGCGAGTAGCCCGCGATTCACCCGCCCCTCGGTCACCTGGCATCGCGGTCCTGGCCGCGAGCCGTTCACGGGTCAGCGCTGCTATGGCGTGCGTCGGCCCGGCTACCCGTTCCCGCCGACCCGCTCGCGCAGTGCGGCCAGCTCGGCTCGCAGCTGGCGGGTCTCTTCCTGCAGTTCCAGGATGCGCCGGATGCCGGCCAGGTTCAGCCCGTCGGCGGTCAGCGCGCAGATCTCCTGCAGCCTGATGATGTCGCGGCGGGAGTAGCGGCGGGTCCCGCCCGCGCTGCGCGCCGGATCGAGCAGCCCTTCTCGTTCGTAGATCCGCAGCGTCTGCGGGTGCAGCCCGGCCAGCTCGGCGGCCACCGAGATACTGAACAGCCCCCGGTCGAGGTCTCCCCACCCGGGACTCACCACGGCCAGCCCCAGTCGGCCAGGTACCGCACCGTCAGCTCGGCCAGGGCAGCCATCCGGACCATCTCATCCGCCGCCGTCCGCGGGCCCGCCGCGGGCACCGCCCGCGGGACTTCCACCCAGACCGGGCCGGCCCGCAGCGGCGGCTCAGGCACCCGCACGGCGACCGGCACGCCGGAGCAGCGGGGCCGCCCGGCCGGCGCCCCCGCTGCCGAGCCTTCAGGCGCGGCGGCGCTTGGCCCTGGCTGGTTCCCGAGCGACCGGTCGTAGGCGGCGCGCCGGGCTGGGTCACCCAACACCTGGTAGGCCTCGGTCAGGGCACGGAATCGGTCCGGGGCGCCGGCATCACGCGGCCGACGGTCTGGGTGCTCAGCCGCCGCCCGCCGCCGCCACGCCCGCGTGATCTCCCCGCCGGAGGCCCCCCGGGGCACTCCCAGCAGCTGGTACAGGTCCGGGACCCGGCCTCCTTCTTGCTCCGCCGCTGCCATGACCATCACTTCCCTTCGCCAGGCGCGGCCACATGCCATGCTTCCTCAGTATGCGGCATGAGAAAACCTGAGTCGAGTCTTGTCAGATATCTGCGAGCACTGGTATATAGATCTTGTGAGCGTGCATGACACCCAACACGACAAGGAGGCACTGATCATGCTCATGCGCACCGACCCGTTCCGCGAGCTGGACCGGTTCACCCAGCAGGTCTTCGGCACCGCGGCCCGGCCCGCGGCGATGCCGATGGACGCCTACCGCCATGGCGACGACTTCTACATCCACTTCGATCTGCCCGGCGTCAACCCGGACTCCGTCAGCCTGACCGTCGAGCAGAACGTGCTCACGGTCCGCGCCGAGCGCGCCCCGGCCCAGCCCAGCGGCGCCGAGCTGCTGATCGCCGAACGGCCCTACGGCACCTACACCCGGCAGGTCTTCCTCGGCGAGACCCTCGACGCCGACAAGGTCGTCGCCGACTACGCCGCGGGCGTGCTCACCCTGACCATCCCGGTCCACGAAGCCGCCAAGCCGCGCAACATCCAGATCACCAGCAGCGACCAGAAGCAGGCCGTCACCGCGTAACTTCCCCGGGAAATACTGGCATGGGCCGCCGGCACCGGGCGGCCCATGCCAGGGCCTCCAAAACCAAGGCATCTACGAGCTGCGTCACGCCGTGTCGCTGTGGCTGAATGCCGGTGGGGACCCGGCCCAGATCGCTGCCCGGGCCGGGCACAGCGTCGCGGTCCTGCTCACCGTGTACGCCACTGCATCCACGGCCAAGACGACCTCCTCAACCAAGAAATCGACCACGTCCTCGAGCCATCCGCGGGACGTGGTCCGTGCCCGTCCGTGGAAAAGCCAGCGGTTGCACCAACCTCGCGACAGCGGTTGCACCTACCGCGATCGGCGCGGACGCCGTCTACGGGTTGGCCTGGACGATCCGGAGATCAGGTTGGTCCGCTACGCATAATCGGCGCTGTCAGGAGACAAGAAGACTATGGCTAGGACAACAGCGCAGCATAAAGGGCATGACTTCCTCGGCATCTACCTCAACGACCACCTGGCCGGCGCGACCGGCGGCGTCGGGCTGGCCCGGCGCATGGCGTCCGCGGCCGATCCTGGATCGGAGGCCGCGAGGGTCCTGAGCACCCTCGTGGCCGAGATCACCCAGGACCGCGTTGCACTGGTCAAGATCATGGGCACGCTCGGCATCCCGGTCCGCGGATACAAGGTGTTCGCGGGGTGGGCAGGCGAGAAGGCGGGACGGGTCAAGCTCAACGGTCACCTGCTGACGAGATCCCCGCTCAGCGCGCTCGAGGAGACAGAACTCCTCCGGCTCGGCGTGGAAGGCAAGGCCGCCGGATGGCGGTCGCTCCGCTCGCTCGCCGAGCGGGACAGCCGCCTGGACGCAGACCGGCTCGACGATCTCCTCGATCGCGCGAAACGCCAGTCGGGCATGCTCGAAACCCTCCGGGTCGCCGTCGCGGAACGGGTTCTTACCACGCCCGCAGGAGCAACACCATGAGGCTCGCGCTTGCCGCCGCCACCACCGCGGGCGCCGTTGCGGCGGTAACGGCGTACCGCCGGCGGCGTCGCGGGGACGACCTGGCCGGCGAGGTGGCGCTGGTCACCGGAGCGTCCCGCGGCCTCGGGGTGCTGATCGCCACCGAGCTGGCCGGGCGCGGCTGCCGTCTGCTGCTGTGACGCGGCGCGCAAGTGGTGGACCAGGAAGCGCTCGGCGACCGCCAATCGTCTCCCGAAGCGCCCGTCACGCCACCGGCTGTGCCGGAATTGAAGACAGCCGGTGGCGGCGCCGCACCAGGCCGTGGCGGTTATTCGCCGCGGCCGGTGGCCGCGTCACGGAGCCGGTCCGCGGCCGCGACCGCGGGGCCCGCGGTCTTGAGCAGCCCCGGCGAGGGCGGGGTGTGCGGGTGCGGCCGGGTCGGGGCGGTCTTCTTCCCGTCCTCCAGCTTGCGCCCCAGGTCGTTCGCCTGCTCGGCGGACAGGACCGTCCGCAGGTGCGGCCATACGGTCGTCTCCTCGAACGCGATGTGTTCGCGTCCCGCCCCGATGAACTGGGCGAGCAGGGTCTCGAACTCCGTGTCCTCCGGTGCCAGCTTGTCCAGCCGGTCGAGGACGGTCTTGGCTTCCTGCTCCTGGGCCTGGGCCTGGTCGGCCAGGTCGCCGCCGTTGGTCAGCGCGTCGCGCACGGCGGGCCAGAAGTACATCTCCTCGACCGCTTCGTGCTTGGACTCCTCGATGACGAGCTGCTGCACCATCTTCTTGCGCAGCGCGAGCTGGTCGCGATCAGCCCCGGTGGTCGCGGCAGGCCCGCTCTCGAGCTCGGCCAGCATCTGCTTGACTTCCTCATGGTCTTTTGCCAGGACCTCGAATGCGCTTGCCATGATGCCTCCCGTTTACTTGGCTACGGCCTTGCTGACCTCGTTCGGACCGTCGTATTCCCGGTCGGGCATGTCCTCGAGCACGGCCAGGATGTCCGGGCCGGCGTTGTTGCCCTTGGCGTGCTCGATGAGCTGGTCCTTGGTAGCCGGGTAGCTTATGCCGCCAAGAGCCTTCTGCACCTCGATGAACTCAGCCTGTGCCATGTTGGTTTTCCTCCTTCAGCGTGTCGGCTGACCGTCGCCCGCTGCCCAGCGCGGCCGATGTCAAACAGCGCTGTGTGCCTCAGCGCCCAGCTGGCTCACGTGCCGAAAACAACCAGGTGCGCGTTTAGCCGACCCCGGGCGCGGTAGCTGCTGCGGCAGTGAGAAGGGCAGCGAAAAGGGGATCGACTACTCCATGGGTGTCCGGACCTGGATCGAAGGTTGGCCGGCGTACCGGCAGGCCACCGGTGCCGACCGGCTGGGCCGCGGCGCCGCGGCCAAGAGCGCGGCCACCTCGGCGCTGACCGCGCGCACCGCGAGCGCCGACAAGGTCGTGAAGTCGGTGTGCCCGTACTGCGCGGTGGGCTGCGGGCAGGACGTCTACGTGAAGGATGACAAAGTCGTCCAGATCGAGGGGGACCCCGACTCCCCGGTGTCCCGCGGGCGGCTGTGCCCCAAGGGCTCGGCGAGCCTCCAGCTGACCACCGGTTCGGCCCGCGAGTACCTAGTGCTTTACCGGCGACCGCACGGCACCGAGTTTGAAACGCTACCGCTGGACCGGGCGATGGACATGATCGCCGACCGGGTGATCTCGGCCCGCCGTCACGGCTGGCAGTGGGACGCGGACGGCAAGCGGGTCCGGCGGACCCTCGGGTTCGCGTCGCTGGGCGGCGCGACGCTCGACAACGAGGAAAACTACCTGATCAAGAAGCTGTTCACCGCGCTCGGGGCGATCCAGATCGAGAACCAGGCCCGTATTTGACACTCCGCCACCGTCCCCGGTCTGGGGACTTCGTTCGGGCGCGGCGGCGCCACCACCGCCCAGCAGGACCTGCAGAACGCCGACTGCATCGTCATCGAGGGCTCCAACATGGCCGAGTGCCACCCGGTGGGATTCCAGTGGGTGATGGAGGCCAGGGCCCGCGGCGCCACGGTGATCCACATCGACCCGCGCTACACTCGCACCAGCGCGGTGGCCGACCTGCACGTGCCGCTGCGGGCGGGGTCTGACACCGTGCTGCTCGGGGGCCTGATCAACTACGTGCTGAGCAGCGGGAAGTTTTTCCGCGAGTACGTCGTGAACTACACCAACGCGGCCACCATCATCAGCGAGGACTTCCGGGATACCGAGGACCTGGACGGGCTGTTCTCCGGCTTCGACCCTGAGCAGCACTCCTATGACCCGGGCAGCTGGTCCTACGAGGGCGCCGAGGCGCAGGCCTCGTCGGGCGAGCGCGACGAGGAGTACGACGACCGGAGCGGGTCGGCCTCGTCCTCGTCCTCGGTCAGCGCGGCCGCGCGGGGCGAGGCGCACGGGTCGGGCGGCGCGCATGTCCCCCAGCCCAAGACCGACCCGACGCTGCAGCATCCGCGGTGCGTGTTCCAGATCCTCAAGCGGCACTACGCGCGCTACACCGCCGACATGGTGGAGCGGGCGTGCGGGATCGCGCAGTGTGACTTCCTGCGGGTCTGCGAGCTGATCACGGCGAACTCGGGCCGGGACCGGACCACCGCCTGGGTCTACAGCGTCGGCTGGACCCAGCACACGGTCGGCGTGCAATACGTCAGGGGCGCCTCGGTGCTGCAGGCGCTGCTGGGCAACATCGGCCGGCCGGGCGGCGGGATCCTGGCGCTGCGCGGGCACGCGTCCATCCAGGGATCCACCGATATCCCTACCCTGTTCGACCTGCTGCCGGGCTACATCCCGATGCCGCACGCGCACACCAACGAGAACCTGGACGCGTTCATCGCCGCCGAGGGCACCGACAAGGGGTTCTGGGCCAACATGAGCGCTTACACCATCAGCCTGCTCAAGGCGTGGTGGGGCACTAACGCGACCGGCGAGAACGACTTCTGCTTCGACTACCTGCCCCGGCTGACAGGCAGCCACTCCACCTACGAGACCGTGATGGCACAGCTGGCCGGGGAATGCAAGGGGTACTTCCTGCTCGGGGAGAACCCGGCGGTCGGGTCGGCCAACGGAAAGCTGCAGCGGCTGGGCATGGCCAAGCTGGACTGGCTTGTGGTGCGTGACTTCTCGCTGATCGAGTCGGCCACGTTCTGGAAGGACGGCCCGGAGATCGACAGCGGCGAGCTGCAGACGCAGGACATCGGCACCGAGGTGTTCTTCCTGCCCGCCGCCGCGCACACCGAGAAGAACGGCAGCTTCACCAACACCCAGCGGATGCTGCAGTGGCACCACGCGGCGGTCGAGCCGACCGGGGACGCGCGCAGCGATCTGTGGTTCACCTACCACCTGGGCCGGCTGATCCGGCAGAAGCTGGCCAGGTCCAACGACGAGATGGACCGCCCGGTGCTCGACCTAACCTGGGCCTACCCGCTTGAAGGGGAGCAGGACGAGCCCTCGGCGGAGGCGGTACTGGCCGAGATCAACGGCTGGGACGGCGACGGCAAGCCGCTGTCGGCCTACACCGAGCTGAAAGACGACGGCAGTACCGCGTGCGGCTGCTGGATCTACTGCGGTGTATACGCCGACGGCGTCAACCAAGCCGACCGCCGCAAGCCCGGACGGGAGCAGAACTGGATCGCCGCCGAATGGGGCTGGGCGTGGCCGGCCAACCGGCGCATACTCTACAACCGCGCCTCCGCCGACCCGGACGGCAAGCCGTGGAGCGAGCGCAAGGCACTGGTCTGGTGGGACGCGGAGCAGGGCACGTGGACCGGGCACGACGTGCCCGACTTCGTGCCCGACAAGGCGCCCGACTACCAGCCGCCCGACGGCGCGACCGGCCCCGCAGCGCTGGCGGGCACCGACCCGTTCATCATGCAGGCAGACGGCAAGGCGTGGCTCTACGCGCCAGCCGGCCTGGTCGACGGGCCCCTGCCGGCCCATTACGAGCCGCAGGACTCCCCGGTGGCGAACCCGCTGTACGCCCAGCAGCGAAATCCCGTCAGGCAGGCCAAGCCGTTCAGGCACCCGGACAACCGCTTCCAGCCGAGCGGCAATTCACCCGGCTCCGACGTATTCCCGTACGTGGCCACCACCTACCGGCTGACCGAGCACCATACCGCGGGCGGGATGAGCCGCTGGCTGCCCTACCTGTCGGAGCTGCAGCCCGAGTTCTTCTGCGAGGTGTCCCCTGAGCTGGCAGCCGAGCGCGGGCTCGAACATCTTGGCTGGGCAACGATCGTCACCGCGCGCAACGCAGTAGAAGCCAGGGTCCTCGTCACCTCCCGGATCCGGTCGCTGACCATTCAGGGCCGGACGCTGCACCAGGTCGGGCTGCCCTACCACTGGGGCTGGGCGGGCTACAGCACCGGCGACTCGGCCAACGACCTGATCGAGGTCAGCCTCGACCCGAACACGCACATCCAGGAAGCGAAGGCGTTCGCTTGTGACATCAGGGCCGGCCGGCGCCCGACCGGGGCGGCCCGGCCCGCGCTGGTCCGGCACTACCAGGAACGAGCCGGGATCACCGAGCAGACGGGAACGGAACCGTGACCGCGATCGACGTGCGGATCAGCCCGCGGCCGGATGACCGGCCAGACGGCATGGACAGCTACCCAGGCCGCCAGCCGCGGATGGGCTTCTTCACCGACACTTCGGTATGCATCGGCTGCAAGGCCTGCGAGGTGGCCTGCAAGGAGTGGAACCACGTCCCCGAGGACGGGCTCGCCCTCACCGGCATGTCCTATGGCAACTCGGTGGGACTCGGCGCGGACACCTGGCGGCACGTGGCGTTCATCGAGCAGGAACGCTCGGTGAACGTTACCGGCGGTGACGGCGCCGACGGAGGCGCAGCGTCCGGCGAGGGGGGCGTCGTCGACGCGGACCGGGGAATGCGCTGGCTCATGTCGTCGGATGTCTGCAAGCACTGCACGCACGCGGCCTGCCTGGACGTCTGCCCGACCGGGGCGCTGATGCGCACCGAGTTCGGCACCGTGGTCGTCCAGGAGGACGTGTGCAACGGCTGCGGTTACTGCATCCCCGCCTGCCCCTACGGGGTGATCGACCAGCGTAAGGAGGACGGCCGGGCCTGGAAGTGCACCCTGTGCTACGACCGGCTCGGGGCCGGGATGGAGCCGGCCTGCGCGAAGGCCTGCCCGACCGATTCCATCCAGTTCGGGCCGGTGGACGAGCTGCGCGAACGCGCGGCCGAGCGAGTGGCACGGCTGCACGAGGCTGGCGAGACCAGCGCACGGCTCTACGGGAACGAGCCGGGCGACGGCGTAGGCGGGGCAGGAGCCTTCTTCCTGCTGCTCGACGAGCCTGAGGTCTACGGGCTGCCGCCTGACCCGGTGGTGACCACGCGAGATCTCCCCTCGATGTGGCGGCACGCCCGCGCGGCAGCCGCGACCATCGCCGGCCTTGCCGCCGCCGCGTTCGCCGCGGAAACGCTGGGCCAACGCGTCGGGCTGGGGAAACCCCTTGAGCTAGGGAACCTCGGGTTCAGGAGGCACGGATGAGCGAGGCCGCGGCCACCCGGCCGGGGCTGCGCGGGCAGCAGGCGGGCCGGGAGGCGGTGCCCGGACAGGGAAAGCGCGAGGTTCCCGGCCGGTCCGACGGCGGTACCAGGCGGTGGCGGGGCGGCCGGCGGGCCGAGCAGCCGACGGTGCCGAAAGCCGAGTTCACGTCCTACTACGGCAAGCCGGTGCTCAACGCGCCGGTCTGGGAGGCGCGCGACATCGCCGGCTACTTCTTTCTCGGCGGGCTCGCCGGCGGGGCGTCGCTGCTTGCGGCCGGCGCCGACCTCACCGGCCGATCCGAGCTGAGCCGCGCCGCGAAGACCGGCGCGTTCGCCGCCGTCACGCTGTCACTGGCCGCGCTCATCCACGACCTGGGCCGCCCGGCCCGGTTCGTCAACATGATGCGGGTCTTCAAGGTCACCTCGCCTATGAGCGTCGGCACCTGGCTGCTCGGCGGCTACGCCCCGGCCGCCGGGGTGGCCGCCGCCACCGCGCTCACCGGGCGGCTGCCGCGCATCGGGAGCACCGCCACCGCCGGGGCAGCGCTGCTCGGCCCGGCCGTCGCCGCCTACACCGCCGCGCTGGTCACCGACACCGCCGTGCCGGCCTGGCACGACGGGTACCGGGAAATGCCGTTCGTCTTCACCGGGTCGGCCGCGATGGCGGCCGGCGGCCTGGGCCTGCTCGCCGCGCCTGCCCGCGAGTCCGGGCCGGCCCGGAACCTGGCACTGCTTGGCGCGGTCATGGAGGCAGCCGCCCTGGAGCGAATGACCCGCCGCATGGGGATGACGGCCGAGCCGTACCACACCGGCCGCGGCGGCGCGTACCTACGGGTCGCCCAGATCCTGGCCGCCGCCGGGTCCGCGGGAGCGATCCTGTCGGGAACCTCGGTGCTGCCCGCGGGCGCGCCGCGCCGGGTCGTCGCCGCCGTCTCCGGCGCCGCCCTGCTCGGCGCGTCGGCCGCCACCCGCTGGGGCGTCTTCCACGCCGGGATGGCCTCGGCCCGCGACCCGAGGTATACCGTCGTCCCGCAGCGGCAGCGGCTCACCGAGCGCGCCCGGGCCAGTACCTGACGACGCTCCGCAACTTCGTCCAGTCCAGCCGAGCCCGCGGCCACGCGGTATTCGCGGCTGTCCCCGGGCGGCAGGCCGAGCAGCTGCGCCGGAGACTGGGCGACGTCTCAGCGCAGGTGGCAGTGGCTGACCTGGCCGAGCTGGGCCGCAACCCGGCGCGGATCATCCCCGAGGTGCTCGCCTTTGCCCAGAGCCATCCCGGGCAGAACGTGTGCTGCGTCGGCGAGCCGATCTGGCCCGGGCGCACGACCGAGGAGATCAAGGAGGCGCTCCGGCACGAGGCGTTGGTCAACCTGGCCTTCCGCGATAGTCCGGTCACCTTTCTCTGTCCCTACGACAGCGCCCGGCTTCCCCGGTGGGTTGTCGCCGGCTCGGCGAGCACGCACCCGTCCGTCGTCACGGACCAGCGGGAGGCAGCCAGCACCGGTTACCTGAGTCCGGCAGGCCGGCCGCCGCGGTGGGAGCGGACGCTGCCTGGGCTGCCTGCGCACGCCGAGGCGCTGGGCTACCGGGACGACCTGGGCTCGGTGCGGAGCTTTATCGCCAGCCGAGCTGAGCAGGCCGGTCTCGACTCGTCGCGTACTTCCGACCTGGTAATCGCCGTCAGTGAGCTTGCCGCCAACACCGTGCGCCACACCGGCAGTGACGGAACAGTGGATATCTGGGATACCGCCGAAGAGCTCATCTGCCAGGTGGCTGACCGCGGCCAGATCACCGATCCGCTGGCCTGGCACCGGGCCCGGTCCGAACGGGCGCTCGGCGGTAAGGGGCTTTGGTTAGTCAACCAGCTCTGCGATCTCGTCCAAGCCAGAACCAGCCAGGCGGGCACCGTTGCCCGCCTGCACATGCGCCTAGGTCAGCCCGCTGGACAGCTGCGGACGTCGCCAGAGCAGACGTCGGCGGAGTGTGGTTGACGTGACCTGACGGCCGACTTCCCGGCAGCACCCGGTCGGTGTGCGTGGGCACTGTTTTTGGGTTCGCTCATTTTTTGTCCTCGAGCTCCGAGCGGACTGACTCGGTGAGCTCGTCCCAGGAGTCGGCGAACTTCTGGATGCCCTCGTCCTCGAGGACTTGGAAGACATCGTCGAGGTCGACGCCGGCATCGGCCACGGCTTTCATGACCTGCGCCGCCTCGTCGTAGGTCCGCTGGATGGGTTTGCCCGGGCTGCCGTGATCGGCGTAGGCCTTCAGGGTCTTCTCCGGCATGGTGTTCACCGTGTCCGGCGCGATGAGGCCGCTAACGTAAAGGGTGTCGGGGTAGTCCTGGTTCTTCACGCCGGTTGAGGCCCACAGCGGGCGCTGTGTCTTGGCGCCCTGCGCTTCCAGCGCGCGCCACCGGTCGGAGGAGAAGACCTCCTCGTATGCCTGGTATGCCAGTTGCGCGTTCGCCAGCGCGGCCTTGCCCTTGAGTGCGGGGTCCGCGCCGGCCTTTTCCAGGCGCCGGTCGATCTCGGTGTCCACGCGGGAGACGAAGAACGACGCCACCGACTCGATCCCGGTCAGCGACCCGCCGTCCCGCACGCGCTGCTCCAGTCCGGACAGGTAGGCGTCCATGACCGCCCGGTACCGCCCGATACTGAAGATGAGAGTCACGTTGACGCTGATGCCCCGGGCAATGGACGTGGTGATCGCGGCCAGCCCTTCCTGCGTCGCCGGGATCTTGATGAACAGGTTCGGCCGGTCTACCAGCCACCACAGGTGAGCCGCCTCCGCGGCGGTGGCGTCAGGGTCGTGCGCCATCTCGGGGGCCACCTCCAGCGAGACCCGGCCGTCGCGGCCGGTGCGCTGCGCCACCGGGGCGAGCAGGTCGCAGGCGTCGCGGACGTCAGCGGCGGTGATGGTCCGCAGCGCCTCCCCGACGCTGATCTTGCGGACGGCCATCGCGTGTACCTGGTCGTCGTAGGCGTCGGAGGCGCTGATCGCGGCGGCGAAGATGGTCGGGTTGGTGGTGACGCCGACGACGGAGTAATCGTCGACCAGTGACTGCAGGTCGCCGCTGCGGATGCGGTCGCGGGAGAGGTCGTCGAGCCAGACGGCGACCCCGGCTTCCGACAACTCGGTCAGCTTCTCGTTCGGTGCCATGAAAGTGCCTTCCGGGTTCGTTTCGGGGACGGGAAAGGGGCAGCGGGTCAGCGATCGCCGGTGGGGGGTGCAGGATGCCGGCGTCAAGCGAGAGGGGTGTCCCCCAGAGCCTTCGCGACGTCGCCGGGGGTGTCGTAGATGGCGATGGCGCCAGCCTCCTGGAGCTCGTCGTCCCCGAAGCCGCCGGAGCGGACGACGATCGCCGGCATCCCGGCTCTTTTCGCCGCCTCGACGTCCCACACCGAGTCGCCGACCATCACGCTCGATACGTCTGGCGGCGCGCCCAGCTTCTTCAGCGCCACCTGCAGCAGGTCCGGTGCCGGCTTGGACGCCTCGACGTCGGCGCTGCTAGTCCAGTCATCGACGATGCCGCGGGCGTCCAGCTTGTCCAGGAAGACGTCCACGTGACGCTGCTGAGCGGAGCTGGCCAGCACGAGCCGGTGCCCACGCTCCTTGATGGCCACGAGCAGGTCGCGCGCACCAGGCAACGGCGCCATCTCCTCAAGCTGCGCGTCGACTTCCCTGCCCTGCTGCTCCCGGGCCTGATCGCCGACCCGGCGCTCCAGGTCCTCACCCCCGACAGCCATGACCACCTGGTCCCCGCCCATGCCAATCAGCCGGTGCAGGCGCCAGACCGGATAGGTCTCACCCACCGAGCGCAGTGCCCGATACCAGGCGAGCGCATGCTGATAGTTGGAATCGATGAGCGTCCCGTCAATGTCGAGGACGGCAACGGTGGAGTCTGTCACGCCCGGGCACTACCCGCCAACCCCGTGCCCAACCGCGCGATCGTCGCCAAGCCAGCCCGGCAGCAGACCACACCCCCGCAGGTATCAGCACGGATTCAGCACGGGGTCCGGAACTGTCCGGAAATAACCGGCAGCCATGCTGACCTGAAAAAACGTGAACTCGCAGGGTTTCCGATAGCCCCTGCCCATGGGGTACCGCTGCCCTTTCCAATCGCCTGATGAGTTACCTACCGAAAGAGGTGCCGACCGCTAGCGGCACCGAGCGACCCGTCCCAGTCCGCCATCCCGTCGCTGCTGCGCATGCTCGCAACGCTTCCACGGTCGGGTCAGCGGCAGCAGGATCACCGGATTGGTTCCGCGAGTTTGCTCCAGGCATCTGGTCTCCGTCGCCGGCGATGATGAGGCCCGCCTCCTCCAGCCGCCGCAGGGCCCGCCCGGCCGCGGGCCGATTCAGCCCCGCCCGCCCGGCCGCGCCCTTCGCGGTGAGGTGAGCGATACCGCCGTAGTCATAACCGATCGTGTGGGCTTCCACACCGCGATCCGAGCACAGCACCACTGCCGCGAAGGCGACCAGGCAGTCCCGGTCGGCGAGCACGGAGAAATCCATCACAGCCCCCTCCCGCAGAATAGGGCGCCAACGCCGTCCTCGCCGCCACGGCCATGGCCATCGGCGACCAGGCTCGCGGCCTCCGCACGGGCGACGTTCGGGGCCTGCTGGCCCTGCGCGCCTGGGCGGGGCCAGGCGAGCGGGACACAGCTCGCATTATGCCGCGCTGTCCCCGGGAGCGCGCCCGGCACACTATCTTTCGGGGGTGCGTACCTGGTTCGAGATCGAGGAGACGGACGTCTACCTGACGGTCCGTGAGACGCTGCTGCGGCGGTGCGCGGCGTGGGCCGCGGCACGCGGCCTGGTGATGGTGCCGTCGCTGGCCGAGGCGCTGCTGGACTCGCGGCACTTCAGCACGGACGGGCGGCTGGGGTACTGGACCGCGGCCCAGGTGGAGCGGGCGCTGCTGCACTGGATCCCGGGGAAGGTCACGGCCTCCCCGGAGGACCTGCTGGGCGCGCCGGAGACGCTGCGGTCCCTGCTCCGCTACCTGGAGGCGACCGGGCTGCGCGACCCCCGGGGCGCTACCGTCGCGGAGAACGAGGCGGCGATCGACGCTGCGGCGGCGGAGTTCAGCGCCGCGATCGCCGACCCAGGCCGGTACGGGCTGGCGAAGACCATGGCACTGGCCGTCGGCCTCGACCAGCCGGAGGCCATCGAGGCCTTCCTGCAAGGAGGGCCCGGGACCCTGCGAGACGTCGATCCCGGGGTGGTCCACGCAGCCATGGGCCGGCAGGCCGGGCTGCCCGCCCTGAACGCGGAGCGGAAGATGACACAGCTCCCGGTGTCCCTCCCCGCCCCGGAGGAGCTCGCGGCCGCGGCTGAGCATAGCAAGGTAGTCGCCCAGTTCCGCGCCTTGGCCGACTGGCTCGGACCGGAGGGCCGGGAGCTCACGACGGCGAAGAACATCAGGCCGGCGGATGCCAGGGAACTCATCACCCTGCTCGGCACGGGTGACGAGGGCCTGAAGTTCCGCAGTGCCTCCGAGCTCCCCGGCCTGAGCCTTGTCATCGGCTGGGCCCAGCAGGCCAGGATCATCCGGCGGCAGAGCACCCGCCTGCTCCCGGTCGCGAAGGCCCGCCCGCTGCTCGCGGATGCCGAGGCCCTGTGGCAGCGCGCGTTCGAGGCCGCCTTCGCCATCGGCGACGCGGCCTGCCGTCCCACCTGGGCGGACGAGCCGCCCTCCCCCGTGCAGCAGACATACGACCTGGTCGTGCCGGACCTCCTGGCCACGATCTACAGCATGGAGGAGCCGGTCCCGGTCCCCCGGCTGGCGGAATCGGTCTGGCAGGGGGTCCAGGCCAGGTTCGACCTGGGCCACGCCAGCTCCTTCATCCTGGATGGCCTGCGCGCCCGCACGGACAGGGACGTGGAGCACATCTTCGACGCCTTCGAGGCACTCGGCGCGCTGACCTCTGCCCGGGCCATGGCAGACGGGATGTTCCTGCAGGACCTGGCCGACCCCGCCGCTTCCCCATTCGACCGCGCCCGGTCCGCCGCGCTGCGCAGGCAGCTGAAGGACCCGGCACGGCTGGTGGCCCTCACCCCGCTGGGCACGCGGGCGATGCGGGAGCGGATGCTCGCCGAGGGCCGGGAGGCAGCCCTCGTCGGCGAACTCGCCGGCGCCGCCCCCGCGGAGATGCTGGGCGTCGTCGCCGAGCACTACACGGACGCCAGCGCCGCGGAGGAGATCGCCCGCTGGCGGGAAGCCCACGGCGGCTCGCTGGACCCGCTCCTAGCGGCGATCGACGACTGCCCGTTCGTCACCCGGCGCACAGCCCTGCTGCAGACCCTCGCCGGCGCCGTGCCGGAAGGCCCCCAGCTCCTCAATGACCTGGCCCGCGACCCCGGGCACCGCCCGGTCGTCTTGCTCGCCCGGCGGCCCGACCTCCACCCGTCGGACGCGACCCCGGAGGAGGCCACCTGGATGATGGTCGGCACCCTGTTGGAACTGCTGGAACTCGGCGGGCCCGAGGCCGTGACGGAGCAGCTCAATCAGTTCCCGCCCGGACGGCGCAAGGAATTCGCCCGCACCGTCCTCGCCTCCGGGTTCCCGGTCCCGGAGACGCTCGAGGAGTTCCGCACCCTGGTCGCCGCCCCGCTCCTGCACGGCCCGCCCCAGCCGCACACCGCTGCCCATGTCACCCGGACGCAGCGCACCCGCCCCAAGCGGCCACGCCGACACTGATTCACGCACTACACCGGGACCACTGGGATCGCCCGCACGGGGCTTATTTCGCTCAGCCCCCGGTTTCCTGGTGGCGGCGTCCGGGATGCGGCAGTATCTTCGGGTGGCTTATCGAGGTGAGCGAGGAGCGCCTGCGGCTGATCGCGGGCGAGGTGCGCCGACTACGCGATGACCCGGATCGAGGGACGGCTGGATTACGAGAACTGCTCCGGCTGAGCTGCAGCGGCGGCTGCGGTCGTTGTCGAGCCGGGCGGAGATCTCGGAGACGCGGTTCACCAACGAATACTCGTTCGTGGACTTCCGCGGGGATCCCGGGCGGCTGCTGGAGGAGTACTTCGACGCCTACCTGTACGCGGCGAACCGGGGGACGCGGGAACTGGCGTTCCGGCTGCACGGGGCGCTGCTAGGCGCGGAGACGGCGCGGCTGTGCTGCGATGAGGAGCACCGGGCATGGGTGACCTGGTACCGGTCAGCGATGAGGGGATCGCGGACTGGGTCACGGCGCTGCCGGCTAGCGAGAAGGGCAAGTTTCTCACGATGGTCGCCGAAGGCGACGGTGCGCAGGTGGAGGCGCTGCTGGTGCAGCGGTTCCGGCGGGAGTCCCGGCCAACGGGCGCCGCGGCGGCCAGCCGGCATCGTCAAGGTCAGCGACCGGGAGCCCGCGAGACGGGCGGCTCACCGATGCCACCGACCCGATGTCCCGGCTCCGCGCCGCCCTCGGCCTCGACGACTAGCAGGAATGCGGGTCAGCCCCCAGCGCGGCGTTGACCTTGGCCATGTCGAAGGGCCGCGGGCCGGCGGGCTCATCCTCGTTCCAGTACTCGACGGGGTTATCCCCGCTGAACGACAGGCAGCGGGGGACGGCCTCTCCCGGAGCAAGGCGGGATGAGCCCGTGCGGGTGACCTCATGGACCCAGCCGGCGCCGAAGTCGTACTCGTACCGGACTGGCTTGCGGGCGCTAGCCGGGAAGGCGTCACGGAGGCGGACCGCCTCCTCGCTGCCGGCCTCCTCCAGGTCGAAGAACGGGTCGCTGTAGCGCACGTGCGCAACGGTGAAGGCGTGCAGGTGGTCGCCGTCCCAGTCGAACAGGACCTGGATCGCCCGGTGCAGGTCACCGAGAGTCGCCGCTAGGGGCATGCGGATAGTGCGCCACAGCGGGGGACTTGACCGCCAGAGCGTCACCTTCAGGTCCACCGCGTGGGCCGCGGTCAGCGCAGCGCCCGACTCCGCGAGCGCGGCCACCGCAGTGGCGACCGCCCCTGACTCCGGATGATCAGCCGCGCGGGCCATGGCGAGCAGCGCGCCAATGTCCGGGGGGCCGCCGCCCACAGCCGCCCACAGCCGGCACAGTGCCTCGTCGGCGCCCTGGCCCTCCGGCCACGCCTCCCCCCGGGCCAGGAGGGCAGCGGCGGCGGCCTCTACCCCGAGCCAGCCGCGGTCTGCCGGGGACGGCTCCGGAGCGCGCCCCCAGTCGTGCAGCTCAGCGCGGGCAAGGCGGGCGCTGTTCGGCCATGCCGTGGCGTTCCCCGCGATTGCATGCCAGCCGGGCAGGCCGTCCTCTCCCGTCATCGCGGCCATCGTGGCGGCGGCATCACGCAGCCACGCGAGCAGCGGGTCGGCCGCCGCCAGCAGCTCGCGGACGGCATCGGCCGGCTTGCGGGCACCGAGCCACCCCCGTGCCATGTGCCAGCGGTCGGCCGCTGCCGCCATGGCCACGGCGGTGATCGCTTCGGTGGCCGTCGCGCCGGGGCTGACCGCGCGGGGCAGGTCAGCTTCCAGGCGTTCCATGGCCCACTCCCCGAGCGGGGTGACCGCAGGCTCCTTCCCCGCGGTGACGGCGCCGAACTCCGCCAGCAGGCCAAGCAATGACCCCACCTGGTCAGCGAGGAAGCCGCGGCTGAGCGCGGACATGCCGCCGAGAACGTGCACCTGCATCAACCCCAGGCCCCGCTGGTCGGCGATCGCGTGGGCCGCGTCGATGATCTCGCGGGATGACAGGCAGATGCCCGCGCTCAGGGACCTCAGCAGCGCCAGGGCAAGGACCAGCAGGCCCAGGCTGTCATCGGCCGCTCCCCCGGTGATCTCGGCGCAGACCGCGCGCAGTGAGTCGAGCCAGCGCCCGGCCCTGTCTCCCTCCCCTGGCCATCCGTCCAGCTCCGGACTGGCGGCCGCCCGGTCGCCGACAATCTCCAGAACGCCGAGGGCAAGAGCGGCGGTCCACGGCCGGTGTAGGCCCGGGACGTCCGCCGCCGACCGGAACCGCTCCGGCAGCCGTATCCCGATGGCCGCGCAGGCGCCCGGCACCGCCGGCTTGCGCAGCACCCCCGCCCTGGTCAGCGCCTTCCCCTCCGGCCCCGCCCAGCGCGCCAGCGCGACTGCCCGCCGGATGATCGCGCACTCTTCCGCCAGTTTCGCTGACTCGTCTGCCGTGTCCACAAAGGCACGATACTGGCATCGTGGCCACAGCCTCCGCCGCTTCAACCCGTTCAAGCGGGGGGACACCGGTCCTCCCCGGACCGGAGGGACACCAGCGAGGTCACGGCACCCCCATTGACCCGCCCCAGAAACCTACGGTAGCGTAACCTACGCATTCGTAGGCGCGAGGCTGGAGGTTTTATGCCGAAGCACTCTGCTGTGCCTTTGCCCCCTGTCATCCAGGGCGGAATGGGCGTCGCCGTCTCATCGTGGCCGCTGGCGAGGGCCGTGGCCGCAGCGGGACAACTTGGCGTCGTCTCGGGGACGGCGCTTGACGCCGTGCTCGCCCGCCGCCTGCAAGACGGGGACCCTGGCGGCCATCTCCGGACGGCGCTCGCCGCCTTCCCGGTCCCCGAGATGGCCGAGCATGTCCTTGCCCGTTACTTCCGCCCGGGCGGCCGCGAGCCTGGGGAGCCCTATGCGCCCGTGCCAAGACTCGGGCTCCGCCAGGACCGGCACACTCAGGAACTGACCGTGGTCGGCAACTTCGCCGAGGTCTGGCTGGCCAAGCGGGGGCACCGGGGCCTGGTCGGGGTCAACTACCTGGACAAGATCAGGATGGCCATGCCCGCGGCGGTCTATGGCGCGATGCTGGCGGGCGTCGACGTCGTGCTGGCGGGCGCCGGAATCCCGCGCGAGCTGCCCAAGCTGCTCAACGCTCTGGCCGAGCAGCAGCCAGTCAGCCTCCCGGTCGAGGTCATCGGCGCGCCGCCGGGTCAGCGGTACGCCGTCAGCCTTGATCCGGCCGCCCTGGCCGGGCCGGGCCGGCCGCCGCTCAACCGCCCGGTCTTCCTCGCCATCGTCTCGGCCCACGTGCTGGCCGAGTACCTTGCCCGCGACCCGCTGATGCGTCCCGACGGGTTCGTCATCGAAGGGCACACGGCCGGCGGCCATAACGCGCCGCCCCGCGGCCGGCTCACGCTCGACGAGGACGGCGAGCCCCAGTACGGCGCGCGTGACCAGGCCGACCTGGCGCGGCTGGCCGCGCTTGGGCTGCCGTTCTGGCTGGCGGGCTCCCGCGATAACCCGGCCAGCCTGCATGCCGCCCGCGCCGCCGGGGCGGTCGGCGTGCAGGCAGGGACGCTGTTCGCGCTCTGCCGGGAGTCCGGGCTCCGGGCCGACCTGCGGGCACGCCTGCTCGGCGAGCTGGCGGACGGCACCCTGCGGGTGCGCACCGATCCGGCGGCGTCACCGACCGGGTTCCCATTCAAGGTCGCGCAGCTTCCCGGCACCCTGTCCGACGCGGAGCGCTATGCACTGCGGCCGCGGCTGTGCGATCTGGGTCACCTGCGGGTCCCCTATGCGCGGCCCAACGGGGCGGTCGGATACCGGTGCCCGGGCGAGCCGGTGCATACGTACCTCAGAAAGGGCGGCGACGCCGCGGACACCGATGACCGGGTCTGCCTGTGCAACGCGCTGCTGGCTGACGTCGGGCTGGGGCAGACCCGCCGTGACAGCGGCTACACCGAGGACCCGCTCGTCACGCTCGGCTCGGGCCTCGGGGGGGCGGCCGCGATGCTGCGGCGTTATCCGGCCGACTGGTCCGCCGCCCAAGCGGTCAGCTGGCTGCTGGCCGATCCCGCGGCCGATCCCGACCTCGGCCCGGGTTCCGCGGACGAGCTGGCTCGCGATCGCGTCCCCGATCCCCTGGACGAGCGGGCCCCCGCCCTCGGCCCGGTGGCCGAATCCGCGGCCGCGGCGGCGTCCGTGCCGAGCGCGGCCTAGCGACGGTCTCCTCGGACCCTCAATCAGGGACTTCCGGCCCTGGCCGACCGCTGTCCGGTGCGCGAGGGTGGCCGGTATGGACTTTGCCACCCGCCCGATGCTCGTCTTCTGGGAGACGACGCGCGCCTGCCTGCTCGCCTGTCGACACTGCCGGGCGTCGGCGACCACCAGTCCGCCGGCCGGCGAACTGACCACGGCGGAGGGATACCGCCTGATCGATCAGGTGGCCGGGTTCGGGCGCCCGTACCCGATCCTCGTCCTCACCGGCGGGGACTGCCTGCTCCGACCCGACCTGTTCGAGCTGGCCGGCTACGCCGTGTCGCGCGGCGTCCCTGTCTGCCTCTCGCCGTCAGTGACGCCGCTGCTCAACGCGGAGATGATCAGCCGCATCGCCGCCTCCGGGGTCAAGGCGGTATCGGTCAGCCTCGACGGCGCCTGCGCGAGCACCCACGATGGGGTCCGCGGCATCCCCGGGCACTTCACCGCGACCGTCGCCGCGATCCGCGCCCTCGCCGCCGCGGGCCTGCGGGTGCAGGTCAACACGACGGTGATGACCGGCAACGCCGACGAGCTGGCCGACATCGCCGCGCTGGTGGCGGCGACCGGCGCCCACATATGGGAGGTTTTCTTCCTGGTGGAGGTCGGTCGCGGGCGGGCCACCAGCGCCATCTCGGCCACCGAGCATGAGGAGGTGTGCCACTTCCTGTTCGACGCGTCCCGCTACGGCTACGTCGTCCGCACGGTGGAGGCGCCGTTCTTCCGCCCGGTGGTGCTGGCCCGCAGGGACGGCTGCCCGCCGCCGGATGGCGCGCTCTACACCCGGCTGGCCAGGCGCCTGCGCGAACTGCTCGGGCCAGCGGACCGGGTGCCGAGCGCGCACACCGCCGCGACCAGGGACGGCAAGGGCATCGTGTTCGTCTCCTCGACCGGCGACGTCTATCCCGCCGGGTTCCTACCGCTCAGCGTGGGCAACGTCAGGGAGCAGCCGCTGCCGGACATCTACACCGGCAGCCCGCTGCTGCGCGACATCCGGGCGGCTCACTTCACCGGCCGCTGCGGCGGCTGTGAATACGCCGACCTGTGCGGCGGGTCACGCGCGCGCGCCTACGCCGCCAGCGGCGATCCGCTGGGCGAGGACCCCGCCTGCGCACGCACGTAATCCCGCGGGCAGCGCACTCGGCGACCGACCGCGCGAAGCAACGGTCCGTTAGGCACCCGGATTTTTGAATGTACGGGCCGCCCCACTCACCAGTGGACCGGCCCGCCTTCCCGGGTCAACGCGGAGTGACGATTTCCGTTCGTCCCGCGGGGGTGTGACGAGGGAAAGGTGACGTTGATGGCCAGGCCGCCGCCGGGCCGGGGCTGGGCAGTGATGGTTGCGCCATGGGCGGCGGCGATGGCCCTGACAATGGACAGGCCGAGGCCGTGGCCGCCATCGCGGCGGGCGCGGCGCGGGCCGAGCCGCTGGAAGGGCTGGAACAGGCGGTCGACCTCGGCCGGCGGGATGACGTGCGGCCCGGAGTTGGCCACCGACAAGATGGCGTGCCCGTCGCTGGTCCCGGTGGCGGCCTGGACATCTCCGCCCGGGATGTTGTGCCGGACGGCATACCGCCACCCGGTCCGGCGGCAATACCGCCACGACCACGGGCGTCTTCCAGCACATCCCGATGACCTGGCCAGGGACCGGATGGACGGCCACCAACGTGGGCGGCATCGGCGTGAGCGGAGTGCAACAGCCCGGAACGTTTCGCCAGAGGAGCGACGGCACGTTCACCGTGACCGGCTGGTCCGGCGGGTCCTCGGCGCGATCGGGTTCGTCGCCGGCGCGCTCGCCGCCGCCCTCGCGCTCGCCGTCGGCACGCCCCTGGTGCTCGAGACCGACACCCCCGTATGGCCGGTTACGCTGCTCACGGGTTCCGGCACCGGGGTCGCCGCTGGCTGACGGGCCGGTGCGGGACTTCTCCTTCACAGGCCTGTTCAAATGGTGTGCCGGATCCCGCTGAGCGCCCGCAGGAGATCCTCCGCGAGGAGTTCGCGAACCGCGCCGATACTGATCGCTGACCCGGAAGCGGCCACGCCGACACTGATTCATGCACGGCGCATGAATCAGTGGTAGCGTATGACCATGAGCGAGTCCACGGATGCCGGCATCGTCCAGGTCCGCGATGTGGACCCGGCAACGCTCGCGGTCCTTCGCGAGCGGGCCAGGTCACTCGGCCAGTCGCTTTCGGGGTATCTGCGGGACCTGATGGACGCCGACGCCGCCACCGAGACCAACGCCGAGGTCATCGCCCGGATCGCCCGCGACAGGGAACCGGTGGAGCTCACCATGGACGACATCCTCGCCGCGCGCGACGAGGGGCGGCGGTGACCCTCACCTACGTGGTGGACTGCTCGCTCGTCATCGACGCACTGTCCGCCCGGAAGGATGACGAGGTGCTGCGCCAGCGCCTGTCCGCACCGCGCGCACTACACGCTCCGCACCATCTCGACGTTGAGGTCGCCTCAACGGTCCGGGGGCTGGCGGGCGGGAAGAAGATCACCGACCGCCGCGGCGAGCAGATGCTGGCCAACTACGTCCGCCTGCGGATCACCCGCCACCCCGTCTGGCCCTACCACCCCCGGATGTGGGAACTGCGCCACAACCTCGGCGCCTACGACGCCGCCTACATCGCGCTCGCCGAGGCACTGGACTGCGAACTACTTACAGGCGACGTCAAGCTCAAGAATGCCGCCGGGCACCACGCGACGGTCATCGTCACCCGCTGACGGAGACGCCCCGCGAGACGGGCGGCTCACCGATCTCCGGTTGCCACCGACCCGATGTCCCGGCTCCGCGCCGCCCTCGGCCTCGACGACTAGCAGGAATGCGGGTCAGCCCCCAGCGCGGCGTTGACCTTGGCCATGTCGAAGGGCCGCGGGCCGGCGGGCTCATCCTCGTTCCAGTACTCGACGGGGTTATCCCCGCTGAACGACAGGCAGCGGGGGACGGCCTCTCCCGGAGCAAGGCGGGATGAGCCCGTGCGGGTGACCTCATGGACCCAGCCGGCGCCGAAGTCGTACTCGTACCGGACTGGCTTGCGGGCGCTAGCCGGCGGCGGCGAGGCTGGCTGCCTTGTAATAGCCCGGGGCGTGGAAGGCGGGGAGCTTGTGCCAGTGCCGCAGGATGCGGGTGACGGGCGGGTCCGGGTCCGACGCCCCCTCATCCGCTCAGGTCAGCCACGTCCCGGGTGTTCTAGGCGGGGTTGCTGGCTGCTGGCGTCGATGTCGATCGCGACGGTGTAACGGTGCTGGCCGCTCGGGGTGACCGTCTCCACCTCGTAGGCGCGGACTGGGAACTGCGGGTTGGAGTGCAGGACCGGCCTGTTGATGCCGATGCCGTAGGTGAGCACGCCCTCGAAGGCGCCGCCCTGGGCGTAGCCGGCCATCCGCTGGTAGCCGATGCGCGGGGCGGGCTGGGAGATGACCGAAGACCGTGTCCCATCAGCGGTGTGCGCCTGTGCCTGGGTGAAGACGATCTTCAGCACGTCCTGGCCGTCGAGCACGGTCACCCCGGGCCGTTCCTTCTCAGTCCAGCCTGACGCCGGCCGGTGTGCCGCGATAGGTAAGAACGACCCGGGCTGGCGGCCAGAGGACCCGGATGCCAGGATCGCCCGCGCGATAGGGCGGAAGCTCCAAGGATCCACTTGACAAGCCATATGTCATTTGCCAGCGGAACAGCGGCTGGCCCAGTCGCACATCACTCGCGGTGGATACGTCGCGGCACTCATCTGCCCACCTCCGTGGTGACACCAGTTCCCAGCACCAGCAGACTGCAGCGCCGGCCAGGAGGCAAAGACACGCCAGGAGGCAAAGGCACGAATGACCCGACAGGCGGCGCGTCCGCGTCGTAGGCGCCGAAGAAGACCTGCTCGCCGCGCGGGTGCAGCAGCGGCGCGCGAGCTCGTCGAACTCCCTCGGCCGACTGGCTTTCGCGTATTCTGACGATTCGCTGAGGAAGCCCTTCTTACGCAGCAGAGGTTGTTTCCATACCATTGCCTACCGTGAACCTGGACGCGTGCGCATCGACTATCCGAGCCGACGCCGCTGTGGAAGGCAACGCCCGCCTTACCGCCGTGAACGCCGCGGTGCTTTTGGTGGTGCTGGCGGTGAGCGGCCAGTGAGCCGGTCCCGGTCGCAGCGCAGGCCCTCGCGGCCGCCCGCATCCGCTCCGCCCCCGCCCCCGCCGGAGCCTGGTTCGCTGAGTCCTGACTTGCTGGGCCGGGCGCTGCTTCCGCTGCGGGCCTTCCTCGGCTTCACGTTCTGCTTCGCCGGGCTTCAGAAGCTGGCCAATCCCGGGTTCTTCCAGACCAGTAATCCCGGGTCGATCCAGGCACAGCTGGCCGGCGCGGCCCGGCGCAGCCCCATCCACACGCTGATCTCGCCGCTGACCCATCTCGCGGTCCCGCTCGGCCTCCTCATCGCGGTCGCCGAGCTCGCCATCGGCCTCGGCACTCTGCTCGGGCTGTGGCAGCGACTGGCCGCGGCGGGCGGCGTGGCGCTGTCCCTCATGCTGTTCCTCACGGTCAGCTTCCACGCTTCGCCGTACTACACCGGCGCGGACATCGTGTTCGCGTTCGCATGGACGCCGCTGCTGCTAGCGGGCAGCGGTCTGCTCCTGTCCGCCGACGCGGCGATCACGGCCCGGGCGCGTGCGCGGCACGGCTCCCGACGGGTCAGCGCGGAGGAAGCTAGCCGCCGGGAGGTCGTGCTGAAGGGGACCGCGACGGCCGCGGCGGCGGTCGCCGGCCTGATCTTGGGCGGTGCGGCGGCCGGCCTGGGCAGGCTGGCCGGCGCCACAAAGCGCAACTCCGGCACCGCGCAGTTGTCTCCGGCCCAGTCGGCGTCCGCGTCCGGCACGGCACCCGGCTCCAGCGGGGCCGGCGGCAGCCATCCGGCTGGCACGGCGATCGGACCCGCCAAGGATGTCCCGGCCGGCGGCGCCGCGTCGTTCACCGATCCCCGCACCGGCGACCCCTCGATCGTGATCCAGGCCACGGCCGGCAAGTTCGTCGCCTTCGACGCGGTGTGCCCGCACGCCGGCTGCACGGTCGAATACGACCAGTCCGCCGCCCTCATCATCTGCCCGTGTCACGGCTCGCAGTTCAACGCCGCCACCGGTGCAGTCGAAGTTGGCCCTGCCGCCACCGGCCTGAGCCCCATCACGATCGCCAAGGGCAGCAACGGCCAGCTCTACGTCACATGAACCCCGCGCTCGGGGCGGCAGTGGCAGCTCTCTACCAGAACGCGGAGGCAAACGACTGAACGCCACCGCGCCTCCTGGCGATCGGGCGGGCGGTCCGACAGCGCTACCTCCCGTTCGGGATGGAATCTCTTATCGGTAACACCGGCTGGGCTCAGCCGGGCCCGGCGGCGTGCGGCCCTGACCCACGACTGGGATCATCTCCGTAGATGTGAGGACTCACATCGTTCTCTCACGGAAGGTTCACGACCGTGCGCGCATGATGGGTCTGCCGGGCAAGGACCGGCGAAAACGAAAGGAAACCCACATGAACGCGGAACGCGATCCCCGCAGAGGCCAGGTGCGGCTGCCGGCATTCGCCGAGTCGGCCGCTGCCGAATGGCAGGCTCCGGAAGCCGTCGGCCCGGCCCTGCCCGGCCAGTCGGGGAAGGCCCGCAGAGCGGGGATCCGCCGGGTCCGGAGGATGTCGAACTGGACGGCGGCCGCGCTTGTCGTCGGTTCCGCGGCGACTACGGTGGCCCTGGCCCAGCACGCCGTTTCCGTCGGGGCTCCCGCGGCCGCTGCGTCGTCCAGCTCCGCCGGGATCGTCCCCACGGCCGGAACGCAGGGGGCACACGGGCCGCGGGTCTCTCATTCGGTGGCAACGACCAGCGCGTCCGGCGTGACGACGACCACCACCTCCCAGGTCGTGAACGGCAAGACCGTGGTCAGTCAGGTGCGGCATGCTCCCGCTTACCACGACAACTGACGTGATGACCGCGGTTCCCGCGCCCGGCGCGGCTAGCCCGTGGCGGCGGATCAGCACCGGCGACGACACCGTCGCGGTAGCCGAACGGACCGCGCTCGGCACTACCGCCCGGCTCGCGGTGTGGCCGCCGGAGAGCCTCGGCGCGGCCCTCGGCGCGATCAACAGCGTCCTGAGCGCGCTTGACCGCCAGGCGAGCCGGTTCCGTGAGGACTCGGAGATCGCCTGGATCCACCGCACCGGGGGCGGACGGTTCATGCTCAGCAACGGGCTCGCCGAGGCAGTCAGCGTCGCGCTCGAAGCGGCGCGGTGGACCGGCGGGCTGGCCGACCCCACCGTTGGCGACGCCCTCATCTCGCTGGGCTATGACCGGGACTTCGCCGCGATCGATCCCGAGCGGGGCAGGCCGACTGGCACGCCCGTCCCGGCCCCCGGATGGCAGACGGTCCAGCTGGATGGCCCCATCCTCAGCCTGCCGGCCGGCGTCCGGCTCGATCTGGGCGCCACCGCCAAGGGCCTGGGATCCGATCGCGCCGTCAGGGCGGTCATGAACGCAGCCGGCCGGGCTGGCGGCGTGCTTGTCGGCCTCGGCGGCGACATCGCCGTTGCCGGGCAGTCGCCGCATGACGGCTGGCCGATCCTGGTGGCCGACAGGCCAGACGATCCAGCCTCATCCCTGACCCAGAACGTGCGGCTGGCCGGCGGCGCCGTCGCCACTTCGTCCATCACCTGCCGCCAGTGGCGGCGGGCAGGACAGGTGCTTCACCACATTGTGGATCCCCGGACCGGGCTCCCCGCTGATGGCCCATGGCAGACGGTCAGCGTGGCCGCTGCCACGTGCGCCGACGCCAACGCCGCCGCCACGGCCGCCGTCGTAGCCGGCGAGCGGGCCGAGCAGTGGCTGGCTATGGCCAGCCAGCCGGCCAGGCTCATCGCCCGCGACGGGCAGGTGCGCTACGTCGGTGGCTGGCCGGACGCCGATGGCGGCCGCATCAATGTCTCGCCGGCAAGCCATGTGTATCGCGGATCAAGACCGGGAGTCCTGCGATGAGCGTGGCCGCCGCTGCGGGGTCGCAGGGCCTGTGGTTCGTCTCGCGCGCCAGCGGGCTGATGCTCCTAGTCCTGTTCAGCGCCGTGGTGGTGCTTGGCGTGGCAGCCCGCACGGGCGCGGCACCGAGGCACTGGCCGCGTTTCGTCTCCGCCGAGCTGCACAGGACGCTCGCCCTGTTCCTGATCGCGTTCCTCGCCTTGCATGTCCTGACCGCGATCCTTGATCCGTTCGTCTCGATCGGCTGGGCCGCCACCGTGCTGCCCTTCATGTCCGGTTACCGCACCCTGGCGATCGGGCTTGGCACCCTGGCCGTCGACCTGGGCGGTGCGGTGCTGCTCACCAGCGTGGCCCGTCGGCATCTGGGGTTCCGGGCCTGGCGGGCTGTGCACTGGCTGGCCTACCTGTCGTGGCCGGCGGCGTTCGCGCATTCCCTGACCGCAGGCAACGACACGGGGATCTGGTGGGTCGCGGTGATCGAGTGGGGCTGCGGGGCCGCGGTGGCAACCGCCGTGCTCGCGCGGCTGATCGCCGGCCTCAGGCACGACACCAGCAGCCGTACCCGGCGGCCGGCCTTCGGGTGGCTTCGAGCGGGTCACTGAGAGCGCAGGGACACACCGGTGATGCACAGCACCGACAGCCGCCAGCGGCGCGCCGGGCAGGCCGCAGATCAGCTGCCGCGCTTGCTGCCGGCCGATGGCGGAACCGGACCCGCCGGCCTGGCGGAGCACCTCGCCCGCTACGGTCCGCTCCGGTCAGCCGGCCTGAGCCGGCCGAGCCGGGAGGCCCTGATCGACAAGGTGGACCGCTCGGGGCTCACCGGACGGGGCGGCGCGGGATTCCCAGCCGCGAGGAAGCTGGCGGCGGTAGCGGCGGGGCACGCCCCGATCGTCGTGGCGAACGGCACCGAGGGCGAGCCCGCGAGCTGCAAGGACAAGGTCCTGCTCGCCCGGTCACCCCAGCTGGTCCTGGACGGGGCGGTCCTCGCGGCGGAGATAGCCGGCGCCAGCCAGGCGGTGATCGTCGTGCATCACTCGGTCCGTGAGATCGTGGACGCCGCCGCCGCCGAGCGCACCCGGGCCGGCGCGGACCGGGTCCGGATCCGGGTCATGACGGCCGCGGACCGGTTCGTCGCCGGCGAAGCCAGCGCCGTCGTGCACTGGATCGAGGACGGCGTTCCCGCCCCCACGAGGAAACCGCCCCGGATCTCGGAACGAGGGCTCGGCGGCAGGCCGACACTCGTGCATAACGTGGAAACCCTCGCGCACCTCGCGCTCATCGCGCGTTACGGCGCCTCGTGGTTCCGTGCGGTCGGCACGCCCGCGGAGCCAGGGTCGATGCTCGTCACGATTATGGGAGCGGTGAACCAGCCATGCGTGTGCGAGATCGCGATCGGCACTTCCCTGGCGGAGACGCTGAGCCTGGCCGGCGGCGCGGCCGCGCCGCTGCAGGCACTGCTTCTCGGCGGTTACTACGGCACCTGGGCCGACGCGGCAGCGGCGGAAACCCTGCCGTTCTCATCGGAAGGCTTGGCCGTTCTGGGCGCGGGCGCCGGTGCCGGCCTGATCGCGGCGCTGCCCCAGGACGCCTGCGGACTCGCCGAGACCGCCCGGGTAGCGCGCTACCTCGCGGACGAGTCCGCGCGCCAGTGCGGACCATGCCTCTACGGCCTTGACGCCATCGCCGGCGAACTCCAGCGGCTCGCCGAGGGCCGCACGTCCGATCTCAGCCTGCTGGGGCGCTGGCTCGGCCAGGTCGAAGGCCGGGGCGCCTGCAGCCACCCCGACGGCGCAGCCGGGCTGGTCCGCAGCGCGCTTGACGTCTTCAAGCCCGAGCTCAGCCAGCACGCGCGAGGCTGGTGCCGAGGCACCAGGACAGCGAACGTGCTGCCCGTCCCGCCGCAGTGGCAGCCATGACCGCCAGCCTGAGGCTCCTGGTCGATCCCATCGCCTGCGACGGCCGGGGACTGTGCGCTGAGATCCTTCCCGAGCTGATCACCCTGGACGACTGGGGCTTCCCGGTCATCCGCGACGGTAACGTGCCCGGCCGCCTGATCGCAGAGGCCCGCGAGGCCGTCCGCATTTGCCCCAAGCTCGCCCTCCGGCTCGAAAGCTCGCCTAAGGCAAGCCCACGGCCCTAGCTAGCAGCCCGGGATGCCGCCGGGCAGTGGGCCGTGGGCCTAAGGGCCCTGCAAGCCGGGCCCAACGCCCTCATGATTTTCTCATGATGGGCGGCCTAGCCTTGGGGCATGCGGGTGCTCGCAGTGGAAGACGAAACCAGGATGGCGCGGGTCCTCAAGCGGGCGCTTGAGGAGGAAGGGCACGCCGTCGACATCGCCGCCAGCGGCGGCGACGGCGTGTGGCTGGCTACCGAGAACGCCTACGGGGCGATCATCCTTGACGTCATGCTCCCGGACTTCGACGGATTCGAGCTCTGCCGCCGGCTCAGGGAAAAAGGGCAGTGGGCCCCGGTGCTCATGCTGACCGCGAGGGACAGCGTGGGGGACCGGGTGCGTGGGCTGGACGCCGGGGCCGACGACTACCTCGTCAAGCCGTTCAGCCTGCTGGAGCTCGCCGCCCGGCTGCGGGCGCTCGCCCGCCGCGGCGACCGCTCACGCCCCGTCGTCCTGGCCGAAGGAGACCTGAAGCTCGACCCCGCGGCGAAACGGGCGTGGCGAGCGGACACGGAACTGCGGCTCTCCCCGAAGGAACTCGCCCTGCTCGAGCTGTTCCTCAGCCATCCCGGCGACGTGCTCACCCGCTCGCAGATCATCGAGTCAGTGTGGGACTTCGCCTACGACGGCGGCTCCAACGTCGTCGACCAGTACGTGAACTACCTGCGGCGCAAGGTCGACGCGCCGTTCGGCCGCCACGACATCGAGACGGTCAGGGGCATCGGCTACCGCCTCCGTCACGCCGGGAAGAACCCGTAACATGCCCATCAGGCTGCGCCTGGCCCTGGCCTTCGCCGCCGCGGCCGCGCTGTTGTTCGCCGTCGGCGGGTGGCTGTTCAGCAGCGCCCTGTCAGCCGCCCAGCTCGGCGCCATCGACTCCCAGCTCACCGCCCAGCTCGCCCAGGCCGCACGGTACCTGCCCGGCAACGGCACCGGGCCCCAGCCGGCCACGGCCGCGACCCCAGCGCCAGGCGAGTACATCACGCAGGTAGTCGATTCCTCCGGCCGGGTCCGCGGCGCCAGCCCCGACGCCGGCACCACGCCGCTGCTGACCGCGGCCGAGCTCGGCCAGGCCCGGCAGGCCCAGGCATGGGCGACCCGGACCATCGACGAGGAAGACACCAGGGTCACCGCCGCCCCGCTGGCAGGCCACCCCGGCCTGGTCGCGGTCGCCGCCATCTCGCTGGAAACCTACGACGCCACGCAGAGCCAGGTACTGCGGGAACTGGCCATCGGCGGCAGCGCCTTCACCGCCATCGCCGGCCTGGGAGCCTACTGGCTGGCCCGCGCCGCGCTGACACCCGTCGAGCGGCTGCGCCGACAGGTCGCGGCGATCTCCGAGCGCGGTGACGCCGCCGGGGTCGAGGTCCCCCATACGAGGGACGAGGTCGCCGCCCTGGCACGTACGATGAACGACTTGCTCAGCCGGCTGCGGCGCACGCTGGAGCGCGAGCGTGCCTTCGTCGACGACGCCAGCCACGAGCTGCGCTCCCCTCTCGCCGTGCTGCGCGGGGAACTCGAGCTGGCCGGGCGACCGGGCCGCAGCCCCGAGGAACTCGCCGCCGCCGTCCGCGACTCCGCCGAAGAAGCGGAGCGACTCTCCCTGATCACCGACGACCTGCTGGTCCTCGCCCGCGGCGACGCCGGCCAGCTCGACCTGCGCCTGCGGGAGACGGACCTGCGGCAGCTCCTCTCGCGCAGCACCGCCCACGCCGCCGGCCGCCTGGCGGCGGCCCAGGTGACCTGCCGCATCGACGTCCCGGCCGGAACCCGGGCCTGCGTCGACCCAGACCGGATCCGCCAGGCCATCGACAACCTGCTCGGCAACGCGCTGCGCTTCGCCCCGGCCAGATCGGTCATCGTGATCGCCGCCACAGCAGAAGGCCCCGACCTCTCCATCGAGGTCCGCGACGCCGGCCCCGGGTTCCCGGCGGATTTCCTGCCGCACGCGTTCGAGCGCTTCCGGCGCCCGGACACCGGCCGCTCCCGCGACAGCGGAGGATCCGGCCTCGGACTGGCCATCGCCGCGGCGATCGCCGCCGCCCACGGCGGAACAGCGACCGCGCGCAACGGCCCCGGCGGCGGTGCCGTGGTCAGCCTGCGGCTGCCAGGCGCCGCCCGCTGACTCAGCCAGACGCTCGCGCAGCGCCGCGATCGTCATCTTGCCCAGGGCGATGACCCGCCGACCGGTGGCTCGGCCCGTCTTCGACCTAGCCGAGGATCACGGGACGGAGCCGTCCACCCGTACAGGCAGCGATGGGCGATCCAGGCGAGCCGGAAGAACCAGCGGGGCGGAAGCGGCCTGGCGGGCTTCAGGTCAGGCATGATTCGGCACTCTGTAGTCTCAGCCCGGCTATTAGCTGGTGGGGCTACCGAGGGTTACCGTCACGGTGAACCTGGCGCTGTCACGGGATACTTGTGCCTGCACGCGGTCGCCGGGCTTGCGCGCGGCCAGCACCGACTACAGGGCGGCGAAGGAGGCAGTCGGCTGGCCGGCCAGCGCCGGCGAGGTCGTCCTGGATCCTGATGAGCAGGTCCGGACGGTGATCGCGCTGGTGTTCAGCCTGTTCGACCCGATCGGCACCGTCGGCGGGGTCCTGGCCTATCTCGCCGGTAACCGGATCCAGGCCGGCATCCGGCTGCGGGAGGGCCCTGACCAGGGCGAGCTGGAATGGCGGTGCCCGTCGCGGGCCATGATCCAGAACATGCTCCGCTATCCGGCTTACGCTGGGATCTACGCATACGGGCGCAGCTCCGGCGACCCGCGCAGGCGGCAGCCGGAACGGCCCTACGGCGGCCGGAAACGAGTAGAGCGCCTACGGTGGCTGGTCTTCCTGCCGGGTATCTACCCGTCCTACATCAGCGCGGAGCAGTACGAGCGGAATATGCGGCGGATGGACGCGAATCGGTCCCGCGCCCAGGGCATGGGCGCGGTGCGCGACGGCCCGGCCCTGCTGGCCGGGCTGGTCCGCTGCGGCCGCTGCGGCAGGAAGATGACCGTCCGCTACCAGCGCGAAGATCTCCGCGTCCTATCGCCAACGGGCACTGAGACCTCGCGGCGCTTCAGGTCGCGAGGCTATCCTCGCCCGCGCGCCCGGCGAGCAGTGCCGCGCCGAGCACCGCGCCGGCGAAGCCTGCACCGCGGAGGATGCCCGCGGTGCCGCCGGGCATGGGCTCGGCGAAGATCGTCAGGCCGGCGAGTATGGGGAGGACGTTGGTGAGCAGGCCCGATACTCCGGCCGTAGCCATGGCGGTCCCCCGCTGGAAGCTCATTTGCAGGGCCGCGAAAGCCAGGCCGTGGCAGATGGGGACCAAGGCGGCGAACAAGAGCACCGGGCTGACGCGGCCGACCGCTGCCTTAGTCGCGACGTCTCCGGCCGCGTACAGCAGTCCCGCCGCGACCGCGAGGCCGGCACCGGGCCTGAGCAGGGCCCTCCCGGGAAGGGCGGCGATCAGGGCGAGGGCGGCAGAGGCGAGCGTCCAGCTCAGGGGGGCGGCCCAGCCGGGCGCGGGCACCTGCCTGGCGCCAGCCGTCAGGGACAGGCCGAGCAGGACGAGGCCGCTGACCGACAGGGCTACCGCCAACCGCTCGGGCCTGGTCAGGCTGCCGCCGCCGCGCTGGACAAGCAGCGCGAGCAGTCCCACGCCCCCGGCCGAGGTGGCCTGCACGATGGCGAGCGGCGCGAGGCCGAGCGCGGCGATGTACAGCGCCCACCCGCCTAGCCCGGCGGCAAAGCCGGCCAGCCACTTCCAGTTCGTGAACAGGACGGACAGGGACGACAGGGGATGCCGCAGCGTCAGGACGGGGAGGGTGCCCGACATCTTGTGCTGGAGGTAGAAGCCGTAGTTCAGGGCGCCGGCCGACAGCAGCGCCAGGAGCAGGCCCGCTGTCAGCGTCATGGCTGCTTCTGAGGTGCCGCGGCTGCTTCTTGCCGCGCGGCGGGCTCGGGGCCGTCTTCGTGCTCGACGGCCGGCGCCCAGCCTCGCCCGCGGATCAACGCGGCGTACGGCAGGTATCCCTCCGCGGCCATCGCCGCAACGGCTACCCTGGGCAGGTCGGCCCAGGCTTGGACGATGATGTAGCGAGGAATCCAGGCGGGCGAGAACTGGCCGTTGAACCGGAGCAGGTTGTCCAGCTGCAGGGCCATGACGGCTTTCAGCCGCAACAGGATCCTCCGCTGCAGGCGCTGCGCGGACTGCAGCCCGGTCTCGGGACCGAGCAGGCCGGCGAAGGGAGAGAAGTTCAGCGACAGATGAGCGTACCCGTGATCACGGGCCCACAACGCCGTCTCGGTGATGAGCCAGGCAGTGAACCCGTTCGGCGTGTCCCGCAGCCGCGGCATCGTGGACAGCGACAGGGAATGGCCGGCGGAACACACCACGAGATGCAAGAACCCGGCCACCCCGCCGTTCGGGTCCCGGCCGATGACGAACGCCGCGTCGCTGCCGCCCAGCCGGAACAGGCCGTCGAGCTCCATCGCGAAGCCCTTCCTGGCCCCGTCCCGCAGCCAGGCCCGTTCCACCGTGACCAGCTCCGCGCGCAGCGCGGGCACTACGTCCCCCGCCATGAGCACCTCTGCGTGATACCCCGTCCGCTCGAGCCGGTGGGCGGCCTGGCGCGCGACGCGCATGCGGCGGCCCTCCAGTGAGAACTCCTGGACCTCGACGACCGCCTCGTCACCGTGGTAAAGCGTGTGCAGTCCCAGGTCCTGGTAAATCCCGAGGAACTGGCCAGCGGCGCCAAGGACTGCTACCCGCCAGCCGTGCTCCCGGGCATGGGCGAGGAAGGCCCTGAGCGCAGGCGCCGCCTCCCCGGGTGGCCCGATCGGGTCGCCGCTGATCAGGGCGACACCGCGAACGACCCGGTAGGCGATGAGCGTGCCGCCGGTCACGAACCATTCCTTGTCAGAGCGCAGCGCGAACGGTGCCAGCGTGTCGGCACCCCAGCGGCGGACGATCTCGGTGGCCTGGCCCCGGCGGTCAGTATCGCGGAACATGCGCTGACGCCAGGGACGGATCCACACGGCCGCCGCCCAGATGACGCCGATAGCCGCGATGGACAGGACCGAGAGCGGGAACCACTCGGCAAACTCCCCGGGCAACAGGTCCACGTCGCTCGGCAGCTGGCCGGCCATCGCCCGCAGGGTGCCAAGCAGCGCGGCGGCCGCGCTGAAAGGCAGGCCGGACGCCGTCCGATAGACCGTCAAGGCGGTCACACCGTAGAGCAGCGCGGCCAGGAGCATCCCCGACAGTCGCAGCAGCGCGGACGGCTCGGCCGACGGATCGCCGTGATAAGCGAAATCATCGCGGCGAGCGAGCAGAGCCATCGCCGTGAGCCCCGTCACGATCGCGCCGGCATAGTCCGGGCCGCGGAACAACTGCAGCAGCACCGACAGGCTCAACAGCGCGACGGCAAGGCGCCAGGCACGCCGGTTCCGGCGAAGCAGGCCCCTGGAGGTCAGCACCAACAGGACGCCCGCGGGGACTACGAGGATGTGCGCGGCCGGCCCGGCAGCGCCAGGCGCGAACCGCACGAGCGAGCCGAGAGCCGAACCGAGGTCCGGAAAGAGGGCCGACACCAGGTCGATGACCCCAGCGGCGGCCACCAGCCAGGCAAGCAGCCGCGGCGCCACGCCGCCGCGGTGCCCGCGCCTGCCAAGCAGCGCCCCGCCTGCGCCGGCCAACGCTGCCGCGATGTAGACGGGCTGCAGGCCGGCAGCCGCGCGCAGCGCCTGCGCGGCAGGCACCTGGCGGACGACGAACAGGCTGACCGCGTCGATGACGAGCAGCCAGATCCCGGTTCCGGCCGCGAGGGCCCAGGCTGCGGTCAGGCGCTCTAGTCGCACCGCCCGCGCCACCAGCCCGAGCATCAACCCGCTGACGGCGAAGGCCACGACGCAGACGACCAGCGGGACGCTGTCGTGGCCAGGCAGCTCGTCCAGCGGCAGCGCGTCGGCTATCCTCGGCCCCGGCCAGCTGGCAGCGCTGGCCCGCACCCAGTAAAGCCAGCCCGCCGTCGCCAGGGGCGCCAGCACGATCGCCAGCACCACCGCGGTCCCCCGGGCCGCGATGATCGCGGTGCCGCGCAGGTACCTACCCATGGCTCAGGTGCTCCGATGCGATGATCAGCGACTGGGGTATCTGTCCCCGCCACAGCGCCCAGTTGTGGGTGCCAGGAACCTCGAAGAACCGATGCGCTATGCCAAGGCGGGTGAGCTCAGCGGCAAAGGCACGGTTCTGTGACGCCAGCGGGTCTCGGGTTCCGCAGTAGAACCAGAGGTAGGTGCGGCGGGCCCGCACCTGGCCGGCGACGGACGCGATCGACCGCGCCGGGCTGTTGTAGGCCAGGAGGCCCGGGCCATGGCCGAAGATTGCGGGCATGTTGTCCGCAATCTCGTAGCCCGACCAGCTTTCAAGCAGGCCGAACTCGCCCGGATGGTGCAGTCCTATGTTGAGCGCCCCGTAGCCGCCCTCCGACAAGCCCGCGATACCCCGCCCGCTCGCGCTGGCTATCGTCCGGTAGCGGGCATCGATCGCGCCGACAAGATCCCGGACTACAAAGGTCTCCCACGCGTTTGCCTTGCTGATCCCGTTAGCCCATTCCATGTCGGCCAGCACCGACCTGCCGCCGGTCGGCATGACCAAGATCACTGGCTTCATCTGCCCCGCCGCCACCAGCGTCGCCTCGGTGGTGGCCACCTGGCCGATGTTCAGGAACTGAACCGGCTGCCCGGGGGTCCCGTGCAGGAGGTACAGGACCGGATACCGCTGCCCGGGATGGCTCCCGTACCCGGGCGGCAGCACCACGGACACCTGATCAGGAAAGCCGCCGAGCGCCGCGCTCGGCACCACGAGGGTCTGCACGCTGGGCAGGACCACCGGCACCTGCCTGCTGCCGCCCGGCCCACTGACGACCACGCTCGCCGGCGCACTCGGCGGCGGGAACCCACGGTAAAGCACGAACGAGGAAACGTAACGGGCCGTTCCGATAAACCCCGCCGCCGTCAGGACAGCGAAGACAACCACGACCACGGTCACCGCAACTCGCCGCCGGAGAGCCGGCCAGAACGCCGGGGCTGTCGACACTGCCCGCCCAGGCATCACATCATCTGCCAACATGCCCACCCCCAGCACAAGAACGCTCCAATACGCGCCTGCGGCATAGGGGCAAACGTCCCAGGCGTCGTCCCAGGCAGCGATTACAGGACCCCGGCGCAGCGGTCGGAATACCTGACGCTAGACCCGGTGAGCCGGAGGGCGTATTAGCCGGCCAAGCTGGGCGGGGCAGGCGGGAATTACCTGGGGCTTGTACCTGACACGATACGGTTTCCGCGACGACTGGCTCGAAGCGCGCGTCGGTGAAGCCGGCCTCGCGCAGCGCCAGCTGCCGGAATTGCGGGGTGGCCGGGTGCTCGCGGCCCACGCCGAGTCCGTATCGGGCAAGGTTCTTGGCGATCCGCCACCAGCCGGCGAGCCCCAGGACAGCGAACGCCGTCGGCTTCTCCCGGAGTATCCCGCGATCGCGCCGGGTCGTGCCGCGGCCGAACATCATGTCCGCGATCACGATGCGGCCCCCGGGGCAGCCACCTGCGCGGCCCGCGCGGCCAGGGACTCCGCCATGACCGGCGAGATAACGACCGCGAGCACCGAATCCGCGAGCGGCGCGAGCGCGAGCGCCACGAACCCGGCCCCAGCGCGCAGGTCCACGCAGGCATCGGCCGGCCCGGGAGCCGCGATGGCGAGCAGCCCGGCGAGCACCCGATCGAATCCGATCGTCGACGTGACCTGCTCATGCCAGCCCGCAACGTGCCTGTCCCATATTCGCGCCAGCGACACAGCGCACCCGCCTTTCAGGTTTCCTGCAAGTTACGGGGCGCGACTCTGGCGCGCGTATGAAGCAGCCATGGTGGATTTCTGCATCTGCGCCAGTTCCGCATGCAGCTATATGAACTTCCTCTGAATACGGCCAGGACCCGGAGGCAGGGCCGTGAGAAGCCAGGGGCAACTGCTTTAGTGGTGGGCATGAGTGCTGATGACGGCGTGCCCTCGGATGCTCAGGTCCGGGCGGCGGCCGAGGGGCGGCCAACCCATTCCCAGGAGCCGCACGCGGGCGGCACCGCTGGGCGGCTGAACTGGCTGCGGGCCGCCGTGCTGGGAGCCAACGACGGAATCGTATCGGTGGCCGGCATCGTCATCGGGGTAGCGGGCGCCACATCGTCCCGCGGCCCCATCTTCACCGCCGGGCTGGCCGGGCTGGTCGCCGGGGCCGTGTCGATGGCGCTGGGCGAATACGTGTCGGTCTCCAGCCAGCGCGACAGCCAGCACGCGGAGATCGCCCAGGAAAAGCGCGAACTCGCCGCCACCCCGGAGGCCGAACTGACCGAGCTGACCGCCCTGTACGAAGCCAAGGGCCTGTCCGCGGCCACCGCCCGCACCGTCGCCGCCGAGCTCACAGCCCACGGCGCCCTGGCCGCCCACCTCGAAGCCGAACTGCACATCGACCCTGAAGACATCCCCAGCCCCGTCCAGGCCGCCGCCGCATCAGCGCTGTCGTTCACCTCCGGCGCCCTGCTGCCCCTGCTGGCCATCCTGCTGCCCCCGGCCGCGGCGCGGGTACCGGTTACGTTCGCCGCCGTCCTGATCGCGCTGGGCCTGGCGGGCGCCCTGAGCGCCCGCCTGGGCGGCAGCGACATCCTTCGCGCGGTGCTGCGGGTCGTCATCGGCGGCGCGCTCGGCCTGGCCTTTACCTACGGCATCGGGCACCTGTTCGGCACCGCCATCGGCTAACGTCGAACGGGGTTCCGGCGACGCGGCCGGTTGGCCTCAGCCCAGATGGTTTTCAGATGCTCTCAAGCTCCCAGTCTGCGCTTGGCGTCCTACGGTGAGGCCGTGGGCCGGAGAAATAACCGCAATGGCAGGTCTCTGCCGCTCATTGTGCTGCTGTCGGGCGTGACCGCGCTGGCAGCCTGCAGTACGTTCACTACTCCGAAGCAGCCTCAGGCGCACCCGGCGTCCGCCGCCCCATCGGGCACCGCCGCTGGCGGCGTGGCTTCGCGCACCGGCAGCAGCGGCAGCGGTACCGCCGCCGGCAGTGACGGGAAGCCGCATCCGCGGCCGGTGACGTTGCCGCCGTTCCCCGGAGCGCCGGCCTACGCCGGCGAGGGAGTGTGGCAGCCGGCCGGACGGCTCGTCGGCGGAAAGCCGGCGGTCTACGAGACGTTGCTCGTCCCGCCCGGCGGCACTGCGCGGGCCAGGATCGCCTGGATGGATGCGAGCCTGCTGTCGGCCCGGCTGTACTCGGGGTCGGTGTCGCCGGGCGGCGGCCCGTACAAGTACACCGCGCCGGTCTCGCGGACCGCGGCCGGCTCCCTGGTCGCGGCGTTCAACGGCGGCTTCAAGATGAAGGACGCGCACGGTGGCTATTACACCGAGGGCCGGCTGATCGACCCGCTGGTGCGCGGGGCCGCCTCGCTGGTGATCTACGCCAGCGGGTCCGTCGCGGTCGGGGCGTGGGGCAGCGACGTCGCCATGACGCCGTCCGTCGTGGCCGTCAGGCAGAACTTGTTCCCGCTGGTCGTCAACGGCAGGCCCAGTGCGCGGGCGTCAACGCGCACCTGGCGGGTGTGGGGCGGCACCTGCCCCTGCGGGCGCGGGCAGCACGGCTCGGACCACCAGTGGCGGTCCGGCCTTGGCGTCACCGCAGACGGAGCCCTGGTCTACGTGGTCGGCCCGCTGCTCGACCCGCTCCAGGTCGCCGATCTCCTCGTCCGGGCGGGAGCGGTCCGCGGGATGCAGCTGGATATCAACCCGAGCTGGCCGGTGTTCGCCAGCTTCAGGCCCGCGACTGCGGACGGCCTGGCCGCGCCGTCCAACGGCTCCAGCCTCATCGACACTCCCCGCGGCCCCGGCACGTTCTTCGACCCGGCCTACGCCCGCGACTTCATCACCATGTCCGCCCGCCCGCTACCAGGCGGCCGCTGAGACCATCTCTCACGCTGCTCAGAAGCGCGTCCGTCACGTCGCAGAAGATCACCGGCGATCCTGAGGCCGTGACACGAACCCAGTACTCGGTGAGCGTGTGGGTCGGCCTCGACGTGGGCAAGGAGTCCCACTTCGCCGACGTGCTGGACAACGACGGGGAACGGCTGTTCGCCCAGGGAATCTCGAATGACCAGGGCGATATCGGTGTCGTACGCGGCGGCGTTCTGGGCGGCGGCGGCAGCCCTCTACCCCAGCGCGGAGGCTGGCGGGTGAGCGCCGCCGCGTCTCCCGGCGATCGGGCGGGCGGACCGGGGGCGCCACCTTCCGTTCGGGATGAATCTCTTATCGGTGACACCCCAGGGCTCCTGGGCTGAGGGCTGGTAAGCACTGACGTGGCGGTCTGTTCTCGTCCTCACGGGCGGCTCAGGCCGCTGGACGACCGGTGTCCGCGGTGTCGCCGAGCGACAGGTAGGTCTCGTCTTCCTGTGCCGTGTGCAGGCGCAGGATGGCGTGCAGGCCGTACAGGATGCCGCGCAGTTCCGCGACGTCAGTGTCGTCGGGTTCGCGGTCGCCGATGTCGTCGGCAAGGCGCCCGAGCCGCGCTATCTGGACCGCGATCTCGGCGTGCGCCCTGCTCATAGGAGCGGTGGGGTCAACGCCGCCGAGCACCCGGTTCAAAGCCGGGTACAGGTCCGACTCCTCCGCGTGCTCGTGCGGCCATACCTCGCTGGCGAGCAGTTCGCACGCGCGGCGGACCCTGGCCATCGCGCCGGGCTCGGCAAGGGTCTCCGCGGTTGTACGCAGCTGGTCGATGTCCGCCCGGATCGCCTGGTGCTCGACGCGGAACCGCCGGGTGAGGCCGGCATCGGCGGCCGTCAGCCGGACCTCGGGCGCAGCCGGCACGAGGGCACGGAGCGCGTTCAGTATCACCGCGACGTCGATGGCCTCCTGCAGCAGCGCGCCCCACACCGCGGGCAGCAGCCCGGCGGCAGCGGCGCCCATGGCGGCCAGCGACAGGCCCATCCCGGCCAGCACGCTCTGCATGGCGATCCGCCGGGCACGCCGGGCCAGCACCGCCACCTCGCCGAGGCGGCCGATCTGATCGACGGTCAGGACCGCGTCCGCCGCCTCCGACGACGCGGTGGAGCCCCTGGCTCCCATGGCGATCCCCACGTCGGCCAGAGCCAGCGCAGGGGCGTCGTTGATCCCGTCGCCGGTCATGATCACCGGTGCCAGGCGCTGCTCACGGCGCACCACGTCGAGCTTGTCTGCCGGGGTGAGCTCCGCGATCACCTCGTCGACGCCAGTGAGCGCGCCGACGGCGTCGGCTGCTTCCGCGCGGTCGCCGGTCGCCAGCACGATCCTGCTGATTCCGCCCTGGCGCAACGCCCGGATGGTCTGCCGGGCATCGGGGCGGATCCGGTCCTCAAGCAGCAGCACGCCCGCAGGCTGGCCGTCGACGGCGGCGAACACCGTCAGCGCGCCGTCCAGCCGGGCCCGGCGGCGCGCGGCCCTGACCCACGGCTCGGTTTCCACCGCTCCCGCCCACCGGGCGCGCCCCAGCCTGACCACGCGGCCGCGCACCATGCCCATGATGCCCTGCCCCGCTACCTCCGTCACGGCAGCCGGCTGGCTCATCGGGCTGCCGCGCTCAGCCGCTGCCCGGACGACCGCGGCGGCCAGCACGTGCCCGGACACCTGGTCCAGCGACGCGGCGAGGCTCAGCATCTCCTCATGGTCCGGGCAACCGGTCCCGGCCGGGATGATCGCGGTCAACTCAGGCTGTCCAACGGTGAGCGTCCCGGTCTTGTCCAGCACCAGGGTGGTGCAGCTGGCCAGGCGCTCGAGCACGCCCCCGCTCTTCACCACCACGCCGCGCCGGGAGGCCGCCGACAGCCCGGACACCAGGGCGACCGGCGCAGCCAGGATGAGCGGGCACGGCGTCGCCACCACCAGAACCGCGACGGCCCGGGCCGCCCCGCCGAGCGCCCAGGCGACCCCGGCCACGGCGAGGGTCAGCGGCAGGAACCACAGGGCGTACCGGTCCGCGAGCCTGACGAACGGCGCCTGCGAGTTCTCCGCCTCGCTGACCAGGCGCACGATGCCCGCGTAGGTGCTTTCGGCGGCGGTGCCGCCGGCCCGCAGGCTGAACGGGCCGCCAGCGTTCACCACCCCGCTTGCTACCGGGTCGCCCTGGACACGGCTGGCCGGCCGGACTTCGCCGGTCAGGGCGGACTCGTCAAGGACGGCGACGCCCGCGGCCACCATGCCGTCCACGGGAACCACGTCACCGGGCGCAATGAGCACCATGTCGCCGGCCGCGACCTCCTCAAGCGGCACGACTTCCACCCGGTCACCGCGAGACCGGCGCGCGGTCCGGGGCGCCCGGTCCAGCAGCGCGCCCAGGTCATGCCTGGCGCGCAGCGCCGCCCACGCCTCCAGGGTCCGGCCGCTGGTCAGCATGACGCTGATCACCGCGGCTGCCAGCAGCTCGCGGACTGCTATCGCGCCCGCCAGCGCGAGCAGCGCGATCGCGTCCACGCCCAGGCGGCCGCGGCGGATGCTCTCGGCGGCGGACCACAGCGCGTAGCCCAGGCCGCACGCCGCCGCGGCGAGCCAGGCCGCGTCCGCGATCCCGCCCGCACCGGCCAGCCAGGCCACGCACCCCGCCGCCAGACCAGCGGCCGTCAGGATCAGCACAAGAACGGCCGACCGCCGGCTCAGCCACGCTGCAGCCGCTCGCAATGCACGGCTCCTCATCATCCTCCCAGCGTGCGCCACCCCTGATCGGGAAGCACCTGGACGGAAGGCACCTGTTAGGGGACCTTCGTCACTCCTTGCTCACGTCCCTGCCTGGGCCGCTCCAGCCGCAAGGCGAGCCGGAGGCACAGCCGCACGACAGTGGCGGCTTCTGCCCGTAGTTCGGCTGGCACGTCGCGGCGGAAGATGACGGGAAGCCCCAGTCGTCCAGGCGGAAGAAGCCCGGAAGCAGCTCGGCGCACAAGCCGCGCCCGTCGCAAGCGATCGGGTCGACGGCAACCCGGGCCGACCCGATCATCGAAGGAGTACCTGGCCGGTGACGAGAAGCACTGCGACAGTCTCGGTGACGCTGCACCGTCCGCGCGCGTGGAGCCCGATCTCGGCGCGGAAGACGCGCGGGGCGCTGGCGACCATGAGCGCTGTGCCGTCGGGATGCCGGCACGCGCCCCGCCCGGTGACGTCACGCAGCCAACGGCCCACCCTGGTGAGATCGCAGCCGGTGCCGGCGGCCGCCTGCTCAAGCTCGCTTGCGATCGCGTCCAGCCCGAAAACGCAGGGACCGCACTGGCCAGCTGATGAGCCAGCCAGATACCGGGTGAGCCGCGCGGTCTCGGCCAGGCCGCACGCGGTAGCCGGCAGCGCTGCGACGACGCCCGCGCCGGGGCTGGCCCCGACCGGCGCGAGCCCGGCAGCGGAGAACGGCAGGGACAGCGCGTCCGACGCCGCGGCCCAGGTGCCGAAGTAGCCGCCGATCAGCAGCGCGCCGAGCCCCGTCCCGTCGCCCCCGGCCAGCTTGAGCATGTCGGCGACCAGCATGCCCGGCTCAATCTCGTACACGCCCGGGCACGGCACCGCGCCGAGCAGGGTCACCAGCATCGAGCCAGGCTCGGCAGCGGTCCCCGCGGAACGGAACCAGGACGCGCCGTGCCGCATGATCACCGCGAGATCAGCGAGCGTCTCGACATTCTTCACCAGGGCGGGTCGGCGGCCGGGACCGCCCAGCCTCGGCGGGCGGCCGGTCGGGGCGGGAACGCCGCGCTCGGCCCAGTGCACCACAGCGCTGGCCTCGCCCGCGGTGAACCCCGCCGCGGCGGCCAGCACTCGCACGGGGACGGGGTTGCATCCGGCTCGCGGCCGCTCCTCGTCGGCCTGGTGCACCGGCTCCCAGACGGCGCGGTGCGCGACGACGACAACCTCGGTGGCGCCGGTTAACTCGGCCACGCAGACCGCAGCCAACTGGGCGACCTGCGGCCATGCGGTCACCGGCTGTTCTCCGGCGTCGTAAAGCCCAGCCAGTTCCCCCGAGCCAGCCACCGGAGGACGGTACGGCGACTTCCGAGACTGGCCCGCCATCGACAGGTGGGCCCTGGAAATAGCCGACCAGCTCGACGGGGCGGTACACGATAGGTATAACCGCAGGTCAGGCTACCGAACATCCAACCCGGTGACCGTCCGGCCGATGAGCATGCGCTGTATCTCGCTCGTGCCTTCGAAGATCGTGAAGATCTTGGCGTCCCGGTGCCAGCGCTCGACCGGGTACTCGCGGGTGTAGCCGTTGCCGCCGAGGATCTGAATCGCCTGCTCGGTCACCCGGACCGCGGTCTCCCCCGCGACCAGCTTGGACATCGAGCCCTCGGCGCGCTCGAACGGCTTGCCCGCCCGCGCCATCCAGGCCGCCCGCCAGGTCAGCAGCCGGGCGGCGTCCACCGACGCGGCCATGTCGGCCAACTGGAACGCCACCCCCTGGTTCTGCCCGATCGGCCGGCCGAACTGCACCCGGGTCCGCGCGTACTCGGTCGCGAACTCGGTCGCGGCCCGGGCGACCCCGACCGCCATCGCCGCCACCGACGGCCGCGACGCCTCGAACGTCTTCATCGCCGCCTGCTCGCCGCCCCGGCCGCCCTCGCGGATCCGGGCCAGCCGACGGTCGAGCTTCTCCTTGCCACCGACCAGGCAGCGTCCAGGCACCCGCACGTCGTCGAGGATGACCTCGGCGGTGTGCGAGGCGCGGATGCCGTGCTTGCGGAACTTCTGGCCCATCGACAGCCCGGGCGTTCCAGGCGGCACGATGAAGGTGGCCTGACCGCGCGAGCCGAGCGACGGGTCGACCGAGGCGACGACGACGTGCACGTTGGCGATGCCGCCGTTGGTCGCCCACGTCTTCACGCCGTTGACGACCCACTCGTCGGTCTTCTCGTCGTACACCGCCCGGGTGCGGATCGCGGCCACGTCGCTGCCCGCATCCGGCTCGGAGGAACAGAACGCGCCCAGCTTGACGTCGTCCGGCGTGCCGAACAGCTGCGGCAGCCACTCCCCGATCTGCTCGGGCGTGCCGTTCGATACGACCGCGATGCCCGCCAGCCCGGTGGCCACCAGCGACAGCCCGATGCCGGCGTCGCCCCAGAACAGCTCCTCGAACGCGACCGGGATGCCGAGCCCGGACTCCTCGAAGAACTGCGCCGCGAGGAAGTCCAGCGAGTAGAGCCCGATCTTAGCCGCCTCCTGCAGGATCGGCCACGGCACCTGCTCGCGCTCGTCCCATTCGGCGGCGGCGGGGCGGATCACCGACGCCGCGAATTCATGCACCCAATCGCGCATCTCGCGCAGGTCACTGCTCAGCTCGAGGGAGAACCCGGCTGCGGCGTCGCTCATGCTACCCGACAGTAACATAACCGCGGATGGTTGCGGCGCGGCGCTGGCGGATACTGGAGGAAGCGGACCGAACGGACGTTTCTGGAGGGCACGATGCGGAAACTGGAAACCGATGAGGCGGGCCTGGAAATACTGCACCTTGGCGATATGTTCCGGCTGCTCGCGTCGGCTCAGGTCGGGCGGATTGGGTTCATGGCGGACGAGGAGGTGGCCGTCCTGCCGGTGATGTACCAGGTAGACGGGCAGGACGTGGTGTTCAGGACCCACGCGGGGTCCAAGTTGGCCAACATCGAGCTCGGGCACTATGTCTGCTTTGAGGTCGATTGCTACGACGCCGCGACCCGGACCGGCTGGTCGGTTGTGGCCCGCGGCCTGGCCGAGAAGGAGTCAGACGCGGCGTGCGCGCGGCTCGACGCACCCGGCATGGACTCCTGGGGCGGACCCGCTCAAGACCGCGTCTGGATGCGGATCAGGCCCACCTCACTGACCGGACGGCGGATCCCGTCGGCCGACGCCGACACCTAGCTCTCCAGTTCCGCCCGTACCGCCGGAGACTCGTGGGCGGCCCGGTAGGCCTCGACCGTCTGCAGCTTGTGCCAGCGGGCGTACCGCTCGATCTCGGCCGGGTCGCCGTCCTCGAGCAGGCCGATGAGGTGCTCGTGCTCGGCGACCGCCCGCTTGGACCGTTCCGGCAGGTAGGTGAACATCGTGTCGCGGATGCGGTCGAGCCGCTGGTTGGTCTGCTCGAGCAGCTCAAGCAGATAGGCGTTGGGACAGCGGGCCATGATCATCGCGTGCATCCGGCGGTTGAGCCTGCTGAACTTAGTCATGTCGCCCTCGGCGGCGACCTGCTCCATCTCGGCCGCCAGCTTGCGGACCTTGGCGAAGTCGGCCGGGCGCAGGTGCGGCGCCGCCTCGGCGGTGGCCACGCCCTCCAGGATCGCCACCGCGACCATCTGCTGCTCCCACGCGGTGGCGTCGAGCGGCGCGACGATCGCGCCGACGTTGGGCTGGAACTTGACCCAGCCCTCGGCCTCCAGGCGGCGGAGCGCCTCCCGCACCGGGATCGCGCTCACACCGAGCTCGCGGGCGAGCGCGTCGATGTTCAGCCGAGCGTTCGGGCCGAACGCGCCGGAGTGGATCCGGTCGCGCAGAACGGTGTACGTCCGCTCCTGTTTGTTCACATTATGAGAGCGTAGTGGCGCGTACACGCCATCGCGGCTTCTTGCTGTTATCCGTACAGGGTCGTCACGGTCAGGACAGGCCGACGAACGCCGCCAGCTGCGCCACCGCGTAGGCGAAGAGGACGTCGGCGGGCTCGAATGAGCCGACGAACTGGCCGAACAGCTCGAAGCTGATCATGCCGAACAGCTGCGTCCAGGCGATCACCGCCCGCACCAGCACGTCGGGCGCGACCGGGGACTCTAGCACCGCCGCGAGGACCGCGGCCTGGTCCGCGAGCCCGGCGGCGAGGTCGTCGGCGGCGGCGTCCGGATCGGCCTGCGCTCTGGCGTGGGCGCCGTCGGCCTGGCCGACCTCGCCCGCCTCGGTCGCGGCCGCCAGCACGCCGACGAACGCGAGCGGCACCCGCGCAGCCGGGCCGATCGTCGCCTCGGGGGCCCGGTAGCCGGGGACCGGTGACCCGTAGATCAGCGCGTACTCGTGCGGGTGGGCGAGCGCCCAGCCGCGGATGGCGTGGCACGCGGCTAGCCAGCGCGCGCGCCCATGGGACTCGCCGGGCGCGCCGGGCTCTTTCGCGTCGGCGATGGCCTGCTCGGCCGCCTCGCCGATAGCGTCGTAGGCGTCGATGATCAGCGCGGTCAGCAGGTCGTCGCGGCTTGGGTAGTACCGATATAGCGCGGAGGAGACCATGCCGAGTTCCTTGGCGACGGCGCGCAGCGACAGCCCGTTGGCGCCGACGGCGGCGAGCTGGCGGCGCGCCTCCTCGGCGATCTCGCGGGTCAGCTCGGCGCGGGCGCGCTCGCGGGCGGTGCGCGGGGCGTTCTGCGTGGCGGTCATGACCGGCCTCCTTCCGGGTTACTTAGAGATCATCGAACTAAAACGAGAGCACCGCTCTTGACACGGCCCACCGTTCTGGTGTTAACTGATCTTAATCGAGAGCAGCGATCTCGCAAAGCGAATCCGGAGGAAGAAAATGAACGCCACCGACACCCGCTACATCAAGCCGAAGACCGGGACCCTCATCTTCAACGCGACCGTCGCCCGGCTGACCCGGATGGGCATCAGCGTCGCCGGCTCGCGCGTGCTGGCCGTCCGCGGCCGCACCTCCGGCGAATGGCGGACCACCCCGGTCAACCCGCTGACCGTGCCCGACGGCACCCGCTACCTGGTCGCGCCGCGCGGCACCACCCAGTGGGTCCGCAACCTGCGCGCGATCGGAACCGGCGAGCTGCGGGTCGGCCACCGGGCCGAGCCGTTCCGGGCGACCGAGATCAGCGACGACGAGAAGCCCGCGATCCTGCGCGAGTACCTCAAGCACTGGAAGTGGGAGGTCGGCGTGTTCTTCGACGGGGTGGACGCCAAGGCCCCGACCGAGAAGCTGCGCGAGATCGCACCCGGCTACCCGGTCTTCCGCATCGAGCCTGCCAAGGTCTCCTAGACGCCGAAGTCGGCCGCCAGCTTGTCCATCAGCGTGTCGAGCCGCTGGTCGACGACCTGCGAGCCGGGGTGCGCCAGATGCCAGTCGGCGATCTCCCGCGCCCCCTGCTCGAACGGCACCACCGCCCGCCAGCCCGGCACCACCGACCGCAGCTTGGAGTTGTCGAACGTGACCGAGTGCGCCTTGTCCCCCAGCAGCCCGGCCCCCCATTCGGGGTCGGCGGCGGCGATCACATCCGACGGCACGTGCACGATCTTCGGCTCCAGGCCGAGCGCGGCGCCGAGCGCGCGGGCGATCTGGTCCCAGGTGAGCACGTCGTCCGAGGTGATCTGGAACGCCTCCCCCACGGTCCGCCCGTGGCCGAGCAGCGGCACGAACGCGCGCGCGAAGTCGGTGTTGTGCGTCACCGTCCACAGCGAAGTCCCGTCGCCGTGCACGATCACCGGCCGGCCCGCGCGCATCCGCGCCAGCGACGTCCACCCGCCCGACAGCACGGTCTTGGTCGCGTCGTAGGTGTGCGACGGGCGCACGATCGTGGCCGGGAACCCGCTCTCCCGGTACTGCGCGACCAGCAGGTCCTCGCACGCGATCTTGTCCCGCGAGTACTGCCAGTACGGGTTCCGCAGCGGGGTCGACTCGGTGATCGGCAGCCGCGACGGCGGCTTCTGGTAGGCCGACGCGGTCGAGATGAACACGTACTGGCCGGTCCGGCCGGTGAACAGGTCGATGTCGGCCTGCACGTGATCCGGGGTAAAGGCCACAAAGTCAACAACGCTGTCAAAGTCAAGACCAGCAACCGCGGCCCGAACGGACCCTGGCTCCCGCACATCCGCCCGCAACTCCCGGACCCCGGCTGGCAACGGCCGGTCGGCTGACTGCCCCCGGTTGAGAACGAACAACTCGATGTCGCGCGCGACCGCCTCCCGCCCGCACGCCGACGAGATAACCCCGGTACCGCCGATGAAAAGAACCCTGAGCCTGCTCACGCCCCTAGCCTATCGACCGATGGGCCTCCGCCCGGCTTACCGGTATCCCGTTGGCCCGCGTTTCCGACCAGCGCCTGCGGCGCTTCTTGCTGTTATCCGAGTGAAGAACAACTTCCTATCACTTTTGACCATAAAATTCCGACAAATCGGGCACGAAAGTGGTCAGAACCGATAGGAAGACGCGCGGAGTGGTCAAAACTGATAGGAAGGCGCTGGTGCTGGGGGGGTATGGGAGACTGGCGCGCCAAGACCGCTTTAAAGTTGCGGCGCTCGAGGGCCGGCGGAGGCGCGCCAAGACCGCCATAGGTGCCAGCGCTCGGGGGCCACGGGATACGGCTGCGCTAAGACCGCTCGGAGGCGGTGCGGAGGCTGGGGTGGGTGGGAGGCGGCGCGGGCGCTGGGGCGGTGGGGGCGGGTGGCCTACGTCCATGGCGCGGTTAGAACTTGTTGATCTGGAATCCGTGGTCGCCGATCTGGACGCCCTGCGCATTCGCGATCGTCAGGTTGTACTTGCCGGACTTGGCGCCCGCCTCGTCGAACAGGTCCATGAACTCCATGGCCGCGGCAACCAGGTCGGCGTCGTTGCCCGCGTCGAGCTGGGTTAGCTTCTTAGCCAGCGGCGCCTTCCACGTTTCCGGGTCGGCCCCGATCTCCGCCAGGGCTTCCTCGGCGGTGGGGTTCCCGGCGACCTTGCTCGTCGCCAGGGCGCGGAGCTTGGCGTAGGCGGCCTGGACGCCCGCCTTGGCCCCGTCCTTCACCGTGTCCAGCGCTCCGGCCGCCGCGCCCGCGGCAAGCGCCGCCACGATCAGCGTTATCGGATCCATCTGGCTACCTGCCCTCTTGTCATCGCGCCGTCGGGATCCATGCGGTCAGCCCTTCCGTCTCGCCGATTGTACGAAAAATGTTGGGGGTTAGGTGGAACCAAAGGTCCGTTCGAGATCATTGGTTGGGGGTCCTAGAATTTTGGCAGACGCCCCACCATAAGGAGAAAGTGACTTATGTATACGAGTCCGGCATACCAGGGGTATGCGACGCGGGACCAGACGGCGACGCTGTTCGGGCAGACGATGGGGCTCGTGGCGCTGACCGCGGCGGTGTTCGCGCTTGGGGCGTACGCCGGGCGGCACCTGTCGGAGGGGGCCGCGATCATCGCCTGGATCGGCGCGTTCGTGGTGCTGATGATCATGAACTTCGCGGCCCGGCGGTCGGCCGCGTTGGCGACCGGGTTGCTGGTGGTATTCGGGATCCTGCTGGGGATCGCGGCGGCGCCGACGCTGTACTGGTACGGGTCGACCGACCCGCAGATCCTGTGGCAGTCGGGCGGGGCGACCGCGCTGTTCATCGCGGTCTTCGGCGCCATCGGTTACACGACTCGGCGGGACCTGTCGGTGATCCTCCGGTTTGCCTTCTTCGCGCTGATCGCGCTGCTGATCTTCGGGATCGTGCTGATCTTCATTCACATCCCGCACGGGTCGCTGATCTACGCGATCCTCGGGCTGGTGATCTTCGCCGCGCTGACGATGGGCGACTTCCAGCGGCTGCGCCGGTCCAAGGACATTGCTTCGGCGCCGCTGATGGCGGCCTCGATCTTCCTCGACGCGCTGAACGTGTTCCTGTTCTTCCTGCGGATCTTCGGCGGCGGTGGCCGGGACTGAACGGGCGCTGACAATGGCGCGCTTGAAGAGAGCGCCGGGATCCTGAGAGTGTGGCTGCCATGGACGGCATGGCAGCGTTGTCGGCCGGCGGGACGTGGGGCTCGGCGCTGCGGGTGACCGAGATTCCCGCGACCAGTTTTACCGCCGCGGCCATTGAGTTCACCGTGATGGGCACGGCGGTCCGGGCTATTGGCTGTCCGCCGCTGGCGAGCCCGTTCGCTACGGAGCTGTCCGGAGCGGAGTTCGCCAAGCTGGTGACGGCCGGCTGGGTGCCCGCCGGGATCGCCCTCGGCATCTCCGTCGCCGGACTGCACGACACCCTGGTGACGACGAGCTCCGGACCTTGGGGCACCGGGAACGCCGAGGTGCAGGCCTATACCGGCCTGATCAACGCGGCGCGGGGCGCCGCGCGAGACCGGCTCGAGCAGTCGGCGCGCGGGCTCGGCGCCGACGGCGTCGTCGTCTCGAGTCTGTCCTTGAGCGTCAGCAGCGATCGGTGCCACGCGCACGCCGACGCCACCGACCATTTCGCGGAGGCGGTCATCACCGGCAGCGCGCTGGCGCGGATCGCCGGGCGTCGCGCTGGCGGCGGCGCGCCGCCGAGCCTGGCCGTCTTGCATCTCGACGCCGACGCGCGGCGGCGCTGGCCTTACCCGCTCGGCGAGACCCGCCGATCGTAGGCGGCGTGAAGGCGGGTTTCCGCGGCCGCTCGGGCGCCCAGGTAGTCGAGCCCGAGCAGGGCGGCGCCGGTCACCGGCGGGGTGTCGACGATGCGGACGACCGCCTTCGGGACCTGCTCGGCCAGACGCTGGGTAATGGCGGCGGTGAGCAGCGGGTTCCTGGCCTCGAGGACTCCGCCGCCGAGCACCACCGGGATCGCCTGACCGCCGTCCAGGTCGAGGCGGCTGATCGCCGTCACCGCCATCGCGCAGATCTCGTCCGCCTGGCGCTCGATCAGGCTCAGGGCCACCGCGTCGCCCGCCTGGGCGGTCGCGAACAGGACGGCGGGCAAGCGGATCAGGTCGTCTTCGCCGAGACTGCCCTGGTGGAAGGCGACGGCCACGTCGTGCATGGAGGGCAGCGCGTAGAACGCGGCGACGGCCGCGCGCAGCTCGGTCGGCTCGCCCCGGCCGTCCTCGGCCCGCACCGCGTGCCACACCGCCTGCGTTCCCAGGCCGAGACCGCCGCCCCAGTCGCCGCTGAGCGCGCCAAAGGCGAGGAAGCGGGTGGTGCGGCCGTCCGGCGCCACGCCGACGCAGTTGATGCCTGCTCCGCAGGTGACGGCGATCCCCCACGGGCGTTCGCCCTCGCCCGGGGTCAGGCCCGCCCGGAGCACGGCGAAGGTGTCGTTGGCGACCGCCGACGTCAGCGACCAGCCCTGCCGCTGGATCGCTTCCGTCAGCTGGGCCTCCTCCTCGGGCAGGTCGGCGCCGGCCAGGCAGGCGGACGTGTGCCGCGCGACCAGGCGGTCGCCCGCCAGGCCGTTGACCTGGGCGGCGACGGTCCGGACGATCTCGCCGAGCCGCCGCATCGCCTCGGCCAGGCCGAAGTCCTCGTGGCTGACGCCGGGTCCGCGGACCGATGCGAGCACCGCGCCGTCGTCCGCCACCAGCGCCACGTCGGTCTTGCTATTCCCGCCGTCAATGGCGAGCACGGCCGGCAATGTTTTATCGGGATTCTCACTCACGCCCGGACGACGCCCCCATCGCGAACGCGAACAGCGAGATCGCCGTGTAGTCGTCGGCCGGCTCGACCGACGGCCACGACAGCACGTTGTCCTCGTAGGCCGCCTTCGAATTGTTAAAGGCGGAGAACGACCCGGCCGAGCACGCGCGCATTCCGCTGACCGTGCCGAGCCCGACGAAGTTGTCGGGGCTGCTCGGCCCGTCGGTGGTCGCGCCGAGTTGGATGTCCCCGTGGCCGGTGAGCGAGCCCGCCAGGTTGGCGATCTCGCTCTGCATGCAGTGCGGGTAGACGGTGCCCGCGCCGACCACGAACGACGACCCCCAGGCGTTCGCGCCCAGGGCGAAGTTGAGCTGCTGCTGCGCGAACGCCTGGTACTGGGCGGAGCCGCCGGCCCGCCGGTAGAGCTCGTTGGTGACGTAGAGCCCGAACGCGTGCGGGGCCGCGTCGGCCGGGCCCAGATCGGTGCCGAGCGCGAACGGGTCACCCTTGGCCCATGCCTGGCCGACCTGCAGCTGCTTGGCCATGTCGTTGACGAGCAGCCTGGGTTCGATGGCGGGCGCCATGTGCGACGCGCGCATCGCGCGGACCAGCTCGGCCTCGGCGATCGCGCCGGTGTCGTACAGGTTCAGCGTGTCCGAGCCGGCCGGGTGGCCCTGGGCGATGTACGCGCGGGCCCACCGCGCGGCGACCGCGAGGTCGTTACGGAGCTGTGCGCGCGGCGCGCCCAGCCGCTCGTCGGCAAGGGCGATCTCAGTCGCGCCCCAGAGCATGTCGCTCTTCCACTGGGTGCCCGGGTAGTAGTCGTACGGGTAGGCGGTCACGAGCCTGCCCACGTTGGTCGTCTTCGCGTCGGCGTAGACCGAGCGGGCCAGCGACAGCAGGTGCGTGGCGCTGCGGCCGCGCGAGAGCTGGGCGCCGAGCGCGAAGTCGGCCGCGTACCGTCCGGCCAGGTCCGGGCTGACCTTCTGGCCGGGCGCGGCGGCCTCGATGACCGGTCGGTACTTGACGTAGTAGGCGCTCGGGCCGGGGTTGCCGCCCTTGGCCACGTCGAGCAGGTCCTCCTGCTGCGGCAGGAACCAGAAGTTGTAGTCGCCCTGGATCGTATTCGAGGCGTTGCCGTTGCCCAGCCCGACCTGCATGTAAAGGACCTTCTGGTTCGGGTTCCAGAGCTTGGTCATCCACTGCAGGCCGAATTCCGCCTCCGGCTTGAGCGTCGGGTAGGCGGTGCGGTCGTCCCGCGCGGCGATCAGCATCAGCGCGTCCGTGTAGCTGGCGGTGTAGCCGAACTTCTCGTAGCCGCCGCCCGCGTCGAACCAGCCGCCGGAGACGTTGACCGGGCCGCCGACCTTCTTCAGCCCGCCGACCAGGTTGTCGTTGTCGTCATAGACGGGGGCGGTGTAGAGGTAGGCCTTGGCGTCGGTCAGGTTGGCCGGCTTGCGGGACAGCACCGAATGCTGGACGTCGGCCCCGTCCCGCTCCGAGGCGAAGTAGCGCACCCCGTTGCCGACGAGCTTCCCGTACAGGGCGGTCCCGTTGGCGATGGTGAACGCGGGCGACACGGCCGAGCCAACTCGGACCCGGTACGTTCCGCACCGCTTCAGTCCGGAGAACGACAGCTTGTAGATCGCCTTGTAGCGCGAGCTCCAGCTGCCGGCGTCGTCGCGGGAGACGCCGCGGTAGACGACGGCGCCCTTGGCGTCGACGATCGTGAACGAGACGCTGGCGACGCGGGCCGGGAGCATCACGTAGGCGGACTTGGGCGCGTTCGGCTGGTACCCGACCTGGTTGACGCGGAGCTCGGGGGCGGCCGGCTTTGCGGCAGCTGGTTTGGCGGAGGTCGGTCTTGAGCTGGCCAGGGCCGAGGAGGCGGCGGGCACGGCCAAAGTGGCGAGAGTTGTCAGTGCGGCTAGCGTGATTCCAGCGCGGCGCATCATTGTGCTGCTCCTTCAGGCCCAGGAAAGAAACTGCGCGTTCTCCGCGATCAGCCGGTCGGCCATCTTGTTGGCCACGTCGTACTGCCCAACCAGCGGGTGCGCGAGCAGCGCGGCGGCGACGCGCGACCGGCCGCCCCGCAGCGCCGCGTCGATGGCCAGCTCCTCGTAGGCGGACACGTGGGCGATGAGCCCCCGGAAGAGCGGCTCGATCGGCGCGACCGGCACCGGCACCGGGCCCGCGGCCTTGATCGTGGCCGGCACCTCGATCACGGCGTCGTCGGACAGGAAGGGCAGCGTGCCGAAGTTGCGCACATTCACGACCTGCTCGTCCCCGCTGTCGCCGAACAGCGACGCGATCAGCGCGACGGCCGCCTCCGAGTAGAAGGCACCGCCGCGCTTGGCCAGCAGCTCGGGCTTGTGGTCCAGCGTCGGGTCGCCGTACAGCTCCATCAGCTCCCGCTCGATCGCGGCCACCTCCGCCGCCCGGCTCGGCCGCTCCCGCTCCTCGCCCACCACCTCGTCGTGGAAGTAGAAATAGCGCAGGTAATACGAAGGGACGACGCCCAGATCATGCAGCACCGACAGCGGCATCCCGGCGTGGTCGGCTATCTCCTCGCCGTGGGCGGCCAGCAGCTCAGGCAGCACTTCCTTCCCGTCCACCCGCACGCCGCGCAGCCAGGTGAGGTGGTTCAGGCCGGCGTGGTCAAGCGCGACCCGGGCGGGATCGGTCTTGAGGACCGAGGCGAAGTAGCGCTGCAGCCCGATGGCGACGTTGCACAGCCCGACCGCCCGGTGGCCGGCGTCGAGCAGCGCGCGGGTGACGATGCCGACCGGGTTGGTGAAGTCGACGATCCAGGCACCCGGTAGCGCACGGCGGCGGGCCTGCTCGGCGATGTCCAGCACCAGGGGCACGGTCCGCAGGGCCTTGGCCAGGCCCCCGGCGCCGGTGGTCTCCTGCCCGACGCAGTCGTAGTCAAGCGGCCACGTCTCGTCCCGGTTGCGCGCCGCCTGGCCGCCGACGCGCAGCTGGATCAGCACCGCGGCGGCGCCGTCGAGGGCGTCGTCCAGGTTGTCGGTCCATCGGACGGTCGCCGGATGCCCGTGCCTGCGCATGATCCGCGCCGACACCGGGCCGACCGCGGCCAGCCGCGTCTGGTCCGGGTCGACTAGGACGAGCTCGGTCACCCAGGGGGCGAGCCGGCCGAGCCCGTCGGCGAGCTCCGGGGTGTAGGTCGAGCCGCCACCGACCACCGTGATCTTCATGAGAACGCCTTTACCTCCGCGCCGGACTGGGCAACATGGCAGGCAACCTCGCGTGTCCCGGCCGCTGCCAGTTCCGGGGTCGTGGTGCTGCATTTATCGATGGCGATCGGGCACCGGAACCTGAACCGGCAGCCCGGGGTTGGGTCGATGACCTTCGGCGGCTCGCCCTGATCGGTTTCTGCGCTCACCGACAGCGGAGCGCGGGGATCGGGCACAGCCGAGACCAGCAGCTGGGTATAGGGGTGGCGCGGGTCTGCCAGCACCTCTTCGATCGGCCCCGACTCGGCGATCTGGCCGGCGTACATCACGATCAGCCGGTCCGCCACATAGCGCGCGCTCGCGATGTCATGGGTGATGTACAGAATGGACACGCCCATCTTGTCCCGCAGCTCTGCCATCAAGTTGAGCAGGCCGATCCTGATCGACACGTCTAGCATCGACACCGGTTCGTCGGCCAGGATCAGGCGCGCGCGGCCGGCCAGCGCCTGGGCGAAGCCGACCCGCTGCCGCTGGCCGCCGCTCAGCTCATGCGGGAACCGCTCGAGCATGCCGGCCCCCAACCCGACCACCTCGAATACCCGGGCGGCCTCGGCCTGGCGTTCCCTGGCTGACAGCTCGGGGCGGTGCAGCTTAAGGCTGCGGAGCACGCCGTGCGAGACCTTGAACACCGGGTTGATCGAGGCGAACGGGTCCTGGAAGACCATCGGCACCTCGCTGCTGTAGCGCAGCCGCGCCCGCCGCGAGCGCATTGCCGACAGCGGCGTGCCCGGGTCTTCCTCGCCCTGCGAGAAGTACACCTCACCGCTGGTCGGCCGGTAGACCTGGGCGAGCAGCCGCGCGATGGTCGACTTGCCGCTGCCGCTCTCCCCCGCGAGGGCGACGATCTCGCGCTCGCCGATCGTGAAGTTCACGTCGTCGACCGCGTGCAGGGTCCGCTTGGACAGCGCCCCGCCGATCTTGAAGTGCCTGCTCAGGTGCTCGGCCCGTAGCAGCGGCGTGGTCATAGGGCCACGCTCCTTTCCTCCGCATAGCGCAGGCAGCGCACCAGCGTTCCTTCCTTCTCGGCAAGCTCGGGCGCAACCTCTGCGCAGGGCTCGAAGACCACCGGGCAGCGCAGATGGAACCGGCACCCGGTCGGCATGACCGACAGGTCGGGCGGGCTGCCGGGGATGCCCTTGAGCGGGACGCGGGGGCCGCGGATCGAGGGGAAGGCCTCGAGCAGGCCCCTGGTATACGGGTGCAGCGGATCGTCGAACACCCGCCGGGTGGCGCCGAGCTCCGCCACCTGGCCCGCGTACATCACCATCAGCCGGTCGGAGAAATGGCTGACCAGCGACATGTCGTGGGTGACGAAGACGATCGCGAACCCGAGCGTCCGCTGCAGCTCCTTGATCTGCACCATCAGCGAGCGCTGGGCCACCACGTCGAGGGCGGAGGTGGGCTCGTCCATGATCACCAGATCGGGGGTGAACAGCAGCGCCATCGCTATCATCGCGCGCTGCCGCATGCCGCCCGAGAGCTGGTGCGGGTAGCTCCGCAGGTGCGCGTGGTCGATGCCGACCATCCGCAGGACCTCGGCCGACCTGGTGCCGATCTCGTCCCGCGACGTCGTCCCGTGCGCCCGCATCACGTCGCTGAACTGCGCGCCGATCGACTTGACGGGGTTGAGGGCGTTCATCGCGCTCTGCATGACGACCGACAGGTCCCGCCAGCGAACCGCCGATAGCTGGCCGTCGGTCAGCCCCACCAGGTTGGTGCCCTTGAAGGTGACGCTGCCGGCCGAGATGCGGGCGGGCGGCGCCAGCAGCTGGGCGATGGCGAACAGCAGGGTGGACTTCCCGCAGCCGGACTCGCCGACGATGCCGAGGAACTCGCCCCGGTCGAGGGTGAAGGACACGTCGTCGACCGCGCGGACGTCCACCCGGTCGAGGACGTAGTCGACGGACAGCCCGCTGACGTCAAGCAGCATGGCGCTCCCCTTGTTCGACCGATGGCTGTTCGACCGGCCGCTGTTGGATCGGCCGCTGTTTGAGCGAACGCCGTCTGACCGGGCGCAGGGCCGGGTTGCCGATCTCGTCGAAGGCGTAGTTAAGTAGGGCGAAGGCGGCGCCGAGGGCGCCGATGCAGGCTCCTGGGGCAAGCGCCCACAGGGGCTGGCCGGTCTGCAGGGCGGCGTTGTTCTGCGCCCAGTACAGCATGGTCCCCCAGCTCACCGTGTTCGGATCGCCCAGCCCGATGAACTGGAGGCTGGACGCGAACAGCACCGCGTACAGGGCGTTGGTGAGGAAGCTGGCCACGATCAGCGAGGTCATCGTGGGGATGACCTCCACCACGATGATGTAGATCTTCCGCTCGCCGCGTACCCGGGCCGCTTCAAGGAAGTCCCGGCTGCGCAGCGTGAGCGCCTGCGCCCGGAGCTGCCGGGCAGTGTACGACCAGCTGGTGGCGGTGATGACGACGATCAGCACCAGCGTGGTGCCGCCGTGCGCGTAACCCGCGATCACGATCAGCAGCGGGAACAGCGGGATGACGAGCAGCACGTCGGTGATGACGCTGAGCGAGCCGTCCCACAGGCCGCCGAGATAGGCGGCGGCGATCCCGACCAGCACCGCGATCGCGGTGGTGGCCAGCCCGACGACGAATGCGATCTCGAGCACGTTCCTGGTGCCCCAGACCAGCTGCGCCCACATGTCCTGCCCGTAGGCGGTGGTGCCGAGCAGGTGGGCGGACGACAGGCCCAGGTGCGGGGCGTAGGCGTCCGCGTTCGGGTTGTCATGCGCGATCAGGCCGGGGAACAGCGCGACGAGGATGAAGATGACAAGGAGGACGGTGCCGGCGGTCGCCTTGCGGTTGGACCGCACCGCGCGGCCGATCCGGCCCAGCGCCTGGCTGCTCGGCAGCCGCCGGTTGTGTACCGCTGTCGCCTGAACGGCCATGTCAGCTCGCCTCCCTGGTGCGCGGGTCGAGCAGCGCGGTCGCCAGGTCGGCGATCAGGATCGCCACCAGCACCGCGATCGTGATCAGGAGGAACAGCGCCTGCATGAGCGGGTAGTCCTCCCCCTGGACCGCCTGCAGCAGCATGAAGCCGACACCGGGGTAGTTGAAGACGTACTCGATCAAGATGGCGCCGCTCACGACGAATCCCAGTGACATCGCGAAGCCGGTGAGGTTCGGCAGGATCGCGTTGCGGGCGGCGTAGTCGAGCATCACCCGCCAGCCGGGCAGGCCCTTGGCCCGGGCCATCCGCACGTAGTCCTCGGCCAGGGTCGTGATCATCGTGTTCCGCATGGTCAGGATCCAGGTGCCGATCGTGGTGATCAGCAGCGAGAGCGCGGGCAGGATCGCGTGCGCGAGCACGTCCCCGATGAACTGCGGATTCAGCCCCGGGCTGTCGCTCGCCACGTTGTAGCCGTCGACGTAGGGCAGCCAGTGCAGGTTGATGCCGAAGACCAGCACCAGCACCATGCCGACCCAGAAGTAAGGCACGGCGGAGGCGATCACGAAGACCGGCGGCAGCACGCTGTCCAGCCGCCCGCCCCGGCGCCAGGCGGCGACGATGCCGAGCCCGGTGCCGAGGACGAACGCCAGCACGGTGGTCACCCCGACCAGGCCCAGCGTCCACCAGATCGCCCCGCCGATGACGGAGGTCACCGACGCCGGGTAGAAGTCGAGCGAGGTGCCGAAGTTCCCGGTGACGATCTGGTGCAGGTAGTCGACGTACTGCACCGGCAGGCTCTTGTGGGTGTTGACCCCGAAGAGGATCTCCAGTGCGTTCAGCGACTGCGGGGTGAGGTTGCCGTGGAACTTGCCGAGCATGGCCAGGGCGGGGTTCCCCGGCATCAGCCTCGGCAGCAGGAAGTTGAATGTCAGCGCCGCCCAGAGCGTGAGGATAAAGAACCCCAGGCGGCGCAACACGTATCTCATCGATACAGGCCCAGACCTACTTGGGCTGCAGGTGCAGCAGCACCTGCTCCATGTCCGGGTACGCGTACGCGGACGGCTGGGCGTAGGGGTCGGCGGGGGTGGGCCAGCCGGAGAAGGACGCGGTGTCGTACTGGTACCAGTCGACCGCCTCCACCACCGGGATGATCGGCACATCGCTGACCATGACCTGCTGGATCTGGTTCATGATCGACTGCTGGGTCGCGGTGGACGTGGTGGCGGCGTACTGGTTGAGCAGGGACTCGGTGGCCGCGTTGCTGTACCGCTCGTAGTTGGTGGTCGCCACCTTGCCGATGGGGGCGGTGTCGGCCGAGTTCAGCCAGTTGTTCAGCTCGTAGTAGGGGCTCGGGCCGAAGGTCTGCTGGTCGTAGTACGCGAGCTGGTACTTGCCGTAGTACAGGTCGGCGTCGAAGTCGGTGTTGGTGAGGTTGTCCGGGGTGATCACGATGCCGACGGCCTTGAGGTCCTGGGCGATGACCTGCATGCTGGCGACCCAGTCGGAGTAGTCGCCGATGTTGATGACCGTGAACGAGAGCGACTGGCCCTTGGCGTTGGTCATGACGCCGGCCGAGTTCAGCTTGTAGCCGGCCTGCTCGAGCAGCGACTTGGCCTTGGCCGGGTCGTAGGAGTTGCCGATCTGGGCGACCAGCGACCTGTCCTGCGTGCTTGAGAACGTCGGGGTGACGATGCCGGTCTGGTTGGCCGGGGGCTCGTAGCCGGACTCGCCCAGCGAGGAGACCTTCGACCGGTCGATCGCGTAGGAGATCGCCTGACGGACCTTCACGTTGCTGAGCAGCGGGTTGGTCAGGTTCGGCACCAGCGACACGTTCACCGTCGGCGGGAACCAGTAGTGGAAGTCGGGGCTCTTGGCGGTGTAGAACGACGCGATGCTCGGGATGTACTGGGCGCCCCACTGGGCCTGGCCGTTGGCGAGTTCGTCGTTGGCCGTGTTGTTGCTGGTGAACGCCGGGTACTCGATCTTCTTGACCTTCGGCTCACCCGCCTGCCAGTAGTTCGGGTTGGCGGTGTAGGTGATGTTGGCCGTGCTGCACGGGTTCACCATGTAGGGTCCGGTGCCCACGGGGTTCTTGTCGGGGTAGGCGACCGGGTTGGCGATCTTCGACCAGATGGCCTGGGACACGATCGGCACCTGGTCGGCGATGTAGTAGAACCACGGCACGGCGGGGGCGCTGAAGTCCATCGTGACCTGGTCGCCGGTCGCGGTGACGCTGGACAGGACCGACCAGACGCCGGGCAGGTCGAGGGCCGGGTACTTCTTGATCAGGTTGAAGGTGTACGCCACGTCGTTGGCGGTCAGCGGGGTGCCGTTGCTGAACTTGACGCCGGAGCGGATCGTGAACGTCAGCGACTTGTCGCCCGCGCCCCAGCTGTAGGCGGACGCGAGCATGGGAGTGACCTTGCCGCTCTGCAGCGGGTTGACGTAGTCGAGGGTCTCGTAGACCATCCCGACCGAGAGCAGGGTGTCGGAGCCGTTGAACGGGCTGAAGTCGCACGTCCAGAGCGCGCCGTTCTCGTTGGAGATGGTCAGGGTGGCGGTCTTGGCGGCCGTGCCGCCGCCTGAGCTTCCGCCGCTTGATCCGCAGGCGGCGAGCGCCCCGGCGAGCGTAAGGGTGGCGAGCACCGCCCCTGCCTTGATGAGTCGTCTCATAGCGTTAGTCCTTCGCGTGTGTGCATGTTGTGCGTGACACCGTCGTCCGCCTGAGCTGCTTCAATTGCGTCCACGGCTAGTGCGAGCGCCCCCATCAGGGGCGCGTCGAAGGGGAAGTCGGCGAGTACCAGCTCGGGCCGGTACGGAGCCGCCGAGTCGAGGGCCGCGTCGAGCCGCGGCCGGATGCGGTCCCAGGATCTGGTCATGCCGCCGCCGACGGCGATCCGGGCCGGGTCAATGCAGATGGCGAGGTTCACCACGTGGAAGGCGAGCTCGGCGGTGAACTGGTCCGCGATGGCGGCGAGGGGGGTGCCTGCTTCGGCCGCGAACGCGTCCGCGGGGGGTCGCCCGGCCAGCCTGCCCAGCGCCCGGCCGCTCACCGCTTCCTCCAGCGGTACGTAGCCGGCGTAGCCGACGTCGGCCAGCCGCCGGAGGTTGTAGCCGATCTCCCCGGCCGCCCCGTTGGCGCCCGTCAGGACCCGGCCGCCGGCCACAATCGCCGCCGCCAGCCCGGTGCCCAGGTTCAGGTACACCCCGGGGTCGACGCCGGCCAGCGCTCCCCAGCGTGTCTCGGCCAGGGCGGCCGCCTTGACGTCGGTTGCCATCGTGACCGGCGTCCCTGCGAACGCCTCGCGCAGATCGCGACCCATGGGAAGGTCCTCCCAGCCGTCGATGGCGGGGGCTAGCGCCACGCCGTCTTCTGCCGGGATGCCGAACGTTGATACGCCCACGCCGGCCAGCGGCCGCCCGATCGCGGCCTCCGCCAGCAGCGCCCGCCCGGTGCGCACGCCGCGGTCGAATGCCGCCCGGGCGCCTCGGTCGGGCTGGGCGTCGATGACACGCGTCGCCAGCCGTCGGCCGGCGAGATCGCAGACCGCGGTCGCGATCTTGGTGCCGCCGAAGTCGATGCCGAGCACAACCGGGGACGGCGACGTCCCGTTCGGCAGCGACCTCGTTGAGGGTGAGTCCATGTATGTCCGCCATTTCGGAAGTTGTTAGGATAGTAACCTAACTAACCTGAAAGTCCGCAAGATCGTGGCGGTTACCGTCATGTAACGGGAGGCGACTGTGACGACCGAGCTGTCGGCTGCACGACCCCCGCTGATCCGGGCCATGAACGAGCAGCTGCTCCTCGGGCACATCCGGGTGTTCGGGCCGTGCTCGCGAGCCGACTTGGCCCGCATCTCCGGCCTGTCCAAGCCGACGGTGTCGCTGGCGCTGGCGAACGTCGAACGGGCTGGGCTGGTGCGTATCGCGGGCCAGCGCACGGGGGTACCAGGGCGTACGGCTCAGCTTTACGAGGTCAGGCCGGAGGCCGGTTTCGTCCTCGGCCTCGACATCGGGCTGAAGTACCTGCGCGGCGCGGTCGCCGACCTCGCCGGGGAGGTCAGGACCAGGGATTCCCGCAAGGTCGTGGCCACCAGCGTGCGCGGGCGGCTGGCCGAGCTGGTCGAGTTGGCGGACGACCTGTGCGCGCGGGCGGGCACGTCCAGGCAGTCGGTGACCCAGACCGTGATCGGCACCCCGGGTGTCTACGACCCGAAGCGGAACGCGATCGCCCTCACCGGCGGCCTGGCCGGCTGGGACCGGCCCGCCGCGCTGGCTGGCCTGCGCGAGGCGTTCGGTTCGTCGGTGGCGCTTGAGAACGACGTTGACGCGGCGGCGCTGGCCGAGCGGACCCACGGCTACGGCCACGACCGCGAGAGCTTCGCCTTCGTGCACGTCGGCACCGGTATCGGCATGGGGCTGGTGCTGGGCGGCAGGCTGCACCGCGGCGTGCACGGGGTCGCGGGCGAGATCGCGTTCATGCCGCTGTCGGACGGCGACTCCAATGAGGCGAAGCGCCGGGGGCCGCTGGAGGCGGCCGCGGCCGCGTCGGGCATCGTCCGGGCCGCTCGCAACGCCGGGATGCGCGGGGCGGTGTCGGCCCGCAGCGTCTTCGCCGCCGCCGCTCGCGGCGACGCGCGCGCGGTCGCGGTGGTGGCGGAGGAAGCCCGGCTGGTCGCCAGCGCCATCTGCTGCGTCATAACCGTGGTCGACCCGGAGCTGATCGTGCTCGGCGGCGGGATCGGCCAGGCGCCGGGCTTCGCCGCGGCGGTCACCGAGGCGCTGAGCGCGATGACGCCGGTGCTGCCGGAGGTGAAGGTCAGCGCGCTCGGCTCGGATGTGGTGGTTGACGGCTGCCTGGCCGAGGGGGCGTCGCTGGCGTGGAACCAGCTGACCTCCGGCCCCCTCGGTCACGCGATTATGTGACAAGTCCCGGCTAGTGCGTCGCGGTGACCTTGGACAGACCCGCGGGGGCGTCGGGGTTGAGGCCGCGGCGCAGCGATGCCGCCAGCGCAAACTGCTGGCCCCTGACGGTGGCGACGATCGGCGCGATGATTTCGCTGATCCCGGCCGGCAGCGGCAGGTCCACCTTCGGGGCCGACCCGCAGACGGCGAACGGAACCCCCTCGGCCGACAGCCGGGCGGTCAGCGCCGCCTCGTCGGCCGCGAACCGCTCGCCGCCGGAGACGAGAAGGACCGGCAGCCGGGAGTCGAGCGCGGCGATGGGACCGTGCAGCAGGTCGGCCGAGGACAGCCCCTCGGCGTGCACCTGCGCGGTCTCCTTGATCTTGAGCGCGGTCTCGAGCGCCGCCGCGTAGGCGAGCCCCCGTCCGGTGACGACGAGCCGCCGTGCGTCCGCCCACCGTCCGGCGACGGTCTCCGCCGGACCGGAGGCGCCCGACGCACCCGAGTCGGCCAGCAGCGATGCCACCGCGGCGGGCAGCGCGGCTAGGTCAGCGGCCGCCACCATCGAGGAGTCGTACGCCGCGGCGATCGCGGCCACCGCCAGCATCTGCGCGGTGACCGTCTTGGTGGCGGGCACGGCGAGCTCCGGGCCCGCCTCGGTCAGCAGGGTCAGGTCGCACACCTGCGTCAGTGCGCTGCCGGGCTCGTTGGCGATGCCGATGACCACCGCGCCCGCCCGGCGCATGGACGCTGCCGTCTCCACGACCTCCGGCGTCGCCCCGGACTGGCTGAGCGCCACCACCAGGTATCCGGCGTAGTCGACCTCGGCCTGGTACCTGGTGTGCACGCTGGGCGCGGCGAGCCCGGCCGGCCGTCCGGAGGCCATCTCGATCAGGTAGCGGCCGTAAACGGCCACGTTGTCCGACGACCCGCGGGCAAGCAGAACCGTCCCGGCCAGGGCGCTCGGCAGCGCGGCCCGCACCCGCTCGCGATCGTCGGCGTGCCGGGCGACCAGGCGGCCGAGAACCGCGGGCTGCTCGGCCAGTTCGGCGGCCATCAGCGTGCCTGGCGTTAGGGTCTCATTGGTCACTGACGGTTCCTCCTTGGTGAACAGTCCGCCGTCGGCAGCAGGGCTACCGCGCAGGGTGCGACTTTACGTCGGTGTCGGGCGGTTTACTACACTTCTGCCGTGACTACTGCCAGTGAGATCGCGGTCGACGACCCGCGCAAGGCGGATGTGCGGGCGCTGCTCGAACGCCATCTGACGTTCTGCCTGTCAGAGACTCCGCCCGAGCACAGCTTCGCGCTTGACGTCGATGGGCTGGTCCAGCCGACGATCGCGTTCTTCAGTTACCGCGACAGCGACGGCACGGTGCTCGGGGTGGGCGCGATCAAGGAACTCGACCCTTCGCACGCGGAGCTCAAGTCGATGCACACCGCCGCCGAGGCCCGTGGGCGCGGTGTGGGGCGGGCGATGCTTGACCACCTGCTCTCCGTCGCACGGTCGCGCGGGTACCAGCGGGTGTCGCTCGAGACTGGGACCACGCCGGGGTTCGCGGCGGCGCGGGCGTTGTACTCCAGCTGCGGATTCGTGCCCGCCGAGCCGTTCGGCGACTACCACCGCACCGGGGACAACACGTTCTACGAGCTCACGCTCTAGGTCGATGATCGCGGCGGCGTACTACCGGCGGAGTACGCCGGTTGAGTACCCGGCCCGCCTAGGTGCCTCCCCACGTACGACGCTCTTCGCGTCCGCGATCGCGAGAATCGGGAGCAGTAACCGGTCCTCGCCTGTGGGAGATCACCATGTCGTACGTCGCCTCGTCTCGCGCCCCTGATGCCAGGCAGAGAGCCAGCCAGGGAGTCGGCCTGCTGGGCGGGCTCGGCCGGGCCTGCTACCGGCATCGCTGGACCACGCTGTTCACCTGGATCATCGGCGTCGCGTGCTTCATCACCTTGTGGCTGCAGTTCGGCGCCCCCGCGCTGAACACGTTCAGTAGCAGCGACCCCGGCCAGACGGTGCTCAACCAGCATTTCCCCCGCGCCTCAGGGGATACGCTCACGCTCGCTATCAAGTCAACCGCCCCGGTGACGTCGCCGGCCGTCAGGGCGCAGGTCGCCAGCGCCCTCGTACCGTTCGAGCGGGCGGCCCACGTCACCTCGGTCAGTGACCCGTACGCCACCCCGGGACAGATATCCCGCGACGGGCACATCGCGTTTTCGACCGTGCAGTTCGACATCGCGGGATCCGCCATCTCCAACGGCGAGGCCACCGCGCTGATGTCTGACGCCAGGGCCGCCTCGGGTCACGGTGTCACCCTCAGCCTCGGCGGCGATGCGGTCGACCAGCAAGAGACGCCGTACGGCGGCCCGACCGACGGCGTCGGCGTCGTCGCCGCCGCGGTCATCCTGTTGATCGCCTTCGGCTCGCTGCTCGCCATGGGGCTGCCGATCGCCACCGCGCTGCTCGGCATCGGCGCGGGCCTGTCGCTGATCGGGCTGCTCGGCCACGTTTTCCCCGCGCCGTCGTTCTCCCCGATCATCGCCGGGCTGATCGGCCTCGGGGTCGGCATCGACTACGCGCTGTTCATCGTCACCCGGTTCAGGGAAGGGCTGCGGGCGGGCACCGCTCCTGAGGCCGCCGCGGTGACGGCGATGCGCACCGCGGGCCGATCGGTGCTGGTGGCGGGCATCACGGTGGTGATCGGGATGCTCGGCCTGCTCATCCTGCGCCAGGCGCTGCTGAACGGTGTCGCCGTCGCCGCCGCCGCGACGGTCGCCATGGTCCTGCTCGCCTCGCTCACCCTGCTGCCAGCGCTGCTCGGCTTCAGCGGCACCCGGCTGGCCGCGCCCTCCCGGATCAGGCCGCCGAAATGGGCGCGCAGAACCACGGTTCGCTCGGGGAACCCGGGACGGCCCGCCGCCGAGCGGTGGGCCGGGGTCATCCAGCGCCGCCCGGTGGCCGCAGCCGCCTTGTCCGGTGCCTTCATCCTGGCGCTGGCGGCGCCGGCCCTCGGCATGAAGCTGAGCTTCCCCGACGAGTCGGCGCAGGCGCGCGGCACCATGGGGTACGCGAGCTACGCGACGATGGCGCAGGGGTTCGGCCCCGGGTTCGACGCACCGGTGATCATCGCCGCGAAGCTGCCGGACTCCCGCGCCGACACCGCGCGGCTGGCCGCCGCGGTCGCCTCGACCCCGGGGGTCGCGGCGGTGACTCCGGTGGTCGTGAGCAGAGACGGCCAGGCGGCCATGCTGGTCGCCTACCCCGCCACCGGGGAGCAGGACCCGGCCACGGACACCCTGGTGAACCGGATCGACGACACGGTGCTGCCGCAGGCGACCGCGGGCACTGGGATCAGCGCCTACGTGACCGGGCCGAACGCCGGCAACGTGAGCTTCGCCGATCTCATCGGGCAGCGCCTGCCGTGGCTGATTGGCGTGGTGGTCGCGCTGTCCATGCTGCTGCTGTTGGTGGTCTTCCGCTCGGTGGTGATCGCGGTCAAGGCCGCGGTGATGAACCTGCTGTCCATCACCGCCGCCTACGGCGTGCTCGTCATGGTCTCGCAGAACGGGTGGCTGGGCTCCCTGTTCGGGTTCCCTGAGAAGGTCCCGGTGACGACCTGGGTGCCGGTGTTCCTGTTCGTCATCTTGTTCGGCCTGTCCATGGACTACGAGGTTTTCCTACTCTCCCGCGTCCGTGAGGAGTACGACTCCTCCGGCGACAACGCCGCCGCGGTGGCCCGCGGGCTGTCCCGCACCGCACGGGTGATCACGGCGGCGGCCGCCATCATGGTGGCGGTGTTCCTGTCCATCGTGATCGCGCCTAATGTATCGACCAAGCAGATCGGGCTCGGGCTGGCGGTCGCCATCTTGATCGACGCGACGGTAGTGCGCCTGGTGCTGGTGCCCGCCGTGATGGAGCTGCTCGGACCGGCCAACTGGTGGCTGCCGGGCTGGCTGGACCGACTACTGCCCCGGACCTCTCTCGGCGAGTAATGTAATGATGTAATCAAATCGAACTTAGCTGGACGGTGGAGGCGTGACAAGCGGCCCGCTCACCTAGGAGTTGCGTGGACAGCGGCAGGCTAGAGGCATTCAGTGACGGTGTCTTCGCCGTGGCGATTACGATTCTGGCCCTGAACCTGAGCGTGCACGGACCGGGTCTGGGCCAGCCGAGCCTGGCGGGGCAGCTGGGCGCTCACTGGCCTGCCTTCGCCGCCTACGCGGTCAGCTTCGCGACCATCGGGATCATCTGGGTCAACCACCACACGTTGTTCAAGAACTTCAGCGAGATTGACCGGACTCTCCTGTTCCTTAACCTCCTGCTGCTGTTCTTCGTGGTGTCCATCCCCTTCGCGACAAATACGATCGCCGCCTACCTCACGCAGGGCGGGCGCGACGCTTCGCTGGCCGCCGCGATATACCAGGGCGTGTTCGTGGGCATGTCGCTGAGCTTTGCCGGGCTGTTCTGGTGCGGAATCCGGCGTGATCATATGAAGATCGCCTTCTCCCCCGAGGGCGCCCGCCGGGCGACGATCCGGTTCAGCATCGGCAACATCGCCTACCTGGCGGCCATCGGGATCGCCTTCCTCAGCGCGACGGCGTCGCTCATCATCAGTGGCCTAGTCGCCGTTTACTACATATTCGAGCAGACCCCGACCGCCAAGACCGCGACCCCGGCTGCGGGGACCTCGCCGGACGCGGGACCCGGGGAGAGCTAGCCCGGGGACGGCGCGGCGGCATCGCCGCCGCCCTCGGTTATGCGGGTGGCCATGAGATCGATGCGATGAGCCGGTGCGCTATTTCGGAGTTGGCGTTGAGGGGATCTGAGCAGCGCACGGTTCGCTGGTCATTGAGTCTGAGATGAACCCAGTCGACCACGAAATTCTGCCGGTGATCTTTGGCGGTCTTGATGAACAGGCCACGTAGCCGGGCCCGGGTTGTCTGGGGTGGCGGCTCGACCGCGGTTTCGATCTGGCCGGCGGTCTAGGAACCTCGCCCACTGGGATAGGTCGAGGTCGGCGCCGGTGATCTTGAGCCGCCGATAGCGGCTCTCATCGGCGAACGACGCCGCCGACAGGGTCGCCTGTGGAGCGCGCGGCGCCTCCGCGCCGCCATAGACCCACCGGGTGGCCAAGAACGGCTCCAGCAGCCGCAGGTACCGCTCCGGCGCGACCGCGGCGGCGATCAGGTACGACTCCGACTGGGCCGCCTCCACCCTCGACACCGCCAGCACGGCCGGGGAGCCTTCGGTGGTGAGCGACTCCTCCGCTCCGGCCGCCACCCGAACAAGGAGCTGGTCCCCGGCGCGTTCCGCTGCCACCAACTCGACGATCGAGTCGCACTCCCGGAGTGGCGTAAGCCAGAGCCGCCTCGGATTCAGCTGGGCGCAACTGGAACCGGGCGCCGTTCTCCAAGAAGACGATGGCCGAACGGCCCCGGGGCACCACCTGGCGGAACAGATACTCGCCGGCACCGACCGCGCCCGGGGTCTGGCCGCCGTCAAACGCCGCCGCATACGAAGTCTTGAGCCCGAAACTCGCCGGGTCAGCGGCAGATCCACAGCTGTAGCCGTCGCCGACTGGTAGATCGCCACCCGGGCCGCGGTATAGGACTGGCCGGTAGCGGCCATCCGCCGGCGCACCAGCTTCTTGAAATCGGAGTCCCTGGTCATGACAGCCTCCAGACACGGCGCGGCACGGCCCCCCAGCGGCGACCACGCGATGCGTGAAGGTGTGAGCAGCGATCCGAGGGTTCTCCCCCTTCGCCTCGGTGGGACTCCGGCTGGGGAAGAGTCGCGAGGCTAGGCGTCAGATCACGCCACTCACGACGGTCGTCCACTCCAGCCGGGATGTCAACGGAGAAGGTGCGGGCCCAGCCTTATCCCATCCGGGTCGTGAACTGGTTCATGTCGAAATAGTCCCGCCAGGCGCTGATCTCGCCGTCGTTGACCTCGAAGATGCCCATGACCTGCAGCTCGAACGACTTGCGGGGGAGCTTGAACACGTCCACCCGCTCCGTCATCACGACCGGCCCATTGGCCGCGATGTTGATGACGCGGAACTCGATGTCCTCGATGCCTGGCGGGCCAGGTGAAGGCGCGCTGTCGTCTTTGCCTGATGATCGCAGCCACGTCCGGAAGACCCGGAGGCAGGGCCAGACTGCGGGCAGCAAGCGCGCCGCGGTTGCGCTCTTGCCTGCCACTGACGCACGTAGTAGTACGAGAACAGCCTCCCGGGGAAGTGAGTGAATTGAAGCGTCTGCTGAAAACATCCGTTGCGGCCGGAATCGCCGTGAGCGCCGCCCTCGTCCTTGCCGTCTCCGGGGCCGCGCAGGCCGCAGGCACGCCGGGCTGGCGGTTCGCACCGGTCTACCCGCAGTCGGACGGGATCTGGTCCGTATCCGCATCCGGCGCCGCGAACGCCTGGGCGGTCGGCCAGCAATCATTCACTTCCTCATGCGACATGTGCCTGTTCACGGCCCACTGGAACGGCCGCAAGTGGCAGACGATCGCCACCCCGCCGGGTCTCCTGCACCAGATCAACCGGGTCGTGGGATACACCGCCGTCGCCGCGACGGCAGGCAAGCGCGCCTGGGTCTTCGCGTGGGGGGAGTACAACGAACTGGGGACAACCGAACTGTCCGCCGTCGAATGGACCGGCACGTCCTGGTCCCCGGTGCACAACTTCCCCGGCTCGCCCTCCCTCACTACTGCCATCGCCTCCGGCCCAGCGGACGTGTGGGGTTTCGGTGCCACCGGCAGCCGCGGCCAGACGCCGTGGGCGGTGCACTACAACGGGAAGCGCTGGTCCCAGGTCGCTATCCCGGTGAGCGTATCCCAGGCGAGCGGCAGCGCCGCGGCGGGCGACTGGGTCACGGGCACCCTGGCCGCGCAGTCCGGACGGGTCGAGATCTTGCGCTGGAACAAGGGGGCATGGAGGAATGTGGCGCTGCCGAAGATCAGCGTGCCCAAGGGCGAGCAGATGCTCCCCGGCCTCATCGCGGCGGCCACCCCGACCAGCGTGTGGGCGACCGTCATCGTCTCTTCCCCCACGGTTGAAGGACGTGTGACCACCGTCCTGCTGCACTGGAACGGCAGCGCGTGGTCGAAGGTGCCCCTTCCGAAGGGAGTCAATGTGTACGGGCTGGCCAGCGACGGCCACGGAGGCTTCTGGGTGGCCTCGTACACGGTAAACGAGCCCGGCGTGCGCCTTGCCGGGCTGGTGATGTACCACTATGCGGGCGGTCACTGGACCCACGTCGCCGTGCCCGTCAAACCCGGGTTCGTGACCAACCTGGAAGGCGGCAATATGCAGCTGATCCCGGGCACCCGGTCAGTCCTGGCAAGCGCGACGCTGCTCGGCTCCCGCGCGATCGAGGGGGCCATCCTCAGGTACGGCCCCTAAGCGCGCTGTGGTCAGTCGTCGGCCAGGGCCCAGGCCTCTGCCTCGATCAGGTAGCCCGGGGCGAACAGGGCGGCGACCTGGACGGCGGTGCTCGCGGGTCGCCCCGGAGGCTGCAGTGACCAGGGCGGCCGGAGGGCTGGGACTGTACGCGCGGGTGTCGTCTCATGATCAGAGAACCGATCTTGACCGGCAGGTCGCCCCGTCATCGAGAACCTTGACTTCGCCGAGGCCCGCGCCGAAGGCCGGGAGCGCTCCGGCAGCCGACCGTCGCACGGCAGGCGGGGAAGGAAGTTCCGCCGCCTCATCGCAGGCATCCCCACCGCGAAGTTCCGCGACCGGCTGGTCCAGATGACCACCAACGCGGACCTCCGCGTCATCGTGGTGGACCCCGCGTACACGTCCCGGTGGGGCGCCGAGCACTGGCTCGCGCCGCTGCGGGAGCACCACAGGGAAGCCTCCGGTCACCATGCAGCCGCGTTGGTGATCGGGAGACGCGGGCAGGGCCACCGGGCCAGGCGCCGCGCGAACGGGAACCTCACCGCTCCGGAGGATGCGGCCAGGCCAGCCCGGGCGCGGACCAGGATAAAACCGGCAGCCCCGCCCGCAAAGAGGAAACCCGCCGCCCCACGAAGCCCCCGGCTGCCGCACGGCACCCAGACCAGGCCGCCTCACAGGATCACGGCAGGGAACCAGGAGGCCCAGGACCGTTCGGGGCCCCCGCCGGGCAGAACTCACGACTGCCCAGTGTTTAGGAACGGTTCCAGATGATCTCCCAGAGGTGACCATCGGGATCTTGGAAGTATCCCGAGTAGATGCCCCACGGCCGGTCGTGCGGCGATTCGGTGACGGCCGCTCCGGCTGCCTGGGCCTGTGCGATGATCTCGTCGACCTCGGTCCGGCTGTTCACCACGTGCCCGATGCTGAACTCGCCGGGCTTGGCCGTGATCAGCGGGACGACGGCGTCCTTGGCGAGCTCGGAGCGCGGGTATATCGACAGCATGAGCCCGTCGTCGAGGTGGAACACCGCCGTGGTCCCGTCGGGATTGGTCTCGTCCCCTGCGAACTCGGTGCCGATCAGGCCCTCGGTGCGGAAGCCCAGACCGTCGCGGTAGAACGCCAGGGCCCGATCGAGGTCAGCGACCGCAAGGGTGATGACGTGGATGCGCGGCTTCATGGTCGAGCTCCTCATTCTCTGGTCGGTGCGCTGCGACCATCATCGGTCCGCGAGGCTCGCGGTGCCTTGAATGAAACGGACATCGGTCAGGATCGGCCACTCTCGCAGCCTGATGGCCACCCCTGAACTGAACCCGCCAACCCCCTAAGACAGGACCGCCTGCCGACGGGTCGCCCGGCTGAGCCCGGCGGTAAGCTCCGCCACCGCAGCGGTTCCGACGGCGGCCTCGGGCGCGCCGAGGATGGCCTTGACCAGCGCGGACACGACGATCACACCATCGGCGAAACCGGCCACCTCGGCCGCCTGCGCAGCGTCGGAAATACCGATTCCGACGCAGACCGGCAGGTCGGTAACCGCCCTGACACGCCGCACGAGCGAGCTGGCGGCCGTACTGACAGCCTCCCTGGCGCCGGTGACGCCCATCACCGATGAGGCGTAGACGAACCCCGTTCCCGCCGCTGTGAGTTCCCGTAGCCGCTCGTCGGTGCTGCTCGGCGCGGCCACGAAGACGGTGGCGAGGCCATGCCTGGCCGCGCTTTCCCGCCACCGCGCGGACTCCTGCACGGGCAGGTCCGGCAGGATGCACCCGGCGCCGCCGGCCTCGGCCAGCTCGCTGCTGAAGCGCTCGGCGCCGTACCGGTCGATCGGGTTCCAGTAGGACATGACCAGGACCGGCTTACCGGTGGCGTGATACGCCTCCCCCACCGTGCGGATAACGTCGGCGATCCTGACGCCGCCGCGCAGCGCGATGTCGCCTGCCGCCTGGATGACCGGCCCGTCGAGTACCGGGTCGCTGTGCGGCAAGCCGACCTCGACGATGTCGGCTCCGCTGTTCAGCATTGCCTGAATCGCGGCGATGCCCTCGTTGACGGTCGGGAAGCCGGCCGTCATGCCCGTGATGAGCACGGCCCGGTTCTCCCGCTTCGCCCGGGCCAGCGTGTCGGCCAGCAGCTGAAGGTTTCCGCTCATTGTGAGACTCCCTCTGTCAGGGCCTCGTCGGCGTCCTGTTCGAAGTACCGCGCAGCGGTGTCCATATCCTTGTCGCCCCGGCCGGACAGGTTCACCATGATCAGCCCGTCCGGTCCGAGTTCGGTGCCGATCTCGATGGCGCCGGCCAGTGCGTGAGCACTCTCTATGGCCGGGATGATGCCCTCGGTCGACGCGAGCAGCCGGAAGGCCCGCATCGCGGCGGCATCGGTGACCGGGCGGTATTGGCAACGGCCGGTGTCGTGAAGGTATGAGTGCTCCGGTCCGACGCCGGGGTAGTCGAGCCCGGCCGAGATCGACCAGGGCTCGGTGATCTGGCCTTCATCGTCCTGCAGGACGTAGGAGCGCGAGCCGTGCAGGATGCCGGGCTCGCCCGCCGACAGCGTCGCCGCGTGCTTCCCGCTCTGCACCCCGTGCCCGGCGGCTTCGCAGCCGATGAGGCGCACCTCCGGGTCCGGGAGGAACGCGTGGAACAGGCCGATGGCGTTGGATCCCCCGCCGACGCACGCGATCGCGGCATCGGGCAGGCGGCCGGCTCGCTCGAGGATCTGACCGCGGGCCTCCACCCCGATGACGCGCTGGAAGTCGCGGATCATGGCGGGGAAGGGATGCGGCCCGGCGACCGTGCCGAAGATGTAGTGCGTGGTCTCGACATTGGCGACCCAGTCACGGAACGTCTCGTTGATGGCGTCTTTGAGGGTGCGGGAACCGGAGGAAACCGGTATCACCGTGGCACCGAGCATCTTCATCCGGGCCACGTTGACCGCCTGCCTGCGGATGTCGATTTCCCCCATGTAGATGGTGCAGTCCAGGCCGAACAGCGCGCACGCCGTCGCGGTCGCCACCCCGTGCTGGCCGGCCCCGGTCTCGGCGATGACGCGCCGCTTGCCCATCCGCTTGGTCAGCAGGGCCTGTCCGAGCACGTTGTTGATCTTGTGTGAGCCGGTGTGGTTGAGGTCCTCACGTTTGAGGAACACGCGTGCCCCGCCAGCGTTCCTGGCGAACCTGGCGACCTCGGTGAGCACGCTCGGACGGCCCGCGTAGTGGGCGAGCAGTTGCTCGAGCTCCTCGGCGAACCCGGGATCCGCCTTGGCCCGCTCGTATTCGGTGGCGACCTGCTCCACGGCGGCGACCAGCGCCTCCGGGATGAACTTGCCTCCGAACGGACCGAAATATCCGCCATCGTCGGGGAATTTGCCCGGCGATGCCGGGAAGAAGAATTTGCTGTTCATCGCTCATGCGCTCCTGGCACGGGAAAGGCCCGGCCCTAGGTGGCTGGTATAGGGAAGCTTGAGTAAGCCTCGTCGTCCCGAATTCGGGAAGATGACGACGGGAACCGAGGAGAGCGATTTCGCTCAGATACCTCGGACGGCACCGGGGACGCAGAACCATCGCATCCCGTTCACCTGACCAGCCTCAGCGCCAAGAACGTACCGCACCCGGCGGCCGAGCACACGCCGCGCCGGGGCCCGGCAGCCGCGCGGACGGCGCCCGGGGGCGAGGCGGATGGCGAAAGACACAGCAGGATGCTACCTCACGGTCCCCGTTCGCCCGCGCGGCCCCCGGGTAGGTCAAGGCCAAGGAACGCAACCTTGATGAGGGGGACCCGATGGCTGTACTAGTGCGGATGACCGCGGCGGGTATGGACGCAGCGACTTACGACCAGGCATCGACACAGCTGGCGCCCATGGTGAAGAAGCAGCCCGGCTTCATCATGCACGCCGCGTACCCGAGCCCGGGCGGGTTCACCGTCGGGGAGATCTGGGAGAGCCGGGGGCAGTGGGAGACGTGGTTCAACGAGAACGTCAAGCCCAACGTGCCCGCCGAGATCAAGTACGAGGTGATCGAGGTCCACTCGGTCGTGCGGCCGTAGGGCCTAGCGCCAGGAGCAAGTCACGGTCGGGTTCGGTCAGACGCCGAGCTGGCGATGGCGGTATACCAGTAGCCGCCCGCGAGATTTCCCGCAGCGCCCAACAGAAACCACGCTGACAGACGGTATAGCTTGCGCCGCTCCTGCTCGGTCCCCGCCTGGCGGCCGAGCGAGACCAGAACGAGGCCGATGCCGAGCTGGAACCCGCCAGCGGCGGCACGGGTGACCCCAAAGCCGGCCAGGTGGCGGTACTCCCACGGGCTGATCAGGCGGTGCAGGCCGGGTCGCGGAGGAGATTGCCACCACCCAACCAGGCCTGTCGCAGCGCTGTTGTCGTTGGATGCGTTCATCGGTACGCCTCCTGAGGAGAGTGGTGTCGGCCATCCGATCATCCGCCAGCCCGCAGGGCCATGTCAGCTACGCCACCGACAGGTTCCCGCTCCTGTCAGCTGCGCCATCGACATCGGCTATCGGTGTCGATGGCGTAGGTGACAGGATGTCATTTGCCATGAGCATGGGACCACCTGCCGAGGGTTATTGCCACGGGGATGGGACCACCCCGGTTGCCAGTTGATGGACCACTCCTGCCAGGATCGCCCGGTTTGTACCGTTCTGCGAGAGATGGCAGGGATGGCGTTCCGGGAGGTCCTGGTGACAGAGGTGAAGGAAGTCCTGCGTGCGTGGCTGGCGGGGCTGGGCAAGCGCCCGGCCGCGGCCCGCGCGGGGGTGAACGTGAAGACCGCGGCCCGGTATATCCGGGCCGCGCAGGAGGCCGGCCTTTCCCGCGATAGCGGGGAAGGCCGGCTGACCGACGAGCTGATCGGCATCGTGGTCGGGGCGGTCCGCCCGGCCCGCCCGGCGGGGCACGGCTCGTCGTGGGAGGCCCTGGCCGCCCGGAAGGACGAGATCGCCGGGTGGGTGAAGGCGGACCTGACGCTGGTGAAGATCGGCGAGCTGCTGGAACGGTCCGGGACCGCGGTTCCCTACCGGACGCTGGCGCGGTTCGCCGCGGCCGAGTGCGGTTTCTCGTCGGGCCGGCCGGGGGTGACGGTGCGGGTCGACGACCCGCCGCCGGGCCGCGAGCTGCAGGTCGACTTCGGGTACCTCGGGATGATCCCCGACGGGGAGCGGCGGCGGAAGCTGCACGCGCTGGTGTTCACGGCGGTGTTCTCCCGCTACTGCTACGTCTGGCTGACGTTCCCGCAGACGACGCTGGCGGTGATCGCGGGCTGCGAGGCGGCCTGGGAGTTCTTCGGCGGCGTGTTCCCTGTTCTAATTCCCGACAACCTCAAGCCGGTGGTGGACGCGGCGGACCGGCTGGAGCCGCGGTGGAACCGGGAGTGGCTGGAGTACGCGCAGGCCCGCGGCATCGCGGTCGACCCCGCGAGGGTCCGCTCCCCGCAGGACAAGGGGCGGGTCGAGTCCGGGGTGAAGTTCGCGCAGCGCAGCTTCTTCGCCGGGGAGTCGTTCCTGGACATCGGCGACGCGCAGCGGCGGGCCGACGACTGGTGCCGGGTCCGGGCCGGGATGCGGGTGCACGGCACGACGAGGCTGCGGCCGGCCGAGGCGTTCGCGGAGCACGAGGCACCGCTGCTGATGGCGGTCCCGGACGAGCCCTACCGGGTGCCGGCCTGGTCGGAGGCCAAGGTGGCGCGGGACTTCCACGTCCGCGCGCAGAACGCGTTCTACTCGGTGCCTTGCTCCCTGATCGGGCAGCAGGTCACGGTGCGGGCCGACGACGCGCTGGTGAAGGTCTACCACCGCGGCCAGGTCGTGAAGGTGCACCCGCGGCAGCCGGCGGGAGGGCGGTCGTCGGACGTGGCGGACTTCCCGCCGGGCACCGATGTCTACGCGCGCCGCGACGTTGACCGCCTGCAGCGGATGGCCGCCGCGAGAGGCGAGGCGGTCGGCGCCTACGCGGCGAGGATCCTGGACACCGACCTGCCCTGGACGAAGATGCGGGCCGTCTACGCCCTCATCGGCCTCTGCCGCACTTACGGGAACGACGTCGTGGAGCAGGCGTGCTCGGCCGCGCTGGAGCTGGACGTGATCAGCGTCGTCAAGATCCGCTCGATCGTGGAGAAGGGCACCGGGGCGCAGGCGGAGCGGGCCGCCGCCCGCGCCCGGCAGGCAGACGCCGCGGCGGGGAAGGTCCTGGCGGCGAGGTTCGCCCGCGATCCCCGCGAGTTCGCGACCTCGACCGGGGCCCTGCTGCGGGTCCTGCCCGGCGGCGACGGCTGACACCGCGATTCATTTCATTCAGCTCCGTCACGCCTGTTTCGTTTCATTCGTTTCATTTCATTTCGTTCCGCCGTGCGCCCGCACCGCGGGAGAGGACGCGTATCACGATGACGATCACCGCGCAGCCGGCCACCGCGGCCGGCCGCGAGAGCGGGGCATGCCGCTATCCCGGCTGCCCGAACCCGGCCAGGGACCCCGGGGCGCCGGGCCGCAGGCCCGGCTACTGCGGGCAGGAGATGCCCGAGGACCGCGACGGCGCCCTCGTGCTGGTCCGGCATACCGCGCTGACGGCGTTCCGCCGCCGGCAGCAGCTCGCGGGGCAGCCCGACGACGGCGGCCGGCCGGTCACCGCGGCGATCAGCCGGGCCGGCGCGATCCGCGACGACGCCCTGGCCGCGATGAGCAGGCTCGGCGTCCAGCTGACCGCGGCCCTGGACCAGCTCGCCGCCCTCGGCGAGCAGCTGGCCGCCGCCGGCCCCGAGGCCGCCGAGGCCCAGGCCGAGACCGTCCGCGCCGAGACCGCCGCCGCCATCGAGCACGCCCGCGCCGAGACCGCCGGCCACGCCGCCGCCCGGCACGCCGCCGAGCTCGACGCCGCCGAGGCCCGCACCGCCGCAGCCGAGGCCATCGCCATGCTCGAAGAGCACGCCACCGCCCGGCAGCGCGCCGAAGGCGAGCGCGACGCGCTCGCCGCGGAACTCGCCGCCGCCCGCGACGCCGCCAGCCGGCACGAGCAGGAACGCCAGCGGCACGAGGGCGCGCTCGCCGCCCTGCGCGACCAGCTCGCCCGCGCCGAGGCCGCCCTCGACCGCGAGCGCGACCGCCAGCACGAGACCACCGTCCTGCTCCGCGGCCTCATAACCGGCCCGGACCCCGCGGCCGGCAAGACCGCGGCCCGCCGCCAGCCCGCCACCCAGTAATCACCGCCGGCCTGCGGGGCGGGCACGGCGGCCCGCCCCGCAAGCCAGCCCCCGAACGAGAGAAAGAACAGCACCGATGACCATGACCAGCCCCATCAGCCCCGACCTCAAGCGACTGCTGCGCGCCCTCAAGCTCGGCCGCCTCGAAGACACCCTCCCCGAACGGCTCACCGCGGCCCGCCAGCAGAAAATGACCCACGCCGACTTCCTCGAGCTCCTGCTGTCCGACGAGGTCACCCGACGCGAGAACGGCTCGGCCGCCCGCCGCGCCCGCGCCGCCGGACTCGACCCCGCCATGCGCCTGGAAACCTGGGACCCCGAAGCCAGCGTCCGCTACGACCAGCAGCTCTGGAACGAGCTCACCAGCCTCCGGTTCGCCGACGCCGGGCACGGAGCCCTCATCCTCGGGCCCGTCGGCGTCGGCAAGACGCACCTCGCCACCGCCCTCGGCCACATCGCCGTCCGCCGCCGCCTCACCGTCACCATGGCCCGCGCCGACCAGCTCTTCAAGAAGCTCAAAGCCGCCCGGCTCGACAACACCACCGAGGCCGAGCACCGCCGCCTCGCCGCCGTCAGCGTGCTGATCATCGACGACTTCGCCCTGCAGCCCCTCGACGAGCTAGCCACCGCGGACTTCTACGAACTGGTCGTCGCACGGCACCGGAAGAACCCGACGATCGTCACCTCGAACCGGACCCCGGACGAATGGGTCACCCTCATGAGCGACCCGCTCCTGGCCCAGTCGGCCGTCGACCGCCTGGTCTCGACCTGCCACGAGCTCATAGTCGAAGGAGAGTCCTACCGCCGCCGCCAGCGGCCCGCAATCCCCCCAGCTTGACGAACCCCGTCAGCTGCCCCAAGATGATCCGGCAGCCGAACGGTGGTCCCTAGGTCGTGGCAACACCCTGGTCCCATGCTCCCGGCAAATGACAACAGGACGCGTTTGGGGTCGCTGGCGTAGGTGACAGGACGCGTTGGAGGTCAAGCGCGCGTTGGGGGTCAATGGCGTCGCCGACGGGACGCGTTGGAGGTCAAGCGCGCGTTGGGGTTAGTGGCGTCGCCGACGGGTCGCAGGTGGAGGTTCTGGCTGGGCAAAGACCGGGTGACCTGGGCCGCTATAGCATGGGGCGGTGACCGAGTTCGTGAGCTGCCGGTCCAATCTGGAAGTTGACGATCTTGCGCCCGCCGCCGCGTTCCTGCGCGAGGTGCTGGGGTTCGAGGTCGAGGTCGACGAGCCGGCCATGGGACTAATGCTGCTGCGGCGGGACGCGGTCGGTCTGGCGCTGGTGCGGTCAGCGACCCCCGGCGTCAACGCCACCACCGCCGTCTACCTCGGCGTCACCGGCGTCGATGACCTGCACGAGCAGTGCGCGGCCAGCGGCGCGCGGATCGTCACCGGCCTCGCCGACCATCCCTGGGGCCTGCGCGACTTCGTGGTCGAGATGCCCGGCGGCCACCGGCTGGCCCTCGGCGAACGCATCGCACAGCAGCACTGACGCAGGCGCGAAGAGGCACCGGCTGGGCTCCAATCGGTCAGGATCGGAGAAGCGCGATGACGGTCCCCGAGCCTAGCCTTTGAGTGCAGGGTCGGCCCGACGCCGAGCCCCTGAGTCGCAGGAAAGGAAGCCCGCGAATGCCCGCTACAACTGACACGACCGAGTCCCAGGGCTTCAGCGCCGCCGAGCGTGCCGCAATGAAGAAGCGCGCCGACGAGCTGCGCGCCGAGGGCAAGAAGGGCGCCAAGAAGGCGGATGGCCTGCAGGCGGTCCTCGACGCCATCGCAGCGATGGCTCCGGAGGATCGTGCGCTGGCCGAGCGCGTGCACGTGACGGTGACCGCGGCCGCCCCCGGGTTGTCGCCCAAGACCTGGTACGGGATGCCGGCCTACGCGAACGAGGACGGCAAGGTCGTCGTCTTCTTCCAGGACTCCGGCAAGTTCAACTACCGCTACTCGACCCTGGGCTTCCAGGACGCCGCCAACCTCGACGACGGCGACGTGTGGCCGGTGGCGTACGCGCTGGTGGAGTGGAGTCCGCTGGCCGAGAAGAAGGTCGCCGAGCTGGTGCGGGCCGCGGTCTCCTGACCGTCGTTCAGGGTTCCGCTGGCGTTCCCGCTGGCAGGACCCGCTGGTAGTCCTGCACGATTCGGGCCGGGGTAACGGTGGGCGGGAAGCTCATCACCCGGCCCGACTCGCGTTCGATGACGCGGGTCGCGCCGGGCGGGCGGCCCGGTTTGGCGCGTTCGGTGATGAGCCAGCCGGCGTCGAACTCGGTCAGGTCCCAGCCCCGCCGGGGGTCGTTGGGTGGGGCGCCGCAGACGTGGAAGGCGATCGCCGCCGCCTGGTCCTGAGTGATCAAGGTGCTACGGGCGGGCAGCCTGGTCGGCGGCCATCGCCAGCAGCTCGGCCGCGTGGGCCTGGCCGAACTCGGAGTCCTCGAGGCCTGCCAGCATGCGCGAGAGCTCGCGGACGCGGGCCTCGTGGTCCAGCCGGACCACGCTGGTGCTGGTGATCGAGCCGTCGCTTGACTTGGCGACCACCAGGTGGTTGTCGGCGAACGCGGCTACCTGGGGCAGGTGGGTGACGACGATGACCTGGGCGAGCCGGGCCAGCTTGGCCAGGCGGCGGCCGATCTCGACCGCGGCCTTGCCGCCGACGCCGGCGTCCACCTCGTCGAACACGAAGGTGGGGACCGGGTCGGCGCCGGCGAAGACCACCTCGATCGCGAGCATGACCCGGGACAGCTCGCCGCCGGAGGCGCCCTTGTGCAGCGCGAGGGAGGGGGCGCCCGGGTTGGAGGCGAGCCGGATCTCCACGTCGTCGATGCCGTGCGGGCCGGGCTCGTCCAGCGGGGTGAGGACGACCGAGATCCGGGCGTGCGGCATGGCCAGCGCGGTCAGCTCGGCGGTCACGTCCTGCGCGAACCGCTCCCCCGCCTCGGTGCGCAGCTGCGTGAGCCGGGCGGCCAGCTCGGCCACGCGCGCTGCCAGCTCCGCTTCCTCGGCGGTGAGGGCGGCGATCTTGTCGTCGTCGTTGTCGAGCTCGCCCACTCGGGCGGCCGCACGGCGTCCCCAGTCGAGCACGACGTCGATCTCGTCGGGCTGCGGCGTCGGCTCCGCCGCGTCGTCTGATTCAACCCAGTCACCTGGATCGATGGGGGCAGGCTGTCCGTTGATGTGGGCGGATACGCCGCCGGGTCCGTAGAGGCGGATGATGCGGCTCAGCGCGGCTCGGCGCTCCTGCACGGCGGCCAGCCGGGCCGGGTCCGCGTCCAGTGACTGCACGTAGGACGCGAGCTCGGCCGCCACCTCCGAGAGCAGGTAGGTCGCCTCAGACAGCCGCTCGGCGACGCCGTCGATCTCGGCGTCGTGACGGCGGACCGCGTCCAGGGCCCGCCGGGCCTGGCCGAGCAGGGTCACCGCGTCGGCGCCTTCGTTGGCCGCGGTCGGGTCGCCCAGCAGCGCCTCGTGCGCGGTGGTGGCGGCGGCGTGCAGCGCGTCGGCGTTGGCCAGTCGCTCCTCCTCGGCCCGGAGGGCCGCCGCCTCGCCCGCCACCGGGTTGAGCTTCTCGATCTCGGTCAGCCCGGCCCGGAGCTCGGCCGCCTCAGCGACCCGGGCCCGGGCCTGGGTGGTGATCTCGGTCAGCTCGGCGTGCGCCTTCCGGTGCCCGTTGTACGCCCGCTGGTAGTCGGCCAGCACCTCGGCCAGCACCGCCCCGGCGAACTTGTCGAGCGACTCCCGCTGGCGTCCGGGCTTGAGCAGCTGCTGCTGGTCGGACTGGCCGTGCACCGCGACCAGGTCGTCGGCCAGGTAGGTGAGCAGCGACACCGGCACCGAGCGGCCGCCCGCGAACGCGCGCGAGCGCCCCTCCCCCGACACCGATCTGGTCAGCACCAGCGTGCCGTCCTCGTCAAGGTCGCCGCCCGCCTCCTCGACCTGCTGGGCGACCTTGCCCCGGGGGTCGGTGCGGAGCCGTCCCTCGACCGAGGCGCGCTGCGCGCCCGGCCGCACCCGGGCCGGGTCCGCGCGGCCGCCGAAGAGCAGCCCGAGGCCGGTCACGACCATCGTCTTGCCCGCGCCGGTCTCGCCGGTCAGCGCGGTGAAGCCGGGTGAAAGCTCGAGCAGCGCGTCGTTGATGACCCCGAGCCCGGTGATGCGCACTTCCTCAAGCATGCCCGCCCGCGTCTCCTTCCGAGCTTCTGCCGTCGGCGCCGCTGCAGCCGGCGCCACAAAAAGGACACTGCCGCGCGGCAACCCCGACTCTACCGCGCCGTCCGCCGCCGGCGCGGCGATCCGCGGCCGCACCTCCGTTGCCGCACCCCCGGCGGCAGCGGTCACAGCTGAGATCGTTTCGCTTACATGTTTGCATTAATTGTCGCATAGCCAACGAGTTCGATTCGCCATACGATTGCGGAGTTTCGCGTGTCGTCGGCCCGCCATCGCTCGGCGAGACGGCGGGCGGGCGGGGCGAAGCAACGGTCCGTTCGAGATGATGATTTGGATTTTCACTGGATTTTCGGCAGGTGCAGCGGGCCGGGGACGAGCAGCCGCGCCCCCACCGCCAGCGCGACCAGCGCCACCACCAGGAACAGCCCGACCCAGACGCCGCCCGGCACCCCGGTCAGCCCGGCCAGCTGGTCGGCGTCCGACTCCGGCGCGCGACCTTGCCAGACGACGCCGCCGGGGCGAAGGGCGCGGCCACGGGAGCGTCGCGCGCGGCCGCGCGACCGCTGCAGCTCGACCACCGGCCGCACCCCGCCAAGCAGCAGGAACCAGGCGGCGGCGTACCCGAAGGCCGCCTGCACCAGCGCCGTGGCCAGCCAGCTGACCGCGACCACACCCGCCGCCGTGACCAGCACCGCCAGCGCGCCGTAGGCGTTGCGGATCGCGAGCAGCGTCGCGCCGAGCAGCACCAGCAGCAGCCATAGGAGCAGGATGACGTGATGCGCGGCCAGCAGCCAGGCCGCCCCGGCCCCGAGCAGCGGCGGCGTCAGGTACCCGGCGAGGGTGGTGAGCACCAGGCCGGGCCCGTCCGGCCTGCCCCGGGACCGGGTCTCGCCCGAGGTGTCGGAGTGCAGCCGAATCCCCTGCAGCCGCCGCCCGGCCAGCAGCGAGACCAGGGCGTGGCCGCCCTCGTGCGCGATCGTGATCGCGTTCCTGGTCAGGCGCCAGAGCCAGCCGTTCAGCACCACGATCAGCGCGACGGCGCCGCTCGCCGCGACGACCCAGTCCGGCGGCGCGGGCTGCGTCCCCGTCACCCGGTCCCAGAGGTGCTGCACCACCGTCAATACCGGCATACCGGACAGGCTAGGCGGCCGCGACCGCCTGCGGGTCCGCGATCGGCGCTCTTTTCAGCTTTTCTCGAACGGACCGGGGCGACTCACCACGGCTCGGCCGCGAGTGCCTCGATGCCATGCGCCAGCGCGTGCTCACGCTGCGCGCCGTACCCGACCAGCAGGGTGGGGGGCGCGGAGCAGGGCTGCGCCCAGTGCCAGGTCGCGTTCTCCAGCTGGACGTCGTGCTTGGCCGCCAACGTCGCGACCTGGTCGGGGTCGCGCCCGTCGGGCAGCCGCAGCAGCAGGTGCAGCCCGGCCGCCTCGCCGCTCGGCCGGATCTCCGGTAGGTGCGCGTCGAGTACGGCGAGCACGCGGTCGCGCCGGGCGCGGTAGATGGGGCGGACCCGCCGCAGGTGCCGGGCGAAGCCGCCGCTGTCGATGAAGCGGGCGAGGGTGAGCTGCCCGAGCGCCTCGGCGGCGAAGTCCTCAAGCAGCCGGACCCGGATGATGTCGCCCGCCAGCTCGGGCGGTGCGACGATCCAGCCCAGCCGCAGGGCCGGGCTCAGGACCTTGCTGGCGCTGCCGCCGTAGACGACGCGGTCGGGATCGAGGCCCTGCAGCGCCCCCACCGGCAGCCGGTCGTAGCGGAGCTCTGCGTCGTAGTCGTCCTCGATGACCAGCGCCCCCGACCTGCGCGCCCACTCAAGCAGGGCGACCCGCCGGTTGGCCGAGAGCGCGACCCCGCTCGGGTAGGAGTGGGCGGGTGACAGCAGCACCGCCTGCACTTCCAGGCCGGCCAGCAGGGACGTCTTGATTCCCTCGTCGTCGACCGCGACCGGGACCGCCTCAAGTCCGGCCGCGTCGATGATCTTGCGATGGAAGAGGAAGCACGGGTCCTCGACCGCGATCCGGGTCACGCCGCGCCTGCCAAGCGCCCGGCACAGCAGCATCAGGCCCTGCGAGAAGCCGCCGCAGATGACGATCTGGTCCGGGCTCGCCCGCACGCCGCGGACGCGGCCCAGGTAGGCGGCGAGCGCTGCCCGCAGCTCGAGCTCGCCCCGCGGCGGCGGGTAGAGCAGGCCCATGTCGGGGAGGTCCTGCAGCACGTCACGGTAGTGGCGGAGCCATTCATTGCGCGGAAACAGGGCCGGGTCGGGCAGCCCGCTCCTGGATATCTTGCCGTCGTGGCCAAGCGCCAGCGGCCAGTACGGCGAGTCGCCCGGTCCGGCCGACGCCTGGCGGCTGTCGAAGCCGGGCGCCCTGACCCGGGTGCCAGAGCCCTGGCGGGCTTCCAGGTAGCCCTCGATGACCAGCTGCTCGTAGGCGCCGACCACGAGCGAGCGGGACAGCCCGAGTTCGGCCGCGAGCACCCGCGACGGCGGCAGCGCGGTTCCCGGGGCGAGCGTTTGGCGGGCGATGGCCTGACGCAGGCCGCGCTCGAGCTGCGCTCGAAGGGTGCGAGGGCGGGAGCGGTCAAGTTCCACCAGGAGGTCAGCAGGGAACTCGCCGTCATCTGCGAAATTGGGCTGCTTACTGGTAGCCAATTGGACCTTCCTATCCAGGCCATTATTCATAGCCTAGCCGTATAGCTCAGTGTCGATCGCTAGGGGGACGATGGTGCCGGTGAACGAGCCGGGCACCGGCCGGGTGCTCGTGCTCGGCGGCCAGGGCGCGCTTGGGACGGCGATCGCGGCGGCGTTCGGCGCGGCGGGCTGGACCGCGATCAGGGCCGGCCGGCGGCCCGATTCCGGTGCCGATTTCCGGCGGGTGGACCTGGATGAGCCCGACACCCTCAAGCGGGCGCTCGACGACATCGACCTCATCGTGAGCACCGTCCCTGACGAGGGGCTGGTCGCCGAGCGGCTGGTGCTCACGCAGGGCGGCGTGCTCATCAACGTCTCGGCCGTGGCCGCGAGCGCCGTGCAGCGGCTGCGGCGGGTGCCTGGCCCGCCCCGCGGCACCGTGCTGATGAACGCGGGCATCGCCCCGGGGCTGACCAACCTGCTCGCGGCCGACCTGCTGGCGCACCATCCGGAGGCGGACGAGGTCGAGCTGGTCTTCACCGTCTCGGCCAAGAGCGCGGTCGGGCCGGCCGGAAGCAGGTTCGCCCATCCCGCGCTCACCCGTGAAAGCACGCACCAGACGACCGTCGTCCCGTTGCCTGAGCCGTTCGGCCGACGCCGCTGCGTCGGCTTCGCCGAGGCTGACAACGGCTGGCTGGGCGCGGTGGCCGGCGGCCGGGCGGTCAGCCCCTACCTGTGCATCAGCGAGCGCCGGGTGCACAGCGCCCTGCTCGCCTTCAACTCGGCCGGGCTCATCGCCCGCCTCCCCCGGTCCGCCTTCGCCAGCGCCCGGTCGGACGCTCCGGGCGCCCCCGGGTCCGAGCCGGTCGCGCACTGGGTCGCGGTCCGCCGCCGCGGCGCCTGCCTGGCCGCGCGGACCCTGCGGTGCCGCGGCGACTACCGGTCGGCGGCGGCGGGCACGGTGCTGTTCGCCCGCTCGCTGGCCGCGGGGGCAGGCGCCGGGCCGGCCGGGGTGCTGGTCCCGGAGGAGACCTGCACGATCGGCGAGCTCCGGGCGGCGCTGGCCGAGTCGGACATCGTGGTGGTCGACGAGCAATAGCCCGCCCGGGCCGGCCGTAGACCCGCGATGATTTTCCAGCCGTTGTACGGTCGTAGCTGGCGGTGTTCTCTGCAGCGTTGGAGGGGTGCTTCGATGGGCGGGTTCTCGAAGTCGCGGCTGAGCCAGGTGGCGGACGTGCTGGCCGGGTCCGTGCAGCGGGGCGAGTCGGCCGAGGTGGTCGCGCTGCTGTCGCGGGACGGCGAGACGCACGTGGAGACGGCGGGCGGCGCCCGGCCCAACACGATCTTCCGCATCGCGTCGATGTCGAAGCCGGTCGCCGCGGTCGCGGGCCTCATCCTGGTGGAAGAGTGCGTGCTCCGGCTGGACGACCCGGTGGACGAGTACCTGCCCGAGCTCGCCAACCGGCGGGTGCTGACCCGGCTGGACGCGTTGCTGCACGACACGGTGCCGGCCGTGCGGCCGATCACGCTGCGGGACCTGCTGACGTTCCAGCTGGGGCTCGGCTTCGGGCACGGCATGTGGGGACCGCCGGGGTCGGTGCCGATTATGGACGCGCTGGGCGGGCTGCGCGGAGGGATGCCGGCGCCCGCCGCGGTAGTCGAGCCGGATGAGTGGATGCGGCAGCTGGGCGCGCTGCCGCTCGCCTACCAGCCGGGCACGCGGTGGCTGTACAACCTCGGTTCCGACATTCTCAGCGTGCTCGTGGCGCGGGTCACCGGGCAGCCGTTCGGCGACTTCCTGCAGGAGCGGATCTTCGATCCGCTGGGCATGACCGACACCGGGTTCTGGGTGCCGCCGGACTCGATCGACCGGCTGCCGCCGCAGTACACCCGGGACGCCGTTTCCGGGGAGGTCATCGTCTACGACCCGCCGGTCGGGCAGTGGGCCACTCCCCCGGCGTTCCCGTCCGGCGCGGGCGGGCTGGTCTCCACGGCGGGCGACTACTTCGCGTTCGCGTCGATGCTGGCGGGCGGCGGCCGCTACCGGGGTGTGCGGATCCTGTCCAGGCCATCCGTGTCGTTGATGACCTCGGACCAGCTGTCGGCCGAGGTAAAGGCGGTCTCCGGCCTGGGCCCGGGCGACTTCGATACCACCGGCTGGGGGTTCGGGGTGTCGGTGGTGACCCGGCGCACCCAGATCTACCACTCGGTCGGGTCCTACGGCTGGAACGGCGGACTCGGCACCACGTGGGTCAACGACCCGGCCGAGAACCTGACGTTGATCCTGCTCACCCAGCACGCGTTCACCTCGCACCTGGGCTCGGTCATCATCGGCGACTTCTCCACTGCGGCTTACCAGGCCCTCGATGACTGACGATCGGCGTCGATGAGGAGTTCCCGGTGACGGACGATCGGGATGTGGCGGGCGAGCTCGTCGTCCGCGGGCGCGCGCGGACGTTCACCCTGCGGCTGCCGCTGGTCGCGCCTGGCGGCGGGACTGCGCTGGCGCTCGTCCTGCACGGCAACGCGCCGAACTTCGGCGGGCGGTTCATGCGCGAGTGGACCGCGTTCGACCAGCAGGCGGACGCGTGGGGCTTCGCGGTCGCGTTCCCCGATGGCGTCGGCGGCTGCTGGGCGGACGGGCGCGGGGTCACCACCGCCGACGAGGCCGGGGTGGACGACGTCGCGTTCCTGCGGGCGATCATCGACTGGTCGGCCGACCGGCACGGCACCTACCGCGACCGGGCAGTGGTCGCGGGGATATCGAACGGCGCGTTCATGGCCCACCGGATGGGGATCGAGGCCGGCGACCAGGTCGCCGTCCTGGCCGCGGTCGCGGGCGGGCTGCCCGCCCGGCTGCGCGACGAGGTGGCGCCACCGACCCACGCGGTGTCGGCGCTGCTGATCCACGGGACGGCCGACCCGATCTCACCGCTCGAGGGCGGCTACTCGCGCCACCTCGGGCCCAACGGGGAGCGGCGCGGGCGGACGGTGTCCCTGGAAGAGACGGCCACGTTCTGGCGCGCCGTCGACCGGTGTCCGGCTGGGGCGGCCTCTACTTACGGCACCGAGCTGTCCAGCCGGTCTATCGCAACCGGCGGGGTCGGCGGGACGCAGGTGGCCGCGTGGACGGTGTTCGGCGCGGGCCACACCTGGCCCGGCTCCGCGCCCATCCCGGGGTATGAGGAGATGACCACCCAGGAGTTCGACGCGGCGGCGGAAATCTGCCGGTTCGCGCAGCCCCTGCTGGTGGGCGCCGACGAGCGGCGGCTCTGACCATCACGACAAGTCCGGGATTCTCCGTCACCTAGGCCTCAAACTGACCTATCGCCCAGGAATGGGAATCGTCGAAGCACAAATAAAAACCGCCGACTGTGGCTTTTTCGAGAGTGTCCGAGGGGGACTTTAACTCGAAAACCGGTGAGATTTCCCTGAATCTGGACTCGAACTCGAAAACTGGTGAGAAATCCCCGGATCGGGGAGTTCATGCGCTCATGGTAGCGGGCGCACCCTGCTTGGCGTCGAGTGAGCTCCTCTCGCTGGCCGCGGAGCCGGGGCTGCTGATCCGACCCGAGAGGAGCTGACGCTAGCCGGCTAGGTCGGGCCTCCGCCCGCGCTCGTCGAGGCGGGCTGGTTGGCGAGGCGGGCGCGCATCCGGCCTGGCTCCTGGCCCAGCGCGCGCAGCCGGATCTACAGGAGGAGCACCTGCCCTTGCTCCAGGATGCGGCGGCTCCCGGGGCCCGGCCCCGTCGCTCGGACCATCCGGGCAACGCATGCACAAACTCCGCGTCCGCCGGCGGCAGCCGCCGGGCCGTGTCGCCGACCCGGCCCGCGCCGGCGATGCTCCTGCGAGCATGGCCCGAAACGGCCATTCGCGCCCGGCGCGGAAGATGGCCTGTCCGGGCGAAGCGACAGCGCGCCAACGGCTTGTATCAATAGAAAGCGCAGACAGATCCGGCCGATATCACGTGCCTGTTCGACGCTCTGCACATATCGCATGCCTGGCGCTGGGGCGTGGGCCGAATCTTTTACCAGAAGGATCATTATGGAGACGTGGTTTTGGCTGAGCATCCCGCTCGCGCTGATGTTCATCGGCTGCTGGGCAGGCATTCCGCTGTGGCTCACGCTCACACGCTGGAACGCCGAAATCGGCGAAAAGCACGCCGCGATCGCGGCGAAGGCCAGCCTGGCGGCGGCCCTTGCGCAGCAAGCTCCGCCGGTCACGCACGAGGCCGACGGCCCAGCCTATGCCGGAGTGCTTGGCGGGCTGCAGCCTCCGACCGCCTGGACTTACCATGAACCAGCCTGAAAGCGCCGAACACCGTATGTCGAACGCCGAAGACCTCGTCTCCTGGACCGGCCCTGAGCGGCTCCGGTTTCTCTGGTACCAGCTCCGCCTGACTATTGCCGAGGTGAACTACGCATCGCGCCGGATGGTCGAGCTGCAGATGGGCTTGCGACCCAACGCCCAGGAGCGACGATGACCGCCACGAACGGCCATCTGCACGCCCGCACCCCGGCGGACCACGGTCCCGCTAGGCATGTCCTGCTCCGTGACGGCCGGGACCGCCTGACCCTACGCCGGCTCCGGCTTCGGCACCGCCTGCTGGCCCGGTGCACGGCGGCTCGGCTGGACCGCGAGCTGGCCGCCGGGACCAGCCCAGAGACCAGCCCCGTCCACGCGGCGCGGGCCATCGAGCTGACCTCGATGCGACTGCGCCGCGACCTGGCCGCTAGCGTGCACCGGATCCTCGCCGCGGCAGGGGAGCCGGCTGCCGTCATCCTCGCCCCGGCGGCCGACGGTCGTCCCCCGCGCCTGCCGCTGTGTCGGGCGCGGATCCGCCAGTCCACCGCGCTGCTCGCCCAGCTAGCCGTCCGCCTGGCCGCGCCCGGCCCGGTCCCGGCCCGCGGCGTGGCGATCGCCAGCCAGCTGCTCGCCGACGGCACCGGCCCCCTCTACCGCCAGGCCTGCGGCGAAGACCTCGGCCACATCCTGCACGCCGCCACACAGGCACTGATCCTGTAACTTCCGCGCACGACGCGAAGACCACGCCGCCAAGAGACACCGACGGTGCTCAGCGTTGGCGCCGGGCTAGACCCCGGGCCAGAGCCGAGGCTGTGGGATCTGGGTGTTCTGACCGCGCGCCTGGGCAGCTCCTGCACCTCACCTTCCCTAGCCAGGCCGGCTGTGGCGTCAGGACTCGCAGAGGAACTTCAGGCTGATGTTCCACAGGTCGTGGCCGCGGTGCAGGTGGCCCGGGTTGGCCTCGGCGAGCTTGCGCGGGTTGGGGCCGTCGTCGGTCTCTTCGCGGACGACGTAGGTGCTGCCGTCCGGGCGGGGCACCAGCAGCCAGGTGTGGTAGGCGAGCCACTGGTCGGTGGTGGCGTACCAGCCGATCCTGCTGGCGGGCTCGAACTCGTGCACGGTGCTGTGGATGGCGGCGCCGAAGGTGACCCAGTCGAAGGTGACGCCGGGGCCCAGCACGCCGCCGGGGTCGTTGACGGTCACGTTGGCCGAGTTGGAGTACCAGTCCGGCCACGCTGCCGCGCGGATCAGGCGGTCCCAGATGACCTCGGCGGGAGCGTTGATGACGATGTCGTTGTGGGCGAACAGGTCAGCGCGGTCGGGGTCGGCGTCAGCGGGCCACTGGATATGGGCTGACCGGTGCTGCTTATCACCGGTGATGGACACGGTGTCTCTCTTTCTTGGCGGGAGTTGGGGTGGGCACCGGAGTCAGCTGTGCCAGCGGGCAGCGGGGAGGTCGACGTTCGGGCCGCGGAACGGCACAGACTCCGCGGCCAGCAGCTCGCGCTGGCGGTCGGCCGCGTGCCCGGTCAGGCTGCCGTCGGCGCGGGGCGGCCGGTTCGCCGCGCCGAGGAAGGGGCTCATCGACGCCGCCGAGCCGAGGTCCAGGGCGCGCCGCAGTCCCGCGATCAGGTGCGGCGCGTCCGTCCGGTCGGTGAGATAGGCGGGGTCCACCAGCGGCGCCGCGTGCGGGTCGCCCGGGCGCAGCCGCACGCTGCCTCTGCTGCCGGCTGATTACTGCATCACCGATGTTGATTCATCGGGGGCGGGCAGGGGAGGGCCATGGAGCTGCGCCAGCTGGAGTACTTCGTCGCGGTCGCCGGGGAGCGGAGCTTCACCCGCGCCGCGCAGCGGCTCCACGTCGTCCAGAGCGCCGTGTCGGCCGCGATCACCGCCCTTGAGAAGGACCTGCGCGTGGTCCTGCTTGAGCGCAACGCGCGGCGCGTCCAGCTGACCGAGGCCGGGGAGGCGCTGCTGCCCGAGGCGCAGGCCGTCCTGGACGCCGCCCTGGCCGCCCGCGAGGCGGTCGAGGGGCTCAGCCGCGGCCTGCGGGGCACCCTCCGCGTGAGCATGCTGTCCGACCTCGGCCTGATGGACCTGCCCGGCCTCGCCCGGGACTTCCGGGACCGCCACCCCGGCGTGGAGCTTCAGCTGCGCGACGCCACCGCCGGCTCCGCCGGGATGCTCAGCGCCCTGTCCGGCTACGACGTCGACGTGGCGTTCGCCGGCTCCTCCGGCCCCCTGCCCAGCGAGTACGCCGGCCGCTCGCTGCTGCACGTCCCCCAGCTGCTCGCGGTCCCCGCCGGGCACGCGCTCGCCGGGCGGCGCGCGGTCGGGATCCGCGAGCTGGAGCACGAGACCTTCATCGACCTGCCGCCCGGATTCGCCATGCGCACCGTCGCCGACGAGGTTTTCGCCGCCTACGGAATGCGCCGCTCTATCGCCGCGGAAGTGGGCGGCATCGACGCCACCGCCGCGTTCGTCCGCGCCGGCGTCGGCATCGCCGTCCTGCCCGCCTACGCCATCACACCGCACGGGGACCTGCGCGCGGTCAAGATCCGCGAGCACGACTTCCGCTGGTCGCTCAACGCCGTCGTGCTGCGCCGCCGCCGCCCCACCGCGGCGGCAGCGGCGCTGCTCCAGCTTGCCGGCGCTCACCTGATCGAGCAGCCTGGCGTGGAACGCCCGTCCTGACGGCCAGGCCGCGCAGGCTTCGGCGGTGACCGAGCTGCCGCGCCCCGCAGTTGCCCGGCAAGGACCCGGAAGCCGGGCATTGGAGTGCTCTGATCGCTCTGCAGGAAACTGGCGCGGAGCAGCAGGTCGGTGCGGTGCGTGATCCTCCCGGCCGTCAGCCGCTCATGAGGCGGCCGAAAGGGGCCTTCACCGCGGCGAGGACCGGCCCGGCCTGCTGGCGAACGCTGCCGCCACCACGAGGACCACGCCAATGGCGAGGGAAGCCCAGCCCCGCGTGGCCCGGTGCGCGTCGGCCCTGGATGCCGGGTGGGTGATGGTGCCGAGTATGGCGGGCAGCGACCTGGCGGGCTCGGTGAGATACACGATGCCCGCGATGATCGCCAGGACGCCGATGACCGCCAGGACGGCCACGGCAGTCACCCTGCCCGGGGACCAGCCACGCGCGCTAACTGCACCAGTCATTTCGGTCCTCCCGTCTCGTCGGACTTGGCCAGCGCCGCCCGGCTCGGAGACGCCGACAGCAATCGACCAGCTCAGCCCGATCTCGAAAACGCCTAGCGTGAGCGCCTCGAACAGCGCGGACTCGTCGTAGGTGCGGGTGCCCCAGGCCTCCACCCAGACCTCCGCTGGTCGGGTCTCACACCCCGCTGATGGCGGGACTGCAGCTGATGTTACCCTCCGCGTCCATTCGGCTACCCGACGCCATGGTTAGAGCGAGTCTCGGGTTCGCCTCTCAGCAAAGGACGTTGGCCAGGGCTGAGTCGATCGGGACGGGTGTGAGACCGAACTCCCGCTCGGTCGCGCTGGAGTCGATGGTGAACGGTCGGCTCCACTGGTAATAGGTGTGCCGTAGCTCCTTGATCGTGGCGTTGAACAGGCCCGCCGTCCACAGCACGGGGTAGGGCATCGACGTGAGGCGCGGCGCCGGCGCACCCTTCAGCTCGGTGAACCGGGTGGCCAGCTCGCGCACGGTGAGCGGCGGATTGGTCGGCACCAGCCAGCCTCGCCCCCATGCCCTCTCTGTCGCGGCGGCGGTGACCAGGGTCGCCACGACGTCGCGGACCGACGTCCAGCTGTGTGGGACATCGAGGTTCGCGGGCACCCAGGCGCGCTGGCCGGCCAGCGCGCCTGGGTGCCCGATGGCGCCGCCGCCCGCCACCGCAGGCGGGCAGCGGCTGGCCACCGGGATCCGGGAAAACCGAGGACGACGTCAGGCCGGGACCAGGCCGTGCGGGTCGATGACGAACTTGCGCGCCGCTCCGTGGTCGAAGTCCCGGTAGCCTTCCGGGGCCTGGTCAAGGGTGATCACGGTGGCGTTCACCGCATGCGCGATGTGCGCCTTGTCGTTCAGGATCGCCATCATCAGCTCGCGGTTGTACTGCATGACCGGGCACTGGCCGGTCATGAAGTAGTGCGACTTGGCCCAGCCGAGCCCGAGCCTGACCTTGAGCGAGCCGATCTTGGCGTCGTCATCGATACCGCCGGGGTCGCCGGTCACGTACAGGCCGGGGATGCCGACGCCGGCGCCGGCCCGCGCCACGGTCATGACGTCGTTAAGCACGGTCGCCGGGGCCTCGCCGGCGTTGTGCCCGTGGCCGCGTGCCTCGAACCCGACGCAGTCGACGGCCGCGTCGACCTCGGGCTCGCCGAGGATCTGCTCGATCTGGTCGCCGAGCGTCGCGTCCTGCGACAGGTTGACGGTCTCGCAGCCGAAGCTTTCCGCCTGCTTGAGCCGATCGGGGTTCATGTCGCCGACGATGACGACCGACGCGCCGAGCAGCAGCGACGAGTACGCACAGGCGAGCCCGACCGGACCGGCCCCGGCCACGTAGACCGTCGACCCGGTGGTGACGCCCGCGGTGTGGGCCCCGTGGTACCCGGTGGGGAAGATGTCGGACAGCATCGTCAGGTCCTTGATCTTGGCCATGGCCTGGTCCTTGTCCGGGAACTTGAGCAGGTTGAAGTCCGCGTAGGGGACCATCACGTACTCGGCCTGGCCGCCGACCCAGCCGCCCATGTCCACGTACCCGTAGGCGGATCCCGGCCGGTCCGGGTTGACGTTCAGGCAGATCCCGGTCTTGCGCTCCTTGCAGTTGCGGCACCGGCCACAGGCGATGTTGAACGGCGTGCTGACGAGGTCGCCGACCTTGATGAACTCCACTCCGGGCCCGGCCTCGATCACCTCGCCGGTGATCTCGTGCCCGAGCACCAGCCCGGCCGGCGCGGTGGTGCGGCCGCGGACCATGTGCTGGTCACTGCCGCAGATGTTGGTCGAGACGACTTTGAGGATCACCCCGTGCGGGCACTTGCGCCCCACGTTGGCCGGGTTGACCCCCGGTCCGTCCTTGAGCTCCAGCTCGGGGTAGTCGATCGTCTGCACCTCGACCCGTCCCGGCTCCATATAGGCGACGGCGCGGTTACCTGCCATGGCGTTACCTCCTTGTATCGACATGTGTCTCAGGGTTCACGCTAGGGTTCCCGCCACTGCGGGTCACCACGCCGACTGGCGTGAACATCCCGCCCCGAAGAGAGCAGAATTTGCCCGAACGGTCGCGGCCTACTGTCCATCCGGGCAGTGCTTCCCCTCCCCGTGGAAAGCGCCGACCCTCATTGTGCCAAGCACGTGATGCGGTTAGCCCTTGACGGGAACCGGTTCAGAGCAGGCCGAGCGAGGTGGCCTTGTAGACGAGTTCGGTGCGATCCCTGGCGCCTAGCTTGCGCATCGCCATCCGCAGGTGGTACTTCACCGTGGACTCGCTGAGATATAGCTCCCGCGCGACCTGCGGGTTGGTCGCGCCCCTGGCAACCGGCCGGACGACTTCAAGCTCGCGCTCGCTGAGCAAGCCGGTCGCCGGGGTGGGCTGACCGGTCAGCGAGCGGACGACCAGTTCGGCGCTGCGCGAGTCGAACGCGGACTCCCCCCGCTGCACGGCCCGGATGATCCGTGCCAGCTCCACCCCGTCCACGTCCTTGAGTGCGTACCCGCTCGCGCCGCGCCGCAGCGCGCCGACAAGCAGCCGCTCGTCGAGGAAGGTGGTGAGCACGACGACGGCCATGTCCTTATGCCGGCCGCGCAGCGTGGCGCACACGTCCAGGCCCTCGGCGGGCGCGGCGTCGCTTAGCTTGAGGTCGAGCAGCACCACATCGGGGCGCAGCCGCGCGGCCTGCGCCACTGCCTCCTCCGGGGTCGCCGCCTCGCCGATCACGGTGAAGTCCGGCTCAAGATCGAGGATCGAGCGGAGCCCCTGCCGGACGATCGTGTGGTCGTCGACCACCAGGATCCGCACCCTCCCGGCCATTGCGTCGTCCGCCGTCCTTCCGTCTGCGGTTCTGGCGGCCTTGGTCATGGCACGCCCGTCTCCGTCCCCGCGGCGTGCTGCGCGGACGAAGCAGGGATGGACACCGTAATGCGCAGGCCGCCCCCGCGCCGCCGCCGCACCCGGATGACGCCGTTGAGTTCCACGGTTCGCTCGGCCATGTTCCGCAGCCCGTGCCTGCCGAGCTGGGGCGCGTCGAGCGCCAGGAAGCGGGCAGCCGCAGCCGGATCGCCCGCCCCGTCGTCGGCGACGCTGAGCCGGACCTCGCGGTCGCTGTAGGCAAGGCTGAGCCAGGCCTGGGAGGCCTGCGCGTGCCTGACCACATTCCAGAGCCCTTCCTGGGAGATCTGGAACAGCGAGTGCTCGACCGCCCCGGGCAGCTGCCGCTGGCGCCCCGACACCCGCACGGACACCCGCAGCAGGCGGGCGGACCGGAAGTCGGCGGCGAGGTCCCGCAGCGTCTGGCCGAGCCCCGTACCCGGGTGCTCAAGGCCGGACAGCTCGTCGACGGCCGAACGGACCCAGCCGAGCCCGGCGCGGGCCAGCTCCTGGGACGCCAACAGGCGGTCGTACTCTGGCGCATCCGGGTTGGTGTGCCGCCTGCACCACTCCAGGTGCATCCCGATGCCGACCAGGCACTGCGCGACTCCGTCGTGCAGGTCGCGGGCGATGCGGTGCCGCTCGGCCGAGAGCACTTCGGCCTGCCGCACTCGGGCCAGCTGCTCCTTGGCCCGCCGAAGCTGGTCGTTGCGCCTGGCCATCTCGTCGGCGCGGCGCTCGGCGTCGTCCCAGCCGGCCAGCGCCCGCTCGAGATCCACCGCGGTGCCACGCCATCGCGCGTAGTACCCGGTCTTCGACGTGTGCACGCCGACAAGCTGGGCAAGCCGGGCGTCGTCGATCTCGGTCATGGCCGTTACCAGGCCCGCTGGCAGATCGCGAAGGCGTCCGCCTCGGTGACCTCCCTGGGGTTGGTGACGATGTAGGCGTCGCCGAGAGCGTTCGCGGCCGCCAGGTCAAGGTCGCCGCGGCCGACCCCGATCTCACGCAGGGTCGCGGGCAGCCCGGCCTTGGCGGAAAGCTCGCGGACCAGCTGGATCGCCGCGTCGGCGGCCTCGGCTTCGGTCATCAGCCCGGTCCGCACCCCCATCGCGCAGGCGACCTCGGCGAGCCTGGCGGCGGCAACGGTGGCGTTGAACTCCATCACGTGCGGCAGCAGGATCGCGTTGAGCAGCCCGTGCGGCTGGTCGGTGAGACCGCCGATCTGGTGCGAGATGGCGTGCGTGGCACCAAGCAGCGCGTTGGTGAACGCCAGCCCCGCCTGCAGGGACGCCCGGGCGAGTCCCTCGCGCGGCCGGACGTCGCCCGGGCTGTCAAGGGCCGGGATCAGGTGCTCGCACACGCCGCGGACGGCGGCGATGGCGTGCGCGTCGGTGAGGAAGCTGGCCGCCCTGGACAGATACGACTCGATCGCGTGGCTCAGCGCGTCCAGTGCGGTGTAGCCGATGATGTCGTGCGGCACGGTGCAGAGCGTCTGGGGGTCGGCGACCGAGATGTCCGGCATCAGCGGCCGCCCGCCGATGGTGACCTTGATCCGTCGCGCGGTGTCGGTGATCACGCAGAACTGCGAGACGTCCGATCCCGACCCGCCCGTGGTCGGCACCATGACCGCTGGGGGAAGCGGGCCCTCGACCCGCCCGACTCCCGCGTAGTCGGTAATCGCGCCGCCCTGGCTGGCGAGCACGGCGATCGCCTTCGCCGCGTCGATGCAACTCCCGCCGCCGACTGCGACGAGCACATCGCAACCGCCGTCCAGGTACGCGGCGCAGCCCGCCGCCACCTCATGATCCTTGGGGTTGGGCGTGAGCCCGTCCCACAGCTGCGCGCGGACGCCGGCCGCCTTCAGATGCCCGAGTGCCTCGGCCGTCCAGCCGGCCTCGGCCACTCCGGGGTCGCTCACCACGAAGACGTTGACTCCGCCCTGACGGCGGACCGCATTGCCCACCTCCGCCAGCACTCCGACTCCGAAGATCACGTCGGGCACCAGGAATTTCGCCACATTGCCCGGGGAGTTCGTAGCGACCACCTCCACCGTGACTCGGGTCCGCCAGTGCGACGGAGAGCGCCGACGCCGGCGGATTGGTCATTTCGATACTAAGCTTAGAGCGGACGGCCGGATTGCCCAGCCCCGAGGCTGAACCGGCTACCGTCGCTGCGCCGCCATGCAGCGCAGAGGCGACAGCGACAACCGCCGCGAACGCGAGCGCCCGGAGGCAGAACCTACGGGCCATGTGTCCGCGGACTGGCGTTCTGTTCTTGCCCTCCGTGCTGGTATGACCGCACGTAGTGGTAGCCGCTCACCTTGTCCCTCTTGCTGCCCTACGGGGCGTGGTGTCGAGGACGACGGTGAGGTTCCCTTGGAGGGTTTCGCCGTACCGTTACGCGACGGCCTCGGCTGAGGTGCCACACCACGATCGGGCAGCCCACAGCCCCGGCGCGTGCCACGAACGTGCCACATGCGGGAGTGCCCAAGGGATAGCCAGGGTTACTCACGGACAAGCCGGGCGACTGAACTTACATGCCACACGGGCGCCGACGCTTTGGACCTACGAGACCGCTGCACTGATTACGAGACGAGGTCCTGGATGTTCTGCTCGGCCAGATCAGACGAGTGCCGTGCAACCGTGCGGTAGTCGGAGTCGTCATGCAAAACGGTCAAACCGAGATGAGCAGCGGTGGCGGCGATAATAAGGTCTACCGCGGACGCGCTGCGGTGGTCGACGAGGTCACCGTTCACGTGACCATCGGCGGGCGGCTGGTGAAGACGGCGCCCGTCGAGCCTGGGCGCCGAGAACTTGGCCGAACTGCGGATGCGCGGCGCCGCCCCGGCCGGGCCGCCGCCCGCCCTGGACACCCACTTCCGCGTCACCTGCGACGGCAACGAGATATCCCTCCACCCCCGGAACGAGCAGCGCCCCGTCAACCGGTGGAAAGCCGGTGGCGCGCTGGAAGAGCGAGGTTGCTCGTGGCAGTGGTATGGGCTGTTGTTCACGGCCCGGTCATCGGGAAAGGGCGCCAACTGCGCTCGCAAAACCATCGGCCTGAACAGGGGGGCGATCGGCTCTTCGGGGATTTCGGCTGCAAGTTGGTAACAGTCGCCGACCGCCGTCATTCGCGCGTGCATCGACACTTCAGACATCGGGTTCTGCGCTGAGCAGGCGGCGAACGCTGCGATGGTTACTGGTGGTGAGTATCAGATCGCCAGGACCGCTGCGGTCTGGTGGGATGCGTGCGGGACGCTTTACGTGCCTCCGCCGTGCGGACATTGTCGCGGGTTCATCCATCAGGTGGGCACAGCCAACATTGAAGTCGTCATCGGCCGTGATTCCATTCGCAGGCTTCGGGAGTTACTCCCAATTAATGAATGGCCGGGTGCGACCGCGGATCCATCAGGCCTGCAGGCTGACTTCTTCGCCCCGTCTTCCTCAACGTGACCAGGCCTGTCTCCGCGAACCACTGACCCCGTGGCACGAAAGCCGGTGACGCGATCGCGCCTCACCGGCTTTCGCGGTGGGCACGTACCCAGGGTCGATGATCTGGTCGGGCGCGCTGCGTGAGCCTCCCGGACGTCAGCCGCTCATGCTGCGCGGCCGCAGGGGCGTTCACCGCAGCGAGGACCTGCCCGGCCTGCTGGCGAACACTGCCGCCGCCAGGCAGACCACGCCAACGGCGAGGGAAGCCCAGCCCCGCGTGGCGCGGTGCGCGTCGGCCCTGGATGCGGGGTGGGTGATGGTGCCGAGTATGGCGGGCAGCGACCTGGCGGGCTCCGTGAGGTACATGATGGCCGCGATGACCGCCAGGACGCCGATGAGCGCCAGGACGGTCACGGCAGTCACCCTGCCCGGGGACCAGCCGCGCGCGGGAATTGCATCAGTCATTTCAGTCCTCCCTGAGCGCCTCGCGTGCCCTCGCTCGGCTCGCCGGCTGGCACCAATCTGATCACGCCCGGTCTACCGTCCCGGGATGGCCATGGCGCGTTCATCCCCGGGAGACATGCGGCGTGCACATTTGCGTGGCGACTTATAGACAAGCTCGCTGAGATGCCAGCGCAGGTTAGTCGCGGACGGTGCTCTTGGTCGGCAGCCGAGGGGCCACTCATGGGCCCGTGACGGTGATCCCGGCCCAGCCCATTCCTCGCTCAGCAAAGGACGTTGGCTAGGGCCGAGTCGATCGGGACGGGCGTGAGACCGAACTCCCGCTCGGTGGCGCTGGAGTCGATGGTGAACGGTCGGCTCCACTGGTAGTGGGTGTGCCGGAGCTCCTTGATCGTCGCGTTGAACAGGCCCGCCGTCCACAGCGCGGGGTAGGGCATCGAGGTGAGACGCGGCGTCGGCGCCCCGTGCAGCTCGGTGAACCGGGTGGCCAGCTCGCGCACGGTGAGCGGCGGATTGGTCGGCACCAGCCAGCCTCGCCCCCATGCCCGCTCCGTCGCGGCGGCGGTGACCAGGGTCGCCGCTACGTCGCGGACCGACGTCCAGCTGTGCGGGACATCGAGGTTCGCGGGCACCCAGGCGCGCTGGCCGGCCAGCAGCGGCTTGGCCAGCACGAAGCTGAAGATCGAGTTGGCCTCTACATAGTCGCTCCCCCGCACCTCGGTGGCGCGGATCTTCCCGGCCTGATGCGCGGCGAGCATGTCGCGCCACATGTCGGCCCGCAGCTTCAGCTTGGGCTGCGTCGCCGCCAGCGGCGTGGTGTCGGTGATCGGCCCTGCCACCGGCCCATAGCCGTAGGCGTTGCTGGCACTGGCCAGCACCGCGCCACTCGACTCGGCCGCCAGCAGCAGGGCCCGGTTCAGCGGCGGCCAGTCGGTGAGCCACTGGTGGTACGCGGGATTCGCGCAGTTGTACAGCGCGACGGCTCCCTGGGCGAGGTCGCTGAGCCGCGCCGAGTCGGTCGCGTCCGCCGCCACCCGCTCGACTTCCGGGCGCTCCGGGCCGGTTCCCCGCCGGGTGATCACCCGGACCTGCTCGCCACGGTCGGCCAGCAGGCTGGCGGTGGCGGTGCCGACCGGGCCGGCTTCCACGATCACGTGCAACATTTCAGACCTCCAGTCTCGGTTGAGAGCGCTGCTCTCGAATGAGATCAGTATCCACAAAGACCCGGACACATGTCAAGAGCGGTGCTCTCGAATGTGTGCGGTGATCCGTCGCGTGGGTGGGCAGTCGATTGCGGCCGGTAGCGGGTGATGCGATGATTGGCGCCTGATCTGGTCGCACTGGATTGGCGGGGATCATGAGGCGGCATCCGGGCCTAGCGGCTGGCGCAGGGCTGGCGGTGCTGGCGTGCTTGGCCGTCGCGCTCCCCGCGGGCGCCGCGTCGGGTGCGTTCGCTGCCCCCGGGCGGCCGGCGGCGTTCCGCCTGGCCGCGGCGTTCGGTTCCTGGGGCAGTGCGCAGGAGGTGCCGGGCACCGCCGCGCTGAACGTGTCGGGCGCGCAGATCGACGCGATTTCCTGCCCGGCGGCGGGCTACTGCAGTGCGGCGGGCACGTATCGGGACGCGACCGGCAGCCAGGTGTTCACCGTTGACCAAACGGCCGGCCGATGGGGAACAGCGCGGGAACTGCCTGACTTCGGCGCGCTCAATACCGGCGGAAGCGCCCAGGTCAGCTCACTGTCGTGCGCGTCGGCGGGTAACTGCGGGCTCGGCGGATCATACGCTGACAGCAGCGCTGGTAGTACTTTCGCCTTCGTCGCCAATGAGAAGGGCGGCGTGTGGGGAAGGGCGATCGAGGTGCCTGACATACCGGACACCTTCGGCCCGTACAACTATGCCTCCGTCGTCTCGATATCCTGCCCGGCTGCCGGTGACTGCGCTGCGGGCGGTATCTACATTCCCGACGAACCTTTCACGCCGCTTGTCTTCGTCGTGAATGAGACGGCCGGGGTGTGGGGAACGGCGCAGGATATACCGAGTACGGACGCCTTCGGCGACAGCGCTTACAACAACCTGTATTCGGTGTCCTGCGGGTCGGCGGGCAACTGCGCCGCGGTCGGCACCGACACCTCCGGCGGGGATGGCGGCATGCCCACGACCGCCTTCTTCTCCAATGAGACGGCTGGAGGGTGGGGAGAGGCGCAGTATTTCCCCGATCCGCCCTGGGACCCGCAGGTCTCCCCTTCCAGTGCCACCGCCGTGTCGTGTACCGGGCCGGGCGACTGCAGCACGGGAGGCACCTATGGCGTGCATGTCTTCGGCGTGACCGAGACCGACGGCACCTGGGACACGGCGGTGGGCGTGCCGCTGCCCGCTGGCATCGGGACTGCCAACGTCAACGTCAACTCCATTTCCTGCCCGTCGGCGGGTAATTGCGCGATGGGCGGGCCGCCCGGGTTCCTCGCCGACGAGACCCGCGGCACCTGGGCGAAGGCCATCACGGTGCCCGGCCTGCTCGCACGCCCGAGTGCGGACGTCGTGGTCACTTCGGTGTCGTGCCGGTCGCCCGGCAACTGCAGCGCCGCCGGAACCTACCACAGCGGCGCCGGCCAGCAGGTGTTCGTGGTGGGCGAGGCCGGCGGCACCTGGGAAATGGCCCAGCAGGTACCGGGCTCCGCTTCCCTCAACGCCGGGCAGGCCGCGTCGGTCACCGCGCTGTCGTGCGGAGCGCCGGCCACCTGCAGCGCAGGCGGCTACTACACCGACCGCCACGGCGTCAGGCAGGCATTCCTGGTCAGCGAGAAGCCCGGTGCTCTCACGCACACCGCCCTGACGCGGACGCCGCGCACGCTGACCTACGGGCACGAGCAGGTAGAGCGGTTCAGCTACAAGGTCACCGCCAAAACCCCGGTGAGGTCGGGAGCGGTCACCATCAACTCCAGCGGCACCCCCGTGTGCGCCTCCGAGATCGGCCGGAACGGCTCTGGTGCCTGCTCCCCGGCAGCGACCGGCTTCCCGGTCGGCACCCACCGGGCGGTGGCGATCTATGACGGCGCGCCCGGCCTTGCCCTGTCATCCTCGGCCCCGGTCACCCTGACGGTGGCCAAGGCGACCTCAAGGACGAACTTGGCGCTGTCCGCGGCCAGGATCACCGACGGACACGAGCAGGCTGAGGTCCTGACGGTGACGGTTTCCCCGCGATACGCCGGGATCCCGGCAGGCAGCGTCACGGTCAAGACGGGCGGCACCGTGGTCTGCGTGGCCAGGCTGAGCTCCGGCAAGGGCTCGTGCAGGCTGACCGCCCGTCAGTTCAAGCCGGGCACGCACCGTCTGGTCGCGGACTACGGCGGCAGCGCCGACTTCGACCCGTCCGCCTCCGCCAGTCAGACCCTCACCGTGGTGAAGTAGCCGGTTCGGACAAGCGCGCTACTCCCATCAGCGTGCAAAGCCGGAATGTCACACTCCGCGGCCCCGTCTCGTCCACTTCCGTCAGTGGTAGATCGTCACGGTAGGGGTGGCAGATGAAAATCGGGGTGGCAGGCGGAACGGGCGTCGTCGGACGCTGGACGGTCGAGGCGCTGCGCGCCGATGGTCACGAGGCGATCGTGATCGCCCGTTCGACCGGCGCTGACCTGGTGACCGGTGACGGCCTTGACACCGCGCTGGCGGGCGTCGACGCGGTGATCGACGCGACCAACGTCGCGTCGTCGGGCAAGCGGGCCAGCAGCGAGTTCTTCGAGGCAACGGCGCGGACGCTGATGCGCACGGCGGCTGCGGCTTGCGTGCGGCATATCGTCGCGCTCTCGATCATCGGTATCGACCGGGTGCCGTACGGCTACTACCAAGGCAAGCTGCGCCAGGAGCAGGTCCTTCAGGAGTCGCCGGTGCCGGTGAGCATCCTGCGCGCGGCGCAGTTCCACGAGTTCCCCGGGCAGTACCTGGCCAAGATGCCCGGGCCCGTCGTGATCGTCCCCCGCTGGCGCGCCCAGCCGGTCGCCGCCCGCGAGGTCGGCGCGGCGCTCGCCCGGATCGCAGCGGGCGATCCGGTGGCCATGTCTGAGCTCGCGGGCCCACGGGAGGAGATAATGGCGGACATGATCCGGCAGGTCGTGCGCGCCCGCGGGGACAGGCGCCTGGTCGTCTCGGTGCGGGTGCCCGGCGCGGCGGGCAAGGCCATGGCGGCGGGCGGCGGGCTGCCAGACCGGCCCGGGCTGCGCGGGACGCAGACCTTCCCCGACTGGGTCACCGAGCAGCGGGCGCGGGGCACGCTGTGACGACCGAGCCCGACCAGTTGGCGGCAGCCTTCAGCCAGGCGCGCCCGAGGCTGGTCCGCGTGGCATACGCGATCATCGGCAGCCACAGCGAGGCCGAGGACGTCGTCGCGGACTGCTGGTTCCGGCTGGTCGCCGCGGACAAGGATGAACCGGTGCGCGATGTGGAGGCCTGGGCGGTCGTGGCGGTGTCGCGGATGGCGCTTGACGTGCTGCGGTCCGCTCGGGTCAGGCGGGAGCGCTACGTCGGCCCGTGGCTGCCTGAGCCGGTGGTGGCGTCACCCGATGAGACGGCGGCGGACCCGGCCGACAAGGTGACGCTGGCCGACGAGGTCGAGTACGCGATCCTGGTGGTAATGGAGACCCTGTCGCCGGCCGAGCGGACCGCGTTCGTCCTGCACGACCTCTTCGGGCTGACATTCGCTGAGGTAGCGGCCATCGTCGGCCGGACGCCCGGGGCCGTCAGGCAACTCGCGTCCCGCGCCAGGCGGCACGTCCGCGGGCGATCCCCCTGGCCGTCGACCGACGCGGCCGAGCACCGGCGGGTGGTCGAGGCGTTCGCCGCAGCGGCGACCTCGGGCGACCTGGCGGCGCTGATTCGCGTGCTCGACCCGGACGTGGTCCTGGTCAGCGACGGCGGCGGCCTGGTCACGTCCGCCCGCAAGCCTGTCTTCGGCGCGGACCGGGTCGCGCGGTTCCTGCTCGGCGTCCTGGCCAAGGGACAACCAGGCGACGCGATCGACCGCGTCCTCGTCAACGGGGCGCCGGGGTTCGCCGTCTACCAGCAAGGCGAACTGGTCACGATCGCCTCGGTGACGGTGGCAGCCGGCCGGGTAACCCGCCTGGATCTGGTGCGCGCACCCGGCAAACTGCCCCGCGCCAGATCAGGTAAGACGGACGCGGCAGTGTCCATCTCGGCAGATTCCGTTCGTCGTCCAAGTGGATGAGCCGAAAGCGCGGCTCGAGAGAACGACCACCGGACGGAGGAGCGATGGTTTACACACTGTCGTATCAGCTGTACAGGTACGAGCATGGGCTTAGCGCCGCCGACCAGCGGGCGGCCGACGTCCGCGCGGGTGAGGCCGCCGCCGCAGTGCGGGACCTGCGACTCTGCCTCAAGCGCGTTTTCCGCCTGGGGCATCGCGTGCGGCCCGCCCACGGGGAAGCGGCCGCGGTGACGGGCAGCGGGGCCGCCGCGCCAACGCGGGTCCTGTCAAGTGTCCGGTAGGCAGGGACGATGCAGTACATGCTCATCCACACGGGCGCACCGGATCTCGGCGAGGCATGGGACGACAAAGCCTGGGCCGCGCTTACCTCCTGGCTCGACGAGACGATCGGCTCGGGGGTGAACATCGAGGGGGGCCCGCTGGGGCTGGATGCGGACGCGACCACCGTCAAGGTGCGCGACGGCCAGCTCATCGTCACCGACGGGCCCTACGCGGAGACCAAGGAGCAGGTGGCCGGCTACGACGTGATCGAGTGCGCCAGCCTGGATGAGGCGGTGCGGTGGGCGGGCAGGCACCCCCACTCCTGGATGGGGGCGGTCGACGCCGGACGGTACGGGTGAGGGAGTCCCGCGCCATCGTGACAGACGGTCCTTCGTCGAGACGAAGGAGCAGATCGCCGGCTTCGACGTGCTTGAGTGCGCCGACCTCGACGAGGCCATCGAGGCAGCGGCCGAGCATCCGATGGCCCGCGTCGGCATCGTGGAGGTGCGGCCGTTCCGGCGGCTCGGGGAGGGCTAGCCGGACACGACGGCCGGCCCCAGGAACCGGCAGGCGCCGGCGAGAAACCGGCCGCGGTCACCGCGGCCAGCGTCGTGGGGACGGTCGTGGCCGATGCCTTCCGCCAGGAGTGGGGCCGCATCACCGCCGCCCTGATTCACCAGACGGGCGACTGGGATCTGGCCGAGGAATGCGCCCAGGACGCCTGGCGGTGCTCTACCTGGTATTCAACGGGGGGTACGCGGCCAGCGGCGGGGACGACCTCATCCGGCGGGACCTCTGCGACCTCGCCATCGGCCTGACCCAGGTGCTGGCGGAACTGCTGCCGGAGGAACCGGAAGCCAAGGGCCTGCTCGCCCTCATGCTGTTCCACCACGCGAGGCGGGCGGCGCGGGTAGACGACCGCGGTGATCTGGTGACCCTGGAGGACCAGGACCGCACCCGCTGGGATCTGGCCCAGATAGGCCTCGGCCGCCGCTACCTCGAACAGGCCCTCGCCGCCCGACGACCCGGCCAGTACCAGCTCCAGGCGGCCATCGCCGCCTGCCATGTCTCCTCCCCGACCGCGCAGGCCACCGACTGGCCGAGGATCGCCCGGCTCTACCAGCACCTGGCGGACCTGACCGGCTCGACGGTGGTCGAGTTGAACCGCGCGGTCGCGGTGGGCATGGCCGACGGACCCGCGGCCGGGCTGGCGCTGCTGCAGCGGCTGGAGGACGTCGGCACCCTGGCCGGCTACTACCTGCTGCCCGCGACCCGGGCCGACTTCCTGCGCCGCCTCGGCCGGAACGAGGAAGCCGCCCGCGCCTACGAGGAGGCGGTAGCGCTGGCCGGCACCGGCCCCGAGCGCCGGTTCCTGAACGCACGGCTGGCAGAAGCCAGATCGCAGCCCACCTGAACCAGGCCGGATGCGCAGCGCAGGCCCGCTGCCCGTGTCGTCATCCGTGGAGTTTTGACTAATCTTAGAGCTGACTCTAAAGTAGTGGTTGACTCGAACGGAGACCCGACCATGAGCCTGATAACCACTGATGTGCGGGACGTGGCCGCCTGCGCTGCCGAGATCGCGGTCTCCACGGCCGGCCACGCCGGGAAAGACGTCGACTACGCCGAGGCGTTCTCCGACAGAAAGGCAACCTGATGACCATGAACAACGCAACGACGGATCGGACCAAGCACCTCCTCGAGCTCATGACGAGGGGTGACGACCTCTTCAACGCGCGCGACTGGCAAGCGTTGGACGAGGTGCACCACCCGGACATGATCGCGTTCATCGTCGGGAGCGCAGAGCCGATCTACGGACGGGAGGCCCACGGCGCGGCGATGCAGCTGCTGGTCCGGATGTTTCCCGACGTCCGCGTCCACACCCCCTACCCGGTCCAGTTCGGCGGCGACGACTGGATCACCGTGGTCACCAACGTCACCGGGACGTTCGCGGGAGAGATGACCCTGCCCGACGGCACCGTGATTCCGCCGACGGGAAAGGCGTTCGACCTTGAGTTCGCCCAGACCAGCAAGTGGGCCGACGACCAGCTCATCGTGATCTCCGCCTTCTGGGACTCCGCTGCTCAGCGGCAGCAGCTCGGCCTCGCGTAAGTCCAACTCGGAGATCTGGAACCATCGGTCGAGCTCATCCAGCATTTTGCCGATAATCGGATATAGCTCATCGGCGATCTTGGCCTGACTGTGACCCTCGCGCGTGCGATTGCCGGCCTCGCTGATAATGGTCTGAAAGACAGCGGCGAGCGCAATCCCCTCCAGCCGCGCTATTTCCGGCGCAACCTCAGTGGAGTCAAGGATGGCATCGGCGAAAGCGGCGGCCTGGCGCTCGATCATTTCCAGCGCCAGGCGGTGCACCGTCGGGCTGATCGCAGCCAGGTATCCCAACTCGCCACGCCACTGCTCGGCCGGAATGCCGCGAATATGCTCTACCGACTCCAACACGAAGTCACGAACGGCACCAGCGGAAGTCATCGACGACGGCCGAGAGCGAATCAGAGCGCACAGCCGGCCTCGAACCTCTTGGTCGCGGTCGATAACCAACTGTTCCTTGCTCGGGAAGTAGTTATAGACGGTCTGCTCCGCGACCTCGGCCGCGCGTGCCACGTCGGTCACCGCGACCCGCTCGTATCCCTGCTCGGCAAAGAGTCGGGCGGCGGTGTCGGCGATGAGCCGCCGGGTACGGGACTTCTTGAGTTCACGCAGTCCCGTGTCAGCCACGGCTCCAGCCTATACGGCTTACTCTAAGTTTGAGGCACGCCCCACAATATTCGGCGTCTCAGACCGCCACCAGCAGCATCTGGCTGGCCAGGGCGGTCGAGGTGGCCAGCGCGTCGAGGAACAGCCCGCGCGCGATTGGTTCATCACGTACGGCCCACAGCAGCAGGCAGTTGTTCCAGGCCAGATCCCTGGCGCTGTTGATTGTCCAGGTGGCGATCAGGTTGGCTACCGCGGCCAGGTGGCGGTCGGCCGCCAGTTCCGCTGCGTTCTCAAACGATTGGCGGACGGACTGCTCGGCCGCGTCGAGCAGCTGGTCGACCTTCTGGTAGTCCGCGTAATGCGGGCCGGCCTCGGGCGCGGTGGCCAGCGCCGTGCAGGTGCTGACCACCGCGAGCGGCAGGTCGTGGTTGATGTGGGCGTTCATGCCCGCCAGCGCGAACTGGATGGGTTCGATCCCCGCCGCCGCGCGTCGCTCCACCAGCGGCCGCCAGGCTGTCGGCACCGCCGCCGGCGTGCCGACCGTATCGGCGGCGGCGAAATACAGGTTGGCGAACGTAACGTCCAGCTCGGTCATGAACGCCGGATCGGCGAAAAAGCCCTCGCCCAGCCGGTCGTTCACCTGCCTGGTCACGTCCAGGTACATCCGGTTGAAGCAGCCCAGCCCGTCGGCCGCGGGAAGCGCCGCCTCGATGGCCTCCATGCGGGCGATCGCGGCGGCAACCGAGGCCACTGGCGCGTTGGGGGCAGGCAAAGCGACCGACATGGCCGTTACTATACGATCACCACGCGCCATGGCAGCGTCGCAGGAAGACGTTATGCTCCCGGGTGTGGCGGATGCGGACCCGGGGGGCACGTCCCGGAAGGTGGCGTGGGTGACGGGCGCCAGCCGTGGCGTGGGTCGGGGCATCGCGGTCGCGCTCGGGAGGGCCGGCTGGACGGTCTACGTGACCGCCCGGTCGTCGGCGGCCGGGCAAACCGGGCATCTGCCGGGTACCGTCGAGGCGACCGCGGAGGCGGTAACGGCGGCGGGCGGGCAGGGGGTGGCGGTTCGCTGCGACCACCGCGATGACGCGGCGGTAGCGGGGGTGGCAGCGCGGATCGGCGCCGCCCATGGGCGCCTGGACCTGCTGGTCAACAATGTCTGGGGCGGGTACGAGCGGCTCAACGCGGGCGCGTGGGAGGAATGGAACGCGCCATTGTGGGAGCAGCCGCTGGATCTGTTCGACGCAATGTTCGCCGCCGGGGTGCGCGCTCATTACGTCACGCTCGCTCACTGCGCGCCGCTGCTGATCACAACCCCGGCCAGTCTGGTGGTGACCGTGTCGTTCGGAGTCCCGGAGTCCAACCAACATCAGCTCGGCGCGGCGTACGCGATGGCAAAGGCCGCCGATGACCGCCTGGCCCTGGCCGCAGGGGTACAGCTGCGGGAGTACGGGGTCGCTTCGGTCGCGGTGCACCCCGGGCTGGTCCGGACCGAGGGGGTACTGCAGTTCGCTGAGCATCTGGACCTGGCCGGCTCGCAGTCCCCCGAGGGAGTCGGCCGCTCCATCGCCGCACTCGCCCGCGACCCGGACCTGCTGACCATGACGGGCCGGGTCCTGACCGTGGAGGACCTGGCCGCGCGCTATGGCATCGACGTGTCCGCCTGAACCAGCGAGCCACGGGGACGGACGGGGCAGAGCAACGGTCCGTTCGAGATGATGGGTTTGATCTTGGTTTGCGTGGAGGGGAGCTCGCGGCGGGTGCGGGTGAGATAGCGTTGCGGCATGGCCAGCGAAAACTCGACCAGGCTCGCCGTGCTCATCGATGCGGACAACGCGCAGCCGTCGATCACCGAGGGGCTGCTCGCTGAGGTCGCCAAGTACGGCACCGCGCACGTCAAGCGGGCCTACGGCGACTGGACCCAACCGCAGCTAAAGGGGTGGAAGGACCAGCTGCTCTCGCAGTCGATCCAGCCCATCCAGCAGTTCGCCTACACCAGGGGCAAGAACGCGACCGACGCGGCGATGGTGATCGACGCGATGGACCTGCTCTACTCGGGCCGGTTCGACGGGTTCTGCATCGTGTCCAGCGACAGCGACTTCACCCGGCTCGCGGCCCGGCTGCGGGAGTCCGCGCTGACCGTGTACGGGTTCGGGGAGCGGAAGACCCCCAAGCCGTTCGTCGCCGCGTGCGACAAGTTCATCTACATCGAGAACCTCACCTTCGACGACAGCGACGACGACGAAGACGACAGCAGCGCCGCTACCCGTTCCCAAGGCATCGCGGCCAAGCCGCCCCGGCGCAAGCCGGCCACGGCGGCGGAGCTCATGAACGACGTCTCGCTGGTGACGTTCCTGCGCAATGCGCTGGAGGCCGCCTCCGACGACGACGGCTGGGCCCCGCTGGCGGGAGTCGGGAACATCATCACCAACCAGCGCCCGGACTTCGACCCCCGCAACTACGGGTACCGGAAGCTGAGCGACCTGATCACCGCGACCACGCTGTTCGAGACGGACCGTCGCAGCCCGGGCGACGGGAAGCAGCCGATCATCTACGCCCGGCTCAAGCGCCGCCGCACGCCCGCCAGGCGGACCACAACGCGGGCCAACGCCAAGGCGGTCTCGTCGCTCAAGGCGTAACGCCGCCTGACGGCGCGGCGGTGCTATACCGAGTCGATCCACTGGGCGAAGCGGACGGCCTCGCGCTCCATCAGGCCCGGGTCGCGGAAGGTGTTCGCCAGCAGGGCGGTGCCCTGGTACCGGGCGATGAGCTCGATGGCGAGATCGCGGCCGTCGGGGCGGCCCATTTCCTGGAACTGCCGCGCCGCCCACTCGAGCGGGACCCGCATCAGCTCGGCGGTGATCCCGGGGCCGTCGGCGCGCTTGTCTAGCTCCGTGCAGAGCGAGCCGCGCGGGCAGCCGTACTGCGCGATCAGCTCGCTCTGCTGCGACAGCTGGCCGAAGACCGCCTTCAGCCGCTCCCGGGGCGTGGCGTACGCGCCCTCGATCGCGGCCAGCATCGCGTTGGCCTCGTCCAGGTGCGTCTCGACGACCGCGCGCACGATGTCGTTTTTGGTCTTGAAGTAGTAGTAGACGTTGCCGAGCGGCACGCCGGCCGCCTGCGCGATGTCCGCCAGCGTCGTCTTCTCGACGCCTTGCTGGTGCACCATCTGGCGGGCGGCGGCGACCAGCCGCGCCCGCTTGCCCGTCGTCGCCGAGTCAGTCACCGCGGCGGCCAGATCTGAGTTAGTCATCTTGCTGAGAAGTATAGACCATCGCAATCGCGGCGAGTAAGTTAGCTAACTGACTCAGTGATTACATGATTACATGAGAGGTCAACCAGATATGACGGCACCACCGGTCGCGACGTCGTCTTTCCTCGCCACCCGGCGGGGCAGGCTCGTCCTCGTCTTCCTCTGCGCGGTCGGGTTCCTCGACTTCCTCGACACCTCGATCGTCAACGTCGCGCTCCCGTCCATCCAGCGTGACCTGCACTTCTCCACCCAGAACCTGCAGTGGGTGGTCAGCGGCTACATCGTCACCTACGGCGGCTTCCTGCTGCTCGGCGGGCGCATCGCCGACCTGCTCGGTCGACGGCGGACGCTGGTGGCGGGCACCGCCCTGTTCGGGCTCGCCTCGCTGACTGGGGGCCTCGCGCCGAATGCGGGAACGCTGGTCGGCGCGCGCCTGGTCCAGGGGCTGGGCGCCGCGCTGATGTCGCCGGCCGCGCTCTCCCTGCTCACCACCAGCTTCAGCTATGGCACCGACCGGGTGAAGGCGCTCGGCGCCTGGGGCGCGGTCGGCGGCCTGTCGTCGGTCATCGGGGTGTTCCTCGGCGGCGTGATATCGGCCAGACCGGGCTGGCGATGGGTCTTCTTCGTGAACCTGCCGGTCTGCGCGCTGGTCCTCGTCGGCGCGTTCAGGCTGATCGATGGGAGTCACCCCAGTCCGTTCGGACGAAAGGAATTTGATTTTTCGACCTTCGACACGCTGGGCGCGGTCCTCGGCACCGCCGGGATGCTGCTGCTCATCTTCGGCCTGGTGCGGGCGCCCGACAACGGCTGGGGCGCGGGCTCGACGATCGGCGAGCTCGCGGGCGCGGCGGCGCTGCTGATCGCGTTCGCCGTGAACGAGGCGCGGGCGCCGAACCCGCTGGTGCCACTGCCGATCTTCCAGATCCGGGGGCTGGTCGCGGCCGACGCGGTGCAGGTGCTGGCGATGGCCGGGTTCTACTCGGTGTTCTTCTTCGTCACCCTGTACCTGCAGAACGTGCTCGGCTTCTCTCCCACCCGGGCCGGCGTCGCCTACGTCCCGGTGGCGCTGCTGGTCACGGTCTCCGCGATCATCAGCTCGGGGCTGATCACCCGGCTCGGGAGCCGACCGCTGATCGTGGCGGGCGCGCTGATCGCGGCCGGCGGCGTGTACTGGCTGTCCCGCATCCCCGCGCACGGCTTCTACTTCACCGACGTGTTCCCGGGCATGATGGTCATGTCGCTCGGGCTCGGCGGCGTGTTCGTCGGCGTCCAGACCGCGGGCAACGCGGGCGTGCCGCCGTCGCTCGCGGGGCTGGCAAGCGCCCTGATCAACGCGTCCTTCCAGGTCGGCGCCGCGCTCGGGCTGGCGGTGCTGTCCGCGGTGGCCACTTCGCACACCCGCTCGCTGCTGGCCGCGCACGCGTCGCCTGCGGTGGCCCTCTCGTCCGGGTTCCACCGGGCGCTGCTGGTCGCCAGCGTCTTCCTGGTCGCCGCGGCGGTGATCGGGCTGCGCGCGGCGAACACCAGGGGCGAGCCGACCGGCGAGGTCACCGAGGTTAGCGAGGACGCCGAGGATCAGGCCGCCGTGCGGCGGGTGTAGAGCCGGGACGCGCAGACGAACGCGATGACCAGGATGGCCGCGCAGTAGCCGCCCGCCAGCCACGCCTCGTGGCCCACGCTGGCGCCGGTCGAGGTGCGCCCCATCCAGAGCCCCCGCATGGTCTCGATCACCGGGGTGAACGGCTGGTTGGCGGCGATCGGGCGCAGCACCGCGGGCAGCGTGCGGGCCGGGACGAACGCGGTCGAGAGGTATGGGATGAACATCAGCACGAAGGTGGCCCCGGTCGCCGCCTCCGGACTCCTGACCAGCAGGCCGAACGCGGCCGCGAGCCACGACATGGCCAGGATGAACGCCACGATCATGGCGACCGCGGCGACCCAGCGGACGGGCGAGTCGGTCGGGCGCCAGCCGACGCCGAGGCCCACCCCGATCACCAGCGCGGTGGCCAGCAGATTGCGCGCCAGGCTGGCGATGATGTGCCCGGCCAGCACCGACGAGGCGTGGATCGGCATCGAGCGGAACCGGTCGACGATGCCGCTGCTCATGTCGGTCGCCACCACGACCGCGGTGGTGCCCGCGCCGAACCCGGCGCACAGCACGATCAGGCCGGGGACGACGTAGTTGACGTAGCGGCCGCCGGTGTTGAGGTCGCCGCCGAAGATGTAGACGAACAGCAGCATCAGCACGACCGGCAGCATCAGGGCGGTGAAGAACGCCTCCGGGTCGCGGAGCGAGCGGCGCATGCAGCGGGTGATCATCACGCTGGTGTCGCTGAGGGCGTAGCCGGTGGTCATCGGGTGCTCGCATTCTCTTCGTGACGGCTGTTTTGGCTGAGGCTGTCGGTGAGGGACATGAACACGTCGTCGAGGCTGGGCCGGTCGACCGAGACCCGGGCCGCGGGCGCGCCCGCGGCCTGCAGCCGGCCGAGCAGCCGGTAGACCGAGGCGGCGGAGCCGTCGGTGCCGACCTCCACCGTGTGCAGCCGTTCGTCGGCCCGCAAGGCGGTGACCTCGCGCAGCGCGCGCTTGTAGTCGCCAGGGTCGGCGAACTGGAGCCGCACGACCTCGCCCCGCAGGCTCGACTTGAGCTCGTCGGGGCTGCCCTGGGCGACGATCCGGCCGCGGTCGAGCAGCGCGATCCGATCGGCCAGCTGGTCCGCCTCCGCCAGGTACTGGGTGGTCAGCAGCACCGTCACGCCCTCGTCGGCGAACTTCCTGACCGTCCCCCACAGCTGCTCCCGGCTGCGCGGGTCGAGGCCGGTGGTGGGCTCGTCGAGGAAGAGCAGCGCGGGCGCCGCGATCATGCTGATGGCGAGGTCAAGGCGTCGGCGCATGCCGCCCGAGTAGGTCTTCACCCGTCGGTCGCCCGCATCGGCGAGGCCGAACTCAGCCAGCAGCTCGGCGCTGCGGGCGGCCGCCTCGCCCGGCCGCAGGTGCAGCAGCCGCGCCATCATCCGCAGGTTCTCGTCGCCGGTGAGCATGTCGTCGACCGCGGCGTACTGGCCGGTGAGGCTGATCGAGCGGCGGACGCCGACCGGATCGCTGAGGAGGTCGCGGCCGGCCACGGTGGCGGTGCCCGCGTCCGGGCGGATCAGGGTGGCGAGGATGCGGACCAGGGTGGTCTTGCCCGCGCCGTTCGGGCCGAGCAGGGCGAAGATCGATCCGGTCTCGACCGCGACATCGACGCCGTCGAGGACGACCTTGCCGCCCTTGCCGCCGCCGAAGGACTTGCGCAGGCCTTGAGCCTTAATTGTGTATGACATACACTCACCGTATATTGGCTACACAGTTTAGGCAAGCGCGTTTACGGGATGCCGGGGGCTGGGTCAGGATCGGTGATTCTGGTTGGCGCGGTTGCGAAGGCGGCGGAGCGGAGGAGTACGGTACGGCGATATGGCAGCAGCGTCAGAGCCAGCAGGGCCAGAGCCAGCAGCGCGTCCGCCAGCGCGGCTGCCGGCCGGCCTTGACCTGCTGTGGGGGCGACGCGGAGCGGGCCGACGCGGCCCTCGACCGGGCCTGTCGCCGGATACGATCGTCGACGCCGCCGTCCGGCTGGCCGACGCCGAGGGCCTCGAGGGCGTGTCGATGGCGCGGGTCGCGGCCGAACTCGGCTTCACCACGATGTCGCTGTACCGGTACGTCGCCAGCAAGGAGGAGCTCCTCCAGCTGATGTGGAACGCGAGCGCGCGCGGGGCCGAGGACCTGGTGCTCGAGGGCGACGGCTGGCGGGCGCGGCTGCGGATGTGGGCCATTGTGCAGCGCGAGGTGCTCGACCGCCACCCGTGGCTCACCCAGATGCCGATGGCCGCGCCGCCGGTCGCGCCGAACTCGCTGATCTTCGTCGAGAGCGGGCTTGAGACCATGGACGGGACTCCCCTGGCGGACGCCGACAAGCTCCGTTTCATCGGCCTGATCAGCTCCTACACGCTGAGCGAGGCCCGGATGTTCAACGACGCGCTGCGCGCCGCGCGGGAGCAGCTGGCGGCGGCCGGGAGCGGCGGCGGCGAGGCGGCGCCGCCGTGGACCTTCGACGCGCTACTGCGGGAGCTGGTCGACGAGAAGACCTACCCCCGGCTGTACCGGATCGCGTGGACTCCGGCCGAGGGCGACGACGGATCCGGCGAGGGCGGCGGCCCGCCGTCGGAGCGCGAGGAGTTCCTGTTCGGCATCGACCGCATCCTGGACGGCATCCAGGCCTACATGGACCAGACCGCCTTACGCCTGGGGGCCGTCCCAGGACCAGTGCGGGATCGGCAGGCCGGCCGGGACGTCGGTGTCGTCCGGATGGGACAGCGCCACCTCGTCCACCGACCGTTCGATGTAGGCGCGGATCGCCGCGCGGAACTCCGGGTCGGCCGGCCAGCCCGCGTCGTCGGCCGCCAGCATGAAGCAGTCGGCGAACCGGCGGCCGAGGTCGCTCATGTCCCCGTTGCCCGCGTGCAGCAGCAGCAGGTCGCTCTGGTCGCCGCCGTACTCCCCCGAGTACCGGGGCGGCCCGCCCATGGTCTCGGCCAGGTAGGCGGCCAGCCGCTCGACGTGCTGCGGGTTCTGGCCCGGGTGCGAGAACGGGTGGTTGAGCTCCGGGTCCGCCAGGCAGCGGGCGTGCAGCGCGGTGGCGAAACCCGCGAAGGCCCGCTCGCCGCCCGCGAACTCGTACAGCGTCGGTCTCATGGATCGATCTTAGGAGGAACGAGCGAGGGCGACCCCCCGGTCGGGTTCGCGGCGGCGCCGTGTCTTGACACGAGTATCGGTAAGTTGTAACTTACCGTAAGTTATGACTAACCAAGGAGCGGTGCTCACGGCGCTGGCCGACCCGACCCGGCGGGCCATCTTCGAGCGGCTCGCGCGGTCGCCCGGCGCGGTCGGCGAGCTGGCGCGGGAGCTGCCGGTCAGCCGCCCGGCCGTTTCCCAGCACCTCAAGATCCTCAAATCGGCGGGCCTGGTCACCGACCGCGCGGCGGGCACCCGCCGCGTCTACTCGGTCGATCCCGCGGGCCTCGCCGCGATCCGCGACTACTTCGAGCAGTTCTGGCAGCAGTCCCTGGCCAGGTTCCAGGCGGCCGCCAGCCAGCCGACCAAGGAGGACACATGACCACCCAGACGCAGGCAACCTCGGTGACGACCTCGGTGGAGGTGCAGGCGCCGATCGACCACGCCTTCCGCGTGTTCACCGAGGGCATCGGCTCCTGGTGGAATCCGGACCACCACATCCTGCAGGCGGAACTGGCCGAGATGGTGTTCGAGCCGCGCGTCGGCGGCCACATCATCGACCGCGGCACCGACGGCAGCGAGTGCCGCTGGAGCCGGGTGCTCGCCTACGAACCGCCGCAGCGGGTCTGCTTCAGCTGGGACATCAGCCTGAGCTGGCAGCTCGAGACCGACCCGGCCAAGACCAGCGAAATCGAGGTCACCTTCGCCGCCGACGGGCCCGACCGCACCCAGGTGGTACTCACCCACCGGCACCTCGACCGGCACGGCGACGGCTGGGAGAGCATGCGGGACGCGGTCGGCTCGGGCTGGGATCTCACCCGCTTCGCCGAAGTCGCCGCCGGTCAGGCCTAGCGCGGCGCCGCCGAGCAGGCCTAGCGCTCGGCCCGGTCGAGGTCGGCGCTCGGACCGTCGCCCGGCAGCTGGCCGCCGCGCCCGGCCGCCGCCGGCGTTTCCTGCTGCAACCCGCGGGTGAGTCCGCGCAGGGCCACCAGGGCGGCGATCCCCATGATCACCGCCATCCCGTACAGCACCAGCTGGATGGCGTGGGCGAAGTCGGCCCGGATGAACTGCGGGATGGCGCCGATGGCGCCGCTGGTGCCGCTGGTGCCGCTGGTGCCGCTGGTGCCCTGGAGCTGGGCGATCTTCGCGGCCTGGGCGGCGGCGGCCGGGCCGGGAACGCCGCGGCTGGTGAGCGAGGTGGTGATCTCGGACCTGAACCGGTTGATCAGCAGCGTGCCCAGGATCGCGAAGCCCAGGCTGGCACCGTAGTTGCGGACGGTCTGGGTGATCCCGGTGGCCTCGCCGTAGGAGTACCTGGAGGCCCGGTTGATCGCGTCGGTGTTGGCCTGGCCGAGCATCAGCCCCATGCCCGCCCCGGCGATGATGATGTAGACCGTCTGGGAGCCTGCGTGCAGGTCGGTGACCTTTCCCGCCCACAGCGCGAACCCGACGGTGGCCAGGATGCAGCCGAGCACCACCGGCCGTTTGGCCCCGCCGCGGTCGAGCATCCGGCCGCCGATCTGCGCGCACACCACAAAGCCGATGAAGAAGTACAAGATGGCCAGGCTGGACGTGGTGGCCTTCTCCCCCAGCGCGATCTGCCCGTAAATGCTGGCGAAGAAGAACACCGGGATGAACGCCATCGAGGCGACCCCCAAGACCACGTTCTGCACGTCGAACGTCCGGTTCTCGAAGATCCTGGTGTTGATCAGCGGCGATTCCGTCCGGCGCTCGACGGCGTAGAACACTACCAGCAGCACCACCCCGACGATGATGCTCGCCCAGATGGCCGGGTTGCCCCAGCCCCACAGGGCCGACTGCTGGAACCCGAACACGCTCAGCCCGACCCCACCGACGATCAGGGCCAGGCCCCGGTAGTCCATCGGCGCCGGACGGCGCTCGTTGGTCGGCTGGGAGAGGGCGATCAGGATGAGCGCGATCAGGGCGACGGGGACGTTGATCCAGAAGATCGCCCGCCAGGTCCACTCGATCAGGTAGCCGCCCGCGATCGGGCCGATCGCGGTCAGCCCTCCGGCGATGCCGAAGAACAGCGCCAGCGCGCGGCCGCGCGAGCGCAGGTCGAAGGTCTGCACCACGATGGCGATCGCGGCCGGGAACATGATCGCGCCGCCCGCGCCCTGCAGCGCGCGGAACGCGATCAGCCACGCTTCCGCCCCGCTGCCGTGCGGCGTGGCGCCGCACAGCGCCGACGCGCCCGCGAAGATGATCACCCCGAGTACGACCATCCGGCGGTGCCCGGCGATGTCGCCCAGCCGGCCGCCGAAGGCGAACAGCGCCGCCAGCGTCAGCAGGTAGGCGTTGATCGCCCACTGCATCCCGCTCGACGACAGGCCCAGGTCGTGCTGAATGGTGGGCGCGGCGATGGAGACGATCGTCTGGTCGATGAACGTCATCGCGACGGCGAAGATCATCGCCGCCAGGATCAGGCTCCGCGACCCGCCGCTGGCGCTGCCGCTGGTGCCAGCGCTCATGGTTTGACCTCCGGCAACTCCCGTACCTGGCGCTTGCTGATGGTGAGCGTGATGCCGCCGTCGAATCCCGCGATTTTATCGAACGGGATCGCGACTTCCTTGCGGCCCCACACGTGCCCCTCGCTCAGCAGCACGTGGGTCACCCGGCCGCTGCTGGGGTCGAGGCGGAAGCCGCGCAGCTGGCCGATGTCGCCGTCGGCGGCGTGCACGTGGTCGCCGCCGTGTCCCTCGACCTCGCCCGGCGGTACGTCGTCGATGGTCTCCCGCTCCGGGATCCGAAGGATCTCGCCGCCGTCAGTGACCGGTCCGCCCGCACCGCGCCAGCCCGGGGGAAGCAGCTGAACCGGCACGGTGTGGCCGACGGCGAACTCCGCCAGGGTCTCCTCCGCCTCGTCCAGGTTCATGAACTCGGCCTCGGTGCAGCCGAGCCGGAGCTGGCCCGGCGTCGCGTCGACCTCGACGTCGGCGTCGACCAGGCCGAGCGGGACGAGCCGGGCAAGCCCGGACCGGCCTTCGGGCTCCACCACGGCGTGGGTCACCGTGGCCGCGACCGGGTCGATGACCACGGCCCGCACCTCGCCCCGGTACCCGTCGCTGCCCACAGCGACGGCGCCGATCCGCAGCAGCGTTATCAACAGGCCACCTCGTTGAGCTTGCCGGTCGCGACGTCGAACACGAAGCCGCGGACGTCGTCCTTGTGCGGGATGAACGGGCTGGCCAGGATGCGGGCCCGGGACTGCCGCACATCGTCTTCGACGTCGGTGAAGGCCTCCACCGCCCACGGCGGCCGCAGCCCGGTGTCGTCTTGGACGCTCTGCTTGAAGGATTCGTCGGTCACGTTGAGCATGCCACAGGCGGTGTGGTGGATGAGGATGATCTCGGTGGTGCCGAGCAGCCGCTGGCTGATCGACAGCGACCTGATCACATCGTCCGTCACCACGCCGCCCGCGTTCCTGATCACGTGCGCCTCGCCGTTGGCCAGGCCGAGCAGCTCGGACACCGCGAGCCTGGCGTCCATGCAGGCGACCACCGCCACGTGCCTGGACGGACGGGGCGACAACGGGCCGGAGTGCCTGAGTGCGTAGTCGGCGTTGTTGTTCAGGTACTCATCGGCGACACTCACGGCGGTGACCTCCCAGGTGCATGGCTGCGGGCGGCCGCGCATCGCGGCCCACGCCTGGGTCTTACCCGGTCTGGCCGGCTAGACGACCTCGTTCAGCTTTCCCGTCGCCACGTCGAACACGGGTCGGCGCACGGCCGTTCGTGGGTCACACTGGGAGAAGCAGGACGAGGAGGCTTCTGTGGCGGCTGTGGACAGCGTTACACCCGTTAAACCGCTGCTGCGGGGTTGGATGCATCTGGTCTGGTTCGAGGCCTGCCTGGTGGTCGGGACTCTGGCGCTCGTCCATACGCACGGCGCCCTGCGGATCACCGGGCTGGCGATCTTCGTGGTGAGCGTGAGCGCGATGTTCGGCGTGAGCGCGTTCTACCATCGCGGCAACTGGAGCGAGGCGTGGCGGGTCAGGCTGCAGCGGGTCGACCACGCGATGATCTTCCTGCTGATAGCGGGGACGGCGACGCCCGCGTTCCTCCTCGCCTCGCACGGGGTCTTCCGTATCGCGTGCCTGGCCGCGCTGTGGACGCTGACGCTGGCCGCGGGCGCGATCCACATGGTCTGGATGAACGCGCCCGAGCTGCTGGTCGGCTCGACGTTCGTGGCGCTGGGCTGGGCGGGCGGCCTCGCGCTGCCCGCGGTGTGGCTGAACTCGGGCGCCGCCGCGGGCATCCTGCTGCTGGTCGGCGGCCTGCTCTACACCGCGGGCGCGCTGTCGTACCGCTTCCGCTGGCCCAACCCGAATCCCGCCGTCTTCGGCTACCACGAGGTCTTCCACGTCTACGTCTGCGCCGCCGCGACCTGCCAGTTCACCGCGATAGCGCTGTTCATCGCCTGACCCGCCGAGGCGCCGCGCCGGTTACGCCTCGCGGCGGGCGCGCGGCAGCAGGAACGTGAGCGCCGCCGCGATGACCAGCAGCGCCACGTCCACCCACGCGACCACCATCAGGCCGGTGACGAAGTTGACGCGGGCGGGCGCGCCCCCGATCACCTCGTAGAAGACGGCCCCGATGACCGCCACGCCGCTGGCGATCGAGAACTGCTGCGTGGTGGTCAGCACCCCGGCCGCCGCCCCCGCCTGCTCGGGGCGGACATGGGAGAGCACCGCGCTCATCAGCGACGGCACCATCAGCCCCTGGCCGATCCCGATCAGGGCCGTCCCCGGCGCGGTCTCCCAGCCGGTCAGGTGGCCGCCGAAGTGCGCGGCGGTGAGGGCGAGCACGAGCGCGCCCAGTATCGCCGCGACCGCGCCCAGGGTGATCGAGCGCGATCCAAGGCGGGCGGCCACCTTCGGCCCGAGCAGCGTCATCGCGATGAACGTCAGCGCCAGCGGCAGGTTCACGATCCCCGCGTGCAGCGGTGACAGCCCCAGACCGGACTGGAGCAGCAGCGTCAGCACGAACATGAAGCTGCCGAAGAAGAACAGCGAGGCGAAGTTCAGCAGCAGCCCGGCCGAGAACGCCCGGTCGCGGAAGAGCGCCAGGTTGAGCAGCGGCTCGCCGCCGTTGCGGGTGAGCCGGCGCTCCCAGGCGAGGGTGGCCGCCAGCACCGGCAGCGCCAGCGCCAGCGACACCCAGGTCCAGACCGGCCAGCCCTCGTCACGGCCCAGCGTCAGCGGCACCAGCGCGAGCGCGAGCCCGCCGGAGACGCCGACCGCCCCCAGCGGGTCCAGTCGCGGCCGCCGCTGGCCGCGGGCCCGCGGCACCACCACGGCGGCGACGATCAGCGCGATGACACCGACCGGCACGTTCACCAGGAAGATGGCCCGCCAGCCGAGGCCGAAGATATTGGCCTGGATCAGCCCGCCGCCGAGGATCTGCCCCGACACGAAGCCGAGCCCCATGGTGGCGCCGTAGAAGCCGAGCGCCTTGCTCCGCTCCCGGGCCGGGAAAGTCGCCGTGATCAGCGCGACCACCTGCGGGACCATCACCGCGCCGGTGAGCCCCTGCACCAGTCGGAAGGCGACCAGCGCGCCCGCCGAGGGGGCGACTCCGCACGCCAGCGAGGCCAGCGCGAACGTCACCACCCCGATCAGGAACAGCCGCTTGTAGCCGAACAGGTCGCCCAGCCTGCCCCCGGTGACCATGCCGCTGGCGTACATGAACGCGTAGCCGCCGACGATGAGCTGCAGCGCGGCGTCGCTGACGTGCAGGTCCCGCTGGAGCGAGGGCGCCGCGACGTTGACCGCCCAGATGTCGAAGCCGGCCATGAACATCGCGATCAGGATGACCGGCAGCATCGCCCACCGCCGCGGGTACCCGTCCGCGCCCGCTGCCCCCGCCGCCGCGTCCGCCCGGGTGGCGGCGACGGCAGCGCCCGTCTGTGCTTGCGCAGTCACGATCCAGCCTCCGAAGTTCGATCGCAATCAAAGTTCGATCTCGATCAAACAGTACGACAGGTTTCGAACTTCACGCAACTTGGCTTATCCTCGAAGGCGTGATGGATGATGTGGTCGAGCCCGCGGCGGAAGACCTCCAGCTGCCCCGCGTTCTCGCCGCCCTGGCCGAGCCGAACCGCCTGGCGACCGTGCAGTATGTCTCGCGCAGCGGCGAGGCGTGCTGCTCGGAAGTCATCCAGGAGGCCGGGCTGGCCATGACCAAGTCGACCTTCTCCCACCACCTGCGCATCCTGCGCGAGGCGGGCGTGCTGACCAAGCGCATCCAGGGCACCAAGGGCTATACGAGGGTGCGCAAGGACGATCTGGACCGCCGCTTCCCCGGCCTGATCGACGCCATACTCGACGCGGAAAATCAAGAGCTCTATATCGAACGGACGCGTGGCTCCGCCTCCACCGTCACACCCACCTGACCAGGGCAAACCGTTTCCCAGGTGTATTGTCTGATTGTACGTAAATGGATGCGCTGGGTAATTCGGGGGGAAATGCCTGGTGCATCATGAGAATTGCCAACGTTGCCGTCGCGCTCGCGGTGGCACTGCCCGCGGCAGTACTGCTCGGTGTGGCCGCGTGCGCGTCGCCCGGGACCGTGACCACCGTTTTGGTGCCGACCACGGCCGGCCACTCGCCGACGGCGGCGGCGCGGTCGGCCGCGCCGACCCCCGCCGTCACCAAAACGGTGACGATGACGCCGACCGCCGCGGCGACGAGGGCCGCGCCTGCCGCGCCCGCCACCGCCGCCGCGCCCGTCGCCCCGGCGGCGGCGCCCGCGGCCGACCCGAACGTCACCCAACCCTGGGCGGTCGTCTCCGCCTACTACGGTGACATCGAATCGGGCGACTACGCGGGCGCGTGGGCGCTGCTCGACTCGGGGCTCACCACCGGACAGACCTACCAGCAGTTCGTCGACGGCTTCGCCTGCACCGGATCGCAGGACCTGAGCGAGAACTGGGCGTCCGGCGACCAGGTCAACTTCGACCTGGCCGCGACCGACAGCTGCACCGGCGCGGTGCAGGACTTCTCGGGGACCGACACCGTCCAGGGCGGTCTGATCGTCGCGGCTGATGTCAGCCAGGTCGGCTGACGGCTAGCTGCTGCGGCCGCGCCACCCCTTGACCGGCAGGCCGAACTTGGCCACCAGGCGGCCGGTGAACTCCCCCTCCGGGTCGCCGTGCACCCGGGCGAGCAGCACCGGCAGCGCACCCCGGCGGACCTCGATCCGCGCGCCGGGTGGCAGTCCGAGCTTGCGGCGGCCGTCGCACCAGATGACCGCGTGATCGGATTCGTGGCCGCCCGCCTCGCCGCGTCCGTCTACCAGCTCCACCGCGATGACCGAGCGGGGTGACACCACGATCGGCCGGGCGAACAGCGCGTGCGCGGCCAGCGGCACCATCAGCAGCGCCTCCACCTCGGGCCAGACCACCGGGCCGCCGGCCGAGAACGCGTACGCGGTCGAGCCGGTCGGCGTCGCGCAGACCACGCCGTCGCAGCCCCAGCGGGACAGCGGCCGGCCGTCTACCTCGACGATGACCTCGATGACCCGCTCCCGGGCGGCCTTCTCCACCGACACCTCGTTGAGCGCCCAGCCCCGGGCGAACTCGTTTCCCTCGTCCGAGACGGCCACCTCGAGGGTCATCCGCTCCTCGACCCGGTACTCGCAGGCCACCAGCCGGTCCACGGTCTCGGTCAGCCCGTCCGGCTCCGCCTCGGCCAGGAAGCCCACGTGGCCGAGGTTGACGCCGATCAGCGGGGTGCCGGCCGGGCGGGCGAGCTCGGCCGCGCGCAGCAGCGACCCGTCGCCGCCGAGCACGATGACGAGCTCCGCGCCCTCCGCCGCGGCGGGCCCGGCTGGCAGCACGTCAGCGCCCGAGCACGCGAGCGCGGGGGCCTCTTCCTCCGTCACCCGCACCGCCACCCCGGCCGATGTCAGCTGGTTGATGACCCTTCGCGCGCTGCTCAGCGCATTCTCCCGGCCGGTGTGCGCGAGCACCAGCATCGTCCGCTTGGTTTCACCCATCGTGTGCAACTTACCTTGCCATCGGGGCGTGATTGCTGCGGGCAGGCCTACTGCGGGCCGGACTCGATCGCGTCCAGCAGGGCGGCCTCGTCAAGCGGGGGCGCGCCGGCCCGGAACCAGACGAAGTACTCCACGTTCCCCGATGGGCCGGGCAGCGGGCTGGCGGTCACGCCGAGCACGCCGAGGCCGAGCGACGCGGCCGCCGCGGCGACGGTGCGCACCGCATCGGCCCGGTCTTCCTGCGAGCGCACCACGCCGCCGGGCCCGACCCGGCCCCTGCCCACCTCGAACTGCGGCTTCACCATCAGCGCGAAGTCGGCGTCGGGGGCGGCGCAGGCCACCAGGGCGGGCAGCACCAGGGTGAGCGAGATGAACGACAGGTCGGCCACCACGACCGCCGGCGGCGGCGCGACCTGGGCCGGCTCAAGCGCGCGGACGTTGACCCGGTCGAGCACGGTCACCCGCTCGTCGGTCCGCAGCGACCAGGCGAGCTGGCCGTAGCCCACGTCCGCCGCCACCACGTGGGCCGCGCCCGCCCGCAGCAGCACGTCGGTGAACCCGCCGGTCGACGCGCCCGCGTCCAGGCAGCGCTTGCCCGCCACCGACAGCCCGGCGAACACCTCCAGCGCGCCCGCCAGCTTGTGCCCGCCACGCGAAACGTACTTGGCGGCGCCGTCGGCGTCGCCGTCCCCGGCCACGGTGACCGGCGTGTCCTTGGTCACCTGGGTGGCCGACTTGGACGCGGTCTGCCCGGCGACCGCCACCCGGCCCGCCGCGATCAGCTCCGCCGCCTGCTCCCGCGACCGGGCCAGACCCCGCCGGACCAGCTCCGCGTCGAGCCTGGCCCTGGTCGGCATAAGCGCCGCTCCCGGTCAGGCACCTGGCCGCCGACCCCAGCCGCCGCCGTCCGGACCACCCGGCCTGGGGGTGCCCGCACCCGGACCGCCGGGCCTGGGGGCGAAGCCGGCCGGGAGCACGCCCTGCTGGCCAGGCCGCCCGGGCTCACCCGGGCGGGCCGGGGCGTCTGCGGCACCCGGGGCGGCTGCGCCCTGCGGCTGGCGGCCGGCGTCGCCGAGCTCGCCCAGGATTTCGCGCAGCCGGTCGTGCACCTGCTCGAGGACGGCGGGCCGCTCGTCCAGGTCCACCTGGTCAAGGTCGGAGAGGCTCTCGATGGCCTGGTCGACCCGGGCATCCCCGGTAGGGGCGAGAGTCGGCCGAGTCGGTTCTGCGTCCATGATTTCCCTTCCCCTTGGCTTCGGATTACCAGCGCGGTGCTCGCAGTGCGCTACCCTCCCGCGTGAACGGTACCGCCCATTGACGAGCGAGGCGCACATGAACTCGGCCGAAGAGTGCCGCGAGGCACTGCAGAAGCTAGCGGGCAGGCTGGCCGAGCTCAGCCCGGCCGACCGGGACCAGTATTTCGGCAACCGCTCGATCAGCGTGACCATCCCCGACCTCGGCGTCACCTACGCGACCAAGCTCGGAACCGGCGACGATCCGGTCTACGAGGTGCTGCCGGGCGACCCGCCGGCCGACATCAGGCTGACCGCCAACAGCGACGAGGTGGTCGCGCTGGCCCAGCAGCCGATGAACATCGCCCGCAGCTGGATGACCGGAAGAATCAAGATCGAGGCGTCCATGAAAGACCTCTTCCGCCTCCGCCGCCTCCTGTAGCGCACGGGCCGCCGTCCTATCAGGCTCGCCTCGCGCTCGGCTCCCCGCGCTCCGCGCTTCTTGCTGTTATAAGGATCGAGACTATGATCGCGAAGGATTTGTGCACCTATAGGATAATTTTCCTTCGTCAGGATCAAAGCCTTCGTGATCATGGAACATAGGTCCGGGTAATGGCAGGGGCCAGGCCCAGTCGGCGCAGGTATCGGGCGGAGATGCTGGCCTGCGATGATGGCTCAATGGGAGAGCTGATCTTGCTGCGCCACGGGGAGACCGAGTGGTCGCGGGATGGCAGGCACACCGGGCGTACGGATGTGCAGCTGACCCCGAAGGGGGTTGCCGGCGCGTCGGCGCTGGCGCCGATGGTGATACGGCGGGCGGCCGGGCAGCCGATCGTCGCGGTGTTCACCAGCCCCGCCCAGCGCGCGGTGCGGACGGCGGAGCTGGCCGGGCTCGGCGGCCCTGGCACCCCCGGCTTCGACGGCGGGCCCGCGCCGAAGCAGGATCCGGACCTGTGGGAGTGGGACTACGGCGGCTACGAGGGCATCACCACGGCGGAGATCCAGCGGGAGCGGCCGGGCTGGTCTCTCTGGCGGGACGGGGTCATCCCCGGCGACGCTGAGCACCCCGGGGAGAACGTGGCCCAGGTCGGAGAGCGGGCCGACCGGGTGCTCAAGCGGGTGGCGGCGCTGCTGCCGGAGGGGGATGTCGCCCTGGTCGCGCACGGTCATGTGCTGCGGGTGCTCACCGCCCGCTGGCTCGGCCTGCCCCCCGAGGGCGGCCGGCTGTTCAGGCTCGACACCGGCACCGTCAGCACCCTCGGGGCCGAGCACGACCAACCAGTGATCTTGACCTGGAACGTTCCCCCGACCTCGTGATCGCGACGGCTCAGGGGGCGGGTGCGCGCGGGGCGGGGGCGGCGGGCACCTCGCGGCGGCCGGTCTCCTCGGTGATCCAGGTCAGGAACGAGGGAGAGCCCTCGACGAACGTGGTGGCGAGGATCTCGGGCTCGTCGTAGCTGTGCTTCTCGACCAGGAACGCGGCCAGCTCCTGATACCGGTCGGCGGGAAGCTTGAAGAAGACGAACCACTCCTCCGCACGCTCGATCTCGTCGTTCCACCAGTAGGTGGAGGCGACCGGGCCCGCTACCTGACTGCAGGCGGCCAGCCGCGCCTCGACCGCCGCCCGGGCCAGCTCCATCGCCTCGGCCCGCGAGTCGGTCGTCGTCTGCACCTGCAGGTATTCGCTGGCCGCCGGGCGGACAGCACCGTTTCCCGCCATGCCACCTGATCGTACGCCTGCCGGCCATGAGTACGCTTGCCCGGCATGGAGCTGATTCACTCAGGCAAGGTCCGCGAGGTCTACGCGGACGGCGATGACCTGCTGCTCGTCGCCTCGGATCGGGTCTCTATCTACGACGTGATCCTGCCCACGCCGGTGCCGGGCAAGGGCCGGATGCTGACCCAGCTCTCGCTGTGGTGGTTCGACCGGCTGACCGACATCGTGCCCAACCACGTGATCTCCGCGACCGACGTGCCCGCCGAGTGGGCCGGCCGGGCGATCCGCTGCCAGCGGCTGGACATGGTGCCGGTCGAGTGCATCGCCCGCGGCTACCTGTCGGGCCTCGGGCTGGTCTCCTACAACGAGACCGGCTCGGTGTCGGGCGTGCGGCTGCCGGAAGGGCTGGTCGAGGCGTCGAAGCTGCCCGAGCCGGTGTTCACCCCGACCACCAAGGCGGCGGCCGGCCATGACGAGCCGATGACCTACGCCGAGGTCGTCGATCTGGTCGGCGCGGACACGGCCGCCGAGCTCAAGCGGATCACGCTCGCGGTCTACCAGCGGGGGGCGGACCTGGCATCCGAGCGCGGCATCATCGTGGCCGACACCAAGCTGGAGTTCGGAATGGATAAGGACGGGGCGCTGGTCCTCGCGGACGAGGTGCTGACCCCGGACTCCTCCCGCTACTGGCCCGCGGACAGCTACGCGCCCGGGCGTCCGCAGGACTCGTACGACAAGCAGTTCCTGCGCGACTGGTCCACCTCGATCGGCTGGAACCGCACGGAACCCGGTCCGCAGATCCCGGACGATATTGTCGCCGCGCTGACCGCGCGCTACGAAGCGCTTTACGCGAAGATCACCGAGGCATAGCGGCGCGAGGTTAATTTTTCGCGTCGATAGGGCGCGCCCCTTGAGTTAACCGCGCCGGGAGGGAAAGCTCGGAACCGGCCGGACGACGGCTGCGCGTCGGCCGCACGTTGGCTGCGCAACGGCGACAGCATCAGGGAGATCGAGTGCGACACTCGGCGCGTCGACTTACTGCTCGTATTCGCATCGCGACTGCCGTCGGCGCAGCGCTCGCCGCCGCGCTGGCCGGCGTGATCGCCTCGTCCGCGGCGGCAGCGCCGCTCGCCCCGGCCGGCCATCCAACCGCGGCAAGCGTGACGCGGGCGGCGATAGCCACGCGACCGTTCGGGCAAAATCTAAAAGCCCCAGCCAAGACCATCCTGCTGCTTAACGGCGACCGGATGATCATCGACGGCAAATCTTCTGACTTTGAACTTGCGGGCGGCGGATTTCCCGCCGCCGTCACCGAACTGCGGCTCGCGGGGCGCGAATACGCGATCCCCGATGCCGCCCTGCCATTCCTCGGGCACGGCCTTGACCTGAGCCTTTTCGACGTCGCGGCGCTGCCGGGCGGGCGGACGCTGCCGCTGCGGATCACCTACAGCGGGGCGACCCCGCGACTGCCGGGCGTGACCATCACCCGCGCGGCGGCCGGGGTGGCGACCGGGTACCTGACGGCAGCCGGGGCGGTGACGTTCGGGGCGGCGCTCGCCCGGCAGTTCTCGGCCGATCACGGCGCCGCCCGCTACGGGACCGACGGGCTGTTCGCGGGGAGCGTGTGGATCAGCGCGGGCGACGGGGCGCCTATTGGGTCGGCGGCTCGGCCGACCGGGCGGACGCCGGCCTCGCCTAAGTTCCCGATGCACACCGTGACCGTGCGCGGAGTCACCGTCGCGGGCAAGGCGGACACCGGTGACCTGGTGTTCCTTTTCAACGCGGCCAACACCGCGATCTACGGGGACCCGTACGAGGACCCGAGCGTCTTCTACCACGGCAGCGCGAAGTTCTCCGTGCCGACCGGCCCGTACTGGGCGCTGGCGGTGTTCCCGACGTTGAACAAAAAGGGCTACGCGACCGGCCTGCGCACCGTGCTTGAGCCTCGGATCATCGTCAAGGGCAACGCGACGGTCACGATGCGCGCGCGGTCCGCGACTCGCGAGCTGACGTTCACCGCCGCGAAGCCGACGCAGCCGCTCGTCTCCGCGGTGCAGCTCAACGTCACCGACGGGAAGGGCGACACCAGCGGCTTCACCTTCATCGGCGGGGCCGGCTTCCCCGAGTTGTTCAGCCCGACCACGCAGCGGCTCGCGAGCGGGCGGCTGGCGGAGTTCGTCAGCGCCTGGCTGACCGGGACGCCGGCCGGGTCGGCCGGCCCTGACATCGCGCCCGACCTGTACGCCTCGGTCTTCCAGAACACGTCCGGGCTGCTCGGGTCGCAGCACTTCTTCCTGCCCGCCGCGTCGCTGGCCACCGTGCACGCGGTCTACTCCTCCGGCGTGGCGACCGTCGGCGGCGTGTCGCTGTCGGCCATCACCACCGCCGAGCTGACCGGGAACGGCGCCATGATCGGGGTCGTCCTCCCGGTCACGGTGCCCGTCGTGGTCACCGAGCACCTGCTCGCCGGGCCCGGCGTCTACTGGTCGAACCAGTACCTGCAATCGGAAAGCGATCTCGGCGGCGGGCAGACGGACGCGCTGCGCTCGTTCGCGGCCGGGTCGGTCAGCACGCAGGACTGGAACGTCTACCCGCTGCACACGCCGCTCGACTCCAACATCGCGCAGAGCAATTCCCGGGCATCAGTGCTCAACTTCGAGCCGCTGTCCGCCACCCGGGTCGGCCGGACGCTGGCGGTCAACCTCAACCCGTTCACCGACGACACCCCCGGGCACACCGGCACGGGCTACGCGCAGGGGATATTCGGCACCATCGGCGCGATCTCCGGCAGCTTCCTGATCGACGACAACGGCGGCAAGGTCCAGTCGGGCAAGATCATCCCGTCGGTCGGCTTCGGCTCCTTCAACGACGAGGTCAAGCTGCCCGCCGCGCCGTCGACGGTGGCGCTCACGCTGACCGCGAAGCGGACGGGCGCGCTGTTCCCGCTCTCGACCGCGGTCACCGACCGGTGGACGTGGCGGTCCGCGTCCACGCCGGTCGCGCCCGTGCCGCCGGGCTGGTTCTGTGCGGACGGCTCGCAGGCGTGCGCGGTCCAGCCGCTGCTGACCTTCGGCTACCAGGTGGCGCACATCGCGATCGACGGGACCACACAAGCCGGCCCGGAAGAGGTGCAGATCAACGTCGGGCACCAGGCGCTCACCCGGTCGCCCGCGGCGGTGACCGGGCTGACCGTGCAGTACTCGCTCAACGACGGGGCCAGCTGGCAGCCGGCCGCGGTGTCGGGGTCGGGCGGCACGTGGCACGCCTGGCTCGACGCCGCGCCGGGCAGCTACGTGTCGCTGCGGACGTCGGCCACCGACGCGGCCGGGGGCGCGCTCACGGAAACGATCACCCGGGCGTTCGCGACCGAGACCGAGGTCGCGGCGGCCGGGCGGCGGGCGCCGCTGGTGCCGGTCGCCGCGCCGGTCGTCGCCACCACCGCGCGGGCCGCCGCGGGCGCCTCCGCCGGTCCGGTGCTTGACGCGCTGGTGTCGCGGACGGGTGCGGCTGCTGCCGCTGGTGCGGCGGCGGGCCGGTACCGGCCGGCCTGCGCGCCCGCCGGACCCACCCAGGCGCAGTGCTTCGTGCTGTTCGCGCCCGAGCCGGCCGCAGGCGGCTCGGCCTCGTCCGGCGCGTCCGGCGCGACCGCAGGGTCGCCGGGCACGAAGGGGCGGCCGCCGGCCGGATGGGGTGCGCGCGACATCGAGCACGCCTACAAGCTGCCCGTCGGCCGCGGCTCCCGCGCGCTGGTCGCGGTCGTCGAGGCGTACGACACGCCGAGGCTCGAGACGTACCTGAACGTGTACAGGAAGCAGTACGGCCTCGGTCCGTGCACGGTCGCCAGCGGCTGCTTCCGCAAGGTCGGCCAGAACGGCTCCGCCCGGCGGCTGCCCGCCAGCGGCGTCTTCTCCGGCTGGGATATAGAGGCGACGCTCGACGTCGACATGGTCTCGGCCGCGTGCCCGACCTGCCGCATCCTGGTGGTCGAGGCCAACGGGCAGAATGACCCCCAGCTCTCGGCGGCGGAGGACACCGCCGTCAGGCTCGGCGCGGTGGCCATCTCCAACAGCTACGGCGGACGGGAGACCGGGTACTCGCAGACCTTCGCCAAGGACTACGACCACCCGGGTCGCACGATCGTGGTGTCGGCGGGCGACTTCGGCTTCACCGCCGCGTCGTTCCCCGCCAACCTGACCACCGTGACCGCGGTCGGCGGGACCCAGCTGTTCCGGGCGGACGACAAGCGCGGCTGGCGCGAGACGGTCTGGAACCAGCTGGGCGAGGGGGCGGGCGCCTCCGGCTGCTCCGCCTACGTGGCCAGGCCCGCCTGGCAGAGCGGCAAGGACTGCCCCGGGCGCACCGTCGCCGACGTCTCCGCGCTCGCCTCCAACATCGCGCTCTACAACAAGGACTGGGGCGGCTGGTTCCTGGTCGGCGGGACCAGCGCGTCGTCGCCCATCGTCGCGGGAATCTACGGCCTGGCGGGCAACGCGACCACGGTCAGGCCCGGCTACGAGTACGCGCACGCCCGCGCGCTGTTCGATGTGACCAAGGGGAACAACGACTGGTTCTTCGGCGGGAACGGCGCCGTCTGCGGCTACGACTACCTCTGCGTGGCGAAGAAGGGATACGACGCGCCGACCGGCCTCGGCACCCCCGACGGCATCGGGGCGTTCTGACCGGCGGGCTTTAATCCCCCGGGTCGCGGCCAGTCAGACGGTAACATTCCTGGCAGCGGTGCTCAGCACGCACGTGCTGACGCGATTGCCCGAGGAGGCGACAGCGGTGGTATCTCAGGCGAGCAGGCTTGCCGACGTCCGGTACGACATTCGCGGACCGGTGCTGCGGCGAGCTCGCGAGCTTGAGGCGGCGGGCCAGGACATCATCAAGCTGAACATCGGCAACCCCGCACCGTTCGGCCTGTTCACCCCGGACGCGGTGCTGTCGCGGGTGACGTCCTCCATCGCCGACTCGCAGGGGTACAGCGACGCGCGCGGGATCGCCCCCGCCCGCGAGGCCGTCGCCAGCTACTACCGGCAGCGGCTCGGCGTTGTCGAGGCGACCGCCGACGATGTTTTCCTCGGCAACGGCGTCTCCGAGCTGATCGTGATGACCCTGCAGGCGCTGCTCAACCCGGGCGACGAGGTGCTCGTCCCCTCCCCCGACTACCCGCTGTGGACCGGCGCGGTCTCGCTCTGCGGCGGCCGGGCGGTGCACTACCGGTGCGCCGAGGACCTCGACTGGAACCCCGACGTCGAGCACGTCGCCTCGCTGGTCACCGAGCGCACCCGCGCGCTCGTCATCATCAACCCGAACAACCCGACCGGCGCGGTCTACTCGCGCGAGACCCTCGAGCAGCTGCTCGACATCGCCCGCAGGAACAACCTGCTGGTCCTGACCGACGAGATCTACGACCAGATCGTGTACGACGGCGCCGTGCACCACTGCGCAGCGTCCCTCGCACCGGACATCCCCGTGTTCTCCCTCGGCGGCATGTCCAAGACGTACCGGCTGGCCGGGTTCCGCTCCGGCTGGCTGGTGGTCTGCGGCCCGAAGGCGCCGATCGCGGAGTACCTCGAGGGCCTCGAGCTGCTCGCCAACATGCGGATGTGCCCGAACGTGCCGGCCCAGCACGCCATCCCGGCCGCGCTCGACGGCGGGATCGACATCACGCCGCTGCTCGCGCCGGGCGGCCGGCTCCGCGACCAGCGGGACCTCGCCTGGGAGCTGCTGACGCAGATACCCGGCGTCGACTGCTACAAGCCGGCCGGCGCGCTCTACCTGTTCCCCCGGCTCGACCCCGAGGTGCACAAGATCGTCGATGACCAGCGGATGTGCATCGACCTGCTGGAGCAGCAGCATGTGCTGCTCACCCACGGAACCGGGTTCAACCTGCCGTCGAGCGACCACATTCGGGTCGTCTTCCTGGCGCCGGTGGAGACGCTGACCGACGCGATCGGGCGGCTGGCCGAGTTCCTGGGCTCGTACCGCCAGTAAGCTTGAGTTGCGGTGACTGACCTCCCCGTCCTCGATCTGCCCGAACAGCCAAGCCTCGAGCAACTGCGCAGGCAGGCCAAAGACCTGCGGCGGGCGGCGGTGGCGGGCGACCCAGAGGCGCTGGCCGAGATCGCGCTGCGGTGCCCGGGCACACCGCCGCGCTCGCCGGACGGCCTCCCCCTGCGCACGGCCCAGCTGGTGGTGGCGCGCCGGTACGGGTTCGAGAGCTGGACCCGGTTGAAGAGGCACGTCGAGGTCGTGACGCGCTACAGCCGGTTCCCCGATCGCATGACGGGCGACAGCGGCCCGGCCGACGCGTTCCTCCGCCTCGCCTGCCTGGCCTACGCCGACGACCAGCCCGAGCGGTGGGACCAGGCACGGCGGCTGCTGCACGGCAATCGGGGGATCGTGACCGGCAACGTCTACGTGGCCGCGGCGACCGCCGACGTCGGCGAGCTGCGGCGCGTGCTCGCCGCCGATCCGGGCGCGGCCCGGCGGGAAGGCGGCCCCTATCGATGGGAGCCGCTGTTCTACCTCGCCTACGCCAGGCACGACCCGGGGGTTTCCCTGGACGCGGTGCTCGGCAGCGCGCGGCTGCTGCTCGACGCGGGCGCCGACCCGAACGCGGGCTACCTCTGGCACGGCCTGCCCACCCCGTTCACCGTGCTGACCGGTGCCTTCGGCCAGGGTGAGCTCGGCCCGGTCCGGCAGCCCCGGCATCCGCACTCGATCGCGCTCGCCCGCCTGCTGCTCGAAGCCGGCGCGGACCCCAACGACGGACAGGGGCTGTACAACCGGATGTTCGAGCCGAACAACGATCATCTGGAGCTGCTGCTTGAGTTCGGACTCGGCACCGGCGACGGCGGGCCGTGGCGCCGGCGGCTCGGCGACGCCCTCGACACCCCCGCCGCCATGGTGCGCGGCGAGCTCGCCTGGGCGATCACGCACGGCCGGGCGGAGCGGGTCCGGCTGCTCGTCTCCCACGGCGTCGACGTGGCCGCGCCGTTCGACGACGGGGTCACGGTGACGTCGATGGCCGCCACCACCGGGCACCCGGAGCTGATCGGCTACCTGGTGGAACACGGCGCCCCGGCGCCTGACCTGGCGCCCGCCGACGCGTTCGTGGCCGCCGCGCTGGCGGCCGACCGGGAGCGCATGGGCCGGCTGCTTGCGGGCCATCCTGGTCTCCGCGACCAGCTCCGGCAGGCGCGTCCCGCGCTGGTGACGTGGGCGGCGGCGTGCGGTTCGCCGGGCGCGGTCGAGTTCCTGGTCGAGCTGGGCTTCGACCTGAACGCCAGGGGAAGGACCGACGTGCCGAGCGACCAGCCCTGGCAGACGGCGCTGCACAAGGCGGCCGAGGACGGGAACCTGGAGCTGGCCAGAACGCTGCTGCGGCTGGGTGCGGATCCTGACCTCCGCGACCAGCGGTTCAACTCCACCCCGCTTGGCTGGGCCCGCTATTTCGACCGGCCGGCGCTGATCGAGCTGCTCGAACCGGTCACGGCACCGGACGTCGTGGTGACCGACACGGCAGAATGACGTTCATGGCTACTCATGTGGCGCTGTTGCGGGGGATCAACCTGGCCGGCAGGAACAAGGTGGCGATGGCCGACCTGCGGGAGGTCGTGGCCGAGCTCGGGCACGCCGACGTGTCGACCTATATCCAGAGCGGTAACGTCGTGTTCAGCGCGGACCCGGGCGCTGCCGACGCGTCCGCGCTGGCGGCCGCCATGACCGAGGCCGTCGCGGGCAGGCTCGGCGTCACCGCGCCGGTCATCGTCCTGTCCCGCGGCGAGCTGGCCGAGATCATCGCGGCGAACCCGTTCCCGCACCAGGCGGAGGCCGATCCGAGGCGGGTACACGCGGTGGTGCTCAGCGGCGCGCCCGGGTCGGAGGCGGCCGGCAAGATCGACGCCGCGCTCGCGCGGTCGGCCGCCAAGGGCAGCCGCGATGAGCTCGCGATCGTGGGGCGGACGCTCTACCTCTACACCCCGGACGGCTTCGGCAACAGCGAGCTGGCCGCGGCGGTGCTGCGGATCGTCACCTCGCCGCGCGCGGGCGTGACCGGCACGGCGCGGAACTGGGCGACGATGAACAAGCTCTTCGACCTGTGCGGTGCGTGAGCTTTCCGGCCGCCGACGGGACGCGGGCGGGCCGGTAGAGTCAGCCGCGTGAGCAGAGCGGTTCTTGTTACGGGTGGGTCGCGCGGTATCGGGGCGGCGATCGCGCGGGCGTTCGCGGAGCGCGGGGACCGGGTGGCGGTGCACTGCCGGGAGGCGGCCGCGGCGGCCGAGGCGGTGCGGGACTCGCTGACCGGGGACGGGCACGTGGTCGTGCGCGGGGACCTGAGCGACGCGGACGCGGTGCGCGCGATGGTCGACGCGGCGGCGGCCGGGCTCGGCGGGCTCGACGTGCTGGTGAACAACGCGGGGATCTACCTCGACCACCCTGTGCTCGGTACTTCGTACGAGCAGTGGCAGGCGGCCTGGCAGGCCACGCTCGGGGTCAACCTGGTCGGCGCGGCCAACGTCACCTGGTGCGCGGTGCGGCACATGGTCGCAGACGGCGGCGGGTCCGGGCCCGGGGTCGGGCGGATCGTCAACGTCGGGTCGCGCGGGGCGTTCCGCGGCGAGCCGACGCATCCGGCCTACGGGGCGAGCAAGGCGGGGCTGCACGCCTTCGGCCAGTCGCTCGCGGTGGCGCTCGCGCCGCACGGGATCACGGTGGCCTCGGTCGCCCCGGGGTTCGTGGCGACCGACATGACCACCGCGGACCTCGCGACTGCGGCAGGCGACGCCATCCGCGCGCAGTCGCCGTTCGGCCGGGTCGCGACTGCGGAGGAGGTCGCGGCCGCGGTCGTGTACCTCGCCTCACCCGAGGCGGAATGGGCCAGCGGGGCCGTCCTCGACCTCAACGGCGCGTCCTACCTGCGCTTAGCCGCTTAGCCGCGGGCCAGGGCGGCCAGGCGCTCGGTGGAGACGCAGGAGATGAGGCAGCGCTCCTTGGCGTCGTTCAGCAGGCGCGCGGTCCAGTCGGTGAAACCGCCGTCCCCCACCTCCTGCCATCGGCCGTCCGCGTCCACGTCGATCCTGATCGCGCCGCGTTCGTAGTAGCCGCGCGCCCGCTCCCGGCCGGCGTCCTCTTCGACCGTGACTCCCCCGGGCAGCGGCTGCAGGGCGGGCAGCACCGTGTCGCCGATGCGCTCGTGCAGCGGCTGGAAGCCGAACACGGTGTAGCTCAGGGCGACCCGGCGCCCGGGCAGCAGCTCGGCCACGGCCCGGCTCCAGAACCGCAGGTGCGTGGACAGCAGGGCCGCCTCGGTCCGCCCCGATCCGCGGTCGCGGGCGCTGGAGACGAGGGCGAACAGCCGGAAGTGCTGGAACACCCCGAGCGCGTCGAACGGCTGGCCGCGCAGCACCCGGTGGCAGCACGCCAGGCTCACGGCTGCCGCCCCGGACCGCTGCCTGCGCGACGCGGCCTCCAGCGCCAGCGCGTTGGTCGGGTCGCTCAGCACCTCGCTGCCGCGAGTGGTCGAGATCACGCGGTCCTGGCTGACCGGGCCCAGCGCCGAGCAGGTTCCCAGTGGCGCCACCGGTGACAGGTCGACGCCGGCGAACTCGTCCGGCAGCAGTGCCCACAGCCGCGCCTCCAGCTCCCAGACCGGGCGCGGGTCGCTGACGACCGGCTGGACGTAGCGGTCTTGGCGCCAGCGCTGCATCAGCCGGGCCGGGGTGACCGCCGCCGCCCGGCTGCGGCTCACGTCAAGCAGCAGGGTCTGCAGGTCGGCCGGGCTCAGTGCGCGTTCGAGCGCCGCCTGGGAGTCGGCCGCCAGCTGCTGCCAGACCCGCCGGGACGCCGCCGACTCCCCCCGCTCCGCCATGCCGGCAGTGTGGCAGACGGCGACCCGCCGTCGCCAGCCGATTAACCGACCACGGGCCGGCTATCGCCGGCCACAATGCCAGGTCATGGGGCCTGGTGTCCGGCGCACTTGTGGGTGGCAGGGGTTCTTGTAGCGTCGTGGTGGTGAGCGAGAATGACAACGCGGTCGTGCCGTTCGATAAGCTCCCGGTGCTGCCCGGTTCCGGACTGCGGCACGCCTGGGACGTGTGGGGTCCCGGCGACAACCTGGGCACGCTGAACCGGCTGACCGGTCCGGTGGTGGCGGCGGCCGCGGCGACCGTGCGGACCGGCGAGCGGGTGGGTCTGACGCTGCCGCTGGGGCTGCCCGACCCGGCCTTGTTCGGGCGGCAGCGGTTCAAGCACTCGTTCACGCCGATGGGGCCGCATGCCTGGGATGACTGGGTCGACGGCTTCTACCTGCAGTGCTCCAGCCAATGGGACGGACTGCGGCACATCGGCTCGGGGCCGGACGGCTGGTACGGCGGCTGGCGCGGGCAGCCCGACGCCGACCTGGAGCCGCTCGGCATCCACCACTGGGCGCAGCGCGGCATCATCGGGCGGGGCGTGCTGGTCGACCTGGCGGGGCGCGGGCGGGCACCGGCTACGACCCGTTCGAGCGGGTGGCCTTCACCCCCGACGACATCACCGCCGCCCTCCAGGCGCAGGGCGCCGCGCTGCGGTACGGGGACATCCTCTGCGTCAGGACCGGCTGGGCGGACCGCTACCTGGCGCTCGACGACGCCGCCCGCCGCGAGCTGGCCGCCACCATGGTGACCGTGTCCGGGTACGCCTGCGCCGGCCTGGCGGGCAGCGAGGAGATGAGCCGGTTCCTGTGGGACTCCGGCCTGGCCGCGCTGCCCTGCGACAACCCGGCCGTCGAGGTCGTACCATCCGACCCCGCGCAGGGGTTCCTGCACGGGCGGCTGATCCCGCACCTAGGGTTCGCGATCGGCGAGCTCTTCGACTTCGGCCCGCTGGCGCTCGCGTGCAGGCGCGAGCGGCGGTATGAGTTCCTGTTCACGGCCGTGCCGCTCAACGTGACCGGCGCCATCGGCTCCCCCGCCAACGCGGTCGCGATCTTGTAGTCCGCAATCAGAGTTTCCGCCCAGGAGGTCCCGGATGTCCGAGAGCGCTGAGAAAGACGTGGTGCGGCGGTTCTTCGCCGCCCTTGGCACCGGGGACTTCGCCGCCATCGGCGAGTTCTTCACCGACGACTCGACCTGGATGGTCAACGACGTGGCCCGCGGGTTCCCAGCCCAGCACGGCCGGACCGGCATCATCGACGACTTCCTGCAGCCGATCAGGGAGGGGCTGTTCGAGCCGGGCGACCCCAAGGTCGAGATCCGGCGGCTGATCGGCGAGGGCGACTGGGTGGTCGCGGAGACCACCGCCCGGGGCACGCTGCGCAACGGCAACCACTACGAGAACGCGTACGTGTTCGTGATCGAGGTGGCGGGCGACACGGTGAAGTTCCTGCGCGAGTACATGGACTCCGACTATGCGCACTCGGTCTCGGCCGGCGCCGGCCAGGCGGGCGAGGCGCAGGGGCACGTCGCGGAGACGCTTCGCGCCCTCGGCCACGACTAACCGGCCGCACGCCAGCGGAGCGGAAGGGAATCGACGTTGTAGATGCCCTCGATGCCGCCAAGCACCGGCTCGCCCGCCAGCTCGAGGGATGGCATCCGGGGGGCGAGGAACGCCAGGGCCTCCTCCAGTTCGGCCCGGGCGAGGTTGACGCCGAGGCAGAAGTGCGCCCCCGCGCCGAAGGTGTAGAGCTTGCCGTCGCGTTCGGCGGTGATGTCGAACGCCTCGCCGTCCGGCGTCTCGCGGTTGGCCCGTTCCGCGCAGACCGCGACGATCGTGCCCGCGGGGAAGAGCACGCCCCGGTGCTCGATGTCCTCGAGCACGATCCTGGCGGTGAACGGCGCGATCGGCTCGAACCGCAGCGCCTCCTGGACGGCCTTCTGCACGTAGGTCTCCGGGTCCGCCGCCAGCAGCGCCCACTGGCCGGGGTGCTCGGCGAACAGCCGGAGCGCCTGCGAGAGCTGGCTCTGGGTGGTGTCCACTCCCCCGGCGAGCAGGTTGAGCACCAGGTTCACGCACTCGTCGTGGGTCAGCCGGTCGCCCTGCTCCTCGGCCGCCAGCAGCGTGCTGATCAGGTCGGGACCGGGGGTCGCCCGGCGGATCTCGAGCAGCTCGGTCACGTACTCGTGCGCCTCGACCACCGCCCGCTCGATGTCCGGGATCTGGGTGGACAGGGCAGCGATGTCGAACTGCCGCTGCACCATGCTCGACCAGTGCTGAAGCCGGTCCGCGTCGGCCACCGGGGCGCCCAGCACGGCGGCGATGGTCCGCGACGGGTAGGGCTTGGCGATCGCGGCCACGAACTCGGTGCCCTGGCCCGCGTCCGGGCCGAGGTCGTCCCACAACTGGGCCAGGAACTCGCGCATGGCGGGCCGCCAGCGGTCCGCGGCCCTGGGCGTGAACGCGTGCCCGATGAGCGACCGCAGCCGCCGGTGCTTGTCACCGGTGAGGTTGAGGATGTTCTTCTCGACGTTCTCGTGCAGCGGCCCGTCGGTGATGCCGAACAGCTCGGCGATCTGCCGCCCGGGAAACGTGGTCTGGCGCGCCCGCAGGAAGAAGTCGCCCGACTCGCCGTCGAGCACGATGTACGCCAGCGGCGAGTGGGCCAGCCAGTTCTGCTCGCGGGCGGCGCCGAGCAGCTGATGATAGGTGTCCGGCCCGAAGCCGGGCAGGTTGTAGTCGATCTCGGGCAGGTCGAGCTCGGTGACGACGGTCATGCTGCGCGATGCTACTCCCGGGTAGGCGACTGCGCGAGGGGGCTTTCAAATGCCTTTTTTATCGAACGGACCGGGGCGCCTGCGACAGCTCAAGGGGCCCGGAACCTGGACTCAATCGTCTGGGTTCCGGGCCCCTGGCCCCGCCCGCGCGTGCTTACCGGAGGCTGGCCACCGGGGCCGCCACCTCGTCCGCGCGGCGGGCGCCGACCCGGCGGACCCTGGCCGCCAGGGTGCCGGTCCGGGCGAGCAGCATCGCGACCGACAGGAAGATCAGGCCGTCGGTGAGCGCGTTCACGGTGACGTGGTTGGTGATCATCCACTGGCCGAGCTGCGCCGTGAACACGTGCTGGGCGCCGTACGCGAAGTAGATCCTGGCGCCGACGACGGCGATCCAGAGCAGCGCGTAGGGCAGTCCGGCCTGCGAGGTGACCTGGCCGGACCGCTGGTCGGCGAAGACCGACATCAGCGAGGCGGCGAGCATGCCGAGGGCGAGGCCCGCCGCGATCGCAGCCAGCTCCAGCAGCAGGCCGTTGCCTGAGGTGGCAACGCCCTTGAAGAAGAACGGGACGATGACCACCGCCGCGATGAACGGGCGCAGCAGCCGGAACCGGCTGACCGGGCGGCGGCCGAGGTCGGAGGCGAGCACGGTAACGAGGATGACGAGGTTGGGGATCAGGACGCTGGCGTCCATCTGGACTCCTTGGGTGCGGCGCGAGGTGAAGCGTTACGAGTGCCACGCTAGGAATCGCAGGGGGTCGGGCGCGTCCGCCCGCGGCTGGACACCGGGTCCAGGCCGGGTGGAGCGCGCCCGCCGGATGGGTGGAGACGACGGCGTCCACCCGGCCTCCACCCGTGAGCCGGCGCGGATCCGGAGGCCCGGCGCTACCGTAGAAACGTGCTGAGCCTGATCACCGCGCGCTGGGAGACGACCCGCGGCGCACGCCCAAGCGGGACGGCTAACCTGCCGCCCGCGATCGCGGCCGTCCGCATCATCGTGCTGGTGGTCATGCTCGCCACCGTTCCGCTGGCGGATCCGCACCCGGGGCTGACCGGCCCCCGCGGCATCGCGATCACCGTCACCCTCGCCGTCACCGCGGTCGCCTGGGTCGTCTGGATGCGGGCGGGCTGCCGCTACTGGCTGATGGTGACGGCGCTGGCGGTGATGGCGGCGTTCGGGGGCACGCTGGCCGGGCTTTCTCCGTTCAGCACGGCGATCGCGGTCGGCTGCGTGGTCACCTCGTCGGCCGGCGTCCGGCTGAGCACCGAGGCGTCGCTCGCCGTCACCGCCGGGGCCGTCGCCGCCTTCCTGATCGCGGGCGTCGCGGTCGGGGCGCCGGCCGAAACCCTGGCGGGCTATCCGGCGGCGTTCATCGGACTGTGGGCGTTCGGCCTGACCCGCCGCGCCTACCTGCTCCGGGCCGAGGAGGCGGAGGCGGCGCTGGAGCAGGCCCGCCGGGCGCACGCGGCCGAGAACCAGGCGTCCGCGCTGGCCGAGCGGGCGCGGATCGCCAGGGAAATCCACGACGTGCTCGCCCATTCCCTCGCCGCGGTGTCGGTGAACCTGCAGGCGGCCGAGGGGCTGCTGGGCGAGCTGCCGCCGCAGGCGCGCGGGTCCGAGGTGGTGAAGGCGATGGAGTGCATCGAACGGGCGGTGGCCTTCACCCGCGACGGCATGGCCGAGACCCGGCGTGCGATCCTGGCGTTGCGCGAGGGGTCCGACGCCGGCGACGCGGCGGCGGGAGCCCCCAGCGCCGGGCAGGCGCCGACGCGGCTGGTAGCGGAGCTGCGGAAGCTGACCGAGGACTACCGGGCCGACGGCGACTCGACCATCGACCTGGAACTCATCGGCAAGCCGCGCCGGGTCGGCACCGAGGCGGCCCTGACCGCGTACCGGACCGCCCAGGAGGGGCTGACCAACGCGCGCAAGCACGCGCCCGGGCAGCCGGTCACCCTCGGCCTGACGTTCGCTCCCGCCGCGCTGGAGGTGCGGGTCGTCAACGCGCTGCCCGCCGCCGATGACGAGACGGGGCCGCTCGCCCAGGCCGGCGCCGGGTACGGGCTCACCGGACTACGGGAACGGGCCGCGCTGGGGGGCGGCACGCTCACGGCCGGGCCGGAGGATGGACAATGGAGCGTGCACTTGAGGATTCCGGCGTGACCGAGATCGACGCCCTGGTTTCTGACGCCGCCGTCACCGTCGTCGTCGCCGACGACCAGTCGGCCGTCCGCGAAGGCCTGGTGCTGCTGCTCGGCACGCTGCCGGGGGTCACCGTGGCCGGCCAGGCGGCGGACGGCGACGCGGCCGTCGCCCTCGTCGCCGCGACCAGCCCCCAGGTCGTGCTGATGGACCTGAACATGCCCGGCTGCGACGGCGTCACCGCCACCGGCCGGATCACCGCCGACCACCCGGCAACCCGGGTCGTCGTGCTGACCACCTACGCCGACGACGAGTCGATCATCGGGGCGCTGCAGGCCGGGGCGCTCGGCTACCTGACCAAGGACGCGACCCGAGCGGAGATCGGGCGGGCGATCATGGCCGCCGCGGCCGGGCAGGCGGTGCTCGACCCCGGCGTCCAGCGGCGGCTGCTGTCGGCCGCCACCCGGACGCCGGGCCAGCCCGCGACGCCGGCCGCGCCGGGCGGAAGCCCGCAGGACGGGCCGGCCACCCTGTCGGGTGATCCGGGCGGCGTCGACGACCTGACGCCGCGCGAGGCCGAGGTGCTGCGTCTCATCGCGGCCGGCCAGTCCAACCGGGAAATCGCCCGGACCCTGTACGTCAGCGAGGCGACGGTGAAGACCCACGTCAACCGCATCTTCGCCAAGACCGGCTCGCGCGACCGGGTCCAGGCGATGCGCTACGCCTACACTCATGGCTACGCCACGCCTAGCTGAGGGCCAATTCCAGGTTGCTAACGACCCGCCAGGGTGACCGGTTTCGCGCTGAAGCTCGATCCGTCGAAGCAGGCAGCGCAGATCCCGGGCGCTGATCGGTCCGGTGTAGCGGCCCTGGCCAAGATCTTCGGCGCCGCCGCGATTCCGGTGGACGTCTGGGTGGACGGCCAGAATCTGGTGCGACGGGAGACACTGACGCTGCCGATCCCGGGCGGAACCGGCGCGCACCTCGTCCTGACGATCGACTTCTACGACTTCGGGGTGCCGGTCCGGGTCTCGGCCCCGCCCGCATCGCAGGTCGGGATCGGGGGCCTTCTACGGCAACTCCGCTCCCGCTAGCTCTAGCCCGCCGCCGGTGTCGGGAACGCTCACCTCGGACCAGGCGGCCGCGGCCGAGCAGGCGGTCACGGCATTCTGGGCCGCGCTCGGCAGCAACAACGTCGCGGCGGCGGCGCGGGCGGTGCTGCCCGCGCAGCGATCGTGCGTTAAGTCAAACCTGGGCAGCGGCGGTCCGACCATCACCGAGTCTTCCCTCCACATCGTGTCGGCGGGACATCCCGGTCTTCCCGCAAGGGCCGGGCAGCGCGCAATGGCTCGTGACGACTGAAGTGGCGGGCCACTGGTACGTCAATATCGAGGACAGCACCGCCCTCGCCTTCGGCGGCGGCTGCGCTTAAAGCCCACCGTCGGCAGTTTCCTAACGATCCCCAGGCTTGACTCCGGAAATGTCGGAGGCTGGTGACACACTGCGGATTCGGAGAAACTGCGAAAGGTCGCGGTTTCCGGTTGCACGGGGGAATTGACCATGGTGACGGCAGCGCGGGACATACTGGCCAGGACATTGGGCGGCGAGGTGAAGAGCGCGTCCAGTGTCGAGATGACAGCGGCGATGGACGACCTGAGCCTGACCGTCGAAGGGACCGGGCGCGTCCGGCTCCCGCTGACTCCGGCCAAGGTGCGCAAGCTCATCGAATTCGGCCAGCCGGCCCGGTTTGGGCGCGGCGCGGAGACGCTGACCGACCCGGCCGTCCGCGACACCTGGGAGATTCCGAAGCACCTCGTCAGCGCCGTTTGGAACGACGCTTCGCTGACCGACATCCTGACGACGGTAAAGGATGAGCTGGGGCTTCCGCACCGCGCCGAGCTGACCGCCGATCTGCACTCGTTCCTGGTCTACGAGCCCGGTCAGTTCTTCCTCGCGCATCAGGATTCCGAGAAGGACGACTCGATGATCGGCACCTTGGTCGTGACGCTGCCATCCACCTATACCGGCGGCGAACTCATCGTTGCGCGCGACGAAGAGTTGAAGACGTACCGAGGATCGAGGTCAGCGCTCTCGCTCGTCGCCTTCTACGCCGACTGCCGGCACGAGGTCCTCCCGGTGAAGTCCGGTTACCGGATCACCCTTACCTATAACCTGCTCCTGCACGGTGACACCAGCCAACCGGACGGCGACGCGGGAACCATCGCCGAATTGACCGAGCTCCTCCGCGAGCACTTCGCCACCCCGGCTCCCCGCTATCACTGGGGACCCGCGACAGACGCGCCGAACCGTCTCGTCTACCTTCTCGACCACGAATACACACCGCGCGCACTGAACTGGGGCCGACTCAAAGGTGCCGACGCCGACCGAGTCTCCCTGCTGCGGGCGGCCGCGAACAACGCTGGCTGCGAGGCGATCCTCGCGCTGGCGGACGTCAGAACGCAGCATGGCGCTTCCGCAGACGACGAGTACGGATACCGGGGCGGACGCTGGCAGGACGACTATGGGGACGACTACGACAATGATGACGCGCCCTACGGCGAACCGCGCGACTACCAGATTCACGAGCTGATCGACTCGGAGGTCGCCCTCACGCACTGGACCGGCCCGAATGGTACCCGTCTGGAGGAGACGTCGCTGTCGTTGGGTGTCGGCGAGGTGTGCGCGTCTACCCCGGCGGACTACCTGAAGCCGCACGAATCGCAGTACGAGGGGTACATGGGGAACTGGGGCAACACGCTTGACCGCTGGTATCACCGCGCGGCGGTCGTCGTTTGGCCCCGCGCGCTGGCCTTCGCGAACCGGGGGGAGCCCTCGCCCGTCTGGGCTCTCGAGCAGCTCACGGCGATGGCCTCAACGGGCGACGCGCCCGGCGCTCGGGCCGCCGCCACGTCGCTCACGCCGTTCTGGGACACCACCGTGCGCAGTCGCCTATCGGCGGACAAGAGCGGGGCCTCGGAACTCTTCGACAAGGCGCTGCTAGCGGGGAACGCCGTGGCGGATCAGGCGAGCGCGATGATGCTGTTGCGCCCGTTCCGCGTCGAGAACCTGACGGCACCGGCCGTGAGCTCGTTCGCGGGGATCGCCAGCCGCTATGGCCCGCGCTGGACGGCGGAACTGCTTGGGGCGTGGTCCGATGGGGATCGGCCTGCCTGGCCATCCGGCGGGTGGGAGCGACCCCATTGGATGGCGGAATGGCTGCCGAGCGTGTGCGCAGGTCTGCACGCGGCCGGCGGTGTCGGTCCGGTAGCCGCGCAGCACCTGATTGACCTGGCTTGGCAGTGGTCAGAGAGGGCAATCAGGTCGGCGCTCGGTGGGTCGTTGCCCAGCCAACGCGATCAGCAGCTCACCGCGCTTGGCGAACCGCTGGCCGCGCTGTTGTCGGCGGCCGCGGCGATCGGGGCGGTCAGCACCGTGGACACGATCTCGCACTATGTTCGGAAACAGGGCGACTCCGTCGCCGTGCTGGAGATGTCAGCCCTGCGAGCTGCCGCGGCCCTGTCAGCGGGCAAGATGGCCCGGCGTGGCAACGCCGGGTTCGGTGTCCTGGCCGACGATTGCGCGACCCGTCTCCGCTCGCGGCTAGACCGGCCGTTCCGCGCCCACGACGACTGGTCGATCGAGCTGCCCGCCGACGGCTGCGCCTGTGAGCTGTGCGTTGTCCTGCGCGGGTTCCTGGCTGACCCGAGCCGACGTGCCTTCGAGTGGCGACTCGCTCAGGAGCGCAGGCAGCATGTGCATTCCAGGATCGACGGCGCCGAGCTGCCCGTCACGCACGTGACCAGGCGGCAAGGCCGCCCCTACACTCTGGTGCTGACGAAGACCGACGCGCTCTTCACCGGAGACCTGCGGAGGCGGTCCAGCGCCGCAGCAGACCTGGATTGGCTCGCGGCCGAGTGGCCGAGCGCCGTGTAACTGCGGATCGGACATCTGAGCCCGCCGGAACGTCAGACCTCGGATCTAGAGTCGAATACATGACCGAGACATTGGTTGACGATGCGCTGCCGCTGGAGCATCTGGAGGCGCGGATCTGCGAGCTGGCGGGGCACCTGACCGCGGCCACGTGCCGGTTCCTTGAGCTGGTGGCGGACTTCGACGCCCGCCAGGGGTGGGCGTCGTGGGAGATGCCGTCGTGCGCGGCGTGGCTGTCGTGGAAGTGCCAGATCGCGCCGGGCACCGCCCGCGAGCACGTCCGGGTCGCCCGGGCGCTGCCGGACCTGCCGCTGATCCGGGCCGAGTTCGCCGCCGCCCGGCTGTCCTACGCGAAGGTCCGGGCGCTGACCCGGATCGCGACCGCGGACAACGAGGCGGACCTGGCGCAGATGGCGACGCCGATGACGGCCGGGCAGCTCGAGCGGTTCGCCCGCGCCCACCGCCGGGTCACCGACGCCGACGGCGCCCGGGCCCGGTCGCGCCGGCAATTGCGCTGGGGGTGGGTCGACGACCACGAGTTCTCCTTCCGCGGACAGCTCCCGCCCGAGCAGGCCGCCGTCGTTCTGCAGGCGCTCCGCGCGGCCATGGACGACCTCGAGCACCCCCACGACGACCACGACGACGTTTCCGCGGAAACGCGGGCGGAGGCGCTGGCCCGGCAGGACCAGGAGGACGGGACCGCCTGGGACCAGCCGCTGCCGCCGCCGCGGCGCAAGGAGGACACCGAGAGCCTGGCCGACGCGCTGGTCGGGATCTGCGCCGGCTACCTAGCCGCGCGCGCCGCCCAGGCCGACAACCCCGACACCTACCAGGTCATCATCCACGCCGGAACCGCCGCCATCACCAGCACAGAGCAGCCGGGCGGCGTTCCCGCGGAAACGCCGGCGTTCCCGGAAAGCCACCCCGCCTGGCCCGGGCGCAGCCACCTCGAGGACGGCGCCGCGATCAGCCCCGCCACCCTGCAGATGATCGCGTGCAACGCCACCATCACCACCATGCTCCACGACGGCGAAGGCAACGTCCTCAACGTCGGCCGACGCGCCCGCAAGCCGTCGGCGGCGCTCCGCCGCGCGGTCCGCGAGCGGGACCGGCACCGGTGCCGCTACCCCGGGTGCGAGTCCCGCCGGGTCGACGCTCACCACATCCGGTACTGGTCCAACGGCGGCGAGACCAAACTCGCCAACCTCATCTCGCTCTGCAAAGCGCACCATCACCTCGTCCACGACAAGGGCATCATCATCGCCGCCACCGGCGGCGGGTTCGCGTTCTACCTCCCCGACGGCGCCCGCATGGCGGACAGCCCGCCGCTCCCGCCGAGCAACCCGGACGCCATCACCGCCTGCCACGGGGCCGAGATCACCCCGACCACGATCATCCCGCCCCACTCAGGCGGCCGCCTCGACCTCAACATGGCGGTCTGGGTCGCCATCACCAACGCCGCGATCCGCGCCAAACGCCGCCAGCAGGCAGCCCAGACCCAGGCCGCCTGAAAGAGGGTTTTTAGGCGAGGATGGTCCAGCTGTGCGGGGGGACCGTCAGGGGGTCGGCGGGCGCCGCGCCGGGGTCGGGGACCTCGGCGACGGCCAGGCCGGCGGCGTCGACCGGGAACTCAACTGGGTCGTCGCCGACGTTGAGCAGCAGCAGCACGCGCTGGCCGGGCTCGCCGCCGGATGCCCGCAGGGCCATAGCGGAGTCGGTCAGGTACTCGGCCGCGGTGCGGGCGCGGACCAGCCAGGGGTGGCGGCGGCGGAAGCCGATGAGGCGCTGGTGCAGGCGGTAGTAGCGCCAGCCGTCGGGGGCGAGCTCGCTCGGAGACGACGGGAAGGCGGGGCGGATCTCGTCGTCGCCGCCCTCGCGGAACTCCTTGAGGCCGCGGAAGCCCTGCTCGTCGCCGTAGTAGACGCTGGGGACGCCGCCGATGCACATCAGCACCGCCACCGCGTGCCCGAAGTGCCGGTCGTCGGTCAGCTGGGTCGCCAGGCGGGTCACGTCGTGGTTGCCGACGAAGGTCTGCGCCAGCTCGGCGTCGAGGAACGAGTTGTGCCGCCCGAGGGCGTGGTCGAGTTCGAAGAAGTTGCGATCGTTGAGTGAGGACCAGATCGCCTTCCACACCTCGTACTGGGTGATCGAGTCGAGGCCGGCCTCGTTTGCGTAGGCGGCGTAGTCGCCGTGGATCATCTCGCCCAGGAACCACGCGTCGGGGAACGACTCGCGGACGGCGGGGATCGCCTTGGCCCAGAACGCGGGCGGCACCGCGTAGGCGGCGTCGAGCCGCCAGCCGCCCGCGCCCCGGCCGAGCCAGTGGTTCATCACCTCGATGACGTAGCCGAGCACGGCGGGCTCGTCGTGATCGAGCTCGACCAGCTGGTCGTGGCCTTCGAACACCGCGTAGCCGCCGTCGGCGGTGCGCTTGAACCAGCGCGCGGCGGGGGTGGCCGCGCCGCCGTGCAGCGCCGCCGCCAGCGGCGGGAACCGCCGCCCGACGTGGTTGAACACGCCGTCCAGGATCAGCCGCAGCCCGCGCTGGTCGGCCGCCGCCACCAGCGCGTCGAAGTCGTCCTCGTCGCCCAGCCGCGAGTCGATCCTGAAGTGATCGATCGTGTCGTAGCCGTGGCTCTGCGACGCGAACACCGGCCCGAGCAGCAGGCCGTTGCAGCCGAGCTCGATCGCGTAGTCCAGCCACGGCTCCAGCTGTCGCAGCCGGTGCCTGGTCGGCTCGCCGTCCGCCAGCGCCGTCGGTTCCGCGCCGGTGAACCCGAGCGGGTACACCTGCCACAGGATGGCGTGATCACCCCAGGTCGTCACTCCAACAACGGTACCGGCTCCGCTGGGTCACCGGGCGGATTCTCCCGGCGCGCAGATTAAATGCCGGTTACCTGCGGTCGGTCAGGTGTAGCGGAACGTTAGCGCGTTGCTCGCGCCGCCTGCGGCGTTGACGATGACGGTGACCGTGCCGGACCCCGCGGGCGCCACCACGGTGAGCTTGGTGGCGGAGATCACCTTCAGGTGGCTGCCTGCCTTGCCGCCGAATTTGACCGAGCCCACATTGATGAAGTTCGAGCCGGTGATCGTGACCGTGGTGCCGCCCTTGTGGGTGCCCTTGCCGGGTGAGAGCCCGGCCGCATGCGGTGGCAGCACGTAGCGGAAGCGGTCCTTGGCGCTCACCGCCGTGGCCGCCAGATCCTCGGAGACCATTCTGATGTTGACCGTGCGGGCCGACAGGGCGGGCAGGGTGACCTTGCAGGCGGTCGAGGACGAGCAGCTCGCGTTGAGCACGATGTTGCCGATGACGGCGCGGTCGGCCCCCGCGATCGGCAGGAAGCCGGTGCCGTGCACGGTGACGGTGTGGATGTGCCCGGCCAGGCCGGCACTTGGGGTGATGCCGGTGACCTTCGACGTGGTCAGCTTCCTGGCGTAGTACTGGCACATCAGCGCGGCCAGGCCGGGATAGAACATGCTGGTGTGCCCGGCGCCGTCCTCGCCGGTGACGAGCGGGACGCCGAGCCCGGTGGCCATGTCAAAGCCCTTGGTGGCCGGGTACAGGCCGCCGGTGTAGCCGGTCGGCGTGTAGTCGTTGTTGCCCTGGGTGATGTCGACCAGGCCCTCGGGAACGCTCTCGTAGACGTAGCTGTGGTCGACCGCCATCATGCCGTACAGCCCCTGCGGCAGCACCCCGGCCGCCCCCGAGCCGTAGTCGGCGCAGAACGGGGAGGCGTCGATCAGCGCCGCGATCGCCGCCCACAGCGGCGCGGCCGCGCTGGTGCCGCCGGTGACCGCCCAGGCCCCGGCCGCGTAGATCGTGTAGCCGGACTCCGGGTCGGCGTCGGCCGAGACGTCGGGGATCTCCCTGGCGTAGGACCCCTTGTTGGAGGTCTTGCAGCCCGATTTGGTCTTCGAGTGGCTGTTGATGAGGTTGGTGATGTCGGTCTCGTACTGGTAGGACGGCATGCACCATTGGATCGAGTCGCCGCCGCCGCCCGCGCCGGCCGTGTCGGCTGACTCGTTCCACACGGTCTCGCCCCCGCTGGGGACGATCGTGGTGCCGCCCACCGCGATGACGTTGGGCGAGCTGGCGGGGAAGTTGTCGTCGGGGGCGGCGCTCTTGTTGAACGGGTAGCAGCTGGAGGAGCCGCTGTCGCCCGACGACGCGAAAACGGTCTGACCCTGGGCGTCGGCCTCCTCAAGCACCGACCTGACGGCCGGCATGTACGACGGGTCCTGCGCCTTGAAGATCGCCTCGCACCCGCCGAAGGACGCCGAGACGACCTTGTCCGCGTCGGCCTTGACGATGTCGTTGAACATGTCGTAGACGCCCTGGTCGCTGCCGGGGGCCTGGTAGACGTCGATGGTGACGTCGGGGGCGAGGCCCGCCACGTCCTCGATGTCCAGGGCGGCCTCGGGCGCGGGCGCGCCCGAGCCGGTCCCGGCGCCGCCGTCGACCTTGAGGTACCTGACCGGGGTCTTAATGCCGTAGCAGGCCTCGTAGGTGGCGATGTCGGATTGCAGGTTCGGGCCGATCTCGGCCAGCGCCACCCGCACGCCCTTGCCGTAGTCGCCGTATCCGTACAGCGGGGACATCAGGTAGTAGCTGGCCAGCTGGTTGGCGGTGTAGCCGCCGAACTCATTCGCGGTGGCGCTGGCGTTCACGCACGCCTGCGGGCCGGCCGCGTCCGGCCGGCTGACGGCGCCGACGGCGCGCGCGGTCCCGGCCGGCGCCGGGGCGGCGGGCTGGCTGAGCATGTCTTGCGACCGGGCCAGGTCGTTCAGCCCGAGCACGCCAGTGACGAGCGGCGCGGCGGCCGCGGCCAGCTTCGGCGCGGCGGTGTTGGCGTAGGCGACCCGGGTGGCCGCGCCGTTCTTGGCGGGCAGCTGGTACTTGACCAGGCTGACTCCGAAGGCCCGCTCGACCTGCTGGGCGGTGGCGGTGACGGGGATGGCGAGCCGGTTGGAGGTCACGGCGCCCGGAGACAGGCCCGCCGACCGCAACGCCGCCTCGACCGTCGCCACCTGGCTCAGCGAGGGGCCGAAGAGCTGCCCGAACTGGCCCGGCTGGAGGAAGTCGTGGAAGTAGGGCGAGGTGCGGTTCGACAGCCCGGCCACGAAGGCGTCGAGCGCGCCCTGGTCGCGCACCTTCAGCGTGACGTCTAGGTGGAGCACGCTGGCGGGGGCGACCGCGCCGAGGCGTTCCGCGTGCGCGGGCAGCGCCGGCGCCGGGGCCGCGGCCAGCGCGACCGCCGTCGATGGCGCCGTCGAGGGCGTCGCCGTCCCGGCCGTCGCCCCGGACGGCACGACGGCGACCAGCACGCCGACCAGCGCGGCCAGGCTGGCCGACACAGCTAGAAATGGCCTTTTAAACAGGTTCATACCCTCACCCGTGATCGCCCCGATTGCATCACCATGTCTATATCGTGAGCGGTCACCGCCGGCAACCAAGATGCGAAATTCCGGAGAAATTAAACCAGTCGCCCGAATACCCCATAAAGGGTGAGTGCGTTGACTAATGTTCAAATTCCGATGCTAGGCCCGTGAAGCTGATGCCGCTCAGGTCCCGTTCGTCGCGCTCGAGCTCCCAGACCGGGCCGTCGCCGCGCGGGATCGCGGCGGTGGGGATGAGCTCGCGGACGTGCTGGAACGCAAGGGTCGGCCTGCTTGTAGGGTCGGGCTGTGCCTGACGAGCTGAACGACCCCTTTGCCACCGCGGCGCTGCGCGGCCGGGTGCTCGACGCCTGGGCCGCGTCGCCCGCGCGGTTCCGCGAGGACGCCAACGCGGAGGAGGACTACGCGCTCGGCGGCTACCGGGACCGGGTCGTGGTGGAGCTCGCGCAGAACGCGGCCGACGCGGCCGCCCGGGCGGGCGTGCCCGGCAGGCTGCTGCTAACGCTGCGCGGGGGGACGCTGGTCGCCTCGAACACCGGGGCGCCGCTCGACGCGGCCGGGGTGGAGGCGCTGTCCACGCTGCGCGCCTCGAGCAAGCGGGACGCCGGGGCAGGGGATGCCACCGTGGGCCGGTTCGGCGTCGGGTTCGCGGCGGTGGTCGCGGTCAGCGACTCCCCGTCGCATTCACTCGGCGACGGGCAGCGTCGGCTGGTCCCGGGCGCGGACGCGGGAGCTGGCGGGCGCGATCCCGGCGCTGGCCGACGAGCTCGCGGCGCGCGCGGGAAACGTCCCGGTGCTGCGCCTTCCCTTCGCGGCTGAACGCCGGACGGATGACCTGCCGCCGGAGGGATTCACGACCTCGGTGGCGCTGCCGCTGCGCGACGACAGCGCCGCCGAACTGGTCGCGCGGCTGCTGGCCGAGGCCGGCCCGGCGCTGCTGCTGGCGCTGCCCGCGCTGGCCGAGATCGTGATCGAGACCGACGCGGGGAGGCGGGCGCTCACGGCGGTCCGCGCCGGCGACACGGTGACGATCACGGTCAATGACGCCCACGGCGTCGAGGGTGCCGGAGGCGTTGCCAGCGCAATCACCCGCTGGCGGGTGGCCGCCGACGGCGGCGTGCTCGATGCGGCGCTGCTGGCGGACCGGCCGGCCGAGGAGCGCGCCCGCACCACCTGGTCGGTCCGCTGGGCGGTGCCGGTTGACGTGGCCGACGCCGTGGCGAACGGGGTGAGCGCGGTGGTGCACGCGCCGACGCCGACGGACGAGCCGCTCGGGTCGCCGGCCCTGCTGCTCGCGTCGTTCCCGCTCAGCCCCGACCGGCGGCACGTCGCGCCCGGGCCGCTGACCGACTTCCTGGTCGAGCGGGCGGCCGACGTCTACGCCGCGATGCTGCCCGCCCTGCCGCCCGGACCCGGCCTGCTCGACCTGGTGCCGGGACCGGTCGGGCGGGGCGAGCTCGACTCCAGGCTGGCCCGCGCGATCGTGTCCCGGCTGCCCGACGTGGCGTTCCTGCCCGCCGTCGAGGCGGCGGCGGCCCGGATCCGCCCGCGCGACGCGGCGCTGCTCGCGAGCGGCCCGCCCGCGCTGGCCGACTGGCTCGCCCCGGTGCTGCCGGGCCTGGTCGAGGGTCCGCGCCGGCACCCGGCGTTCGCCGTGCTGGGGGTGCGACGGCTGCCGCTGGCCGAAGTGGCCGACCTGCTCGCCTCCCTCAACCGCGAGCCGGCCTGGTGGCGGGGACTGTACGCGGCGCTGGCCGACCTCCCGGCCCAGGAGCTGGCCGAGCTCGGCGCGCTGCCGGTGCCGCTGGCGGACGGGCGGCTGGTGCGCGGCCCGCGCGGGCTGCTGCTGCCCGGCGCGGGCCTCGAGCACCCGGACCGGCTGGCCGTGCTGGGGCTGCGGGTGGTCGCGCCCGAGGCGGCGCACCCGCTGCTGGTCCGGCTGGGCGGTTTCGAGGCGACGCCGCGCACGGTACTCGAAGACGCCGCCACCCGGGCCGCCGTCGCCGCCTCCTACGACGCCGCGGTCGAGGCCGGCTACGACGACGACCGGCCCGAGCGGGTCGCCGACGCGGTGCTCGGTCTGGTCGCGGCGCTTGACGCCGAGCCGGGCGACTACCCGTACCTGGCCGACCTCGCGCTGCCAGGGGACGACGGCGACTGGTACCCGGCGGGCGAGCTGCTGCTGCCCGGCTCGCCGCTGGCCGAGGTGATCGCGACCGACGCGCCGTTCGGCACCATCGAGCAGGCGGCGGTCGACCGCTACGGCGTCAGGGCACTCGAGGCGGCCGGCGTGCTCTCCTCGTTCGGCCTGCTGACGGCGGACGACGTCGAGCTCGACGAGTCCGCCATCGACCTCGACCTGGACGGGGTCGAAGACTGGGCGGCCGACTCCCGCGAGCTCGCCTCGCCCGGCTCCTTCGAGCTCCCGCCGGTCGCCCGGGAGGTCAGCGCCGTCCGCGACCTCGACCTGATCGACGGCGGGCGCTGGGCGCGGGCCCTCGAGCTGCTCGCCCGTCCGCCGCTGCGAGCGGCCCTGCTCGACCGGACCCGGGTCAGGCTCGCGGACGGCCGCCACGCCGACGTGCCGTCCTACACGGCCTGGTGGCTGCGCAGGAACCTGGTGCTCGACGGCCACCGCCCGGGCGACCTGCGCGCCCCCGACTCCGACCCGCTGCTGGCGGGACTGTACGACGCGACCGACTCCGATCCCGAACTCGCCCGCGCGCTGGCCGATCCCGCGATCGCCCGCGCGCTCGGCGTTCGCTCCTCGCTGGCGGATCTGCTGGCCGAGTCGGGCGGCCCCGACGAGCTACTGGCGCGGCTGGCCGACCCGGCCCGCCCGGTATCCCGCTCGCAGTTGCGCGCCTTGTGGGCGGCGCTGGCGGCCGCGACGGACCTCGCCGAGGACCCGCTCTCCCCGGTCGAACGGGTACGGGCCGTCCTCGGGGTCGAGGTCGTGGTGGCCGACGCCGACGACGCGCTCGTGCTCGACGCCCCCGACCTGTGGCCCCTGCTGGCCGACCAGCCCCTCGTGCTCGCTCCGTACCCGCTGGCGGCCCGACTGGCCGAACTGCTCGACCTGCCGCTGGCGACCGACGAGATCGCCGGCTCGCTCGATGCGGCCGGCGAGCGCCGGCCGATCCCCGCGATCGTCAGCACCGTCCTGCCTGACCTGCCCTCGCACTACCAGGCCCACGACAAGCTCACGGTGGACGGCATCGAGCTCCCCTGGCGCTATATCGACGGCGAGATCCACGCCGCCACCCCGGCCGGCCTCGGCTGCGCCCTCGCCTGGCGGGCCGGCCACTGGAGCCGCCGCCACCTGCTCACCGCCCTGCTCGACGCGCCAGAAGGCGCCGCCCGGCTGCTGGCCGACGCCGATCTGGACCCGCCCGAGCGCTGACCGACCGCGCTAGGAGGAGAGGGAGCCCGACCCGACCGCCTTCCCCGCGTCGTCGTAGGCGGTCCAGCGGGCGCTGGCCTGCTGCGACTGGTTGAGCGGTACGGCCCAGAACTTCTGCGGGCCGACCGTGGTCAGTTCGGCCCGCAGCGTGCTGCCGTCCTTGCGCGTGATCGTCACGTACGATACCGACGCGGCGGCCGCCCCGAACACCACCGAGGGCGACGAGCCCATCGCAAACGTTCCCGGCTCCGTCGTCTGGGGGAAGCAGTCGTCCTGGCCGCCGCCCAGGTCGAGGCAGGTGCCCCAGGGGCCGAGGTAAGCGGTCACCACCGCCCCCGACCCGAAGGTCCCGGTGATTCGCGGCGGCCGGGCCTGGCCGGGGCGCAGCCACGCCGAGAAGGTCGGGAACCCGTTGGCAGCGCTGAATGGGATCGCGGTGGCGATCTCACCGGTCGCCGAGTACACGGTCAGGCTGGCGACCGGCAGGTGCGCGGGAATGGCGAACGCCACGAACCGCAGCCCGTCCACCGTGGCCGGGTGCAGGGTGAGGACGGTGCCGTCGGACAGCTCGACCCGAGCGGAGACGACGCCCTTCCACGCCTGGCCGAAACTGACGAAGGTCGGGACGGCGGCAGTGCCGCCGCCCGCTCCCGCAAAGGTGATGGGATCGGCCGCGCTTGGCTGTACCGGATGTGCGTCGCACGCGTAGAACGACATATCGGCCCCGCTGAACACGCAGTTGTTACCGTTCGGCGATTCAACGCTGAGATTCCAGGGCGTCGTGCCGATCAGGCCGGACGCGATCAGGCCGGCCGGCGCGTGCGGTCCGGGCGGGTTCACCGTGACCCGGATGTGGCCGGTGACGGGCGGTGGTGGCAGCGTCGCCTGGCGAGTGAACGCGGGGACGCCGACGACCGCGGCCGCGACGACCGCGACCGCCCCCGCGAGCAGGCCGGCCCGTCTGCGATTCCTGGTCTTCCGGCCGGCCCGCATGACTGCCTCCACCGGGGCGGCGCCCGGGTCAACCGCGGCGAACGCGGAGTCAAGACGCTCGTGCAGATCGCTCACTGGAGTTCCCCCTCCATGAGTTCGGCGCTGCCGCGCAGGGCGGCCAGCGCCCGGGATGCCTGGCTCTTGACGGTGCCGACCGAGCAGTTCAGGGCGGCGGCCGTCTCCGCCTCGGACATGTCCATCCAGAAGCGCAGCACGATCACCGCGCGCTGCCGCGGTCCGAGCCTGCGCAGCGCCTTCAGCAGGGCCGAACTGTCGCTGAGGGCGTCCGCCGGGTCGGCCGCGCCCGCCGCCTGCCCGGCCCGGCCGGGCCGCTCCGGCACCGCGTCGACCAGGCTCTCGGCCACCCGGCGCTTGCGGAACCGGCTCAGGTTCTCGTTGATCACGATCCGCCGGACGTAGGCGTCGGGATCGCCCGTCCGCGCCACCCGCGCCCACGACGCGTAGGCCCGGGTGAAGGCCGCCTGCGCGACGTCTTCCGCGTGCCCCTGGTCTCCGGTCAGGCCGTAGGCCAGCCGCACCATGGCGGGCCACCGCCCGCGCATGAATTCCCTGAACTCGTTGTCCGACTCCGCGCTCACGGCTCACCTCCTCGCTCGCACAGACAACCGTCCGCGGCCGCGAGGTTGCATGAGAAAATCAACCCATTATCCCGAACGGTCGCGTGGTTCCCCTGGCGCCGGTCAGCGCTCGACGAGACGGCGGTCGGCGTCGTCGCCGAGGACGGCGTGGGAGAACTTGGCGAGGACCTGGTCGAGCTCGGCGTGCTGCTCGGCGGACCAGCCGCCGAGCTGGTCCTTCATCCACTGGCGCTGGGCATCGCAGATCCTGTTGGCGATCTGCTTACCTTCCGCGGTGATCGCCAGCACGCCGTCGGCGCTCCTGGTGATAAGGCCGCGATCGACCAGCAACTGCGCCGCCGGGTGGCCCTCCTCCATCGTCACCCCCGCCTGCTTCGCCAGCTCCGGGCCGGGGGTCGCGCCCTGGCGGTCCAGCCTGGTCAGCAGCCAGCAGGCGCCGCCGCTCAGGTCAAGCCCGGCCGCGCGGGCCAGCTTGGCGTAGCCGAAGCGGCGCAGCTCGACCGCGCTGAGCCGGGACATGACCCGCTCGACCTCCTCGGCCGAGGTCCGCTGGGTGGGCGCCCCGCCGATCGCCTCGCCCAGGTCGGCGGCCGAGGCGTGCGACTGCTCCCCGGTCGCGGTGCGGAGCGGCACCTCGCGCAGGAACCAGGCGAGCACGAACGCGACCAGGGCGATCGGCGCCGCGGTGAGGAAGACCGGGTGCAGGGCGTCACTGTAGGCCTGCAGGATCAGATGCTGCAGGTCGGCCGGGAGCCTATGCAGCTCGCTGGTGTTGGAGGTGACGGAGGATGCGCTGACTCCGGCCGGCAGTGCCCGCCCGTGCAGCGCCGCCGCGAGCTTGCTGGCGAGCTGATTGGTGAAGATCGCGCCGAAGATCGACACTCCGAAGGCGCCGCCGATCGTGCGGAAGAACGTCACCCCCGACGTCGCCGCGCCCAGGTCCTGGTACGACACCGCGTTCTGGACCGCGATCACGAGAACCTGGAGGATCAGGCCGAGGCCGGCCCCGAGGATGAAGAAGTACAGGTTCAGCAGCAGCGTCGGGGTGGTCGGGTCCAGGGTGGCGAGCAGGAACAGCGAAATCGACAAGAGCGCGGTCCCGATGATCGGAAACACCTTGTAACGACCGGTCCTGGCGATCAGCTGCCCGCTGCCGATCGAGGTGAGCAGCAGCCCGAGCACCATCGGGAGCAGGTACACGCCGGAGATGGTGGGCGAGACGCCGTGCACTACCTGCAGGAACAGCGGCAGGTAGGAGAGCGCCCCGAACATCGCGAACCCGGCCGCCAGGCCGATCGCGGAGGCGATGACGAAGACGCGGTTGCGGAACAGCCGTAGTGGCAGCACCGCCTCCGGCGCCCGTCGGGCCGACAGGTACCAGCAGAACAGCAGTACTGCCGAGGCGGCGAAAAGCCCGATGATCACCGGCGAGGACCAGGCGTAGGTGGTGCCGCCCCAGGAGGTCGCCAGGACCACGGCGGTGGCGAACGCGGCGAGCAGGGCGGCGCCCAGATAGTCGATCGTGTGGTGCTGCCTGCTGGTGGTGCGTGGGAGCACGATCGCTATCACCACCAGGGCGACCGCGCCGATCGGCAGGTTGATGTAGAACACCCATCGCCAGCTCAGGTTGTCGACGAAGAACCCGCCCAGCAGCGGTCCGACCACGCTCGCGACCCCGAACACCGCGCCGAACGCGCCCTGGTACTTGCCGCGTTCCCGGGCCGGGACGATGTCGCCGATGATCGCCTGGGTCAGCACGATCAGGCCGCCGCCCCCGACGCCCTGCAGGGCGCGGAAGGCAATCAGCTCACCCATGCTCCGCGCCTGGCCGCAGAGGGCGGAGCCGATCAGGAAGATGACGATCGCGGTGAGGAACAGGTACTTGCGCCCGTACTGATCGCCCAGCTTCCCCCACACCGGCGTGGTCGTCGTGGACGCGAGTATGTAGGCGGTGACGACCCAGGACAGATGGGACAGGCCGCCCAGGTCGTTGACGATGGTGGGCAGCGCGGTGGAGACGATCGTCTGGTCAAGCGACGCCAGCAGCAGGGCGAGCATCAGCGCGCCGTAGATGGCGAGCAGCCGCTGACCGTGCTCCTCACCGGCCGGCTGCGCGTCCGCCGGTGTGGTGGTAACGGACGATTCGCCTGGTGTCGACACATGCAGTCGATACCCAGCAGGTCAACGCTCTATCAGCCGACGCGGCTTTGTGACAGCCGCAACCTGCTCGGTTTCCGCCCGGAAGCTGTGAGATGTGCGGTTTCCTGTTGTCCATGCGAATTCACGCGCGCCGCCCCAGGAAGCTGGCGGCGGCGGTGATCGCGGGCTTGCTGGCGATGATGGGGCTCGGGGTCGCGGCCGCGTCGCCGGCCCGGGCGGCGACTTCCGCACCCAGCCTGTTCGCGCACGCCGCGCTGGCGGCGACGTACCCGGCCGACGGCAGCGTGGTGACCAGGCAGCCGGAGCAGGTCACCGCGACGTTCGACGAGCCGATCCACATGATCGCGACGAGCCTCGAGGTCTACACGCCCGACGGCGACCGGGCCGACGACGGCGACACGACGCTCGCCAACCCGGAGGAGATCGCGGTCACGCTGCTGCCCGGTCTCGGCAACGGCACCTACACGGCGGTCTGGCACGTCATCTCGGACGACACCCATCCGGTCGCGGGCGAGTTCACGTTCTCCATCGGCGCGCCCAGCGCCACCCAGGTGCCCGCCCTCGAGGTGTCGCCGGGCAATCTGGTCAGCGCGGTCTTCACCGTCACCCGGTGGCTGGAGTACCTGGCCTTCGCGCTGCTGTGCGGCGCGGTCGCGTTCCTGATCGTCTGCTGGCCGGCCGGCGCGCGACGCCGCGGGGTGATCAGGCTGATCACCTACAGCTGGGCCGGGCTGCTGGCGTCGACGCTGCTGGGGCTGCTGATCCAGGGCCCCTACGCGGCCAACGAAGGCCTCGGGCAGCTGTTCAACCCGCAGCTCGTGCAGGCCACCCTGTCGAGCAAGCTCGGCACCATGTCGCAGGCCAGGGAGCTGATGGCGTTCCTCGCGGGCGGGGCGGCGTCGCTGCTGCTGCCCCGGCTGCCCGACGCCGGCCGGCGCGGCCGGATCATCATCGGGACGGCGTGGGCGATCCTGACCACGGCGGTGGCCGCGAGCTGGGCGCTGTACGACCACGCCTCGACCGGGGTGCAGGCGCCGCTGGGCGGGGTGCCCGCCGATATCGTCCACCTGGACGCGATGGCGGTCTGGATCGGCGGCCTCGCGGTGCTGGCCGGATTCGCGCTGCGGGGGCCCGCCGACGAGGGCGTCGCCACCGCCGTGCCCCGGTTCTCCGCGATCTCGCTGGCCTGCGTGTGCACGATCGTGGCGTCGGGCGCCTACCAGACCTGGCGCGAGGTCGGTCTGTGGCAGGCGCTGTTCGACACCTCCTACGGGCGCCTCATCCTCGCCAAGGTCGCCGGGCTGCTGGTGCTGATCGCGCTCGGGTACCTCGCCCGCCACTACATACAGCGCGGGCTCCGCCCGGCCGGCGTGGGCCTGCTCGGCGCGCCGGTCGCGGTGCCAAGCGCGGCCGGTCAGGCTGGCCCCGATGCCGCAATCTACGGGGCGGACCAAGGGAGTCCAGCGGCCGTTAGATATGAGGATTTTGATCTTTCCCTGCCCGACTGGCGGCCCGCGATGCGGCGGCTGCGCCGGTCGGTGGCGGTGGAGCTGCTGGTCGCCTGCGTCATCCTCGCGTTCACGTCGATCCTGGTCAACGTGGCGACCGGGCGGGAGGCCTACGCGCCGACGTTCACCGCCAGCCAGCCGTTCACCGTCGGCGGCGCCCACGGCGCCGGCCTGGTGCACGTGTTCGTCAGCCCGGCGCGGATCGGGCCGAACACGATCGACGTGTACTTCACCGGGACGCACGGGGGCGTCAAGGCGCCTCCGCAGGTGACGGCGGCGCTCTCCTACCCGGCCGGCCACCTCGGGCCGACCGCGGTCACGCTCGCCCAGACCGCGGTGGGCCAGTACCAGACCGTGGGCGCGGTGCTCGGCAACACCGGGCAGTGGACGCTGACGGTCACCGTCCGCGGCTCGTCCGGCGCGCCCACGGCGTCCACCGTGTCATTCAGCTTCGGCGTCCATTAACGGGAGGGGATACGGATGAAGCTAACCCGCAGAGAGGCGCTGATCGCCGGGGCGGTGGCGGGCGCGGGCGCGGCGATCGCCGGCCCGCGGCTGCTGGCCGCCTCCGGCGCCACGGTCGGCCAGCTCGACCCGAACGGCATCCCGCAGTTCGTCACCCAGCTCTTCGTGCTGCCCGCGATGCCGGCCGTCGCCTCGACCAAGCAGTATGACCGGTACTCGCTGGCGGCCCGGTCGTTCCGCCAGCAGATCCTGCCCAAGGGGTTCCCCTCGACCCAGGTCTTCGGGTTCGGCTCCACCACCAACGCCAAGACGTTCCATGCCCCGGGGTACACGATCGAGGCCACGGTGGATCGCGAGACCCGCCTGATCTGGGCGAACCAGCTGGTGAACTCCTCCGGCGACTATGTGCCGCACTTCCTGCCGGTTGACCCGACGCTGCACTGGGCCAACCCCCCGGGCGGCGCCGTCGGCCGGGACCGGCCGCCGAAGTTCACCTCGACCCCGGGCCGCTACACCGGCCCGGTGCCGCTGGTGGTGCACACGCACGGCGCGCACGACTTCGAGGACTCCGACGGCTACCCCGAGGCCTGGTACCTGCCGCTGGCCAAGAACATCCCCAAGGGCTACGCCACCGTCGGCAGCAAGTACTACCAGTTCAAGCAGGAGGCCGGGGCGCGGGCCGGGGTGGCGTGGTCGTCCGGCATGGCGCAGTTCGCGTTCAACAACGACCAGCGCGCCACCAGCCTCTGGTATCACGACCACAGCCTGGGCATGACCAGGCTCAATGTGCGGGCGGGGCTGCTCGGCCTGTACATGCTGCGCGGCGGCGCGGGCGACTTGCCCGCCGGGCACCTGCCCGGTCCCGGCCCGCGCCGAGGCGACCGCCCGGGGACCAGGTACTACGAGATCCCGCTGGTCATCCAGGACCCGAGCTTCAACACCGACGGCTCGCAGTACCTGCCGTCGGCCAACCTGTCCTGGCCCGGTCCTTACATCCCGACCACCGACATCCCGCCGATCTGGAACGGGCTCTACTACGGCTCCACGATCACGGTCAACGGAAACACCTGGCCCAATCTGAACGTCGAGCCGCGCAGGTACCGGTTCCGCGTACTCAACGGCTGCGCGGTGCGGCAACTGGCCCTGAAGGTAGTGTCGAGTCCGCACGCCGGCGCCTCGGCCGCGGCGGCGGTGCCGCTGTGGGTGATCGGCAGCGACGGCGGCTTCCTCCCCTACCCGGTGGAGTTGTCGGGGGGAACCGCGCTGCCGGTGCTGCCTTCGGAGCGGTACGACGTCATCATCGACTTCACCGGGCACAAGCCGGGCACTCACCTGTACCTCGCCAACGAGGGAGCGGCCGCCACCGCGGGCACCACCGCCTCGGTGCTGCGGTTCACCGTCGTCCCGCTGAAAGGCAAGGACACGTCCACCCCGCCCAAGCACCTGCACCTGCCGCCGCCGTCGATCATGAACCTGCCGTCCAAGACCAGGAAGGTGTCGCTGAGCGAGACCGGGTCGGGCTTCCAGCTCAGCGTGATCTCGCAGTTCGCGTGCGGAACGGTGAACTCAAACGGCCTGCCCAACCCGCTCAGCTGGGACGACCCGATCACCGAGCAGCCCAAGCACGGGTCCACCGAGCTGTGGCAGGTGTGGAACTTCTCCCCCGAGGGTTCCGCCGCGATCTCGCATGTGTTCCACATGCACCTGGTCCAGTTCGAGGTGGTCGGCCGCCAGCCCATCGGCGGCGGCGCGGTCGCGGGTCCGCACCCGTGGGAGCTCGGGCGGAAGGACGCCTGCGCATCGCCGACCGGCTACATCACGTCGGTCAAGGCCACCTTCGACCACAAGGGCCTGTTCGTCTGGCACTGCCACCTGCTCGACCACGAGGACAACTCGATGATGCGCCCGATGCAGGTGGTCTGAGAGACCCGTCGCTTAGGGGTGCTCGCGCTTCCACAGGTAGATCAAGGTGGTGACCATGGCGACGAAGAGGATCGCCGCGATCAGATAGTCCGTCATGCCTGGGAATGCTACGCATCCTGAGTTTCAGGCTCGTTTTCCCAGGTTTCAGGCTCGTTTCCTGTCAGGCCTCTCCTAGCAGGTCCTAGAAGGCGAGTTTCGCCGCGACGGCCAGCATCGTCGCGGCGATCAGCAGGTCGAGGACCTGCCAGGCGCGCGGGGTGGTGAGCAGCGGGGCGGCGAAGCGGGCGCCGAAGCCGAGCCCGAGGAACCACACCGTGCTGGCGACCAGCGCCCCGACCGCGAACCACCATCGGCCGCCCGGGCCCCGGGAGTTCGCGATCGAGCCCAGGAGGATCAGCGTGTCCAGGTAGACGTGCGGGTTCAGCCAGGTCAGCGCCAGCGTCCGGCGGAGGGCGGAGGCGAGGCTGAGCTGGTCTTGGTGACCGTTTCCGGTTCCGGTTCCGCTTCCGTCGGCGGAGGCCGTCAGCGCGGACGGGCGTCGCGCCCGCCAGGCCGAGGACAGGCCATACCAGACCAGGAACGCCACCCCGAACCAGCGGACGGCCTGCAGCGCCCAGGCGGCGTGCTGCACGACCGCGCCGATCCCGGCCACCCCGGCCAGGGTGAGCGCGACGTCGGAGAGGATGCACACCGTCACGATCGCGCCCACCCGCGAGCGGCGCAGACCCTGGCGCAGTACGAAGGCGTTCTGCGCCCCGATCGCGACGATGAGCGACAGGCCCGTGAGCAGCCCCGTGACTGCGGCGTTGAGCATGGTCCCGACGCTAGGCGGCCCCGGGTGGTGAAGGCAAACGAAAGCTTCTAATGATCCTTTAGCTGTGCTTCACTTACCTGGTGGATCTCAACCCCGGGCAGCTCGAGGCGCTGGTGGCCATCGCCGATCACGGGAGCTTCGACGCGGCCGCCCGACGGCTGCACATCACCCCGAGCGCGGTCAGCCAGCGCATCCGCGCGCTCGAGGGCGCGACCGGCCAGGTGCTGATCAGTCGGGGGACGCCCTGCCGGCCGACCCCGCACGGCGAATGGCTGGTGCGGCTCGGGCGGCAGACGCGGCTGCTCTACGACGAGGCGAGCCAGGCGCTGACCGAGGCCACCGCGGTCGAGCTGCCGGTCGCGGTCAACGCCGACTCGCTGACGGTCTGGTTCGGCGAGGTGCTGGCCGAGGTCGCCCGCTGGGACGGCATCGCGATCCGGCTGCACGTGGAGGACGAGGCGCACTCAGCCGAGCTGCTGCGCAGCGGCGACGTGCTCGCGGCGGTCACCAGTGACCCGGCCGCGGTGCAGGGCTGCAGCGCCCGGCGGCTCGGGGCGCTGCGGTACCTGCCGGCCGCCGCGCCCTGGTTCGCCGACCGCTGGCGCCGCGGCGGCACCCCCGACTGGGCCGCGATGCCGGTCGTCATCTTCGGCGCCAAGGACGAACTTCAGTACCAGATGCTCCGCCGTCAGGGGGTCGGCGAGCGGCCGCCGGTCGTGCATCAGGTGCCGTCCACCTCGGACTTCTATCAGGCGGTGCGGATCGGCCTGGGCTGGGGGATGCTCCCCCAGCCGCAGGCCAGCGCCGATCTGGCGGCCGGCCAGCTCGCGCTGCTGGCACCGGACGTGATCGACGTGCCGCTGTACTGGCAGCGCTGGCGGCTCGACTCGCCTCGGCTGACGGCTCTGACCAACGCGGTGCAAACCACGGCCGACCGGCGCCTGGCGTTAGCGCTCACGGGTTGCGATCGCCCGGCACCGCAGTTGCGCGGATGGGGCGCGTCACCGACACTGGAGTGTGACTGAGCGGAGATTTGCCCGTTTCCGTTGGCTGCGGGTGGGCTTGCTCAGCTGCGGCATTGCCGTATCGGCAATGGCCGTCGCCTCGTGCTCGGCTGCCTCATCGACGACCCGGACCGCCGGTGCGACCGGCCAGCCGGCTCAGCCCGGGCAGTCGGCTCGACCGGGGCAGCCGGACCGGAGCGCCCGGGTCCGGATGCTCGCGATCCGCGATTCGCTCGCCTCCTGCGAGCAGCGGATCGAGCGCGCCCCCCGGCACATCCCGGCGCTGGCGATCGCAGGCGCGTCGTACACGGCCGGGGTGGGGCCCGACAATCCGGCCCTCTCCTGGGCGGCCGTGCTGGCCAGGAAACTGCGCTGGGACTCGGTCATCTACGGCGTCCCCGGGGCCGGCTACGTACGGACGGGGACCGATGACCTCGGCCCGATGGCGCGGATGCTCGGGGCCGAGCGGCTGCCCGGCCTATCCCCCGCGCTGGTGATCATCCAGGCCGGCTATGACGACGGCCGGGTGCCGGCTGACATCGAGCGGCAGCAGGTCCGGCGGACCATCGAGCGGGTCATGGCCCAGGCCCCGCACGCCAAGATCGGGCTGGTCACCGTCTTCACCGCCCCGTCCCGCCCGATCCCGGCCCGGTTCTACCGCACGGACCGCACGATCGTGGCGGCGGCCAGGGCGACCGACCCCAACGCGATCATCATGGACCCGCTCATCGGGCACTGGAAGTTCCAGCACGCCGACGGCGGCTTGCATCCGACTGCGGCGGGCGACGCCTGGATCGCGCGCAAGGTCGACGCGATCCTGCACGCGCACGGCATCTTCAGCCGTCCGGTGACGACCGCCGCGGCCGCCCCCATCGTGTGCGACCTCGGGGTTCACTCCGGTGCGGCGGGCGGCGACGCCGGGGTCTAGGCGGGCGTCCAGGTGGCGTTCGCGCCGGACAGGACGAGGCAGGGGCGCGCGCCCGGCACCTGGCCGGAGAGCCAGGCCGCGAACACGGTGGCGGCGGCCGGCTCGACCGCCAGCCGGAACTCCTCCCACAGGCGGTCGCGCGCGGCGATGATCTCCTTGTCGCTGACCAGTGCGAGGCCGACCGGGTGGGCCAGGTAGGCGGCGTAGGCGAGCGCGCCGACCCGGCTGGCGCCGAGGGCGGACGCGGCCACCGAGTCCGCGCCGACGTCGACCGGCCCGCCCGCCTCCACCGCGGCGTGCAGGGTCGGGCAGCCTTCCGGCTCGACGCCGACCACGACGGCCGGATGGCCGATCGCGGCGAGCCCGCCGCTGACGCCGGCCAGCAGCCCGCCGCCGCCCACGGGAACGGCCACCGCGTCGCACCCGGGCAGGTCGGCCGCGATCTCGCCCGCGAGCGTGCCCTGGCCCGCGACCACCGCCGGGTCGTCGTAGGCGTGCACGTAAAAACGGTCGTGGCCGGACGCGAACTCCCGCGCGGCGCGCTCGGCGTCGGCGTACACCCGCCCGGTCTTCACCACCTCGGCGCCGGCCGCGGCGATCCTGGACGCCTTGATGTCCGGCACGGTGTCCGGGACGTAGACGGTCGCCGGGATGCCCAGCCAGCGGGCGGCGGTGGCGACGCCGAGCCCGTGGTTGCCGCCGGACGCGGTGACGACAGACGCGACCTGCTGTCCGCCCTCGCGCCTGGCCAGCAGCGCGTTGAGCGCGCCGCGGATTTTGAACACGCCCGCCGCCTGCAGGTGCTCAAGCTTCAGGCTGACCTCGCGGCCGTCCGCGTGCGCGGTCAGCAGCGGAGTTCGGCGCACGTGGGGGGCGATCCGGCCGACTGCGGCGGCGAAGCCCTCGGGTGCGACAGGGGGCGGGGCGGAGTGACCAGGATTCTCGGGCATGCCTCAAGCCTGGCACAGGCCGCTAGAGTTCGCTGTCGACGTCGTCTCTACGACGGCGGCGACGACGACGGAAGTACTTGTCGTCCTCCGATATAGCCGCGACGTCGGCGGCGGCCGCCGCCTTGATCCGGTCCGAGCGCCGCTTGCTGAAGCTGGTGCTGCGCAACTGCCGGGTGAGCTGCACCGGGCTGCGATGAGCGAGGGCGAAGAAGATCAGAAAGATCACCACCACGGCCACAATGACGATCACGACGACGCCGCTACCGCTCATGTCACACTCCGGGATCTGGTGCAGCAGCCGGGTCCGGTGAACCGCTTACTGTTACTTATTAGACGCGATCCCGGCCGTCACGCATAGAGCGGTGTGGTGGTGAGGTGGGTGAGCAGGGCGTCGGTGACCGGGCCCGGGCGCTCGTAGTGCGCGAAGTGCGCGGCCGCCTGGATGACGGTTAGCCGGGCGCCGGGGATCGCGCGGGCGGTGTAGGCGCCGACCGAGGGCGGCGCGGCCACGTCTTCCGCCCCCGACAGGACCAGCGTCGGCGCCCGCACCGAGCCGAGCAGCGGGCGCAGGTCGAGCGCCGCGATGGCCTCGCCGCAGCCGGCGTAGCCCTCGGGCGTGGTCGCCGTCAGCATGGCGGTCACGGTCTGCACCGCCGCGGGCTCGCGGACCATAAACGCCGGGGTGAACCAGCGCGGGATCACCAGGCCGGCCAGCGGCGTCATGCCCTCGGCGCGGACCAGGGCGGCGCGGTCGTGCCAGGCCTGCGGGCTCGGCAGCGCGGTGAGGGCGGCGCAGCAGACGGCGAGGGAGGTGACCCGCTCCGGGGCCGTCGCCGCCAGCCAGAGGCCGGTCATCCCGCCGAGGGAGACGCCCGCGAAAGCGAACCGCTCGAAGCCGTGGGCGTCGGCGAGCGCGAGCACGTCGCCGCCGAGGTCGGCGATCGTGTACGGGCCGTGCGGCGCGGGCGACTGCTCCCCCGGGGCGCCGTGGCCGCGCGCCTCGTACCTGAGCACGCGGAAATACCGCGACAACACCGGCACCTGGTGGGACCACACGTCGCGGTTGGTGCCGATCGGGTTGCCGAGCACCAGCACCGGCGCGCCTTCCGGCCCCTCGAGCGACGAGACGAGCTTTACCGGGGGCACGAGTTCCTCTCTAACGATCCTTAGAGGTCGAAGAAGACCGTCTCCTTGTCGCCCTGCATGTAGATGTCGAACCGGAGCAGGCCGTCACCGCCCGGGGCGGCGATCAGCGTCCCTCGCCGGCCGGCGGGAACGACCTGGAGCACCGGGTCGGCGGCGTTCGCGGCGTCCTCGTCGGGAAAGTAGATCCTGGTCACCGAGCGGTCGAGCATGCCCCGGGAGAACACCGACACGTCAATGTGCGGCGCCTCGGTGCGGCCGTCACCGAACGGCAGCGGGCCGGGCTTGAGGGTGACGATCTTGAACGAGCCGTCGTGGTTGGTCTTGCAGCGACCGAAGCCCCGGAACGCCTGGTCGCCGTCGATGACCGGGCCGCGGGGGTCGTCCGGGTGCGCGAACCGGCCGTTCGGGTCCGCCTGCCAGGTCTCGATCAGGCCGTCAGGGATCGGCGCGCCCGCGCCGTCGTACAGCCGGCCGAGGATCGTGATCGCGCCTGGCGTGCCGGCCGGGACGACGTAGGGACCTTCCGGCCACGGCAGCCGCATCGAGAAGTAGGGTCCGACGGTCTGCGACGGCGTAAGCAGCTCGCTCATGCGTGAGGCTCCTCAAAGACGGACTGGTTGCGGCCGCGAAGCACGATGTCGAACCGGTACGCCAGGGCCCACTCGGGCTGGGTGTCCTCGATGGAGAACTCGGCCACCATCCGCAGCTTCGACTTCTCGTCCGGCACCGAGTTGTAGATCGGGTCGTAGGCCAGCAGCGGGTCGCCAGGGAAGTACATCTGGGTGACCAGGCGCTGGGTGAACGCGCGGCCGAACAGGCTGTAGTGGATGTGCGCGGGCCGCCAGGCGTTGTAATGATTGCCCCACGGGTACGAGCCGGGCTGGATGGTGATGAACCGGTAGCGGCCGCCCTGGTCGGTGATCGCGCGGCCGACGCCGGTGAAGTTCGGGTCGAGCGGGGCCGGGTGGTGCTCGCGCGAGTGCCGGTAGCGTCCGGCCGCGTTGGTCTGCCAGATCTCGACCAGAGTGTCGGGCACCGGGCGGCCGTCGGAGTCGCGTACCTGGCCGAAGACGATGATCCGCTGGCCCTGCGGCTCCCCCGCGTGCTGCGTGGTGAGGTCGGCGTCCTGCATGGTGATCAGCTCGTCGCCCAGCAGCGGGCCGGTCACCTCGGTGAGCCGGTGCGGCAGCAGCACCAGCGGCTGCTTCGGGTGGCGCAGCGCGGTCGACTTGTAGCCGGGCGAGTCGAGCGGCGGATGATTCCCCGGCTGGGGCTTCATGTACTCGGGCAAGGCCAGCTTGCCGGAGCCCGGGACGATGAGTCCCTGTTCTGACACGGTCACGGTGGTCTAACTCCTTCAGCCAGTTAACCCGACGATATATCCGCTGCGCCGACTACGCCGCCTAGAGTACAGATGTTCGCATGTCGGACACCACTCTCGTGCCGCGCCCCAAACTCGCAGCTAGCGGGACTGGGTCCAAGCACAAGGCGGGTCGCTACGTTTGCTCGGCGGTCTGCTCGGCGGCTTGCTCGGTGCGGTACTCGTCGATCGCGCGGCCGGCCACGGCGAAGGCGCGGTTGGCCACCGGGACGCCCGCGTACAGGCCGACCTGGAGCAGCACCTCGCGGATCTCGTCCTCGGTAAGGCCGTTGCGGAGGGCGGCCTTGGTGTGCATGGCCAGCTCATCCTCGTGCTGCAGGGCGGCGAGCACGGTCAGCGTGACGATCGAGCGCTGCGGGCGGCTGAGGCCGGGACGGGACCAGATCTCGCCCCAGGCGTACCGGGTGATCCAGTCCTGGAACGGGGCGCTGAACTCGGTGGTGTTGGCGACGGCCTGGTCCACGTGCCTCTCGCCCAGAACCGCCCGCCGGACCGCCATGCCCTGCTCGGCTCGCTCTTCGTCGTTCATTGGCTATCTCACTTCGCTTTCGCTTTCGCTTCCCGCTGGTGGCGCGCCGTCGGCGTCCGGCTCGGTCCTTTGCGTTCCGCTTCTTGCTGTTATCTCACATGATGGGCGGCCAGGGCGGCGGCGATGAAGGCGTCGGACGCGCCCAGGTAGCCGGCCGGGTTGAGCGCCTGCTCGATCTCCGCCGCCGATATCCCGGCCTGGGCGAGCCGGTCCGCGACATCCGGCGCGGCCAGCAGCACGTCGCGGAGCGGGATGCCGGCCGAGGCCGCCCGCGCGGAGGCGGTCGCGACCAGGTCGTGCGCCTGCGGGCCGCCCAGGGAATCGCGCAGCAGGGCGGTGACCCGCTCGGCCATCGGCAGCCCGCCGGCGGCGGCGAGGTTGCCCGCCATCCGCGCGGTGTCGACGGTCAGGTTCTCCAGCAGGTCGCGCGCCCAGGCGGCGGCGGAGACGGCGAGCTGGAGCAGGTGACCGAATGGCTGCCACTCGGCGTGCCACGCGCCCGCCGCGCGCTGCTCCTCCTGCTCGGCGCTGGCGACGAGGGTGGCGAGCAGGCCGCCCGCCTGGCGCGCGCAGCCGAGGATGGCGACCGCGGCGACCGGGTTGTTCTTGTTGGGCATGGCCGACGAGCCGCCCCGGCGCGGAGCGGAACCGCCGCCGGCCCCGCCGGTGGGCGCCCCCTCGCTGACCTCGGCGATCTCGGTCTGCGAGAGCAGCGTCACGTCCCGGGCGATCTTGGACAGGGCGGCGGTCACGCGCGCCATCGCGACCGCGACGTCGATGATCCGCAGCCGCTCGGTGTGCCACGGCAGCGGCGGGTCGACCAGCCCCAGCTCCGATGCCATCAGGGATTTCACCGCCGCGCCGGGCGAGCCGAGCGACGCCAGCGTGCCCACCGCGCCGCCGAACTGGACCGCGAGCCGCGCCTCGCGCACGGACGCGAGCCCGTCGAGCGCGCCGTCGAGCCCGGCCAGCCAGCCGGCCGCGACCACGCCGAAGGTGACCGGCACCGCCTGCTGTAGCAGCGTTCGCCCGATCATGAGCGATCCCCGGTGCGCGTCGGCCAGCCGAGCGGCGGCGGCCGCGGCGCCCGACAGCGATTCTGCCGCCGCGTCGATGGCGTCCCTGGCCAGCAGCATCGCCGCCGTGTCGATGATGTCCTGGCTGGTCGCGCCCTTGTGCACCGCCGTCTTGGCGGCCGGGTCGGCCACCAGGCGGGTCAGCGCCCGGGCCAGCCCCGGCACCGGGTTGCCGGTCAGCGCCGACGACCGGCTCAGCTCGGCGAGGTCGAAGTCCTCCGGCCGGGCGGCCGCCGCGGTCACCGAGGCCCCGGCCCCTGGCGGCGCCAGCGCGGCGCGCTCGAGGGCGCGGGCGAGCGCCGACTCGGCCGCCAGCATGGCGCGCAGCCAGGCGGCGTCGTCGGCGACGGGCCCGCCGCGGGTGAACACGCCGCCGAAGATTCCGCCCTCGGGCATGTCCTTCAGTCCCTTCGTCGCCACTCCGCCGTTCTAATCAGGCATCTGTGGATGTTATCGTCCGATCATGACCGCGCTCCCCGTCGGCGGCCCTGAGCTGCCGCAACGTCGTAACCTTGTCACCGAGGTCCCCGGACCCATCTCCCGCGCCCTGATGGAGCGCCGCAACTCCACCGTTGCCCGCGGCGTCTCCACCACGCTGCCCGTCTTCGTCACGGCGGCCGGCGGTGGCGTCATGCTCGACGCCGACGGCAACACGCTCATCGACTTCGGCTCGGGCATCGCCGTCGCGTCGGTCGGCAACTCGGCCGACGCCGTGGTCAGCCGGGTGCAGCAGCAGGTCGCCCAGTTCACCCACACCTGCTTCATGGTGACCCCGTACGAGGGGTACGTAGAGGTGTGCGAGGAACTGGCCCGCCGCACGCCGGGGACCCACGAGAAGCGCTCCGCCCTGTTCAACTCGGGCGCAGAAGCGGTCGAGAACGCGGTCAAGATCGCCCGCCACTACACCGGCCGGCAGGCCGTGGTCGCTTTCGACCACGCCTACCACGGCCGCACCAACCTGGCGATGGCGCTGACCGCCAAGAACATGCCCTACAAGCAGGGCTTCGGCCCGTTCGCGGGCGAGGTCTACCGGGTGCCGATGGCCTACCCGCTGCGCTGGCCGGGCGGTCCCGAGGCGTGCAAGGCGGAGGCGCTCGACACGATCAAGACCCTGATCCACACCCAGATCGGCGAGGACAACGTCGCCGCCGTGATCCTCGAGCCGATCCAGGGCGAGGGCGGTTTCATCGTCCCGCCCGAGGGGTTCATCGCCGCGCTGGCCGAGTTCTGCCGCGAGCACGGGATCGTCTTCATCGCCGACGAGATCCAGTCCGGTTTCTGCCGCACCGGCGACTGGTTCGCGTGCGAGCACGAGGGCGTCGTCCCCGACCTGATCACGACCGCCAAGGGCATCGCCGGCGGCCTGCCGCTGGCGGCGGTGACCGGCCGGGCCGAGATCATGGACGCGGTCCACTCCGGCGGCCTGGGCGGCACCTACGGCGGCAACCCGGTCGCCTGCGCGGCCGCGCTGGGCGCGATCGAGACCATGGAGACCCAGGACCTGCCGGGCAAGGCCCGCCGGATCGGCGAGATCATGCTGCCCCGGCTGCAGAAGCTGGCCGAGACCTACCCGACCATCGCCGAGGTGCGCGGCCGGGGCGCGATGATCGCCATCGAGCTGACCAAGCCAGGCACCCTGGAGCCGGCCCCGGCGACCGCCGCCGCCGTCGCCGCCGCGTGCCACAAGCAGGGGCTGGTTGTCCTCACCTGCGGCACCTTTGGCAACGTGCTGCGCTTCCTGCCCCCGCTCGTCATCGGCGAGGACCTCCTGGAGGAGGGCCTCGACATCATCGAGAACGCCTTCGCCGCCCTGTAAGGTCAGCTTTCTATCAGTTCTGACCACTTTTCCGTCTTCCTATCGGTTCTGACCACTTTTGTGCCCGAATTGTCCGATTCGAATGGTCAAAACCGATAGGAAGATGCACGCGGGTGGTCAAAAGTGATAGGTAGGTGGGTGCGGCTGTTGAGGATGTGAATGGTGCGCCGGGGGTTAATAGCGGATAGCGATTTCGGTGTCGTCGTCGGCGCGCTGGGCGGGGTTGGTGAGGGTGATGGCCTGGTCGGCCGCGATGCGGCGGGCGGACCAGGCGACGGCGGCGGCGTCGAGGAGGTCGTTTTCTGCTGCGCCGGCGACCCGGGCGGGCCAGGCGAGGCCGGCCCGGGCGAGCAGTTCCCTGCGGACAGCCAGGCCGGCCTGGGTGTGCTTACTGTCGGCGATCGGCGCGCCCGCCAGGGCTGCGAAGACGAGCTCGGGATGGACCTCGTAGAGGTGCGCCGTCGTTTTCCGGCGGTAGGCGTCGGCTTCGAGGAGCTTGCCGCGCAGGCCCCACGTCTGCGCGGATAGTCCCTTGCCGGTGAGCTCGCGGCACGCCCGGTTCGCCTCCGCGTAGGTCGGCTGCTCCCAGACGGGCCGGGGCGGGATCGCGAACACGGTGACGCCGCGGCGGCCGAGCGCCCGCCGGGCGAGCACGTCGGCCTCGCGCCAGCCGTCGGCGAGCAGGGCGAGCGGCATGTCGATCCCGACCACGCCCGCCAGGGAAAGCGCATCCAGGCTCGGGGCCACCGCGATGCTCGCCGTCACGAAGGCGGACGCCTCCCCGGTGGCTGGGGGCGGGAGCGTGACCGCAACCCACCCGCCGGCGCAGGCGTCCAGTCCGGTTACGGAGTCGCCGGCCCTGGCCACTGAATTACGGTCACGCGCCCGGAGCGCCGTCGACCGGCTTGGCGCCGACGTTGTCCTCATCCGGCTCAATGGCAGTGAGACCAAGGAGCAGGGTGTGGATCGACTCGACCCCGAGGTGGACCAGATCGAGTTTCGTTCGCATGTCTTCCTGGCCAGCTTTCAGGTCCGAGAGCCGTGCGGTGTGGTCTCGGAGCAGTGCGGTGTGTTCGCTCTGAGTCTTGGACAGCGCCTTGATCAGGCCGACCTTCGCGCCTAGCGTTCCCAATTCTTCGTCCATCGTGGCTCGCAGATCTGCTTGGTCCTTGAGAGCTGCCTTTTGCTCCGCAGCAGCGGTCTCCAGCGTACCCAGCCGGCTCTCGACGCTGTCGCGCCATTGCGAGGAGTCTTCAAGATCGTCGGTCATGCCCCGGTCCCCCGCCGTTCGACCCGTCGCAGCGACTCCATGATCGAGTCGAGCTTGCTAACGGCCGTGTCCACGCTTCCGCGCAGGCTTAGCTGCCAGGACTCTTGGCTCCTGGACAAGATTCTGAGGGTCATACTGTGCATACCCTGCTTGGAGGCGATCGAGCGCAGGAGCGACTCCATGTCCCTTATGGCCGGCCGCGCGTTATTGGCATCCGCCTCGCCCTCGGGGCTCTGCGGCGGGCTCGACCAGGCAGCAGGCCCCAAGCGCGCGCCGACTATCTGCAGCGCGACCTCCTGCATGTCGATCCTGGCCTCGAGCGATTCGAGATGCGCCTCGAGAAGGTCCTGGCGCTCTTTGATCTCTGCAAGATCATTTTCCATGACTACCTCCTTTAGTGGAACCAGGAAAGAAGATAGCGGGAAATTTCTGAATGACAAATTGCAAATCGTTGCGATTGGCAATTCGGGTGATAAGTGGGTGCGTTATTGGGTGACTGATAATTCGCAGGGCGACGGTTAGGGCTGGGCGCCGTTTAGGTAGTGGAGGACGGCGAGGACGCGGCGGTGGTCGCGCTCGGCCGGGGCGAGGCCGAGCTTAGTGAAGATGTTGTTGATGTGCTTTTCTACCGCGCCGGCGCCGACTACGAGGGCGGCCGCGATGGCGGCGTTGGAGCGGCCCTCGGCCATCAGCGCGAGCACCTCGCGCTCGCGCGGGGTGAGGTCGCCCAGCGGGTGACGGCTGCGGGCCAGCAGCTGGGCGACCACCTCGGGGTCGAGCGCGCTGCCGCCCTCGGCCACCCGCCGCAGCGCGTCGAGGAACTCGGTGACGTCGGCCACCCGGTCCTTGAGCAGGTAGCCGACGCCGTGCGCGCGGCCGGCGATGAGCTCGGTCGCGTAGCGCTCCTCGACCCACTGGGAGAGCACCAGCACGCCCACGTCGGGCCACCGGTCGCGGACCAGGAGCGCGGCCCGCAGCCCCTCGTCGGTGAAGGTCGGCGGCATCCGGACGTCGATCACGGCGGCGTCGGGAACGCAGGCGGCGACCGCGCGCAGGAACCGCTCGGCATCGGGCTCGGCCGCGACGACCTCGTGCCCGGCCTCCTCCAGGAGCCGGGTCAGCCCCTCGCGGAGCAGCACCGAGTCCTCGGCGATGGCTACCCGCACGGCAGCACCGCCGAGATCATCGTCGGGCCGCCGGACGGGGACTCGACCGACAGCTCGCCGTCGACCCCGCTGACCCGATCGGCCAGGCCGGACAGCCCGGCGCCGTGCGGGTCGGCCCCGCCTATCCCGTCGTCGCTGATCAAGACCGTCAGCGTGCCGGGAAAGCCGTGGCCCTCGACCATCACGGTGGCGTGGCTGGCCCTTGAGTGCTTGGCCACGTTGGTGAGCGCCTCCGCGACCATGAAGTACGCCACCGCCTCGACGGCCGGCTTCGGCCTGACCGGCACCTCGACGTGCACGTCGACCGGCACCGGGCAGAGCGCGGCGAGGCCGGAAAGCGCCGGGTCGAGGCCGCGCTCGGTCAGGATCGGCGGGTGCACACCGCGGACCAGGTTCCGCAGCTCGGTCAGCGCCGCCTTCGCCTCGATGTGCGCCCGGTCGAGGAGATCCTTGGCGCCCTCTGGGTCGTTGCCGAACTTCGCCTTGGCCCGGCCGAGCTCCATCGCCAGCGCCACCAGCCGCTGCTGGGCGCCGTCGTGCAGGTCGCGCTCGATCCGCCGCCGCTCAGACTCGGCCGCGTCCACCACCCGCTCGCGGCTGATCTCGAGCTCGGTGACCCGGGCGGCCAGGTCGGCCGGGGGCGACAGCAGCCACCGGGTCAGGCCAACGTCGGCGGTCGCGAGGCGGCGGCTCACCCTCGGCGCGGAGGCGAGCAGCAGCACCCGGGCGCACGCCCAGCCGGCCCGCGTCGGCCACCCGCGCCGGACCGGGCGGCCGGCCGATGCCTGGCGGCTGGGGCGCAGCCAGAGGTAGAACGGCAGCGTGAGCGGGAGCGTGGCCAGGCCGACGGCCCAGAACGCGACCACGATCGGGAACAGCAGCACGCTGGCGAGCAGCCGGGGCAGTGGATAGCAGATCTTGCCCCAGGTGGCGCGGCCGGTGAAGGCGGCCAGGCCCGGGATCACCAGCCAGCGGTACCGGCGGCGAGGGTCGGCTGGCCAGTCCGGGACGATGGCGCCGGCCATGCCCGCGAACCTCGACCGCTCGACGGCCGCCAGCCCGTCGGTGTAGCGCAGGGTCAGGCCCAGGATCGGCAGCCCCGATCCGCCAATCGGCGCCAGCACCGCCCCGACCGTGACCCCCGCCAGCACCAGGGGAAACGACACCGCCCCGATGAGCAGCCCCGTCAGATGGTGCAGGACGGCGAGCCAGGTACGGGCCGACTGCTGGTCCCGAGCGGGCGGCCGCTGGTCCTGAGCGGTCGGCCACTGCTCCCGAGCGAGTTCCATACCCCCGACGCTAGGCCATCGCCGTAGTGGCCGGCCATCAGTTGTTCCCCCGGAAACAGGGTGGGGGTAACCCCACCCCAGGTCCGGCGGACCGCACCATGGCTACGCAGGGCCGGCGGCGGCCACTGTTTCAGTCATGGATGAAATGTCAGCCCGGTACTCCGGGCGTCAGGTAACGGACTCCGGCCCGCGCGCTGGCGCGGCGCCGCCCGGCCCGGTTCGCTCCGGGGCACCCATCGTCGAACGAGTCGCGGGCTGGTCGGTCCGGCACCGCGTGATCGTCGTCATCAGCTGGCTGCTGCTTATCGTCGCGGCGTTCGCGGTCGGACAGCACCTCGGCACCAGCAACACCAACAGCTACGATCCCGGCCAGGCGGGCCGGGCCGAGCGGATACTGAACGAGCCGTCGGTGCAGCAGCCGGACGCCGAGAGCGTGCTCATCCAGGGACGCTCGGCCGGCCAGACCTTCGCCGCCGACCCGGAACTGCGGCAGACGGTGCGACAGGTCGTCGCGGCGCTCAGGCAACTGCCCAGTGCCGCCGCCGACATCCAGTCGCCGTTCACCAGCTCCGGCCTCGTCAACGGCCGGTCGGCGCTGGTCACGTTCAACGTGGCGGGCAAACCGGACAAGGACGACACGGCGGTGGTGCCCGCGCTGAACGCGGTGGCGGCCATCCAGGCCCGTCATCCGGGCCTGACCGTCGCGGAAGCCGGGGGCGCCAGCGTCGACCGGACCGCCAGCGCCCAGATCGGCCAGGACTTCAGGACGGCCGAGGTCACCTCGCTCCCGGTCACGCTGGTGCTGCTGCTGATCGTGTTCGGCGCGCTCATCGCGGCCGGCATCCCGCTGCTGCTGGCCGGCACCGCGGTGATCGCGGCGATCTCCCTGCTGTCGATCCCCAGCCGCATCGTCCCGATCAACGGCACCACATCGGCGATCGTACTGCTGGTGGGGATGGCGGTCGGGATCGACTACTCGCTGTTCTACCTGCGCCGGGTCCGTGAGGAACGCTCGGCGGGCCGCGGCACCAGGGAGGCGCTGCACACCGCGGCCGCCACCTCCGGCCGGGCCATCGCGGTGTCCGGGCTGACCGTGATGATCTCCCTGGCCGGACTGTTCCTGACCGGGATCGACGTGTTCTCCGGAGTGGCGATCGGCACCATCGTGGTCGTCGGCGTGGCCGTGCTCGGCTCGCTGACGTTCCTGCCCGCGCTCATCTCGCTGCTGGGCAAGGCGACCGACCGCGGCCGGATCCCGTTCCTTGGACGGCGCCGGGCCGCCGCCCGCCCGTCCCGGGTCTGGGGCCTGGTCGTCCGCGCGGTGATGCGCAGGCCGCTCGCGCTGGGCGGGCTGGCGGCGGTGGCGCTGCTGGCGCTGGCCACGCCGCTGCTCTCGCTGCACCTGGAGAACCCGGATCTGCACGCCTTCCCCAACACCGTGCCGATCGTCCGCACCGCGGAGGCGATCGAGCAGGCCTTCCCCGGCGGCCCGGAGCCGGCCGAGGTGGTCGTGACCGGCGACAACCTGAGCGGGACAGGGGTCGGCGACGCCATCAGCGCCCTGCACGCGCAGGTCGCGGCCACCCATGGCGCGATCAGGGAGCCGATCACCACCGCGCTGTTCGGGGCCGGCCAGCCCGCGCGCGACCAGGTGCTCGTCATCTCGGTCCCGCTGCCGGGCGACGCCACCAACGCGACGTCGGTCAACGCTCTGAACACGCTCGATACCCGGGTGCTGCCCGCGACGCTGGGGAAGGTGCCGGGGATCAGCTACGTAGTCGGCGGGGACACCGCGAGCAACGCCGACTTCGACGCCCAGCTGAACAGCCGGACGCCGCTGGTCTTCTGCTTCGTGCTCGGGCTGGCGTTCCTGCTGCTGATGTTCAGCTTCCGCTCGGTGACGATCCCGGCGCTGTCCATCGGCCTCAACCTGCTGTCGGTGGGCGCCGCCTACGGGGTGATGACCTGGATCTTCCAGGACGGGCACCTGCAGGGGCTGCTTGGCTTCACCGCCTACGGCGGGATCACGCCGTGGCTGCCGCTGTTCATGTTCGTGCTGCTGTTCGGGCTGAGCATGGACTACCACGTGTTCATCCTCAGCCGGATCAGGGAGCTGCGGCTGCGCGGCGCGCCCGCCCGGACGGCGGTCACCGACGGGATCACCTCCAGCGCCGGCGTGGTAACCAGCGCCGCCGTGATCATGGTGGCGGTCTTCTCGATCTTCGCCACCCTGTCGGAGATCGAGTTCAAGGTGTTCGGCGTCGCCATGGCGGTCGCCGTCCTCATCGACGCGACCGTGGTGCGCGGCGTGCTGCTGCCGGCCGGGCTGGCGCTGCTGGGCGATCGCGCCTGGGCCATGCCCGGCCGGCCGCGGTCCCCGGCGCCAAACCCGGCCGCCCACGGAGAAATCAGGGTCCGTTCGGGAAAATCCGAATTTGACCTTCGATGAGAACGGTCTTCACCTGGGATAAGGCTAGATGGGGCACCCACACCTAAACCTGGATAACAATGGTGACTGTGACCAGCACTGCGGAGCGCGACACCGTGAGCCTGACACCGGAGCTCGCGGTGTCCGCGCTCACGGTGCGCTTCGGCGCGCTCACCGCGCTCGACCGGGTCCACCTCTCGCTGCGGGCGGGCGAGGTGGTGGCCCTGGCCGGGGAGAACGGGGCGGGCAAGACCACGCTCATCCGGGCCATCGCGGGCGACCTGACGCCGGTGTCCGGGTCGATCAAGGTCGGCGACCATGCGGTGGCGCCGTTCCCCAAGGCCGCCGCGAAGCTCGGGGTGCGCGTGGTCTGGCAGGACCTGGCGCTGGCCGACAACCTTGACATCGCCGCCAACGTGATGCTCGGCAACGAGCGCCGCAGGCACCTGTTCTCCGAGGTGACCCTGCACAAGGACGCGGCGCTGCTGCTCGACCGGCTCGGCATCCCGCTGCGGGACACCACGCGGCCGGTCGGGATGCTGTCGGGCGCGCAGCGGCAGATGGTGGCGGTCGCCCGGGCGATGGCGCACAACCCCCGGATCCTGCTGCTCGACGAGCCGACCGCCTCGCTCGCGGTGCGAGAGGCCACGCTGGTCGAGCGGCTGATCACCCGGCTGCGCGCGGCGGGCACCACGATCCTGCTGTCCGCGCACGACACGGAGCTGATGTTCCGGCTGGCGGACCGGATCGTGGTGCTGCGGCACGGCCGGGTGGTCACCGAGCTGCTGCCGAGCGAGGTGCACCCGGACGACGTGGTAGCGCTGGTTTCCGGCCAGCCGGTCGACTCCTCCGCGCGCTTCCAGCTCACCCGGCTGCACGGTCTGGCCGGGCGGCTCGTCTCCTCCGACCCGTCGTCGTCGCTCTCGCTGATCCTGTCCGCGCTCGGCGCCGCCCTCGGCAGCGAGCGGCTGGCCATCCACCTAGTCGAGGACGGCGAGCTGGTGCGCGCGGCGGCTCTGGGAATGCCCGACACGCTGCTCGACGCCTGGGCGCGGCTGCCGTTCGGTGCGGCGGGCGGGCCGGTCGGGCTGGCCGCCGAGCGGCAGGTGCCGGTCGTCGAGGACAACCTGCGCACGGACGGCGGCTCCTGGCAGGTCTTCGGCAACCTGGCCCGGCCGGCCAAGGTCGCCAGCTCCTGGTCGGTGCCGGTGCTCGGGCCGGGCGGGCTGCTCGGCGTGATCACCGTGTTCCGCGCGATGCCGGGCAAGCCGCGCCGCGACGACCTGGACCTCGCCTCCCTTTACGCCGGGTACGCCGCCAGCGCCATCGAGCGGGACCGGCTGCTTGACGAGCTGACGATGCGAAACCGGCTGCTGGAAACGATCAGGGAGATGCTGCAGACCCTGGCCGGGCCGGTGCCGGTCGAGGCGGCGCTGCGCATCGCGCTGCACGCCCTTCGGCGCGGCCTCGGGGCGGAGGAGGTGGTCCTGGTCGCGGCGGAGCCTGACGGCACCCTGATGTGCCGCGGTTACTCGAGCGCCCAGGCCGACTGGCGGAATGACGCTGGTCTCCCGGCGGTCGCCGGGGCCGGCCGGGACCACGACGGGGGGCAGCCGGGCCATGGCGTGCCCCCCGCGACCCTGGCCGCGGTCGGCGCGGCCCTCGACCGGGACGACCCGGACGGCGTCGCGGTGGCCGGGCACGCCAGCCTGGGAACCCTGCGCACGGGCGGCGGCCAGCCGACTGGCCTGGCCGGGAACAGAGACCTGTCGGTCACGTTCAGCGTTCCCGACCGGCGGGCGGTGCTGTTTGCCCGCTGGCGGGGCGGTACCCGCCCGGACGACGCGACCGACCTGCTCGAAGACGCGGCGAACTCGCTGCGCCTGGCCCTCGAGCGCGAGCGGGCGCTGCTGGCGTATCAGGAGGCGATGGCGCTGCGGCAGTCGCGCGAGCTGCAGCGGACGTTCCTGCGCAGGCTCAGCCACGAGCTGCGCACCCCGCTCACCGCGATCACCGGGTACGCGACCAGCCTGCTGCAGCAGGACGTCACCTGGGACACCGACTCACAGCAGCGCTTCCTGTCCCGCATCGCGGCCGAGTCGGCCCGGCTCGGCCGCCTGGTCAACGACCTGCTCGACTTCTCCGCGATCGAGTCGGGCATCCTGCGGCTGAACAGCGACTGGTGCGACATCCCGCTGGTCCTCGACGCGGCGGTCGCCGTCCTGCCGCCGGACGCCGCGTCCCGGGTCACGGTGGCGGACGCACCGGGGGTGCCCGCGATCTGGGCCGACCACGACCGGCTGGAGCAGGTGTTCGTCAACCTGGTCGGCAACGCCCTCGTCCATAACCCGCCGGGGACGAAGGTGGTCGTCACCGCGGTGCCCGACGGGCCCGGCGCGGTGGCCGTGCGGGTGGCCGACGACGGCGACGGGCTGCCGCCCGAGCTGGCCCGCGCCGTGACCGAGGCTGCCCGCCAGCGTGACCCGCGCTGGCACGACGTCCTGGCGGCCAGCACCATCCGGCCGCGGCTACGCGGGGCCGGGGCCGGCCTCGGGCTGTCCATCGCCAGCGGGATCGTGGCGGCGCACGGCGGCCGTCTCGAACTCGAGCCGACCGAGCGCGGCTGCTGCTTCCTGGTCGTGCTGCCCGTCGAGCAGCCCGTCACCATGGTCGTGGACAAGCCCGTGTCAGCCGCGGACGAGCCGACGGCGACGAACGCATCCCGTGGAGTGAAGGCACGTGACTGACCTGACCGTACCGACCCGGGTACTCATCGTCGAGGACGATCCGAACATCGTCGACCTGATGCGGGCGAACCTGGCGGTGCGCGGCTTTGACACGCTGGTGTCATCCGACGGCAGCAAGGCGCTGGCGCTGCTCGAGACCGAGCAGCCCGACATGGTCCTGCTCGATCTGACGCTGCCCGAGGTGGACGGGTTCGAGCTGTGCAGGCAGATCCGCGAGCGGTCCAACGTTGCCATCATCGTCGTGTCCGCCCGGGGCGGCGAGCGGGACAAGGTCACCGCACTGAACATGGGCGCCGACGACTACATGACCAAGCCGTTCGGCATCGAGGAGCTCCTCGCGCGGATCCTCGCCACGCTGCGGCGGACCCGGCCCGCCGAGGCGACGATCGAGGCCGCGCCTTCCGTCATCACGATCGGCGACGTCGAGATCGACCTCGTCGGCCAGGTGGTCCGCCTCGCGGGCGACGAGGTGCACCTTACGCCGACCGAGTTCGCGCTGCTGCGGGAGCTCGCGCGGAACCAGGGCAAGCTGCTGTCGCGCGCCCATCTGCTGCGCCGGGTGTGGGGGCGCGGGTACGAGACCGAGACCGAGTACGTCCGGGTGTACATCAGGCGGCTGCGGGCCAAGCTCGAACCGCCCGGCAGCCCCCCGCTGATCCTCACCCAGCCCCGGGCCGGCTACCGGATCGCGGGGGGTTAACGGGCCGGGCACCGACCTTGGCGCGCCCGCATAGTAGCCGTTCCCTTACTCGATGGTGATTTATCGTATTGTACGCGTAATGTCTAGACGTGAAATTAACGTAAGGGAAACAGATAAGTCACGGAAGGGTCTCAAAGCGCGCATTAACGCTTTTTTAACGGTTTTACGAGAGTGTTAACGGGAACGTTTCCCCGCGCAGTTCTATCATTTCCGCCAATAGCCCGGTCAATCGTGGCCGGGTTAAACGGATCTGGTCTCGCTCCTGCCGCCAGCGGCAGGAGCGGGTAAATGAGCGAAGTACACCGTTGTATTCCGTATCGGCGAGATCACGGTGCCGGGCTGCGCAAGCTGGCCGCGAGCTACCTGGAGATCGCCGAGGTCCGGGCCGCGGCGCGTGCTTCCTCCTCGAAGGGACAGAGGTGCAGTATGGTGTCCCGCATCGACTCATCCGAGCGCGTTCAAGCGGTTCAAGCGAAGGGAAAATAGGGATGGGGCTGGGTATTAGAAGTGGGGGAGGGCGGTCCTCCCATTCGCAAGGCGACCGCACACGAGGTTTCCGCCGAGTGGGCGTGGCGGGGGTGGCCGTGGCGCTCGCCGCCTTGACGGCCGCGGGCTGCTCATCGTCTAGCTCGTCGTCCACCAGCACGCCGGCGTCTACTCCGGCGAGCTCGGCGGCGTCCTCGCCATCCACGTCGACGTCAACCGGCACGGCCGCGGTTCCGGCCGGGCTGGGCATCAGCTCGTTCACGGTCGACATCGCATCGACGATGACCGCGTTCAAGCCGCTGACCGCGGCCGCGACCAAGGGCGCCACCAGCCTGCAGGTCGGCGTGATCCTGCCCGACACCACGTCCTCGACGCGGTGGGTTGACTTCGACGCGCCGTACTTGAAGACAGCCTTCACCGCCGCCGGCTACACGTCGTCGCAGTTCCGGATCGACAACGCGCAGGGCAGCGATGCGACCGAGCTGAACGACGCCACCGCCGACATCAACCTGGGCGCCAAGGTCCTCATCATGTGCCCGCTTGACGGCCCGACCGGCGTCGCGATCGCCAAGCTGGCGGAGCAGAAGGGCGTCATCCTGATCAGCTACGACCGGGCGACGTTCCAGGGCAACAACACCTACTACGTCAGCTTCGACAACCAGCTCGTGGGCAAGCTGATCGGCTCGGGCTTCGAGGCGTGCGTCAAGAACTGGGGCGTCAAGAGCCCGCAGGTCTTCGTGCTGAACGGCGGCGAGGACACCGACCCGAACGCGATCTCCTTCGCCTCGGGTTACAACGGCGTCGTCTGGGGCCAGCCGGCCAAGTCCGTCAGCGCGGGCGCGAAGAACAGCCTCGGCATGACTCTGGTGGGCGAGAACTTCGCCCCTGGGTGGGACAACACCAAGGGCGGCACGATCTTCCAGCAGGAGTACACCGCCAACCCGAAGATCAACGCCACCATCGAGGCCAATGACGGTCTCGCCAACGCGGTGATCACCGACCTCAAGACGGACGGTGTCAAGGCCAACTCGGTGCCGACCACCGGCCAGGACGCCACCGCCCAGGGCATGGCCTACATTCTCCAGGGCTACCAGTGCGGCTCGGTCTACAAGGCCGTCTACAAGGAGGCCCAGGACGCCGTGTCCATGGCCACCATCCTGCTGGCGGGTAAGACCCCGCCGCCTGCTCTGCTGAACGGGACGACCGTGGACCCGGCCAACTCGAGCATCAAGGAGCCGGCGTCGCTGCTGACCCCGGTCTGGGTGACCAAGGCCAACATGGAGTCGACCGTCGTCAAGGACGGCTTCGACACGGCCTCGGCGATCTGCACGCTCGCAGGTCAGAGCGTGTGCACTGCGGATGGGATCAAGTAATCGACTAACCTGAGGAACCTCGACGGCTTATGTCGATGGGTCCTTCCCATCCGGGGGTTGGCGGACCTTCCACCAGGCGGGTCCGCCAACCCCACCCCTATGAGATAGTTGTGCCTGGGCAAGGCTACCGACGGGTATTGGACGATGACTGAGGTTAACGAGGCTCCCAAGGGCGCGAGTCCCAGCGGCGACGGGGGCGAGCCCCTGGTGAAGCTGCGGGGCATTGACAAGCACTTCGGACCGGTGCAGGCGCTCTACGGGGTGGACCTGGACCTGTACGCGGGCCAGGTGACCGGCCTGTGCGGGGACAACGGCGCCGGGAAGTCGGTGCTCACCCGCACGATCGCCGGCGTGCACCATCCCGACGCCGGCCAGATCTTCTTCGAAGACCGACCGGTGCACATTCGCAGCGCCCGGGATGCCTCCGCGCTCGGGATCGAGACCGTCTACCAGGATCTGGCGCTGGCCGACAACCTGGACATCGTCCAGAACATGTTCCTCGGCCGGGAGCGGCTGCGTCGCGGCCTGCTCGACGAGGACTCGATGGAGAAGCAGGCGGCCGAGACCCTGAGCACCCTGCGGGTGACCACCGTGCGCTCGATCCGGCAGCCGGTCGCCTCGCTGTCCGGAGGTCAGCGGCAGTCGGTGGCCGTCGCCAAGGCAGTGATGTGGAACTCCAAGTTGGTGCTGCTTGACGAGCCCACCGCCGCCCTCGGGGTGGTGCAGACCCGGTCCGTGCTCGACCTGATCAAGCGACTCCGCGACCGCGGGCTGGCGGTCATGGTGATCAGCCACAACCTGAACGACGTGTTCGAGGTCGCGGACCGGATTGCGGTGCTGTACCTGGGGCGGATGGTCACCCAAGGGCCGGCCGCGGACTACGACCGGCAGAGCGTGGTCGAGTACATGACGACCGGCACCGCCAGCGGGCGGCCGTACGAGCCTTCCGGGGCCACCAGCGGCGAGTCGTCATGAGCGCAGACTCCGGCCAGAAGCCGACCGGGAAGGCGGGCGCCGGGACGACAACCGACTTGACCCTTGACCCCAAGGTGGCCGCGGCCGACGTCCCGCCCGAGCTCACCGCCCAGACGCTCGGCCAGTACGTCCGGGCCTCGCTCGCCCGGATCCGCAACGGCAACAGCGGTGTGCTGCCGGTGGTGCTGGCCATCGTGATCGTCGCCGTCGTGTTCGAGATCATCACCCCCGAGCACGCCTTCCTGCGGCCGAGCAGCCTGGTGTACATCTTCCAGGAGAGCACCGTGTACATGGTGCTGGCGATGGCTGAGACAGCGGTCCTGCTCCTCGCGGAGGTCGACCTGTCGACCGGCGCGGTCGCGCTGATCGGCGGGGTGATCGCCTTCAAGCTGGTCCAGCAGCCCGGGCCGGACTGGCCATGGTGGCTGGCGATACTCGCCTCGCTTGCCATCTGCGGCGCGATCGGCGCCGCCCAGGGAGCGCTGATCGCACTGATGCGCATCCCGTCCTTCGTCGTGACCCTGGCTGGGTTCCTCCTCTTCTCTGGAATCCTCATCGTCATCCTCGGCGGGGCCGACGGCTCCCTGAGCCTCAACACTAATGATCTCAACCAGCGCATCATCTACAACCTGGTCTATGGGGCGATCACCCCGGTTGCCAGCTGGGTGCTGCTGGCGGTGGTGGTCGGGGCGGCCGCCACGACCATGTGGCTGCGCACGACCGGCAGGCGACGCCAAGGCCTGGTGGCACCCCCGGTGGGCGTGACACTAATCAGAATCGCGCTGGTGACGATCATCGGGGTAGCAGTGGTGGTGATCTGCAATATCAACCGCGGCACCGCCCTCGTGACGGTGGAGGGAGTTCCGTGGGTGATCCCGATCGTCCTCGTGTTGCTCGGCGCCTGGACGCTCGTGCTCCAGCGGACCCGCTTCGGCCGCTACATGTATGCCATCGGCGGCAACCCGGAAGCGGCGCGCCGAGCCGGCGTCAGCCTCCCCGCCATCCGCATCTGGGCCTTCGCGTTGTCCTCAGCGACCGCCGCCCTCGGCGGCATACTGCTCGGCTCCCTCTTCTTCGGTCAGTACAGCACCAATACGGCCGACCCGGGCCAGCTCGTCCTGTACTCGATCGCCGCCGCCGTCATCGGCGGGGTCAGCCTCTTCGGCGGTCGGGGCAAGGCAATTCACGGTGTTCTGGGCGGCTTCCTCATCGGCGGCATCGCCTACGGCGTATCCCTGCTCAACCTGGGTTCACTGTCCACGCCGTTGGAATACATCCTGCCGGGCGGCGTGCTCCTCGTCGCGGTGGCGATTGACGTGCTGTCACGGCGCGGGGCAGGGAGCGTGACCGGTGTCTGACGCGCGAAGGACAAGCGATGAGGAAGTACCCGTGACCGCCAACTCCGGCAAGACCCCGGCCGGTACGGCCGGTGTAGGGACGACCGACCTGACCCTGGACGCCCAGGTGGCCGAGATCGATGTCCCTGCCGCGCTCACCGCGCAGACGCTCGGCGAGTACGTCCGGGCGTCGTGGCTGAAGGTCCGCAGTGGCGACAGCGGTGTCCTGCCGGTCATCCTGGGACTCGTGGTCGTCGCGGTCGGCTTCCAGATCGCGAACTCGAAGTTCCTGTCGCCGCAGAACCTGGTCAACCTGTTCGAGCAGAGCACTGTGTACATGCTGCTGGCGATGGCCGAGATCTTCGCCCTGCTGCTCGGCGAGATCGACCTGTCCGTCGGCCTGGTCATGGGGCTTGGCAGCGTCGTGGTGGCCGAGCTGGTGCAGCCGACCGGCGCGAACTGGCCGTGGTGGGCGGCGATCATCGTGACGTTGCTCGCCTGCGCCGCGGTCGGCTTCATCCAGGGAACGCTGGTGGCCCGGCTGCGGATGCCGTCGTTCATCGTCACTCTGGGCGGGCTCCTGATCCTGGAGGGCGTGGCGATCATCGTCCTCGGTGGGTCGCTGGTCGGCATCGGCAACTCCGCGTTCCCCAACGAGGTCGCCCTCTACGACATCTTCTGGGGGACGTTCAGCCCGCTGGTCGGCTGGATCTTGATGGCGGCGGTGGTCGGAGGGGCTGGCGCAGGGCTCTGGTTCCGGGAGGCCAATAAGCGCAAGCACGGCCTGGAGACTCCGCCTCGCAGCCTCACTGCGATGAAGATCGCCCTGATGGCGGTGGCGGGAATCGCGCTCGTCGCTATCTGCAACGTCAACCGGGCCCACTTCGGGACGATCGAGGGAGTTCCCTACATCATCCCGATCGTCTTGGTCGTGCTCGGCGCCTGTACGATCCTGCTGCAGCGAACCCGCTTCGGCCGGTACGTGTACGCCATCGGCGGCAACCCGGAGGCGGCGCGCCGAGCCGGCGTCAGCCTGACCTCCATCCGCACCTGGAGCTTCGTCCTCGCGGCCCTGATCTCCGGGATCGCCGGCATCCTGTTCGCCTCGTGGCAGGTGTCGCTGACCACCAACATCATCAAGGCCTCCAACAGCTACGTGCTGCTGGCGGTGGCCGCGGCGGTCATCGGCGGCACCAGCCTCTTCGGCGGCCGCGGCAAGACCATCCACGGTGTCCTCGGCGGCCTCGTCATCGGCGGCATCTACAACGGCCTCTACCTGCTCAGCGTGTCGAGCCAGTGGATTGACGTCGTGGTCGCCTCGGTGCTGCTCGCGGCGGCGCTGATCGATGTGCTGTCGCGCCGAGGCGGGCAGGGCCAGGCGTTACCTTAGCGGAAGCTGCGGCCTGCGCCCGCGAACTGTTAACGCCTGACTGTTAACGGTTCGCGGGCGTTCGCGCATCTGAGGGGATAATTTGAGCGTGACTGAGCGGCGGGGGCGGCGGCCCGTGAAGGAGGGCGGTCCCCGGGTTGCCGTGCACCGGGAGGTGCGGCTGGGCGGCGCGGAGCTCGTCCCCGATATCGATCGAACGGACGCGTGGTTGCTCTTCGTGGACGGGGTCCCGCAGAGCGGGGTCGACCTGGCGGACCCGGGGTACCTGGAGTTCGAGTACGTCCGCCGGATCGGGCACGTCATCGACCGGGCGTTCCCGCCCGGCCAGCCGGTGCGCGCGCTGCACCTGGGCGGCGGGGCGCTGACGCTCCCCCGCTACATCGCGCACACCCGGCCCGGGTCGCGGCAGCTCGTGGCCGAGGTCGACGACGCGCTCACCGACCTGGTCCGCTCGCGCTTGCCGCTGCCGGCCGGGCACCGCATCCGGGTCCGGGCGGCGGACGCCCGCGAGGTCGTCGAGTCGGTCCGGGCGGGCAGCTACGACCTGGTCATCGCCGACGTGTTCGCGGGCGCGGTGACGCCGCCGCGGCTGACCACGGCTGAGTTCGCCGCCGCGACGGCCCGCGCGCTGCGGCCGGGCGGGGTGTACGCGGTGAACGTCGCCGCCGGGCCGCCGCTCGACCGGGCCAGATCCGCGGTCGCCACGGCCTGTTCCGCTTACCGGGAGACGTGCATGATCGCGGAGTCGAGCGTGCTCAAGGGCCGGCGGAGGGGAAACCTGGTGATCGTCGGCAGCGACCAGGCTTTGCCGCTGGCGGCGCTGGAGCGAGCGACTGCTTCTGATCCGTTCCCTGCTCGCGTGGTCACCGGCGATGACCTGCGGCGTTTCATCTCCGGGGCGCTGGTGGTGACGGACGCGGGGGTGACCGCTAACACCGCAGCGTCGGATGAAACCTCTCCGCAGCCAACGAACTGGTAACGCGCCCGATTCGCCGTATTCACACCGTCTCGGTCTTCTAACCTTGGGCCATGGACTTGCCCCCTTCTGGCTGGTATCCCGACCCTTACGGAGCACCCGACCTGCTCCGCTGGTGGGACGGGTCGAACTGGACCCGGCACACCCATCCGGGCGTGGCCGCGGCCGACGCCGGCGGTGGTGGGGGAACGACGGGCGGCGGCCCGCAGCAGACGTCGGTGCAGGCGACGTCGGTGCAGGGGGCCGTACAGCCGACGACCGTTCAGCCCGCCACCGCGCAACCGCAAGGGGTGCAGCCGACGACCGCACAGCCTGCGGGGGGCGGCTGGGCGGCGCGCGACCGGGTGATCGGCGACTGGGCGGGCACCGACTGGCCCACCGGCGACCAGCTGTCCAGGACCAATCCACCGAACGGGCCGCGGACCGAGCCGCAGCCGGCCCTGCCCGACACCTCAGTTCAGTCGCCGGTGCAGGCGACCAGGTACCAGGCTGCGGTGCAGCCGACCTCGGTGCAGTCGGCGGTGCAGCCGACCGCGTACCAGCAGCCGGTCCAGCCGACCGCGTACCAGGCACCGGTGCAGCCGACGACCGCCCAGCCACCGGCGTCCGGTGGCTGGGGAGCGGCGGCCGCGCAGCCGACTGGCACCGCCCCGACGGGCGGAACCGGGGCGGACGGGACCCAGGTGCTCTTCCTGGGCGGCGACGCCTGGCAGATGCCAGGCGGCCCGGGTGGTCCCGGCGGCCCCGCCCAGCCCAACCGGTACGGGTACCAGGAGGCGCAGCGGCGCCGGCGGTTCTGGCTGGCGGGCGGCCTCGCCGCGGGCACCGCGGTCGCGGTCGCGATCATCGTGGTCGTCGCCACCAGCAGCAATTCACCCGGCGGGACGACCGCGGACCAGGTCCGGGTGTCGTCGCCGCCTTCGCCGACGGCGGCCGCCCCCACCACGCCGGCCGCGTCGACCGCGTCGCCGACCGTGAGCCCGAGCGCCTCGGCGACCCCGCCCGCCTCGCTCCTTTCCGACGGGCAGTCGGGTCTGTCCTACTCGGAGCTCGCGTCCCCCTGGTCGCCGACCTGTCCGAGCGACCTGGCCAGCGCGTTCAGCTGGAGTGCGGGCGAGTCCGCGATCGCCGGGCAGATCAACGGCGGGCAGACCACCTGGTACGGCGAGGCGTGCTCGGGCCTGCTGCCCGCCCAGTACAACTACACCAGCCTCCGCGATCTGGAAAACACCGCCACCAACGTCGCCCAGACGCTGGAAAACGCCTACTACAACGAGCTCAGCCACTCCCCCGAGCCGGTGCTGAGCCAGCCGATCACGGTCGGCGGGCAGGCCGGCTGGGAGATCGAGTACCAGATCAACTACACCAACCCGGCGGCCCAGGGCGCCACCTGGACCTCCGAGGACGCCGCCGTGGTAGTCGCCGACACCGGGACTGGGAACACGCCGGTGGTGTTCTTCGCGTCGATCCCGATCACCCTCGGCGGTCAGACCACGGTGAACTCGCTCGTCTCGTCGCTGCAACTGTCGGTGGTGCCGAACGCCAGCGGGTCGCCGGGCGACGGCGGCTCGCCGGCGCCCGACGGATCGTCGAACCCCTAGCTAGGAGTTGACGGGGAAGCCCAGGTTCACGCCGCCGTGGGACGGGTCGAGCCAGCGTGAGGTGACGACCTTGCCCCGGGTGTAGAAGTGGACTCCCTCGGTGCCGTGGACGTGGGTGTCGCCGAACAGGCTCGCCTTCCAGCCGCCGAAGGAGTAGTACGCCATCGGCACCGGGATCGGCACGTTGACGCCGACCATGCCGATCTCGGCCTCGGACACGAACCTTCTGGCGGCGCCTCCGTCGTTGGTGAAGATCGCCACGCCGTTGCCGTAGGGGCTGTTGTTGACCAGCTCGACCGCCTGGGCGTAGCTGTCGGCCCGCAGGACCGAGAGCACCGGGCCGAAGATCTCGTCCCGGTAGGCCGACATCTGCGGCGTCACGTGGTCGAGGAGGGACGGGCCGAGCCAGAAGCCGTCGGCGTTGTCTTCCTCGGCGCCGATGACCGGGTGGCCGCGGCCGTCGATCTCCAGCGTGGCGCCCTGCTCGACCCCGCTGGTCAGGTAGGACGCGACCTTGTCCCGGTGTATCCCGGTGACTAGCGGTCCCATCTCGGAACGCTCGTCGCTGCCGGGGCCGACGGTGAGCTTACTCACCCGGTCCTTGATCTTCGCCACCAGCTCGTCGCCGATCGGGTCGACCGCGACGAGGGCGGAGATCGCCATGCAGCGCTCCCCCGCGCTGCCGAACCCGGCGTTGACGGCCGCGTCGGCGGCCAGGTCAAGGTCCGCGTCGGGCAGCACGATCATGTGGTTCTTGGCCCCGCCGAGGGCCTGCACCCGCTTGCCGTGGCTGGTGCCGGTCTCGTAGACGTACCGGGCGATGGGAGTGGAGCCGACGAAGCTGACCGCGGCGATGTCGGGGTGCTCGAGGATCGCGTCCACCGCGACCTTGTCCCCGTGCACGACGTTGAACACGCCGTCGGGCAGGCCCGCCTCGGCCCACAGCTGGGCCAGCAGCAGGGACGCGGACGGGTCCTTCTCCGACGGCTTGAGAATGAAGGCGTTGCCGCAGGCGATCGCCAGCGGGAACATCCACATCGGCACCATGGCGGGGAAGTTGAACGGGGTGATCCCGGCCACCACGCCGAGCGGCTGCCTGATCGAGTACGAGTCGACGCCGGTGGAGACGTTCTCGGAGAACCCGCCCTTGAGCAGGTGCGGGATGCCGCAAGCGAACTCGACGACCTCGAGGCCGCGGGCTACCTCGCCCGCCGCGTCGCTGGCGACCTTGCCGTGCTCGTCGGTGATCAGCTTGGCCAGCTCGGTGGCGTGGTTCTTGACCAGCTCCCGGAAGGCGAACAGGATGGTGGCGCGCTTGGCCAGCGAGACGCGGCCCCAGGTCTTGGCCGCTTCCTTAGCGACGGTAACCGCGTCATCGACGTCTTGCCTAGTTGCGAAGTCGACGGTGCCGCTTACGTGGCCGGTGGCGGGGTTGTAGATGTCGCCCCGGCGTTCCGCTTCGCCCGTCCAGGGCTTGCCGCCGATCCAGTGGGTGACGTGCTTGGCTGCTTCTGTCGCCATTACTTACGCCCCCGCTCCCGCGTTGACTGCCCGGAGCGCGTCGACCAGGAGGCCTAGGCCCTCGCGGGCCTCGGCCTGGGTGAGCGTGAGGGGCGGTGCCATCCGCAGCGTCGCGCCCTGGAGGCCGCCCTTGCCGACGAGCAGGCCGCGCTCCTTGGTCGCCTCGAGCGCCTGCGCGGCCAACTGCGGGCTGGGCGCGCCGGAGGCCGGGTCGGCCAGGTCGACCGCGAACATGAGGCCCTTGCCGCGCACCTCGGCGACGGTCTTGAGCTCGTTGGCCGCTTCCTCGAGGCCGGTGATGATGATCTCGCCGCACGCCTTCGCGTTGGCCTGCAGGTCGTGCGAGAGCACGTAGTCGAGGGTGGCGTTGGCGGCGGTGGTGGAGATCGGGTTGCCGCCGAAGGTGGAGATGCCGTTGCCGCGGATGCCGTCGAGCAGGTCGCCCCGGCCGACCACGCCGCCGATCGCGAACCCGTTGGCCAGGCCCTTGGCGAACGTCATGAAGTCGGGGGTGACGTCGTGCGCCTGGATGCCCCAGAAATGCTCGCCGGTGCGGCCCCAGCCGGTCTGCACCTCGTCGGAGATGAGCAGGATGCCGTGCTCGTCGAGGACTTCCTTGTACGCCTTGAACAGGCCGTCGGGCGCCATCGTGAACCCGCCGACGCCCTGGATCGGCTCGGCGATCAGCGCGGCGACGTCCTTGGGGTTGATCGCGGCCTGCAGGAGCGCCCTGAGGTCGGCCACGCAGGCGTCGATGTACTCGGCGTCGGACAGGTTACGGAACTGCGGCAGCGACTTGTCGGTGCCGTGCACGTAGTGGGTGCCGAACGGGTCGTTGCTGGTCGCCTTCCACACCGCGTTGCCGGTGATCGCGACGGTGCCGAAGGTGCGGCCGTGGTAGGAGTTCCGCATCGCCAGGACCTGGTTGGCCTTGCGGGCGCTGAGAGCGGCCGCGAGCGCGGTCTCGTTGGCCTCGGAGCCGGAGTTGGTAAAGAACACCTTGGCGTTGGGGATGCCGGAGAGCTTCGCGATCTTCTCCGCCAGCTCGACCTGGCTGCGGATCAGGTAGAGCGTGGAGGTGTGCTGGATGCCTGTCGCGAGCTGCCGCTCGACCGCCTCGCGCACCTCGGCCACGTCGTAGCCAAGCATGTTGGTGAGGATGCCGGCGAAGAAGTCCAGGTAAGTGTGGCCCTGACTGTCGGTGACACGGCAGCCCTTGCCGCTGACGATCTCGATCGGCTCGTTGTAGTAGACGCCGACCCAGTTCGGGATGACCGCGTGATGGCGGGCGAGGAGATCGAGACATAGTCCCAGTCTGCTCCTGGTTGCCGGCGTGACATAGGTGCGACCTGTTACGGATTTCCTTGATGGATTTTACATAGTGTAAAGTCGGGCCGTGTTTATCACGCTCCGTGAGGTTTTGGGGCTGGACATTGTCCGGTTCGGGGAGCCGGTAGTGCTGGCCGGCGCGGACCGGCTGGACACCCCGGTGCGGTGGGTGCACGCGGTCGAGGTGACAACCGACGTGGCCCGGCTGCTGCGCGGCGGCGAGCTCATCTTGTCCACCGGGATCGCGCTGCCCGACTCCCCCGTGGCGCTGGTGTCCTACGTGGACGAGCTCGCGGCGGCCGGGGCGGTGGGGCTGGCGATCGAGCTTGGGCGGCGGTACTCGGTGTCCTTGCCGTCGGCGCTGGTTTCCGCGGCTGCCTCGGCCGGCGTGGTGCTGATCGAGTTCCGGCACGAGGTCGCGTTCGTCGAGATCACCGAGGCAGTGCACACCCGGATCTTCGAGGCGCGGGCGCAACTGCCCGATCTGCGGCTGCGCGGGCTGCTGTATCAGCTGCGCGACGATCCCCGGCTGCGCTCCTTCGCTGATCGGGAGCTCGGGGCGTTGGTTAGCTATGACGCCGTGCATGGGACGCGACTGGTCGCGGATCTGGCTGCGTTCCTTGAGGCCGGGGGGAACAAGGCACTGGCGGCTTCGCGGGCGCACATGGCGCGGCCTACGTTTTATCAGCGGCTGCGGGTGATCGAGGCGGTGCTGGGGGTCTCGCTGGCGGAAGCGGAGTCGCGGGCGTCGTTGCACGTGGCCTTGCTGGCGCTGCGGCCTGACCGGCGCGAACGCGGTTAGGTTTTGACGCACCGCGACCGCGTGGCGCACGCCTAACTCTTAACAAGAGACGACTATATTAAGGGTTAGCGAACAACCTTTAATATGGAGGGGCCATGTCGAGGGTTATCAGTAGTCAGTGGCCCGGCAACCCGTTTGCCCCGTACCGCCAGGGACGCATGCCGTGCGGCTATGAAGCGTATGTCCCAGACCTGCTCGTCGGAAGAGCCTTCCGGCTGGACGGTGATGTTGCCGCGGACGTGACGGAGGCCGAGACAGCCATCAGCGGACTGAACTCAGCAGCTTTCGCGCTGGCGGACACGGAGGCGCTAGCCAGGCTGCTGCTGCGCGCAGAGTCGGTCGCTTCGTCCAGAATCGAGGGACTTGAGGTGGGGGCGCGGAAGCTGCTGCGCGCAGAGGCAGCGCACGCGGCAGGAGAGGCAAGCACAGACGTCACCGCCAACGAAGTTCTAGGGAACATCGCAGCCATGAGCGCGGGCGTGCAAGCGGTCGGCCCTGGTGACGAGATCACGATGGACGTGCTGCTCGCATTCCACTATCGCTTGATGGCCGCAGCCCCCGGCCAGACCGGGGCGGGGACACTGCGGACTAAGCAGAATTGGATCGGCGGCGATTACAACCCATGTACCGCTGTTTTCGTTCCGCCGCCACACGAGTACGTCCCTGAGCTAATGGCCGATCTCTGCTCGTTCTGCAATGAAGACAACCTGCCTGCCGTAGCGCAGGCCGCGCTCGCGCACGCGCAGTTCGAGACGATCCACCCGTTTGCCGATGGCAATGGCCGGACTGGTCGTGGGCTGATTCAGCTCGTGCTGCGGCGCCGCGGGCTGGCGAGCCGGATACTCCCCCCCGTCTCTCTCGTCCTCGCAACGTGGGCGAAGGATTACCTCGAAGGGCTGACCGCCACTCGATACCTAGGTCTGGCTACCGGCAAGGCCGCCCATGAGGGACTCAACTTGTGGATCGGCAGGTTCGCCGGCGCCTGCATCCGAGCGGTCCAGGATGCGGCGTCCTTCGAGCAGCGAATACAGGAGATGGAGGGCGATTGGCGTGCCCGGCTCGGCCAAGTGCGCGCCGGCTCCGGCACGGACCTGCTGCTGCGCGCGCTCCCTGGAGCTCCGATCGTGACGGTAGCGAGCGCAGCTGAATTGATCGACCGTTCCTTCCCGACTGTCAACGATGCCATTGCCCGACTCACCAAGGCAGACGTGCTCAAGCAGATCACTATCGGAAGGCGCAACCGAGCCTTCGAGGCGAAAGAAGTTATCGACGCCTTCACATCGCTGGAACGCCAGCTCGCCAGCCCGGAGGGCGATACCCGCAGTTCTCCGCCGACTAGGCCCGTCACGCCGCGGCCGCCAACGGTCGACTGAGGATGCAGAACAGCCCACTGGCAGGCCAATCAACCGATCGCTGAGATTCCTGGAGCTCCAGGCGCCAGGTTATTTACCATCCACCGCGTGAGCGCCCGCAGCCGGATGCTCAGGTCATCAACCCGCTGCGCCTCGTCGGCCACGTCGCCCAGTGGCGCGCCTTCAGCGTGGCGTTCACCCGGTACCCCGCCCACGTCCACCAGCGCAGGTCACCGTTGAGGAACCCCTGCTCCAGCAGGTAAGCCGTGATCTGCTGGGCGTCGGTGGTGAGCGCGGGCACCAGCATCCATTCCTGCCAGGTCCGCTCCCCCACCTGGCAGGTGGCGCTGTTGGCCCTCCGCCCCGACCGCCCAGTCGGTAGCTGCCGCGCGCAGCCCCGGTAAAGGGATCGCGGACGGGCGCCAGACGCTGGCACGATGAATCACATGCCCGCTGTCCGCCGCTTCCAGGCCGGGGACGTCCCCGCCGCCGCAGCCATCATCCAGGGCCTCCCGGAATACTTCACCGACGATGTGCCCGCCAAGGCCGAACGCGACGCCGCCAGCCACGAGGCCTGGGTCATCACCGACTCCGGAACGGTCGCGGGGTTCGCCATAGCCGCCAGGAAATCACCCGGCGGCGCGGAAATCCTGTGGATCGCCGTCGACGCCGCCCGGCGCGGCCGCGGGCACGGAACAGCGCTGCTCGGCCACATCCTGGACCACCTGGCAGCCGCCGGGATCAGCGTGGTGGAGGTCAAGACCCTGGACCGCTCGTCCGGCTACCGTCCCTACGAGGCCACCCGGGCCTTCTGGGAACGCAACGGCTTCATCCACATCGACACGATCGACCCACTGCCCGGTTGGCCGCCCGGCAACCCGGCGGCAATCTACGTGGCCGCAATCCACCAAACCCGATGACAAGCACACCAGCCAACTGCAACTTCCAGAGGCAGATCTAGTGTGGTTATCGGTTCCTTCTGCCGCCGGGCCAGCGTCTGGTGCGGACCTGAGTTCCCGGGTGGCGCAGGTGAACTCTGCCGATATTGGTGGTCACATCGAGCCGGACCAGCGGCAGCCCGGGCACCGGCGGGTCGAGCCGTGAGTCGACCCGCCGGGATGGCGAATCACCTGAACGTCCACGCCCGGAGGCACGATGATCGTGATACTGCCCCACCCGGTATAGACGTGCAGGTCAACGACGTGATCGTCGAACTCGGCCTCGGTGAGGTCAAGCCTGATGCTGCCCGATTCGGCGCTGATATGCGTCTCGCTGGCGACCTGCCACCTGCCCGCCAGCCGCAGCCGCCCTAGGCCGGAATGGATCTCCAGCGGCTCCGCCAGCCGCCGCTCCCGGCTGGTCAGCGCCACCGGCGCCGGCAATGACCGGACTACCTCGGCCAGTTCGGCCTCGGACGTGGCCGCAAGCACCCCGGCGACACCGGTGTCGAATCGGTCCGCGTCGATCTCGCCGGTAGCGAAAAGCTCCTTGACGAACTCGGTGGCCCGCTGCCGGGCATCCTCCCGCATAGCGTGGCCCCTTAAGCTCCAGATGGCCTGCCCGAGCCTGGTTGCCGAGCCAGTGCCAGCGTACCGAGCGCAGGTCCGGGTGGCCACGCATGACGGCGACGGGACGGTGACACGGGCATGAAGGGACGGTGCGCCTTGCCTAGGTCAGGCGGGCTACCGCTTTTTCGACGGTCTTACGGGTTGGCCAACTCCTGCAGTGACGGCGGCCATTGGTAAGCGAGCGCGGTGGCAACATCGCCACCGTCGCCGACACGGTGGGCGCTCGCGCACAGGGCGGGGCCAGGCCGTCGGGTGGGTCAGTGGCAACTGACGTTCCAGACAGGCTTCCCCGACCTGTGTGCAGCCCGGAAGCTACGAGGCCCAAGTCGTGCTCAGTGGGCCTGGCGGCAGGCAACCCATGATTTGGCGGCTCGTGCCATGTTGGTTGTCCATGCGTTTGCGCTCGACTGGGCGATCTCGTCCCACAGCCGGACGTTGGCGGTGGCGAACAGGTCGATATGGGCCGGGTCGGCGGCCTGGAATGCGGGGAGGCGGGAGGCTTGGCGTTCGGCCTCACGCGCGGTGTGGCCACCGGATGCCATGAGGCGCAGTACCCAGCAGGCCGGGTCGGTCCAGGCGGCGCCGAGGGTGGGCCAGGCCCAGTCGATCAGCCACGCGCGGTTCTCCGACACCAGCACGTTGTCCGGCGCCCAATCCGAGTGCGTCAGTACCGGCCCGGCGAAGACCGCACAAACTCGAAGGCATCCGGCGCGAGGGACCGCGGTGTGCTGGCTTCATCCTCGTCGGCCGGTTTGGTTGTCCACTCAGGCGATCAGTCCAGATAGACCATCGAGTCCCGTACTGTGATTTCACGGGCCAGCTGGTCGAGTTTTACGCGCGCCTCAGGTGGTAGGTCATCGAGAAGATCGTCAGGGTGAGGCTCCCAGTGCCAGTCACTCACCGCCCACTGATCGGTGCGCGGCACGAACAATTTCGCCTGCATCGCGGATGGCGGCGTCCCTGACCCGAGGATCGTCGCTCATCAGAGCCTGCTCGGCCGCGTGCAGGCGCCGTGCGGTCTCAGGGTGCCGCTCGATCTCCACGACGACGGCCCACTCACGGTAGAACATGTGGATCGGAGTGACGCTGCCTTGCTCGCCAGCCAGCACGAAGGCTTCCTGCATCTTCGTGAACATTTCTGGCAGGCGTCCGGGCGCGACTGTCGCCACTGCCTGCCGTAGAGCTGGCAGCGTCAGGCTCGGCTGCGGAGTCAGAGCGTCACCCTGTCCCGGTACCTGCCCGACCATGCCATACCTCCAAGCTACCACCATCAGCCTCCCATGAGTCTAGTTGTGACCGTCGCGCAGGTGTCCATTCACGGGGGTTTTGGCTCGAGGGTGGCGCTGGTGGCGGCTGTCTGGGCTGGTCCGAAAATAGGACCTTAGCCGGGCATGCCTTTAGAGCCGGCGGCGGTTTGTGCCGTCGGCTTCCGGGCGCGCAGCGCCCGGCGGGGCGGGGTGCGGCTAGCTGGCGGTGCGGGTGATCAGCTCGCCCGTTTCGGGGTCGGCCTCGGGGTCGAGGGGCTCGATGGTGACCTTGTAGCCGAGGCGCTCGATGGCGCGGATGCGGCTGCGGGCCTGGCGGCGGGTGTCGGCTCTTTGCTCGTAGTAGCCGGGGCCGAGGTCGCGGTACTCGGCTGCGGGGTCGGACAGCAGGGCGTGGGCGATGACGAGCTGGGTCCTCATGATGGCGCCCTGGGCTTTCTTCTTGGGCATGTGCCGGCACAGGCGGCGGAGCTTGGCGCCGGGGAAGGTCTGGGTCCGGCCGGCGCTGGCGGCGGTCTCGCCGAGGGTGCCGCCGATGCAGGGGTTGCCGCGGCCGGTGGCGCTCTTGCCCTTGCGCTTGCCCGATTCCCGGGCGCGGGGCGCGACCCGGGCCCGGGAGCACAGGTGCGCGGCGGTCGGGAAGGCGCTCATGTCGACGCCGATCTCGGCGATGAGGTCCTGGGCGGCGGTGACCCCGAACCCGGGAATGGCGTCCAGCTGGGCGATCTGCCGCTCCCAGGGCTCGCACAGGGCGGCGATCCGCTCGTCCAGCACGGCGATCTGGGCGGTGAGCTGGTCGGTATTGTCCAGCATCATCTGCAGGATGAAGGCGTGCTCGGGGGTGAAGAACGAGCAGTCCAGGGCCTCCTCCAGCCGGGCGATCTTGCGGCGCATCACGCCCCGGGCCATCTCCGCCAGCACCTTCGGGTCGCGCTCGCCGGCTGTGATCGCGCGGAGCATCGCCCGGCCGGAGACCCCGTGGATGTCGCTGATCACCGACGACAGCTTCAGGTGCGCGTCCTCCGGCAGCTTCTCGCTGCGCTCCTTCTCCGCGGTGCGGGCCTGGGTCAGCCGCCGCCGGTAGCGGGTGTGGGTGCGGAGCCGGCGGATCTCCTCCGGCGGCACGAAGCTGGCCGCCAGCGACCCCGCCTCGGTGATCCTCGCGAGCCACGCCGAGTCCAGCTTGTCGGTCTTGGGCCGCCCGGGCAGCGCCTTGACCCGCGACGCCTGGTACAGCAGGCACTCGAAGCCCTCCCGCTCCAGCAGGAAGAACACCGGCTTCCAGTAATCGCTCGTGGATTCCATCCCGGCCCGCTCCACGCCGTGGCAGCGCAGCCAGTCCGCCAGCGCCAGCAGCTGCCTGCGGGTGGTGCCGAACTCCCGGGTCTCCTGCTGCCGGCCGCCCGCGCGGGACTCGCTCGGCACCCGGATCGTGACGAACACCGACGCCTTGCCGATGTCGACCCCGGCGGCCCGCTCGCAGAACAGCGGCTCGCCCTCGACCTCTTGCATCGTGATCTCCTACCATGAGGATGCGGTTAACGGTCGCGGCCGCCCGCAGGAGCTGGGGGCAAGCGGAAATCTGGTCCGCGGGCTCGCAAGCGCCAATTCACAGCCCTCAGGGCAGCTCCCGGCGCCAGACTTTTGGACGGGGTCGGTCCCGCCAAACAGCAACGACGTCAGCGGACGGCCGCACCACCGCATCCTCCACCCGCACGCGCCCCGCGAGGCCGCGAACCCGCACATGCCCGCCAGCCCCGGCCTGAGGCCAGCAACCCCGGCCAGCCGCCAACCCGCAGCTCACCCAATTTTCACGCCATCACGGCGTCCCGAGGGCACCAGTGACTTTTAGGCATGTCGCCAGTCGAGCGGGCTGATGGTTCTCGTCTGGTCCTCCGCTACGCCTATTGCCTGGAAGTCAGCCAGCTATCCGGGCTGCCGGGACTGTCATCCCGGCCGTCGCCGCGCTCGCGGGTGATCACCCACCCGGCGAGAAGCCCGACGACGAAAAGGGCGAGGAAGATTTCGAACGGCCAGAGCGTGGCCTTGGCTGCCCAGGCGGCCAGGAAGGCGACGCTGGCGCCTATGCTCATGACCCTCCCCACCACGGCCTGAATCTTGAGCCCGCGGTACGCCTGCCGCTCGTCGGGCTGTTGGCGGATCATCGCGGCAGAGTCACTATTCCTTCCGCCCCACACGTAATACACAACTGGCCCGGCGATGATGACCGGCCCGAGATGAAGCAGGCTCACCCATCCATAGCCAGCCACAGCGGCGGCGGCGAAAACGGCGCCGAAGACGAGCATCATCAATGGCGCGCGCAGCCTCGGCGGAATGGATCTCATCATGTCGCCGCCTCCTCATCATCGGGGTCGAACATCTTGTCGACCGTCAGGTCGAAGAACCGCGCGATCCGGAACGCCAGCGGCAGCGACGGCAGGTACCGGCCGCTCTCGATCGAGATCACCGTCTGCCGGGACACGCCCAGGGCCGCGGCCAGCTCAGCCTGGGACAGCCCTTGCTGGGCGCGCCGCTCCCGGACCCGGTTCCTCATAATGTCAAGGTACCTTAACATGTCCAGAAATGTCAAGCATGCTTTACGTCACGCACGGTGAAGCATGAGGTCAGCCGCGTGCGCTCAGGTTGCGAAGAGAACTGTCGGCCTGGACCGCGTAACAGACGATGGGCAGGTTCTGCACCTGCTCAGGCAGGCCCGGCTGCTCCTCGCCGATCCAGCCGCGCAGCTGCCGCTTGCTCGACCACGCCGAGGACGACGGCCAGCTCGTTGGGCTTGAGAGCCACCCCGCGTCCGTTCGGATCAAAGTCTGGATGCGATGGGAGCGGCATCTTTACCTTATGGTTAGCCAGCTATTCTTCGTATTGGGTGGGGCGGGTGGCGTAGGACCGGCCGGAGGGCATGGTCCAGCGCATGACGCCGGGCTGGGTCTGCTGGAGTTTCCAGCCGGGTGCGTGCTTGGCGTGGTGATGGCGCTGGCACGCGGGGCTGAGGTTGCACTGGCAGGTTGCCCCGGCGGGGTGGGGGACGGTGTGGTCGATCTCGGAGGTGATGGCCTGCGCGCCGCAGCCGGGCGCGCAGCAGCGGGCGGTGCGGGCGCGGATTAGATGCTTGAGCTTCCTGCTGGGGATGTAGCGGTTCTCGCGGTGGGCGTGATCGCAGGTGCCGTGGGCGATCGGCTCGGGGGCGGCGTTCAGCCTGGTCAGGAGCTCGGCGAGCAGCTCGATGCGGGGGCGGGCGGGGCCGTCGCGGCTGGCCTGGGGCGGGTGCCAGGGGCGGGGTCCGCGTGCGCAGGCGTGCGCGATGGCCTCGCCTTCTTGCCCGGTGAAGGTGTAGCACCATCGGGTGCGGGGGTGGCGGGAGGCTGCCTCGATGAGGTCGCGGACGGTTTCGGCGTCCAGCAGGCCCCAGGTTCCGACGTCGGCGGGGGTGTCCGACCAGCCCAGCAGCGTGCCGGCGGGGATGGTGATGTTGATCAGGGCGGGCAGCGGGGTCTTGCTGCCGGTCCGATCGAACGGCGACCCGGGCGGCGGCCCGCCGGCGAACCCGGCGGGACGGCCCTCGTCCTCGTCGTCATCACCGTCGTCCGGGAACTGCCCGTCCTCGTAAGGGTCCAGGTAGTGCGGGTCGTCGTCGTGCGGGTCGTCGGGCAAGCCGGCTTCCGTGGCCGGGTCGGCTGACTGGGACTGGTCTGCGTCCGTTTGCTCGCCGACGGACTGGGTGGCGTCCGGGTTCCCGGCTGGATCACGGAGGTCGCCGCAGGCGCCGTCGCATCCGCGGCTGTCGCAGTCGCAGTCGGAGCCCGACTCTGGCTGTGGTTCGGGGAGAGGTGCAAGGCGGTCCCAGGGGCTGCGCTGGTGGATCCGGTCCATCAGGATCAGCGCGCGGATCTGGGCCAGGGTGCCGGGCAGGCCCGCATTGCGGAGCCGGACCGCGTCGGCGTCGATCGACGCCTTCCCCGCCAGCGCGTCGCCCGGGTCTAGCTCCCGGCCCGCCAGCGACGCCGCGCCCGAGTCCTCGCGGCGCAACTCCACCCGCCGGTCTCGCTTCGCCTCGTCCTTGCGGGCCTGCACGCCCTCGGGGTCCAGGCGGGCCTCGAGCCGGGCGGCCTTCTGCTGTAGGTCCGCGAGGCGCATCTCGGGCGCGGCCTCCGCGAGAACCTTGTCGGCTTCTGCGGCCAGCTCGTCAGGCAGGTTGAGGGTGGCGTTGCTGATGGCCCGGGCGCGGTCCCGGTCGATGGCGCCCGCCGCCATCCCCGCCAGGGTGGACGGCAGCCGGTCGACGATGTTGGTCGCCATGTCGATGAGGATGGCGGCGCTGTAGGCGGTGGCGGTCATCTCGAAGCCGAGCTCCTCGGCCGGGTACTCCCCGTCCCGCGATCGCACCCGGTCCCCGCGGGCCTTCGACGCCTCGAGCTGCTCGTTGCGGCGGCGGGCGAACTTCGCGACCGACATCACCTCCAGGTAGTCCGCGTGCGCCCGCAGCCGCCGCGCCGCCGACCCCGCGCCGAGGAGCTGGCGCTCATCCAGCTGGTCGAGGTTCGCGACGGCCTCGCCCAGCAGCGCGGCCAGCCCCGGCCCGGGTGGCGGCGCCTCCGCCGTCCCGTCGCCGGAGAACGCCTCCCACGGCGGCACGTCGTCATGACCGTCAGCTGGGGACTGCGACACGGGGCACCACCTCCGCCGAGGAGTAGCTTCATCTACATACATCGATAATAGCACACCCATTCGTATGACTACAACCTCATACCCGGTTATCAACTATTTAATGTTCGAATTTGCATGCATGCATCACAGGGACATCACCATCATCAACAACACCGTGTGAGCGGATTACCGGAGAGCGATGAGCTCTTGGAGGCGAGCACCGATCACCGAGACGCCTGGGCGCGGCTCGTGTTCGTAGTACCAGGGCTTTCGGCGACGCAGCAGTGTTTCACCGTGGTCGGCCCAGGTGAAGCCGGGCTTGCGGAGCACCTTGCGGAACACTGCGTCCGCCGTCTCAGGGTGGGCGACCGCCAGGCGGCGGATCGGCAGCGGGCCGACGGTCTCTGATTCGAGGTAGCCTCGCAGCACGTCCGAGTACCGCTTGTCCGCCGCCAGAGCCGGGTCGGCGAACAGCTCGCGGAGCATCCCGTAGTCGTTGTAGAAGTTGAGGCTGTCGATCTCGTCGTAGATGAGGCCGATGGTGTCGGCGTCGGCAAGCTCGGCTGGCCATTCGACGGGGGGCAGGTCCGTGTCGGGGCGCCGCCGCGTCTTCCGGGGTTCAGGGTGCGCGGCGAGTACGGCTTGCCGTCGGTGCCGGTAGTAGGCGTCGAGCCGTTCCGCCGCTTCGGCCGGTGGCAGGACGAGCTCGTCGCTACCGAAGAACTCGATGAACGCGGCCCTGTCGTCCCGCATCTGCTTCCAGCCCTGCTCGATCTTCTCCGGGTTGCGGAAGACCAGCTCGGGCTGTGTCGTCGCAAGCTGGAGCGCGGCCTGCGCGATCCCCGCCGCATGGGACTTGGGGAAAGCCGACATGTACCCGGAGACCAGCCAGGCTCCCGGCACCGGGCTGATAGGCACCAGTCGCGCATAGAGGAACCCGCCCCTGGTCAGCGGGCGGAAGGCGGCCGGCCCCATGTTGGAGTAGGTGCGGTACTCCAGGTCATCGAGCAGGTTCAGCAGGACGATCGCTGTCCGGTCTTTGCCGCGGTGCTCGAAGAACCCCTCGACCGGATCGTGCCAGCCGCGCAGCATGTCGCGGTCGGCCGCGCTCAGGTCCGGCCTGCTGGACAGGAACTGATCCAGAACTGTCTTGCCGTTGGGCAGGCGGTGCTGGAGCGCGAACCGGTCGATAAGGCCGGCCGCGTCAGCCTCGTCCAGCACTTCGCCGGGGGTCACTGACTTCCGCATGAATCGCGTCAGGTGCTGATTGAGCCGCGGGCTGCACGCGAAGTCGACCAGGCCACGCTTCAGTTCCGCGCTGCGCTCGATGAGGGACTCAAGCCACGGCTCGGCGTCGGTGTGGTTCGTGGCTGTCATATGACTCGCTCATTCTCGCTGTGTCGGGGGGCTGCGGACCCATGCCCGGCAGCCCCGTTGGGGCTGGGGTGGGGTCCAGGAACGGAGGGCGTCTTCGATCCATGGATCAGAAGCGTAGGGGAATGCGGCGGTAACCGCTGCCCTGCAACGTGATAGGCGAGCATCCAGCGCCGCCGATTTCGCCTAAAGCCGTGTGCCCCGCCGGTCAGTCCGGCGAGGCACAGGGTTTGATTGGTTTTAAGGGGCCGAGCCAGGCGGCGCAGACGCGGTTTTTGCCGCTTGGGCTTTAGCCATGACGTAGTTGATGTAGGAGCGGGCGTCGCTCCGGGTGGTTACTGCCGCGTGCCTGGCCAGCGCCTCGTCTCGTTCTTGCGGTGTCGTGGACAGTTCGAGGTCGGTCTTCAGCATGATCTGCAGAAAGCCCGGCAGGCTCCCCGATTCCGGAATGGATTCGCTGAGGCTGGCTTGTGCCGTTTGCGGGTCGATCGCGGCGCGGGGCGCCGGAGGAGCCGGGTTGTTCAGTCTCGCGGGCGCGTCGGTGCGTGGGTGCGCTTCGGTGAACAGGGCCGTCACATCATTCGCGGCCGCGTCTCGCGCGGTGAGGGCCGGCAGCCCAAAGAGCCGCTCGATTGTGGCTGGAACGGATGAATGGTCATAGACCGTGTGGTCGACGGTGTGCGCCGCGATCCACGGCGAGACCACCACGGCCGGGACCCGTACCCCGAGCTGGCCGAACGTGAAGCCCCATTGGTTGTAAGTACTGGGGCTGCCGTCGTCGGGCGGGGTGGCCGCGGGCGGTGGGACCGAGTCGTAGAAGCCGCCGTGCTCGTCGTAGGTGATGATCAGCAGGCTGGTGTCCCACACCGGTGAGTTGCGGATGGCCTCGTACACCGCCTTGATGAGGCCTTCGCCACCGTAGACGTCGTCCATCGGGTGCTGAGAGGAGCCGCCTCGGTAGCTGCTGGTGATGTCGCCGTAGTTCGGCTCGATGAACGTGTACTGACAGGTGTAAGGGCGCTGCAGGTCGGCGGCGAAGTGGGTGAGGGAGTTGGCGTCGAGCAGGGTGATGCCCTTCAGCGCCGATACCTGCGGGATCGCGCCGAAGACGGAGCCGTCCTGCGGGTCGTCGCTGTAGGCGTCCGTGTCGTCGTTGTAGATCCGCCAGGTGAGCCCGGCCCGCGACACCGCGTCGAAGACGCTGCCGCGGGGGTAGGTGAAGCCGAACCCGGGAGTTTCCCACCCGACCATCTGCGTCTGCGTGGGGCTGTGGTCCAGGCCGGCCGACGAGGCACCGTGGACGAAGAACCGGTTGGGCCAGGTCGGCCCGGGCAGCGACGAGAACCAGTGGTCGCAGATCGCGAACTCGGTGGCTAGCTGGTAGAGGACGCACAGCTGAGCCTTGGAATCGAAGCCGAGCATGATCTTGCCAATGTCGGCGCTGGCGGGTGGCGTTCCTTCTGTTGTGGTGGTGGCGTAATTGGCGGCGAACCCGGAGAGGTTGATGTTCGGGTAGGGGCCGCCGGGCGGGTAACTCGCGTCCGGCCCGCCCAGTTGCTTGACGACGTCCTGGAACTCGTGACCGGGGTCGGTTGGCATGGCCGTCGGCGCCGGGCTGCCGACCGGGTAGGTGACACCTTGGTACGTATTGCTATCCGCAGGCGTGGCATGGGTGATGCCCGGGATGCCGGACTGGCCGAAGAGGTTGTCGAAAGAGCGGTTCTCCAGCATCAGCACGAATACGTTGGTGATCTTCGAGAACTCGCCGAGCCTCGTCATTCCGTCGGTGCATCCGCCGGAGACCAGGTTGATGTCGAAGCTGCTGGCGCTGACAGCGAAGGTGAGATTCTGGTCGACATCCCGGCTCTGCAGCTGGCATTCCTTCCAGTGGGGGAAGAGGGTTGTCCCTGAGTTCTGATAGATCCCCGGCGTCGATCCGCCTTCCACGGCGATGATTACCGACCACCAGTCGAGGATCCCGTAGGAGCCCCATCCGGTCTCGAACAGGACCGTCATCGGCCCGACGGTCTCCCCCGGGCTGGCCGTCCAGCTTCCGTTCTGAGTGCCGTCCGGGTCGTTCTGGTGGAAGAGCTTGATGTAGGCCGTTCCGTCACTGTTATTGGTGATGTAGACGTTGGCAGAGTGTTGCGTGGCCATGGTGCTCCTCACACGTCCAACCGGATGGTGACGCCGGAGCGCTCTAGCCATCGGTTGATGTCGAGCATGAACGCGACGGGCGCCGTGCTGCTCGGCTGGATCGCCATGAAGCCGGTCAGGTGCGGGTCGCGCGCGTACGCGGCGGCGAGATGTCCCCTGTCGATCAGGTCAAACAGCGGCGCGCTCGGCTGCCGCAGCAGGTCGCGTAGCTGCGCGTCGATCGCCCGCTCGTAGGCCTCGTCGGCCGCGCCGGGGTAGATGCTCTTGCGACGGCTCAGCAGGTCCGGCGGGAGGAGGCCGGCCGCGGCGGCGCGCAGCAGGCCCTTCTCGATTCCCCCGGCCTCTTTCATGGCCCACGGGACGTTCCATACGTACTCGACCAGCCGATGATCGGTGAACGGCACTCGCACCTCCAGGCCGCAGGCCATGCTCAGCCGGTCCTTGCGATCGAGCAGGAGCGGCAGCCAGCGGGTCAGCCCGAGGTAGAGGACCTCCCGTACCCGGCGGTCGTCCGGGCTCTCTCCGGTCAGCCGGGGGACTTCGGCCACCGCCTGGGCGTAGCGGTCAGCGGCGTACTCGTCCAGCCGGATCGCCGAGCGCACCGGCGGGGTCAGCAGCGGTGCCCACGAACCGCGGAAGGCCCACGGGAACGTGGGCGCCGCGAGCAGCGCGGGGACGTGATACCACGCGTAGCCACCGAAGACCTCGTCCGCCGACTCCCCGGACAGCGCCACCGTCGACTGCTGGCGGATCTCCTGCGACAGCAGGTACATCGACACCCACATGTCGCCCATGGTGGGCAGGTCGTGCGCGGCCAGCGGCGCCCACTGCGCCTCGACTAGATCATCGGCGGTCAGCAGGACGGTGCCGTGCCTGCTGCCGATGTGCTCGGCGGCGGCACGCGCGAACGGCTCGTCGTGGCTGGGACGGAGCTGGTCCGGCGTGAACGCGTCGGCGCTGCCGGCGAAGTCCACCGAGAACGTGGCGAGCTTGGTCCGGTCGCGCCGCATCAGGCTGTCCGCCGCCAGCGCGGAGACGACGCTCGAGTCGAGGCCGCCTGACAGCAGGCTGCACAGCGGCACGTCGGCGACGGTCTGCCGGTGCACGATGTCGGCCAGCAGCTCGCGGACGTTCAACGCGGTGGCGGCGAGGTCGTCGGTGTGCTCGCGCGCCTCCAGCGTCCAGTACGGCGACGTGCGCAGGCCGAAGCGGCCGACCTGCACGATCGTGCCGGGCCGGACCTGGGACAGTCCCCGGTACACGCCGTGGCCTGGCGTCCCGGTGCCGACCTGGGCGAACAGCTCGGCCAGGCCTTCGGCGTCGATCTCGGCGCGGAAGCCGGGGTGCGCCAGGATCGCCTTCGGCTCGGAACCGAACAGCACGCCGTCCGGCAGCGGCGCGTAGTACAACGGCTTCACACCGAGCCGGTCCCGGGCCAGCAGCAGTTCCTGGCGCCGTTCGTCCCAGATGCCGAACGCGAACATGCCGTTCAGCCGGGTCACGCAGTCCGTGCCCCACTGCAGGTAGGCGTGAAGGACAACTTCGGTGTCCGAGCGGGTCCGGAACTCGTGCCCGAGGGCCGCCAGCTCGCTGCGGAGCTCGGTGAAGTTATAGACCTCGCCGCTGAAGGTCAGCACGACCTCGGCGTCGGCCTCGTCCTCGACCGAGCCGCGGAGGGGCGCCCGCATCGGCTGCTCTCCGCCTACCAGGTCGATGACCGACAGCCTCCGGTGGCCGATGGCCGCGTGCGCGGAGCACCATACCCCGCCCGCGTCCGGCCCTCGGTTGACCATCGTCGAGGTCATCGCCTCGATCACGGGCCGTTTCGCCCTCAGGTCACGCCCGAAGTCCACCCATCCAGTGATCCCGCACACGATTTTCGTCTCCCTTTCCGCTCGCGGGCGGCCATGTGTGGCGAGCGTATTAGGGGCGGGTTAAGTACCCATTGGGTGCCGATTGAGCCGGAGAAGGCGGCTCGACCGACCGGGCGGGCGGGCAGTGCTTCTCGGGAGGACGCTCGATCAGGCGAGAGGCCGCGAGTGGCGCTCCCGCTGGTGAGAGAGTGCTGGCGCTGGACGTGGAAGGCAGGGTCCGTTCGAGATGATGGATTTGCGGGTTTGACTTGGCCCTAGATTTTTGGCGCGTCAGCCGCTGTCGTGGTCTTCGGACCGGGTGGAATCGGGTGCCGGCAGCACGATGGTGCGGAGGATCCGCCGCCTCCGGTCGGGTGTGGCCGGGTTGTTTATGTATGGCTGGAGCAGGCTCAGGAAGCCCGAGGTCAGTTCGTTCAGCTCCTCGTCGGTCATCCATAGGCCGGCCATGCGGTAGGCGGCTCCGTCGCGCCACAGGTCGATGTGCTCCTGGTCGAGGTAGCGGTCGAAATCGGTGAGGAGGGCTGCGGCGTAGCCGTAGAAGGCGCGTCGGTGGTCGTCGGCTGTCCATGAAGCCAGGTCGTCGGGTGACACCGGTGGCGCTGCCCGCAGGACGTACGTGCGCTCGACGGTACCGCGCACCCGGCGCTCGGCCACGACGTCCAGCACGCCTGCATCGATCAGGTGGCCGAGATGCCGGTACAGGCTGGTGGGCGGCACGTCGGAGAGCTCCGCCTGGAGGTCCGCGGTGGTCAGCTTCCGGTCGCCGAGGAAGGCGCCGATGATCCGCAGCCGGATCGGGTGGAGCAGTAGGTCTGCGCTCTTCACCCCGCCTAGGGTATCATTTCCAATTGTGGGACTATTCCCGTATCTGGTGGGTACGGTGCCCAGGCTGGACCTGACCTTCCACGGGAAACGGATTGCTGAGAAGCGAAGTGGAGGTTGCCGCGATGGTCGTTCCGGCAATCGTCGAGGTGCTGGCCGGCTTCATCATTGTGGTAGTGGCTATCCGGGGGTGGCAAGGACGTCTGCCGCGCAACGGGGCCGTCGGGGTGCGGACGCCGTCCACGATGCGCAGTGACGCAGCCTTCGAAACGGCCAACAAGGCTGCTGCGCCTCTGGCCGGGGCAGGCGGTGCCGTCATGGCGGTCTGCGGTGTCCTCGCCGCGGTCCTGCCTAAGCACCTGTTCGGGGCCTTCGTCTTCGGCGGCGTCGGAGTCTTTCTCGTCTTTTGCCTCCTCGGTGCGGTGACTGGCGTCAGAGCCTCGCGATCCGTTCCGTGAGCGAGCACGGTTACCCGCCAAGGTCCTCGCAAGAGGGCTGGCAAGCCAGGGTCCGGGTCCTGGTTCTGGCCGGAGGCTGGCGCGGGGTTCGGGTCGCAGCCGCAGCTTTCCCTGATGATCAGCGGCGCCGTGCCGGTACGCTGACGGCGCCTAGCTGAGTGCACGGCCGCGTAGCCGGCAGCGGGACGGCCGAGGCGGGTCGAGGACAGCGGTGCCGCCAAGTTCGAGAAGTGAGCGCGCTACGTGTCTACGTCCGCGTGATCAGGAGAGGCGGTGCCGATGGCGGCCGGACCGGGGCTGGAACCTCCTGACGGGAGCACTGCGGCCGGGGCGCTGGCGGGCCGTGCCTGGCTTGCGGCGCTGCCTGATGAGCTCGCGGCGCAACGGCGTGTCATGGCCCGCCTGGCCGACCGGTGCGAGACCTGGCCGCTGGTGATGTCGCTGCTGGTCGGGTGCTCGCTGGGCCGCGGCGCGGCCGACGCGTATTCCGACATCGACGCTGCGCTTGGCGTCGACGCCCCCCGGGGCCAGGCCGGCGCCGCGATGATAGGAACCGCGGAGGCGATGGTGGCGGCGGCCCTGCCGGAGATGGGCCCGCTCGTCGACGTGCTGCGGCACCGTACCGGGCCCGACAGCCAGCACGTCCGGCGGATCTTCGCCCAGTTCGCCGACGGCACCCAGCTCGACTTGGCGGTCGTGGCCGAGGCCGAGACCGAGACACGTCGCCGCGCCGGCGGCGCCCCGGACTTCATCCCGCTGTACACGGCGCCCGGCCTGCCGGGCACTCGGCGGCCGGATGACCGGCCGCCGGCAGACGGCGTATCCGCCACTAAGCCGCCGGCCGCGTACGCGGTCACGGGCGAGCAGGTCCGAGAGTGGGCCTTCCACGGCTGGTGCATGCTGATCGACGCCGACAAGTACCTGCGGCGGGGCTCGCTGTGGGAGGCCCACAGCCGGCTGCACGAGGCACGCCACTACATCTGGGCGCTGTGGGCGGCGGCGAACGGCGCCCTGTACCCATGGCACGGCCTATCGCAGGTACTCGACCACGACCCCGGGAACCTGCCGCCGGGCATCGAGTCCACCGTGGCCGGCCTCGACGCGCCCGGACTACGCGCAGCCGCCCGCGCCAGCGCCGAGGTACTCAACACGGCCAGCAAGGCCGCCGCCCGCCGGCACCCGGCCGACCTCCCGGCGCCAATGGCCGCCTACGTCATCCGAGCACTCTCCCGCTAACCCTGACCTCGGGCAGAGCCGCGCGGCCTGAAAATGCGCAGCGAACGGGGCCCGGGAAATGGTAACTGAAGCTATGATAGTTTGAACTACCATAGTCGAGGAGCCTGTTGTGTGGGCAAAGCCGGATCGCTTGTTCGACCGGGACGTCGAGTGGGCGGAGCTGTGGGACTTCGCGAGCTCGGATGAGCTAGGGGCGACGCTCGGGCTTGTCTACGGGCGGCGGCGGCAGGGAAAGACGCTGCTGCTCGAGCTGCTGGCCCTGGAGACCGGTGGGTTCATGTTCGGGGCGACGCAGCAGAGCGAGGCGCAGAACCTGGCCGATCTCGGGGCGGCGTACGCGGCGTACCGGGGACTCGGGCAGCCGGTTGCCTTCGCCGGGTTCCGGGAGGCCTTCGGCGAGCTCCTCCGGCTGGGCGAGGAACGACCCACCGCGGTGATCATCGACGAGTTCCCTTACCTGGTCGCGGCGACCCCGGCCCTTCCGTCCTACGTTCAGCAGGCGCTGACCCCGCTCGGCCATGCCCGGCAGGGCACCAGGACCAGGCTGATCTTGTGCGGTAGCGCCCTGACGACGATGTCGCAGCTGCTCGGCGGTGGCGCCCCGCTGCGGGGGCGTGCCCGGATGGAGCTGGTGGTGCGGCCGTTCCGGTTCCGTGAAGCAGCAGAGTTCTGGGAAGCGGGGCATGACCCCGAGCTCGCCTTCCGGCTCAACGCGCTCGTCGGCGGGACGCCTGCCTATAAGGACATGTGCGGCGGGTCCGGCCCCCGAGACCTGAACGGCTTCGACCGCTGGGTGGAGCGGCGGCTGCTCAGCCCGGCGAGTGCGATGTTCCGCGAGGGGACGCTGCTGCTGCGCGAAGAGCCGTCCATCGCGGACCCGACCTCGTACGCGTCGGTGCTCGCCGCCATCAGCGCGGGGGCCAGCCGCCGCTCTGAGATCGCCGCGGCGCTCGCGCGGCCGTCGAGTGCGCTGGCGCACCTCGTCACCGGGCTGGAGGACATCGGGCTGATCGAGCACCTGGACGACGCCCTGCGCGGCAAGCGGACCGTCTTCCGGATCGCCGAGCCCATCGTCCGGCTGCACCAGCTCATCACGGCGCGATACGAGCCGGAGCTGGTGGCCGGCCGCGCGGACCGGGTTCTGGCGGCGCAGCGCGACCGTCGTCGCCGAGAAGATCTACGGCCCCCACTTCGAGGACCTTGCCAGGCAATGGTGCCTGCTGTACGCAGGCGAGGAGTCCCTCGGCGGTGTGCCGAGCGCGGTCCGGCCGACCCAGATCGCCTGCCGAGAGCACGAGCACGGCCACCAGCTGGATATCGTCGTGACCGATGACCCGAGCCCGGCCGGCCGTATCAGCGCGATCGGGGAGGCCGAGGCGACCACCGCCCCCGTCGGCGTGGACCAGCTCCGGCGGCTTGAGCACCTGCGCGGCCTGCTGCCAAGCCAGCGCGTCGACCAGCCGCCGAAACTCCTGCTGTTCAGCCGGACCGGCTTCACCGCAGGCGTAGCCGAGGAGGCGGTCGCCCGCCCCGACGTGGAGCTCATCGGCATCGATCGGCTATACGGCGGCAGCTGACGTCCAGCCCGGCTGATGGAGGCTGCTGACCGTGAACGCGGAGGGCAGGGTCCGCGCCCGTCGCAGGCCGACTGGCTCGGCGTTCCGCGGCGCACCTTCTCATCTCTGTTCGGTGCTGATCAGGTTGCGGGTGACCACCGTGGACGGTTACCTGGTTGGCTACGGGGCACCGGCCCAGCCCGGGCGGGCCAGGCCGGACTCGTAGGCGGCCACCACCAGCTGGGCGCGGTCACGGGCGGCGAGCTTGGTCATGCCCCGGGCCACGTGGGTTTTCACCGTGGACTGGCTGACGTACAGGCGCCGGGCTATGTCGTCGTTGGATAGCCCGGCGGCGACCAGGCCGACGACTTCGCGCTCGCGGGCGGTGAGCCCGTCCAGGGCGCGGGTCGGCTGCGGCGGCCGGGCCCGGGCTGCGAACTCGGCGATCAGCCGACGGGTGACGCCGGGTGACAGCAGGCCTTCGCCCGCGGCGATCACCCGGACAGCCCGGATCAGCTCGGCCGCGTCGGTGTCTTTGACCAGGAAACCGGCTGCCCCGGCCCGCAGCGCGTCGAAGATGTACTCGTCCAGACCGAACGTGGTGAGGATCAGCACGTGCACCCCGGCCAGGGCCGGGTCGCGGGCGATCTCCCTGGTCGCGGCGATGCCGTCCAGGCCGGGCATCCGGATATCCATCAAGATGACGTCGGGGTGCTGCTCGCGAGCGAGCGCGACCGCGCCGAAGCCGTCGCCCGCGAGGCCGGCCACGTTGATGTCGTCCTCGGCGTCCAGGAGGGCCGCGAACCCCGAACGGACCAGCTCCTGGTCGTCGGCCAGGGCAACCCGGATCGCGGTCACGCGGGCAGCCGGGCCAGCACGCGGAATCCGCCGCCCGGTCGAGGGCCCGCGTCGAGGGAGCCGCCGAGCGCCCGGGCTCGCTCCGCCATCCCCCGCAGACCGTTGCCCGTGCGGTTGGCCTGGCTCGACGCGGCGGCGCTGCCGTCGCTCTTGTCCAGGGCGGGGGCTGCGCTGGACCCGTCGTTTGCTACCTCGATCTCGAGGTCGGCGAGGCCGTAGCGAAGCTGCACGGTGGCTGAGCGGCCGGCCGAGTGGCGGACCGCGTTGGTCAGCGCTTCCTGCACGATGCGGTAGGCGGCGGCGTCCACCCCGGCGGGCAGCGGGCGTACCGGGCCGTGGGCGGTGACCGACACCGCGAAGCCGGCCGACCGGGCCCGCGCCGCCAGCTCATCAAGCCGGGCCACCCCGGGCACCGGGGCCAGCGGCGCTCCCCCGGCGGCATGGTCTCCGTGGCGCAGCGCACCAAGCACCGTGGCGAGCTCGCCCAGGGCCTGGCCGCTGACCTCACGGATGGCGGTGAGCGCATCATGGGCCCGCTCCGGCTGCCGGTCCATCAGGTGCAGCGCCGTGTTGGCCTGCACGTTGATCACCGAGATGCTGTGCGCGACCACGTCGTGCAGGTCCCTCGCGATCGCAAGCCGCTCGTCGCTGGCCAGCCGGGCGGCGGCCTCGGCCCGGCCCCGGCGGTCGGCGGCGGCCCTGGCGCTGCGGGCCCGGGCTAGCTCGGCCACCAACAGCAGGGTCACCAGGCCGGCCGCAAGCAGCAGGTCGAACTCGAGGGTGGCGCCGAAGACCGAGACGACGTAGCCGACCACGAGCGAGGCGATCGCGGTGACCCGGTACCCGCCGAGCACCGCGGTGAAGAACGCGACCAGCAACGCGATCCAGGCGTTGGCGGTGCCCAGGGCGGTTGCCGCCAGCGTTGCCGCCAGGACCACCGCGAGCACCGAGCGCGGGTAACTGCGCCGGGCCAGCAGCGCTATGCCGCCGGCGACCAGCAAGACGATCGCGAAGACGCCGGGCCGCTGGCTCGGCTGGCCGTGCCCCTGATGGCCGGATAGGGCGAAGGCGAGGTCGGCCGCGGTCGCGAGCACGGCGATGGCGGCGTCGGTCATCCGCTGCCGCGCCGTCATGGTCGTCCACGTCGTCGTCATCGTGATTGCGACGCTACCTGGGAGCCTGGCGCGAGCGCGTCGTCCTGGGGTTGATTTTCGGCCGCCCGGCTACCACCACGGGACGATCTCACAGTGCCCGCTGGCCTGACGACAGGAACCGGCCTGGCCGCCGACGCTTGAAGCATGGCACCTATTCAGATCCAGGGGCTGGTCAAGCGGTACGGGCCGGTCATCGCGGTAGACAACCTCAGCTTCGAGGTCAACCCGGGAACCGTCACCGGCTTTCTCGGCCCGAACGGGGCGGGCAAGACCACCACCCTGCGCATGCTCCTTGGCCTGGTCACCCCAGACGCGGGCCGCGCCACCATCAACGACCGCCGGTACGCGGAGCTGGCCGAGCCGTTGCACCAGGTCGGCGCCGTGCTCGAGGCCAGCTTCCATCCCGGCCGCACCGCGCGAGCCCACCTGCGAATCCAGGCCCTGTCAGCCGACGCCGACCCGTCGCGGGTCGACGACGTACTGCGCCTGGTCGGGCTGGCCGACGCGGCGGACCGCCGGGTCGGTGGATTCTCGCTCGGCATGCGGCAGCGGTTGGGCCTGGCCACCGCGGTACTAGCCGACCCGCAGCTGCTGATCCTGGACGAGCCCGCCAACGGCCTCGACCCCGAGGGTATCCGCTGGCTGCGCGGGCTGCTGCGCGGCTTCGCAGCCGAGGGCGGCACCGTGCTGATCTCCAGCCACCTGCTGGCCGAGGTCGCGCAGACGATCGACTCGGCGGTAATCGTGCACCACGGCCGCCTGGTCGCGCAGGCGCCGGTGGCGGAGCTGACCGCCGACGGGACCGACCTGGAAACCGCCTTCTTCCACCTCACTAGGGAGGCTGTGTGATGACCAAGCTCGCTGTCGAAACCAAGCCGACGCTGCGCCGCGTCTCGCTGGCCCGGCTCACCCGCATCGAGCTGCTCAAGCTGACAAGCACCCGGCTTCCCTACGGGCTGCTGGCTGCCTCACTCCTGCTCACCGCGCTGTTCACCGTCATCGAGGCCGCCCGGGCGGGCACGTCCGGCGGCCCGGCCCCGCTCACCAGCTACGCCGGACAGGCAGCGATCACGGCCGGCGGCGTCTGGAGCCTCATCCTGGCCGCCGTGCTCGGCGCCACGGTCTCCAGCGGCGAGTTCCGGTACCACACGGCGACGCTGACCTATCTGGCCACTCCCGGCCGGGGCCGGGTCCTGGCGGCCAAGACGGCGGCGGGCGCCGTCGCCGGCGCGGTCTTCGGGATGACCGGGTATCTGGTCACGCTCGGGATCACCCTCGGCTTCGTCGCGGGAAAGGGTGACTCCGTCGCCATCGGCGCCGGAACCCTGACCAACTGGGGCCTGGGCCACCTGGTCGGCGCGGCCCTGCTCGGCGCGATCGGCGTCGCCGTCGGCTCGCTGGTCCGGTCGCAGCTGGCTGCGATGATCGGGATCTTCGCCTGGATGGTGATCGCGGAGTCGCTGATCGGCGGTCTGTTCAACGCCTCGCGCCCGTACCTGCCCTATACCGCCGCGACGGCGCTGGGCGGGGTGCCGATCGGCACGTCCAGCTTCGGGCCGGGGCGGGGCGCGGAGAACATCGCGGCCCTGCCGTTCGCCGCGGGAACCGCGCTGTTGCTGGCCATCGCGCTGGCGGCTGTGTTGCTGGCTGATCGCACTACCGTGCGCCGGGATGTCAGCTGAGGCGGTAGCCGTCGGCTGGCGTTGGCTCGCGCCGACATTCGGCGGTCAGGCGGGAAAGTCGGGCACAGCGACTTTCCCGCTGATGGCGCGAGCATGGCGGCGATCGCGACGTAGAAGCCGCGCCCGCGACGGGCCCCGGTAGGGAGGGCCCGTCGCGGAGCGCGAGTCAGTACTTGAACTGCTGGATCTGGCTCCCGTCACCGGAGATGACCCACCCGGTGCGCGTGGCCGGATCGAGCTGCATCGGCTGGTTGTCTATGTCGACACCAGGGTCGATGCGCGAATACGCCGGATCTGGGTCGAACTGGCCTCCCCAGAAGCCGAGGACGAAGTTGAAGCCCGAGACCGTGGACACGGTCGTCCCGGTGGTTAGGTCAACGACGTCAGTCTGACTGGTCGCGTTGTTGTCTCCTAGCGTGGTCGATGATGAGTAAGGAAGTAGGGCGAGATGGTGCGTCGAGTCGACGGCGAGGCCGATCGATGCCGGCCCTGGGCGTACCGCCAGCGGGTCGAGGGCATTCAGGGTGTCGCCGGCGAACCCTGCGAGGGTCACGACCGAGGGGAGGAACCGGTTGAAACTCGAATGGCTGGTGTCCTCATACACCTGGTTGGTGCCCGCATCAACGTCGAGTCCCCCCACACAGAGACCCGCCCCCGTCGGGGTCAGCACGCCCGAGTCCAGGTTCACTGAAATGAGCGCGCTCGGGCCGGCGGCGGTGGTGCATGGGCCGTCCGTGTGGGAAAGGTAGACCAGGCCGGTCGTCTGGTTCAGGTCGATGCCTCGGTACCACCCGGCGGGCACCGCCGACGTGTCGACGTCGATCGGTGTGCCGACCGATCCAGTGGCGAGGGCCAACGGCAGCACGATGTCGGCGCCGTCACTGGTCCGGTGGGCCAGAATGGCGGCCCGGTGGCGAATCGTGTCGACTCGCCCGCCATACACGGTGTACTGGCAGCCGGTGGAGACATCGCTCACCAGTTTCAGGGTGAGCGTGTTGTAGGTCTGCAACGACGACGGGTTAGCCGTCGAGCACGGCTGCCCGTACGGACCCCAGTTCACCCAGTGCAGTACCAGGAGCCGGTGTATACCAGGGTCGATGCCGATGATCTGGTAGCCGCTCTGGTAGGTCGTCGGCGGGTCCGTGGCGAAGGTTCCGCCGTAGGTGCCGGTCGAGGCGTTGTATGCGAGCAGGGACTCACCGCCGGTCGTCGGGTCGAAGACCGAGACCGCCGACGTGCCGCCTGGCTGCATGGCGAAGCTGGCGACCTCACCTCCACCGGGCGCCAGGCCGCTGTCGAAGGTCAGCATCGAGGTAGGCGACGCCTGCCCGATCACCGTTCCGTTGCGGTCGGTCGGGAACACCCGGATGTTGTAGTGCTCCGAAACCGAGAGCCCGAGCTTCACCGCATTGAGGGCGACGGTGCCGCTGCTGGAGGGCAGTCGCTGGTAGATGACGGAGCCGGTGTCCACCCCGTCGTGGTCACGGACCGTGCCATTGGCGTTGGTCACCGTGTTGAGCGAGTTGTAGACGGTGGGTGCGGCCGGGGTGGAAACCTCGAAGATAGCGCCGGCCGCGCCGGGTACGCCGCGCACGTTGTAGTTCAGCTTGAAGCCGGGCGCGGTCTCCGGAATCTCTAGGAGGTGCCCGAACTGGTCACTCCCCGCGGCCGCCAGGGTGGGTGCCGCCGGGCGCTGTGCCGGTGTCCCGCCGTTGACCCGGATCGGGGTGAACTCGCTGTACACCGGGTCGGTGGCGCCTCCCAGCCCCCTGGCTGTTCCCGTGATGAGGCCGATGCCGTAGATGCCGCCACCACCGTCGAACGCGGCGGCCGGGATCGTCACGTCACCGGTCAAGCCGGTTACCGGGACCGTGTATGCGGCGGTGAACAGCGGCGCCGCCGCCGGGCTCCAGTGTCCGACCGTCGACACGACCAGCGTGGGTGAGCTTACGTTCTGCACGCCGGTGAGGTCATAGTGCACCGTCACCGCGCGGCCGGCCTGCACCGTCGCGGGCGCAACCGGAGCGAGCGCCTCGAGGTAGGTCCCGTCGGTAGGACCGAATGTGAGCGGCTGGCTCGCCGAGGCGAGCACCCGTCCTCCTGCGGTGCGGACCTCGAAGGTGAGCTGGATGGTCCGGTCGGTGGTCGACGCGAGCGTGAGCCCGGCCGCGCCCAGCATCTGCTCGGGGGTAAGCCGGATCGCCGGCACCTGGGAGTGGAACTCGTGACCACCGATGCTTAGTACGTAGTCCGGTTTCGTGCCGATGGGCAGGCCGGTCACGTCCGCGCCGATGGTGACCGGCCCGTTCAGTCCTTCAAGCGTTTGAATCACGCCGTTGCTCTGGTAGCTCTGATCGGTCAGGCTGATCATGTTCGGATCGGTGTACTCGATGAATTCGCCGCCGAGCGCGCCGATCTCCTGCCGGTGGGCGACCGAGAGCCTCACGATGGTGGTGGATGACCCACCCTGCGGCTGTTGGCGCGCGTTACCGAGGACCGCGCTGACGGCTGCGGTGATGTCGATCTGGCGGCCGACGTTGAGCGACTGGTCGATCTGCGGTGGAGTGGCGACCTGACGGCCGGTCTTCTCCAGCAGCGAGCGCACGTCCTCAGGGCTCATCGACTGCCCGGTGAGCCTGGCTGCCTGCAGCACGATCGCGGCAGCGGCCGCGGTCATCGGCGCCGACGCCGAGGTTCCGCCGGTCAGTACCGGTGTGACCTCCTGCGGGGTCCCCTGGGTGCCTCCCGGAGGGGTGTGCTCGAAGGAAACGATTCCGTCGCTGGGTGCGGAGACGTTGATCCGGCTGCCGAACCCGGAGGAGAAGTTCCCGCCCCCGTCGGTGCGGGTGGTCGCGAACGTCGGGTTGGTCGACAGCGGCCCGCCGGTCTGCGGTGAAACCGCCGTGATGTCGTCCAGGGTGGTGCCGCCGACGGCTATCGCACCGCTGTCGAGCACCTCGCTCGGCGTGGTCGAGTACTGGTCGTCGTTGATGTTGGTGGCCGCACGCGGGTCACGGGTGACGTTAGTAGGGGTGCTGCCGCCGTCGGGGCCGACCGCGGCTGGGGTGTACAGCCGGGTACCGTCGTTGGCGGCGATGGTAACGACGATGTGGTACCGCTGGACGATCGACGCGATCACCGTCTGCAGGACCGGGTCGTCTTCCAGGTAGCGGCTCGGGAATCCGGACGCGTCGGTGCCGAAGCCGAGGCTCGCGGTGATTACGTTGGGGCGCGGGTTTTGCTGGGCGGCGGAAAGCAACGCGACCGCGATCTGGTCGTAAGTCGGCTCCGACGGCACCACTAGGCGGTACTTCGCGCCCGGGGCGATGCCGAGCAGGTCGGTCAGGCCGCTGCCCACTGCCGAGGGGCGCTGCAGGTTGTGCGGTAGCGGTGCCATCACGCTGAAGTCGAGCATCACCTCCCCCAGCGAGGGATCCTGGCCCTCGGTCGAGCCGAGCGGGTTCAGTTTGCCGTTGGGATCAGCGACATAGGTCGGGATCAGCGGCATGGACGGCAGGTCCAGGTAGCGCTGACCGTTCTGAATGATCGTCGTCGGGCCGTTTGCCTGCACGTACTGGTCGCCGGCGTCGGCCATGGACTCATCGGTCAGGTCGCCGAGCGACACGTTGGTGATTACCTCACCCGTGCCTGGCAGCTGTCCGAACCTCTTCTCCAGCAGGCTGTAGGCGCCCATCGCGTCCACGCCGCCGGCGTTGAGGTAGCTCTGCGCCGAGTCGGCCAGGCCGAAGTTGGTCGGAAGGGCCTCTCCGGGAGCGGCCGACGAGGCCTTGTCCGCCCGCATGGTGCGCGCCGCGGCCTGGGCGTCGTTGATCAGCGCGGTCGGCAGCGGTGACGGTGGCGTCAACATGGTCGTGACCTGCAGGTCCGGCAGAGCCGAGGTCACGCCCGGCGTAGCGGCGAGGATTTTCGCTGCTGTGTCCGCGTTACCGCTTTTGAGGTTTACCAGGACGATCTTCGACAGGTCGAGCGCTGAGGCGCCGAGACGGCTGCGGGCGCTGGCAGTCAGCTGAGCGGCATCGGTGGCCGACAGATCGGGGAACATCGGCTGCACGGACACCGCTCCGACCTTGGCTAGCGCCGAGTTCACGCTGGCGTTCGTGGTGACCGGGGCGCGGGTGCCGAGGGCCTCCTTGCCCACCAGCGGCGCTCCGGTGACTGTTGTCGGCCCGGAGAGGACGGCCACCACGTCGGTGGGGGCTTTCTGGTACGGCGACTGGGCGAACGCTGCCCGGACCTGGTCATCGCTCGGCCCCGACAACGGGCCGAGCCCGGAACTACCCTGCGGGACCACCAACTTCTTGATGCCCAGAACCGTGCCCTGGGCGGAAGTAAGGGTGGCGGTGCCGTCCGGGGCAACGCTGATGGTCTCCCCGCCGGGCATTGGCACCTTCCTGGTGCCGTCCGACTGCTGCTGCCCGGCGGGGGCGGGCGACGGTCCGGCGGCAGCCCGCACGGCGAAAGCGGGGCCGGCCAGGACGGTGCCGATGGTGGTGGCGGTGACGAGCGGAACGAGCAAGGCGCGGAACGATGTTCTGCGTGGCCGGAGCACGGCGCCCCTTTCACTTTTGGGGGATTATTGGGAACAACGTTGCAGTAGATCGATATGTGGCGCAAGATAGCCACCGTGACCAATAGTCGCCACGTGGCGGATAATCGCCATTACCAGCAAACCCTCAATGCGATCGGCATCCCGCCGGTAGATGGCCAGATCTACACTTCACTGATCAGGCATCCGCGGACGACGGCCGCCGATCTGGCAGAACAGTGCGGACTCTCCACCCAGCAGGTGGCCCGGGGACTGGCGCGGCTGACGGTCAGCGGCATGGCCAGCCGTGTCCCCGGCCGACCCGCCCGGTACCTCGCCGCAGCACCCGACGTCGCACTCGGCGAACTCGCGGCTGCCAAGGCGGCGGAAATCAGGAGCACTGCGGCGACGATCGCGGAGCTGATGGAGGTGTTCCGCGAAGCATCTCGATACGCTCACCCGGCTGAGCTGGTCGAGGTCGTCACCGGCGCCGACAACATCAGCAACCGGGTCGCCCGGCTCCACGAGGACGCGCGGGAGCAGATCTGGTTTTTCGACAGACCGCCTTATGTCGACTCTCCCGGCGGCAACCACGCCAACGAGCACCGCCGGCTGACCGACGGAATCCGATATCGCGTCATCTACGACCGGGACGCGATCGCCATTCCTGGCCGGCTACACAACGACATTCTGGTCAGCAGCGCCCAGGGCGAGCAATCGCGAGTCCGGCCCAGGCTGCCGATCAAGATGCTCATGGCCGACGAGCAGCTGGCGGTTATCCCCATAGCCTCCTCACCCCACGTTGTCGACGCCGCGTACGTCATCCACCCTTCGGCGCTGCTCGACGCGCTCGTGACGTTGTTCGAGGCGGAGTGGAACCGGGCCGTGCCGTTGGCCAAGGTGATCGGCCACGGCGAACCGGAAGAGGCCGAAGAGGCCGAAACGGGAACCCTGCTGACCCTCCTGGCGGCCGGTCAGACCGACGCCGGCATAGCCAGGGCTCTCGGATGGAGCCCCCGGACGACCCAACGTCGGATCCAGCGGCTCATGCGTAAGCTGAATGCGACTACTCGGTTCCAGGCCGGGCTGAACGCGAAAGAGCGCGGCTTGCTCTAACTAGTGGGCTGCGAGAGGACGACGGGGCGGCCGTCACGGGCTGAGTCGTAGGCGGCGAGGACGATCTCGAGGGCGTCTCGCGCGCTCGCCGCGCTGACTAGCGGCTGGCGGCCTTGCTCGATGGCGGTGAGGAGGTCGGCGATCTGGGCGGCGTGGCTGGCGACGCCGCTTAGGGCCGGGTCGGCGGCTGCAGACGGCGGAGCGGATTCGCGCCGTTCACCGCCGCGGCCGTAGCCGGCGGTGCGGAGGTCGACCCGGGCGATGTCGCCGTCTTCGATTATGACGGTGCCGTTGGTGCCGGTGATCTCTAGCTGCTGCGCGAAGCCGGGATAGACGGCGGTGCTGGCGACGATCGTGCCGAGGGCGCCCGAGGTGAACCGGAGCAGGGCGAGAGCGGTGTCCTCGGCCTCCATCCGATGGGTGCTGGTGGCGGACATCGCCGTTACCTCGGCGACCGGGCCCATGCACCAGCGCAGCAGGTCGACGTAGTGGACACCCTGGTTAAGGAGCGCCCCGCCGTCGAAGGCGCGGGTGCCGCGCCAGGCCGCGCTGTCGTAGTACTCCTGCGTGCGGTGCCACTTCGTCCTGGCCTCGCCGAGCACGAGCTCTCCGAGGGCGCCGTCGTCGAGCAGGCGGCGCAGCTCGACCAGCCCGGCGTCGAACCGGTGCTGGGAGATCACCGTCAGCGCGACGCCTGCGGCTTCGGCGGCCTTGATGAGATTGTCGGCCGCGGCCAGGGTGACCTCGATCGGCTTCTCGACGGCGAGATGCTTTCCGGCGGCGGCGGCTTGGATGCCCACCTCCGCGTGCAGGCCGCTGGGCACGCACACGGAGACGACCTCGACGTCCGCGCGGGCAAGCAAGGCGGACAGATCGGGCTCGGCCGCGCAGTCCTGCGCTTTGGCGAAGGCGCGGGCGGCGTCTGGACGGATGTCGGTGACCGCTGCCAGGTGCGCGTTCGGCAAGGCGGCGATCGCCTGGGCGTGGGTCGCGCCGATGACGCCGGTGCCGACGATCCCGAAACCGTGCTTGCTCATCGTGCCTCCGCTCCCCTGGCTTCCCTCGCTTCCCGCTGCCAGGCGCGGAGGAGCTCGATGTGCTGTGGGAGGGCGAGTTCCGGATCTTCGATCTCAGGATGCCAGCGTTTCTCCCACTCGACCGAGATCCAGCCCTGGTAGCCGCCCCGGTCGAGCAGGTCGAGCATTTCCCTGACCGGTACCTCGCCGTGGCCGAGCAGGGTGAGCTGCCAGCCGTCGGCCCGCTCGGGCGCGCGCCTGGCGTCTTTGACCTGGGCCAGCAGTACACGCTGGCCGATGAGGTCGTATACCTCGCTGGGGTCCTCGCCCATGCGGTGCGGGTGGTGGCTGTCCCACACCGCACCGACACTGGGCGAATCGACCATGGCGAGCAGTTCGGCCACGACTGCGGCGGAGGAGAAGGAGTCGTGCGTCTCGACGCCGATCGCGACGCCGATTCGCTCCGCGAGCGGGATGCCCGCCTCAAGCACCCGCGCCGCGCCTGCCAGCTCCTCACGCCGCAGCCGCGGGTCATCGCTGAGACCGCCGCCGAAGACGCGCACCAGTGGGCATTCCCACTCACTGGCGAGCGTCAGGAAACGGCTCAGTTCGGGACCGGGATCGTCGTCGGTGAGCCGGATCGAGCTGTCCACCGCGACGATGGGCAGTCCGACCGCGGCGACCGTCTGTCTCACCGTGGTGCGCGCGCTAGCCGGCATCGACGGGTCGATCAGCTCTCCGTCGATGAGCCGCAGCTCGATGCCCTGGTAGCCATACTCGCTGCCGAGCAAGGCGGCTCGGGCCAGGGTCGTGCCGGGGAATGCCAGCGTGCTGAAGGCGAGGCGCGACGATCCGGTCATAGGTTGATTGTTCTCCTTATAGCTTTGCGGTTAGCTTGCCGGGCGAAGGTGCAGAACGACGACCTCGTCGCTGCCGGAACCGGGGCCGTTGTTCGTCCCGGACGGCTGGCCGCTGTCGTACGGGTCCGCCTGGGTCGGCCAGCCGACGTAATTCTGCGAGTTGTACTCGAACCAGTCCGACGCCGTCGTGACCGGGATCACCGGCAGGTTCGCGGCGACGTACTGCTCGAGCGGTAGGAGGTCGGTGGTCTGCTGGGCGACGGTGGAGGCCCCGGCGAGGGTACTCAGGTCGGCGTTGACCGTGGGGTCATTCAGCCGCTCGTAGTCGCCCGTGGCAGACGAGCCGGAGGCGAGCGTGCTGTCCAGCCAGCCCTCGTACATGTTGTACGGGGATATACCGCCGTTCGACCAGTGCTCGGTCATCTGGAAGTCGCCGTCGGCGACGTCGGTGTTCCACGCTGTCACGGCGATGCCCTGGAAGGTCGCGTCGATTCCGGCGCTTCTCATTTCCTGGGCGGCGATCGCATCCACCTGTGCCATGTCGGTGTACGCGGCCGGGGAGATGATCGTCAGCGCGACGGTCTGCCCGTTCTTCTGGAAGTAGCCGTTGCTGCCGAGGGTGAAGCCGGCGTTCTCAAGCACCTTCCTGGCGGCCGCCACATCGCCGGTCGCGGAGACCGTGTCCGAGGCGACCGGTCCGGACCAGGCGGCGAACGTCGGCAGCGTCAGGCCGGTCGCGTTGAGGAGCGGGTTCGCCAGACCGGCCTCACCTTCCGAGGCGAGCAGGTTGCGGTTGACCGCCAGGCTGATGGCCTGCCTGACCGCCAGCTGGTTGGTGGGCCACTTGGTCAGGTTCGGCTCGAGGCTCTCATCGCCGCCGGCCGCCTCCCAGTAGTGGTGGGTGGAGGGCGAGGTGTCCACGAAGTTCTTCTGCAGGCCTGGAATGTAGTTCCCGGTCCAGTCGATCTGGCCGGCGAACAACGCGCTGAGCGCGCCGGTGTTGGACGTGTAGACGGGGAAGTAGACCTTCGGCACCTGGACCTGCGAGGGCTGCCAGTAGTAGGGGTTCTTCTTGAGGGAGAAGCCTTCCGACGTGAAGCTGCTCAGCATGTACGGTCCGGTGCCGATCGGGTTCGAGTCGGTGAAGGTCGTCGGGTTGACCGAGCCTCCCCAGACTGACTGCGGCACGATCGCGGTGCCCGCGATCGATTCCAGGTTGCTGTACTGCGAGGTCGGGAAGGTGACGGTGACGTTGTTGCCGGATGTGCTCACGCTGGCGATGTTCAGGCCGTTGAGGTTGATCGCGGAGTTCTTCTTGATGAGGTTGAAGGTGAAGGCCACGTCGGCAGGCGTCAACGGCGTGCCGTTGTTCCACTTCACGCCCTGGCGGATCGCGAATGTGATCGCCTTGCCGCCTTGGCTCCAGGTGTAGGACGTGGCGAGCCAGGGGTAGTACTTCGGCGGCGCGGCCAGGTCGAACTGGATGAGCGGCTCGTAGATGAGCCCGGTTGCGCCCATGCCCCAGGTGGCGTTGGTGGGGGCGAACGGGCTGAACGCCTGACTGATCGAGGTCTCCGGGGAGCTTTCCATCACCAGGGTGCTGCCGGTGCCGCCGGAGGAACTCGGCGATCCTGCTGCTCCTGGGGTCGAGCTGGAATTGGAAGAACACGCTGCGACGCCGGCCGCGAGCAGGCCGGCGGCCGCCATCGCTATGAATCGTCTGTGAGCCTTCACTTTCTTTCCTCCCGGGTTCTGTGGCTGGGAGTTCATGAACTAGGTTCCGGCGGTGGGGGCCGCCGGAAGATCTCCGGAAATTGTTACAGCCATTCCCGGAACGTTACGGAAATGAACGTAACAAGGGACGACAGGGCGGTCAATGCCCTGACGTTTTGGGCTGTTTCTGGTGACGGCGCCTCAGGCCAACGGGGCGGTTGACTCCCGCACGACGAGCCTGGTCGCGAGCTCTAGCCGGAGCGGCTCCAGGCGCCTGTTCTCGATCTGACGGAGCAGCAGGCTCACCGCGGTCCGGCCCTGCTCGGCGAGGGGCTGCCGGACAGTGGTCAGGGCCGGGACGGCGATGGCGGCCTGGATGGTGTCGTCGAAGCCGACGACGGAGACGTCGTCAGGGACCCTCAGGCCGCGGGCGGCTAGGGCCTGGATCGCGCCGATCGCCATCGCGTCGTTGAACGCGAAGATGGCCGTGGGGGGGTCGGGCAGGCTCAGCAGCGCGTCCGCCTCCTTGCGGCCCCCCTCCACGTTGAAATCCGAGAACCGGAACAGCGCGGGATCGGGGAGGACGCCTGCCCCGGCCAGGGCCGCGTGGTAGCCGCGCAGGCGTTCGTGGGTGGCGAGGCGGCCCTCGGGACCGCCGATCGCGCCGATTCGCCGGTGCCCTAGCTCCAGGAGGTGGTTGGTGGCTTGGGTCGCTCCGGATGCGTGGGCGGCGCAGACCACCGGGATCCCTTCGGCTATGTCGGTGCCGGGATCTACGATGACGAACGGAAAGCCCCGTCCCACGAGCGCCTCGAGCTCTTCGTCAGGGCGGTCCGGGAGCACGAGGATCGCGCCTTCGGCGGCGCCGTCGGCCAGCCGGTCCGGGAGCGATGCGCCGGGGGCGCGGGGGTGGCGGACAGGGCAGAGCTCTACGCGCAGGTCGTGTTCGTAGAGCGCCTCGCTGGCGCCTGCCACTATCTCGGCGAAATAGTTGGAATGGACTTCCGGAACCATGATGCGGATGAGCCCGGCAGACTCGGGGCGGGATCTCGCGTTCGCTAGGTAACCGTGCTCTCTGATCACGCGGCGGACAGCGTCTCTGGTCTCTACTGACACGTCCGAGCGGCCGTTGGCTACGCGGGAGACGGTCGCGATCGACACACCGGCCAGTTCGGCTACCTGCCGGATGGTCACGCGGCCGGGGCGGGGGTCGGAATCGCTCAGTTCCACGCTAGGAATTGAAGCATGTCCCGGGGACCTTGGCGGACGGGTGGGGTGGCGATCGGGCGGCGGAGCGGGACCTGGGGTCGTAGGCCCGGGCGGAGCGGCGGGCTAGGAGAAGGGCCGCGGCTAGGGTGTCGCCAGCATCGCGACGACCAAGGCGAGCAACGGCATCATGGCAGTGCCAGCCGGGCTGCTTGCGTGGCCCTGCGCTGGCCGGCAGCGGCTGGCGGGAAACTGCAGCGCGCAAGTAACCGCCGTTATGATCGGCCGCCGCGCCATTAGATGGCCGCTTCCGCTGAGTCCCGAACTGGTCATTACGTGAGCAGAACCAGGTGGCTACTGGCCCGGTGCCGGGTTACCTCGGTGTGTTTACCCGATCGTCATCACGGCCTTGCCGCGTACCTCGCGACGGCTGAGCGCGGCGAATGCCTCGGCGGTCTTTCCCCAGTCGAGTACCAGGCCGATACGCGGGCGCAGGCGGCCGTCGGCGACCAGGCCCGCCAGGATGGCGAGGTCCTCGCCCTTGGTTTCCTCGGGAACGGGGCTGATGAAGCCGACGATCCTGGCGTTCCAGGCCTGACGGTAGAAATCGCTGATGCTGATCTCGCTGGTGCTGTTGCCGACCCGGCCGTACATCGCGACGGTCGCGCCGGGTGCCATCCGGTGCACCACCAGTGCCAGCTGCGGGCCGCCGACCCCGTCCAGGACCAGGTGGAACGGGCCCAGCGCGGGATCGTCGAGCGTGGTGACGATGTGATGAGCGCCCAGCTCGCGGGCTTCTGGTATCCGGGACGTGCCGCTGACCTGGGCAGTCACCGTGGCACCCGCGGCGCGGGCGAGCTGAACGGCGAACTGGCCCACGCCGCCCGTCGCGCCGGTCACCAGGACGTTCCGGCCAAGCACCGCGCCGCCCTCGCGCAGGGAGCGCAGCGCGGTCAGGCCCGCCACCGGCAATGTGGCGGCCTGCTCGAAACCGACCCGGTCGTCCAGCGACGCGACGGCGCGGGTAGGCACCGGGACGCGCTCGGCCCAGCCCTCCCACTCCAGGTAGGCGACCACCCGGGTGCCTTCGGCGGGGCCGCTGCCGTCGGCGGCCCGCCGGACAACGACCCCGGCCACATCCTGACCTGGGCGCCAGCCGTCGGGGCGCTGCTTGAGCAAAATGGTCTCGCCATAGTTGAGGCTGAAAGCGCGCACTTCGACGACGCACTCAGCTGGCGCTGGCTCGGGTTCAGCGAAATCTTCGGCAAGCCGCAGGCCGCCAGGCACGGCCGAGTCAGTGATCAATCCACGCACGTGACACCGCAAGGCCGGTGAGGCTGTCCGTATTCCCGTTTACAAGCAAGCAATCCTCCGACGGGGCATCGGCCCCGGCCACTCGCTGTTTCACTGCTAACTCACGCGCACTATGTCCCTGACGCGTTCAGGACAGGTGCGCATAACAGATGTTCAGTACAGCCTGGCCCTGCTAGGTGCAGCATTCTCCGCAAGTACCGAGTCGGCGTTATACGGGTGATCATCGGTCTTTTTTTCGGAAACACGTGCGGAGATGATCACCCGTATATCAAGCGATCGGCGCACCCTAGTCGGATCAGCCGCCGGGTGCGAGCCCGCTGGTCTCACCGGCGCAGACGAGCTGATCTACGGGAGTTCGATGGCTATGCTGAACTTGGCGCGTCGGGGCATCCAGCTCCGGTGCCGACGGGTGGCCGCTTGTTTTTGCATCGCTGCGCCTGCCGCGAACGTGGCGTTGGCGTTCGCGGATGAGGTCCCGGCAGGGCGCATGTTCTCAGAACGCACGATCCGCTTGGCCGTGCTCACCAACTCTAAGTACAGCCTCCGCCGCCGACGCCGCCCGCTCACGTCGGCCGGGTAGATAGGTCATCCCTCGGAGTGGGACTGATCTCCTCTGTTCACATGTTTACGATCTCGATATGCGCGCTGACGACACCGATTGCTGCAGTACTCTCGCGGGCGGCCGTTCTCGCGCGGCATTCCCCTTCTAGGACTTGCTCGCGCGCTGGCATCCACTGCGACAGACAGGTACCGCACCAGTCGCCCGCACACTTTGCAACGCTGCTCGCGCTGCCGCAAGTAGTCACTGATGAATGTAGTCGCTGGCAAGGCCTCATCCAGCAGGAATTCCTCCAGAACCCCGCTGATCTTCTCGTCGGCGAAGTCCTTCAAGCTCAGAAGGGCATCGGTGTCTGTGAAGATGGTCGGCTGAACTGACAGTTCCGCGGCCACCCGCTGTTCGATCTGGTCTATCCAGCGCACGCTGACCCCGAGGCAGGCAGCCATGCTCAGCCGCTGCCTTCTTCGCGGCTGCCAGGTACCCTGCCAGGTCGCGTTCGCGCGGGCTGATCCTGGCGGGACGCGAAACGCCCGCCCGTCGGCCCGGCACTGGCAAGTCCTCGCCCGCCCAGGTCAGGTTGCCGTGGACGTTGATCTGGGTGTTGTAATTGCCGACCTGAACGCCCCGTGTGCCGTGCGCGTCGATCGCGTCCTGTACCGCCGGCGACCCGGCCTCGTCGGCTAGCCGCAGGAGAGCTGCTGCGGCCACGGCCAACCCGAAGTCATGATCCGCTCCGGCTTGGGCCAAGGCATTGATCAGCCGCTCCCGCCAGACGTCAGGCGCCTGGCAATAACCAGACAGCGCCAGTCCGGCATCCGGTATGCCATCCAGCCGATCGCTGACGAGTGCCGTCAACCCCGCGTACGCATCCTTGATCGCCGATGATCGGTTATCCGTATCGCCCGCGACGGCGCCGGCCGCCAATGCGGTCACAATCAGCGCGACCGGCTCCATTGCTTCCTCCACCCCGAAAGCGAGCGCTACGCGACCCTTACTGCACCGGCCGTAGCTCATGCATATCAGCGAGAGGGACCAGCGGACAACTGGCGGCTTGGATAACTGGCCGCGGTGAAGACCGGGGCCCGACTCAGCCGCGGGCGTGGAGTGTCACCTGGTAGCCGTCGGGGTCGGCGAACGTGAAAGTGCGGCCGAACGGCCCGTCGACGGGAGCTGAGACGATCGTGGTGCCGGCGGCGGCGAGGGCATCGTGGATGTCCTGCGCATCGGGGGCGTGCAGCCACAGCGCCATTCCCTGGCCCGGCTGCGCGATCGCGTCCAGGTTGACGCCCGGGACGACGTCGCGGACGGCGAACGCGATCGGCTTGGTGTCGAACACGACGGCGTGCGGCGGCCCCGCGTCGGAGCGCTTCAGCCCCAGGTAGCGCTCGTAGAAAGCGGCGGAACGCTCCAGGTCGCGTACCTGCAGTGAAACGAAGTCGGGTCCGGTGACGGCCATGGTTACTGCCTCCTCGTTAGTATGTCAGTCTTCTGACATAGAAAATGTATGTCAGACTACTGACATGAGTCAAGGCGAGTCCGGAATCGAGCTGGACACATCGCTGGGGTACATGCTGAAGGCGGCCGCGAGCGCCCTGCACGATGCCCTGGAGGCCGTGCTGCGGCCGCTCGGCATGACGATCACCCACTACTCCTGCCTGGAGCTGCTCGCTCAGCGACCGGGCCTGTCGAACTCAGAGCTCGCCCGCGGCGCCTTCGTCACCCGGCAGTCGATGAACGTGCTCCTGCAGGCCCTCGAACGCCAGGGACTCGTCGTCCGCCCAGAACGGGCACCCGTTGGCCGGGCCCTGCCGACCGAGCTGACCGCCCGCGGGCGCCGCCAGCTCGAGGTGGCCAGCGCCGCGGTTCGCCGCGCCGAGCAAGCCATGCTCGCCAATCTGGATGCCGGCGAGCAAGATCAGATGCGACGCATGCTCACCGCGTGCATCGCGGCACTGACCGAACCGCCCGCACCGGCGACGTGACTCCTCCGGATCGTCTGCCGGATCAGGGCACCTGACGCAGGTAGCAACAGGCCTGGCAGCACTGAGGGTGACGCGCTTGCATGATCGGCTGGCATGGGCGCCGCCGATGAAGCACACGATCCGGGCGCCAAGCGCGGCGGCCTGCGTAAGCACCGCCTCCCGCGCATCGGTCGTCATCGTCCCGTGCGTGCCGTCAGGCCCGGACCGCGCGTAGCAGTGGACGCACAGCTGGCATCTGCCGGTTATCTCGGCCCACAGTGAGGAGAGCGGGCCGTCCGGGACCGAGGCGCGTCGGCCCGGACCATGCTGACGCATCCGGGCGGTCACGAACCTCGTCGCGACCGCCCGAATTCAGGGCTGGATTGGTGTATCTCGATTCCGCCGATGTGCGCCTTTTCCGGAGCTGGTTAACGCTCGCTTCGGTCCTCGCGCTTAACCTGACTGATGAACTGCCGCCAGCCATTGGGGGAAAGAGGAACGCTGGCACCGTTAATGTCCTCGCTGTCGCGGATCACCACTAGGCCCGGGAATTTGGTTCCGACCTCTACACACGCTCCTTGAGCGACGCTGTAGCTGCTCTTTCGAAAAGCGCTAGCCTGCATCATAGGATCCCCCATGATTCTCTTCCTCCATTTTTTTAGGTGATCGCACGCGTTATCCGCGTGGCGAAGGTAATCGATTCCTCTGGTCCCAGGGCAAGTTCGCTCAGCCGATCGAAAGCGAGGGAATATTGATATGCTTGGGCTTCGCCTTCAATGAACAGCTCGTCCGTCAAGTTTTCCAGGTACACAATCTGGGAGGCCGTTGGTCCTGGAAAACTCAGGAGAGTAAAGGATCCAGCGATCCCTATGTGGGCTCCCATACTGAAGGGCAATATCTGGAGTACGATGTTTGGATTCCCCGCCATCTCGATCAGGTGAGATATCTGCTCGGCCATCACATCGGGGCCGCCTACCTGACGCTGCAAGGCGCCTTCATCCAGGACCACCCTGAGCTGAAGAGGGTTATCGCGAGTGAGCAGTCGCTGGCGTGTCAAGCGAGCCTGGACTCGTCGGGCTATCTCCCCGGGCGGAGCGGCGAGAAAGCCAACGCGAATGATTGCCTCGGCGTACCGGCTGGTCTGCAGGATGCCCGGCATGAACATCTGCCCGTAGAAGCGCTCGGACTCCGAATCCTGCTCCAGAGCGATGAACGTGGAGTAGTTGAAGCCCAAAGTATCGCCGTACGCTTCCCACCATCCCCGCTGATTAGCGGTCCGTCCAAGTTCGGTGAGGCGTTCCCGAGTGGAGCCGGACACATGGTAGAGGTCAAGCAGATTACGTAGATCGCCGAGTGCCATGACAGTACGGCTAGTCTCGATTCTCGATACCTTTGATGCCGACCAACCGAGCGCGGAAGCGACGTCTTCACCTGTGAGCCCCAGCGCCTCGCGAAGTTGGCGTAGCTCCGCTGCGAGCCGGCGGGCTCGCGCAGAGGGCGGTCTCGACGGAGGCAATGCAGGGCACCTTCTTGCTGAGGCCACGGCCGAGGTAGGCGGCCTAGCAGGACAGTAGTACTTGCACTGCAACCATCGCAACAGAAATCGCTAAATATTGCTGATTGAATTAAAAGATCTACTCGTGCAAGCTTGCATGAGTACGTGCCCGATGGCAATCTTGAATGTAGTACTTCACGATGAGTCAGGCGGCGAAAGACATGCCCTCATGCCCGGCCTGGAACCCCGATGAGCCAGGGGGCTGGACGTGCCCAACAGTCCAGCGGCAGCGGAGGGTGTTCGTGGTGCACGGCCGCAACGGTACGGCGCGTGGCTCCGTCTTCGCGTTCCTGCGCTCCATCGGGCTGGCGCCAATCGAATGGCACGAGGCCCTCGTCGCAACTGGAAAGGCCAGCCCATACGTAGGCGAGGTGGTGGATGCCGCTCTTGCGGACGCGCAAGCCGTGGTCATCCTCTTCACCCCTGATGAAATTGTGGCGCTCCGGCCTGAATATGCGGATGGCGATGAGGATCCCGAGGTCCGCCCCGCCTGTCAGGCGCGACCTAATGTCATCTTTGAGGCCGGGCTGGCGATCGGGCGTGACCCTGATCGTGTTGTCTTGGTAGAACTTGGCCGGCTACGACAGTTCAGTGACGTAATGGGGCGGCATGCTGTCCGCCTCAGCGATTCGGTCGCGAGTAGACAGGAGTTCGCCGTCCGCTTGCGTATCGCGGGCTGCCCCGTTGATCTGTCTGGCACCGACTGGCACACGAGCGGAGATTTCAGTCCTCCGCCGCAGCTCAAGGAGTGTGCGGTCAGATAGTGGCCCCCTGGTAAGAGGCTGCTGACCGTGAACGCGGAGGCCAGGGTCCGTTCGAGATGATGGATTTGCGCCTTTGACTTGGCTTGCCGGCAGTTTTAGGCACTCGGCCGCGGCGTAACAAGCGGCCGCCGGGGCGGCGCCAGCGGCTCCGGCGCCCGGGCAGCCCGCCGGGCCAGCAGCAGCGCGGCCACCGTCGCAACAGTCAGCGTGATCGCCAGCATCGCCGCGATCACCCCCACCGACGGCAGCACCGCGATCCCCCAGCCCAGCCCGCTCGCCTGCCCCTGCGCGTTGACCAGCACCGGCCCCACCGCCAGGCCCGCCGCCGTGCCAAGCGCCGCCCCGAACGCGGTCAAGATCGCGGTGTTCACCACCAGGGTCGCCATCACCTGCCGCGGCGTGAGGCCGATGGCGGCCAGCACGTCGGCCTCGTGCAGGTGGTCGCCGATGCCGACGGCGGTGGCGGTGAGCAGGTTGGCCAGGCCGATGATGGCCAGCGCGATGATGGCGATGACCACCACCATCCGCACCACGCCGAGGCCGTCGGCCGGGTTGGCCGCCTGCTGGACCTGGAGACGGTTGCCCGACAGACGCAGTAGCTGCGTCCGGGCGGCGGCCGGGTCGACGCCGGGCTTGAGCACCACGCTGTAGAACTGGGGGCCGTCGGCCGCGCCGTTGAACGCGAGGGCGTCGAGGCCGAAGTCGAGCACGTCGCCGTTGTTGGACGGGTCGAGGGTGCGGCCGACGATGTCGAAGATCATCGGGACGCCGTCGACGGTGACCTCGACCCAGTCGCCGACGTGGTAGTGCAGCAGGTCGAGCAGGCCCTGGCCCGCGATCGCCGCGTTGTAGGAGGTGAACATGTTGCCCTGGGCCACGTCGAACGGGTACGGGTGGGACGAGGTGCCGATCGCGCGGGCGGTGAAGGTCGCGGTCGCCCCCGGGAGCAGCGTGTCGAATTCGGCCCCGGGGTAGTCCGCCGCGATCTGCCGGTCCTGGGCGAGCTGCGCCTGCTCGGCCTGGATCGACTCGCTGCCGGGATAGACGGTGAGGGCGGCCGCCAGGTCGATCCGGCCGGGGTCGCTGGTGAACCCGTCGAGGGTGGTCCAGCAGGTCATGGCGATCGTGATCATGGCCATGGGGATGGCCACCCCGATGATCGTGAGCGCGGCGGGCAGCCGGCGGGTGAAGGCGTCGCGGGCGCCGAGGACGAGCGGGACCGGCAGCCGCACCAGCAAGCCGACCCGGGCGAGCCAGGACAGCCGGCCGCGGGGCGGGGAGGCGGCGACGGCCGCCACCGGCGACACCCGCCCGGCCCGCCAGGCCGGGACCACGGTGGCGACCGCGACGGTCGCGACCGTCACCACCGCCGCCAGCACCATCCACAGGGCGGGCAGCGGGGCGAGGGCGACCGGGATGCCGTCCGGCGGGCCGATGAACGCGGGCGTCCTGATCGCCGTCCACGCCACCGCCAGGCCGAGCGCGGAGGCGGCGACGCCGAGCGCGGTCTGCTCGACCAGCAGCGCCCGCACCACCTGGCCGGGGGTGAACCCGAGCGCGCCGAGCATGGCGATGTCACGGCGCTGCACCAGCACCCGCGCGGCGGTGACGTTGGCGATCGCGTACAGGGCGGCGATCAGCGCGATGATACCGAACAGCCCAAGCAGCAGGCCGAGCAGCCGGTCGTTGCTGGCCATGGACGCGTCGACCTGCTGGGAGGTGACGACCTGCTCGACCGGGGACGCCTCGGTGGTGGTGTGGTAGGCGTTGTACACCTCCTGCACGACCTGGCCGATGCCGTTGGCCGAGGGGTCGGCCACGCGCAGCCCCACCACCTCCTCGGTCTCGCTCGGGACCTTCTCCACCTGCTGCAGGGCGGCGGGCAGGACCCAGATCAGGCCCGGCGTCGCCTGCGGGTAGAAGTCCTGGTCGGCGGTGTAGGCGAGGCCGACCACGGTGATCGTCGCGGTGTTGCCGTCGACGCCGACGACCTTGACCCGGTCACCGACCCGCAGGTTGGCGGCGGCCGCGAACGAGGCCTCGACCACCGCGCCTGCAGCGTGCGCGGCGGCCTGGCCGTTGCTCGCGCGCAGCCAGCTGCCCTCGGTGACCAGCGGCGCGGAGATGGCGGGCTCGGTCGGGAGCATGGCCCGCAGCTCCACCGGCGACTCGGTGGCGCCCCGCTGCAGGGTGGCCGAGGCGATCACCGACGGGGTGCCGACCGCCGTGACCCCGGGCAGCTTGTCGAGCTTGGCCAGGTCGGTCCCGTGGGCGAAGCGGATCATCACGTCCGCCCCGTGGGTGCGGGCGTACAGCCCCCGCCACGGGTTGGTCGTCCCCTCCAGCAGCATGGCGGCCAGCAGCAGGGCCGCGACCACCCCGGCGACGACGCCCACGGTGAGGATCGCCTGCACGCGGCGCGCCCGCAGGTCGGACCGCACCCACCGGATGGTCGCGTACGGCACGCTCACGCGCGGCATCGTCACCCGCGGTCTGCGCCGGCACGCCTTGGCCCCGCTAACCGAAGGACCAGTCATCGGCGACCATCCCGTCGTACAGGTTGATCACCCGGTCGGCGTTGCTGGCCACCCGCGCGTCGTGGGTGACGAGCAAGATCGCCTGGCCCTCGGCGTGCGTGCGGCGCAGCAGCCGGAGCACCTCGCGGGTATTGCCGCTGTCCAGGTTGCCGGTCGGCTCGTCCGCCAGCAGCAGGCTGGGGTGGTGGGCGAGCGCGCGCGCCAGCGCGACCCGCTGCTGCTCGCCGCCCGACAGCCGGGCGGGCGCGGCCCTGGCCTTGTCGGTCAGGCCGAGGTCGTCGAGCAGCTCCTCGCGGCGCTGCCGCGCCTGCCGGGCCGACACGCCCGCCAGGATCGCGGGCAGCTCCACGTTGTCGGCGACGGTCATCGTGGAGAGCAGGTTGGCGGTCTGGAACACGTAGCCGATGTGCCGGCGCCGCTGGATCGCCCAGTCGCGCTTGGAGAGCCCGTCGACCCGCTGGCCCCGCAGCCAGATCTCCCCGCTGGTCGCGGTGGCGAGCCCGCCGATGACGTGCAGCAGGGTGGACTTGCCGGACCCGGACGGCCCCATGACGGCGACGAACTCGCCGAAGGCGAGCTCGATGTCGACCCCGCGCAGCGCCTCCACGCAGAGGCCGTCGGCGCGGTACTCCTTGACCAGCTTGCGGGTCCGCAGCATCACCGGAGCTGGCGCCGGCGCTGGCCCGCTCACACCAGCTCCTCCTGGCAGCGCTCGAGCCAGTCGAGGTCGGCCTGCAGGTGCAGCAGGGTGCCTTCGAGCAGCAGCCGGGCGGCGGTGTCCTGGCGGCGGATCGATTCCTGCAGCTCGTTGAGGCCCCGCATCATCCGGTAGTAGTAGTGGCGCTGCTTGTTGATGAGCTCCATCTGGTCGGCCAGGCCCGCCCGGGGCGCGAGGATCAGCTTGGCGAAGAACTCGTCGCGGACCCGGGGCCCGTCGCTCGGCTCCTCCACCCACGCCGCGACCGCCTCCCGGCCGGCCGCGGTCAGCTCGTAGACGCGCTTGTTGGGCCGGGTGGTCTGCTCCACGTCCTGGCTGCAGACCAGGCCGTCGGCCTCCAGGCGCTTCAGCGTGACGTAGATCTGCCCGATGTTGGGCGAGGGGTACGCCGCTCCGAACGTCTGCTCAAGCGCGAGCTTCAGCTCGTAGCCGTGGGCCGGCTCCTTCGCCAGCAGTGCCAGCAGTTCCTGCCGCACGATCGATGCCCCCTCCACGACCCGGGTGCGCTTGGGGGTGCCGCACGCGGGTCACACCCATTATCCCAAGATTAGCGGCATACCTAACATCTAGGTATAGGTCGTTGACAACTGGATTGCAGCGGTGCATAACAAGCATGTATGACATAGCGGTATTGATCGACGCTCTGTCGACCGATCTGTGATGCGGAGGCGCAATGGCGCGCTTGACCCGGGCTCTCGCGGCGGCCGCCGCGTGCCTCGCGGTCACCGCCGCCGCCGTCGTCTCCCTGGCCGGCTGCACGTCCGCGTCCGGTGCGGCCTCCGGATCGGCGTCGGGCGGGTCGGGCGGGTCCTCGCTGACCGATGGGATCGGGCCGATCACGTTCGCGATCGGCTCGGACGACATCTCCTGGCTCACCCCGGTGCTCAACGCGTGGAACGCTCGGCATCCTGGCCAGCGGGTCACCCCGCTGTACCTGCCGCAGGCGGCCAACGACCAACTGGCGCAGCTGATCGCGAACCTGCAGGCCAAGTCCGACTCCTACGACGTCATCGACCTGGACGTGGTGTGGATGGCCGAGTTCGCCTCGGCGGGCTGGATCATCCCGCTTCCTGCCAGCAAGTTCCCGCTGCAGGACTTCCTGCCGCCCGCCGTCGCCACCGCCATGTACCAGGGACGGCTGTACGCGGTCCCCGATTACAGCAACGCCGACCTGCTCTACTACCGCTCCGACATCCTCGCCAAGGCGCACAAGAAGCCGCCCACGACCTGGGCGCAGCTCCAGTCGCTGGCCTCTGCGGTCGCACCGAAGTACCACCTGTCCGGCTACGCGGCCACCCTCGCGCCCTACGAGGGCCTCACCGTCAACTTCGCCGAGGCGGTCCAGTCGGCGGGCGGGTCGATCCTCTCCCCCGACGGCAGCCAGGTCACGGTCGACTCGCCGCAGGCCGTCAACGGCCTCGAGTTCCTGGTCAACGGGCTCCGCCAGGGCTGGATCCCGACCGTCGACCTCGGCTACGAGGAGGTCGCGGCCCAGCAGGCGTTCGAGTCGGGCAAGTTCCTGTTCCTCAACGACTGGCCCGACGCCTACGCCGCCGCCAGCCAGCCCGGCCCCGGCAACAAGGTGGTCGGCAAGTTCGGCGTGGTCGCGCTGCCCGGCCTGTTCGGCCCCGGGTCGAGCTCGCTGGGCGGCGCCGACCTGGCGATCAGCGCCTACTCCCAGCATCAGCGGACCGCGCTCGACTTCATCTCCTACCTCACCGACCTCGCCAACGAGACCACCATGCTCACCAGCGGCGGGTTCCCGCCGGTGTGGAAGCAGCTCTACAGCGACCCCAGCCTGCGCAGGCAGTTCCCCTACCTGCCGGTCCTCGAGCAGGCGATCGACTCCGCCCAGCCGCGTCCGGTCAGCGCCGACTACGACCAAGCCAGTCTCGTCATCTCCAGCGCGGTGCAAGCGGCGCTGCGGATGCGGGAGACACCCAAGCAGGCGCTGTCGGAAATGGCGTCCCAGCTAGCCCAGATTATCCAGTGAAAACGAATCACATCCCGGCCCGGCTTAGGGCGAACTCCTTGGGAGGAAGAATGTCTCGAAGACGACACAGCATGGTCTTCATACGGCGTGGAGGGATCGGTGCCGCGCTGATGGCGGCCGGGGCGCTGGCGCTGGCGGCCTGCGGCTCAAGTGGGGGCAGCAGCAGTACCACCGGCACCGGCGCCCTGGGCGGCAACACGAGCTCGTCGACCGCCCCGGCCTCGGCCGCGGTGGGCTCGCCGACCAGCTCGGCCAGCGGCTCGGCGACGTCGGGCAGCATCGTCTGGTCGGCCAGCCCGCTGACCGGCACCGGCGCGAACGACGCCCGCACCGTACTCATCAACGCGTTCGAGAAGCAGTACCCGAACATCAAGGTGACGCTGGTGTCCGCGCCGACCGACACCGACACCAACCGGGCCACGCTGGCCACCGAGATCTCGGGCGGCTCGTCCACGCCCGACGTGTTCATGGGCGACGTGATCTGGCCGGCCCAGTTCGGGGCGAAGCAGCTCGCCGTCCCGCTGTCTGACTACCTGCCCTCCAGCTACTGGAGCAAGTTCGCGCCGGGGCTGGTGCAGGGCGCCAGCTACCAGGGCAAGGTCTACGGCTCGCCGCTGTTCGAGGACCAGGGCTTCCTCTACTACCGCAAGGACCTGCTGGCCAAGGCGCACCTGTCGGTGCCGACGACCTGGCAGCAGCTCGAGACCGACGCGGTGACGCTGGTCCACGCGGGCGACGTGAAGTACGGGTTCGTCTGGGAGGGCGACTCCTACGAGGGCCTGACCTGCGACTTCATGGAGTACCTGACCGACGCGGGCGGCAGCGCCACCAACAACGCCTTCACCACGGCGACGCTCAACTCCCCCGCCTCGGTCAAGGCCATCACGTTCATGCGGTCCCTGATCACCTCCGGCGCCAGCCCGGCCGCGGTGACCACGTTCCAGGAGCCGCAGGCCATGAACACCTTCGGCGACGGCAACGCCGCGTTCCTGCGCAACTGGGACTACGCCTACAGCGCCGCCACCACCCCGTCCAGCGGCGGCAAGCTCACCGCCAGCCAGGTCGGCGTGGCCCCGCTGCCCACCTTCGCGGGCGAGTCCTACCCCGGTTACTCCAACATCGGCGGCTGGAACCTCTACATCAACCCGCACAGCGCGCACATCAACGCGGACCTGACGTTCATCCAGTGGATGTCCAGCCCCGCCGCCCAGGACATCCTGTCCGAGCGGTACGGGTTCATCTCCACCGTGACCGCCGTGCGGTCTGACCCCAAGGTCATCGGCTCGAACCCGGTGTTCGCGGTCGTGCCGAAGACTCGGCTGACCCCCCGGCCCGCCGGAACGCCGCAGTACCCGGCGCTGTCCACCGCGATCTACCAGAACTTGAACGGCGCCCTGGCCGGATCGAACTCGCCGTCCGGCGCGGCCTCGGCCATGCAGTCGGCCGCGAGCACCGCGCTCAGCAGCGCCTCAAGCGGCGGATTGTAAATCGCCGCTTGCCGAGCGGGCCGGGGCTGCGATGCGGCTCCGGCCCGCCCGGGCACCTACCTCGGTTTTCCGCTTTTCTTTTTCCCGCTCTTCTTCCCGTTCTTATCCGCCCCGCGGCGGTGGAGGACTCATGAACGCATACCCGAATCCCATCCCGCCCGCGGCGGTGGAGGACCCATGACCGCGCTATCCCCGGATATCGCCGACCAGATCGTGGGCGAGCCGAAGCTAGTCGGCCGCCCCGATGTGAACAGAAAACGGCTGGCCCGGATGGGCTGGATCTTCACCGCGCCCGCGCTGATCGTCATCGGCGCGGTCACGATCTTCCCGATCGTGTACTCGATCGTGATGAGCCTGAACAACGTCAACGTGACCGGCAACGGCTTCAGCCTCGACGGCTTCACCTTCAGCAACTACAACCTGCTGCTGCACTCCTCGCTGTGGCGTGGCGCGCTGATCTTCACCCTCTACTACACGGCCGTCACCGTGGTGGTCGAGCTGATCATCGGGACCTGCATCGCGCTGGTGCTCGAGCGCCTGACGGCCGGCCGCGGCTGGATGATGGCGCTGCTGCTCATCCCCTGGTCGATGATCACCGTCATCAACGCCGAGCTGTGGGCCTACATCTACAACGGCACCTACGGCGTCGCCGACTACATCATCAACGCCTTCGGCCTCGGCAGCCCAGTCATTCTCGGGACCCCGACCCCGGCCATCATCGGCCTGATGATCGCCGACATCTGGAAGACCACCCCCTTCGTCGCCATCATCGTGCTGGCGGGCCTGGTCATGCTGCCCGGGGACGTGTACGAGGCGGCCGAGATGGACGGCGCCTCCGGCTGGTACACGTTCTGGCACATCACCCTGCCGCTGCTGCGGCCGACGATCGCGCTCGCGGTCATGTTCCGGATCCTGCAGGCGTTCGGCCTGTTCGACCTGCCCTACGTGATGACCGGCGGCGGTCCCGGCACCGCGACCACGTCGCTGGCCGTACTCGCCTACGACGCGCTGTTCAAGAACCTCGCATTCGGGCCCGGCGCCGCCGTCGCGGTCAGCGCCGCGCTCTTGGTGCTGCTCGGCTGCCTGGCCACCCTGCGGGTGTTCCGGGCTCAGGTCGGACAGGAAGGAACCTGACATGCGCAACCGCAAGCGCGTCGGCTGGCACCGGTACATCAACGGCGTCAACATCGCCGTGGCCGTCACCGCGCTCTTCATCCTCATCCCGCTGTACTGGCTGATCGCCAGCAGCTTCAAGGCCCCGAACTCGATCGGGAACAGCCCGCCCTCGCTCGGACCCACCCCGTTTAGCGGGGGAAACTACAGCAACGCGTTCGTCGGCTACGACTTCGGGATCTACTTCAGGAACTCGGTGATCGTCTGCGTCATCGCGACCGCACTGGTGCTCATCCTGGGCACCCTGGCCGGCTACGCGCTCGGCCGGCTGCCGATGCGGGGCAAGTTCACCACGCTGGTGATCCTGCTCATGATCTCGGTTTTCCCCGAGGTCGCCGTCATCGCGCCGCTGTACCTGCTGATGCGCAACCTGCACCTGCTGAACAGCTACCCGGCCCTCATCATCCCGTACACCGCCTTCTTCCTGCCGTTCGCCATCTGGATCCTACGGAACTACTTCCTCGGCATCCCCAAGGAGATGGAGGAAACCGGCCGGATCGACGGCGCCAGCCCGCTGCGCACGGTCTGGACGATCGTCCTCCCGCAGGCGCTGCCGGGCCTGTTCACCGCGGGCATCTTCACCTTCACCGCCTGCTGGACCGAGTTCCTGATGGCGCTCACCTTCAACAGCTCCAACAACTACCGGACGATCCCGGTCGGCATCGCCGAATTCGGCGGGAACTTCCAGGTCCCCTACGGGACCATCTTCGCCGCCAGCGTGGTGGCCGTGGTGCCGATCGGAGTTCTGGTCTTCATCTTCCGCAAGTTCGTGATCTCCGGCCTGACCTCGGGCGCGGTGAAGGGATGAACGGTTTCTCCGATCTCGGGCACGCATCACTACAGGAGACATCATGGCCCCGGTAAACCTGGAGAAGATCAACAAGGTCTACGAGAACGGCTTCCACGCCGTCAAGGACCTCTCCGTCAACATCGCCGACGGCGAGTTCATGGTGCTGGTCGGCCCGTCCGGCTGCGGCAAGACCACCGCGCTGCGAATGGTCGCCGGGCTGGAGGACATCACCAGCGGCATCCTCCGCATCGGCGGGAAGGAGGCCAACGACGAGACGCCCAAGCAGCGCGACATCGCCATGGTCTTCCAGAACTACGCGCTCTACCCGCACATGACCGTGGCCGACAACATCGGCTTCGCGCTGAAGCTCCGCAAGCTGCCCAAGGCCGAGCTCAGGGCCAAGGTCAACGAGGCGGCCGAGATCCTCGGCCTGACCGAGTGGCTTGACCGCAAGCCCGGCCAGCTCTCCGGCGGGCAGCGGCAGCGGGTCGCCATGGGCCGCGCCATCGTCCGCGAGCCGTCGGTCTTCCTGATGGACGAGCCGCTGTCCAACCTGGACGCCAAGCTGCGCGTGCAGATGCGGGCCGAGGTGCAGCGGATCCAGCGGCGCATCGGCGTGTCCACCATCTACGTCACGCACGACCAGGTCGAGGCGATGACGATGGGCGACCGGGTCACCGTCCTCCGCGCGGGCGTGCTGCAGCAGGTGGACACCCCGCAGGTGCTCTACGACAACCCGGACAACATCTTCGTGGCCGCGTTCATCGGCTCGCCGTCGATGAACCTGTACGACGCCATCCTCGGTGCGGACGCGCGGTCGCTCAAGCTCGGCTCGCAGGAGCTCGACGTGCCGGAATCGGTCCTGCTTGCGCGGCCCGCCCTGCGGGGTTACGGCGGCAAGAAGGTCGTGGTCGGACTGCGGCCCGAGCACCTGCCGGCGGAGGCCGAGAACGCCACCGGGCCGAAGCTGGTGGGTGACGTGGAGCTCATCGAGGCGCTCGGTTCGGAGCAGGTGGTCCACTTCACCATCGACGCGAACCGGGTGCTGGCCGAAGGGGCCGTCGACAAGGACGAGGCGGCGGCGGTCAAGCACGGAGAGGGGGTCGCCCGCGTCGGCCCCAAGGTCCCGGTCAAGGTCGGCGACAAGCTGACCTTCGCGGTGAGCATCGAAGACATGAAGTTCTTCGACGACGCCACCGGCCTGGCGATTCGCGGCTAGCCGGTGCGGTTCGTCTTCAGCCCGCCCGCAGACGAGGCGGCGGGCCTGCTGACCTTGCCCTTCGGCGAGCCGCTAGAGCAGTGGCGGGACGAGCGGCTGGTCGAGATACGGCAGCGCGGGCTGTCGCGGCACGTGGTCCGCTTCGTGGCCGAGGGCGGCGAACTCTATGCGCTGAAGGCCATCAGCGAGCGGCTGGCGCGGCGCGAGTACCGGCTGCTGCGCGCGCTGGCCGAGCTCAACGTGCCCGCAGTCGAGGTGGTCGGCATCGTCGTCGACCGCGGGCCGGACCTGGACGCCATCCTGGTGACCAGGTTCCTTGAGTACTCGACCACGTACCGGGCCCTGTTCTCCAGCCCGCGCGTCGGGCAGCCGACCGACCGGCTGCTCGACGCGCTGGTGGAACTGCTGGTGCGGCTGCATCTGTCCGGGTTCTTCTGGGGTGACTGCTCGCTGTCCAACACGTTGTTCCGTTACGACGCGGGCACGCTCGGGGCCTATCTGGTCGACGCGGAGACCAGTGAGCAGCATCCCGAGCTGACCAGCGGCCAGCGGAACTGGGACGTCGAGCTGGCGGTGGAACGGGTCAGCGGTGAGCTCATGGACCTCCAGGCGGGCGATCTGCTGCCGCCCGATATCGACCCGTTGGAGACCGGCGAGGAAATACAGCACCGCTACGAGGCACTATGGGAGGAGCTGACCAGGGAGGAGACGCTGCGGCCGACCGAGCAGCGCCATCGGATCGCCAAGCGGCTGCGCAGGCTCAACGACCTCGGGTTCGACGCCGACGAACTGGAGCTGATCAGCACGCCGGACGGCAGCAAGCTGCGGATCCGGACCAAGGTGGCCGAAGCGGGTCAGCACAGCGCGCAACTGTTCCGGCAGACCGGGATCAGCGCGGACGAGCATCAGGCGCAGCGCCTGCTCAACGACATCGCCAGCTTCCGCGGGTACCTGGAGCAGAAGAGCGACTGCCCGGTGTCGGAGACCGTCGCGGCGCACCGGTGGCTGGAGGAGGTCTACGACCCGGTGGTGGAAGCGATCCCGGTCGGGCTGCGGGGCAGGATCGCGCCGCCGGAGATCTTCCACGAGATCCTAGAGCACCGCTGGTACCTGTCGGAGCAGGCGGGCCGCGACGTCGGAACGACGGCCGCGGCCACGTCGTACTTCGAGACCGTGCTGCCCCACGCGCCCGACCCGCTCACCACCGGAGCCGACGACACCGGCGAGTTCGCGCGCCCCCTGGATGTCTAGACCGTCCGGCGCCAGATCACTGACTCCCACGGCTCGAGCGCCAGGTCGGCCGGCTGCTGAGGCGACCGCTCAGGATGGCTGCCCAGCACGACCTCGGCATCCGCCCAGCCGGCCTCAAGCGGCAGGGTGGCGGTGACCGGCTCGGCCGAGAAGTTGGCCGCGACCAGCAGCTCGGCGTCGCGGCCGCGACGCACGAAGGCCCAGATCGCCGGGTGCTCGGGCAGCAGCAGCTCGAACTCGCCCTCTGTGACCACCGGGTCGGCGTGCCGCAACGCGATCAGCTGCCGGTAGTGCTCGAACACCGATCCCGCCCGGCCGACCTGCGCGGCCGCGTTGACATCGGGGTAATCGGGGTTGACCGCGATCCAGGGGGTGCCGGTGGTGAACCCGGCGTTCGCGGAGGCGTCCCACTGGACCGGGGTGCGGCCCTGGTCCCGGCTAATCCGGTACATGGCCGCTAGCAGTTCCGCCAGGTCGGTGTCGCCGCGCTCGACCGCGTCGGCGTAGAACCTGAGCGTCTGGATGTCGCGGTAGTCGGTGATGTCGGCGAAGGGCGTGTTGGCCATCCCCAGCTCGTCGCCCTGGTACACGTACGGGGTGCCCTGATGCAGGTGCAGCACGGTGGCCAGGGTCTTGGCCGAGGCCACCCGGTACTTGCCGTCGTCGCCGAACCGCGACACCGAGCGCGGCTGGTCATGGTTGCCGAAGTAGAGCGAGTTCCAGCCCCGCCCGTCCAGGCCGGCCTGCCAGTTGGCCATCGACGCTTTGAGGTCCGGCAGCCGCACGGGGCGCAGGTCGAACTTGTGCGCGCCGTGATCCAGCCGGACGTGCTCGAACTGGAAGACCATGTCCAGCTCGTGCCGGTCGGGCGCGGTGAACAGGGCCGCCTCCGCCACCGTGACGTCAGGCATCTCGCCCACGGTGAGCACGTGACCAGGCCGGTCCGCGAAGACCTCGCGGTACATCTCCTGCAGGAACTCGTGGTTGCGGGGGCCGCAGGTGAAGTACTGATCGCCCGGCCCGTAGAGCGAGCCGGGCCGGTGCGGCGTGTCCGGCAGGGACCTGTCTTTGCTGATCATGTTGATGACGTCCATCCGGAATCCATCCACGCCGCGGTCCAGCCACCACCGCATCATCGTGTAGACGGCCTGCCGGACATCCGGGTTCTCCCAGTTCAGGTCGGGCTGCTTGCGGGAGAAGATGTGCAGGTAGTACTGGCCGGTGTGCTCGTCCCAGGTCCAGGTCGGCCCGGAGAAGTGCGACTCCCAGTTGGTCGGCTCCGCGCCGGCGGTGCCGGGGGTCGCGCCCGGGCGCGGGTCATGCCACCAGTACCAGTCGCGCTTGGGGTTGTCGCGGCTGGACCGTGACTCGACGAACCACGGATGCTCGTCGGACGTGTGGTTGACCACCAGGTCCATGACCAGCCGCATCCCCCGGGCGTGCAGTTCGGCGATCAGCTCGTCCAGGTCGGCCAGCGTGCCGAACAGCGGGTCGATGTCTTGGTAGTCGCTGATGTCGTAGCCGTTATCGTCCATCGGCGACCGGTACACCGGCGACAGCCACACCACGTCCACACCCAGGCGTTCCAGGTAGTCCAGGCGGCCGAGCAGGCCCCGCAGGTCACCGACGCCGTCCCCATCGGCGTCCGCAAAGCTGCGCGGGTAGACCTGGTAGACCACCCAGCGACGCCACTGGTCGGGGTCGGTTTGGCCGCCGACGCTGGCGGCAGATTGTTGTTCCACCTAAGGAGCATGCCCCAGCACGGGCGGAGGAAAAGGCCAAAACCGAGTCAAAACCGATCATTCCGAACGGTCGCGTGCTTCGCCTTGACCGTCCCGGCTAAGCGAGCCGGGCGGGAAAGCCGCCGGTCGCGATCGGCCCCCAATGCGTCGGGGTGATTCGCAGGAGCGACTTCCCCTGGTCGATCATGGCCCGGCGGTACTCGGCCCAGTCCGGGTGCTCGCCCGAGATCGAGCGGAAGTACTCGACCAGAGGCTCGACCGCCTCCGGGATGTCAAGCACCTCGGCGACCCCGTCGACCTGGACCCAGGCGCCGCCGAAGTCGTCGGACAGGAACAGCACGCCGACCCGGTCCGGGTCGCGGCGGGCGTTGCGGGTCTTGGCGCGCTCGGGGTACGTCGCGACGACGATCCGGCCTGCGTCGTCGACCCCGCAGCTGACCGGCGACGCCTGCGGGCGACCGTCCTTGCGGGTGGTGATCACGATCGCGTGGTGCCGCGTTCTGATGAACTCGATTAGTTCTTCCCGGCTGACGACCGTGTTGGTCGCGATGCTCCTGGCCACTCCCCCACCCTAGCGGGGAGCGGATGCGGCTCGTGCGCCGCCGTGCGGTTAGCGGCGGGCGACCGTGTCGGCGGTGAGCGAGGCGATGTCGGGCACGCCCGCCAGGATCATCAGTGTGCGCAGCTCCTGGGTCAGCAGCTCGATGGTGCGGCGGACGCCATGTTCGCCGTCGGCGGCCAGGCCGTAGGCGGCCAGGCGGCCGATGACGACCGCGCTCGCACCGAGCGCGAGCGCCAGGAAGACGTCGGCGCCGGTGCGGACGCCGCTGTCGAGCAGCAGCGGAACCTGGCCGCCGACGGCGGCGGCGACCTCGGGCAGCGCGTCCAGGCTGGCCGGGGCGGGGTCGACCTGGCGGCCGCCGTGGTTGGAGACCAGGATCGCGGACGCGCCCGCGTTGACCGCGGCGACGGCCGACTCGGCGGTGAGGATGCCCTTGGCGATCCACGGCATACCGTGCCGGGCGGTCGCCTCGGCGAGCTGGTCCCAGGTCCAGTCGGGGATGATCCCGCCGCCGAAGGTCGAAGCCACGTTCGGCTCGCCGTCGTCGGTGACGTTGCCGAACCAGACAGCGGGATCGAAGCGGAAGCGAACCATCTTGTTCTTGGTCCGCCAGCCCATCGTCGCGCAGTCCACGGTCACGCACAGCGCGTCGTAGCCTGCCGCCTTGATCCGCCGCGCGACCGGGTCGAACGAATCGAACGGATGGAGCTGCCCGATCCGCGCCGCCGCCGGGGCCGCCGCCGCGACCTCCTCGTAAGAGAAGCTGCCGACCTCGGGCACGATCGACGCGATGCCGCAGGCGGCGTTGGCGCGGGCGACCGCCAGGTGCCCGTCCTGGCTGAACAGCGCATCGCCGCCGAACGGGGCGGTGAGCACCGGCACCGACAGCGGGATGCCGAGGAACTCGGTGTTGGTTTTGGGGTCGTTGACGCCGCTCATCGGCTTGGGCTTGATCACATAGCGGCCGAACGCGTCCCGGTTGGCGCGCAGCGTCAGCTCGGTCCCCGAGCCGCTCTCCAGGTAGACCGCCACATCGCGCGGCAGGTGCCGCAGCGCCGCCGCGTGCAGCTCTTCCAAGGTCAGGAACTCCCCATCCCGGGGATACACCGCGCTAACCGTCACGAAGGCACCCTACCGGCCATGTCTGAATATGACATAATTGCAGGTCAGAGCGCTCTCGAATGTCAGTGGCAATGGTTATCTTCGTCGCATGATCCGATCGACCAGAAGATCAGATTCCACCGGAAATCAAAACCCCGGCGGCGTACCCGTTGAGAGGGCAGGGGCGACCGGGGTCTTCGCGGCCAGTGTACCGAAGGGCCGGCGGTGAGGCCAGGTGAGCTGCGCACGCTCGAGCACCGGATCTCGGCCGAGCGGTTCGCACCGTACCTGGCCGCCGCCGGCGGCGACCTCGAGCGGGCGCTGCGACGCTATGAGCGGAACACGGAGATCTCGGCTGCGTTCTGGGCGGTGCTGAGCGACCTGGAGATCCTGGTCCGCAACGCGATGGACCAGCAGCTCAGCGCCTGGTCGGTGGCCAGGTACGGCCGGCCCGACTGGTACCGCGACCGAGGGAAGATCTTCACCGCGCAGACCGCGGGCGACATCGAGACCGCGCGCCGCCATGCCACTGGATCTGCCCGACGACGCGGTGCTGGATCGCCGCCCGATCGAGGGTGCCCGCCCTGCTCGCCGAGGAAAACGATTGGGAGGGCGGGCGGCCAGCTGGTAGCGTCCGCTGGTGATGCTGGGGGGAAGGCCTTGAGCTGGTCGGCGCTGTGGCCGGATACGTCGCCGTTGCGCGGGCCGGGGGCTAGGGGGTTCCGCGCCGTCTTCCTCAGCCGTACCGTCGTGTACCTGGGGTCGCAGGCGGCCGAGGTCGCGCTGCTCGTGCAGGCCAAGCAGCTCACCGGATCGCCACTGGTCGTCGGCACGCTGGGGCTGGCCGAGCTGGTGCCGCTGATCGTGTTCGGGCTCTACGGCGGCGTGCTCGCGGACCGCTTCGACCGGCGGGCGCTGATGCGCTGGTGCGAGCCGGGACTGGCCCTGTGCGGCGTTTTGCTGCTGCTCAACGCGCTGCTTCCGCACCCGCTGCTGTGGCCGCTGTACGTGGTGGCGGCGCTGATGATGGCGTTCGCGTCGCTCCAGCGCCCCGCGTTCGAGGCGGCGACGCCGCGCATCGTGCCGCGCGCGCAGCTCACGGCCGCGGCCGCGATCTTGTCGCTGTCCACCAACGCGAGCGTCCTGCTGGGCTCGTCGCTTGGCGGCGTGCTCGCGGTCGCGCCCGGGCCGTGGCTGGTCTACGCGCTCGACGCGGCCGGCTTCGCCGTATCGTTCGTGCTGCTGAGCCGCGGGGTGCCTCCGCTGCCGGTCGCCTCTGGTGACGGCGGCGGTGAAGATCAAGAGCTATCGGTATCGAACGGACCGTTGCTGCGCGAGATCCTCGTCGGACTCCGGTACGCGGTCGGACGCAAGGACCTGCTCGGCTCCTACCTGGCCGATCTGTCCGCGATGGTCTTCGCTTACCCGAACGCGATGCTCCCGTTCCTCGCGGTCGAACTGCACGCCCCGTGGTCGACCGGGCTGATGTTCGCCGCCCCCTCGGCGGGCGCGCTCGTCGTCTCGGCGACGAGCGGCTGGATGCCCCGCGTCCGCCGCCACGGCCTGGCCATCGCGATCGCCGCGGCTGGCTGGGGTCTGGCCATGGCGATGGTCGGCCTCGCCCCGTCGGTATGGGTCGCCCTCGCGTTCCTGGCCGTGGCGGGCGGGGCCGACGAGTGCAGCGGCGTCTTCCGCGACGCGATGTGGAAGCAGTCGATCCCCGATCACCTCCGCGGCCGGATGGCCGGCATCGAGCTGCTGTCCTACGCGGCCGGCCCGCCGACCGGGCAGCTCCGTTCCGGTGCGGTGGCGGCCGTCACAGGGCCGCGCTTCTCGCTCACCTCGGGCGGGCTCGCCTGCATCGCGGCGGTGGGCGCCGTGGTTATCGCGCTCCCCGCCTTCCGCCGTTACACCGCGCCGCCCGCCACCGTCTCCGCCACCGCGCCCGCGGCCTTCCCCGCCGCCGACCCTGCGGCCACTGACGAATCGCGGGCTGGCGTGTAGAGTGCTGGCATCGGCGCTGGAGGGCGCCGCCGGGTTCGCGGGCAGGACTTGAGTCCAACTCCACGCAGTGCGCTGGTCAGGATTTCGGCAGGATCGTCTTCCTATTGCGCCCGAATGCGAACCCGGGCTGCCAGGAGACGCTATGCCTCGGCTTCCCGACCGCCCCGATCTCGATCAACTTCGCCGCCAGGCCCGTGAACTGCTTCGCGCCGCCGTCAGCGGCGACCCGGCCGCTGTCGCCAGGATCCGCGTGGTCTCCCAGCGGATGACGCTGTCGGCGGCGCAGCAGGCCCTCGCCCGTGAATACGGCTGCCGCAACTGGGCCGCGCTGCGAGCCGAGGTAAGACGCCGCCGGTCCCCCTTGGAACGCTGGTCCTTCGGCGGTGCCGCCGCCATCGAGACCCACTCGGGGACGCTGCTCCTCGAGGGACTGGTCGTCGGCGCCGATGACGCGGTGCTCTTCTGTACCCTGACCCCCCGGGCGAGCGACGCCGGGCCCACCGGTGAGGCAAGTGTCGAATATCCCCGCAGCATCGACGACGAGCTCCGCGCACTGGAACCGTCAACCCAGACGGGTGACATCACGGTCATCGACGATCAGGGAGCGACGTACGCTCTGCACCTCAGGCAGGCGTCCGGGGGGCGCGGGTCGTTTTTCAGGTCCATCTGGTTCAGGGTCGATCCGGTCCCGATGCGGGCGATCGAGTGGATCGAGCTGCACGGCAGCAGCGGCACGATGGCCCGCCTGCTGCCCTCGCCCCGCGCGGTCGTGCGTCTCGGCCGACTCACACCGGTCACCGCAGCCGAGCGCGAGCTAGCCCAGGACGCCCTCTCCGCCAGCCTCGACGTAGCGGGCGGGAGCGACGGGGCCCGGCATCACCTTGACCTCGGCATCACCCTGCCGGCCATCGATGGCATAACCCTCAAGCTCGACAGCCTCCTCTCCTCGCCGGGCGGTTGGTCGCTACGTCTGCGCGCCACCCCCCGCTGGTGGCGCTACCGAGACGACGGCAACCGCAAGTGGAGCCCGGTGACAATCCGCGCCGAAGACGACCGCGGTGGCTCTTATCAGTACAGCTTCGCCGGCAGCGCCGGCCGCGACGGCGTCGAGGAACTCAGCTTGCAGTTCAGGCCTCGCTTCGACCCGCTCGCCCGCCGCCTGCGCCTGACCTGCACCGGCTCGGCCGAGCAGATCCCCGTTGACCTTGACCTTCCTCCCGCGCGCTAGGCCGAAGACACCGGCTCGCTCGGCCGCTGGCCGGGACTGGCTTGCCGAACGCGGGCTTGTCATGTACTTTCTATTTGGAAAGTACATGACAGAGGAGCCGCAATGCCCGATGTGGCAAGAGACCCGGAAGCGCTGGAGCTGCTCGGCGTGCAGCGGAGTCGGCTAGCGGACCGGATGCGGCCGCCGTGGTGGTACCTGACCGGTGTCTCCATCATGTTTGCCCTGGTCTTCGGGTTCCCCTTCGCCTCGCGGTACCTGGGAGTTAGCATCTGGCCCTTCTTCGTTGCCGCATTGGTGGTGGCCGTCCCGCTGCAATGGGGCTGGACCCGGGCCACCGGCATAAAGATGGGCTTCCGGAACCTCAGCTCTCCCGGCCCGGGCCGTCCCACGCGGTACGCGGTGGTGGTGGTTAGCCTCGGCGCCATAGTGACCGAGCACCTTCTGATCGATCGCGGCCTGATCGTGACCGCGATCGCAGTCGCGGCTCTCGCGGTCGCGGCGGAGGTGGCCCTCCAGTTGGCCCTGCTGCGGGGGATGCGCCAGGAGCTGCGAGGCGGAGGGGCGGCGTGACGGCGAGGCCGGACCCGCTGATTCACCCGATCACCCGGCTGTCGATCTGCGGGCTGCTGGCGGCCGGCGCGGACTGGGTCGAGTTCGCCGCGCTACGTGACGCGGCCGGGATCAGCGACTCGGTGCTGTCGAAACAGTCCCGCGTGCTCGAAGACGCCGGCTACGTGGAAGTCCGCAAGGGCGCGGTGGGCCGGCGGCCCCGCACGTGGTTCCGGCTCACCGCCGAAGGCCGCCAGGCGGTGCAGGGTCACCTGGCCTGGCTGGCCCAGCTGGAAGAAGCGGTCTCCGCCAGCGCCCAGGGTATGGAGCAGGCAAGTCCCCCCTGCTCCCCGCACTGAGCGTCTGACCCGCCGCGACCAGAGTTCATCGATGAGTTCGGTCGGGGCATCCGACTTTGAACGACGGCGAGGAGTGGTCCGAGTGGACTTGTACAGCATCATGTGCGTGAGTGACCGGATCAAGGCACTGAAGTGGTTCGAGGCATTCTTCGGGCGCCCGGCGGACGAGATCATCGGCGAGGAGTACCTGTGGCAGGTCGGTGAAAACGCGTGGGTCGTCATCGATGATCGGGACGTGCGCGCTGAGCGGGTGGGCGGAGCCATGATCACGCTCGGCGTGAACGACCTCGACGACATCCTGGCCCGCCTCGCCGCGCACGGCATCGGCCACGAACCGGTCGAGACCTACAGCAACGGGGTGCGCCACGTCGTCGTGCTGGACCCAGACGGGAACAGCCTGTCGCTCGCCGAAGCGCCCGCCCAGTAGGTCACAGAAACGCACTGGCAGAGGGGCTGAGTACGATGCGGCTCATGACCGGGAAACGAGCCGGCACGCTGCTGGAGCTGATGGACCCAATCGAGTACTTCACCCTTGCCCGCGCCTGGGAAGACCTGACCGACGACGAGTTCTTCTGGGAGCCGTTCACGACGACCTGGAGCATTCGCCGGCCGGGCCAGTGCTCGACACCGAACCCGTTCGGAGCCGGCGAATGGGTGGCCGACTTCGAGATCCCCGAGCCGGCCCCGGTCCCGATGACCACCATCGCCTGGCTGTACTGGCACATAGGCTCGATGCCGGGCCGTCTGTGCGACATCGACTTCCTGGGCGGGACGCGCACCATGGCCAGCGGATGGACCTCCCCGTACCTGACCCATCACCCGATCTTCACCAGTGCCGCCGAGGCCGTCACCGCGTTGCGTGACGGCTGGCAGAGACTCCGCGAGGCGATCGAGCAGGCCGATGACGACCAGCTCGAAGTGACGACCGCCGGGTACACGTACGCCGCGGAGCCGCCAAGAGGCGGCGTATGCGTGGGCGGCCCGCCGGGTCCCGCGCGCCCGGCCACGCGCTTCATCGCCGGCACGCTCACCGAGGTAGGTCATCACGGCACCCAAATCGGCGCTCTGCGCGATCTGTACGCGTGGCGACAGATCGACCGCCACTGACATGATCAGGCTCGGTTACTGGGCTGGTCGTCCATCCATCAGCCAGTCGCGGGGGTGCCGGCCATTGATGAAGCCGAGGTAGGGGCTGGGCTGGTTGAAGCCGAGGAGTTCCTGGAGGCGCTGCGGGAGCTGGCGGACTTGCGTATGGCTGGCGCTGAGAGTGTGTGCCTCGCAGGGTCGCAGCCAGGGCTGAACGTAGTCGATGACGACCCCGAGCCGCGGGCGGCTGGTGGTGTTGGCGCCGGCCCCGTGGTAGAGGCGGCCGCAAAACAGCAGGACCGATCCGGCGGGCATTTCCACCGGGACGGCCTCGGCTGCTTCGGGCTTGCCCGCCGGACGCAGGTGGCTGCCGGGGACAATGCGGGTGGCGCCGTTATCGGCGGTGAAGTCGTCGAGCGCCCACATCGTGGTGATCAAGACGTCGCGGTCGCGTGGCAGCGGGTAAATGCCCTGGTCGTAGTGGAGGACCTGGGCTTGCTGGCCGGGATGAACCTGGATGGCGCAGGTAATTCCGAACTGCGTACCGGAGCCGAGCACCAGCTCAACCGTGTCCAGGACGAGAGGCGCCAGCGCGGCCTCGTCCAAGCATCGACTCACGGCGAGCGGAGCCCAGGCCCGCTTAGTCCGAGTGCCGTCGAAGCCGGATCCCCACTCGGCAGAATCCAGCATCGCACCCAGTTCCGCCCGAGCCGCCGCCAAGGCCTGCCGATCCAGTAGCCCGGGAACGACGGCATACCCGTCCCGCTGAAGCCGCTCCGCGATTTCGCCTGCGTTCGTCACATCGGTATTGTCGGCAGCCCGATTCTCGGACCGCAAGGGCCCCTCGTCGCTGCTCGCCTCCCCAGCGCCCCCGCGCTTCTTGCTGTTATCTCACGCCAGAGCACGGCGGAGGAAGATAATGGATCGTCGTATACACGCGGGTGTATACAACGATCCATTATCTCGCCCTCGCCCATGCGGATGCCCCACTTCTTGCTGTTATCCGCTGGTCGAGTGGCGGCGGTCCGGGTCGGGGTGTTGGACGTCGGAATTGGGTCTCACCGCTGGTGAGGTGAGGGCGGGCGGCTCGGGGAAATTTCCGCCGGCCTTCCGCAGGAGCGCCGGCGGCAAATTTACTCCGGCCGGCCCGACCCGACGCCCCAGGCCTGCCTTTGACCTTGACCTGGCCCTTGACCTTTAAATTTGGCCTGAGGTCAGGCGCCGGTACAACGCAAAGAAGCCGGTCCCTGGTGGGACCGGCTTCTTTGGAAAGAATGTGCGGCGGTGTCCTACTCTCCCGCGAGGCCTCCCTCGCAGTACCATCGGCGCTGAGGGGCTTAACTTCCGGGTTCGGGATGGGACCGGGTGTTTCCCCCTCGCTATGGCCGCCGCAACTCTATGGAAATATCAGCCTTAGAAGGTTCCCGGCCGTATTTCGGGAACCGCACAGTGAACGCAAGCGCAAAAGTATTAGGTGTTAGTCAAGCCCTCGGTCTGTTAGTACCGGTCAGCTGAGCGCCTCGCGGCGCTTGCACTTCCGGCCTATCAACCCAGTCGTCTGGCTGGGGGCCTTACCCACTCGAGGTGGTGGGAGACCTTATCTTGAGGCGGGCTTCCCGCTTAGATGCTTTCAGCGGTTATCCCTTCCCGACGTAGCCAACCAGCCGTGCTCCTGGCGGAACAACTGGCACACCAGAGGTCAGTCCGTCCCGGTCCTCTCGTACTAGGGACAGCCCCTCTCAAGTCTCCTGCGCGCGCAGCGGATAGGGACCGAACTGTCTCACGACGTTCTAAACCCAGCTCGCGTACCGCTTTAATAGGCGAACAGCCTAACCCTTGGGACCTGCTCCAGCCCCAGGATGCGACGAGCCGACATCGAGGTGCCAAACCATGCCGTCGATATGGACTCTTGGGCAAGATCAGCCTGTTATCCCCGGGGTACCTTTTAGCCGTTGAGCGACGCCGCTTCCACAAGCCGACGCCGGATCACTAGTCCCAGCTTTCGCTCCTGCTCGACATGTCTGTCTCACAGTCAAGCACCCTTGTGCACTTGCACTCGGCACCCGGTTGCCGACCGGGCTGAGGGTACCTTTGGGCGCCTCCGTTACCTTTTGGGAGGCAACCGCCCCAGTTAAACTACCCGCCATGCACTGTCCCTGACCCGGATCACGGGCCCAGGTTAGACACCCAGAACGACCAGAGCGGTATTTCACCAGCGACTCCACGAGGACTAGCGTCCCCGCTTCCCAGTCTCCCGCCTATCCTACACAAGCCGTCCCGAGCACCAATGCAAAGCTGCAGTAAAGGTCCCGGGGTCTTTCCGTCCTGCTGCGCGTAACGAGCATCTTTACTCGTAGTGCAATTTCGCCGGGCCCGCGGTTGAGACAGCGGGGAAGTCGTTACGCCATTCGTGCAGGTCGGAACTTACCCGACAAGGAATTTCGCTACCTTAGGATGGTTATAGTTACCACCGCCGTTTACCGGCGCTTAAGTTCTGAGCTTCGCCCCGAAGAGCTGACCCGTCCCCTTAACGTTCCGGCACCGGGCAGGCGTCAGTCCGTATACATCGCCTTGCGGCTTGGCACGGACCTGTGTTTTTAGTAAACAGTCGCTTCCCCCTGGCCTCTGCGCCCCCACCTAGCTCAGACCGCATGGGTCATCACCGGGTGTGGGCCCCCTTATCCCGAAGTTACGGGGGCAATTTGCCTAGTTCCTTAACCGCGGTTCACCCGATCGCCTCGGCATTCTCTGCCTGACCACCTGCGTCGGTTTAGGGTACGGGCCGCACGCGTCCTCGCTGCGAGGATTTTCTCGGCAGCATGGGATCACTGACTTCCCCTTGCGGGTCGGCATCAGGTCTCAGGCACATGGACCGCGGATTTGACTACGGTCCGCCCTACGCCCTTACCCCGGGACAACCACCGCCCGGTACAGCTAGCCTCCTGCGTCTCCCCATCCGCTCGCCTACTACCCAATCGGTCCGAGCCGCCTCACGCCCCTAAGGGCGATCCGCGGCTCTTAGCATCATGGTTTCAGCCGGGACGGCCGCGCGCGGGTACGGGAATATCAACCCGTTATCCATCGGCTACGCCTGTCGGCCTCGTCTTAGGCCCCGACTTACCCTGGGCGGATTAGCCTG
>CAVZAA010000010.1:392500-806457 GCA_963773105.1 uncultured Actinomycetota bacterium
CCGCCGTTGCGGCCGGACGCCGCCCAGCCGACGCTGCGCGCCTCGAGCAGCACCACGTCGCGGGACGGGTCGCGCTCCTTGGCCAGCAGCGCCGTCCAGAGGCCGGTGAAACCGCCGCCGACCACCGCCAGCTCGGTCGTCACGTGCTCGGCGAGTGCGGGCAGGGGCTCGGGCGCGTCCGGCTGGTCCAGCCAGAACGGCGTGGGCGAGGCGTTCGCGAGGGACTTCCCGACCGCGGCGGGAAGCCGGTTACTGGCCCCGCTACGCACCACGGATATCGGCCTGACATGACTCGATCGACGTCGAAGTGTTCATGACCCGACTTTCGCACACTCGCGGCAGGAGGATAGAACATGGGGCATGCGGATCTGTGTGGTGGGCGCCGGGTCGATCGGCGGGGTAATAGCGTCCGGTCTGGCGGGGGTCGACGGCGTTACCGCGTCGGTGCTCGCGCGCGGCGCGACCCTGGACGCGATCAGGGCGGACGGGCTGCAGGTGCGGCTGCCGGACGGGTCTCTCCGGGTCGCGAAGGGGCTGGCGACGGCCGCGCCCGACGCCGCCGCCGAACTCGGCGTCCAGGACGTGGTGATCGTCGCGGTCAAGGCGCAGTCGATGGCGTCCGTCGCCGGGTCGATCGGGCCGCTGCTCGGCCCGGCCACCTCGGTGCTGTCGACGCTGAACGGGGTGCCGTGGTGGTTCCTTGACGGGTTCGGCGGCCCGGCCGCCGGCGCGCACCTGGACAGCGTCGACCCGGGCGGCACGATCGCCGCCACGCTGCCCGCCGCCCGGGTGATCGGCGGCACCGTGCACCTGTCGGCGTCGTCGCCCGCCCCCGGCGTGGTCCACTGGCGGGCGGGGAACGGCCTGATCATCGGCGAGCTGTCCGGCGCCCCCACCGAGCGGCTGACCGCGTTGGCCGACGCGCTGCGGTCGGGCGGCTTCGACGTCACGCTGTCTGACCGGATCAGGGACGACGTCTGGTACAAGCTGTGGGGCAACCTGACGCTCAACCCCATCTGCGCGATCACCGGGTCGACGACCGGGCCCGCCCTGGACGACGACCTGGTAAGGGAGTTCCTCTCGGCGGCGATGCTGGAGGCCCGCGAGATCGGCGGCCGCATCGGCTGCCCGATCGCGCAGACGCCGCAGGACCGGCACGCGGTCACCCGCAAGCTGGGCGACTTCACCCCGTCGATGCTGCAGGATGCGCGGGCCGGCCGGCCGCTTGAGCTCAACGCGCTGACCGGCGCGGTCCGCGAGCTCGGCGCGCTCACCGGCGTCCCCACCCCGTACACCGACGCGCTGCACGGCCTGGCCCGGTTGTACGTCCACGCGCACGCCCCCGCCGCCGACTAGCGGTCTGCTGCCATGGGCCGTCAGCCGAGGCGGACGAGCGCGGCCGAGTACGGCGCGAGGACGAGCTGGCAGCTCCCGGCCCAGCAGCCAACGGTGCGGGGCGGGCGCAGGGTGAAGCTGCCGTTGCCCGCGACCTGGCCGCCCTGGATCCTGACGCCGGAGGTCGCCACCAGCGACGGCCCGGTCAGGGTCCAGACCGCGGCCGACTTCTGGCGGCGCCGGCCCCCAGGGTGACGTCGGCCGGGTCGCCGGTCAGGTTCTCCACGATTAGCCGCAGGCCGCCGCCGGCCGACGGCCGCAGCGCGAACGCGGTCACGTGGTCGCCCGGGTTGGCGATGGCCACCGTGACCGGCAGCAGCTTCCCGGTGCCGAGCAGGTGGGTGAAGAGCATGCCGTAGTAGATCGGCTGGGCGGCGTACTCGTTGTTCCACAGCTGGCACAGCGGCGTGTAGCCCTGGCAGGTTGAGCCGAGCCCGCCGTGGAAGTTGAACCCGCTGACGCCGTACTCCACGCCGGTGAGCAGATAATCCACCACCCAGAGGGCGGACGCGTAGGAGTTGCTCGCGCCGGGGGCGCCGCCGTTGCAGGCGGTGTTGGTCTCGCTGATCCGCAGCGGCGCGCGCGCCGTCCTGGCCGCCGTCGCCGCTTCGGTGAAGAACGCGGCCTCCTTGGCGGCCTGCCCGGCCGACAGCAACGTCGCGTCGAACGCGGCCGGAGACCTGCCACCGAGACCGCAGCCCATCGGGTAGTAGTGCTGGCCGAGTGAGCTGAGGCGGCCCGCTTCCGCCGCGGCGTAGACCGGCAGCCAGCGATTGCCCGCGGTGTCGGGTCCCTCGATCGGTGCCTTGCGCGCGCCCGCCCGGACCGCGGTCAGGCACTGCGACTCCTGCGCCTGGTACTGGCTCTCCGAATACGACGGTGGGCGCAGCCTGTAGTTGGGGAACAGGTCGGGCTCGTTGCCGCAGGCGAGCGCGGACAGCCGGCGGCCGAGGGCGGCGGTCACGGCCCGCGCGTCCCTGGTGACCACCGCCGCGTTGAAGTGGCCGAGGTCCTCGCTGTAGAGCACCGTCCAGCCGGATGCCTTGGCCAGCCTGACCAGGCCCGCGAGCGCGTTCGGGGTGATGCCGTAGAACGACTGGTCGACGGTGTTGCCGCCGAACCGCATCACCGACCGGCCCAGGTTGCGCAGCAGCTGCGCCAGATCGCCCACGTTGTCGAACTTGCCGCTGTTCAGTGAGCCCGACTCAAACGACAGGCCGATGTAATGGTCACTGGTCTGACCGACCGGCGCTCTCCCCGTGTGCACGGTGACCGTCGTCGCGAACGCCCGCTGTGGTCCCGCCCCGGTCTGCTCTGCTCCCCGCGCGTCCGCCGCCGCGCACGCGGCCAGGCCGATCGCAAGCGCCGCGCACGCGGCCACGACAACAGCCGGCCGAATCCCCCCGATTCTCATGACGCCAGTGTGGCGGGGCAGTGTTGCGATCAGCGTACAGATCGATGAACGCATGGCGGTGGCGACGAGTCCGCGCGCCGCGGCCGCCGATAGCCTGGCAGGCGTGGCTACCTGGATCGTTATGGACACCGAGTTCGGATCCGGCCTGCGGGTCGCGGTGAAGGACCTCATCGATATGGCCGGTCTGCCGACCACCGCGGGCTGCCGCGCCGTCGCCGACACCGCTGTCCCTGCCCGCCAGGACGCCGCCTGCATCGCGGGTCTGCGCGCGGCGATAAGGCGCGGCGAGGCGCGGTTCGTGGGCAAGACCAACCTGCACGAGCTGGCCTACGGGATCAGCGGTGTCAACGAGTGGTTCGGCACCCCGATCAACCCGCTCGATCCGCGGCGGGTGCCCGGCGGCTCGTCCAGCGGTTCGGCGACGGCGGTGGCGGCGGGCGAGGCGGACGTCGCCTACGGTACCGACACCGGCGGTTCGATCCGCATCCCCGCCGCCTGCTGCGGGATCGCCGGCCTGAAGACCACCTGGGGCCGGGTCAGCGTCGATGGCGTGCGCCCGCTCGCGCCGAGCCTGGACACGGTGGGGCCGATGGCGGCCGACGTCGACCGCCTGATCGCCGGAATGGCGCTGCTCGAACCCGGTTTCACCGTCACCGCGCAGGCGCCGGAGACCGTCGGCCGGCTGGCGATCGACGCCGATCCGGTCATCGACGCGGCGGTCGACGATGCGCTGCACGCGGCCGGGTTCGCGGTGCAGAAGGTCACGATCCCGGAACTGCAGGACGCGATGGCGGCGTCCTTCGCGCTGCTTGACGCTCAGGCCTGGGCCACCAACGCCAAGCTGTACGGACGCGCGGCCGACCAGATCGGCGGTGACGTGCGGGAACGGCTACGCCAGGCGAGCACGATCTCCGACGCGCGGCTGAGCGTCGCCCAGGCGCTGAACAACCGGTGGAGGGCCGCACTTGACGGCATCTGGCGCCGGATCGAGCTGCTGGCGCTGCCCACCCTGCTCGGCTTCCCGCCGCTGATCGACGACGCGCAGGACATGTTCAAGATCCGGGGGCTGACCTCGCCGGTGAACGCGGCCGGGCTGCCGGCGCTGGCGCTGCCGGTGCCCGCCCAGGGTCCCCGCGGCGTCAACGGGCCGCTGCCCGCCAGCGTTCAGCTGATCGGTCCCGCCAACAGCGAGGACCGGCTGCTGGCGGCGGGCGCGATCCTGGAGCGGGCGGTATCTTCCCGCTTGCCTCCGCGCGCCTAGGGCCGCTTTGGCTCGCGGGGGATAGCGATCGCCCCGGGCCGGCCAAGGCCGAACCCGGGGCGATAGACGGATAACGCGTATCAGGCGGAGACGAGGTTGCACACGAAGATCAGGGTCTCCCCCGGCTTGATCGCGCCGGGGGCGCCACGGTCGCCGTAGGCGAGGTTGGGCGGGATGACCAGCTTGCGGCGGCCGCCGACCTTCATGCCCTGCACGCCCTGGTCCCAGCCGGCGATGACCTGGCCCACCCCGAGCTTGAAGCGCAGCGGCTCGCCGCGGTTCCAGCTCGCGTCGAACTCCTCGCCCGAGGAGTAGGAGACCCCGACGTAGTGCACCTCAACGGTGTCACCGGGGCCGGCCACCTTCCCGTCGCCCGCCCAGACGTCGGTGATCTCAAGGTCCTTGGGCGGCGTGCCCTCGGGAAAATCGATCTCTGGCTTGTTGATGTCCATGCGCCCAGCCTACTGGCGAGCAAAAGATCAAACCCGTGATCTCGAACGGACCCGTGTTTCACGCCGTCCTCCGGGCCTGCGGGCGTTAGCCGGTGGTGTACTGGGTCGTCCAGGTGCGGCCCGCATTGCTGGTGGCCTCGACCGAGAAGGCGTTGGTCTTGAGGTTCTCGCCCACCACCCAGCCCTGGTCCCGGCTGAGGAAGGCGGCCGCCATGGGCTCGTTGATCGTGCCCACGTCACCCTCCTTGCTCAGCGAGTAGCCGTTGTCCGACGCGAGCATGACCGGCGCCACGCCGTAGCCAAGAGGCGGCGTGTAGCCGACGAAAACCGCCGTGCCCGGGTCGATGGCGCTGACCGGGCCCGGGTAGGAGCCGGGGCCCTCCGGCAGCTTAACCCCCGGCCTGAGGGCGGACTCGGTGAACTGCTCCTCGAGCACCCCGTGCCATTCGTGGCCGTCCTGGCTGGCGTAGGCGAGGTACGGGGCGTGGCCCGTCGCCGCGCCCTGGCCGAGGAAGAGCACCCACAGGCCGCTGGCGCCCGCGCACTGGATCTCGGGGGTGTCGGCGGTCTTCACGTTGACCGACGCCCCGGGCTCGGTCAGCGCGAGCGTCCAGTGCCCACCGCCGTCGGTGGTTCGCCAGATGCGGGCGGGGGTGCCGAGGTAACCGTCATCGGCGTTGGCGAAGCAGGCGCTCTGCGGGTTGGCGGGCGCGCTTGGCACCGCCGACCAGGTCGCGCCGCCGTCGCCGGTGCGCACCAGCGAACCGCCGACGGCGTCCGTGTAGGGGCCGCCCGCCTGGTCGCCGGGGGCGGCCGCGACCGCGTAGCCCACGGTCGGCGAGACGAAGTGGACCGAGTTGAGCTCGCCCTGGCACGGCTCGGCCAGCGCCGTCCAGCTGCCGCCGCCGTCGGTGGTGCGCAGCAGGGTGTCGCCGCCGGCCGCCCAGCCGTGCTGCCGGTCGATGAAGTCCACCTGGTCGAGGTTCGCGTGGCCCGTGTACTGCCTGGTCCAGCTGCCGCCGCCGTCGCTGGTGGCCATGATCCTGCCCGCCCCGGCCACCCAGCCGTGGCCGGAGTCGACGAACTGGACCGCCGCCAGCGCCGGGGCCGGTCCGGAACCGGACGAGGCGGCCCGGCCAGCGCAGGACGGGGCCGGCGCGGGCGACGCCGTCGTTCCCTGCGCGCCCGCCGAACTCCCGGCCGACGGGGTCGACCCGGTTCCGATCGACGCCGCCGAGGTTCCCGCGGGCGTGCTTGCGGCGCCGCCGCCCGGCGTCGCGGCCGATCCTGACGACGCGGTGGCGCAGCCCGCGACCGGGCCCGCGACCGCCAGCACGGCCACCGCGGACGCCAACGCGCGGCGGGCGCGAATGGCCCCCGGCGCGGGGGCGACGTGGGCGGAGGGTGCGAATGTCTGGTTTGCTCGTGCGCTCAAGGGCATCTCTTTCGTCACGTGTCAGATGACGCTCTACCCGCTGGCACGGTTGTATCGCGTTCTGATTGTGCGATCTTGGGGGTTACTGGGGTTTTGTTGGGCGGTGAACTGGGCATCATTATAGCCGAACGAACAGGTATGACTACGTTCGGTAGCTGAGCGGTTCTTATCCCGGGGGGCACAGGTCGGAGCGGACGTGTCGGTGACGGATTACTAGAGTGGCGGAATGCCCCATCTGCTCCATCTTGACTCCTCGGCCGACGCGGAGCGCTCCCGCTCGCGGGCCATCACCGCCACCTTCGCCGCAGCCTGGCGCGAGCACGGCCCGGAGTACTCGGTCACCTACCGGGACCTGCACCGCGACCCGCTGCCGCACCTGGCTGACGCGGCCCTGCACTGGCCACCGCGGCTGCGGCCGGACGACGCCGCGCCGCCGACCGCCGCGGAGGCGCTCCAGCAGCGGCTGATCGACGAGCTGACCTCGGCCGACGTGCTGCTGATGGGCGCGCCGCTGTATAACTACTCGCTGCCGTCGAGCCTCAAGGCGTGGATCGACCACATCCACGTCCCCGGGGTGACCGCGCCGTTCGACGTGGCCACCCAGCCGCTGGCGGGGCGCCCGGCGGTGATCGTCAACAGCCAGGGCGCCTCCTACGACGCGCACACGCCGACCGAGGGCTGGGACCACGCCGTCCCGGTGCTCGACCTCATCCTCGGCAACTCGCTCGGGATGACGCTCACGGTCATCACCACCAGCCTCACGCTGGCGGAAACGGTCCCCGCGCTGGCCGACCAGCGCGACCGCAGCCGGGCCGAGCTGGCCCGCGCCCACGAGCAGGCCGCCGCCACCGCCAAGCGCCTGGCGGCATCCGCCCGAGAGTAGATGCGCGGCTCCCGGGAGCCCGGCGGTCTGCGCGCATCCGCGCTTCTTGCTGTTATCCGGGATCCTGGCTCCACCGCGGACCTGTCGGCTATCCCATCGACAGAGTTCGGCGCCATGTCACCTACGCCAGCGACAGCGCCTATTGGTGTCGCTGGCGTAGTTGACAGGTCGCGTTTGGGGTCGCTGGCGTAGGCGACAGGTTTGGCCAGGGGGCGGAGGCGCGCAGCGCTCAGGGGGTGACGTGAGCCGGTGCCACGGTGGCGGAGGTGGCGGATGGGGTGCGTGGTCAAGGGGTTGAGCTGGGGCGCGGGTCTGGGTGGGCGGAGGTGGGGAGACGGCCGAACGGACCGAGGCGGAGCCAGGGTCCGTTCGGGATGAGCGGGGTTGATCTGCTTTTCGATTACTCCCAGCGGAAGAGGCGGTGGGCGAGGAAGCCGAATACCAGCGCGTAGGCGGCCAGGACCAGCAGCGGCGCGGCGGGCGGGAACCCGGTCTGCATGGAGTACTGCATCGCCTGCACCGCCGCCCCCAGCGGGGTGTAGTTGCTGATGTCGAGCAGGAGGGCCGGCATCAGCGCCCGCGGCAGCCACAGGCCGGCGAAGAACATCAGCGGGAAGAACGCCATCCGCCCGATGACGTTGGCGGCGGTCGAGGTCCTGGCCACCGCCGCGATCAGCAGCCCGATGGCGAACAGCCCGGCAATCGAGACCACCACCGACAGCACCAGCCCGGCCACGCTGGCCGGCGCGGGCGCGCCGAAGGCCGCCATTGACACCGCGAAGATGATCACCACCGAGGCCACCGCGATCACCAGCTGGACGACCGCCTGGGCGGCGAGCACCCAGGACGGCGGGACCGGGGTGGTCGACAGGCGGCGCAGGACGCCGAGCTCGCGGTAGGAGACCAGCGGCAGCGGCAGGCCGAGCATCGCCAGCATGGCCAGCCCGAAGGCGGCCAGCACCGGCACGTAGGCCCCGAACAGCGTGAGCCCGCCCAGCTGGGCCAGGTGCTGCTTGAACGACGGCAGCTCGCCGAAGATGACCAGCAGCAGCAGCGGGATGCCGATCCCTCCGATCAGGCCGATCGGACGCCGCCTAGTCAGCCTGACCTCGTTGAGCACGATCTGGCCGAAGGCGGCCCGCCTGGCCCTGACCGTGAGCGCCGACGGCCGCGCCGACGGCCGGGTGAGCGTAATCATCACGATGCCCCTTGCCTGCTGAAGTCCGAGGTGCCGATGTCCGAGGCGGCGATGTCCGAGGTGGCGATGTCGGCCAGGCCGAGTTCCGGAGGGCCGGCCGGGTCGGCCGCCTGCCGGTCGCCGTTGGGCGCGGCGTGCCTTCCGGTCAGCCGCACGAACGCGTCCTCGAGGTTGGACGAGTCGAGCTCCACGTCGCGGGCGGTCACGCCGACCGCGGCGAGGGCGAGGATCACCGCGTTGACGAGCTCCCCGGTCCCGGTGACGATCACGTGCCGTCCCTGGCGGTCGACCCGGGTCACCTCGGGCAGCTCGCTCAGCAGGCGATCGGGGAACGGGGCCGAGGGCGCGAACCTGACCGTCTTGCCGCCGCTGGTGCGCGCGGCCAGTCCGACCGGGGTGTCGAGCGCCACCACGCGGCCGCCGTCGATGAGGGCGACCCGGTCGCACAGCCGCTCGGCCTCCTCCATGAAGTGGGTGACCAGGAGGATCGTCACGCCGCGGTCGCGGATGGCGGCGATCAGCTCCCAGGCCTCGCGGCGGGCGGCCGGGTCGAGGCCGGTGGTCATCTCGTCGAGCACCGCGATCTTCGGCCGGCCGATGAGCGCGAGCGCGACCGACAGCCGCTGCCGCTGACCGCCCGACAGCGACTTGTAGTAGGCGCCGCGCTTCCCGGCCAGGCCGAGCGCCTCGATCAGCTCGCCCACGTCGGCCGGGTCGCGGTAGAACGACCGGTACATCTCGAGGATCTCCCCGACCCGCAGCCGGGCGGGCATCTCGCTCGCCTGCAGCTGCACGCCGACGACCTCGCGGATCCGGTCCCGGTCGGTCCGCGGGTCCAGGCCGAGCAGCCGGATGATCCCGCCGTCGGCCTGCCGAAGTCCGACCGCGCACTCGACCGTGGTGGTCTTCCCGGCGCCGTTCGGGCCGAGGATGCCGAAGATCTCGCCCTCGGCGACGGAGAACGACACGTCGTCGACCGCGACGAGCGAGCCGTAGGTCTTGCGCAGGTGCGCGATCTCCACCGCCGGCCGGGTGACTGCTACGCCCATGGCTGCCTCCTTGGCAAGGCGTTTAAAACTGATATCACTATGCTATGCATGCGGTATCAGCTAAGTCAACCCGCACCGCGAACTGGCAGCGGCGAGCGCCGACGCGCGGCGAGGAGCGGGCGGCGAGCGCGGCGAGGAGGAGCGTGGTGGCGAGGAGGAGCGCGGCGGCGAGTCCGGTCAGGCCCGGGCCTGGCACACGGTGACGGCGGCCGGGAACACTTCCTCCGAGCCGTCGGCCCGGGTCACCACGAGCACCGGGCTCAGCCCGGTGTCGAGCTGCTCGCGCTCGGCCTCGGTCGGCATCCGCGCGGTCACCTGGTCGCCGGCCGACAGGTCGATCACCTGGAGCATCGGCACCGCCACCACGAAGGTGCCCTTGCCCACCTTCGTCACCACCAGGCCCGCTTCCCGGAGCTGGTCGACCGCGTGCTGGTAGGTCACCCGGGTGACTCCCCGGCTGGCCTGCATCTCGTTGCCCGAGGGGAGCTGCGAGCCCACCTGGAGCTCGCCCTGGATGATCTGATCCCTCAGCAGCCTTGCGATCTGCAGGTATACCGGCTCGCCGGAGTCGTAGTCGATCTGCACCCGGTGTTCTCCGTCCCCTCGCACCGCGGGTAACAAAAAAAACTATAGGGCAAGTGGCATAGGTGTGTAGACACCTATGCCCATCGACCGCTATCGTTAGCAACGCGCACCGTGACCGGATGGTAACTGTACCCGCTGGCCGCGAAGCGCGGCGCGACACTGGCATTCAGGGGGGGTTTGCCAGTTGGCCCGGCAGATTGAGGGGTCTGCTGAGGCAACGCGCGGCCATCCCTGGTCCACTTCCCGGTTGCTCGCTGTAGGACCGGGGATGGCCCTTCCCCCTCGGTGTCACCGGGAGGCGCCCACGCGACGGGGGCGGGCGCTTCCCGGTTTCACTGGACAGGTTTCAGCAATCGGAAAGCCGGATCAATCCGGTGTCAGGCTTGGGCACCTCCGGTGCGGGTCAGCACGCTTCGGGGTCAGCTCGCTTAGAAGGACGCTCGCGGGCCGAGCCGCTCGGCCCGGAACTGGGCGATCGAGGCGGCCGCGTCGAGCGCCTCCCGGTAGGCGTCGGCGGACTCGGCCAGCAGCCCGGACAGCCGCAGCAGGTAGCCGCGGATGCCGGGCAGCAGCTGGTAGCGGACCGCCAGCCGGGGAGTGCCGCCCACGGCCGGGTTGGGCGCGCAGGCGGGGTCGCCCACCTCGACCGGGTCGGGCGACTTCATCGACTCCGGCTCGGCGACGATGAGCAGGCCGGCCTCGGGGCTGTCGGCCATGCCGACCGCCAGCGACTGGCACGGGATCACGGACGCGAACGAGTCCATCCGCGCCAGCTGGCCGTACAGGAGGGAGATGCGCCACCAGTTGGTCTCCGCGTAGGACGGCGCGATGTCGTGGCAGGCGGCGATCGCCGCCCGGATCTGGAACGGGCCGATCCGGCCCGCCCGGGTGGCGCGGTCGGCCAGCGCGATGCCGTCGGCGATCTTGGCCTGGTCCCAGCGAGACCGGTCCTGATCGGACAGCGGCACGAATTCCCGCTCGCGCCCGCGCTCGTCCCGCCGGGCGTCGTGCAGCAGCATGAGCGCGAGCAGGCCCGCCGCCTCCGGGTCGCCCGGCACCAGGTCCACCAGCAGGCGACCGAGCAGCAGCGCCTCTTCGAGTAGGCAAGAGCGGACCGGGCCGTCGGCCCCGATCCCCCCGTAGCCCGCGTTGAACATCAGGTACAGGACATGCAGGACCGCGGGCAGCCGCACCGGCAGGTCCTTCTCCAGCGGCAGCAGCGGGGCCCCCACCCGCCGCAGCCGCTGCTTGGCGCGGAACACCCGCTGCCGCATGGTCCGCTCGGTGACCAGGAACGCATCCGCGATCTCGGCCGCGGACAGGCAGGTGAGAGTGGAAAGGCTGAGCGCGACCTGGGCCTCGATGGGCAGCGCCGGGTGCGCGCAGGCGAACATCATCTCCAGCCGGTCATCGGTGATGACCTCGGCCTCGGCTACCAGGTCGGGTGGTTCGCGGGCCGACTCCCGGGCGATCAGCCGGAGCTTCTCCGCCTCCACCAGCGCGCGCCTGGCCCGGTCCATGGCCCGGTTCCGCGCGGTGGTCATGAGCCACGCCATCGGCTTGCCGGGCACGCCGTCGACCGGCCATCGCACCAGGGCTCGTGCGAAGGCGTCCTGAACGCAGTCCTCGGCCAGCTCCCTGTCCCCGGTCAGCCGGGTCAGGGTCACCGCGATGTGGTCCCAGGCGTCAGCGGAGACCGCCGCGAGCTGCTCCGCGACGGTTTGGTCGCCGCCCGTCACGGGCTGCTTGGCCGTGATGCGAGTTCGATTACCTCCTCGAGCTGCTCGCCGTCAATGATGTCGAAACCGCAGATCTGTCCATATGTTCGGGCATAGGGACCATCGGTGATCGTTACATCCCGACCGCGAAACTCCAGGGTGGCTGCCATCGCGGGCTGCGGGCTGCCCACGACGAGGATGCCGTGCCGTTCCGCCGCCTCGCCGCGCTGCGCGGGGACGGCTTCCGTCCCCAGCTCGGCGCGGTCGTCCTCGACCGAGCCCTCGGCGCAGACCAAGAGCAAGTACTGCATGATCGCCTCCGTAGCCAACCTTGTTCATCCGGTCAGAATGAGACCTCAGCGAGGCCTCATAGAGACTAGACGAACAAAGACACGTGCCTACTACGCAATCCCAGGAAATAATTTTAGACGCCTGACCTGCCATTCAGTCTCATAGTAATGTCTGGATCACAGAACGGCGGGGTATAAGGGATACCTAGGGACCAAGGTCCCGAACCGCTCAGGCAGCGGCGAATGGTGACGCAATAAGCACAGTGGCGTTCGGTGATGATCGAATTTGGTCCTTTTATTTTTGGTATTTTTGCTTTCGAAATTGTCCCTAGACGCCGATGAAGGACATGACGTGCTTGATCCGCGTGTAGTCCTCGAAGCCGTACATCGACAGGTCCTTGCCGTAGCCGGAGTGCTTGAAGCCGCCGTGCGGCATCTCGGCGATGAACGGGATGTGGGTGTTGATCCAGACGACGCCGAAGTCCAGCCGGCGGGACACGCGCATCGCGCGGCCGTGGTCCCTGGTCCAGACGCTCGAGCCGAGGCCGTACTTGACCCCGTTGGCCCAGCGCACCGCCTGGTCCTCGTCGGTGAACCGCTGCACGGTGATGACCGGGCCGAACACCTCGTCCTGGACCAGCTCGTCGTCCTGCGCGAGGCCGGAGACGACGGTCGGCTCGAACAGGTAGCCCGGACCGGGGACCGGGTGCCCGCCCGCGTGCACGGTCGCGTGGGCCGGCACCCGGTCGAGGAAGCCGGAGACCCGGGCCAGCTGCTGGGCGCTGTTCAGCGGGCCGTAGGACGCGTCGGCCACGTCGAGGCCGCCGGTCGTGGTCGACCGGGCCTGCTCGGCCAGCGCGTCGGTGAGGTCGGCGGCGATGCCGGGGCCCGCGAGCACCCGGGTGGCGGCGGTGCAGTCCTGGCCCGCGTTGTAGTAGCCCGCCGCGGCGATCCCCTTGGCCGCCGCGGCCACATCCGCGTCGTCGAAGACGATGACCGGGGCCTTGCCGCCGAGCTCGAGGTGGACCCGCTTGAGTCCGCTGGCGGCGGTGCGGGCGACGTCCATCCCGGCCCGCACCGACCCGGTGATCGAGGCCATCGCCGGGATCTGGTGCGCGATCATCGCGCCGCCGGTGCCGCGGTCGCCGCAGATGACGTTGAACACCCCCGGCGGGAAGAACTCGGCCGCCACCTCGGCCAGCAGCAGGCTCGAGACCGGCGTGGTGTCGGACGGCTTGAGCACGACCGCGTTGCCCGCCGCGAGCGCCGGGGCGATCTTCCATATGGCCATCATCAGCGGGTAGTTCCACGGCGTGACCTGTGCGCAGACCCCGATCGGCTCGCGCCTGATCATCGACGTATGGTCGCGCAGGTACTCGCCCGCGCTGCGGCCCTCGAGGATCCGGGCGGCCCCGGCGAAGAAGCGGAGCTGGTCCACGCTCGGCGGCACCTCGTCGGCGACCGCGAGGGCGACCGGCTTGCCGGTGTTGCGGGTCTCCGCCGCGACGAACTCGTCCGCCCGCCGCTCGACCGCGTCGGCGAACTTCAGCATCGCCCGCGAGCGCTCCGCCGGGGTGGTGTCGCGCCAGCTCTCGAACGCGGTGGCGGCCGCCCGCAGCGCCTCGTCGACATCGGCCGAGCCCGACACCGGGGCATGCGCGTAGACCTTCCCGGTGCCCGGGTCGATGACGTCGCTGTACAGGCCCTCGCACGGGTCGGTGTACCTGCCGTTGACGAAGTTGCGCAAGCGTCCCTGTGTCATCCCTGCCTCCAGTGGGGCCTGTCGGTGTCTGGCCGTTCGTGCTGAGCTTGGCGCAGAGAGACATCCACCACAAGCGATTCCGTGGATTTTTGCACTTTTGTCTTCGAAATCAGTTGACATTTGGGTCGTCTGTGACAAGCATGAAAGTACTTCGCCGGCTGCGGCGAGTTGGCAGAAGGGTGTGATCGGATGGCCCACGGCCCGCGCGGCGGTCCGGTCGGCACGGCGGTGCTCGACGACATTTCCAAGCGGATCATCGAGCAGCTGCAGGCCGACGGACGTCAGTCGTACGCGGCGATCGGCAAGGCGGTCGGTCTGTCGGAGGCCGCCGTCAGGCAGCGGGTACAGCGGCTGCACGAGGCCGGCGTGATGCAGATCGTCGCGGTCACCGACCCGCTGCGGCTCGGCTTCCGGCGGCAGGCGATGATCGGGCTGCGCTGCGAGGGCGACCTGGAGAAGGTCGCCGACCACCTCGCCGCGATGGACGAGATCGACTACGTGGTGCTCACGGCCGGCTCGTTCGACCTGCTGCTCGAGGTGGTGTGCGAGGACGACGACCACCTGCTTGAGATTCTCAGCCGAGTGCGCGGGGTACCGTCGGTCACATCCACGGAGACGTTTGTCTATCTAAAGCTGCGCAAGCAGACCTACACATGGGGAACGCGATGACCTTTACTCCAGAACAGCTCCAGGACGCGGCCAAGCAGCACCTGTGGATGCACTTCACCCGGATGTCGGCCTACGACAACGCCGACGTCCCGGTGATCGTGCGCGGCTCCGGTCCCTACGTCTACGACGACAAGGGCAAGCGGTACCTGGACGGCCTCGCGGGCCTGTTCGTCTCGATGGTCGGGCATGGCCGCACCGAGCTGGCCGACGCCGCCGCCAAGCAGGCGTCCGAGCTCGCCTACTTCCCGCTCTGGTCCTACGCCCATCCGTCGGCGGTTGAGCTCGCCGCGCGGCTGGCCGAGCTCGCCCCCGGCGACCTGAACAAGGTGTTCTTCACCACCTCGGGCTCCGAGGCCGTCGAGTCGGCCTGGAAGCTGGCCAAGGCGTACTTCAAGCGCGTCGGCCAGCCGACCAGGTACAAGGTGCTGAGCCGCGAGTACGCATACCACGGCACGTCGATGGGCGCGCTCGCCGTCACCGGCCTGTCCGCCATCAAGCACGACTTCGAGCCGCTGCCGCCGGGGGGCATCCGGGTGCCGAACACCAACATCTACCGGGCGCCCGACTTCGCCTCGGGCTGGTCGGAAGAGCAGTTTGGCGTATGGGCGGCGGACGAGATCGAGCGCGCGATCCTGCGCGAGGACCCCGAGTCGGTGGCGGCGGTCTTCCTCGAGCCGGTGCAGAACTCCGGCGGCTGCTTCACCCCGCCGCCCGGCTACTTCCAGCGGGTCCGCCAGATCTGCGACAAGTACGGCGTGCTGCTGGTGTCGGACGAGGTGATCTGCGCGTTCGGCCGGCTCGGCTACTACTTCGGCTCGACCAGGTACAACTACCAGCCGGACATCATCACCTTCGCCAAGGGCGTCACCTCCGGGTACTCGCCGCTCGGCGGCATGATCGTCCGCGACCAGCTGATGGAGCCGTTCCGCACCGGCACGGCGACGTTCCTGCACGGCATCACCTTCGCGGGCCACCCGGTCTCGGCCGCGGTCGCGCTGGCCAACCTGGACGTCTTCGAGCGGGACAACCTGCTCGGCAACGTGCGCGACAACGAGGACGGCTTCCGGTCCACCCTGGACAAGCTGTCGGACCTGCCGATCGTCGGCAACATCCGCGGCGCGGGCTACTTCTACGGGATCGAGCTGGTCAAGGACAAGGCGACCAAGGAGACCTTCGACGACGACGAGTCCGAGCGGCTGCTGCGCGGGTTCCTGTCGCACGCGCTGTTCGACGCGGGCCTGGTCTGCCGGGCCGACGACCGCGGTGACCCGGTGATCCAGCTCGCCCCGCCGCTGATCTGCACCCAGGAGCACTTCGACGAGATCGAGCAGATCCTCCGCTCGGTCCTGACCGAGGCATGGTCGCGGCTTTAAATTCGAATTCCAAAAACTCCAAACGGTGTCCCTAACGGACCGTGGCGCCGCCCTTTAGCGCTCCGCGCTTCTTGCTGTTATCTGACGATGCGGCGGGCTCGCGGGGCCAGGCGGAAATGGCGCTGCCGTCGGGGTGGTGAGGCCGGCGGAAATGGCGTGAGCCTGGGTCCGCGTCGCCGATCGAAATGACGTCGGCCCGATGCGCGGAAATGGCGTCGGCCGCCCCTTGACGGCGCACCCTACTAGGTGCTAAAGCGCACTGCCGGACTACTCGATTATTGGGTGTACCTTCCGTTCCTATTTGACGGTAGGTACACCCAATCTTTTGCCCGGTGTGCGGCTCTGAATGGTCTTTGCGCCATTTGCGCCACTGCACGCTTCTTGCTGTTATCTTGATCTAGTGGTGGCGTCGCTTAGCTGGTTCCACGATCGGCGGTGGCGGGTTGCGTTGTACGATGCCCGGAAACCACCAAATGCCCGTCGGGGTCGGCGCCGGAGCCAGCGGGATCGGGAACACGGTGGGCCGCACCACACGAGGGGCATCGTGGCCGCGCTGACGATGGGCCAGCAGAAGGACAATCTGCCGCCCGAGGTTACCCGGTTCATCGGCCGTCGGCGCGAGCTGCCCGCCGTCGCGGCCGCCGTCGACCAGCACCGGCTCGTCACTCTGCGCGGGGCGGGCGGGGTGGGCAAGACCCGGCTCGCGCTGCGCGTCGCCCGCGAGGTCAGGGACACCTTCGCCGACGGCTGCTGGCTGGTCGAGCTGTCCGCCCTGCGCGACTACGAGCTGCTGCCCGCCGCCGTGGCGGCCGCGCTGGGGCTGCCCGATGAGGCGGCCGGGGACCCGCTGGAGGCGCTTGCCGCGAACCTGGCCGAGCGCGAGCTGCTGCTCGTCCTCGACACCTGCGAGCACCTGGTCGAGGCCTGCGGCAGCCTCGCCCGCACGCTCCTGTCCGCCGCCCCCGGGCTGCGCATCCTCGCCACCAGCAGAGAGCCGCTGGGCGTGCCGGCCGAGCACACGGTGCTGGTCGGCCCGCTCGAGCTGCCCCCGCCGGGCTGGTCGCCGCCGCCGGGGCGCGACGCCGCCCAGGCGGACGCGATCGCCCTCTTCATCGACCGGGCGCAGGCGGCGGTGCCGGAGTTCGCGCTCGGCCCGGCCAACGGAGTCACCGTGGCCGAGCTCTGCCGACGGCTCGACGGCATACCGCTCGCGCTCGAGCTCGCCGCGGTTCGGCTGCGGGGGATGCCCGCCGACGAGATCCTCACCCGGCTGACCGACCGGTTCCGTATCCTCGGGTCCGCCCGCACCGCCACCGGGCGGCACCGCACGCTGCGCGCCGCCATCGCCTGGAGCTATGACCTGTGCACCCCGGCCGAGCAGCGGCTGTGGGCCGAGCTTTCCGTGTTCCCGGCCGGCTTCGGGCTGGCGGCGGCCGAGCGGGTCTGCGGTACCGGTACCGCCACGACCCTGATCCGGCTGGTGGAAAAGTCGGTCGTGCACCACAGCGACGCCTATCGCCGCTACCAGCTGCTCGACACGATGCGGGAGTTCGGCGCGGAGCGGCTGGCCGCGACCGCCGCCCGGCCGGGGGCGGCGTCCCCGCCCCCGGCCAGCCCCGCCGAGCTCCGGGCCAGGCACCGCGACTACTTCCGTGACCTGGCGGCGGAGGCAGCGGCGGCCGGCGTCGGGGCGGAGCAGACCGGCTGGCTCGCCCGGCTCGGCGCCGAGGCCGACAACCTGCGGGCCGCCCTCGACTTCTCGTTCGCGTCCGAGGGCGAGCAGCGGGAAGGGCTGCTGCTGACCACGCTGCTGCGGCCCTACTGGCTCATGGTGGGGCAGTTCACCGAGGGCAGGCGCTGGCACGAGCTGGCGGTGGCGGTCAATCCGGGGTCGCGCGAGAACGCCTGGGCGGTCTTCGGGGCCGGGGTCCTCGCGGTGCAGCAGGGCGACCTCAGCGCGGGCGCGCCGTTGCTCGAGCGCGCCGCCGCGCTCGCCGCCTCCCTGGGTGACGAGAACCTGGCCGCGCACGTCAGCGACGGCCTCGGCATGGTCGCCTTCAACGGCGGGGACCTGGAGACCGCACAGGCCAGGTACGAGGCCGCGCTCGCGAGCTACCAGCGGATCGGCTTCGGCGACCCGCTCGCGCTGGTGACCTACTCCAGGCTCGCCTCCGCCTGCATCCTGTCCGGCGCGCTCGACCGGGCGGTCCAGCTGTGCGAGGAGTGCCTGCGGCGCTGCGACGAGACCGGCGAGCAGTGGGCGCGCGGCAGCGCGCTGTGGGTCCGCGGGGCGACCCGCTGGCTGTCGGGCGACATCACCGCCGCCATCGCCGACTCCCTGTCCTGCCTGCGGATCAAGGAGTCGGTCAACGACCTGCACACGATCGCGATGTCGTTCGACCTGCTGTCGGTCTGCCGGGTGGCGACGGCCGAGTTCGAGCTCGCCACCGTCCTGTACGGCGCCGCCGACGCGCTGTGGACGCTGCTCAACGCGCCGGTACTGATGGGCCCGGGCTACTCCGAGATCCGCAAGAGCGCGGCCGACACCGCGCGGTCCGCCCTCGGCCAGGAGCGGTTCGATGAGCTGCTCAGCCGCGGCCTGGCGATGCACCTGGCCGACGCGCTGGCGATGGCGAAGGGCGAGACGCCGGTGGACAGCGTCCTGGGCGGCGAGTCCGGCGCCGCCGGGGTCAAACAGCTCACCCGGCGCGAGAACGAGATCGCCGCGCTGGTCGCGGCCGGCCTCGGCAACCGCGAGATCGCCGGGCGGCTCTTCCTGTCCAAGCGCACGGTGGACTCCCACCTGGAGCACATCTTCACCAAGCTCGGCTTCTCGTCGCGGACCCAGCTGGCCAGCTGGGTGCTCGGGCGGGGCGCGAGCCAGTAGCCGGCCACGGTGAACCACGGGTCCGTTCGGGATGAAATGGTTCTGACTTTTTCTTGGGTGTGAAGGTTGTTCGCCCTTCGGGACCAATATTCATCAAGAACTAGCGCCGCTACCTTCCCGCCCGTCACCGGACGTTTACCGGCGGACGGCAAAGTCTCCGCATGTCAGATGACGCGGAGTCCGGCTTGTCCAGGCGGCAGCTGCTCGCAGCAGGCACGACCGGGCTGCTCGCCACCGCCGCGGTGCCGCCCGCGGCCGGGCCGAGCCACCGGCGGGCGGGGGCGGCCGACGGTACGCCGGAGCAGATCCACCTCACCTGGGGCGACGACCCGGCCAGGTCGGTCGTGGTGTCGTGGACATCGCCCGGCCAGGCGCAGGCGCCGCGGGTGCGGATCGGGCAGCGGGTCATCCGGGCGGTCGAGCGGGGCTACTCCGACGGGCGCGGCGGCGAGCCCGCCTTGACCTATCACGCCCTGGTGGACGGCCTGCGGCCGGGCGCGACGTACGGGTACGCGGTCACCGCGGACAACGACAGCAACGCGGCCGACCCGTTCAGCGCCACCTTCCGTACCGCGCCGGAGGGGCGGGCGGCGTTCCGCTTCACCAGCTTCGGCGACCTGGCCGCGCCGAACGCGCGCTGGGCGGGCTCGTCGGGCCAGTCCGCCTACGCGGTCGGCGCGGTGGAGAGCTTCCAGCCGCTGTTCCACCTGCTCAACGCGGACCTGGCCGACGCCGACCTGAACCCGGCGGCGCAGCCGCAGGCGTGGCGGGACTTCGGGAACAACGTCCAGGCCTCGGCCGCGTACCGACCGTGGCTGCCGGTGCCGGGCAACCACGGGGCGCAGGCGGCCGACCAGGAGCAGGCGCTGGCGTCCTACCTGGCCAGGTACTCGCTGCCCGGCAACGGGGTGCAAGGGTTCGAGGGGCGGTGGTACCAGTTCCGGGTCGGCACGGCGGCGTTCATCTGCCTCAGCGGAGACGACGTTCAGCGCGGCTACTCCGCCGGCGCGCAGACCCGCTGGCTGGAGGCGGTCCTGGCCGCCGCCCGGCGTAACGCCGCCATCGACTGGGTCATCATCCAGCTCCACCAGTGCGCGTGCTCGTCGTCGGGCGTCGGCGACGACGTCGACCTCGGCATCAGGCGGCAGTGGCTGCCGCTGTTCGACCGGTACGAGGTCGACCTGGTGCTGTGCGGGCACAACGGGGGTTACGAGCGCTCGTTCCCGGTCCGCGGCTTCGACTCGGCCGGCCCGCTGCGCCCGCATCCCGTGACCACCGTCGACAGCGGCGTCTTCGATACCAGCCAGGGCACCGTTCACCTGGTACTCGGCGGCGGCGCGAGCGGTGGGGCCCGCGATGAGGACGGGGCGGCCGTCGAGACCGCCGCCTGGTCGGCCCGGCGTGACACCGCGACCGGCTACGGCGTCGCGGTCTTCGACGTCAATCCGGGCGCCGAGGTCGGCGCGCAGACGTCGATCACGGTCAGGTACTACCACGCGGCCGACGCCGAACCCGGCGGCGATGCCAGCGACGTGGACGGCGACGGCGCGGCCGACAGCGACTACTCCCTGTTCGAGACCTTCACGCTGGTCAGGCCGCGATCGGACGGGCGCCGCTGGCACCCGAAGGAGCCCTCGGGTCGATCCTGGCCTGACCCGCGCTGTGTTTTCCCCACTCGCCGCCGGGCGCTCGGGACCCCTGTCTTCTCCCTCGTCGCTCAGTCGCTTCGCTCCCTCGCTCCTCAGTCCGAAGCCAGGGGCGCGCCCTTTGGCTCGCGGGGCACCCGGGTCTTGTACGGTCGAGTCCATGGTTGCTGTCGACATTGTGGTGGTTGGCGCCGGTGTGGTCGGGTTGACCACCGCGATCGCGCTGGCCGAGGCCGGGCTGTCAACGCGGGTGGTGACGGCGGAACCGCCGTGGCGGGTCACCTCGGTGGCGGCGGGTGCGATCTGGGGGCCGGTGCGGTGCGGGCCCGACGACCGGTGCTACGAGTGGGCGCGGACGGGCCTGGAGGTGTTCTCCGCGCTGGCGGACGAGCCGTCGGCCGGGGTGCACCAGGTGCACGGACGCGAGGTGGCGCAGACGGTGGCGTCGCCCCCGCCGTGGGCGAACCTCCTGGACGACCTGCGGCTGCTGGCCGCCGCCGAGCTGCCGGACGGCTTCGCGTCCGGCTGGTCCTACACCGCGCCCGCGGTCAGCATGCCGGACTACCTCCAGTACCTGCTGAGCCGGTACGAGAGCCTGGGCGGGGCGGTCGACTACGCCACCGTGCCTGCGCTGGCGTCAGTGGACGTGCCGGTCGTGGTGAACTGCACCGGGATCGGCGCTCGGTCGCTGGTACCGGACGAGTCGGTGGTGCCGGTGCGCGGGCAGGTCGTGGTGGTGGAGAACCCGGGGATCTCGGAGTTCTACCTCGACCACGGAGCGGACGACACCCCGGAGTACGTGTACGCGTTCCCGCACGGCGACGTGGTGATCCTGGGCGGAACGGCCGAGGAGGGCGCGTTCGACTGGTCGCCCCGGCCGGAGGTCTCGGCCCGGATCATGCGGGACTGCGCGGCCGTCTTCCCCACCCTGCGCGGCGCGCGGGTGGTGACGGAGCGGGTGGGCCTGCGGCCCTGCCGCCCGGAGGTGCGGCTGGAAGCGGAGACGCTGCCGGACGGGCGGGCGCTGTGGCACAACTACGGCCACGGCGGCGCGGGCGTAACCCTGTCGTGGGGCTGCGCCCGCGAGCTAACCGCGGCGGTCCTCGCGGGCGGGACTTCGGGGTAAGCGGTCGGGGATCGCCGGTGCAGGGCGGGCGTAGGCTGTTAGTGCGACCGCATCCCACTGCCGGGACCGCCGCCACGACGGCAAGCACACCCGCCCCGCCATGCCGCGCACGGCCAGACGGCAGCGGAGAGGATCACGCAGATGACAAACGACACGCTTTCCATGGCACCCGGCCAGCCCGGCGGGGCCGGCCAGGAGTCAACCACGGACCGCTGCCACGAGCTAGCCCGCACCGAGCGAGGCTGGGAACGGTGCCACCGCGACGAGCACCCCGCGGGCGACCGGCATCACGTGCGGGACCGGTCGTGGTTGACGACGGTGAGCTCGCCGCTGCTCCGGTTGGGCCAGCCGTGCACCGCTGCCTGCCGGTGGCCGGATCAAGTGCAGCCCTACCGAGGGACGGCCAAGGGTAGGCACTACTGAACCAGCGCCCGGCCGTCAGGGGACGTTGGGGCGGGCCGGGGTGGTCTCCTGTACGGGCATTTTGTTGCTGGTGGGTAGGGGGTAGTCGATGCCGACGTCCAGAGTGCCGGTGAGTGCGTTGAGCACCGCTTCCTCGACGACCGTGAGGTCGGACCCGATCGAGGTGGTCGGCAGGGACGGGACCGCGGTCACCGGCGCCTTGGTCAGGTTGAGGGCGCCGGTGAAGTCGCCGGTGACCGAGCGGCGCCAGGCGGACAGGTTCGGCACCGTGACGCCGAACCTGGTCTCGATCAGTCGCAGCGTCGACGTGTGGTCGAGGGTGCCCGAGTACTTGTAGCCGCCGGCGCTGAACGGCGAGACGACCAGGCACGGGGTGCGGAAGCCGAGGCCGATCGGGCCGGCCACGCCACCCGCGGCCGACGGCAGCGGCGAGGCGGTAAGGTACTCCCCCGCCGTGCCCGCGGGGGCGGCGGCGGGCGGCACGTGGTCGAAGAACCCGCCGTTCTCGTCGTAGTCGACGATGAACACGGTCTGCGCCCAGACCTCGGGGTTGGCGACGAGCGTGTTCAGGATCTGCTGGACCAGGTACTCGCCCCACTCCGGGGGCGCGGCCGGGTGCTCGCACTCCGCCAGCGGCGGGACGATCCAGGAGACGCTCGGCAGCGTGCCGTTCTTGACGTCGGACTGGAAGTCGTCGGAGTAGGTCGGTGTCAGCCCGCGCGCGATCAGCTCGATGCCGGTGAGGCTGAAGGGGTTGGTGTAGTTCTTGAAGTAGGAGAGCACGCCGAGGCCGAGGATGCCGGTCGGGTCGTTGTAGACCTTCCAGCTCACTCCCGCCTCCAGCAGCGCCTCCGGCATCGTCTTCCACTTCAGCTTGCCGGTCATCGCCAGCCGGTCGGAGGCGGTGGTGATCACCGGGCCGCCGGCCACGCCGGCCGGGTCGATCCACGCGGACATGGCCATCAGCCGGTTCGGGTCGGTCGGGCCAAGCACCGAGCAGTGATAGCCGTCGCAGACGGTGAACGCGTCCGCCAGCGCGTAGTAGAAGGGGAGCTCGCCGCGGGTGAAGTAGCCCATGGCGACCGGGCCGTTGGCGTCCCCGTCGGTCGCCAGGTGCGACTTGATGAACGAGTCCATCTTGCCGCCGTTCCAGCTGTTGTGCTGGCCGGTCCAGCTATGGTCGATGTCGTTGGTGTCCGACCCGTTCTCGGTCGGCGGGTTGTTGAGCAGGTTGAACGGCTGCGTGTAGCCGGCCGCGTCAACGCCGACGCCGGGCTGGTAGCCGTACTGGTCGAAGACCGGGGTGCCGTTGGCGTTCTTGGGCACGTTCGGGTCGGAGAACCCCCGCACCCCCGACAGCGTGCCGAAGTAGTGGTCGAACGACCGGTTCTCCTGCATCAGGATCACGATGTGCTTGACATCGCTCAGCGACGCGGCGCCGCTGGCGCTGCTGGCGGCGGTGATCTTGTCGATCAGCCTGGCCTGGTCGTCGGTGATCTTGCCGGCGGAACCGGCCCGGCCGACCGCGGCGGCCCCGAGGGCGGCGGCGGCGCCGCCCACCATGAACATGCGCCGGGTGGTCCCGTCCCCGTTCCCGTCCGGCGCGGACGCCTGCCCGGTCGGATTGTCCTGCTCGCTCACGCTGGTTCCCTCCTACGGCCAGTTCACAACGGTCGAACCGAGAGTAACGGCGGCACGCGGCCGACGGCTGGCCAGTAATGGGCGGCGAGATAACACACGGATGACCCGGAGAAGAACAGAACCAGCCAGTTTCTGGCAGTTTGGCCGGGAATCTTCTACCCCAGTTCCCTCGGCTTAGCTGCCGTCGCGGAGGTTGGCGGGCGCGCCGACCTGGAGGCTGATCGAGTCAAAGATCGCGGTGCAGCCGTGGCCGAGCGGCGACTGGGCGAGGAAGCCCACCCGCGCACCCGACCCCTCGCCGAGGCTGAAGTAGCGCAGCAACTGCCAGTACGCGCCGTCTTCGGAGGCGTGGAAGGCCCACGCCCGGCCGGATCTGACGATCCGCAGCCACAGCGGGCCGCCCGCGGTGGCAAAGGAATTGCTGTCATCGGAAATGCCGTGGGTGACCACCGTCACCGCGGTCGGGCGGCGCTGCGGTGAGAATTCGTAGCAGAGCTTGGCCCAGCGGCGATCGGACAGGTACACCAGCAGCACGCCCGCATCGAAGACCTCGCCGAACTTTACGGTCACGCGGGCGGCGAAAGTGAAGTCCTGATCGCCGGGGAGCCCGGTTAGTCGTCCGGCGTCCGGCCGCGCGCCCTCGTCACCCACCGGGTCGATGAACATGTCCGACTTCGGCCCGCTGGTCAGCGCCAGCGTCCCGCCCGCGACGACGGCCGCGCAGGCCGGGGTCCCGGATGCCTCGAGGGGGAATGGCAGGCCAGGCACATACAAATCGGTCACGGTGGAAGTCTCCCACAGACTAACGACCGAATTCGCCCACCGGCCCGGTTACCCGTGCGGCCGGAGTTTATGACACGGTTGTAAAGGAGAACTTGTTTCGAATGTGGCGGACCGTGCTAATGGCTAGCATTCGTCCCGTGGACGTCTCCCGCCGCGGCAACGGCACTCCCAGTCCGGGGCACCGGAAGCCGCTTGCCGTCTTGCGCCGTCGCAACGCCCTGCTCGCGGCGCTGCTGCTGGGCGGGGTAACCATCTGCGGGGTGGCCGCCGTCGGCTACCTGGGCACGGACGGCTGGCAGCCCAGCGCGAGCGGGGCGGTCGCGCTGCACGCGGGCTCGGTGGCGTCGATGGCGCATCCCGGCGAAGCGGACGGAGCGGCGACGGCCATGCCCGAGCTCGTCGCGCAGCCCGTGCAGGCATTCTTGCCGACCCACCGGGCCAGCGGGAAGAGCTCCGCCGGCGCGCACAAGCACGGCGCGTCGCCGTCGCCGTCGCCGTCGGGGTCCTCATCCTCGACCAGCCCGTCGCCGTCGCCATCAGCGGCGCCTTCGTCAGCGAGCCCCGCCCCTACGACGCCCGTGGTCGCCGGCGGCGCGTGCACCAACCCGGTATTCACGACGTCGACCCTGACCGGCACGTACACCGAGTTGCCGTATTTCGTCGCCAACGACATGTGGAACGTCGGCACGGCCAACGCGTCGCAGACCCTGTCCGCCTGCTCCTTCAGCGCCTGGAACGTCAGCGCGACGATCAGCGGCGGCGGCAACAGCGTGAAGACCTACCCGAACTCGCACCTCAACTTCGACAACCCGCCCAAGATCAGCTCGCTGAAGGCGGTGACCAGCACCTTCGCCGATACCAACCCGGGCACAGGAACCTACGAGGACGCGTACGACATCTGGCTGAACGCGATCGCCAATCCGTCTGCGGGCAGTGACGAGGTGATGATCTGGACCAACAACCACGGCCAGACACCCGGCGGTTCGCCCATGGGAACGGTGACGTTCGACGGGCAGTCGTACACCGCGTGGAAGGGGAACGGCAACTACATGGCCTTCGTCGCCAACTCGAACCTCACCTCGGGGAACCTGAACCTGCTCGACTTCTTCCAGTGGCTCATCGCCAAGGGCTGGGTGCCGGCTGACTCCACCCTCAACCAGGTGGACTACGGGGTCGAGATCGTGACCACCAACGGCGCGCCCGCCACCTTCAGCTTCAGCGACTTCAGGGTAAACACCAGCTGACCGGTCCGGGCGGCCCGGCCTGGTCGGCGCGGTGAGCCGACGGGCTAGGGTCTTAGACCATGGATATCGGATTCGGGGCACCGGTGTCCGGGGCGTGGGCGACGCCGCGGAACCTGACTGAGCTGGGCCGACGGGCGGAGCGGCTCGGGTACCGGTCGCTGTGGACGTTCCAGCGGCTGCTGGCGCCGACGTCGACCGCGCTCGCGCCGGTCTACCGGTCGGTGCTCGACCCCATGGTCTCGCTCGGGTACCTGGCCGCGGCTACCGCATCGATCAGGCTGGGCGTGGCGGTGGTCAACCACCCGTTCGCGTCGCCGCTGCTGCTGGCTAAGCAGGCGGCCACCGTCGACGTGCTGTCGGCCGGGCGGCTCGACCTCGGGATCGGGAACGGCTGGCTGGCCGAGGAGTTCACCGGGTCGGGCGCCGAACTGGCCGGGCGCGGCGCGCGGGCCGAGGAGTACGTCGCCGCGCTGCGGGCGCTGTGGACGACCGATCGCGGGTACCACGGCACGTTCTACGACATCCCGCCCGGACGGCAGGACCCGCCGCCGGTGCAGCGGCCGGGCCCGCCGATCCTGCTCGGCGGCATGTCCGAGGCGGCGATGGAGCGGGCCGGGCGGATCGGCGACGGGTGGGTCACCGCGTCCAGCGCCGATCTCTCCAAGATCGCCGAGTTCGCCAAGGTGGTGCAGAACGCCGCCACCGCGGCCGGCCGCGGGCCGGCCAGGATCGTCTGCCGCGGCGTGGTCCGGCCGGGCAAGCCCGCCGTGTCCAAGCGGAGCGGCCGGCGGCTGCTGCTCTCCGGCTCCTACGAGCAGATCCGCGAGGACGTCGGGTGGCTGGACTCCTGCGGGGTGACCGAGGTGTTCTACGACCTCAACTTCGACCCGCAGGTCGGCGACCCCGACGTCGACGAGGGCAAGGCGGTGCTGCGAGCGAGCGAGATCCTGGAGGCGCTTGCCCCCGACGCCCGGCTCTAGCCCGCAATTACGGATCACTTACGTGCGCTCGCTAATCATCCGTTTCCCGACCTTCCGGGCGCGCTGAGCAGGTACGATCGCCGACTACCAGCGGTGGGTGGGAGTCAAGGGAGCGATCTGTGCGTCACATGTCTGCCAACGACCGGCAGGACGACACCGGAGCGCAGGGACCGGAGCCACGTCCCCGCCGACGGTTTCCGCGTTCGCGCCGAGATCTCATCGGCGTGGCCGTCGCGTGCGCCCTGGTGGCCGCTGGCGGCCTTACGGCGAGCAACTTCCTGGACGGCGGCCGTGCAGGCGCCAGCGCCGACGCCACCGTCGGCGACGGCATTTCGGTCGGGGCCACGGCGGGGTCCAGCGCCCGCCCGGCGGCGGCCGCGGCCGCCGCCGCGGCCGGGCTGATGCCGCAGGTCGTCTCCAGCCCCCGCGTCGCGGTCATGCCCGCCCCGGCCGGGCGGGCCGCCAAGTCGACCCGCGCATCGACGTCGCCGTCGGCCGGCCGCCGGGGGGCGTCCGGCAGCCCCTCGCGGTCAGGAGGCGCCGCGCCGTCACAGAGTCCCGCGCCGTCGGGTGGCGCCGCGCCATCGGGCACTCCGGCATCGACCGCCCCGGTGACCACCGGGTCCGCCAGCTGCACGAACCCCAAGTACACGACCTCGGCCCAGTACGGCATGTGGAACGTCAGCCCCTATTTCGTCTACAACGACATGTGGGGCATCAGCGGGTACAACGTCACGCAGACCCTGTACGCCTGCTCGTACAGCAACTGGTACGTCACCGCCGACATGAACAACGACAGCGGCAACGGCGCGGTGAAGACGTACCCGAACTCCCAGCGGGACTTCAACGAGCCCAAGATCAGCTCGCTGAGCTCGGTCACCAGTACGTTCGCGGAGACGAGCCCGGGCACTGGAATCTACGAGGATGCCTACGACATCTGGCTCAACGGGATCGCGGGCTCCGGTTCGACCGAGGTCATGATCTGGAATCAGAACAACGGCCAGACTCCGTCCGGTTCCGTGCAGGGGACCGTCACGTTCGACGGGCGGGCGTACACGGTGTGGAAGTCCGGCAGCTACATCGCGTTCGTCGCCAAGTCGAACTTCACCTCGGGGACCCTGAACCTGCTCTCGTTCTTCCAGTGGATCATCGGGAAGGGCTGGATACCGGCCGACTCCACCCTTGGACAGGTCTGCTACGGCGTCGAGCTGGTGTCCACCAACGGCGTCCCGGCGACGTTCTCCTTCAGCAACTACGCCGTGAACGCCAGCTGAGGCAGGGAGCCGGCGCGGCCTCCCGCGCCACCGGCGACCTTCGCCCATCATTTATTCTCGAAGCATGGAGAAAGTGGAGCGGACAGACGCGGAGTGGCGCGAGCAGCTAACGCCGGACGAGTATGCGGTGCTGCGCGAGGCGGGCACCGAGCGGGCGTTCACGGGCGAGTACACCGACACCGAGACGACCGGCGTGTACAAGTGCCGCGCGTGCGGGGCGGAGCTGTTCAGGTCCGACACGAAGTTCCACTCGGGCTGCGGCTGGCCGTCGTTCTACCAGCCGGTCGAGGGCGACGCGGTCACGCTGATCGAGGACCGGTCGTTCGGCACGGTCAGGACCGAGGCGCGGTGCGCGGCGTGCAACTCCCATCTGGGGCACGTGTTCACCGGCGAGGGGTTCGGCACGCCGACTGACGAACGCTGGTGCATCAACTCGATCTCGCTGACGCTCGAGCCCAAGGAAGCGGCGACGGAGTAGCGGGCGGCTAGTCGCCGCCGGTCTCGTAGCGGCGGTTGCGCTTGGTCTGGGCGCGGCGGCGCTTGCCCTCCAGCCGCCGTTCGCGGGAACCCCGGGTCGGCTTGGTCGGGACGCGCGGCGGCGGCGGCGGGGCGATCGCCTCCCGCAGCAGCGCGGCCAGCCGGGCCCTGGCCGCCTCGCGGTTCATCAGCTGGCTGCGCTCGCCCTCGGCGGCGACGGTGACCACGCCGTCCGCCAGCCGGGCGGCCAGCCGGGCGAGGGCGCGGGCGCGCTCCCGCTCGGGCAGGACCGGTGAGCGCAGGACGTCGAACGACAGCTCCACCCGGCTGTCGGTGGTGTTGACCGACTGGCCGCCAGGCCCGGACGACCGGGAGAACCGCTCACGCAGGTCGCCGGCCGGGATCACCAGCCAGCTGTTCACCCGAAGATCGTCCGCCATGCTTCAAGGATCGCCGACGATACGGGCTCGATTGAGCAGTCTGGTGCCTCCTGGGGGAAATCGTTAGCGGCTAGCGGGCCCTCCCGGCCGGTCGCCGATTCCCAATCGTGACCTGCGGTTGCAACCGGTCACCGGCGCGCTGTCGTCCAAGGGGCATGCTGAACCGAATCTCCAGACCCAGTCCCCGCCCCGCGGGCCGGCATCGTGCCGCGCCCCGCCGTCGACGGCTCGTTGTCGGCGCGCCGGCCCTTGCCGTTATCACCATCGCGACCCTGGCGGCGCTGGCCGGCTGCTCAAGCGGCGCGAGCAGCAGCGCCCCGTCGGACGCGGCCGCGCCCGCCGGGCTGCTCCCCGCCTCCGCCTCCGCCCCTGAATCCATCCCCTCGGCCGCCGCCTCTAGCGCCGGGTTCGCCGCCGCCGGCACCAGTTCGAACAAGTCGGTCGGCCAGGCCCAGGACGCCTCCGCCACCCGCATCACCCCGGACGACCAGCAGCTCATCTACACCGCGGAGCTCACCGTGCGGGCGAAGAACGTCGGCGCCGCGCTGTCGACGGCGACGTCGATCGTGACGGCGGCCGGCGGCTATGTCTCGACCGAGAACATCAGCGGCGAGGCTTCCGGCCAGCCCGCCTCGAAGGCGACCGCCAACGTCACGCTCAAGATCCCGGCCGCCGTTTACCCCGCCACCCTGGCCAGGCTGACCGGCGCCGGGCTCGGCACCCAGCTCTCCCTGCAGCAGCAGGCGCAGGACGTGACCCAGCAGGTCGCCGACGTCGGCAGCCGGGTCACGTCGGACCAGGCGGCCATCACCGCGCTGCGCGCGCTGCTCAAGCGCGCGGGGAGCGTGGGCGGCCTGCTCAGCGTCCAGGACCAGATCAACTCCGAGGAGTCGGACCTGGAGTCGATGCTCTCGCAGCAGCAGGCGCTCAATCATGAGACCGCCTACGCGACCGTGACGCTCACCCTGGTCGGGCCGAAGGCACCGGTCAAGCCCAAGCCCAAGATCAAGCCGGTCCCGCCGCCGGGGCTGGCGAGCGGGCTAACGGGCGGCTGGCGGGCGTTCCGGCTGAGCATCGACTGGCTGCTGGCGGTCATCGGCGCGGTCGCGCCGTTCGCCGCCGTGGTGGTCGTGATCGGCGGCGCCGCGTGGTGGGTTCGCCGCCGGATCGCCCGCGGCGCGAGCCCGGCCGACGGCAGCAGCTAGCTCAGCCGGCCGGGCGCGGCTGGCCGCGAGTGGGCGACTGGCCGCGACTAGGCGAGGGCGGCGACGAGCTCCGCGACGGGCTTGCGGCGGCCGGTGTAGAACGGGATCTCCACCCGGGTGTGCCTGCGCGCGTCCGCGCCCCGCAGGTGGCGCATCAGGTCGACGATCCGGTACAGCTCATCGGCCTCGAACGCGAGCATCCACTCGTAGTCGTTGAGCGCGAAGCTCGCCACCGTGTTCGCCCGCACGTCCGGGTACTCCCTGGCCATCATGCCGTGCTCGGCCAGCATCCGCCGCCGCTCAGAGTCCTCGATCAGGTACCACTCGTAGTCCCGGACGAAGGGGTAGACGCAGACGTAGTTCTTCGGCTCCTCCCCGGCCAGGAAGGCGGGGATGTGGCTCTTGTTGAACTCGGCCGGCCGGTGCAGCGCCATCGCGCTCCACACCGGCTCGGACGCCCGCCCGAGCTTGCTGCGGCGGAAGTTGACGTACATCTCCTGCAGCTCGTCGCTGGTCGGCGCCACCCACCAGAGCATGTAGTCGGCGTCGGCCCGCATCCCCTGCAGGTCGTAGCAGCCGCGGGTCACGATGCCCTTGCCGTTGGCCTGATCCAGCAGCTCCGTCAGATCGGCCGCCGCCTCGCCGCGGGCGGCGTCGAGCGCGTCCCGGTCGGTGACCGTGAACACGGCCCACATGGTGTACCGGATCAGCTCGTTGAGCTCACGCGCCTTGAGCCGCTGCTTCTCGTCCGCCGTGTCAGTCATAATTCAAAATCCTAGTGATGGGGAACGGCCGGTTGCTCCGCCCAGCCCGGTGATGTGGCTCTCAGGCGGGCGATGACCTGATCTTGGGTGCCTCTACCGTAAATCCCCGCGTCGCTGCGCGCCGCTTCTTGCTGTTATCCTGGCGACATCCGCCGCGGATACGCGCCGCCTCACCTTCCTATCAGTTTTGACCATGAAAATCGGACAATTCGCGCGGAAAAGTGGTCAGAACCGATAGGAAGACGAAAAAGTGGTCAGAACTGATAGAAAGACGCGTCACAAGGCGGGTGATCGGCCGAATTCAGGTGCTGAGCTGGCTGCGGACGGCGTTACCGCACGCTGGGAGTGCTGGGCTGGTCGCGGAAGGCGTTACCGCGCTGGCGGGTGTTGGCTAGCTGGGACGCTGAGCGCGGGTCAGGTGGGCGAGCACCTGGTCGGCGGCCGCGCGGGCGGTGGCGACGCAGGCCGGGATGCCGACGCCGTCGTAGGCGGCGCCCGCCACCGCCAGGCCGGGCTGCGCCGCGACGGCGGCGCGGATCCGCGCGACCCGGCCCAGGTGGCCCACGTTGTACTGGGGCAGGCCGCCGCCCCAGCGGGTGACCCGGCGCGCGACCGGCTGCGCGGTCACCCCGATGGAGTCGGCCAGCTCGGCGGCGGCGAGCGCGGCGAGCTCGGCGTCGTCGCGCTGCAGCACCGCGACGTCGCCGCTGCGGCCGACCGAACAGCGCACGATGTGCACGGGGTTCTTCTGATCGGCGGCCTGGGCCAGGTGCGGCCACTTGATCGTGGAGAAGGTGGCGGCCTTGACCGCGCGGCCGTCCACCGCGGGCACCAGGTAGCCGCTGCGCTGCTGGGCGGGGAAGTCCCCGGCGCGGAAGGCCAGGGTGATGATCGCCATCGACGCGTACGGGATCTGCGCCAGTTGGGCCGCCGCATCGGCGGCGGCCGTCGTCAGCAGCCGGGCCGTCGGCGCGGCCGGGGTGGCGAGGATCACCGCATCAGCGTCGAGATACTCCGGGTCGGCCGCCGACCCGATCGTGAGCCGCCAGCCGGATGTGGTCCTGGTCAGCTCGCGGACCATCGCGTTGACGCGGACGTCGGCGCCCGAGGCCTTGGCCACGGCCTCGGGCAGCGCGCCGAGCCCGGTGGTGAGGGTGACGAAGATCGGCGCCGGCTTCTTGCTGTTATCCGCAGGAGAGGCCGGAGTTGGCGTCGAGGCAGGCGCCGGGGCGGGCGGCAGCAGCGCGGCGGCGGCCTCGGTCAGCTTCGGATGGGTCTGGCTGGCGGCGGCCAGCGGGGCCAGCGTGGCCCGGAAGGACAGGTCCTCGGAACGGCCGGCGTAGACCCCGCCGAGCAGCGGGTCGACCAGCCGGTCGACGACCTCCACCCCCAGCCGGGCGCCGATGTACTGGGTGACCGACGCGTCCGCCTCCCCGGCCGGCCGGGCCGACTCGGCCCGGGCGCGCGCGACCCCCTCGGCCGAGATGACCCCGGTGGCGGCGAGCTCGTCGATGTCGGCCGGGACGCCCATGAACTGCCTGCGGGGCAGCGAGCGCATGGCGCCCCCGGTGTAGATCGCGGACGAGGTGACCCCGGCCGGGACGAGGTCGGCGGCCAGGCCGGTCGCCTCGATCAGGGCGAGGCCCTCGGGCCGTCGGGCGAGCAGCGCCTCGGCCCCCTCGTCCATCGAGACCCCGGCGACATCCGACGCCGACAGCTTCCCGCCCAGCCGCGGCGAGCCCTCCAGGACCGTCACCCGAACCGGCTCGTCCCTGAGGTAGAGCGCGGCCGCCAGCCCGGCGATCCCGCCGCCGATGACCACCACATGCGGGGTTGTCCCTGTCGTCATAATCCCCAAGCCTGCCACAGCCGGCCAGCCGCCCGGGCCCGGCCCAGCGCGGGGGTCAGCGCGGGGCGGTCAGCGCGGGACGGTCAGAGCAGCGACTTCGCGTCGAGCAGGGAGCTGACCACGGGGAAATCCCAGCCTGCCTGGCCGGCCGCGCCGTTGGACCCGTTGCGGGCGATCTGGATGGGGCGGACCCCCACTGCCTCGGCGCCCACGCAGAACGTCGGCTGGTCATCGATGAACACCGCGTCGGCGGCGGCGACGCCGAGGTCGGCCAGGGCGGTGACGTAGATCTCGGGCGACGGCTTGGCCGAGCCGACCTCGCACGACAGCACCACCGCGTCCACCAGCGGTACGACCCCGAGGTACTCGAGCAGTGCGCGCGTGTTGTCGGCGCAGTTGCTGACCAGGGCGATGAGAATCCCCTGGGAGCGCAGCCAGCCGAAGAACGGCACCGTGTCATCGAACAGCCGGGTGTGCGTCCTTGAGAACTCCGCGTCGCGCCGCAGGAGGTCGTCGACGAGGCCGTCGGACGGCTCGATCCCGCAGCCGCGCAGGGCCAGGTCGTACGCGCCGGCCGTGGTCAGCTTGCCCCGGTCCCGGTCGAGGCGGGTCTTCTCCAGCTCCGCCAGCCAGTCCTCGACGTTGATGCCGAGCGACTGCGCCAGCGACGAGACCCGGTCCACGAAGACCGACCTGAAGATCGTGTCGTACACATCGACCAGGCAGCCTCGCGCCACCGCGGTCACGGCTGCCTGAGCCTCGCGTGCAGCGCGGCGACCTCGTCGTCGGTGAAGCCCTGGCTGGCCAGCCAGGACTTCAGGCCGCCGTAGCGCGCGTCGAGCTGCTCAAGGAACGCGCGCATCGTCTCCGCGCGCGCCTCGTGCGCGCGGACCGGCCGGCTGGTCACGTCGCCGTACATCTTGGACCGGGCGAGTCGCTCGATGATCGCCTCCAGACGCTCGTTGGTGGCGGCGTAGTCCGCGACGATGACCTCCGGCTCGACCCCGGCGATGGTGAGCGCGAGCGCGATGACCACGCCCGTCCTGTCCTTGCCGGCCGCGCAGTGCACGATGGCGGCCCCCGGCGCGGTGATGATCGAGCGCAGCGCGCCCACTACCTCCTCGGGCCGGTTCTCCAGGTAGCCGAGGTAGTGGCCGGTCATCAGGTCGTCGGGGTAGCGCTCGCTGTCCTCCTGCTGAGCGGTGAGGATCAGCGCGGCCGCGACCGTGTCGGAGGCGTCGAGAAACTCCTTGAGCACGGGGTGGTGCGCGTGCTGGATGCCGTCTACCGCGTCCAGCGGGGCCGGTCCCTCGGTCATCAGCTCCCGCGTCGAGCGCAGGTCCACCACCGTGGTCACGCCGATCTCGTCGACCAGCAGCGCGATGTCCTCCTCGGTCAGCTCTTGGAGGTTCTCCGAGCGGAGCAGCCTGCGGTATATGGTCTCGCCGCCGTCAACGGTGGGCATTCCGCCCACGTCGCGGACGTTGACTGCACCCTCTAGATCGATCCACGCCATGTCCTTATTGTCCCATTCGCTGTATCGCGCCACACGCCGGGTCAGCAAAGGCCCGGTGAACACTGTCCGTCCGCGCGGGTCCACTGATCAAGATCAAGATCAAGACAAGATCAGTATGTCGAACGGACCCGGCGTCCCCCGGCTCCTACTGCTCGCCCAAGTACGCGAGGACGGCGAGGACGCGGCGGTTGTCGTCGTCGGACTGCTGCAGATCGAGCTTGGTGAAGATCGCGGCGGTGTGCTTGGCGATGGCGCGCTCCGTGACGACCAGCCGCTGGGCGATGGCGGCGTTGGAGCGGCCCTCGGCCATCAGCTCGAGAACCTCGCGCTCGCGCGGGCTCAGCCGGGCGAGCGGGCTCCGGGCACCGACGTTGCGGGCGAGCAGCCGCGCGATGACCTCCGGGTCCATCACCGTGCCGCCATCGGCGACCCGCTTGACCGCGTCGGTGAACTGCCCGCCGTCGAGCACCCGGTCCTTGAGCAGGTAACCCACGGCGCCCGCGCCGTCGGCCAGCAGCTCCCTGGCGTAGAGCTGCTCGACGTACTGCGAGAGCACCAGGACCGGCAGCCCGGGCAGCTCGGCCCGGGCCAGCAGCGCCGCCCGCAGCCCCTCGTCGGTGAACGTCGGCGGCAGCCGGACGTCGACCACCGCGACGTCGGGCCGGCTCGCGCGCAGCTCGGTCAGGAGATCGTCGCCGTTGTCGACCGCGGCGGCGACCTCGAACCCGTACGCCTCGAGCAGCCGGATCAGGCCGTCGCGGAGCAGGAACTGGTCTTCGGCAATGACAACGCGCATGACTCAGCCGCGTCCGCTGGCCGGGGTGGGGGGCGGCCAGAAGGGTGACCGGTGGCCGGCTAGGACAGTTCGCACGGGATCTCCATCGTGATCACCGTCGGGCCGCCGGCGGGGCTGCTGATCGCGAGGACGCCGTCGAAGGCGGCGATCCGGCGCTCGACGCCGCGCAGGCCGCTGCCCCGTCCGGGGTCGGCGCCGCCGTCGCCGTCGTCGCGGACGGTGATTCGCACCGCGCCTAGCGAGTGCCGCAGGTCGATGTCGGCCGACTGAGCGCCGGCGTGCTTGGCCACGTTGGCGAGCAGCTCGCTGACCGCGAAGTAGGCGGCCGACTCGACCGGCGCGGGCGGGCGGCCGCCGAGCGAGCCGGTCACCCGGGCGCGTACCGGGCTATCGAGGGCGAGCGCGCGCACGGCGTCGGCCAGGCCCCGGTCGGCCAGCACCGGCGGGTGCACGCCGCGCACCAGGTCGCGCAGTTCCGCCAGGGCCTTGGCGGACGCGTCGCGGGCCTCGATCAGCAGCGAGCGCGCCGCGGCCGGGTCGGTGTCGATCAGCCGCCCGGCGGCGTCGAGGGTGAGGCCCATCGCTACCAGCCGGGCCTGCGCGCCGTCGTGCAGGTCGCGCTCGATCCGGCGCAGCTCGGCCGCCCCGGTGTCGAGCGACTCCTGCCGGGTCTGCGCCAGGTAGGCCACCCGCTGCTCGAGCACGGAGTTCTCCGACGGGGCGAGTACCACCCGGGCGAGGCCGATGTAGGCGCGCAGCAGCCACGGCGCGGCCGTCACTCCCGCCACCAGCAGCAACGCTCCGCCTGCGCGTTCGAGTCCGCTCAGGTCGGCCCACTCCACCGGGTGCAGGCTGACGTTGAGTGCCACCAGCGCGCCGCCCGCCACCAGCGCGATCGGGGCGAGCAGCGCGGCGGGGCCGACGACGACGCTGACCGCCAGCCACAGCAGGTCCTTCCAGGTCGCCCGGTCGTTCAGCAGCCACGTCATGCGCTGCAGGTAGGTGATGCGGCCATGACCGCGCAGGATCAGGTCAAGCAGCCCGCCGTCCGACCCTCGGGCGGGCGCGGCCGAGACGGGCGCCGGCGCGTACGCCTCGTGAATGGCCATACCGCACCATCGGCCCGCCAGCCGCCTGGTCAGACTCGCCAGCCGACGCGTGGCGAGCAGTGCCCCCGGCAGCAAGAACCGGCAGCAGGCCAGTCCGATGAGGGCGTTGCGCAGGTCATCTACGTCCTGACCGCCAAGCCCTTGGCTCCAGATGTCCTGCAGGACGTGCCAGAGACCGTCCAAGGCGAGCACGACCGGCCCGATCACCACCGCCAGCAGCACCGCGCCGACCAGGGACAGCCCGAAGAACGCGAGCGCGCGAGCGGGCGCGAGCAGCACTGAACCCACTCGCCCGGTAGCGTCCCGCCGCCGGTCAGAACTGACCACGCTGCTTGACCCGACTCCGCTGCCTGACCTGGCGGGGTAATCTGGGCGGGCGGCCGGCACCACCGGTCCGTTCATCGGCAATCCTCGTCTTTTCCTGGCAGAGCGACCGTTCAGAGCTCCAGTCTGGTTGCCGGCGGGCCGACCCCGCAGTGACGCCTGACACCCAAAGCGGGGTGTACCTAGGTGCACCGGCGAGATGCCGTCCAGCCGTATATCGCCGGTCACCGTCCGCTTCCTAGCGTAGCCAATCATGAACGTCATCCAATCGACCGCGCTCGGCAAGCGGTACCGGCGCACATGGGCGCTGCGCGACTGCACACTCGACATTCCCGGCGGTCACATCGTCGCCCTGGTCGGCCCCAACGGGGCCGGCAAGACCACCCTGCTCACCATGGCGGTCGGCCTGACCACGCCCACCGAGGGCAACGTCACCGTGCTCGGTGGGGTGCCCGCGGGCTCGCCCGACGCACTCGAGGGGATCGCCTTCGTCGCCCAGGACGCGCCGCTCTACCGGAACCTGCCGGTGGCCGACATGCTGCGAGTGGCCCGCAACCTGAACCGGTGCTGGGACCAGCGACGGGCCGACGACCGCCTAGAAATGCTCGGCATCCCGCCCCGGCAGAAGGTCGGCGACCTCTCCGGCGGGCAGAAGGCGCAGCTCGCACTCACCATCGCGCTGGCCAGGCGGCCGGGCCTGCTGGTGCTCGACGAGCCCCTGGCCGCGCTCGACCCGGTGGCACGGGAGGACTTCATGGCCTCGGTCGTCGCGGCCGCCCGCGACGACGACCTCTCGGTCGTGCTGTCCTCGCACGTGCTCGCGGAGCTCGAACGGGTCGCCACCTACCTGATCGTGCTGGCCCGGGGCCAGGTGCAGGTGGCCGGCGCGGTCAAGGAACTGCTCGCTTCGCACGGGGCCGGGCTCGAGGAAATAGCGCTCAGGCACCTACGGGCAGGCGTCCCCACGACGTCAGGAACGGACACGGCGCGATGACTACCGCAACCACGACCACAGGCCCGGGGACAACCACCGCCCGGCGTCCGGTGCCCTGGCGGAGCATCGGCTGGGTGACGCTGCGGCAGCGGCGCGGCGCCATGATCGGCGTGTCCGTCCTGCTCGGCCTCATCGCCGTGTACCTGGTGGTCATGGCGATCCTGCAGAACAACGCCTACGCGGCGGTGACCGCCTGCCACCCGGCCGCCGCGGTCAAGTGCCAGCGGCTAGCCCAGGACTTCTCCTCGACCTACTGGGGCGGCCACGACTCGGCGCTGCAGAGCGGCGGCGCGCAGACCGTCTCCAGCCTGATGTTCGTGCTGCCGGTGCTGCTGGGCGTGTTCGTCGGCGCGCCGCTGATCTCCCGCGAGCTCGATACCGGCACGTTCCGGTTCGCCTGGACGCAGGGCGCGGGCCGTACCCGCTGGGCGCTGTCGACCCTGGTGCTGCCCGCCCTGCAGCTCACCGCCGTGACCGGCGCGTTCACCGCGCTTTTGTACTGGTACTTCCGGCCGTTCCTGGCTGACGGGCAGGTCAGCGAGTTCCTGCCGCTCGCCTTCGGGCTGCTCGGGCTGGCATTCGCCGCCTGGACGCTGTTCGCCTACGCGCTGGCCGCGTTCACCGGGACCCTGTTCCGCCGGACGGTGCCGGCGATGGCGGTCACGCTGATCGTCTATATCGTCCTGGCGATCGGGACCGCGACCTCGATCAGGCCGCACTACGCCGCCCCGGTCACCGAATCAGGCTGGAACCAGGGCGGCGGGGCCGGCTGGGTCATCAGCAGCTGGGTCAAGGCCCCCAACGGCCAGCAGCTCAGCCCGGCCGCCGTCAACAGCCTGCCCGTCCCCGCCAGCGTGCAGAACTCCCAGAGCCCGGACGCCTTCACCAACTGGCTCACCAGCCACGGCTACACGCTGTGGCAGTCGGTGCAACCGAACTCGCGGTTCTGGCAGTTCCAGCTCATCGAGGGCGGCTGGCTCCTGGCGGTCAGCGCGCTCCTCATCGGGGGAGCAGTCTGGCTGATCCGAAGGCGCGGGGCGTAAGGCTCCAGCTCCAGGCCCGCCACCGACTCGGAGCGCCGGACCCGACGCCCTTCCGGGTCTGGCGGGCCGCCCGCGTCTCGGCGATCGCCTGCCGGGCGAGACGGGCGCTGGCGGCGTGCCGCCGGGCCTCGTCGGCGCGGTCGGCGATGATGTACTGGGTGATCGCTGGGTTCAGCATGACGCGCTCCTCGAGACTTGCTTTCTCGTTTCTATGAGCTCATTCTGCCGCTGGGGTATGACATTCGAGCCCGCGCCAATGCGGGGTCGGCGCGCTTCCTTCGCATCAGATTTGCGCAGGTCAGCAGTGGTCGCGTTAAGGCCGCGGCGACTCCGTCCGGCGGCTGCGCCGCCCGGCCGGGCGGCACCCGCGGGCGGGGCTCGCGGCGGGACTTCAGTTGCGGGCGGAAACCTCGTGGACGAGATCGACGAGCCGGGCCAGCATGTCCGGGTTGGTCTCCGGGAGGACGCCGTGGCCGAGGTTGAAGATGTGCCCGGGGAGCGTCCGGCCGCGGTCGAGGATGGCGCGGGCGCGGGGCTCGATCACGTCCCAGGGAGCCAGCAGCACCGAGGGGTCCAGGTTGCCCTGAATCGCCTTGCCCGGGCCGACCCGGCGGGCGCACTCGTCGACCGGGATCCGCCAGTCGACGCCAACCACGTCCGCGCCGGCCTCGCCCAGCAGCCCCAGCAGCTCGCCGGTGCCGACCCCGAAGTGGATCCTCGGCACTCCCGACGCGGCCAGCGCGGCGAAGATGCGCTGGGTGTGCGGCAGGATCGCGTGCCGGTAGTCCTCGGGCGAGACCACGCCGACCCACGAGTCGAACAGCTGCACCGCCGACGCCCCCGCCTCCACCTGCACCAGCAGGAACGAGATGGCGATGGCGGCCAGCCGCCCCATCAGCGCGTGCCAGAGCTCGGGGTTGCCGTACATGAGCGCCTTGGTCCGGTCGTGGTTCCTGGACGGACCGCCCTCGATCAGGTACGACGCCAGTGTGAAGGGGGCACCCGTGAAGCCGATGAGCGGCTTGCCGCCCAGCTCGCCGGTCAGCGCCTTCACGGACTCGGTGATGTAGGGCACGTCCTCAGGCACCAGGTCGCGCAGGCGCGCGACATCGGACATGCTCCGGATCGGGCTGCCGACTACCGGGCCGACGCCCGGCTTGATCTCCACGTCCACCCCCACCGCCCGCAGCGGCACCACGATGTCGCTGTACAGGACCGCAGCGTCCGCGTCGTACCGGTGCAGCGGCTGCAGGGTGATCTCGGTGACCAGCTCGGGCCGCATGCACGAGTCGAGCATCGCGATTCCCTCGCGCACCCGCTTGTACTCGGGGAGGGAGCGGCCGGCCTGACGCATGAACCAGACCGGGGTGTACGGCACCGGCTCCAGCCGGCAGGCGCGGAGAAACGGCGAGTTCGTCAGGGGCTGGTTCACTCGGAGCATCCTTTCATACCCGACTCCGGCGTCGGCTAGCGGCCTCGACGACACGCCGGGCGAGATCCGCCGAAATCGCACTCGCACATGCCAAGATCAGGACGAGTCTCCGCATGTAACGCGCAGTCATTCTAGAGATTCCAGTGATTTTAGTAGGCACGGATTTTAGTAGGCACAGAAGTGTAGGGGGCCATGGCGATGACGCAGCCGCTTGAGAACTGTCCCGGTTGTGGTGCCGACGAGCCATTCGAGCAGGTGCACCCGGGTGCGTGCCCGGACGTGGTAGGCGAGTGCCCGGAGTGGGCCTGCATGGCCTGCGGGGCAGGCGTCATCATGGGCACGGTCATCATGGGTACCATCCCCGACGCAGAGATCGCGGCTGAGCAGTCCGTCCGTGCCGCGTAACCGCACCTCAGGGCCGCTTAACCGCCGCCCGGGCACCAGCCGCTGCCTGGCACGACGTACGCTCAGGCCATGAGGTTGGCTGACACGCCCGCGCCGCCGCGGGCAGGCGGGCAGGCGGACGCCGCCTCTGCTGGCCATAATCGAACATCGGCGGCGGGCCGCGGCGACTCCGCGCGCCCGCACGGGACCGGATCGGGCGATCCCGTCTTCGACGCCGCCGTGGCCGCCCTCGAGGCCGGCCGCGACGCGGTGGCGGCGGCCAGGGACGACCTCGAGCTGGAGAGCTGGCCGGCCCCCAAGCGGCTCGCTCCGCACGCGATCGCGCTGGCCGCCACCGCCTACCGGGACGGCGAGGAAGCGGGCGAGGGCAAGCTCATGCTGCTGTACGACCCGGCGGGCCAGGACGGCTGGACCGGGACCTTCCGGATCGTGGCGCAGGTGCACGCGGAGGTGGAGGAGGAGATGGCCGCCGACCCGCTGCTTGGCGAGGTCGGGTGGTCCTGGCTGACCGACGCCCTCGACCTGCACGCGCCGGGCTACGCCGCCCCCAGCGGCACCGTCACCCGGGTGATCACCGAGGGGTACGGCGCGAAGTCAGACGATCCCCCGGCCACCGGGTTCGAGCTGCGCGCCTCCTGGTGCCCGGACGTGGGCGCGGACGGCGTCGACCTCGCCGACGAGATCGGCGGCGCCGTCGCGGCCTGGTGCGAGCTGCTGGCGTCGGCGGCCGGCCTGCCGGCCCAGGGCACGGTCGCGATCGGCGGCCGCCCCGCGAACGCGCGGGCGGTGGGCGGCGGCGTTGGCTCCAGCTCCGGCGGGCGGCGACGCCGGTGACGGCCGCGAGCGAGGAATCCGAGGAGCAGACGCCCGCGGCGGACGCGGCGGCGGTCACGCCGGGCGCCGACGCAGCAGCGGTTGACAACGCTGCGGTTGACGACGCTGCGGCCGACGGCGTTATGGGTGACGACGCGGCGGATGACGATAAGCCGGAGCGGGAGGTCACTGACCTGCTGGAACCGCGCGAGGGGCTGCCGCCGGTGATCACCACGCCCGCGGATCTCGCCGTCGCGGTGGAACGGCTCGCGGCCGGGACCGGGCCGCTCGCGGTGGACGCCGAGCGGGCCTCCGGCTACCGCTACGGGCAGCGCGCCTACCTGGTCCAGCTGCGCCGGGAAGGCGCCGGGACGGTCCTGATCGACCCGGTCGGCGCCCCCGACCTGTCCGGCCTGAACGCGGCGCTTTCCGACGTCGAGGCCGTGCTGCACGCCGCCTCCCAGGATCTGCCGTGCCTGGCCGAGATCGGCTACCGACCGGCGGAGCTGTTCGACACCGAGCTGGCGGGACGGCTGCTCGGCTACCCCCGGGTGGCGCTCGGCACCATGCTCGAAGAGGTGCTCGGCTTCCGGCTGGCCAAGGAGCATTCGGCCGCCGACTGGTCGATCCGGCCGCTGCCGACCGAGATGCTCAAGTACGCGGCGCTCGACGTGGAGATACTCATCCAGCTGCGGGACGCGCTGGCGGACCAGCTCGAGGCCGAGGGGAAGACCGAGTGGGCCAGGCAGGAGTTCGCCGCGATCGCGGCCGCTCCCCCGGCACCGCCGCGGGCCGATCCGTGGCGGCGCACCTCGGGCATCCACAAGGTGCGCACCCGGCGTTCGCTCGCCGTCGTGCGCGAGCTGTGGCAGGCCCGCGACGAGGTGGCCCGCGAGGCCGACCTGTCGCCGCGCCGAGTGCTCGCCGATCAGGCGATCATCGAGGCGGCCAGGGCGGAGGCGGGCAAGGTGCCGCCGGTCGGCCGCCCGCAGCTTGACCGGATCAGCGGCTTCCACGCGCGGAACGCGCGCAAGCATTCGGCCCGTTGGCAGGCCGCCGTGATGCGCGCCCGCGAGCTCGACGAGCGCGAACTTCCCGAGGTGGCGGGCGCCACCGCGACCAGCGGCCCGCCGCCCGCGCACCGCTGGGCCGAACGCGACCCGGCCGCGGCGGCGCGGCTCGCGGCCGGCCGGGAGGCGGTGAGCGCGCTCGCGACCGCGAACCGCCTGCCCGCCGAGAACCTGCTCCCTCCGGACGCGCTCCGCCGGCTGGCCTGGGAGCCGCCCGCGCCCGCGACCCCGGAGGAGATCACGGCCACGCTGACCGGCCTCGGCGCCCGCCGCTGGCAGGCCGAGCTGACCGCCGGCCCGCTGGCCGAGGCGTTCGCGGGCGCGACGGCGTTGACGGAGGCGGCGGCGGGTTAGGTGCTCACCACCCTCGCCGCCGCTCTCAACAGCGCGCCGCAGCCTGCGCTGCCGGGGTTCCTGGAGGCGCTGGCGTCGCCGCTGCAGCACTACGGTCTGTTGGCGATCTTCTTTCTGGTGCTGATCGAGGACTTCGGCATCCCGGTGCCGGGCGAGACGGTGATCATCGCCGCCTCCATCTACGCGGGCTCCGGCCGGCTGAACGTGGTCGCCGTCGGCGTGGTCGCGTTCTGCGCGGCCGTGTTCGGCGACAACATCGGGTACGGGATCGGCCGCTTCGGCGGGCGCCGGTTGGTGGACCGGTGGGGCAAGTACGTGTTCCTGACCCCCGAGCGGCTGGACAAGGCGGAGGAGTTCTTCGCCCGCCAGGGCGCCAAGATCATCACCATCGCCCGCTTCATCGAGGGGCTCAGGCAGGCCAACGGGATCATCGCCGGCATCGCCAAGATGCACTGGCTCCGCTTCCTGGCCTACAACGCGCTCGGCGCCGCCCTCTGGGTCGGTACCTGGGTGAGCATCGGCTACTTCGCCGGCCAGCACATCAACACGATCTACAGCGTCATCACCCGCTACTCGCTGTACGTGGCGATCGGGGCGGTGGTGCTGATCGTCGGCTTGATCGCGCGCCACGTGATACGCATGCGGCGGGACGCGGTCTGGCCGGTCACCCGCGCGACCGCCGCCGACGGCGACGGCGGCGGCGGCGGCGAGGCCACCGATGCCCGCGCCGCCGACGCCGCCGACGCGGCTGGCGCCGACGTGCCTGGCGTCGACGCTGACGCCGCCGGCGGGAGCGACGCCGCTGACGCCGACGCGGCTGGCGCCGACGCTGATGCCGCTGGCGGGAGCGACGCCGCTGACGAGGGCACCGACGCCGTCGACGCCGCTGACGAGGGCACCGACGAAGACACCCGCGCGCTCGCCGCCGACGCCGACCACGGCGGCACTGACCGCATGGACGACGACGACACGGGATCCCAGGCTTCCGACAGCGCCTAACGAGCGAAACGAGCCACCCAGCGGCTGGCTTGCGGGACGCTTCTTGCTGTTATCACTCGGCGGCGTGCGTCTGCCTGTCGGCGACGCCATCCGCGCGGACTGTGGCCGACGGCGCTCGCGCCGCCCGGCTCATTCTTCACACCTTCCCCAGGCGTGCGCACCTCGCTATCAGTTCTGACCACTCGATTCATCTATCTATCAGTTTTGACCACAAAATTCGGACATTTCGGGCGCTAAAGTGGTCAGAACCGATAGAAAGCTGGCCGTGGACGCCAGTCGCCAGTCGCCAGTCGCCTGACGGCGCCCCGGCGTGGGAGTCGGCCGCCGCAGGCGAGCCGGCCGGGGGGCGCGCGCGGGTTGGCTAGAGCTCGGTGAGGTCGTAGCGGTCGGCGGAGATCAGGCGGGGGGGCACGGGGCGGGGCGGGGCGCTTGGCTCTGTGGGGGCGTCAGGGACGATGACCGGAGCGGCTAGGGGCTGCGGCGGGCTGGCGACGGAGCGGGCTGGGCCGGTGCGGGGGCGGGGGCGGATGCGGAACCAGCGACGCCAGGCCGGGGATCGTGGTGGGGAGGTGGCAGGCGCTTCGGCTGATGACGGTGCGGTGGATGCGGAGAGCCCGAGGTGGCCGGGGCGGTGGACGCAGCGGGCCCGGGTGCGGAGGATGCTGGGAGTGGTGCGGACGCTGGGGATGGGAGGGTTAGGTTCAGGACCCAGAAGCCCGAGGTGGGGAGGGGGTCGTCCCATTCCTTGGGGAGCTCGGGGATGGTCGCCCATGCGGGGCCGGCCGGGGCGCTGTCGACTGAGGCGCGGTCGACTGAGGCGCGGTCGACCGAGGCGCTGTCGGCTCGGGGGCTGTCTGCGTCTGCGTCGGCGGCGGGGTGGACCAGGCCAAGGGCTGCCAGCGCGGCCGCCTGGAGGTCGGGGATGTTCTCACGGTGGGCGCAGAACACCGTCGGCTCGCCCGCTGCGATCGCCTCGCCGATGAGGGCGGCAATGGAGGGGGGAGAGTCGGCCGGGTCCGTTCGGGATGACTGGGTGTGAATGTAGAGGGACGGCTCTTCCCGCAGCTCAGCGCCGGAGAGCTCCGCGAACGGGCGGAGGGTTTCCACGCAGCGAGCCGCGGGCGAGGTGATGAGCCTGGCGCGGGGGCCGAAGCACGCGAGCAGCTCGGCCAGGGCCTTGGCGTCGGCCCGGCCGGAGTCGTCGAGCGGGCGGCGTTCGTCGCCGCGCTTCCAGTTCGACTTGGCCACCGCGTGGGCGTGCCGTAGCAATATCACCGGGACGGTGTGCGCGGGCAGCCGGGCGAAGTCGGCCAGCACCCCATGGTCGTGGCCGTAGCTGACCCGCTCGATGGCGTGGTCGGCGTCCGCCCACTCGATCCGGTCCACCTCGTCGTTGGGGATCGCGCGTTCGTCGAGCGAGGCGATCGCCGCCGACCAGTAGTGCACCCGCTTGGGGCGGCCGCCGACGTTGTAGCGAATCGAGGCGAGGCGGCGGCCGAGCGTCAGGTGCGCCCCGCCTTCTTCGCGGACCTCGCGGACGGCGGTGACCGGGAGCGGCTCGCCCGGCTCGACCTTGCCCTTGGGCAGCGACCAGTCGTCGTACTTCTTCCTGTGCACGAGGAGGATCTCCGGCTTGCCATTGGGCCCCGGCCGCCAGGCGACCGCGCCGGCCGCCTTGATCAGCCTGGATTCTGGCTTGCTGTTAGCCATCAGAAGGTCGTCCTCGGCTCTTGTCCATGATCAGGAGTTCCTGGATGTCGGTCAGCGGTGTGCCGTCGACATCGCGGGCGTGCCTGGTCCAGTTGCCGTCGCCGTCGAGCCACCAGGACGACGTGCAGTCGTCCATGCCCATGGCGATCAGCTCACGTAGCTTAGTGGAGTGCCCCGGGTCGCTCACCAGCACCAGGGACTCCACCCGTCGGTCGAGGTTCCTGTGCATCATGTCGGCGCTGCCGAGCCAGACCTCGCTGCCGCCTTGCTCGGCCCCGCCGTCGGTGTCGGGGTCGCCGGTGCCGAAGGCGTAGATCCGCGAGTGCTCGAGGAACCGGCCGAGCACGCTGCGCACGCGGATCGTGTCGGACAGGCCGGGCACGCCGGGCTTGAGCGCGCACATGCCGCGGATCCACAGGTCGATCTGCACCCCGGCCTGGGAGGCCCGGTAGAGCGCGTCGATCACGGTCTCGTCGACCAGCGCGTTGCACTTGAACGAGATCTTGGCCTGCTGGCCCGCCCGGGCCAGCTCCGCCTGCGCTTCGATCCTGGTGACGATCCCGTGCCGCAGCGACTCGGGGGCGACGAGCAGGCGGCGGTAGCCGATCTTCCTGCTGTAGCCGGTGAGGTGGTTGAACAGGTCGGTGACGTCCTCACCGACGGTCGGGTCGGCGGTGAGCAGGCCGAAGTCCTCGTAGAGGCGTGCGGTCGTCGGGTGGTAGTTGCCGGTGCCGATGTGGCAGTAGCGCCGCAGGGTGCCGTCGGGTGCCTGCCGGACGATGAACATGAGCTTGGCGTGCGTCTTCCACCCGACGAAGCCGTAGACCACGTGGCAGCCCGCCTCTTCAAGCTTGCGCGCCCAGGTGATGTTGGCCTTCTCGTCGAACCGCGCCTTGATCTCCACCACCACCACGACCTGCTTGCCCGCCTCGGCCGCGTCGATCAGCGCGTCCACGATCGGCGACTGCCCGCTGGTCCGGTACAGCGTCTGCTTGATCGCCAGCACCCTCGGGTCGGCGGCCGCCTCCTCCACCAGCCGCTGCACGGTCGTGGTGAACGAGTCGTAGGGGTGATGCACGAGCACGTCCCGCTCGTCGAGGGTGTCGAAGATGGAGGCATCGGTCGGCACGGCCTTGGCATTGGGCACGAACGGCGGGTAGCGGAGCGCGCTGATCTGCAGGTCCGCGATCGTGTTGAGGCCGCTCAGGTCAAGCGGCCAGGGCAGCCGGTTGATCGCGTTCTGGTCAACCGACAGCTCCTTGGCCAGTCGGCAGACCACGTCATCCGACATGTCCTGCTCCACCTCGAGCCGGACGGCGGGCTCGAACCGCCGCTTGACCAGCTCGCGCTCCATCGCCTGGAGCAGGTTCTCGGTGACGTCCTCGTCCACCTCGAGCTCGCGCACCCGGGTGACGCGGAAGACGTAGGTCTCGACGATGTCCATGCCGCCGAACAGCTGGTTCAGGTGGGCCGCGATCACATCCTCGATCGGCACGTAGCGGTACTGGCCGACGTTGAAGAAGCGCGGCAGCAGCGGCGGCACCTTGACCCGGGCGAACATGGAGACGCCCTCCTCCGGGTCGACCAGGGTGACGGCGAGGTTGAGCGACAGCCCGGAGATGAACGGGAACGGGTGCGCCGGGTCCACCACCAGCGGCGTCAGCACCGGGTAGACGCTCTTCTTGAACAGCTCGGTCAGGCCCTCGCGCTCGTCGCCGGTCAGCTCCTTCCAGCGCAGGATCTCGATCCCGTGGCTGGTCAGGGCCGGCTTGATCTGGTCCGCGAAGACTGTCGCGTGCCGGCCGGCCAGCAGGCCTGCCTCGGTGAGGGTGTTCTTGAGCAGCTGCTCGGGGGTCCAGCCGATGGCGTTCTGGACCGGGAAGCCCGCGGCCATCCGCCGCACCAGGCCCGCGATCCGCACCTGGAAGAACTCATCCAGGTTGGAGGCGAAGATCGCGAGGAAGCGGACGCGCTCAAGCAGGGGAATCTGGTCGTCCTCCGCCAGTTCGAGGACTCGCTGGTTGAACTGGATCCAGCTGTACTCCCGGTCGAGGTACCGGTCGGCGGGCAGATCGTGACTCATGATCCCCATTGTCCCCGTGCTTGCTCGCGCCGAAAACGGGTCCGCCGTGGCAGCACGATACGTATGATCAAGAAGCGAGCCACCCCCACCCGACGAGACACTTTCGGACACCGTGGCTACGTCATGTAGCGGAGTTGTCTATAATTCCTACATGATTGGTGGCGATAGGAGTAACGTGCTTGTTCCCCGTCCGACGGACGCAGCGATCGCAATCCCGGCGCCAGGCGCCGGCCCCGGCTTCTGGGCCGGAGGCCCGTCCGCGGTAGCGGCCGACGGCGGCTTCTATCTCGCCTGCCGGCTGCGCCGGCCGATCGGCCGCGGCCGCGGCTACGCGGTGGCGATCGCGTTCTCGGCCGACGGGGTGCACTTTGACGAGCCGCTCACGGTGATCACCAAGGACCAGGCGGACACCGAGTCGCTTGAGCGGCCGGAGCTGGTCCAGCTCCCCGACGGCGGCTGGCGGCTGTACCTGAGCTGCGCCACCACCGGGACCAGGCACTGGCGGGTGGAGGTCATCGACGCCGCCCACCCATCGGAGTTCGACCCCGGCACCCGCGAGGTCGTGCTGCCGGGCGATCCGCGCAAGCGGGCGGTCAAGGACCCGGTGATCCAGCGGCACAACGGCCAGTGGCACATGTGGGCGACCATCCACCCGCTGGCCGACCCGGACGAGACCGACCAGATGACGACCGAGTACGCGACCAGCGCGGACGGGCTCGACTGGACCTGGCAGGGCACCGCGCTGTCCGGCCGGCCGGGCGAATGGGACTCCCGCGGCACCCGGGTGGCCGCCGTCCGCTTCGGGCCGGACCAGGTGGTCGCCTACTACGACGGGCGCGCCAGCGCGGCCGAGAACTACGAGGAGCGGACCGGCATCGCCGTGGGCGCCGACCCGGCCGGGCTGCTCGCGACCTCGGCCCCCGGGGCGGGCCCGACCGCCGCGTCGCCGTGGTCCGGCGGCGGCCTGCGCTACCTCGATCTGGTTGACCTGCCGGACGGTCGCACCCGGCTCTACTACGAGCTGGCCCAGCCCGACGGCTCGCACGCGCTGGTCACCGAGCTGCGCTAGTCTCTCCTACCGTTCTTGGCCTGGCCCTGGCCGGCCGGGCGGGCGCCGACTAGGCCGCCGGAACGGTCGCGGGGCGCCAGCCAGTCGCTGAAGTCCTCGCCGAGGACGGCCTCAAGCAGCCGGACGTCGTCGGCGAAGGCCGGCAGCAGCGCCTGCCGTTGCTCCCAGCCGAGCGGCTGCCGCTCGCGGGCGTCGCGCTGCAGGAACCGCTCGAGCCGGTGCGTCGCCGCGGTCGCGGCCGAGCCGGGGATCAGCCGGCCGACGGCGTCGCTGGCCCGCATGCCCAGCGAGACGGCGCGGTGGGCCAGCGTGCGCTCCGGGTGCGCGGTGACGTTCTCCCGGGGGATCTCGGTCAGCAGACCGGTCTCGACGCCAAGGAATCCGCAGATCCGGTCGAGCGTGGCGGCCGGCTCGTCGATTAGCAGCCGGTAGCGAAGGACGAGTACCTGGTCGCGCGGGAACAGCGTGAAGGCGTGCGCGAGCTGCTCGCCGTACCGGCCGAGCCCCTTGTAGTGCCAGAACGACGCCCAGCCGGCCGCGATCCGCTCCTCCTCCTGGGCGCAGGCGCGCACGAAGTCGCCGATCGGCTCGAGCCCGGCCGACCACAGGTGGGTCCAGTTCGAGTGCGCGCGCTCCACCGGGTCGCGCAGGATCACGATGATCTTCGCCGCCGGGATCGTCTGCCTGATCCGCGCCATCGCCGCCTGGTCGTACAGGTAGAGGGGCGTGGACTCGCCGCGCAGCGCTCCCGTCGGGGCGGCGTCGAACAGCGCCTCGTACCGGTCGCGCTGCCAGACGTGCTCGCGGTAGGTCAGCGCGTCGCCCGGGCCGCCCTTGGTCGGCGGCGGGCCGTCGGTGAGGAAGAACTTCGGTTCCTTGATCGGCGACAGGAACAGGCCGGGATGCCGGGCCAGCGCGGCGTGCAACGCGGTGGTCCCCGACTTGGGAACCCCGGCCACCAGGAAGTCGGGCAGCGCCATCGGCTCTCCTTTGCCGCTGAGGGGTGCTGAGGGACCCTGACGGGTGCAGCATTTACTACTTTTTTGATTATATTAATCAGGATCTTTGGACACGGTCAACTCGCGCGTCCGTCCTACCCAGCCGCCACGCAGGCATCCACCCGTTGGGCAACGGATCTGGGAAACCCGGGGATGCGGGGCGAGCCGACCCGCTGGCCGCCGTTAGCCGGGCAGACCGAGCCCGGCCGGGTCCCTGGCGACCTGGGCGAGCTGGATGAGCTGCAGCAGCGCGTCGCACCAGCGCTCGTCGGACGGCCTGGTGTCGAACTGGCCGAGGCACTCGTTGGCCGCGTCCAGCACGGCGGTGAAGATCGCGTTCTCGAGCGCGAACTGGGCGTCGTCGGCTTGCTCCGGCTGGCCATCCGCGCCGATTTCCCCGCCTCCGCCGGTTCGGCCGCCTCCGCTGCCTCCGCCGGTTCCGCCGCCCGGGGCGCTCATCAGCGCCGCGCGGTGCCGGTCAAGGATGTCCGCGGCCCGCCGCGCCATTGCCAGCCCCAGGATCTCCGCTAGCAGCAGATGCTGCACACCCGGCTGCATTCCCGGTGCCCCGCCCAAGTCCCCCATGACAAATCCCCTCCGCCGGACATCCCGGCGGCAAAACTAGCGTCCGCCGGGTCGCGGAACCGTGGCATCCGGTTCCCATTTTGTAACTCAATAATCCGAGGGGTAATCATATCCTCACGGATAGTGATGCTACTCCGCAAGATCGCGAAAGTAACGTATGCGATACACCTGAGTGAACCGGTGGCGGGGGGACGCTGACCGGCTCTGGCCCGAGTGCGAGGCGGCGAGCTTATCCTCGGACCTTCCTGCTGTCCGCGATTAGCTGCTGCAGTGACTGGCCGTTGATGGAGGTGCCGTTCTTGGCGATCCAGTCCTCGGTGATCAGGCCGAGCGCCTGGCCGACGTTGGTCACCGCCCAGGCCTGGTTGACCTTCTGCTCGACGCCCCAGGTGATCACGGTCTGGTCGTCGGCCACCCCGGTCACGCCGAAGGCGCTGTACTGAAGCACCACGCAGTGGTCGATGCCGCCGGGGCCGACGTTAGGGCCGGCCTTGGGGAGGGTCCACGGCTGCCCGTTGCTGAACTGCTTGTCGGCCTCGTCGCTGACGGCCACGCCCAGGTAGACCCCGCCGAAGGTGTTGGCGACCTGCTTGAGCAGCCCCAGGTTGGCGTAGCCGCCGATGTCGAAGTAGCCCGCCAGCTTGTGGACCTTGCCGCTGATGTCGGCCAGCCCGGTGGTGACCATGTACTGGGCGACCGCCTGGAGCATGCAGCCGGTGTCGGTGGCGGCGTTGCCGAGCTGGTAGCCGCTGATCGCCTCGTACATGCCGAGGATCGCGGTGTCGGTGAACATCACCCCGCCGGGAACGTCGCCGCTGAACGCGGTGACCGCCGCGAGGAAGTGGGCGATGCCCGCGCAGGTGCAGTCGCCCACCCCGGTGGAGGCAATGACGGGCGGCGCCGCCGGGTCGGGGCCGTTGGCGTACATCGGCCAGGCCTTGACCTTCGACTCGCGGTCAATGATGCCGGGCGCGGCAGGCAGCCCTTGGCTCAGCGAGCTGACGTCGAGGTAATCCTCAATCTTCGGTATGACGATCCGCGGATCAGGGGGAATTGCACCCTTTTTGAATGACACGGCCATCGTCCGCCTCCGTACCCTTGCTCCCCGTCACCCGATCTACGCGGGCTCTAATGCATCATCAAACAACGCGAAGGCGGTCGACCACAAGCGGAACGTGAACAAAGGAAAACGGACGGTTGCTTCGCCCGATTACGCGCCTGAGACGGGCGTTACTAGACATTCTGGCGATTCTGGTGAGCTCTAAAGTCCGAATCCAAACTTCGGACATACTGGCTCAGCATTGTGTTTGTGAGCTGTTCGAGTCACATAGCGCCGCAAAAGGAGCACGCTCAAGGGTGTTAGCTCGCCGAGTAGGTGTAGGCGCTGCCGCCTGAGTCGACGGCGACGCAGAAGTCGGCCGACGGGCAGGAAACCGAGGTGAGCTTATTGCTGTGGTGCACGAAGACCCCTTGCGACCAGGTGCCATCGGAATACGCGTAGCCGTCCAGGTTGCCCGTCGCCATGCAGAAGGACGCCGTCGCGCAGGAGACTGACGTCAGGTGCACGGGGCCGCCATCGGCGCTGGCGAGCGGGCCAGACAACGACCATGCGCCATTGGCGTACGCGTACGGGGTGGTGGCTGTGCTGGTGGCCATGCAGAAAGCGGCGGTCGGGCACGACACAAACGACAGTCCGTTGTTGCTAACCCGCCGGGGCGGGGACCATGAACTACCCGAGTACGCATAGGCATTGCCGTCGGAATCGACGGCAGCGCAGAAGCTTGCGGACGCGCAAGAAACCGAGTTCAATATGTTGCTGCGCTCGACTAGGACCCCTCGCGCCCAGGTGCCGCCGGAATACCGGTAGGCGTGCATGTTCCCGGTCGCCATGCAGAAGGTCGCGGTGGTGCAGGAGACCGACGTTAGGTGCGCGGGGGCGCCGTTGACGCCGAACAGTTCGGTCGGCGGCGACCATTTGCCCCCCGAGTACGTGTACAGGACGCTGCCGTTGCTGGTGGCCACGCAGAAGCCGGCCGTCGGGCAGGACACCCACGACAGTCCCTCGCTCGTGAGCTGGTGCGGCGCCGACCACGAGCCACCCGAGTAGGTGAAGGCGTTCCCGGCGGAATCGGCGGCGGCGCAGAAATCCGCCGACGCGCACGAAACCGAGGTCAGGCCGTCGGCGGCATCGATCCGCTGCCCGCCCGACCAGCTGGCGGCCGTGTGATGACCGGCGAAGTGACTGACGCCGAAGCCGGCCGCAAGGCCAATCACCACCACCGCCGCCGCCACGATGGCGCCGATCCGCAGCGCGGACCTGCGAGCCCGAGGCGGCCGGACTGACTCCGGCGGGCCCGCGGTCATCGCCGCCGTTGCCCGCGGCTCCTCCGCTGCGATTGTCTCCGTCCGCAGCCAGCCAACCGCGGGCCTGTCGGCGCCCAGGTGCTCGACCAGATCACGGGCGGTCGGCCGTCGTTCTGGTTCCGGCGCCATGCAAGGCTGGACCAGCCGCCGCACCTGCGGAGGGACGCCGTCCAGGCTCGGCACCTGATGGGCCACCCGGTAGAGCAGCTCAGCCTGCGTGCCGTCGCCGTAGGGCCCCTTGCCGGTGGCGGCGAACACGAGTACCGAGGCCAGGCTGAACACATCGCTCGGCGGCCCCACGGTCTGACCGATGGCCTGTTCTGGCGACATGTACGCCAAGGTTCCCATCAGCATGCCGGTGCCGGTCAGCGTGCTCGCCCCGGCCACCCGCGCGATGCCAAAGTCGATCACCCGCGGCCCGTCGTAGGCGAGCAGCACGTTGTCCGGCTTCAGATCACGGTGCACCAGGCCCGCCGCGTGAATCGCGGCCAGCGCCTCGGCCAGGCCGGCCGCGAGGGCCAGCACCGAGCCCTCGGTAAGCGGACCCTGGGCCGCCACCGCCTCACGGAGCGTGGGGCCGGAAATGTACGCCGTGGCCAGCCACAGTTCCTCGCCGTCCACATCCGCGTCGACTACCTGGGCGGTGAACTGGCCGCTCACCTTTCTCGCGGCGGCCACCTCACGGCTGAACCGGGCGCGGAACTCAGGATCTTCGGCCAACTCGGGCTTGATCACCTTCACCGCTACCCGCTGGCCATCCTGCGACTGCCCGAGGAACACCCGCCCGAAACCGCCATTGCCCAGCACGCCGAGCAGGCTGAACGGGCCGACGCGGGTCGGATCCCAGGACTGCAGCCCCGCTAGCAAACCGATCCCCCGCCCTCGCCCCAGCTGGTCAGCTAGAAAGCTACTGAATTACCCGTGAAGATATCGCGAATAGCACACGGGCGCACCGTCCGTGGCCGCGAAGATTGTGCACCCGGTCAGGCGCCGGCGGGCGGCGCTACCCACGGACGGCGGACCAGACGGCTTCCCGGTTGGGCAGCTTCACCCGGTCGCCCCGCCCCAGGGAGCGGGCCAGCTCCTCCTCGGCGGCGGAGACGCGCAGCCAGGCCTCGTACGAGAACATGGTCGATGCCGCGGGCGGCCAGCAGCTCGGCCAGCGCCCACGCCTCGGACGCGACCTCGGCGGCGGCCTCGCCCGCGGCAGCGTCCCCAGCCGCGCCGGCCGCGTCGGCCAAGCCGACGGCGGTGTCGACGGCGGCGTCGGCCAAGTCGGCCGCGGCGGCAGCGTCAGCCGACCCGGGCAGCCGGAGCAGGCCGGGTCGGGGCAGCGCGGTCTCGCCCGCGGCGGGGCCGCCGGCCAGGTCCGCCAGCAGGGCCTGCACCGTCTCAGCCGCGTCGGCCTTGTTGGTGCCGATCACGCCGGTGGGCCCGCGCTTGAGCCAGCCGGCCACGTACTCGCCCGGCAGCGGCTCGCCGGTTTCCGAGAGCACCCGGCCGCTCGCGTTCGGAACGGTGTGGGTCTTCGGGTCGAACGGCACGCCTGGCAGCGGCACCGACTGGTAGCCGACGCTGCGCAGCACCATCTGCACGTCGAGGGTCTCGAACTCGCCGGTGCCCTCGAATTCCCCGTTCTCGTTCAGCCGGGTCCGTTCCAGGCGGATACCGCCGACCGTGCCCTCCTCGGATTTCTCGATTTCCACCGGGCGGAGCCAGAAGCGGAGCCGCAGCTTGCGCGGCGCCCCTCCCCCGGCCGGCTCGCCCTCGGACGCCTCGGCCTCGGTCGCCACGTCTTCAGCCGACCCGCCGTCCCGGGCTCCGCCCCAGCCCGCCATCGCGACCAGGTTGCCGCGCACCCGGCGGTCCGCCGCCGCCAGCGAGGCCGACTCGCCGGAGCGGTCGAACCCGCCCTCGAGGTCGAACTCGTGCGCGGGGACCGACACCTCAACCCCGGCCAGCTCGCCCAGCTCGCGCAGCTCCTTGGTGGTGAACTTGGCCTGGGCGGGACCGCGGCGGCCGATCACGTGCACCTCGCGGACCCGCGACGCGCGCAGCGCGTCCATCACCGGCTCGGGGATGTCGGTCGCGGCCAGCTCGGCCGGGTCACGGGCGAGGATCCGCGCCACGTCGACCGCGACGTTGCCGACGCCGATCACCGCGACCGACTCGGCGTCGAGCGTGAACGCGTCCGGGTCTACGTCGGGGTGACCGCAGTACCAGTTGACGAAGTCGGTCGCCGCGTAGCTGCCGGGCAGGTCCTCGCCGTCGATGCCGAGGCGGCGGTCGCGCATCGCGCCGGTCGCGTACACCACCGCGTCGTAGGCCGCCAGCAGCTCATCGCGGGTCACATCGACGCCCAGCGTCACCCCGCCCACGAACCTGACGTCCGGGGACTCGAGGACGCGGCGCAGGTAGTTCGCGACCGACTTGATCGACTTGTGGTCGGGGGCGACCCCGTAGCGGACCAGGCCATACGGGGTCGGCAACCGGTCGAGCACATCGACCTTCAGCCTGACCGGCACCGGCAGCAACGCCGCCTGCTTGATCAGGGCCTCGGCGGTGTAAAGTCCGGCCGGGCCTGACCCGACCACGGCAACTCGCAGCATGAGCCCCAAGTTACTCGGGAAGACGCTCCTGCGTCGATGACTGATCCGCCACAGTCGGGTTCGCCTCTGCATCCTGAGCGTGCGGCGGCTGCGCGGCCGGGGTACGGCGGGCGACCGCCTCGGTCAGCCGGCGCGCCAGGTGCTGCGGGGTGAGCCCGGCCGCCTCCAGGATCTCGTCGCGGCTGGCGTGGTTGAGGAACTCCTGCGCGAGCCCGTAGGTCTTCACCGGGGTGTCCACATCGGCGTCGCGCAGCAGCCGCGCGACCGCGTCGCCGAAGCCGCCCGCCCGGCCGTTGTCCTCGACCACCGCGACCAGCCGGTGCGCCCGGGCGGCGTCGATGACCGCCGGGTCCACCGGCATGACCCAGCGCGGGTCGACCACGGTCACCCCGATGCCGTGGTCGTTCAGGCGGCGGGCCACCTCGACGCAGGTGACCGCCATCGGGCCCGCCCCCAGCAGCAGCACGTCCCGGCCCTGCTCAGCGCCGGGGGACGCGAGCACGTCCATCTCGCCCAGCCGGCCGACCGCCTCGACCTCGGCGCCGACGTTGCCCTTGGGCCAGCGGACCACGGTGGGGCCGTCGCTGACCCCGACCGCCTCGTTGAGCAGCTCCGCCACCCGGCTGCCGTCGCGCGGCGCGGCCACCCGCAGGCCGGGCACGACCTGCAGGATCGAGCCGTCCCACATGCCGTTGTGGCTGGCGCCGTCCGGGCCGGTGACGCCCGCCCGGTCGAGGGTCACCGTGACCGGCAGCCGGTGCAGGGCCACGTCCATCAGCAGTTGGTCGAACGCCCGGTTCAGGAACGTCGCGTAGACCGAGACCACCGGGTGCAGGCCCGCCATCGCCAGGCCCGCCGCCATCGTCATCGCGTGCTGCTCGGCGATGCCGACGTCGTAGACCCGGTCCGGGTAGGCGGCCTTGAACGGCGCCAGGCCCACCGGGTGGAGCATCGCGGCGGTGATCCCCACCACGTCGGGGCGGCGGCCGCCGATCGCGACCATCTCGTCGGCGAACACGTCGGTCCAGGCGCGCTTCGGCGCGGACGGCTTGGCCGGGGCGGCCGACGTCGCCGGGGCGGCCGGCGCGGCCGGGACCTGGTGCAGGCAGTCCTCTTCGTTCTGCTCGGCCAGCGCGTAGCCGAACCCCTTGCGGGTGATCACGTGCACCAGCACCGGCCGGCCGTACTCGGCCGCCTGCCGGAGCGCGTGCTCCACCATCGCCTCGTCGTGACCGTCGACCGGGCCGATGTACTTGATGCCGAGGTCCTCGAACAGCACCTGCGGCTGCAGGAAGTCCTTGAGGCCCTTCTTGGCGCCGTGCAGCGCGCCGAAGAGCGGGTTGCCGACGATCGGGGTCGAGGTGACCGTCGTCTTGATCAGGTCGAGCACCTGCTCGTAGCGCTGGTTGACGCGGATCGTGGACAGGTGGCTGGCGAGGCCGCCGATCGTCGGCTGGTAGGAGCGGCCGTTGTCGTTGACAACGATGACGAGCCGCGAGTCCCGGGCGACCGCGATGTTGTTCAGCGCCTCCCAGGCCATCCCGCCGGTCAGCGCGCCGTCGCCGATCACCGCGACCACGGTCCGGTCGTACTCGCCCCGCAGCCGGTAGGCCTTGGCCATCCCGTCGGCGTAGGACAGCGAGGTGGAGGCGTGCGAGTTCTCCACCAGGTCGTGCTCGGACTCCGCGCGGCTGGGGTAGCCCGACAGGCCGCCGGTCTGCCGCAGCGTGTGGAACTCGTCCCGGCGGCCGGTCAGCAGCTTGTGCACGTACGACTGGTGGCCGGTGTCGAAGATCAGCTTGTCCTTGGGCGAGTCGAACACCCGGTGCATCGCCATCGTCAGTTCGACCACGCCGAGGTTCGGCCCCAGGTGACCGCTTGTCCTCGTCACCGTCTCCACCAGGACATCGCGGATCTCGCTAGCCAGGATGGCAAGCTGCTCCTGGGTGAGCCCCTTGAGGTCCCGCGGGCCGTTGATGCGCTCAAGATAGGTCACGGCACGCTCCCATTGACGCGGCTTTCCAGCTGGATTACCCGATACTAGTGGTGCGTAGTCGGCGGGGTCGCGTCAGCGCGGTGAGATAACCGACACGCGTGTCATGGCCGCTGTGGTGCCGGATGAGTTTCACGGGATCAAGATGAGCTTGCCGGTGGTGCGCCGCGCCGCCAGGTCCTCGTGCGCCTGCGGGGCGTGGGCCAGGGCGTATTCGAGCCCGATGCGCACGTTCAGCCGGCCGTCGGCGACCGCGCCGAGCACGTCGCCCGCGCGCCACAGCAACTCGGCCCGGTCGGCGGTGTAGTTCGCCAGCGTGGGGCGGGTAAGGAACAGGGAGCCGCCGCTGTTCAGCCGCTGCGGGTCGAACGGGGGGACCTGGCCGCTCGACCCGCCGAACAGCGCCATCAGGCCGCGCGGGCGCAGCGCGGCCAGGCTGGCGTCGAAGGTGTCCTTGCCCACCCCGTCGTAGACGACGTCGGCGCCGCGGCCGCCGGTGACCCGGGCGACGGTCGCGCCGAAGTCGTCGTACCCGGCCACGTGGTCCGCCCCGGCCTGCTCGGCCAGCGCGGCCTTGGGGCCGCCGGAGGTGGTGGCGATCACGGTTCCGCCGAGGGTCTTGATCATCTGGGTCAGCAGCAGGCCGACGCCGCCCGCGGCGGCGTGCACGACCGCCACCGTGCCCGGCTTGACCTCGAAGGTGGAGCGGCACAGGTAGTGCGCGGTCATGCCCTGCAGCATGACCGCGGCGGCCGCGGTCAGGTCGGTGCCGAACGGCACCGGGACGGTCATGTCGGCGTCGACCGCCACCCGCTCGGCGTAGCTGCCGCTGGCATCGTGCCACGCCACCCGGTCGCCCACGGCGACGTCGGTGACGCCCTCTCCCACCGCGACCACGGTGCCGGCCCCCTCGTGGCCGGGGACGTACGGCAGCGGCTGGGGGTACACGCCCGAGCGCCGGTAGATGTCGATGAAGTTCACCCCGGCCGCCGCCGCCTCGACGACGACCTGCCCGGGACCCGGCTGGGGGTCGGGGTGCTCGGCGTGCACCAGGACCTCGGGCCCGCCGGTCTCGGTGACGACTATCGCCCGCATGACATCACGTCCTTCGCATTGGCTGCGGCTGAGGAGATCAAGTATCCCGCGCGGCGGCCGGGCTCGGTGGGCGGGTCATGGGCGGGCCGGAGTCACGCAGGGTCCGTTCGGAAGATCAAAGACTTTGATTTCGAACGGTCGCGCGGTTCCCCTCCCCGCCGTCATTTGTCCGGCGCCGTCATCTCCGGATGCTCGCCGGCCGGGCGGTGGGGGTCGCGGTGGCCGACCCCACGCCGGTCGTCCTGGCGCTGGCCCGCCTGCGGAATTCACCGGCCGCGCGGTCCTGCAGCCTGGCGAGCGCGACGGCCGGGCCCTTGCCGGTCGAGGTGCCGGTCACCCCGTCTGGGTTCTGCACCGCGGTCAGCACCAGCGCGAGGCCCGCGACGATCGCCTGGTAGCTGCCGATGTTGAGGTGGAGGTTGAGGAAGGTGACAAAGAGGCCCGCGGCCGAGAACATGATGCCGGCCACGACCGCCCCGGCGATGCGGCCGACCCCGGCCACGAAGACGATCGCGAGCAGGCCGATCGACGTGAACGCGGCGAAGCTGTCGGCCGTCAGCTCGCCCTGCAGGTAGCCGGTCAGCGCGCCGCCGATGCCGGCGATGAACGCGGCCAGCCCGAACGCGAGCAGCTTGCCCTGGGCCACGTTGATGCCGACCGAGCCCGCGGCGCGCTCGTTGGACCTGATCGCGAGCAGCATGCGCCCGGTCGGGCCGAGCCGCAGCCGGGCGACGAGCAGCCCAAGGAGGATGACGACGACGAGCACCAGCACGCCGAACACGACCCGGTTGGTGGAGCTGCCGGAGCTGATCGCCAGGTTCAGGCCGGGCAGCCTCGGCTGCGGTATCGGCAGGCCGCCGGTGCCGCCGGTGAAACTCTCGACCGTGAACAGCACCGCATCCAGGGCCGAGGCGAACCCCAGCGTGACCACGGCCAGGTTCACGCCGCGCAGTCGGAGCGCGGGCAGGCCGATGATCAGTCCGACCGGCACCGCGCACAGCCCGGCCAGGATCAGCGACCACGGGAAGCCGATGCCCCAGTCGGTGGAGATATGCCCGAGCATGAAGCCGCCGATGCCCGCCAGCGACATCTGCGCGAGCGAGACCTGGCCGACATAGCCGGTCAGCACCACCACCGACAGCGCGACGCAGGTGACCGTGAGCGAGGAGATGAACGCGAACCGCAGGACGTTGTCCAGTACAAGCAAGAGCACCAGGCCGACCACGAAGCAGGCGGCGGCCGTGCGCAGCGGGGCGCGGGGCAGGCCGACCGACGGGTTGCGCTCGGCCGTGTCGCCGCCGCGGGCCAGCACCGAGCGGGCCCGCACCGCCATCACCACGATGATGACGACGAACGGGAGCGAGTCGGGCAGGCCCTGCTGCGGTAGCCAGGAGAAGACCGAGACGAGCTTTTCGATCTCGGACTGGGCGCAGCCGATCAGCAGGCCCGCCAGCGCGGTGATCCAGAACGACTGGATCCTTCCGACCAGCGCGGCGGCTAGGGCGGGAACCACGAACAGCGTGTAGGACGTCGGGTCGAGGCTGGCGACCGGCGCGATCAGGATGCCGGCCACGCCCGCCAGTACGGTGGCGATCACCCAGTTCTGGCCGGCGATGCGGGTGGCGGAGATGCCGGTCAGCGCGGCGCCCTTGTCGTTCTCGGCCCCCGCCCTGGTGGCCAGGCCGAACCGGGAGTACCGGTAGACCAGCGCCAGCGCGACCGAGATGACCACGACGACGCTGGTGAAGAACAGCCGGTCCTCGGGGAACGTGATCCCCGCGACCGTCAGCCCGGAGCTGGGGAAGATCGGGTTGGTGGTGACCGGCTCGGTGCTGTAGTTGAGCACCGCGATGGCCTGCAGGGTGAGCATGACGCCGACCGACGCGCAGACTCTGGTGAGCGGCGAGGCGCTCTGCAGCGGGCGGTAGACCACGACGTAGAGCAGCAGCCCGAGGAGCGCCGCGTAGACCAGCGAGATGACGATGGCGAGGGCGGTGCTGACCCCGTGGCCGCCGTTGAGCGAGATCTGGTGCGGCAGCAGCACCAGCGGCAGCTCGAGTTCGCCGAAGCTGCGGAGGGTGACGAAGACGTAGGCGATGAACATGGCCACCGCGCCGTGCGCGAAGTCAACCACGCCAGCGCTGCGGTACTTGAGGACGAGCCCCTGGCCGAGGATGGCGTAGGTCGCGCCCGAGCCAAGGCCGAGGATCAGGAAGAGCAGGTAGCTGGACATGGCGTCTCGTTCAGGTCTCGTGGGGACACGTGCTGGGGCCGTCGCCGTCCGCGCGCCCGGGGGCGGGCGCGACGGGCGGCGAACGCGATCATCAGCCGCTGAGGCCGGGGAAGTAGCCCTTGGAGGTCACCCATCCGGTTGCGGACGGCTGGGTGAGGCCGCCGCTCTCGATCTGGTTCATCAGGTAGTTGTCGTTGCAGATGGCGGCGGCGCCCTTGAGCGCCTGCCCGTTGCAGGTATAGGGGTGCGACAGGAAGTTGGGGTGGGTGCCGGTCTTGAACGCGGCCAGGATCGACGCCGTGGTCGGCGTGCCCTTGATCGTGCTCAGCACCTGCTGGACGTTCATCACGGTGGCGAAGCCGGCCGTGGAGATTGAGTCCACTAGCGTGCCGGGCGCGGCATACTGCTTCATCGCCGCCTGGAACAGCTGCGCCTGCTGGCTGCTCCCGCTCTGCAGCTGGAACGGCGAGGCGATGTACATGCCGTTGGCGCCGCCCGCCGCGGCGGTGATCACCGGCGGCGCGCCGCACGGGTCGATGCCCATGATCTTGCCGGCGTAGCCGACGGACTTGAGCGCCTTGAGCACGTTGCCGCAGCCGTTCGGCACGTCGACGTAGACCAGCTGGGCGCCGCTGCCCTCGACCAGGGCGGCCTGCGGGCTCGGGTCGGGCGAGGTCGGCGACAGCGGGACGTCGGTGATCTTGGTGACGCCAGCTGCCTTAAACACCGGGGTGATCTGCGGGATGATCGACTCGCCCTGCGCGTTGCTGAAGTACACCAGCGCGACGCTCTTGATGCCGAGCGTCTTGCCCGCGTACACAGCGGCGGCCGCGTTGTCGCCCACGCTGACGGACCAGAACTGGATCGAGTTGGCGGCGGTCTCCGGCACCGGGGTGAACGGGATGCCGCCCAGGTACGCCAGGTTGGCGTGCGCGTAGATCGGAATGGAGGCCGGGGCGCCGACGTCGGCCGCGCCCAGGATCGCGATCGGGTGATCGGCCACCAGCTGGTTGGCGCAGCGGGCGGCGGTGGCGGGGGTGGCGTCGCCGACGCAGCTGTCGATCTGGATCGGGTGCCCGTTGATGCCGTTGAGGTAGTTGTTCACGTAGTCGACGGCGGCGATCGAGCCCTGGCGTGCCTCGGGGAAGGTGACCGCGCCGGTCTCGTCGTTGATCATCCCGAACACGTAGGGGGTGCCGGTCGCCTTGTGCGGGGCGCCGAACACGGTGCTGGCGGCTGCGGCGGTCGCGCTGCCGGTGCTGCCGGCGGTGGCCGTGCTGCCGGTTGCCGCGCTGCTCGACGCCGGGGCGCTGGAGCTGGCGGGGGTGCTCGAACCGCCCGAGCTGCTGGAACTGCAGCCCGCGGCGGTCAGCGCGAGCACGGCGATGGCCGCCGCGCCAATCGGTCTGAGGTGCTTCATGCTTATCTTTTCCCTCACTCGTTTCTCGTGGTTGTGACTTGTCGGTGTCTGACTTGTCGTTGTCTGCGGTGCTGCCGCCGCCGGGTCAAGCGGCGGTCTCGCCCAGGTAGCTGGCGGCCAGCAGCTCCTGTCGCTTGCTCAGCTCGGCGGCGCTGCCCTCGAGGCTGATCCGGCCGTGGGTGAGGATGTAGGCGCGATCGGAGATCTCCAGCGCGAGCGCGACGTGCTGCTCGACGAACAGCACGCTGGTACCGAGCCCGCCGGCCACCCGGCGCAGGATCGGGAGCAGCCGCTCGACGATCACCGGGGCGAGCCCGAGGCTCATCTCGTCCACCAGCAGCAGACCCGGCCTGGTGACCAGGGCCCGGCCGACGGCCAGCATCTGCTGCTCGCCGCCCGACAGCAGGCCGGCCTTGCGTCCGAGGCACTTGCGCAGCTCCGGAAGCATCTCCAGCAGCTCCTCCTCGCGGCCGGCGCTGCGCCCGCCCGCCAGCCGCAGGTGCTCGCGCACGGTGAGCCCGGGGAACAACGCACGGCCCTCGGGCACCAGGGCGAGCCCGGTGCGGGCGAGCGCGTGGGCGGCTGGCCGCCGACGCTGCGGCCTGACAGCTCGACCGTGCCCGAGATCGGGCGGTGGAGGCCCGCGATCGTCTCCAGGGTCGTGGTCTTCCCGGCGCCGTTCGGGCCGAGCAGGGCCACCACCTCGCCTGGGCGGACCTGGAGGTTGAGCTCGCGGACGACCGGGATCCCCCGGTAGCCGGCGAACAGGTCCTTGACGACCAGGGTGTGGCCGGACCCGGCCGGCGCCTGCGCTGAGTCGCTCGACGCCGGGTCGTTCGACGCTTGGTTGCCAGAGGCTTGGTTGCTAGACACGGTGTCCTCCTAGGTAGGCCTCGATCACCCGGGGGTCGTCGCGGATCTCGGCCGGGGTCCCGCCCGCGATCCTGCGTCCGAAGTCGAGGACCATGAGCTCATCGCAGACGGACAGGACGAGGCCCATGTCGTGGTCGATGAGGAAGATCGTGAGGCCGTGCTCGGCCGGCAGGGCCCGCAGCCGCTGCCCGAGCTCGCGGCTCTCGTCGGTGTCGAGCCCGGCTGCGGGCTCGTCCAGCAGGACCAGCTTGGGGCGTCGGGCCAGCGCCCGGCCGATGCCGACGAGCTTGCGCTTGCCGAGCGAGATCTGCCCGGGGTAGCGGGCGGCCACATCCTGCAGGCCGCAGACCTCGATGGCCCAGTCGACGCTGGACCGGTCCACCGGCCGTCGCGGCAGGAAGAGGTCGCGCAGCGTCGACCCGACCGTCACGTGCTCGCTGGCCACCAGCAGGTTCTCCTCGACCGTGAGGTCGTCGAACAGCTCGACCGACTGGAACGTCCTGGCCAGGCCCAGCCGCGCGCGCCGGTACGGGCGCAGGGCCCCGATGTCCCGGCCGTCGAAGACGATCCGCCCGGCCGCCTGCCTGCTGTAGCCGGTGAGCGCGTCGACCATCGAGGTCTTGCCCGCGCCGTTCGGCCCGATGAGCCCGAAGATGGTGCCGTCGGCGATCCGCAGGTCAACGTCGGAGACGGCGACGACGCCCCCGTAGGTCACGCGCAGCCCGGCGACGTCAAGCAGCGGCCGGCGGTTGGCTGGTTCGCTCACGGCACTCCCCACCACTTCCCACTTTCATACTATGAAAGTTACTTTCATTTTAATCAAGTTACGAGTCGTGACCCCGGTTGTCCACCCCTCGGATGTCACGAATTGGCGGCACCGGCTGTGCTTGCCTGCTGCCCGCGTTACCGCGCCCAGGACCGCTCTAGGCCCTTGACCAGCGCGACCATGCAGTCGTGGAGCGGCGTGGGCACGCCGACGCGGCGGCCCTCGGCGGCTATCCCGCCGTTGAGCGCGTCGATCTCGGTCTCCCGGCGCGCGAGCACGTCCTGCAGCATGCTCGGCTTGTGGTCGTACGCCTCGGCGATGGCCTCCGCCACCGATTCCGCGGGCGCACGGGTGAGCTCGATCCCGGTCTTATCGCAGACCGCGAGGGCCTCCGCGATCAGCGCGTCGACCTGGCGGCGGAGCCCGGCGTCGGTGCACACGCGGCCCACCGGGAGGCCGGTCAGCGCGGACAGCGGGCTGGTGGCGGAGTTGAAAACGACTTTCGTCCACTGCGGCCCCCTGGCGTCGGCCATCGCGTGCGTGACCAGGCCGCCCTCGGTGATCAGGCGGGCGAGGCGGGTGACTTCGCTCATCGCGGCCGGCCGGGGCTCGAAGGGCCCGAACCAGGAGTCGCCGGGCGCGTCGTACCTGACGACGCCGGGTGCCACCACCGCGCCCGCGGTGATGATGCTGCCCCGGATGACCCGCGGCACCAGCTCGGCGATGACCTCTTCGTTGCCGAGCCCGTTCTGCAGGCTGACCACGGCCGCGTTGGCGAGGGCGGCCCGCGCGCCCGCGACGGCCGCGCGGGTGTGCAGCGCCTTGGTCGCGACGAGGCCGAAGTCGCAGTCGGGGAGGTCGCGCCCGTCGGTTCGCGCGTGGACTTCCGCGGTGAAGTCCGCCAGCCCGGTGACCCGCAACCCGGCCGCCGCGATGGCCGCCATGTGCTCGGCCCAGGGATCGACCACCCACACCTCGACCCCGCAGGCGCGGGCGAGGTGAGCGGCGTAGAGGCTGCCGATCGCGCCGCAGCCGATGACCGCGATCCGGACCGGCCTGTCGCCGGTCACGACGGGGCCAGGGCTTCGCGCGCTATGTCCTGGCAGATCACCGGTTCGACGCCGCCGACCCCGAGGCCGGCCACCAGCCGGCCGTCGGCGCGGACAGGCACGCCGCCCGCGATGTCGAGGACCGGCGGCGCCACCAGCGCCGCCAGGCTCTCGGCGGGTCCGAATCGCTTGCGCAGGGCACCGCTTTCGCAGTCGAATAGGGCCGCCGCGCCCGCCACCGCCTGGGCGATGGCCACCGCGCCGGACGGCCCGCCGTCCGCCAGGTCCTGCTGAATCGGGTCGCCGCCGCGGTCCACGACCGCGACCGCGATCCGGAAGCCGAGGCGGTCGGCGATCGTCAGGGCCGTGTCGCACAGCCGCCGCGCCCAGTCGAGCTGAGCCTGGCGGCTGGCCGGCGGCGCGGGCGCCATCCCCAGGCTGTCGGCCGGGTCGACGAGCAGGTCGCCGAAGCGCTGTTCCCAGCGCTTGCCGTCGTCCCCGTGCTGTCCGGCGTAGTCGATCCCGAGCGCGTACGCGATCAGCAGGTCCTCCGGGTTGGCGGGTCTGCCGTCCGCGCTCACCGCGCGGGGATCGACGTCGGCCGGGAAGAACGGGCTCACCGTCGCCCCCGAGGCCGCGATGCCCGCCACCACCACCCCGTCGACGGTGACCGGGAGGCCGCCGGCCCCGGGGAACACCGCCTCGGGGGACGCCGCCGCGAACCCAGTGGCGACCGGCGGGGCGATCGTGGTCATCCGGTGCAGGTGGTCGGCGCTCGGAATCTGCTGGGTGGCCGAGATCCATGCCTTCGACCTGGCCCGCGTCATCCCGCCGGGTCCGCCCGCGTCCATCCGGGACGCGGTGAGCAGGGTGCCGCTCGCGCCCACGACGGCGATCGCGCCGCGCAGCCCGAGCTGCTCGGCCTTGTCCACCGCGCGCTGCACCAGCGCGCGGGCCTCGGCCAGGCCGAGATCGGCCGGGTGCGGTCCTCTTGGCTCGTTCATGCCCCCACCATGTTGTAGCCGCCGTCCGCCACCATGTACCCGCCGGTCATGTGGGCGGCGTCGTCGGTCGCCAGGAACAGGGCGGTGCCAGCGACCTCCGCGGGCCCGGGGATCCGCCCCATCGGGGTGAGCGACCGCAGCTGGTCGGCCCGGCCGGACTGCCAGTCCTTGCGGCCGAGGGTCGCCTCGGTCTCGATGAACCCGGGGGCGAAGACGTTCACCCGGACAGTCGGCGCAAAGGCTTGGGCGTAGGACTTGGTCACGCCCAGCAGGCCGTATTTCGCCGCCGCGTACTGCGGCGCCCTGGCACTGCCGCGGACGATGACGGTCGAGCCGATGTTCACGATCGCGCCGTGCCCCTGCTCGAGCATCCGCGAGCCGAACTCGTGCACGCAGAGCATGGTCCCCTTGATGTCGACGGTGAGGACGTGGTCGATCGAGTCCTCGGTGATGTCGCGCCAGGACATCTGCTCGCGGGCGACGTCGCCGACGTTGTTTACCAGCACGTCCACGCCGTCGAGCTGATCGAAGGCGGCGTCGGCCATGGACTTGATCTGCTCCCAATCGACGATGTCGGCCTGCAGCAGCACCGGGGTGCTGCCCTCGGCCGCCACCCGGTCGGCCGTCCGCTTGGCCCCGTCGATGGAGTTGCGGTAGTGAACGCCGACGGCGCGGGCGCCCTCCTGGGCGGCGCGAACGGCGATCTCGGCGCCGAAGCCGGTGCCGGCGCCGGTGACGACGACCGACCGGCCCGCGAAGCGACGCGGTAGGGGAACGGGGGCGAGGGGCACGTGATGTCCTTTCACAGATGATGGCTAGTGTCGGCGGTCAAACGAGGGTTCGGCCGCCGTCGATGTACAGGACCTGTCCGGTGATGAAGCCGGCCCGGTCGGACGCGAGGAACGTGACCGCGTCCGCGACCTCCTCCGGCAGGCCGAGCCGCCCGGCCGGCACCAGCGACTGGAGGCTCTCCCGGTGGTTGCCGGCGTCGAGGTAGTCCTTGGTCAGGTCGGTTTCTATGTAGCCGGGGGCGACCGCGTTAACCGTGACGCCATCCGCCGCCCACTCCCTGGCCATGACCCGGAGCAGCTGGTTCATCCCGCCCTTGGTCGCCGCGTAGGGCGCGTGGTCGGGATGGGCGAGCAGCCCGGAGACGGAGGACACGAAGACCATCCGGCCGTACCGCTGATCGACCATGAGCCGCCCGACGGCCCGGCCGAGCCAGTACGCCGTCGACAGGTTGAGCCTGACGGTCTCCTCCCAGTCGGCGTCATCGAGGTCGAGCACCGGCTTGCGCACGTTCCGACCGACGGCGTGCAGGAAGATCTGCGGCGGGCCGACCAGCCCGACCGCCTCGTCGACTGCCGCGCGGCACGCGGGCGCGGTCCGGAGGTCGGCTGCCAGCGGCTTGACGTCCCCGCCGGCCTCCTTCGCGGCCCGGGTGACCGCGTTGAGGCTCTCTTCGTTCACGTCGACGAGCGCGACCCGCGCACCGCGGGCGGCCAGGCTCAGCGCGCTCGCCCCGCCGAGCCCTCCAGCGCCGAAGACCAGGGCCGATCGCCCTTCCAGCGTGAGCCAGTCCTGCATGGGGCCTATCTTTCTCTATCTTTCTCAGACGAATTCTCGTAGAATGAAAGTAACTTTCACATTAACGTAGCCGACCCGCCGGGCGGCTGTCCAGCCCGGGCCTTCCCCCAATACCGGGCCGGATCCCAGCACCGAGGAAGAGGGCCGTCCATGCCTCGCCGCAGCGCTAGCTCACCATCGGGCGAGCTCCCCGAGGCCGCGCAGAACGAGGTCGCGCAGCGACCCGAGTACCGGGTGGAGGCCCTGGCCAAGGGACTGCGCATCCTGTCGCTGTTCGACGAGAAGCGCCCGTCCTGGCGGGTCAGCGACCTCGCCACCGCCGCCGGGCTGCCGATGCCGACGGTCTACCGCGCCGTGATGACGCTGGCGGCCGAGGGCTACCTCGACCCGCTGCCCGACGGCGGCTACCGGCCGGGAGTGCGCACGTTGACGCTGGGCACGGCCGCCCTGCGCAGCCTCGACCTCGTCGCCATCGCGACGCCCAAGCTCCAGCAGCTCGCCCAGCGCTCGGGCGAAACGGTGAACTTGGCGGTGCTGAGCGGCGATCGCGTGCTGTACCTGGTCCGGCTGCGCAACTCCGACCTGGTGACCGCGAACATCCAGGTGGGCTCCACGCTGCCCGCGGTGCACACCTCCATCGGCAAGCTGCTCCTCGCCTACCTGGACGAGGCCGATCTGGCGGCGCGGATCACCGACGCGTCGTTCGCCGCCAACTCCGGGCCCAACGCCAAGGTGTCCCTGGCCGAGCTGCGCGGTGAGCTCAGGACCGTGCGCGACCAGGGCTGGGCGATGCAGGACGAGGAGCTGGCGTACGGGCTCAGGTCGGTCGCCGCGCCGATCACCAGCCGTGACGGCCGGGTGCTGGCGGGCGTCAACCTGGCCGTCCAGGCGCAGGACTGGTCCTCGCAGCGAATCGTGCGCGAGCTCCGGCCCGCCGTGCTCGCGACCTGCGCGGAGATCTCGGGGCTGCTGACCGACTCTTGACAGCCGGCTGGCGATCGCACCATGATATTAATGAAAGTCACTTTCATAGAATGAGAGTTGGTCACGCGATGAAGCTGGTCACGTTCGACGCCGGCCGGGTAGGTCGGCTGGAGGGCGAGGTCGTCGTCGAGCTCGACTGCGCCTCGACCCGCGAGTGGTTCGAGCGCGGCGGCCACGTCGGCGAGACGGGCGAGCGCCTGGCGGCGGCCGATGTCCGGCTGCGGGCGCCGATCGTGCCGAAGAAGTTCTTCCACACCGCGGGCAACTTCGCCGACCATCACAAGGAGCTCCAGGCCGTCGACTGGTCGCACCCGGTGCACAAGGGCATCGTGTTCTTCCAGAACGTGGACGCGATCGTCGGCCCCGATGACGCGATCGTGTATCCCGAGGGACTGACCAAGGAACTCGACTACGAGCTTGAGCTCGCGATCATCATCGGCCGTAGCGGCAAGTTCTTCGGGCCGGAGGAGGCCGCCGACTACATCGCCGGGTACACCGTGTTCAACGACATCACCGCCCGCGATATCCAGCGCCGGGAGATGCAGTCGGGCGTGTTCTCGTTCTCCAAGGCAATCGATACCTTCTGCCCGATCGGCCCCTGGATCGTGACCAAGGACGAGGTGCCCGACGTCCAGTCGCTGGCGATGGAGCTGCGGGTCAACGGCGAGGTCAGGCAGCGGGGCAACACCGCCCAGATGCTCATCTCGATCCCGCACCTGGTCGCCTACCACTCGGCCCAGGGCTACTCGGCCGGGGACATCCTGACCACGGGAACGATCTCGGGCGTCGCCGCGGTGCAGCCCAACCCATTCGACTTCTACCTCCAGCCGGGCGACCGCATCGAGGCCGAGATCGAGGGCGTCGGCGTGCTCCGCAACCACGTCGTGCCGTGGAGCGCGGCCCACGACACTCCCCCGTACACGACCGACCTGTACTCGTCGACCAGCTGACCGTCGTGGCCAACCCGAAGCCGCGGTCGGCGCCGCGCAGCCTGCACCACGTCGGCTACTGGGTCGACGACCTCGCCGCGGCGCAGGAGCGCTGGGGCAGCGAGCTCGGGGTCGGCCCGTTCCAGGTGATCGAGCACGTGCCATTCGACTCCTTCCTCCTCGCTTGTGAAGGCCACGATGAGCGTGTGGTGTTCGATCACTCGGCCGCCTTCGCCGCGTGGGGGCCGGTCGTGGTCGAACTCGATCAGGTCCACGCGATCGACGACCGCCTCGCCGCCGCCTACGGGGTCGCCCCCGGCGCGGTGAGCCATGTCTCCTGGGTGGTATCCGACGTGGCGGAGGAGAGCGCGCGGCTGGCGGAGCTGGGCTGCGCGCTGATCAACACCGCGCGGTCGGGTCCCATCTCGGTCGCCTGGCACCACGGCGGCCCGCTGTTCCCGCACCCGATCGAACTGCACCAGCGCAATGACGCCATCACCGGCATGCACGGCCGGCTGGCCGCGCTCCGGGCCGACGAGGACCGCTGACGTGGCGCCCGCGGTCAATGGCCCGGATGCGGCCGCCGGCACCGGCCGGGCCTCGGCCATCGGCATCGGCATCGGCATCGGCATCGGCGGGAGCCGATGATCAGCAGCGCCGCCCAGGTTCAGCGACGCCTGTGGGGTACCGACCCGCGGGCGTGGGCGGAGCTGGCCGAGGCTCATAACCGGCCGCTGTTCGAGGCGGTCCTCGACGCCGCGCACGTCGGCCGGGGCACGTCCGTGCTCGACGTGGGCTGCGGCGCCGGGCTCGCGCTCGTGCTGGCGGCGGGGCGCGGGGCGACGGCGAGCGGCCTGGACGTCAGCCCGGGCCTGCTCGGCGTGGCCCGCGAACGGCTGCCGGAGGCCGACCTGCGCGACGGGGACATGGAGTCCCTGCCATTCCCCGACGCCGCATTCGAAGCGGTGGTCGGCGTTAACGCGTTCCAGTTCGCGGGCGACCCGCGGCGGGCGCTGCGCGAGGCGGCGCGGGTCACGCGGCCAGGCGGGCGGGTGGTCGCCAGCCTGTTCGCGGCGCCCGAGCGCTCCCAGGGCACCGCCGCGCACGAGGCCATGAGCGCCCTCATCCCGGCCGGGCAGGCCGGCGACCACGCACCGTACGCGCTGTCGGCGCCGGGCAACCTGGAGTCCGCGCTGGAGGAGGCCGGCCTCGGGCCGATTGACGCCGGCGAGGTCGTCTGCTGCTGGCGCTACGCCTCCATGGACGACGCCCTCCGCAGCCTCCTCTGCTCGGCGGGCGGCGCCAGGGCGAAGGAAGCGGCAGGCGAGGACGCCGTCCGCGACGCTCTCGGCCCCGTCCTCGGCCGCTTTGAGTCGCCGCTCACGGGTGTCGTCACGCTGGAGAACACGTTCCGGTGGGTAGCCGCGGGGCGGTAAGCCGATGTGCCCGGTTTCCACCGAAGTGACCAGCTTCTATGGGTAACGGAGGCTGGTGCGCCCGCCCGGGTCGGGTCTACCATCTGTAGATCGCAGTCGTCTTCAGCCCTTTGCCTAGGGGGATCTCGATGACGCTCTACATGTACCAGGCCTCCTATACCGCGAAGTCGATGGCGGCTCAGCTCGAGGAGCCGCAAGACCCCGAGGAAGCGATCAGGCTGACGCTGGAGGATCTGGGCGCCAGGATCGTAGTGGCTGGCTTTCCTTTTGGCGACTACGACGTGCTCGTTGTTTACGAGGCGCCCGATGATATGACCGCCGCCAGCGTCGCGATGGCGATCGCGGCCGAGGGCAAGGTCAAGTCGGCCAAGACCACGCGATTGCTCAGCGGACAGGAGTGGCTCGGGTCTCTGCGCAGACGCAGGGTTGTCAACGCCAGGAAAACGCTCTAGCCGCTCGATCTCCGGGCCAACGGTGCCGGCCGGGTCGTAGGTTGGCAGCGTGACTGGTCGAAGCGGGGACGGCCCTTATCTGGATCTGAATCGCGCTGCCTGGCGCAGCTTGCGCGCCAGTACCCCCATGTCGCTCACCGCCGAGGGGCTGGACGCGGTGCGCGGCCTCGCCGACCCCATCCAACTGGGCGAAGTCGAGGACATCTACCTGCCGCTGAGCCGACTGCTGCGGCTCTACTTCGAGGCGAGCGCCGGGTTGCGGGAAACGGTGGGGGCGTTCCTCGGCCAGCAGATCCGCCCGGCGCCGTTTATCATCGCGGTGGCCGGCAGCGTCGCGGTCGGCAAGTCCACCACCGCCAGGCTGCTGCAGGCGCTGGTGACGCAATGGCCGCAGCGTCCGCACACCGAACTGGTCACGACCGATAGCTTCCTGTACCCGAACGCGGTGCTTGAACAGCGCGGCCTCGCCGACCGCAAGGGTTTCCCTGAGTCCTACGACCGCCGGGCGCTGCTGCGCTTCGTCCAGCAGGTACGGGCGGGCGTGCCCGACATCACCACGCCGGTGTACTCGCACGTCGCCTACGACATCCTGCCCGGCCAGCGGCAGACCGTGCGGCGGCCCGAGGTCCTGATACTCGAAGGCATCAACGTGCTGCAGCCGGCCCCGCCGGGTGCTCTCGCGCTGGCCGACTTCTTCGACTTCTCCGTCTACGTCGACGCCCGCCCGGACCACATCAGGCACTGGTTCCTGCGCCGGCTGCACGCGCTGCGGGACACGGCGTTCGCCGATCCGCAGTCGCCGTTCCAGAGGCTCACCCAGGTCGCCGACGCCGAGGTCGACGCCTTCGGCACCCAAGTCTGGAAGACCATCAACGAAGTCAACCTGATCGAGAACATCCAGCCCACCCGGGCCAGGGCCACCCTGGTCCTGCACAAGGGCGCCGACCACGCGGTGACGCGCATCCGGCTACGGCGATTCTGAGCGAGCCAGCCGGCTCTTGGTCAGCCGGGTCCTGGTCAGCCGTTCGAGGCGGGGCGTCGGATCCGGACGGCGGCCAGGTCACGCAGGCTGACGATGCCGCTCACCTCGCGGCCTTCAAGCACCGGGAGGTGCCGGAAGCCGTGCAGCAGCATGAGCTGGGTGGCTTCCTCGACGGTGGTATTCGGCGACGCAGCTTCCGGGTCCTTCGTCATCCACGCGGACACCGGGGAATGGGTCAGGTCGCTACCGGACGCCGCTGCGCGGAGCACGTCCCGCTCGGTGAGAATGCCGGTCAGCATACGGCCCTGCATGATGAGCGCCGATCCGACCTTCTGCGCGATCATCGCCGCGGCGGCGGCCGCCACCGGGTCATCCGGGCTGACGGCGACCACGCGGGTGGTCATCAGGTCGCGAAGGGCCAGCGCGGGGCGCGGATCGTCAGCCACTTTCGCCGCCCTCGACTAGCTCCGGGTCCGTATGCGGCGCGGACGGGCCGGACATTTCCTCCGATAGCGCCCGCCAGAGCGAGCCCGTCCACGCGGAGACCTGCGGCCACCGCATCCAGAACAGCTGCAGGGTCGTCTCATCGAACTCGTTGTGCGCTCGTTCAGGCGAGATCGCGTCGGTGAAGTCCTCGAACTGATGGAGGAGTTCGAGGAAGCGGTCTGCGTTAGCTTCCATGTGATAATTACCTTCGGCAGGCGACGGACGTCAGCGGGAGCGGCGGCCTGAAGCGGCTCATCGCACCGATTGGGGTGTTCCATACCCCCTGGGAACACGGCCAAAAGCAGGCAAGCCAACCGATGCCAGCCGTCCTTGGGACCAAACTGGCGTGCCGCGGCGGTCCGGCGGTCACTTCAGGATGCGGCGGTACTCTCCGTGCACCCGGGGCGCGGTGCCGCCCATGCGACGGGAGATCTCGCGGCTGGCGCCGAGCAGCGGCTCGAGCAGCCGGTCGACCAGCCGCTGGTTGGCGTACTCGGCGCTCGGCACGGCGACGTTGACCGCGGCTGATACCGTGTCGCCCGCCTGCCGGACCGGGGCGGCGATCGAGCTCAGCCCAGGGATGGCCTCGTCCCGCTGGACCAGGTAGCCCTCCTGCCGCGCCAACTCGAGCTGCGCGTTCAGCGCGTCAAGGGTGGTGACCGCCTGCGGCCCCCAGGTACCGCGGAACGAGGCGGCGGTGACTCGCTGGCTGAGCTCGTCGGCGCTGAGGTACGCGAGGATCATCTTGCCGATGGAGCTGAACACCGCCGGGACCGTCGAGCCGACGCGGATGTTGGCCGCCACCAGCGTGTCGCGGCGCGGGATGCGGGCCACGAACAAGACCTGGTCGCCGTAGAGCACCCCCAGGTTGACGGTCTCGCCGGTCTCCGCCGCGAGGTCGCGCAGCACCGGCTCTGACATCTGCACCAGGTCGAGGCCCTGCATGGCGGCGAAGCCGAGCACGAGCACCCCGGTGCCGGGGCGGACCATGCCGTCGACCGTCCGCTCCAGGTAGCCTTCCTCGGTCAAGGTCGAGACCAGCCGGAACACCGTCGGCATGGGTATGCCGCTGAGCGCGACGAGGTCCTTAACGTGCAGGGCGGGCCGTTCGGCGGTGAAGTAAGAGAGCAGCCGCAAGCCCTTGGCCAGCGCCTCAACCCGGTAGGACCGGGCCGGCCGGTTCGATTCCTCGGCCGTGTGATCTGTCACATCGCGCATGATATCGGCAGGCCGCGACTTGCAGCGCCGAATGGTCGCCCGCTAGCGCACCCGAAGCGGACGGCCGCGTTGCGGCTGAGGATCGCGGTCAGGTCGGCGGCCGTGCGCTATGGGAGCCTTTTGGGTGCGTCGGTGGGGTGCGCTTACGCTTCGTGTCATGGGGGGCTCGGTTGACAACGGCGTCTACGACCGGTTGGGCGGGTCGTGGTGGGACGAGACGAGCCTGCTTAACGTGCTGCACGGCAGCGTCACGCCGGGCCGGTTCGCCTACTTCCGTGGCGTGCTCGCCCGGCGGTTCGGTGCCGGGCGGGCCGGGCTCTCCGGGCTGCGGGTGCTTGACATCGGCTGCGGCGGCGGATTCCTGGCCGAGGAGTTCGCGTCCCTGGGCTGCCGGGTGACCGGAGTCGATCCGTCGCCGGCGTCGATCGGCGCGGCGCGCGCACACGCGGCCGAGCGCGGCCTCCGCATCGACTACCGGGTCGGGGCCGGCGAGGAGCTGCCGGCGCCTGACGCTGCGTTCGGCGTGGCCTGCTGCTGTGACGTGCTCGAGCACGTATCTGACGTGGATCGCGTGATCAGCGAGACGGCCCGGGTGCTCGAGCCCGGCGGCCTGTACCTGTTCGACACCGTCAACCGCACCCGCACGAGCAAGCTGCTCGCGATCAAGGCCGTGCAGCAGTGGCGGCTGACCCGGCTCACCGACGTGGCGTTTCACGACTGGGACATGTTCATCACGCCCGCCGAGCTGGCCGCCATCCTGGACCGCCACGGGCTCGCGCCCGGCGAGACGACCGGCCTCGGCGCGCGCGCAACGCCTTTCGCCGTGCTCCGCAGCCTGGCCAGCGCCCGGCTGGGGCGCATCACCTACGGGGAGCTCAGCCGACGACTGGACGTGGGACAGGTCAGCAGCACAGCCATCTCCTACATGGGGTTCGCCACCAGACGGCGGTTAGGGCCGTCCTGGAACCAGTCGGGGCAGATTTCGCCCTGGTGCTGGTATCTCAGGCGGGAATCTGGCGCGGGCGGGGATCGAGCGTGCGCAAGATTTCACGATAACTGCTTTCGCGCAGATCGCGGGGCACCCGCCACACGTCGATGGTCCCGGCGAAGCTGACCACGCGGACATGTATGCTCGGGGCGTCCGGCTGCCCGGCGTCGCGCCCCCAATCCCGGCGGTGACCGAAAACGGTGAACCCTCCTATGTCAACGTTGACGCCTTCCGGCACATAGATATCGACGTTCCCGAAAGCGGCCACGACGTTTACCGCCACCTGCCCCTTATCCATGGTGGCGTCGCGCAGATCGAAGTCGAGATCTCCGAAGGCACTAGCGGCAAACGCCCACCTACGCAGCCGGAACTGCCCGCGCCGCACGACATGACTAAGCAGCGCGGCGGTGAAACGAGCGGGCCTGCGGCGCGAGCCGGCCGACCCAGTCAGCGCTTCTGGTAGGTCATCTTGCAGATGCGCCAGCTCCCCGGTAACCCTAGCGCCGAGCACGGACTCGACTCGCTCACAGAACTCCTCGAGCGTCAGCCGACCCGCGACCAGATGCTCCCGAAGCGCGACGAGAGCCTTTTCACGATCAGCGTCCGAGGCGCGCAACGTGGCATCATCCATGACTGCCACGCTAGACCATTGACTCAATTGCTGCCACAATCCGATAGCGAGATCCGGGCGTCCAGACTCGCATTCGGCGGTATGAAGCAGGGCTTGATCGGCTTTGAGGTGGCGCATCAACTACAGGCCCGCCGACCGGTGTCAGTACGCGGCCAGCCGCGCCCGCTCGTCCGCCGCGAACGCCGTCGGCTTGCGGGCGTCGGCGTCCCAGAGCACGGTGACGACCCTCGCCTCGGCGGCGGTCGCGCCCGCCGGGGTGAGGATCGTCTCCCGCGTCGTCAGGCTGGTGGTGCCCACTCGCTCCACCTCGATCCGCACGTGCAGCCGCCGGTCGGCGTAGCGGACCTCGGCCCGCAGGTCGATCTCCACCCGCACCACCACGTAGTGCGGATCGCGTCCAAGCGCCTGCACGTAGAAGGCGTCCCGGCCTTCCTCCAGATAGGTCAGGAAGACCGCGTGGTTGACATGCCCCAGCCCGTCAACGTCCCGCCACCGCACGCTGACCTCGTGCTCAAAGACCGCGCTCACAAGCACACTGTCTCATCCCCGCACCGCCGGGGCGGTCGCAGCGGTGTCTTCATCGACCGACGGGCGTATCGCGGCCGGCGGTGCATGGTCTGCCGTCTGGTCGAGGCCCGGATCGCTCGGCTGGCCGTGACCCTTGAGGATGAACGACGCCGCAAATGCGGTCACGCATACCGTCTCCAGGGCGAAGAACACGTGATTGTCGTTGTAGAACGAGCCGGCCAGCGAGTTGAGCACCGGCATGAGGACGATCGACAGCCAGATCAGCGCGCCGAGAGCCATGTACCAGTTCGCGCGCCACCCCTGGTCGGGTGAGACGTCGCGGGGGAAAATGAACAGCGAGATCCCGCCCAGAAGGATGAACAGCGCCGCGGCACAGGTCAGGTGCACATCGGCCAGCCGGAGCTGGTTTAGCGTGGCATTCTGCGGGGCGCAATGGAAGAACGCGACGCCGAGGGCAGCGATGCCGGCCAACGTCGTCGCAACATTGTCTATCGCCCACGCGGTGAGGCGGTAGGCCAGCAAGAAGATGCCGATGACGCACAGCGCGCCGGTAAAGACATTTCCGACGTTGGTGTAGTAGTACGCGCTGAGAGAGGACTCGATATGTCCGTCGACAACTCCGTCAAGGAGCAGCACCACGGGCAGAGTCAGCCCAACGTACCCGGTAATCGCCCGCAGGTTGCGGTATGACAGCGCCGGGTTTTCGCCCCACGCCGTTTTCATGGACAACATCGTGTGCCCTCCCTCCCGGTTGACGTAACGTCGACCGGCCGTCTAGTACGTCTATGTACCAAGACGGAGGGGCCACGCCGCGCGCAGATACAACCCGTAACCGGTTTTCTGCGGACGACCCTTCACGATGGATTTACGGGCTACGGCCGGCAACAGCGGACACGTCACCGCCAAGGTCACCGTGCTGCCGCCGGAGTCGGCCGGCCAGGTAAGAACCATGCCGCGCTGACGCCTGCGATCATGGGCCGCATGTCCAGCGACCACAATCCCTCCGGGGGGATCTCCGCCAGGCTCGTCTCGCTGTCCGCTGATAGCGCGGATCCGCCGGGGATCAACGACTATGACCCCATCGCTGAGGGATACGCGGCCTCTAACGAGTCCGGCTTCGTTCACGCCTACTACGAGCGCCCCGCGATGCTGGCGCTGGCGGGAGACGTGGCCGACCGGCGGATTCTCGACGCCGGCTGCGGCTCCGGCCCGCTGCTGGCGGCCCTGCGCGACCGGGGCGCCATCGTAACCGGCTTCGACAAGAGCGCCGGGATGCTTCGGGTGGCCCGGCGGCGGCTCGGCGACGCCGCGGACCTGCAGGTGGCCGAACTGGGCAGTCCGCTTCCCTACTCCGATGGCACGTTCGACGACGTGACCGCGTCGTTGGTCCTGCACTACCTGGAGGACTGGGGGCCGGCGCTAGCCGAGCTGCGGCGGGTGCTCAAGCGCGGCGGACGGCTCATCGTGTCCGTCAACCATCCCTTCAGGGAGAACCAGTGGCACCGCGAGGTCGGCCTCGAGCCCGATTACTTCGCGACCTACGACTACGTCGCGGAGTGGACCGTGGGCGGCCAGGCCGCGCTGCTGCGTTTCTGGACCCGGCCGCTGAACGCGATGACCTACGCCTTCACCGCGGCCGGCTTCCGGATATCGGTCATCAGCGAGCCCGCCGTCGCACCGGATACCCCCGGCGAGCTGCTGCCTGAGGACATCGGGCACGGGCGGCGCTTCCTGTGCTTCCTGTTCTTCGTGCTGCAGGCCGACTAGCCGATCCCGAACAGGGCGGCGGCGTTGCCGGGTAGTGCAGCGGCTAGCCGCCGATGTCGCGTGCGCTCCCCTGCTTCCGCGCCCAGGTCCGAAAGGTGATAGTCAAGTTCAGAACTTCCGCTCTTGCGGGGACCCAGACCTCCGGCGACTCCGACACGGACGTGGCGGCGCGGTCAACGTGTGACGCGCAAGTAACCGCCTTACCTGCAACCTGATTACTGAGATGGCCAGCCGACGGCACGCCGAACCGGGTGATCTGTGTCCCACCACACCATAGCCCGACGGCCGACCGATGCCCGGATGTGACGGGACACGATAGGTGGCACCGGGGCTTGGGGTTGAGCAGGGTTGCCGCTCGTCATGGCCAAGCTATCTGGCACCAGTCGGCCACGATAGTTGGCACCAACCGCGAGTTGCCAAAACGGTTGTCACCGCTTCCGAAGAAGCGGCATCACGTTTAGTAGTCAAGTGTGTTTACATATAACCGTGCGCGATGATGAGCTAGCGGATGGCAGTGATGATAGGGGCGACGGTGCCCTGTGGTCCAACATCGTCTCGTGGATCGACCTGACGGTCCCTGTCGGCATGAACCAGGCTGCGGCCAGGCTGGACCTCAGCAAGGGCTGCTTTGGCGAACTGTCACGCTGGCTCCGACTGGCATTGACCAGCTTATGAGCCGGGCGCCATCGCGGGGGCGCCGCCGCCCGGCTCCTGTCAGGATGCGGAGAGCCGTAGCTTCGCCAGCAGCTCACGCACCAGACCGGGCAGGTGCCGGGCGGACCGCGCCGCGCCGAAGATGTAGAAGTCGGGGCGGATCACCACTGCCTCATAGCCGGCCTCGCGGAGCCAGGGCAGGTAGAAGCTGTCTATGTCAACAGCGATCTCAACCGAGCCAGGGGTTGCGGGAATGGTCCCGGGCTTAGTGAACCAGACCACGTGCGCGCCTAGTCGCCGCAGCGCCGCCCGCAGTTCCTCGTCTAGCAGCGGAGCGGGGTCCACCGCGCTGGCGACGACGAAACCAGTACCTATCACCTTGTCGAACAGGCCCACGGTCCCGTTGAGGGCAGCCACCCTGGCCTGCGGGCTCAGCTGGCCGGCCGGCGTGAGGAGCGTGTCGTCCGCGCTTGCGGCCAGGACGCCGACGCCGAGGACCGGCGGCGGGACGGGCGGCAGCGCGACCTCGGGCCGCCCGTCCGCCTTGAGCAGGATCTCGTCACGGGCCGCGGCCGCGGCCGGGTCGGTCAGGCAGATGACGTTGCCCAGTTCGATGGACATTCCGATCGCGTGCCGCACGTGCGCGGCGCGCTCACTGGCGTAGCTGTCCAGCAGGGCGTCGTCGGCCCGTCCGGAGAGCACGAGGTCCAGCTTCCAGGCGAGGTTGGCGGCATCTCGGATGCCGGAGCACATGCCCTGCCCGGCGAACGGCGGCATAAGGTGGGCCGCGTCGCCAGCGATCAGGATGTGCCCTAGCCGCCAGCGGTCCGCCCACCGGGCCTGGAACGTGTACACGGTATGACGCTCGAGCACGGCATTGCCCGGATGCAGGTCCCACGGCGCGAGCAGCCGCCACGCGGTCTGCTCGGTGTTGAGCTCCTCGATCGTCTCGCCCGGCAGCCGCATGAATTCCCAGCGCCGCCTGCCCGGGCCGCCGGAAACTACCGTGGTGGGCCGCTGCGGGTCGCAGATCTGCAGGTTACGCGGGCGCCACTCCCGCTGCTCCCGCGGGATGACGTCGAGGATCAGCCAATCGTAGAAGAAACCCATGTCGGTCATGGTGGTGTTCAGGTACTGGCGCACGAAGCTGTTCGCGCCATCGCAGCCGACCACGTAACGCGACCGGACACGGCGATCGCCGTCGAGGCCGTGCAGCAGTGCCTCAACGGCGACGCCCTGATCCGCGAGTCCGATCGCTTCCGAGCCGCGCCAGACGTCCACCGACGGGAAGGATTCGGCGCGGGCGGCCAGCACATCTTCGAGCCGCGGCTGGGCCAACATGTTGGCGGGCGGCCATCCGCAGGGTCCGGTCGTGCCCCAGTCGAAGTGGATCAACGTACGGCCCTGGGCGTTGCGCCAGTCGTACTCGCCGGACGGCTCGCTGATGGCGGCAACCTGGTCACCGACTCCGGCGGTGGCGAAGATCCGGGCGATCTCGTCGTCGTAATGCACGGCGCGCGGGCGCGGGTAGGCCGACGGCCAGCGCTCGGCGACCCCGACCCGGTGCCCCTGCTGAGCGAGCAAGATCGTCAGCGTTTGGCCCACCGGGCCGTACCCGACGATCAGCACGTCATAGTCGAGGCTGCTCATCGGCCGCCGCCATGGACGCCGGTCATCAGGCTGGCCAGGTCCTCCGGGGCCAGGAAGGACGGCGGGGGCGGCGGCCCCCAGTTGTACAGGCCGCGCGCGCCTTCCCAGGTGCGCGGCGTCCACAGCTCATCGTCAACAACGCAGTCTAGGTCGGAGTAGTACTCCGAGAAGTTGCCCGCCGGGTCGCGCAGGTACCAGAAGAAGTTCGACCCGACGTGGTGGTGGCCCAGCCCCCACACATGCCGGGACGGGTCCTTCTCAAGCATCGTCGTCGCGCCGCGGCCGACCTCGTCAATGTCGTTGACCTGCCACGAGGTGTGGTGCAGGAACGCGAGTGGCGCCTGCTGGACCAGGACGTTGTGATGATCGGTCGAACAGCGCATGAATGCCGCTCTCCCCCCTACCGTGTCACTGACTTTGAAGCCCAGTCCCTGGGTGAACAGCTGCTGCGAGCCGGCCTGGTCCGTGGAGCCCAGTACCACGTGGCCGAGTTTGCGCGGGCGCACCGGTGTCTCGCGCAGCACGCCGGGGGCGCGTTCGTTGGCGCGGACGATGTGCCCGGGTGTGTTGTAAGGCGGCGCCGGGGTATCGGCCTGCGCGATGTGATCGGCGATCTCCGCGACGATCGTCACCTTGGTGCCCGGGTCGTAGGTGCGCACCGATGTGGCCGTGCGCTCGGCGGCGATGCCGAGCCGCGCGAGTGAGCCGGCGATGCGCTTCAGGTCGTCCGGGTCGTCCCCACCCACCCGCAGCTCGACTACCCGGCGCCGGACGGTGGTCACCAGCCGGAGCTGCGGGCCGCCGTCGACCGTGCTGAAGCTGCGTTCCGGCCCGGTCTCGGCCGCCGGATGACCAGTCACGGCCACCGGGGCGAGGCCGAACTCCTCGTAGTACTGAGCCGTCTCAGCGACGTTCGGGACGCCGATCGTGACCTGGGTAAGCCCGTGCAGCGGCATGGTCAGTCCTCGCCTTGGTAGCCCGGGCCCGCGGCCAGCTGGTTGCGCATCTCGCCGATGCCTTCGATATGGCTGACCAGGAGCCCGCCCGGCGGGAGGAATCGCTTCGGGTCGCGGGCGGCGCCGACACCGGATGGCGTACCGGTGAAGATGATGTCCCCGGGAAGCAGCGGGCAGACAGCCGAGAGCCGGGCGATCAGCTCGGCCACGTCGAAAATCATGTCCCGGGTCCGCCCAAGCTGCAGGATCTCCTCGCCCAGCCGACAGCCGAGTTCGAGGTCATCGGGATGATCGAACTCGTCGGCGGTGACCAGGGCTGGCCCGATCGGCGCGAATCCGGGGTAGGACTTGCCGAGCGAGAACTGCGGAACCGGCCCGGCCAGCTGGACCACCCGTTCCGACAGATCCTGGCCCGCCATGAGCCCGGCAACGTGGTCCCACGCCGACTCCTCAGCGACCCGGTACGCTCGTCGGCCGATCGCGACCACTAGTTCCACCTCCCAGTCCACGTTGCCGCTGGGCAGCAGGACCGTGGCGTTCGGCCCGGTGATGCTGGTCTGGAACTTGGTGAACACGGGCGGGGAGTCGGGCCGCCCCATCTTGGACTCGTCGGCGTGCTCGGCGTAGTTGAGCCCGATGGCGAAGACCTGCGTCGGAGCGGGCGCGGGCGGGCCGAGGTCGGCCGGGTCGACCGCGAAGTCGCCATCACCTCGTGTCGCGGCCCACTCCCTGAATTCGTCCCACCGCCCGTAGACAGCCTGGGGCTCAGCGGAAAACCTGCCGTCGCTTGCCTTCTCGACGTCGAGGGCGGTACCGGAGGGACCCAGCAGCACGGCCAGTCGCTGGTTGATGTTGACGATACGCACGTGGACTCCAATCGTCGGGGAGGCCGCGGAGGGGAGCATCAGCTCCTGGTCGGCAGCCGTGCCCGGCCGGGCGGTCTCGGCCGGGCGGTCTCATCGTGCGTAACGTGAAAGTCGATTGTCAATACGAGATCGATTTTTCTTGTTGCATACTATTCATGCGTAGAAGATCGATTACTGCTGCTGCTACCGCACGCCACCGGCCTGCACGCGCGCCGGTCGGCCGGTCAGCCGCTCTCAGCCTCAGTAGCGGTGTCTATGTCCACGTGGGCCCGGTTCGCCTCGACGTAGGACTCCAGCAGCGCCGCGGTCTTGTCGATGTGTTCGGTCAGCAGCGCTACGGCTCGATCTGGGTCGCGCTCCAGGGTGGATTCCATGAGTCCGCGGTGTTCGGCCGCGACGTCTCGCCGGCCCTGCTGCGACGGGAACGCGCCCGACCAGCGCCGGTACAGCTCGGTGGTTTCTCGCAAGCCGTCGGCGAGGTCACGCAGCCGCGGGCTCGGGCACGCGCTGATCAGCGATTGGTGGAATTTCTGGTGAGCGCTCGCCCAGTCCTCGGTGAGCGTCCGGGGCGCTTCCTCCGAATAGGGGTTGGTGCGAGTCAACCGGTGATGGCTGGCCACGACCTGCGTCTCGTACTCGACATCGGCGTGCAGTACTGCCTCCCGCAGCGCGGCGCCCTCGATGAGGGTCCGCACCTTCGAGACGTCACGCACGTCGGCGAGGTCCAGCGCGACCACGGAGAAGCCGAGCTGCGGTTCCGCCACGACCAAGCCCTGTTCGGTGAGCCTGGTGAGGGCCTCCCTGACGACGGAAAGGCTCACCTTGCGCTGGGTGGCGATGACCCGCGGGCTGAGCTTGGAGCCGGGAGCGTACCGGCCCGCCAGGATATCCGAGCGGATGTCGCCATAGACTGCCCAGCTCAGGCTGCGTGGCGCCGCTGGCTCACGCATCGTTCTCCTCGGCTCGTAGCATCCGTACACCGTAACGGCTCTCGATCACTGCCGCACTTCGCCATCAGAAGGCCCTATCACCGTAGCGTTCCGATCGCCCTAGCTCGAACGTCGGCCTGACGGACGCGGCGAGCCCGACGGCCCGGAACCGCGCATGCAGCGACTAACTCCTTTGAAAACGACTCTATCACCGATGAGCTACGTATAGGGAAAGAATCGATTTTTGGCGACTAAGTTCTTGACAGCCGATACATGTCGTTAACACACTCGACTGAACACCGCATGGTCATGAATCGATCGCCGCCTACCGCGGTGACCTGATACCTCCGCCGCAGTCCAGGCGGTCCGCGAACCCACTTATGCAGATTCTCCGGAGGGGCCGAAACAATGAAGTGCAGACGCCAGAGAGGCGGCCATGGCCGCCGGATGCTCGTCGCCGGCTGCCTCAGCGCAGTGACACTCGCCGCGGTCGCGTGCAGCAGCAGTACTAGTAGTAGTGGCAGTACTAGTCAGTCGGCCGCCGCCACCGGCGGCACTCAGGCTTCGCCGAGCGCGAGCGGATCGGCGAGCAGCGTGGTGGCCGCCGCCCAGGCCGATGTCACGCAGTACACCCAGGCAGTGACGAACTACCCGGCGCAGCAGACCGCGACCGGAGTGAACGGCCTGCGGGGCAAGACGGTCTGGTACATCCCGATCGGCGAGTCGGTGCCGATCCTGGCTACGTTCGGCGTCGGCATGCAGGCCGCGCTCAGCCACGCTGGCATCTCGATGCACATCTGCGACGGCAAGTTCGTGCCCACGTTCGCCGCCGCGTGCGTGTCGCAGGCCATCACCCAGGGGGCGAGCGGTGTCGTCACCGGCTACATCGACTATGCCTCGATGCCGAACGCGTTCAACAGCCTGGTGGCCCACCACATCCCGGTGCTCGTCGCCGGCGAGGCCCCGGACGGCGGCAAGACCTCCTCAACACCCCAGCTCGCCTTCATCACTGGCCAGTCCACGCTCAACTTGTCGCAGAAGCTGCTCATGGACGCGGTCATCGCCGACAGCGGCGGCAAGGCCAACATCCTCTACCTGGGCGTTACCGATTCGCCGTCGACCCTCGACGGAGCGAACTACGGCAAGGCCTACCTGACCTCGCATTGCCCGGGCTGCACGCTGAGCGAGATCACCTACAACACCGCCAGCATCAACAAGGTGCCCTCGCAGGTCAGCGCCGGCCTGATCGCGCACCCGGACACCACCTACGTCGTCGACGAGCTCGACGCGGCCGAGCCGCCGACCGTCCAGGGAATCCAGGCCGCGGGCTACGCCAGCAAGGTCAAGCTCGCCTCGGCCAACGGCGACCTGGACTGCCTGCAGCGGATCAGCGCGAAGACCATCCAGTTCATCGATGTCGGTACCAGCCCGATCTTCGCAGGGTGGCAGTTCGCCGGCGGGATCATTCAGATGCTCCTCGGTCACACGCCGACGGCCACCAACGGTGTCATCCGTATCTTCACCTCGAGCAACATCGCGGGACTTGCCCTGAGCCCGGCCGCGTACGCGACGAATGCCTGGTACGGCAGCGATGCGTTCGAGCAGACCTTCCTGACCGCCTGGGGAGTCAAGTAAATGCCAGACCCCGCTCGGCTGGCGGTCTGGGAGCTGAGCAAGACCTTTGGCTCTGCTCGGGTCCTGGCTGATGTCGAGCTGTCCGTCCTGCCCGGCGAGGTCCACGGCCTCGCCGGGCAGAACGGATCGGGAAAATCGACGCTTATCAAGATCGTCACCGGGCTCTATACCCCGGACCCCGGAGCGCGTTTCGAGGTGGACGGGCACCCGATCCGGCTGCCGGTGCGCTGGCCCACGGTGCACGCCGCGGGGATCTCGGTGGTCTACCAGGACCTAGGCCTGCTTGACCAGCTGACCGTGGCGGAGAACATCTGCGTCGGCGGGTATCCCACCTCGCGCCTGGGGTACATCGAGCGGCGGCGCCGCGACGATATGGCGGCCCGTACGCTGGAGCGCCTCGGCACTAGACTGTCGCCGTCCAGGCGCGTCGGCTCCCTGACGGCCGCGCAGCGAGCCGAAGTCGCCATCGCGCGTGCCCTGCGCGATCAAACCCCGGACTCGGGCCTGATCATCCTGGACGAATCCACCCGCGCTCTGTCCGGCGCGGACTTGGAGCATGTGCACCGCCTGCTGCGCCGGATCGCCGCCGAGGGCGGCTCCGCACTCTTGGTCAGCCACAGCCTGTCCGAACTGATGATGGTCACCGACCGGATCACCGTGCTTCGCGACGGGCGCGTGGCCGGTGCTGGCCTGCCCACCAAGGAACTGACCGAGCAGGATCTGGCGCGCCGCATGCTCGGCACTGCGGTTGGCGCGGTCACACCGCGCACCGCGAAATCGTCAGAGGCCGCGGCCGCGGCCGCGGCCGAACCGGCCGTAACAGTGACGGACCTCGCGGGCGGGCGCGTTGCCGGGGTGAGCTTCAAGGTGAGCAGCGGTGAGATCGTGGGGATCACCGGAATGCCCGGCAGCGGATACGAGGAGATTCCCTACTTGGTCACTGGCGCTCAGCGGGCCGCCGGCGGGCAGCTCCGCACCCGTTCGGGGAAGGTGCGGCTCGCCGTCAGCAGCGTGGCCGCCTGCCTGCGCGCGGGTGTGGTGCTCGTGCCCGAACGGCGGGACCGCGACGGCCTCGCCGTCGAGCTCCCCGTGCGGGACAACATCAGCCTCCCGGCACTCCGTGACCGGGGGCATCCCTGGTACGTTGCCCGGCGCTGGCAGCACGAGGTCGCCGCGGCCTTCACCCGGACGCTCGGCATCCGGCCGGCCAGGCCATCACTGCTGGTCAAGCAGCTTAGCGGCGGGAACCAGCAGAAGGTGCTGCTCGCTAAATGGCTCAATATCGGACCTGTCCTCCTGGTCCTGCACGAGCCCACCCAGGGCGTCGACGTCGGCGCGCGGACCGACCTCCTCCGGGCGCTGCAGCGCGCGGCCGATTCCGGGATGTCGGCCTTGCTGGTCAGCAGCGAACCGGAGGACCTGGTCGCCACCTGCGACCGGATCCTCATCTACAGCCCTGAGGCCGGGCTCAGCCGGGCCGGCGCGACGACGCCGGAACAGCTCATCGAAGAGATCTACGCAACGAACGAGGCCACCGCCGGGAGCCCCACATGACAATGTCCGACCGGACCAGGAAAGCATCCGCGCATCCAGGGCAGGCCGCTGGGCCCGACGCGGCCGCCGAGCCGCGGCCGAACGCACGATCGGTGATCAGCGCCCGGCTGCACTGGCTCGGTTCCCATTACGCGCTGATCGGCGTGTGGATCCTGCTCGCCGCGGTCTACGGCATCATCACCCCGCACGATTTCCTGCGGGTCAGTACGGTGCAGGCCATCTTCGGTTCCCAGTCGCCGCTGCTGTTCCTGTCGATATCCGCGCTGTGCACGCTTGTCGTCGGCGAGTTCGACCTGTCCTTCGCCACGGTCATGGGGCTGGCCGCCACGATCATCCCGGTGCTGTCCGGCCTGCACCACATGAACCTGGCATTGTCGTGCCTGATCGCGCTGGCGTCCTGTGTCGCGTGCGGGCTGGTCAACGCGTTCTTCATCGTGCGCGTCGGAGTGCCGTCGCTGATCGTGACACTCGGTACGGCCAGCCTTTACCTCGGCATAGCCGAGCTGCTATCGGACCAGAACACGGTCTCCGTGACCGACTCCGCGTTCTCCGATATCGCGCTGAAGAATATCCTCGGGCTCCCGCTGTCGTTCTGGTACGGCGTCGTTCTCTGCGCGGCCTTCGCCTACGTGCTGAAATGGACGCCCATCGGGCGCCACATCGTGTTCGTGGGCGCCAACCGTGAGGTAGCCCGGCTGGCCGGCATCAACGTGAACCGGATCCGCGCGGGCAGCTACATCGCCGCCAGTGTCATCGCCGCGCTCGCGGGCATCATGCTCATCGCGACCGTCGGCGGGTTTGACCCCACCGCGTCCTCGAGCTACCTGCTGCCGTCGCTGGCCGCGGTGTTCCTCGGCACCGCGGTCGTGATGCCTGGCCAGTTCAATCCGATCGGCACGCTGTTCGGCATCTATTTCCTGGAGACGGGCATTATCGGCCTGCAGATCCTCGGCTACAGCGGCTGGGTTCAGGACGCCTTTTACGGCGCCGGGCTGGTCGTCGCGGTCTCCATCGCGCATGTCGTCCGCAGCCGCACCAGGACGGCCTGACCGGTCCGCGGCGAATCCGGCCATATCTGCCGATTGGGGGTGTCATGCGTTTCATCAAGGCCCTGACGGAGCAAGGTGCGCGGCTGGGAGTCCTCCGCTCCGATGGGGTGGTGAAGGTAGCCAGGGAGGAATCCCGGCTGGAGCCTTACTTCGGGGATGATGGTGAACTGCTTCGCCGTCTCGCGGCGGAGATACAGGCCCAGCCGGCCGGGGAAGCCAAGCTCGAAGACCTCACCCTGCTCAAGCCGGTCGACCCGGTGTCCATGCGGGACTTCATGGTCTTCGAAGAGCATCTCCTGCCCGCCTGGCGGCAGTCAGGGCTGACCCGGGGGCCGGACGTCTGGTATGAGCAGCCCATCGGCTACTTCAGCAACGCCGCGACGATCCGCGGGCCGCGTGACCCGATCGAGATCCCCGGCGGGTCGGACATGCTCGATTTCGAGCTCGAAGTGGGCGCCGTCATCGGGAGGGACGCGTGCTCGGTAACCCCCGATCAGGCGGCAAACCGTGTCGCGGGTTTCCTTATCCTGTGTGACTGGTCGGCTCGCGACCTGCAGTTCCGCGAAATGGAGGGCCGTCTCGGCCCCTTCAAAGGCAAGGACTTCGGCTCATCCCTCGGGCCGGTGTTCGTTACGCCTGACGAACTCGAAGGCCACCGCAGCGGTAACGGCTATGACCTCCTGATGACCTCCACCGTGAACGGCCGGCGTTACGGCAGTGACCGCTGGTCGTCGGCCTACTGGTCGTTCGAGGAGCTGATCTCGTACGCATCGTGGAATTCGCGCGTGGAAGCAGGCGCCATCATCGGCAGCGGCACCTGCCAGGGCGGCTGCCTCCTGGAGCTGTCCCTCAGGCACAGCAACGCGGAATACCCGTGGCTGGTCCCGGGTGACATGGTGGCGCTGAGCATCGAGCTGATGGGCGACATCAAGGCCACGGTATCCGCGCCGCAACGCGGCCCATGGCTGAGAAACGCCCGCGGCCGCGCTCAGCCGGCGGACGAGGCGTCGGCATTATCCCTGCTCGACCGCTGCCGGTGACGGCGGCAGGGCAGTAATCCGGCCGACCACAGGCGCCACCTTCCGTTCGGGATAACAGGTGCCCGTCATTCCCATCATTCCCGTCATCCGGACGGCGGCCGTTTGCCATGAGCGTGTCCCACATGCCGCTCACCCAGTCCGGCTCGCCGTCGGCGACCTGGCGGCGCTGCAACTCGTCGCCGATCTCCTGCAGCTCGGTGGCCGGGAAGTCCTCGTGGGCGGTCACGTAGGCGATAAGATCCTCCGTCCGCGCCATCGCCGACGCCCACGGCGCCGCCCTCACCGCCCGCGCCCGCCCCGTAGGCGGCCTCGACATAGAAGTGACCTTCCCCCTGACACCCGCTGCCCAGCAGGCCAATGCCCCGGACGTGACAGCGCAGCTCACGAAAGCGCCGCACATCCAGCACGCCGGCCTTGTCCTATAGGCCTGCACCCCCCGGCCGCCCCGGGAAACCACCGGGCCTCCAGGCGGGACATAGCTGCGAGGGCGTCCTCGGCGCCGACCACCCCTCACTCTGACCACCCGCCACGAACTCGCCCGCGGGTCAAGCGCGCGGGCTTTGGCGATGTCCTGCTGCATCAGTCGCGGGTAGGTCGCAGCGCCCGCGCGGTGTTCCCAGGCCACGTCAAACGAGTACATGGCCTTGGCCTCCAGCAGAACCAGCGGGGATTCCGCCCCGGCGCTCAGGATGGCGATGTCTATCGCCCTCCACTCGCGCGACACCACCCAGCCGGGCAGTCGGATGTGCAGGAGCCACGCCAGCCGGTCCTGGAGCGGACGCTCGATCTTCGATGTCAGCGCCAGGTATGCCAGCTCACCCGGGTCTATGGACGCTGCGGCAGCCTCCAGCCACTCAGCCAGTTGCTCACCGCTGACCGTCCCGCCGCCGGGGCTTGCCACTTCGCCTCCCGCTGTTCAGGGCTCCTGCGGTCACGCCGATTACGGCCATACTGTCGCGGCTGACGGACGGTCAGGGTGACTGCCGAGCCTGGTTGCTCGTGATCATTCCCGGGCAATCCTGACCTGGCTAAGCGATCTGCTTGCCGGTGTCCGCGCTCTCGAGGTAGCGGGCCCATGCCGTGAGCACGATCGCCGTGAGAAGTGCCGGGTGCCGCGGGGCGGGGCTGCGCGGCTCTGGCGGTGGCAGGATCATGTTCGTGGCCAATGTAATCCGACGCGATCTGGAGGCCGCGATACGCGCGGCCTGGGCGCTCGATACCTGTGATCCCGTTGATGCCGATGACTGGTCCGCGGCCAACCCGTCCCGCGGGCAATGCGGATCCACCGCCTTGATCATCCATGACCTGCTGGGAGGCGAACTGCTGATCGCCGAGGTACTCCGGACCGACGGCAGCCGCCAAGGGGTGCACTACTGGAATCTCCTGCCCGATGGAACCGAGGTCGACCTGACCCGCGAGCAGTTCGCCAGCAACGAGGTGGTCCAGGAGCCGCGGATCGTCCGGCGTCCCGCCGGATTGCCCAAGCGTCGCGCCCAGCAATACCTGACGATGAAACACCGCGTCCAAACGACTCTCGGCATCCCTGAGGCCGACGGCACGACCCAGCGCTAACTCATCCGCTTCTGCCGCGATGGGGCGCAACGCGCCGACGTGTCAACGTTGGCCGAATTTTACAGCGAGGCCCGCGCTCGACCAGGCCCTTGGCCTCCGGGTCGGTCGGCCGGCAGACCACCACCTTTGTGCCGAGGGTGCCGCGGAACGCCTGGCACTCTGCGGTCAGCTCGGGCTTCCCGGCCCGCCAGCGGCCGATCGCGCCCTCCCCGTCCCAGACCAGCGCCCCCGGCACCGCCCCGAGCCGCGAGATCAGCTGCCACCAGCCCGCGAACAGGTCCTGCGCATGGCGGGACGGGACCAGCACCGCCGACAGCCACCGCGAATAGCCGCTGACCATCGTCAGCACCGGCAGCCGGGTCGGCCCGCGCTCCTGCCCGAACCCGACCGGCACCGCGACCGGCGGGAACCAGAAATCGCACTGCGCCAGCTCGCCCGGCTCATAAGCCGTGCGACTGGCCGGATCCGGCGGCAGGTAGGCCGGGCGCAGCTCCCGCACCCGGTCCTTCAGCACCGTCAGCCCCCGCTCCCCCCCGACCGGCTCCGCGATGACCGTCGTCGGCATCGTCGGATACGCCGCGGGCGGTGGTCCCCGCTCGGGCAGGCGGCTGCCGGGCTGGTTCAGTGGGCTGTGGCCAGGCGCAGCACGTGGGCCCGCTCTTGTGCCCCGAACCACGGCGGTGACCCTCCGGTGGCGTTCTCCGTGAGCCGGCCCGGCTGGGAAGTGGCGGTCAGGGAGACGTGCACCCGCGGGTCGCTCAGGCCCCATTTGATCAGGGCCTGGGCCCAGGTGGTGACGCCGAAGGGACGCAGCGGTGCGAGCTCGGCGGGGCTGGGCGGCCGGCGCATGAGCTCGCCCTCGCCGAGGGGGCGCATCAGCAGGACGCCGAGGCCGAGGTCGTCGGCCAGCGGCAAGATGGCCCGCTCGGCCTCCCGGTGCGCCGGGTTGCAGGGCGCCTGCACGGCGTCGACGCGGCCGGTGCGCATGACCTCGGCGAGCTCGCCGAAAGCGGCGGGCGAGTAGTGAGTGGCCCCGATCAGGCCGACCAGCCCGCGGTCCCGGGCGGCCTCAAGCATGGGCAGGTGCGCCGGCCAGGCCGCCAGGTTGTGGATCTGCATCAGGTCGACCCGGCCGCCGTACCAGTTCACCGCCCGGGACAGCTGCGCCGCGCCGTCGGCCGCCGAGGGAGTCCAGAACCTTGTCGGCGATGAAGACCTGCTCGCGGTGGCCGCCCAGCGCGTCGGAGAGCAGCTGCTCGGCCTCGCCGTACATAGGCGAGGTGTCGATGACCCGGATACCAGCCGCGATGGCGGCCTCCACCAGCTCCCCTGGCGGCCGGCCGCGGCGGCGGCCTCCAGCCGCCGCCAGGTGCCCAGCCCGGCCACCGGCACGCTGACCCGGCCCTTGCCCAGGCTCCTGTTCTCCAATCCAGCCACCTCCGCACGGCCGGGCCCCAGTGCGATCATGCCCGCACACGATCCGAGGTCAACCAGCCGGGTTCACCGACACCGTGCTTCTTCCCCCGAACGGTGGCGCGCGGGCCGGGGCATCCGTTGGAGCAGGATTTCGGCATCCGGCTGTGGCCGGAGTGGCTGGACCGGCATCTCCCGGACCAGCCGCCTTGTCCGGTCACATTCCGAGGCGAGAGCCGGTTACGCTTCACGATCCGTATCCGCCGCTATGCGCGGTCGCCGGCATGGGTGTCGTCGGGCAGTTATCTAGACATAACTGGTAATTCGGGAACGCCGCCCCATGGTGGTCATGGCTTGTCCCCTTGCGCAGGGGCAGATGAAGTCAGCCCGCTCCCGGGCGGCCTGGGCATAACTGATACCATGCGGTATCATTTACTTATGGCCATGACGCTTCGACTCAGCGAAGAACAGACCGAGGCCCTCAGGCGGAAGGCCGAGGCCGAGCATCGTTCCATGCAGCAGGTCGCCCAAGCTGCCATCGACGCCTACGTCCACCAGCCCACCCCACTGCGCCGCCAGTCAGTCCCGGCAGCCGAGCTCGCCGCGCTCTTCGGCGACCTGCCGCCGATGAACGCCGCGGATTTCCGTGCCGAGCAAGACCGCTACGCCGACAGCGATGCGCACTTCGACGCCTACACCCGCGCGGGCGGCCCCAGGGACGCCGAGGACGGACAGTGAGCACCCGCTACCTGCGAGGGCTCGGCGACACGAACATCTTGATCTACCTGGAGCGGCTGGCAGCCGATCATCTGCCATCCGAGCTTGCCACCAGCACGGTCAGCCTCGCCGAGCTTTCAGCCGGAGTCCACTCCGCCGTCGATGCCGTCGAGCGCGCCCGACGGGTCTTGCGCGTGCAGCGAGTGGAAGCCACCTTCAGCCCGCTGCCGTTCGACGTCGAAGCAGCCCGACAGTACGGAATCATCGCCGCCGAGGTCATCAGCATTGGCCGCAAGCCGCGCGGACGCGTAGCGGACCTGATGATCGCGAGCATCGCGGCGGCGAACAGGCTTCCCCTGTTTACCACCAACCCCGCAGACTTTCACGGACTCGAGTCCGTCGTAACCGTTGTCCCAGTCCCAGTCCCGGCTTAACCCCCGGTTTCCTGAGCCGAGCGCTGGTAGACGCTGCAGCGCCGCCGTTCTGGCGCAGGTCCGTGCAGCCCGGCGTGGCTGACCGCGACCCGCAGATCTGGGTCATCTGCGCCGTTCCACGCGCTTCGTCGGTAGATCGAACTGACGCTCGGTGGTGCCGGGTAGCGGATGTCCGGCTCTGCAACTGGCCCGTGGGTGATGGCGTGCAACCTTTCGGCGGCTGCTTCCGTCGTAGTTCCTGAGCGGCGCCGGGAGGGAGACAGCGTGGACGGCCAGAGCGAGGCAGCGTTCGAGGAGTTCGTCCTTGGCCGGCAGGCCGCGCTGTTCCGCACCGCCTTCTTGCTGACCGGCGACCGCGGCCACGCGGAGGATCTGCTGCAGGGCGCGCTCGAGCGGACCTACCAGCACTGGCAGCGGGTGGCCGCCGCGGGCAATCCCGACGCGTACGTCCGGCGCATCGTGGTCAACCTCGCCAATGACCGGTGGCGGTCCCGGCGCCATGTGGTGGAGCGGGGCCTGGATGCCGCTGCGGCCGCGTCGGTGCGGGACTGCCAGGCCGAGCAGGTCGAATCGCGTGACCTGGTAGTGCGGGCACTGCGCAGGGTGCCGGTCAGAATGCGCACGGTGCTGGTGCTGCGCTACTTCCAAGAGCTGTCGGAGGCCGAGACCGCGGCAGTCATGGGCTGCTCTGTCGGCACCGTGAAAAGCCAGGCGGCGCGGGGCCTGGAGAGGCTGCGGGCGGCGATCAGCCCTGAGCCGGGGACCGCCGAGATCAAGGCCAGGAGCGCGTTGTGAGGACCGGAATCGAGAGGGAGGCCAGTGCCGCGCTGCATCGCGCGGTCGAGAAGCTCGACCCGCCTCGGCTTGACCTAGATGCCATCCGCCGTGTCGGCAGGCGCCGCCAGGCGCGGGTTGTCGCCGGAGCGGCGATCGCGGTGATCGTCGTAGCTGCCGGCGTGGTGACCGGCGGGGTGCTGCTCGGCGTCGCGCCCGGCCCGGTCACGAGCCGCGGGCCGGCAACGCCCGCCGCAAGCCGCGGCCTTCCGCGGCCGACGGCGAGTATCACTCCGGGGCCGACCGCGGCGATCGCCAACGTCCGGGCCTTCTACACCGGGTACAGTGCGGCGCTGGCGCAGGGCCGGGGCGCGATCGACGCGCTCATCCGCGCCCGCATGGCCGCCTGGTACGCGCCGATCCTGGAGGCGCCTCCGATAGCCGGCGCCGGCGCCCTGGACTGCGGCGCCGGCGGTGCAGCGCGGGACCTGCGCTATCAGCAGGCCGGCGTTGTCGGAGGCCAGGACGTCGTGGTGGCGCGGTGGAGCACCAGTGCGCAGGTGCGATACATCGTGGCCACGGCACAGCCGGGCACCGGGAAGATCACCGGGATCACCTGCTCCGACGCCGGGAACGATGTGACGAGCGCGGGTGCCCGGCAGGCGGCATCGGTGTTGCTGTCCTATGCGCAGGCGCGCCGGAAGGGGACGTCGGCGTTCGACGCGCTGGCCGCGTTGATGCTCGGCGGTCCCGGTGCGGGCAGCCCGTACCTGGGTCAGCTGCAGGAGGCGGTATCCCGGCGGCTCAGCTACGACCCGGTGCTGTGCTCATCGGAGGGCGTGCCGAGCGTGACGGTCGGACCGGCCACTGTTGTCGGCCAGGGCTCGGCCGACCTAGTCGTGGTCACCTCCGGGCACTCCCGGGCGATGGTGGCAGTCGTCGTCCTCGGCGCGAAGGGCTGGACCGTGGCTGACATCGCCTGCCAGCGCCCCTGACACCTTTGCCGCCGACGATCAGCGCGCTACACCCGTCCGTGCGTTGACGGCGACACTCAGAACTGGGTGCTCGGCGTGTCGCTGCGCGCAGGCCCCACGAGTCTGGCTTCAACACGGAATCGGCGATCGGCACCAACTCCGCCACGAGGACGGCCGCCCTGCCCTAGCCGATCCCGAACAGGGTGGCGGCGTTGCCGCTGAGGATCGCGGTCAAATCGGCGGCAGGCAGGCCGACCGCGGCCGCGCGCTCGACCGGGTCGGTGACTCCCATGTCGAAGGGGTAGTCGGTACCGAGCATCACCTTGTCCGAGCCGACCACCTCGACCAGGTGGCGGAGCGCCTGGGGCGAGTAGACGAGGGCGTCGTACCAGATCCTGCGCAGGTACGCGCTCGGCGACTGGGCACAGCCGCGGGCGTCGGGCCGCTCCGCCCAGGCGTGGTCGGAGCGGCCGATGTAGGTGGGCAGGAAGCCGCCGCCGTGCGCCGCCAGGAGCTTGAGCCCCGGGTGCCGGTCGAGGGTGCCGGTCGAGGGTGCCGCCGAAGATCAGGTGCGAAAGCGCCAGCGCCGTCTCGGCCGGCTGGCCGAAGGTGTTGCCGAGGAAGTGCGCGCCCAGCCGGGGGCCGAGGCTGCATCCCCAGGGATGGATGAAGACGACCGCGCCGAGGTCGGCGGCGGCCGCCCAGACCGGCTCGAAGAGCGGGTCGGCGAGCTCACGGCCGTCGACGTTGGTGGAGACGCTGACTCCCTTGAGGCCGAGCTCACCGACGGCGCGCTCAAGCTCCCGCACGGCGATCGCCGGGTGCTGCAGCGGGAGGGTGCCGAGTCCGTGCAGCCTGCCCTGGCCGTCCGCGCAGTGCGCGGCAAAGCCTCGTTGATCACGGTGGTCAGCTTGACCGCCAGCTCCGGCTCGGCCCAGTACCTGTGCATCGGCATCGGGCCCACAATCTGGGCGTCCACGCCGATGGCGTCCAAGTCGGCCAGCCGAAGGGCCACCTCGGTGAGCTGCGGCCAGACGCGCCGGATCTGCGCCTGGTTAGCGGCGATGCTGGCCTCGGTGAAGGAGGCCCGCTCGGCCGCCGCGTCGGCCGCCTCACTCGGATGGCCCTCGGCCAGCGCGTTCGCCTCGGGGACGAGCAGGTGCCCGTGCGCGTCGATCACCGGTCGGGCCGACCTGGCGGGCCGCCCGGAACTGAGTCGCCTGGTCATCGGGTCAGGCCTCCGCGGCGGCGAGAAAGCCGAGGGTCGAGTTCATGGTGCGGGCGACGTCCTCCTCGGTATGCGGCTCCAGTCCCATCTCCCAGCGGACCAGGCGCGTCGAATTGCGGACGACAAGATCCACGCGGTCCATCCGGCGGGCCATGAACGCGGGCAGCGCCGCCTCCAGCGGGCGGTCCCCGGTGACCACCTCGGCCAGCACCACGGCGTCCTCAGCGCACATGGCGGCGCCCTGGGCGATCAGCGGCGGGCAGGCGTGGGCGGCGTCGCCGATCACGATGATCCGGCCACGGAACCACGGGTCGGGCACCAGCAGCCACTCGATCCGGGTGTGCGAGACGTTGGAGTCCGGGCCGATGGCCTCGCGGACCTTGGCCCAGGCGCCGCCGTAGCCGGCCGATCGCTCGTACATCAGCTGCCAGGCCGGCTCGCCGAAATCTCGGAGGGCGCCGTCGGTGTCGAGGATGTAGGCGTAGCACTTGTCGGCCGAGATCGGGCTGTAGCCGGCCTTGTAGCGCGGGCCGCCGTAGTAGACCTCGGCGCAGTCCATCTCGTCCGGCCGGTCCGCGACCACCCGCCAGATCGACATCCCGGTGGGCTGGGGCGTGGTGCTGATGCCGAGCATCGCCCGCGCCACCGACCTGATCCCATCGGCCCCGACCACCAGGTCGTAGCGGCCGGTGCTGCCGTCGGAGAACTCCGCGTACGCCCGGTGCGCGTCCTGGGCCAGCCCGCGCACGGTCAGCCCGAGCCGGACGTTGACCCCGGCCGCGTAGACCCGCTGGCAGAGCACGTCCTGCAGATCAGAGCGGAGCGCGCCGAGGGTGGCGGGTAGCCCGGGTCCGCCCGTGCGCGGCGTCGGCACCTCGGCGATGAGCGTTCCGTCCGCCCGCCGCATCCGGAGCTGGTTGAACGGCACGCCCCGGTCGAGGACCTCTTGGAGCACGCCGACCTTGGCCAGCGCCGCCAGAGCGTTGCCCTGCACGGTGATCCCGTGGCCGACACCGCGCCAGACCGGGCTGAGCTCGACCAGGTCGACGCGGACGCCGCGGCTCGCCAGGGCGAGCGCGAGGACGCTGCCGGTTATCCCGCCCCCGACGACCAGGGCCGACGACACGCTCACGGTGTGCTCCTTCTTGCCATAACGGTGCTGATCACGACGGCGCGGTTGATGCTCGTGGTGATCACGATGGTGCGATCATGCCGGCCGACAGGTCAATATCGGCGCCGCACAGGCCGGGCATCCGCAGCATCGCCAGCACGGCGGCGGCGACCTCGTTCTCCTCGACGAGCCTGCGCAGCGCCGCCCGGGACACGAACGCCTCCTCGGCCTGGGCGTAGCTGGTCCCGGTGGCGGCCGCCTCGTTGGTGAAGTTGCGGGTCATCCGCTCGCCCCGGCAGGGGCCGGGCGAGAGGCTGTTGACCCGGACCCCGAGCGGCCCCGCCTCCAAGGCGAGCGTCCGGGTAAGGCCGAGCACCGCCATCTTCGACGCCGCGTAGGGGGTGCGCCTGGTGAGCGGGCGCTTGCCGGTGACCGAGGCGACGTTGATGACGTCGCCGCTCCCCCGCTGGTACATGGCGGGCAGGAATGCGCGGCTCATCAGGTAGATCGACCGCACGTTGGCGCCGAATACGTCGTCCCACTCGCCCGGCTCGATGTCGACCAGCGCCTTGACCGGGCCGCCGATCCCGGCGTTGTTGACCAGGATGTCGACCTTCTCGCCGGACAGCGAGTCCCGCAGGGCGCCGACCGATGCCGGGCTCGCCACGTCGGCCGGAGTGGCCGACGTCGCACCGGGCGTTGCCGTGCTCAGCATCGTCGGGCACACGCGGCTGGCGGACCTGGCCGCGGTCAGGGTCGCCGTGGTCGCCGTCAACGGTTGTCCAGGGCTTCGGCCAGCCAGGCCGGGCGGGTGCCGCGCACCTTGGCGGCGCGGATGTCGCCGGAGCGAGCATGGCCCTCGAAGTACTCGACTCGGGAGGCGCGCCCGCAGACGTCGCCGAGCAGCGCGCTCGCCGCCGGGTCGCGGACCTCTTGATAGGTGACGGTCTTGAGGTACTTGCCGACCCAGAGCCCGCCGGTGTACCTGGCGGCGCCCCTGGTGGGCAGCACGTGGTTGGTGCCGATCACCTTGTCGCCGTAGGAAACGCAGGTGGGTTCGCCGAGGAACAGCGCGCCGTAGTTGCGCATCGCCTTCAGCGCGTCCCTGGGAGTGGCCGTCAGCACCTCGACATGCTCGGACGCGAACGAGTCGGCGACCGCGAACGCCTCGTTGATGGAGTCGACGACGAGGATCTGCCCGTGGTCGCGCCAGGCGGGCCCGGCGAAGTCGTTGGTCGGCATGCCGGGCAGGATCGCGTCGACGTAACCGAGCACCGCCTCGCCGAGCGAGCGGGAGGTGGTCACAAGCACGGCGGGCGAGTCGGGGCCGTGCTCAGCCTGCGAGAGCAGGTCAACCGCGACGACCTCCGGGTCGGCGGTGTCGTCCGCGATCACCAGAATCTCGGTCGGCCCGGCGAACAGGTCGATGCCGACCTCGCCGAAGAGCTGCCGCTTGGCCTCGGCGACGTAGGCGTTGCCGGGACCCGCCAGCAGGTCGACCCGGCCGATGGTCCCCGTTCCCAGGGCCAGCGCGGTGACCGCCTGCACGCCGCCGAGCAGGTAGATCTCGTCGGCCCCGGCCAAGTGCGCGGCCGCGATGGTGGCGGCGGGTATCTCGCCCCTGATCGGCGGCGTGCAGGCCACGACCCGGCCGACGCCCGCCACCTTGGCGGTCAGCACGGTCATGTGCGCGGAGGCGGTGAGCGGGTACCGGCCGCCGGGGATGTAGGCGCCGGCCGAGGAGATTGGCAGGTGCTTGTGACCGAGGAAGACGCCCGGCAGCGTCTCGACCTCGATCTCGCGCATCGACTCCAGCTGCGCCTGGGCGAAGCCGCGCACCTGAGTCGTTCTCGCTCTGGTTCGACCTTGCTCATCTCGGTAGCTCGGTGAACGCCGGTGTCAGGGCCGGGATCAGCGCAACAGCACCCGCTGACGCCGGACGGGGCACGCGGGGCGCCGGGCGCGGTGCTGGCGATGCCGGGCGGGGTGCGTGGGACGACGGGGGCGCGTGTGGGGCGCCGGGTGAGCGGGCTGTGCGGGAGCGGGCTAGACGCGATCACGGAGTCTCCGCTCGCGGCCGTAGAGGGCGACGGTGAGCAGGATCAGGCCGCCGAAGATGATCTGCGCGGCCGCCGCGTTGACGTTCAGCACCGAGATCACGAAGTTCAGCGCGGTGATGATCAGGGCGCCGAGGCAGGTGCGCAGGTAGTCGCCGCGGCCGCCCATCATGGTGCCACCGACGATCACTGCCGCGAGCCCGGGGAAGAGGTAGTTGTTGCCGATGTTGGTGTCGCCGCCGGTGCTGAAGCCGGCCAGCAGCACCCCGGCCAGGCCGGCTAGCACGGCGCTGGACGCGTACACGCCGGTCCACACCCGCCTGGTGTTGATGCCGGCCAGGTCGGCCGCCCGCGGCCCGGCCCCGGCCAGGTAGATCTTCCGGCCGAGGGGGGTCTTGGCGAGGATCACGGTGACCACGATGGCAAGCGCGATCCAGGCGGTGACGATGGGCGGGATCGGAACGCCGAAGGTATCAGAGGACTGCGCGGTGAAGTTCTGCAGCCAGCCCGGGCCTGCCCCGTTGACCAGCGTGGTGTCGGTGCCGAGGAGCGCGCCGACCACCACCGAGCTCATCCCGAGCGTGACCACCAGCGGCTCGAGGCCGAACCGGTGACACACCCAGCCGCTCCCGCCGCCGCAGACCAGGCAGATCGCGAGCACGATGAGGGCGACGAAGCCGAAGTTCCAGTGCTCGAGGCCCGACAGGTGGGTGGTGAGCAGGTTGCCCGCCACGATGTAGGCCGCGATCGAGAAGTCGAGCCCGCCGACCAGGATGGCCAGGGTTTGCCCGGCCGACGCGATGCCGAGGAAGGACGCCTGGAGCAGGATCGGCGCCCACAGGTCGGCCCAGCTGTAGTCGCCGTCGCGGTTGCCCACGAACACGACGAGCGCGATCAGCACCAGGAGTTGGAGCAGCGGGAACTTCCGCTGGACGGTGGCGGCCCGGCGGGCGGCTCGCAAGGCGGTGTCCGCCCCGGTGGTCGGGGCGGGCGACGGCGCCGGCGCCAGACTGGTCATGCGCCTGCCTCCTGTCGTGTGTTTCTGGGGGTTCTCCGGCGGTTGGCGCCCATGGCGCTGAGGGCGGCGAACACGACGGCGATGATCAGGGTGGCGCCGTAGACGGCCTGCGACCAGAAGGACGACAGGCCGAGCGCGCCCAGCAGGTTCTCGATCAGGAAGATCACGGCCGCGCCGAGCAGCGCCCCGAGCAGGCCGCCGCGGCCCCCTGCAAGCGAGTTGCCGCCGATCGCGGCGGCCGCGATGGCCATCAGGATGAACGGGGTGACGAAGCCGGCGTCGGCCTCCGCCTGGTGCAGCTGGGCGACGATGGCGATGCCCGCCAGGCCCGCGATGGCGCCGCCGATCGTGTAGGCGAGGGTGCGCACGGCCGACACGGTCACTCCGGCGGTGTAGGCGGTGGTCTCGCTGCCGCCGACCGCCAGCAGGGTCCGCACGAACGGGGTGCGGCTCAGCCCCCACCAGGCCAGCAGCGGCACCGCGAGGAGGATGAGGCCGCCGGGTACGCCGCCCACGGTGCTGCCGAGCGCGGTGAGCCAGCCGGTGGTGCCTGAAACCGGGGCGGGCGCTTAGCCGAGCGCGAACCCGGACAGGATGAAGTTCATGCACAAGGTGGCGACCACCGCCTGGTACCGGCCGTAGTTCACCAGCACCCCGTTGACCGCGCCGATCAGCGCGCCGACCGCGACCGGGATGACGACGAACGCGCTGGTGACCCCGTGGCTGAGCAGCATCACCTCGATGACCACGGAGGCGAAGGTGAACAGCGGGGCGATGGAGATGTCGATGCCGCCGCCGAGGATGGCCGGGGTGGACGCCATCGCCAGCAACGCCGGCGTCGCCAGCTCGGCGAACGTGACCGGCCAGGCCGACCAGGACAGCAGCGAGTGCTGCTCGGCGAAGTTGGCGATCAGCAGCGCCACCGCGAGCACGGCCGGCAAGGCCCAAGTACTTCGGAACGAGGCGAGCCGGGAGTGGCTGCCAGCCCGCTCGGGGGCTTCGGGCGTTGGCTGATCGGGGGAACCAACGGTCCGTTCGGGAAACTCATGATGTTGACTTTGACTTTGGAAGAACTCGCCCACGATCGAGGACCGGCTGAGGCCCTTGCGCCGCAGCTCGGCGGCGGGGCGGCCGTCGCGGAAGACCAGCACTCGGTCCATCAGCTCCAGGTGCTCGTCGACCTCGGTGGAGAGCATGACGATGGCCATACCGTCGGCCGCCAGCTCGCGCAGCAGGGCGTAGATGTCGCGCTTGGCGCCGATGTCGACGCCGCGGGTGGGGTCGTTGAGCAGCAGCACCCGGGGGTCGCTGGCGAGGGCGCGGGCGATCACCACCTTCTGCTGGTTGCCGCCGGACAGCGTGGTGATGGCGTCGGTGTCGCGGCCGAGCCTGATCTTCAGCCGGTCGATGTAGCCGGCCAGCCGGGCGGCCCCCCGGCGGGCCGAGATCAGGCCGCCTCTGGTGTCCTCGCGCAGGGTGGCGGCGGTGAAGTTCTCCCTGATCGACAGCGGCGGGAAGATCGACTCCTCGCGCCGGTCCCTGGCCACGTAGGCGATCGCGGCCGGCCTGCCGTCCTCGGACGGCGCGCTCCGCAGCGCCCGCAGGTAGTCGTCCTGGCCCTGGCCCTCGAGCCCCGCCAGCCCCACGATCTCGCCTGCCCGCAGGTCAAGGCCATCGCAGCGGAGCACGACGGCGCCGAACGAGGCTTCCTCTGATGCCTCCGCCGCCTCCTGCACCAGGTGCTCGCCGCCGGTCATCAGCTCGACCAGGCGGCCGATCTGCGCGTCGGCTGCGCTCAGGGTGGCGACCGATTCGCCCGAGCGGAGCACCGTGACCCGGTTGGCGATCTCGGTCACCTCGTCGATCCGGTGCGAGATGAACAGCACCGCGCCGCCCGCCGCGGTCAGGTTCCTGACCGCGGCGAAGAGCCGGTCCCTGGTCGCCACGTCGAGGGCCGAGGTGGCCTCGTCGAGGATCAGCACCTTGGGCTCGCGCAGCAGCGCCCGGCCGATGGCCACCGCCTGCCGTTCGCTCAGCGACAGCGAGCCGGCCAGGGCGGACAGGTCGGGGCAGCGGCCGAGCAGCTCGGTCAGCACCGCGGCGGTCCTGGTGTGCCGGTCTTCCGCCTTGGACCGGCGGAGGATGCCGTCGGTGCCGAGCCAGAGGTTGTCGAACACCGACTGGCCCGGCACGCACTGCACTTCCTGGAACACGGTGGCCACCCCGGCGGCGGCGGCCGCCCGGGGGCTGCGGGCCCGTAGCGGCACCTGCTCGATGCGGACCAGGCCGCCGTCCGGTCTGTGCACCCCGGAGAGGATCTTGACCAGGGTGGACTTGCCCGAGCCGTTCTCACCCATGAGGGCGTGGACGGTGCCGGCCGCGAGCTCAAGCGAGCAGTCGCGGAGCGCGACGGTCGGGCCGAAGGACTTCGTCACCCCCTCGATCGCCAGCAGGGCGGACGGCGGGGCCTGTGTCTGCGTCATCGTCGGTGCCACGGGCTGTCTTGGGTCCGCTAGCCGATGACCGCGGCGAGCTCGGACGCCGGCAGCACGTTGAGGCTGGCCGGGCCGCCCGCGTTCCCGGTCGAGGTGGACGTGGTGCCCTTGACGTACCACTGGGCCACGTTGGTGTCGGTGACCAGCGGGGTGTTCAGCACGATGGCGTTGAGCTTCACGCCGTCGCCCTTGAACAGGTCGTTGACGATCGTGGTGGTCGCGGCCGCGATCTGCGGCGGGGTGGCGGTGATACCGACCCCCTTGTAGGACGACTTGCTCTGGTACCAGTAGGCCAGCTCGCCGTCCTCCAGCGAGTCGTTGGCGATCTCGGGGACGGACTTGCCCGCGGCCTGGAAGCCCTCGAGCACGCCGGTCGCGCCCGCGCCGGAGGTAATCGCGGCGGCGACCTTCTGCGGGTGGGTCTCCAGGTAGGTCTGCACGTCGCTCTTGGCGGTGGAGTCGGCGAACTGGGTGTAGATCGTGTCGTCGGTGCTGATGTTGGGGCAGTGCGCGAAGACCGCGTGCACCCCGTTGAAGGCGGCGATGTCGATGCCGACGCCGGAGATGCCGTGCACGTCGAGGACCCTGCCGCTGCCGCCGATGTCGGTCGCGACTTGGGCGGCCATCTGCGCGCCCTGCAGCCAGTCGTTGGCGCCGATCGAGATCGTGTCGGCGCTGCCGACCGAGTTCAGTACGGAGATCGAGGGGATGCCGGCCGCGGCCGCGGTGGCCGCGGCGGTGGTGAAGGCGGTCGAGGAGAGCGGCTCGTAGACGATCATCGCCACCTTCTTCTCGACCATCTGGTTGAAGTCGGCGACCTGGTCGGTCACCTCGTCGGAGGAGGTCACCTCGTCGACGGTGTAGCCGGCGGACTTGAGCATGCCCTCCAGGATCGCCGCGAGGGCGAGCTGGTAGCCGTTGTTGGTCTCCGACAGCAGGAAGCCGACGGTCTTGTTGGTGCTCGACTTGGGCTTCCAGTTGGCGAACGCGCTCTTGTAGACCGTGGTCGGGTAGCCGTTGTACAGCGTCTGCAGGGACTTCGGCAGCGCGGCGATGACGCCGTTGGGGTCAGACGGGAGCGTCGTCGGGATCGTGCCGCAGCTGGTGGCGGCGGCCGCAGTGGCGCTCGCGGTAGCGCTGGAACTCGCGCTGGTGCTGGTGCCGGCGCTGGAGCTCGCTGACGTGCTGGCGGGAGCCGACGAGCTCGAGGTCGAGCTTGTCGAGCAGGCCGCCAGGCCGAGGCCGGCGGTGAGGGCGAGGGCGGCGGCGGCCGCACCACCCGTGGTTGCAGCTCTCATCTATGTCTCCTTCGACGCTGTTAATGGGGTGATCGGGGTTGCTTTTAGACGGGCGGGGCGGTGAACAGGCCGGGGTCGGGGTCGTTGAAGGACTCCCTCGCCACCAGCTCGTTCATCGGGTTGGCGGTCCCCCACTGGTCCTGCACGGACGGGTCGTGCATGTCGTAGATGTGCGGGTGCCAGGCGTCCTCGTCGAGCTCCTGGAGCTCGGTGGTGTACTCGATCGTGTTGGCGCTGGGGTCGAGGAAGTACGCGAACGTGTTGCTCCCGGCCAGGTGCCTGCCTGGCCCCCAGACCATCCGGGTGCCGCTGCGCAGCGCCCGGCCGGTCCCGCGCATGAACTCGTCGATGCCGCGCAACTCGAAGCTCACGTGGTGCAGGGATACGTGCGGGCCGCGGGCGAACGCCAGCGAGTGGTGCCTGGCGTTGCACCGCATGAAGTTCATGACCGTGCCCATCTCGGCCCCGGCCAGGGTGTCGCTGAGCCGGAAGTCGAGCACGTCGGAGTACCACTGGGCGGTGCGGTCGGGGTCGGTCGAGTTGAGCACCACGTGCGAGAGCCGGACCGGGATCGACTCCTGCTCTTCGATCCTTCTGTGCGCTCTGGTCGCGACCCCCGCGCTTACCTCGACCGTGCGGCCTTCGAGGTCGAAGAAGCGCAGGCCGTAGCCGCCGCCCTCGGTGGCTAGCTTTTGCGGGTCTTTTGCGATCTTGACGTTCTTTTCGATCAGGCGCTCGGCCAGGGCGTCCACGTCGGCCTCGGTCGCGGCGCCGAAGGAGACCAGGTCCAGGCGCTTGGCGTCGTCCCGGCGGAGGCGGATGATGTAGCGCTCGGGCGATCCCTCGGCTGCCAGGAAGGCGATGCCGTTATCGGTTGCGACCTCGGTCAGGCCCCACACCTGGGTGTAAAACTCGAGCTGGCGCTGGTAGTCGGGGATGGCCAGGTCAACGTGGCGCAGGTGGGTGATGAGGCTCTCGGTCATGGCGTTCCTGTCGCTGTCGCGCTTGTCGCGCTTGTCACCCTTGTCACGTGGTTGCGTTGCCGGCCGAGCCGGGTGATCTCGCCCTCGAGCACGTCCCCCTCGGACAGGAACACCCCCCAGTGCGCGCCGTTCCCGGCCGGGGAGCCGGTCAGCACCAGGTCGCCGGGTCCGAGCTCGGTCACCGCGGTGATGTAGGCGAGGATCGCGGGCAGGTCGAAGAGCATGTCGGCGCAGGACTCGCGCTGCCGTATGACGCCGTTGTGCTTCAGCGTGATTGTGAGCGTTTCCGGGTTGCCCGCGAAGGCCGCCGGGACCAGGAACGGGCCGGTGGGCAGGAACGTCGGTGCGTTCTTGGCCGCGAACCAGTCGGTTCCGATCGCCTTCAGGTCGCGCCGGTAGACCAGCGACCGCGTGGTGATGTCGTTGCAGATCGTGTAGCCCGCCACGTGCTCGAGCGCGTTCTGGCGGGTCAGGTTGCGGGCGGGCCTGCCGATCACCGCCGCCAGCTCGAGCTCCCAGTCGTGGTTGGCGCCGCGCTCGGGCAGGACGATCTCGTCGTAGGGGCCGGTGAGCGCGCTCGGCAGGCCGGCGAACACGTACGGGCTGCCGGGTTGTCGCGCGGTCGTCCATCATCGCCTCGGCCCACGCACGCACCTCGTGCTCAGGAATGTCGGAGTTGTGGCCGGTGATCGACTCGTCGGCGCGGCGCTCGGCCATCACGATGTCGACCACGTGCGACCGGTAGTTGGCGCCGCACTGCAGGATCTGCCGGGGCGCGACCGGGCAGCGGACGTCCAGGTCGGCCAGGTTGGTCGAGTCATCGGCGGCCTCGCGGGCGTCGCCGGCGGAGCCGGCGACGGCGCGGGCGTCTGCGTCGGCGGCGAACTCGGCCAGCCGACGCTGCGCGGAGTCCCAGTCCGCGAGCAGGTCGTTGACCGTGCCGAGGGCCGACACGTCGCGCACCCGGTCACCGCGGACGAGGCCGGTGAAAGCCGGGCCGACGGCCGGACTGGAGCCCTGGCCGGCGCCGGGGCCGGTCCCGGCCGCCCGACGGCGGAAGACGCCGAGCGCGAAGCCAGCCTCGACGCCGGCGTCGACGCCGGTGGGAGCGAATGTCATGAAGTGGACATTAAGAGCGTGCGCGCGGAGACGGAAATACTTGTTTTCAATGCCTGGCATCGTGTGGCTGATACCTGGCTGACCTGCATCTTCTCACGTGCCTGAGCGGCCCGGGGCTGCCCAGGCGGTTCCGTGTGGGAGGGAAAACGGCCGACGCCGTCATCAGCCGAGTCGCCGGGCCGAGCAACCTTTGGCTCTCTCGAGCGTCTCTGCTACGTCCTGGGCCGCGTGGGCACTGCCGACGCCGACACCGATGCCCAGTCGCAACCACTCGAGGAGGCTCGTTGATCTCGACAGCAGGCCGTGCCAGGAAACCCTGGGCACACCGCGTGAAGAGGCGGACCGCGTCCGTCGCGGCGGTCGTGGCGCTCGCCACCTCCATGACGATGGGCGGGGCCACGGCCGCCGCGAACGCCGACGCCGCCACGGGAGCGCCCGCATTCGCGGCGGGCGCGGTGCCGAAGTACTACGTGGCGCTGCCGGGCGGAGATAACTTCGCGAACGTCCCCGGTTCCGCCACGGCCGTCGTCGGCGACACGATCACCGGCAAGCGACTGCTCACCGTTCGCCCGGCGGGTAAGGACAAGTTCGTCACCGTGTCGGCGGCGGCCGACGACACGACGTTCGTCCTCGGCGCCAACCCGGACCCGGACAAGAGCCTTCCGGCCGTGGTGATGCCGACCGACTGGTACCTGGTTCAGATCAAGCGCGGCCCCAGGCTCAGCGCCACGGTGCGCAAGCTCCGCCTCCCCGCGCTGGCTAAGAACAACCTGGCCGACGCCACCGCGCTGTCACCCGACGGCAGAGAAGTCGCCCTGATCGGCTTCAATGATTACGCGTACGCGAGGCCGGCGCTGGAGTGGCTGCGCATCTATTCGGTGGCCACCGGGGCGCTGCTGCGGTCGTGGTCGGGCTACCTCAACGTCAATTGGGACGCCTACACCACGCTGTCCTGGACCGCCGGCGGGCGATCGCTCGCGATCGGCTACACCTTTAGCGTGGTGTCATCCAAGAAGCAGTGGGGGTACATCGGCGTCCGAACGCTGAACGTGCGCAGCAGGGGCAACAGCCTGATCGCGGACAGCAAGCTCGTGTGGAAAAGGCTTCTGCGTGACAGCTGGTTCAGCGGCCCGACCCCGCTGAACTGCTCTCTCGACATCAGGGTGATGGTCTCGGCGGACGGGTCGGTGGTCTGCAGTGCGTTCGGCGCCCTGCGCGCCTACAACCCGAGCGTCACCGGCACGACGAGGCAAACCGCACCTACGTGCCCCTCCGTGCCGCCATGGGACTCGCTCGGGTTCCTCTCGTTCTCGACCGTCGCCGGCCGGCAGAGCACGGTCTTCCAGTACGACACGAACTGCGACGCCAGCGAAGACGTGCTCTGGACCAGCGCCTCCGGCGACGCGGTCATCGGCTTCTACGCCCTCGGCAGCCCGTTCCCCGGCAGTACCCAGACCGTCCGGTTCGGCCTCTTCCGCCACGGTAGGTACTCGCCGTTGCCGGCCCCGCCGACGACAGCATCAGTCCCGGAAACCATCGCCTGGTAATCCCTTAGCCAGCGGAGACTCGCGGGCAACCTTCGGGTGGCCCGCGAGTCTCTTACAGCTCGGGTGGCATCCGGACCGGGCGACCACGCCCGAGCACGCGTGGCTGCGGCGGACGCTCACCGAGGCGGCCGCGTCGCTGCCCCCCGGTGGCGAGCGAGTCCCCCGCCGTCCGCCCGGCCCAGCCGGTCGCGCTCAGCCTGCCCGGCTAGCTCGCGGCCGGGGCCTGCTGCGTTGCCTGCGCCGGGGCCGAGGCCGCTCTCCGGCGGGAGAACCGCAGGACGCCGTCGTTGACCCGCCCGTACCGGAGCACCAGCAGGTCGTACGGGTAGTTCATGCGCACCCGCCACGGGGATCGCGAGCCGGACCGGGGGAACTCGTGGATCGCCCGCTGCACGTAACCGGACTGGAAGTCGAGCATCGGCCGGTCGGTGACGCTGGGGTCGTCGTTGGCGGGGACGGCCTGGACGTAGCCGTGGCCGTCCAGGTAACGCAGCAGCCGGACCGCGTACTCGCTGACGAGGTCGGCCTTGAGCGTCCACGAGGAGTTCGTGTAGCCGAAGGTGAAGGTGAGGTTGGGCACCCCGGAGAGCATCGTGCCCTTGTAGATCATGGTCTCGTTCAGCTTGACCTCGGTGCCGTCGACCTCGAGCCGGACTCCGCCCATGGCCAGCAGCTTCAGTCCGGTCGCGGTGACGATGATGTCCGCCTCGAGCTCCGCGCCCGACTCCAGACGGAGACCTGTTTGCGTGAACTCCGCGATCTGGTCGGTGGCCACTGAGGCCTTGCCGCTCCGGATCGCGGTGAAGAAGTCGCCGTCGGGCGCCAGGCACAGGCGCTGGTCCCACGGGTTGTAGCGGGGCGCGAAGTGGGTGTCGACGTCGTAGCCAGACGGCAGTTGCTGGATCGCCCCCTGCCGCAGCAGCGACTTGACCGCCTCCGGGCGGCGCTGGCTGAGCTGGTAGAACCAGGTGCCGAGGGCGACGTTCTTCCAGCGGGTGACCGCGTAGCCGGCCCGGGTGCCGAGCCGCCGCGTCAGCTTCGCGCCCAGCTGGTCCCGCGACGGCCTGGCCGCGATGTAGGTCGGCGAGCGCTGCAGCATCGTTACGTGCTCGGCCCGGTCGGTCAGCGCCGGGACCAGCGTGACCGCCGTCGCCCCGCTGCCGATCACGACGATCTTCTTGCCCGCGTAGTCGAGGTCGGCCGGCCACTGCTGCGGGTGGATGATGGTGCCGCCGAACCGCTCCACCCCGGGGAAGTCAGGAGTGTGGCCCGCGTCGTAGCGGTAGTAGCCGCCGCAGACGAACAGGAAGCCGGCCGTAATGCGGACCTGCTCGCCGTCGTGGGTGGCGTCCACCGTCCAGCGGGCGTCCTCGCTTGACCAGGCCGCGCGCTCGGCCCGGTGCCGGTAATGGATGTGGCGGTCGATGCCGGCCTCGGTGGCCGCGCCACGGACGTAGCTGAGGATCGACGGCCCGTCCGCGATCGCCTCCGCCTGCGTCCACGGGCGGAATCGGTAGCCGAGCGTGTGCATATCGGAGTCGGAGCGCACGCCCGGATAGCGGAACAGGTCCCACGTTCCGCCCAGGGCGTCGCGCGCCTCCAGGATCGCGTACGTCCGGCGCGGGAAGGCCGCCTGGAGGTGGTGGGCGGCACCGATGCCGGACAGGCCGGCGCCGATGATCAGCACATCGACGTGCTCGGTCATGGTGGTCACACTGCCGAACTGTAGGTCAGCCGTTGCCACTCAGCCAAGAGCTTGACGGCGAAATGTCCGTTATGCGCCCGGCTCGATACCTGACATCCGAACGGCCGCGCCGCCCCTGCCGCCGTTGCTGCCTAGCCAGTGAACTCAAGCTCCGCGGGGGGCGAGCGCCTTCTAGCACTGTTGGACCAGCGAGAACTCTGGGGCGGCGCTGGGCCCGGTGCGCGCGCCGGACCGCTCGGCGCCGAGGCCGGCGGCGATGACGAAGGCGACGCCGGCCAGCGACCAGACCCGGGGCACCTGGCCGAGCAGCGCCACCCCGGCGACAAGGGCAATAGCCGGCTCCAGGCACATCAACGTGCCGAAGGCCGAGGTCGTCATCCGGCGTAGGGCGTGCATTTCCAGGCTGAACGGGATGACCGGCAGCAGCAAGGCCAACCCCAAGCCCGCCAAGAGCAGATGCGGCGTCAGGTCTCCGACGACGGCCGGCCCGGCCACCAAAGTCGTCGCCAGCGCCGCAACCGTGATGGACACGGCCAGCCCTTGCAGGCCTGCCACCTCGTCCCCGACCGCCTGCGTGAGCATGATGTACGCGGCCCAGCAGATCGCCGCACCCAGCGCGGAGGCGATGCCCACCAGATTGAGACTGCCCTGCCACGGGTGGGTCAGCAGCAGCACGCCGGCCGCGGCGAAGCCCGGCCATAGCAGTGCGCGGCGGCCGCCGCCGCGTGCCACGGCCACGCCGAGCGGGCCGAGGAACTCAAGGGCGCTGGCCGTACCGAGGGGCAGACGGGCCACCGCGACCATGAACAGCATGGTCACCCCGGCGGTGGCGATGCCGAGGGCGACCGTGGCCAGCAGCACCGGGCGGCGGAAGCGCCAAGGCCGGGGCCGGACGGCGGCCAGCAGGATCACGGCCGCCCAAGCCAGCCGGAGCCAGGCGGCGCCTAGCGGGCCGACTTCACCGAGGAGGTGGACCGACAGCGCCAAGCCGAGCTGGACGAAGCTCATCGAGCCCAGCGCCATCAAGGCGCCGGAACGGGCTGAGGTGCGAGGCGCCGCCGTGTTGCTGACCATGATCGCCAGTACACGTCACCGGGATCGTCCGTGTCCACGTGAATTTGATGGACACACCGTTCATCAATCATGAATGATCTAGGAATGGATCCGCGCCGTCTCGAACTGCTGCTTGAGCTCTCCCGCCTCGGTTCCATGCGCGAAGTCGGCGAGAGCATGCACGTCACCACCTCCACTGTGTCGCAGCAGATCGCGGTCCTGGCCCAGGAGGCGGGCACCACTCTGACAGAGCCGCACGGGCGGCGGGTGCGGCTGACCCCGGCCGGGCAGCGGCTGGCGGGGCACGCGGTCACGATCCTGGCTGCCATCGAGGCCGCCCGGCTGGACCTGGACCCGACGGCGGCGCCGGCCGGGACGGTGCGGGTGGCGGCGTTCGCCACAGCCGTGCGCGAGTCCGTACTGCCGGTCGTCCGGCTCCTGGCGCAGCGGCATCCCGCCGTGCTGCTTGCCATCCACGAGCACGAACCAGATGAGGCGCTCGGCCTGCTTGCCGACGACGCGGTGGACCTGGCCCTCACCTACGACTACAACCTCGCCCCGGCTCGGTTCGACCGCAGCCTGGCCACCCAGCCGCTGGGTCTGAGGAAGTGGGGCCTGGGCACGCCGACCGTCCAGGACCGCGTGGCGGGGACTGCGCTCGAGGTCTTTCGCCGGTTCGCCGATTACGACTGGATCGTCAATTCACGCAACAGCGGCGATGAGGAAGTGATCCGCACGGTGGCCTCGCTGGCGGGCTTTCAGCCGCGGATCACGCACCGCGTGGACAGCCTCGAACTGGTGCAGGACATGATCGTGGCCGGTCTGGGCGTCGGGCTGCTGCCCGCCGGGCGCGCGGTGCGCCGCGGCGTGGTGCTGCGTGCGCTCGGCCAGCCGGACGTGACCCAGCGGCCCTTCGCCGTGACCCGCCGGGGCCGCTCCGCCTGGCCGCCGCTGGCCCTCGTGCTGCGGCTGCTCGAGGAGATCTCCGGCTTAACCGCAGGGCTCAGGCCGGGTACTTGGTGGGCTGGTAGGCGAGCAGCGCCCAGCGTCCGTCGTCCTCGCGCACCCAGACCGCGAGCGACTTGTTGTTCAGCACCCGCCTCTGCCCGCCGATCTGCACCTCGCCGCGCATGTCCCCGATGACGAGGACGCAGTCGCCGTGCACCACGATGCTGCTCTCCGGGTGGCTGATCGGGCCGTACTTGAAGTAGCCGCTCGCCAGCTTGTCCAGGTAGCTCAGCTTGGTGTCGGTGCTGGCGTCCGAATGCGTGTACACGAGGTCCGGGGCGAATAGCTCGTCAAGCGAGGCGACGTCACCGTCGGTCACCGCCTGGTAGCGCCTGTTCTCCAGCGCCCTGATCTGATCCGCAACGTCCTCGTGTGCTGTCATGACGCCTATCCTGCCCGCACCAGACTTCCGAGCAAACGTCGGCCTGGTCAAACTGGGTATCGCATGGGGCCTTGGGTGTAGGTGCGGCCGCGGGGGGTGGTCCCCTGGTGGCAGCCGGGCGTGGGCTGGGTGACGTTCCAGTCAGGTAGCCGGGACGCGTTGCCGGCCCCTTCAGAACCGGGCTTGCCCGTTTCCAGGCACCCGGCTCAAGCAAGCCACTAGGGCGTTGCGGGTTGCAGTGCTGTTCTCCTGCGGTGGCAGGGGGCGTGCATCAGGACGAGGGTGGTTCCCTGTGCCCCTGGCGGCCGGGTGGCTCCTGTGTCGGCTACGTCATCGACAGGGTCGCGACTCTGTCGGCTACGCCATCGACAGCGCCTAATCGGTGTCGATGGCGTAGGCGACCGGAGGCGCCTGGTTTTCTTCTAGACCTGAACCGGGGCAGACCGGTCAGCTTCCGACTCCCGGATGCCGTAGCGGGCGTAGAGGCGGCGCAGCGGGCGCGGCGCCCACCAGTTCGCGCGCCCGAGTAGGCGCATCGTGGCGGGGACGAGCAGGATGCGGACCACGCTGGCGTCCACCACGAGGGCGACGATCATGCCGACGCCGAGCAGCTTGAGGAATGTGATCCCGGACGCGGAGAACAGGCCGACGACGATGACAAGCAGCAGCGCCAGGCTGGTGATCAGGCCGCCGGTGCGCTGCAGTCCTGTGGCCACCGCCGCGGTGTTGTCGCCGGTCTCGTCGTAGCACTCGCGGATTCTTGACAGCAGGAAGACCTCGTAGTCCATGGACAGGCCGAAGATGATGGCGACCAGCAGGATCGGCATGGTCGGGTCGGTGGCAATGGAGGTCTTCGGCCACCTGGGGTTCGCGCTCGACGATCCGGCCCCGATGTTCGAATTCACCCTCGCAGACCTGGCCCGTCTCGTGGGCTTGGAATACCCGCTCCCCGAGGAGGGAATTTTATCGCCCGCTGCGCTCGGCTGGTCGGGATCCGTTTTAGCCCAGCGTGATCGTCGCCGACGAGCTGAGATCACGTGGGATGAGAGAGCCGCGACGGTCCGTTCGAAATCAAAAGTCTTTGATCTTTTCGAACGGACCGTGCGTTTCTCCTTGTCCGTCAGGGATTGTGGGTCTAGGCGCGCTGGTCCGGGTCCTGGACAACCGGGGAGGCGCCCAGGGCAGCGAGCGGAGTGTAAGCCGGCGCGGGGGTGAACGGCTGGCCGCCTTCTGGCGGCGTGGGCCCGGCGGGCGCGAACCGGGCCGCCAGCTCCTCGCGGATGGCCTCCAGGTGGGAGACCTGCCCGGCGGACGGGCCGAGGCTGCCGGACACGGGGACGGTCACGCCGGCGAGGACGTCGTCCGAGCGCGGCTGGGTCAGCGTGAGGACGTCGCCGAGGCCGTGGGCGGCCGCGTCGCGGGCGGTCAGGGCGGGCAGCTTCCAGCGCTGCTCGATGGTCTTAAGTATGCAGGTGTGGTCGAGTGGCGTGGCTCCAGCCGGCGCCCGATACACGGTCCCCGGCGCGATCAGCGGAGAGATCAGCACGGTCGGCACCCGGCCGCCGAACCGATCGAAGCCGAAGCCGTACTCGCCAGTGGTGTTGTCCGGCGGGGTCGAGCCCCACGGCGGCGGTACGTGGTCATAGCAGCCGCCGTGCTCGTCGTAGGTGATGATGAGCAGCGTCTGCGACCAGCCGGGACCAGACCTCAGCGCCTCGTACACATCGTGGATGAGCTGCTCGCCGAGCGCGACGTCGTAGTTCGGGTGCTGGCTGTTGCCGGTCGAGCCCCAACTCGGCTCCAGGAAGGTGAACGCGGGCAGCGTGCCCGCCGCCGCGATGCCCTGGAAGTCGGTGAACAGGCCGAAGTGGGTCGGGTTGGCGCCGTGGATGTCGGTGAACGTGTTCATGGTCAGCGGCAGCGCGTCGTAGCCGTAGATCGCCCATTCGATCCCGGCCTTCGTCAGCGCGCCGAAGATGGACGGGGACGTGAACGTCTTGGTGTTGTCGTCCATGTGCCCCTGGCTGGTGCCCGCGCAGGTGAAGGCGCGGTTCGGCATCGTCTCGGTCGGGGCCGAGGAGAACCACTGGTCGCAGACCGCGTAGCCCTTGGCGAGCGCCGACAGCACCGGCAGCATGGTGGGGGTGAAGCAGCCCATGATGTCGGCTTCGGTGGTGCCGGGGAGGATGGTCCAACCCGAGGTCTTCTCCCAGCCGAGGGTGTACGCGTAGTCGTCGATGAACCCCGAGCACGTGGCCTGCTGCCCGGACGGCGGCGCGGTCTCCGAGCCGTAGTACTGGTTGTTCGTCGCCGCGTAGCCCTCGCCGGGATCGGCGCCTGGCATGAAATACGGGTTGACGGTGGACGGCGTGATCTGGAAGACAGGGACCTTGGCGCCGGTCTGGTCGAGGTTGTACTCGCTCCCGGTCAGCCCCTCGAATGGCTGACCGGTCGGCGAGACGTTGCCGCTGTCGGCGTACAGGTAGCCGAGCATGTGGTCGAACGAGCGGTTCTCGAGCATCAGCATCACGATGTGATTGATCGCGGCGAGATTGCCGGTCCCGTTCGTCCTCGCGCTGTTGGCCATCGGCGCACCTTCCCCATTAAGTTTTCCGTTTCCCCGGGCGGGTCAGCGCTTCCCGCGCCGACGCGCTGACAACGTTACCGGGGGCGCCGTTAGCGCGAGGCGGCTTTGTGGGCGGCCGTTCTGGCCGCCTTGGCGACCTGCTTGTCCGGGTGGTGCCGACCCAGGTGGTTGAGCACGTCCTCCGCGTCCGGGTGGGCGCTGCGCGCCATCGCGTCGAACAGCGGGATCTCCTGGCCGACCGGAACCGCCTCGCGGAAGCTGACCGCCAGGTCGTCCGGGTCCGGGTACTCGTCGTCGCACGCCAGTGCCAGCAGGTCGGTGGCGATCCAAGCGAGGTCGTCGGGGCCGAGCTCGAGCTCCGACGGCACGTCGGCCGCGCCGTTCACGTCGTCGATGCCAGCCAGCGAGAGCAGCGCGACCTTGGCGTAGCCGCGGACCGGCTCCACCGCCAGGCTCTCCCGCAGGGCCGGCTCGGCCGGCGCGCCGATCGCGGTGACCACGGCCACCGCGAGCATCCGCTCGCCCGGGTGGCCCTGGGCGGCGAGCTCGAGCAGCTCCCTGGCGGCCGGATCGGCGCCGCGGGACTCCGTCCACGCCTGCGCCTCGGCCTCGAACTCGGCGTCGCTGACGCCCTCGGCCATGGCCAGCAGCTCGCTGCCGGTCAGCTCAGCCGCCGTCTGCGGCAGCAGCGGGATGTCCACCCCGGCCTCGACCAGCTGCTCGTGCAGCGCCGCGAGCGCCAGCGGCGTGAGCCGGATGACGTCGTCATCCTCGGTGATCGCGAGCACGGTGTGCAGCCGGTCGAGGAGCAGCCGGGCGGGATCGCCGTACTCCTCTTCCCAGCGCTCCCGCGCCTCGGCCAGCTCGTCGTTGAGCTCCTCGTCATCCTCGTCGACGTCGCCGCCGGCGTTCTCCCACAGCACCTCGGTGAACTCCTCGCCGGTCAGCCCTTCCCGGCGGGCGAGGAAGAGCAGGATGGCGATCGCCATCCCCTGCCCGGTGAAGTTGAACTCGTCGTCGTCGCCCTCGTCGTCGGACTCGTCGTCGAAGTCCGGCTCCGGGCCGTAGAGCTCGAGCGTCTCGCCGAGAACGGCGGCCATGGTGGACGACCAGGCGGCGAAGACCGACTCGTCGTCGCCTGACGCCCAGTCGTCGGCCGTCTCGCCCGGCAGCACCCGGTCTTCGTCGTCGGGATCGAACAGCAGCCACTCCACGCCGAGCGCGTACTCCCACAGGAAGTCGAAGTCCTCGGGGGTGACGCCGAGCGCGGCGACGACTTCGGCCTGGTCCTCGGGGGTCAGGTCCCCGTCCTCGTCCACCTCCTTGCCGTCCTTGCCCACCCATGCGGCGAGCGCGGCGAGCTGAGCGGGCAAGGGGGCCCGGCGGGCCTCGGCCGCGAGCTCGGGCAGCGGGAGCAGGCGGATCGGCGGCAGCGCGTCGGGCAGCCCGAGCGCCTCCTTGATGTCGATGTCCTCGTACTCGAAGTCATCATCGGCACCGTGGGAGTTGACGTGGTCGTGGTCGTGGGCCATGGTCCGAGCCTATCGGCCCGCGAGCGGGCGCGGTACGCCGTCCGGCCCGCCACTAAACCTAACGTCTGCGGCAACCGTTAACTTGTTCATTAACGGTTGCCGCAGACGTATTCAGCGGGCGCCTACGCCGCGGCGAGCAGCGACCGCAGCACGTACTGCATGATGCCGCCGTGCCGGTAGTAGTCGGCTTCGCCGGGAGTGTCGATCCGCACCGTCGCGGTGAAGCGCTTGCCGTCGGCGGTCACGGTGACCTCGTTCGGCACGGTCCCCTGGTTGAGCTCTTCGATGCCTTCGACGTCGAAGACCTCCTGGCCGGTGAGGCCGAGCGACTCGGCGCTCTCCCCCGCCTTGAACTGAAGCGGGAGCACGCCCATGCCGATCAGGTTGGACCGGTGGATGCGCTCGAACGACTCCACCAGCACGGCCCGGACGCCGAGCAGCGCGGTGCCCTTGGCCGCCCAGTCGCGGGAGGAGCCCGAGCCGTACTCCTTGCCCCCGATGACGATGAGCGGGGTGCCCTCGGCTATGTACTCGCGGGAGGCGTCGTAGATCGACATCTCCTGGCCGTCCTTCTTGGTGACGCCGCCCTCGGTGCCGGGCGCGAGCTGGTTGCGGAGCCGGATGTTGGCGAACGTGCCCCGGATCATCACCTCGTGGTTGCCGCGGCGGGAGCCGTAGGAGTTGAAGTCCTGCCGCTCGATGCCGTGCTCGGTCAGGTAGAGGCCCGCCGGGGCGGTGGCCTTGATCGCGCCCGCCGGCGAGATGTGGTCGGTGGTGACCGAGTCGCCGAGCTTGGCCAGGACCTTGGCGCCGTGGATGTCGGTCACCGGCGCGGGCTCGGCCGGCATGCCGTCGAAGTAGGGCGGCCGGGCGACATAGGTGGAGCTTTCGTCCCAGTCGAACGTGTCGCCGGTCGGGACGCTAAGGCTTCGCCAGTTGTCGTCGCCATTGAAGACGTCGGCGTAGTCGGTGGTGAACATGTCGGCCGCGACGGACGAGGCGACGACGGTCTGGACCTCCTGCGGTGAGGGCCAGATGTCCTTGAGGAAGACCGGGTTGCCCTCCTGGTCCGTGCCGAGCGGCTCGGTGTCCAGGTCGATGTCCATCGTGCCCGCCAGGGCGTAGGCGACGACGAGGGGCGGGGACGCGAGGTAGTTCATCTTCACGTCCGGGTTGATCCGGCCCTCGAAGTTGCGGTTGCCGGACAGGACGCTGACGACGGTCAGGTCGTTCTCGTTGACCGCCTCGCTGATCGTGGTCGGCAGCGGGCCGGAGTTCCCGATGCAGGTGGTGCAGCCGTAGCCGACGAGGTTGAAGCCGAGCTTGTCCAGGTACGGGATGAGCCCGGCGCGCTCGTAGTAGTCCATGACGACCTTGGAGCCGGGGGCGAGGGTCGTCTTCACCCACGGCTTGCGGCTCAGGCCCTTCTCGACCGCCTTCTTCGCCAGCAGAGCGGCGCCGATCATCACGAACGGGTTGGAGGTGTTGGTGCAGGAGGTGATCGCGGCGATGACGACGTGGCCGTGGTCGAGGGTGGTCTCGGTGCCGTCTTCCAGCGCGACCTTGACCTCGTGGGTCGGCCTGACGTCCTCCTGCTCCCCGGGGTCGGAGGCGGGGAAGCTGCCATTGCCGTCGCCGCCGGTGTAGGTCGGCAGCGCGTCCCTGAAGGCCGTCTTGGCATTGGTCAGCTCGATCTTGTCCTGCGGGCGCTTGGGGCCGGCGATGCTCGGCACGACGGTGCCCAGGTCGAGGGTGAGCTGCTCGGAGAATCGCGGCTCCTGGCCTGCGTCGTGCCACAGGCCCTGCGCCTTGGCGTACTTCTCAACCAGGTCCAGCTCGGCGTCCGTGCGTCCGGTCAGCGTGAGGTACTCGATCGTCGCCTGGTCGATCGGGAAGATGGCGCAGGTGGAGCCGAACTCGGGCGACATGTTCCCGATCGTGGCCCGGTTCGCCACCGGGACCTTGGCGACCCCGTCGCCGTAGAACTCGACGAACTTGCCGACGACGCCGTGCTTGCGCAATATCTGGGTGATCGTGAGCACCAGGTCGGTGGCGGTGGTGGCGGCTGGCAGCTGCCCGGTGAGGCGGAATCCGACTACCCGGGGGATCAGCATCGAGATCGGCTGGCCGAGCATGGCCGCCTCGGCCTCGATGCCGCCGACCCCCCAGCCGAGAATGCCGAGGCCGTTCTCCATCGTGGTGTGGCTGTCGGTGCCGACGCAGGTGTCGGGGTAGGCCTGGTTCTGCTGGTTGGTCATGACCACCCGGGCGAGGTGCTCGATGTTCACCTGGTGCACGATGCCGGTGCCGGGCGGGACGACGCGGAAGCCGTCGAACGCGTTCTGGCCCCAGCGCAGGAACTGGAAGCGCTCGCGGTTGCGCTGGAATTCAAGCGCGACGTTCTTCTCGAAGGCGTCCGGGCGGCCGAAGACGTCGGCCACCACCGAGTGGTCGATGACCAGCTCGGCCGGGATGAGCGGGTTGATCTTCTTGGGGTCGCCGCCCAGGTCCCGCATGGCCTCCCGCATCGCGGCGAGGTCCACGACGGCGGGCACGCCGGTGAGGTCCTGCAGGATCACCCGGGCCGGGGTGAACTGGATCTCGGTGTCGGGCTGTGCGTCCGGGTCCCAGCTGGCCAGGGCGGTGATGTGCTCCTTGGTGATGTTCTTGCCGTCTTCGTTGCGGAGCAGGTTCTCGAGCAGGACCTTCAGGCTGTACGGGAGGGTCTCGCTGCCCGGGACCGCGTCCAGGCGGTATATCTCGTGCGTACCGCCGCCCGCCTCAAGCGTCGCGCGGCTGCCGAAGCTGTTCGCAGTCATCGTTGGTTGAGCCTCCTCGCCCAGTCATGCGTGTTGTGCGTACGTCATCGCGTCTTGTTCTTGCTTGTTCTTCTTGCTTGTTCTTGCTTGCGTTCACGCGTCTGCGGTGTCCCCCGAGTGCTTAACCTACAGTATCTCGATATCAAGGTACTTCGCGCGGGGTGCGGATAACTGGGGTGCGTACGCAGTTGCCCGCTCCTGCGGGGTCGTGCCCCTCCCCTGCGCCGAACGGCGCGACGCCGCAGGCGTAACGTCGTGTCCGGCCTGCCGGATATGAATGGAGACGTCCATGCGCTTCGCCGTCAAGACCCGACCCGAGCACCAGAGCTGGGAAGAGCTCCGCGACATCTGGGTCGCGGCCGACGAGATCGATCTGTTCGAGTCGATCTGGAACTGGGACCACTTCTATCCGCTGACCGGCGACCTGACCGGCCCGAACTTCGAAGGCTGGACGATGCTGGCCGCGATGGCGGCGCTGACGTCCAGGATCAGGATCGGCTGCCAGGTCACCGGCATGCCCTACCGGCACCCGGCGGTGCTCGCCAACATGGCCGCGACCGTGGACCACATCTCCGGCGGCAGGCTCATCCTCGGCCTCGGCGCCGCCTGGAACGAGATGGAGTGCACCGCCTACGGCATCCCGCTGCCGCCGCTTAAGGAGCGGTTCGACCGGTTCGACGAGGGCGTCGAGGCGATCACCCTGTTGCTCTCGCAGACCGTGTCCAACTACTCGGGGCAGTACGTGACGCTGACGGACGCGCGCTGCGAGCCGAAGCCGCTGCAGCGCCCGTACCCGCCGATCACTATCGGCGGCAACGGCAGGAAGCGCACGCTGCGCACCGCCGCCCGCTTCGCCTCCGAGTGGAACGCGACCACCCAGGACAAGGCCCTCTACACCGAGCTCAAGGGCGTGTTGGCCGAGCACTGCGCCGCGGTGGGCCGCGACTTCACCGAGATCACCTGCTCCTGCCTGACCCGCCTGAACGACGAGGACTACGACTCCCTGGTCGCCTCGCTGACGGAGTGGCGCGACGCCGGCGTCGACCTCGCCGTCATCGGCCTGCCACTGCACGCCAAGCCGGAATCGCTGTCCGCGCTGGCTCAGGCGATCGCCCCGCTCGCGTAGCGGCGGGTTTCTGTCTTAGCTGCGCCCGAACGGACCGTTGCCCCCGCGTTTCGTGGCCAAGCTTGAGCCACGATCGGGGGCCCGAACCTGGGCTCGCGCTTCTTGCTGTTAGCTAGCTTCGTGACGGGGGGTTTCCGCGGCGAGGCGTTCGTGGAGGGCGCGGCTGGCGTCGGCCATGATGGGCTGGACCCCGAGATCGGTCAGCATCTCCGCGGCGGCGGCCATCTCATGGCCGCGGCGGACGGCGTGCCGCCTGGTGCCGGTGACGATCCGCTCCACCGTCGAGCCGTCGGCCTTGGCCAGGTCCTCCGCGATGTGCGGAAGTAGCCAGTCCTCGAGGCCTGACCGCATAGCGGGGACCGTTGACACCGCCGACGGCCCCTATGTGACCTATGACAGGCTGACCGCGCCGGCGCGGCTGCTCATGAGCCACACCGCGCTGCTGCCTGTCATCGAGTCCAGGCTGCCCGACCTGCCCGCCGAGGCCGAGCTGTACCTCCTGGTCAACGGCGGCGGGACCGGCCATTCGGCCGACGACCTGAACAGGGCGGCCGAGGTGGCCGCTGGCCGGCGCCCGCCCGCCCGCAAAACCCTCTGAGCCCCGAGCAAGGAGCGACCGCCCATGTCCTCAGCCGACCCTCGCCCCGCACGCGACGTCGTCATCCGCGGTCACCTCGGCCGGATTCTCACCGCCCCCGCCCCCGCCAACCTCCGTGACCGCCTCGACCCGGACTATGTGCGCGGCGTCGGCGCGGAAAACTGGCAGCTCGAGCAGATCCTCATCCTGCAGATGGTCTACTCGCCCGATGCCGTCGCCCGGGTCTACATGCGGTGGGTCGACGACTCGGTGCGCGCGCAGCGGAAGACCGCGGTCCCGCTCGCCTCCTGGGATGAGGTGGCGGTCTCCTCCTCCCCGATCGGCTGGGAGCGCGACAACCACGGGTTCCTGTGCCACGTCTGCGGGGAGTGCACCTGGCAGCTGTGCTCGATGACCGACGACATCGAGCGGCTGTGCGGAAGGTGCGCCCGCAGGGAACTGCGCTGCGCGCCGGGCGAGGTGTGGGAGCCGCGTCTGCCCCCGGCCCACGGGCGCATCGAGTACCCTGGCCGGCGGCCGGATGCCCCGGCCGGCGACACGGTCGGGGTCACGTTCGCCGGAGGCGGCGAGCGCCGGTACGCCGCCGGCGACTCCAGCGCGTTCCTCGTTCCCTACGACGAACCGTGGATGGGCCTCAGAGTCGACGCCTGGCCGGTCACCGCGCAGCGGCTTGACGCGCCGCGCATGGACCTCGTGGCCCGCACGTCCAGGTCCTTACATCAGCACGATAGCATAAGTGGAGCGTGATCCGTTTTGACTGACGTCGACGCCCGGGTCCTGCGCGCGGACGCCTCCCGCAACCGGGACGGGCTGCTCGCGGCGGCCACCCGCGCCTTCGCGTCGTCGGACGCCGAGCCGTCGATGCGCGCCATCGCCCGCGAGGCCGGGGTCGGGATCGCCACTCTCTACCGCCACTTCCCGACCCGCGAGTCACTGGTCGACGCCGTCTACCACGACCAGGTCGAGCGGCTCACCGTCGGCGCCCGCGAACTGCTCGAGCAGTTCGCGCCGGCCGAGGCGATGCGCCGCTGGATGGACCTGTTCGGCGACTGGCTGATGACCAAGCACGGCATGATCAACACGCTGCTGGCGATGATCGAGTCGGGCGAGATCGCGCTCGCCCAGACCCGGGCCGAGCTGCTGGACGTCATCACCAGCATCCTCGAGGCCGGCCGGGCGGCGGGCGACCTCCGCCCCGACGTCACCGCCGAGGACATCGCCGCCAGCCTGCTCGGCATTTTCACCGTGGCCGGGAAGCCGGGGCAGCGCCCGCAGGCCGACCGGCTGCTGAACCTGCTGATGGACGGCCTGCGACCCGGCAGCCGGGGAACATCACCCGCCGGGGATGATGCGTGACCGGCCTTCCGGCCTGATCCTCGTCTGGCTGTACGCCCTCGAAAGCTAATCGCAGCCAGAGGAGGACCGTGGTGAACCTGCTGCTCGAAAAGCTCGCAGGGTTGGCAGCCAAGAGACACTGGATCTTCATCGTCGCCTGGGTCATCGTCCTCGGCGGAGCGCTGGGCCTGTCCCGCGCCTTCGGCGGGGAGTACGTCAACAACTACACGATCTCCGGCAGCGACTCCGCGACCGGCCTCAACGTGCTGAACAGCACCTTTCCGCAGCAGGGCGGATACGGCGGGCAGATCGTGTTCCACGCCAACAGCGGCACGATCTCCGCGCAGCAGTCGGCCGTCAACCAGTCGGTCACCAACGTGTCCAAACTGCCCGACGTGATCAAGGCAGTCAGCCCGTTCGCCTCATCCAACAGCGGCATGGTGTCCAAGGACGGCACGATCGCGTACGCCAGCGTCGCCTGGAGCGTGAACCCGAGCTCGCTCGACGCCAGCTACCTGGATGAGCTGAACAACGCGACCGCGCCCGCGACCAAGGCGGGCCTGCAGGTGGCGTACGGGGCCGGGGCGGGCCAGATCGGGCAGCAGACCAAGGACCTCACGTCCGAGGTCATCGGGCTGGCGTGCGCCCTGGTGCTGCTGCTGATCATGTTCGGCTCGCTCATCGCGGCCGGCATTCCGCTGCTGGCCGCGATCTTCAGCGTGGTCACCGGGCTCTCCCTGCTCGCGCTGATCGCGCGTCTGGTCACGTTCCCGACCACCGGGCCGACCATCGCCACCCTGCTCGGGCTCGGGGTCGCGGTCGACTACGGGCTCTTCCTGGTCGCCAGGCACCGGGAGCAGCTGGACAACGGGATGGGGGTCGTCGCGTCGATCCGGCGCGCCGCGGGCACCTCGGGAGCCGCGATCGTGGTCGCGGGCAGCACCGTCGCCGTCTCCGTGCTCGGCCTGTACATCTCCGGGGTCGGCTTCGTCGGGTCGCTCGGCCTCGCCGCCGCGATCGTCGTCGTGATCACGATGATCTCGGCCCTGACCCTGCTGCCGGCGCTGCTGGGGCTGGCCCGGCAGACGATCCGGGCGCTGAGCGCCCGGGTCCGCGCCCACAAGGCCGGGCTGAGCGCGCGCCAGCAGGCCGCGCAGACCGCCGCCGTCACCCAGGAGCAGCACGAGCGCAGCGCGTTCGCCCGGTGGGGGCGGATGGTGAGCGACCGGCCGTGGCCGTGGGCGGTGCTGAGCGTGGCCGTGCTCGTGGTGCTGGCGATTCCGTTGTTCTCGATCACGCTGGGCCAGCCGGACAACGGGACCAATCCGACCTCGCAGAGCAACCGGCAGGCCTACGACCTGATCTCGGAGGGGTTCGGGGTCGGCGTGAACGGGCCGCTGACCGTCGTTGTCAAGCTGCCAAACCAGTCGAGCTCGGCCAACAGCTCGCTGCTGTCGACCATGCAGTCCGACATCAGCAAGACGGCGGGCGTCGCGTCGGTCACCCCGGCGTCGATCAATTCCTCCGGCACCACCGCGGTGTTCAACGTCATCCCGACCACCCGGCCGCAGGCCACCCAGACCACCGCCCTGGTCGACACGCTGCGGACCGACGTACTGCCGAAGGAGCACGCGACCAGCTACGTCACCGGCACGACGGCGGGCGCGGTCGACTTCACCAACAAGATCACCAGCCGCCTGGCGTGGCTGATCATCGCCGTTGTCGCGATCTCGTTCCTGCTGCTGACGGCGGCGTTCAGGTCGATCGTGATCGCCCTCAAGGCCGCCGTCCTCAACATCTTGTCGATCGGCGCGGCCTACGGCGTCATCGTCGCGATCTTCCAGTGGGGGTGGGGGAAGGGAGCGATCGGCCTGCAGTCGACGCTGCCGATCCCGGCCTACGTGCCGATGCTGGTGTTCTGCATCGTGTTCGGGTTGTCGATGGACTACGAGGTCTTCCTGCTGTCGCGGGTGCACGAGGCCTGGCTGGCGACCGGCGACGCGCATCGCAGCGTGGCGATCGGGATCGGCGCGACCGCCCGGGTGATCACGACGGCGGCGCTCATCATGATCGTCGTCTTCACCAGCTTCGTGATCAATCCCGACCCGACGGTGAAGATGCTCGCCCTCGGGATGGCGTTCGCGGTGCTCATCGACGCGTCCCTGGTGCGGATGATCCTCGTCCCCGCCATCATGTCGCTGCTGGGCGCGCGCGCCTGGTGGCTGCCGCGGTGGCTGGCGCCGCTGGTGCCCAACCTGCAGCTCGAGGGGGAGCTAGCCGGCGAGCCTGACCCGGACCGGCAGCGAGCCCAGTGAGCGTGTCATGTTGTTGAGCGCGAGCCTCGGCTGACCGATGATCTCGAACCGCTCGACCCGCCGCGCCAGCGCCTCGATGATCGCGAACCCCTCGAACTTGGCCAGGCCCTGACCGGGGCAGCTGTGGATGCCGTACCCGAAGGCGATGTGGTCGGCGTTGTCGCGGGTGACGTCGAACCGATCGGGATCGGCGTACTTGCGCTCGTCGCGGTTCGACGAAGCGTAGGAAACCAGCACCCGGCGGCCGGGCTCGATCGAGAGACCACCGGCCGAATACGCCCGCCTCGTGGTGCGGGCGAACCAGGGCACCGGCGATTCGAGGCGGACGGCCTCGGCGAAGGCGCGCGGTATCAGGCTCGGGTCCGCCCGGACGAGGTCCCACTGGTCCGGGTGCTGCGCGAACAGCCAGATCGAGCTGCCGATGGCGCTGACGGTGGTATCAAGCGACGGGATGGCGTACGCGGCCAGGAGATGCTCGACGGACTCCGCGGGGATGTCGCCCCGCGCGGCGGCCTCATGAATGGAGGTGGCGAACCCGCCGGGAATCATGGCATCGGCCGTGCACTTCTCGGCCAGCCAGGTGAACATCTCGGCCGCTTCGGGGAAGGCGGCCGCGCCTCTGGCGTTGGCGGGGCCCATCGCGTTGAAGGTGGCGCCGCCCCAGTGCAGCAGCTTGTCGCGCCCTTCGAGCGGGAACCCGAGCGCGTCAAGGACCGCGGTGACCGGGAACACGCGGGCAAGGTCGGTCATCGCATCGAACTCCGTCCGCACCAGCAGGCGCTCGATGAACTCGTCGGCCTTGCGGTCGATGCCCGCCCGCATGTCGTTCAGCGCCCGCGGCGCCATCCGGGAGGAGATGACCGTCCGCAGCTTCGTGTGGTGGGGCGGGTCGGAGTTGATGATCGTCCCCGCCATCGCCTGGTTGACCGGGCCGTTGAGCCCGACCCCGTCCGACGACGAAAACGTCTCCCAGTCGTCAAGCGCCGCGCGCACCTGCTCGTAGCGAGTCAGCGCGAACATGCCGAGCCTGTCGAGGTAGATGATCGGCGCCAGGTCGCGCAGGCGCTTGTATAGCGGGTACGGGTTCGTGAGGGCATCATCGGAGAACAGATCGATGTCGCTGCGCGGGATTGCCGTTTCGAGTGGTCTGGTCATTGCTGATCCTTTCGTTGCTATGCGAGCGATGACGTGAGGGCCCGGAGCTTCCGGATCGGCAGCCGATGGTTGACCGCGGCCACGGTAGCGCCCTGACCGCCGTCCCAGCGGAACAACCCCGCCCCGGCGGCGAGATCGCCCGCCAGCGTCTCGAGCCGGCCGGCGGCCGGAATCGGGCCGGCGATGGTGATCGCGAGCCCGAACGCCTCGGTCCAGAAGTACGGCCGAGGGTGGTACGGGGTCGCCGCGCGTCCCCGCGCCACGGCTTCCCCGGCCACCCGGCCCTGGTCGATGGCCGCGTTCCAGAACGGAGTCCGCGCGGCGACGCCGTGACCGGTCCGCACCCGGGTCACGTCACCGACGGCGAAGATGTGCGGCGCGGCGACGCAGTGGTGGTCGACGACGATCCCCCGGTCACGTTCGATCGCCGTATCCGCGAGCCACTCCAGGTTGGGATCGTCACCGACCGCGGTCAGCACGATGTCGGCCTCCCTGCGGCCGGCCGAGCTGCGCACGACGCGCAGCTCTTGCTGCCCGGGTGGCACCGCCAGCGGTCCGTCCACCCGGGTTAGCCGCAGTCCGGCCGCGAGCGCGCGCCGGGTCACGAGATCGGCCAGGTCGTCGCCGAGCTGCGGCACCAGTCTCGACGTGAGCGTGAGGACCTCGGTTCTGAGCCCGGCCTCGACGCAGGCCGAGGCGACCTCGGTTCCGACGAAGCCGCCGCCGATGATGAGCACGGAGGTTGCCGAGCGCAGGGCCAGGCGGAGCGCGACCGCGTCATCGAGGGACCGCAGCGTGCGCTCGGCGCAGGGGCTGTCGTTCGGCGTCCCGGTCAGGTCGCCGAGGGTCCGGGCCCGCGCGCCGGTCGCGATCACCAGCTCCGAGTACTCGAGCCAGTCGCCATCCGACAGGCCGACGCGTCGACGCTCGGCGTCTAGGGCGGTGGCGGTGACACCGTGTCGAGTCTCGGCCTCGGCGTCGATCGGCGGGAGCCGGACCGTCTCGGCCGACAGGACTCCGCGCAGCAGCGCCTTGGAGAGGGCGGGCCTGGTGTAGGGCGGATCCGCTTCGGCGCCGACGAGGGTGATCCGCCCGCCGAACCCGGCGATCCGCGCGGACTCGGCCGCAGTGACCCCGGCGATCGACGCGCCGACCACCACCAGGTGGGAGCGACTCACCGGCTCAGCAGGATCGCAGCGACGGGACAGACCCGAGCGCCGGCCAAGGCGTCGTCCTCGAGCTCCGGCGGGACCTCGGTGAAGAGCAGCTCGACGTCTTCGTTGCCGGTCTCCGGCAGCCGGTACACGCGGGGGCCCGCCTCTTCGCAGAGCCCGTAGCCTTCGCAGCGGCCTGCCTGAAGTGACAGCTTCATCCCTTGCGCTCCTCCTGTCGAGCCGTGGGTCTCGCTCGTTCTCGGAGGGTAGGCACGGGGGCGTTAGCCAACGCGAAACCGCCTGTGAATCCAGGTTCACCCGGCCCGATCAGGCTCGGCTCACCCCGTTCCTTGCCATGGTCGGTACCGGCGCACCGGGCGCCACTGACCCGAGAGGACGACCTGTGCTGCGAACGGGCAAGCAATACCTGGAAACGCTCGACGACGGCCGCGTGGTGTGGGTCGGCGACGAGAAGATCGACAACATCGCCACCCATCCGAAGACCCGCGACTACGCCCAGCGCATCGCTGACTTCTACGACCTGCACCACCGGCCCGACCTGACCGACGTCATGACCTTCGTCGACGACGACGGGGAGCGGCGCTCGATGATGTGGTTCCGGCACGCGAACAAGGACGAGCTGCGGCGCAAGCGCCGTTACCTGGAGACGGTGATCCGCGAGCTCGACGGCGGGGCGGCGCCGCGAACGCCGGACGTCAACAACTACCCGCTGCTCACCTACGTGGACGATCCTGAGCCGTGGAGCGAGCAGGCGCTCGGCACCGGGGGACGCGACCTCACGGCGGGGATCCTCCAGTTCTGGGACCTGATGGTCGCGGGCGACCTGAACGCCGCGCCAGCCTTCGTCGACCCGCAGGCGGACCGGTCACGGGAGTCGGCGCAGGCCGAGTCGCCCGCCCTGCGGGTCGTGCAGACGAGGGAGGACGGCATCGTCGTGCGCGGGGTGAAGGCGATCGCGACCGGCGCGCCGTTCGCCGACTTCATCCACATCGGCGTGTTCTTCCGGCCGGGCATCCCCAGCGAGCAGATCATCTTCGGCGCCGTCCCGGTCAATGCCCCCGGCGTCACCATGGTCTGCCGGGAAAGCACGGTGAAGGAAGGGCAGCACGAGGAGCACCCGCTGGCCGCCAAGGGCGACGAGCTTGACACCGTGATCCTGTTCGACGACGTGTTCATCCCATGGAACCGGGTCTTCCACATCGGCAACCCGAGGCACGCCTCGCTATACCCGCAGCGCGTCTTCGACTGGCTGCACTACCAGGCGCTCGTTCGCCAGCAGGTGCGGGCCGAGGTGATGCTCGGCCTCGCGCTGCTGATCACCGAGCACGTCGGCACCTATCAGCTGCCGCCGGTTCAGGCTCGGCTGGCGCAGCTGGTGGGCTTCCACCAGACGATGCGCGCCCACGTGATCGCCTGCGAGGAGGACGGGTTCACCACTCCGGGCGGCCTGTACAAGCCGAGCGTGCTGCTGTTCGACTTCGGCCGCGCGCACTACATCGAGCACGTGCCGCGGATGGTCAACGAGCTGATCGACCTGGCCGGACGGTCGGCGCTGATCTTCCCGACCGAGCAGCAGTGGAACCAGCCCGAGCTGCGCCGGTGGCTCGAGCCGCTGCAGACCGGCCCGGTCGGCCGACCGCATGACCGGCTCAAGATCAGCCGGGTCATCCGGGACATGTTCCTGTCGGACTGGGGCGACCGGATCACCGTGTTCGAGAACTTCAACGGGACCCCGCTGCTGGCAGTCCGGATGCTGACCATGGCCCGGGCCGAGATGTCGCCCACGGGGCCGATGACCGACCTCGCGCGCAAGATCTGCGGCATCGAGCCGGCCAACGACGACGCGTCGCCCACGGGCTACACCGACCAGGCGGTCTACGCCCGCCGGCAGGACGCGCGGACTGGCTGACCGTTCCGCGGTGCCTCGCCCGCGACAGCGCGTGGCCGGGGGCCGCCGGGTGGCTCTCCACCCGGCGGCCCCGCCTGGCCGGCGGCGGAAACGGCCGCCGCGCGGGCGACGGCGTCGGCCCTGTCGTGCGCGCCGAGCTTGCGGAACACCGACCGGACCTGCGTTTTCACCGTGTTATGGGAAACGTGCAGCTCGGCCGCGATCTCTCGCAGGGTGAGCGGCCCGGACAGGGCACGGAGCACCGCGCGCTCCCGGTCGGACAGCGCGGTCGGCCAGAGATCGAGAATTCCGCCGGACCGCTGCTCCTCGAACAACGCCGCCAGCGCCGGGCCAGGGGGCAGCCCGGCGAGCGCGCCCCGGGCCTGCGCACGGGCACGCCGCGCCCGCTGAGCATCCCCCCGGGCGCTGAAGGAACCGGTCAGGAGGAGGCACGCGAACGCCTCGGCGTGCGGGGCGGGGGGTTCGGCGTCGTCGCCTGCGGTCCACGGAATGTTCGCGTGGCCCACGCCTGACGTCGCCGCCAGGTAGGCGCGGGCGATGACGGGAGCCGGGGACCCCGCCGGCTCCCGTTCGTGCAACGCGACCGCCTCCGAGGCCGACCGGAACGCCGCCGCGGGCTGGCCGGTCAGCAGCAGCGCGGCGGTACCCGCGTCCAGCGCCCGGACGGCGACGTCCTGGTAGCCGATCCCGGCTGCTTCCGTCGCCGCCGCGGCGAGCCTGCCGGCGGCGTTGGCCGCCCGTCCGTCCCATACCTGGGCGGCGCCGAGGGCGGCGTCGGCCAGGGTCAGCCACCACCGCCTGGCCTCCTCCGGCCGGCTGGCCCCGTCCGGCTGGTTGGCCCTCTCCGGCTGGTTGCCCCTCTCCGGCTGGCTGGGACCGACTGCGGACGTGGCGTCGCGCTGAGCGGCGGCGAGGTCGCCGCGCTGCAGTGCCAGCCACGCCCGTACGGCCAGCGCCGGGCGGTCGTCTTCGCCTGCGAGCGCCGCGGGGTCGGCTGCGGCTGTGAGGCGGGCGGCTGCGCGGCTGGGGTTGCCGCAGGCCAGTTCGGCGGCTGCGGCTGCGGCGGCGGCGGTCGCGTCGCCTCCGGCTGCCGCCGGCAGCCGGTCGATCCGTGCGAGGAGGGTCCGCGGGTGGGTCGCGGGCCAGGCCTCGACGGCCGCCCGCAGCGCGATCTCGGGTAGCCCGGCCAGGCGGGCATGCTCGTAGGCGGCGTCCGGCTCGCCCTCTCGGCGCAGGCGTTCCGCCGCCCGTGCGTGCAGCCCCGGCACCAGGCCGGGTTGCTCAGCCGACAGCACCGAGCCGAGCACCTGCCGCAGCACCGGATGACAGCGCAGGCCCGACCCCGTCCGCCGGAGCAGCAGCGACGACGCGGCCAGCGCGGCCAGCGTCTCGCCCGCGTCACCGATCCCGGTCACCTCGGCGCAACGATCGGCCGTCAGCTCATCGAGGACGCTGCTGTGCAGGAGCAGCCGGCGTTGCCGGGAGGTGACGCATTCGAGCACCTCGGCCCGGAAGAAGTCCTCGACCGAACGGAGCGGATGCGACAGCTGGGCGCCTGCGGGCTGGCGGCGCAAGGCCAGGCCGGCCAGCCGCACACCCGTCGCCCAGCCGTCGTAGTCATCCCGCACCGCTGACGCCTCGGCCGCCCCGACCGGGCGACGGGCGCTGGCGGCGAGGAGCTGCCGCGTCTCGGCCAGGTCGAGCCGGAGGTCGTCCTCGTCGAACTCGGCCAGCCGCCCGGCCGCGCGCAGGGCGGCGACGGGACCGTTCGGCGGCCGCGCCGTCGACAGCACGACCCGGACGGAGTCCGGGATCCGACGGACGAACTCATGGAGCGTCGCCCTGGTCGTCGGGTGGTCGACGGCGTCCAGCCGGTCGAGCACCAGAACCAGCGGGCCCCCCGATGCCAGCGCGTTGAGCAGTTCGGGGATGATCTCGGTGAACAGCGTCGTCTGGTCGTCGAGCAGCGCCGCCGGGGCGGACGGGACGCCGACGCAACAGGCCCGGGCCGATTCGAGCATCGCCGACCATACGCCTGCCGGGGAGTCGTCGTGGCCGCTCAGGCTGACCCACGCGCAGCGCCCGCGGTCGGCCCACGGCGTCACCCACTGTGCCAGCAGGACCGTCTTCCCGGCGCCGCGAGGCGCGGCCACCACGATCACCGGCTCGCGGACCGCGTCGAGCCGGGCTAGCAGCCGCACCCGGCGGACGTCGTCCGGGTGCGCGACGGGAGGCCGCAGCCGCGTCCGGACGACGACCGCCGATTGAGCGCGCAGGCCGGTCACATCGCCGACGCGAACTGCCAGTCGAAAGCGTCCCTGGCGTGGGCGGCCGGGTCGCAGAGGCGGCCGAACGAGCTCGCGAAGTACACCAGCGGGCTCGTGCCGGGGACGTGATCGCAGCTGAGCACGGAGCCGACGACGATCGTGTGGTCACCGCCCGGCAGCGTCCCGCCGACGGCGCAGACGAAGTGCGCGATCGCGTCGACGAGGACCGGGGTGCCGCTGTCGCCGCGCAGCGCGACGCCGGCGAACTTGTCCCTCCGGCGGGTCGCAAAACGCGTCGCGAGGTGCTGCTGGCCCTCGCCGAGAACATTGACCGCGAAATGTCCCGACTCGACGATCGCCTGGCAGGTGGGGAGCTTGGACCCGATGCAGACGAGCAGCTGCAGCGGATCCATCGATAGCGAGGCGACCGCGCTCGCGGTCATGCCGGCCGGCCGTCCGCCGTCCGGGTGGTGATCACGGCGACCCCGGTGGTGAACCGGGAGATGGCCTGGCGGAACCGCGGGCCGACATCCGCCGGGTCAGCCGGCACGGGAAGAAGCTTCGGGCCGTCCATCACTACCTCCAGGAGAGCGCGCCGATGACGATCGGATCTGCGGCCACTGTGCCACGGGCCCCGTTACCGGCTGGGAAATCGGCGCGGTCACGCCCGCAGCCGCGTCACCAGCATGTGCACCTGGGCCGAGGGCGGGACGGCGAGCTCGCGCATGGTCGCCACGTAGCGCTGGTACAGCGCGAGCACGTGATCGTCGTTGCCGCTGGCCTGGGCGAGGGTGATCCGCAGCAGCCACGCCTGCTCCCGGTAGGGATCGAGGCGCAGCACGGCGTCGGCGTTGATGATCGCCTCCCGGTACCGGCCGAGCCGGGACGCGACCTTGGCCAGGTCCAGCCGCGCGCGCAGGACCCGCTCGTCGAGCTCGGCCCGCCTGGCCTCCACCCAGTCGCCGGCCAGGCCGTGGAGGTATGGCCCGCGCTCCGTCCGGGCCAGCGCCGCCGTCAACGTGTCCGCCCGCGCCTCCCCGTCCTGGTGGCCCGCCTGCGCGAACGCCGCCAGCACCTCGGTCGCGCTGCTGCTGACGAGCCCCGGCCCGGAAAGGCAGAACCGGTCCCCGCGCTGGGCGGGCGTCAGGTCGTCCGGCAGCACCTCGCGGAGGCGGTACAGCGCCTGCCGCAGATAGCTGCGGACGGCCGATTCGTTGTCCGAGTTGAACAGCGCCGCCTGCAGCTGCGACCGGCTCGCCTCATGATCGGGGCTGGCCAGGAGATACGCGAGCAGCTCGACGCTCTTGCGCAGCCGCGGCGTCACGGTCTCCCCGTCCAGCAGCAGCTCCGGCTGGCCGAGATCCTCGAGCATCAGCCGCGGGATCCGGCCGGCGGCGGTGATGCGACGGTCATTGGCAAGCGACGCGGTCAGCTCACGCCACGGCGACAGCGGGCTCGATTCGGTATCGGCGCCGCGCAGCGCCACCGCAGGCACGTCCGACAGCGCGGTGACCAGCAGATGGAACGAGCCCCGCTGCTGCGCCACGCTGATCGCAAGCGCCGCCGACTCGTCCGAGGCGTCCTCGTCACCGAGCCGCCAGTGAGCTTCGGCCAGATAGCAGGCGGCGGTGGGGATCTCGAGCATCCGGTCGGCCTGGCGCATGCTCTGCACGCACCGGTGAAGCACGTCGCGGGCTTCGGTGTCGCGGTGCCGGAGCAGGAACGCGAGCCCCCGCCAGAGCCAGGCGAGCTCGCGGGTGAAGGCGTGCCTGCCCGCGCCGCTCGCCTCGGCCTCGTCCAGGGCGCGATGCGCGGCCTCCGGGTCATGATGCAGGCGCAGGCATACCTTCGCCTCCATCAGCTGCAGCTGAACTCGGTAGATCTGCGATCCGGTCGTCGCCACCAGCTCGCGGCTGTGCCGCAGCGCCCGCCACGCGTCCTCACCGCGACCCAGGTCGAGCATGAGCTCCACGGCGTCGAGCGAGTGCAGCCACAGCGGCTGCGCATCCCCCCGGTGCGCCTCGTAGAGCGCCATCGCCTGCTCGATCCGCCCGGTCGCGCGCAGCCCCGCGATGACCCAGGGGACGCCGAGAACTCGGCGCCACGGGCCGTCACCGCCCGGATCGTCGAGCCCGGCCAGCCGCCCGCGCAGGAATGCCAGCCGCATCAGCAGCCCGTCGAGCGGTCCCGGGCGGTTCGTCGCGAACACCGGGAAGGCAGGGGGCTGCTCATCGCGGCTGAGCGCGATCATGGTGAAGGCGATGTCCCGGGGCCGCCCCGGCGGCAGCAGGTCGGCCACCTGCTCGGCGTCGGCCGTCCGCCCCGCGTGCCAGAGGCACCAGGTCAACAGCACCAGGGCCTCGCCGGAGCCGTCCGGGTCGTCGGCCGCCAGCTCGGCCGCCCAGCGATGACCGTGCCGGACGAACAGGTCGACGCCCCGCCCGGCCTGTTCAAGGGCGAAGGCGACCCGCAGCACGATCGCGCCGATCCGCGGGCTCAGCCAGCGCGCGGACGTCTGCAGCTGGTCGAGCCACTGCGCGGCCGGCCCGAAGTCCATCCGCTCAATTAGCTGCGGGAGCACCTCGGCCGCCTGCGCCCACGCCTCGTCGACCGCGCCGACGCCGAGAAAGGCGTGCACGGCCTCTTCCTGCTCGCCCCGACGGACCAGGAGCCGGGCGTGCCGCAGGCGCAGCCGCTTCACCTCAGCCGGGTCCTCCTCCGCCAGCAGCGTCTGCAGATGGTCACGGAGCTGGGGGCTGATAATCAGCGTCCGGTCGTCGGGCCAGGTCGCGGGGAGGTGCCGGCGTCGCAACGACGCCATGATCCGAGGCGCGTCCTCGAGGCCAAGCGTGAGCGCGTCGTCGACGGTCACCTCGTCAAGCAGGCTGGTGCCGACCAGGAATCGGCGCTCCGGTTCGGGCAGCCCGGACAGGACGTGCGCGGTGAGGTAGTCGCGGAGCCGGAGCCGCGCATCGGCGGCCGCACCGTCGGCGAACAGCACCCCCGCCACCCAGCCGCCGGTCACGCGCAGCGTCTCCGCCGCGTTCGCGGTCGGGCGGCCGGACAGCCGGGCCGCCTCCGCGGCCTCCTTGAGGTCGAGGACGAGCTCAGGGCCGGTCAGCTCGGCGACTCGGCTCAGCTCGCCGGTCGAGCCGGTGTCGAGCGGCAGGGCGGTCCGGGAAATGAGGACGATCCCGACGTCCGCCGGGGCATATCGGGTGAGCGCCGAGAGGACCGTGAGCGCCTGCTCACTGTCGATGATCCGCTCGGCGTTGTCGCAGACCAGCACCAATCCGGTGCCGTGGAGGCTCTCCGCCAGCAGGCCGGTCGCCTCCCCGATCAAGATCCCGGCCGCCAGCGCACCGGTCGCCACCCCGCTCGCCTCGGGCGCGTGCGGCGTCACCGCCGCCTCGACATAGAGCAGCAGGCGCCCGGCGGCCGATTCGGTGCCGTCGAGCGACAGCCACGCCACCGGCCGGCCGAGGTCCCGCAGGGCCATCGCGACGGCGGTGGTCTTGCCCGACCCGGCGGCGGCGTAGACGGCGAGCACGTTGCCATGCCGTAGGTGCGACCGAATCCGGTTGGTCACCCGGTCTCGCTCGACCATGCGGTCGCCGACCACCGGCGGCGCCAGCTTCCTGCGGATGACGGCGCGCGGACCTGGCCGCGGCGATGCGCTCGCTTCCAACGGTGCCATCGACGCCCCCATCCGTCAGATCCTGCTCAGGAACGACACCTCGGCCGATCTGGCCGACGACCGCCGCCCCAGCTCGATCACCCCGTCACCGGACACGGTCAGGCAGGCGGTCGTGCCGTTGACGGTCGCGGCGTAGCGGCCGGGGCGCGGGATCGCCAGCGCGGAGTCGATCTTCAGGCGGCCGTTCGACAGCGCCCGGGCGGGCAGCGTGTGCGGACGGCCGAGCAGCCGTCCGGCTCCCTCGACGTCACCGGCGGCGAGGAGATCCCGGATCCGCGATGAGGAGACCACCTCCCCCTCGATCATCGCCATCGGCGCCACGGTGGTGACGAACCGCCGATCCTGCGCGAGCGCGCCGGCATCGCCCGCGGCGCGCGCGCCGAACCGGAAATCGGCGCCGACGGACACCGAAACCGCACCGAGCCGCCGGACGATCAGCTCGTCAACGAACGTCGCCGCGTCCAGGGCCGCCCATTCGCGGTCGAACGCGATGACCACGATGTCCCGCACGCCCAGGGCGGCGATCCGGCGGCGCTTGCCCGCCGCGTCGGTCAGCAGGCGCAGGACGCCGCCGGGAGCGAGCACGGATCGCGGATGCGGATCGAAGGTCAGCACGGTGTCGCAGCCGGCGATCACCCGGGCGTGGCCCAGATGGACGCCGTCGAAGGTGCCGATGGCCACCGAACGCATGATTGTCAGCGTGCGGTGCGGTAGAAATCGGCGGCCGTGAAGGTGACGGGCACGCCGAGTTCGGCGGCGACCGCAGGGATGGCGGCGGCCCCGATGGCGAGGTCGGCCTGGCCGTCGGTGGTGTAGTGCGGCGCGATGAACGCCTTGTAATGGGCCCGCGCCTCGTCGGCGGTGTGCTGGCCGTGGAACGCCCGCATGTACCGCACGGTGGTGTCGGGATCGTTCTGGATCACCTGCAGGGCGCGCCGGTGGGCGCGCACGACGGCCTGGACGGCGGGGTCGTCCGGCTGGGTGTAGGTGGGGTCGATCGCCACCCCCACGGTGGGGATCCGGAAATGGTCGCCGACCCAGGCCAGCATCCGCCAGCCGTACTCGGCCGCGATCGCCTCCGGGGCCATCGTGCTGCCGACGTAGGCGGCATCGATCTCACCGTCGCGCAGCTGACGCAGGTACAGGCCGTAGTCGCCGGGCGACTGGACGACGAGGTTGACGTCCCGGTCCGGGTCGAGGCCGGCCTGCCGCAGCACGATGCGGGCGAAGCAGCCGGGCGGGGTGTGGCCGGGGTGCACCGCCAGCCGCCGTCCGGCCAGATCCGACAGCGAGGTCACGTCGGGGCGGGCGAGGAACCAGAACAGCGGCCGGTGGGTGTTGACGGTGAGCCCGACCCAGGGGATCCCGCCGGTCAACCGGGACAGCAGGGCGCGGCCGAGGCCGATGCAGGCGCCGCGGCGGAGCCGCTCCACGTCCCAATCGCAGCCGTCGCGCAGCGCGACGCGCACGCCCTCGTCGGCGTAGAAGTCCTCCTGGTCGGCGATGTAGCCGACCAGCTCCTCGTGCAGGCCCCGCCCGACGTAGGCAAGATCCATGGAGTGCATGAGCTTCTCTCCTTAGTACATGGACATTCCGCCGTTGACCGCGGCGGTGGTACCGGTGATGAAGGCGTTGCCCTCGCTGGCGTAGAAGGCGATCACCTCGGCGACGTCTCCCGGGCGGGCCAGGCGGCCCAGCGGGGTGGCGGCGATCTGCCGCTGCCTGAGCTCCTCGTTGAGCACGTGCGAGATGCCGGTATCGGACACCGGGCCGGGCTCGACGACATTGACCGTGATGCCCCGGGGGCCTAGCTCTTGGGCGAGGAACCGGGCAAACTGCACCAGCGCGGCCTTGGACGTGCCCAGCGTGATGAAGCCCGGCCGGGGCTGGCGGCTGAGGACGGCGCTGAGATAGATGAGCCGTCCCCAGCCCTGCTCGGTCATGGCGGGGAGCACGGCCTTGGTCACCACAAACGCGGCCCGCATCTCGTCGTCGAGCTTGCCGCCGAGCTCTTCCCAGGTCATGTCCGCGAACGGCTTGATCGCGTAGGGCGTGAGCGCGTTCCCCACCAGCACGTCGACGCCGCCCCAGGCCGCTGCGACGCGCTCAACCATGGCTCCGACCGCGGCCGCGTCGCGCACGTCGGCCTGGATGGCCACGGCCTGCCCGCCGGCCGCCCCAATGTCGGCCACGACCGCCTCGGCCGCCTCGCGGCTACGGAGGTAGTTGACCACCACTCGCAGTCCGCGCCCGGCCAGTAGGCGCGCGGTTGCCGCCCCGATTCCGCTGCTGGCCCCGGTCACCAATGCCACCCTGCCGGCGGCTGTGCTGTCTGTCACAGCACTAACGATCAGACCGCGGAGTACATTTGCCAAGCTGCTGATGCCAATAGATGGCATTGACCTCAGCTATTGTCAAAGCTCACACGCGTGTAAGAGCGGCCAGGCTCCGGTGCCATGAGCGGTCAGGTCGGCGGCGATCTCACCGATTTTCGCCCGGACCCACGCCAGCGCCGGGTCCGTGGTCCGGTGCGGACTCCACCACAGCGCCTGGATGAGCGGCGGGATCGACACCGGCGGCTCCAGCACTCGGATGTCCGCCGTGCGCCGAAGCAGCGGCACCGCCCGTTCGAGCACCATCGTGATCAGATCGGTTCCCTGCAGCAGCGTCGGCGCGAGCAGGAAGCTCTGCACGATGAACTCGACCCGGCGCGGCAGCCCGGCGCCGGCCAGGTAGGTGTCGACGGTGGCGCCGGGCAGGTGCGCCGCGGTCGAGTACACGACGTGGCCGAGCTGCAGGTACGTCTGCAGGCTGAGCGCGTCACCGACCTGGCTGTTGCCCGCCCAGACGCAGCACAGCCACCGATCGGCGAACAGCCGCTGCGAGGCCAGCGAGGCGCCCTCCATGATCTCGGTCGGCTCGATGACGAGGTCGGCCTCGCCGTCGCGGAGCATACGCGCGGGATCGGCCGAGCGGGGCCTGATCTGGATCGTGACGCCGGGCGCCTCCGCCGACAGGCGGCGGACGAGCGGTCCGATCAGCAGCAGCACGCTGTAGTCGGAACAGCCGACCGTGACCGTGCACTCGTCGACGCCGGGGTCGAAGCCGACCCGCGAGTCCAGGGCGCGCTGGATGATGTCGAGCGCCTCCCGGACCGGTTGCACGAGCGCTTCCGCGCGTGACGTCGCCACCAGCGCCGTGCCCTCGCGAACGAGCAACGGGTCGTCGAACAGCTTCCGCAGCCGGGCCAGCGCGCTGCTCATGCCGGGCTGGCTGAGCCCGACCCGGGTGGCGGCGCGGGTGACGTTCCGCTCGGCGAGCAAGGCGTCGAGCGCAACGAGCAGGTTGAGATCGACGCTTCCCAGGTTCATGAGCTGTAACAATAACGCTGATCAATACATCTCATTGACATCACCAGCTTGGCAAATATCGTCGGCAGTCTGATCGTTGGTGCTGTGACTCACAGCAAAATCACGAGCGAGGTTCCCGTTCTGGTCGTCGGCGGCAGCCTGGTCGGATTGTCGGCGGCGCTGTTCCTCGCCCAGCAGGGCGTTGACGTCCTGACCGTCGAGCGCCACGCGGGCACCGCTATCCACCCCCGGGCGGGGCACCTGCACCTGCGTACGCTCGAGCTGATGCGCTCGGTCGGGCTCGAGCTGCCGCTGCAGCGGCTCTCGGCCGAGCGGTACTTCCCCAAGGGCGGCGTCAATGAGGTCCGTACCCTGGCCGAAGGCGAGATTGCGGCCTTCATCGCGAACCTCAATGAGGGAGTGGCCGAGTTCAGTCCCTCCCGCCGGATGTTCGTCGCCCAGGATGCGCTGGAGCCGCTGCTGCGCGACCGCGCCGAGGGCCTCGGGGCGAGGCTGCGTTACAACGCCGACGTCGTTTCCCTGGAGCAGGACGACGACGGCGTCACCGCCACCATCAGAGACGGCGCGACCGGCGCGGTCGAGGAGGTTCGGAGCCGGTACGTCGTCGCCGCCGACGGCAACCGCAGCCCGGTCCGCGGCCGGCTCGGGATCGGGCTGCGCGGCCATGGCCAGCTCTCCCGCAGCGCGACGATCTACTTCCGGGCCGACTGCCGCGAGTTCCTGGCCGGGACCGAACTCGGCGTCATCTACGTGACCAACCCGGCCGTACGCGGCTTCTTCCGATTCGAGCGAACGGGGACGTCGGGATTCCTCGTCGTCAACACGCTCGGCGATCCCACCGCGGCTGGCACCTTGGACGTCACCCGGGGGCTCACCACCGAGCGGGCGGCCCGGCTTGTCCAGGCCGCCATCGGGGTGCTTGATTTCCCGGTCCAGATCGACGACGTCGCGGAGTGGGTGGCCACCGCCGACGTGGCCGAGCGCTACCAGGCGGGCCGGATCTTCCTGGCCGGCGACGCGGCCCACGTGGTGCCGCCCAACGGGGGGTTCGGCGGCAACACCGGCATTCACGACGCGCACAATCTCGCCTGGAAGCTCGCGCTGGTCGTGCACGGCACGGCCGCACCGGCGCTGCTTGAGAGCTACGACGCCGAGCGTCGGCCGGTTGGCGAGCTGACGATCGACCAGGCCCACGCGCGGTGGCTGCACCGGGTCACGCCCGAGCTGATGCCGGCCGAAGTCCCGGAGCTGGTGGACGAGTTCAGCATGGAGATCGGATACCGCTATCGCTCGGCCGCAGTCCTGCCCGATCCCGACCCGGCCGATGATGACGCGCTGGTCGGGCACCCGCGGAAGGCGCTCGGGCAGCCGGGAAGCCGCGCACCACACGTGGAGCTCGCCCCCGGCCGGTCCACCCTCGACCTGTTCGGGCTGGGCTTCGTCCTGCTGACCGGGGATTCGGGTCGGCGCTGGCACGCAGGCGCAGCGGCAGCGGCCCGGGCCGGGCTGCCGGTGATGGCGCCGCTGGCCGGGATCGCGTCCGACGGCATCGAGGACGCCTACGGTATCGGCCCGGCCGGCGCCTCGCTCGTCCGTCCGGACGGCTTCGTCGGCTGGCGCAGCCGCGGCGCAGCGCCGGATCCGGCCGCCGAGCTCCGCCGGGCGCTGACCAGGCTGCTGGCGCGCTGAGACTCCTGCGGCCCGATCACCGCCGCATTTAAGACGAAGAGGGAGACCGAATGATGATCGAGCAGAAGCTCGGTGGTTCTGAGCTGTTTAGCGAGGCCCGCTCGGCCGACGTTGTCTCCGCCAGCTTCGCGAGCACCGACGACCCGCGGCGGCGCCAGGTGCTGACCTCGCTGGTGGCGCACCTGCATGATTTCGTCAAGGACGTCCAGCTGACGGTGGATGAATGGGCCACGGCGGTCCGGTTCCTGACCGAGACGGGTCAGACCTGCACGGACACCCGACAGGAGTTCATCCTGCTCTCGGATGTGCTCGGCATCTCGACGCTGGTCGAGACGATCAACAACCGCTCGGACGGCGTGCTCACCGAATCGACCGTCGAGGGGCCGTTCCACATGGTCGCCTCGCCGGTCCGCGTCCTCGGCGCGAGCATCGCCGCAGACGTCAGCGGGGATCCGTGCCTGGTGACCGGGAGCGTCGCCGGGCCGGACGGCCGTCCGGTGCCGGGCGCGAGGGTCGATGTGTGGCAGGCCAGCGCCGACGGCTTCTACGACGTGCAGCAGCCGGATCTGCAGCCGGAGGGGAACCTCCGCGGCCTGTTCACCGCGGACGACCGGGGCCGGTTCTGGTTCCGCACCATTGTGCCGCGGCACTACCCGGTCCCCGGCGACGGGCCCGTGGGCGAACTGCTGACGGCCACGTCCCGGCACCCGAACCGGCCGGCCCACATCCACTTCGCGGTGTCGGCGCCGGGAATGCGGTCCGTCACCACCCACCTGTTCGTCGCGGACTCCGCCTACATCGACAGCGACACCGTCTTCGGGGTGAAGCCGTCCCTGGTCCGCGAGTTCCCGTGGGTCGACGACCCGGCCGAGGCCGCCCGGGCCGGGCTGCCGAACCCGTTCCGGACGGTCGACTTCGCCGTGGCGCTGCGAGCCGTCTGATGGTCGTCACCGGGTTTACCTATGACGCGCTGCCGATGCGGGTGCGGTTCGGATTCGGCGTCATGGCCGAGCTCGGGGACGAGCTTGACCGACTCGGGCTGGGTCGGGCGCTGGTGCTCTGCTCGCCCGAGCAGGAGAAGACCGGCTGGCTCGTCGCGGAGGCCCTCGGGCGGCGGGCGGCCGGGGTGCTGGCGCAGGCCCGGATGCACGTTCCGGTCGAGGTCGCCCGGCTGGCCCGTGACCAGGCGGCGGCGCTCGGCGCCGACGGCTGCGTGGCCGTCGGCGGCGGTTCGGCCATCGGGCTTGGCAAGGCGGTCGCGCTCGAGCACGGGCTGCCGATCGTGGCCATGCCGACGACGTACGCGGGCTCGGAGATGACCCCGGTGTGGGGTCTGACCGAAGGCGGCCGCAAACGGACCGGGCGCGATCGGAGGGTGCTGCCGGTCAGCGTGCTCTACGATCCCGAGCTCACTATCGGCCTGCCGGTCGCCTTGTCGGTGACGAGCGGGCTCAACGCGGTCGCGCACGCGGTCGAATCGCTGTACGCCCCCGACTGCTCCCCCGTCGTCTCCCTGATGGCGGAGGAGGGCGCGCGGGCGATGGCGGCCGCGCTGCCGGCGATCGTCGCTGACGGATCGGACGCGGACGCCCGCGCGCAGGCGCTCTATGGTGCCTGGCTGTGCGGCGCCTGCCTCGGCGCGACGACGATGTCGCTGCACCACAGGCTGTGCCACGCGCTCGGGGGCACCCTGAACCTGCCGCACGCGCCGACCCACGCGGTGGTCCTGGCGCACGCGCTCGCCTACAACCAGCGGGCCGCCCCGGCGGCGGCAGCGGCGTTGTCCCGTGCCCTCGGGGCCGGCGATCCCGCCCGCGCCCTGTGGGATCTCGCGGGTGAGCTCGGCGCGCCCCGGTCGCTGGCCGGCCTGGGGATGGCCGAGGCCGACATCGCCCGAATCGCCGAGCAGGTCGTGGCGAGCCCTTACGCCAACCCGGTTCCGGTCACCCGCGGTGGCGTCGTCCGGCTGCTGCAGGCGGCGTGGGCGGGCGAACCTCCGGCGGCCGGGTAACCGCTCCCCCGACGGCCGACTGCCGCAGTTCCGGCCCGGCCGCCCGCGCCGCCTCCAGGGCCTCGACGATCGACGCGGCCATGCCCTTGTAGAAGACGCTGCGCAGCAGCTTGCGCGTTGCGGCCAGCCCGGCCGGGCCGTCGAGCACCTCGATGTCGGCCCCGTAGCCGCGCAACGTGGCCGCGACCCGCTCGGCGGCGTCGCCGCTGGCGAGCATCGGGACGCGCAGGCCGTTGCCTGGGACCGGCGCCATCATGGCGATGTCGGTGACCTGGACCCGGGGCCGGCGCCCGAGCTCGGCCAGGCGCTGCTTAACGGCCGGGGACGCGGTGTTCAGGTCGGCCCAGATCGTGTTGGGAGTCAGCCCGTCAGCCGAGGCGACGAACGCCGCCACCGCCTCGTGGGCGCTGTTGACGCTGAGCACGAGCTCGGCCCCGGTCACCGCCTCGGCGTCACTGCCCGCGCCGGCGACGCCGTCGGGGGCGGGCACCCTGGGATCAAAGCCGCGCACGACGGCGCCCGCCGCCGCCAAGTCACGGGCGATCAGCGACCCCGCCTCGCCGAAGCCGAGGACTGCGATGACGCCGCTCACCGGGTGCTCCGGTAGTCGCCGGGGAAGCCGACCGGGCTGTCGCCGTCGGGGGCGTCGACCGTTGCCGACGACCGTTCCGACTCGCTGATGTACTCGCTGATCAGTCTCCGCTGCCGTTCGAGCAGCTGGTCGAAGTAGGCGTCGAGGCTCTGCGGTGCGACCGCGGCCGCGGTCCGGTGCAGCTCCTTGAGCCGGTCGAGCGCCGCGTCGGCCGATCCGGCCGGCTCGTCGTCGGCGAGCCCGGGGATCTCGTAGGGACGGCCCTGGTCATCCGTGGCGGGATGATCCGCGGGCCAGGAGGTTCCCCCGGACGCCTGACCATCATGCTCAACGATGGGCTCGAAAGGCCCGCGCACGGCCTGGTGATCCGCAGCGGCCAGGCGTGGCGTCGCCGCCTGCTCCGGCTCGGCTTGCTCGGCGTTGTTTGGCTTGGCCATGACGTGCTCGGCCTTGACCTGGTCGGCCCTGACCTGCTCGGCCCTGACCTGGTCGGCCTTGACCTGGTCGGCGTTGGCGGACACACCGACCGGCTGTCCGGCCTCGGCCGGCTCCGCGGTGCTTCGCAGGTCTGCCAGCGGCCGATCCTGGTGGGACCAGCCGGGTTCTGGCGGGCCGTACGCGGGATCGTCGGGACCGTAGGCGCTGCCCAGGTCCGCGCCCGCCGACGGGTTGACGACCCGGGCCGCTTCCGCTCTCCCCGCGGTGATCGACCGGGTCTCGCCGGTCGCCCTCGCCTGCATGCGTTCTTCCCGCGTCGGACGCCGCTGCTCGGTAGCGGGCGGCTGCTGCGGGCCGCGCGGCCCGGCCGAGTGGGGCGAGCCGGTGCGGTCGTCGTTGATCACGTAGGCGTACTCGCCCCCGTTGACGCCCTGCCCGTATCCGTCCGGGGACGGGTACCCGTAGTCGGGGTACCCGCTCTGGCCCGGTCCGCCGGTCGGCCGCCAGGTGGTGGCGCCGCGGTTCGGGTCGCGATTCCAGCCTGCACCGCCGCCGTCGCCGCCGGCCGCTTCCTGAAAGCCGATAGGGCCGTGCTGCCCGTTGGGCGGGGGGTAAGCGGCGGGCGCCGGCCCGTCCTGGACCGGACCGGTGTGGCCGGGCTGCCCTTGCCTGCCGTACGGATCCGATAGTCCCCGCGCGCCATACGGACCCGGCTGCCCGTGCGGGCCGAACTGACCCGGCTGCCCGGGAGCGGCGTACTGGCCCGGCGGTCCCTGCAGGCCGTAGGGGCCCGGCTGTCCTGGCGGGCCGAACTGACCCGGCTGCCCGGGAGCGGCGTACTGGCCCGGCGGTCCCTGCAGGCCGTAGGGGCCCGGCTGCCCTGGCGGGCCGAACTGACCCGGCTGCCCGGGAGCGGCGTACTGGCCCGGCGGTCCCTGCAGGCCGTAAGGACCTGGTTGTCCCGGCAGGTCGTACGGGCCCGGCTGCCCCTGCGGGCCGAATTGACCAGGCTGCCCGTGGACGCCGAACTGACCGGGTGGTCCTTGCTGGTCATACGGACCGGGCTGTCCCTGCTGGCCGTACTGGCCCGGCTGGCCCTGGAAGCCGTAGGGGGCTTGCGGCCCCTGTCCTCCGTAGCCCGGGGGCCCGCTGGGAGTCGGGTACCCAGGTGCGGGCGGGTAGCCCGGCGCGGACGCTTGGGCCGGGTCGCCCGCGAAGGGGGGCAGGCCGCTGCGGTGGGGATCGCCGCCGAAGCCGTTGCCGCCGAACGGTACGCCGGGGCCGGCCGCGAAACCGGGCGGCGAGCCGTACCCGGTGGCAGGGCCGTTTCCTGGAGCGGTCCCGACTGGTCCACCGGGGCCTGCAAATCCTCCGGGCCCCCCGCCAGGGCCGGGTCCACCAGGTCCGGGGAAACCGCTCTGGCCGACGAACTGACCAGGAGCGGGAAACGCAACGCCTGCCTGACCTTGGAATGCGCCATCGGCGGCGAAGAACCCCTGAGCGGCGAACGGACCCTGGGCAGCGTAGGGGTCTTGGGTCGGTCCTGCACCGTGACCGTACGGCCCGGCGTATCCGGGGCCGCCGTATCCGGGGCCGCCGCCGGGCCCGCCGTCGGTCGGAGGCGCACTCGGGGCTGGGCCTTCGCCGCTCTCGGGCGAGACGATCAGGCTGCCCGGCGCGTAGATGGTCGTCGGGGTGAGCACCCGCTCCCCGTCGGCGTCGACGTGGCGACTCGATCCGGCCCCGCCGTTCGCCAGGGTAGTGCCGGTGAACGCACCCTGATCCCGATGAGGCGCAGCCGTGCCCTGGCCGCGACCGACGTCGTGTCCGGGCCACGCGGGAGCCGACGCCAGCGGTCCCGACCCGCGCGGCCCGGCCGGGATCGAACCGGGCGGGAACGATCCAGGCGGGAACGACCCAGGCGGGAACGAACCGGGCGGGCCGTACTGTCCGGACGGGCCGTACTGGGCCGCCCCGAACTGCTCTCCCGGCATCTGTTCACCGGGCGGGATACCGGGAACGAACCCGCCCGGCTGGGCGAACCCCGGCTGGGCGAATACGCCCGGCGGAACGAATACGCCCGGCGGGCCGAACTGCCCGGTGCCCGGCGGACCGCCGTACGGCATGGCCGGGCCGGGCATGAACTGGCCCGGCGGTAGCGTCCCCGGCGGAACCGGGCCAGGCGCGCTCTGCTGCCGCTCGAACAGCACGGGTCCGCCCGGGCCTTGGTATCCGGGCGGGAACTGTCCCTGAGCGGGCATCCCCGGCGGGAACGGACCGCCGGGCGGGAACGGACCGGGCGGCATCGGCCCGCCCGGGAACTGACCCGGCTGCTGTGCCGGATAGCCGGGCGGCATACCGCCCGGGATCCCCGGCCCGACGCCGTTCGGCCCGACCCCATTCGGCCCGCCGTCGAACGGCCCCGGTCCCTGCGGCCCCGGAAGCTGTCCAGGAAACTGCGGTCCAGCAAACTGCGGACCATTGGGCTGCGGGCCGGCAAACTGCGCTCCCGGGATCTGCTGCCCACCGAACTGCGGCCCTGGGCCGAACGCACCCGGGGGCGGCTGCTCCGCATAAGGCCCGCCGCCTGGACGTGCCTGGCCGGGCCGCGGCCCCGCTTGCTGCGCAGCGTACGATCCGGCGGGCGGTCCGCCCTGCATCCCCGGGCCCTGCATCCGCGGGCCGCCGGGTGGCATGCCCTGCATGCCAGGCCCGTAGCCGTCGGCGCGACCGTCAGCGGGTCGCGGCCGTCCGGCGGGCTCCCCAGCGAAACCCGGCCCACCGCCGAATCCGCGGGCCGCGGGCCCCGGCCCGGGCACGGGGCCGCCGGCCGCGCCGGGACCACCGCTCATGCGGTCGTAACCAGGACCTCCGCGAAACCCCGAACCCCGATACCCCGAGGCCTCGTTAGCAGCGAAACCGGCGTCGTCTCCTGGTCCGGCTCCCCGGCCGGACCAGGAGCTGGTATCAGCCCCGCCTTCGTCGTCCGGCCAGTCTTCGGCGTCTGACCCCCGACGCCCGCGCCGCCCCCCAGAGAACCTTGCCACATCATCGATCGTAAGCACCCCCGCGACCGTTAGCACCCTTCTGTCCCGAATCACCAGGTCAGCGGTCAGCGCCAGCCACCGAACTCCGAGAAGACTCCCCAGCCGACCCCAATCAATCGGGTCCCGCACGCGGCTAGACCTGGGGCAGCACCTGCGACGCGAGCAATTCCAGCTGGTCGAGGTCGGCCAGGTCGAGGATCTGCAGGTAGGCGGTGGTGGCGCCGGCCTCGGCGTAGGCGCCGAGCCGGTCGACGATCTCCGACGGCGAACCCACGAGGCCGTCGGGGCGCAGTTCCTTCAGGTCGCGGCCGATCGCGACGGCCCGGCGGGCGAGCTCCGCCTCATCCCTGCCGCAGCAGGTCAGATGGGCGACGGAGAAGGTCATCGACGCCGGATCGCGGCCGTCGGCGGCGCACGCCTCCCGCACCCGGTCGAACCCGGCGGCGGTCTCGTCGACGGGCCGGAAGGCGGCGTTAAACTCGTCGGCGTACCGCGCGGCGAGGGCCGGGGTCCGGCGGGCGCCGCCGCCGCCGATGATCACCGGCACCTTCGGCCGCTGAACCGGCTTGGGCAGCGCGGGCGAGTCCGTGAGCTGGTAGTACGCGCCATCGTAGGAGAACGTCTGGCCGACCGGAGTAGACCACAGACCGGTGATGATCGCCAGCTGCTCTTCGAAACGGTCGAACCGCTCCTTCAGCGGCGGGAACGGGATGCCGTAGGCCCTGTGCTCCCCGTCGTACCAGCCCGCGCCGAGGCCGAACTCGACCCGGCCGTTGCTCATCTCGTCCACCTGCGCGACGGTGACCGCGAGCGGCCCCGGCAGCCTGAAGGTGGCGGCGGTGACCAGCGTGCCCAGCCTGATCGTGGTCGTCTCGACCGCCAGCGCGGCGAGCGTCGCCCACGCGTCGGTCGGGCCGGGCTCGCCCGACACGGCGCCCATCTTCAGGTAGTGGTCGGAGCGGAAGAACGCGTCGAAGCCAAGGTCTTCCGCGGCCTTGGCAACGCGGCGAAGCGTGCCGTAACTAGCGCCCTGCTGAGGCTCAGTGAAGATCCGAAGTCGCATGGATCCCATCGTGGCACAGCGGTCGAACAGCCAAGACGCGCGCCTAGCCCCGACCGGTCATCTCCGGCGCGACCCACGCCGGGACCTCGGTAATTCGGTAGACCTCCGACGGATCGACGGTCCGCGTCATGGCCTCCCAGTGGATCCCGCCGGAGCGGTTGCGGCGGCCGATGAAGTACCGCCCGGTCCCCTGGTAGATGGTTTCGAGGCCGCCGACCGAGATCCGCTGGCGGACCTCCTCGACGATGCAGAGGAAGCCACTGCCGTCCTTCACGCGCGGCTCGCCCATCCGCATCGCGCTGGCCGCGTCGAAGCAGATGCCGTGCGCGGTCGGCCCCGCCACGACGTCATTGCCGAGCAGACTCCATAGGTACATGCGAGAGAGCATACAGCATCACGGGGATGGTCGACTACTGTCGAAACGTTGCGATTGGCAACTTTGCCAATCGAGTACGGTACGAGAATGTCGATAGGTGACGAATCAGACCCAAGAGCGTACGTGCGCCTCGCCGCTGACCTGCGGAAGGCGATCGCGGAGGGAAAATATCCGCCAGGATCGCCTACCCCGTCGATTACCACGCTCAGCCAGCAATCCGGCCACGCCCGGCAGACCTGCGCCAAGGCGCTCAACGTGCTCGTCGACGAGGGCCTGCTGATCCGCTACCCGGGCCTGGGCTACTACGTGGTCGGCTCGCCGGGCAAGCCCGGCAGCCCGGCCAGCGGTCCGAGCGGGCCGGACGCGCCGTAGCGTTACCGCGTTATCGCCCGCTCAGCGGGTGAGGCTGACGACGCACTCCACGTGGTGGGTCATCGGGAACGCGTCGAACGCCCGCAGCCCGTCCATCCGCCAGCCCCCCGCGATCAGCAGTCCCAGATCGCGGGCGAGGGTGGCGGGGTCGCAGGAGACGTAGGCGAACCGTTCCGCCCGGCTGTCGCCGGTCAGGTAGTCGACCACCTCGCGGGCGAGGCCGGCCCTCGGCGGGTCGGCCACCACCAGCCTGGCCTGCGGGAGCCCGCGGTCCGCGACCGCCAGCGCCACGTCGTTCCTGTGCACCTGCACCCAGGGGTAGACGTCGAGGTTGGCCCGGGCGTCCCTGACCGCAGCCGTATCGGACTCGATCGCGGTGACCGAGCCGTCCTCGCCCACCAGCGGGGCGAGCACCCCGGCGAACAGCCCGGCTCCCGCGTAGAGGTCGAGCGCGGTGTCGCCGGGCTTCGGCTCGAGCGCGGCGACCACCGCCTCGCTGAGGACGTCGGCCGCGCCCGGGTGCACCTGCCAGAACCCGCCCGCGTTGACCTGCCAGTGCCGCCCGGCGGCGAACTGGGTGAGGTACTGGCGCCCGCGCAGCGGGGTGAGCCGGTGGGCGGAGCGGATCAGCACCGCCTCCGCTTCGACCGAGTCCACGGCCTCCTGGGGGAAAAGTTCAACCGCCCGGTCTTCCGAATGGACCCTTGCGTCTCTCCCACGTTCGTCGCGCGCGGCACCGTGGCCGGGCGCGGAACCGGGGGCGCGGCGGCCGCGCGGCGCCCGGCCCGCCTTGGTGAGGATGACCACGCGGTCCTGGTGGTCTTGTTCCGGGCTGCCGACGGCGGCCTCGACCGTGCCCGCGCCCTCCCATGCGTAGTCAAGCAGGCCCAGATGGCGGATCGCGGGGTGCGCGATCGGGCAGTCCCCGATGTCGATGACCTCGTGCGAGCGGTGCGCGCGGAGCCCGGCGAGTCCGTCCGGACGGACCGCGAACTGGACCCGGGTGCGCCAGCCGAGGCCCGGTTGGCCCGCCTCTTCTTCTGGCAGCGCCTCGACCGTGATCTCGCCGTCGAGCTCGAGCCCGCCCACCCGCCGCAGCTGCTGGGCGATGACGGCGGCCTTGAGCGCGCGCTGGGCGGACAGCGACGCGTGCTGCCAGTCGCAGCCGCCGCAGCCGCCAGGGTGCGCGTTCGGGCACGGCGGTTCTACCCGGTCGGGAGAGGCCTCGCGGACCTCGACCGCGTCGGCCCGGGCGAACCGCGACGTGACCTCGGTCACCCGGGCAAGCACGCGCTCGCCGGGCAGCGCGTGCCGCACGAACAGCACGGGCAGGCCCTCGGGCCTGGCTACGCACCACCCGCCCTGGGCGACATCAACGGCCGTTACCTCGACGGTCTGGCCCACCGCATAGGACTGCTCAACATCCGACACCCGATTCTCCTTCCCCCGGGATGGCGTCCGCCCACGTGAGGGCATACCTTTACCGGGGCACTATGCGAGGCGCCGGAATACCGCCGGACGCCCCACCAGGCGATGACGCACCGTGAAAGGACGGGTCGTGCATATCGTGATCATGGGCTGCGGGCGGGTCGGCTCGACGCTCGCCCACATCCTAGAGGACCGCGGCTACACGGTCGCCGTCATCGACCAGGACCCGGAGGCCTTCCGCAGGCTCCGCCCGTCCTTCAAGGGCGACCGGGTGACCGGTGTGGGGTTCGACCGCGACGTGCTTGCCCGGGCGGGCATCGAGCGGGCAGACGGCTTCGCGGCGGTCAGCAGCGGCGATAACTCGAACATCATCGCGGCGCGGGTCGCCCGCGAGACGTTCGCCGTCCGCCAGGTGGCGGCCCGCATCTACGACCCGCGGCGGGCCGAGGTGTACGAACGGCTCGGCATCCCCACGGTCGCGACCGTCCGCTGGACGGCCGACCAAATGCTGCGCAAGCTGCTGCCCGGCAGCGGGGTCGAGCCGCTCTGGCGGGACGCCACCGGCAAGCTGGTGCTCACCCAGGTGACCATGTCCCCCAAGTGGATCGGCGAGCCGATCAAGCTGGCCGAGGTGTCGGCCGGCGCCCGCGTCGCCTACATCGACCGGCTGGGCGAGGCGGTCGTGCCGCAGCCCGGCACCGTGCTTCAAGAGGGCGACGTGGTGCACGTCATGGCCAAGGAGAGCGACCTGGACCGGGTCCTGGCCGCCTTCGCAACGCGTGACGGGAGTGAGCACTGATGCGGGTCGCCATCGCCGGAGCGGGCGCCGTGGGCAGGTCCATTGCCCGTGAGCTGCTTGAGAACGGCCACGAGGTGCTGCTGATCGACCAGAAGCCCTCCTCGATCAAGGTGGACAGCGTGCCCCGGGCCGAGTGGCTGCTGGCCGACGCGTGCGAGATCAGCTCGCTCGACGACGCCGGCCTTGACCGGTGCAACGTGGTCGTCGCCGCGACCGGCGACGACAAGGTCAACCTGGTCGTCTCGCTGCTGGCCAAGACCGAGTACGGCGTGCCCCGGGTGGTGGCGCGGGTCAACCACCCGGGCAACGAGTGGCTCTACAACGAGTCCTGGGGCGTCGACGTCGCCGTCTCAACCCCGCGGCTGCTGTCGGCGCTGGTGGAAGAGGCCGTCAGCGTCGGCGACCTGGTGCGGCTGATGACCTTCGGGCACAGCGAGGCAAGCCTGGTCGAGCTGACGCTTGGCGCCGACGCGCCCCTCGCTGGTAAGCAGGTTGGCTCGATCGAGTGGCCCGCCGACGCCGCCCTGGTCGCCATCCTGCGCGAGGGCCGGGTGCTGGTCCCCCAGTCCGAGGACCCGCTGCAGGCGGGCGACGAGCTCTTCTTCGTCACCACCGAGGACGTCGAGGAAGAGCTGGAGAACCTCTTCTCTGGCGACTAGGACCAAAGCGGCGAGGCGCCGCTACGCGGTCTTGGCGAACAGCCAGAAAACGGTTCCGGTGACCGCCCCGTAGACGAGGTGGTTGCTCAGGTCCGTGGCGAGCGTCTGCGCCTCGTACTTCCAGATTGGCTTGTACAGGCCTGCCTGGGGCAGGACGACGTAGCCGAGCGCCCAGACCGCGGCACCGAACGGCACTCCGTCCAGTGGCCGTGGTCGGCGCAGCGACCCGGCCACCACGCCGTAGGCGGCCGCCGAGGCCGATCCGAACGCCCAGTGGGCGACGGCGGTGGTGAGCCGGGCCCAGCGGTCGGGAATCGGGCGCTGGGTGAAGCCCTCGATCACGCGCTTGGCGACCTGGCCCGGGTCGGAGGCCTCCTGCCAGGTCTGGATCGGCGGGAATTCCCAGGTCAGGGCCGCGTCCTTACCGCCCGCGGAGCGATAGCGGGCGTACATGACCGCATCCATGGCGGCGGTACCGGCGAGGCCGGCCAGGAGTCCCCCGGCGACGGCGGCCAGCGGTGTCAGCGGGTGTTCTGTGGTGCTCATGCCGGCTTACCGCTGGAGTTCGCCGGCCACGCGCCGGGCCGTGCGGTGCTCCTGATCAAGATGTACCCCCTGGGTAATCGCAACATTACCCAGGGTAATTGGCTACCTGGTTTCGGTGAACTCCGGGCCGCGCTCGAAGGGGTTCAGCGGGGTGGCGAACCGGCTCCGCTCCTCCTCCTGGCCTTGCCCCTGTGCTTGGCCCTGCTGGGCCTGAGCCTGGGCCTCCAGGGCGGCGGCGGCCTCAGCCGGGAGGCGGAGCTCAAGCAGCTCGCGGGGCGGCACCGGGTGGTCGCCGCGGACCACCACGACCTCGCGGAAGACGGCCTCGAGGGGCGCCGCGGCGGCCGGGTCGACGGCGGCGGCGCCGGCCAGCAGGCCGCGCAGGAACCAGCGCGGGCCGTCGACGCCGACGAACCTGATCGGCCGCACGCCCGCGGCGGGCTGGTTCGGCTCGGCCGGGACCTCGGCCACCACCTCGGTGCCGAACGGTCCCTCGCGCTCCTGGCAGCGCCCGCCCGCCCCGCTGATCTCGTTGACGATCTCGCCCCGGACCTCGTCCCAGATGCCGGCCCGCTTGGGCGCGGCGAAGGCCTGCAGCTGCAGTTCGCTGAGCTGATAGCGCACGGTCACCCAGGCGCCGTGCTGCTCGGCGAAGACCAGCTGGATATCCGTTCCCTCGAGCACCGGGACCAACATGCTGCCGAGATCAACCCGGGGCAGCTCCGAGTGCGGCTCGGCCGCGTCCCAGGGGCCGGTAGCCCCGGCCGGGCCCGCGCCCGTCGCCGCACCGCCTGCGGTCTCGGCTTCCTCCGCCGCCAGATCCGCCTCCTGGCTTACCAGGTCGCGGTCACCGGCGTTCCGTCGCCGACCGAACACTGCGATCTCCTCCCGTTAGGCCCCGGCAGCCGCGCCGGCCGGACTCATCCGTCCGTCGGCGTGGCCGCCCGTCGAGCCGAAGCCATCTTCGCCGCGGGCCGACCCGGGCAGGGTCGTCACCTCGCGGAAACTCACGTGTTCCACCCGCTGCACCACCAGCTGCGCGATGCGGTCGCCGCGGTGCAGCGAAACCGGTCGGGTCGCGTCGGTGTTCAGCAGGATCACCTTGATCTCGCCACGGTACCCCGCGTCGATCGTGCCGGGCGCATTGACCAGCGTTACGCCGTGCTTCGCGGCCAGGCCGGACCGGGGATGCACGAACGCGGCATAGCCGATGGGCAGCGCGATCGCGATCCCGGTGCCGACGATCGCCCGCTCGCCCGGCGCCAGCTTGACGTCGTGGGCGGCGGTCAGGTCCGCACCGGCGTCGCCCGGCAGCGCGTAGCCGGGCAGCGGCACGCCGGGGTCGAGGCGCACCAAGAGCACGTCGATGTCGCCGCCCCCGGCCGTCGGGCCGGTGACAGCCGTCTCGCCGTGGCTCACAGACGTCTCGCCGTGGGTCATCTGCCGTGTCTCCTTCGCGCTCACCCAGAGATTACGCCACCGACGGTCCGCGCGCGGCCGTCGTTATCGTCGTGCTGCAAGGCGCGCACGGCGCTGGTTATGGCGGCGGTGATCGGGACCGCGACCACCGCGCCGGCGATGCCCGCCACCACCCCTGCGACCGAGAGCACGAGGATGACGGCGAGCGGGTGCAGCCGCACCATCTTGCCCACCACCTGCGGCTGCAGCAGGTGGCCCTCGAGCTGATTCTGCAGCACCAGGACGCAGAGCACGATCACCGCCGCGATCAGCCCCTTGGCCGCCAGCACGATCAGGATGGCCAGGGTGCCCGCGACCAGCACCCCCAGCAGCGGAATGAACCCGGCCAGGAACATGATCAGCGCCAGCGGGGCGACCAGCGGCGCGTTGATGACCGCGAGGGTAATGCCCATCACTGTGGCCTGGATCGCCGCCACCGCGACGGTGCCCCTGACGTAGTAGACGACCGACTGCCAGGCGGCCTGGCCGGCCAGGTTAGCCCGCCGCCTGCGCTCCGGCGCCAGGCCGCTGGTCAGCCACACCCAGATCCGGTCGCCGTCCTTGATCAGGAAGAAGGAGATGAAAAAGCAGAGCACGGCGCCCGCGAGCACCTCGGCCAGGATCCGGCCGCCGGTCAGCACGGTGCCCGCGAGCACCGACTGGTGCTTGCTCAGGTAGTTCACGATGTTGTCGGACAGCTTGGCCAGGTTGCCGGTCTTGATGTGGAACGGCGGGCCCGCCAGCCACGACTGGATCTGGGTGGTGGTGTGCTTCACCTGGCTGACCAGCGCCGGGTACTCGGCCTCGACCCGGGTGGTGACCAGCCACGCGGCCGCCCCGATGAGGATGAAGGCGAGCAGCAGCGTGCACCAGGTCGCGGCCAGCGGTCCGAAGCCGCGGCGCCGCAGCCGGTTCGCCAGCGGCTGGAGCAGCGCGGTGAGCAGCAGCGCGGCCGCGCACGGGACGATGACGAGGTAGAGCATCGAGGCGACCCGGCCGGCCACGTACAGCAGCGCCGCCAGCAGCACCAGCCGCCACGACCAGGCCGCGCCGATCCGCAGCCAGCCGGGGACGTCCGCGGCCGCGGCGGGCGGCGGGAGTGGCGGGGGCGGGGGCGGCTCGATGCCGGCGGCTCCGGCCCGGTCCGGCGCCCGCCGCGCGGTCCGCTTGGCTGCCCGCCCCATCATGAGTCCATCTAACCAACTACCGTGGGGTGTGGGAGTCCCGGCGCGCTTAACGTCGGGCCCGAAGATCGTTTGCTGCGGAGGCTGGAAGAAATGGGTTCGTACCGCGAGCGGCTGCTCGTGCCGGTGAGCTACTGGCTGCTCGCCGTCCCCTCGATCGCGTTCCTGGGGGCCGAGGCGTGGTTCCTGGCCGGCGGCATCGTCCCGCCGCTGACCCTGGCGGCCCTCTCCGTCATCGCCGCCGCCTTCCTGATCAACTGGGGTTCGGCCACGATCGAGGTGACGGGCGGGGTGCTGCGCGCGGGCCGGGACACGCTGCCGCTGAGCGAGGCGGGCGAGATCATGGCGCTCGACGAGAAGCAGGCGGCGCTGCTGCGCGGCCCCCGGGCGGACCCGGCCGCCCATCTCTTCCTCCGGCCCTACGTGAAGCGGGCCGTCTACGTCAGGGTGGCCGATCCCTCCGACGGGGTGCCCTACTGGCTGCTCTCGACCAGGCACCCGGACCGCCTCGCGGCCGCACTGGGGGATGCGGGGGCCATTGGCGGGGCGGGCGCTGGCGAGCGGGAATCCGTGGGATGATTGCGCAATTACGCAAGGGGGCGAGGAGGCTACGGATGAGTAAGAAAAGCGAGGGTGCGGGCGGCTCGACCACGATGATCACCACGATGGCGACCACCGGCGGGCTGCTGCTGCTGCGCAAGGGGCTGGCCGCGGCGTGGAAGAAGGCCACCGGGCGGGTTCCGCCGACCGACCTCACGGACCCGAAGGTGACGCTGCCCGAGGCACTCGCGTGGGCCGTGGCCACCGGGATCATCGTGGAGACGGCGCGCTTCTTCATCGTGCGTTCGACGATGCGACGTCCGTCGGACGAGAGCGCGAAAAGTTAGCTAGATGTACTAGATGTAGTTGTGACTAGCTGGGACCCGCGGGCGGCCCGCCCGCGGGTACCGGCCGTCAGGCGGCGCACTCGCGGCAGATCAGCTGGCCGTTTCGCTCCTCGGCAAGCTGGCTCCGGTGGTGCACAAGGAAGCAGCTCGTGCAGGTGAACTCGTCCGCCTGCCTCGGTATCACCCGAAATGAGAGCTCCTCGTTGGACAAGTCGGCGCCGGGAAGCTCAAGCGACTCCGCGACGTCGTCCGGGTCCAGATCAATCGTCGAAGACGACTTGTCCATCCGGCGGGCCTGCAGTTCCTGCAGGCTGTCCTCGCTCAGGTCGTCATCGGTCTTACGCGGGCTGTCGTAGTCGGTAGCCATTGTGGTGACCCATCCCCCTCCATAGGTGGCGCGCTGTTGCTGCGCGGGTGTAACGCTCCAGAAGCCTCGGTTGTGCCCGATTCCGGCGGCGAATTCTGTCACGTTCACGGCCCCCGCGCACGCAGCGCGGTCGCCGATCCTCGCGTGTCCCGCCGAGACGGTTTCCGGCCGCTGGTAAACCTCGCATACCCCGCATCTATTCCGCGCCGCATCCCCAATTTGCCTGCAGGCCAGTCAGTGGTTCCGTCCGCGCGAGGCAGCCCCCGGCGCCGGGCTCAAATCGGGCCATATCGAACGGTCCGTTGCTCCGCCCGACGCGAGCACCTTACACAGTCACGGGGCCTACGTCAGCCATCGCGCTCCGCGTCCAGTTCGGCCAGCGCGTCGCGCAGCGGGCCGAACAGACCGGGGCCCGCCGCGACGGTCATCGAGGTGCTCGGCGGCCCGCCCCTGGAGTCGCCCACGACCGCCCCGGCCTCGGCCGCGATCAGCGCCCCGGCTGCGTAATCCCAGTAGTTCAGGCCGCGCTCGTAGTAGCCGTCCAGCCGCCCGGCCGCCACCGCGCAGAGGTCGACCGAGGCCACCCCGTTGCGCCTGATGTCGCGGATCCGGGGCAGCAGCGCGGCCACCACCTCACCCTGTATCGTGCGCCGCTGCGCCCGGTAGCCGAACCCGGTCGCGATCAGCGCCTGGTCGAGCGGCACGCCGGGACGGCAGCGGAGCGGAATCCGCTCGAACGTCGAATCGGGGATCGCGGTTTCCGCCGCCCCGCCCGACGTTCCCGAGCCTCGGGTGGACTCCAGCCACGCGCCCTCGCCGCGGACGGCGGTGAACAGCTCGCCCCGCATCGGCACGTACACAGCGCCGGCCACGATCTGCCCGTCTACCTCGGCCGCGATGGATACGGCCCAGTCGTGCAGCCCGTAGAGGTAGTTGACGGTGCCGTCGAGCGGGTCGACGACCCAGCGGGCGGGCGCGTCGGCCGCGCCCTCGACCTGCCCGCCTTCCTCGCCCAGGATCGCGTCGTGGGGGCGGGCGACCAGGATGCGCGCCCTGATCAGCTCCTCGGCCCGACCGTCCATCTCGGTGACCACGTCGGTCGGGCTTGACTTGGTGGCCGCGACCTCAACCCGGCCCTCCTTGGAGGCGAGCAGCTGGCCGGCCTCGAGGGCCGCCCCGACCGCGATTACCAGCAGCTCGCGCGCCCCGGTCACGTCGGCGCCGCCGGTCATGCCGGCCGCCCCGGCCGCTGCGGCGCGTAGCGGCAGCAGTCGGCCGGGCAGTTGAGCGCCCCGCCCGCGAACGCGCCGAGCCCGAGGTCGCCCAGGGCGAGCGCGGGTGCGCCCTCGGTCCGCTCCGCCACCAGCTCGCACACCATCCGGGCGAACCGCGGGGTTGACCCCGGTGCCTTCGCCCGGGCGAACGGCAGGCCGAGCGAGGCGGCCGTCTGCGCCGCCTCCACGTCCAGGTCGTGCACGACCTCCATATGGTCGCTGACGAACCCGACCGGCGCCACCACGACCCCGGACGCGCCGTCCTTGGCCACCTGCGCCAGGTGGTCGTTGATATCCGGCTCGAGCCAGGGGACGCTCGGCGGGCCGCTGCGACTCTGATAGGCGAGGTCGAACGGGAGGGAGCCATCCAGGGTCCGTTCGGCGATAAGTTTTGAGACTTCCCTGAGCTCGACCTGATAGCGGCCGCCGACAGCACCACCGGCCCACGTTCCGGCCGTGTGGCTGCCGCTGGCGGCGGCCATCCCGACCGGGACGCTGTGCGCGGTGCAGACCAGCCGGGCGCCCGCCTGCGCCCCGGGGTCGAGCGTGGCCAGCGCGTCGGCCACGCCCGCCGCCCACGGCTCGATGAACCCCGGGTGGTTGAAGTACGGGCGGATCTTGTCGATCTGCGGCGCCCGGGGGCCGACCGCGGCGACGGCCCGGTCGATGTCGTCGTAGTACTGCCTGCAGGCCGAGTACGAGCTGTAGGCCGAGGTGACGAACGCGATCGCGCGCCGCACCCCCGCGTCCGCCATCTCGCGCACGGTGTCCTCAATGAACGGCTGCCAGTTCCTGTTCCCCCAGTACATCGGCAGGTCAAGGCCGGCCGCCCGGATGTTGGCGAGCAGCTCGCGGCTCTGGGCGTTGATTGGGCTGACCCCGCCGACGGCGTAGTAGTGCTCGGCCACCTCGGCCAGCCGCGCGGGGGGCACGCCGCGACCGCGGGTGACGTTCTCCAGGAACGGCAGCACGTCGTCGGGCCCCTCGGGGCCGCCGAATGACAGCAGCAGGAACGCGTCGTAAGACGGCATGCCTCCATCCAACCAGGAGCGGCCCGCAGGCCGGCACGCGACCGGCGGGTGATCATCGGGAACAGGGGGGATGGAAAACCTGTTGGCACCCCGGTGTATCTTCCGACTTTGTGAGGTTTTTGTGAGGTTTGCCCCCCGATGACGAGTCCCCCGATGACCAGTACCGACGAGGCGGACGCGCGCGGCTTCCTGCGGCCGTACGCGGAGATTTTCTCGATACCGCGCGCCTGGCGGTTCTCCGTCGCCGGGGTCATCGGGCGGCTGCCGATGTCCATGTACGGGCTCGGCACGGTGCTGCTCATCTCGGCCGGGACCGGCCGCTACGGGCTGGCGGGGACGGTGTCGGCCGTCAGCGCCCTTGGCAACGCGTTCTGCGCGCCCGCAGCTTGGGCGGCTGACCGACCGGCTGGGGCAGCACCGGGTGCTGGTGCCGATCTGCGTGATCTTCGCCCTGTCGGTGGCCGGCCTGGTGGCCGCCGTGCAGCTGCGGGCTGCCGGTCTGGACCCTGTTCGCGTGCGGGATCGTCGGCGGCGCGACTATGCCGCAGCTCGGGCCGATGGCGCGGGCCCGCTGGGCGGTGCTGCTGGCGGGGACCTCGCGGCTGCACACCGCCTTCTCGATCGAGTCGATCGCCGACGAGCTCTGCTTCATCGTCGGGCCCGCCGCAGTCACCCTGCTCGCCACCCAGGTGCACCCGCGGCCGGCGTCACCTGCGCCGCGATCTGCTGCCTGGGGGGAACGCTGTGGTTCGCCGCCCAGCGGGGACCGAGCCCCCGGTGAAGGCGGTCACCGTCCGGCCAGCCGAGCCATTGCCTGGCCGGGGTTCCCTCTCGCTGCGAAAGCGCGGCTTCGCCCTGGCCGCGCCTGGCCTCATCGTGCTGGTGCCCGCGTACCTGTTCCTCGGCACAATGTTCGTGTCGGTCGACCTGTCGACGGTGGACTTCGCCGCCAGGTCCGGGTACAAGCCGCTGGCGGGCGTGATCCTCGGCTGCTACGCGCTCGGCAGCGCGACCGGCGGTCTGTGGTACGGGTCGCGGAACTGGCGGGCGCCCGCCTGGCGGCGGCTCGCGGTCACCCTGTCGCTGACCGTGGCCGGGGTGTGCACGTTCTGGGCGATGCCGAACCTGCTGGTGCTGGCGATCGTCATCTACCTGTGCGGGCTGACCATCGCGCCCACCCTGATCGCCGGGTACAGCCTGCTCGAGTCGACCGCGCTCCCGGGCCGCGCGACCGAGGCGATGTCGTGGCTGGGCACCGGCATTTCCGTCGGCGTGGCGCTCGGCGCGACCGCCGTGGGGTTCATCCTCGACGCGCTGGGCCCGCGTTGGGGATACGCGTTCGCGGCCGCGTCCGGCGTCACCACCGTCGCGATCTACCTGTCCGGCCTCCGCCGTCTGTCCAGCCCCAGGCCCGCCGCGTCCTGACTCAGCTTTCCGCGGCGTACTCGCCGGCCAGGGTCAGCACCTCGTCGACGTACCAGGTCGCGTGGTTGTAGTCGAAGATCGCGGTGCGGAGGCTCTGGCCGCCGCTGGCGGCGCCGTCCGCGCACAGCAGGCGGGCCGCCGACGGCACCGCGTCGAACGGGTTCATGATGTTGGGGGTGCCGGTGTCGCCGAACCCGTCGGTGCCCCAGATTCGCCAGGTGGACGGCAGGAACTGCATCGGGCCGAGCGCCCCGGCGGTCGACGGCCCCTCGTTCTGGCCGTCGGCCGACTCGATCTGGCCGATGGCGGCGAGCACGGTCCAGGACAGCCCCGGGCAGTACCGGGCGGCGGACTCCTGGAAGAGCTGCAGGTAGCTGCTCGGCCGTCCGGTTGACGGGGTCGCGTCGACCGGGAGGCTGGTGCTGACCTCGGCCGGGACCAGCCGGATGACGGTGGCGTCGCCGCCGAGGGCTTTGGTCACCTGGCTCACCAGCGTCAGCGGGCTGGTGGCGGGGGCGTTGACGAGCACCGCGATGTTGCGGACGAGGCCGAGCTGGCGGCCGCGGGCCCGGTCGACGATCCCGTTCACGCCGGAGATCCCCACCGGCGCCTGCGCGCCCACCGTGAGCTCGGTCCTGGTACCCGCGGTGACCGGGTACCGGCTGCCGCTGACGAGTTCCGCCCGCTGGCCGGCCGCCGTGGTGGTGATCAGGTCGCCGGCCGCGAAGTCAGACCACACCTGGGGGTCGCTCGCCGTCGCGGGCGGCGTCCACGGGCGCAGCGCCGACTCGGCCGCGGCGAGCACCGTCAGCTGGGCGCCGTTGACGGTGATCTTCGCCCCGTCGATGGCGAGCACCGCCCGGACCCCGCTCAGCCTGCGCAGCCGGGCCAGATCGGCCGCGGTCACGCCGCCCGGGACCGACGCGATGACGTCGGGCACGATCAGGTGCGGGGTGGTGGCCCCGGTGAGGGTCGCACTCGACGGCGGGTCGGCGGTGCCGGCCGCGCTCGCGGTCGCGCTGGCGGTGGTGGCGGCGCTGGCCGTGGCGGTGGCCGTCGCCGCGGCGGGGAGCGGGGCCGACAGGGCTCCCGCGGTCGGGGCGGGGCCACCGGAGAGCGCGGCGACGACGGTGGCGACAGCCGCGCAGACGGCCACCAGCCCGCCGCCCACGACGGCCTGCCTCGCCCGGCGGTTAACGGTCAGCAGCCTCACAGTGAGTCAACTCTACAAAGGCCCGCCCCGCGCCAGGCGGAAGGGCCGACGCTCGGCGCGCTTCTTGCTGTTATCGCCTCGGCGGTGGTGCCTGGCGACCTGCGAATGGCGCAGATGGGCCGCTTCTATCGGGTAATCGCAGGAACTGTCGTGGCTACGACTACGCTCTCAGTATGACGCAGGAGGCAGACCAGAGTCCCGCGCAGCCAAGTATCGGGCAGCAGGGCGCCGGGGCGGCCCCAGGGTCCGCCAAGAGCCGGGGTGTCGGGCGCGCCCCGCGCAAGCCGCATGCACGCCCGTCGCTCGGCGGCGGCGCGCCCGCCCAGGATCGCGAGCTGCGGGCGCAGGGCCGGGAGACAGTCCGCAAACTGCTCGAGGCGGGCATGATCGAGTTCGAGGAGCGCGGCTTCGGCGGCGTCCGGGTTGACGACGTGGTGAAGCGGGCCGGGATCTCGCACGGGACGTTCTACCTGTACTTCGCGAACAAGGAAGACCTGTTCAAGGCGCTGCTGCGGGACGCGCTGCACGACATGGAGATCGTGGCGGGCGACTTTCCCGTCGTCACCAGCGACGTTACCGGGCTGACGGTGCTGCGGCAGTGGGTGCGCAAGTTCTTCCGCGCCTACGCCGCCCACGCGACCGTCATCAGGATCCTTAGCTCGGCCGACCTGGTGCCGGACGAGGTCTTCAGCGAGGGGCTGCAGCTCTTCTTCGCCATCGCCGAGGCGATGACCACCGGGATGACCGCGGCCGCCCAGGCGGCGGGCAAGCACCAGGAGACCCCCGAGCTCACCGCGGTCGCCTGCCTGATGATGCTGGAGCGCGTCAACTACCTGATCAGCACCGAGGTCCAGCTGCCGGTGGCGGAGATGTCGGACAAGATCGCCGACATCATCTTCGCCGCCTTCGGCCTCGCCACCGCTTAGCCCGCGGCGCCGGGTCGCTGGGCGGACCGCGGTCGCCTGGCCGGCTGCGAGGTCTCGGCCTCGCCCAGCGGGACCGGCGACGGCGGCTTTACCTCGCCCAGCCGCAGGTACGTCACCAGGCGCTCGCCGCCGCGAGTGGAGAGGCTGGCAAGCACCCGGGCCAGCTCAGTCACGTCCCTGGCCACCACCGACAGGATGTAGTCGGTTTCGCCCGCGACGTTGTCGGCCGCGATCACCTGGGGCAGGGACCGGACGTGGTCCTCGAATCTGGCATCGGACCGCGGCGAGTGGTGCGACAGGGTGGCCATCACGAAGACCTGCAGCGGGAAGCCGACCAGGGCCGGGTCGACCTGCGCGCGGACGATCCTGATCACGCCCGACTCCTTGAGCGCCCGCACCCGGTGCAGGGTCGCGGCGGGGGACAGACCGGTGATGCGGGCGAGTTCTACGTTGGTCCGGTCGGCGTCGGTCTGCAGCTCGGCGAGGAGCTGAATGTCAATTTCGTCAAGCTTGATGGCCATATCACAAAATTATATTTAGCTAGAGTGCTAGATCGTCAAATGATGGCCGTGTCGACGGCACGCTGGAGGACATGAGCACCACCACCCGTCTTCCCGTCGCACCCGTCCGCAGCGCCCCCGTCAGTCACGACCCGATCCGCCGGGCCCCGGTCAGCCAGCGGCGCGCCGTCGCCGCGCTCGCCGCCGCCGGCGTGGCCTGGGGCACCAGCGTGCCGCTGTCGAAGGCGGCGCTCGGCTGGCTTTCGCCCGGCTGGCTCGTCGTGGCGCGGTTCGCGCTGGCGGCGGCGGTGCTGCTGGTGACGGTGGACCGGAGCGCGCTGCGGGCGGCGTTCCGCTGGCAGGTCCTCGCCTGGGGGGCGGCCGGGTTCGGCGGTTCCGTCCTGATACAGAACACCGGCCTGGCCAGGACCAGCGTCACCCACACGGCGCTGCTGATCGGCGCCGGGCCTGTCCTGGTGGCCGTCATCGCCGCCGCCTGGCACCGCAACGTCGCCCGCCCGGTCGCCTGGGCCGGCTTCGCGGTCTCGCTCGGCGGGATCGTCGTGGTGGCCGGCGGCCACGGCGGCGGCGCCACCGGCTTCGGCGACGCTCTGGTGCTGCTGTCGGTGCTGATGGTGGCGACCGTGACGGTGGCGCAGGGCCGACTGCTTGAGGGTCAGAACCCGGCCGCGATCACCGCCGTGCAGTTCATCGGGGCCGCGCTCGTCGCGCTGCCGTTCGCGGTCTGCGCCGGCGGCCTGCCGCACGCTCCGGCCGCCGGCGGCGCGGGCGCGCTGGCAGTGGTGGCCGTGGTCGGCCTGGCGGTGGTCGGGACCCTGGTGCCGTTCACCCTGTTCGCCTACGGCCAGCACGCGGTGTCGGCCGAGGTGGCCGGGGCCTTCCTCAACCTCGAGCCGCTGGTCGGGGTCGCTGGCCGGGGTCGTCTTCTTCGCCGACCCGGCCGGGCCGCGGCTGCTGATCGGCGGGGTGGCGATCCTGGGCGGGATCGTGATGAGCTGCGTGCCGGGCCTGCGGGTGCGCGGCCGGGCGCGGCTGGCCGCCGTCGGCTAGGGCCGGTGCCGTCACGATCAACTATTCGCAATCCATGGCGTTTCCGGTGTGATAGTCCCGGAAACGCCATGGATTTGGTTTGGACGCCGGGCGCATCCGACGGGGCGGCTGGTTGTTGTACTCGAAAATTCGGTAAGAATGAAGGACGTGCGTTTTCTTCATGGTGTACCGCCAGCGACCGACCTGACCTACAGCGACGTGTTCATGGTGCCGGGGCGGTCGTCCGTGGCCTCGCGGCTCGACGTGGACCTCGGCACCACCGATGGCAGCGGCGCGACGATCCCGATCGTGGCCGCGAACATGACCGCGGTCTCCGGGCGGCGGATGGCCGAGACCATCGCCCGGCGCGGCGGCCTCGCGATCATCCCGCAGGACATCCCGGGCGAGGTCGTCGCCGACGTGGTCGCCTGGGTGAAGAGCCGCGACCTGGTCGCCGACACCGCGATCACCCTGCGCCCCACCGACACGGTCGGGGACGCCCTCGCGCTGCTGCCCAAGCGCGCGCACGGGGCGGTGGTGGTCATCGACGCGGCCGGCGCGCCGGTCGGCGTGGTCACCGAGGCCGACTGCGCCGGCGCCGACCGGTTCGCGCAGCTGTCCACGGTGATGTCGGGCGATCCGTTCACGCTGCCGTTCGGCACGCCCCCGGCCGAGGCGTTCGGCCTGCTGCACACCGGGCGGCACCGGCTCGCGCCGGTGGTGTCGGCCACCGGGGAGTGCGTCGGAATCCTGACCAGGACCGGGGCGCTGCGCGCAACCCTGTACTCGCCGGCCGTCGACGCCCGCGGGCGGCTGCGGGTCGGCGCCGCGGTCGGGGTCAACGGCGACGTCGCGGCCAAGGCCAAGCAGCTGCTCGACGCGGAGATCGACGTGCTCGTGGTGGACACCGCGCACGGGCACCAGGACAAGATGCTGTCGGCGCTGCGCGCTATCCGCGGTCTGTCGCCGTCGGTGCCGATCGTGGCGGGGAACGTGGTGACAGCGGCCGGGGTCCGCGACCTGGTGGCCGCCGGGGCCGACATCATCAAGGTCGGGGTCGGTCCTGGCGCCATGTGCACCACTCGGATGATGACCGGGGTCGGGCGGCCCCAGTTCTCGGCGGTGCTCGAGTGCGCCGCCGAGGCCTCCTCGCTTGGCGCCCACGTATGGGCCGACGGCGGGGTCAGGCACCCGCGCGACGTGGCGCTGGCGCTGGCGGCCGGGGCCTCCGCGGTGATGATCGGGTCCTGGTTCGCGGGGACCTACGAGTCGCCCGGCGACACGTTCAGGGACCTGGACGGGCGGCTCTACAAGGAGAACTTCGGGATGGCCTCGGCCCGGGCGGTGCGGCTGCGCACGGCGTCGGACTCGGCCTACGAGCGGGCGCGCAAGGAGCTGTTCGAGGAGGGCATCTCCGCCGGTCGGATGTACCTGGACCCGGTGCGGCCGGGGGTCGAGGACCTGCTCGACATGATCGTGGCCGGGGTGCGGTCCTCGTGCACCTACGCGGGCGCGGCCGACCTGGCGGCGTTCGCCGAGCAGGCCGTGGTCGGCGTGCAGAGCGCGTCGGGGTACACCGAGGGGATGCCGGTCCCGACCAGCTGGTAGCTGGACTAGGGCGCGGGCTGGGTGGCGGCGGCCGTGGCCGCCCAGGCCGCGATCCGGTCGGTGAGGGCCTCGTCGGTGTAGCGCTCGGCGTGGCCGAAGCCGGGGATGAGCCAGAACTCCCTCGGCTCGCGGGCCGCGTCGTAGAGCTGCTGGCCGTGCTCGGGCGGGAAGTAGACGTCCTTATCGCCGTGCACGATCAGCAGCGGCGTGGGCGAGATCATGGCGGCCGCCTCGGCCGGCGGCATCGGGTCAGGCACCGGCCAGCCTTCTGGCGAGATCCTGGTGTGCAGGACGTGCCGGGTGAACGCCCGGCCCAGGCGCTTCTCGGCCGCGAAGTGGACCCGGCGCATCGGCTCGGTGCCCCGGTAGTACCAGCGCCCCGGTCCGCTCACCGAGACCACCGCGTCGACGCCGCGGCGCAGCGCCGCCTGGCGGAGCACCACGCTCGCGCCCATCGAGAACCCGAGGGTGACGACCTTGGCGTAGCCGAGACTGCGGGCGTACCTGACGGCGACGTCGAGGTCGTTGACCTCCTTGTCGCCCAGCGTGGAGAGGCCGCCGGACCGGCCGTGGCCGCGGAAGTCGAAGGTCACCACCCCGGCCGTGCGGTTGAGGCGCTGCACGATCGACCACACCATCGGGCGCTGCCAGGACTGGGTGAAACCGTGCGCCATCACGATGGCGAGGTCCCGCCGGCCGACTGGCGGCTCGGGCGGTGACAACTGCTCCGGGTCGCGCCCCTCGGGCGCGGGCAGGTGCACGGCGTCGATCGGGACGCCGTCGTCGGTGACCAGGGTGGCGGTCATGATGACGGGCTTCACAGTGCTCCATCGTGTCACGGCGGCGCTGGGGGGCGCGATGCTGATTGGACAGTAACAACGGTAACCAATCACGGTCCCCGGACATGCCGAGGGCCGCGCCGCCGGAGCCAGTCTGGTTCCGGCGGCGCGGCCCACTCTCGCTACGGCCGCAACGTAGCGCGAGTTCGGGGATTACTCTTCGGCGCCGACCCGGCTCGGCTCCTCCGTCGTCGGCGAGGCTTCCGCCTCGGCGGTGACGCTGAGCTTGGTGGTGTAGATCTCCTGAGCCGGGTAGGCCTCTTCGCCGTGGATGGCGACGTCGCCGACCGCAAGCTGCTCGTCGGTCAGGCGCAGCTTGATGCGGAGCACGTACTTGATGAACATCCAGATGACAAACGTGACGGCGGCGTCCCAGACGATGATCGTGAGCGCCGCGAGGAACTGTACGAGCAACTGGTGCGGGTGGCCGTAGAACGCGCCCGTGGAACCGCTCGATGAACCCGTGTTGGAAAGGTAGACGATCATGTTCGGGTCCGCCAGGCAGCCGACCAGCAGGCCGCCGAGGAGGCCCGCGATGCCGTGCGTGTAGATCACGCCGAGGGCGTCGTCGACCCTGTTGAACGGCCAGACGTACTTCGGCAGGGTGTACCAGGCGACCCAGACGATCGACGAGCAGACGAGGCCGATCACGATCGCGCCGAAGCCGTTCACGTAGCCGGCCGCCGGGGTGATGCCGACCAGGCCGCAGATCATGCCGTTGAGGCCGCCGAGGAAGGTCGGCTTCTTCTCCGAGGAGAAGAACATGTCCATCAGGATCCAGGTCATCATGGCGACGGCGGTGCAGAGGTTGGTGTTGACCACGGCCGCGGCGGCGTCCGAGCCCGCGAAGTACGGGTCACCGCCGTTGAAGCCGTTCCAGCCGAGCCACAAGATGCCCGCGCCGAGCGCGACGAACATCAGGTTGTTGGGGATGGCCCGCTCGCGATCCTTCTTCAGACGCGGGCCGATGACCGCCGCCGACACGAAGCCGGAGACGCCGGCCGCCAGGTGGATGACGTAACCGCCGGAGAAGTCGAGCGCGCCCTTGCCCGCCCAGTAGCCGCCGCCCCAGAGGAGGAAGGCGTTGATGGCGTAGGCGAACGTGATCCAGAGCGGGACGAAGACCATCCAGGCCTTGAAGCTGACCCGGCCGAGCACCGAGCCGATGAACAGGATGGGGGTGATCGCCGCGAACACGAACTGGAAGTACTCGACCGACGCGCCCGGCAGCTTGAACGCCGGCATCAGTCCGTTGAGCAGCGGGATGTTCGCCTGGCCCTCAAGCGAGTTGGCGCCGAGGATGGTCCTCGGGTCACCCACGAAGGTGCTAATCAGCGGCGTGCCGAAGCCCATCTTGTAGGCCCACAGCACCCAGACGATAAGGGTCAGGCAGAAGGTAACGAACACCATGAGGACGGTGTTCATCGCCCACTTCTTCTGCACCAGGCCGCCGTAGAGGACGGCCAGGGCCGGAATGGACATAAGCCCGACCAGCGTTGCCGCTGTCATCTGCCAGGCGTTATCTCCGCTTCCTAGCCACGAAGCGTAAGGACTCACTTTTTCTACTCCTCCAGAGGGCTACCTGCTATGAAGGGCCTCTCGGGTTCCAGGGTCCTCCCCGGCTTCGTCCCGCCCCGGCCACTCCGCGTGCTTTCATGCAACGCTTTATGTTTCCCATGCGCGGGTTTCGCCAGCATTTCCCGTTTGTTACGCCATCGGTAATGTGGCAGGTCGAACGGAGCGCGATGTTTCGCGGATGTGTCGTGATGTCCGGGGTTTCATCGCGTTTGCGGCGCTTGACTGGCACATGTCGGCCGCTTGGTCGGCGGCGTCACATTGCCGTAACTTTGCGAGAAGCCACCCTTGAGTGCGCGACCGAGGCAGACGTACGCTGACTCCACGCGACGTCCGGTAAGCGCTTACCGTAAGGCCTGGGCGGTCGGCTTCGCCGCCAGGAAAGCGCTTACCGTATCACCGATGACGCAGGAGGCAGGCGACGATGGCGGTGCGCACGGACGGTCGGGCGAGCGGCGACGTTACCGCGGTCAATGGCGCCGCGATCGACGGCATTACCGCCGCGCCCACGATCTACGACGTCGCCCGGGCGGCCGGCGTGTCCATCGCCTCGGTATCGCGCGTGCTCAACGGGCGCCGCAACCCCCGGCCCGAGACCGCCGCCCTGGTGCAGCAGGCGGTCGCCGAGCTTGGCTTCGTACCTGACAGCGCCGCCCGCGCGCTCTCGGTGAAGCTCAAGGAGGTGGTGGGCGTGATCATGCGCCGCCCGCTCACCGCCGGCTCGATGGTGCCGTCCCCGTGGGTGCCCGCGGGCGCGGCGGGCGCCTGGGACACCGCCGGACTGCTCGGCTACGACGCCTTCGCCGACGAGACCGAGTCCTTGCAGTTCCACGACATGATCAACCGGGGCGTCGAGCGGGCCGCCCAGCGCCGCAGCTTCGACCTGCTGATGCGCTCGGTGGACATCACCGACCACGATGCCGGCCGGCGGGTCCTCGCCCTTGCCCGCAAGAGCGACGGGCTGATCCTGCACGACCGGGTGCTCGAGCCCGACCAGATCGACCAGATCTCGCGGCAGATCCCGATCATCACGGTGGCCGGCCTCCCCAGCCCGACCACGGCCAACGTGGGCAGCGACAACGCGTCAGGCATGCGCGCCCTCGCCCGGCACCTGCTCTACGATCACGGGTACACCACCCTCGGCTACCTCGCAGGGTACGGCGACAGCCCGGACAGCCAGACCCGGCTGCGGGTACTCGGAGCCGAGGTGCGCGCCGCCGGCGGCGTGCTCTTCACCGGGCCGCAGTGGCAGGGCAACTACTACGCCGCGGGCGCGGCGGTGGTGACCGAGCGGCTGCTTTCGTCCGGGTCTCCGCTCCCCCGGGTGATCGTGTGCGCCAACGACCAGACCGCCCTCGGGGTCATGTACGTGCTGCGCCGCTGCGGGGTGGACGTGCCCGGGCAGGTGGCCGTCACCGGCTTCGACGACATCCCGATGGCCCGGCACGTGCAGCCGCTGATGACCACCGTGCGGCAGCCGATCGGCGAGCTGGGCGAGACCGCGTTCGAGGTTCTCTACACGATGATCAGCGGCGAGGAGCCGGCCGAGCGCGACATCACCCTTCCCACCCGCCTCGCCTGCCGGGAGAGCTGCGGCTGCCAGCCCGGCGGCCAGCTGGCAGGCGTCACCGAGTTGTCGTCCGTCCGTCATCTTCGGTCCTAGCGCCGCTCTACCGCCGATGGCCCGATGAGGTCATGCTCAGAACATGGACGAAACCCGGCGAAACGTTCTGAAGGGGCTGGCCGCGGTGGCGGCCGCTCCGCTGGTCGCCGCCGCCCCCGCCATCGGGGCGCAGGCCGACACCCGCGCCGCGGCCGCGGCCGCCGCCGCGGCGCTGCGCCAGCCCGGCTCGCTCCCCCATCCGCGGCTGGCGGCCGGCACCGACACGATCCCGCAGATCGAGCATGTCGTGGTGCTGATGATGGAGAACCACTCCTACGACAACAAGCTCGGCATGCTCGGCCGCCGCGGCGCGGACGGTTTCACGCTCGGCGCTAACGGCAAGCCCACCGAGACGAACCCGTATCCGGGCGGCGCGAAGGTACAGCACGCGTTCCGCATGCCCACCACCTGCCAGCCCAGCGGCCCCAGCCAGACCTGGGAGGCGAGCCACACCAGCTATGCCGGCGGTCGCAACGACGGCTTCGTGGCGGCCTCCGGTGCCGTCTCCATGGGCTACTGGGAGCGCGCCGACCAGCCGTTCTACTACTCCCTGGCCTCGACCTTCCCGGTCGCGGACCGCTACTTCTGCTCGGTGCTCGGGCAGACCTTCCCGAACCGCCGCTACCTGATGGCGGCCACCTCCCTCGGCATGGTCAACGACGACCAGGCGTTCGACCTGGCCACGTACCCCAAGCACGGCACGATCTTCGACCAGCTCAACGCCCACGGCATCAGCTGGCGGGACTACTGGTCGACGACCCCGTCCACGCTGCTGTGGCCCTACCTGTTCGTCAAGGACCCGCTGAACTCGCTCCGGCTGGCCACGATCGACCAGTTCTACACCGATGCGGCGCACGGGTCGCTGCCCGGCTTCTGCATCGTGGAACCGGACTACGGCACCACCTCGGAGGAGGACCCGCAGAACGTGGCGGCCGGCGAGGCGTTCGCGGCGAAGGTCATCGACGCGGTCATGACCGGGCCGAAGTGGTCGAGCACGGCGCTTATCTGGACCTACGACGAACACGGCGGCTACTACGACCACGTGCCGCCGCCTGTGGCGATCGCGCCGGACGACGTCGCGCCCCAGACGTTCCTCGGCGGCCCGGCCTACGACGGCTTCCGGCGGTACGGCTTCCGAGTTCCGTGCGCGGTCGTGTCTCCCTGGGCACGCCCGGACTACGTCTCGCACCAGGTCTTCGATCACACCAGCATCCTCAAGCTGGTCGAGACCAAGTGGAACCTGCCGGCGCTCACCCGCCGCGACGCCAACGCGAACAACATGCTGGACATGTTCGACTTTTCCCGCCCCTCTTTCCGCACTCCCCCGCGCCTGGCGAAACCGCTGGTGGCTACGGACTCCTCGGCGCTCGCGTGCAACACCAGCGGCCCCGGCGTCATCCCGCCGCCCGGCTCGGTCACCGGATGAAGGTCATCGGCAACGGACGTCCGTCCGCTGCGAAGCTGACAGGATCGCGGTTGACCCGGCTCGATGGCGGACCTCAGTGCCCGGTGAGCCGCTCCGACAGGTCGCGGAGCAGTCGGCGAGCCTTGGGGTCGTAGGCCTGGTCGTTGGCGCGGGCGTCGTCCAGGCCGTTGAAGAAGCGGCCGGTGCCGGTGCGCGCGACCGGGGCGGTGATCAGCCGCATAGTCGCCTCGACGCCCTGCGCGATCGTGCTCAGCGGGGCGGCGGGCGACAACTTGGTCGGCATGAACGTGGCCGGGTGCAGCGCGTTGACGGTCACGCCGGCCAGTTCGAGCTCGGCGGCGAGGTCGAAGCTGAACATTATCTGGGCGAGCTTGGACTGCCGGTAGGCGCGCATCCCGTCGTACTCCTCGACCAGCAGCGGGTCGGAGAAGTCAATCGCCTGCTGCCCGATCGAAGCGACGTTGATGACCCGGGAAGGCGCGGACCGCAGCAGCAGCGGCAGCAGCCGCCTGGTGAGCGCGTACCCGGCCAGGTAATTGACCGCAAAGCGCAATTCAACGCCGTCGGCGCTTTGCTGCCTGACTCCCCCGCCCGGTTCTGTGACGCCGATGCCCGCGTTGTTGACCAGCACGTCGATCCGCGGCTCGGCCGCGAGCACCCGGTCGGCGAGGCCGTTCACCTCGGCCAGGCTGGCCAGGTCGCCCTGGTACGAGCGGATCCGGCCGGCGGCCACGGCGGCGTCGGCGACCTCGGCCACGGTGGCCGCGATCCGGTGCGGGTCGCGGCCGTGCACGAGCACCGTCGCCCCCGCCCGGGCCAGGTCGGCCGCGAGCGCCCGGCCCATGCCGTCGGTCGCGCCGGTGAGCAGAACGACCTTCCCATCGAGCTCCGTCATGGCTGTCACTGTCCCACGCCCGCGAGCCGGCCACTACCGCCGCCCGCCACTACGATTCGACCGCCTGTTGTGGCCAACCCACCGTCGCCGGCGTGATCGCGGGGCCGTTCGGCCGCCGGTAGCTGCCATCCCCCGCCGTCGCCGGCGTGATCGGGTGCTGTTCAGGTCGCGGGGTGCCCCCAACAGCACCCGCTCCCGATCCGGCGGGGGACGCGTGGCGGAGACGCGGGCGCCTGCTGTGAGACGGTTCCGAGGAGGTAAGACACCTGTGGCTGCCGTGGTGGGTGGTGCCGAGGCGGGGTAGGTAAGTCCGTGGATGGTGCTGGTTGGGGGGCCAGCTGTGGTCGAAGCGGTACGGACGAACGCGTCGACGTTTGGTATCTGGGCGATCATCGCCGTCGCGATGATCTGCCTGGCGGTTTGGCTAGTGTCGATCTACATCGCCGACGGCGAGCAGACCCGGATGAGCCGTCTGCGGCGGCAAATGGGTGCGCGGCGCGCGGCCGTGGGCGAGCCGACAGCGCCGACGGCGTCGATCCCGGGCCAGCGGCGGGATTCCGGGCAGCCGGAGCCGGAGAGCGTCGCGGTGGCCCAGGGCCGCCACGCCAAGCCGGGGGCCGACTACGCCGCCGCAACGGACAGCGCGGGAACCGGCAGCCGGGAGACGGACAGCCCGGAGACGGACCGCCGTGAGACCGACGTCATCCGGACGGACTTTCGAGCGGACGGTCCCCTGACGCGCGTGCAGACGGAGGCGGAGACGGCCGCCCGGCCGGGCGGGCCGGCTCAGGCGGATGCGCCGACCCGGCCAGACCTGCCCGCCCAGCAGCCGGCGCCGACGGGCCGGCACGCGCTGCCGACCCAGCGAACCGGGGACTCCGATCGGGCGGAGAGATCCTACGCCGGGCCCGACGCCAACAACCAGGACGACCAAGACCAGCGGTAACCGGGACTAGGCGCCGGGGGCCGGGAGGTTGACGAGGGCGGCCAGGGAGGCGAGGTGGGCGCCCGGGGTGCCGAACGTGACCGAGGCCGCCTTGGCGCGCTTGAGGTACAGGTGCGCGGGGTGCTCCCAGGTGAAGCCGATGCCGCCGTGCAACTGGACCATTTCTTCGGCCGCCAGCACCGCTGCCTCGCAGCAGGCCGACTTGGCCAGCGCCACCGCGACGGGGGCGTCCGGGTCGTTGTCGGCCAGGCAGGCGGCGGCGTACCTGGACGCCGCGCGGGCCAGCGTGATCGTGGTCCACAGGTCGGCCAGCCGGTGCTTGAGCGCCTGGAACGAGCCGATCGGCCGGGCGAACTGGCGGCGCTCCTTGACGTAGGCCACGGTCAGGTCGAGGCAGCGCTGGGCCAGGCCGAGCTGCTCGGCCGCGAGCACCGCGGCCCCGGCCGCCAGGCCCGCGTCGACCGCCGCCCGGGCCGCCTCGCCAATGGCGATCGGCCTGGCCTCGGCGTCGTCGAGCGAGATGTCGCATAGCTGCCTGGTCATGTCGAGCGAGACGACCGGACTGCGGTGCACGCCGGGGGCGGTGGCCTCGACCAGGAAGAGCCCGTTGGGCACGCCTTCAGCCGGGACCAGCAGCACACCGGCCGGCAGCGCGTCGGGGACCGCCCTGATCAGGCCCCGCAGCTTCAGTGACCTCTCGCCCGCGCCGCCCATCCCTGAGCCGTCCGGGCCGCGCCCGCTGACCCGGACCGCCGCCGGGAAAGCTCCGCCCGGCGCGGTGGTCGCCGTCACCGCGAGCACGGCGGTCAGCGAGCCGTCGGCGAGCTGGCGCAGCAGTCCGGCGGCGGGCGACACCGGCTCGGTGCGCGCGGACCCCGAGCTCGCCTGCGCCTGGGCGCGCAGCGCGGCCGCCCGGGCGAACGCGGCCGGGCCGGAGAGCCCCTCGCCCGACGCCCACGGAGCGGCGGGGCCCCGGTCGGCCGCGTCGGCGGCGGCCGCTGCGCTGCGCGCGGCCGACAGCAGCGCGGCGGCCGCGACGGCGGCGCTGCCGAGGTACGGGATCGGGGCGACGGCCGCGCCGAACTGCTCCGCGGCGGCGGCGAGCTCGCGGTAGGACGCGCCCGCGCCGCCCAGCGGCTCGGGGATCAGCAGGCCGGCGATGCCGATCTCGGCCGCGACCCTCCGCCAGAGCTTGGCGTCGTAGGTCTCCGGCTGCTCGGTGCGGGCGAGCACGTCGGCCGGCGCCGCGGCGTCGCGCAGCAGGTCGGCCAGGGCGGCCTGGAGGTCGCGCTCGGTCTCGGAGTAGAGCAGATCAGCGGCCATCGTGGACACCAGTCCTCCCGGCGGCCGATGCCGCGGCCGGGGTGAGCCGATCGGGGTGGCGGAGAGCCGGGGGCGGAATGGTAGCGGCCGTGGCGGCACTGGTCCTTCCGCCGGTCTGCGCGGCCGAGGAGGCGAGAGCGGACGAGTGGGCAGGCGCGGTCCGTTCGATCAACCGAAGTTGATCTTGGTTTTTCTCGGCGGGCATCATCGCGGTAGGTCCTTCCAGGGGACGCCGGTGTCGGTGCGCGGCTCGGGCGGCAGGCCGAGCACGCGCTCGGCGATGATGTTGCGCAGGATCTCGGAGGTGCCGCCCTCGATCGAGTTGCCCTTGGACCGCAGGTACCGGTAGGCCGGGCCGCGGCCGTAGTCGCTCGAGCCCGCCCGGCGCATCGTCCAGTCGTCGTAGGTCAGGCCGTCGGCCCCCTCGAGCTCGATCTCAAAGCCCGAGATTTCCTGGTTGATCAGGGCGTAGGTGAGCTTGACGGCCGAGCCGTCGGGGCCGGGCTGACCCGACGCCAGCTGCTGGCGCATCCGCTCGCCCGCCAGCCGGGCGACCTCGGCCCGCGCCCACAGCCGCAGCAGCCGCTGGTGCAGCTCGGGGGTGCGCGCTTCCGGATGCTCGCGCCAGAAGTGCGCGGCGTACCCGATCATGCTCCCCTCGCGCGGCGCGGCGTTGGCGGCGCCGATCGCGACCCGCTCGTTCATCAAGGTGGCGTTGGCGACCCGCCAGCCCGCCCCGATCTCGCCCAGCCGGTTGGCGTCGGGCACCCGCGCGTCGGTGATGAACACCTCGTTGAACTCGGCCTCGCCGGTCAGCTGGCGTAGCGGGCGGACCTCGACCCCGGGCGCGTGCATGTCGAGGACGAAATAGGTCAGCCCCGCGTGCTTGGGCGCGTCGGAGTCGGTGCGGGCGAGCAGCAGCGCCCAGCGGGCGTGGTGCGCGAGCGAGGTCCACACCTTCTGCCCGCTGAACACCCAGTCGTCGCCGTCGCGGACGGCGCGGGTGGACAGGTTGGCCAGGTCGCTGCCGGCCCCGGGCTCGCTGAAGAGCTGGCACCAGATGTCTTCGGCCAGCCACAGCGGCTTGAGCCAGCGGTTCAGCTGCTCTTCTGTGCCGAAGGCAATGATCGTGGGCGCGGCCATGCCGAGCCCGATGACGTTGCGCCCAGGGGCGGGGGCGGGCGCTCCGGCCCGCGCGAACTGCTCCTCGGCGGCCTGCTGGAGCGACCGGGGGAAGCCGAGGCCGCCGTGCCCTACCGGGTAGTGCACGGCGGCCAGGCCGGCGTCGAACCGGTCGCTGAGAAACCGATCGCGCGGCGTCGTCGCGGGATCGTGGTCGGCGCAGAACGCGCGCACCTTCGCGCGCAGCTCCGAAGCTTGCGCCTGTAGGTCGATCAACACACTGTCGCTCAACGTCCCGCCGCCTGTTCTCGCTCGGTCTTCGCCCTGGTCGGCTCGGGTCCCGGTTAGGAGACCGGGCCGCCTGCCACGTACAGGACCTGGCCGGAGACGAAGCCGGCCGCGTCGCTCACGAAGAACGAGACCGCCTGGGCGATGTCCTCGGGCTTGCCGACCCGCTGCACCGGGATCCCCTTGGCCGCGCCGGCCTGGAAGTCCTCGAAGGAGACGCCCAGCCGGGCGGCGGTCGCCGCGGTCATGTCGGTCACGATGAACCCGGGCGCGATCGCGTTGGCGGTGACGCCGTACTTGCCCAGCTCGATCGCGAGGGTCTTGGTGAAGCCCTGCATGCCGGCCTTGGCGGCGGAGTAATTGACCTGGCCCCGGTTGCCGACCGCGGAGGTTGAGCTCAGGTTGACGATGCGGCCCCACTTGGCGGCGACCATGAACCCCTGGACCGCCCGCGTCATCAGGAACGCACCGCGCAGGTGCACGTTCATGACCGTGTCCCAGTCGTTCTCCGACATCTTGAAGATCAGGTTGTCCCTGGTCACGCCCGCGTTGTTGACCAGCACGGTGGGCTCGCCGAGCTCCGCGACCACCTTGTCGACCGCGGCCTGAACCTGCTCGGCGTTGCTGACGTCGGCTCCGACCGCGATCGCCCTGCCGCCCGCCTTCTCGATCTCGGCGACGGTCTCGGCCCCGTCGACCTCGGTGAGGTCGAGTACCGCGACGGCCATCCCGTCAGCGGCGAGGCGCTTGGCGGTGCCGGCCCCGATACCCCGGGCGGCCCCGGTTACGATCGCGATTCGCTGTGGCATATCGTTGCATTTCCTTTCCCTGGTGCCCGACGCCGCTGTCGGCGAACGCCGGCGTTCCAGCGTCATTATTCCGGACGCGGGACGGCGCGCCACCCCCGGTCTACGGCGAGTTTGGCCGGCCGGTCCGTTGCGGGCCGTCCGGGACCCCGAGTTCACGGTCTGTGAACAACGCGTAGCCGGGGCGGGTACCTTGTCAGTGTTCGGGTCCGAATAAGGGTAGGTAGCTCAGTGCGATCATTTGCCAAGCGTGACGTTGCCCGCTTCGGCCCGGGGCTGGCGGTTGTCGCGGTCGCCGTCGGCACGCTTGCCACCGTCACCGGATGCTCGACCAAGGGCACCCCGTACGCCACGCCCGGGTCTTCGTCGAAGTCGGCGACGTCCGCCGCGACCGCGCCGACGTCGACCACCGGGCCGCTGCCGACCGCGTCGATGACACCGCTGCCGGCCGCCTCGGGCCAGCTGACGGGCACCAAGCTCGAGTCCGTGCTGCTGCCGGCCTCGGACTTCCCGGCCGGGTTCACCGCCTCCTCGTCGGGGCCGGTCACCTCGGGCGGGTCGCTGACCTCGGGCCCGGCTCAGTACCCGCTCGCCACGGTCAGCTGCTCGGACTTCGTGCAGCATCTGGGGTCCACCGGGTTCGGCGAGACGGCCATGGCGGCCGACGCCGTCGTCGGCAACAATCAGGCCTATGACCAGCTGATCTACCAGTTCTCCACCGCCTCGCAGGCGACCGCGTTCGTGACCGGGCTATCGTCGCTGGCGGCGCGGTGCACGTCGTTCACGGCGCCCGCGAGCACCGGGACCGCCACGTTCGCGCTGAAGGCCACGCCGGGCGCGCCGGTGGCGGGCCTGCCCACCGTCGAACTGCTGCAGACCGGGAAGGTGTCCGGGTCGGCGCTGACCCTCGACACGCTGTTCAGCGCGAGCGGCGTGGACGTGTTCGCCGCCTCCGGCGTCGGCCTAGGCGCGGGCGCGCCCGCGGTCCCGGCCAAGCAGACGATCATCTACAACCTGATGAAGCGCCAGGCCGCCGCCGCGGTGCTCGGCTAGTTCCGGCTACCCCGCCGTCGGGCCCGAACCCGGGCCGGGGCCTGGGTTCGCGCGCAGGCGCGCGGCCAGCAGCTCGGCCAGGTGGGTGCCCTGGACGTCGGCCAGCTGGTCGAGCTGGGTGCGGCAGGAGAATCCGTCGGCCAGCACCGTCGCGCCGCCGGAAGTCTGGCCTACCGCCTCGCGGACGGCCGGGAGCAGGGCGGTCTCGGCCACGGCGACGGACACGTCGTAGTGCCCGCGCTCGACGCCGAAGTTGCCGGCCAGGCCGCAGCAGCCGCCGACCGCGTTGACGTTCGCGCCCGCGTTTTCCAGCAGTCTCTTGTCGGCGTCCCAGCCGAGGACCGCGTGCTGGTGGCAGTGCGGCTGGGCGACCCCGGTGACGTCGGACAGGTCCGGCGGGGTCCAGCCGTCGGTGGCGGTGAGCAGCTCGGCCAGGGTCTTCACGGCGCCGCGGAGCGCCTCCGCCCGGCGGTCGTGCGGTAGCAGCTCGGCCGCGTCGGCGCGCAGCGCGGCGGTGCAGGACGGCTCGAGGCCGACTACCGGGATGCCCGCGTTGATGGCCGGGCCGAGCTCGTCTAGCGTCCGCCTTAGCTGCCGTTTGGCCCCGTCCAGCTGGCCGGTTGAGATCCAGGTGAGGCCGCAGCAGACGTTTCTGCCGGTGATGCGGACTTCGTAGCCGGCCGCTTCGAGCACCTGGACGGCGGCCTGGCCGACGTTGGGCGCGAACGCGTTCGTGAACGTGTCCACCCACAGCAGCACCGGCGTGCGGGCGTCGGCCGCGCTCGTGTCGCCCGCCGTGCGCTGCTGGTGGCCGGCCTGCGCGCGCTCCGCGAACCAGCGGCGGAAGCTCTGCGGCGCGAAAACCGGCAGCTCCCGCCGCTCGTCGATCCCGCCTGCGCGCTTGGCCAGGGCGGCGGCCGGCCCGAACCGCAGGGCCGCGTTCGCCAGCGCGGACGTCCAGCGCGTGCGCGACGCCAGCGACGCCCAGCGCGGCAGCCAGCCGAGCGCGTAGTGCGACGCGGGCCGGAGCTTGCCCCGGTACCGCTGGTACAGGGCCTCGGCCTTGTAGGTGGCCATGTCCACCCCGGCCGGGCAGTCGGTCGAGCAGCCCTTGCAGGCCAGGCACAGGTCGAGCGCCTCCGCCACCTCGGGCGACTGCCAGCCCGACGACACCAGCGAGCCGTTCGCCAGTTCCTGCAGCACCCGGGCGCGGCCCCTGGTGGAGTCCTTCTCGTCCCGCGTCGCCAGGTAGGACGGGCACATCACGCCGCCGGACCCGGTGTTGTCGGCCCGGCACTTGCCGACGCCGGTGCAGCGGTGCACGGCGGCCGAGAAGTCGCTCTGGTCGGCCGTGTAGGCGAAGCCGAGGTTCCTACGCAGCGGCGCGGCCAGCGGGACCCGCAGGTCCGCGTCGAGCGGGGCGGGATCGACGATCACACCCGGATTGAGCAGGTTGGCCGGGTCGAACAGCTGCTTCACCGCGCCGAACAGCCCGATCGCGGTCGCCGAGTACATGGCCGGCAGCAGCTCGCCGCGGGCCCGGCCGTCGCCGTGCTCGCCCGACACCGACCCGCCGTAGGAGGCCGCCAGCCGGGCCGCGTCCTGGGTGAACGATCGCAGCACCGACGGCCGGTCGCGCAGCGGGAAGTCGATCCGCGCGTGGATGCAGCCGTCGCCGAAGTGCCCGTAGAGCAGCCCGTCGACGCCGTGGGCGGCCATAAGCGCCTCGAGTTCCCGCAGGTAGGCGGGAAGCGACTCCGGCGGCACGGCCGAGTCCTCCCAGCCCGGCCAGGCGGGCGCGCCGGCCGGGGTGCGGCCGGACAGGCCCGCGCCGTCCTCGCGGATGCGCCACAGGGCGGCCGCGGCCGGCCCGGTGATCACCGCGCTGTCCAGGCAGCCGCCGTCGGCCACGAGCTTGTGCGCGGCCGCGCGGGCCTCGTCCAGCGTGTCGCCTGCGGTCTCCGCGAACAGCCAGCCGCCGCCGCGGGGCAGGTCGGGCACCGCGGCCGGGCCGCGCCTGGTCCTGACCACGTCGACCAGCCGGGAGTCGAGGCCCTCGAGGGCGACCGGCAGGTGCGGCAGCAGCGCGGGCACCGCCTCGGCGGCGGACGCCATGTCGGCGTAGCCGAGGACGGCCAGCGCGGTCGCGCGCGGCGCGGCGACCAGGCGGACGGTGGCCTGCAGCGTCAGCGCGAGGGTGCCCTCGGTGCCGGACAGGAACTTGGCGACGTCGACGCCGTTCTCCGGCAGCAGGTGCTCGAGGGAGTAGCCGGACACCTGCCGGGTGAACCGCCCGAACTCCGTCCTGATCGTGGCCAGGTTCCCGCCGACCAGGGCGCGCAAGTCGGTCAGGAGCGCCGCGCCGGCGGCGGCCGATTCCGGGTCGGCCGCCGTTGGTCCCCGGCCCGCGGTGAAGCGCGCGCCGGTGCCGGTGATGACGTCGAGCGCGATCACGTTGTCGGCGGTCCGCCCGTACCGCAGCGCCCGCGAGCCGCATGCGTTGTTCCCGATCGCGCCGCCGATGGTGGCCCGCGAGTGGGTGGAGGGGTCAGGGCCGAATTGGAGTCCGTACGGCGCGGCGGCGGCGGTGATGTCGTCCAGCACCGTCCCCGGCTCGACCAGCGCCGTGCCCTGCTCCGGGTCAATGTGGAGCACGCGGTTGAGATGCCGCGACAGGTCGAGGACGAGGCCGGCCGACAGCGCGTTGCCCGCGATCGAGGTGCCGCCGCCCCGGGTGACGATCGGCGCGTTCAGGTCGCGGCAGACGCCGAGGGCGGCGACGACCTCGTCGGCGCTGCGCGGGAACGCCACCACCGCGGGGACAACCCGGTAGTTGGAGGCGTCGGATGAGTACTCCGCCCGCCGTCTGGTCGCGGTCTCGACCTCCGCCAGCCCGGCCGCGCGGAGCACGACGGCCAGCTCCGCCTGGTTGACGGTCTTCCCTTGCGCGACGGCCGCCCTCGTGGTCACCATTCCCACAAGCCTAGTACGGTCGCGCAGGTTACCGGCGGCGGAAGACGTAGACGTCGTTGCGGGCGAAGATCTGCTGGTAGTGAGCGGTCGGGTAGAGCTCGGCGATGAAGGCTGGGATGCTGGCCGGGTTCGGGGTGTAGCCGCTGTCCTTGCCGTCGAAGACGATGTACTGGGTGAGCGGGTTGCCCGCGTTGCCGATCCAGAACGTGTCGGTGCGGGCGGCCAGGGACGCGAGCAGGTTGAGGGTGGTCTGCACGGTCGCGCCGTCGGGGACGAGCGCCATGGCGGCGTCGTCGACCGCCACGTGCGGGCTGATCCGGTAGGTCGAGCCCTGCCAGAGGCCGCTGACCGGGAACTGGAAGGCGAGCGCGACCGCGACCGCCGCCATCATCGGCGCGCCGTGCCGGGCCAGGCCATCCCGGACGCTGCCGAGGAGGCCGAGCAGGCGGCGGGCGAGAACGCCGAGCAAACCGCCGAGCACGCGGTCAACCAGGTGCGGCCGGGCGCCGGGGCGGACGGCGCGCCACCGGGCGAGCGCCTCGACGGCGGCGATGAACACGATCGGCATCAGCGTCGCGTTGTAGTGCCAGTCGGTCCCCCAGTAGGCGGAGTTGGTCGAGACGAACCTGAGCGCCAGGCTGGGCAGCGCGACCAGCGCGATCGGCGAGCCGACGGCCGCGAACGCGGTCGGCAGCAGCAGCATGACCACCGTCTGCAGCTTGACCGGCCAGCCGGACGCCGCCTGCAGGACGAGCCCGCCGGCCGAGAAGCCCTGATGGCTGCCGACGACGCCCCCGTCCTTCCAGTAGTAATACTCGTGCATCGGGTTGAAGTGCGGGATGATCACCGTAATCGCCAGCACGGACCAGGTCAGGCCCCAGCCGAACAGCAGCGTGCCCCAGCCGATCCCGCCCGGCCTGGCGGCGGTCCCCGACGACATCGAGGAGATGCCGTCGAAGATGAGCAGCGCGCCAATCGCGGCGACCGTGAAGCCCTGGTCCTCCTTGAGGAACACCAGCGGCAGGGCCCACACCGCGGTCGCCCGCACCCGGCCGCGGACCAGCGCCGACAGCGAGAACGCGAGCAGCGGCACCGCCAGCGCGATCTCGTGGAAGTCGAAGTCGATCATCTGCTGCAGGCCCCAGGAGAAGCCGTAGGCGAACCCGATCAGCCGCCCGCTCGGCCTTCCCAGCAGGAGCGAGGCGGCCGCCACGACCGGGAACACCGACAGCGCCGTCAGCAGCGCCTGGAAGAACAGCAGCGTGCCGGCCGAGGGGAACAGCCGGAAGAACGGCGCCAGCACCGCCAGGCCGACCTGGAAGTGATCGCCCAGCAGGTCGAACCCGGGCCCGCGCACGTCCACGATCGGCGCCCGCAGCAGCGACAGCTGCTTGACGTACTCGGTGTAGATGCCCAGGTCCCACGAGGCGGGCGAGAGCTGCAGGAGCCGGAAGAGCGAGATCGCGAAGTAGGCGCCGAACACCAGCGACGCGATCGTCCACGCCACCGGGTCCCGCCAGACGCCCGGCCCCGCGTAGGCACGCTCCGCCCTGGTCGCGGGCGCGCGAAGAGAGTTCACGGCGTCCACGGCGGCCACGGCTCGCGGGCGGCGCTCCCCCAGCACCCCCGTAGCCTACCGGCTCAGACCAGCAGCAGCTTGGCGATGCGGCGTCCGGCCACCGCCACCCCGACGGCGCCGATCGCCGCCAGGTAGGCCGCTCGCCATAGCAGGTCCCAGGACGGGGCGCCGAGCACCAGGTCACGCAGGATCACCACGCCCTGGTAGAGCGGCGTCCACTCCACTATCAGACCGATGACGGGCGGATACACGTACAGCGGAAAGAACGTGCCGGAGAACAGGAACAGCGGCACCGAGACCAGCACCACGTACTCGAAGTCCTGCCAGGACTTCATGTAGGTGGTCAGGGCCACCCCGGCGGCGGCGGTGGCGAAGCTCACCAGGGCCGCGCCGGGCAGCGCGAGCACCGCCCAGGGGGAGATGATCAGGCCCATCGCGGCCATCACGATCAGGAACGGCACCGAGTAGAGGATGCCGCGCAGCACCGCCCAGCCGATCTCCGACAGCGCCACGTCCTGCGCGCCCAGCGGGGTCGTCAGCACCGCGTCGTAGAGCTTGTCGAACTTGAGCCGGCCGTAGACGTTGAACGTCGAGTCGTTCAGCGCCCCGTTCAGGGCGGAGACGGCGAGCAGCCCGGGCGCGACAAAGTCGCGGTACGGCACCGGATGCCCGGTCGGACCAGTCACGGTGCCGATCAGCCCGCCGATGCCGACCCCGACCGAGAGCAGGTAGAACAGCGGCTCCGCGGCCCCGGACGCGACCACCAGCCACATCCGCCGGTAGAAGCGGGCGTGCCGCTCGATCAGGCGGATGCCCCGCGCCCCGGGCAGAGAGAAAAAGTCAAAGCCATCGGATGTCGAACGGACCGTTGGCTCGACGGGCACGGCCGGCGTCTCCTTCGCTTCCTGGCCGCTAGACATAGAGCCGCCTGCGGTAGGTTCGGGCGCCCGCCCACAGGCCGATGGCGGTCATCGCGGCCAGGTAGCCGACGTGGATCGCGGCCGAGCCGGCCGTGACGGTGCCGACGCTGAGCGAGCGGCACAGCGCCACGCCGTGCCATAGCGGCGTCGCGTAGGCGATCGGCTGAAGCCAGCCGGGCAGCCGACTGAGCGGGAAGAACGTGCCGGAGAAGAGCATCAGCGGTATCGAGCCGAACCTGATGAGGTAGTTCATCGGGGTGTGCGTCTGCAAGGTGACCGCCCAGGCCGCGACCGGCGCGGTGAACGCGAGGCCGAGCAGCACCGAGGCGGGCAGCAGCAGCACTCCCCACCAGGATCGGATGAGCCCGAAGGCGGCCATGACGACCAGGAAGCAGACGGCGTTCATCGCGATTCGCATCGTCATGAAGAGCAGATGGCCGCGGTAGATGTCGGCCGGGCGGAGCATGGTCGCCCGGGCCGCCACGTAAATCCGATTCCAGTGCACCGCGCCGAAGACCGGGAACATCGAGTTGCTCAGCCCGGTGTTCATCGAATGAACAGCCAGCACGGCCGGGGCGACGAAGACCAGGTAGGGCACGCCGCCCAGCGAGGCGGTGCCGTTCTTGTCGACCAGCGAACCGAGGCCGTAGCCCATCGCGCCCAGGTAGAACAGCGGGCCGAAGACCGACGACCAGATCGAGGAGCGCCAGGTCCGCCGGTACGCCACCAGCCAGCACCGGAACGCGCGGACGGACAGCTCCCACGAGCTGGGGAGCTTGTCCAAGGCGGTCGGGGAGGCGGCCCGTTCGGCAGTGAGGGACATTAGTCGATCAGGGTCCGGCCGGTGAGGCGGAGGAAGACGTCCTCCAGGGACGACCGGCGGACCAGCTCGGTGATCGGCTTTAGCCCGGCATCGTGCACGCGCTCGAGGAACGCGTCGCCGTCGGCCTCGTAGACGAGTATGCGATCCGCAGTCACCTCGGTCCGTTCGGGCGACAGGTCTTGGATCTTCTCCGCGGCTACCTCCTGCTCGTCCGGCGCGAACCGCAGCTCGAGGACCTCGGGGGTGGAGTAGCGGTTGATGAGCTCGCGCGGGGTGCCTTCGGCGGCGATCTTGCCGTGGTCCATGACCACGAGGCGGTCGCACAGCTGCTCGGCCTCGTCCATGTAGTGGGTGGTGAGGATGAGCGTGACGCCGCGCTGTTTGAGGCGGAAGAGGCGGTCCCAGACGACGTGCCTGGCCTGCGGGTCAAGGCCGGTCGTGGGCTCGTCGAGGATGAGGATCTCGGGGTCGTTGATGAGGCTGCGGGCGATGGTGAGCCGCCGCTTCATCCCGCCGGACAGCGGCTCGACCATGTCGCCCGCGCGCTCGGTGAGCTGAACGAAATCGAGCAGCTGGTCGGTCCGCTCGGCAATGAGCTTGCGGTTGAGTCCGAAGTAGCGGCCATAGACCAGCAGGTTCTCGCGGACGGTGAGCTCGGCGTCGAGGGTGTCTTCCTGCGGGACCACCCCGAGCCTGGCCCTGATCGCGGCTCCGTCGCGGACGGGGTCGCCGCCGAGAATGGTAAGATTACCCTGCGTTGGCGGAGAGACACAGCCGAGCATACGCATCGTGGAGGACTTTCCCGCGCCGTTGGGGCCAAGGAAGCCAAACGCCTCACCTGCGAGCAGATCGAAATCAATTCCGTCCACTGCGGTGAAGCTACCGAAACGCTTCGTCAGTCCTCGGGCACGGACAAGTACTTCGGGCACCAGCGCAAGAATACCTGGCTTCTTGTGAGATTCCGAACGATTTTCTGGCCCTCCGGAGAGGCGAGTTAGGCGTCTAAGTAGGGTAGAGGCAGGTGTTGAAGGCGCTGCGGAGGCATGCGGGGCGCCCGGCAGGCGAGAGGAACTGAGCCAGTTGAGTCTGATCCGCGATTACTACTTCCGGTTTCAGGTGCTGGTCCACGAGGTCGCCAAGTTCGGCGTCGTGGGCGCGATCGGGTTCGTCGTCCAGCTCGGCGTCCAGAACGCACTGCACTCGGGGGCCGGCGTCGGCGCCATCACCTCGGTGGTTATCGCCTACATCGTGGCCACCGTGGTGACCTTCATTGGCAACCGGCACTGGGCGTTCAAGCACCGCAAGGGCAAGGGCCTGCGGCACGAGACGATGATCTTCGTGCTGCTGAACTGCGTCGGCATCGTGATCCAGGTCGGCATCGTGGACCTGGCCTACTACGAGCTTGGCTACAAGAGCGGCCTCGCCTACAACCTCGCCACGATCATCGGGATCGGGCTGGCGACGATGTTTCGGCTGTACGCGTACCGCAAGTTCGTGTTCAACAACCACCCGATGGCGGGCGACGGCGGCGAAGAGGCCGGGGAGCTCGCGGCCGCGTCGGCTGCCAAGTAAGGCTGTTTTCCCCGCTCGCCTCCGGGCGCTCCTAGCAGCCCGCCTGGTCGCGCGGGGCGATGCCGAGCGGGGCGGCCAATGCGGCCCTGGCCTGGGAGCTTGACAGGTCGCCGACCGCGACCATCCGCGCGATGACGTGCTCGAGCCGCTGACGGGCGCTGACCGGATCCGCGATCGGGTCGTCGAGCGACGGTGCGTTGACGACGCCCGCCAACATGGCGCCCTGGGTGACCGTGAGGTCCGCAGGCGGGTGCCCGAAGTAGCCGCAGCTCGCCTGCTCAAGCCCGTAGTAGCCGTGCCCGTAGTAGGCGACCTCGGCGTACAGCGACAGGATCTGCGCCTTGGAGTAGGTGACGTTGAGCTTGAACGCGAGCATGACCTGCTTGAGCTCGGCGGTGAAGCCGGTCTCGGTCGGCGTGTAGAGCATCTTCGCGAGCTGCTGCTCGATGGTCGCGCCGCCCTGGTCCCTGCCGTTGCTGACCTTGGACCAGGCGACCCGGCTGACCGCGAGCACGTCCACCCCCGGCTCGGCGTAGAAGCGCTTGTCCTCGGTCGCGATCAGCGGCCGGGTGAAGTTCGCCGGCACCGGCGGACCCGGGTAGGCGATGCCGTGCTCCGCCGCCTGCGCTCGGGCCAGCTGGGTCGCCTCGCTGGCGGACGGGGTGGCGATCCACAGCACCCCGAATCCGATGACGACGATCAGGATGAGGACCGCGACGGTGATGCCGGCCCGCTTGAGGTAACGCCGCACGCGGCTCTTCTGCTGGCCTCCCGCCGCGGGCTTGCGCGGGGGCTGGCCAGACTGTGCCTCTGGTTGCGGAAGCGGCCGGGTGTTACCCATCGGGTCGATGCTAGCCGCGGGCGGGGACCAACCGGGTCCGGGATCGGTTGCTCCAGCGGTGCCTGGGATGTCGATCCGGCCGGCCGGCGACGACGAGTTCAGTGGCGCCCGTCGTTGTCGTTTCACGGTGGTGCCTGAGATGCGCTAAGGTTAGGTCCGTTGGCCGGGATACCGGTTAGCAACGGGACGTAGCGTAGCTTGGTTTAACGCGCCAGTCTGGGGGACTGGAGATTCGCGAGTTCAAATCTCGCCGTCCCGACCGCAATATGTTGACAGTAGCTTGTGTTTTTCGAACACAGGACTGGAATGTCGGTGCCGCAGGTTAGCCTGCGACCATGAGAACTCTCCGGTCGCCCAAATACGTGTGGACCGACGATCAACTGACCAGTGCCGTTGCAGGCTCGGCGTGTTGGCGTGATGTCATACGGGCCTTGGGCATATCTACTAACTCCGAGGGCACCAATCTCCGGGTAAAGCGAGACGTGGCCCGACTCGGTCTCGACGTGTCCCACTTCAAGGGCACGCGGACCTGGGGAGACGGGCAACTCAAGCGCGCGGTCGCCGAGGCTATGTCCTGGGACGACGTATTCACGACGCTGGGACTGCGCACGCCGACTAAAGAGACGCGGACCCGCGTCCAGGGACACGCCATTCGGCTGGGCCTCGATCTCGGCCACTTGGATACCGGCCCGAGGATGAGCTCGGCTCCATCGTCGTGGCGACTGGAGCCGATGCGGCTTCGCGACGCTGCGGCCCCGCTCGCCGCGGCGTGGTTCACGGTGCGCGGTTGCACCGTGTCGTTTCCCATCGAGCAGGCCATCTACGATCTGCTGGTTCAGTCGGACGAGAAGATCCTACGAGTACAGGTGAAGACTACGACCAGCAGTGGGGCCACCGCGCAGGTGAACGTCGCCCGCCGCCCGTACTCCGCTCAAAACCTGGGGCCGCGAATGCCGTACGACCCGAGGGTCATCGACTACTTCTTCATCGTGGATGGCGAGTACAACATCTACCTAATCCCCAGCCGCGTTATCGCTGGGCGCGTGGGGCTCCAGTTGCGGACGTACAAGATGTACGTCATGGGGAACGCGGCGGGGTTGCTTGGAGCTGGCGCGGACACGGTCCGGCCGGCAGGCGTGGGGGCGTCGGCCTGACGGGAAGTACGCTGGCGGCGGTTGGTTGTCTACTGAGGCGCGGAGGGAGTGCGGGGCGTGGCTGATCTTGGGGCTTGGCTTGGCGCGGTGGCGACGGAACTCGAAGTGCCGGTGGAGGAGGTACTGCCGGAGTCGGTGCAGGACGAGATGCTGGAGTTGACGGCGGAGATCGCGCATAACGTGGTGCGGGTGGCGGTGCCGCTGACCAGCTATCTCATGGGGGTCGCGGTCGGCCGCGGTGCGTCGCCGGAGGAGGCGCTGCGGATCGTCAGCGGACTGCTTCCGGGGCACGACGAGTGACCCTTAGGTCACGGAAATCGCTGTCTTCCCATTGATTTTCCTGGTCATCAGGTGTAAGAGGTTACTCTCCGTGGAATGAGGCCCCCGTAACTGATCCATATCGGGGGGGAGATCAGTGCCCACGAACACCACGGCTACTACGCCGGGCACGACAGACGCGGCGAGCAAGCCGGCGGCGACTCGCGCGGCGGCGGCCAAGCCGGCCACCGCGGCGAGAACGCGGACGGCGGCGCGACCGACGACGGGCAGGACCGCAGCCACCAGGACGGCCGCGAGCAGGACCGGGGCGAGCAGGACGGCCGCGAGCAGGAACGGCGCAGGCCGCACGGCGGCGAGCAGGACGGCGGCGGTGTCCGCGAGCGGGACCACCGCGGTCACGCCGCGCACGGTCACTGCCGCGGCGACCAAGGTGTCCACGGCCGCGACGAAGCTGAACACCGCCGCGACCCAGGCCGGGACATCGGCTAAGGCGCTGACCACCGCGCTGACCGCGATCAGCACCGCGACCAAGGCCCTGGAGACCGCGGTCGCGTCGCTGAACGACGCCGCCAAGGGACTGTCGGCCAACTCGACGACCACGACCAGGACCAGGACCACGAGCACGGCGGCGAAGCCGGCCCCGACGAGCCGGACCGCCGGCGCCGCGGCGAAGGCCGCGGGCGCGACCGCGCCGAAGGCCGCAACCGCGACGCCGACGGCGAAGTCCGCGGCCGCGCCGGCCAAGAAGGCGAAGGCCGCCAAGAAGGCGGACAAGCCCAAGAAGGCCGACAAGGTCTGACCGGCTCGTCCGTCGCTCCCGCTCGCGCTCTTCCGCCCGCGCCATGACGCCCGGGCGGAAGAGCGCGGGCGGTCCTGGTGTTGGATGTGAGCATGGCTATCGACGGTGAGTACGTGCCGAGCACGGCGGCTTGGGTCCGGGATCAGGTAGAAGAGTACGAGGGCTCCGGCGGGACGGCAGGGACGACCCTGCGCGACACCGGGCTGCCGGTGGTGATCGTCACCAACCGGGGCGCGAAGACCGGCGCGGTGCGCAAGACTCCGCTGATGCGAGTCGAGCACGATGGCGTCTACGCGGCCGTCGGGTCGAAGGGCGGTGCCCCCCAGCACCCGGTCTGGGTCTACAACCTCCGCTCCAACCCGCAGGTCGTGGTGCAGGACGGACCCAAGACGGTCGAGCTGACCGCCCGCGAGATAACCGGCCAGGAGCGCGCGGCTTGGTGGGAGCGAGCGGTCGCCGCCTACCCGCCGTACGCGGAATACCAGCGGAAGACCGATCGCCTGATCCCGCTCTTCGTGCTCGAGAAGACGAGCTGACCAAGCAGGTTTTTCAGTCAGCGTGGACCGTTGTCTACATCGGGATGTACACCACGGTCCACGGTCTTCGTTTCCTGTGGACGGCGTGCGCGAGCGCGTTCGCGGTGCCGGGCGTGGTCGGCCTTGAGCCAGTCCTCGGTCAGCCTCGGGTCGGCGTCGGCGCTGTCGGCGCCGGCCTCGGTCGCGTCCAGGTAGGCGCGGTCGGCGGCGAGCCGCCGGCGGAACTCGGCGTGGTCGCCGACGTGTCCGTGGCCGGGCACCACGAGCTGCACGGCGGGAACGCCGGCCAGGAGTTCCAGGCCCTCCCGGTAGCCGCCGAACGGGTCGGCCGATTCCAGGTCGAGCAGCGGGATCTCGATGTCGGAGCACATGTCGCCGGCGATGAGCACGCCGGTGTCGGGCAGCAGCACCGCGCCGTGCCCGGGCGCGTGGGCGTCGTGCGGGTAGACCACGGCGCGCGGGCCGGCCCAGTCGATCTCCCGACCGAGCAGCGGCTCGACCCGGGCGAACAACGTCAGGTCGTGACCGGGCGCCCCCTCCCCCACCCCGGTGATGAGCCCGGGCAGCTCCCTGGCGGCGACCGCGACCGCGCGCGGGGTCGCGTACCTGGGCGCCTGGCCCAGCGCGGCCGACCAGAGCAGGTGATCCCAGTGCGGATGGGTAGACCAGCCCGCCACCGGGCGCAGCCGGCGCTCCGCCAGCCAGCCCGCGAGCGCTGCCAGGTCGGCCACCGTCACCGCGGGGTCGATGAGCAGGCAGCCGCCGTCCGCGCCGACCACGATCGTGGTGGTCGTGGTGTAGCTGTCCGCCGTCGCGACGAATACGCCCAGTGCTATCTCATCCACGTGGTCTCCCGCGGCTGTGATCGGCGGGGGCCGGTCCGCCGTCGGCCCGACCCGGCTTAACGCCGGTGCCGCACAGTACATCACCGTGCCGGGTGATGCCAGGGGGCAGCAGCTCGAGCCCGCCGAAGAAGCCGGCCAGGTCGGCCTCGGTGGCGCCGGCCGGCCAAACCGAGTCGGGCAGCCGCCCGCCGTCCCCGGCGCCGACGGTCGCCACCAGCTGGCTGCCCGGCGGCAGCGCCTTGACCAGGACGGCGACGACGGCCCTGGCGGTGCCGGGTTCGAGCGCCTGCAGCACCAGCGCGAGCACCAGGCAGACGGGCCGGGAGAAGTCGATGAGCCCCGGGGTGTCCGGCGTGACGGGGTGGACGCGCGTGACCGGATTGGCGGGAGCCCGGGTGGCGGGAGCCCGGGTGGCGGGGGCGGTGGTGCGGCGGTAGGAGAGGGCCGCGAGCAGCGCCTCGGGCTCGGTTAGGTCCCCGCCGCGGTAGCTGACGCCGGCCGGGACGAGGGCGGTGCCGTGGGCGACGGTGACCGGGTCGCGATCGATGTAGACGACGCGGGCGGCGGGCGCCAGCGCCCGCGCGATCTCGTGGGTGGCCGGGCTGGTGGGCAGGCCCGCGCCGATGTCCAAGTACTGGTCGACGCCGTGGGCGGCGACGCGCGCGACCGCGTCCGCCAGCTGCGTGCGCGACGAGAACAGGTTCTCTTTCAAGCGCGGGTAGAGCGCGACCAGACGCCCGGCCAGGGCCCGGTCGGCGGCGAAGCTAGCTTCGCCGCCGAGCAGGTAATCGTAGGCGCGGGCAAGGCTCGGGGTTCGGGTGTCGAGCACGCCGGCAGCTTACTGCCTAGACGGCGTGGCCCACCCCCGGCTGCACGGTGGTCACGAACAGGTACTGGTACAGCGGCTTGGTCGACCGGCACACCTGCAGGCTGAAGAACCCGAAGGCGGCCGACTTGCGGTTGGGCGGGAAGACCTTGAGCAGGCTGGCAGTGCCGAGCTTGCAGCCCGACGGGGTGAAGTTCAGGACCTCGACCCAGGAGAGGATGGCGTGCGCGGAACCGCCCGCCGGGATGGTCACGGTCCTGGCCTTGTAACGAGGGTTGCGTTCGGCCGCGCGGCCCAGCTGGGTCCCGTTCGCGTTGGTGGCCGAGACGCCGGGGTACCCGAACAGGGTGCAGGCGTGGCTGCCGGTGTTGGTGAAGTCGAGCGGGTAGAAGATGGTTCCGGCGGCGGCGCTGCCCTGGCTGACGTCCACCCAGACCGCGAGGTTGGCGGTCGAGCAGCCCGGGACGGCGGTGGGGGCGGCCGAGGCCGCCGACGTCGCCCAGACCGCACCGCCGATCCCGAGCGACAGCGCGGTGACGGCGGCGATGATCGTGCGTCGGATGCTCTTGAACATGCGTCCTCCTGCAGAGGTTGATGGGGCTGGCACCCCGGGGCATCGTAACGACGGACGCGGGAAAATCACCAGAGCGCGCGATCAGGCAGCGGGACGCCCGGCGGGGCGCGATCGGCGCCGCCGGGACGCCCGTTACTGCAGGTGCTAGATGTGTGTCCCCGGCTGGATGGCGGCGACGCTGAGGTACACGTGGCTGCCGCCGACCGTGCAGACCGGGAGGGAGAAGAAGCCGAGGTCGGCGGTGCGCTGGTTCGGCGCGTAGACCTTGATCAGGCTCGCGTTGGCCGGCTTGCAACCAGAGGTCTGCACCTCGACCGCGCCGTATCCGAGCAGTGCGTGCGCGGTCGCCCCGGCCCCGATGTTCACCCAGTGCGGGGTGTACAGGTGGTTCCGCCGGGCCGCGTCGCCGAGCTGGTGGCCGTTGGCGTTGGTGGCCGAGACACCCGGCCAGCCCCAGGTGCGGCAGGTGTGGTTGCTGGTGTTAGTGAACTCGAGCGGGTAGTACCAGGTCCCGGCCGCCCCCTGGGAGGCGCCGTAGTTCACCCAGACCGCGAGGTTGCCCGCGGTGCAGACCGGGATCAGGGCGGAAGCCGCGGCGGGCGCCGCCGGCGCGGCCGAGGCGGCGGTGGTCGCCCACACGGCGGACCCGGTGCCGAGCGCGAGCGCTGCGCCTATTGCCGCGGCGGCGCGGCGAATACTCATTCTCATTGTCTTGCTCCTGTTTTGGTGTGCGCGGGCTCGCCGGATGGCATTCCCCCGGTCGATGTCCCTACGGAGTAAGACGCAGCGCTGACATAAACGGTTGTGAAAACGTGACCCGACAATACGAAAAGCGGCGCGGCCAAAAACCGGGCTGGCTGCCGCGGAAAACGGCTGGCAGGATGGCGCCCCGGTAATGCCATCCGGCCAGCCGTCACGTCTCTGTTTCGCGGGTGCCCGCCCGGTGGCTACAACCCAGCCGCGACCCGCCGCACGGTCAGGTCGATGCGGCCGGTGGTGCACACCGGCAGCGGGAAGAACGCGCGCTTGGCCGCGCCGGAGTTCGGCGGGTACACGGTGAGGAAGCCGGCCTTCTCCGGCTTGCACGACGCGACGACCCGGCCGCCGAGGTACTGGATGGTGCTGTGCGCGGTGCCGCCGGGCGCGATGTCAATGACCTTCGCGGGCACGCCGTACAGGTCGGCGGCGTTCGCGCCGAGCTGCACGCGCCCCAGGGTCGACGCCGCTACTCGTGGGAACCCGTCGAGGAAGCAGGTCGAGCGGCCCAGGTTGGTGAACTCCAACGGGTAGGTGACCGTGCCCGCGGTGGTGTCCGCTCCGTCCGCGTAGACCCAGACCGCCAGGTTGTTGTAGGTGCACCGGGCGACCGCGGCCGGCCCGGCGGCGGCGGAGGCGGAGGCGGAGGAGGCCGCCCAGGCGGCGCCACCCGCCCCGAGCGCGAGGACGGCGACGGACGCGGCGGCGATGCGACGGAAACGCTTGAACATGGCGCAGTCTCCCTATAGGGCGCAGAAACGTGCATAACTATCTAAATGACGCCGTGATTGGTATGCCGGTTGCCGTCCAATTCGGTGCGATTCTGATAGACCAATCCTCGCGTTCGGGCTCATAACGGCGAACGGCTGGCCGGATGGAGACGATGTCCATCCGGCCAGCCGTCGCTGGCACGCGGTTAAGCGGAATGCACCGCCGGCTAGATGCCGGCCTGAACCCGGCGCACGTTCAGGTCTACGCGGCCCGTCCTGCACACCGACAGCGGGAAGAACGCGCGCTTGGCCCCGCGCGCGCCTGGCGCGAACACCTTGAGGAAGGTCGCGTTCTGCGGCTTGCAGCTCGGGTCGACCTGGACGTCCTCGTAGCCGAGCACGCTGTGCGCGGTGGCGCCGGGGGCGATGTCAATCGTCTTGGCGGGAACGCCGTTCTGACGCGCGGCCGCCGGGCCGAGCTGCGCCCCGCCCTGGTTGGTCGCGGACACGCCCGGCCACCCGTTCAGGAAGCAGGTCGCGCGACCGGTGTTGGTGAGGTCCAGGTGGAAGAAGGTCGTGCCCGCGGTGCCGTCCGCGCTGTCGGCGTTGACCCAGACGGCCAGGTTGTTGGACGTGCACCGGCCGATCGCGGAGGGAGCGGCGGAGGCGGAGGCCGAAGTGGCCGCCCAGGCGGCTCCGCCCGCGCCGAGGGCGAGCACGGCGGTGGCGGCGACGGCGGTGCGACGGAATCCGTTGAACATGGTGCAATCTCCTCGAAAGCCTAGGAAACGTTCTTAACTACCTCTAAAGACGCCGCAACCGAGCCCACGGTTGCGGTCACCCTCCAAGAGTTTCCGGGCAGCCGCCAGAGCTAGGGTGGATGGCGTGGATGCGGATGAATGGGCAAAAAGGGGATCCTCGTTCGGCGCGGTGGCGGCGGCGTACGCCGAGCACCGGCCCGACTACCCGGCCGACGCGGTGCGCTGGTGCGTCGCGCCGACCGGCCGGGCGGTGGCCGGGCTGCGGGTGCTCGACCTGGGTGCGGGAACCGGCAAGCTGACCGCGCTGCTGGCGGAGCTCGGGGCGGACGTGACCGCGGTCGAGCCGGACCAGGCGATGCTGGCCGAGCTGCGGCGGCAGCTGCCGTCGGTGCGGGCGCTGCACGGCCCGGCCGAGGCGATTCCGCTGCCCGACGGCTCGGTCGACGCGGTGCTGTGCGCGCAGTCGATGCACTGGTTCGACCTGTCGCGGGCGCTGCCGGAGATCGCCCGGGTGCTCGCGAGTGGCGGGGCGCTCGGCGCGATGTGGAACAGCGACGACGACCGGGTGGAGTGGGTCGCCGGGCTGCGGGACGCGGCCGAGGGGGCGGGCTCGCCGGTGCGCTCGCAGCGGAACGAGGACGCCACCGCCTTCGGGGCGCAGCAGTTCGGGACCGAGCTGTTCACCCCGACCGACCGGGCCGAGTTCGCCAACCCGCAGCCGCGGACGATCGACTCGCTCATCGACGACCTTCGCACCCATTCCGCGGTGCTCATCATGGACCCGGCCGAGCGCGAGCGGGTGCTCGGCTTGGCCCGCGCCTACCTGGCCGCGCGGCCGGAGACCGGGAACGGCGAGTTCAAGCTCCCGATGGTCACCTCCACGCTCCGCTCGGTCCGCCGCTAATACCCCCGCGAGCCAAAGCGCGCGCCGCTGTCCTCGGAGTGAGGAGGGAGGGAGCGCAGCGACTGACCGACGAGGGAGAGGGCAGTGGCCACGAGCGCGCGGCGGCGAGTGGGGAATCACTGTTATAGAGTCCAGACGTGGCTACCGAGACCGAACTTGAGGCGCTTTCCTCCCGTGAACTGCACGACAAGGCCGTGCACCGGGCACTCACGCACGCCGACTTTGGCTTCCTGTGGGAGCTGGCGCGGACGATCCCCGAGGCGGAGGCCCTAGAGGGGTATGACGGCGAGTCCGAGGTGGACGCGATCAAGGTGTCCGGGCTGCTGTCGGACCTGATCGGCTCGGGCGAGGGGCCGGTCGCGGACGCGCTCCGGCCGCTCTACATCGACTACCTGGTCAAGCACTCCACGCACTAGGGATCAGCGGGCGGGCCGGGCGAAGCCAGGGTCCGTTCGGAAAAACTGGTTGTGCTTGTGAAAAGACGCGAGCGCGCCGCGACCCGCAAGGGCCGCGCCGCGCTCGTCGTCTGGTGCCGAGCCTGCGCCCTTAGGACTGCAGGACGCCCTCGATCTCGAGGGTGATGGTGGCCTTGTCGGACACGGCCACGCCGCCGGGAACGCCGGGGATCGGGCCGTCGAAGTTGACGCCGAAGTCCTTCCGGTTGACCTCGGTGGTGGCGGAGAAGCCGGCCCGGGTGCCGCCGTAGGCGTCCGGGCCGAAGCCGTTGACCTCGAGCTTGAACGTGACCTGCTTGGTCACGCCCTTGAGCGAGAGGTCACCGTCGAGCAGGAAGTTGCTGCCGTCGGCGCGGACGCCGGTCGAGGCGAACGTCATGAACGGGTGCTTCTCGACCTCGAAGAAGTCGGCGCTGCGGATGTGCGCATCGCGCTGCTCCTGGCCGGTGTTGATCGAGGACAGGTCCACGCTGGCGGTGACGGACGAGTCAAGCGGGTTGGCCCCGGTCACGATCGTGCCCTCGAACGTGTCGAAGCGGCCGCGCACCTTGCTGACCATCATGTGCCGAACGGTAAACGAGACCTCGGAGTGAACCGGGTCGATCGCCCACGTGCCGGCGACGTAGCCGGGGATCTCCACAGCAGTCGAGCTCATTGAGCCTCCAGGAATGATTGTGCCACTGCGACGCTGAAGTGCGTTACGTCGTAAGACTACCGCAAACTTGTTGAAGCGTCATGCAAATCGATGAGGGCCTGATCACAGGGCCACTTCGTCCACCATAACTCCGAGCAGGAACGCCCGGCCAGCCACCCCGCGCCGCGCGCGTAGAGCGCCTCGACCTCCGGTCCGCGCAGCCCCGGCATGTCCGTCTTCACGGGGTATCCGGCCTGGACCTGCAGGTAGGCCAGGTACCTGTACCCCTCCGGGTAGCGGTCGAGCAGCGCCTGGTCGAACTCGATCGTTGCACCGGGGGTGACCGGGGCGAGCCGGTCCTTCTCGTAGATCGGCTGCCGGAGGACGATCGCCCAGCGGCCGTTCCGCTTCTCGAAGAAGTCGTAGAACCGCCCGGTGCAGGCCACGTCGGCCAGCACCCCGTGCACCAGGCCGCGCTGCATGATCGTCATCCGGGTCTGCGAGACCGCCCGGCTGCCGTTGACCTTCGCCTGGCTCGCCCCGGTGAAGTGCAGGATGCTGACGCCGCGGGCGAAGCCCTCCTGGCTCACCCGGATGAAGTCGTCGCGGGGGCCCTGGAACCAGGTCGCCATCATGTAACCGTCATCGTGCCACTGCTGGCGGAACCACTCCCAGTCGGCGCTGTCGCGAGCGATCACCCAGGACTCGACCACATCCCTGATCGCGAGTCTGTCCGCGAGTGTCTCATCGGTCATAGGTCAAGTTCATATCATTGCGAACGGACCCGGCCGTCTGTGGCCGGGTCCGTTCACCTACTGCCGTGGGGAGACCTCTCCCCCGCTCGCCGCTAGGGCACCTGCTCGCTCGCCACCGGCGCCTCGACCGCCTCGACCGGGGGCTGCAGCGCGAAGTGGCAGGCCGCCATCCGGGTGGCCACGCCGTACGGCTTCAGCTCCGGCTCCTTGGTCGAGCAGATCTCCTGCGCGATCGGGCAGCGGGTGCGGAACCGGCAGCCGGACGGCGGGTGGATCGCGCTCGGCAGTTCGCCGGTGATGCCCTGGTGGACCTTGGACCGTTCCGTCTCCGGGTCGGCGGTCGGCGCCGACTCGATCAGGCCCTTGGTGTACGGGTGGGCCGGGCGCAGGTACACCTCGTCGGCGGGGCCGATCTCGACCAGCTTGCCGAGGTACATGACGCCGATGTGGTTGGACAGGTACCTGACCACCGACAGGTCGTGGGAGATGAACATATAGGTCAGGCCCATTTCCCGCTGCAGGTCCCGCATCATGTTCAGCACCTGCGCCTGGACCGACACGTCGAGCGCGGAGACCGGCTCGTCGGCCACGATCAGCTTCGGGTTGAGCAGCAGCGCGCGGGCGAAGCCGAGCCGCTGCCGCTGCCCGCCGGAGAACTCGTGCGGATACCGCTCGGTCCACGACTCGGGCAGGCCGACCTTGCCGAGCATCTCCCTGACCTTGGCGTGCTGCTCGCGCCGCGATCCCATCCCCTGCACGATGAGCGGCTCACGCAAGATCGAGCCTGCCCGCATCCGGGGGTCGAGCGAGGCGTAGGAGTCCTGGAACATGTATTGGATGTCCCGCCGCTCGCGCCGGTACTGGCGGCCGCTCGACCGGGCCAGGTCCTTGCCTCCGAACAGGACCGAGCCGCCGGTCGGCTTGTCCAGCCCGACCAGCATCCGGCCGATCGTGGTCTTGCCGCAGCCGGACTCGCCGACGATGCCGAGCGTCTCGCCCTTGCGGATGTCGAACGACACATCGGCCACCGCGCTGACCGTGCCGACCTTGCGCTGCAACGCCCCCCTGGTCACCGGGAAGTCCTTGACCAGGTGCTTGGCGGAGAGCACGACGTCGCCGACCACGGCCGACTCCGGCGAAACGGTCTCCTCCGGCGGCGCGGGCTCGGTCACCGTGAGGCGACCGCCGACGGTCTTCTCCTGCACCCCGACCGGGAAGAAGCAGCGGTAGAGGTGGGCGGCGGTCTCGCCCGCGAGCACCGGCGGCTCGGTCCGGCAGCGGTCGGTGGCGTACCGGCAGCGGGGCGCGAACCGGCAGCCCGCGGGCGGGTTCACCAGATCCGGCGGCGCGCCAGGAATGGAGTACAGCCGCTCCCTGGTCTCGGCCGACTTCTCCGGCAGCGCGTGGAAGAGCGCCTCGGTGTACGGGTGGCGGGGGTTGGAGTACAGGGCCGGGGTGTCGGTCGTCTCCACCACCTTGCCCGCGTACATCACCGCCACCCGGTCCGCCCGCCCGGCGATCACGCCGAGGTCGTGGGTGACCATGATGACCGCCATGCCCAGCCGCTGCCGCAGGTTGTCGATGAGCTCGAGGATCTGCTTCTGGATGGTCACGTCGAGCGCGGTCGTCGGCTCGTCGGCGATCAGCAGCTTGGGGTCGTTCGCCAGGGCCATGGCGATCATCACGCGCTGGCGCATGCCGCCGGAGAACTGGTGCGGGTACTCATCCACCCGCTCGCGCGCCCGGGGCATGCCGACCAGGTCGAGCACCTCGACCGCCCGGTCCATGGCGTCCTTCTTGGACACCTCCCGGTGCAGCAGCACGACCTCGGCGATCTGCCGGCCGACGGTGTGGGTCGGGTTCAGCGAGGAGAGCGGGTCCTGGAAGATCATGCCGATCTCGTCGCCGCGGATCTTGCGCATCTCGTCCGGAGCCAGACCGGTGATCTCGCGGCCGGCCAGCTTGACGGAGCCGCCCGCGATGTGGCCGCCGTTCGGCAGCAGGCCCATGATCGAAAGCGCGGTCATCGTCTTCCCGCAGCCGGACTCGCCGACGATGCCGAGGGTCTCCCCCTCGTCGACGTAGAACGACACCCCGTCGACCGCGTGCACTACGCCGTTCTTGAGCTGGATCTCGGTGCGCAGGTCCTCGATCTGCAAAAGCGCCACTGTATCCCCTTACCGGTGCTGCAGCCGGGTCTCGAACGCGTCGCGGAGCGCGTCGCCGATGAAGTTGAACGCGATGCAGGTGAGGATGATCGTCACACCCGACGGGTAGATTAGCCACCAGTAGTTGCCGCCCTGGATGTAGTTCAGCCCGCCGGATAGCATCGACCCCCAGTCGGTCGCTGGCGGCGCCACCCCAAGGGTGAGGAAGCCGAGCACCGACAGGGTCAGAATCGAGTCGGCGACCGCAAATGTGGCCTGAACGATGATCGTGCCGATCGCGTTCGGCACGATGTGCCTGAGCACGGCGCGCAGCGGACGGCCGCCCACCACTCGCACCGCCTGCACATACTCCCGGTTGCGGAGCGCGAGGGTCTCACCGCGGACCAGCCGCGCGACGCCGAACCAGTAGAACACGGCGATGATGAAGATGATCACAGTCGGGGTCGGATGGAAGATCACCGACAGGATGATGATCACCATCAGGGACGGTATTGACAAGCCCGCGTCCACGATCCGCATCATGATCGAGTCGATAAATCCGCCCGCGAAACCGGAGATCGCCCCGTAAAGCGTGCCGACGAGCACCGAGACAAGGGCGGCGGCGAGCCCGACCTCCAGTGAGGTCTGACCGCCGACCATGAGCCGGCCGAGCTGGTCATAGCCCAGGTCGTCGCAGCCGAGCAGGTGGGCTCTCGATGGAGTGCAGAGGGTGTCCAACAGGTTGGTGTTGACCTGGTTCGTCACGTAGATGTGCGGGCCGACGAAGCAGAACAGAAAGATGAAGACCACGAAGCCGAGGCCGGCGAGCGCCAGCTTGTTCTCCGCGAACACCTCCCAGGCGCGGGAAAGCATACCGCGCGGCTTGTCCGTCAGCTCGATACCGAGCTCAGCGTCGCTGGCCGCAATGGCCTGTGCCTCCGCCATCAGTACCTCACCCTCGGGTCGAGGATCGCATAGCCGACGTCTGCGAGCAGGTTCCCCAGAATGGTCGCCACCGTGGCGAGCACGGTGAACCCGAGCAGCGTCTCATAGTCCACATTGAGCGCCGCCTGGTAGAACGCAAGGCCCATGCCGGGGTAGTTGAAGACGACCTCGAGCAGGATTGCCCCTCCGACCAGCGTCGGCACGGAGAGGCCGAGCAGGGTGACGATCGAGACCAGCGAGTTGCGGAACACGTGGACCCAGATCACCCGGCGCTCGCTCGCCCCCTTGGCCCTCGCCGTGCGCACATAGTCCTGCACCAGATTGTCGAGGACCGACGAGCGCATGTACCTGGACCAGAGCGCGTAGAGCAGGAATGCGTAGGTGACCACCGGCAGCACGAGGGCCCGTGGCTGACCCAGGATCGAGAGGATCGAGGAGGACTGGGGCGCGAACGGCGGGAATATGTGCGTGTCTACCGCGAACCAGTCCACCAGCACGAGGCCGAGAAAGAACGTCGGCGTGGAGTAGCCGAGGAACGAGATGCCGGTCAGTATGTAGTCGGTGACACTGTTGCGGTGCACTGCTTGGTACACGCCGAGCGGGATGCCGAAGAGCAGGGAGACGATGGTGCCGAGCAGCACCAGAACGATCGTCTTGGGCAGATCCTGGGAGATCTCGTTAGCGACCGAGAGGTTCAGCTTGGGGGAGAAGCCCAGGTTGCCGTGCAGGAGTTGACCCACCCACTTGAGATACTGCACGTAAAACGGCTGGTCAAAGCCATAAATTCGGTTGTAATAGGCGATCTGAAAGGGGTTCGCCCGGTTGCCGAGCAGCGCCAAGACTGGTCCGCCAGGAAATAGGTGAACCAGAGCGAGGGTGGCGACCGTCACCAGGAACAGGACGACAAGCGACTGTCCGATCCGCCTAATGAGGAAACCGACCACGGTTTCACAGTCCTTTCTCGCGGCCAGACCGCGGCCCCGCCCGATGGGGCGGGGCCGCGGCGGAGGCTACTGGCAGCTATTTGGTGAAGTACCAGTATTCGGGCAGGACAGTGCCGAGCGGGTTGAACGCGACATTGGCCAGCTTGACGTTCACGGCCTGGACGGTGTAGGAGTTCGGCGTCCAGATGAACGGCAGCTGCTGCGCGGTGTAGGTCGCGTACTGGTCGAACGTCGACAGGCTGCTGCTGGTGTGGGTCGCATTGATCAGCTGGTCCTCGGTCGGGTTGGAGAAGCCACCCGCGTTGGAGGCCGCGCCGGTCTGGAACAGGGGCTCGCCGGTCGGCTCAAAGCCGGGTCCGTTGAAGTTCCAGCCACCGAAGTTGAGTGCCTGCCAGGTGCTGCACGAGGGCATCGGCTTGCACGGCGCCGTTTCGCCGATGATCGTGTTGAACGACTGCGGCACCAGGTTGAGGGCGATGCCGGCCTGAGCGAGGTCCGACTTGTACACGGCCACTTCCTGCGCGAAGAACGTAACGCCGGTCGCGTAGTCCATCGTGACCTTGAGCTGAGTCCCCTTGGTGACCCCGGTCCCGCACTGGGCCGCGTTCTGGCAGGTCATCACTCCGCCCACCTCCGACCAGCCGTGGCTGGTCAGCAGCGCCTTGGCGGCGGCGACATTGAACGGGTACGGCCCGTCGCCGCCATTGCTGCTCTGGATCGCCGGGATCCACTGGCTCGGCGGCTGGTTCGGCACCCCGCCTGTGGTCGGGTACCCGTAACCGCGCTCCAGTGCCTTGATCATGCCTACCTGATCGGTGGACTCCTGAAGCGCCTGCCGGACGTACAGCTGCTTGAACGCCGGTCCGAGCGTGGGGTTGTTGTAGTTGATGTAGAAGTAGTCGATGCCGTCGGCGTAGTTCGGAGCCAGCGTGAAGCCGCTGCCCAGCGGGTCGGCGGCCGGGGCCGGCACTGGGGCGCTACCCGAACGCTGCGGCAGATCCTGCGACGGGATGTAGCCGACATCGATCTGGCCGGTCTTCAGGGCGGTGTACTCGGTCGAGTCGTCGGTGTACGCGTAGTACGTCATCGACGAGAGCTCGGGCTTGGGGGTGCCGGAGTACGCGGCGTTCGGTACGAACGTGGTGACGGGGCCCGCGGTGGCGGTGCTGAACACGGACAGCTTCCACGGCCCGTCGACGACGCCCCAGATCGGGTTGGTCGCATAGGTCTTCACGTTCTTCGCCTGAGCGGCGAGGAAGTTGTAGACCGCGGTGCACTTGGCCCACTTGTCCTTGGCGGAGTCCGTGGTGCAGCCGCCGCTCCCGGCCTTGGCCCCGGCCGCGGTGACGTCCCACGCCATCGGCATCGGGTTGATCTCGGCGAGCTGGTTGTAGGTGAACCAGACGCTCGAGACCGAGCTCTTGAGGTGCAGGACCACGGTCTCGGGCCCGGTGGCGCTGTAGGAGGCCAGGTTGTCAGGCAGCAGGCCCGGGCTGTAGCCGTAGAAGTTGGAGAACTCGGCCTTCATCATGTTCAGCCAGAAGACCACGTCAGCGGCGTCGACGGTCTCGCCGTTGCTCCACTTCCAGCCCTTCATGTTGATCGTCACGGTCTTGCCGTCGGCAGAGTACGACGGCGCCGCGGCGGTCGACAGCGGGTAGTTGATCGCGACAGAGTTCGCGTTGCCACCGAAGTAGTACAGCGGCCGGTACAACATCTCCTCGAAGCCGAGGGTGTTGTACTCGTTGGCGTTGGCCAGCCCGATGAACGGGAAGATGTAGTTCAGCGTCACTCCGGGGGGCAGTGCGACCTTCGCGGTGCCGCCCGGCTGGACGGCGGCGGTCGAGGACGCGGAGGCCGACGTGGATGACGAGGCCGACGTGCTGGTGGTGCTCGACGGGCTACTGCTGCTACTGCTGCATGCGGCGATCCCCACCGCGAGCAGGGCTGCCGCTCCGGCCACCGCGACGCGCGCTACGCGCGGCCGCCGTCTGTTCCGAAACATCAAATGCGCTCCTTGGCTGTGCTGATGATGCGCCTCCGGCTTGCCCGGGTAGGGCGTGCCCCCAGGCGCTGGGTTTGCCAGGAGCGTAAGTTGGGCCCGTTAAGGACCCGAAGCCGGACGGTCACGATTTGCTATCGATACGCCTATTTTTCGACATCTTGCCGCCCGCACGACCGTGAGTGCGCAGGTAGGCACGCGCGGCGCCGGTGCCTGCGTTCCGCCCAAAATACCACAAAGCGGACGTCGTACACCATCGGCCCCCTACGACCTTTCGGTGCATGACACACTCTGCCGGAAGATTTCCTGAACATTACGTCTTTCGAAGTACTATGCAGTCAACGGAACCCACCAGGTTCCACCGTTACGCACGGTAAGTCAGCGCAACCGGCTTTCTGTTCGATGGCGGGTGTGGGGTCGCTTCTGTCGCCGACGAGGAGTCGGTGAGCGCCGACCTTGCGGTCTTAGGCCTCGACGGGAGGCTTACGCCGCGCCGTTGGCGGGGCGCTTGTTGCTGTTATCCGAGGCCGGCTTCGAACAGGCGCTCGGTGCGGTCCAGTGTTTCGCTGAGGTTGTTGTCGCCGACCAGGGCACGGGCCTCATCGAGGGAGAGCCAGCGCAGCGGCGAGTCCGGGTTCTCCGGGGCGATCGCGTCCGGGCGCTCGGTGGCGAAGACGTACCGGAGGTCGGCGTGCTCGTGCTCGGGCTCGGTCGCGGACGGGCGGACGTAGCAGACCACCGCGTGTAGCAGGGCCGCATCCGGCCACGGCGCCAGGTCGGTCAGACCGGTTTCCTCGCGCGCCTCGCGCAGCGAGATCTCAAACGGGTCGGTCTCCCCTGGGTCGCCGTGCCCGCCGACCTGAAGCCAGCGGTCGTGCTTGAAATGCCAGCGGAGAAGTACCCGACGGCTCGCCGGGTGCACCACCAGGGCCGACGCGGTGAAATGGAGCGGCAGCTGAGATCGCGACCACGGGTCGGCCGCCGCCTGCGCGAGCTCCCGCATTCGCTTGACGTCCGCGGCCTCGATCTCCCCCGCCGCCTGGTATCCGGATAGCAGCCCGTTCAGCACACGACCATGCTGCCATGCGGTCCCGGCGAGCGCGAATGAGTTTCGCATCGCGTGACCCTCCTGGCGTGGTCGTCTCGCTTGCCTCTCTAATCACAGCAGTCCCACAGAGCGCACACACAACATTGGTACGTTAATTCGAAAGCTGGATAACGAAGTCGGGAACGGTCCGCAAATACTTTCCATCGGGATCGGATCTGTGTTCTAATACTGACCATGAGAGAGTCGCGTGCGACGATCGGCGCCCAGGGAGGCGTGGCGCGCTTCCCTGCGCCACGACCCCCGGCCGCGGCACCCGATTAGCCGACGCCGCTTAGCCTACGATCACCAGCGAGGGGTGACCATGACGCGCAGTTTCGAATATATTAGCTATGATGAGGCCGACCAGCTCACCATGTCTGAAAACACCGCCGCCTACAACGAGGATACGTCTGGTCAGCCGGCTGGCGGCGGCGGCCGGGGGCCGGGTGCGCATGTGCCTGACGGCCGGACGGAGGCACTTATCAATCGCGGCCGCGCGGGGGCCGGGCGGTCGCGGAGCCGATGGCTCCGCTCTCATCTGCGGACGGTCGCGATCACGGCGGCCGCGTTCGGCATCGGGATCGTCGCGCTGGTGATCGGGCTGCCCGGCGCCGGCCGAGCTGGCCGGCCAGCGTGGCCCAGGTGAAGACGGAGATCACGCAGGCCTGCCAGAACTCGAACGTGGCGGCCGAGCCGAGCCAGCTCAACTTCGCCTGCGCGAAGTCGACCCAGCCGATCCTCTGGGTCTTCGCGCTCCTGACGAGCGGCAACAACCCCGGTTTCGTCGATCAGGCGACCGGGCGCAAGGGCCTCGAGCCGATCCAGCCCGCGCAGGGCGGCGACATCGCCTGGTCACTCAACCTGCACCAGCCCTATAACCCGGCCAACCCGATCGACAGCCTGCAGGTGGCGGCTCGGGCGATCAACAACATCATCAGCGGTGCGACCCTCACCAGCTCGAGCGGCGCCCCCGACGTCGAGCCGGGCCTAGAGAGCAAGGCGGCGAACTGCCTGCGCTACACCGGCTCGGCCCTGCTCGTCACCCGGACGGGTTTCCCGGCCCGCTGCGCGCAGCCGGTCAACACGCCGACCGGAGAGGCGGCGCTGGTGAGCGATGTCTTCCAGCAGTGGATGGGAGGCACTCCTTCGCGGCTGGCGGCGCAGGCCGGAGTGCTGTTCGAGAACGCCGACAACCCGGGCAACCAGCAGGTCCAGGCGATTCTCGCCAGCCTGCCCAGCTTCGGAATGTAATCATATAATTTCGTTCCGTATCGGACGAAATTTTAGGACTGTTACCGCGGAAGGGGGGAAGAGGAACCGTGCATTCCGTCAGGAAGCCATGGTGGCAGCAGGCAACGGCGCTCGTTACCGTGACCACCGGCGGCGTGATTACCGGCTTCAACTTCGTCCCAGGGGCGGCCGCGACGATGACATCGCCGACCAGCGTGCCACTCCACCTGCTCGCTCTCGAGCAGGCGGGTCAGCCCGGCGCGGCCATGAACGCCAGGGCCGTGGGCGGGGACAGCGCCGACAGCGCCACCGGCGACTCGCTGCTGCGGTCGGCGATCGTCAACGTCGCGAAGTACTACCTGCAACTCGCCGCCACTCGCAGTCCCGCCCAGATGGAGGCGCTCATCTGGGACAACACTAGCGTCAACGGCGCCGACCACGGGCCGTCCTGCGCGGCGTTCGCCAGCCTTACCCTCGAACTAGCGGCGCAGGCGGTCGGCCAGCAGAGCTGGGTCAGCGGCGGGTCCAGCTACCCGTGGCCGCTGCCCGTCTGGGCGGACGTCCGGGTGGACACGAATCCGGCGTCGCCCGCCATTACCTCGCTCACGGCCGACGCCCAGGCGCACGACCGCTGGCACCAGGTCGACGACGGCTACCAGCCGCAGCCGGGCGACTGGGTGGTGTTCCCGCAGCACGTCGAGGTCGTCACCCGGTACGCGGGCGGCGTGCTGGACACGATCGGCGCGGATTCGCTTCCCGACCTCACGGTCAACGCCCACACCTACGGCGGCGCCCTCGCCGCTGACGGCGTGGCCGGCTTCGTCGACAACGGCCACCTCGCGGCGGCGGCACCGACGGCGGCAGGGCCGGGCGACGCGGCGGACAAGCGGTCCGGGGCCGGCTCGTCGGCGGGGTCGTCTTCGGCCGAGGGAAAGGCGGCAACGTCGTCGCCGGCCGAGGGCAAATCGTCGACGGCGGCGCCGACGGCAGCCGGCCAGAACGCGGGTCCGACCGCCGGGCCGGCCGGCGGGCAGGCGGTCATTCCCGGCATCGGCCAGCCGGATCCGGTTGGTACCAGCGCGACCGCGGGCGCGGGCGCCGGTCTGGGCGCAGGCGGATCCGCCGCCGCGGTGGCGAACCGGACGACCGCCGGGCATGCGGCGCCGGCCGCCGCCATCCCTGGCAGCGGGCCGATGGCGACCGCCGCGTCGGGTTCCGCCGGCATTCCCGGGGCAAGCCCGGCCGCGGTCGGTGCGACTGCCCACCCGTCCACCACGCCGAGCAGCATCGGGGCGCCGAGCACCGCCGCCGCCTCGGCTAGCCCCGTCGGCACTCCGACCTCGGCGTCTTCACCCTCCACCTCAACCGGGACGCCGAGCGCTACCGCGACGCCGATATCCCACGCATCATCGACGTCGACCGAGCCCGAGCAGTACCGGCAGTACACCGCGCCCGCCCAGGCGACGCCGGGGACGCGGTCGCAGCAGGCGTTCATCAGCCTGATCGCGCCCGGGGCGGCCGCCGCGCAGCAGCGATGGGGGGTGCCCGCAGCGGTGACCATCGCGCAGGCGATCGAGGAATCTGCCTGGGGCAAGAGCCAGCTAGCGGCCGACTACCACAACCTCTTCGGCATTAAGGGGAGCGGGCCGGCTGGCAGCGTCTCGTTTCCGACCTCTGAGTTCTACAGCGGGCAGTGGGTGACGATCAACGCGCAGTTCCGCGTGTACCACAACGTCGGCGAGTCGATTGCGGACCACGCCGAGCTGCTGGCCACCAGCGGCTACTACCAGCGGGCGATGGCGGACCGGGCGGTCCCCGACGCGTTCGCCAACAACCTCACCGGCGTCTACGCGACCGACCCGGACTACGGCGCGAACCTCATCGCGATCATGAAGCTCTACAACCTGTACCGGTTCGACGGGCCGGCCCAGTCGGTCCAGCCCCAGGCGGCGTCGGCCACACCGACCCCGGCGGCGTCGCAGTCGGCCACGGCGTCGCAGCCGACGGCGGCGCGGCCGGCCGTCACTCACCCGACGGCCGCCCACCCGACGGCCGACCACGCGCCCGCCGGGCGCGCTACGGCCGAGGGGCACGCGGGCGGCGGACAGGCGGCCATCCCCGGACTCGGGTCGCCGGCGCTCGCGCCCGCGAGCGGCTATGCCCCCGCCGGGAGTGGAACAGGGCATCCGTCTCAGTCTGCAGCGCCCATACCCGGGGTGGTCGCGCCGGCGACGACCGCCGCCCGGTACCAGCCGCAGTTCACGACCGCTGTGACCACCGCGTACTTCGCCACCGCGAAGGGACCGCTCGGTCACGGGGAGCACCTCTACCGGGACGTGGCCAAGCAGACCGGCATTCGCTGGGAGCTGCTGGCCGCCTGCGACTGGATGCAGTGCAAGGCGCATCCCCGCTACTCCCCCGTGCACGGGGAGAAGATCGGCGCGCTCAACTCCGATGGGACCAGCTACCCCACCAAGTCGGCCGCCCTCGCGCAGTGCGCAAGCGACCTGATCGAGCTCGCGGGCGCGGTGTACGGAATCGACCTGACCGCGAGGCGGGTTCTCTCGGTGCGCGCGCTGGCCGACGCGTTCGCCGCGTTCCGCTGGGGCGCGCTGCTGCGTCGGCACGGCGTCTCGGCGATGGAGTTCCCCTACTCTGTGGCGGGGCTCACCGCGCAGCACCAGAAGATGCACTGGCCCGTCATCGACGACCCGGCCGCTCCCGACCGGCCGGGCGCGCGGTTCCGCGAACCGTTCGGCGCCGTTCCCGTCCTGCTCAGCCTCGACTACCCGGCAACCGTCTTAACGGACAGAAAGCGCAGGCAACCACCGTGTTCCGGTTCCTTTCCTGGCTCCGCCGCCGGTCCAACCCGAGCGGCCAGACCGCTCCTCCCGTCCAGCAGGTCACCGTTCAGCTCGCGGACGGGCGGCTCGCGCGCGGCCGGGTCGTCGAGCAGCGCTCTGACGGCGAGGGGGCCGACGGCCCGTACCATCCGACGATCGTGATGGTCGGGCAGCCCGGCGGCCCCGGACCCCAGTACCCGCGGCGACCCTGGCACCGGTTCATCCCGCGCTGGGCCAAGTGGACGATCGTGATCGTGATCGTGCTGGTGTTCTTCCGGCGCATCACCGCCTGGGCGGCGCTCGCCGTGCTATCGGCCGGACTGCACCTGTTCGGCGCCAACGTCCACCTGCCGCATATCTCCTTCGGCTGGCCGTGGTCATCCGCCACCACCACCAACACGCTGGTCGGGCCCATCGTTCTGCAGAAGATCGAGGGCATCGACAAGCCCGCGCTCGGCACCGAGAACTTCAACTTCGTCTTTACCAGGAAGGTGACCAAGAATCTCGGCTTCCTGCCCTGCTGGTACTCCGCGACCTTTTACGCGGTCGGCCGGGCATCGGCGACGGTCGATCTGAACCCGGGCACCGCCTGGTGGAAGCCGTCCACCGATCATTACCAGCTGCGCGTGCTTAGCAAGCCGGCCGGGTCCGTCCCGGGAAAGCTCGCCATCACCATGGCCCTGCCGCTTCCGCAGCTGCCGCAGTCGGTGCATGACGTGGCGATCGACAACACCCTGTCCGCGCCGATCTCGACCAACCACAGCTGGACCTATCCGGGTCTGGCGTGCGGCGCGCTCATCCGGCCCCAGTTCTCTCAGTCGGTCCTCTACGCGCAGGCCCAGGCCGAGGCGTACACCAAGGCCACGACGCTGCCCAGCGTCACCAAGCCGCTCATCGCCGCGGCCGAGAAGGAAGCAACCACGATCATCCGCGACAATTTCATCGCGCCAACCGTCGGCGCGCTGAATTACAGGGTGTCCGTGTTCTCCATCCGCTGGGTGCCGCCGACCAGATAGCCCCGAATTGGCCGCGGCTTCGCCCGCGGAATCGTTGTCGTAATAAGGCAGGCCGACTGGCTGACCGCCGCCTGCCCAGGACTTACTATGTCGGTTATGCCGGGGGTTGCTTCACTCGAGGCGTTTCAGCGGGCTGTCAACGAGTTTGACGTGACTTCTTTCCGCGTTGCTATCGATCCGGCCGCGCTAGCGGCCGCTCGTCAGTCGCTCGATCAGTCCGGGCTGCTGCTCCTAGGCGAGGTCCACGGGGTCCGCCAGAACCCGCTCATCGCCCGCGCGCTCATGGTCGCCCTGGACGTGACCGGGCTGGCCCTCGAGTGGCCGGCCGAACTCGCCACGGCCGTGAGCGGCTTCTTCGGCAACGGCCTGGTGCCCGATCACCCGCAGCTGTGGGGCGGGGACGGCCGGATCACCGTGGGCCACTTCGCGCTGCTGCGGGAGCGATTCCTGGCCGAGCGACTGCAGGCGCTGACCCTTTTCGACGGGGTCAACGAGATGGGCTGGTCGCGTCGCGAGTCCGCGATGGCCGAGCGCATACTCAACGCCCAGGGTCCGGCCGCCCGCACGCTGGTGATCGCGGGCAACGCGCACACCGCGCTGACGCCGACCATGCTCGGCGTCCCGCTGGGGGCGCGGCTGGCCGAGTGGCGCCCCGGGGTGCGCGAGATCCACATCAGATACGGCAACGGCACTTATTACAATCTGTCGCCGCAGCGGTTCAAGCACCAGTTCTCGCTCCTGCGCAAGGCCCGGCTGCGCGCCGAGGGCGGTGCGCTGGTGCTCGACCTGCCGGCTCCGATGCAGGCCCGGGTGCCGCACCGGATGGCGCCCAACCAGCCGCCCCCAAAGCCGAGCCCGCCCGGGTACACCGGGGCGTTCCCGGCCTACCGGGACCAGCCCAGCCTGCCGCCGACCCAGCCGACCGGCCAGTCGGGGTACCCCGACTACCCGCAGCGGGCGATGCCGCCTGGCCCGCCCGGCGCGCCGCAGGGGCTGCCAGGGCCGCTGGGGACGAGCGGCACTGCCGCCCCGCCCGACCCGTGGCGAGGGCGGCGCAACCCGTACGAGACGGGGCTAACCCCAAGGTAGCGTTGCATCTATGACGGCTGAAGTCTTCCCTGGTGACGGCCTGTTCCAGCGCGGTGCCGCGGCCTTCGCCGCCAGCGTCCCGGTCGACCCGGCCGACGACGGCTTCTTCGGTCCCGGCAGCGTCACCTGGCGACTGCACGCCGACCTGTCGGCGCCGGTCTCCGGCCTGCGCTCGCTGCTGCTGCAGGCGCTGCACCCGCTCGCCATGGCCGGGGTCGACCAGCACAGCCAGTGGCGCGACGACCCGGCGGGCCGGTTCGCGACCACCGCCGCCTACGTCCTGACCACCACCTACGGGGACCGGGCGGCCGCGCGAGCGGCCGCGGACCGGGTGCGGAAGATCCATGAGTGGGTCCGCGGCACCGACCCGGTGACCGGTCGGGCCTACGCGGCCGGCGACCCCGACCTGCTGATCTGGGTGCACGCGGGCCAAGTGGACTCCGGCCTGGCCGCCGCCGCCCGCTACGGCGCGGAGTTCAGCGACGCCGACCGGGACGGCTATGTGGCCGAGATGACCGCTGCCGCGGAGCTGGTCGGCGTGCCACCGGGCCGGGCCCCCGCGTCCGTGGCCGAGCTCGACGCCTACTTCGCGGCGGTCCGGCCCGAGCTGACGCTCAGCCCGGGCGCCGCCGACACGGCCAGGTACCTGACCGAGATGCCGGCCATCGAGCCCGAGCTGTCCGATGTCTGGCAGGTGGTCGCCGCCGCGGCGGTGGCGGCGCTGCCCGGCTGGGCGCGGGAGCTGTACGGCTGGGCGGACGCCGTGGCCCCCGACCGCACCGAGGTCAGGCAGGTACTGGGCGTCCTCGATGCGATCTACCTGGGCGAGCCGGGAGTGCTCGAGGCCCGCCAGCGGCTCGCGCTGCGGATGCGAGCGGCCGAGTCCGCCCGGTGAACGAGCCATTGCTGCGGGTCAGCCGGGGGCTGGCCGCGATGCGGCTCGCCGCCCGGGGCGGGGCGCGCTACGCGGTGAACGCGCCCCGGCTTTTCGCCCGCGCCGGGGAGCAGCGCCAGCAGCTCCGTGACGATCTCGCGCTGCGCACCGCCCAGGACGTGGCCGACACGCTCGGCACGATGAAGGGCGTGCTGATGAAGATCGGGCAGCTCGCCAGCTACGTGGACGACGGGCTGGCGCCGCCGGCCCGCCGGGTGCTCGGCCGACTGCAGGACAGCGTGCCGCCGATGTCGCCCGAGCTTGCCGCCGGGGTCATCGTGGCCGAGCTGGGCGACGCTCCCGAGTCGGTGTTCAGCCAGTGGGACCCGCTGCCGATCGCCGCCGCCTCCATCGGCCAGGTGCACCGCGCCATCACCCGCGACGGGCGTGCCGTCGCCGTCAAGGTCCAGTACCCGGGGATCGCGGAGACGATCGCGGCCGACCTCGGCAACGTGGGGCTGCTGCGCTCGCTGCTGCGGATGGCGGCGCCGAGCCAGGACGTGACCGAGCTCATCGACGAGCTGCGCGAGCGGATCGGCGAGGAGCTCGACTACGTGCGCGAGGCCGACAGCCAACGGCAGTTCGCTGCCTACTTCGACGGCCATCCGACCATCACCGTGCCGAAGATCGTCGACGAGCTCTGCACCGCCCGCGTCATCACCAGCGAGCTGGCGACCGGGGCGCGGTACGCGGAGATGCTCGGCTGGTCCCAGCCGGAGAAGGACCTGGCGGCCGAGACGATCTACCGGTTCACGTTCCGCAGCCTGTACGAGCTGCACGCCTTCAACGGCGACCCGCACCCCGGCAACTACCTGTTCGAGCCGGGCGGTCAGGTCACGTTCCTCGACTTCGGGCTGGTCAAGCACTTCACCCCGAGCGAGCTCGACCCGCTGGTGAACATGATCAAGACGCTCTGCGTCCAGCGCGACCCGGAGGCGTTCCGCCGCGCCATGGAGGACGCAGGCTTCCTATCGCCGAACGCGCCGATCGGCACCGATCAGGTCGTCGACCATATGGCGCTGTTCTACGACTCCGTCTCCACCCACGGGCCCAAGACCATGACCCGCGAGTACGCCTCCGCCGTGGCCCGCCGATACGTGGACTTCAAGAACCCGCTGGCGGCCTACGCCAAGATCCCGCGCTCCTACGTGATCCTGCAGCGGATCAACCTGGGGCTGTTCGCGATCCTGGGCGAGATGAACGCGACCGCGAACTGGCGCGCGATCTCGGAGGAGATCTGGCCGTTCCTGGCCGCTCCGCCGTCGACCCCGATGGGCGAGGCCGAGTCCGGCTGGCACGCGGCCGCGAGCCTGGCCCGCTGACCGGGCGGCCTAGCGAGGGGGCGTGGCTCAGTGCCGAGCTTGGCCGGGCGCTAGCGCCGGGCGAGCCAGGCGTCCAGCTCAGCCCGGCCCGGGCTGGTGGCGGGACCGGGACGAGTGACCGCCAGCGCGGCAGCGGCGTTGGCGCGGCGGGCGGCGTCAGCCGGGGACCGGCCGTCGGACAGCGCTGCCAGAAACACTCCCGCATGCGCGTCGCCTGCCCCGGTGGTGTCGACCGCGTGCACGGCGGGGGCCGGGATGTGCACGGGCGCGGCGCCGTGGCTGGCGGGCGGGCGGCTGGCCAGGAAGCATCCTGCTGCCCCGACGCGGACCATGACGCCGGCCCGGGTGGTGCGGTCGAGCAGGCGGCGGGCCGCCTTCTCGGGATCGGCGGCACCGCCGAGCAAGACGGCCTCGCGGGCGTTGCAGCTCAGCCAGTCGACGCGGGCGAGCACAGGATCGAGCACCTCGTCGGGGATCTGCGCGGCGAGCGGGCCGGGGTCAAGGAAAAGCAGGACGTCCGGCCGCAGCCGCGCCGCCCAGGCACCGAGAGCGGGACCCGAGCCGGACGGGACCAGGCCGTAGCCGGAGACATAGACGGCATCACCGGAACCGGCCGGGACCGCGTCCCAGCCGCCCGGCTCGCCTAGCGACTCCGCGCCCAGGCTGGTGACGAACGTGCGCTCGGCGTCGGGCTCGACCAGCGCGACATCGAAGCCGGTGTCGTTGGACGGGTCGGGCGGGCGCAGCAGCCCGATGCCTTCGGCCGCGAGCGCGGCTCGGACCAGGTCACCCCAGGGGCCGGTGCCGTGACCGCCCGCGTAGAGCACCGGCAGGCCCTGCCGGGCGGCGGCGGTCAGAGCCTGCGGGGCCGGGCCGCGGCGAGGGTAATGGCCGCCTGGGGAGGATCCAAGGGTCCGTTCGGGATGATCATGTTTTTCGCAGTTCGAGTAGCGAATCAGCCAGTGCCATGAGGTCAAGTCCGTTCCTGTCCACGGTCTCGATCGCGTGCACGGGGAAGGCGGCCAGGCCGTGGCAGGCGCCGGCGATCGCGCCCGCCATCGCGGCGATCGTGTCGCAGTCCCCGCCCAGCGACGCGGCCAGCAGGCAGGCCTGCCAGGGATCGCCGGGCACCGCGCTGAGCACCGCGAACGCGGCCGGCACCGACTCCTGGGTGGCCAGGCTGGTGCCGACCAGCGTGTAGATGACCTCGGCCGCCTGCCGCGGCGGCGCGCCGGCGGTCAGGCTCACGGCCCAGTCGATGCGGGCCGCGACGTCGGCGCCCGCCGTCCAGTGCCCGCGCTGGCCGCCGAGCCGGGCGGCCGCGATGGCCGTCTCGGTCGCCGCCTCGACATCGGCGCCGTCGATGCCCGCGCTGACCGCGGCGGCGACGGCGGCGGCGCCTGCCAGCGCAATCGACGTGTTGTGGGTCACGAAGCTGGCCTGCTGCACCCGGTCGACCAGGGCCGGCAGGTCGGCCGCGGCAGCCGCGATGCCGACCGGGGTGATGCGCATCGCGGCGCCGTTGGTGTCGCCGTACCGGCCCGCCTCGACCGGGGGCGTGCCGTTCTGCACGGCCGCGACCGCGCGTCTGGTCGAGGGGCCGAGGAGGTCGAGCGACCCGCGTGCGGCCATGTCGCGCTCCCAGGCCAGCAGGACGGTCGCCAGCTCGACCGGATCGACGCCGCCGTCGCCGCGGACCAGCAGCAGCCGGCCGAGGAGCACGGCCTGCTCGGTGTCGTCCGTGACCGCGCCCGCGGGCAGGCCGGCCGCGATCGGGTGATCCTCGGGAGCGGCCTCGAACCCGGTCAGCAACGGACCCCAGCGGTCGGCGATCTGCCGACGGGAGAGCATTTGCGTCGGCATGCCGAGCGCGTCGCCGATCGCCAGGCCGTACAGCGCGCCGCGGGCGCGGTCCAGTGGCCGCACGTGCCTGCGCCTCCCCTGTTCTCGCGGCCGGGCTGCGGGTGCCACGCTGGTCGGCGGCGCTGATCGACGGCGTGCTGATGATCGTCGGCACGATCTACGTGGTGTTCTTCTCCTCGAACTTCATCGGGCCGTTCGAGGGGTTCCTGATCACGCTGGGCGTGCCGATCTCGGCCTGGTGCGGCGTGATGCTGGCCGACATCCTGCTGCGGCGGCGGCCGTACGCGGAGGCGGAGCTGTTCACCTCCTCCGGCCGCTACGGCGTGGTCCGGTGGGTGCCGGTCGGCCTGATGGTGGCCGGCAGCGTCGTCGGGTTCGGGCTCGTCGTCAACACCTACGCGTCGTGGCTGTCGTGGCAGGGGTACCTGCTGGGGCCGCTCGGGCTGGGCGGGAAGACGGGGACCTGGGAGTACGCCAACCTGGGGGTGATCGTGGCGCTGGTGCTGGCGTTCGTGGGGTGGCTCGTCTTCGGGCGGGCGGCGATCCGGCGGCAGGAGGCGGCCCCGGCCGAGTAGGCCGGCCGCTAGCGGTCTTGTCGCCTGTCAGCTGGCGGTGCGGCGGGACCGGTAGGCCGCCACGTTGACGCGGTTGGCGCAGGTCAGGCTGCAGAATCGGCGGGACCGGTTCTTGGACAGGTCGATGACCACGTCCTCGCAGTCGTCGGCGGCGCAGACCCGGAGGCGGCCGAACTCGCCCACCCGGATCACGTCGGCGAAGGCCATCGCCGCGTCGACCGCCATCCGGTCGGCCAGCGGCGCCTCGGGCGAGGTCGCGTGGATGTGGTAGTCCCAGCCGTCGTGCTTGACCAGTTGCGGAAGCGCGCTCGCGTCGGCCAGCAGCGTGTTCACCAGGATCACGGCCTCGTCCGCGGTCATCTCCCACAGCCGCGCCAGCCGGGAGCGCAGCCGCAGCACGGCCGCGAGCTCGGCTTCGTCGTGAGTGCGGCTGCCTGACCACTCCCAGTGCTCGATGAAGGCATCGAGCGCGGCGACGTCGGGCATCTCGTCGACCGGGGCGCGGCCGGTATTCACGAGGGCGGCGGTCGCGCTCAGTGACAGCTCAGTGTCATGGGTAAAAGCCATTTGACTCCTTTCAGGCGGCCTCGATAGTGTCATGGACGTAGACATGTTTTACCACTTACAGCCTAGTGCGTGACGAGGAGTGGGCGGATGACGACCGCGCGGGCAGTGGGCGGACCGATCGCGACGCCGCCAGTGGCGTCGGCTGAGACTGCGCGGCCGCCGCTGGGGCTTCGCTCCGGGCTGTCTCGACCGTCCACCCGATCGGCCGGCGTGGCGATCGGGCTGCTGTCGGCGATGTGCTTCGGCACGTCCGGCACGTTCGGATCGGCGCTGATCGGGGCGGACTGGTCTCCGGCGGGCGCAGTGCTGGCGCGGGTCCTGGTCGCGGCGCTGGCGCTGACGGTTCCGGCGGTGCTCGCGCTGCGCGGCCGGTGGGGCGCGCTGCGCCGGTCGGCCTGGCAGGTGACCGTCTACGGGCTCGTCGGGGTGGCGGCGTGCCAGATCTGCTACTTCAACGCGATCGCGCGGATGCCGGTCGGAATCTCGATCATGCTGGAGTACCTGGGCATCGTGTTCATCGTGGGCTGGCTGTGGGTTCGGCACGGTCAGCGGCCGCGACCGCTGACCGTCGGCGGCGGCGTGGCGGCGCTGGCCGGGCTGGCGCTGATGCTCAACCTCAGCGGCAGCGGCGGGGTGAGCCCCATCGGGGTCCTTTTCGCGCTGGCGGCGGCGGTGTCGATGGCGGTGTACTTCTTCCAGTCGGCGGCTACGGCGGGAGCCGCCCAGGTCGCGGACGAGGCCCCCGAGGCGGCCGCGAACGGCTCACAAGACCTTCCCCCGGTGGTGCTGACCTGGGGCGGGATGATCGTGGGGGCGGCCGCCATCGCCCTCGGCGGCGTGGCCCGGGTGACCCCGCTGCGGTTCTCGGCGTCCGACGTCGCGCTGTTCGGCGGGCAGACCAGCTGGATCGTGCCGGTGCTGGGGCTCGGGGTGCTCGCGGCGGCGATCGCGTACGTCACCGGCATCGGGGCGGCGCGCCGGCTGGGACCCAAGTTCGGGTCGTTCGTCGCGATGGCGGAGATCGGCTTCGCGGTGCTGTTCGCCTGGATTCTGCTGCACCAGACGCCGACGGCCACGCAGTTCCTCGGCGGCGCGCTGATCCTGGCGGGCGTGATCGCCGTCCGCCTCGACGAGCCCTGACCCGGGGGCCCGGCCGACGATAACGAGGCGGCTCCGTCCTGGACCGTCGTCATATCGATGGGACGCAGCATCCCGACGATCGGTTGCCTCGCCCGTCCGGCCATCCCGCGATTGGCCGCTGCGCCAGCCGACTGTCGGTCGCGGCCCGTAGGATTGCCGCGTGTCCTCCCCCCGTGACCCGAGCGACGCCAGCGATCCGCGTGCGGCCGGCGTCCCCGCCGCCGTGCCCGATGGGGCGCGCCGAGCGGCGACCGTGCTGCACCGGGTGTTCGGCTTCGAATCCTTCCGTGGCCGTCAGGAGGAGATCATCAACCACGTCGTCGGGGGCGGCGACGCGCTGGTGCTGATGCCGACCGGCGGCGGCAAGTCGCTCTGCTACCAGATCCCGGCGCTGGTGCGGCCGGGCACCGGGGTCGTCGTCTCGCCGCTGATCGCGCTCATGCAGGACCAGGTGCAGGCACTGCGCCAGCTTGGCATCCGCGCGGACTTCCTCAACTCGACCCAGGACCCGGGGACCAGGCACGTCGTCGAGCAGCAGTTCAAGGCGGGCGAGCTCGACCTGCTGTACCTGGCGCCGGAGCGGCTGCGCGCGCCGGGCACGCTGCAGTTGCTCGACGCCTCGAGGATCTCGGTCTTCGCCATCGACGAGGCGCACTGCGTGTCGCAGTGGGGCCACGACTTCCGGCCCGATTACCTGGAGCTCCAGGTGCTGCACGAGCGCTGGCCGGACGTGCCCCGGATCGCGCTCACCGCGACCGCCACCCAGGCGACCAGGGAAGAGATCGCGATCAGGCTGAAGCTGGCCGGGTCGAAGCTGTTCGTGTCGTCCTTCGACCGGCCCAACATCCAGTACCGGATCGTGCCCAAGAACGATCCGAAGAAGCAGCTGCTGCACTTCCTGCGCACCGAGCACCCTGGTGACGCGGGGATCGTCTACTGCCTCTCCCGGGACTCGACCGAGCGGATCGCGGCGTTCCTAACCGAGAACGACATCCCGGCGCTGCCGTACCACGCCGGGCTGGACAGCGGGGTGCGGGCCGACCATCAGGCGCGCTTCCTGCGCGAGGACGGACTGGTGATGGTCGCCACGATCGCGTTCGGTATGGGGATCGACAAGCCCGACGTCCGGTTCGTCGCGCACCTGGACATGCCGCGCTCGGTCGAGGGCTACTACCAGGAGACCGGCCGCGCCGGGCGGGACGGCCAGCCTGCCACCGCCTGGCTCGCCTACGGGCTGGCCGACGTGGTGCAGCAACGCCGGATGATCGACTCGTCCGAGGGCAACGTCGCGCACCGGCGGCTGATGGCATCGCACCTCGACGCGATGCTGGCGCTGTGCGAGGCGACCGACTGCCGCCGGACGCAACTGCTTGCGTACTTTTCCGAGCGGACGGCGGCCTGCGGCAACTGCGACACCTGCCTGTCGCCGCCGCAAACCTGGGACGGGACGGTCCCCGCGCAGAAGCTGCTCTCCACGATCATCAGGCTGGGCCGGGAGCGGGACCAGCGCTACGGGGCGGGCCAGATCATCGACATCCTGCTGGGGAAGAAGACCGCGAAGGTGTCGGAGAACGGACACCACGAGCTGAAGACGTTCGGCATCGGCATCGAGCTGAGCGAGGCGCAGTGGCGCGGCGTGGTGCGGCAACTGCTCGCGCAGGGACTGCTCGCGGTGCAGGGCGAGTACCAGACCCTCGGCATCACCGAGGCAAGCGGAGAGGTGCTGCGCGGACAGCGCGCGGTGACCCTGCGGCAGGACGCGCCGACGCCGAAGGCGGCGCGTCTGCGCGGTGGGGGTGGCGCGGCGGCCGGACCGGGCGGCGCCGGGACCAGGGCGAAGCTCGCCGAGATTGACCTCACCCCCGAGCAGGAGGCGGTCTTCGAGGAGCTGCGCGCCTGGCGCGGGGCGGCCGCCAAGGAGCAGGGCGTGCCCGCCTACGTGGTCTTCCACGACGCCACCCTGCGCGCGATCGCAATGGCGGCGCCGTCCTCGCTGCGCGAGCTGGCCGGGATCAGCGGCGTCGGCGAATCCAAGCTGGCCAAGTACGGCGAGGGCATCCTCGAGGTCCTCGGCCAGTAGGCACTCAGATATGCACTGGCCCCTGAAAGGGCAACCGGTCCTTGAAGGATTCTTGACCTCGCCTTAACGCACTGACTGGTGAGATCGCCAATCATGCGCAACAGTTACGATCGCTCCTCGGACGCGACACGGGAAGATGGCCTGCGCCGCCTGGGCAAGCTGACCTGGCGGGCAGCACAGCTCGGTGCCCTGGCCACGGTCGGCGTCGCCACGCTCTTCGCGCGAACGGCGCCGGTCCAGACGGCGAGCCAGACCACGCCCGCGGCCAAGCCCGCCGGCAAGCTCGCCACGGCGACCTCAAGCCCATCGCCTACTCGCACGGCGTCGCGCCATGCGAAACCGCACCCCGCTTCGCAGGCGGCAAGCAAGCCAGCGCCGCAAGCCGCCGCCCAGTCGGCGGCGCCGTCGGGCGTGCCTGCTCCGGCGCCGACCACCGCGGCACCGGCCCCGGCGCCGACCACCAAGGCACCGACCCTGGCACCGCCCACCACGGCACCGGCCGCGGCGCCGACCACCGCGGCGCCCGCGCCGACCGCCACAAGCACGTCGCACGGAGGGAACTAATGCCGTCGGCCACGGCAACGGTCACGGCCGGGCAGTGCACCTTCGCCGCGCTTGGCACCTTCGCCACGCTGCTCGTCACCGACCCGGCCGTCCTTGCGTTCGCCCGCGACCTGCTCACGGCGGAGCTGGCCGCGATCGACGCCGCCTGCTCGCGTTTCCGCCCGGATTCCGAGCTCTCGCGGGTGTGCTCGGCGAACGGTCAGCCGGTCGCCATCAGCCCGCTCTTCGCCGAGGCCCTCGAGGTCGCCCTGGACGCGGCCCGGCTCACCGACGGTGACGTGGATCCCACCTGCGGACGGTCGCTCGCATGGCTCGGCTATGACCGTGACTTCGCGCTGGCCCGACGGGACACCAGTCCCGTGAGCCTGCCGCCCGTTCTCGACGGCGGGTGGCGCACGGTACGGCTTGACGCTGCGCGACGGGAGGTGTCGGTCCCGTCCGGGATGCTGCTTGACCTGGGCGCGACCGCCAAAGCGCTGGCAGCCGACCGCGCGGCAACCGCGATCGCGGCCGCCACCGGCTCCGGTGTGCTCGTGAACCTGGGCGGTGACATCAGCGTGGCGGGCCGTGCCCCCGAGGGCGGGTGGCCGGTCGGCGTGGCGGACGACGCGCGCTTCGATACGACCGCGGACAGCGTCCGGATCCGGCAGTCGGTGCTGGTCAGGGATGGCGGCCTGGCCACGTCGAGCGTACTCGGCCGATCCTGGCAGCGCGGCGGCGTCATCGTTCATCACATCATCGAGCCACGCACCGGCCTGCCCGCGAGATCCTGCTGGCGCACGGTCACCGTCGCCGCCGAGACCTGCGTTGACGCGAACATTGCGGCCACCGCCGCGATCGTCCGCGGTGAGCGGGCAGCGAACTGGCTTGAGCGGCTGCGGCTGCCGGCCCGCCTGGTGCGCCATGACGGCAGCGTCGTCACCGTCGCGGGCTGGCCCGAGCAGGAGAGCACGGCATGAGCTTCGACCTGCACGGGCCTGGCCTGTGGTACGTCACTAGGGCCACCGGCCTGGTCAGCCTGACGCTGCTGACCGCGAGCGTGCTGCTCGGCCTGCTTACCGCCGGCCGGTTCCGCAGCGAGCGCTGGCCGCGGTTCCTCACCCAGGGCCTGCACGGCAACGTCTCGCTGCTCGTCCTGGCGTTCCTCGCGCTGCACGTGGCAAGCACGGTTCTCGACACCTACACCTCGATCTCGCTGACGGCCGCCTTCGTGCCGTTCGCCTCGTCCTACAAGACGGTCTGGCTGTCGCTCGGCGCGGTCGCGCTCGACCTGCTGATCGCCCTCGCCGCCACCAGCCTCGCGCGGGGCAGGCTGGGATACCGGACCTGGCGCCGGCTGCACTGGCTGGCGTACGCCTGCTGGCCGGTGGCCGTCGCCCACGGCCTTGGCATTGGCACCGACCGGTCGGCTACCTGGGTCATCGCGCTGACGCTGGCCTGCGTTGTCAGCGTCGGGGCCGTGGCCACCTGGCGGATCGTCACCATTGGAGCGCAGTGAACGCACATCCCCTGAGTACGGTGACCTCGGCTTCCGTGGCGCGCGGCGCGGTGCCGCGCCTGCTGGCCGGCCTGTCTTACCATCGGCCCGCCGACCGGGCGGAGCACGAGCGCTGCCACGGTCCGATGCCCGCCGGCGGCCGACGGTTCATTGACGTAGTGGACGCCTCGGGGCTGACCGGCCGGGGCGGCGCGGGGTTCCCGACCGGGCGGAAGCTGCGGTCGGTCTCCGCTCGGGCCGGCCGCAAGGTCGTCGTGGCCAACGGGTCGGAAGGGGAGCCGGCGTCCAGCAAGGACCGGCTGCTGCTCACCCGGCTGCCGCACCTGGTTCTTGACGGCATCGCGGCCGCGGCCGCGGCGGTCGGCGCGGATGACGCGTACCTGTGCGTGCATGAGCACGAGACGCAGCTGCTCGCCAGCCTGACCGCGGCGGCAGAGAACCGGGGGGACCCGGTGCCTGTTCAGGTGACCGGTATTCCTGGCGCGTACGTCTCAAGCGAGCAGTCGTCGATCGTCCAGTACCTGAACGGCGGTCCAGGCAAGCCCACGTTCGCACCGCCGCGGCCGCACGAGCGTGGCGTTCGCGGGCTGCCGACCCTGGTGAACAACGTCGAGACGCTGGCGCACCTGGCACTGATCGCCCGTTACGGCGACCGCTGGTTCCGCTCCGCCGGGCTGCCGAACGCCCCGGGTTCCATGCTCGCCACGGTGAGCGGCACGGTGTGCCGTCCGGGTGTCTACGAGATCGAGCAGGGCACCGCGCTCGGTGAGGTGGTGATGAGGGCAGGAGGCCCGGCCGAACGGGTGCAGGCGCTCCTCGTCGGAGGCTACTTCGGCGCCTGGCTGCCCGCCGACGCCGCGTGGCATGTGCCGATGACCCACGCCGGGCTGAAGTCGGCGGGCGGGACGCTCGGAGCGGGCGTCGTGGTCGCGCTTCCGGAGTCGTCGTGCCTGCTGGCCGAGACCGCGCGGGTGGTCCGCTATCTCGCCGACGAGGGCGCTGGCCAGTGCGGGCCGTGCGTGTTCGGACTGCCCGCGCTCGCCGACGCCGTGTCCGACCTGGCCTTTCACGGCGGCCGAGGTCGGGTGCTCGGCCAGCTCGCGGCGCTGATCCCGCTGGTCGAGGGACGCGGCGCCTGCCGCCACCCCGATGGAGTGACCCAGCTGATCCGCAGCGCGCTGCGGACGGCGGCCGCGGACGCCCGCCGGCACGATGAGGACGGCCCGTGCCACGGCCTGCGACGGAGCCCGCTGCTGCCCGTCCCGGGCGATGGCCTGCAGGGAGATGCGGCATGAGGCTCCGCGTCAACCCGATCACCTGCGCAGGCCATGGCATGTGCGCCGAACTGCTCCCCGAGTTGATACGCCTCGACCCGTGGGGCTACCCGATCGTGGGTTCGGCGGAGGTGCCTCGCGAGCTGGCCAGTCACGCCAGGCGCGCGGCCGCCGCCTGTCCGACGCTGGCGCTGCTCACGGAAAGCGAGTCAGTCGTCGCCTTGTCGGGTGTCCGACGCGGCGGAAGGAACGCCCGCTGAGCACGACACCACCACGGTCACCGAGGCCCCGTCAGAATCGAACGTCACCCGCGCCTTCGCGGCCGGCCCGCGAGAACCTCGTCAACGCTGTAGCCCTGAGACGGCGACCAGGAGTCCAGGTACGCCCCCGCCGCCAGGCAGCTGGCCACCACGTTACCGCCCCGCGACGTTAGCAGCGTGCCAGCCGGCGCGGGGCCATCAGCGGTCGAGGGGCTGGGCGGGGGCGGTGTGGGCACGTGCGTTTGCACAGGTGTCGCGGTGGTTTTGGTGACGGCAGGATCTTCGCTCGGCGACGTCGACTGCGCGCCGCCGGAAGGAGCGGCTGCGGCGGGAGCCCCAGTCGGCTCCGACGACACGGACGTCTCGGACGACTCGCTGGCGAGCGCCCGGTTCACTGCGTCCTGTGTAAGAAGCGGGCCAGAGCCCCCGGTAATGCCCTGGCCGAGCAGCGAGACAGCAAGCAAGCTGCCTGCGGTCGCGGTCGCGGCGCCGAGCAGCCACGCGGCAACGCCGAAGAGGATGCGCCTGTTCACACCACAGCATCTCAGTCTGATCTTTAAGTCCAGGTAAACGAGATGCTAAGCGAATCACAGGAAACCGATCTTGCCGCCATGAAACGGGATATTTTCGCTCTCGTGGCCCAGCTTCTGGTGGTAGAGGACGATGCGGCGATTCGCGGCGCGCTGATCCGCGTGCTCACCGAGTACGGGCACGCGGTGACGTCGACCGCTAGCGCCATGACGGCGCTCCGCTATGTCCTGGAGACGCCGCCCGACCTCATCCTGCTTGACCTCGGGCTTCCTGATCTTGGCGGCTATGAGGCGCTCCGGATGATGCGCGCCGTGAGCGCCGTGCCTGTCGTGGTCGTCACCGCGCACGACGACGAGCAGGAGATCATCCGGGTCCTGGATGCCGGGGCCGACGACTACGTGATCAAGCCGTTTGGCGTTGGCCAGATCGAGGCGCGCATCCGGGCCGTGCTGCGGCGGTCCGGCCAGCAGGGCGGCAAGGGCGGCGGGCTGCTCGAGGTCGGCGGGCTGCGGGTGGACCCCGACGCGCACGAGGCGACGCTTGACGGCACCCGGCTTGACCTGAGCCCGCGCGAATTCGACCTGCTGCACTACCTGACCCAGCACGCGGGACAGGTGGTAACCCGCCGGGACCTGCTGACGAACGTCTGGCAGATGCCGTACGGCGGCGCCGACAAGACGGTTGACGTGCACGTGTCGTGGCTGCGGAGGAAGCTAGGCGAGACCGCGCAGCAGCCGCGCTACCTGCACACGGTCCGCGGGGTGGGAATTAAGATCAGCCCCCCGTCCGGGCTGGCCGGGCCGGCTGGCCTGCCGGCATGAGGCTGCGGATCGTCGCGCTCGTGATAGCGACAAGCTCGCTTGTGCTTGTGTCCTTCCTCCTGCCGCTCGCCCTGGTGCTTCGCACCCTGGCCGCCGACCATGCCGTCTCCGCGGCGACCACGCAGGCACAGTCGGTGGCGCCGCTTGTCACCAGCCTCAGTGCGCGGAGCCTGCAACTGACGGTGGCTCAGATCAACGCGGGGTCTCCTGCGCCGGTCACCATCTTCCTGCCGAACGGGACAATGGCGGGCGCGCCCGCCGCCATCTCGGCCAGCGTCCGGCTCGCGCGGCGGGGCGCGTCCTTCAGCAGTTCGGTACCCGGCGGGGTGGAAGTCCTCGTCGCTGTCGAGGGGCTGCCCGCGGGAACGGCGGTGATCCGCTCGTTCGTGCCGAACGCGGAGCTGCGCCACGGCGTGGCCAGGGCGTGGCTGCTGCTGCTCGCGGTCGGGTGCTTCCTGCTGCTGCTGAGCGTGATCGTGGCTGACCAGCTTGCCCGTTCGCTGGTCCGGCCGCTGATAGCGGTGGCGCACGCGGCGGACCGCCTCGCCAGCGGCGACCTGTCCGCTCGCGCGGCCGTGGCCGGCCCGCCCGAGGTCCGCCTGGCGGGAAACGGCCTGAACCGGCTCGCGACCCGCATCGGCGACCTGCTCGCACACGAACGTGAGACGGTCGCGGACCTATCGCATCGCCTGCGCACGCCGCTGACCGCGCTGCGCATCGACGCCGAGTCGATGCGGGACAGCCGGCTCATCGACGATGTGGCCGCGATGGAACGGACGGTCAGCGAGATCATCCGCGAGGCGAGACGGCAGCGAGGCGAGGCGACGGGGATGCCCTGCGACGCGCGGCTCGCGATCGCCGAGCGCGCGGCATTCTGGCGACCGCTCGCGGAGGACCAAGACCGCCCGATGAGCGTCAGCGTGCCCGGAGATCCGGCGATCGTCGGCACATCCGCCGACGACCTGGCAGCATGCGTCGACATCCTGCTGGAGAACGTCTTCGCCCATACGCCAGAAGGCGCGGGACTTGCCGTCCGGCTGAGTCACCGGGCCGGAGGCGGCGCATGGCTGGTGGTAGCGGACGACGGCCCGGGGTTCGCGCCCGGCGGCGCGGTTCGGCGCGGCCGGTCCGGCGGGGGCTCGACCGGGCTTGGCCTCGACATCGCGCGGCGGATAGCGGAAGAGTCCGGCGGGACGCTGACCATCGGCCAGTCGGCGTCCGGCGGGAGCCGGGTCACCCTCGGCTTCGGCCCGCCTCCTGGATCAGGTGCTGCCCCGCCACGGCGGCGGTGGCGTCGTCGCGCGCCGGTCGCTGGCTGACGAGGTCGGGCCGACGTCCTCGGGTGGGGGCGTCAGTTGGCGAGGGCGGTGCGCAGCCAGGACTCGATGCCGGCGATGTGGACGATGGCGGAGGATCGCGCCAGGTCGGCGTCCCTGCTTATGATCGCGTGATAGATGGCCGTGTGCTCGGCCAGCGTGCGTTCCTGGGCCCGAGGCTCGGTCACCCCGCGCCACAGCCGGGCCCGCCGGGTGGGGACCGACATGTTGTCGATTAGGGAGGCGAGCACCGAGTTGCCGGCGCCGACCGCGATCTTGCGGTGGAACTCAAGGTCGGCGGCCACGAAGTCCTCGATCGGCGAGTTCACGTCGGCCGCATGGAGTATCTCGCCGAGCTCCTTCCTGCCGTCGGCGGGCATGCGGACCGCGGCCATGGCGGTGGCGGCCGGCTCGAGGATGCGGCGCACTTCGAGGAACTCGAGCACGGTGTCATCGCGGTGAAAGTCGACGATGAAGCTCAGCGCCTCAAGCAGCAGCGATGGGGCCAGGCTGGTCGCGTACGTGCCGTCGCCCTGCCGCACGTCGAGAACGTTGATCATGCTCAGCGCCTTCACCGCCTCGCGCAGGGAGTTGCGGGAGAGGCCGAGCTCGGCCGCGAGGTCCGCCTCCCGGGGGAGCTTCTCACCTGGTCGCAAGCGCCCGGAGGTGATCATCTCCTTGATCTTGTCAATCGCCTCGTCGGTTAGAGCCACGACCCATCTCCTGATGTCTGGTCCCCGTCGGCGCCCGGCCGGGGTACGTCTATCCCGTACAACGCGGCCGCGGTAGAGCTGAATACCGCGGTCCGCTCCGTGTCCGACAAGCCGGCCGCCAGCAATTGCGCTAGCTGTACCACGCCTGCGTAATCTCGCGCCAGCAGGCAGACCGGCCAGTCCGAGCCGAACATGATCCGCCGCGGGCCGAACGCCTGCAGGATGACATCGGCGACCGGCGCGAACGCATCGACCGGCGCGCCCGGCGGCGCCTCGGTCACCAGACCGGACAGCTTGCAGGCGGTGTTCGGCCGTGCGGCGAACGCCCGGATGGCCGTGCGCCACGGGTCGAGCTGCCCGCTCCCGATGGGCGGCTTGCCCGCATGGTCCAGGATCAGCGTCAGCTCGGGCACCTCGGTCGCCGCGTGGGTGGCGGCCGCGATCTGGTGCGGGAGCACGACCAGGTCGTAACAGAGCCCGGCCGCCGCGACGGCGCGCAGGCCGCAGATGACATCGGGACGGCGCAGCCAATCAGGGTCCGGCTCGGCCTGCACCTGGTGCCTGACGCCGACCAGGTAACGACCGCCGGGGCAGGCGGCGAGTCGGGCCAGCTCGTCGGATATCGCCCGGCTGGTCAGGTCGGTCCAGCCGACCACCCCCGCCACCAGCGGATCGGCCACCGCGAGGGCGAGCATCTCCGGCGTCTCGGCCGCGACGGTCACGGTCTGCACCAGCACGGTTGCGCTTACCCCGGCCGCCTGCGCGCTCGGTCGCAGGTCGTCAACGCCGAAGCTACGCCGGATCGGCGCCATCGGCGGACCCGCGATCCAGGGCTGGTCCCGGACCGCGAGGTCCCACACGTGGTGGTGGGCGTCGACGATGCTCATGGCCGCCATGCCGCGCTCACAGCTGCCACACGGCCGGGAGCACGGCGTCGCCGCCGCCGGCCGTATAGTCGTGCGGCGTCTCAAGCAGCTCCGACATCCGGCCCTGCCACGCGACGTTGACCGGCTGCCGCGCCAGGTAGGCGAGCATGGCCGGGTAGTCCTCGCAGTCGATCAGGTGGAACAGGTCGGTACCGCTGCGCCAGATCGTCCAGCCGGTCACCCCGGCCGCCCTGATCGCCTCGGTCAGCTCGGTCGGCACCTCCGCATGGGCTCGCTCGTACTCCTCGATCCGCCCGGCGCGGATCCGCGTGTGCAGCGCGATCCTCATGCGCAGTCGCCCCCGGCCGTCAGCTCGTCCCACAGCTGCGCGGGGATGGCGAGCTCGCGCAGATTGATCGCGTCGCTGATCTCGGCGGCGCTGCGCGCGCCGATCAGCACGCTCGCGACGGCGGGGTGCGCCAGCGGGAAACGCGCCGCCGCGGCCCGCAGCGGTACGCTGTAGCGCGCGCAGGCCGCCTCCAGCCGACGGGCCGCCTCAATCAGCGAGCCGGGCGCCGCCTGGTAGTCGTAGGTCGCGCCGGGCGCGGGCGCCGCCAACAGGCCCGAGTTGAACACGCCCGCCGCGATCACCGACACGCCCTGCTCCAGCGCGGCCGGGAGCAGCTCGTCGGCGGCGGACCGGTCGAGCAGGGTATACCGGCCGGCCACGAGCACCAGGTCGACGTCCGTCTCGGTGACGAACCTGGTCAGCATGGCCGCCTGGTTCATGCCGACGCCGATCGCGCCCACGCAGCCCTCGGCGCGCAGCTTCTCCAGCGCCGGGTACGCCTCGCGCAGCGCCTGCTCCCCGTGGTCGTCGGGGTCGTGGATGAGCGCGATGTCGATGCGGTCAAGGCCAAGACGGCGCAGGCTCTCCTCCAGACTCCGGCGCACGCCGTCGCCGCTGTAGTCGAACACCCGCCGGTGATCGGCCGGGACCGCGAATCCCTCCCGATCGCGACCGTAGGGCGGGTCGGCCGGCCGCAGCAGCCGCCCGACCTTGGTGGAGATCACATATTCGTCCCGCGGGCGGTACCGCAGGGCGGAACCGAGGCGCCGCTCCGACAGCCCCAGGCCGTAATGCGGCGCGGTGTCAAACGTCCTGATGCCGCCCGCCCAGGCGGCGTCCACGGTGGCGCAGGCGTCTTCGTCGGTCACCTCGGTGAACAGGTTCCCGATGGCCGCGCCGCCGAGGGAGAGCTCGGTCACCCGCACCTGCGAGCGGCCCAGGCGGCGTTGCGGCAGCGACACCGGTCCGCTCACGATCGCGGCCGGACCCTGAGCCCGCCCATCCCGCCGTCGACCGCGAGGGCCGTGCCGGTGACGGCGGCGGCCGACGGGGATGCGAGGTACGCGATTGCCGCGGCCACCTCCTGCGCGGTAACCAGCCGTCCCATCGGCTGCCGCGCCTGCAGGGCCGCGCGCTCGGCGGCCGGGTCGTCCGCCTGGTCGAGGAGCCGGCCGACCCACGGGGTGTCGGCGGTGCCCGGGTTGACGCAGTTGACCCTGATGCCCTCGCCGATGTGGTCGGCGGCCATCGCCAGCGTCAGCGAAAGCACCGCTCCCTTGGTCGCCGAGTACAGCGCGCGCTGCGGAAGCCCCGCCGTCGCCGCTATCGAGCAGGTGTTGACGATCGCCGCATGGGCCGACTGGCGCAGGTAGGGCAGCGCGGCGCGGGTCACCCGGACCATCCCGACCACGTTGACGTCGAATACCTGGTGCCACTGGTCGTCGGGATTGTCGGCGACGGTCCCGATCGCGCCGATGCCGGCGTTGTTCACCAGGATGTCGATGCCGCCGAGGCGTTCGGCGGCGGCATCGACCGCGAGCCGCACCGACGCATCGTCGGTGACGTCGGCCGACAGGCCGACGAACTCCTCCCCCGGCTTCAGGTCGAGCACCGCCACCCGCGCGCCGCGGCTGGCCAGGAGCCGGGCGGTCGCCAGCCCGATCCCCGACCCGCCGCCGGTCACGATCGCCGCCAGACCGCTGAGCTCGGCCACGTCCCCACTCTCCGGTGTCATGTCATCTCTCCTCTGCGGTGGACTCGCCGCCGACGATACGAGCGAGGAACAGCGCGAACAAGATAACGGCGCCGTCGATGGCCTCGATCCAGTAGTTGGACACGTTCGCCAGGTCGAGGATGTCCTGGACGATGCCGAGCAGGATCACGCCCGAGGCCGCGCCGACCATGTTGCCACGGCCGCCCTTCAGGCTCACGCCGCCGATGACGGCGGCGGCGAACACGGAGAAGATGATGCCCTCGCCGTAGCCCTGCTGGCCGGTCACGGCCGAGACCCGGCCCGCCTCCATCAGGCCGCCGATCGCGGCGAGCACGCTGCCGGCGACGTACACGCCGATCTTGACCCGCTCCACCTTGATGCCGGCCGCGCGGGCCGCCGCGGGGTTGCCGCCGACCGCGTAGATGGCACGGCCGGTGCGGTGATAGCGCAGGAACAGGCCAACCGCCACGAAGATGACCACGGCCACCACCAGCGAGACGGGGAGCTGGCCGAAGGAAGCAGCGCCGAGGTAGCCGAAGGCCGTCGGCAGGTTGAACAGCGACTGCGCCTTGACGATGCCGTTCTGCAGTCCGGCCAGCACGATCGTCATGCCGAGGGTCACGATGAACCCGTTCAGCCTTCCCTTCACGATCAGCAGGCCGTTGACCAGCCCGACCGCCGCCCCGACGGCCACCAGCACGAGGATGCCGAGATAGGGGCTGAGGTCGGTGCCGTCGCCGTAGGCCGCGACCGGCACGATCAGCCAGGCGGCGACCATCGGCGCGAGTCCGTAGGTCGATTCGAGCGACAGGTCCATGCCGCCGATCAAAAGGATCAGGCTCTCGCCGACCACGACCACGCCCAGCGCGGAGCTCTGCTGGCCGATGCCCGCGAAGTTCGAGAGGGTTAGGAACGCCGGGCTCGCCACCGCGCCGACGATGAGCAGCAGGACGAGGACCGGCAGCAATGCGACCTCGCGCACCAGCGTGCTCAGGTTCGCGCCGCGCAGCCAGGAGGTGGAGACGGCGCCGAGACCGAGCGGCGAGAGGCGCCCGCCGGGTGCGGCCGATTCCGTCGGCCGGTCGGATGCGCTGTTCGAAATCATGAGTACTCCTCCTCGGCGGCGGTGCCATGGGCCATGCCTGAGATCCCTTCCGTCGCGACGATCAGCTCGTCGCGGTCAAAGGGCGGCTCGGTGAACTCGGCGAAGACCTCGCCCCTGACCAGGACGACGACCCGGTCGCAGATGACCAGGTCGGAAAGCTCGTCGGTACACAGCAGGACGCCGGCCCCGGTTGACCTGGCCACGTCGGCCAGCGAGTCAAGCAGTAGCGCCTTGGACGCGACGTCGACGCCCCGGGTCGGCGTGATCGCGACGATCAGCGACGGCTTGTGCGCCAGCGTCCGGGCGACGGTGATCTTCTGCTGATTGCCGCCGGACAGCTCCTCGGCGGGCTGGGAGGGGCCCGACGACACCAGCGAGAGCCTGGCCGTGAGCGGCGCGGCGGCGGCGGCGCGGCGGGCCGGCCGGATCAGCCCGAGCCGGTTGGCCAGCCGGTCGGTGATGGTCATGGTGGCGTTCTCGGCGACCCCGAGATGCGCCACGAACCCCTCGGCCCTGCGGTCTTCGGGCACGTAGCCGATGCCCGCGCGCTGTGCGGTGTCGCGTCGGCCGGGCGGGATGAGCCTGCCCCGCAACCGCACCTCGCCCGCGGTTCTGGGTTCGGCGCCTGCGATCGTGCGGCCGATGGTGGCGACCCCCGCGCTGAGCAAGCCGGTGACGCCCACGACCTCGCCCCCGCGGACCCGCAGGGACACGCCCGACAGACGTCCGGCCGGGGAGTCGGAGACGAGATCCTCCGCCGCCAGTACCACGCCCGTGTCCGCCCGCTCGCCCGCGGCTCGCTGGCCGGGGGTGGCGGCCGTGGCGGCCGCCTTGACCTGCGCGTCGCCCACCATCGCGGCTACCAGGTCATCCCTGGTCAGCTCCGAAGTGGGCGCCGTCAGCACCGTCTCGCCGTCGCGTAGGACCTGGACGTTCTGGCAGATCTCGAAAACCTCTTCAAGATGATGGGAGATGTACATGACCGCCACCCCGCCGGCCGTGAGCTGGCGGACGCGCTCGAACAGGCGCCGCACGGCGTCGCGCTCCAGGGCGGCGGTGGGCTCGTCGAGCAGCACGCACTTGGACCCGCGGGCCAGCGCCCGCGCTATCTCGACGATCTGCAGTTGCTCCACTGACAGGTCGCGACACAGCACATTCGCGTCGATGTCGAAGCCCCAGTCGCGCATGATCTCCCGCGTTCGCGCCCGCAGCTCGCGCCAATTGACCAGCGCCCCGGTGGCGCCGAGGAAGACGTTCTCGGCCACGGAGAGGCCGGGCACGATCATCGAGTGCTGGAAGACGGTCGCGATCCACTCGCGCCTGCGGGTGACTTCGGCCGTCCGGGGGGCCGGGATGCCCGCGAACCGGACCTGGCCGGCGTCGGGCTCGGCCAGCCCGGACAGGATGGAGACGATGGTCGACTTGCCCGCGCCGTTGCGGCCGACCAGGCCAAGGCACTCTCCGGCGCTCAGCGAGAGGTCGACGCCGCGCAGTGCGCGGGTGGTGCCGAACCGTTTCTCGACGCCGGTCATTTCCACGAGCGCCGGGGCGCGTGACGTCATAACGTAATCCGTTCTTGCGCGGCGCCGACGGCCGACACTCTGGGGAGCGTCGGCCGCCGGGTAGCTCGCAGCTACTAGGACGAGGCGCAGACTCCGCCGTGGGAGCTGCCGTACACGTTGCCCCACAGGGTTGCGTCGGAGACACCGGTGGTGGTGACGGTCCCGGGCAGGCCGTCGACCGGGGAGGCGACCTTGAGCGTGACCGGGGTCTTGGTCACGAAGGGCGCCACGATGGGGTCGGCTAGGTTGACGTCCCCGTCGTAGGACACGTTCGCCAGGGCGGGGGCGCCGCCGCCGGGCTGGCCGGGCGACAGCTTGACGCCCTTGGCGGCGTCGACAGCGTACGTCAGGGCGTACTGCGCGTACAGGTTGGCGGGCTGGGACTGGGATGCGGTCACCGAGCCGTTACCGATGTCGCACATCTCGAACGGCACGCCGTCATCGCTGATGAGGATCACCGGGTGCGCTGTGCCGGGGCCGTAGCCCTTGCTCTTCAGCAGCGGGATGATGCCGGTGTCGGGGCTGGACCACTGGGAGTAGATGGCCTTGAGCTGGGAGCCGTAGGCGTTGACCGCGTTCTGCGCGTCGGTGACGGCGGTGGCGTCGGTCCAGACGGTCGGGTCCTTGAGCACCTTGACCGAGGGGTCGTTGGCGGCCATGCAGGAGTCGAAGGCGTTCGTGCGGTCCGCGCCGTTGGACGAGGTGAGGTCGCCCTCGAGATCGAGCACGTAGCCGGACTTGACCTGGGACGCGACGTAGGCGCAGGCATCCTGGCCGTAGAGCGTGTTGGAGGCCCTGACGACCATGTAGACGTGGCCGACGCCGACGATCGTGTCGACCGATATCAGCTGGACGTGATGGGCGTTCGCGTAGGTGATGGCCGGGCCGAGGCTGATCGCCGTCTCCGGGTTCACCACGATGGCCTGCGCGCCCTCGTTCACCAGGTTCTCGATCTGCTGGTTCTGCAGGCTCGCGCTGGCGGCGGAAAGCAGCGGCCCGAGCAGCTTGATGTGCATCTGGGCGGCGTACTGCTGCTCGTAGTTGATGTAGGCGGACCAGAAGGCGGTGTTGTTGTACGTGAGGTCGACGCCGATGGTGACCTGACCGGAGGACGATCCGGTGGCCGCGGCGCTGGCGCTGGCGGTGGAGCTACCGGCGCTGGGGCTGGTGCCGGCGGGGGCGCTGGTCGACGAGCTGCTGCTTGAGCTGCAGGCGGCGACGAGCAGTCCGGCGGCGACGACCGCGGCGGTACCGAGCAGGCGTCTTCTTGCTCTCTTGGATCTTTCGGCTCTCATGGCACTCCTTTGTGGTTTCTGAACCTGCATGGATGACATGTCGATCGGTCACTCGCCGCCTGGCCGCTGCCAGACGGCGCCGTGCGGGAACTCGTAGTCGCGGAGGGAAGCGGGCCGGAGGGTGGCGGAGAAGCCGGGCGCGGTCGGCGCCAGGTAGCGGCCGCCGGTGACGCGCACCGGGTCGGTGAAGTGCTCGTGCAGATGGTCGACGTACTCGAGCACGCGGTCGGTCGATGTCGCCGAGACCGCGGCGAAGTCGAACATCGCCAGATGCTGGACCAGCTCGCACAGCCCGACGCCGCCCGCGTGGGGGCAGACGGGCACGCCGAACTTGGCCGCCAGCAGCAGGATGGCCACGTTCTCGTTGACCCCCGCCACCCGGCAGGCGTCGATGGTCAGGAAGTCGGCCGCGCCCGCCTGCAGCAGTTGCTTGAAGATCACCCGGTTGGCGACATGCTCGCCCACGGCGATCTTGATCGGCGCGACGGCGCTGCGTATCGCGGCCAGGCCGAGGATCTCGTCCGGGCTGGTCGGCTCCTCGACCCAGTACGGGTCCCACGGGGCCAGGGCGGAGATCGCGGCCGTGGCCTCGGCCACCCCCCAGCGCTGGTTCGCGTCCACCGCGATGCGGATGCCCGGTCCGACCGCGTCCCTGGCCAGCGCCATGCGGCGGGCGTCCATCTCCAGGTCGACGCCGACCTTCAGCTTGATCTGGGTGAATCCGTCGCGGACAGCCTGCTGGGAGAGCCGGATCAGCTTCTCATCGGAGTAGCCGATCCAACCGGGCGTGCTGGTGTAGGCGGGGTAGCCGGAACGCTCGAGCTCGGCGATCCGCTCGTCCCGGCCCGGTCGGGCGGCTCGGAGAATGTCCAGCGCCTCCTGCGGGGTCAGCGCGTCCTGCAGGTAGCGGAAGTCGATGAGGTCGACGATCTGCTCGGGGGTCATGTCCGCCAGTAGTCGCCAGACCGGCTTGCCCGCCACCTTGGCCGCGAGGTCCCACGCCGCGTTGACGACGGTGCCGATGGCCATGTGCATGACGCCCTTTTCCGGGCCGAGCCAGCGGAGCTGACTGTCACCGATGAGCTCGGCGCTGAAGCCGCCGAGGTCGCCGATGATATCGGCGACCGGCCGGCCGACAATGTGCCCGCGGAGCGCCTCGATCGCGGTGACCACGACCTCGTTGCCGCGCCCGATCGTGAAGCAGAGGGCGTTCGCTTCAAGGCCGTCGACGTCGGTGCGCAGCACCGCGTAGGCGGCCGAGTAGTCGGGGTCGGGATTCATCGCGTCCGACCCGTCGTGCTCGAGCGAGGTCGGGAAGCGCACGTCGAAGCAGTCGAGCCCAACAATCCGGGCACCGGCGAGGCTGGCTGCGGTCCCCGACCAGGCCGGGACGATCGCGGAGTCTGCTGGCTGCACCTGCGTCACTGACGCTCCCTCAAGGCTGTAAACATCGGATCTATTGATCGGATGTTTGCATCTCGCATCGGGTTGCGCAAGATGTGTTGTTACGCCGAAATTTCCGGCGTTGTCCCGATGCTCACGGGCGGATTGCATCGGTAACGGCAAAATGGCAGGTCAAGCTGCCACAGGCGGGAGCGGGAGCCGGAGATAACGATACGGCGCCTGCCAGGAAAGATCGGATCTTCTCCCACCGAGGGCTCCTCGAACGTCAAGGGACGACTCATCCGATGAATGAGGACCGCCCTTTCGATTGACGGCCGGCCGGCCGCCTCACCTGTTCGCGTGAGAGAGCGCGGGTGCGGGCCGGGGGATCATGGGCTGGTGCCTTACCAGGAAACCGCACGCGACCCCGTTCGAGGAGTCGGGGGGCGCGGCCATGGCCGACCCGCCGCTCATCGGACAGTCGGCCGAGCTCGGCCGTCTGCACGCCTTGATCGACACCGGCGCCGGGGGTGCGCTCGTCGTCCTGGGCGAGGCGGGCGTCGGCAAGAGCGCCCTGCTGGCCGAGCTCCGGGGATACGCCCAGGCCCGGGGGCTCCAGGTACTGTCCGCGGTCGGCCAGAAGCGGGAATCCTCGGTCGCCTCGGCCGGGCTGCTGCCGTTGCTGCGCCCGGTCCTGGTGGAACTTCACGCCATGCCAGGATGGCACGCCGCCGACCTGCGCGCGGCGATCGGCCTTGCCCCCACCGCGGCCGACTCCAACCTGCTGCTGACCAGCACAGCGCTGCTTGAGCTGCTGGCCCGGCCCGCCAACGGCGTGCTGGTGCTGGTCGACGACGCGCAGTGGCTCGACGGCGCCTCCCTGGATGTGCTCGCCTTCACCGCCCGCCGCCTGGACGCCGGGGGGTCACCATGATCTTCGCGACGCGCGGGGACGCTCCCCCGCCGGATCTCGACCGGGGCTTCCCCGAACTGCTCCTGCGCCCGCTGAGCGCGATCGACGCCGGCCAGCTGCTCGAGGCCCACCCGCATACGCCGCAGGGCGGCGCGCGGGCGCAGGTTCTCGCCCAGGCGGCGGGGAACCCCCTGGCGCTGATCGAGCTGACGCGCGCGATCACGGCCGATCCGGCCGCCGGACGCGGCTGGATCGGGCTGCCGCTACCGCTGACCGGTCGACTTCACGCGGTGTTCGCCGAGCAGCTCGGGCGGCTTCCAAGCGAGACCCTGCAGGCGCTGTTGTCCGTCGCGGTCGCCGACGGCGACGTCCGCCTGCCGAGCCTGGGCCCGGAGGTCCTCGCGCCGGCCGAGCAGCTCGGCCTGGTCACCGTGGACGCCACCGGAGTGCGGTTCCGCCATCCGCTCACCCGCTCGGCGGTCTACCAAACGGCGCCGTTCGCCAGCCGCGCGGCGGCGCACCGGGAGCTGGCCGACCTGCTCCCTGATCGGCCGGACCGTCGCGCCTGGCACCTGGCGGCCGCCACCCTGCTTCCCGATGAGGACGTCGCGTCGCTGCTGGCGGCGACGGCCTCTGATGCCGAGCGACGGGGCAGCGCGGTCACGGCCGCACTCGCACTCCAGCGGGCGGCTGACCTCAGCCCGGAGCCCGCCGACCAGGCCAGCAGGCTCGTGGCCGCCGCCGGAACGGCCGTATCGGCCGGGCAGACCGAGTGGGCGCGAGCTCTGGCTACCCGTGCGCTCGCCCGGACCGGCGATGACGACCTGCGGTCACGCGGCCGGTACATCACTGCCTGGGCGCTGGCCTGGGCCTGCCGTTACCGTAGCGCCGCGGACATCGCCCTCCCGCTGGCGCGGGAGACTGCTTCCCGCGACCCGGCCGTCGGCTGGAACGCGCTCGGTCTGGCCGCCACCGCCGCCTATCAGGCGGGAGACCCCGAGCTGGTCCAACTCGTCGGTGACACGGTCACCGCGCTCGGGACGGCCGGCCGGGACGGAATCCGGCTCTGGATCCTGGCCGCCTGCGGCCGGGCCGGTCAAGCCGGGGACCTGCCACGGCAGCTGGGCGAGACGGCGCCCGGCTGCCACGCGGGCGCCGCGGCCTGGCTGCTCGACCAGACCACGGACGCGATCGGCCTGCTGCGGGCCGGGTGCGACGATCGCCGCGCCCACGCCGCCTGCGGCGGCGCGCTGACCGCGCTCGGCTGGGCCTACCTCGATGCCGGATGGTGGGACGACGCCCTGAAGCTGACCGCCGAGGCGCGCGGCTTCCCCGCCCCGGATATCGCGTCAAGCGGCGGAACCCTGATCACGGCGACGATCGAGGGCGCGCGCGGAAACACCGAGCGCGCACGCGCACTGATCGCGGACGCGCTCGCCGCCGACCCGGAACACAGCCGGCTGATCACCGCGCGAGCCTGGCACGCACTCGGCCTGTGCGCGCTCGCGGACGGCGACTGGCCCGCCGCGTTCGACCACCTGCGCCGGCTATTCGACTCCGACGGCAGCCCGTACCACCATCACACGTCCTGCCTTGCGGTCGGAGATCTCGCGCTCGCCGCGGCCGGCTGCGGCCATCTCCGCGCGGGACGCGACGCGTTCAGGCGGATCAGCGCCGCACTGGTCGCTCCCTCGGCCCGCGTGCGCCAGTCGCTCGCCCGGGCGAGCGGCATCCTGGCCGACCCGGCCAGCCCCGACGCCTACCAGGCCGACGTTCTGGGCGACGGGACCGGCGACCAGTGGCCGTTTGAACGCGTTCAGCTCCGGCTGGAACTGGGCCAATGGCTGCGCCGACGCCGCCGCATCAACGAAGCCAAGCCGGTACTGAGCGCGGCCTTCGAGGTATTCTGCGCGCTGCGGGCCCGGCCGTGGGAACGTCGCGCGGAGGCCGAGTTGCGCGCCTGCGGGGTCGCGGTCCCGGAGAACCTGGCCGCCGCGCGGGGCTGTTCGCCCAGGTCGCCCTCCACCACCGGCCGCTCGCGGCGGTGTTCGCGGTCTCGGCGGAAATGGCACGACGCCTGGCGGCAAGCCCGGTCGCGGACCGGTTTTACCAATCGCCTTAAGTTAGCGGCCGGCCGCCTCCCTGACTGCGGCCGCGATCGCCCGTGCGTCTGGCTGAACGGCCGTGCCCGCGACCAGGACGGTCGGCGTCGCCTCAACCCCGAGAGCGGTGGCGCGGGCGGTCACGTACGGCGGCCACTCCAGATAGGGCGCCGCTGATACGCAGGACGCGAACGTCGCGTCGGGCAGCCCGAGGTCGCGGCCGATGTCTGCCAGCTGGGCGTCGGTCAGCCCCGGTCCGCCCTCCGGCGGCTGGCCCAGGAACAGCGCGTGCGCGTAGTCCAGGAACCGTCCCTGGTCGGCGGCGCAGCCCGACGCTGCGGCCGCCCGGGTGGAGTAGTTCGTGCTGGAAGCCTCGTCGAGGAAGTTCATGGGGTGGTAGGCGAGGCTGATCAGCCGGCCGGCGATCAGGTCCGCCAGCGGCTGGCCGGCCGAGAGCTCAAATTGCCGGCAGAAGGGACACAGGAAGTCGATGAACGCGTCGACGCGGACCGGGCCGTCCCCGGTGATGATCCCGTCGCCTTCTGGTGTCGCGCCCGCCGGGATGCGGTTCGGGATGGTCAGGTCAGTCATGGCCTTCCTATACCCCTTCCGGCTCCCTGGCGTGCAGGAGGTTGGCCAGCTGTACCCGCGAGCGGACATGTCATCGGCCCGTGCGGCCATCAGCCAGGCGACCGGCGAGCCCGCTAGCCGCCCCGGCAGCGACCTGAGCAGGAAGGCGCTCAGGTCATCGCGCCACTGCGCGTCATCGACGGCGATGACGACCGGGCGCTCGGCGGCGCGCAGTTCCAGTGCGCCTGCCACCGCGTCAAGCAGCAGCAGGGGCTGATCAGCGGACGATTCGAGCGACCGGAAACCATCGGCGGGCAAGACCGGGGCCGGGCCGCCCCGCAGCGCCGTCAGCAGCGGCCCCCCCGGGGACGATCCGGCCGATTCTGTCTGTCTTGACCGTGCCGCACAGGGTCCCCGAGCCGCCCGGCTTCCCGCACCACCGCGGTCACCAGGGCCGACTTGCCGATTCCGGCTTCCCCGGTCACGACCAGGCCGGCGCCCTGTCCAGTCCTGATCACCTGCCGGATGACGGCAAGCGCGGCGGACATGGCCTCAGAGCGTCCTCGCAGCACCACGCCATTCACGGCAGCCTCCCAGGTCTCGCGCTTAGCGTCCGCACTGGTCCTCCCTGATCCCATTGTCGGTGGTGGCGGCCGCCGCGACCCTCACCCAAACAGGTGAGGGAGTCGCACGGCGGGCGCAGTCATCCTTCCGATACCCGCTCCCGGAGGCGGGGTACAGGTTAGTGGCATGGAACGCTCCTACTCTGAACTGCCCAATCGCACGATCAGCGCCGCGAACGGCATCGACTACGCGTACCGGGACACCGGCGGTCACGAGGGAACCGCGCCGCTGGTGCTGCTCCAGCACTTCCGCGGCAACCTCGACTCCTGGGACCCCGCGCTGGTCGACGCGCTCGCCCGGTCCCGGCGGGTGATCACCTTCGACTACGCCGGCGTTGGCGGCTCGGGCGGCGCGACCGCCGACACGTTCGAGCAGACGGCGCGGGACTCGATCGCCTTCGTCGCCGCGCTCGGGCTCGGGCAGGTTGACGTGCTCGGCTTCTCCATCGGCAGCTTCGTCGCGCAGGAGATCGCCCTACGGCGGCCGGCCCTGGTCCGGCGGCTGATCCTAGCGTCATCGGCGCCGAAGGGCGCGGCCGGCATGCACGGCTGGGCCCCCGCCGTCATCGGCGCTGTCGGCACCCCGCAGACCAGCCCGGCGGAGTACCTCAGCGTGTTCTTCGCCCCCTCCGAGGCCAGCCAGCAGGCCGGCAACGAGGCACTCGGCCGCATCTACGGGCGGACCTCCGACCGCGACCAGACGACCGGCTGGGCGACCCGCGAAGCGCAGTACGACGCCGTGTGCGCCTGGGGCATCCCTGACCACTCGGCCCTCGAGCGGGTGAGCGCCATCGAGATGCCGGTGTTCGTCGCCAACGGCGACAGCGACCCGATGATCCTGCCGCGCTACTCCTACCTGCTGGCCGGGCTGATCCCGCAGGCCCGGCTGAAGATCTACCCGGACGCGGCCCACGGGTTCCTCTTCCAGCACCACGCCGACTTCGCCGCCGACGTGGCCGAGTTCCTGGATTGAGCGGAAGACGCCAGTCGCTGCGAAGAGCAAAACCATCATCTCGAACGGAAGGTGGTTCCTCCCAGGCGGCCCAGGCGGCACGGATCAGAGTTGGCTGACGGACAACTCTTACTGTCTTGACAATAATAATTGTCGCTGACAGAGTTGTGGCATGCACGATGTCGTGGTGATCGAGGATGCGGCGGCCGCGGAGGTCTCGCTCGATCCGATCCGGGCTCGGATGCTCGCGGAGCTGGCCGAGCCACACACCGCGACCACCCTCGCGGCGCGGCTTGGGCTTGCCCGGCAGAAGGTCAACTACCACGTCAAGACCCTTGAGCAGCACGGCCTGGTGGAGTTGGTCGAAGAGCGCCGCAAGGGCAACATGACCGAGCGGGTCGTGCGGGCCTCCGCCGCGGCCTACGTGATCTCGCCCGCCGCGCTCGCCGCGGTCGCGCCCGATCCGGCCCGGTCGCCCGATCGGCTGTCCGCACGCTGGCTGCTTGCGCTCGCCGCGCGGCTCGTGCGGGAGACGGGCGCGCTCATCAACGGAGCGGCGCGGGCGGGCAAGCCGCTCGCCACGTTCGGGCTCGATGCCGAAGTGCGGTTCGCGAGGCCGGCTGATCGCGCCGCGTTCCTGGGCGAGCTCACCGACGCGCTCACCGGAATCATCAGTAAATATCACACAGAAACTGGTCGGCCGCACCGCCTTATCGTCGCGGTGCACCCGAGCATCACCGAAGACGCCGACCCGCCAGCAGAGGAGCAGTAGCGGTCATGACACATCCATTCGAGGTACGCAACGAGTTCACCGTCGACGCCACGCCGGACCAGGTGTGGGAGGCGATCACGTCGGGGCCGGCCGTCGACTCGTGGCTCATGGGGCGTTCAGAAATCGACAGCGCCAGCAAGACCACCACGTTCAGCATGTTCGGCCAGGTGTCCACCGGCAGCATCACGGCCTGGGAGCCCAGTCGCCGCTACGCGACCCAGGAGGACAAGAACCCGGACGGGACGTTCATGGCCTACGAGTGGCTCATCGAGTCGCGCGACGGCGGCGGCTCGGTGGTGCGGGTTGTGCACAGCGGTCTCCTGGGCGACGACTGGGAGGCCGAATACAACGGCCTGTCCGTCGGCGACCACGCCTACATGACCAAGCTCGCCGTTTACCTGGAGCACTTCGCACCGCGCACGGCGAAGAACTCGCTGTTCATGCCGGGACCGGTCACCAAGGACTCGTGGGCGGCGATGACGGCAGCCGTCGGCGCCGGCGCGGACGCGGCGGACGGTCAGCCGGCCCGGCTCAGCGTGCCCGGGATCGAGCCGGTCGACGGCACCGTGGAGTTCGTGGTCTCGCCCAGCTTCGTCGGCATGCGTACCGCCGACGCGATGTACATGCTGATCCACGGCTACAACGACATGGTCTTCGCGACCGCGCACTACTTCGACGACCGCGACCCGTCGACCGAGACCGAGGCGTGGCAGAACTGGCTCGCCGGCCTCGCGGCCTGATCAACCCACGCCGGCCGGCCAGCCGGGATCAGAGCGGATTGACCTCGAGGAGGACCTTGCCCCGGGGGCCGGTGCCTTCGCGCAGGGTGCGCTAGGCGTCGGGGAAGGCCTCGAGGGGGAGGCGGTGCGTGATCAGCGGGTCTAGGTGGATCTTGCCCGCCCGGAGCAGACCCGCGACCTCGGCCCAGGCGGCGGACGTGTAGCCGAAGCTGGCGGTGATCGCGAGGTCGTGGTTGACCACGTTGTCGATCGGCAGCCCGGCCTTGACGCCGTTCCCCGCGAGTCCGAGCAGCACCACGCGACCACCCCGGCGGGCCAGCGTAATCGCGCCCTCCACCGCCGCGGGCTTGCCCGCCGCCTCGATGACCAGGTTGAATTCCGCGGGCGTTTCGGCCGGGCCGGCCAGCTCGAAGGCGGTCGCGCCGAGCTCGACGGCCAGGCCCGCCTGATCCTGGCGCTGCTCGAAGACGACGAGCTCGGCCGGCGAGTAAAGCCGGAGCAGGTGCGCGGTGATGAGCCCGACCGTGCCGTCGCCGACGACCGCGATCCGCTCTCCTGCAGGCGCGCACGCCCGACCTGCTGCCGTTCGTGGAACCAGTCATCGGCCGCTCATAACTGAACCTGTCGCACGAGGCTCCAAGCACGCACACGACGCATCGTGTTCTTGCCGATCACATTGGCCGTAGCGCCCGCTCCCACCTCGCCGACCGGTGCCCCGACGTGTGAAACGGAGCCGTGCGGGGCCGCGCCGTGCTCATCCCCTGCGGGTGATGTGGGGCGACAGCGGTTCTTTTTAAAGTGCAAGAGTCCTGCAGGACTTGCGTGTTGCGACACGTCAGCTCGGGCCGACGAACGGAATGATGATGACCGAGGTATCCCTGGATGAGCTAGGTCCCGTCGACTATCTCGTCGTCGAGTTCCCGGCGGGAGCGAGCAGCTTCACCGGCGAGATGGCGGCAGAGCTGCGGACGCTGGCCGACTCTGGCACCATCCGCGTGATCGATGTGCTGATCCTCAGCAAGGACGCGGACGGTACCGTCGAGGCGACAGAGCTCTCCGATATTCCCGAGCTCGGAGAATTGCAGGCGATCGAGACCGAGCTCGCCGAACTCCTGGCCGCAGATGACGTCGAGAACCTGGCCGCCGCGATGGAGCCGGGGAGCACGGCCGGAGTGCTCATCTGGGAGAACCGATGGGCCGCGCCCTTCGCCTCAGCGGTGCGGCATTCGGGCGGCCAGCTGATCGCCGACGGGCGTATTCCCATCCAGGCGATCATCGCCTCGATCGAAGCCGATCAAGTGAACGCGACCGTAGGAGACTGACGATGCCACTTAGACGAACACGCGAGGGCAGGGTCGGCGTTATCCGCGCGCCGGTCGCGAAGACCGCTGTCGTGGCCGCCGCCGTCACGCCTGACCGTCGCGCGCCGGTCGCGAAGACCGCTGTCGTGGCCGCCGCGGTCACGCCGAGGGTGGGCCGTCGGCGAATTTGACCCCGACTCATTGTTGCGGCGCGCGTTCAGGGCACGAAACAAGTAGAAGGGCGCAGCGATGGCTCGCGAGCTGCAGCGGAGTGTGTTGCCGGTCCCTGACCAGCCCAGCTTAGGCTTGGTGACGTACGACGCCAGGGATCCGGATACCGAGTTCCCGCCGGTCGAGCCGTTGCGGCCGCCGGAGGGCGCCGAACGTCCTGGTGATCTTGCAGTAGCCGAAGACCAGCACAGCCAGGTCGCGCTTCGGGGGCGGCGTGGGTGCGGGTCAGGCTCCGTGGGCGGGGGGTGGGACTGCTGGTTCTGCGGTGATGAGGTCGCTGCGGCTGAGGGCGAAGGCGCCGGCGGCGAGCAGCAGCAGGCCGAGCGCCTCGGCGGTCAGGGCGGCGGGCGAGGTCGCCAGGTGCTCGCTGAAGAGGAAGACGCCGAGCAGGGTGGCGGTCACCGGGTCGAGGATGGTGAAGCCGGGCTGGGACGCGGCCAGCGGGCCCGCCGCGAACGCGTGCGAGGCCAGCAGCATCCCGGCCGCGCCGGTGATCATCAGCGCGTAGGCCGACCAGTTGGTGAAGATCGCCGCCGGACCGCCGGCCACGTGCGAGCTCAGCTCCTTGATCACGGCGGCCACGAAGCCCCAGGAGATGCCGGTCGCGATGCCGAGAAAGGCGGCCCGGCGTGTCGCCGTCCCGCCGGGCCGCTCCGCGAGGGCGATGGCGATCGCCACGACCACCGCGACGGTGGCGCCAGCCAGCCACCAGAGGCCGGCCGACGCGTGGTCGCGACCGCCCGACGGGGCCGCCGCGCGCAGGAAGACGCTGATCCCGGCGCACATGACGGCGACGGCGAGCCAGTCGTGCCAGCGCACCCGGGGACCGGAACGCCGCGCGACCGGCAGCAGCGCCAGGTAGCCGAAGACGAACAGCAGCTCGATCGCCAAGATCGGCTGCACGAGGACAAGCGGGCCGAACCGCAGCGCGCTCACCTGGAGCACGAATCCGGCGATCATGCAGGTCAGGCCCAGCAGCCAGGCTGGCTGACGGGCCAGTCGGAAGACCAGCCAGGGGTCGAAGCCGCCGGCCTTGGCCGCGGTGCGCTCAAGGTTGCGCGCGCCCAGACGCTGGCAGACCGAGGCGGTGGCGGTGCAGAAGCACGCTGCCAGTGACAGCACAATCGCCAGTTGCATTTACCCGCCTAGCTCCGCCGATGGCTATTAGGGTATGTGCGCCTAACCCCGGCACAGTCAGCCGTCGAGGCGCGCCTGCAGGTTGTCCAGGCGGGCGTGCAGCAGCGCGATCTCGGCCGTCAGTACCGCGATCGGCTGCTCGGCGGCGGCGGGCGCCGACGGCGCCATTCCCGGCAGCTGGGCCATGCCGTCCGGGCCCTCGTCGATCCGGACCTGGCCGTCGAGCCGGGACACGAACTGGCGCAGGGTAACGGTCGGGCGGCCAGCCACGCACTGATCGCAGACCGGGGCGAGGTGCCGCCAGCCGACCAGGCCGCTGCCCGCGTCGGCCAGGGCGACGCCGGGGCGGCCGCAGGCGCACCAGGCCTGCTTGATCGCGCGGACCCGCTGCCTGCTGTAGCGCAGGCCGCGCTCGTAACGGATGTAGCGGCCCGACGCGGAGACCTCGATCAGCAGCGCCGAACGGTTCTCGGTGGCGCAGCCGAGCGAGAGCGCGTCCGTCAGCGCGTGCAGGCAGTAGAACCCGCAGCCGCACCACCGCCGGGGCGACTGGTGGCGCGAGTTCCAGACGCAGGTCGCCTCGGCGACCACGCCGTACACGTGCCCGGCGCCCATGGTCAGGCCGGCGAACCCGGTCCGCGTGCCATCGGCCGACAGCGCGGCGTGCGCCAGCTTGTAGCCGGTAAACGGTCGGTCCGGGTGCTCACCGCGAGACGACCCGGACAACCACGAAGACAGGCCCACCCGGGTCGTGCGTCAGCCGACGGGGAGGGAGGGTTGCGGTGCTGGAGTCGGCGGGGTCCGTTCGACCGAATCGACTTTGATTTCTGCCTTGACCTCATCCACGGCCGTCGGATCGACCTCGGTGTCCTCGACGTAGCCAGCCGACTGTTCCTTGCCAAGCCGCATGATCGGCACCTCCTTGCTACTGCTGTACCCCGTGAAAGGGCATTCCCACACCTACGGTGTCTAGTGGGCGCGGTGCCTGGCACGGTGTCTGGTGCGCGCCCTTGTCCGCTAGGCGCCGTCCGGGTAGCCGCCTCGGTGCAGGGTCATCGGGTAGTGCGGGAGTACCTTGGGCGGCTTGACCCGGGACCGCCAGTTGCCCGGGTAGGGCTCGAGGGCGGCGAAGAGCGGGGGCGGGTCGCCGACGGCCAGCGGTTCGAGCGCCGTGCGGAGCGCGTCGACTAGGCCGGGGCCGAAGCGGGCCCTCCAGTCGGCCTCGATGCCGGCCGCCCGCACGGGGTAGTCGTCGCGGGCGGCGACGCCTGCGCTGGTGAGGCGGGTGAGCTTGAATCGGCTGCCGTCGGGGTCGGGTCCCTCGACGGCGAGGCCGCTCGCGACCAGCAGGCCCACGGACATCGCTACCGACTCCTTGGAGACCCCGGCCAGGGCGGGGAGGTCACGGGTGCGGACGCCGTTAGAGCTCAGCACCCGGAGCACGGTGGCGCTGACCGCGAGGGACGGGCCGGGCATCCGCTCGTACTGGAGCGCGAATGCGAGCAGCGGCCGCGACAGCAGCGCCCACAACGGCAGGCCGGCTGGGTCAGCTGAGTCGGCGGGCGCTTCCTGATCGGCGGTCGAGCGCAGGCCGTAGCCGAGGACGGGGAGGCAGTCGGGCAGGGCCGGGTCCAGGCGCGCGACGAGGCCGGCCAGGGCGGCGCGCAGCCGATCGATCTCGGCGGCGCCGAAGCGGCGCCGCCAGCGGGCCTCGGTCTCCTCCGTCGCGGCCTGCCAGACCTCGCGGGCGCGGCGGCCGGCCGCGGTGGGCGTGACAATCGCGTCGGGTCTCGGCCTTTTGCCGCGGCCCGGGTCGGGCGCGTAGCTGACGTAGCCCCAGCGGCGCATGCCGTCCAGGTTGGTGCCGGTCCTGGCGCGACGGCGCAGCTGGGCGACCGTGATCCCCTCCTCGGGCAGCTGACGAAGGCAGTTCGCCCACATCAGAAGGGAGGTGAGCCAGGGGGCGCGGGCGGCCGCGCCCGGCGACGGACCGTCGTTGGTGGTGCGGTGCGGGAGGCGGTGCTCGGCCTCGTTGTCGGCCTCAATCGTGAAGGCGACGAGGGTGGCCGACAGCAGCGCCGACAGCGGCAGGGTCGACAGCGGCAGGCGCAGCGAAGCGGAGGCCGGGGAGGCCGGAGCGGGCGGCAGCGGGGCCCGGGCAAGCAGCAGGCCCGCGGTCAGCTGCCGCTCGGAGCTCGCGGCCAGCTCCCAGCCGGTGGCGGCGACGAGATCGCGGGCCTGGTCGTGGGTGAACTGCGAGCGGGCCGGCTCGCCCAGCGCGGCTACCCGTTCCTGGAAGCGGCTGCGCGCCTGCGACGTCGTGGTGGCGACGGAGACGCTGATCGCCAGTGCGCTGCCGTCGGCCGCGACTGCGCGGAAGGCGGCCAGTACTCGCTCGACGACCCGGGGTTCCAGATAGACGGCCACGCCCTCGAGCAGGAACAGCGTCGGGCGGGCGGGGTCCAGGCCGGCCGCAAGCAGCGGTTCCGCGATCGGGTCGGCGGTGAAGTCGGCCGGGATGAAGCGGATATGTCCGGTTGCCGCGCCCAGCCGGGCGACGCGTTCGATCTTGTCCGCCTGGGTGGCGGGGTGGTCGAGCTCGAACCAGCGGACACCCGGCTTGGCGTAGCGAAGGGCGCGGCCGTCATAGCCTGCGCCGCCGATCACGACCTGCGCCGTGCCGTGGTCGAGGGAGTTCACCACCGCGCGGTCGAAGAAGGCGGTCCGCGCCCGCAGGTACTCGTGCATGCGGCCGCGGTTCGGCTCCCGCCCGGCCGCCACGTCGGCGGCGAGCGATTCGTCGGCCGCCGGGTCGCCGTAGCCGGCCGCCACCCGGTCGTACTCCAGCCGGTGGGCGGCGACGCTGCGCGCCGTCTCGGAGGCGTTCCCGTCCTTCACCACGACAACGTTAGCCTGATTAGATAGCTCCGTGACCGAAGCAGAGCTGACGTTGCGGCCGATGACCAAGGCCGAGTGGGACGAGTGGATCCCCCGGCAGATGGCCGGGTACGCCGAGCACATCGCGGCCTCGGGCGTGATGTCGGAGGCGGACGCGCAACAGAAGGCAAGGGACGACACCGCGCGGACCTTCTATGCCGGGTACGGGACCCCCGGCCAACTGGTTTTCCGTCTGATGGCCGGGGACGAGGCGGCCGGGTGGCTCTGGCTGGCGGTCCCGGGCCCCGAGCGCGACCGGCTGATGGCGTGGGTTTACAACATCGAGGTGGACCCGGCCTTTCGCGGCCGCGGCTACGGGCGGGCGGCGATGATCCTGGCCGAGGATGAGGCGCGATCGCGCGGCATGACCTCGCTCGGGCTCAACGTGCACGGGCAGAACACGGTCGCGCGGTCGCTGTACGACAGCCTCGGTTACGGCGTCATGGCGCTGCAGATGAAGAAGCCCCTGTAGCCACCGCGCCGCGCCCGCGCGCCACGGGGTCGAGAGTAGTTTCGGCTGGTAGATTAGCTATAGAACATGCGTTTGACAAAGCGAACAGGTTTACGGCATAGTTGACCCCGGCGGTACAAGTTAAGAAATTATTTTCCTGAAGGGGTCAGGATCATGGGTCAGAAGACTGTTCGGTTTAGCGACCTCAGCGGCCAGCTCATCATGCGAGATGATGTTCTCGCGCGCATCGTCATCCACCAGCACCCCGACCTGGGCGACGGTCCGGTGGAGATCGAGACCCTCGCGGACGAGGCCCTCGCGATGGAGAAGGAGACACTCCGGGTCGCGGTGCTCGACGTGTACCTACCGGGCGAGGAGCAGCCGCGGCGGGTGACGATGGACGCCGACGCGTTCGGCGCGCTGGTGACGGAGAAGTCGGTAGGCGAGATGCTGGCCGCGGCCAGGCCGGTCAGGCGGGCCGGACGACCGCGTCTGTCGAAGTCTGCGGAGTAGGGTCCGAGCCGACGTGGCGGCCTGGCTGGCGGCGGGACCTCAGGGCGACGACCGTCAGCAGGACCAGCAGGGCGATGCCGGCCAGGATGTAGGCGTTGCCCGCCAGCTCCTGCAGCGCGCTCCAGTGATACTCCAGGAACGACGGCAGGTCGCCCTTGGCCACGTACACCTTGACTGGAGTGTAGGGGCCGTCCCAGATCAGGCCCTGGGTGAAGTTGCCCGGACCGCTGTTGTGGACGCCCCACAGGTTGCCCGGCCAGGGCGCGAAGATCAGCAGCAGCGCGACGATCAGGCCCGAGCACCAGAAGGCGGCGGGGCGCCTGCCCGCCCGCCAGGCGCGGGCCGCGTAATGGCCGGCCGCCATCATGCCCGGCACCACCCAGACCCAGTGGTGGTCCCAGCTGATCGGCGAGTCCAGTAGCCCGACCAGCGCGGCCGTCAGCAGGCCGAGCATCGCGTGCCCGGCCCGGTCGAGCTGGGCCGCCGCCAGCAGGCCGACGACCGTCGCGATCAGGATCAGCAGCACCCAGGGCACGGTCCCCGAGTTGATCGACCCGGCCAGCCGGGTGATCACCGCCCGGAGCGACTGGTTGCCGGTCCAGCCGACGAACCCGGTCCGGCCGTCCTGGATGAACAGGCCGTTCAGCCACCAGTCCTTCGAGTCACGGGGCAGGATGGCGAAGCCAAGCACGATCGTGAACACGAAGCTGCCGGTCGCCACCGCCGCCGCCCGGAACTTCCTGGTCAGCAGCAGATAGGGGATGAACACGAGCGGGGTGAGCTTGATCCCGGCCGCGAGCCCGGTGGCGATGCCCTTGAACCGTCGGGTGTCGGGCTGGCGCAGGTCCCAGATGATCGCCGCCATCAGCAGCAGGTTGATCTGCCCCAGGTACAGGGTGCGGAAGACGGGCTCGGTGAGCAGTCCGGCGGCGCAGCCGAGCAGCGCCCCGCCGAGGCGAACCCGGCGGTCGCGGTAGCCGAGCACGCCCATCGTGCACCACGCCGCGATAAACAGGAAGATCAGGTTCGAAACCTGGACGACCCTCGGCAGCACCGACCACGGGATGAACGAGACAGCGGCGAAGAACAGCGCGGCGAACGGCGTGTAGGTGAAGTTGAGATTCCCCTTGCCGGTCCAGTCGTAAAGCGGGAAGGCGTCCTTGGCGAGGTGAGCGTCGTACGGGCTGAGCTGCCGGACGATGAGCCCGCCGTCGCGGTACACCCCGAGGTCTACTGGCCACAGGGTGGAGGACTCCGGCTGGGAGAACGCGTAGATGAGCCAGCCGCCCAGGACCAGCGCAAACGCGATGGCTCCCACGATCAGCAGCCGGTTCTTCGCGACACTCTCCCGCGGCGCGGCGGATCCGACATGTTCAAGCACCGAGCTCACCAGCGGAACCTTACCGGATCTTAGGACTCGTCGCGACCGCCTTAACGTTACGAGTGTTAAGCGGCAAGTGCCCGGTAGAGCGCGGGAAACGCCGTCAGCGAGGCGAGCACATCGGCCGCGCCGGCCGCTCGCAGCTCGTCGGCGGTGAACGACCCGGTGGCCACGCCGACCGGATGCGCCCCCGCCGTCACCGCCGCCGCTATGTCGGCGGGCGTGTCGCCCACGTAGACGGCGGCGCCGATCGAAGTGAGCACGGTCGCCTTCTCCGGTCCGTGCACCCCGCCGAACACCGAGTCGGGGACCAGCCCGAGCCCGTCCAGGCTATGCCGGGCGGTCGCCTCGAGCTTGGCGGTGACCACGACCGCGCGCGCCCCCGCCGCGCGGACCGCGGCGAGCGACTCGCGGGCACCGGGCAGCACCCGGGTGAGCGGCAGGGCGAGCCGCGTGTAGTGCGACCGGTAGATCCGCATGGCGGGCTCGATCTCATCGGCCGGCAGCCAGTACGCGAGCTCGTCCTCCAGCTTGATGCCCAGACGGCTGTCGACCCCAGCCGGGTCGATCGCCACCCCGGTCTCCGCCGCCACCCCCGCGAACGAGCCGAGGATCGCCGCGCGCGAGTCGATCAGCGTCATGTCCAAGTCGAACCCGACCGGGGCGGGTGTCATGCCTGCCCACCGGCGGGCACGTCCGGGGCGGCGGGTAGCAACGGCGGCAGGCCCGCGGGCAGCATCCGCGGGCGGGCCGCCAGCAGTCCGAAGACCAGCAGGGTGCCGGTGAGCGCGAAGAGCACCGCCACCGACGCGGTCCAGCTCCCCGTCGCCGCGTGCAGCAGCCCGACCCCGAGCGGGCCCGCGCTCGCCAGCAGGTACCCCGCCGCCTGCGAGAACGCCGACAGCGAGGCGGCCGTGGCCGAGTCCGGGGAACGAGCGGCGGTGAAGAAGATCGCGAGCGCGAGGGCCGCGTTCTGGCCCGCGCCCAGGATCAGCGCCCACGCCACGGCCGAGCCGAGCGGCGCGTACACCAGCCCGGCCAGTCCGCCCGCGATCGCGGCCACCGTCGGCACCACCAGCGCGTGCTGGCTGCGCAGCCGCTGCGCGATGACGGGGACGACCAGCGACACCGCCAGGTTGCCCACCCCCATGATCGCCAGCAGGTCGCCCGCACCGGCGGCGGACTCGCCCCGGCCGCGCAGGATCGTGGGCAGCCAGGACAGCGTGGCGTAGTACACCAGCGACTGCATGCCCATGAACAGCATGACCTGCCAGGCGAGCGCGTGCCGGTGCACCGCCACCCGAGGAGCGGCGGCGGCGGAGACTTCTGCGGAGCGTCGGGCCCGGCCGGGCTGCGCGTGGGCCGACCGCAGCTGCGGCAGCCACAGCAGCGCCGCCAGCGCCGCCGGGGCGGCCAGCCAGCCCAGGGTGAGCAACAGCGAGCCGCCGCTGCCCTGCCACAGCGGCACGCTGACCACCGAGCCGACGATCGCGCCGACCGACAGGGCGGTGATGTAGAGGCCGATTAGCATTCCCGCCCGCTCCGGCCAGCGCCGCTTGATCAGGCTGGACAGCAGCACGTTCATGATCGCGATGGCGCCGCCCGCCAGGATCGTGCCCGGGAACAGCAGGGCCGACGGCGCCGCGCCGCGCGCCACCAGGCCCGCCGTCAGCGCGATGATCGCGATGAGCAGCACCCGTTCCTCGCCCAGCCGCCGGGCGAACGCGGCGGCGAAGCCGGAGACGACCGCGAAGCAGAGGACCGGGGTCGCGGCGAGGACGGAGATCGTCGCGCCGGACAGGCCGAGCGCGTCCTGCAGCTCGGGGAAGACCGGCGGCAGGCTGGTGATCGCGCCGCGCAGGTTGAAGCCGAGCGCGATCACGCCGACGACCAGCAGGGTCCGTTCCAGCCGGACAACCGCGGGCGCGGGCGCGGGCCTCGGCGGTGCGGGCTGTATCCGGGTCACGAGAACCTAACGGTACCCGATACCGCCCGGCCGCCCCCGATCGGGACATACCGGACAGACTGCGGGCGGAAACAGGCGCGGGTAAAGCGCGGGCAGGCCAGGTAAATCAGCCGCCCGCCTCCGCCGTCGCGTACAGGTCAGCGACCGCGCTGCCGAAGACCGCCGCGTACGACACCTGCGGGGTGTTGCCGCCCTGCTGGTAGCCCCCGATCACGCCGATGACGGTGCCCTGGCCGGTCGCCGCGTCGACGTCGGTCAGGAACGGCCCGCCGCTGGTCCCCACCGTGTACCCGGCGCAGTCGAACTCGAGCTGGGTGGCGCTGAAGCCTTTCGCCTGGCCGGAGCACCAGACCGGCTCCCCCGCCGCGTCGGGGTAGCCGACCACCCGGACGGTCTGGCCGGCCGGGGCATCGGTGGTGAGCGTCTCGGCGCCGGTGACGTCCTCGATCGGCGCCCCGTCGGACGCGTCGGACAGCCGCAGGAACGCGACGTCGTGGTCCGGGTCCTGGCTGGCATCCCAGGCGCTGTCGGTGTAGATCTTGGTGACCGGCCAGACGCCGTACGGTGTCTGGCCGTTGGCGTAGTCGGGCACGAACACCAGCGTCCCCGGGCGGCCGTACACGCAGTGGGCCGCCGTCACGGCCAGGTCGCCGGCCGGGCTGTGCACCACGCTGGCGGTGCAGAAGTGCGGGCCGAGCTTGCCGTCGGTCTCGGTGAACAGCGCGCCGACCGCCGCCACGCCGGAGAACGACTGACCGGTGCCCGCGGCGGGCGCCGTCGCCGGCGCGAGCTGCTCGATCGCCATACCGCGGCCGGCCGCCGCGACCGATCCGCCCCGGTCGGTGCTGCCCGCGGTGGTCGCGGCGAGCGTGATCAGGGCGGCTGACGCGCCGAGGGCGCACAGGCAAGCGGCGAGCCGCTTCGCGCGCCCGCCGCTCAGCCTCCGGCCACCGCCCGAACGGCGGCCTGCGATCACCCTCATACACGAACCTCCACAAGCACACACGCACCGATACTCAATCGTTATCATCGGGGTGCGCTTATAGTATCTACCGTTTCTGCAGATTCCCTTAGAACACCCCAAGAAAATCCGAGGGCCTATGCTGGGCCCCGTGCTCGACCTGGACCGGCGTATCGCGAAGCTGGCGATTCCGGCCCTCGGATCGATCGCCGCCGAGCCGCTCTACAATCTCGCCGACACCGCGATCGTGGGCCATCTCGGCCGGTCGCCCCTTGACGCGCTGGCGATCGCGGTCAGCGTGCTGTCGGTAGTGGCGTGGCTCGCCATCTTCCTGTCCACCGCGACCACTACCGAAGTAGCGAAGAACACAGCCAGCGGTGCGCACCAGGCCGCCGCCCGCGCGGTCGGCGCCGCCTACGCGGTCGCGGCCGGCTGGGGCGCGGTGACGGCGGTGCTGCTCGTGGTGCTCGCCCCCTACGCGACGTGGCTGCTGGGGGCGCGCGGAGGCATCGGCGGGATCGGCCCGGCCGCCACCGAATACGTGCGGATCTCCGCGATCGGCCTGCCGTTCCTCTACCTGTCGTTTGCCGGCAACGGGCACCTCACCGGACAGCAGGACACCAGGACGCCGCTGCGGATCGCGGTCGGCGCGAACATTCTCAACCTCGCGCTCGAGGCGCTGCTGGTGTTCGGTCTGCACGCGGGGCTGGCCGGGTCGGCCTGGGGCACCGTCGCCGCGCAGGTCGTCGCCGCCGCCGCCTACGCCCGCGCGTCGCGCCGCTCGGCCCTGACGCCCGCCGCCCCAACCCAGGCCGACCTGGGGGCGCTGCTGCGCGACGGTCATCGGCTGTCGGTCCGCACGATCGCGCTTGGCGTGGTGCCGCTCGCGGTGACCGCCGTCGTCGCCAGGCTCGGGCCGGTCCCGCTGGCCGGCCAGCAGGTCGCCTACCGGGTCTGGTACCTGCTCTCGCTCTCGCTCGACGCGCTCGCGGTCCCCGCCCAGGTCTACGTCAGCGCCGCGCTCGGCACCGGCGACCGAGCGGCGGCCCGGCTGGCCGCGCGGCGCACCCTGGTGCTCGGCCTGGCGGCGGGCGTCGCGCTGGCCGTGGTCACCGCCGCGCTGGCGTTCGGCGCGCCGCAGGCGTTCACGGCCGATCCGGCCGTCCGCCACGACGCGGCCATCGCGCTTCTGTGCGCGGCGCTGACCCAGCCACTGGCCGCGCTCGCGTTCGTCTACGACGGCGTCATCCTCGGCCTCGGCGACTACACCGCGATGCGGCGCGCGATGATCGTCTCGATCTTCGCCTTCGCGCCGCTCGCGCTGCTGGTGCTCCGCTTCCACTGGCTCGGCCTGCCTTGTGTGTGGGCCGCGCTCGGCTGCTGGCTGGCGGCGCGGTCGGTGCTGCTGGGCAGGCGCTGGGCGGCGGCGATCGACGATCAGAGGTAGGCGCTCGCGCCGAGCCGGACCGCCAGCGCCAGGCCCGCCAGCGCGACGACGATGCGCAGCACCCGGACGGGAAGATGACGGACCAGGTGCTGGCCGGCGTAGCTGCCGACGCTGAAGCCGGCCGCCAGCAGCGGCACGAACGCCCAGTCGACGGGCGCGTAGCGGGCGAAGATCACCGCCGCGACCAGATTCGCCGCGCCCCCGATCACGTTCTTGATCGCGTTGACGCGAATGAGTGACTCGGTGAGGGTCGCGGCGAGCAGCGCCAGCATCAGCACGCCGCCCGCCGCGCCGAAGTAGCCCACGTAGACCGCCACGCAGAAGAACGCCGCCAGCCGCCAGCGCGACCGCTCGGCGCCGGGACGCGGGGCGAGGACGCGCAGCCTCGGCTGGATGATCAGCACCACCGAGGCGCTCGCGATCAGCACCGGGACCACGTAGGCGAAGGCGCCGGGCGGAGCGAGCAGCAGGATCGCGGCTCCGGCCGCGCCGCCCGCCGCGGTAACCGCGCTCAGCCGCAGCACCCGGTCGCGCTGGCCCGCAAGTTCCGGGCGCGAGCCGAGCATGGCCCCCGGGACCGAGAACACCAGCGCCATCGTGTTGGTGACGTTGGCGGCGAGCGGCGGCAGCCCCAACGCGAGCAGCGCCGGATAGGAGACCATGCTGGCGACGCTGGCGACCGACGCGGCGAGGCCGCCGCCCAGGCCGGCCGCGAACAGCGCGCACGCCAGATAGATCGTCATGAGCAGGTCTAAGCATGGCCGATGGGCGGGTTTTCCTATAGCAGCACTGACTGTGACATTGCCCGCAGCGGTGCCGTTCTCAGTCAAAGTTCAAAATCTTGAGCATTTCGAACGGAACGTGGTTCTCGCCCACTCCGCTCCGGTGGCCGCGGACCCGTGGTGAAATGGTCGAATGGATTCGTTTGGGGGCACTGGTGCACGGGCGACCGGCGTGACCGACGCGGCCGATCGTCCGTTGGGTCAGGCGCGCCACGGCCATCCCGGAAGCCATGCCGGCCGGCCGCCGGAGTGGCCGCGTCGGCTGCTCGCCGGCGGCGGGTGGACGGCCGCCGCGCTGGCCGCCTTCGCCGTGTACCTGCAGCTGGCCAGCACCCGGGGGGTGAACTCGGACGGCGCCTCGATTGCGCTGGCGGGGTGGGACATGCTGCACGGCAACGTGCTGCTGCGGGGTTGGAAGCTGGCCGACGTCACCTTCTACACGACCGAAGTGCCGCAGTACGCGCTGGTCGAGCTGGTGCACGGGCTCGACCAGAACGTGGTGCGCATCGGCGCGGCCATGACCTACACGCTCGTGCTGCTGTTCGCGGCGCTGGTGGCCAAGGGGACGGCGACCGGGCGGGCGGCGGTCGCGCGGGTCGCGATCGCCGTAGGGATCATGCTCGCACCGCAGCTGGCCTCCGGCACCAACGTGCTCCTCTCCTCCCCCGATCACATCGGCACATCGGTGCCGTTGCTGCTCATCCTGCTCATCCTCGATCGCGTCCGACGGCCGCGCTGGTGGGTGCCGGTGGTCGTGGCGGCACTGCTGGCCTGGGCGCAGCTGGCGGACTCGATCGTGCTCTTGGCCGCCGTGATCCCGCTGGTGGTGGTGTGCGTGTTCCGGGTGGCGCGGTCCCGGCAGCGGCTCGCGACCCGGTGGTACGAGATCGCGCTGGCCGGCGGGGCCATCGCCGGGTTCGCCGTCGCGGAGATCGCCTACCTGGTCATCCGCGCGGCTGGCGGCTACTCCGAGCGGCCGCTTAGCACCCAGCTCGCGCCGCTGAGCGAGATCTTCGGGCACAACCTGCCGATCGCGGCCCAGTGCCTGCTGCTGCTGCCGGGCGCGGACTTCCTCGGCCTGCCGGCCGGGGCCAGCACCCTCTTCATCGCACTGCACCTGGTCGGGGTCGCGCTGGCGGCGGCCGGGATCGCGGTCGGGGCCTGGCGGTTCGTTCGCCGGGACGCGGACCTGGTGAACCAGCTGCTGCTGGCCGGGCTCGTGGTCAATTTCGTCGCGTTCGTCGTGACCACCCATGTCTTCTTCGTCGCCTCCGCGCGGGAGATCGCGCCGGTGCTGCCGTTCGCGGCGGTGCTGGCAGGCCGCGAGCTCGGCCCGTATCTGAGCGCGTCTCCGGCCGGCCCTTCGCCAGCGGCCGGCGCGCACGACCGGCGGGCGGCGGCGGGCGCGCACGACGGGCGGGGATCGCCGCGCTTGGCGTCGTGCTGGCCGGGTACCTGGCCGGGCTTGGCCTCGAGCTCACCACGCCGACCGCGCCGCCGCTGGCCGCGCCGCTCACGGCCTGGCTGGAGAGCCACCCGATCGGCACCGGCCTGTCCGGCTACTGGGAGGCCAACGTCGTGACGCTGACCAGCGGCGGCCGGGTCGCGGTGCGCCCGGTGACGGTCACCGAGGGCCAGATCGTCCCCACCGTCGGCCAGGTCAAGGACGACTGGTTCAACCCGGCTCGATCTCGGGTCGATTTCGTGGTGCTGTTCCCGGGCACGAGCGGCTCCCCCGGCGTCCCGGGCTACCCCGGGTTCACCGATCGGCGGGCAGTCGTCGCCGCCTTCGGCAAACCCAGCCGCACCTACCACGTCGGGCAGTACACGATCCTCTGGTGGCCAAAGAACCTGCTGCCCGACGTGGGCTAGGGCGGTGGCACGGCGCTCCGCGCTTCTTGCTGTTATCGCGGGTTTGGTGCCATGGCGGGCGAGGCGGAGCAACGGTCCGTTCGGGATAACTGATTTACGCCTTGGTCTTTTATCTCTGCGCCGCGGGCGGCGGGACCAGCTTGTCGATGGCGGCCAGCTGGTCGTCGGTGGGCTGCCACTGGCCCGCGGCCGCGTTGGCCCGCACCTGCGCGGCCGAGGTGGCGCCGGCGATCACCGAGGAGCAGCCGGGCTGGGCGGCGAGGCCGCCGATGGCGATCTGCAGGATCGAGACGCCCTGCTCCTCCCCCCACGCGATCAGCGACTCGACCGCGTCGAGCTTGGCGTCGGTGACGTAGCCTGCCCGGCGCGGTTCGGCCAGCCTGGTGCCGGCCGGGCACGCCCTGGCCGCGGCGGACCTTGCCGGTGAGCAGGCCGTTGGCGAGGGGGAAGAAGGGCAGCACCCCGACACCGAAATGCAGCGCGGCCGGCACTACCTCGCGCTCGGCGTCGCGCTCGAGCAGCGACCAGTGGTTCTGGGCGGAGATGAACGGCGTGCGGCCGGCCGCCACCGCGGTGTGGGCGGCGTCGGCGATCTGCCAGCCGGAGAAGTTGGAGTGGCCCAGGTAGCGGACCTTGCCCTCGGTGACCAGCTCATCGAGGGCGGCCAGGGTCTCGTCGATCGGGGTCACCGGGTCGGGGGTGTGCAGCTGGTACAGGTCGATGTAGTCGGTCCGCAACCGGGCCAGGGACTTCTCCACCGCGATCTTGATGTAGCTGCGGCCGCCCTTGGCGCCCGCCGCCGGGCCGTAGCCCATGTCGGCGCCCTGGTGGCCGAACTTGGTGGCCAGCACGACCTGGTCCCTGCGGCCCTGCAGCACCTCGCCCAGCGCGAGCTCGGACGCGCCCGCCCCGCCATAGGTCTCGGCGGTGTCGAAAAGCGTGATGCCCTCGTCGATGGCGGCGTCGACGACGGCGCGGGTCTGCTCGACGTCAAGACGGCCGCCGAAGTTATTGCAGCCGAGGCCCACGACCGAGACGAGCAGGCCGGAGTCACCCAGGGTTCCATAGCGCATGGCTCCGCATCCTACGCCCGGCCGGCCGAGGGCTCTTTATCGGGTAATGCTGCGATTCACCGGAAAACACTCCACGCAATTGCTTGCGCCCGACTGCGGAGCCGCCCCCTCGTGCGTGCACAACCCCGGAGGTGAGTGCGGGCATGGCGGGGCCGGGGCGGCTCCGGCAGCGCTGCGCGGAGTTGTCAAGACCTCCGCCCGAACAGCGTGCGCCGTCGGCCCTGGGGCGCTAGCGTGAGGATCGTATAGCCGATCTGGAATCGCATATGCGATATCATTGGGTGACGCGCAAGGTCGGGCCCCGTCGGCGCAATTGCGTGCCAGTCGCGTGCGTCGAATATACCGAGGAGGTCGGTGACGTGCCTGATTCTTCTGAGGGGCCTACCGTCCTGCGTATCCTGCTTGGCTCTCAGCTGCGGCGACTCCGCGAGTCTCGTGGCATCAGCGCCCGGCAGGCGGCGGGCAAGATCCGCGCGTCGGAATCCAAGATCAGCCGTATCGAGCTTGGCAGGAACGCCATCCGCGAGATCGACGTGCTCGACCTGCTGACGCTGTACGGGGTGGACGCGCGCGAGCGCGAGCAGCTGCTCACCCTGGCCGAGCAGTCGAACAAGCCCGGCTGGTGGCACCGGTACAACGACATCCTGCCCGATTGGTTCCAGGCCTACGTCGGGATGGAGGAGGCGGCGCGTTCGATCCGGGTGTACGAGGCGAACTTCATCCCCGGGCTGCTGCAGACCGAGGAGTACGCGTCGGCCGTCATCTCGCTGGGCGACTTCCCCGTCGACCAGGCCGACCGGCTGATCATGCTGCGCAAGGAGCGGCAGCGGCGGTTCCGCGACGACCGGCTCAAGCTCTGGATCGTGCTCGACGAGGCCGCCCTGCGCCGCCCGGTGGCCGGCCGCCGGGCCCAGCTCGAGCAGCTCGCGTACCTGCGCGAGGTATGCCACAGCCCGACGCTGACGCTGCAGGTCATCCCGTACGGCGCGGGCGGGCACGCGGCCCCGACCGGGTTCAGCATCCTCCGGTTCGCCGAGCGCGATCTGCCCGACGTCGTCTACGTGGAGAACCTGACCAGCGCGCTCTACCTCGACAAGCAGGCGGACGTGGACCGGTACCTGCTCGCCATGGAGCGGCTGTCGATCGTGGCCTACGAGCCGAGCGAGACGACGGGGATCATCGACGAGATCATGAGGCAGCTGGAGAGCGAGGGGCTCGAGGACGACTGAGGTCCGGCGATCCGGCGCAGGGACCAGGTCGGCCGGACGACGGCGGGCTCCCCGTGCCCGGGGACCCCGCCGTATCCGCTCCCCAGCTACGCCAGTGGCACGTCGAACTCGCCGTTCTTGGCGCCGGCCAGGAACGCCTCCCACTCACGGCGGGTGTAGACGTGCGGCGCCTTGACGCGGTCCTTCGAATCGCGGACGGCTACGCCGCCGCCGGGCAGGTGCGCCACCTCGACGCAGTTGCCGGCCGCGCTGGCGCTGCTCTTGAACCACTGCAGATTGTTGCCTAGCTCCCTCTCCATCCGTTTCCTCCCTTGGATTTCCCCTATTTCCCGTATTCTTTTGTGCCCCCTGGCTGCCACCCCAGTAGCCAGGGCCTCAGCGAAGTTCGTGCGCCGCCTGAGCGATCATGTCGGCGGACGCGCCGGGCGCGAGCGCGGCCGCGATGAGCCGGTCGAACGCCTCCGACCGCAGTCGCATCTCCCGGTCCTTCTCCAGGTAGATGTTGCCCGCCACCGATTCGACGTAAGACACCTGCGAGTCCGACCTGTTCGGGAACTCGAGGATCGTGAACGGCCCGCCGTGCCCCGCGTGCGCGCCGCACGAGAACGGGAGGATCTGGACGGTCAGCCCGGGGCGGCCGGCCATTTTGAGCAGGTGCTCGAGCTGGGCGCACATCACCGCGGTGCCACCGACCGGCCGCCTGATCACGGCCTCGTCGAGGATCGCCCACAACTCCAGCGGCGGGTCGTCGTCGAGCCTGCGCTGCCGCTCGATCCGCAGGTCGACCAGGCGATCGATCTGCTCGGCGGTGTGCCGGGGGAACATCTCGCGCAGCACCGCGCGGGCGTAGTCCGGCGTCTGCAGCAGCCCGTGCACGACCGAGATCTCGTAGCCCCGGATCGCGGCCGTCTCCGCCTCCAGGCCCACGTAAATGTCGAACCCGCTCGGCAGTACGTCGTCGTAGGCCGCCCACCAGCCCTTACGGTGGCCCTCACGGGCCATATCGATGAGCACCTGACGCTGCTCGGAGTCGGTGACGCCGTAGGTCTCGAGCATCTGGTTCAGGTAGGCCGACTTGGTCGGGGCCTTGCCGGTCTCGATGCGGGACAGGGTTGAGGGCGCGACGCCCAACTGGGCGGCCACTTCCTCGAGCTTGAGCCCGTTGGACTCGCGGAGCCTACGCAGTTCAGTGCCGAGACGCCGTTCTGCGTACCGTCGGACCGGTAGTCATCACAGGCTCACCTCCTCCGCCGCGGACGTCATCACTTCTGATCTTGCAATTAAATCGCGCGGGGGCTGGGCGTAGACGTGATCATGACAAACGATCCCTGACAAGTAGCACGGTACACGCAAACGAGATGGAATGAAATCCCAGACGCGATTTCATATGCTAGATTTGCCCCACGCAATTGCGCTGCATGAACTTGCAACTGCACCATGTTGACCTCGGGGCCCGACGGGGCGAGAACCGGCGGACGCCGAATCACCGCAAGCTCATACGCGTTATTAATCTGACATATGGTGCTTGTCGGAAATATGATCTTTATCGGCCGCAGGAACATGATGCGCACCACGGGAGGCACGCGCAGATGAATACCCCCCTGAAAAGCCGCTCTACCGCTACCTGCGGGATCCGGCCGGCAGCACGGTCTGGTTCCACCTGTCGTCCCAGTGGTCGCCCGACGGCGGCTCGCTAGCCGGTGTTTTCGTCGGTCGCCGCGGTGACCGCGGCGAGCACCCCCGAGCAGATCGCGGCCAGGTCGGCGTCGTCGGTCACGTATGGCGGCATGGTGTAAATCAGGTCGCGGAACGGCCGCAGCCAGACCCCGGCCTCGACCGCCGCCTCGGTCGCGACCGAGATGTCGACGTCCCGGTCGAGTTGCACGACCCCGATCGCGCCGAGCACTCGCACGTCCGCGACACCCGGCAGCCGGGCCGCGGGCGCCAGCCCGGTCGCCAGCGTCGCCTCGATCCTGGCGACCTCGGCCTGCCAGCCGTTCGGGTACGTCCCCGGGCCGAGGAGCACGTCCAGTGAGGCGCCGGCCACCGCGCAGGCCAGCGGGTTGCCCATGAACGTCGGCCCGTGCGCCAGCGCGGGCAGCTCGCCGCGGCTGATGCCGGACGCGACCTCGGGTGTGCACAGGGCGGCCGCCAGCGTCAGGTAGCCGCCGGTCAGCGCCTTGCCGACGCACATCACGTCCGGTGACACACCCGCGTGCCCGGCCGCGAAGAGCGTGCCGCTGCGACCGAACCCGGTCGCGATCTCGTCGAATACCAGCAGTACGCCGTGCGCGTCGCACGCCTCGCGCAGCACCCGCAGGTAGCCGGGGTCGTGAAAGCGCATCCCGCCCGCGCCCTGCACCACCGGCTCCACGATCACCGCCGCGAGCTCGTCCTTCCCCGTCTCGATGAGCCGCCGCAGCTCCTGCGCGTACGCGCTCATCGACGCCGGCCGCGAAGCCGGCCGGCGGCAGCCCGGCGAACACCTGCCGGGGCAGCACGCCGTCCCACATCCGGTGCATGCCGCCCTCGGGGTCGCACACCGACATCGCCATGAACGTGTCCCCGTGGTAGCCGCCCCGCCAGGTCAGCAGCCTGTTCTTGGCCGGCAAGCCGCGGGAGCGCCAGTACTGCAGGCACATCTTCACCGCGACCTCGACGCTGACGGAGCCCGAGTCGCACAGGAAGACGTGCTCGAGCCCGTCCGGCGCGAGCTCAGCCAGCCGGCTGGCGAGGGCCACGGCGGGCTCGTGCGTCAGCCCGCCGAACATCACGTGGCTCATCCGGGTGAGCTGATCGCGGGCGGCGGCGTCAAGCGCGGGGTGCGCGTACCCGTGGATCGCCGCCCACCACGACGACATTCCGTCGATCAGCTCACGGCCGTCCGCCAGCCGCAGCCGCACCCCCTGGGCCGACTCGACCACGAGCGGCCGCTGCGCACCGGGCATCGGCCCGTAGGGATGCCACACCCGGCGCCGGTCTACCTCGAGCAGATCCTCGATCATCCCCGGCGGGCGGGTGACTTGGGGCCTGGTTTGGGGCCGCCGCCCGCGCCCTTGCCGCGCTTTTCCCGCATTCGCATGCTCACCTTGATCGGGCTGCCGGCGAAGCCGAAGTCCTCGCGCAGCCGGCGCTCGATGAACCGGCGGTAGGTCTCCTCGAGGAATCCCGTCGTGAACAGCACGAAGTGCGGCGGCCTGATGCCCGCCTGGGTGGCGAACAGGATGCGCGGCTGCTTGCCGCCCCGCAGCGGCGGCGGGGTGCCCGCGATGAGGGCGTTGAGCCAGTTGTTGAGCTGTCCGGTCGAGATCCGCTGCTCCCAGCCCGCCAGCGCCTGCTCGATCGCGGGCACCAGCCGCTCGACGTGCCGGCCGGTCTCGGCCGAGATGTTCACCCGGGGCGCCCAGCGGACGTGGTAGAGCTGCCGCTCGATCTCCCGCTCAAGGTAGTGGCGGCGCTCCTCGTCGGTCAGGTCCCACTTGTTATAGGCGATGACGAGGGCGCGGCCCGCCTCCGTCACCATCGTCAGGATCCGCAGGTCCTGCTCGGTGAGCGGCTCGCTCGCGTCGATCAGCACGACGGCGACCTCGGCCCGGTCGAGCGCTCCCTGGGTGCGCAGCGTCGCGTAGTAGTCGGCGCCCTGGCTGTCCCTGAACCGCTTCCTGATCCCGGCCGTGTCGACGAACCGCCAGGTGGTGCCGCCGAGCTCGATCAGCTCGTCCACCGGGTCGCGGGTCGTGCCCGCGACCGAATCGACCACCGCCCGCTGCTCGCCGACCAGCTTGTTGAGCAGGGAGGACTTGCCGACGTTGGGCTTGCCGATCAGCGCCACCCGGCGCGGGCCGGTCTCGCCCAGCCGCTCCCGCGGCGCCTCCGGGAGCGCCTCGAGCGCGACGTCGAGCATGTCGCCGCTGCCCCGGCCGTGCATGGCGGAGACCATGATCGGCTCCCCCAGGCCCAGCGACCACAGCGACAGCGCGTCGGCCTCGCTCCTGGCGTCGTCCACCTTGTTGGCCACCAGCACGACGGGCTTGCCCGCACGGCGGAGCACGTTCGCGACCGCCTCGTCCTCGTCGGTGGCGCCGACCCGGGCGTCCACCACGAACAGCACCGCGTCGGCCAGGTCGACGGCGATGCTGGCCTGCTCCGCCACCTGGGCGGCCAGCCCCTGCTGGCGGGCCAGCCAGCCGCCGGTGTCGACTAGCGTGAACGAGCGGCCGCGCCAGTTGGCGTCGTAGCTGACCCGGTCCCTGGTCACCCCTGGCACGTCCTGCACGACCGCCTGCCGTGCCCCGAGGATGCGGTTGACCAGGGTCGACTTGCCGACGTTGGGGCGGCCGACGACCGCCAGGATCGGCTGGCCGGACGACCCGGCGTCCGCGTCGCCCTCGGCCTGGCCGAAGTCGGAGTGGTCGAACTCGGCGTCGCTGACGTCGCCGATGTCTATCCAGCCGGCCTCGTCGCCGCTGATGTCAGGTGATTCCACGTTAATTCGCCCCGCGTCCGTTCGTTATCAACTGGTCTTATCCCCCGTGCTGCCCGTGCAGGCGAGCTCGCTGCGCTCCTTGGCCAGCCGGGCGATCTCTTCGATTACCTCGGCCAGGGTCAGCTCGGTCGCGTCGAGCAGCACCGCGTCGGCGGCCATCTGCGATTGCGCGGCGTCCAGCCGGTCCCTGCGGGCCTGGGCGGCCTCGGTCGCGTCGACCGCGTCGCCCCGCTCGGCCGCGCGCCGCCGGGCGCGCGCCTGCGGGTCGGCGGTCAGGAACACCTTGAGCTGGGCGTCCGGGGCGACGACGGTGCCGATGTCGCGCCCCTCGGCGACGATGCCGGCCGCCGCCGCGGAGATGATCGCGCGCTGCGCCTCGATCAGGTGGTCGCGCACCGCCTGGATCCGCGCCACAACGCTGACCTGGGCGGAGACCGCCTCGGTGCGGATATCGAGGGAAACGTCCTGACCGTTGACGCACGTCCACGGGTCGTCCGGGTCGGTGCTGACCTCGATCGCAGGTTCGGCCGCCCGCGCGGCGACCAGCTGCTCGTCGGCGGTGTCCACCCTGGCCGACATCAGCCACCAGGTCAGCGCCCGGTACATCGCGCCGGTATCCAGGTAGCTCAGGCCGAGCGAACTGGCTACGCCCCGGGACGCGCTTGACTTGCCGGACCCCGACGGCCCGTCAATGGCCACCACAAACCCGCTCGACAGTGAGATTCCCACCACCAAATGGTACCGGGCACGCCCGTCCCGTCTGGCCCCGCCGTTTCCAGCGGGTGAAAGCACTCGGGCGAAGGGAATTAGCCGCTCTTGCGGCGGAAGTTGCGGCGGCTGGCGGCCGGGCCGTGCGCCCCGCTGACCTTGCCCGCCTCGTGGGCGCCCTTGCCCTGGCCCTCGGCGTGGACCTGGCGCTTGCGGTCGAGCGCCTCGCGGAACTTGGCCTTCACGTCGTCGATGTCTGGCTTGCCGTCGTCTTCGTGCGTGTCGCCGACCGGGGTGTCGGCCGCCGCTGCGGCTTCCCGGGTGGCGTCGGCCGGCTCGGCCTTGTCGGCGTCGGTGGTCGCGGCGGACTCGGTCGCGGCCGTCTCCACCGGGCCTTCCTTGCTGTCCTGCTTCGCGCTCTTGGTCATGAGATCAAGCTTCGCACACCGGGTCCGCCGCCGCGTACTCCATTAGGGGCTAGCGGCGGACGGGCCAGCCGCCCGCCTCCATGGCGTCGAGCAGGGTAGCGGCCTGGTCGGGGCGGATGGAGAGCTCGGCGACGCCGACCGGAAGGCCGGGCGAATGCTCGAGCCGGATGTCCTCGATGTTGACCCCGGCCGCGCCGGCCGCGTTGAACAGCCGCGCGAGCTCGCCCGGCCGGTCGGCGATGACTACCTGGACCACGGTGAAGTTCCTCGGCTGCCCGCCGTGCTTGCCCGGGATGCGGGATACGCCCGCGCGACCGCGGTCAAGCAGGTCGGTAACGCCCGCTTGGGTCTTGACCGAATCGTCTGCCAGGGCGCGGGCGGCGGCCGCCAGGTCCTCGGCCACGGCGGCGACCACCTCGGCGACCGGGCCGGCGTTGGCGGACAGGATCTGCGTCCACAGCCCGCTGTCGCCCGCCGCGATCCTGGTGACGTCGCGCAGGCCCTGCCCGGCCAGCTGCAGCGCGTCGGCTGGCACGGATGAGGGCGCCAGTCTGGCCGCCATCGCGACCGCGATCAGATGCGGTGCGTGCGACACCAGCGCGACCCAGCGATCGTGGGTCTCCGGGTCGGTCGTGACCGGCACCGCCCCGCACGCCACCGCGAGCGCGGTCACCGCCGCCACCGCGTCGCCGCTCGTCTCCGGTAGCGGGCAAAGCGCCCAGGTCCGCCCCAGGAACAGGTCAGCTTGCGCGGCGGCGGGCCCGTGCCGCTCCCGGCCGGCCAGCGGGTGGGAGGGAACGTAGGTTTCGAGGTCGCAGCCGAGCGCCCGCGCCTGCGTCACCGGCAGCACCTTCACGCTGGCGACGTCGGTGTAGCACTCCGCGACCGCGCACTCCTGCGCGTAGCTGAGCATCTCCCCGACCAGAGCGGGCGGCATCGCCAGCACCGCGACGTCCGCGATCCCCTTGGCGTCGCGCAGATCGGGCACGACCACGCCGGCCCCGAGGTCGGCCGCGAGCTTCGCCGTCGCCTCGTCGGCGTCGTTCAGCCAGACTTGCGCGCCCTTCGCCCGCAGCGCCAGGGCCACCGAGGTACCGATCAGCCCGGTCCCCGCGATGAGCACCCGCCCCGGCCTGGACATAACTGCGCGATGTCCTGGCGCAGCGCGACCGCACCGCGAAGGTAGACGTGCTGGACCTCGGCCCGGGTCAGCTCGGTGTCGACGTGCGCCATCAGCCGGACGACGCGGGGCATGGCGCCGCGGACCGGGATCTCGGTCGAGCACATCAGCGGGACCGCGTGGAAGCCGAGCTTGCGCGCCGCCAGCGCGGGGAACTCGGCCGTCAGGTCCGGGGTCACGGTGAACAGCACGCTGATCACGTCGTCGGGGGTGAGGTCGTTGCGGCTCATCACCGCGGTCACCAGCTCGGCGGTGCCCTCAAGGATGGCGTCCCGCTCGTCGGCGTCGACCTGGATCGCGCCGCGAATGGCCCTGACTGTCACGTGCTCAACTCCTCGCTATCTTCGCCTCAAGGCTAGCGCGCGATGGCGGCTAGAGGCCGACGGCGGCGTACAGCTCGCCGATCTCCTTGGTCGTGAGGTCCCTGGTGCTGCCCGGCGGCAGGGTCCCCAGCTTGATCGGCCCGACCGAGATCCTGACCAGGCGGCTGACCGGATGGCCGACCGCGGCCAGCATCCGGCGGACGATGCGATTGCGCCCCTCGTGCAGCGTGATCTCGACCAGGGCGCGCCCGCTGGCCTGCTCGAGCACCCGGAACTTGTCCGCCACCGCCACGCCGTCCTCGAGTTCGACCCCGGTCGCCAGCCGCCTGCCCAGATCACGGGGGATGGAGCCGGGCACGTCGGCCAGGTAGGTCTTGGCGACCTCGTAGCTCGGGTGCGCGAGCCGGTGCGCGAGCTCGCCGTCGTTGGTGAGCAGCATCAGGCCCTCGGTGTCGTAGTCCAGCCTGCCCACGTGGAAGAGCCGCTCGGCGCGGTCGCCGAGGAAGTCGGTGATGGTGGCGCGGCCCCGGTCGTCGGTCATCGCCGTCAGCACCTTGACCGGCTTGTTGAACGCCAGGTACACGACGTCCTGGCGGGACGGGATCCGCTTGCCGTCCACCCGGATGACCTGGTTCTCCGGGTCAACCCGGGCACCGAACCGGCGGACGATCTGACCGGCCACCTCGACCCGGCCGGCGCCGATCAGCTCCTCGCAGTGCCGCCGGCTGCCCACCCCGGCCGCCGCCAGCACCTTCTGCAGCCGGACGCCGCCCGGCACGTCGGCCAGGTCGTCACGCTCGCCCGCGTCGTCGGCGAAGTCGTCCCTGTCGTCGTCCTCGAAGCCCATGCTGCGCAGGGCCCTGAGCCGGGCCTGCGCCTCCGGGGACAGCTCGACCGGCTTACCGCCATCGGAACTGCTACGCCCGCGTCCGCTCATTGTCCTCAATGTCCTCAATGTTCTCCGGCAGGAACGGCGCCAGGTCGGGCAGCTCGTCCAGGGACGCCATGCCCAGCCGCTCTAGGAAGTAGCCGGTGGTGCGGTACAGGATCGCGCCGGTCTCGGTGTCGGTACCGGAATCCTCGACCAGACCGCGCAGCACGAGCGTCCTGATCACGCCGTCGCAGTTGACGCCGCGCACCGCAGAGACCCGGGCCCGGCTGACCGGCTGCCGGTAGGCGATGACGGCCAGGGTCTCGAGCGCCGCCTGGGTGAGCCGGACCTCTTGACCATCCCTGACGAACCGCTCGACAAGCGGCGCGCAGTCCTCCCGAGTATAGAAGCGCCAGCCGCCCGCTATTTCCCGCAGATCGAAGCCGCGGCCATCGGCCGTGTACTCGGCCGCGAGCGCGCGCAGGGCCGCGTCGATCTCGCCCCGGGGCCGCTCGAGGACCTGGGCGAGCAGCACCTCGGGCACCGGCTCGTCGGCGACGAGCAGGATCGCCTCGAGGCTGGCGCGCACCCCGGGCCCGTCGCTGTCGTCGATCTCGATGTCCGCTTCCGCGATGCCGGCGTCCGCGGCCGGCGCCCCGTCGACGACGGGAACATCCTCGCCCGCCGTCACGTCGCCAACCGCCCCGTCGTCGCCCACGCTTGCTGTGAAATCGCTGGTCATGTGTAGTCTTCTTCTTCGCTTTCGCTGTCGGTGTCGGTTGCCGTCACGGCGTCGCCGCCGCGCGCGCCCGGCGCGGCCAGCAGCACCTCGCGGTCCCCGCCGGTCCAGCTCACGTATAGCTCGCCCAGCGGTGCCACCTGCTCGAACGACACCACATCCTCGCGGTAGAGCTCGAGCAGGGCCAGGAACGAGGCGACGATCTCATAGTTTCCCGCCGCGCCCGCCGACAGCTGCCTGAACGACGCCCGGCCGAGCTCGCGCAGCCGCCCCGCCATCAGCACCGCCTGCTCCCTGATGGAGACGAAGGCCGCGTGAATGTGCTCGGTCGACACCACCGGCGGCGCCTTGGGGGTGAGCGCGCGGGCGGCCAGGGCCGCGAACTCGAGCGGGCCGATCGTGAAGAGCAGATCGGGCAGCAGCCCGGCGAAGCGGGCCTCCAGCGGCACCCGCCGGGGGAAGCGCTTGGCGGAGGCGGCCATCCGGCCGGCGAAGAGCGCCGCGACCTCCTTGTAGGCCCGGTACTGCAGCAGCCGGGCGAAGAGCAGGTCACGCGCCTCGAGCAGCGCCAGGTCCTCCTCGTCCTCGACCTCGCCCGAGGGCAGCAGCCGCGCGGCCTTCAGGTCGAGCAAGGTGGCGGCGACGACCAGGAAGTAGGACACCTGGTCCAGGTCCCAGCCGCCCGAGCGCTGCTTGATGTAGGCGATGAACTCGTCGGTGACCTTGGACAGCGACACCTCGGTGATGTCCAGCTTGTGCTTGGAGATCAGCCCGAGCAGCAGGTCGAACGGACCCTCGAAGATGTCGAGGTGCACCTCGAAGGCACCCGCGCCGCGCGGCGCGTCATCCGGCTCGGCCGCTTTCGTCGTCATCATCCTTCATGCTAGCCCGGATGTTGCGGACAACGAGGCTGTCCTTGCCGCGCCCGTCCAGGTCGGCGAGGAGGATCGCGATCGCCTCCCGCACCAGCCGGCCCCGGTCGAGGACAATGCCGAGCCGGCGCAGCCGCAGCCGCGCGTGCTCGAGCTCAAGCAGTTCGGTAGCGGAAAGGTAGACGGTGATCTTCTGGTCGTGTCGTTCCCTGCCCGTCGCCTGGCGTTCATCGGAGGTGGCTGGCTGGGATGCGACGGGGCGCAAAAGCTCTGCGACCCCGGGGACGCTTACCCGGCGTGACCGACCCCGTCCACCCGCCACCGCTCAAGTACCTCCTTGGCAAGCTCACGGTAGGAGTTTGCCCCCATCGACGAGGAATCGAAGCTCGTGATGGGCTCACCCGCAACGGTAGCGTCCGGAAACCTCACCGTGCGGTTGATCACCGTATGAAAGACCTTGTCGCCGAAGCCATTCACCACGGATCCGAGCACTTCGCGGGTGTGCAAAGTACGCGAATCGTACATTGTCCCCAGAAGGCCATCAATCGCCAGGTCGGGGTTGAGCCGCTGCTGCACCTTGTCGATGGTCTCCATCAGCAGCGCCACGCCCCGCATGGCGAAGTACTCGCACTCGAGTGGGATGAGCACGCTGTTGGCGCACGCGAGCGCGTTGATCGTGAGCAGGCCGAGCGACGGCTGGCAGTCGATCATGATGAAGTCGTACTCGGGCACGATGGACTTGAGCGCGCGGCCGAGCACGAACTCGCGGCCGACCTCCGACACCAGCTGGACTTCGGCCCCGGACAGGTCGATGTTGGACGGCAGCAGGTCCAGGTTCTTGATCCCGGTCGGGAAGATCACGTCCCGGGCGCTGACCCCGCGCTCCATCAGGAGGTTGTAGACGGTGGAGTCAATGTCATGGGGCTGAATGCCGAGCCCGACCGACAGCGCCCCCTGCGGGTCGAAGTCCACCAGCAGCATCTTCCGGCCCTGCTCGGCGAGTGCCGCGCCCAGGTTGATGGTCGTCGTCGTCTTGCCGACGCCGCCCTTCTGGTTGCAGATCGCCACGATCCGGGCAGGTCCGTGTTCGGTTAGCGTCTTCGGCGTGGGGAAGGCGGGCAGCGGCCGCCCCGTGGGCCCGATGTCGCCGGGCAGAAGCTCCATTACGCGCGATGCGGCCACCAGTAAGATCCTCCCGGAGCTAGAGGTCGCGAACTGTTCCGGACTCTAGGCTCCCCGTTAGCAAGGAACAAGCCAACGCGCCGTTAATGCCGGAGATTTCCCACTCAATCAGCACCCGTCCGCACTCACTGACCCCCCAGAGCGCGCGGATGTGCGGCGGCGTACACCTCTCTAAGCTTGTCCACCGTTATCAGAGTGTAGACCTGCGTGGTCGTGACGGAGGCATGTCCGAGCAACTCCTGGACGACCCGGATGTCCGCGCCCCCGTCGAGGAGGTGGGTGGCGAAGGAGTGCCGGAGAGTGTGGGGTGAAACATCGGTTTTCCCCGAACGGACCGCTGCTTCGCGTAGCACCCCCCACGCGCCCTGCCGGGTGAGCCGGCCGCCGCGCGCGTTCAGGAACACCGCTGGCGCCGCCCGCCTGACGGCGGCGGCCGCGAGGGCGGGGCGGCCCCGTACCAGATAGGCGTCGAGCGCGCGGACCGCGTAGCTGCCGACCGGGACGTACCGCTGCTTGCCGCCCTTGCCGCTGAGCCTGACGGCGGGGTCGGCGGCCAGGTGATCAAGGTCGTCGACGTCGAGACCGGTTACCTCGGAGATCCGCGCCCCGGTCCCGTAGAGGAACTCGAGCAGCGCGCGATCGCGGAGCACCCGCGGGTCGGGGTCGTCGGTCGAGCCGGCCGCGTCGAGCAGCCGCTCGATCTCGTCGATGGTGATCGCCTTGGGCAGCCGCCGCGGCGGCGGTGGCGGCGCGACCTCGCGGGCCGGGTCGTCGGCGGTCAGGCCCTGAGCGCGGGCGAACGCGTGCAGCCCGCGGACCGCGACGACCGCGCGCCCGACCGAGGAGACGGCGAGCGGCGGGTGGTTATCGTCACCAGTGCGCAGCGCGGCCCGGAACTCGGCGACGTCGAGCGAGGTGACGTCCCCGAGCTCGGTCCGACCGCGCGCCGCCAGAACCTCGGCGTACCGGTTGAGATCGCGCCGGTAGGACTCGACGGTATTGGCCGCCAGCCCCCGCTCAACGACGAGGTACTGCAGATACCCCCGCGCCCCGTCCGCAACGCTCACCACGTCGGCACCCTAGACCCCGGTCCGCTAGGGCTCGGGGGCGTCGGCGGGGCGGAGGGCGGCGAAGTCGGCCGCCTTGGCGGCCTGGGCGGCGAGGACGCCGGTGATGGCCGCGCTGTTGTGCAGGTTGCCCGCCAGCGCCAGGCGGACCGCTTCGGCCAGCGGAACCCACTTCTGGATCAGGAACTTCTCCTCGTCGTGGCGGACGTAGGCCGGGCCGGAGCCGTCCTTGACCGGCTCGACGCCGCGGGCCAGGTAGATCCGCAGCCGTTCGGTGGAGAACCCGGGCGAGGTGAAGTAGTCGATGAGCACGTGCCACTCCCGCGCCCGGTAGCCGGTCTCCTCGAACAGCTCGCGCCGCGCCGTCTCCAGCGGCGGCTCGCCCGCGGCGTCGCGCAGGCCGGCCGGGATCTCCCACAGCTGGTACCCCACCGGGTGCCGGTACTGCCTGATCATGAGCACCCGGCTGGCGTCGTCAAGCGCCACCACGGCAACGGCGCCCGGGTGGGAAACCACGGTCCGTTCGGCAAAATTCTGGTCTGGCAGTTGAACTTTGTCGGAGCGCACCTCCAGGAGCCAGTGCTTGAGTATGGGCTCGGTGGCGGCTACCGGCCAGCGTTCTGGAGTGTCTTCCACATCACGACGCTACCGCGCGCGCGCCGCTCTCGGTGGCGCGAGAGCGGGCCAGCGCGGCGGCGATCAGGCCGCTGAACAGCGGGTGCGGCCGGGTGGGGCGGGACAGGAATTCCGGATGCGCCTGGGTGGCGACGAAGAACGGGTGGGTCTCGCGCGGTAGCTCGATGAACTCGACCAGCCGGCCGTCGGGTGACAGGCCGGAGAAGACCAGGCCGGCGTCCTCGAGCACGTCCCGATAGGCGTTGTTGACCTCGTAGCGGTGCCGGTGCCGCTCGTCGACGACGGCCGCGCCCTCGTAGAGCTCGCTGACGATCGAGCCGGGCGCGAGCTTCGCCGGGTACAGGCCGAGGCGCATCGTGCCGCCCATGTCCCGCTCCCCCGCGACCACGTCCACCTGCTCCGCCATGGTCGCGACGACCGGGTCGGGGGTGTCCGGGTCGAACTCGGAGCTGTTCGCCTCGGTCAGCCCGGCCAGGTCGCGGGCGACCTCGATGACCATGCACTGCAGGCCGAGGCAGAGGCCGAGGATGGGGATGTTGTGCTCGCGGGCGTACCGGATCGCGCCGATCTTCCCTTCGATGCCGCGGACCCCGAAGCCGCCCGGGATCAAGATCCCGTCCACGCCCTCGAGCTGGCCCGCGATGTCATCCGGGTTCTCGCAGTCGTCGCTGGTCACCCACCGGATCGTCACCTTGGCGTCGTTGCCGAAGCCGCCGGCCCGCAGCGCCTCGGCCGGGGACAGGTAGGCGTCGGGCAGGTCGATGTACTTGCCCACGAGGGCGATCGTGATCGATCGGGCCGGGCGGTGCACGCGGCGGAGCAGGGCGTCCCACTCGGCCCAGTCCACGTCGTGGAACGGCAGCTGGAGGCGCCTGACCACGTAGGCGTCGAGGCCCTCGGCGTGCAGCACCTTGGGGATGTCGTAGATCGAGGGGGCGTCCGGGGTGGAGACCACCGCGTCCTCGTCCACGTCGCACATCAGCGAGATCTTGCGCTTCAGGCCGTCGCTGATCGGGCGGTCCGACCGAGCCACGATCGCGTCGGGCTGGATGCCGATCGAGCGCAGCGCGGCCACCGAGTGCTGGGTCGGCTTGGTCTTGAGCTCGCCGCTCGGGCCGATGTAGGGCAGCAGCGATACGTGCAGGAAGAAGCACCGGTCGCGCCCGATCTCGTGCCTGATCTGGCGGATGGCCTCCAGGAACGGCAGGCTCTCGATGTCGCCGACGGTGCCGCCGACCTCGGTGATGACCACGTCCACCTCGGGACCGCCGATGGCGAGGATGCGGGCCTTGATCTCGTTGGTGATGTGCGGGATGACCTGGACGGTGTCGCCCAGGTACTCGCCCCGCCGCTCCTTGGCGATCACGCTCGAGTAGACCTGGCCGGTGGTGACGTTCGCCTCGCCGTTGAGCCTGATGTCGAGGAAGCGCTCGTAGTGGCCGACGTCCAGGTCGGTCTCGGTGCCGTCGTCGGTGACGAAGACCTCACCGTGCTGGAACGGGTTCATCGTGCCGGGGTCGACATTCAGGTACGGGTCGAGCTTCTGCATCTTGACGCGCAGGCCGCGCATCTTGAGCAGCCGCCCCAGGCTGGACGCGGTCAGGCCCTTGCCGAGACTTGAGGCGACGCCACCGGTGACGAAGAGATGCTTGGTCTTTACTTGCCTTTGTGAGGAAGGTTTGGACTGAGTCACTGCAGCGGCCAAGATGTGCTCCCGTGGTTCGCGAGGTGACGGCATGAAGCCGCAGGTCCACGGGCCACCAGAATAACATGTCACGGACACGTAACTGGACCGCGGGCCCCTAAGTAACTTCTTAACCTTTTTGCGGTCAGCCGTTCGCGGTCGCCTGCTGGCCCTGACGCCCGGTCGGATGGCCCGCGCCGTCGCCGGCCGGGTGGTTGCCTCCGGCGTCCTGGCCGGCCTCGCCGAAGCGGGCGAGGGCGAGCGCGCTGGCCACCGCGATCACGAAGCCGATGATCGCGACCGGCGCCAGGCCCGGCCGGGTGGTGTCGCCCAGAAAGAGCACGCCGATCACCGCCGGAGGCAGCGTCTCCGCGAGCACCACCGCGGCCGTCGCGACCGTGACGCTGCCGCCCTCGAGCGCGGTGGTGTAGAACATGAACGAGATGAGGCCGCCTGCCACCACCGCGTACGCGGCCGGGTCGCGGATCAGCGTGAGCGGCTCGAAGCCGGTCAGCACCCGGGCGGCGACGCCGAGCACGCCGTAGCCGAGCCCGGCCACGGTGCCGAGCAGCAGGGTGCGGGCAGGGTCGCGCAGCCGCGCGGCGATCAGGCCGCAGACGCCGAGCGCCCCGGTGGCGACGATGAGCGCGATCTTGAATACGGCGCCCGCCTGGTGGGCGCCCTCGGCGCCGGCCGATGATCCGAGCAGCCCGACCCCGGCGACGACGCCGATCACCGCGAGCCACTCCCGCCACGAGAGCGAGACGCCGATCACCACGCTGGCGAGCACGGCGATGACCGCGAGGTTGGCGGCCACCATCGCCTGCACGGCGAACAGCGGCAGCCGTTGCAGCGCGACCAGCTGGGCCACGAAGCCGAGCGTGTCGATGACCACGCTGGCCACGAAGCGCCACTGGTGCAGCATCCTCGGCACCAGGCCGGGGTCGACCCCGGTCAGCCCTGCCCGGGTGCTGGCCTCGCGGACGGCGATGGCCTGCATGACCGAGGCAACGCCGTAGCAGAGCGCCGCGACCACGGCCGCGATCAGGCTGACCAGCATCCCCCCACTTTACGCGCCCGCTGTTAACGCAGGCTCAGCGAGTCATCAGGTTACGTCCAGGTTTGCACCCCGGGGGTGGCCGGCTCAGCCCCGGCGTCAGCGCAACGCTCGGGCGTCAGCGCAGCGCACTGGCGGGGCGGGCCTCCCAGCTGGTCCACAGCGGCCGGTAGCCCATCCGGTACCAGAACGGGGCCGACAGCGGGTTGACCTGGCTGTGGTGCAGCAGCGTGACGCCGACGTCGGCGCTGTCGAGCCTGGCGTGCAGGTGCCTGACCAGGGCGGCGCCGATCCCGGTGCCGCGTTCGGCCTGATCGACGAACATCGTCTGCAGGTACGCCGCCCCTGCCGCGCTGGTCATCCCGGCGATCCACCCCGCCTCCTGCGGCGACTGCGCGACCAGGAGGCCGACCGCGCGGCCGTTTCGCTCAGCCAGCCACGTCCGGGACACCGGCCGGGCCAGGCTGGTGCGGATCTCCTCCCGCACCAGCCGGGCGGTGCTCGCCCGCCACACCGGCCCGCCGAAGTGCATGTCGTACCGGATGAGCCGCAGTTCCAGGTCAAGCACCTGCTCCTCGTCGGCCGGGCCGGCCGCGCGGATGGTGACGCCGTGGGCGCCGCGCGGCGGGCTGCTGGCCACCCCGGCGCTGCTCGGCCGGGTCCTGGCGGCGATCACGGTCAGCGGCTGGAGGCCGTGCCTGAGCAGGGCGCGGACGCCGGTGACGTCCAGGCTCGGCCAGACCACGCCGGCCGACGTGTCGGGGCCGCGGGTGGCGCCGATCCCGGCCAGATGGTCGCGCCATTGGGCGAGCAGCTGATCGGCCGACGCGGCGACGTCAGGCCCGGCCAGCCGGGGGACCAGGGTGAAGCGGTCGGCGGCGCCCCAGGTCTGGTTCAGCGACTCGGGCGAGATGTGCTGGTGCACGCAGACGCCAAGGCCGGCCATGCGGCCGCTGTCGGCGGTGACGACGAGCGGCTCGCCGCAGCCGGCCGGCAGCGTCGCCGGATCGGGCAGCAGCGGGTCAATGGCGTGCCAGCGCCGACCGACCGCGCGGTTGATGTCGCGCACCGCCTCGCGGACCACCCACGGCATGTGCTACCTCCAGCGGTCGCGCCGCAAGGGGCGGCGCGCCATCGCGGTGCACTCTACCGCCCGACAAATCCCGCTATGGGGGGCATTGCCCTTTAGACGCCCGCCGCCTGCATTCCTCGCAGTTCGTGCTTGAGCTCCTTGATCTCGTCGCGGATCCGGGCCGCGACCTCGAACTGCAGCTCCGCCGCGGCGGTGTGCATCTGGTCGGTGAGCTGCTCGATGATCGCTATCAGGTCGCCCCGGGGAGCGGTGCTGATCCCGACTCCGCTCGCGGTCGCGATCGAGGCCTTGTTCCGCGAGGAGAGGCCGGGGACCGGGGACTTGCCGCGGGACTGCTGGCGGCCCGCCCCGCCGATCAGCTCCTGGGTGTCGGCGTCCTCGCGGTTGATCTGGTCGAGGATGTCGGCGATCCGCTTGCGCAGCGGCTGCGGGTCGACGCCGCGAGCGACGTTGTAGGCGACCTGCTTCTCCCGCCGCCGGTTGGTCTCGTCGATCGCGCGCTCCATGGACGGGGTGACCTTGTCCGCGTACATGTGAACCTCGCCCGACACGTTCCGCGCGGCCCGGCCGATCGTCTGGATCAGGGCCGTCCCCGAGCGCAGGAACCCCTCCTTGTCCGCGTCCAGGATCGCGACCAGCGACACCTCGGGCAGGTCAAGGCCCTCGCGGAGCAGGTTGATGCCGACGAGTACGTCGAACTCGCCCACCCGCAGCTCCCGCAGCAGCTCGATCCGCCGCAGCGTGTCCACCTCGCTGTGCAGGTACCGGGCGCGGACGCCGTTCTCGAGCAGGTAGTCCGTGAGGTCCTCGGACATCTTCTTCGTGAGCGTGGTGACCAGGACGCGCTCATTGCGCTCGGTCCGCACCCTGATCTCCTCGAGCAGGTCGTCGATCTGGCCCTTGGTCGGCTTGATGATGACCTGCGGGTCGACCAGGCCGGTGGGCCTGATCACCTGCTCGACGACGTCGCCGCCGACCCGCTGCATCTCGTACGGGCCTGGGGTGGCCGACAGGTAGATGGTCTGCCCGATTCGCTCGCAGAACTCGTCCCACGTCAGCGGGCGGTTGTCGATGGCCGACGGCAGCCGGAAACCGTGGTCGACGAGCACCCGCTTGCGCGACACGTCTCCCTCGTACATCGCGCCGATCTGCGGCACCGTCTGGTGCGACTCGTCGATCACGAGCAGGAAGTCCTCGGGGAAGTAGTCGAGCAGCGTGTTCGGCGCGCTGCCGGCCGCGCGGCCGTCGATGTGCCGCGAGTAGTTCTCGATGCCCGAGCAGCTGCCAACCTGGCGCATCATCTCGATGTCGTAGGTGGTCCGCATCCTCAGCCGCTGCGCCTCGAGCAGCTTGCCCGCCTGCTCAAGCTCGGCCAGCCGCTCGCCCAGCTCTAGCTCGATGCCGGCGATGGCGCGCTCCATCCGCTCCTCGCCCGCCACGTAGTGGCTGGCGGGGAAGACGTAGAGCTCCTGGTCCTCGGTGATCACCTCGCCGGTCAGCGGGTGCAGGGTGGAGAGCCGCTCGACCTCGTCGCCGAACATCTCGATTCTGACGGCGAGTTCCTCGTACTGCGGGATGATCTCGATCGTGTCGCCGCGGACCCGGAAGGTGCCCCGGGTGAAGGCCAGGTCGTTGCGCGAGTACTGCATGTTGACCAGGTGCCTGAGCAGGCCGTCCCGGTCCATCGTGTCGCCGACGTGCAGCCGCAGCATCCGGTCGAGGTACTCCTGCGGGGTCCCGAGGCCGTAGATGCAGGAGACCGACGCCACCACGATCGTGTCCCGCCGGGTGAGCAGCGAGTTGGTCGCCGAGTGGCGCAGCCGCTCCACCTCGTCGTTGATCGAGGAGTCCTTCTCGATGTAGGTGTCGGTCTGCGGGACGTACGCCTCGGGCTGGTAGTAGTCGTAGTAGGAGACGAAGTACTCGACCGCGTTGTTGGGCATCATCTCGCGCAGCTCGTTGGCGAACTGGGCGGCGAGCGTCTTGTTCGGCAGCATGACCAGGACGGGGCGGTCGAGCCGCTCGGCCAGCCACGCGACCGTGGCCGTCTTGCCGGTGCCGGTCGCGCCGAGCAGGACGGTGTCCTTCTCCCCCGCGCGGACCCGCTTCTCGATCTCCGCGATCGCGGCCGGCTGGTCCCCGGCCGGCACCATGTCGGTGACGACCTCGAACGGGGCCACCTTCCGCTGTAGGTCAGTTACCGGGCGCACGATGCCACCTCCCCTTGTCTCGAAGTTCAACTCTAAGCCGGGGGTCCGACATTCCAGGGCGCTCAGCTCACTGGCGGGTGCGCTCTTCCAGCGCGCGCAGTGCCTCGGCGAACGGCCGCTCCAGCCAGGCGAGGTGGTCGGCCTCGCCGTGGTGGTGGGTCGTGAGCCGGTCGGACCGGCGAACGGCGGTGTGCCGCACGTATTCGCGGGCGCCCTCGACCAGCGTCCGGATGTACCGGAGGCCCTCGGGGTCGGACATCGCCCAGTCGCCGCCGCAGGCGACGTAGACCGGCGAGGTGTGCGCGAAGACCCCGCGGCCCCACTCGTCGAGGTGGTAGTCGACGCCGAACGCCCGGCAGGCTATCCACGAGTTCCCGTCGACCCGCAGTTCCTCGCTGAGCTCGGCCTGCCGTCCGCCGTTGACCTCCGCCCGGGCGACCACCTCGCCGTTGCGCACGACCTCGATCGAGCGGAGCGGGAAAACGCTGCGCACGGCGGCCTGGACGCTGACCGTCCCCGGCCCGGTAAGCGCGACCGTATCCCCCGGCTCGCGCCCGTCGACCGAGAGCGTGACCAGCGGCCCGCCGGAAAGGAAGGTGCGGCCCGACCGCACCGCCCGGCACCAGGCCTCGTAGCTGAACTCCTCGTCCAGCCGCGCGTAGGTGCGATACAGGCCGACCGGCACGGCGTTCGACATCTTGTCGGTGCCGCCGACCAGCGGCAGCCGGTAGCCGCTGTTGAGGTACCGGTAGTACTCGAGCATCGCGTCGTTGGACTGGGCCAGCATCTCGACGGCGTCGGCCCGGCCGGTCGCGACGAGGACGGCCGGCTCGCCATTCGGATTGGGGAAATGGGCGGCGACGACGGTGCCGCCCTGGGCGTGCGTCCGGTCGGCCCAGTCGCTCAGCGTCGCGTCAAGCGCGCCGCCGAGCTCGGCCTCGTCGGGACCGTCGCTTGACCACGGCATGACCGGTTCCTTCAGGCCCCACAGGAGCGAGTGCCCGAGCATGTGCTGCCGGTTCTCCTGGCCGACGTACGTCACGTAGCCGCCGCCGTCGACGACATTGGGCCGGCCGGAGAAATCCTCGGTGTTGGTGAACAGCGCGCCCCACTGCGCCTGCAGCAAGTTGACGACGCGCAGGTCCTCGCCCCGCTGCTCGAGCTGCGAGCCCGGGGTCGACAGGAAGTGAACGTGCGAGTCGCCGGACCACCATCCTTCTGACGCCAGATCGGCGACGCGCCCGATCCGCAGCGTCAGGTCCCGCTGACCCGGCTCGATCCGCACGGTCTGCCGCAGCGGCTCGTACTCGAACCCGCGGGCGACGTCCACGACGACGTCGCCTCGCGGCAGCCACCCCTGGCAGGTACCGTCGATGTACGCGTAGCTGCGCTGGCCCAGGCGGACGTCACCGCCGACGTCGTAATGCCAGCTGCCGAGATTCTGGTTGACGTGATTGTGGTGGCCGTGCGGCTGGTAGGGAATTCCCTCGGCCGAACGGAAGTGGACCCGGCACGGCACCGGCCGCCCGGTGGCGTCGTCGACGACGCGGACGTGCACCCAGTTGCGGCCGCTCTCCGCCAGCTCGAGCGAGACCTGGCCGACGTCCGCCCGCCCGTCGCGTTCCACGTCGCCCCAGCGCACCCGGCCGAGCTCGTCGTCGCCCCGCCGGACCGCGACGGTGGCCGACGGCAGCGCTGCGATCGACGTGTAGGCGGATGTCCCTTCCGCCGCTCCCCAGCCCGCACGGTCGTCCTCGCCCGGCAGCGGCAGCGGATAGGTCGCCACCCCTCGGTCCACCGCGATGTCGAGGACGCCGCCGCGCCCGTCCTTCGCTGCCAGCAGCACCGGCCGGGACGGCCCGCGGACGAACGGGTGCTCGTCAACGTCGCTGGTCGTGATGCCGGCGATGATGAAGCGGGGGCCGCCCGGAATGACCTCGATCCGTTCGACCGGCCGATCGGGGAGCGGATTCTCCCAGCACCATAGGAAGTACCCGGCGGGCTCTCCCATGCCGTGCTCGGCCAGCCGGATCCCGGACTCGTCCCAGCGGCCCTCGAATCGCGGCAGCTTGTAGTCGTGGCTGTCGGCGACGGCGAGGAACGGCAGGCGGCCCCATCCGGGCGGCACCACCTGGATCTCGAACCGCTCCCGGATCGGCGCGGCGACCGCCTCGCCGCCGGCCAGGTGGAAAACGTACTCCGCGACCGGGTGCCCGACCGCGTGACCGGCCGGCCCGCCCGGCTCGAGCAGCCGGTGCGCGACGATCACCCGCCGGGCCGGCCGCCCGATCTCGACCGACGCCGAGGCGCCGGGCAGCAGGAAGCACCGCTCCGCCGACGACGGCTCCGACCCGATCAGGAAGGGCAGGCCGCGCAGGTCCACCCGGCCGAGCGGAACATCGCCCGGCTCATCGCCCAGAACGTCCACCCCGGCGTTGCACACAGCGGACAGGTCGACTGGCTGATAGCTCGGCATATGTCCGATCGTAGGCTCGCGGCCCGACTGGGCCCACTCAATTTCGGCGCCCCGGCCGGGCGGCAGGCCGACGCCGATTCCGGTCGGGAGCCTGGCGAAGAAACCGCCTGACTGACACAGTTCGGGGGGAGAGCTTTCACGCTGTACACGATGCTGCGGGGTGGCGCGATTGATCCGGTTTCTGGTTGGCCGAGCCGGAGGGCGACTGATCGTCACGGCCGGCGTCGTGTTGGCGGTGGCCGCGGCGGCGGGAGTCGGCGGGCAGGCGGCGGCGTCCGGCCCGCCCCCGGTGGCCTCGGTGGCCTCGGTGGCCTCGGTGCCCGAGTTGAACGTGCCGGGCAGGCCAGTCCCGCCCCCCTCCGTACCCGAATGGCCGTCCGGCGGGCAGAACCTGGCGGATGACCGGTACCAGTCGGACGAGACCGCCATCGGCGTGAAGACGGTCGGGAAGCTCGTCCCGCGGTGGAAGCTGACGATGGCGGGCGACGTCAGCGCGACCCCGGCCGTCGTGAACGGCGTTGTCTACGTGCCTGACTGGGGCGGTTACATCTCCGCGATCAGGGCCAGCAACGGCGCCGTCATCTGGCGGCGGCTGATTTCCTCCTACACCGGCGTCGCGGGCTCGGTATCGAGGACCGACCCCGTCGTGGACGGATCCACGCTGGTCATCGCCACCCAGACGGGTGCGGACATCATCGCGATCAACGCCGCTAACGGGGCCAGGAAGTGGGTCACCCGCGCCGACGACCACCCGGCGGCGATCATCACCGGCTCGCCCATCGTCGACCAGAACGTCGTCTACGAGGGCGTCTCGTCAAGCGAGGAGGCCTCGGCCGAGAACCAGGACTACCCCTGCTGCACCTTCCGCGGCAGCCTGGTGGCGCTCAGCGAGTCCACCGGCAAGGTGCTATGGAAGACCTACACGGTCCCCGCCAACGGCGGGAAGGCCGGCGGTTACAGCGGCGCCGCGGTCTGGGGCTCCACCCCTGCGGTCGACCCGGCGACCGACTCCGTGTACGTCGGGACCGGCAACAACTACATGGTCCCGGCCGCCGCCGCCGCGTGCGTGGCGAACGCCCTGAAGCTCCACACGTCCGACGCGAACTGCACCGCGCCGGACGACTACTTCGACTCGGTCCTGTCCCTGAACCTGAGCACGGGGAAAGTCAACTGGAGTCATCGGGTCGAGGGATACGACGCGTGGACGCTCGCGTGCCTCAGCCTGCCTCCCGGCGTCTCCGGATGCCCGTCCCCCAAGGGCCCTAACTACGACTTCAGCGGCGGGCCGAACCTGTTCACGATCGTCAACCGGGCTACCGGTCGACCTGAGACCCTGCTCGGCGTCGGCCAGAAGAGCGGCATCTACTGGGTGTTCAACCCCGCCAGCGGCCGCCTCGTCTGGGACACCTTCGTCGGCCCGGGCGACACCCTGTGGGGCACCGCCACCGACGGCAGCAGGATCTACGTAGCCGAAGGGAACAGCGGCGGCACCTCGTTCACCCTGCGCGGCAGCGGCCCGGAGGCGGGCCGCACCTGTTCCGGCGGCGTATGGTCGGCCCTCAACCCGGCCACCGGCGCAATCCTGTGGCAGACCTGCGATCCAGCCGCCGCGATCGACACGGCGGCGGTCAGCGTCGCCGACGGCGTCGTCTACGCGGGATCCCTCGCGAGGACCGGCGCCAACATGTACGCGCTGAATGCGGCCACCGGCGCCATCCTCTGGTCCTTCGCCAGCGGCGGTTCGGTCGCATCCGGCGCCGCCATCGTCGCGGGCTCGGTCTACTGGGGCTCGGGCTACAGCAAGTCGGAGATCGGATCCGCCAGCGAGCGGCTCTACGCCTTCGATTTGGCCTTGCCCGCCTAGCCGGAGGAGGGCTGGGCGGACCCGGTGTCACCCGGCGGCTGGACGGCCAACGTTGTAGATGAAGACCTGCCCGCCGATGCGCAGGCTCCAGCCTGGCGGCAGCTGGCTCGGCTCCGGGCCTATCCGGGTCCACTCGTCCGCCCCGGGCGAGCTGATGTAGGTCCCGTCGAGGGAGGAGGCATCTTGGACCATGACCATCCCGTTCTCGACGTAGACGTAGGCGTGCACGCGCGAGATCACGTTGTCGGGATCCTGCATCCGGACCGGAGCGGCGGCGCCGCTTTCCACCGAGGGGTCGCGCTGCGGATCACGGCCGAGAACGTAGGCGCGATCCAGGATGATGGCCGGCCCGTTCTGTGACGAAAGGAATCCGGGCGGCGCGTCGCGCTCGGGCGGTACGTCGGACGGCGGGGCATCGATCGGATAGCGATCTTCGGCCGGGGAGTCCCAGACCTCGGTCGAGTCGAACGGCGGTCGCTCGGCTACGCCGCCGGGCGGGACCGATTCCGCCGCCGGGACCTCTTCCGTCGTCCAGTTGGCCGGCGCAACCGGAACCGGGGCTGCTTCCGCGACCGGGGCCGGATCTGCGAGCGGGGCCGCCGCTGCGACCGGAGCCGCTTCCGCGAGCGGGGCCGCCGCGGCCGATGGCGCAGCCTCGGCCGACGGTGACCACGCGGGCGCGGCTGAGTCGGCATCAGCTGGGACTTGTCCCTGCTCGGCCGCGCTCGCGAGCCCGGCCAAGACGAACCCCTGCCCCGGTACCACCCCGCCCCGGAGATCCGACATCGGATCCACGTGTACCGGCCGATCGGGTGCACTGCCAATCTCCAGCCGGTCGAAGGTGCTCGGGATGAGCTGGTCGACCCAGGTCAGGGCCTGTTCCCCGGACAGCTCGTGGGTGCGGCCGCCCTCGGTGACCGCACCCCGCACCGCCCCGCGCAGGAACATGACAACGCCGTCCCGCACCGGTACCACTATCCCGAACGCGGTCACGTCGTCCGCCATGTGGCCGACGACCCAGGCGGCCATCCTGGCCGCGATCATGGTGGCGGGCAGCTCGTGGTCCGCGGCAACGGCGGCGGCCAGTTCGAGGATCTCACTGGGAGCCTGGTCGCCGCGGCCGGCCGCCGAGGCGCCGCGCGGGATCAGGACGACCGTGTCGCCGAACCGACCTACCAGGCCGCCACCTGGCTCGATACCGACATGCGGTGCCATCCGTTCCATGATGCTTCCCCCTCCGAGGCCGCCCACAGCGCGATCAGCAATGCGGAGACCGCGCCGCCCTGTACGAGAATTACCCATTTATGCATCGCGTCGCGCCAGACGCAACAGAGCATTTTGATCACGAAAGCAATGGAGATGATACGGCCAGCTGCGCCGATCAGACGTCATACACGGTCGGGCTGGTGGTGTGGATGCGGCCGTTGGGAAGGGTCCAACGCATGAGGCCGGGCTCGGGCTGCTCGAGGTGCCAGCCGCGGGCCTGCTTGGCGCGATGGTGACGTCTGCACTTGGGGCCGAGGCCGCATTGGCACGTGATCCCGTCCGGCCAGGGCAGCGTGTGGTCGAGGTCGCAGTGGACGGCCTGGGCGTTGCAGCCGGGGGCGTCGCAAGTGGCGGTGCGGGCGCGCAGCAGGTGCTTGAGCTTGCGGCTGGGGGTGTAGCCGTCCTCGGCGTGGCGGTGGTCGCAGGCGCCGCGGGCGATGGGCTCGGGGGTGATCTTGAGGCGGCTGATGAGCTCGAGGAACTGCAGGGCCTGTGCGGCGTCCGGTGCAGGAGGCCCGGTTTCTCGGGGCGGGGTTACTGGGGGTGAAGTTTCTGGGGGCCGGGTTCCTGGGGCTGAAGTTCCCGGGGGTGAGGTTCCCGGGGTTGGCGTGGTCCAGGGGTGCTGGCCGCGGGCGCAGCCGTGGGCGATGGCGGTGCCGTCTGCGTTGATGATCGTCATTCACCAGCGGGTTCTGGGATGTCGGGAGGCTGTTTCGACGGTGGCCCTGGTTTCGCGAGGGTCGAGGAGGCCGAGGCCGCCGGCTACGGCGGGGGCGGCAGACCAGCCAAGGATGGTGCCGATCGGGACGAGGAGGTTGATGTTGGCGGGCAGCGGGGCGGAGGCGCCGGGTCGGAGGGGTCCGCGCCGCGCGTGTTCGTCTGGATCGTCGGCCGTTGGATCGTCGTAGCGGGCGTTCTCGACCTCGTCCGCGTCCCAGCTCGGCCGGCCGTTCGGGCCGGCGTAGCCGGGACCGTTCGGGCCGGCGCCGTCGTCGGGGCCGTCGCGGTCGTCGGGACCGGGAGCGTCCGGGTCGCCGGGGCAACAGGGGTAATCGGGGTAATCGGGATCGGCCCGGTCTGAGCGGTTCTCGCGGTCCCCTGACCCCGGTCCGCCGGCGGCGGGGCGGGATCCGACCCCACGTTTCGGTTTGATGAGGTCGAGGGGGTCGCGGCCCTGGAGGAGCTCGGTCATGACCCGGGCCCGGATCGCTGACAGGGTGCCCTCGACCAGGCCGCTGTTGCGGAGCTTGACCGCGACCGCGTCGATGTAGGCCTTGGAGGCGAGGGCGTCGACGGTGTCGAGCTCCCGGCCGGACAGGGAGGCGTTGCCCGAGAGCTCGCGGCGGACCTCGACCCGCTGGCGGGTGTTCTTCGCGTGCTCTTTGCGGATCCTCGCGGCCTCGGGGTCCAGCTTCATCTCGAGGGCGGCGGCCTTGCGGCCGAGCTGGTCGATGCGCAGGGCGGGGGCGACGGCGGCGAGGATCTCGTCCGCGAGGGCGGCGTCGGTGTCGGACAGGAAGCCGGTGTACGCGGCGATCGTGTCCGCGCGGCCGGAGCTGATGAGCCCGGCGGCCATCCCCGCGAGCGTCGCCGGGAGCCGCCGGGTGAGCTCGAGGTCGGCCTCGATCCGCCCGGCGGCCTGGTTCCTGGTGATCAGCAGCTCGGCCGCGAGCTCCTCGTCGGGGAACTCGGCCGGTCGGCGGCCCCAGAGGACGTTGCGGGCCTTGGCGTCCGCCAGCTCCACCGAGCGACGGCGGGCGAGCTCGGCGACCAGCGTCGTCTGGTGGTAGCAGGCCCGGGCCTCGATCCTGCGGGCCGCCCGCAGTGCCCCGGTCAGCTGGTCATCGGTCAGGGTGGCGACATCGGACACGGCCTGCTCGGTGAGCGCGGCCAGGATCGGGCCCGGGCGCAGCGCGTCGGCCGCCGCGTCCTGACCGAACTGCGGGCCGAGCGCTTGGCCCCCGAGACCGTCCGGGCCGAGCATCGCCGCCAGCAGCGCCGGGTCGATGTCAGCAGCATCGCCCAGGCTGAGGGACACCGCCGGGCCCTCGAGCTCCCATTCCGATGGCACCCGGTTCGGGTCATCATCGGGCGGCCTCGGCCAGTCATCATCGGAGAGCGCCGGCCCGTCATCCTCAGACGGAGACCCGTCGCCGTCGTCGGGCCGCGTCGGCCAACCATCATCGAGCGAACATTCGGGGCCTTGGTCCAGGGGATGCCAATCGCCGGGCGCGCGCCCGGGGCCGCCATCGATCGGCTCCGGGCGGTCAGCGGCGGGCCGGCGCGCCTGGCCATCCTCGGGGTGGCCGGGGGGATGCGGGCCAGGCGGTTCACCGTCGTCGTGGTGTTCGCGCACGATCGCTCCCCCTTCCGGATGATCATGAATGGCTAACGCTTCATGCGAACAGTATAGCTAACTTCGACAGGTGATGCATTGGGCTGGCTAATTATTTTCCATGATCTTTTCGAATGAATCATGGTGCCAGTGAAGGGAGCCGCGATGGCGGAACGGTGCCAGCCGGCCGAATCGAGCGACGGCGAAAAAACGGATTCGCCCGCAACCGCTTGGCGGTGACGGATGTCTCACTGGATAGCTCATTCCCTAGCGAAAAGGACCCAATGAGTCAGATGAAGTATCTGAGACGAGGCGGATTGCTGATCGCGGCGCTGGCGCTGGCCGGCGGAGCGGCGGCGGCGGCCTCTGGAGCGGCGCAGGGAGCCACCCACGCGGGGGCCGCCAAGGCGGCCGCTGTGACCGCCAAGGCGGTCGCCGGCACCGCTAAGGCGACCTCGGCGGCCGCCGCCACCGGCAAGCACGCTTCCATGCTGGACGGCGTCTCGTGCACTGAGGCGCAGTGCATCGCCGTCGGCAGCTGGTACAACAGTCCCCCGACCGCGCACTCGCTGGCCGAACGGTGGAACGGGGCCTCCTGGCAGCGCCAGGCGTCGCCCGACGGGCCGACGGACAGCTTTCTGACCGGGGTGTCCTGCGCCGCGGCGGCCCGCCCGGCATCGGGCGCCATCGACTGTCTGGCCGTCGGGGACCCCGTGATGGCCGAGGCGAACGGCAGCTGGCGTCTGGTTGCCAAGACGAGCAGCCTGGACGCCGTCTCGTGCGCCACGGGCGGCGACTGCGTCGCGGTCGGCGCGAAGCCCACCGGCGCGGCGCCGCTGTTCGCGACCTGGAACGGTAAGTCGCTCCGCACCGGCCGAATGCACGCCCCGCCGCACACGGCCCAGGCCGTCACCATCGCGGGCGTCTCCTGCGTGACCGCGAGCGACTGCGTCGCGGTCGGCGACTACTCCTACGGCGTCGGCGCCAGGCCCGGCCCCGGCGCCCGCGAGCGGACCCTGGCCGAGCAGTGGAACGGCCGCTCCTGGCGGGTGCTTTCCACGGTCAATGTCAGCCGCTGGAACGAGCTCGCGGCCGTCTCGTGCGCGTCGGCGGACAACTGCACCGCCGTCGGCGGCAGCGAGAACCAGTCCGCGCTGGCCGAGCACTGGAACGGGAAGACCTGGCGGCTCGAGTCGGTGCCGGCCCTGACCAACCCGGCCAGCATCGGCTACCTGCAGCTGACCGGGGTCTCCTGCCCGGCGGCGAAATTCTGCGTGGCCACCGGCAGCTACAACGGGGCCGTCCCGCTCGCCGAGACGTGGAACGGCACCAAGTGGCGGCTCACCCGGCTGCCGCTGCGGGCGAACCAGAGCGCCTGGCTGAGCGGAGTCGCGTGCGCCTCCACGGCGGCCTGCGTGGCGGTCGGCACCGGGCCCGCCGCCGACGCGTGGGCCGAGGTCTACGCCCACGGCGTCTGGAGGCAGCTGGCACCGAAGAACCCCGCCTAGCGCAAAACGGGCCGTGGTCTTCGCCGATACGCGAAGACCACGGTCCGTTCGATGGGGCGAATTGTTCTTTTGTCTTTTGTTTTTCCGTGCGCGCTTGACTAGACGCGCGCGACGCCGACGAGCGCCTGGCCGGGGCGGGGCGGCAGCGGTGCCATCTGGCCGCCGTCAGGGCGCCATTCGCGGGCATCGACCACGCCCGGCGGCACCAGCGTCAGCGGGCCGAAAAAGCCGGTGAACTCGGCCACCGAGTGGTTGAACACCTGCGCGGCGCCGGCCGACGAGTAGGTGCCGAACCCCTTGGCCTCGGCGTCGCCGTCGGCCCGGCCGACCGACAGCACCACGTAGCTGCCGGGCGCGAGCGCGGCCGCGTAGGCGGCCACCAGGTCCCGCGCCTCGTCCGGCTTGAAGAAGTGCAGCAGCGCCCCCATCAGCAGGCAGGACGGCTGGGAGAGGTCGATGCCGGGGCTGATCGCGTCGAGGATGACGACGACCTGGCGGACGTCACCGTCGACCACGGTCACGCCGGGGTTGCCCTGCGCGGCCAGCGCGCGCAGGTGCGCGAGGACCACCGCGTCGGTGTCGATGTAGGCCACGTGCGCGCCGGCGGTAACCGCCTGGGCCGACTGATGGGTGTTGGGCGCCGTCGGCATGCCGCAGCCGAGATCGATGAACTGGCTGATCCCCTGCTCGGCCGCCCACCTGGTCGCGCGCGCCAGGAACTGCCTGTTCTCCCGCATCACCAGGGCCGATATCGGCGCGACGGCCAACAGCTTGTCCGCGACTGCGCGATCGACGGCGAAATTATCCTTGCCGTTCAGCAGATAGTCGTAAACGCGGGCAATAGAGGGCGTAGTGGGATCGAAGTCGGCCACGGGTCACATCGTAGCGTGCCGATGTTTTCACCGAGCCGGGGCGACGTAGGGTGATCGCGGAACAGGCGGGAAGGGCGCGATGGGAGAGAAATGCTGAAGGTCGGGCTGACGGGCGGGATCGGTTCGGGTAAGAGCACCGTATCGGCCCGCCTGGCCGAGTTGGGTGCCGTCGTCCTCGACGCCGACAAGGCGGCGCGCGCGGTGGTCGAGCCGGGAACACCCGGGCTGGCGGCGATCACGGCCGACTTCGGTCCGGGGGTGCTCGCGGCCGACGGCTCGCTTGACCGGGCCAAGCTGGCCGCGATCGTGTTCGCCGACGAGGCCGCGCTGGCGCGGCTCAACGCCATCACCCACCCGCTCATCCACGAGTACATTCGCGCCGCCGAGGAGGAGGCCGTCCGGGCGGGCGGCGACGGTGTGGTACTGGTGCACGACGTCGCGCTGCTGGCGGAGTGGGGCCGGGCGAAGGAGTTCGACCTGGTCATCGTCGTCGACGTGCCGGCCGAGACGCAGCTCGAGCGGCTCACCGGGCAGCGCGGGATGGAAGCGGACCAGGCCCGCGCGCGGATGGCGGCGCAGGCCAGCCGGGACCAGCGGCTGGCGGTGGCCGACATCGTGATCGACAATTCCGGTTCCCGCAAGGACCTGGACCGGCTGGTGTCCGAGGTCTGGGCCCAGCTGCAGGCCCGCGCTCGGGTCTCGGACGGCAGGGCCTCGAACGGCAAGGTCTCGGACGGCACAGCCTGAGTTAGGCAGCGCTTGGTTGCGGTGTGAAATGACACTGCCCCGCCGCCCGAGATCACGCGGGCGGCGGGGCAGCGACGGGTGTTGCCTGGCTGACTTCTTAGCTCTGACCGCCGGAGAGCTTCTCCCGCAGCGCGGCCAGGGCCTCGTCGGAGGCCAGGGTGCCGGTCGGGGCGCCCGGCTCGGCCGCCGGACGGCCGGCCCGCGGTGCGCGCGGAGCGGACTCGACGGTGGTGACGCCGCCCTCGGCGACCTCGCCATTCTCCGCCGCTTCCTCGGCCTTGGCGCGGGACTCCTCGATCTGCTTGCGGTGCGCCTCGAAGCGGGCGCGGGCCTCGGCGTACTGCCGCTCCCACTCCTCACGCTGGGAGTCGAAGCCGGGCAGCCAGTCGCCCGTCTCCGAGTCGAAGCCCTCGGGGTACAGGTAGTTGCCCGCCTCGTCATAGGTCGCGGGCATGCCGTAGAGCGTCGGGTCGAACTCGTCGCCCGTCGCCTCGCCGACCGTGCCCTCGTTGGCCTGCTTGAGCGACAGCGAGATACGGCGGCGGTCCAGGTCGATGTCGATGATCTTGACGAAGATCTCCTCGCCCACCTGGACGACCTGCTCCGGGATCTCCACGTGGCGGTCGGCCAGCTCGGAGATGTGGACCAGGCCCTCGATGCCCTCCTCGACCCGGACGAACGCGCCGAACGGCACCAGCTTGGTGACCCGGCCGGGGACGACCTGGCCGATCTGGTGGGTCCGGGCGAACTGCTGCCACGGGTCTTCCTGGGTGGACTTCAGCGACAGCGACACGCGCTCGCGGTCCATGTCCACGTCGAGAACCTCGACCGTGACCTCCTGGCCGACCTCGACAACCTCGCCCGGGTGGTCGATGTGCTTCCAGGACAGCTCGGACACGTGCACCAGGCCGTCCACGCCGCCGAGGTCGACGAACGCGCCGAAGTTGACGATCGACGAGACGACGCCCTTGCGGATCTGGCCCTTGCGCAGCGTGTTGAGGAACGTGTGGCGGACCTCGGACTGGGTCTGCTCGAGCCAGGCACGGCGGGACAGCACCACGTTGTTGCGGTTCTTGTCCAGCTCGATGATCTTGGCCTCGATCTCCTTGCCGACGTACGGCTGGAGGTCGCGGACCCGGCGCATCTCCACCAGCGACGCCGGCAGGAAGCCGCGCAGCCCGATGTCGAGGATGAGACCGCCCTTGACGACCTCGATGACGGTGCCGGTGACGACGCCGTCCTCTTCCTTGATCCGCTCGATGGTGCCCCACGCGCGCTCGTACTGCGCCCGCTTCTTGGACAGGATGAGGCGGCCTTCCTTGTCCTCCTTCTGGAGAACCAGGGCCTCGATCTGCTCGCCGGTCTTGACGACATCGTGCGGATCGACGTCGTGCTTGATCGACAGCTCGCGGGACGGGATGACGCCCTCGGTCTTGTAACCGATATCGAGCAAGACCTCGTCCCGGTCGACCTTGACGACGGTCCCCTCGACAATGTCGCCGTCGTTGAAGTACTTGATGGTCAGGTCGATCGCGGCGAGGAATTCCTCCTCGGACCCGATGTCGTTGATCGCTACCTGCGGGGTCGAGGTGGTTTGCGTGCTGCTCGTCATGAGTGAGTGGGCTCCGGATGCGGACAGGAATGAATGGTGCGCGCCGCGGACCATGCAGTGAACGCGCGGGACTTGCCTGACCGGTTCACAGCCACGGCACGCCCCGGCGGCCTGCCTGAAGTGGTCACGCGACTCTGGGAGTCACCTGGCCGCGACGGGCCGCACGAGGACACAGCGCGATGTTCAGCTTATGAAGTTATTGCTGGCAGGTCAATTTCGGCAGGCTACGACTCGGCCTCAGTATCGCCGGCGCACGGCAGCCTGTCGTCAGCGGGCCGCGTCGTGGGGTCGCCGTCATGCACACCCGGCCGGCTTTACCCGATCAACAGCAGACCCTTTCATCCCAGGGCCCGGTCCGCAGGACGTGAGCGTGTGCTGTTGGGGGCTCCCCACGACCCGAAGAGCCCACGATCATGCCCGAACAGCCCGCAAGACGACTCGAACAGCCCACGATCACGTGCCATGTCCGATATGCCCGAACCTAACGGTGGCGCTGAACCAGACGGCATGAGCGCGCGTTGCTGATGTCGGGGCTGCAAACCGGCTCGCATGGCTCGTGGGGCGACAGGGACCACGCCGAATGTCAGACCTGGTCGATAGCGTGTTCGTATCAAGTTCTCCTTGACTCAGATCAACCGGAAGGAAGACCGATCATGGATCAGGCAAGGTTGTCTCGACCCGCCCCGCCGTGGCCCGCCGTCCTGGCAGACGCCGAATACGAGTCATTGCTGTCCGAGGCCCGCGGTTTTGCGACTCCCGGCGAACCGGCCTTCGTTCAAGCGCTGGATTCCCTTCGCCCGGGGCCGCTGTTGCTGGCGGTTATCGAGGTGAGCATTAACGATCTGAGCCGCCATTCGGACGCCGAGCTTGCCGCTGTGCTGCGGGCGTGCGAGCGCCTCATCACCTATGCGAGGTACCTGCAGTTTCTGGCCATCAGGGAGTTGGCTCGGCGCGATCTGACCGCTTCCGTGGACGTGGCCTGACGGGCCGCTACGGCTTCCGGGTCAGTGGGCCGCCTCGGCCCAGCTGCGGCCGATGCCGGTGGAGACCGCGAGCGGAACCCGGAGCGTCGTGGCCGCGCCCATCTCGGTCGTCACCAGGGTCGTAAGGGCCTCCAGTTCGCCCGGGGCGACCTCGAAGATGAGCTCGTCGTGGACCTGCAGCAGCATCCGCGAACGCAGGCCGGCCGCCGCCAGCTCGGCACGCACGCGGAGCATCGCGACCTTGATGACATCGGCGGCGGAGCCCTGGATGGGGGCGTTCAACGCCATCCGCTCCGCCATTTCCCGGCGCTGCCGGTTGTCCGAGGTCAGGTCGGGCAGGTAGCGGCGACGGCCCATGATCGTGGACGTGTAGCCGTCGAGGCGGGCCTGCGCCACGATGGACTGGAGGTAGTCGCGGACCCCGCCGAACTCCTCGAAGTAGTCGTCCATCAGGCCGCGCGCCTCCTCGACGGCGACCCGCAGCTGGCCGGAGAGGCCGAACGCGGACAGGCCGTAGGCGAGGCCGTAGTTCATCGCCTTGATCTTCGCCCGCTGCTCGGCGTTCACGTCGGTCGGCTCCACCCCGAACACCCGGGAGGCGGTTGCGGCGTGGAAGTCGTGGCCCGACTCGAACGCGGCGATCAGCGCCTCGTCGCCGGACAGGTCGGCCATGATGCGCAGCTCGATCTGGCTGTAGTCGGCGGTGAGCAGGGTCTCGTAGCCGGGGCCGACGACGAAGCCCTCGCGGATGCGGCGGCCGAGCTCGGTGCGGATCGGGATGTTCTGCAGGTTCGGGTCGGTCGAGGACAGGCGGCCGGTCGCCGCGACCATCTGGTTGTAGGTGGTGTGGATGCGCCCGTCATCGCCGGTCGCCAGGCTCAGGATGTCGACGAAGGACTTGAGCTTGGAGACGTCGCGGTGGTGCATGATGTGCTGCAGAACCGGCTGCCCGGTGCTGGCCAGCAGGTTCGTCAGCGCGTCGGAGTCGGTGGTGTAGCCGGTCTTGATCTTCTTCGTCTTCGGCAGCCCGAGCTCGGTGAACAGCACCTCCTGGAGCTGCTTGGGCGAGCCGAGGTTGAACTCGTGGCCGACCTCGGCGTAGGCGGCCTGCTCGGCCGCCTTGACCTCGCCGTAGAGCGACGCCGACATCTCCGCGAAGTGCTCGACGTCGGCCGCAATCCCGATCCGCTCCATCTCCGCCAGCACGTACTCGAGCGGCAGCTCGATCTCGTTCAGCAGCCGGGTCGCGCCGCGCGCTTCGAGGTCCTCGTCCAGCGCGGCGGCCAGGTCGAGGGTGGCCACCGCCCGCCAGACCAGCGCCAGCGCCGCCTCCTGCTCGTCGGAGCCGTCGAGGGTGAGCTGCACGTCGCCGCCCGCGGCGTTGCGCAGCTCCTTGCCCAGGTAGCGCAGCGACAGATCGGCCAGGTCGAAGGTCCGCTGACCGGGCAGCGCGAGGTAGGCGGCGAGGGCGGTGTCGCTGGTGAGGCCCTTCAGCGTGTACCCGAGCGCGGCGAGGGCGTGGATGGGCCCCTTGGCGTCGTGCAGCGCCTTCGGGTGGCGCTCGTCCGCCAGCCACTCGCCCAGCGCGCGGTCGTCGTCCGGGGTCAGCAGCGTCGGGTCGATGAACGCGCCGGCGCCATCGGGGGTGGCGAGCGCGATGGAGGCGACCGCCCCGGTGCCACTGCCCCAGGTACCTGCCACGGCCAGTCCGGTCCGTTCGACCGACTCATGGTTTTCCAGCCAGGCGGCGACCTGCCCGGGGCCGAGGACGGATGCGTCGACCTCGAAGCCCCCGGTTTGCTTGTCGGCCGCGCCCGCGTCGCCCGTGGTGGCGGCGGCGGGCGCGCCGGGCAGGCCGTCGGGGAAGGTCGTGTACAGCCGGTCGCGCAGCACCCGGAACTGCAGGGTGTCGAAGAGCTGGTGGATCGTGTTGCGGTCCCAGCGGGCGGGCGCCAGGTCGGCCGGGACGGCGCCGACCGTCTCGGTCGGCAGGTCGCAGATCAGCTGGGTGAGCTGGCGGTTGCGGAGCACATTGCCGAGGTTCTCGCGGAGCGCGTCGCCCGCCTTGCCCTTCACCTCGTCGACCCGATTGACCAGGTTCTCGAGCGAGCCGAAGTCCACGATCCACTTGGTCGCGGTCTTCTCCCCCACGCCGGGGATGGAGGGCAGGTTGTCGCTCGGGTCGCCCCGCAGCGCGGCGAAGTCGGGGTACTGCTGCGGGGTCAGCCCGTACTTCTCCACCAGGGAGGCAGGGTCGTAGCGCTTCATGTCGGACACGCCGCGGCTGTTGTAGAGCACGGTCACGTGGTCGTCGATGAGCTGGAAGGTGTCGCGGTCGCCGGTGACGATGAGGACGTCCTCGCCTGCCGCGCTGGCCTGCGACGCGAGGGTGGCGATGATGTCGTCGGCCTCGTAGCCGGCGGCGGACAGGTGACGGATGCCGAGCGCGTCCAGAACCTCGAAGATGAGGCTGATCTGGCTGCGGAACTCATCCGGCGCCTTGGTCCGGCCGGCCTTGTACTCGACGTACTGCTCGTGCCTGAAGGTCGGCTCGGACCGGTCGAACGCCACCGCCACCCGCGTGGGCTTCTCGTCCCGCAGGACGTTGATCAGCATCGCGGTGAAACCGTAGACGGCGTTGGTGGGCTGGCCGGTCGTGGTCGCGAAGTTCTCCACCGGGAGCGCGAAGAACGCCCGGTACGCCAGCGAGTGCCCGTCGAGCAGCAGGAGCCTGTCAGTCACGCTTCGCATCCTATGACCGCGGGGCCGGCCTCGCCGACTTGGCCGCGAACGCGGGCCCTGGGAAGGGCTTGGGAAGACCTTGGGAAGCGCGACACGCCGTCGCTACGAGATTGTTATCAATACCCGGTTGGATACGCTCCGTTGCTAAACGTGGTGCTAACGGTTGCAGCCTGCCGGCCAGGCGGTGCGGGGATTGCCCTGTTCGCAGCCGCTATGGACCGCCCTTGCGGGCATATCTCCGGCGAACGGCGCCAAACTGGGATCGACTTGGGTAAACACACCGGAATCGGCAGGGAACCGCGAGCGGTCCTCCCGCCGAACTCCGCTTTGCCGATGGGTCTTCGGATCGCTAACGTAACGACGGCGGACCCGGGGGCCCAAGTAGAGAACGTGTCTGCCCGGGGAAGGTGGACACGGTACCAACGGGTCCCCGGGTCCCCCACAGTGCTCGTTGTTTCGGGGGGACGGCGGGATTTGCTACTCAGACTTCTCTGTTGCCTGGTCAGAGGTCGTGGTCGCGTTCAGCGTTCCCTCGATCACGGCCTCCGCGACCTTGCGCATCGTCAGCCGCCGGTCCATCGACGTCTTCTGGATCCAGCGGAACGCCTGCGGCTCGGACAGCCCGTGCTCGGACTGGAGCAGCCCCTTGGCCCGGTCGAGGAGCTTGCGGACCTCGAGGCGGTCCTTGAGGGTGACGACTTCGGAGTCGAGCGCCTTGATCTCGCTGTACCGGCTGACCGCCATCTCGATCGCTGGCACCAGGTCCGCCTTGGTGAACGGCTTCACCAGGTACGCCATCGCACCCGCGTCGCGGGCCCGCTCCACCAGTTCGCGCTGCGAGAACGCGGTCAGGATGACCACCGGGGCGATCCGCTCGGCGGCGATCCGCTCGGCGGCCGAGATCCCGTCCAGGACCGGCATCTTCACGTCGAAGATGGCGAGGTCGGGTTTGAGGGCGGTCACCTTCTCGATGGCAGTCTCGCCGTCGGCCGCCTCGGCGACCACCGAGTAGCCTTCCTCTTCCAGCATCTCCTTGAGATCGAGGCGGATCAGCGCCTCATCTTCCGCAATAACGACACGCAACGCATTCTGGCTCACGCAGCAGAGCCTACCGTCAACCGGTAAGCTCATATCCATCAGGCCAGCCGGGATGACGGAACGGCAGACGTTGATCTCTCAAAAGGATCTGTCCGAAAGGGCGTGCGGGTTCGAATCCCGCTCCCGGCACTAGTCGAAAATGTCAGTGGCGCATCTCACAATGGTGCCGTGCATCCCCAGGCAACGGTGGATCAAGCTCGTGCCCTCTGCGCGCAGGGGGTGTTCGACCGTGAGGTCGCCCTGATCGTCGGGGTCCCCATCCGTGCCGTCAGAAAATGGCGCACCGGTCAACGTCGCGCCCCTGGCCGTGGTCCCGCGAGGGTCCCCTGTCCGCGTTGCGCCGACGAAGTTACCCTCCCGGAGCCCGAGGCCGATTACGCATACCTGCTGGGGCTCTACCTCGGCGACGGCCACATCGTCCTGGCCGGCGACCGATCCAAGGCCGTGTGGAAACTCTGCGTCTGGTGCGCCGACGACTGGCCCGGGCTGGTCCAGGAGTGTGCCCGGGCCATGCGTGCGATTCGCCCTGATAACCGGGTTGCGCTGATGCAGAAGCAGGGATGCGTTCAGGTATCGAGTCACTCCCGGCACTGGCCATGCTTGTTTCCGCAGCACGGGCCGGGTAAGAAGCACACCCGTAAGATCGAGCTGGCCGACTGGCAGCAACTCATCGTGGAGCAGTATCCGGGGGACTTCGCGCGCGGGCTATTTCACTCCGACGGGTATCGAGGGGTTAACCGGGTGCGGCGGAGGTGGCGGAACTGCGATCACTGGTACGAGTACCCGCGGTACCTGTTCAGCAATGAGTCGTCGGACATCCTGCTGCTGTGCGGTCAGACGCTCGACCGGCTGGGAGTGCAGTGGCGCTTCTCGAAGCCGAACACGATCTCGGTGGCGAAGCGGGCGGCGGTGTCGCGGCTGGATGAGTTCGTGGGGCCGAAGTACTGACCGGCGCGGCGTGTTAGGCGCGGGTGAGGGTGATGAGGGTCCAGGCGCCGAGGTGGATCTGGTCGCCGGGGTGGACCGGGACGGCCGTGCCGGAGGGGACGTCCTTGCCGTTGACCTGGATTCCGTTCGGGGAGTCGAGGTCGATGACGGACCAGGTGCCGTCGGGGGCCTTGCGCAGCTCCGCGTGCTGACGCGAGATGCCCGGGTCGGCAGGCGGGCCGGTCAGGTCGATGTCCGGCTGGCGCGGGGACTTGCTGCTGCGGCGGCCGATGCGGACCTCGGTGCCCGAGAGCGGGAACCGCCGCTCGGCCACGTACACGGGGAAGTTCATCGTCTCGGCGTCGGCGGCGTCGGCCGCGCGCACGTGGTCGTAGTAGGCGCGGTCGGCGGTGACCACCGCGGTCCAGGTCCCGGCGACGCCCGGCGCAGGCATGCTCGGTGCAGGCGCGCTCGGCGCAGGCGCGCTTGGCGCGGGGGCGCTCTGGTCGGGCCCGCTCTGCCCGGGCGTGCTCTGGTCAGGCGCGCGCGGAGAGGGGAACTCGGGGGGATCGTCAGCGTCTTGGTCGGCGTGGACGCCGACGTCGAGCGCTCGGGCGTCGCGACCGGGAGCTGGCCGGTCTTGACCGGCCGCCTGGGGTCGTAGGGCTCGAGGCCGAGGGCGTCCCGCAGCGCGTCGGCGAAGTCGCCGCAACTGTCGTAGCGGCGGTCGGGCTGCTTCGCCAGCCCCCGCGCAAGCACCGCGTCGACGGCAGCGGGCAGGTCGCGCCGCGCGGACGTCAGCAGCGGCGGGTCGGTGTACGCGTGCGCGTAGAGCACCATCATCGGGTCTTCCCGTTTGAACGGCACCGAGCCGGTCAGCAGCTCGTAGGTCACGCAGGCGAGCGCGTACTGATCGGTCCGGCCGTCCACCGCCGCCCCGCTGATCTGCTCGGGCGCCCCGTAGTTGGGGGTGCCGATGAACTGCCCCGCTATCGTCAGGCCGCCGGTCGAACGCATCACCCTGGCAACGCCGAAGTCCGTCAGGTAGCCGTGCTCCGGACGGCCGGGCCGAGCGTCCACCAGGACGTTCGCTGGCTTGACGTCACGGTGCACGACCCCGACGGCGTGGGCGGCGTCGAGCGCGGAGGCCATATCGGAGATGAACGCCGCCGCGCGCCTGGGCGGCAGCGGGCCATCGCGGCGGATGAGCGCGTGCAGGTCCGCCCCGACCACGAACCGCATCGCGATGTAGAGCAGGCCGTCGTCCGCCTCGCCCGCCGCGTAGACCGGGATGATGTGCGGATGCTCCACGTTCGCGACCGTCCGCGCCTCGCGGGTGAACCGCTCCCTGGCCGCCTGGTCGCCGGCGAGGTTCCCCGCCAGGACCTTCAGGGCCACCATCCGGTCGAGCCCCTCGTCGCGGGCGCGGAACACCACCGCCATCCCGCCCACGCCGACCACGTCCACCAGCAGGTACGCCGGCCAGCCGGGAGCCAGGGCGGAGCCCGGTCAGCGGGCCGCCTAGCTGCGCGGCGGAATCCCCGTTCACGATCCCTCCCGTCGGCCGATCTCCACGTGCCTGCTGTGTGCTTCCAATCTGTGTGCTTCCAGCGTGTCAGTAATAGGCGCCGTCAGCGGTACTCCGCGAGTCGGCGCCACAGGCCCAAGGCGCAGCAGAGCGCCATCAGCAGCGCCGCGATGAGCACCACCGGCTCAAGCGGGCTGAGCGCGCCCGATCCCTGGCCGACGGCCGACCTGAAGTCGGCCTGGTCGTCGCCGATCGCCCGGGTGATGTCGGACTCGAGCACGTTGTACTCGGCCGCCGAACTGCTGGCGCCGGACCCGACGACCTTGTCCCGCTCCTGGGCGTAGTCGGCCGCCGTGCCCAGGCTGTACACCTCGGCGTTGGCCGCGTACCAGGGCGTCGCTTCCCGCTCGGCCGCCGTCACCACGGCGGCGGCCGCGCTGCCGCTGCCCTGCGCCGCGGCGGCGGCGCTGAGCAGGCTGTGCTGGCCCGGGCCGACATTCGCGCTGGTCGTGGTGAAGTCGGACTGGAACGAGGTGTCACCGCTGCGCGAGATGACGTTGAGGACGGCATCGCCCCGGATCTGCTGGACGCCGATGCTCGCCTGGGCCAGCTCCTGGGCCGGCTGCGAGCCGTTCCTGATCCCCGCGTCGAGGTCCGAGCGGCCCGCGAGGAAGCCCGCGAGCAGCCATAGGGCGCTGATCACGAGCACCACCGACGCGAGCGCAAGGCCGACGTTGAACACCCGGTTGGTGCGCCGGGTCAGCCATCGCTGCGCCCGGTACAAGACGAGGCCGGTGATGATCGCCAGCACCAGGGCGACGATCACCAGCGGCAGCCCGGTCGCCTGGCCGCTCGCCGCCCCGAGCACGTCGTTGCGCTGGTCGAAGACGGTCTTGGCGGCGGGCAGCAGGTCAAGGTGCGCTTCCTCGGAGGCCACCTGAAGGAAGGAGCCGCCGGTCAGCTGGTAGCCGAGCGCGTAGTCGCTCCTCGCCTCGGCGACGTAGCCGGTGTACACCGGCAGGTCGCGGTGGAGCGTGTCCAGGGCGGCGGCGGCCGCCTGGTTCTGGCCGCCGGCCGCCCGCAGGGCCGACAGCTCGGACTCGGCGGTGGCGATGTCAGTCAGGTAGTGCTGCGTGGACGCCAGCGGCGGCTGCGGACTGGCCAGGAACATCGTGGTCACGGTCACGTCGGCGTCGGCGATGTACTGGTACAGCTGCTGGGCGTCCAGGCTGAGCGGCGCATCCACGGTCACCATGGCGCTGGCGGCGGACGAGTGCTCGTCCGCCACCCAGCCGCCGAGCCCGCCCCAGGCGAGCGAGAGCAGGACGAGCGCGATCAGCAGGGCCCGCAGCGTGGCGGGGGTCGTGCCACCGCGACGGCGGGCGGCGCGGTCCGGCCGCCCGCCGCGTGGGCAGGCGGGCGCGCCTGGGGCCGGTCCAGCGTGGCGGTCACGGGCCGATCTCCTTGATTTGCGCCTGGCCGAGTTGCGCCACCGTGGGCGGCAGCGCCTGGAATTGCACCGGGCCAAGGAACGAGGTGCCGTTGCCGGTGGTGATCACCCAGCTCAGGAAGTCCCTGATCGCGCTGGCCACATTGGCACTGGGCTGGCTGACGCTGACGACGGCGTACTCGTAGTTGACGATCGGGTACCCGGTGGCCGACGGGCCGTCGATCATGGAGATCGTCTCGTTGGGCGGGGTGAGCGATACGAAGCTGTTCACAGAATCGGTGATCGCGTTGCCGGTCGGCAGCGTGAAGTTGCCCGCGGAGTTCGCCAGCGCCGCCTCGCCGAGCCCGTCCGACTGCGCCTGGTTCAGGTAGCTGATCCCGTTGTAGGCGATGCAGCCGGACGTCGCGTGGCAGCCCTGCACCATGTTGAGGCTGCCCTTCTCAGGCAACGCGCCCGCGACCTTCGGCCAGTTCGCCGTGGTCCCGTACCCGATCGACTCGTCCCATACTGGGTCCTGGGTCGACAGGTAGCTGGTGAACAGGAACGTGTCGCCCGATCGGTCGGAGCGGTGGAGCGGCACGATCGTCAGGTCGGGCAGCGGAAGTTTCGGGTTGAGCCTCTTGATCTGCAGATCGTTCCACGTGGTGATGGTCCCGTTGTAGATCTCGGCCAGCACCGTGCCGTTCAACTGGACGTGGCTGCCTGCGGGCAGGTCGGGGACGTTGTAGATGACGGTCTGGGCGGAGACTGCCAGCGGGATGTTGAGCAGGCGGGGGTTGGTCACCAGGTCGCCGCTTGACAGGTAGGCGTCCGAGGCGCCGATCTCTGCCTTGCCGTCGGACGCGTCCTTGATGCCCGCGCCCGAGCCGGTGCCCGCGGTGGTCACCGTTACTGAGGGGAACTGCTGGTGGTACGCCGCCGCCCAGGTCTTCGCGAGGGGGTAAAGGAGGGTACTGCCGGTCTCGGTGATCGTCAGATCCGAGGCCGACAGCGCGGCCGCGTTGCTCGTCCCGGCCGGGCCTGCGTTGGCGCCTGCGCCTGCGCCTGCACCTGCACCTGCGCCGCAGGCCGCGGCCAGGCCGACGAGGCCGGCTGCGAGTGCGACGCGCAGCGCCGCCACGGCGCGCCGTGAGCTGCGTGAGCTGCGTGGTCTGCGTGGTCTGCGTGGTCCTCTCACCGCCACCGTGAGTGGCTCCTCACTTCACTTGCGCCAGCCAGGGGTGCTGTCGACTCATCACGTTCGCACCGGTTTTAGTGGTCATTGTTCTCGGCGTTCGGCGCGATCGGGACCGCAAGAAGGGACGGTACGGAGCATGTTCATCGACCGGACGGCTGATGTTCATCTGCGCCCCGCTAGCCCTCGCGGGCGATCCTCAGCTCGGTCCACGCACCAAGGTGGATCCGGTCGCCGTCGCGCAGTGGCACGAGCTGGTCGGGGGCGATCTCGGTGCCGTTGACCAGCGTTCCGTTGGCCGATCCGGGATCGACGACGGACCAGGAGCCGTCAGCCGCCTTGAGCAGGACCGCGTGCAACCGCGACACCCCCGGGTCGGCCGGCGGGCCGGTCAGGTCGATCTCGGGCTCGATGCCGCTGTGCGCGCTGCGCCGCCCGACGCGGACCTCGGTGCCCGCCAGCCGGAACCGCCGCTGCGGGCAGTACACGGGGAAGGCGATGCTGCCGACGTCCGGGCCGCCGGTTGCCTGCACGCTGTCGTAGTAGGCCCGGTCGGCGGTCACCACGGCGGTCCAGTCGCCGCCGCCGCCGGGCGTCGCCGCCGGAGGGGGCGTCGGGGACGGGGCGGGTGCCGCCGCGACCGGGGCGGCCGGGGCCGGAGGTGCCGGGGACGGTGGTGCCGGGGCGGATGCCGCGGGCGGGGGCACCGCGCGCGGGGCGGGCGTCGGCGTGGGCTCGATCCTGGTGACCGGAGGGAGCTCAACCACAACTCCGCCGGCGCTGAAGTCGTAACCGCACGCCTCGCAGAACTGCCCGGCCCTCGGTGCGCCGCAGCGCGGGCACAGCGCCGTGCCGCCTGCGGGGACGCCCGAGGGAACGGCCGGGCGGACGGCCACCGGGCCGCCGATCGCGAAGCCGCACACGTCGCAGAATTCGTCATCGGTCGACTGGTGGCCGGACGGGCAGGTGGCCATCGTCTAGCCCTTCGTGACCCGGACCGTCTTCGCGGACCGCGTGTCGAGCGCCATCTCGTCCGCCGCGTCCACCTTCTTCTTCAGCCGAACGGTGCCGGTGGCCTCGTCGAGGACGTCCACCACCTTGCCGAGCAGCCGCGCGGTGGCCTCGTTGCCTGCCTCGTGCGCCAGCGCGACCGCCCGGCCGAGGCGCGCGGTCGCCGTTCCCTCATCGCCCCGCTGCCTGGCCTCCAGGCCCTCCTGGATCGCGGCGGCCAGCTCGGCCTGGCCGGTGTAGCTCGCCACCCTCGGGTTGAGCCTGGTCGACAGCGCCTCGTCGTCGGTCCAGGTGACCTGGATCAGGCCCTTGCCGAGTACCTGCTCGCCCTCCGGCGAGCTTGCCACCAGGCTCACCCGCGCGGCCAGCATCTGCTGGTCGATGAAGGCCGGCTTCACCTCGATGCCGACGTGGTAGTCGCGGCTCTCCCCCGGCGCCCAGGCGCCGGTCGGGTAGTCGCCTGCTTGGGCGCCGGACGGGACGCGACGGCCGGTCAGGTCGTCGATGGCCGGCGCGACCTGCTTGATGAACTTTGTCTCCGCCTGCTGCGGCGTCCACACCCGGAGCACGACGTCGGGGAGGTTCTTGCTCATCGCGCCGCGCATCATCTCCTCGAAGTCGGCCGCGAGGCCGGCCGGGTCGACCACGATGTCGACGGTGCCGAGCAGCGCCGTGGATATCTTCCGTACCTCGGCGACCTGCCAGTCGGTGCCGACGCCGCGGCAGTCGCAGCGGAAGACGCCCTCGCAGGCGCTGATCGCGGCGGCGAGCTCCTCGGCCGACTCGTGCTGGTTCTTGCCGTCGGTGAGCAAGATGGCGTGGCGCAGCGTGGCCGGGGAGGTCTGGAAGATCTGGCGGGCCAGCCGCAGCCACTGGCCGATCGCGGTGCCGCCGTTGGCGCGCAGCCCGCGCAGCGCGTTCTTGGCCTCCGCCCGGGTGCGCTCGCTGGCGACCGCCATCGACCCGTCCGGCGGGTAGACCGGCCAGGCGGTGGACGTGCCGGCGACGATCGCGAACCAGGTGCCGTCCCTGACCACGTCGACGGCGGCCGCCGTGGCCGCGCGGGCCTCCGCCATCTTGGCCGGCGGGTAGTCCATCGACCCGGAGCAGTCGATGATGATGATCTCGGCGCTGCCGCCGTCGTCCGGCCCGGGCGGCGCGTCGCCCTCGCCGGCGCCGTCCGCTGTCACGGTGACGATCGCGCTGACCTCGCGTCCGTTCACCGGCAGGTACGGGTTATGGTCGATGTCCACCGTGAATCCGGGCAGGCTTGTCATCACTCTCTCCTCGTGAGGGGGGTCCGCCGAGTAACGGGTGCTCGCCGGCGAACGGGTGTTCGCGGGTGCAGGTATCGCGGCCGCCTCGGCTGCCTCGACTGCCGCGGCTCATGTCCACGTCCTCGGCCGGACGCTGTTGGCCATGTCGACCAGTTCAATCCTGCGGGCCGGGTCGGGAATGAGGCCGGCCAGCGCGCGGTAACCGCGCTCGAGGCCGAAGCGGAGCGCGCGCTCGGTCGGCTCGCAGCCGAGGATGCGCTCACCCGAGGGAGACTCGACCCGCCGCCGGCGCTCCGCCGGTGCGGTCGCCACCCAGTCGAGCGCAGCGCGCAGGATCTCCACCGTGAGCTGCTCACGGCGCAGGTCGTCGAGGGAGAGCACGCCCAGGCGGCTGTCGGCCTGGCGCAACTCGTCGACGGAGGTCCCGCCCCCGCCGACCAGCAGCCTGATCGCGGCGATCTGGGCCGCCGCGTGATGACTGGAGGTCGGCGGTACCGCCGCGACCGAGGCGATGGCGCCCACCCGGTCGCCGCCGGCCAGGCAGGCCCGCGCCGTGCCGAACGCGGCGCTCACGCAGGACCGGTCGATCCGCCACACGATCTGGTAGTAGTGTCGCGCCGCCGCCGGGTCGCCAGCCGCCTCCGCCGCGAATCCGAGCGCGAGCTTGGGCGCGAGCTCACCGGGGAGCTCGTCGTAGACGGTGCCGAACGCAGCCGCGGCCCGGTCGGGCCGCGCGCTGGCCAGCTCGCACAGGCCGCTGTACCAGGCGATCCGCCAGTCGGCCGGATCGACCGCGGCCAGCTCGGCCAGGTGAACCGCCGCGCCGCCGACGTCACCGGCCGCCGACCAGCGCGCGGACCAGCGCCAGGCGGGTCTCGGCGGACGCGGACACGGCCGGCGGGATGCCTCCCTCGCCCGCGACGGCGGCCAGCAGCGCGGCCGCCTGCTGCTCGGGCGGCAGCCCGGCCAGCGTCGCCAGGTACCCGGCGGCCGGGTCAGCGCTCTCGGTCAGCGGGACGGGAAGGCCGGCGATCACCTCGGCCGACGACGGCGGCGGCGCCGACGCCGCCAGCGACCGCGCCGGGTCGGCTGGCGACGGCGATGGCGCGGCCGCATCCGCGCGGACTGGTCCAAGATCGATGCCGACCGCGCGCAGCTCCGGGCTGAACATGGCCGAGAAGGCCGGCCGGGGCTCGCCGTCGGCGACCGAGAGGACCTCTCTGAGCACCCCGGTCAGCTGCTCGGCCATCTCGCCTGCGGTCTGGAACCGGCGCTTCGGGTCAACGTGGGTGGCGCGGCGCAGCAGCCGGGCGAACGACTCCTGTGCCTGCAGCAGCGGTTCGTCGGCCGGCAGCTTGAACTTGTACTCCCCCTGGTAGGCGAAGTCGAAGGTGAGCACCGCCAGCGTGCGGCCGACGGTGTAGAGATCGGAGCTCGGCGAGGGGCCTTCGGTCTCGATCTCCGGGGCCTGATAGCCGACCGTCCCGTAGATGGCGCCGTCGCCGTCGATCGCCCGGACGCCGCCCAGGTCGATGAGCTTGAGCTGCTCCTCGCTCTGGATCACGTTATCCGGCTTGAAGTCGCAGTAGACCAGCCCCCGGTCATGCAGATAGCCGAGCGCGGGCAGGATCTCGAGCGCGTAGGCCAGGGCGTGCGCCACCGGCACGGCCGTGCGACGCTGCCGCGCCTCCAGCCGGATCTGCTTCAGCGACTTGCCGCCCACGTACTCCATCACGATGTAGCCGGCCGTCTCGCCGTCGCCCCGGCTGGTGTGCTGTACGAAGTTGAAGATCTTGACGATGTTGGGGTGCTCGACCTGGGCGAGGAACCGTCCCTCGGCGACGGCGGCCTCCATCGCGTCCGGGTCGCCGGTGTTGAGCAGGCCCTTGAGCACCACCCAGCGGTCGCTGACGTTGTGGTCCTTGGCGAGGTAGATCCAGCCGAGGCCGCCGTGCGCCAGGCAGCCGAGCACCTCGTATTGCCCGGCCACCAGCTCGCCCGGCGCCAGCTTGGGCGCGAAGGAGAAGCGGGTCCGGCAGTGCGGGCAGAATCCCTCGGTCATGCCCGGCCGGCCGTCCCGTGACTGGCCGACGAGTTCGCCGCAGCTTCCGCAGAACCGTTTGTTTTCCGGCACCTGCGGGTCGGCCAGCACCGCCGACGCCGGATCGAGGGCGGGGACCGCGGGCACCTCGACCAGCCCGGCGCCGAGCCTGCCCCTGGACAGCCGGGCGCTGCCTGAGCGCGAGCCCCGGCTGCCCGGGCGGCTGACGGTGCCGACAGAACCGGACATCGACACAGCCGACATCGACCCGCCCGACATCGACGCGGGCGATCCCGCCCCGGGCGCCGACGCTGTTGCCGACGCCAGCTTCGGCGCCAGTCCGCAGACCGTGCAGTAGCCGTCTTCGATCTCTCCGCTGCACCCACGCTGGGTGCACGCCGCCGTAGTAGTCATCGCCGCCGCTCCGTCGCCAGGATCGCTTGCTGATAGTCGGCCACGGCCGATTCGGCCGCGACCAGGTCGCACGGCGCCGACCAGAGCAGGTCGCGCGCCCGGTCGTACCGTTCAGAAACCGACGTGTCCTCGGACGCCCCCAGGCGGGCGGCCTTGGCCTTGTAGGCGCCGAGGAGGCCGCGCAGCTCATCGCGGCGGCCGACCGTCGCGGCCGCGACCGCGCGCACCTCCTTGGTCTGGGCGGCGGACGCGGCCAGTTCGGCCTCGCAGCGGTCAAGCTCGGCCTGCAGCCGGCTCCATTGACCGCCCGAGGCGAGCGCCGACAGGCTGGCCAGCCTCGGTTCAGCGATGTCGGGCGGCAGCGGCGACGCCGCGGTGACCAGCGCGGCGGCGCGCTGCCAGGCCGCGATCGCGTCCTGGCGGTCGGCGCGGGCGGCCGTGGTGGCGGCCGCTACCGAGTCGATCCGGCTGCGCACCTGGGCCCGCAGCCGCTCAAGCGCGGCGACCCGGGGAGCGAGCTCGGCCAGCTGCGCTTGGAGCCGATCGGCGGCCGAGGTGTCGACGCTGCCGTCGCGCATGAGCGCCAGCGGATCGGCGTTGGCCGCGGCCCGCAGGGCGTCGTGGGCCGCCTGCGCGTCGCGAAATGCCGACTCGATCTCGGTGCCGAGGCCCGCGATCAGCGGCCGGCTCGCCGCCAGCTCCGCCGCCACTGCATCGAGCGGGCCGCTGATCGCGGCCCAGACCGCCTCGACGGCCGAGGTCACCTCGGTCACCTCCGCGAACGACCGGCGCATGACCCCGACCGCGGTCGCCAGGGTGACGGCCGGACGGCCGGTGCTTGCCAGGTCCCTGTTGGCGAGCGCCACGGGCGTGTCCGGCAGCTGGACGCAGCCGTCGGTGAGCAGCCCGGTTAGCTCGGTTAGCTCCCTCTTGGACGGCCGGCGGCCGTCGGCGACGAGAACCGCGATCCGGTCCACAACGGCCGAGTACCTCAGGTAGGTCTCCCACAGGGCGGCGAGCGACGCGGCCGCCTCCGTCCAGCGCTGTCGGGTCTGCCCGGTCAGGGTCGCGCCCTCAAGCATCCGCTTGACGAAGCTGCCGTCGAGTTCGAGCAGGTTCGCCTGAATGGCGTCGCGTTCCGCCAGCACTGCGGCGGCGTCGCGCGGCCGTCCGCTCTCCGGGCCGCCGGTCACCGGCGGCCGCCCGTTGAACCCGTCATCGGAGTCCTGGGACTTCCTTTTACCTATAAATCGTCATCGAGGGGGAAATGGAATCAGAACAACCGTGATGTTGTCCAGCCCGCCCGAGTCGATGGCGAACTTGACCAGATCGGCGGCGGCGTCAAGCGGGCGCTCAAGCGCGGCGGGCATCGCCATGACGGCCAGCTCGGCCGCCTCCTGGCGGTAGTTCCAGAGGCCGTCGGAGCAGACCAGCAGGACCCCAGGACCGGTCGGCGTGAACTGCTCGATGTGCGCCTGCGGGTCGGGCAGGTCCGCCCCGAGCCAGCGGGTGATGACGTGGGCCTGCGGTGACGCCATCGCGTCGTCCATGGACGCCAGGCCCGCCGCGACCATCTCCTCGGCCAGCGAGTCGTCCCTGGTGATCCGCCTGGACCCGCCGGTGATGTCGATCGTGTCGTTCGGGCCGCCCGGAGCCAGCCCCTCGGCCGCGAGCCAGTACGCGCGGCTGTCGCCGAGCCAGCAGATCGTCATCTGCTCCCGGCTGACCACGGCCGACACGTACGTCGCGGCTGGCGCCCCGTCGGCGGCGGCCAGCTCGGCCAGTGCCCCGGCGGCCGCCCCGACCGCCGCCAGCGACGCCTCGGCCGGGTCGTCGCCGCGTTGGACGCCCTCGGCCAGCAGCTTCATCCCGGTCCGCACCGCCGTCAGCGACGCCTCGTCGGGACGCGGGGCCGAGGAAACCCCGTCGGAGACGATCGCGACCGCCACCTGGCCCTCGGCGGTGGGCACGACCGCGATGTGGAACGCGTCCTCGTTGCGCTGATGGCGCAGGCCCCGGTCGCTGACGCCGACGACCTGGCCGAGATCCTTCTCTACGTGGTCGGCGTTGATGACCAGCGGTTGACCGCACGACGTGCAACGTCCGTCTGGGCCGGCCAGGACTGGCTCGCCGGAGTCGGCCGAACACGCCGGGCACTGCCTAGCGCCGGGCGAATCATCTCGCGACGTGCTCATATCCCCGCTCCTGTCCGCCGGCGGTTTATCCCGCTCGCCAGGACATTAGCCTATGTCCATGGGGGTCGGGACGCCATTTTTTGCCTATTGCAATGGCTTTTTCTGTTGGCAGGCAAAAACAGGGCAGAAACCCCCCGCCCGATCAGGGATAGGGCAGGTTGATGGCGTCGCCGATGCGGTGCACGCGCAGCGCGTTGGTCTTGCCCGGGCTGCCGGGCGGGCTGCCCGCCACGATGACGATCTTGTCGCCGATGGCGCAGCGGTTGAGACCCACCAGGGCCGAGTCGACCTCGTGCACCATCTCGTCGGTGTGGTACACCGTGGGCGAGATGAACGTCTCCACCCCCCAGGTGAGGGCGAGCTGGCTGCGGGTGGCGGGCTCGGTGGTGAACGCCATCAACGGGATCGGCGAACGATACCTGGCCAGGCGGCGCGCGGTCTCGCCGGTCATCGTGAACGCCACCAGGGCCTTGGCCCCGACGATCGCGCCGACCTCGGCGGCCGCGCGGGCGATCGCGCCGCCGGTGGTGGTCGGCATCCTGGACAGGTGGTGCTCGGCCCGCAGCGAGGTCTCCGCCTCGACGATGATCCGGCTCATGGTGGAGACCGTCTCGATCGGGTACGTGCCCACGCTGGTCTCGGCCGAGAGCATCACCGCGTCCGCGCCGGCCGAGACCGCCCCGGCGACGTCGGAGACCTCGGCGCGGGTCGGCCGGGGCGCGTTAATCATCGACTCGAGCATCTGGGTGGCCACGATGACCGGGCGCGCCCTCTCCCTGGCCAGCTTGATCGCCTGGGTCTGCACGGTGGGGACCTGCTCAAGCGGCAGCTCGACGCCGAGGTCGCCGCGGGCCACCATGATGCCGTCGAACGCGTCCACGATGTCGGCCAGGAACTCGACCGCCTCCGGCTTCTCGATCTTGGCGATCAGCGGCACCCCGGCCCGGCCACAGTCGTTCATGATCTTCCGCGCCAGCTGCGCGTCGTCCGGGCTGCGGACGAAGGACATCGCGATCACGTCCGCGCCGGTCGCCAGCGCCCAGCGGAGGTCGGCCTCGTCCTTTTCCGTGAGCGCGGGCGTGCTGACCTTGACCCCGGGCAGGTTGATGCCCTTGTGATTGGAGATCTTGCCGCCGACGATGGTCCTGGTGCGCACCCGATCGCCGGTGACGCCGACGACCTCGAGCTGGACGTTGCCGTCGTCGATGAGGATGCGGTCGCCGATTCGCACGTCGTCGGCCAGCCCCTGGTAGGTGGTCGATCCCATGGTCCTGTCGCCGGGCACGTCCTCGGTGGTGATGATGAACTCGTCACCCGCGGCGAGGCGGAACGGCCCGTCGGGGAAGTCGCCGAGGCGGATCTTCGGCCCCTGCAGGTCGGCCAGGATGCCGACGGCCCGGCCGGTTATGTCGCTCCCCGCGCGGACCCGCTGGTACGACGTCAGGTGGTCGGCCTGGCTGCCGTGGCTCATGTTGAGCCTGGCGACGTCCATTCCAGCGCTGATCAGCGCGGTGATCTGCTCCTGGCTTGATGTGGCAGGCCCGAGTGTGCAGACAATCTTTGCACGGCGGCTCATCGCTGATCCCCTTCCAGTGGTCTATACCACCCTAGCCGATCATGGGGGGCGCGTGACCGGGGTCACAGAAGGTTCACCATTCGGTCGCGCTACGTCCGCCTGCGGTCGTTGCCGTCGGGGCAGGTAAGTCAAAATCCGTCATCTCGAACGGACCCGGGCGTCTCCTCAGTGTCCACCCGAACCCGGACTGTTCTGACCGACCTGGTGTCGAGTGCCATCTCATCCTCGGTGCTCACCGTCTTCCGCAGCCTGACCGTGCCCGCCGCCTCGTCCACGACGTCCACCACCCTGGCCAGCAGCCGTGCCGTGTCCTCGTTGCCTGCCTGGTGCGCCAGCGCCACCGCCCGGCCAAGCCGGGCGGTGGCCGTCCGCTCATCGCCCCGCTTGCTGGCTTCCCGCCCCTCCTGGATCGCCGCGGCCAGTTCCGCCTGCCCGGTGTAGTGGGCGACCCCCCGGTTGATCCGCGTGGATAGCGCCTCGTCCTCGGTCCAGGTCGCCCGGATCAGGCCCTGGCCGAGCACCGGCTGGCCGGACGAGGCGTTGGACACCAGGCTGACCCGCGCAGCGAGCATCACCTGACCTGGTTCGCCGGCGTTCACCCGGATGCCCACGTGGTAATCACGGCTCTCTCCCGGCGCCCAGGCGCCGGTGGGGTAGTCGCCTGCTTGCGGGCCTGACGGCAGGCGGCGGCCCGTCAGGTCGTCGATGGCCGGGGCGACCTGCTTCACGAACGCCACCGACGCCTGCTGCGGTGTCCAGACCCGCAGCATGACGTCGGGGAGTTGCTTGCTCATCGAGCCGCGCATCATCTCCTCGAAGTCGGCCGCCAGCCCGGCCGGGTCGGGCACGATGTCGACGGTGCCGAGCAGCGCGGTGGAGATCTTCCGGAGCTCGCCGACACTCCAGTCCGTGCCGACGCCGCGGCAGTCACAGCGGAACACGCCCTCGCACAACTCGATCGCCGAGGCGAGCCGCTTTCGCCTCTCGCCGTTCTGGCCGTCGGTGAGCAGGATCGCGTGGCGGAGCGGGGCAGGGCAAGACTGGAAGATCTGGTTCGCGAGGAGGAGCCACCTGCTGATCGCCGTACCTCCGCCGTCCCGCAGCCCGGCCACGGCACGCTTGGCCTCGGCGCGCGTGCGGTCGTCCGCGCCCGCCGTTGACCCATCCGTCGGGTAGACGGGTCGGGCCTTTCCCGTGCCCGCGATGATGGCGAACCGCGCACCGTCCCTGATGACGTCCACCGCCGCCGATGTCGCCGCACGTGCCGCCAGCATTTTATTCCCGCCCATCGACCCCGAGCAGTCGACGATGATGATCTCCGCGCTGCCGTCGGCCCTGTCCTGTGGCGACGGCAGGTCGTCGGTCACGTCCGCAGCCACTGTAACTACCGCGCTGACGTCACGCCCATCCACCGGCAGGTAGGGATTCTGGTCGATGTGCACGCTGAATCCGGGCAAGCTGGTCATCGCTTACTCCTTGGTGGAGGCTCCGGTCACGGCGCGTACTGAGCGGCCGGTGGCTTGGGCACCGAGGTACTGACCCAGTGGTAATAGCTGGCCGCCCATGCGCCGTCGGCGCGCTCCCGCGCGAGCACCGCGTTCACGAGCCGGACGAAGTCCGGGTGCTGCTTGGAGATCGCCAGGCCGTACGGCTGGGCGTTCAATAGCGGTCCCACGATCTTGGTGAACGGGTCCTGGGCTTCCAGCCCGGCCAGGATGGAGTCGTCGGTGGAGATCGCCGCGACCTGTCCCTGCTGGAGCAGCACCAGGCAGTCGGTCCAGGAGGGGACGGTGACCAGAACCGGCGGGGTCCCGCTGGTGGTGAGGGTGTCGGTGATACCGGCGCCGGAGTCGGATCCCGATGTCGCGCAGACCTTCTGGCCGCCGAGATCCGACAGTCCGGACGCGGTGGAGTTCTTCAGGACGAGCACCCGCTGGTGCGCCACGAAGTAGACGCTCGAGAAGTCGACCTGCGCCAGCCGGGCGCAGTTGATCGTCATGGTGTGCGCGACGATGTCGACGGTGCCGTTGCTGACGTCGGGGCTCCGCTGGTCATCGGAGATCGCCTTGTACTCGACCTGGTTCGGGTTGCCGAAGATCGCATCGGCGACGGCCTTGATCATGTCGATGTCGAACCCCTCAATTTTCCCGTCGAGCGGGTTGAGGTAGCCGAAGTGGTAGGTGTTCTGGTCGACTCCGGCGATGAGGTAGCCGCGGGCGCGGATTTTCGCCATGAACGAGCCCGGCGTCACCGACGGCGGCCCGGCCGGGGCCAGGCTGGCGGCTTCGGGATTGCACGTGGCGGCGGCGGCCGCGGCCCGGCCAGCCGCGGCGCCGCCGCCGACCGCGCGGATTGCGGCCGCAGCGCGAGCGGTGGTGCTTATGGCGGCGCGGACCGGTCGCGGAGCCGGCGCGGTGCAGCCTGCGGCAACGGTGAGCACGGCCGTGGCAGCCAGCGCGACGGTGCCCGTCCGTGCGACCGAGGCGAGCCGCCCATGGGTGCGGGTCACGAGGCTGATCCCCCTGTTCATCGATACTCGGCGAGCCGTCGGCGCAGGCCCCAGGCGCAGCTTGCGGCCATGACAAGCGCCGCTGCGATGACGCCCGCCTCCAGGCCGGTGTAGGCATCGGCCCCGGCCCGGGCCGGGGAGTCGAACGCGGCCAGGGACTCAGCCATCGCCGTGTTGAGGTCGGCCGACAGCAGCGTGAATCGAAGGCCGGCGTCGCCGTCTCCGCTGCCGAGTGCCGACTGGACGGCTGCGGCGTGTTTGCCGCTGTCGTCGAGCGCGCGGAGACTTGCGTGGTCCAGGTACCACGTCTTCGCGTCTACGACCACGGAGGTCACCGCCGAGGCGGCCGGGCTCCGGGCGGCCGCCGTTGCGGCGGCGGTGAGCAGCGTGCCAGGCCCTGGGCCGAGCGCTCGCTCCTGCGCGAGGTAGTCCTGCTGGTAGACGTCGTCGCCGCTGTTGTCGATCAGGGTGAGGCTCTCATCCGCGTGCGCCTGCTGGGCAGCGATGTCGACCCGGGCGAGCGCCGCCACCGGCGTCGACCCCCTGGCCTGCGCCGCCAGCAGGTCGCTGCGGCCGCCGGAGTACGCGATGGCCAGCCACGCCAGCGAGGCGACGACGACGGCCCCGGCGATGACGAGGCCCGCGTTGAGCACTCGGTTGGTCCGCCTGCCGAGCCAGCGCGACGCCAGCCCAAGGACGCCGCCGAGGCCGAGGCCGAGGGCCAGCGTGACGATGATCAGGGGCAGTCCGGTCGCTTGCGCGCTGGTGGTGCCCAGGCTCGAATCCTCCGTAGCGTAGAGGCGCTGTGCCGCTGGCAACAGCGCGGCGCGCATGAGCGCCGAGGCTTCTCGCAGGTAGGCGGCGCCCAGCGGCAGGCCGAGGCGGTTGTCGGCGCGGGCCGTCTCGATCTCGCCGGTGTAAACGGGCAAGTCGACGGCCAGCGTGCGCAGATCCGTCGAGGTCGCGCCGCTGCCCGCGCCGCCGCGGGCGGTCGCGTCCTCGAGTCCCGCTCTCCGCCGCGCCGATGTCGGCCAGGTATCGCTGCCGTACGGCGAATGGCTCGAGCCCGCCGGTCAGGAAGGCCGTCGCCGCGGCGTCGTTGGCGTCCGACAGCCGCTGGTAGATCTGCAGCGCGTCCAGGCTCAGCGGCTCGCGGGTGGCGACGACGCCGGACGCCGCCGACGCGTACTGCGGCGGCGGCCCCGGCGCGGGCCGCCAGGTCCGCCGGCGAGAAGGTCAGGTCCTTCGACGCGTACAGCCGTGTTCGCCATTCGACTGCTCCCCAGGCCGGAACTAATGCGCAGCAGCCACCAATTGTGCGAGATATCACACTGTCAGAGCAGCGCCGTTGTCTATTTCGTTATCGAACGATCCCGCGTTGGCTAGACCAGCGGGCGAGCCGTCGGCGGGATGGCAACCGGGAGGCGCGGGCGGTCGAGGGCACCTAGGTACTGGTCGACGCTGGCTGCCGCGCTGCGGCCCTCGGCGATTGCCCAGACGATCAGCGACTGGCCCCGGCCCATGTCCCCGGCCACGAAGACGCCGGGGACCGAGGTCTGGTAGCCGGCGTCGCGGGCCACGTTGCCGCGCGCGTCGAAGTCCACCCCGAGATCGGCCAGCAGCCCGGGCTTCTCGGCGCCGGTGAACCCCATCGCCAGCAGCACCAACTCGCACGGGATTTCCCTGCGGCTCCCCGCGACCGCCGTGAACCGGCCGGCCTCGAGTACCACCTCGGTCAGCGCGAGCGCCCGGACCTGGCCGGCCGCGTCGCCCACGAACTCCTCGGTGGACACCGCGTAGACCCGCTCCCCGCCCTCCTCGTGGGCGGAGGCCACCCGGTAGATCATCGGGTAGGTCGGCCACGGCTGGTTCGCCGCCCGCGTCTTCGGCGGCTTGGGCATGATCTCGAGCTGCGTCACCGACCGCGCGCCCTGGCGCAGCGACGTGCCCAGGCAGTCCGCCCCGGTATCGCCGCCGCCGATGATCACCACGTGCTTGCCCGCGGCGTTGATGGGCGAGTCGGGGCCGAGCCGGTTGGCCAGTGGCAGGTACTCCATCGCCTGGTGGATGCCGGACAGCTCCCGGCCGGCCGTCGGCAGGTCGCGCGGCACCCGCGCGCCGCCCGCGAGGACCACGGCCGAGAACCCGTCGAGCTGCGCCGCCGACGTAACCGGCACCCCGCAGGAGAACCGCGTCCCCTCTGCGGTCATCTGCTCGAGCCGCCGGTCCAGCTGGCGCTTCTCCATCTTGAACTCGGGGATGCCGTACCGCAGCAGGCCGCCAGGCTGGTCATCGGCCTCGAACACCGTCACCTGGTGCCCGGCCCTGGTCAGCTGCTGCGCCGCCGCGAGCCCGGCCGGGCCGGAGCCGACCACCGCGACCGTGAACCCGGTCAGCTCCGTCGGCGGCAGCGGGACCACCACGCCGTCGGCCCACGCCCGGTCGATGATCTCGACCTCGACCTGCTTGATGGTGACCGGCTCGGCGTTGATGCCGAGCACGCAGGCGGCCTCGCACGGCGCCGGGCACAGGCGCCCGGTGAACTCGGGGAAGTTGTTGGTCGCGTGCAGCCGGTCCGCCGCCGCCGCCCAGTCCGAGCGGTAGACCAGGTCGTTCCACTCGGGAATGAGGTTGCCGAGCGGGCAGCCGTGGTGGCAGAACGGGATGCCGCAGTCCATGCAGCGCGCCGCCTGCCGCTCGGCCCGCTCGGCCGCGAACGGCTCGTACACCTCGCGCCAGTCGCTCAGCCGGACGTCGACCGGCCGCCGTCGCGGTGTCTCCCGCGCCGTGTTCAGGAACCCCTTCGGGTCGCCCATGACTAGATCAGCCCTCTCGCCCGTACGCCGCTGTTACCCATGTGTCCCGTGTTATCCATGAGCGGCCGCCATCACGGCCTCGTTGACGTCCCGGCCCTCGCGCTCGGCGGCCGAGGCCGCCTTCAGCACCCGCTTGTAGTCCTTCGGCATCACCTTCGCGAACCGGGTGACCGACGAGTCCCAGGAGGCAAGCAGCCGGGCGGCCACCGCCGACCCGGTCTCGGCCTGGTGCCAGAGCGCCACTTCGCGCAGGAACTCCACGTCGGCGTCGTCGAGCGGGTCGACGTCGACCATCTCCCGGTTCAGCCGGATCGGGTTGAGGTCGAGCACGTAGGCGATGCCGCCCGACATGCCCGCCGCGAAGTTCCGCCCGGTCGGCCCGAGCACCACCACCCGGCCGCCGGTCATGTACTCGCAGCCGTGGTCGCCGACGCCCTCGACGACAGCCAGCGCGCCGGAGTTGCGGACGCAGAAGCGCTCGCCCACCACGCCCCGCAGGAAGATCTCACCCGACGTGGCGCCGTAGCCGATCACGTTGCCCGCGACGACCTGCGTCTCCGCGTCGAAGGGCGAGTCGGCCGCGGGCGCGACGATCAGCCGCCCGCCGGACAGGCCCTTGCCCAGGTAGTCGTTGGCGTCCCCGATCAGCCGCAGGGTGACGCCGCGGGGCGCGAAGGCGCCGAACGACTGGCCCGCCGAGCCGGTGAACGTCACCGAGATCGTGTCGGGCGGCAGTCCTTCACCGCCCCAGCGCCTGGTCACCTCGTAGCCGAGCATGGTGCCGACGGTGCGGTTGACGTTCCTGATCGGCAGCTCGAGGCGGACCGGCCTGCCCTCCTCGAGCGCCCCCTCGGCCAGCTGGATGAGCGTGTTGTCGAGGGCCCGGTCGAGGCCGTGGTCCTGGGCGATCGTGCGGTGCCTGGGCCCATCCTCGGCTGGCGCGTGCAGCACCGGGGTCAGGTCAAGCCCGGCCGCCTTCCAGTGCGCGACCGCGCGGGCGGTGTCGAGCAGGTCGACCCGGCCGACGGCCTCCTCGAGCGACCGCAGCCCGAGCGCCGCCAGGTACTCGCGGACCTCCTCGGCGATGTACTCGAAGAACGTGACCACGAACTCCGGCTTGCCGGAGAAGCGCTTGCGCAGCTCCGGGTTCTGGGTGGCGACGCCGACCGGGCAGGTGTCCAGGTGGCAGACGCGCATCATGATGCAGCCGGAGACCACGAGCGGGGCAGACGCGAACCCGAACTCCTCCGCGCCGAGCAGGGCCGCGATGATCACGTCGCGGCCGGTCTTGAGCTGCCCGTCCACCTGCACCGTGATCCGGTCCCTGAGCCGGTTCCGCAGCAGCGTCTGCTGGGTCTCGGCCAGGCCGAGTTCCCAGGGCGCGCCGGTGTGCTTGAGCGAGGTCAGCGGCGCGGCCCCGGTGCCGCCGTCGTGCCCCGAGATCAGCACCACGTCGGCGTGGGCCTTGGAGACGCCCGCCGCGACCGTGCCCACGCCCACCTCGGCCACCAGCTTGACGTGCACCCGGGCGGCCGGGTTGGCGTTCTTCAGGTCGTGGATGAGCTGCGCCAGGTCCTCGATCGAGTAGATGTCGTGGTGCGGCGGCGGGGAGATCAGGCCGACGCCCGGCGTCGAGTACCTGGTCTTGGCGATCCACGGATAGACCTTGTGGCCCGGCAGCTGCCCGCCTTCTCCCGGCTTGGCCCCCTGCGCCATCTTGATCTGCAGGTCGTCCGCGTTGACGAGGTACTCGCTGGTCACGCCGAAGCGGCCGCTCGCCACCTGCTTGACGGCGGACCGGCGCAGGTCGCCGTTGGCGTCGGGGCTGAAGCGCTCGGCGTCCTCGCCGCCCTCGCCGGTGTTGGACCGCCCGCCGATCCTGTTCATCGCGATCGCGAGGGTTTCGTGCGCCTCGGCCGAGATCGAGCCGTAGGACATGGCCCCGGTCGCGAACCGCTTCACGATCGAAGAGACAGATTCAACTTCATCAAGATCAATGTTCCGAACGGACCCTGGTTCCACCCCGGCGTCATCGATCCCCTTGATCCGCAGCAGGCCGCGGAGGGTGGCGAGCCGCGCCGACTGGTCGTCGACCAGGGAGGTGTACTCCTTGAAGATCTCGTAGCGGCGGCTGCGGGTGGCGTGCTGCAGCTTGAACACGGTCTGCGGGTCGAACAGGTGCGGCTCGCCCTCGCGCCGCCACTGGTACTCGCCGCCGGTCTCCAGCTGCCGGTGGGCCAGGCCCGGGCCGCCCTTGGCGACGGCGGCGCGGCGCGCCTCCTCCTCCGCCAGCACGTCGAACCCGACGCCGCCGAGCCTGGAGGCGGTGCCGAGGAAGCAGGTCGCGATCACGTCGGGGCCGAGACCGATGGCCTCGAAGATCTGCGAGCCGGTGTAGGAGGCGATGGTGGACACGCCCATCTTGGACATGATCTTCAGGACGCCCTTGCCGAGCGCCTTGATCAGGTTGGACTCGGCCTTATCGGGCGTGATGTCGCCCAGCTCGCCCTGGACGGCGAGCTCGCGGACGGTCTCGATCGCCAGGTAGGGGCAGATCGCGGCGGCGCCGTACCCGGCCAGCAGCGCCATGTGGTGGCACTCGCGGGCGTCGCCTGACTCGACGATGAGGCCGACCCTGGTCCTGGTCTTCTCCCGGATGAGATGGTGGTGCACGGCCCCGGTGAGCAGTAGCGACGGGATCGGAACGAGACCGGTCCCGGCGCTGTCCCGGTCGGACAGCACGATGAGGCGCGCGCCCGACTCGATCGCGGCGCTGACCTCGGCGCAGATCCCGGCCAGCCGCCGCCGCAGGCCCTCGCCGCCGGTGGCCGGGTCGAACCGCCCGTCGACCACGTGGCCGGCGAAGCCGGGCAGGTTGCCCTCGTCGTTGATGTGCACCAGCTTGGCGAGGTCCTGCTCGCCGATCACGGGAAACGGCAGCACGACCTGGCGACAGGAGGCCGGGCCAGGCTCGAGTAGGTTCTGCTCGGGACCAGTCGAGGTGGACAGCGAGGTGACCAGCTCCTCGCGGATCGCATCCAGCGGCGGGTTGGTGACCTGCGCGAACAGCTGGGTGAAGTAGTCGAACACCAGCCGCGGCTTGTCGGACAGCACCGCCACCGGGGTGTCGGTGCCCATCGAGCCGATCGGCTCGGCCCCGGTCCTCGCCATCGGCGACAGGATGAGGCGGAGTTCCTCTTCCGTGTAGCCGTAGGCACGCTGGCGGGTCAGGAGGTCCGCCGCCGTGGGCACGTGGCGCTCACGCTCGGGCAGGTCGTCCAGGTGGACTATGCCCGCGTGCAGCCAGTCGCCGTAGGGGTGGGCGGCCGCGAGGTCGTCCTTGACCTCCTCGTCCTCCAGCAGACGGCCTTCCTCGGTGTCGACCAGGAAGATCCGGCCGGGCTGAAGCCGGCCGCGGCGCACCACCCGGGCGGGCTCGATGTCGAGCACGCCGACCTCGCTGGCCAGCACGACGAGGCCGTCGCTGGTCACCCAGTACCGGCCCGGGCGCAGCCCGTTGCGGTCGAGCACCGCGCCGATCACGGCGCCGTCGGTGAAGGCGATCAGCGCCGGGCCGTCCCACGGCTCCATCAGCATCGAGTGGAACTGGTAGAACGCGCGGCGCTTGGCGTCCATCTCGTCGTGGTTCTCCCACGGCTCGGGGATCATCATCAGCAGCGCGTGCGGCAGCGACCGGCCGCCCAGGTGGAGCAGTTCCAGGCACTCGTCGAAGGAGCCGGAGTCCGAGCCATCGGGGTCGATGATCGGGAAGAGCCGTTCGATCCCCTGGCCCGACTTCGAGATCGGGATCAGCGGCGAGGCCAGCATGGCCTCGCGCGCCCGCATCCAGTTCCTGTTGCCCTGGACGGTGTTGATCTCGCCGTTGTGCGCGACGTACCGGTACGGGTGCGACCTCGGCCAGGACGGGAACGTGTTGGTGGAGAACCGGGAGTGGACCAGGGCGAGGTTCGACGCGTATCGGTCGTCCGACAGGTCGGGGAAGAACGGCCCGACCTGCGGCGCCGACAGCATCCCCTTGTACACGATCGTGCGCGCCGACAGCGAGGCGAAGTAGACGCCCTCGGCCAGGCCGTCGACCGCGTGCGCCGCGCGCTTGCGCAGGCAGTACGCCATCCGGTCGAGGGTCAGGCCGGTCTCGCCCGCCGCACCCGCGACGAACAGCTGCGCCAGGTGCGGCAGCACCTCGCGGGCGCCCTCGCCGCAGGCGGTGTCGTTGACCGGCACGTCGCGCCAGCCGAGGACGGTCAGCCCCTCGTCCTCGGCCAGGTCGGCGATCCTGGCATAGGCGATCGCCCGCTGGCCGTCGTCGATGGGCAGGAAGGCGAGGCCGGCGGCGTAGCCGCCGGCCTCGGGGAGGCTGAACCCGGCGACTTCCCGGAAGAACGCGTGGGGTAGCTGGGTCAGGATGCCAGCACCGTCGCCGGTGTCCGGGTCCGCCCCGGCCGCTCCCCGGTGCTCAAGATTGCACAGCACGCGCAGCGCGCTGGCCACCACGTCGTGACCGCCCCTGGCGGTGAGATCGGCGACAAAACCAACGCCGCAGGCGTCATGTTCGAAACGGCTGTCGTATAGACCGTCCGATGCGGCAGGCACCATCAAAACTCCTGTCGTCATATCTCCACTGAAATGCTCTTGCTGCTGTGGGGACGACATTGGCCCTGCTGCTACACGTAAGTTACGTAGAGATTACATGACTGGTGAATCCCTTTCCAGAGCCGGCTTGTGAGGGCTCTGGATGGTTCTGGTGCGCGTGCGGTGGGTGCGAACCAGGTAGGCGACCGCTCCGACGAGCACCACGGCGTCCCCTAGTTCACCGGCGCGCAGCCCCAGGATGATCGGTAGATGACCGATACCCAGCCAAAATAGAGCGAAACCGCCAGCCGCATAGGCGATCGCGCCGAGCGCGAAGACCCGGTCGCCGGAGAGCCCGAGCCGCCGCGCGATGAGGATAACCCCGATACCCGCTGTTACGTCCCATATCGCCTGGTAGAGGAAAATGGGGGTAAACGTGGCAAAGTTCTCATAGCCGAGCGGTCGGTGCAGGGGCGAAATCTCGACCGCCCACGGCAGCGATGAGGGCCGGCCGAATCCCAGCTGCGCGAACCAGTCGCCGAGCTGGGCGACAGCGTTGCCGAACGCGATCGCGGGCGCGGCGGCGGCCAGCACCGGCGCGAACTTGACCCGGTCCGGCGGGCGCACCCGGCGGCACGCGTACCAGGCGGCGAGCACCCCCAGGGCGACCGCGCCGGGGAAGCCGAGGATCGAGTCGGCGGTGCGGGTGGCCGGCCACGGCACGCCGTGCGCCCGGCCGGCGACCTCGCCGACGGCGGCCACGATCAGGCCGGCCGGAACCGCCCAGGCCGCGATGTCTGTGATGACGCCGCGCGGCCCGCCCGCGTTACGGTACCTGCGGTCCGCGATGACGATGGCGACGACGATGCCCGCGACGATCGCCAGTTCCTGGGCTCGCAGCGGAACCGGCCCCAGATGCCAGATCGCGCGCGCGGGACTCGGAAGAAACGCGAGGGGCATACACGGACAATATCTCCTGTGCTCTCCCGCTCGCCTCCGGGCGTTGATCAGCGGGAGCGGCGGACGCCTTCGGCTAGGTCGGCGGTGAGGGCGCGGACGGCGGTGACCGCCTCGGCGGGGGTGGGGGCCTGGGCGAGGCGGCGGACGAAGGCGGAGCCGACGATCACGCCGTCCGCGAAGGCCGCCACCGCGGCGGCCTGGTCGCGGGTGTTGACGCCGAGGCCGACCGCGACCGGCAGATCCGTGTACTCGCGGATCCGGGCCACGGTGCCGCCTGCGACCGAGCTGACCGCCTCCTTGGTGCCGGTGATGCCCATCAGGCTGACGGCGTAGACGAAGCCGCGGCAGAGCTTCGTGATCTGCTCGATGCGGGTCGGCGTGGAGGACGGCGCGACCAGGAAGACCCGGTCCAGGTTGTGCGCGTCGGAGGCCGCCAGCCAGGGCGCGGCCTCCTCCGGCGTCAGGTCCGGGGTGATCAGGCCGGCCCCGCCGGCGCTGGCGAGGTCACGGGCGAACGCGTCCGCCCCGTATTTGTCGACGGGGTTCCAGTAGGTCATGACCAGCGCGGCGGTGCCCGCGTCGGCGATCGCGCTGACGGTGTCGAGGACGTCCGCGATGCGAATGCCGCCCTTGAGCGCGTGGTAGACCGCATCGGCGATCACCGGGCCGTCCATCAGCGGGTCGGAGTAGGGCAGGCCGACCTCGATGACGTCGGCGCCCGCCTCGCACATGGCGAGGGCGGCGCGGATCGCCGTTTCCTTGTCTGGGAAGCCGGCCGGGAGGTAGCCGACCAGGGCGGCGCGGTCCTCGGCTTGCGCCTTCTCGAAGGCGGTGCTCACGGTACTCATGGTGTTGACCCTCACACGCCGAAGTAGGCGGACGCGGTAGCCACGTCCTTGTCGCCGCGACCGGACAGGTTGACCAGAAGCAGGGCATCGGGGCCGAGTTCGCGGCCGAGCGCCATCGCGCCCGCGACCGCGTGCGAGGACTCAAGCGCCGGGATGATCCCCTCGGTCCGGCAGAGCGCCGAGAACCCCTCCATCGCTTCGGCGTCGGAGACCGAGCGGTACTCGGCGCGGCCGGTGTCCTTCAGCCAGGCGTGCTCGGGGCCGACGCCCGGGTAGTCGAGGCCGGCCGAGATCGAGTGCGTGTCGAGGGTCTGGCCCTCGTCGTCCTGGAGCAAGTAGGTGCGCATGCCGTGCAGCACGCCGGGCGAGCCGAGGGTGAGCGTGGCGGCGGTCCGCTCGGGCCTGCCGTCGCCGTCCCCGCCTGCCTCGCAGCCGATGAGCCGCACGCCCTCGTCCGGGATGAAGGCGTGGAAGACGCCGATCGCGTTGGAGCCGCCGCCGACGCAGGCGACGACCGCGTCCGGCAGCCGGCCGGTCATGTCCTGGACCTGCTGGCGGGCCTCCACGCCGATGATCCGCTGGAAGTCGCGGACCATCATCGGGAACGGGTGCGGGCCGCCGACCGAGCCAATGCAGTAATGCGTGTTCTCGACCGTGGTCACCCAGTCGCGGAAGGCCTCGTTCATGGAGTCCTTCAGGGTCCTGGTACCCGTGGTCACCGGGATGACCTCGGCGCCGAGCATCCGCATTCTGGACACGTTCAGCGCCTGCCGCCGGGTGTCCTCCTCGCCCATGTAGACGACGCACTCCAGGCCGAGCAGGGCGCACGCGGTCGCGGTGGCCACGCCGTGCTGGCCGGCCCCGGTCTCGGCGATCACCCGGGTCTTGCCCATCCGCTTGGTGAGCAGCACCTGGCCGAGCACGTTGTTGATCTTGTGGGAGCCGGTATGCGCGAGATCCTCGCGCTTGAGCAGCACCCGCGCGCCGCCCGCGAACTCCCGGCCGAACCGCTTGGCCTCGGTGACCAGGGTCGGCCGGGCAGCGTAGTTCTTGAGCAGGCCGGCCAGCTCCGCTGTGAACTCCGGGTCGGTCCGCGCCGCCTCGTACTCCTTGGCCAGCTGCTCGATGGCCGCCATGAGCGACTCGGGCGCGAACAGGCCGCCGTAGACGCCGAAGTGCCCGGAAGTATCGGGAACTGGGGAAATATCAGGTTCTGCCGGAACGGTGCTCACGCGGCTACCTTATCGCTACCGGGTCGCTTCCCTACTGGCCGCGCTCGCCCCGCAGCGCCGGGTGCGACCCCGCCGTCACCAGGTCGGCCACCGCCGCCCGCGGGATCCTTCTCGGTGACCAGCGACTCGCCCACCAGCACGGCGTCAGCCCCGGAGGCGGCGTAGGCGAGCAGGTCGTGCGGGCCGCGAACGCCCGACTCGGCGATCTTCACGACCCCCTCAGGGATGAGCGGGGCCAGCCGGGTGAAGACGGAGCGGTCCACCTCCAGGGTGGCCAGGTTCCGCGCGTTCACCCCGATGACCGTGGCGCCTGCGTCTACCGCCCGGTCGAGCTCCGCTTCGTCGTGCACCTCGACCAGCGGCAGCAGGCCGATCGAGAGCGCGCGCTCTACCAGCGACACGAGGGCGCTCTGCTCGAGCGCGGCGACGATCAGCAGCGCCAGGTCGGCGCCGTGCGCCCGGGCTTCCCAGAGCTGGTAGGCGCTGACCACGAAGTCCTTCCGCAGCACCGGGATCTGCACCGACCGGCGAACTGCGGTCAGGTCGTCGAGCGACCCGCCGAACCGCCGCTGCTCGGTCAGCACGCTGATCACGGCGGCGCCGCCGGCCTCGTAGTCGGCCGCCAGCGCGGCCGGGTCGTCGATTGCGGCCATCGCGCCGCGGGACGGGCTGGCCCGTTTCACCTCGGCGATGACGCTGACGCCGTCCGCCTTAAGCGCCGCGAGGGCGTCCCGGGGGGACGGGGCGCGTTTCGCCAAATCCTTCAGCTGCTCAAGCGAGACGCTTCGCTGCCGATCGGCGAGATCGGCACGCACCCCTTCGAGGATCTCGTCGAGCACACTCACAGCGATTCCGCCGTCTCCTCAAACCGGAAATGTTGCGCCACCGATGCTAGCCGTCGCCGGAACCCGCCTTAGCGGACCCCCCTTGAGTTTGCCTTAGCAATGCCTTGGGCTTACCTTCGCGTTGCCGCGTCGGAGTCGGCCGGATCGTCTTCTGTCGGGTCCTCGCCGCCGTTGAGCGACTCCCACATGGACGCCGCGTCGGTTGACCGCGCGGCCCCGCCTGCGCCTGCCGCGCCGCCGGCCGCGGCCGCCGCACGGGTTCCCGGTGCGTCGTAACGGGCCGACATTACCGGCCAGTCCTGGCCGCGCAGGGCGGTGGCCAGCCCGGCCGCGAAGATGAGGAGCGCGCCGACGATCACCGCCGCCTGCCACGGGGCGCCGGACATGATCGCGTGCCCGGTCGAGTTGCTGAGCACGAGCGCCCCGCTGCCCGAGGTGCCGCTGGTCGTCGACCCGGCGGCGCCGGACAGGGCGGCCGACTCGGGCGAGGCGACCTTGCCCGCCGCCACATTGACCACGGTCGCGGCGGTGACTGCGGTCAGCACGGCCGCCCCGGCGCCGGCGCCGAACAGCGCCAGCAGCACCCCGACGGCGCGGCGGGCCATCCCGCGGGTGGCGATCACGGCCACCAGCCCAGCCAGGGCGGCCAGCGCGAGCGCGCCCGCCAGCGGCACCAGGTCGGTGCCTGACACGTTGACGACCTCCGCCGTCAGCGGCTTCTGGGGGGTGAAGACGGCCTGCGCCCACTGCGCGCGCATGGCCAGCAGCACCAGCCCGGCCCCGACCGCCCCCGCCAGCAGCGCGTACCCGTACTGGCGCTTGGGGCTAGTCATCGGCCGCCACCGGTCGCAGCCCGAGGACGGCGTCGAGCACGTCCGCGTCGAAGCAGGTGCGATCGCCGGTGTGACAGGCGGCCCCGACCTGGTCGACCTTGACCAGGATGGTGTCTCCGTCGCAATCCAGCGCCACCGACTTGACCCACTGCTGGTGGCCGGAGCTGTCGCCCTTGACCCAGTACTCCTGGCGGCTGCGCGACCAGTACGTGCAGCGGCCGGTGGTGAGGGTGCGGTGCAGCGCCTCGTCGTCCATCCAGGCGACCATCAGCACCTCGCCGGTGTCGTGCTGCTGCGCCACCGCGGCCACCAGGCCGTTGGCGTCGCGCTTGAGCCGCGCGGCGATCTTCGGGTCCAGATTCGACGGGCGCACCGCTTCAGTCATCGTTGCTCTCTTTTCCGTCTCTTTATTGTCGCTAGCCAGCCTACGAGGCACCGCCGACGGATTTTCCGTCTCCCCGCAAGCAATACAGTCTCAGCGTGACCTACTCGCGGGATGAGCGCCTCGCGCTCGCGGCGCTGCTCGAAGAGACCGGCCCGGACGCGCCCACGCTGTGCGCGGGCTGGCAGACCAGGGATCTCGCGGCGCACGTGGTGGTGCGGGAGCGCCGGCCCGACGCCGGCCTGGGGATGCTCGGCGGCCCGCTGGCGGGCTACACCGACCGGGTGCGGCACGGGTACCTGGGCCGGCACTCCTACCCGGAGCTGATCGAGCTGTTCCGGTCCGGGCCGCCGCGGCTGTCGCCGTTCGCGCTACCGGGGGCGGACGTGGCGGCCAACACGGTCGAGTACTTCGTCCATCACGAGGACGTAAGGCGCGGGGCGGACGGCTGGACCGAGCGGGAGCTGCCGCCGGGGCTGTCGGACGCGCTGTGGAAGCGGCTCAGGAGCGCCCGGTTCTTCCTGCGGGGCGCACCGACCGGAGTGGCGCTGGCCCGCGCGGACGCGAACGCGCCTGAGATCATCGCCAAGACCGCTGCCGACTGCGTCACCGTCGCCGGCACCCCGGCCGAATTGACCCTGTGGTCAATGGGCCGGGTGCGCGCGGCGAACGTGGCCTTCGACGGGCCCGATGGAGCCGTCGCCAGGCTCAGCGCATGGCGACGGTAACTCGGCTGGTCTCAGCCGGTAGTACCGCAGCGCGGCTCAGTACCGCCCGCGCTTGATCTCGCGCCGCCGGCCACCGCCGACAACCTTGTACGCGACGTATCCGCCGCCTGCGATGATCGCCACGATGATGAGCGTGGTGACCAGGGCGAGCAGGGCGTGCCAGACGAAGTTAAGCGCGAAAAACACGACGATCCCGCCGACCACGACGGCGGCGACTTTGAGCAGACTCATGACGGTGCCCCTTTCTGCTTGGGCACCATCGATAATAGTCACGTTGAGGGCAGAAGTGATCGGCGGCCAGCAGTCTCGGGGAAGACTCAGGGAAAACCCTGAGGCTGGCCGCAGGCACCCAGCTAGGGAAGGACACTGACGATGCAGGCACTGGGGATCGACATTGGCGGGACTGGGATCAAGGGGGCGCCGGTCGACCTGGCCACCGGGAAACTGCTCGCCGAGCGGAAAAAGATCGCGACCCCGCAACCTTCCACCCCCGAAGCGGTGACTGAGGTGGTCAAGGAGGTCGCGGCCTCGTTCGGGTGGACGGGCGTTACCGGGGCCACCTTCCCCGGCGTGGTGATCGGCGGCACCATCCGCAGCGCCGCCAACGTCGACAAGTCGTGGATCGGCACCGACGCGGCCAAACTGTTCGGCAAGGCGATCGGCACCGATATCCGGCTGCTGAACGACGCCGACGCGGCCGGGGTTGCGGAGATGACGTTCGGCGCGGGCAAGGGCGAGCAGGGCACCGTGCTGATGCTCACGTTCGGCACCGGGGTCGGGTCGGCGCTGTTCACCGGGGGCCTGCTGGTCCGCAACACCGAGTTCGGGCATCTGGAGATCAGGGGTAAGGACGCTGAGAAGCGCGCCTCCGAGCACGGCAAGATCGAGCACGGCTGGGGCTGGAAGGAGTGGACCGAGCGGGTCTCTGAGTACCTCAGGCACGTCGAGTCGCTGCTGTCCCCCGACCTGATCATCGTCGGCGGTGGGATCAGCAAGGAGTCGGAGAAGTGGGTGCCGCTGCTGACCGGCGTCACCGCCCCCATCGTGCCCGCCGCCCTGCTCAACGACGCCGGCATCGTCGGCGCCGCGATGGCGGCGGCCGGTATCGGGGTCGCCGCTGAGTGACGGCCTCGCGGCACCCGTGCACCCTGGCGCGACGCTCGCGCCAGGGTGGGCATATCCGGCTGACTAGGGCTAGCCCGGGCGGGCATGACAGAAAGCAGGAATGCCACTGCAAGCGACCGGAGGTCGAGGTGGCCATAGAAATCTCTGCCGAACTTTACCTGTTCACATGCGTGCGATGCGCTGCCCGATGGACCGAGAGCTACCAGGTCAGTCAAGCGATCGACGACGCTGGCGACATCCGGTCTTTCTACCGGCACGACGGCGTCCCCTGCGAGGCCCCGGTCAGCGGGAACGTAGAGTGCCCGAACTGCCACGACACGAGGGCATTGAGGGACCCGCTCTACGGCACGCGCCCGGACTTCCATCCGGAAGAAGCCAGCCACATACTTGCCGTTCCCCGACCGCGCGCCGACGTCGGCGGCGGGGCCGAGGAACGGCCTCGGCCGACGCGGCACCCGGCCGCGCGGCACCTGGCATCGCTTCAAGTTCTCGGCCGTCGTCACCCTGGAGGCCGCCGGACGGTCCAGACGGGAGTACCCGAGCGGGGTTCCCGGCCTCATGGTCCGCGCGCCGTCCTGCCAGCGGCCCAACGAGCGCCAATACTTCCCCGCAGTCGTCTACACCGACGATGACCGCCCGCTGCGGCCCGGCGACAAGGGCGTCTTGGTGATCATCTCCGTCCCCAACGACGATGCATCCGAGTGCTTCCAGACCGGGCAGCAATTCACCTTGTGGGACGGGACGGACATCGGCCACGGCACGGTAGGCCAGCGGTTGTTCTTCCGGTGACCGAGTGGTTCAGCGCCGCCTTAGCGGACCGGGTAGCCGGCCGCGCGGAGGGTCTGCTTGACCTCCCCGATGCGGAGGGTGCCGAAGTGGAAGACGCTCGCGGCCAGCACCGCGTCGGCGCCCGCGTCGATCGCCGGGGGGAAGTGGGCGAGCGCCCCGGCGCCGCCGCTGGCGATGACGGGGACGTTGACGGCGGCGCGGACCAGCGCGATGAGCTCGGTATCGAAGCCAGCCGTGGTGCCGTCGGCGTCCATCGAGTTGAGCAGGATCTCGCCCGCGCCCAGGTCGGTGGCGCGGCGGGCCCAGTCCACCGCGTCGATGCCGGTGCCCTGGCGGCCGCCGTGGGTGGTGACCTCGAAGCCGCTCGGCGTCGGCGGGGTGCCTTGCCTGACCCGGCGGGCGTCTACCGACAGGACGACGCACTGCGAGCCGAACTGGCGGGCCGCCTCGGCCAGCAGCTCCGGGCGGGCGATGGCGGCGGTGTTCAGCCCGACCTTGTCCGCGCCGGCCCGCAGCAGCGCGTCCACGTCGGCGGTCGACCGCACCCCGCCGCCGACGGTCAGCGGGATGAAGACCTGCTCGGCGGTGCGGGCGACCACGTCGTACATGGTCGCCCGGCCGCCGCTCGACGCGGTGATGTCGAGGAAGGTGAGCTCGTCGGCGCCCTCGGCGTCGTAGCGGGCCGCGAGCTCGACTGGGTCGCCTGCGTCGCGGAGGTTCTCGAAGTTGACCCCCTTGACGACCCGCCCGCCGTCCACGTCCAGGCAGGGGATGACGCGGATGGCGACGGTCATATGGTGTCGTCCGCGGAAGGATCGTCCAGGCGAACCGCGTCAGCGGGAATCTCGGACTCGCCCGGCTCCTCCTCCTCGTCGGCGTCGGGCGAGGCCTGCCGGTGCGCCACCGCCTCTACTTCCACCAGCAGCCTCGGGTCGATCAGCGCTGCTACCTGCACCATGGTGGTGGCCGGTCGGGCCAGATCGAAGGCGAGCAGGTGCGCCTGGCCGACCTCCTCCCAGCGGGAGATGTCGGTGACGTACATCCGGGTCTGCACCACGTCGGCCAGGCTGGCGCCGAACTGCTCGAGCGCCGCGCTGACGTTCAACAGCGCCTGCTCGGTCTGCCTGGCGACGTCGCCCTCGTAGACGATCTTGCCGTGCGCGATCGACGTGCACCCGCTGACGAAGATGAAATCGCCCGCCCCCACCGCCCGGCTGTAGCCGACCGCTTCCTCGAACGGCACGCCCGAGGTCACCCGCCGCCGCGCCGGGCTCATGACGCCACCGCCGCGAGCGCCTCGGCCAGCGTGAAGGCGCCCGCGTAGAGGGCCTTGCCGACGATCGCGCCCTCGACGCCCAGGCTTGCCAGCGAGGCCAGCGCGCGCAGGTCGTCCAGCGAGGAGACGCCGCCGCTGGCGACGACCGGGGCGTCGGTACGGGCGCAGACGTCGCGGTACAGATCCAGGTTAGGGCCGCGGAGCATGCCGTCCTTGAGCACGTCGGTGATCACGTACCTGGCGCAGCCCTCGGCGTCGAGGCGGGCCAGCGTCTCGTAGAGATCGCCGCCCTCGCGGGTCCAGCCCCGGGCGGCCAGCGTCCGGCCGCGGACGTCGAGTCCGACCGCGATCTTCTCTCCGTGGGCGGCGATGATCCCCGCCACCCAGTCGGGTTTCTCCAGGGCGGCGGTGCCGATGTTGACCCGGGCGCAGCCGGTGGCCAGAGCCCGCTCCAGCGACTCGTCGTCGCGGATCCCGCCGGACATCTCGACTTTGATGTCGAGCTTGCCGGTGACCTCCGCCAGCAGGTCGGCGTTGGACCCGCGGCCGAACGCGGCGTCCAGGTCCACCAGGTGCAGCCATTCCGCCCCGGCCGACTGCCAGGCGAACGCGGCCTCGACCGGGTCCCCGTAGCACGTCTCGGACCCGGCGGCGCCCTGCACCAGGCGGACCGCCTGCCGGTCGGCCACATCGACGGCGGGCAGCAAAGTCAGTGTCACAGCGTCTCCTCAGTCACATGGTCAGCCTGGCCGGTCGGATCGATGGCGTAGCTGACAGCGTGGAAGAAAAAAGCGACCAGATCATTCATAGAAGGCCGAGCCAGTTGGACAGCACAGCGGCGCCTGCGTCGCCGGACTTTTCCGGGTGGAACTGGGTGGCGGCGACCACGCCCTGCTCGACGGCGGCGGCAAAGGGCTCGCCGTGCTCGGTCACCGTGATCGCGGCGCCCGCGTCGAGCAGCGGGGCCGCGTCCCGCAGGCGGAGGGCGTAGGAGTGGACGAAGTAGAAGCGGGTGCCGGCGCCGATCCCCGCGAACAGCGCGGAGCCCTCGGGCGCGGTGATCGTGTTCCAGCCCATGTGCGGAAGCACCGGGGCGTCCAGCCGCTCCACCGTGCCCGGCCACACGGCGCAGCCGGCCGAGGCGACGCCGTGCTCCACCCCGGCCGTGAACAGCACCTGCATGCCGACACAGATGCCGAGCAGCGGGCGGCCGAGCTCGATCCGGCGACCGATGAGCTTGTCGCCGCCGACCGAGCGGAGGCCGGCCATGCAGGCGGCGAACGCGCCCACGCCGGGGACGACGAGGCCGTCGCAGTCGAGGGCGACATCCGGGTCGGCGGTCACGGTGACGTCGGCGCCGACCCGGGCCAGGGCCCGCTCGGCCGAGCGGAGATTCCCTGACCCGTAGTCGAGGACCACGACCCTCGGTGTCATGGGGCGCTCGACGCGGAGTACACGGTCCGTTCGGGATAATCGGTTGTCGCCTTTTTCTCCATCGGCTACAGCACGCCCTTCGTGGACGGGACGCCGGGCGACCTCGGGTCGAACGCGGCCGCGGCCCGCAGGGCGCGGGCGACGGCCTTGAACTGGGCCTCGACGATGTGGTGGGGGTTGCGGCCGTAGAGGACGTGGACATGCAGGCAGATGCCGGCCGAGTGCGCCAGCGACTCCCAGATGTGCCTGGTGAGGGTGGTGTCGTAGCTGCCGATCATCGGCGACATCCCGGCCGGCTCGTCGTGGACCACGTAGGGACGGCCGGACAGGTCGACGGCGGCGCGGACCAGGGTCTCGTCGAGCGGGACGAGCGCGTCGCCGAAGCGGGAGATGCCGGACTTGTCGCCCAGCGCCTCGCGCAGCGCCTGGCCGAGCGCGATTGACGTGTCCTCGACCGTGTGATGCGCGTCGATCTCGGTGTCGCCCTTGGCGCGGACGGTGAGGCCGAGGCAGCCGTGCTTGCCGAGCTGGTTGAGCATGTGGTCGAAGAACGGGACGCCGGTCTCGACCTCGACCGGTCCCGGGCCGTCGAGGTCGACCTCGACCAGCAGCTCGGTCTCCTTGGTCTCGCGGACCACCCGGCCCACCCGGCTGCCCGGGGCGAACCCCTCGCTGCTGCTCACTGGCCAAGCACCTCCGTCAGCGCGTCGCGGAACGCGCTCATCTCCTGGGGGGTTCCGACCGTGACCCGCAGCCATCCGGCCGGGCCGGTCTCCCTGATCAGCACCGACCGGTCGAGCAGCGCCTGCCAGACCTTGTGCCGGTCCTCGAACGTGCCGAAGAGCACGAAGTTGGCGTCGCTGTCGGCCGCCTGGAGGCCTCGGCCGCGCAGCCAGGTCACCAGCGCGTCGCGTTCGGCCCTGAGCGCCTGCACGCTGGAGAGCAGCTCCTGGGTGTGCGCGAGGGCGGTGCGGGCGACCGCCTGGGTCACGGTGGACAGGTGGTACGGCAACCGCACCCGCAGTAGCGCGTCCGGCACGGCCGGGTCGGCCGCCAGGTAGCCGAGGCGGGTGCCGGCCGCCGCGAACGCCTTGGACATCGTGCGGCAGACGACGAGGCGCTCGCGGCCCGGCAGCAGGGTCAGCGCGCTCGGCGTGTCGTCCCGCCTGAACTCGGCGTAGGCCTCGTCGACCACGAGCATGCCGTCGGTGGCGTCGTAGGCGTCGGCGATGAGGTCGAGGGGGACGGAGGTGCCGGTTGGGTTGTTCGGGGAGGTGATGAAGGTGACGTCGGGGTGGTGGATCGCCACCTGCTCGGCCGCCGTCGTGAGACCGTAGTCGGCGTCGCGGCTGCCCGCGATCCACTCGGTGCAGGTGGCGAGGGCGATCAGCGGGTGCATGGAGTAGGACGGCTCGAACCCGAGCGCGGTCCGGCCGGGGCCGCCGAACGCCTGCAGGAGCTGCTGTATGACCTCGTTGGAGCCGTTTGCGGCCCACGTGTTGGCCTCGGTCAGGCCGTGGCCGAGGTAGGCGGCCAGGTCCTTGCGCAGCTCGGTGGCGTCCCGGTCGGGATAGCGGTTGAGCGTGCCGGCGATGGCGCGCACGGCCTCGGCGACTGCGTTTTGGAGGTTCTCGCTGGGGCCGTAGGGGTTCTCGTTGGTGTTGAGCTGCACTGTGACGTCCAGCTGGGGGGCGCCGTAAGGGTGCAGGTCCTTGAGGTCGTCCCTGATCGGGAGCGGCTTGGCTGGCGTTTCGGTCACCGGGCTCACTCCCCGGTCTTGGGGACGCGGATGCGGACGGCGGCGACGTGGGCGGCCAGGTCCTCGGCGCCGCCGAGGGCGTCCACCCGCGGGGCGACGGCGGCCAGCGAGTCGCGGTCGCACTCGATCACGTTGACGACCTTGAGGTAGGGGTAGACCGATAGACCGCTGGTGTGCCTGGCGGTGCCGCCGGTCGGGAGCACGTGGTTGGAGCCGGCCAGGTAGTCCCCCAGGGAGACGGGGCTGTAGGGGCCGACGAAGATCGCGCCGGCGTTGCGGATGCTCGCCACGACCTTCTCCGCTCCCTCGGTCTGGATCTCCAGGTGCTCGGGCGCCCAGGCGTCGGAGACGGCGCGGGCCGCTTGGAGGTCGTCGACCAGGACATAGCCGGCCTGGTTTCCGAGCGCGGTCTCGACCCGTTCCCGGTGCCTGGTGGTGGCGAGCTGGCGTCTGAGCTCATCGTCGACCCGGCCCGGCAGGCTGTGGTCGGTGGTGATGAGCAGGCAGGCGGCGAGCTCGTCGTGCTCGGCCTGGCCGATCAGGTCGGCGGCGACGAAGGCGGGGTCGGCGGTGTGGTCGGCGATGATCGCGATCTCGGTCGGGCCGTTCTCGCCGTCGATGCCGACGACGCCCTGGAGCACCCGCTTGGCCGCCGCGACGTAGACGTTGCCGGGGCCGGTGATCACGTCGACCGGCGCGCACTCGTCGGTGCCGTAGGCGAACATCGCCAGGGCCTGGGCGCCGCCGACCGCGTGGACTTCTTTTATGCCCAGGAGCGCGCAGGCGGCCAGGATGGCCGGGTGCGGCTGGCCGCCGAACTCCTGCTGCGGCGGGGACGCCACCGCGATCTGCTCTACGCCGGCCGCCTGCGCGGGGATCACGTTCATGACGACCGAGGACGGGTAGGCGACGAGCCCGCCGGGGACGTAGACCCCCGCCCGCCCGACCGGGATGAACCGGGTGGAGACGCTCAGGCCGGGGGCGGGCTCGGTGTCCCGGCGCTCGGGGAGCTGCGCCTCGTGCACGATCCTGGCGCGGCGGGCGGCCTCCTCGAGGGCGTCCCTGACCGTGGGGTCCAGCGTTTTGAGGGCGTGGTCGATGACCGCCTGCGGCACCCGGGTGCGCTCCAGGTCGACGCCGTCGAACTTGTTGGTGTACTCGCGGACCGCGGCGCCGCCACGGTCGCGGACGTCCGCGGTCACCGGTCTGATGAGCTCGACCGCGCGGTCGACGTCGAGGGCGGCGCGGGGCAGCACGTCGTCGAGGGCGGCGTGGGTCAGGCCCACCGCGCCCCGGCCGCGCAGGTCAATGTGGGTAGTAACGGGACTCGCCCCGCTGTCCGAAGTCACCCGCCTAGTCTACGAACGCCCGCACATGATTATTGGGTCGCGGTGGGCGTGGCGCTCGGCTGATCAACCGACGCGCTCGCGGCGGTGGCGGTTGGCGTCGGCGTCCCTCGGTTGGTGGCGCTCGGGCTGGCGCTCGGGCTGGCGGTTGGGGCCTCCGTGCCCGCCTTGCTTGCGGGCACCGGCAGGTTGGCCGGCTGAGCCGTCGACGGCGTCGTGGGCGTGGGCGTCGCGGACGCGGGCGACGTCGGGATGGTGGTGGGCGACGCGATCGGCGATGGCGTGGCGGCACCCCGACGGGGCGACGGATGGGGCCGTGGCGGCGGCGTCGTCCGGGCCGGGCCGATCGGAATGATCGTGTGGCGGGCCGGCCCCGGTGCCGGACCGGTGAGCCGGCCGGCCCCGACGACCGCTCCGAACACGGCGGCGGCGAGGCAGACGCCGCCGCCCGCGGCCACCGCCCGGCGACGCCAGCGCAGCCGCCGTCCCCTGGCGATGATCTCGGCCGGGTCGAACGGCGGCTCGGGCTCCGGGGACGCGCGGAGGGCGCGCCGCAAGGTGTCAAGGTCGGTCATGACCGCTCCCCTCCGATCGTCGTGGCGGCCTCGGCCTCCGCCTCGGCCGAGACCCTGAGCTTGGCGAGCGCGCGCGAACTGGTGGACTTCACGGTCCCCTGGGTGATGCCGAGATCCCGGGCGACGGCGGCCTCGGGCAGGTCGAACAGATAGCGCAGCACGATCACCGCGCGTTCCCTGGCGGTGAGGGTCGCCAGCGCGACGGTCACCCACTGGCGGGTAGCGACCTCGTCGGCGATGTCGGGGCCGGCCGGACGGTCGGGAAGCTCGTCGGTCGGGTACTCCTTCAGCTTCCGCCGCCAGCGGTCGGTCACGTAGTTGACCAGGGTCCGCCTGACGTAGGCGAAGGCGTCATCACGACGCACCCGCGGCCAGGCCGCGTAGGTCCGCACCAGCGCCGCCTGCACGGCGTCCTCGGCCGCGTGCCGGTCGCCGGTCAGCAGGTAGGCGGCTTGCCGCAACCCGGCTGAGCTTGCCGTGGCGAACTCGACGAACTCCTCGTCACCGCGTGCCAATGCCGTCCCTTCTACCTCGGAGGTCCGCCAGGGGGATGGGGGGCGGGAGCCCCCCATCCGGGAAGTGCCGCGGGGCGGGAGCCCCCATGCCAGCGAACTGCATCCCCCGGGAGGTGCAACCCCGCTCGTGCTTATACGGCCGGAGGGGGCAAAAGGTTGCCGACCGGACAGCGCAACTTTTCCGCTGGCCGCACGTATCTTCCGCTGTCGGTCTGATCGTCACTACGAGGAGCATCATATGAACGTCACTACACGACGGACGCGCACCACGACCGCCTGGGCGCTCGGCACCGTGGCGGGGGTGGCGCTGCTGGCCGGCTGCGCCTCCGCCGCCACGGCCGGCACCGGCGCCGGGCACGCCGCCAAGAAGGCGGCTCACCAGGCCGCCGCGTCGGCAACCCCCTCGGCGAAAGCTGGCACTCCCACGGCCACCTCAACCGGGAGCCCGGCCACGCCGGAGCCCATCGCCTCTCCAAGCAGCCCGTCCTGCCCGACGCCGACGCCGATCGCCAGCGCCAGCGCGAGCCCGGTCGCGGTCCCCACCAACGCAGGCGGCGGCACCGCGACGCCCGTCCCGGTTCCCAGCGGCGACAAGGCGACGCCGGTCCCGGCTCCCACCAGCGACAGCGGGTGCGGTGCGGCTTCCGCGACGCCGACCGCGGGTGAGCCGACGCCAACCACGCCGGCCACGCCCGTCCCGGTCCCAAGCGCAACCGCTGTTCCCACCGCTGTTCCGACCGCCTCCGCCTCGCCGTTGCCGATCGGAAGGGCGTAGGGCGTAGGCGCACCGCTGTAGCGCTCCGCGCTTCTTGCTGTTATCCATTTGGATGCGCCGATTGTTGTGGCCGGGTGGGCCACCGGGCCACTCTAGGTGGGCTGGTGGCCCCGGGCCCGGAAGATGCGGCCGACGGGCCGGGACGCTTCTTGCTGTTATCAGGCGACTGACGTCCGCGCGCCCGATTGGACGCCGTCCGTTGCGGCCATCGGCGTTGCCGTGCGGGTCGATGGCGTAGCCGACAGGATCGCGATCCTGTCGGCTACGCCATCGACAGCGCCTATCAGTGTCGATGGCGTAGGCGACAGATCCGGTTTGGTGTCGATGGCGTAGGCGACAGGGCTTGGTCGGCATCGATGGCGCTTGTCGCGGCCGTCGAGGGGACGGGAGCGTCGGGGTAGACGTTAGCGGCGGGTGGGGAGACGGGGGGCAGGTGGGGAAGGGCTGGTGGTGGGCGTGGCCGCCGGGGAAGGGAGACGGGGCGGGCGGGGAGCGCCTCGGTCCGTTCGAGATAAAGTTTTTCTTGCTGTTATCTTGAGGGGCGAGTGCCCCACTCGCCGACCAGAATGACGATCGCGGTGAACATCGGCCAGAAGGCCAGCGCGCTCTTGGCGCCCAGCGTGAGGGACGAGGCGAACACGGTGCCGTTGGCGCTGGACGCGAGGTGCTGGTTGTAGGCGGACAGGCCGACCTGCTGGCCGAGCCAGAGCATGACGAAGGCGCCCGCCACGCCGCCCAGTACGAGGCCGGCCGAGATCACCGCCCGGGCGCCCCCGTCGTGCCTGGCTATGCAGAAGCGGTAGCCGACGATGCCGGTGAGCAGCCCGGCGACCGCCGCGATGCCGCAGAACCAGGCGTCCGCGCCGATGTAGGCGCGGGTCTCCGCGTTCATCAGCTCGGCCGTGCCGGTGCTGATTTCCTGCAGCATGGCCCGGGGGGCGACCTCGCCCCAGATCAGCCCACCGAGGAGGCCGAATACCGCGCTGCCGGCCAGCGCCGCCGCGAACCAGGCGACGACGGACGCCGTGGTCGGCCTGGTGTCGGCTTCGGGAGACCACAGGGGCTCAGTAGCCATCGGGGAGATCCCACCTCGCTTTCCCGCATGATGGTAGTCGGGAACCTGACCAGCCGTGCGCGCAGGCAGCGCCGGTGGTTTAGCCCCTCGCGGGCCGGGCAGTCGGACGGCGCTAAGCCCCCGATGGAGAGAGGTTCCCGTGACAATCGTGATCATCGTCGTGCTTGTCTGCGTGGTGATAGCCGTGGGGGGCGCGCTTATCGCCCGCCAGGCCTCGCAGCGGCGCCAGTTCGGCCCCGAATATGACCAGCTGGTGCAGGAGGTCGGACCGCGACGCGCCAAGGCCGAGTTCACCAAGCGGCAGCGGCGGGTTGCCGAGCTCGGCATCAAGCCGCTCTCGGCCGAGCAGCGAGCCGCGTACACGGCCAGGCTCGAGGCCGCCCAGGAGCAATTCATCGACAACCCCCGACAGGCCACGCAGACTGCGGCCGGCCTGGTCACCGCCGTGGCGGCCGAGGTCGGCTACCCCGTGGATGACCGTGAGCAGCTCCTCACCGACCTGTCGGTGAACCACGGGAGACACCTCATCGGGTACCGGCGGGCGCTCGGCACCACCGAGCGGGCCGAGAACGCGTCGACCGAGGACTACAGGCGGGCCCTGCTCGACTACCGCGCCCTGTTCAACGACCTGACCGGCACGCGGACGGCCGCGGATGGCGGCCAGTCCCGGGTGCCCCGGCGCGAGCGGGCGGCCCTCAACCAGCCGTCCTAGCAGGTCACCGCCTAACCGCAGCGCGAGAGCGCTGCCGCAGCGCGAGAGCGCTGCCGCCCCGCAAGCGTCGACGTGAGACGTAATCACGTGAGAAAGGAAACCCCGATGAGCGTAGAAACCAGCCAGCCGAGCCAGCCGGGCGACAACGACGAGCCCACGGGCGCGCGCAGGTTCTCCTTCCGCAGCGCCGACAGCGCCGCCGAGCCGGACGTCGACTACCCGGGCGCCGTGAGCCGGGACGACGACACCGACACCGACGACTACAACGACGACACCCTCGTCCGGGGCACCGTCGTCGATGAGGACGACGCCGACGCCGATGACGACGATGCGCGGCATGCCGTCGTCGCGGGCGCCGACGAACCGCAGCCCACGTTCACCCCGATGGTCGGCGGGCCGCTCATGAGCTCGCCCGATCCCATCGAGCCGACGCTCAGCGAAACCGACGACGTGCCGGTCGTGCCCGCCCAGGCGACCCGTCCGGAGACGGACCTGCCGCTCGCAGACACGACCGTCATCGACGCCAACGAGCCCCTGCTGAGCGACGCCGTGGGCCTGCGGGCAAGCTGGCAGCAGGCGCAGGCCGGGTTCGTCGACGACCCGCGGGCGGCCGTCGCGGACGCCGCCGAACTGGTCGAGCACACCGCCCAGACGCTCATCGGGTCCCTGCAGCAGCGCCAGCGCCAGCTGCGCACGCAGTGGGACAACAACGGCTCGGGGGCGGCCGGCCCGGCCGCCGCGGGCGGGTCGTCCGACACCGAGCAGCTACGGCACCTGATGCAGGACTACCGCAGCCTGTTCAACCAGCTCTGCCGCCCGTAGCAGGCGCCTGCGGGCACACTGCGTCGTAATCGTCAGCCAGGTCGGCTGGGGGCCGAATTCGCTCCCGCCGACCTGGCTGCGTTTTTGACTGGCGTCGCGTCGGACGCCGGTCAGGCAGCCGGCTTGCGGGCGACGCCGACCCAGCCGGGCAGCGGGGCGGTGTCCGCGCCCGGTTCCGGATGCCACTGGGTGGTGGAGACCACGCCCGGCGGGACGAGTTCCAGACCGTCGAAGAAGGGCACGACCTGGTCGAACGGACGGAAGGTGACGGGCACAGGAAGGGCCTTGTTCATCATCGCGGCACCGGCTGCCATCTCGGCGGCGTGAATGTCGGACGCCGGGTGCGAGATCGCCAGGTAGCTTCCGGGCGGGACCGCGCTCATCAGGTCGCGGACGATTCCGTAGGGGTCGTCGGCATCGGGTATGCAGTGCAGCAGGCCGATCAGCATCACCGCGACCGGCTGGCTGAAGTCCAGGGTGGTCATCGCCTGGTCGAGAATCTTCTTGGTGTCCCGCGCGTCGGCGTCGACGTAGGCGGTCGGCGCGGTGACGGACGTCAGCAGCGCCCGCGCGTGCGCCAGCACCATCGGGTCGTTGTCGACGTAGACCACGCGGCAGGTCGGATCGACCGACTGCGCCACCTCGTGGGTGTTGTGCGCGGTCGGGATTCCGGTGCCGATATCGAGGAACTGCCGCAGGCCCGCCTGGCCGGCCAGGAAGCCCACCGCCCGCTGCAGGAACGCCCGGTTGCTGCGCACCCCGGTCCGCGCCATCGGGTCCGCCTCGACGAAGCGGTCGCCGAGCTCGCGATCGACGGCGAAGTTGTCCTTGCCGCCCAGCCAGTAGTCGTAAACGCGGGCGATGGCGGGAACGCTGGGGTTGACTTCACGCCAGGCCTGGCCTGCCTGGCCGTCGGACGTGGACGTCACAGTCGCAAACCTACCAAGATTAGCGAGCGTCGGTCATACGTTGTCAAACGGAGCGGGGTAGGCGAAGGGGCCGCGGATGGCCGGCTGGTAGGCGGTCAGCGTCCGGACCTGGAAGTCGGGCACCCACCGGGGTTCGCTGGGCGTTATCCCGTACTCGCGGCCGAGGCGGAAACCGAACCGGGGGTAGTAGGCGGTCGAGCCGAGCAGGGCGACCAGCGGCTCACCGAGCGCGTCGGCCGCGCCGAGCACGGCGTGCATCAGGGCGCTGCCCACGCCTCGGAGCTGCCGGTCAGGCCGGACGGAGAGCGGACCGAGCGCGAGCACCGGGATCTTCAGCCCGACGGCGCCTCGGGTGCACACCACGTGCCCGATCAGGTCCCCGCCGGGATCGACGGCCACCAGGGAGAGTTCGGGGAGCCAGGCGTCGCTGGCGCGCAGCGCGTCCACCAGGGGTGCCTCGGCCGGCGGGCCGCTGTCGGCGGACCCCTCCCTGGGCCGGGCGAACGCGGCCGCCGTGATCGCGTAGATGGTGTCCGCGTCCCCGGCGTCTTCCCTGCGTATCAGCACCGTCGCAGGGTCTCGCGGCGTCCAGCGCCCCGCAACTCAATTTCCGGTCGCTGCTACCAGCGGATGCGGACGCTGGTGTTCCATAGGGCGAGGATGTCCGGGCGGCCGGTGATCGAGAGGCCGGCCCGGGCGGCGTCGGCGCGGTTCCACAGGAACGCGTACAGGCCGGCCGCGGGGCCTTCGAGCGTGCAGTCCGCCGCTGGGTCGTCGCGGCTGACCTCGGTGCCGCCGTGGGCGAGGCGGGCGTGCCAACGCCCCTCGGCGTCCGTGGCCCGGACCGTCAGCGAGGCTTCGGCGCCGCCGTCTCCGTCGCTGTCGATGCCGTCCCTTCGGCGGTAGCGCCGTCTGGCCGCGAAGCCCATGATCAGCTCGTCGATGCCGTCGGCGGCGAACGCCGGGTCGAACGCGCGGGCCGGGGCGGGCGGGCCGCCCTCGGCCGCGCTCTGCGCGTCGTACCGATGGACGGCGGTCTCGTGCGCCTGGCGGCGCGCCCAGAACGCCAGCGGGCACGGCGCCGCCATGAACGTCGCGCACTCCACGTCTGGGTCGGCGTCGCGGAGGGTCGCGACGAGGGCCGCGTGACCCTCGCGGTAGGCGGCGACGAGGTCGGCGTCGGCCGAGCCGCCGCCGAGGATGTCCGACTCTGACACCCCGTCGTCGATCAGCTCGGGCGACCGCTGCCGTACGTGCCTGGCCGCCCAGTCGTGCACGTAGGCCTGATGCCGGACGAGGTCGCGTACCTGCCAGCCGGGGCAGCCGGGAATGGCGGCGTGCAGGCCGGCCGCTTCCGCCGCGTCGGCCAGCAGCGCCCCGTCCCGGTCGAGAACGTCGATGTGCGCAGCAATCTCCACGCGGCACATCGTGCCACCCGCCGGCGTCGATCGGCACCGTCCAGACGGACAGATGACGTTAGCTTTCTGCCACCAGGACGTCGAGCGCGTGCTGGAGGTCCGGGGCGTAGGCCGACTCGAAGATGACCTCGCGGCCGGTCGACGGGTGCTCGAACGCGAGCCGGACCGCGTGCAGCCACTGGCGGGTCAGACCCAGGTGGGCGGCCAGCGTCGGGTCGGCCCCGTAGAGGAGGTCGCCGCAGCAGGGGTGGCGCAGGGCCGTCATATGGACGCGGATCTGATGGGTGCGGCCGGTCTCCAGGCCGACGCTGACCAGGGTCGCCGCGCGGAACGCCTCGAGCGTGTCGTAGTGCGTCACCGAGGGGCGGCCGTCGGCGACCACGGCGAACCGGCCGTCGCCGGACGGGTGCCGGCCGATCGGCGCGTCGATCGTGCCGCGCAGCGGGTCGGGATGGCCCTGGATCAGCGCGTGGTACGTCTTCGACACCGTGCGGTCGCGGAACGCCTGCTTCAGCGCGCTGTAGGCCGACTCGCTCTTGGCGACCACCATCAGGCCGGTGGTGTTGGCGTCGAGCCGGTGCACGATGCCCTGCCGCTCGGCGGCGCCGGAGGTAGCCACCCGGTACCCGGCGCCGAGCAGTCCGCCGGTCACCGTCGGCCCGGTCCAGCCGGTGGTCGGGTGCGCGGCCACCCCGCGCGGCTTGTCCACCACGACGATGTCGTCGTCCTCGTAGACGATCGCGAGCCCCGGCACCGGCTCGGGCGCAGCCGTCAAGGTGACGGCGCCCGGCGGCGGCGGCAGCGTCACCGACAGCTCCGCCCCGGCCGTCACCCGGTCGGACTTCACCGTCGGCTTGCCGTCGAGCAGGACCTTGCCGTCGCCGATCAGCTCGGCCGCGCCGGTCCGCGATACCCCGAACATCCGGGCGATGGCGGCGTCAAGCCGCTCTCCGTCCAGGCCCTCGGGGACGGGGACCAGCCGCTCGCCCGAGCTCACCGCTCCGCGTCCGCGTCCGCGTCCGCATCTGCGTCCGCGACTGCGTCCGCGTGCGGGTCCGCTTCCGCCTCCTCGTCCACGTCCGCTTCGGCCGGTGTCGGCGTCAGGGCCGGGGTCTGGTCGCCGCGGGTGCCGTCCAGGTGCTGGCCGCGCATCGCGAGAATGACCGTGAGGATGCCGCCGCAGACGATCGCGGAGTCCGCCAGGTTGAAGATCGGGTAGTAGCGCGTCACCGCGATCCAGTCGACCACGTCGCCCCGGAACAGGCCCGGCGCGCGGAAAATCCGGTCGCTCAGGTTCCCCATCGCGCCGCCGAGCAGCAGCCCGAGCGCGATCGCCCAGCCCAGCGAGCGGAGCTTGCGCGCCGTCCGGGCGATGTAGACGATGACGCCGAAGGCGATCACGGTGAACACCACCGTCTCGCCGGTGCCGACGCTGAACGCCGCGCCCGGGTTCCGCGTCAGCCATAGCATCAGCACGTTGCCGATCAGGTGCACCGGCTGGTCCTGCCGCAGGTGCGCGACAACGATGGCCTTGCTGATGACGTCGGCGGCGAGCACGAAGGCCGCGACGGCGGCCAGCACGCTGACGCGGCGTCGCGCAACCGTTCCCATGCCCGTACTCCCGCCCGTGGCTGACGGAGAACCGGCGGCAGGGGTCAGCGGCGTTCCTGGCGCTGCTTGCACGCCACGCACAGGGTCGCCCGCGGGAACGCCTGCAGCCGCGCCTTCCCTATCGGCTTGCCGCACGATTCGCACACTCCATATGTTCCGGCTTCGATCCGGTCGAGCGCATGCTCTGTCTGCTCGAGCAGCTCACGCGTGTTGTTGTTGAGCGCGAGCTCATGCTCCCGCTCGAACAGCTTAGAGCTAGCGTCGGCCTCGTCGTCCCCGGCCTCAGCCGCCATATCGCTGATGTGCGCGGAGATATGGGCCTGGGCCTCGCCTAGCTCTGCGCGCAGCGCGGCCGCTTCCTTCTCGAGCTCGATGCGGAGCTCGGCGAGCTCGGCGTCGGTCCACGGCGCTTCGCCAGGCCGCACGGGAAGTTCGGCGGCGCTGAAGTGCGGCGCAGCGGTCATAGTCGGTTCCTCGGATCATGAGATTCGGACAGACAACGGAGGATACGGCGCGCTGGCGATACCCGCAAACCCGTTCGGCTCTCGGCGGAACCAATCGAGTACTGTCTGGCTGTGCTTACCCGTTGACGCTGGGGGGATTTGATGGAGCGCAAGCCAGGCGGCGCGATGCCGCCAATGCCCGCGCAGGCGGACTTTCCCGCGATCGAGCACGAGATGCTCGCCCGCTGGAACCGGCAGCGCACCTTCGAAGCCTCGCTGAAGCAGACCGAGGGCGGCGACCGCTGGACCTTCTACGAGGGGCCGCCGACCGCGAACGGGATGCCGGGCGTGCACCACATCGAGGCGCGGGTGTTCAAGGACGTGTTCCCCCGGTTCAAGACCATGCAGGGGTTCCACGTCCCCCGCAAGGGCGGCTGGGACTGCCACGGGCTGCCGGTTGAGGTCGCGGTCGAGAAGGAACTCGGCCTATCGGGCAAGCCGGACATTGAGGCCTACGGTGTCGCCGAGTTCAACGAACGGTGCCGGGAGTCGGTACTCCGCCACGTCGACGCGTTCGCGGCGCTGACGACGCGCATGGGCTACTGGATCGACCTGTCCACCGCCTACCGCACCATGGACGCCGACTACGTGGAGTCCGTCTGGTGGGCGCTGAAGACGATCTACGACAGGGGGCTGCTGGTCCGCGACTTCCGGATCAGCCCCTACTGCCCTCGGTGCGGCACGCCGCTGTCGGACCACGAGATGGGCCAGCCGGACGTCTACCGGGACGTGGCCGACCCCTCGGTGACGGTCCGGTTCCCGATCACCAAGCTCCCGGCGGGCGCGAGCCCGCTGCTGGCCGGGGCTGACCTGCTGGTGTGGACGACGACGCCGTGGACGCTGGTGTCCAACACCGCGGTGGCCGTCCACCCCGAGGTCGAATACGTGGTCGCCCGCAGGTCAGGCGGCCTGCAGGGCACCGTCCGGGCGGGCAAGGAGCGCGGGGACGGGGACAAGGTGGTGGTCGCCAACGCGCTCTGGCCGCGGGTGCTGGGCGAGGGCTGGCACGTGGTAGCCACCGTGCGCGGGAGCGAGCTGCTGGGGGCGGAATACCAGCGGCCGTTCGACCTGGTGGATATTCCCAACGCCCACCGGGTGGTGGCCGGCACCTTCGTGACCACCGAGGACGGGACCGGCCTGGTTCACCTGGCGCCGGCCTTCGGCGCCGATGACTTGGCGACGATCCGGGCCAACGGGATGACAGTGGTGAACCCGGTGCGGGCCGACGGGCGCTTCGAGGAGGACCTGCCGATGATCGGCGGGCTGTTCTTCAAGGACGCCGACGGGCCGCTGACCGCCGATCTGGCCGAGCGGGGGCTGCTGCTGCGGTCGGAGCTGCACACGCACAGCTATCCGCACTGCTGGCGCTGCAACACGGTGCTGCTGTACTACGCGCTGCCGTCCTGGTACATCAGGACCACCGCGATCAAGGACGAGCTGCTCGCGCAGAACGAGAAGACCAACTGGCAGCCGCCCACGATCAAGAACGGCCGGTACGGCGAGTGGCTGCGCAACAACGTGGACTGGGCGCTGTCGCGAACCCGGTACTGGGGGACGCCGCTACCGATCTGGTCCTGCCCGTCGGACCACGTGACCTGCGTGGGGTCGCTGGCGGAACTGGGCGGACTGGCCGGGCGCGACCTGTCCGGGCTCGACCCGCACCGGCCCTACGTGGACGAGGTTTCTTTTCCCTGTCCGGAATGCGGTCTGCCCGCGACCCGGGCGCCGGAGGTGATCGACGTCTGGTTCGACTCCGGGTCGATGCCGTTCGCCCAGTGGGGCGCGCCCATGCGCAACCTGGAGTCGTTCGAGCAGGCCTACCCGGCGCAGTTCATCTGCGAGGCGATCGACCAGACCAGGGGCTGGTTCTACTCGCTGATGGCGATCGGCACGCTGGTGTTCGGGCGCTCGCCGTACGAGAACGTGGTCTGCCTCGGGCTTGTCATGGACGAGGCGGGCAGGAAAATGTCCAAGCACCTCGGCAACGTCATCGAGCCGATGGGGCTGATGAACGCCAACGGGGCAGACGCGGTGCGCTGGTTCTTCGCCGCGTCCGGGTCCCCGTGGGGACAGCGGCGGATCGGGCCGCACGTGCTCGACGAGATCGTGCGCAAGGTGCTGCTCACCTACTGGAACACCGCGTCGTTCCTGGTGCTGTACGCGAACGCGGCCGACGCGGTCGACGGCGCGTGGACGCCGGAGGCAGCGGCGTCGGCGCCGCGGCCGGCCGACCGGCCGCTGCTCGACCGGTGGCTGCTGTCGGAGGTGCACGCGTGCGTGCGGGACGTCACGGCGTCGCTTGAGGCGTTCGACACGGCGACGGCGGGGCGGCGGCTGGCCGGCCTGATCGACGACCTGTCCAACTGGTACGTCCGGCGGTCGCGACGGCGGTTCTGGGACGGGCCGGGCACCGCCGACGGGGCGGCGGCGTTCGCGACGCTGCATTCGGCGCTGGCGGCGGTCACCGCGATGATGGCGCCGATCACGCCGTTCCTGGCCGACTACGTGTGGGGCGTGCTGCGGCCCGCCCATGCGCCCGAGTCGGTGCACCTGGCGGCGTGGCCGACCTGGGACGCAGCCATGATCGACCCGTCGCTGTCGGCCCAGATGGCGCTGGCCCGTCGGCTGGTCGAGCTCGGCCGGTCGGCCCGGTCGGCGGCCTCGGTGCGGACCAGGCAGCCGCTGGGGCGGGCGCTGGTCGGCGCGGGCGGCTTCACCGCCATGCCCGCGGAACTGCGCGACCTGATCGCCGACGAGCTCAATGTGCACCTGGTTGAGCCGCTCGATGCGGTCGGCGGCGAGTTGGTTACCTACACGGTCAAGCCCGAGTTCCGCGCGCTCGGCAAGCGGTTCGGCTCATCGACCCAGACGGTCGCCGCCGCGATCAGGGCGGCCGATCCGGCCGCCCTGGCGCACGCCGTCGCGGCGCCCGGCGGGACCGCGGTCGTCGAGGTGCCCGAGCTCGGCTCGGTGACGCTGACGGCGGACGACCTGGTGGTGACGCAGACGCCGCTTGAAGGGTGGGGCGTGGCGACGGCGGCGGGCGAAACCGTGGCGCTCGACCTGGCTGTGACCGACGCGCTGCGCGCCGAGGGGTGGGCGCGCGAGGTCGTGCGGCTCATCCAGGACGCCCGCAAGAGCGACGGGCTTCAGGTCAGCGACCGGATCGAGTTGCGCTGGGCGACGTCAGACGACGCCCTGGCGGCTGCCCTGAGCACGCATGGCGAGCTGATCGCAGGGGAAGTCCTGGCCGTCTCTTTCGGCCCCGGCGAGGGAGCGGGCGACGGGGCAGGCCCGTGGTACGAGCACGCCGATGATGACCTGGGCCTGCGCTTCCAGCTGGCGGTGAGCCGCTGACCGCCTGGCTAAGGCACCGCGGGCTGACCCGCCGGGCTTAGCTCTCGGGCTGGCAGGCGGCGCAGGGAGTGCAATTGGCCGCCTGGGCCTCGGCGACTGACTTCTTGGCGATGTCCTCGGCGTCCATGAAGCGTATGAGGATGCAGTCAGGCTCGTGGTACCTGGGGACGCCCGGAATCACGGCGACAAGCTTGACGCTGCCTGGCAGGGCGGGAGGCTCGGCGGCCGCATCGGTCACGTCGGCGGCTACGGTCTCGCCCGGCTCGTCGTCCGCTACGTCGGTTGCGTCGGCGTCTTCCCCGGCATCGGCGTCGAGGGACGCGGGCGCGTCGAGCGTGGCCGATTCCGCCTGGGCGGCTTTGGCCGCCACGGTCTCCGCGGTCGCAGTCGCCGGTCGCACGGTCGCCGCTGGCACCGTCGCTGGCGCAGCGCCCGCGGTCCCCGGCACCACCGCGTCGACCTCATCGACTTCATCGACTACAGCAGGCTCATCGGCCTCAGCAGATTCACCGGCCCCAGCGGGCTCACCGGCGTCGGCAGCCTCATCCATCTCGTCGTCCTCGAGCCACGAGTAGCGAGTGGGCCAGTCGTCGTCATCGTCCCCGGCGTCGGCAGCGTCGGCGGGAGTCTGCGTCGCGGCCGACACCGTCGCGGCCGACACGTCATCATCGGCCGGGGTCGCGCTCCGATCGGACCACGACCAGCCACTGCCCGGCGCGGACGTGCTCTCGGGCACGCCAGCGTCGGCGTCGTCGGCCGCCTTCGACGGGTCCGCCTTCGACCGGTCCGCGTCCGCCTTCGCCGACTCGGTCTTCGCGGACTGGGTCTGGCCGGTGGGTCTTGGCCGGGTCGGTGTCGGTCCGTGCGGACCGGTCGGCCACCGGCTGGTTCAGCCGGTCAAACCAGCTCGGCGCGTCAATCCCCGATCCGGTCCGGGTAGGTGGCGCAGGCGGCTGGTCCGGGCTCCCCCAGTCGCGCGGGGCACCGGGAGTCGCTCCAGGCTGTGGTTCCTTGGGCGTCGATTCCCTAGGCGTCCAGGTCGGGGTCGGACGGACCTGGTCGCCGGACGACCACAGAGGCTGCGGCAGGCGCGTCTCCCAGTCAGCCGCAGAATCTGCCTCGCGCGATGGCGTCTGGCCAAAGGCCGGGCGGCGTTGCCCCAGCGGCGGATTGTCCAAGACCCGGCTGCCCACGGGCGAGCCAACCGGCGGTGCCGGCACCGGCGGTGCCGCAGCCGACGGTCGGCGCGCGACGGTCGGTGCCGCAACGATCGGTGCCATGGCGGGCGTCGGCGCGGCCGACGCCGCCGCTGCGGCCTCAAACGCAATCGTGGCGGGTCCGGGGACCTTCGGGCGGATCGGTTGCTGATCCTTCCGAACGTCCCCGTTACTGCCACGGACGTCGCCGGTATCGGCCGACTGGCCGACCGGCATTCCGGAGCCCGCACCCGCACCAGCGGGCGCAAGCCCCGGTTCGCCCCCGAATAGCTCCTCACGCTTGAGCGCCACCCCGATGGCGAGCGCGACCAGTGCAACGGCACTGACCGCGATCGCAACGTAGACCAGCGACAGCTTGCTGGTGGCGACGCCGCCGATAAGCACCCCGATGGCGACGACAACCAGCCCGGCGCTGAACCGGATCACTTAAAGTTCTCCTCGTGTCCGGCGAACCGGAAAGCTACGTCAGCGGATCAACGACCATCGGGACGGAAGCCGCCCGCGTGCTCGGGAACCGCATACTGGGCTGCCGTAGGGGCAGGACCCGCCAGACCGTTGCGCATCGCGGACTGGCCGAGGCCAACCGGAAGCTGCGGCGGAGCTGGCGCCGTCGCAGGAGGCATGGCCGGGAACGTGCCACTATCGGTCACACCGGCCTCTAGGTCACGCAGCTGCCCCTCAAGATAGGCCTTCAGGCGGCTGCGGTACTCACGCTCGAATGCGCGCAGGTCGTCGACCCGACGCTCAAGCTCCTCACGCGACTGCACGAGCGAGCCCATGGCCTGACGGTGACGCTCCTGAGCGTCCCGCTCCAGGGACTCGGCGCGCGCCCTGGCGTCGCCGGTGATCTGCTCCGCCTGGCGGCGGGCCTTGGTCAGCACATCGTCGGCTTCCCGGCGAGCCCTGCCCAGGGTCTCGTCGGCTTCCCGGCGAGCGTCGGCGATCGCCTGGTCGGCGGTCTGCTGGGCAAGCGAGAGCACCCGGGCCGCCGTGTCCATGCTGTTGTCTTCGCTCGAGTACATCGAGCTCTGATGCATGGGCTCGGGACGTCGGTACTCCATGGGCGGCTCTGGCGCCATCATGTCCGACTTCTGGTCGGACAGTGGCGAAGAGAGCGCGGACATGGCCGGCTTCCCTCCACCACGCAGCACCTCGGCCAGCTTCGCCCGGAGTTCTTCGTTCTCCTGGATAAGCCGATCAAGTTCAGCCTCAACCTCGTCGAGGAAAGCGTCAACTTCTTCCTCGTCGTAGCCGGGCCTAAGCCTGGTCGTACTGAACTGCTTGTTCCGCACATCCGCGGGAGTCAGCGGCATCTCGTCTCCTCGGCGCGCTTGGCTGTGTTCCTCAGCACCGTAGTTCCGTCAGCACCGTGTTCCTCAGCACCGTACCTGGAAAGCACGGTACAGGCTTCAGAGTCGCGGCACAGCCACCTCAAGCAAAATCAACACCACGATGAACAGCACCATGAAGCTGAGGTCGAGCCTTACTCTACCGAGCTGGAGGGGAGGAATGTGGCGACGTAGGAATTTCAGGGGCGGATCGGTCAGCGTGAGGATACTCTCACACAGCACCAGGACGAAGCCGCGCGGGACCCAGTCGCGCGCGAACGCCCGGATCCAGCTGATGATCATGGTCCCGATGAGCACGACCAGATACAGCTCGAGCACGTAGGTAAGGACGATCTGCAGGTAATGCAATCACATCACTGGTCCTAGCCCGCCGGGTGTGGCCGGGCCCGTGTCCTTCAACCAGTGGCCCTAGCTCTGGTTGAAGAAGCCGCGCTCGGCGATCCTCGCCTTGTCCTCCGCGGTCACCTCGACGTTCGCCGGGGACAGCAGGAAGACCTTATTCGTCACCTTATCGATGGACCCGCGAAGGCCGAAGATCAGTCCCGCCGCGAAGTCGACCAGGCGACGCGCGTCGCTGTCGACCATCTCGGTCAGGTTCATGATCACCGGGGTGCCCTCGCGAAAGTGCTCACCGATGGTCCGCGCTTCATTGTAAGTGCGCGGATGAAGTGTCGTGATCCGGGCAAGCTCCACCTGCTGCGGAGGAATGGCCTCGATCCGGTGATCGCTCACGTATGCACCATAGTCGGCGCGCGAAGCGACGGGCGCGACGGTATCGACGACGTCCGCTGTCTCGTCGTAGTCGTCGTACTCCTCGTACGAGTCGTAACCGTCCGTAAACCGGCTATCGTCCTCCACGAGGCCAAGGTAGACCGCCATCTTGCGCATCGCGCTGGCCATCCTTCAGTCCTCCGTCGTACCACACCCACGCGTCGCCGCGCACCCAACAGACCCCAGAAACTCCTTATGCGACGGACATTACAGGACCGGGAGCGATCTGTTGCCGAGCAACGCCGTACCAATTCTCAGGTGTGTCGCGCCGTTGTGAACGGCCGCCTCGAGGTCCCCGCTCATCCCGGCCGAGACGATCGCCGCGGCCGGGTTGATCTCGCGGACCGTATCCGAGATCGCCGGCAGCTGGGCGAACGCCGCTTCCGGCGGTAGGCCGAGGGGGGCGACCGCCATCACGCCGCCCAGCGCGAGCCCGGGCTCGGCCTCGATCGCCGCCGCGATCACGGGAAGGTCGCTGATCAGCGCGCCGCCTCTGGTCGGGTCGCCGTCCAGGCTGACCTGGACGAGGCAGCTGATCCCGGGCGGCGCAGTGGCGGCGGTGCGCGACGCGCTGCCGAGGGCGCGGACCAGACGGACCCGGTCGACCGAGTGCACGACGCTGGCGTACCTGACCACGCTGGACGCCTTGTTGGTCTGCAGCTGGCCGATGAAGTGCCAGCGGACCGGGGCCGACGTCGCCTCGGCGACCGCGGCCGCCTTGGGCGCCGCCTCCTGGTCCCTATTCTCACCGAAGTCGGGCAGGCCAAGCTCGGCCAGGGCGGCCACGTCGGCGGCGGGCCTGGTCTTGGTGACAGCGATCAGCGTGATTTCACTGACGTCCCGTCCGGCCGCCGCGCACGCGGCCGCCACCCGAGCCCGCACGGCGGCGAGATTGCCGGCCAGCTCAGCCTGTCGAGCGGGATTCACTTGAGGAAGTCGGGGACATCCAGGTCGTCGTCCTCTTCGAAGACCACCGGGCGTCGACGCCCGGCGCTCACGTCGATGACCGTTTCCTGCTTGCCTGCCCGCCCGGAGTCCCGCCAGCCGGCCGACCCGGCCGACGCGGCGTCACGGTCGCGATCTCGGTCGTCCCCGGCCCGGGTGCCGTAGCCGCCAGCGGACTTGCCGTCGTAGTCCTCGTCCTCGTCTCCGTCGGGCGAGACGAACGAGACCGGGGACGGCACGTACCCGGACGAGCCGCCGTCGCCGCCGATTGGCTGTACCGGGACCGCGGCGATCGAGTCGGCCACGGTGCTGGCCCGCGAGTTGGTGACCGGCGCGGGAGCCGGGACGGGAGCGGTCGGAGCCGACGGGGCGGGAGACGGTGTGCTCGGACCGCCCCAGGCGGCCGCGGGCGAGGCCGGCGCGGCCGACGGCGCGGGCGACGCGGCGGGCTGCGCAGGCGCGGGCGACGGCGTGAACTGGGTGCCGCCGGCGGTCGAGCCGGCGTGCGTGCCGCCGCCCGACGAGCCGGAGGACCGGCTCACCGTGAGCGGGGCGGAGGCCGCGCGGTTCGGCTGCGCCTCGTCGAACCCGGCCGCGATCACCGTCACCCGCACCTCGTCGCCGAGGGCGTCGTCGATGACCGCGCCGAAGATGATGTTGGCGTCCACCGCGGCGGAGTTGGCAACCAGTTGCGCCGCCTCGTTGATCTCGAACAGGCCGAGGTCGGAGCCGCCCTGGATGGACAGCAGGACCCCGTGGGCGCCGTCGATGGAGGCCTCGAGGAGCGGCGAGGAGATCGCCATCTCGGCGGCGGCCACCGCGCGGTCGTCGCCGCGCGAGGAGCCGATGCCCATCAGCGCGGATCCCGCGCCGGACATCACGGACTTGACGTCTGCGAAGTCGAGGTTGATCAGGCCGGGCGTGGTGATCAGGTCGGTGATGCCCTGGACACCGGAGAGCAGCACCTGGTCGGCCGCCTTGAACGCGTCGAGCACGGACACGGAACGGTCGGAGATGGACAGCAGGCGATCGTTCGGAATGACAATCAGCGTGTCCACCTCGGCGCGGAGCCGCTCGATCCCGGTCTCCGCCTGGACCGCCCGCCGCTTGCCCTCGAACCCGAACGGGCGGGTCACCACGCCGATGGTCAGCGCGCCGAGCGAGCGGGCGACGTTGGCCACCACCGGGGCGCCCCCGGTCCCGGTTCCACCGCCCTCGCCCGCGGTCACGAAGACCATGTCGGCGCCCTTGAGCACCTCTTCGATCTCCTCGCGGTGGTCCATGGCGGCCTGCGCGCCGACGTCCGGGTTGGCGCCGGCGCCGAGCCCACGGGTCAGTTCCCTGCCGACGTCGAGCTTGACGTCGGCGTCGCTCATCAGCAGAGCTTGCGCGTCGGTATTGATCGCGATGAACTCGACGCCCTTGAGTCCCTCTTCGATCATGCGATTGACGGCGTTAACGCCGCCCCCGCCGATTCCGACGACTTTGATGACCGCCAGATAGTTCTGCGGTGCTGCCACGAGGAGGGTACCTTTCCGCTCGCTCTTTTTACCTGCCCATCCCGACCTGCGAGTTTCACCTTCAGGTTGAGATTTAGAGTTTTGTCTTCCTAACGATTGATAGGGACAGTAGGGTGGGGAGACATCGGGGTCAACTAGCCACGCGCCTAGATAGCCGGCGTGTCGTTTCTCACCGTGTGACCACGGTCCCTGGCGCGCTCACATTCAGGTATTTGGCGCCGTTGCGGAGCAGGATCGCAAGCTCGCGATTCTTGGCGGCGGCATTGCTCGGATCGCCCCAGACGATCGTCTTGCCGCCCTTGATGGCCAGGGTAACCTGCTGCGACTGGCCGAACGAGCCGGCCGACCCGGTCGGTACCTGCGCGACCGACACGCTGCTGAGCGTCCGCGCCAGCGAGGGCGCCAGCTCCGCCAGCACGGCGGAGACGGCTGCGACGCCGGGGTCGGCGCGCAGCGCGCTGCCCGTCAGCGACGTGGTGAACAGCGGCAGCCCGGTGGGCTTGGCCGTCGCCAGACGGACGATGACCCCCGAGGGGTCGACTAGGTCGTAGCCGCCGGCCGCCATCCGCACCGCCATCACCGGCACCCGCTCGGTGACCGCGATCGCCACGTGGTCGGGCCAGTCCAGGGTGACGGTGGCGGAGGCCACCTGGCGGATCGCCTCGACCCGTTGGGTCACCGCCCCGGCGTTGACGCGCGACAGCGGCGTGCCCAGCGGGACGTCGGCCGCGGCGATCACCTGCGCGGTCGAGACGAGCCTGGTGCCCGACACCGTGACCGAGCGCACGACGAATACCCGGTCGCCAAGCAGCAGCCAGGCCACCCCTGCGACGATGGCCACCCCGGCCAGGGCGATGAACCTCGTCCGCCAGGGGTTGCGGCGTCGCGCCCGCCCGGCCGGTGACGCCGCCGGAGGCGGCGCGTCGGTGGCCGCGCCCGGCCCCGGGGCGCTGCCGGGCGATGCGCCGGTCACGGCGTGGCCGCCCGCGCCGCGATCTCGTCGAGCACCAGCGGTCCCATCTTGGTGATGTCGCCCGCCCCCATGGTGAGCACCAGGTCGCCCGGTACGGCGAGGGCGGCGACGACCGCGGGCACGTCGGCGAAGTCGGGCACGTAGCGCGCGGCGCCGCCCGGCACCGCGTCCGCGACCAGCCTGCCGGTCACCCCCGGCTCGGGATCCTCGCGGGCCGCGTACACGTCGAGCACCACGGCCTCGTCCGCGAGCCCGAGGGCGGCGCCGAACTCGGCCGCGAAGATCCTGGTCCGGCTGAACAAGTGCGGCTGGAAGACCGCGATGACCCGCCCGCCGCCGGTCGCGATGTCCCGCGCCGCCCGCAGGTCGGCGGCGAGCTCGATCGGGTGGTGCGCGTAGGTGTCGAGGACCCGGACACCGCCGGCCTCGCCTTTGGGCTCGAGCCGTCGCGCGGCGCCGCGGAAGGTCGCCAGGGCGGCCGCGGCCCGCCCCGGCTCGATCCCGAGCTCGACGGCGGCGGCGATGGCGGCGGCCGCGTTCAGCGCGTTGTGCCGGCCCGGCACGCGCAGCTGAAGATCAAGTTCGATTATCCCGAACGGACCCGGGCGACTCTCACTCGTCAGCCGCTCCGCCCCCGCCGCGCCCGCCGCTTCCGTCGCGCTCAGCTCGGCGCGAACATGGAACGACGTCTCCATTCCGCTCGTCGTCACCCCGGAGATCCGGTAGTCAGCGTCCGGCGACTCGCCGTAGCTGACCACCCGCAGCCTCAGCGCACGGGCGTGGGCGGCCAGGTCGCGCGTGCCGGCGTCGTCGGCGCAGGTCACGAGCAGGCCGGCCGGCTTGACCCGGCCGAGGAAGGCGGCGAAGGAGGCGCGGTAGGCCGCCTCGGTCCCGTAGTTGTCCAGGTGGTCGGCGTCGACGTTGGTGACCACAGCGACGTCGGGCGAGTACATCAGGAACGAGCCGTCGCTCTCGTCCGCCTCGGCCACGAAGTAGTCGCCGTCGCCGTCGGCCGCGCCCACGCCGGTGGCCGCGAGCACCCCGCCGATCGCGTAGGCGGGGTCGCGCGCCGGTCTCGAGCAGCACCGTCGCGATCATCGACGTGGTGCTGGTCTTGCCGTGGGTCCCGGTCACCGCGACCACCCGGCGGCCGAACATCAGCGAGGCGAGCGCGGCCGCCCGGTGCAGGACCCGCAGGCCCCGGCGGTTCGCCTCGGCCAGCTCCGGGTTGGTTGCCCTGATCGCGCTCGACACCACCAGCGTGTCCGCATCGCCGAGGTGGGCGGCCGCGTGGCCGGCGCAGACCCGGGCCCCGAGCGCGGCCAGTTCGGTCAGCGCGACCGAATCGGCGTTGCTGTCGCTGCCGGAGACGTGCACACCCCTGGCCAGCATGATCCGGGCGATGCCGGACATGCCGGCGCCGCCGATGCCGACGAAGTGCACCCGCCCGAGTTCCTCGAGCGGCACCGGTTCTGTTGGCGTCACCAGCGCCATCGCGCGTGTCCTCTCCCCGCCGCCCTCGCTATGACCGTGCCTGCCGGTGACGTCCCGGGCCGGGGCTCGGACTCGGGCTCGGCAGCGGGCGGGCCTGCGGGGGACGACCCAGCGGGGGCTGGCCCTTGAGCGGCTGCGCCTGCGGAGGCTGGACCGCCGGGGACTGGAGCTGCGGAGGGCGACCCGACGGCGCCTGACCGGTCGAGAGCTGACCCGGCTGCCCCTGACCGGCTGGGAACTGGCCTGGTTCGAACGGGCCCCGTGCGTCCTGTCCCCTGGCTCGCCGCTGCTCGTCAGCGACAGGCTGTCCCCAGCCCGCCCCCTGCCCGCCAGACGACGACCGGGGGCCGCCCTGCGGCCACCCGGCGCCCGGCTCGTTTCCGGCCGCGCGCTGACCGTTCTCCTGCCGCTGGGGAGCGGCTGGGCCCTGCTGCTGGGTGCTGCCCGGGCCCTGCTGGTGACGGGTAGTACGCGGGGTGAACAGACTGCCCGGCTGCTCTTCCTGAGCCGGGGCAGGCGGCGGTTGCGCAGCCGGTGACGCCCACTGGCCGGCGGGCGCCGCCGTGGGTCGCGGGGTCGGCGGGCGGCTGGCGGCAGGCTCCTGGACGCCCTGGGCGACCCGGTTCGCCGTCTCGGCGGCGACGACGTCGATGACCGCCTTCGCCAGCCAGCGGTCGGCATCCTTGCGGCCCATCGCGGCCGCCGCCTCCGACATCCCTGCCACCTGGTCGATGTTGGTCAGCACGGGCAGCAGCGAGGCCTTGATCCACTCGGCCGTCAGTTCCGCGTCGTCGACCAGCAGGCCGCCGCCGCGCTGCACGATCGGCAGCGCGTTCAGCCGCTGCTCGCCGTTGCCGTGCGGCAGCGGGACGTAGGCGGCGGGCAGGCCTACGGCGGTGAGCTCGGCGCACGTCATCGCGCCGGCCCGGCACAGCGCGAAGTCGGCCGCCGCGTAGGCGAGGTCCATCCGGTCCACGAAGGGCACGGCCACGTACGGCACCGCGCCGGGCGGGGCCTGGATCTCGTTCACGTGCTTGGGCCCGGTGACGTGCAGCACCTGCACCCCGGCGTTCCTGATCGCGCTGACCGCGCCCGCGAGCGCCCGGTTGAGCGACACGGCGCCCTGGGAGCCGCCGGTCACCAGCAGCACCGGCAGGTCGGGCCTGAGCCCGAAGTGCGCCCGCGCCTTGTCGCCCAGCGCGAACCGGTCGAGCTCGGCGATCTCCCGCCTGATCGGCAGGCCCAGGTACTTGCCGTTGCGCAGCTTGGTGTCCGGGTGGCCGGTGAAGACGTGCGTGGTGAGGTGCGCGCCGAGCCGGTTGGCGATGCCGGGAATTGGGTTCGCCTCGTGCACCACGATCGGCACCTTGTGCCGCCTGGCCGCCAGGTACGCGGGGGTCGCCACGTACCCGCCGAAGCCGACGAGCACGTCCGCGCCGACCCGGTCCAGGATGGTGCCGACGCCGTGCACCGCGCCGGCCAGCCGACCGGGCACGGTGAGCAGCTGCGGCGTCACCGAGCGGGGCAGCGGCACCGCCGGGATCAGCTCAAGCTCATAACCGCGCAGCGGGACAAGCCTGGTCTCCAGGCCCCGCTGGGTGCCCAGGCACGTCACCTGAATGCTGCTGTCGGCCTGCCGAAGCGCGTCGGCAAGCGCGAGAGCAGGCTCGATATGACCGGCTGACCCGCCGCCAGCTAGCACGACCCGCATCGCATCTGCTCCTCGCTCGTCGCCCGGCCTGCCTAACGCCGCGGGCGCTGCTCATCTAAGTCCCGCGTTGCGTAACCCGGCCAAGCCAGCTTAGAACGCGAGACCACACGCCGGGGCCGCGTGCCGCCAATGCCTGGCTCGCTCCCGGTTCCCGCCGCGCAAACGACATGAGCATACCCAGCCCAACCATCGTCACCAGCACCGATGACAATCCCTGGGACACCAGCGGCAGCGGCACGCCGGTGATCGGTACTACCCCGATCACCGCGCCGATGTTCACCACCGCCTGCATGACGATCCATGCGGTGATCGCGGCGGCGGCCAGCCGGCTGAACGTGTCGGGGGCGCGACGGGCGACCCGGAGGCCGGCCCACGCAAGCCCACCGTACAGCGCGGTCACGCACAGCGTGCCGACAAGGCCAAGTTCCTCGCCGATGATCGCGAAGATGAAGTCGCTCGACGACTCGGGCAGCCAGCCCCACTGTTCTTTGCTCGCGCCAAGGCCGACCCCAAACAGGCCGCCGGAGCCGAGCGCGAGCTTCCCCTGGATGGGCTGCTGGTTCGTCCCCACCGGGTTGGTGTTGTTGCCCGGGTTCAGGAAATCCGTGATCCGGGCGACCCCGTACCCCTTGGCCACGACGAGCAGCACCAGCACCAGCCCGATGAGGATGAGCAGGGCGGCGAACACCCGCGTCGGTATCCCCGCGATCCAGAGCAGCGCGAGCAAGACGATGAGCAGGATGGACGTGGTGCCGAGGTCGTCGCCCGCCATGACCAGCATGGCGAGCACCCCCGCGCCAGGTATCAGCGGGACCAGCAGGTGCCGCCAGTCGGCCAGCATGCCCAGCTTCTCCTTGCGGGCGAGCAGGTCCGCGCCCCACACCGCGAGCGCCAGCTTGGCCAGCTCGGACGGCTGGAACGTGACCGGGCCGATCGCGATCCAGCGGGCCACGTCGTGATGTTTCACCGCGACGCCCGGGATCAGCGTCAGGCCGAGGCCGATGACGGACACCGCCAGCAGCGGGTACGCCAACGCCCTGAACACCCGCGGCGACGAGCGCGCCATCGCCCACATGATCGGCAGGCCCACCACGATGCCGATCACCTGCCACTCGAAGTCGTGGTAGGGCGACTCGCCCTGGGCCAGATCGATGACCGACCCGGTCGACAGCACCATCATCAGGCCGAGGCAGAGCAGCAGCGTGGTGATGCCGAGGATCAGGTAGTACGCCGTGAGCGGCCGGTCGAGCAGCGCGCGAGCGGACCGCGCCCGCTCCCGGACGCCGGCCAAGCCGCCGCTCAGCGGACCGCGCCACGGCTGCGCCAGGCCGATGTCAAGGCGCTCGGCGTCGCCGTCCTCGGCCGGCCCGAACCCGTCGTCAACCGCACTTCCACCCACGCGGACATACATGCCATCTAGTGTCTGCGTTCCGCCCGGCCGCACCCGGAACATCCGCCGCGTGTCGCGCAACTCCACCGCAATTGCCGGACACCCGCCACCAGCGCTCCGCGCTTCTTGCTGTTATCCGTCGGATGAACCGATCCTTTGGCCCGGCGGGCCACGGGGCCGCTCGATGTGGCCTTGCGGGCCACGAGGACCGGACACGCCCAGCGCCGTCGCGACGCCTCTTGCTGTTATCCTCTCGACGCCCCGATTGGGCGAAGACGATGGATCGTTGTGTACATCCGGATGTACACAACGATCCACGATCTTGGATCGGCCCGGATGGCCAACCACTTCTTGCTGTTATCCGAGGGAAACATCCTACGGCGAAAGATCTTGGAAGGTTTGCACGCGCAGAGCGTGCTTTTCTTCCGCCGGGAAGAAGCTTCCAAGACCATCGGCGCTCCGCGGGGCGCTTCTTGCTGTTATCTGGGAGTGGGTCGGCGTTCGATCGCGGCGGAGCACGGTCGGGAGGCCGGCGAGGCCGGGATGGCGAGGCTGGCCGGGGTGGCCGGGGTGGCCGGGGTGGCCGGGGAGGCCGGGGAGGCCGGGGAGGCCGGGGTGGCCGGGGTGGCCGGGGAGGCCGGGGAGGCCGGGGAGGCCGGGGTGGCCAGGGTGGCCAGAGTGGCGGGGGTGGCCGGGGCTGTGCACAATCACTGCTGTTCGCTCCGGTACGAGGGAAATGGGTTGGGGAGGCGGAGTTACGGGTCCGTTCGGGAGAATGGGTTTATGGAATTTGATCTTGAGTCGTGGCTTGTGCATGCGGGGACCGAGCGCGGGGCGGGGTCGCCGCTGGCACCGCCGCTGCTTGCCACCAGCACCTACGTATCGCAGGGGGAACCGGACCCGGACCGCGGGTACGGGCGGATGAGCAACCCGGGGTGGGCGGCGGTCGAGGAGGCGCTGGCGGCGGTGGAGGGGCCGGGCGCGGAGGCGGTGACGTTCGCGTCGGGGCAGGCGGCTTCGATGGCGCTGATGCTGGCGCTGGCGGAGGGGCGGTCGCGGATCGTGTTCCCGCACGACGGCTACTACAACACCCGGGCGCTGGCGGACAAGCTGCGGCCGCACGGAGCGCTGGCGGTGGCGGTCGACCAGCTCGACCTCGAGGTAGTCGAGACGGCGCTGAGCGGGGGACCCGCCGTGCTCTGGGCGGAGACGCCGACCAACCCGCTGCTGCGGGTGGCCGACCTGGCGGGGTTGGGCGCGCTGGCGGCGGCGGCGGGCGCGCCGTTCGTAGTTGACAACACCACGGCGACCGGGCTGCTGCAGAAGCCGCTCGAGTTCGGCGCGGTGGCCTCGGTCTACTCGCTCACCAAGTCGATCTCGGGGCACTCGGATGTGCTCGGCGGCGCGGTGGTGACCCGAGACGCGGCGCTGGCCGAGTCGGTGCGCTCGTGGCGGACGGCGGGCGGCGCGATCCCGGGGCCGTTCGAGAGCTGGCTGATACTACGGGGGATGAAGACGCTGCCGCTGCGCATCACGGCGCAGTCGGCCAACGCCCTCGCGATCGCGCAGTTCCTGGCCGCCCAGCCGCGGGTGACCGCGGTGCACTATCCGGGGCTCGCCCCGTCGGCGATGGAATCACTGCAGATGCCGCGCGGCTTCGGGCCGCTGCTGTCGTTCGAGATCTCGGGGACGGCCGCGGACGCGGACGCGGTGGTGGCGGCGGCCCGGCTGATCGTGCCCGCCACCAGCTTCGGCGGCGTCGAGTCGACCTGGGAGAGGCGCGCGCGGTGGGCGGCGGAGACGGCGCCGGAGACGCTGATCCGGCTGTCGGCCGGGATCGAGCCCGCCGCCGACCTACTGGCGGACATTGGAGCCGCGCTCCTAGGCTGACGCCATGGCGGATAATTCGGGCGGAGATCGGCCGGAGCTGGCCGACGCGGGACGGCTGGCACGCAAGCTGGTCGGCCGGGCGGTGCGGATGGCGCGGACGGAAGACCAGCCGCTGCGGCAGGTGCTGCTCGACCACCTCGGCCCCGAGGCGGCGCGGCTGCCCACGATCTCGGGCAGCTACCCGCTCTGGGAGCACGTCAACCTGCAGGTCGGGGTGGAGGCGTGGCTGGCGGCTGACCCGGACAGGACGCATCAGCTCATCGGCATCACCGGGGTCGGGCAGATGCGGTTCAGCGATCTCTCGATCGGCGCGCTGGTGCAGGCACGGCCGGACGGCCAGTACGGCACCGCGGCGGTCAGCGCCGCGATCACCACCGCGCTGCCGTGCGGCCCCGACGGTGAGACCCGCGGCTGCGTCAGCAACGGCATCTATCTGGTGCGGGAGGGCGAGGACAGGCTCGCGCTGGTGCTGCTGCCGTCCGGGATGGGGCCCCACCAGGAAGTGACCCTGCAGGTCGTAGGGGCCGATCAGGGCCACGTCGAGCGGGTGCTGGCCGAGATCAGGCGGCTGGCGGTCGAGCGGAGCGTGTTCCGCGGCCAGGTGATCAGCTTCGGCCCGGAGATGTTCGGCCTGGCCGGACTCAGCACGCCACTGAACTTCTTGAGCAGGCCGAGCGTGCGTAGGGACCAGGTGGTTCTGCCCGATGAACTGCTCGGCCAGATCGAGGGGCAGGTGCTCGGCATCGCCCGGCACGCCGGCCGACTGCTAGCCAGCGGCCAGCACCTCAAGCGCGGCATCCTGCTCTACGGCGCGCCCGGGGCGGGGAAGACGCACACGGTGAACTACCTGCTCGGCCGGCTGCCGCAGGCGACCGTCATCGTGATCTCCGGCCGCGCGCTCGGCCGGATCACCGAGGCCTGCTCGGTCGCCCGTACGCTGCAGCCGTCGGTGGTGGTGGTCGAGGACGTCGACCTCATCGCCGAGGAGCGCAGTCACCGCCCGGGCGAGCACCCGCTGCTGTTCCAGCTGCTCAACGAGATGGAAGGGCTCAACTCGGCCACCGACGTCACCTTCCTGCTCACCACCAACCGGGCCGACCTGCTGGAGCCCGCCCTCGCCGCCCGGCCGGGCCGGGTGGATTTGGCGGCCGAGCTGCCGCTGCCTGACGCGTCCGCGCGGCGGGCGCTGGTCCGGCTCTACCAGGGGAACCTGGTGCTCGACGACACCGGAGTGGACGCGATCGTGGCGCGCACCGACGGGGTGACCGCCGCGTTCCTCAAGGAGCTGCTGCGCAAGGCCGCCCTCCTGGCGGCCGAGGCGGACGCGGCGGCGGAGGCGGACGCGGCGGCCGGCGCCGACGGCTCGGGCCCGATCCGGGTGACCGACGGTCACCTGGAGGCGGCCCTTGACCAGCTGCTCGCGGGCCGCAGCCAGCTCACTCGGGCGCTACTCGGCGGCCAGGCCGCCGCGGCGGCGGAGCACCTGGCGGCAGAGTAAGTCACGATGGGCTAGATCGCCGGTTACGGAAAGTTACGTCAAATGAGCGGGCCGCAGCCTCGGATAAGCCCTTGGGGAACCAGCCGACGTAGAAGATGCCGAGGCCGAGCGCCACGAACATGCCCGCGATCAGCCAGAAGCGGACCACAATGGTAGTTTCCGCCCAGCCCGCAAGCTCGAAATGATGTTGCAGCGGCGCCATTCTGAACACGCGCTTGTGGGTGAGCTTGTACGAGCCGACTTGGATCACCACCGACATCGTGATGATCACGAACAGGCCGCCGAGCAGGATCAGCAGCAGTTCGGTCCTGGTGATGATCGCCAGGCCGGCCAGCGCGCCGCCGAGGGCAAGCGAGCCGGTGTCGCCCATGAAGATCTTGGCCGGCGGCGCGTTCCACCACAGGAAGCCGAAGCAGGCGCCCATCACGGCCGCGGCGACCACCGCCGCGTCGAGCGGGTCGCGTACGTCGTAGCAGTTGGGGGCCAGCCCGGTGGTGCAGTCGTTGCGGTACTGCCAGTTCCCGATGATCACGTAGGCGGCCAGCACCAGGATCGAGGCGCCGGACGCCAGGCCGTCCAGCCCGTCGGTGAGGTTCACCCCGTTGGAGGTGCCGGTCACCATCAGCAGCACCCAGATCACGAACAGGACCGGGCCGACGGAGATGCCGAAGTCGGCCAGGAACGATATGTGCTCCGACGCCGGGGTGATGTCGTAGCCGTCGGGGAAGTGCAGCGCGAAGATCGCGAAGATGACCCCCACCGCGGCCTGGCCGAACAGCTTGGCGCTGCTGCGCAGGCCGAGGCTGCGGCGCATGAACAGCTTGATGTAGTCGTCGGCGAAGCCGACCAGGCCAAGGCCAGTCATCAGGAAGAGCACCAGCAGCCCCGACGCGGTCATCGGGTCGCCGGTGAACAAGTGCCCGCCCAGGTAGCCGAGCAGCGTCGCGATGATGATGACGATGCCGCCCATGGTGGGCGTGCCGCTCTTGGTGGCGAGGTGGGACTGCACGCCGTCGGTCCTGACCTGCTGGCCGAGTTTGTGCTTGCGCAGTACGGAGATGACCGGGCGGGTGCCTAGCAGCGCGACGACCAGCGAGATCGCGCCGGTAAGCAGGATGGTCTTCACTGATCAACCTCCGCGAGCAGGCCGTCCGCCACTTCCCACAGGCCGGCCGACTTGGATGCCTTCACTAGTACGACGTCGCCGGGGCGCAATCGGTTTCGCAGCGCCTTGACGGCGGCGGCCGCGTCAGGCACGGCGATCGCCTCGCCCCGCCAGCCGGGCTCGCGGCGCGCCCCGTCGAGCAGCGGCGCGGCCAGTTCGCCGACCGCAACCAGGCCGACCACCCCGGCCAGCGCGGCCAGGCGGCCCGCCTCCTGATGGCTCTCTTCCGCGAAGTCGCCGAGCTCGGCCATGTAGCCGAGGACGGCGAACCCGCGCCGGCCGGTGCTGGTCAGGTGGCGCAGCGCCTCGATCGCGGCCTTGGTCGAGTCCGGGTTGGCATTGTAGGCGTCGTTCACGACCAGCACGCCGTCGGCCCGCTCGTGCAGTTCCATCCGCTTCTTGCTGCGCGCGGTCGCGTGGCTCAGTGCGTCCGCGATGGCGGGGACGTCCATGCCGAGCTCGGCCGCTATCGCGGCGGCGGCCAGCGCGTTGGACACGTGGTGGCCGCCGTGCAGCCGCAGGTGCACGTCCGCGCTGCCACCCGCGGCGATCATGCGGAACGAGGCCCGGCCCCGGTCGTCGAGGCTGATGGCAGCGGCGCGCACGTCGGCCTGGCGGTCGGCCGTGCGGGCGGCGGACGCGCTGAACCGGCTGATCTTGGCCCGGGTGCGGGCGGCCATCGCGGCCACGTTGCAGTCGTCGGCGTTGAGGATCGCGACCCCGTCGGCGGGCAGCGCGTCGATCAGCTCGCCCTTGGCCTTGGCCACCGCGTCGAGCGAGCCGAACTCCCCGGCGTGCGCGCGGCCGACGTTGAGCACCGCGCCGATCCTGGGCGGCGCGATGTCGCAGAGCTGCGCGATGTGGCCGATGCCGCGGGCCGACATCTCGAGGACGAGGTACTTCGTCGACTCGTCGGCGCGCAGCACGGTCAGCGGCAGGCCGATCTCGTTGTTGAATGAGCCAACCGGGGCGATGGTGAGGCCCAGCCGGTCAACTACCTGGGCGGTCAGGTCCTTGGTGGAGGTCTTGCCGGACGACCCGGTGATGCCGATGACGGTCGCGGACGACAGCCGACGCAGCACCTCGCGCGCGAGCGCGCCGAGAGCGACGGTGACGTCTTGGGTGACGATCACCGGCACGTCGATGACGTCGCCGATCGGGCCGTGGGCAAGCACCGCGACCGCGCCTGCCTGGACCGCCTTGGCGGCGAATTCGCGGCCGTCCACCCGCTCGCCCGGCAGCGCGGCGAACAGCGCACCTGGCACCGCCTCGCGCGAGTCGATCACGACCGGCCCGGTCACGAAGGCGCGGGCCGCGTCGGTGACGGCCTGGCCGGGGGCGGGCGGAACGGTGACGGTGCCGCCGACGATCGCGGCGATCTCGGCGGCGGACAGCGCGATCATGATCGACCGGTCCCGTCGCCGGTGGCCCCGTGCCTGGCCAGTGCGGCCGCGGCCACCTCGTTGTCGTTGAACGGCAGCACGGCTCCCCCCACGTACTGCCCCGTCTCATGTCCCTTGCCAGCCACTAGCACCACGTCCCCCTTCCCGGTCAGGGAGACGGCGAGGTCGATCGCCGCCGCCCGGTCCGGCTCGATGATCACCCGGGCTCGCTCCCCCTGCGAGACCCCGAGCACCCCCTGCAGCATCTCGGCGAGGATCGCGAGCGGGTCTTCCGTACGCGGGTTGTCGCTTGTAAAGATCGCAATGTCCGCCAGCCTGGCGGCGGCGGCGCCCATCAGCGGGCGCTTCCCCCGGTCCCTGTCGCCGCCACAACCAAGCACAACGAGGAGTTCCCCGCTGGTCACCGGTCGAAGCGCGCTGAGCACAGCCTCCACCGCCCCGGGTTTGTGCGAGTAGTCGACGAACAGGTCGGGCGGGCCGCCCGGCACCCGCTGGAGGCGGCCGGGAACGCCCGGGCAGGAGGCCACCCCGGCCACCGCGTCGGCCAGGTCGACGCCCCCCTCGACCAGGGCCACGATCGCGCCGAGCGCGTTGGCGACGTTGAACGCGCCGGGCAGCGTGACCGACGCGTCGGCCTCCACGCCGCCTGGTCCGAGTATCCGGAACGTCGACCCGTCGGCCCCGCAGCGCACGTCGGTGGCTTGCCAGTCCGCCTGCGGGTAGGCGCCGGAAGCCGGGTCGGCACAGAACGTGACGATCGGGATCGACGCCTCGGCCACCAGCCGCCTGCCGTACCTGTCGGCCACGTTCACCACGCCTACAGCCGAGTACGCCGGGGTGAACAGCTTCGCCTTGGCGCGGAAATAGTCCTCGAACCCGGCGTGAAAGTCCAGGTGGTCTTGGGACAGGTTAGTGAACACGGCCACGTCGTAGCGGGTGCCCGCAACCCGGCCGAGCGCGAGCGAGTGGCTCGACACCTCCATCGCGGTCGCCGTCACCCCCCGCTCGACCGCCACCGCGAGCAGCGCCTGCAGGTCCGGCGCCTCTGGCGTGGTCAGGGCGGAGGCGACCCGCTCGGCCCCGAGTCGGATTTCCACCCCGCCGATCAGGGCGGTGGCGTGCCCGGCGGCGCCCAGGCCCGCCTCGCACAGGTAGCTGGAGGTGGTCTTGCCGCTGGTCCCGGTCACGCCGATCATCGTCATCCGGGTCGACGGGTCGCCGTAGATCCAGCAGGAGACGTCGCCCAGCCGGTCACGCGGGTTGGATACGACGAAGACCGGCACCCCTCCCCTGGCCGCCCGGTCGCGGCCGTCGGGGTCGGTCAAGATCGCGACCGCCCCGGCCGCGACCGCCTGCTCCGCGTGCGCCGCGCCGTGCGTGCGCGCGCCGGGCAGCGCCGCGTACAGGTCGCCCGGCTGCACCGTCCTGGAGTCATGGGTGACCCCGGTCAGACGGCCAGGGCCGTCCGCGACGCTCTCGGCTCGGCCCACGCCAAGAAGCTCGGCGAGCCCCGACAGGGGGCGCGGCACGGGACGGGCTGGTCGGATCACGCCCTGAGGGTATCCAAAATCAGGGCGCATTGAGCCGAACATCCGGTGGGACCAGCCCGGGCTGGGGCTGGATGCCTAGCTGGGAGATCGCGTCGTTCATCACGTTGTAGAAGACCGGGCCCGCGACCATGTCCCCGAAGTAGTCCTGGTGGGACTTGTTCGGATCCTGCACGTTCACCGCGACGACGACCTGCGGGCCGTTGCCGGGCGCCATGCCGATGTAGCTCGCGCCGTAGATGCAGATCGGGTTGCTGGCGGGGCAGGTCTCGCCCGGCTGGTTGGGCGACTCGTTGGCGGTGCCGGTCTTGGCGGCGACGGCGTAGTTGGGGATGATGCCCCACGGCTGGTTGGCGGTCTCGTCCACCGCAGGCACCTGCTGCAGGATCGAGATCAGCTCCTTGGCCGTCGTGGCCTTGATCACCCGGGTGGACTTCGACGCCGGGGCCGGGCTGTACTGGCCGGCCGCGTTGTAGGTGCCCGCCAGCAGCCGCGGCGCCACCCGGACGCCGTCGTTGGCGATCGTCGCGTAGACGCTGGCCATCTGGATCGCGCTGACCGCGATCCCCTGGCCGTAGGCGAGCGTGTACCGCTCGTCGTCCGCCCACTTCGATGGCGGCGGCAGCAGGCCCCGGGTCTCGCCCGGCAGGTTGAGGCCGGTCGGCTCGTCGAGGCCGAAGTTGCGCAGATAGTCGTACTGGATCTGCGGCGAAACGCTCTGCACCACCTGGGACATGCCGACGTTGGACGAGTTCGCGACGATGCCCGCGATCGTGTAGCGCTCGTTCGGCGCCCACTCCGCGTCGCGGATCCACTGCCCGCCCCGGTAGATCTGGTACGGGATGTTGTAGGCAGTCATCGGCGTCTTGCCGCCGTGCTCGAACGCGGCCGCCGCGGTGATCACCTTGGCGGTGGAGCCGGGCGTGAACACGTCCTGATCGGGGAGGTCGGTGGCGTCCGCCACGTCGGCCAGCGTGTTCTGGTCCCAGGTCGGCCACTGGGCCATGGCGAGGATGTCGCCGGTCTTCGGCTGCATAATCACGGCCGTGCACGACTTGGCCTGTGACTTCTCGACTTCGGCCTGGCACGCCTTCATGGCGTCGTACTGCAGGTAGGAGTTGATCGTGAGCTTGATGGAGTCGCCGTTCTGGGCCGGCGTCTCCTCCAGGCTGCCGGGGATCTGCTCGCCATTGAGGCCCTTCTCGTACTCCTCGCTGCCTGCGGTGCCGGTTAGCAGCTTGTTGTACTCGGCCTCGATGCCCGCCTGGCCGGAGATCACGCCGGTGGTCGGGTCCACGCTGGTGAACCCGACCACGTTGGCGGTCGCCTCACCGTCGGGGTAGGCCATGGCGTAGCTCGCGGTGTCGTAGATGCCGGCGTTGTAGCTGCTCAGCGCTTCGATCTTCTGGTCGTTCTGTAGGGACACGCCGGTCGCGAGCACCACGTAGTCGGTCGACGTCGGGTGCTGGAGGAGGCCCAGGATCTTGGCCGCAGGCAGGCCGAGCGGACCGGACAACTGCTGGGCGACCGTCGGCAGGCCGGCCTTTTTCATAGTCGGCGGGTCGGCCCAGATCTGGTAGGTCTCGGTCGTCATCGCCAGGACCTGATGGTTCGAGCTGTAGATGGTGCCGCGCAACGCGGGCAGCACGGTCTTCTTATGCTTCTCCATGTTGGCGGCAACCTTGTAGGAGGCCGCGTCGAGGCCCTGGATCTGCACCAGGCGGCCTGCGAACAGGGTCAGCATGACCGCGATCGCGAGCAGCGTGATGCCGACCCGGCGTCCCGGGTCGCCGCGCCGGACCGCGAGCCAGCGCGGCGGGCGGGGCGGCCTGCGCGGAGGGCCCGGGGGGCGAGCGTTGCCGGGGGCGCCCGGGGTTCCTGGGCCGCTCGGGGTCCCCGAGCCGCTCGGACCGCTCGGGCCGCCCCCGGCGCTCCGGTCCTCTGGGGCGCGTGGTGCGCGTAGGTTGCGCGCGGCGCGAGGGTCCTGCGTGCCGCGACCGCTTCGTGCGGCACGCGCATCCTTTGGTGTGCGGGCGTCCTTTGGTGTGCGGGCGTCCTGCGAGCCGCGGGCGTTCCGCGGGGCGCGAGGGTCCTGCGGGGTGCGCGCATCCTGCGGTAGGCGGGGGTTCGGGCCGGTGATGCGCATCGGGTCGGCCTGGTCGGCGCGGTCGGCGCGGTCGGCCTGGCCGGGCGGCTGCGGCCGGCTGTCGGGCTGGCCCTTGCCGGACCGGCCCGCGGGCGGCGGGACGCTCCCAGGCCGACGCGGCGAGCCGGGCTGGCGGCCGCGGCCGCCGCCGCCGGCCGGACCGCTGCGCCCACTCGGTCCGCCTGGACCGGCCGGGCCGCTCGGACCGTTAGGGCCCGCCGGGCCGCTCGGGCCGGATCCCCGCCGTTTCACGGGGTGTACCCCGGCGGGATGTACCCGTTCCAGTGGGTCCCGTCGGTCGTGACCTTGCCCGTCTTGAGGTCGATGAACCGGAGCTCGCCGACCGGGCGCATGCCTAGCTGAGCCGCGCGGGTCTCGATCTGCTGCGCCGACTGGGCCTGCGCGACCTCTTCCTGCAGCGACTGAAGCTGCCGGGCCTGGGTGATCGTCGAATCCTGGAGCTTGCCGATCTCGAACGAGCCTGCGGCCAGGGTGGTGCTGATCACCAGCGCGCAGACGAGCGCGCCGCCAAGCAGGCCGCATAGCAGCAGCACGAACGGCAGGCGGTGAGTGCTCGGGGGCGCGACGGAGGGCGGACCGGCCGACGGGCCCACTCGAGGCGCCCCCGGCTGCGGCGCCGTCCGGGCGTTGGGGATGCCCCCGACGTTGGGGACAGCCTGGCCGCCGGGGCGCTGGCGGACGCCAGGCCGCGGCGTCGCCTGCGGGCGCGACGTCGGCGCCGGGCGCGGTCTGACGCCCGGCCGGGTGATCGTGGAGACGCCACCGCGTCCGTCGTCTTCTTGCCGCTCGCTCCGTGCCATCGGCCGACTCCCGTTGCTTGTGTTCCGCTCGTCGCTCACGCCACTCCCCCGCTCACGCCACTCCCCCGGTCAAGTCAGCTCTCGCTGTCACGTCAGCTCCCGCGGTCAAGGCGGCTTCCCTGGTCACGTGGGCGCTCGATCCAGAAACGCCCACGCTTCTTGCTGTTATCACGTTCACGTCGAGTCCCTGATGCGCTCGATCGCGCGCAGGCGGACCGAGGCCGACCTCGGGTTGGCCGCCAGCTCCTGCTCGTCGGGCCGCTCGGCGCCCCTGGTGAGCAGGCGGAACGGCGGGCCGCTGGCCGCCATGTCGGCCGCCCGGAGCGGCACCCCAGGAGGGGTGGTGTCGGCCGTCCGCGCGACGAGCTCGCGCTTGACCAGCCGGTCCTCGAGTGAGTGGTAGGCAAGCGCGAGCAGGCGGCCGCCGGGCGCGAGCAGGTCAATCGCCGCGGGCACCGCCCGACGCAGGGCGCCGAGCTCGTCGTTCACCTCGATCCGAAGCGCCTGAAAGGTCCGCTTGGCCGGGTTGCCGCCGGTGCGCCTGGCGGCGGCCGGGATCGCGTCCTTGACGATCGTCGCCAGCCGCAGCGTGCCGGTGATCGGCTCGCGGGCCCGCTCCCGGGCGACCGCCTCGGCGATCCGGCGGGCGAACCGCTCCTCGCCGTACTCGGCCAGCACCCGGGCCAGGTCCGGCGCCGGGTAGGTGTTGACGATCCGCTCGGCGGTCAGCTCCGCGCTCTGGTCCATGCGCATGTCGAGCGGCGCGTCCTGGGCGTAGGAGAATCCCCTGCTGGCATCGTCGAGTTGCGGGGATGACACCCCGAGGTCGAACAGCGCCGCCTGAATGCGGCGGTAGCCGGTCGCGGCAACAATCTCGTCGATGCGGTCGTAGAACGCGTGCGCAAGGGTCACCCGGCCCGGGTATTGCGCGGCCAGGGCGCGCCCGGCCTCGATCGCCGCCTCGTCGGCGTCAATTCCGATCAGGTGCAGTTCCGGGGCGGCCTCGAGCAGGATCCGCGCGTGGCCCGCGCGGCCAAGGGTGGCATCGACCAGGAGCGGCGGACGGCCGTCGGGAGTGGGCCCGGTGACAGCGGGCAGCAACAGGGCGGTCACCCGGGCGGCCATCACCGGCACGTGCGCATAGGCGTGCTCGCCCACTGACCCCTCCGCTTCGCGCTACTGCTGAGCTGCCGTACTGCTGAAGTGCGGTGCGCCGAACGGCCGGGCCAGGGCCACCGCCCCGTGCGGCACCGCCGTGTCCGGCGTTCCGGCCGGCTGCCCGGCGGTGTCTCCGTCCGCGCCTTCGCACTTGACCGTTGCCTGGCGCCGGGGAAGTGGCGCCAGCCTGCTGGCCGGGCGCGGGTGGAGACCCGCCGGACTGCCGGTAACCGCCGGGCTTGATCCCGGCGGCGGCTCTACAGAACTCCTGGGAGCACCTCCTCCGCGGCTTCGGAGAACGAGTCCTCCTGAGCGGCCAGGTAGGTCTCCCAGGCCTGGGCGTCCCAGATCTCAAGTCGGGTGTTGGCGCCGATCACTACGCAGTCCCGGTCCAGCCCCGCGTACGTGCGCAGCGCGGCAGGCACCGTGATCCTGCCCTGCTTGTCCGGCACCTCATCGGACGCGCTGGCGAAGAAGACGCGGCTGTAGTCGCGGACCGCCTTGGCGGTCACCGGCGCTGTCCGCAGCGCCTCGGTGATCCGCCCGAACTCGTCGGTCGGGAAGACGTACAGGCAGCGCTCTTGCCCCTTCGTGATCACGACTCCCCCCGAGAGCTCGTCACGGTATTTGGCGGGCAGGAACAGCCGCCCCTTCTCGTCGAGCCGGGGCGCGTGAGTACCGAGAAACATTCGGTTCTCACCTCCAACCCCCAGCGAGCCGAGCTTCGACAGCTATCTCACTCCACCGCGCCCCACTGTACTCCACATTCCTCCACCAGCACCAGCCCAAACATCCCCTGCGCCCCTCTCCGCCCCACAAATGCCCAGCTCAGCGAGGGTGGAGCAGAGTGGGGGAAGAGACGCGTCTTGGGGCGCGTCGCGAACTGATGCACCATGCGCCCCTTTTCCCCCAAGCGCCCCCTGATCAGGACGACTTGTCGGCCGGAGCCGAAACCTCTCGCAGTTACCGCGGGCGTGGCACATTCTGGGGAGGACGACATACTGTCTGTAGACGACGACGGAGTATCCGGTGGCGAGCGGGAGAGCACCGCTATCGGGCCTTTTCCAGGAGGGCTTTTTGGTACTCGACACGGGGCGCGGGCAGCAACGGGCGCTCGATGACCTGGTGGCAACCGCGCACCAGATCGGCACGGCCGTCGAATCGGTCATCGACGGCAAGGCCGAGGCGGTTAGGCTCGCGCTGATCGTGCTGCTGGCCGAGGGACATTTGCTCATCGAGGACGTTCCCGGCGTCGGTAAGACGATGCTGGCCAAGGCCCTCGCCCGCTCCATCGACTGCTCGGTGCGGCGCGTCCAGTTCACCCCGGACCTGCTGCCGAGCGACATCACCGGGGTCAACGCCTATAACCAGGAACTGCGCGAGTTCGAGTTCAAGCCGGGGCCGGTGTTCGCGAACATCGTGGTCGGCGACGAGATCAACCGGGCGTCGCCCAAGACCCAGTCCGCGCTGCTCGAGTCGATGGAGGAGCGGCAGGTGACGGTGGACGGCACCACCTACCCGCTCGAGGCGCCGTTCCTGGTGATCGCCACCCAGAACCCGATCGAGATGGAGGGCACCTACCCGCTGCCGGAGGCACAGCGCGACCGGTTCACGGCCCGGATCTCGATCGGCTACCCCACCGCCGCGGCCGAGCTTGAGATGCTCGACACGCACGGGTCGTCGTCACCGCTCGACTCCCTCAAGCCGGTCGCCACCGCGGTCGAGGTACGCCAGCTCATCGCCGCCGTGCGCGGGGTGCTGGTCACCGCGCAGGTGAAGGAGTACATCATCGCGCTCGCGGCCGCGACCAGGTCCGCGCCCGAGCTGCGGCTCGGCGCGTCGCCGAGGGCCGCGCTGCAGCTGCTGCGCGCGTCACGGGCGCGGGCCGCGCTGGACGGCCGCGACTACGTCATCCCCGATGACATCCAGGCCCTCATCGTCCCGGTGTTCGCGCACCGGCTGCTGCCGACCGCCGAGGCGCTCGTCGAGCGGCACCTGCCGGAGCAGGTCGTCGCCCGAATCGTCGCGCAGACCCCGCTGCCGCGGCCCTGACGGGGGCGGCCACGCCATGCACAGGCTGCTCGGGGCGCTGACGGTACGCGGCCGGTCGTTCGTCACGGCAGGCGCCGCCGCGGTTGTCTGCGGCCTGCTCATCCCAGAACCCGACCTGCTGCGGATCGGAGCGCTGCTGATGGCGCTGCCGCTGCTGTCCGCGTTCGGGTCGGGCCGGGCCAGATACCGGCTGTCCTGCGTCCGTCAGGTGATCCCGTCCCGGCTGCCGGCCGGGCAGACCGCTGCGCTGACCATCCGGCTGATCAACGTCTCGCGGCTGCGCACCGGGCTGCTGCTGGCCGAGGACACCGTGCCCTACGCGCTCGGGTCCCGGCCTCGGTTCGTGTTCGAGGGCATCGGCGGCGGCGGGTCGAGGGAATTCACCTACCAGCTTGGCGCGGACACCCGCGGCAAGTACACGATCGGGCCGCTGCGGGTTCGGGTCGCCGACTCGTTTGGCCTGGTCTCGATCACCCGGGCGTTCACCTCGACCTCGACGCTAACGGTCACCCCCGCGATCGTGCCGCTGATGCGGCCGCCGCTCGCGGGCAGCTGGCTCGGCGACAGCGATCAGGGCAAGCGGTCGATCGCCGCCAGCGGCGACGACGACGCCGCCCCCCGCGCCTACCGCACCGGGGACAGCCTGCACCGGGTGCACTGGCGGTCCACCGCGCGATACGGCGAGCTAATGGTCCGCCGTGAGGAGCAGTTCTGGCGGAACACGGCGTCGCTCTTCCTCGACACCAGGCGGACCGGCTACTCCAACGCGCTATTCGAGCTCGCGGTCACCGCGGCGGCGTCGATCGGCGTGCACCTGGCGGGCGAGGGGTTCGATGCCAGGCTCGTCACCGATACCGGCGAGGTGGCGAGGCAGGGGTCGTTCCGTGACACGCTGCTCGACACGCTGGCCGTGGTCCGGCCCTCCCGCGCGATCGGGCTCGAGGCCGGCATCAGGGCCCTGGGCAGCGCCGACGGGCAGCTCATCGCGGTGCTGGGCGAGCTCACGGCCGGTCAGGCGCAGGAGCTGGCCTCGGCCAGGCACGGCACCACCCCTGCCCTGGCGCTGATCTTGTCGCAGGACCAGCGGGCCGCCGCGATCAGCGCGCGGACGCTGACCGAGGCGGGGTGGCGGGTGGCGGTGGTTCCCGACGCGGCCCGGCTGCCCATCGCGTGGCAGGAGCTGCACCGGGGCGGCGGCGGCCGTGGCGCCCCGGTCGGCGCCACCGTGGGCGCGGCCGACTCCGGTGACGCCCCAGCGACGGCCACGAGCAGGCCGGCCGAGCGGGCGGGCGATCGGTCGGCGAGCCATGAGTAGTCATCGGCGGACGCTCGCCGCGGCCGCCGCCTCCGCCGCCGCGTCGGTGTCGCTCTACCCCATCTTCACCGGCGGCGTGTGGTTTATCGCCGGGCTCGGCGCGATTGCGGTCGTGGCGGCGGCCGGCACGGCGACCAGATGGCGGCGGCTGCCCGAGCCCGTCTGCCTGGCCGGCGGCCTGGTCGCGCTGCTGCTGTACCTGAACTTGGCGTTCGCCAGCAGCAGGTCGCTCGGTGGCGTGCTGCCGACGCCCGCCTCCGCCCGCCTGCTCGGCCACCTGGTCAGGCAGGGATTCGTCGACGCGGGCAAGTACGCCCCCCCGGTCCCCGAGCTGGCCCCGCATGGTGCTGCTCGCGGCCGGCGGGATCGGGATCGCGGCCCTGCTCACCGACTGGATGGCGGTCCGGCTTGGCAGCGCCGCGCTAGCGGGCCTGCCGCTGCTGCTGCTGTTCACCGAGCCGTTCACGCTCAGCGTCGGCCGCGGCTTCCTCGGCACCACGGTGGCGTTCTGCGTCGGCATCGCCGGGTATCTCGGCCTGCTGAGCAGCGAAGGCAAGGACCGCATCCGCGAGTGGGAATCCCAGGACCCGTCCGCCCGCGACGCGCCCGACACGCGGCCGCTGGCGGCGGCGGGCCGGCGGGTCGGCTTCGCCTCGGTGCTACTGCGCCCTGTTCCTGCCGCTGGTGATCCCCGGGCTGCACGCCACCCGGCTGTTCGGCGGGCAGCCGGGAATCGGCGGGCGCGGCGGCCAGGGCGCGAGCGCCGGCGGATCGGGCGTCGGCTTCCCCGGGGTGAACACGCAGCTCTCGCAGCAGCTGTCGTCGGAGCTCACCACGCCGGCCCAGATCGTGCTCGGCTATACCACCGCCGCCCAAAACCCCGACTATCTCCAGATCTACGTGCTCGACCGGCTCACCGATTCCGGCTGGACGCTGTTCAGCCAGCCGGAATCGCTGGTGCACGCCGGCTCGAAGATGCCACCGGTGCCCGGGCTCGAGGACGCATCGTTGGACGGCACGGTGACCACGAAGGTCAACATCGCCCGCGACGTCGGACCGGACGACCTGGGCGCGCTGCCGGTGCCCTACCCCACGGTCGCGATCAAGGCCAACGGAGACCTGGAGGCCGACCGGTCGACGCTCATGCTGTTCGAACAGGGAACGGCCCTTGGCGGCCTGTCCTACGAGGTCACGAGCCTGGTCAACTCCCCGTCGGAGCAGGCGCTCGACGCCGCTGCCGGCGCCGCCCGCGGTAATCACGGAGCACTACCTGCAGGTTCCCAGCGACTACGACTCGCTACGCGCGCTGGCCGATTCCGTTGTCGCCGAGGCCGGGGCGAAGACTCAGTTCGAGAAGGCCGTGGCGCTGCAGAACTGGCTGTCCGACGGGACATTCAAGTACACCCTGAAGGCCCCCACGGTGCTCGACGCCAACGGTCTATCCCGGTTCCTCAAGGTCACCAAGAGCGGCTACTGCCAGCAGTTCTCTTTCGCGATGGCGGTGCTCGCCCGGCTGCTGAACATCCCGTCGCGGGTCGCCTACGGCTTCACCTCCGGTACCTACGTCGGCGAAAACGAGTACCAGGTCACCACGCACGACGCGCATGCCTGGCCGGAGCTGTACTTCAAGGGGTTCGGGTGGCTGCGATTCGAGCCGACCCCAACCGGCGCGACCGGGCAGGGCACCGCGTACGCGCCGGCCTACACCGACGCGTCGGGCAGCCCCCTGTCCCCGGGCTCGTCGCAGTCCCAGCCGACCAGTCCAACCGGTTCCTCGTCCGGCAGCAGCGCAAGTCAGGCGCAGCTGCGGCACCACCTCAGCGAATCGCTCGGCGACGAGGGCGCCCCCAACCTGGGCGGGGTCGGCGACACGACCGGGGTGACGACCTCCGGGGGCGCGAACCCGTGGGAGGTGTTCGGTCTGGTGGTGGCCGGGCTGCTGGTCCTCGGCCTGGTGGCGCCGTGGGCGGCGCGGCTGGTGATCAGGCGGCGGCGCTGGCACCTGAGCAGGCGCCTCGACCGGGCGGACCAGGCCGATGCCGAGTGGGCGCACGCGGCCTGGCGCGAGCTCCGGGACGACCTGGTGGACTACGGCGCCGGCTGTCAGCCGAGTGAGTCGCCGCGGGCGGTGGCGGCCCGTGCGGGCGCCGATCTGGCCCTGGCGGAACCCGCGCTGGCCGCGCTCGGCCGGATCGCCATGGCGGAGGAACGCGCCAGGTACGCCGCCCGGCCGACCGACGGCAGCGGGCTTCGGCACGACAGCGTCACCGTGCGGCGGGCGATCGCAGTCGCCGTGCCGCGCCCCATCCGGTGGCGCGGCAGGCTGCTGCCCGCCTCGGTGATCGGCCCGGCTCTGAACGCAACGGCCCAGGCAGCCGACATCTTCGGCCGCCTGACCCCGGAGTGGCTCAGCAGGTTCCGGACTCCGGCCCCCTAGAAGCCGCCTTCCTGTCGCCTGCGCCAGCGCTCGTCGAACCGCTCCATCATCGAGCCGCGAGCCGGCTGGCCGCGGCCGCCGCGCCGCGAACGGCGCGAGCGTCGCTCGCCGACGGGGCCGCGTGCCGGCCCGCCGCCAAGCGTGACGGTGGCCATCTGCCGCCAGCTGTTCAGTGCCCAGATGCCGCAGAGCAGCAGGACAACGAAACCGCCGGCCGCCAGGCCGATCAACGGCAGGATGATCCCGACGGCAACCATCGCCGCGCCGAGAGCCAACCCAACGAGCGCCTCTACCACCCGACGCCGGTAATGCACGTGGGGATCGCTGGAGCGAACTAGACGGACTAGCCTCCGATCCTCCCTGTAGAGCGCCTGCTCGATCTGCTCGAGCTGGCGCTGCTCATGCTCAGAGAGCGGCACGACGCCTCCCATGGAACCCGGGGGGTGGGGTGACTTTCACCTCACTTGGCTACCGGGTTCATTTCCCAGAATACGAGGCTCCTCACGTTCCGTGGAAGGGGCGTCCGCCTGACCGTCGTGAGAAGATGGCAACAAGGCGGCCGGCCGCACCGCGTCACTCCCGAACCGCCGGGCGATTCTGTCCACTGCCTGCTCCGCCTCACGCCAGCCGACCGGCCGATCGTCGAACGCGAGCTGCCGCGCGGCGCCCTCGGCGGGCCGCAGTCCCGTCGCCCGGACGCCGACGAGCCGCAGCCGGGCCCCGACGCCTAGCCCGGACCCCTCGTAGAGCTGGCAGGCGGCCGCGTAGATCTCCCTGGCCACGTCCGTCGGCTCCGCCAGCGTCCGCGACCTGGTAATCGTGCGGAAGCTGGCCAGGCGGAGCTTGACCGTCACGGTTCGCGCGACGCAGCCGGCCCCGCGCAGCGCCCGCGCCGTCCGGCCGGACAGCCGGAGCAGCTCGCGCCTGATCACCTCCGGGTCATCGACGTCGGTCGGGAACGTCTCCTCCGCGCCGACGCTCTTCTCCTCCCGCTGCGGGCTCACCCGGCGCTCGTCCCTGCCCCACGCGAGGGACCACAGGTGCTCGCCCGCCGCGCCGAGCTCGCGGCGCAAGGTGGCCTGGGGAACGTGAGCGATGTCACCCACCGTGCGCAGGCCGAGCCGACCGAGCACCTGCTCGGCGTGGTCCCCGACCCCCCACAGCGCGCTCACCGGCAGCGGGTGCAGAAAATCGAGCAGGCCGGCGGCGGGGATCACCAGCAGGCCGTCCGGCTTGCAGCGGGCCGACGCGATCTTGGCCACGAACTTGACCGGCGCGACCCCGACCGAGCAGGTGATGGACTGCTGCTCGCGCACCTGCGCCCGGATCAGCTCCGCTATCGCGCGCGGCGGCCCGAGCCTGCGCACCGCGCCGGACACGTCGAGGAACGCCTCGTCGAGCGAGAGCGGCTCCACCTCCGGGGTGACCGACCGGAAGATCGCCATGACCTCCCTGGACACCTCGGCGTAGAGATCGTGCCGCGGCGGGATGAAGACCGCCTGCGGGCACAGCCCCCGCGCGCGGCCGACCGGCATTGCCGAGCGGACGCCGAAGGCCCGCGCCTCATAGGTAGCGGAGAGCACCACGCTGCGCGGCCCGAGGCCGCCCACCACGGCCGGCTGGCCCCGCAGCTCCGGCCGGTCGCGGAGCTCCACGCTGGCGTAGAAGGCGTCCATGTCCACATGCAGGATCCGGCAGTCCGCATCGTCTACAGGGACCGGGTCGGGCATGGTCAACGGTGGCCGAAGATGTGCAGGCGAGCGGCGATGTCGCGCAGCGCCGGGTAGTCGGCCGCCGCCGCCTCCAGGTCGCGCAGCGCATCGGCGGTGGCCGGGTCGGCGCCGGCGCCCGGGAGCAGTCCGGCGAACACCCGCACCCCGTGCGCGTCGCCGGCCCGCAGCCCGGCTCCCTCGATGAGCGCGGTGAGCTCGGCCAGCGTGAACCGGCGGTGCTCGGTCAGGGCCTGGGCGGGAACCGAGGCGGCGGCGACGGGCGCCGCCGCGTCGCCGGCGCTCGACGTGAGCAGGCGGCGCGCCTCCTCGTAGCGGCCGGCCAGTGCGCGCTGCAGGACCGCCGCGACCACGTTGGCGGCGAGCACGCTGACCGTGCCGCCCGGCCGCAGTACCCGGGCGATGGCCGCCATCGCGGCGGCCGGGGAATCGACGTACTCAAGCACGTTGTGGCAGACCACGAGGTCCGCCGCGTCGTCGCCGACCAGCCCGGCGAGGTCGCCCGCCTCGCCCTGGACGGCGGTCAGGGTGACGCCGAGCTCCGCCGCCCGCCAGCGCGCGGCGGCGAGGGCGTCCGGGCTCGGGTCCACCACCGTGACGTGGTGGCCGAGCTTGGCCAGCCGCACCGCGAACCCGCCGGTCCCCGCCCCGACGTCGACGACCTCGAGCACGGCCCGGCCGACCTGCGCCGCGCGAACCGTGAGGACCTCATCGAGCGCGTCGGAGACCCGCGTCGACGGCGCACCGCGGCGACGCTCGGCGTCGCCGTAGGCAGTCCGCACGGGTGCCTGCGCAGGCCCGAAATCCTTGCCGCTCATCGGGCGTCCTTCCGAGAGATGTCGGTCCCTCCGATACCCGGGCCGAATCGGAGGGTACCGGCCGGGAGTGGGGGCGGGAGCCGCCCCCCATGCCGGAAGGCTGTCCCCCCGAAAGACACTGTAGTGCGCCGGGCGGGCCGCCGCCGGGCAGGCCACGACCGCCGCCTTCAACACTCAATGCGTTCAATCAATCTCAATACGTTACTATCGGGATTGAACCGGGCAGGCCGCGCCGCCGTAATCAGAAACGTGAAGACAACGCGAGCCAACGCGCGGAAGCGGTCAAATCCGGCACATCGCCATTCTCGAGAGCGGTCAAATCCGACACGCCACCATAATGGAATGTCCAGCCGGGACCCAGCCTCGGCACGTATGCTCATCCGCATGCCAGCCCCCGAGCATCTCGAACTCCCTCACCCCCGTCGACTGCTGCGGACGACCGCGTGGTCCATGGCGGAGTCCGTGGGGCTGCCATTCGGCACCTACGTGGCGGTCACCGACCTGGTCAGCCCGGACGCGGGGCTGCTGGCCGGGACGGCGGTGGTGTGGCTGCTCATCGCGCTCCGGCGGATCGTGACCGGCTCGGTCACCTCGCTGCTGATGATCTCGGCGGTGGTGCTCACCATCCAGACCGCGGTCGCGGTCAGCACCGGCTACCTGTGGATGTTCCAGCTCCAGTTCCCGCTCGCCAACCTGGCGATGTGCCTGGTGTTCGCGCGGACCGCGCCGACCCGCAAGCCACTGGTGGCGCAGCTGGCGGCGGAGGTGGTCGCGCTCAAGCAGACCGAGGACCACCACCCCGGGCTGCACCGCTTCTTCCAGGGCGCCACCTGGTTCTGGGCCGGCCTGTTCCTGCTGCTGACGCTGGGCATGGCGGTCATGATGAAGACCGAGCCGTTCAAGCTCTTCATGCTGCTGTCGTCGGTCGTCACCATCGGCCTGACCGCGCTCGGCGCGGGCGTGTGCGCGCTCTGGTTCTTCGCCGTGCTGCGCCGCCTGGGCCTAGGCCTACGCTTCAGCGCAGTGTTATCCCCGTTCGCCGCCGGGCGCTTGTGGCCGATGTCTTCCCTCGTCGCGAGAAACAAACCGTCTCGCTCCTCAGTCCAGACACCGGCGCGCCCTTTGGCTCGCGGGGAGTTACGTTGGCTTGCGGGGGGTTAGGCCTCGACCTCGGACTCGTCCTCGGCTTCAGCATCATCGGACTCGCCAGCATCATCGGGATCGTCGTCGTCGAGGGACGGCTGAGCGTCGACCGACGGGTCCCGGTCGAGGGCGGTGGTCGGCTTCTCCGCCTTGATCCGAGCCAGGACGCCGTTGACGAAGGACGGCGAGGCGTCGGTGGACAGGTCCTCGACCAGCGCGACCGCCTCGCTGATGGCCACCCCGTCGGGCACGCCGTCCGCCCATAGCAGCTCGTACACGCCGATACGGAGCACGTTCCTGTCCACTGCGGGCATCCGCTCCAGGGTCCAGTCGACCAGATTCCAGGAGATCAGCTCGTCGATGCGCTCGCTGTGCGTCGCCACGCCGCGGACCAGATCGGCCGCGTACTCGGGAACGGGATGCTCACCGAGCGACTGCCGCTCGCTGAGCAGCTCGAGCGTCGGCAGCCCGCGCTGTTCGGACTCGAAGAGCAGGTCGAGCGCCCGCTTGCGTGCCTTGCTGCGCGCAGCCACCTACGCGCGGCCGAGATAGGCGCCGGTGCGGGTGTCGACCTTGATCTTCTCGCCGGTGGTGATGAACAGCGGGACCTGGACCGTCGCTCCCGTCTCGAGCGTGGCCGGCTTGGTGCCCCCGGTGGAGCGGTCGCCCTGCAGACCCGGGTCGGTCTGCGCGATGACGAGCTCGACCGCGGCCGGCAGTTCCACGTACAGGGGGGTGCCGTCGTTGAACGCGATCGTGACCATCTGCTCCTCGAGCAGGTAGTTGGCGGAGTCGCCCACCACGGCCGCCGCGATGCGCGGCTGGTCGTAGTCGCTGGTGTCCATGAAGACGAAGTCGCCGCCCTCGCGGTAGAGGTACTGCATCTCGCGCTTGTCGACGTTGGCGACGTCGACCTTGATGCCCGCGTTGAAGGTCTTGTCGACGACCTTGCCCGACATCACGTTCTTCAGCTTGGTGCGCACGAAGGCCGGCCCCTTGCCTGGCTTGACGTGCTGGAACTCAACGACATTCCAGAGCTGCCCCTCAAGGTTCAGGGTCATCCCGTTCTTCAGGTCATTCGTGCTTGCCACGGATCGTCTCCATCTAAGTCAATTACAGGACCAGCAGTTCCCTGGTGGTCGAAGTGAGGGTTCTGGCCCGGTCGCCCGCCGTCACGACCAGCACGTCCTCGATCCGGACGCCGCCCAGTCCGGGCAGGTAGACACCAGGCTCGACGGTGACAGGAACCCGATCGCTCAGCTTACCCGTTCTTCCGTACCCAAGCATCGGCGCCTCGTGGATCTCGAGGCCCACGCCGTGCCCGAGGCCGTGCTGGAAATGCCCGGAATGCCCGGCCGCCTCGATCACGTCCCGCGCGGCGGCGTCGACCGACCCGGCCTCCACGCCGTCGTCGAGCACCGCGATGCCGACCTGCTGCGCCAGCGCGACCAGTTCGTAGATCTCGCGCTGCCAGTCGGCGACCGCCCCGATCGCCACCGTGCGGGTCATGTCCGCGTGGTAGCCGTCATACAGCGCGCCGAAGTCCATCGTCACTAGGTCGCCCCGGGCCAGCGGGCGGTCGGTGGGTACGTGGTGCGGGATGGCCCCGTTGGGGCCGCTGGCGACGATGGTGTCGAACGCCGGGCGCTCGGCCCCGAGCAGAGCCATCTGATAGTCAAGGCGCAAGGCCAGGGTCCGTTCGGAATCCCCTGCTTTGATACTGGGCAGGACCTCGGCCAGCGCCGCATCGCTCAGCTCACAGGCGACCTGCAGTTTCTCTAGCTCCAGGGGGTCTTTGACCATGCGAAGAACTTCAATCATCGGTCCGAACGGTCGCGTGGTGACTCCCTCGGCCGCCGCCTCGAGCTCGGCGTGGCGGGCGACGGTCATCTCGTGCGCCTCGAATGCCAGCCGGGCGATCCCCCGGCGGGACGCCGCCACGGCCAGCGCGGGCTCGATGAACCGCTCCATGACCAGCTCGAGGTCCGGGGCGTCGCGCTGCGCCGCCCCGGCGTACCTGAAGTCGGTAGCAAGCAGCCCGTCGCCGTCGGCGGGCAGCAGCAGCGCCGCGTTGGAGCTGGCCAAGCCGGTGAGGTAGCGGACGTTGGGGCGGGCGGTGATCAGCGCGGCGTCCGCGTCTGCTTCCCTGATGAGCTGCTGGGCGCGGCTGCGGCGCGCGGCGTGAATCTCCGGCATGCCTGCGACTCTAGCCCGTCGGCGCGGCTAGCTCCGGCCACTGCGCTGGACGGCCGAGTACCTGCGGGCAAAGAGGTGGGTGGCCACGAAGATCGACGCCGATACGGTGAGCTCCAGCAGTCCCCACCACCCGAACCCGGGATACGGCTGGCACGGTGCTGGCTTAGCCGGCCATGGCCCGGAGTTGCTCGATGTCGGCCACCCGGGCTTCGTGCGTGGGGGCCAGCGGGGTGACGTTGAGAGTGGTGACGCCGGAGTCCCTGAAGGCGGCGAGGCGCTCGGCGACGTAGCCGGGCGGGCCGATCAGCGCCGTCTTCTCGACCAGCTCGGCCGGGACCAGGGCTGCGGCCTCGTCCTTGCGGCCGGCCAGGTAGGCGTCCTGGATCAGGTTCGCCTCCTTCTCGTAGCCGTAGCGGCAGGCCAGATCGTGGTAGAAGTTCTTGCCGCGGGCCCCCATGCCCCCGATGTAGAGCGCGAAGGCCGGGCGGGCGAGCTCGCGCAGGTGGGTCACGTCGTCGCCGATGGCGAGCGGGGCGGCGGCGATCACGTCGAGCGGCCCGAGGTCGTCGGCGCGCTTGGCCTGCCCCGCCCTGATCGGCTCCGCCCAGGCGCTGGCGGCCTTCTCCGGGAAGTAGAAGATGGGCTGCCAGCCCTCGGCCAGCTCGGCCGCGAGCTCGACGTTCTTCGGCCCGAGGGCGGCGATGACGATCGGGATGCGTTCGCGCACCGGGTGGTTGATCAGCTTCAGCGGCTTGCCCAGACCAGTGCCGCCTGCGAACGGCAGCGTGTAGTGCTTGCCCTGGTAGTCGAGGCGCTCGCGGCGCCAGACGAGGCGGCAGATGTCGATGAGCTCGCGGGTCCGGCCGATCGGCGCGTCATAGGCGACGCCATGCCAGCCCTCGATTACTTGCGGGCCTGACGTGCCGAGGCCGAGGGTGAACCGTCCGCCGGACACATAGTCAAGGCCGGCCGCGGTCATCGCGGTCAGCGCCGGGGTCCTGGAGTAGATCGGCAGGATGCCGGAGGCGATCTGCAGCGTCGTCGTGCGGGCGGCGATGAAGCCGAGCTGGCTGACCGCGTCGAAGGAGTAGGCCTCGGGGACGAACGCGATGTCCAGGCCCGCCCGCTCGAAGTCCCCGAGTTCACTGACCGTCTCCGTGAACCCGCCCGCGTAGTGGAGCATCATCCCGACGCGCATCTTCTTGGCCTCCATGCTGATCGCTGCCGTCATCGGGTGCCAATTTAACCCTGACGTTGCGCGGTGGCTATCCCCGGGGCGCTCGCCGGACATCGAGGTTGGGTACCTTTAGCTTGTGGTCTAGACCACTTCGTGGTGTTGTGGTCTAGACCAGTTGGAAAGATCATTGCGGCGTAACACGGGAACGGCAAGCTAGTGCACATGGTGAGTACCGCTGATCCGCAGTCCGTCGACGCGTCCGACCTGTGGATCAGGCGCGTCGGCGAGCCGACTCGCAGCTCCCCCATGGTTCGCCTGCTGCGCGGCCGGGCGAGCTCGCCGCACTACGTCCACGAATCGGACCGAGTGCTGCTCGACGACACCGTGGGCGCCGCCCTCGCCCATCAGTGCGCCGTCGGCAACCTGCCGTCGATGGAGCCCGGCGGCCCGCGCGAGCATATCTTCTTCGACCCGCCGCTCACCCGGGCCGCGATCGTCACCTGCGGCGGCCTCTGCCCGGGGCTCAACAACGTGATCCGCGGCCTGGTGCTCGAACTGGCCGACAACTACGGGGTGACCGAGGTGCTCGGCTTCCGCGACGGCTTCCGCGGCCTGGTGGACGGCTCCGAGCCGGTGCGGCTGAGCCATGATGTGGTGGCGGACATCCACAACCGGGGCGGCACCATCCTCGGCACCTCGCGCGGCGGGCAGGATCCCGGGGCGATGGTGGCGACGCTTGCCCGTCTCGGCGTCAATGTGCTGTTCGTCATCGGCGGGGACGGCACGCTGCGCGGCGCCCAGCGGATCGCCGACGAGGCGGACCGGCGCGGCCTCACGCTGTCGGTGGTCGGCGTGCCGAAGACGATCGACAACGACATCCCGTTCATCGACCAGAGCTTCGGCTTCCAGACCGCGTTCACCCGGGCGACCGAGTCGATCAAGTCCGCGCTGACCGAGGCGAGCTCCACCCCGAACGGGGTCGGCCTGGTCAAGCTGATGGGCAGGCACTCCGGCTTCATCGCCTGCTACGCGGCGCTGGCCAGCCATGACGTCGACTTCGTGCTGATACCCGAGGTGCCGTTCGAGCTCGACGGGCCGTCCGGCTTCCTCGCCTCGCTGCGGTGGCGGGTGGCCAAGCGGGGGCACGCCGTGGTCGTGGTGGCCGAGGGCGCGGGACAGGAGCTGTTCGCCTACGACGGCGCCGTCGACGCGTCGGGCAACGCCCGGCTGGCTGATATCGGGCCGCTGCTGCGGGACCGGATCCTGGCGGACTTCGCGGCGGCGGGAACCGAGCTCAGCGTCCGCTACGTCGACCCGGGGTACGCGATCCGCAGCGTGCCCGCCAACGGCTGGGACGCGGTGTACTGCCTGCGGCTGGCCCAGGCAGCGGTGCACGCGGCGATGGCCGGGCGCACCGCGATGGTGGTGGGACGGTGGCACGGCCGGTTCGTGCACCTGCCCATCGCCCTCGCCACCGGCAGCCGGAACCAGGTCGACCCGGACGGCGACCTGTGGATGTCAGTGCTGGAGGCGACCGGGCAGCCGGCCCGCTTCAGCTAACGGGCGTCCGGGCCAGCCGGGGCGGACGCGATCGCCTGCAGCGCCAGCACGTAGGAGCCGAAGCCGAAGCCGGCGATGATCCCGGTGGCGGCCGGGGTGATCACCGACTCGTGGCGGAAGCCCTCGCGGGCGGCGATGTTGGAGATGTGCACCTCGACCAGCGGTGCGGTCCGCATCTTGATCGCGTCCATGAGCGCGTAGGAGTAGTGGGTGAGCGCGCCCGCGTTGAGCACGACCGCGGTCTGGTCATCGCAGGCCTGGTGGATCCAGGTGACGAGCTCGCCCTCGTACTCGGTCTGCCTGACCTCAACGTCGAGGCCGAGTTCGCTGCCCGCCTTTACGCACAGGTCGGCCAGATCGGCGTGCGTGGCGGTGCCGTAGACCGCGGGCTCGCGCTTGCCCAGGCGGCCGAGGTTGGGGCCGTTGAGCACCAGCACCCGGCGGCGCTGTCCGCTGGTCATGCCGCCATCGCCTGGTAGGCCTGCGCGAGCAGGTCCTCGGGCGGGTTGTCGTAGATGATCGGGTTGCCCACGCCCTCCAGGATCACCATCCGCAGCCGGGCGCCGCGGGTCTTCTTGTCCAGCGACATGGTGGCCCGCAGCTCCGGCCAGGCCGAGCGCGGGTAGGCGACCGGCAGGCCGACGTCGGTCAGCAGCCGCTTGTGCAGCGCCACCTCGTCGGCGCTGAGGTACCCGGCCAGGTGCGCGACCTCGGCCGCGAAGACCATGCCGATCGCGACCGCGTCGCCGTGCCTGAAGGCGTACCGCTCGAGCTTCTCGATCGCGTGGCCGAGCGTGTGCCCGTAGTTCAGCGTCTCCCGCAGCCCCGACTCGCGCAGGTCGGCCGCGACCACGGAGGCCTTGACGTTGATCGCCCGTTCGACCAGCTCGCGGGTGTGCGGTCCGTGCGGCACGGTGGCGCCCGCTGGATCGGCGCCTACCAGGCGCAGGATCTCGCTTTCGGCGATGAAACCCGCCTTGATGACCTCGGCCAGGCCCGCCACGTAGTCCGCCTTCGGCAGCGTCTCCAGCGTGGCCAGGTCGGCGAGCACCCCTTTGGGTGGGTGGAACGCCCCGACCAGGTTCTTCCCCTCAGGGACGTCGATCGCGGTCTTCCCGCCGACCGCCGCGTCCACCATGCCGAGCAGCGTCGTCGGCACCAGCACGACCGGCACGCCGCGCAGCCAGGTCGCGGCGGCGAAGCCGGCCAGGTCGGTGGTCGCCCCGCCGCCGATCCCGACGACGCAGTCGGACCTGGACACCTTCGACGCGGCCAGCCACGACCAGAGGCGCGCGAGCACGCTCACGTCCTTGGCCGTCTCGCCGCTCGGGATCTCCGTCACGGCGACGGTGAATCCGGCGTCGGCCAGGGCGCGGCAGGCCGGGCGCGCGACCGCGCCCAGCCGCTCGTCGGCGATGACGGCGACCGTCTCTGCCTTCTTGCCGACCAGGTCGGGCAGCGCGCCCACGACGCCGGCGCCGACGACGACGTCGTAGGGCTGTTCGCCGCCGACGGTTATCCGCGTCTGCGTCATGCTGCTCTGAGCCGCTTGGCCAGGTCGGCGGCGACTTCCTCGGGGGCCATGTCATCGGTCGAGACGGTGATCGACGCAAGCTCGGCGTAGACCGGTCGGCGTTCCTCAAGCATGGCGCGGAGCATACCGCGCGGATTGCCGGGAATCACGACCCGGGGCCGGTCCATGCCGGTGCGCTTGGCGACGGTCGCGAACCCGGCCTCCAGGTAGACGATCAGCGTGCCCGCAAGCATCCGGCGCACGTCCGGGTCGAGCACGGCGCCGCTGCCGAGGGCGAGCACGCCGCCGCGGGGGCCGAAGGACTCGAGCCCGCTGGCGACCGCGCCCCGCTCAAGCTCACGGAACACTCGCTCGCCGTCATCGACGAAGACGTCGCCCACCGGCTTGCTGGCCGCCTGGGCGACGAGCGCGTCGGTGTCGGCGAAGGGGACGCCGAGTTCGCGCGCGAGCAGCGCGCCGACGCTCGACTTCCCGGCCGTCGGCGGGCCGACCAGCACCACGCCCGCGGTCGCGTCCGGCGTGCTCTGAGTGTTGTCCCCGGCACTCGGCACGCTCACGAGATCACCAGCGACTTCAGGTAGCCCTCGGCGTTCCGCCGCAGCTCTTCTACCGTGTCTCCGCCGAACTTCTCGGTCGCCGCCTCGGCCAGCACCAGCGCGACCATCGCCTCGGCGACCACCCCGGCGGCGGGCACCGCGGTGACGTCGCTGCGCTGGTTGATCGCCTTGGCGGGCTCGCCGGTGGCCACGTCGATCGTCTCCAGCGCGCGCGGCACGGTCGAGATCGGCTTCATCGCGGCCCGGACCCGGAGGACCTCGCCGGTGGACATGCCGCCCTCGATGCCGCCGGCCCGGTTGGTGCGCCTGCGCACGCCGTCCTGGCCGAGGTAGATCTCGTCGTGCGCGACCGACCCGCGGCGGGTGGCGGTGGTCACGCCGTCGCCGAACTCGACGGCCTTGATCGCCTGGATCGAGACGATCGCGGCGGCCAGCCGCGCGTCGAGCTTGCGGTCCCACTGGGTGAAGCTGCCGAGCCCCGGCGGCAGCCCGTGCACGACGACCTCGACCACTCCGCCCAGCGTGTCGCCGTCCTTGCGGGCCGCGTCCACCTCGGCGATCATCGCCGCGCTGGTCGTCACGTCGGCGCAGCGCACCGGGTCCGCGTCGATTCGCGCCAGGTCGGCTGGCTCCGGCACCGGCGCGGTGTCGGGCACCGCGACCGCGCCGAGCGAGACCACGTGGGAGAGGATGTGCACGCCGAGGGCCTGGTCGAGCACCCGCCGGGCGACCTCGCCGAGCGCCACCCGCGCCGCGGTCTCCCGCGCGCTGGCCCGCTCCAGGATCGGCCGGGCATCGGTGTGCCCGAACTTCTGCATGCCCGCCAGGTCCGCGTGGCCGGGTCGCGGCCTGGTCAGCGGGGCGTTGCGGGCCTGGCTGTCCAGATCTTCCCGGCTCACCGGGTCGGGGGACATGACCGTTTCCCACTTGGGCCACTCGGTGTTGCCGACCCGGATGGCGACCGGCCCGCCGAGGGTGAGGCCGTGCCGGACGCCGCCGGTCAGCTCCACCTCGTCCTGCTCGAACTTCATCCGCGCGCCGCGCCCGTAGCCGGCCCGCCGCCGGGCGAGTGCCTGCGCCACGTCCTCGCTGGTCACCCGCACCCCGGCCGGCACACCGTCACAGATCGCCGCGAGTGCCCGCCCATGCGACTCGCCTGCCGTCAGCCACCGAAACATGAGGTTCACCCTACCGTCAGCCTGGCCCCCGACCGCGATAAGGCCCTGCGGGCGACAGCGCCCCGGCCGTCTTCTGCCGAGAGTTCCGCCGGGACTTCTGCGCGGCCTCGGTCGAGACTCCTAGCGGGGCTGCTACCGAGACTCCTGACGAGGCTTCTGACGAGGCTTCTGACGAGGCTTCTGACGGGGCGCGGCCAGCGGTGCGGCCAGCACGATGCCCGCGGCGCCGACCGCGATGAGGTCGTCGTCCCAGGGGCGCACGTCGATTCGCGTCTGCCGCACGCACGGCAGCAGGTGCGCGGCGAGCGCCCGGCTGAACGGCTCGGCCAGGTGCGGCCAGAGCGGGGCTATCTCGCCGATGACGATGACCAGCCGCGGGCCGAGCAGGTTGACCGAGCCGGCCAGGGCACGGCCGAGCAGTTCGCCCGCCTCCGCCAGCAGCTCCGCCGCCGCCGGGCCGCCGTCTTCGGCGGCTAGCCGCAGGTCGTCGAGTTCCGCCCCGGGGTCGAGGATGCCCTGCTCCTTGGCCCGGCGCAACAGCGACGGGGTGGACACCTGCGTTTCCAGGCAGCCTCGGTTGCCGCAGCTGCACACGGGGCCGTCCGCCAGGATCGGCAGGTGGCCGAACTCGCCGGCGGCGCCGTCCGCCCCCCGGTAGGGCGCGCCGTCGAGCACCATCCCCAGGCCGATCCCCTGCCCGATCGCCACCAGCAGGAAGTCCGCGCAGTCGGCACCAGGCCCGTAGAGCCGCTCGGTCGCCGTGGCGGCGCTGATGTCGTTGTCCACCAGCACCGGGAGGCCGAGCGCCTCGCGCAGGATGGCGGCCAGCGGCATGCCGGTCCAGCCGAGGCGGACCGACATGCGCAGCGTCCCGGTCTCCGGCTCGACCACGCCGGGGACCGCCACCCCGACGCCGACCAACGGCAGCCCCTTCCCCGCCGCGTCGTCGATCTCGGCCCGGATCAGGTCCGTCAGCCGGCCAACCGCGTCCGGCCCGGCCGGGTCGAAAGGATGCGAGAACGCGTGCACCACGGTCGCGTCGAGCCTGGTCAGCACGGCCGTCACATGCTCGTGCGCCACCTGGATGCCGATCGCGTAGGCGGAGTCGGGTACCAGCGTCAGCGGGATCGACGGCCGTCCGGCCGGCGGCGTGCGCGGACCACCCTCGGCGACCATGCCGTCGGCCAGCAGCCGCCGGGTGATCGTGGTGACCGTCGCCGGGCTCAGCCCCAGCCGTTCCGCGATCTGCCCGCGGCTGAGCGGCCCCCGCCGCGCGAGCAGCGCGAGGACGGCCGTCCTGGTCATGTCCCCGGAGACCGAACCCGCACCCCAACGCATGTCTACCAGTGTCCTGCATAGCCGGGCCGACGACGCCTTGACAGGTCTGGGCGACGGATCCTACTTCCGACCAGGGATTAATTCATGCCCGAATTAATGAGGTATTCACACAACGATCCATCATCCTGTCGCCGCCGGACGGGCCGGCAGGCTTGGGGGCCGCTTTTTGCTGTTATCTGCTGGATGCTGAGGCTGCTCGCGGGGTCTTCAGCGGGAATGGCCGAGCGGGGCGGTGGAGGCGGAGCACGCGGCCGTTCGAGATGATCGAAATTTGCCTTTGCCTCAGTCGGCGACGCGAAGGCGGAGGCGGCGCAGGCGCGGTTGCAGGCGGGACGCCAGCTGGTTGGCGACCGAGCTCGCGTGGGCCTGGTCGGCGGGCCTGAACGCGATCTCCAGGTCGGCGTCGGGGCCGCCGGGTGCCAGCGTGAAGTCGCTGATGACCTCGGCGACGGCGGCGCGGATGTCGGGGTCCTCGTGCGCGGGCGGCGGCGGCTGGCCGGCCGCGAGGGCCGTCAGCCGCGCGCCCTCCACCACGAGCGGTACCGGGCCTGCGATGTCGATCACGACGGCGTCGGCCTCGGTTCGGGCGGCCGCCCACAGGCGCGGTCCGGGGACCGGCACCGGACGGGCGTCCTGGCGCCACTTGACCAGCGTGTCGGTGCCGGTGAACGCGACCACGGCCGCGCGGCCGTCGTTGCCGATCAGGGTCGGCAACGCCATCTCGGTCTCCTTCTCGGTGCCGTCGTCGTTGGCGGCGGCCAGCACCGCGACGACCGGAACGAGCAGCCTGCTGGCGGCGAGGGCGGTGAGGGCCGCGTGCTCGGTCGCCTCGCCCGCGGCGTAGGCGGCGAGAACCGCGGTGACCGTGGGGTCCGCCTCCCCGGTGTCGCCCGCGGGCCTGAACGGTGTCGGTCGCACGGTCCGACCCTACCGCCGGCCCCGTCCGGCGACCGCGACGGCGACGCCTCGGGGCCAGCGGGCAGCTACCGGATGTAACGAAATCTATGAAAGCTGCACTTTGCCCTGGGTACTGTCGATTCGCGGGGCAGAATCGGTTGAGCACACATGTCGGATATGGGAACCTCATGACCTGCGGCTACGGGCGGGCCCTCTGACGAGACCGGCTGTGCGGACCAGAGGTAGCGGCGCAAGCGGGAAGGAGCAGTCTTCGTGGGTTCTGCACGCGAGTCAGCGCAGCCTGCGCGGATATTTCCCGGCACGCCGATGCGGAAAGTCATACCGCCGCGCATGGTCGGGCCGTACATGAGCGGGCAGCGCGGGGTGATCGCCGGGTACGTGCACCGGGTTCGCGACGTCGTCTTCAGGAACACGGCAGACGCGTTCTATGCGCTCGGCCTAGGCTACGAGGGATCAGACTTTAAGCCCGACATGGCCGAGTTGTACTTCCTGTGCTGGCAGGCCAGGGAGATCGACGGGTACGTGCCGGTCACCGTGCGCGGGCCAGCCGGACGGGCCGAGTTCTACCTCGAGCCGATCCAGATCCCCGTCGCGACCACACTGTGCAGGCTGGCAGACGCCGGCGAGGAACCGGTCGCCCGGTACGACGGGCTGGCCTGGCGACGGCCTCGGGAGGGATAACGCGCGATGCGATACCGGCTCATGGCCTCCTACCTGGGCGCCTCCTACCAGGCCGCGGTTGGCCCGTCCGACCGCGACGTCACGCTGTTCGCCGCGCCGCCGCCGCCCGAGGAGCACGGGTTCTCCCCGGTGCCCGGTGGCGGTATCTGGCGCAAGCAGGTGCGACTCGACGACCTCGACGGGCTATGGGAGTCGCGTCCGATCGGCTCCTACCACGGCGAGCCGTGCCTGGTACTCGACGATCTCGGCGACCGGCTGCACATCGTCTACCTGGGCATGGACGAGCGCCGGGCCGGGCAGCTGGGCTACTGGCAGGTCGACCGCGGCGTGTTCGAGGTCGTGGTGCAGCGGCACGAGGTCACCGACCTGGCCGAGGAACGGCATGAGTTCCCGATCGCGCTGCTGCTGTCCGCGCTGCCGCGCGCGCTGAACGCAGGCGACCCGGGCGCGGGCAACGGCGGCGGCTCCATGCCCGGCTCCGGTTCCGGCGCCCGGGCGGGCGCCGGGGCCGGGAACGGCGGAATCGGAGTCGGCCGGATGGCCCTGCCAAGCGGCGGCCAGGGCGCCAGCGCGGCCGGCGGCGGTACCTCGACCTGGAATGGCCAGCCGACCACCGGGGCTCGCCAGTTGCCCGCCGCCCAGCAGCAGCTGCAGCCATCGGGCACGCGGCAGCCGGCCAGCGGTCAGCAGCTGCAGCCCGCCGGGCAGCAGTCGATGCAGCCGTCGGCCCAGCAGCAGTCAATGCAGCCGGGCGCGGGCGGGCAGCAGGCGATGACCGGGGCCTACCAGTCGCCTGCGGGAATGGCGCAGAACGCGATCGGCGCCCCGGCCTCGACGAGGATGCAGCAGCCGACCTCGGGCCCGCAGCAGTTCGGCCCGCTGCAGACCGGAGCACCGGTGGCGCCGGGCACCGCGCCGGGGCAGGCCGGCCTGCCCCCGGTGACCGATGCGACATCCGGCCTGTCGTCGGGCGCGGCCCAGACGCCGGCGCCCTCGCATCAGTTCCTGGGCGGGATTCAATCGCCGCCGGCCCAGCAGGGGCCGCCGCTGCAGCCGGGCTTCGCCGCCCAGCCGGGGACCGGCGCGCAGCAGTTCCCGGTTGCCGCGGCCCCCGCCGCCCAGCAGCCGACGGTTACCCAGCAGACCGCCGTCAGCCGGCCGGGGGACGCGTCGCAGCTTCCGAACGCGCAGCCGCCCGCCGCCGTGGCCGGCTGGCATGGCTCGCCGGTGCCCGACGGCAACGGCACCTGGTACTACCAGCCGAACGTCGGCCCGCAGACCGCGGTCGGGCAGAACGGCGGCCTGCAGAACCCCGCTGCGAACGGTCCGGCCGCGAACGGCATCGGGTCGAATGGCATCGGGTCGAACGGGACCACGCCCGCCGGATACGCCTCACCCGAGCAGAGCGGGCTGCCGCCGAGCGCGCCCTCGGCCGCCCAGCCCGGCGCGGTGACGGGAACACAGCAGTTCGGGCAGACGGCTCAGCCGTCTGCGGGCACGGGATACCAGCAGACGATGGGCACCGGATACCAGCAGCCGTCGAGTACGGCCTACCTGCAGGCGGCGCCCGTCCAGCAGCCGCCGTCTCTCCAGCAGCCGCAGTCCCTCCCGCAGGCGCAGTCCTTCGCGCAGTCCCCCGTGCAGGCGCAGCCGGCGCAAGCGCAGCCGCCGACCGCCTTCGGACAGCAGCAGTTCCAGGGGGGCGCGCCGCTGGCGCAGCCGACCCAGTTCTCGCAGCCCGCCGCGCCGCTGACCCAGCCCGCCCCGGCACTCTCCCAGCCTGCCCCGCCGCCCGTGCCCGCGTCGGCGACGTCGGGCACGCTGGCACCGGATCCGTCGGCGGACGCCGGGGCGACGGCGAACGGCGGCTCGGCCAGCCTCGGCCTGCCGTTGTCGGCCCAGGCTCAGCCGACCGCCGCCCCGCTGGCGGCCCCGCCGCTGCTGACGCCCAGCCCGCAGGAAACCTTGGGCCCGCTCCCGTCCGCGCCCGCTCCGCCCCAGCCAGCCCCCCCGCCGCAGGTCACCGCCGCGCAGGCAGCTCCGGCCGCGGCCCCGCCGCGGTCCGCCCCGGCGGCCGCGGCCGCGGCCGCCAGCGCGTTCGGCCGGCTGACGGGCGCGGCGAGCGCGGTCAGGGGACGACGGGCAGCGCGCAAGCCGCGGCTGGCCATGTCCGCGATCTTCGCCGACCTGGTTGACATGGCCGACATTCCCGCTCCTCCTACGCGGTGGACGAGGAAGTCACCGGCGCCATGTGCCTGTTCAAGACCGACGGCGGGTACGAGGTGTTCAGCTGCGCCGAGGACGCCCGGCACGAGGTGCGGTTTTTCGAAGACGAGGAAGCCGCCTACTTCTACCTTTTCGGCGTGCTCGCGGCCGAGGCGCTTCGCAACGGGCGCCTGAGCCCGCGCAGGGGCTGACCATTAAATGGCTAACAGGAACAAACAGAATGATCGGAAACCATCGCGTTAGCTCCGCAACTGCGGCTAAAGTTAAATAGCCGGCGGGGCTGACGGTCCCCCGCTCCCCAAGCAGCCCCGTCGGCCTACCCTCGCAGATAATCGCTGTACATCAACCCCTCGCCATCACCCTGCGCTAACGCAAATCCGTGGCGCAACATGGGCCCCAGAAACTAACAACTACACCACAAGAAACGTGGATTTATGTGCAATCCGCATAAATGGTAATTTGTTACGTTGATGGGCAATTGATATTAGATTTTAGGATCCATTCGGCCGCGCGGCGACGCGGTAAGCGGGCCGCCCGCGACTCCCTCGACCGGTGACGGCCGGGCGATGGCGGGCAAACTCGCGGGCGGTCTGGCCGGGCGTCGCGCCCGCCTTTTCCGTATGCTGATCGACATGACGATCCCGCTTACGGGCACCCAGTACGAGATCGAGGCAGGCGACTACCGGGCCACCGTGACCGAGCTCGGCGCCGGCCTGCGCGTACTCGAGCACGCCGGAATGCCGCTGGTGACCACCTTCGACGCCGATCAGCTGCCGCCGCACGGGGCGGGCGAGCTGCTGTCCCCGTGGCCGAACCGGGTCGACGCAGGCCGCTACTCCTTCGGCGGCACGCGCTACCAGCTGGCCCTGTCCGAGCCGGCCCACGGCAACGCGATCCACGGCCTGACCCGCTGGGTTCCGTGGACCAGGACCGGGCACGATCGCAGTGAGGTGACGCTCACCAGCGTTCCGCACGGCTCGCAGGGATACCCCTTCGCCGTGCAGGTCGACGTGAACTATCGTCTTGACGCGGAATCCGGCCTGCACGTCACCGTCACCGCCGCCAACAAGGGCAGCCGGCCGGCCCCCTGGGGCTACGGCCAGCACCCGTACCTGACCGTCGCGTCGCCGACCGTCGACGACTGCGAGCTGACGCTGCCGGCCGACTACTGGCTGCCGGTCGATGAGCGCCTGATCCCGTCCGACCAGCCGCAGGCGGTGACAGGTACGGACTTCGACTTCCGGACCGCGCGCAAGGTCGGCGACACCAAGCTCGACACCGCGTTCACCGGGCTGCGCCGCGAGGCCGACGGCCTGGCCTGGGTCCGGCTGCAGACCGGCGACAGGCGCATCGGGCTGTGGATGGACGCCAGCTGCGGGTGGCTGCAGGTCTTCACCAGCGACGGCCTGGAGCCCGAGCACGACCGCGCCGCGCTGGCGGTCGAGCCGATGACGTGCCCGCCTAACGCGTTCGAGAGCGGCCAGGACCTGATCGTCTTGCAGCCGAAGGCATCGGCCACCGTTCGCTGGGGGATCAGGAACCTTCTATAGCACGGGCCGCGCGGGCCCCGCTGTCAGCGGCCTCGCCCCGGATCCGCGCTAGGTCCTCGGGCGTGTCCACGTCGTCCGGGCGCCCCGTGTCACCGCACTCGACCAGCGCGACAAGCTCGGGGTGCGCCCGCAGGAAGGGGCGCGCCCCGGTGTCGCCCGCTGCGAGCTCGATGACGGCGGGCCAGTGTTCCCGCGCGATGAGCACCGGGTTGCGCGGCCTTCCCTGGTAGGCCGCCACGGCGACGGCCGCACCGGACTCGAAGGCCCCGATCAGCCGCCGTACCGACTCGACCCCGACCAGCGGCTGGTCCGCCAGCGCGATCACGGCGGCCTCGGCGTCGCCGTTGGCCAGCGCCCGCAGCCCGGTCGCGAGCGAGGATCCCATGCCGGTCTCCCAGTCCGGGTTATGCACGGCGACCACCCCGGGTATCTCGACCGGCACCGCGCCGGTCACCACGATCACCGGCTCGGCGCCGCCGTCGCCGAGCAACGCGACACCCCGTTCCGCCAGCGTCGATCCGGCCAGCTGGACTAGCGCCTTCGGCTGCCCGAGGCGGGAACCGTTCCCCGCCGCGAGCAGCACCCCCGCAACTCCCACCAGTCACTCCCGTCCGCGAAGGCCATGCGGGCGGACATTTAACCAGTCGCGCCGCTTTGCCGACCCTCTTACCCTAGGGCGATGGTCCCCACCACTCATCTGCTTGCGTTTACGATTACCGCGCTCGTGCTGATCGCCATTCCGGGCCCGAGCGTGCTGTTCACGGTCAGCCGGGCCATCGCGCTCGGCCGGGTGGCCGGGGTGGCCACCGTGGCGGGCAACACGGTCGGCGCCTTCACGCAGGTAGTGGCGGTCGCGTTCGGCCTCGGGCCGCTGGTCGAGCGGTCGGTCGCGCTGTTCACGGTGCTCAAGCTGGCCGGCGCCTGCTACCTGATCTACCTCGGCGTGCAGGCCATCAGGCACCGGCGCTCGCTGGCGGAGGCGCTCGGCGCCGAGGTCGAGCGCAAGACCGCCGTGCGGCTGGTGGTCGACGGGTTCACCGTCGGCGTCACCAATCCGAAGGTGATCGTCTTCTTCGCGGCCATGCTGCCGCAGTTCGTGGACCGTCAGGCCGGTGACGTCCCGATGCAGATCATCATGCTCGGCGCCATCTTCGCGGGCATCGCGCTGATCAGCGACAGCGCCTGGGCGCTGGCGGCCGGAACCGCCCGCGCCTGGCTGGCCAGCTCGCCGCGGCGGCTTGCCCTGATCGGCGGCGCCGGCGGCCTGGCCATGATCGGCATCGGCACCCGGCTGGCCTTCTCCGGCCGACCGGACTAATTCGCCGGCCAGGCCAGGAGCGGGCCGAGCGGACGCCGCGCACGCCGAAGGCGGGATACCCCCGAAGCGGGGCGCTCCGGAAGCGGGGCGCTCCGGAAGCCGGCACCGTCAGGCGCCCGTCGTCGTCTCGTGGTGGATGCGGCCGTCGGTGCTGGTGAGGGCGTGGCCGGTGCCGCCCCAGCGGAGCTGGATCAGCTCGGCCGCGATCGAAATCGCGGTCTCCTCCGGGGTCCGCGCGCCCAGGTCGAGGCCGATCGGCGAGCGCAGCCGGGCCAGCTCCGCCTCGGTCATCCCGATCGCGCGCAGCCGCTCGAGCCGGTCGGTATGGGTCCGGCGCGACCCCATCGCGCCGACGTCGCCGGCCGGGGTGCGCAGCGCGACCTCGAGCACGGGGACGTCGAACTTCGGGTCGTGAGTGAGGACGCAGATCACCGTCCGCGCGTCCACCTCGGCCCCGGCCAGGAACCGGTGCGGCCAGTCGACCACCACCTCGTCCGCGCCGGGGAACCTGGCCTTGGTCGCGAAGACCGGCCGCGCGTCGCACACCGTCACGTGGTAGCCGAGGAACTTCCCGACCCGGGCCACCGCGGCGGCGAAGTCGATCGCGCCGAACACCAGCATCCGGGGCGGCGGCGCGAACGCGTTCACGAACACGGCGAGTTCCTCGCCGAGCCGCTCGCCGTGCTCACCGTACCGGCGGATGCCGGTCAGCCCCTGGGCGAGCATGCCCCGTACGTCGTCGTCGGCCGCGGCGTCGAGCCGCTCGCCGCCGCCGAGCGACCCGCCCGACGGCCGGGCCTGGTCGCCCCAGATCACCCGGCGCGCGCCGATCCGCCCGGGTCCGGAGATGATCGTCGCCACCGCCACCGGCTCGCCCCGCTCGACCGCCGCCGCGATCTCGCCCAGCTCGGGGAACGTCGCCTTGCTGACCGGCTCGACGAAGATGTCGAGGATACCGCCGCAGGTCAGGCCGACCGCGAACGCGTCATCGTCGCTGACGCCGTACCGCTGGAGCACGGGCTGACCCGTCTCGATGACCTCGTTGGAAAGCTCGTAGACGGCACCCTCGACGCAGCCGCCCGACACCGAGCCGATCACCTCGCCGCCGCCCTCGACCGCCAGGGCGGCGCCAGGGTCGCGCGGCGCGCTGCTGAACGTGTCGACCACGGTGGCAAGCCCGAACGTCTCGCCCGAGTCCCACCACTTGCCGATCGTGTTAAGGATGTCGCGCAAAGCTCCACCTCAAAAAGTCTCACTGTTACTTCCACGCTACGACAGCGCCGCCATCGAGGGCTACGTCGGGTTTAGCGATTGGTTAATTGAACCCGCAAGCAGCGCGGAATATGCCTACCCGAGGATCGCCGCCACCGCCAGCCGCATCAGCCTCGGAAGCTCCGGATCGGCCGGCTGCTCGCCCCCGCCGTCCAGCTCCTCCGGACGCAGCCACCCGTGCTTGTCGATCGTCGCACGTTCCAGGGCCTCCTGGCCCGCGAAGCTCACCTCGGCGCCGTCGGCCGCGAACGCGTAGAACGTCTGGTCCTGCAGGAAATGCATGCCGCCCCACCAGAACTCGATCGGCGCGGTCTCGATCGGGTCGCCCAGCACGGCCGGATCGACGACCAGGCCGGCCTCCTCGCGCAGCTCCCGGGCGGCCGCCTCGGGCAGCGTCTCGCCGTGCTCGATCGCGCCGCCGATCGTGAACCAGAAGGGGTCACGCGGCCGCAGCGGGTCCCAGCCGTGCAGCAGCAGCACGCGCCCTTCCCGATCGACGGGAAGGACGCGTGCCGTTATACGCCGAAGTTTCACTCCACGATCTTAGAGATCGGAATCTCCAGGATGTCGCGCGCGCCGGCCGCCTTGAGCGCGGGGATCAGCGTGTTGACGCCGCGCTTGGGCACCACCGTCTCGATCGCGTTCATGCCGGTGTTGGCGAGCGCGGTCACCGTCGGCGAGGACATCGCGGGCAGCATCGCGGCCACCGCGTCGAGCTTGTCGGCGGCCACGTTGAGCTTGAGCAGGACGTTGCCGCGGGCCCGGATGGCCCCGCTGAGCAGCAGGGTGATGTCTTCCATGGCCGCCCGCTTGGCCGGGTCGGCATACGAGGCGGCGCAGGCGACGAACTCGGTATAGCTGGTGAGGATCGTCTCCAGGATGCGCAGCCCGTTCTTGCGCAGCGACGACCCGGTCTCGGTCAGGTCGACGATCGCGTCGACGATGTCGGGCACCTTCGCCTCGGTGGCGCCGTAGGACGGCACGATCATCGCCTTGACGCCGTGCTCGGCCAGGTAGCGCTCGGTCATGGACGGGAACTCGGTGGAGATCCTGATCCCCTCGGGCAGGTCGGCGACCGACTGCCAGGGGGCGGCGTCCGGCACCGCGAGCACCACCCGGACCGGGTTGGAGGTCGCCTTGGAGTACTGCAGCTCGCCCAGCGAGACGACGTCGGCTGACGTCTCGGTGATCCAGTCGCGCCCGGTGATGCCGATGTCGAACAGGCCCCGCTCCAGGTAGGAGGGGATCTCCTGGGGGCGGAGGAAGCGCACCCGCTCGATCCTGGGGTCGTCGATCGAGGCGTGGTAGTCGCGGTCCGACGCCCGCCGGACGGTCAGGTCGGCGGCGTCGAAGAGGTCGAGGGTGGCTTTTTCTAGCGAGCCCTTGGGGAGTACCAGTGACAGCATGAAGATCAAAACCTTTTCTTCCGAACGGACGCGTGGTTCCACAGATACGGCAAGCGCCGCGCCCCGGCCAGCCTGACGCACGCGGGCGTGCGCCATGACAACGGCAAATGAAACAGGGGTTACGCGGCGCCGCTAATGTCGCGTTGCGTTCTTCGGAAGGTGACCGCAGCGGATGTCGCGAAGCAGGATCGCGGTGTCGAGTGCCGCCACGACCGCCTCCCATCCCTTGTCCTCGCTGCTGTCGGGCAGCCCGCTGCGATCGCGGGCCTCCTCAACCGTGTTACACGTTAGCACGCCGTTGCCGACGGGCGTGCCGGCGTCGAGCGCCACCCTGGTCAGCCCGGCCGTCACCGCGTCGCAGACGTACTCGAAGTGCGGAGTGCCGCCGCGGATGACCGCGCCCAGGCAGACCACCGCGTCGTAGTGCTTGGCGAGCTCCTGGGCGACGACGGGCAGCTCGACCGCGCCCGCCGTGCGGACCGTGACCACATCGCTCACGCCGCACGCCTTGGCCGCCGCCGCGGCCCGCTCGAGCAGCGAGTCGGTGATCTCCGCGTGCCAGCGGGTGCACGCGATGGCCAGGGCCAAGTCGGCGGCGTCGACGACGGCCAGCTCCGGCCGCCCCTGTCCGCTCATGTGGTGCCTCCCGCTCGGTCTTTCGCTCGGCGCGCTCGCTCATCGGGCTCGCACGTGGTCATTTTAATGGGGTCGATGGCGTCGACGACAGGAATCGGCACCTGTCAGCTACGCCAGCGACAGCGCCTATCGGTGTCGATGGCGTAGGCGACAGGTCAGCGTGTGGGGTCGATGGCGTAGGCGACAGATCGCGTTGGGGTCGATGGCGTAGGCGACAGATCGCGTGTGGGGTCGATGGCGTAGGCGACAGGATCGCGTGTGGGGTCGATGGCGTAGGCGACAGGTCGCGTGTGGGGTCGGTGGGGTAGGCGACAGGTGACGTCCTAGGCGATTTGGTGGCCGAGGCGGTCGCGCTTGGTGGCCAGGTAGCGGAGGTTGTCTGGAGTGGGCTGCGGGGGCAGCGGGATGCGGGTGACCCCGAAGCCGTGGGCGGCGAGGGCGTCGACCTTGGCCGGGTTGTTGGTGAGCAGCCGGACCGAGCGGACGCCGAGGTCATCGAGGAGCTGGGCGGCGACCGAGTACTCGCGGGCGTCGACCGGGAGGCCGAGTTCGAGGTTGGCGTCGACCGTGTCGACGCCGTGGTCCTGGAGCTGGTAGGCCTGCAGCTTGGAGAGCAGGCCGATGCCCCGGCCCTCGTGGCCGCGGAGGTACAGCACGACGCCGCGGCCGTGCTCAGCGATCTTGGCCATGGCCGCGTCGAGCTGGGGGCCGCAGTCGCAGCGGTGGGAGCCGAACACGTCGCCGGTCAGGCACTCGGAATGCACCCGGGTGAGCACGTCCTCGTGGTCGCCTGCGCTCAGGTCGCCGTAGACCAGGGCCAGGTGCTCGGTGCCGTCGATGTCGGAGCGGTAGCCGTAGGCGTTCCAGCGGCCGTAGGCGTTCGGTATGACCGTCTCGGCCACGCGGGTGACCAGGCGCTCGGTGCGGCGGCGATGCTCGATCAGCTGCTCGATGCTGATCAGCGCCAGGCCGTGGGAATCGGCGAACTTCCGCAGGTCGGGCAGGCGCATCATCGTGCCGTCGTCGTTGACGACCTCGCACACCACGCCGACCGGCGCCAGGCCCGCCAGGGTGGCGAGGTCGACCGCCGCCTCGGTGTGGCCGGGTCGGGCGAGCACGCCGCCGTCGCGGGCGCGGAGCGGGAAGATGTGGCCCGGCCGGGCGAGGTCGCCCGCGACGGCTCCCGGGTCGGCCAGCGTCCTGATCGTGGTGGTGCGGTCGGCGGCGGAGATGCCGGTGGTGACGCCGGCCGCCGCGTCGACCGACACGGTGTACGCGGTACGCATGCGCTCGGTGTTCTGCGTGGTCATCAGCGGGATCTGGAGACGGTCCAGGTCCTCGCCCCGCATGGGGACGCAGATGACGCCGCTTGAGTAGCGGATCGTGAAGGCGAGCAGCTCGGGGGTGGCCTTGCCGGCGGCGAAGATGATGTCGCCCTCGTTCTCCCGGTTGGCGTCGTCGACCACGACGACCGGGCGGCCGTCCGCGATGTCCTTGATCGCCCTGGTCACTTCGTCGAGCGGGATCGCGGCGAGCTCGGCTTCCAAGTTATGCATGTTCAGCTCATCGTCCAGAATCTGGGTGGGTGTGAGGTCCGTCACCTGGTACCTCCGGTAGTTAGCTTCTCCACGTACTTCGCGATCACGTCTACTTCGAGGTTGACCTCGTCGCCCGACTGCTTGGTGCCCAGCGTTGTGCGCTTGAGCGTCTCCGGGATGAGGCTGACCTCGAACCATCCCCCGCTTTTGTCGGGGGGGTTTGGGGGGGTCGTCCCCCCGGGGGATACGCCATCTTCTATAGCTGAGACCGTCAGGCTTACGCCGTCGACGGTGATGGAGCCCTTGTGCACGACGTAGCGGGCGAGGTCGGCCGGGAGGCTGATGCGGACGACGTCCCAGTCGGTGTGGGAGACGCGGCTCTGGATCGTCCCGGTGCCGTCGGTGTGGCCCTGGACGAGGTGGCCGCCGAGGCGGTCCTCGAGGCGGACCGAGCGCTCCAGGTTGACCAGCGTGCCAGGGCTGAGGGACTTAAGGCTGGAGTGGCGAAGGGTCTCGCCCATGACGTCGGCCGTGAATCCCCCGGGCCCGGAGGGGCCGGGAGGAATGGGGGGCTGTTGCCCCCCGCCAGGGGGGATGGGGGGCAGGTGCCCCCCATGCGCGGGGGAGGTCTGGGGGGGGTCGTCCCCCCCGAGGCGATACAGACCCGTCACAGTGAGGCAGACGCCGCTGACGCAGATGGAGTCGCCGATGCGGGCGTCACTGGTGACGACCGAGCTGCGAACGTAGATTCTGGCGAAATCGCCCTGCTGGTCGACATGCTCGACCTCGCCGAGGTCCTCAACGATGCCGGTGAACACCCGCGCCCTCCTCCGGTCACTGGCTCCGGGGGACGCGGTAGCCCGCCGCGACGACCGTGCCCGAATATGCGGCGCGTGGTGCGCCGCCTGGGCACGGCCGGCATCAGCCGACCGCGCGCGTGCTGCCTCCCATCCGGACTTTAACCGTCGGTACCGGAATTCCACCGGTTCGGCCAGCCGCTGGTGCGGCCGGTTCGCGGACTGTCACCGCCGGTTCGGAGTTACACCGACCCCGGAGCACGCTTACCTGCGCTAACCAGTGTGCCACAGGAGATATTCCAACCGTTAGGCGGAATCCTGGTGACTTCGCTAACCATCGAACCGGAGCATGCGGGCGGTGGGCGCGGAGCAACGGTCCGTTAGATACGACGGGGTTGGCTTTGATCTTCTCAGCCCGATAGCCGGGTGACGGCGCGCATCTTGTTGGTGGCGTCGAGGGCCGCCACCTTGTACGCCTCCGACAGCGTGGGGTAGTTGAAGACCGCGTTCACCAGGTAGTCGACGGTGCCGCCGCAGCCCATCACGGCCTGACCGATGTGGATCAGCTCGGTGGCGCCGGTGCCGAACACGTGCACGCCAAGCAGCTTGCCGTCGGCGGGCGAGACCAGCAGCTTGAGCACGCCGTAGGAGTCGCCCACGATCTGGCCCCGGGCGAGCTCGCGATACCTCGACACGCCGACCTCGAACGGCACGCACGCGTCGGTCAGCTGGTCCTCGGTGCGGCCGACGAAGCTGATCTCGGGGATCGAGTAGATGCCGATCGGCTGCGGCGCGTCGGTGACGGTGACCGGCTCGCCGAACGCGTGGTGCGCGGCCAGCCTGCCCTGCTCCATCGAGGTGGCGGCGAGCGCGGGGAAGCCGATGACGTCGCCGACCGCGTAGATGTTCTCCACCTTGGTCCGGTAGAACTCGTCGACCGTGATCCGGCCGCGCCCGTCCGCCGTCAGCCCGGCGGCCGGCAGGTTGAGTCCGTCGGTCATGCCCTGACGGCCCGCCGAGTACAGGACGGTGTCGGCCGGGATCTTCTTGCCGCTGCCGAGCACGGTGATGGCGCCCTCCGGGTGCGACTCGACCGAGGCGACCGTCTCGCCGAAGCGGAACGTGACCGCGAGGTCCCGCAGGTGGTACTTGAGCGCTTCGACGACCTCCTCGTCGCAGAAGTCGAGCATCCGGTCGCGCTTCTCGACCACGGTGACCTTGGTGCCGAGGGCGGCGAACATGCTCGCGTACTCGATCCCGATCACGCCCGCGCCGACCACCACCATCGAGCGCGGCACCCGCTCCAGGTTGATGATGCCGTCGGAGTCGATGATCGTCTTGTCGTCGAAGGCCACGCTGGCGGGGCGGGCCGGGGTGGTGCCGGTGGCGATGACGATCTTGTCGGCCGTGACCTTGCGGCTGCGGCCGCCGCCGTCATCGACCTCGACCGCGTGCGGGCCGATGAAGTAGCCGAGCCCGGAGATGATCGTGACGCGATTGCGGCCGAGCTGGTTGCGGACCACGTCGCCCTCCCGGCTGACCACGTGCGTGGTCCTGCGGGTGAGGTCGGCGACGGTGATCTCGTCCTTGACCCGGTACGACTGCCCGTAGATCTCCCGCTGGTCGATTCCGGTGAGATAGAGAATGGCCTCCCGGAGGGTCTTGGACGGGATCGTTCCCGTCTGGACGCAGACGCCGCCGATCATGGCCGGGCGCTCGACCACCGCCACCCGCCGGTCTAGTTTCGCGGCCGCGATGGCCGCCTTCTGCCCGCCGGGGCCGGAGCCGATAACGAGAAGGTCATAGTCGTACACGTTTCAAGTGTGGCTGGTGCCGGGAAGAAACTGAAGCTCCGTAACGTACCGTTCACACCATTGCGCCGAATGGGTCGGCTTGGGATGAGAAAACTTTGGCGTTAGTGGAAACCGCCGGCCGGGCTAGGTCCGTCTAAGGGGTGTCCGCGCAGAAACGAGGCACTCAGATGACTACACCAATCACATCGATCGCACGGCTCGCCCGGCAGGCGCGCGCCTTCTCCATCCCCGTGCTGGTGGCCGGCGCACTGGCCGCCGGGTGCGGGACCGTCAGCGGAAACGTCTCCCCCAGCGCCGCCGGCGGCAAGGGCAGCGGCACCGCGGCGGCCGCGGGCACGGCATCGTCGGCTCCGCGCTCGGCGCCGGCCGCCAGCGCGACGCCGGTGCCGACCGTCAGCGGCGGCCCGATGATCCCGGCGGGCGGGGCGGCCTGCGCGGGCTGGCCGACCAGCGCGCCGCACGGCAATCTGACGGCGTTCTTCGCGCCGGTGGCGGTGGAGCGGTGCGTGACCGGGTTCCAGCAGATCCCTGGCAAGGGCGAGTGGGAGACCGCCACCCTGGAGAAGTCGACCGACAACCTGGCGAAGTTGACCGCGGTGCTGCTGCGTTCTTCCGTCGGGCACCAGCCCGGCATCTTCTGCCCGGACTTCGCCGTCATCCCGCCGCAGATCGTGCTCATCAACGGAAGGGGCCTGCAGCTCATCCCCCGGCTACCGATCGGTGCCTGCGGTCAGGTGGAAGCGCAGGTGCTCAGCACGCTGGAGACGATGGCGTGGCAGCCGCTGTCGGTCCGGCTGATCAGCAAGGTCGATCCGGCGGCGGTCCCCTCCGCTGCCCCCGGATCGCCCAAGGTCCTGCGCACCGGCAGCGGCACCGGCCTTATGAACGGCCAGCCCGTCTCCGGCTGACCGCCGCGGCGACGGCCGGGCGGCGCGCCCTATCCTGTGGTTTATGGCGGTGCGGGCGGTTATCTTCGACTGGGGCGGGACGCTCACCCCCTGGCACGCAGTGGACCTGGACGGGCTGTGGCTGGAGGCGTGCGGGCCGCACTTCCCGGCCGACCAGGCGGCGTCGGTCGCGGCCGCGATCCGGGCGGCGGAGGCCGGGCTCTGGGCCCAGTGCGAGACCGTCCACCGCAGCGCCACGCTCGAGCACGTCTTCGCCACCGCCGGAGTGACCGCGCCCGAGGCGTTCATCGAGACCTTCTTCGGCCTGTGGGAGCCGCATACTTACACCGACCCGGACGCGGCGCCGCTGCTGCGGTCCCTCCGGCAGCGGTCGATCCGGGTCGGCGTGCTCTCCAACACCATGTGGCCGCGCGCACTGCACGAGCGGGTGTTCCGCCGCGACGGGCTGCTCGACCTCATCGACGGAGCGGTCTACACCAGCGAAATCCCGTGGACCAAGCCGCACCCGGAGGCGTTCCTGGCGGCGATGACCGCGATCGGCGAGACCGACCCGGCGTCGTGCGTGTTCGTCGGCGACCGGCCGTTCGACGACATCTACGGCGCCGCCCGGGTGGGCATGCGCACGGTCTTCATCCCGCACAGCAACCTGCCCCCGCACGACGGCGCGGTCCCGGACGCGGTCATCACTCGGCTGGCAGAGCTGCCCGCCCTGCTGGACCAGTGGTGAGCGCTTGCGCTGCCTCTGTCACCACTGGTAGGGGAGGAATTTGCCGTCCAGGGTGACCACCACGCGGTCGCCCGCCGGGTCGGGGACTCGCTCGACGTCGAAGCGGAAGTTGATCGCGCTCATGATGCCGTCGCCGAACTCCTCGTTGATCAGCTCCTTGATGGTCGGCCCGTAGACCTGGACGATCTCGTAGAACCGGTAGACGGTCGGGTCGGTGGGAACCGGGGAGTCGAGCGCGCCGCGGGTCGGCTGGGCCTGCAGGGCCTCCTGGACGTCGTGGGTCGTGGTGGTGAGGTTGCGCAGCGCCGGGTTGAGCATCTCGACCGCCGCGACCGCCTGGTCGGCGGACATCGGCTGCTGACCGAGCAGCGCCGACACCGTCCACGGGACCGGCGCCCCGATCGCCTCGGCCAGCTGCGCCCAGGTCAGTCCCATCCGTGCCTTCGCCGTGCGAACAAGCTCGGCCGCTTCCTGCTTGGTCATCGTCGTCGCTCCTGCGGTGTCTGAGGCCACTAGGCGACCTAGAGCTACCCATGTGCCCGGGACGGGCAGAGAAGTTCCCGGAAAAAATCCGGAAAAAGTTGGTGCCGGGCGGCCGCCCGCCGCCTCCTACCTACGAAGGACCGAGGCGGCGAGCCCGGCCTGACGCCGGAGGCGGGGCGTCAGCCCGGAATCCAGCCCGATCCGCGCACCAGACCGTCAGGCCGCGATCGCCGGACCTTTCCTAGCCGAAGTAGGTATACCGACAATGACGCCGCTCTCGCCCCGGAGGAACGCACGCACCGCTAACGTATTCGCATGCGCGACAGCGAGGTTGTCGTGTCCATCGTGGCAGGCGACGCCCTCGGGTTGGCGGCTGCCTACGACCGGTACGCAGATCCCCTCTACAAGTACTGCCGAACCTTGCTCAGCGACCCGGCCGACGCCGCGGACGCCGTTCAGGATGTCTTTGTCATCGCGGCATCCCGGCTCGACGGACTGCGTGACCCTAGCCGACTGCGTCCGTGGCTGTACGCCGCGGCCAGGAACGAGGCGCTGCGGATCCTCCGGTCGAAGAAGGGGACGTCGGCCCTCGACGAGGCACCCGACATGACCGACGACTCAGGCGACATCGCCGCCGGCGTCGAGCGCTCCGACCTGCGCGCGCTGCTCGAGGACGCCGCCGCCGGGCTAAACCCGGGCGAGCGGGAGGTCATCGAGCTCCAGTTGCGCCAGGGGCTGGAGACGGCCGAGGTCGCGACCGTGCTCGGCATCTCCCGCAACCACGCGCACGCGCTGCTGTCGCGAGCCCGCCAACAGCTGGAGACGTGCCTGGCGGTGCTGCTGGTGGGGCGCGCCGGGCGAGCCGAGTGCGGCGAGCTCGGGACCATGCTCTCGGGCTGGGACGGCCGGCTGACGATCCTGCTCCGCAAGCGGGTCCACCGGCACATCGAGCACTGCGCGACCTGCGGCGCCAGGCGAGCCTACGAGCTAAGCCCGGCCATGCTGCTCGACCTGTCGCCCGGGGCAGCGCTCGCGGCCGGGGCGGCGCTCTCGCTCCGGCTCGCGCGGGGCGCGCCCGAGGGCCTGCGGGCGCACACGATCTCACTCGCCACCGGGCAGGGAGTCGGCGCCGCGGCGCACCGCGCCGCCGTGCTCAGCCGGGCGGGGGCGTTCAGCCACAGCGGGTTCCCCAAGCCGGTGCACGGGCCCCAGGCCGGGCTCGGCGGGCATGGCGGGTCGGGGCCCGGGCCGGGCGGGGCGGTGCGCATGAGAACGGCGCTGCGCACCTCGCCCCGGACGACGGTCACGGTGGCCGCGGCGGTCGTGATCGCCGTGATCATCGCGACGGTCGCCTTCGCGCTGACCGGCAACGGCACCCAGACCTCCAAGCCGGCCGCCGACCCACGACCGCCGGGGGTCACGGCGCCGGCCGCGGCCGCGTCCACCAGCGCGCCGACGGCCGCGTCGACCGCGGCCGCGTCGACCGCCAGGAAGACCACGCCCGCGGCAACCGCAGCAGCCACGCCGGCCACCCCCACGGCGTCGTCGGCCACGGCCAGCCCGACTCCGGCGTCGACCACGGCGGCGCCGACGCCGACCTCGTCCACCTCGTCGGCCGGCTCGCCGAGCGCATCGCCGACCACCGCGCGCCCGACCCCGACGCCGTCGGCTACCTCGGCCCGACCGACGCCAACCCCCACGCCCACCCCCGGCACGCTGTCGGAGTACCCGCAGGGCGGGACGCTGGTGCTGACGCCGAACGGCGGGGGCAGGCAGATCGACCTGAGCGGCAGCGGCACCGGCGACTGGTACGTCAGCTGGTCAGTGAGCGTGGGCAACGACCGGCACAACGCCATCGGCGTGTCGTCGTCCTCGGGAACCCTGACGCCAGCCGACTCCACCGCCGCGGTGACGATCACGGCCGATCGGTTCGTGCCCTGCGGCTCACCGCAATCCCCGACGATCACGGTCAGTCCCGGCGGCGCGGTGTTCTCGGTCTGCACCAGCCCGTCTCGGCATTAACGGTCAGGATGGGCAGCTCGCGGACCCGGGACGCCCATCTGTCGGCTGATCGGCGCTCTCTAGGCGGGGTCGGCCTGGCGGCGCCAGCCGGCCCGCGCGGTCGCCCGCTCGGCCTGCTCGCGCAGCAGCTGCGCGGCCCGCGCGGGGTCCTGCGCGCCGTAGACGGCGGCCCCGGCGACGAACACGTCCGCGCCCGCCTCGGCGCACCGCTCGATCGTCTCCTCGCTGACTCCGCCGTCGACCTGGAGCCAGATCTCGCCGTATCCGCCCGCCGCGAGCAGGGCGCGGGCGCGGCGGATCTTCGGCACCACCAGATCGAGGAACCGCTGGCCGCCGAACCCGGGCTCGACCGTCATCAGCAGCAGCATGTCGAGTTCGGGAAGCAGGTCGGCGCAGGGCTCGACCGGGGTGGACGGGTTGATGGCGAGCCCGGCCCTGGCGCCGGCCGCGCGGATCGCCCGCAGCGTTCGCACCGGGGCCTTCGCCGCCTCGGCGTGAATGGTCACGCTGCGCGCGCCCGCCTCGGCGTAGGCGGGCGCGTGCGAGTCCGGGTCCTCGATCATGAGGTGGCAGTCGATCGGCAGCGCGACCGCCTTGAGCAGCGACTCCACCACCGGCAGGCCCAGTGTGAGGTTGGGCACGAAATGATTGTCCATCACGTCGACGTGCAGCCAGTCGGCGGCGGCTTCGACGGCGGCGGCCTCGTCTGCGAGACGCGCGAAGTCCGCGTTGAGGATACTGGGCGAGATCTGAACGGCCATGGCAATCCCGAGTCTAGAGGGTTGGCGAGCGACGGAGCGGCGTGGGCCCGGAATGTCATACCCGGTCGTTAGCATTGGCCATTGAGTTCGAATAATTGTGGCATTGGGAGTCCATCATGCAAACTGACCTTCTTGACCGAGTGCGGAAACTGCTGGCCAAGGCCGAAGACGAGGGGTGCACCCCCGAGGAGGCCGAAGCGCTGACCGCCAAGGCGGCCGAGTTGATGGCCAGGTACGGCATCGACCGGGCGCTGCTCGGCGCGCTGCGGCCGGAGACCGACCGGCCGGCCGACAGGAAGTTCGGCTTCGAGCCGCCGTGGGCCGACGTGAAGGCGCACCTGCTGGCCGCGCTCGCGACCGCGCTGCGCTGCCAGTGCGTGCAGACCCAGACCGACCTTGGCCTTCGGTTGCACGTCTTCGGCTACTCCTCCGACCTGGAGCGGGCGGAGATACTGTTCACCTCCCTGCTCGTGCAGATGGCCAGGGCCCTGGCCAAGCAGGCGGTGCCCGCCTACGGGAACAGCGCGAAGGCGTGGCGACGGTCGTGGATGCTGGGCTACTGCGCGGCGGTGGTGGCGCGGGTGCGCGCGGCCGAGGAGGCGGCGGTCGCGGCGTCCGGGGCCGACGACGCCGCCGCCCGGGCCGACGGCGCGGCGTCGGCCGAGCTGGTGCTGGCCGACCGCTCGCTGACGGTGCGGCTGCAGGTCAGCGCCGCTTACCCGCGCCTGAAGAAGAAGCGCGTCACCTACTCGGGCAGCGGCTACGGCGACGGCTACCGCGAAGGGGAGAAGGCGGACATCGGCGGGGGCAAGCTAAGGTCGCGTCCGGCCGGGGCCCTGCGCCGCTGACCCGTCGCGCCAGCGCCCTGTCTCTCATGTCGAACGGACCGTGTCTTCGCCTTTCCGGTTCACGCTGACCCGGACTTCGGCGCCGTCGCCGACCGGCTGGGGCGGCGAGCCGACCTCGGCCGCGGGGACGACGGTCAGGGCGGTGGCCAGCGTTTCCGCGCAGATGAAGTCCGCGTGGGCCCGCACCGCCGCTGCCACCGGGCCGTCGGCGCCGACCACCAGCGTGATCCGGTCGGAAACGTCGAGGCAGGCATCGCGGCGGGCCTGCTGGATGACGCGCACGACGTCGCGTGCGGTGCCCTCGGCCGCGAGCGCGGGGGTCACGTGAGTGTCCAGCGCGATCAGGCCGTCGCTGCCGGGCAGGGCCGCCGTCGAATCGGGGTCGGCGGCGGTCAGGGTGAGCTGGTACTCCCCCGGTTGCAGCTGCACTCCGCCCGCCGTGACGAGGTCGCCGCCGGGACCGGACGCGGTCCAGTCGCCGGCCTTGACCGCGCGGATGACCTCCTGCACCTGCCGGCCGAGGCGCGGCCCCAGCGCCCGCGGGTTGACCGTGAGCTGGACCGCGCCGAGGCTGGCGGGCTCGGCCGACAACGCGAGGTCCTTGACGTTGACCTCGTCCTTGATGAGGTCCGCGAACTCGGTCAGCGCGGGCGCGGCCGGGTGCGCCACCGTCAGCGACGCCAGCGGCAGCCGGACCCGGAGCTGCCGCGCCTTGCGCAGGCTGAGCGCGGCGCTGCACACGGCGCGGGTCAGGTCCATCGTCTCCGCCAGGGAGGAATCCGACGGCCAGTCGGCCACCGTCGGCCAGTCCTCCAGGTGAACGCTGGCGCCGCCGGTCAGGCCGCGCCAGATCGTCTCGGCGGTCATCGGCAGCAGCGGGGCGGCGGCGCGGGTCACGGCCTCCAGGACGGTCCAGAGGGTGTCGAGGGCCGCCCGGTCGCCCTCCCAGAACCGCGACCGCGACCGGCGGATGTACCAGTTCGTGAGCAGCTCCAGGTAGTCGCGCAGCGCCTGGCAGGCGGCGGCGATGTCGTAGCCGTCGAGTTCCCGGCCGATCTGCTCCACCGCGGTCCTGGTCTTGGCGAGGATGTACCGGTCGAGGACGTGGGTGCCGCTCAGGGAGTGCTTGGCGGTGTAGTTCTCGGCGTTGGCGTACAGCGCGAAGAAGTAGTACGAGTTCCACAGCGGCAGCAGCGCCTGCCTGACCCCCTCGCGGATGCCCTGCTCGGTGACGACCAGGTTGCCGCCGCGCAGGATCGGGCTGGCCATCAGGAACCAGCGCATCGCGTCGGACCCGTGAGTGTCGAAGACCTCGTTCACGTTCGGGTAGTTCCGCAGCGACTTCGACATCTTCCTGCCGTCGTTGCCGAGCACGATGCCGTGGCTGACGCAGGTGCGGAACGACGGGCGGTCGAACAGCGCGGTCGCCAGCACGTGCAGGGTGTAGAACCAGCCCCTGGTCTGGCCCATGTACTCGACGATGAAGTCGCCCGGGTAGTGGCTGTCGAACCACTCGCGGTTCTCAAACGGGTAGTGCACCTGCGCGAACGGCATCGAGCCGGACTCGAACCAGCAGTCGAGGACCTCGGGGACGCGCCGCATGACGGAGCGGCCGGTCGGGTCGTCGGGGTTCGGCCGCGTCAGCTCGTCGATCGCGGGCCGGTGCAGGTCGGCCGGGCGCACCCCGAAGTCCCGTTCCAGCTCGTCAAGCGACCCGTACACGTCGACCCGGGGATAGTCGGGGTCGTCGCTCATCCAGACCGGGATCGGCGAGCCCCAGAAGCGGTTGCGGCTGATCGACCAGTCGCGGGCGTTCGCCAGCCACTTGCCGAACTGACCGTGCTTGACGTGCTCGGGCACCCAGGTGATCTCTTCGTTCAGCTCGACCATCCGGTCACGGAACTTCGTGACCTCGACGAACCACGACGAGACGGCCTTGTAGATGAGCGGGTTACGGCACCGCCAGCAGTGCGGGTAGGAGTGCGTGTAATCCTCGCGGCGGACCAGCGCGCCGTCGGCGCGCAGGCGGGCGATGATCGGCTTGTTCGCCTCGAAGACGTGCAGGCCGGCCCAGTCGGTGACGATCGGGAGGTACTTGCCCTGCTCGTTGACGGTGAGCACGATCGGGATGCCGGCCGCGGCGCAGGCGCTGGCGTCGGCCTCGCCGTAGGCTGGGGCCATGTGCACCACGCCGGTGCCGTCCTCGGTGGTCACCTCGTCGGACGCGATGACCCGGAAGGCGGCGGCGGTTCCGAAGCTCTCGGCGTCGGCCAGGTAGTCGAAGAGCGGCCGGTAGCGGCGGCCGAGAAGATCTCTTCCTGCGAGCGTGCCGACGGTTTCCGCCCCCGCCAGCTCCTTCTCGTAAGCCGGCAGCCGGTCGTGGGCGAGGATGTACCGCTCGCCGTCCGGCGTCTGCACGACGTCGTAGCTGATGTCGGGCCCGACCGCGACGGCCAGGTTCGACGGCAGCGTCCAGGGCGTGGTGGTCCAGGCCAGGATCCACTCGCCGGTCTCCAGCTCGAACCGGACCGTGACCGACGGGTCGGTCCGGTCGGCGTAGACGTCGTCGTCCATCCGCAGCTCGTGGTTGGACAGCGGGGTCTCGCACCGCCAGCAGTAGGGCAGCACCTTGAAGCCCTGGTAGATCAGGCCCTTCTCGTGCAGCTGCTTGAACGCCCACATGACGCTCTCCATGTACGGGAGGTCGAGCGTCTTGTAGTCGTTCTCGAAGTCGACCCAGCGGGCCTGCCTGGTGACGTACTCCTCCCACTCCTTGGTGTAGCGGAGCACGGAGTCGCGGCAGGCCTCGTTGAAGGTGTCGATGCCCATCTTGAGGATGTCGGCCTTGCCGGAGATGCCGAGCAGCCGCTCGGCTTCGACCTCGGCGGGCAGGCCGTGGCAGTCCCAGCCGAACCGGCGCTCCACCTTCTCGCCCGCCATCGTCTTGAAGCGCGGCACGATGTCCTTGACGTAGCCGGTCAGCAGGTGCCCGTAGTGCGGCAGGCCGTTGGCGAACGGCGGGCCGTCGTAGAAGACAAACTCGGCGTCGGACTCCCGGTGCCGGATTGACTCCTTGAAGGTGCCATGGGCGTTCCAGTAGGCGAGCGTCCGCTGCTCAAGCTCGGGGAAGTCCGGCTGTACGGATACCTCGGACGCGCCCGCGCGCGGGTAGGTGGCCATCGGGTGCTGCGCTTCTCCTCGTGGCATGGGGTGCCTGTTGGTGGGCACGTGCCGCGAGGACGACGCGCCCGCTCCCGTGCGGGCACACCGCGGTACCACCTCGCTTGCCGTCTCGCCCGGGTGGACGCGACGGCCGCTCATCGACCGGCTGTGACGGGCCGGACCCGCCCGGTTCTACTGGGGCGCTCGCGTGGCACGCGGTGCCTTTTCTTCCGGGGGCTCCCCGGTGATGGCCGGATCATCGCCCTACGCTCTCTAGCCTAGTGGACGCCACAACGTGCGATAGCGCGAATATCTTCCTCGGCGACGGTCCGGTAGCGTGCCAGGCATGGAACACGTGAGGCTGGGGCGAAGCGGGCTGCAGGTATCGCGGCTGTGCCTGGGGACGATGACGTTCGGACTGCAGAGCGACGAGGCGACCGCGATCGCCGTCATGGACAAGGCGGCCGAGGGCGGCATCGACTTCTTCGACACCTCCGACGCGTACCCGCTGGGCGGTGACCTGACGACCCACGGGCGCACCGAGGAGATCATCGGCCGCTGGCTGCCAGGCAAGCGGGACCGGTTCATCATCGCGACCAAGTGCTTCGTGCCGATGGGGCCGGGCCCGATGGACGGCGGCAACTCCCGCAAGCACATCATGTCCGCGGTCGAGGGGTCGCTGCGCCGCCTCGGCACCGACTACATCGACCTGTACCAGCTGCACGGCTACGACCAGAACACGCCGATCGACGAGACGCTGTCCGCCCTCGACAACCTGGTCCACGCGGGCAAGGTCCGCTATATCGGGTGCTCCAACTTCCTCACCTACCAGCTCGTCCGCGCGATCGGCCGGAGCGAGACGCTCCGGCTGGCCCGCTTCGACTCGGTCCAGCCCCGCTACAACCTGCTGTTCAGGCAGATTGAGCGGGAGATGCTGCCGTTCTGCGCCGAGGACGGCGTCGGCGTGATCTCCTACAACCCGATCGCGGGCGGACTGCTGTCAGGCAAGCACAACCGATCGGCGCCGCCGCCGGAGGGCAGCCGGTTCACGCTCGGCAACGCGGGGTCGATGTACCAGGATCGCTACTGGCACGAGCAGATGTTCGATACCGTCGAGGCGCTGCGCAAGCTGGCCGACGAGGCCGGGGTCAGCCTGGTCACGCTCTCGGTCGCCTGGGTGCTCGCCAACAAGGCGATCACCGCCCCGATCGTCGGCGCCAGCCACCCGCGCCAGCTCGACGCCTCGCTCGCGGCCGCGACGTACGAACTCGACCCCGACCTGAAGCAGCGCCTCGACGACCTCACCCACGACTACCGGATGGGCGACGCCGCCCGTTAAGCCGTCGGGGTCAGGCCTTGATTAGTGGTAGCTCAGGGTCGATGCGCGATAGTTCGCCGGGGTCGCTTGTTACGACAGCGTGGTTGCGCTCCCGCGCGCACATGGCGAGATGGACATCAATGACATCGTCGTGGCCAGTGCGAGCACACACCAACCCAATGGCGCGTGCGGTGTTCGGCGTCATTACCGCGATGTCTACGTCCCGCGACCTCAACAGCCGGGCAAGGCGGACCTGGCGGGGACCGCGCCATGCCTGAGCAATAACTCCGACAGGTACGCAGAGGGTTCCGCCGCGGCGTAGCGCCTCGTCCAGACGGGCCTGCATGACGAGGAACTTTCCGGGGTGATCCAGCGCCAGGAGCGCCCCCGTGTCAAGGGTGAGTCCGGCCGTGGTGCCCGCCGTCACTCGCCCCGTCCGGCACTCTTGCCGGGCGCGCCCGTGAAGCCAACCGCATCCATTTCAAGCTGGACCTGCCGCCTGACCTCTTCAGGAATTGGCGTTTCCGCATTCCACGAGGCCAGCACCGCTGTCAAGTCCTCGCGCTCCGCATAATCCTCGAGAGCGGCGACCACGTACGAGCTAACCGTACGCTCGCCGTCGGTAGCGCGCTTAACGCGCTCCGCCAGCTCATCGGGAATGCTGACCGTGATCCTCTTCATACAATCATCATACGGCTAAGGTCGCTCGCCCTCCACCTGCGTTATTTCTGCTGGTCGATGAGGGTGGTCATGACCATGGTGGTGACCGACTGGGCGGGCAGGGAGATCTTGAAGTTGCCTGCCACGCTGGTGGCGGTGCCCTTCTTGACCGGGGGCTTGGGCAGGACGCCGGTCTGGTGGAGCTGCCAGACCACGGCGGCCTGCGGATTGTCGCTCTGCACCCGGACCGTCACCCGCTCGGCCTTGGCGCTGGTGTTCACCAGGACGATCTCGTCGGGGCTGGCCGAGGCGAACGCGTCGACCCCCGGCAGCACCGAGATGGCCGACACGATCTTGGTGCCGAACCTGGGGAACAGGCCCTGGCCGGTGAACATGCTGATCGCCTCATACAGCGGCATCGCCGTGTCTGACTTGTAGGGGGCGGGCCCGGCCGGTCCGCTGGCGGCGTACACCGCGCCGTAGAGCAGGCTCATCGGTCCGTTCTTAGTGCCCCAGGCGAGGGCGTCCGCGCCGGCCACGAGCATCCGGCCGAGCAGGTCGGCGTCGAGCACCGACGCGAACCCGGTGTACGCGTACTGGCCGAGGGTCCCGGGGTCGGCGCTGAAGTTCCACTCCCCCACGTGGATGGCGATCGCCGACGTCCGGCTCGGCACCGTTGCCTTGATCATCGCCTGCAGGGTGCTCAGGTCCTGGCTCATGGCAGGCAGCTCCGCGAGCAGCTGGGCCGCCGTCTCGTGCCCCGGGTAGAAGTGGAAGTCCACGAAGTCCGCGCGGGAGCCGCACTGCTGCAGGAACTGCTGGAGGAACGTCTGGTCGAAGCCGAGCGTGGCCGGGCCGCCGATCTTGATCGTCGGTGCGACCTTCTTCATCGCGTCGTAGAGGGCGTTGAAGTTGGCGTCGTAGGTGCTGGCGCTCTCGTTGGCGGCATTGGGCTCGTTGCCGATGACCCAGTCGAGTATCTGCTTCCTGGTGCCAACCGTCACGGCGAACTGCTTGACGATCGCCGCGGCGTCGGCCGCGCTGATGCTGTCGGGGATCTGCGCGACCGGGGACTCGCCCGCCGCGTCCATCATCTGAACCCAGGAAACGGGGTCGATCGAGGTGTCGCAGCCGCCCGCCGCGCAGGTGACCCGGCTGGCCGGGTCGGCCGGGTTGGCCAGCGTCAGCGCGATCCGCGCGTAGCCGACGCCGAGCTTCTTCAGCAGCTTCTGGGCGGCCGGGTCTTTGATGTCAGACGGCGAGCCGTAGGTGGACTCGTCCACGCCGATCGCGGCCGGATCGTCGGCTGCCGTCTGCGCGCCGAAATCCACGGTGACATCGGAATGGCTGGCCGGCGTGGCGGTCACCGTCCTCGAGCCGAGCGGGACGCTTCCCGTCGCCACCAGCGAGACCGCGATCGCGATCGTCCCGACGATGAGGACGACGCCGATCAGCCGGGAACGCCGCCTGGGCGGATCGGGCTCGCTGGGATTGTTGATCCGCAGCGCGGCGGTCCGGCGTGACGGCGACGTGGAGTGCATTGATTTTTCCCGGGAGGGTCTGTCAGGAGAACTGGAGGGTCGACTCATTCTGCACTACGGCGCAGCAGCGCGATGAAGATCGCGTCGGTACCGTGCCGGTGCGGCCACAATTGCGCGAACAGGGGGCCGGCCGACCGGGTACCGGGCACGTCCGCCAGGATCGCGCTGGCGTCGACCACCTGCACGTCCGGGTCGGCGCCGACCACGGCGTTCACCACGTCGCTGGTTTCCGCCGCGACCGGAGAACAGGTGACGTAGGCGACCACGCCGCCGGGGCGGACCGCCGCCAGAGCCGAGCGCAGCAGCGCGCGCTGCAGCTCGGCCAGGGCCGGGAGGTCGGACTCGGCCTTCCGCCAGCGGGCCTCGGGACGGCGGCGGAGCGCCCCCAGGCCCGAGCACGGGGCGTCGACCAGCACCCGGTCGAACGCGCCCTCGGGCCATGGCGGCCTGGTGCCGTCGGCGACGATGACCTCGGCCGGGGCGCCCCGGCGGCCCGCCACCAACAGCGTCTCCTTGACGAGGGCGGCGCGGTGCGGGTGGAGCTCGGCCGCGATGAGGCTGGCGGGCGCAGTGCCGGTCGCCGCCAGGCCGTGCAGCAGGCGGGACTTGCCGCCGGGCCCTGCGCACATATCAAGCCAGCGTTCGCCGCCCGCGGCGCGGTCGGCCGTGGGCGCGAGCGCGGCGCGGGTCAGCGCGATGGCGGCCAGCTGGCTGGCCTCGTCCTGGACGGCGGCCCGGCCGGAGGCGATCAGGCCGGCCGGGTTGCCGGAATCCAGGGTGAAGGCGTACGGCGACCAGCGGCCGGGCTCGGCCCCGTCCGGCATCACCTGGTCGCGGTCCTGGCCGCCGGGGAAGGTGGCCATGGTGACCTTGGGGCGGGCGTTGCCCTCGGCCAGGGCGGCCTCGAGCTCGGCCTCGGCGGCGTCGCCAAGGGCGGCCCGGTAGGCGGCGACGATCCAGCGGGGGTAGCCGTAGCGGACGGCGAGGTTGCCGTCGGCGTCGGTCGCCTGGTCGGGCGCGACGATCTCAAGCCAGGCGTCCAGGTCCCTGGTCGCCACCCGGCGCAGGACGGCGTTGACGTAGCCGGAGACGCGCGGGCCGACCACCTGCTTGGCCAGGTCGACCGAGGTGGCGACGGCGGCGTGAGCGCCGATCCTGGTGGCCAGGAGCTGGTGCGCGCCGAGCCGCAGGACCAGGCGAACCGGCGGGTCGAGCTGGTCGAGCGGGCGGTCGCTGCAGGCGGCGAGCACGGCGTCGTAGGTGCCCTGGCCGCGCAGCGTGCCGTAGGCGAGCTCGGTCGCGAGGGCGGCGTCGCGACCGGTGATGTCGCGGTCGGCTAGCAGCTTGGGCAGCAGCAGGTTCGCGTAGGCCTCGCGGTTCTCCACCGCCGCGAGGACCTGGTAGGCGGCGCGGCGAGGGTTCCCCGACCGGCGGGCGACGTCGCGTTTGGCCGCGTCCGCGTCGCGGGCCGAGCCCGGCCCGCCGGCGGCGCGGCGGCGGGGGTGGGGACGCCGGTAGACCCCCACGTCAGCCCAGCCCGAGGCTGACGGCGGCTTCGGCGTGCAGGCCGCGCGCCCAGTCCGCGGCGGGCATGCGGCGCTTACCCGGCGGCTGGACGTCACCCAGCCGGACCGGGGCGGTGCCGGTGCCGACGTAGACCGCGCCGCGCTCGACCCGCAGCTGGCCCGGGGCCACGGTGCCCCCGGGTGAGCCATGAGCGGCATCGGCAACGGCCGGGCCGGCCGGCGCGGTGGCGGACGGGCGCGTCAGCGTAACCGGCCAGAGCTTGAGGCGGCTGCCCTCGAAGTCGGTCCAGGCACCGGGGTCGGGGGTGCACCCGCGGATCTGGCGGTCGATCAGGTGCGCGGGGAGCTTCCAGTCGACGCGGGCGTCCTCGGGCGTGAGCTTGGGCGCGAAGCTGATGCCGTCGGTCGGCTGCGGTACGGCCTGGACGGTACCGTCCTCGATCCCGTCCAGCGTGTCGACCAGCAGGCGCGCCCCGGCCACGGCCAGCCGGTCGAGGAGGTCGCCGCTGGTATCGCTCGGGCCGACCGGCTCGGTGAGCGTGCCGTAGACCGGGCCCGCGTCGAGCTCCTTCACGATCTGGAAGGTGGACGCGCCGGTGATGTCATCGCCGCGCAGGACCGCGTGCTGCACCGGGGCAGCGCCGCGCCAGGCGGGCAGCACCGAGAAGTGCAGGTTCACCCAGCCGTGGGCGGGCACGTCAAGCGCCGATTGCGGCAGCAGCGCGCCGTAGGCCACCACCGGGCAGCAGTCGGGCGCGATGGCGCGCAGCCGGTCGAGGAACGACGCCTCGCCGGGGCGAGCGGGCTTCAGGGTCTCGATGCCGAGCTCGGCCGCGAGCTCGGCCACCGGCGAGGCCACCAGTCTCCGGCCCCGTCCGGCGGGCGCGTCCGGCCGGGTGACGACCGCCGTCACCGCGTGCCTGGAGCCGACGAGCGCGCGGAGGGCCGGGAGCGCGACCTCCGGGGTCCCGGCGAAGACGAGCCGCACGTGGCCCGCCCCCTAGGAGATTCGCTGGGTCGAGTGCGGTGAGACCTTGACCTCGGGGATGGCCAGGCCGGACCACTCGGCCTCCCTGATCGCCTTCATCGCGAGCTTGCGCTGCTTCTTGTCGAGGCGGTCAATGAACAAGATGCCATCCAGGTGGTCGGTCTCGTGCTGCACGCAGCGGGCGAGCAGCTCGGTGCCCTCGATCGTCACCGGGTCGCCGTACATGTTGAAGCCGGTCGCGATCGCGCGGGGCGCGCGGGGAGTGGGGAACTGCAGGCCGGGCAGCGACAGGCACCCCTCGTCGTCTTCCTCCGCCTCGCCCTCGAGCTTCAGCACCGGGTTGATCAGGTGACCGGGCTCGTCGTCGACGTGGTAGGTGAATACCCGCAGGCCGACGCCGATCTGGGGCGCCGCCAGCCCGACCCCGGGCGCGTCCAGCATCGTCTCGGTGAGGTCCGCGACCAGGTTGCGCAGCTCCAGATCGAAGTCAACCACCGGCTCGGCCGGGGTGCGCAGCACGGGGTCACCGAACAGCTTGATGTCCCTGAGCAACTGGAGTTCCCTTCGCGACGGCGGCAACGCGCCTGTCCCCCGAATGGCAAGCGCACGTTCACCATTGATTCTATCGGGAGGCTAGATTAGCTCGGCCGGATCGAGCTGCACCCGCACGCCGCCGCCCTCCTTGCGGGCGCTGCGCCCCGCCTGCGCCGCCTGCAGTGCCCGCGCCAGTTCCGCCCCCCGCGCCCTGGACGCGCGGATCAGGGCGCGGACCTGGTCGTCGGCCTCGCCGGGGAGGCCGTGTTCGACCGGGACGGGGCCGAGCACCTCGAACGCGGGGTCGGTGCCGGCCAAAAGGCTCGCCACCGCCGTCGCCTCGCCGGTTACGGCGGCCATCCGGACGGCGGGCGGGAAGCCGAGCTCGGCCCGCTCGGCCAGTTCCCGTTCCGCGAACGTGACCGGGTCCCAGCGGATGAGCGCCTGGGTGGCGGCGAGCGCGGACTCGGCGTGGACCAGGACGGTGCCGTCGGACCGGACCAGGGCGGCGGCAGCGAGCCAGCGGCGCAGCGCCTCCTCCCCCGCGCGCAGGCTCGGGCGGCCGAGCAGCGCCCAGCCGTCTAGCAGCAGGGCGGCGCCGTAACCCATCCCCTGCCCCGCGACCGGCTCGGCGCCGGGGGTGGCGATGACCAGGGCGGGCGAGTCGGGAACGCGCGGCAGTACCAGGTCGCCGCCGGAGGTACGGACCTTGACGCCGGGGAAGGCACGGCCGAGTTCCTCGGCCGTCCTGGTGGCGCCGGTGACGATCGCGCGGAGCCGGTCGTGGCCGCAGCGCGGGCAGCGCCAGCTGGTCGCCAGCGCCCCGCACCACCGGCAGTCGGGGGTGGCGCGGGCGTCGGCCAGCCGCAGCGGGCCGTTGCAGGGCGCCCCGCCGATGAGGTTGACGCACCGGGCCTGGGCGCGGCAGCGGCCGCAGGCGATCGAGGCCAGGTAGCCGCGCCTCGGCACCTGGACGAGGACTGGGGCGCCGGCATCGAGCGCGGCGCGGGCGGTGCGGAGCGCGAGGCTCGGCAGCCGGGCGGTGGTCGCCGCCTCGTCCCGGCCGAGTTCCCTGTCGTCGGCGGCGGGCCGCACCCGCGCAGCGGTGACGCGCAGGGTGGCCCGGTCCGGGGTCAGGTCCCTGGCCCAGCCGGCCTGCACGAGCTGGGCCAGCTCGGCGGTGCGCGCGAACCCGCCGATGAGGGCGGCAGCGCCAGCCCGGTGGGCGCGCAGCGCGAGCACCTCCCTGGCGTTCGGGTACGGAGCCCGCGGCTCGGCGTGCAGGTCGTCGCCGTCGTCCCACAGCACCACCAGGCCGAGGTTCTCGACCGGGGCGAACATGGCCGCCCGGGTCCCGGCGACGATCCGCGCCTCGCCCCGGCGGGCGCGGAGCCAGCGCCGGTACCGTTCGGCCGGGCCCAGATCGGCCGTCAGCGTGACATGGCCGGCCGCGAACGCCGCCAGCGCCTCGTCGACGCGGGCCAGGTCGCGGCTGTCCGGTACGACGATCACGGCGCCGCGGCCGCCGCTGGCGGCCGCGACCGCGGCCCGGGCGATCTCCTCCGGCCAGGTCGGGCCGGGCAGCGCGGTCCACGCGGCGCGGGCGGGACGCCCCGCAGCGACCGCGTCGAGGAAGGCCGGGCCGGCCGGGTACCTCGCCCACGGGCCGTCTTCCGGCCGGGGCGGGAAGCCGCCGCCAGCGCCGGAGTCCGCACCAGCGTCGGAGACCGCGCCGGGGTCGGAGACCGCGCCGGGGCTCGAGTCGGTGCCGGGGCCGGAGTCGATACCGGAGGCAGTGCCGCGGCCGGAGTCGCCCGCGGCGAGTGGCCTGGGCGCCGCCTTGGCTGTTTCTGTAGCCGCATGGCGCTGCGGGATCGCGAGGCGGAGCACGTCGGCGAGCGTCCCCGCGTACCGGTCGGCGACCGCGCGCGCCAGTCCAGCGATCTCCGGGGTGAGCACCTGCTCGGCCGAGACGACCCGCTCCAGGTAGCTAAGCCTGCCCTGGTGCTCGCTGCTGTCGAACTCGGTCCAGGAGGTAGCCGTCGGTGAGCTGGCCGGCGAACCTGACCCGGACCCGAACCCCGGGCCGGGCCAGCGCCGCCAGTCGTTCCGGCACCAGGTAGTCGAAGGGCCGGTCCAGATGGGCGAGGGGCAGGTCCACCGCGATCCGCGCCACCGGTCGATCTCCGGCTGGTTTGAGCGTTTTTGGGTCTTTTGCCCTTTTTGGCCTAATCGCCGGAGTGGAGTTCTCTGGGGCTTTTGCGGCTTTTGCGGTATCGAGCGGCGGCATGTCCGGCAGCAGGTCTAGTGCGCCGTCGTTTCGGGTTTCCGCCACGGTCCCGTCTTACCAGACAAAAAAACGTGCCGCTGACACATACGGCCGGGCACGGGGAGCCGCAATCACCCGTGCCCGGCCGCACGCGGACTCGCCTGCCTGGTAGCGCGCAGGATGAGCCACCGCGAGATTGTCGCCCGATCGGCTGCCATTAGCCGATCAGGTAGTCGAACTCCCCGGAGCGGAGAGCGCTCACCATAGCGCGAATGGCCGTGGCCGGGTAGATGAGGGCCGTGCCCTTCGGGTCGCGCGAGTTGCGCATGGCAACCGTGGCCGAGTCCAGGCGAGCAAGCTCCACGCACGCACCCTGGGAGTTGCTGCGCTGGCTCTTCCGCCAGATCGCGCCTTCGAGCTGCGCGGCGCTGATCCCGTTGTGAATGTCCTGCATCGTTTCTCGTCTCCTGACGGATGTAACCCCGGCCCTTGGCCGGCTGACGCCGGTTACGAGCCGGAGAGCACAGGGGTCCGGCGCGGGTCGCGGACGGCCCCGGTTGGTTCTCCTTACTTGTCCCCCCGGGACTTACAAGTCTGAGCATAGCGCATGCACGTGCATCCGCATGGTATTTCGCACTTTCATACGCATACGCATCTGCATACGCGTTCATCTAGGTACTGCCCGAACCCGGAATCCTCGATTCAGATACCACCGCAGGCCCCAGTGGTCGAAAATGGCAAAGCTGCGGCTCAGCCCGCTTCGGCTACCCCACCCGTCCGGCCATATGCACGAGGATCGAAGCTCATCAATAGTCACTTTGGATAACTACGATACATCGCTCGGTGACAATTGTGACGCACGCCACAGTCCCGTGTATCACATGGACAACGAACGCAGCGCGCGCGTGGTGCCCGACCAGGATGGCCAGAATGAAGAACCCGCGAGCCAAAGGGCACGCCGGTGCCTGGACTGAGGAGGGAGGCGGTTTGTGCCGAGCGACGAGGGAAGGCATCGGCCACAAGCGCCCGGAGGCG